>CAVYNN010000001.1:0-229598 GCA_963769855.1 uncultured Actinomycetota bacterium
GGCGGCCCGAAGACCGGCTTACCGCCGACCCAGGTGATGCCGCGGGCAACAGAGACCACGCTCTTCGTGACGTCCTGGCGTCGCAGAGCCAGCGCCTCTCCGTTGCGCAGCTGGCACCACGCACCCAGGTGGATCGCCAGGGCCAGGCGAGCGGGCATCGCCCGGGCGAGCTCGGCAACCTGCTCGGGGGTGGCGATCACCTTGGCCGCCGCGGGCTTCACCTGGCCGGCGCCGCGGATCCTGACCGGGTTCTCCGGGATCAGGTCGTCATCCACGGCGGTGGCCAGCACGCCGCGAAGGAACCCGTAGACACGGGCTCGCAGTGTCGGCTTACCGAGGGCGAAGTCCCGGAACCACGCCCTGACGTCGTCGCGCTCGATCTTCGGCAGCGGGATGTCCCCGAAGGCCTTGTAGAGGTACGTGTCGAGATACTGCTGGTACGTGCGTCGGGTTGACGGGCGCAGCGGCTCGCCCCGACTGTTGCGGCGCTCGTCGAGCCACCGGGGCGCGTAGGTCTTCAGCGTCTCCCGGGAGGCGAGCGTCTTGGGCCGGACGACGCCGTCGACGATGTCCGAGCGTTGGCGTGCCAGCCAATCCTCGGCGTCCACCTTGCGGGCGAACGTCGTGGGTGCGTTGACCCATGTCTGGTGCTGGCCGGGCACGGTATACCGGGCGCGGTAACGCCCGCTGGGCAGCTTCCTCACCTGTCCGAAGCTCGAACGATGCGCCATCCGTGTCACCCCGCCCGTGTCACTACGTGTCACAACGGACGGTATCGAGGGTTCTTCGCTGTTCGCAACAATTCCCGCCCGACACGCGGCTGACCAGGCCATATAGGAAGACGGTTCACAGTGGTTCACCATCATTCGTGCCGTTCGTGCGGGTTCGAATCCCGCCCGGGGCACAACCACATCCATGCTGGTCAGAGGCTCACAACTTCCGTCGTGGAAGATATGTGGAAGATCTACTCTGGGATCGCTCCGCTGAAGCCCAGGCCGCGCCGCTCTCAGACCATGGTGGACGGGTCCCTGAACTGCACCTTCGCCGCCCGGGTCGCTCCCAACGGGCGACATGACGCGCTTCACACTCGACCGCGCAGCGGTCGCGTCATGCAGCCCTCGCCGCAACGCCCCCCACGCGCGCCATTGGTCAGGGCGCAACGTCGTCGTGCAGGTCGAGGCGGGACAACTTGAGCGCCGCAAGGCGTGCGGGCTCATAACCCAGAGGTCGGAGGTTCAAATCCTCCCCCCGCTACAAGTGAAGTACCAGGTCGGAGGCCCTTTCGCTCGATGGAGCGGGAGGGCCTCCGCCGTCCGTGGCAACAGGATGTCAACAGACGCCGCCATCGGACAACCCTGGAATCCCGCGGATGATGCCGGACCCGCGGTGGCCGTCGGTCCGCTCTCGTTCGAACACGTGTGCGAGTAGCCCTGCAATGTGGCTGGAGATTCGACGCGGTCTGAACGTCTCGTCGCGAACCGGGAGATCCCCGAGAAGGTCCCGGTGAAGCCGCAGGGCTCGATCCTGGTGATCGTCCGTGTCGTCTGGTCCGACGGCGTCGAGGAGTGGCGGGCCGCCCGGGCCATCCGCTGGACGGCGACGCACGTGATGGTGGCGTGGAAGGACGACGACAACGATCCACGCTCGGAGCGCTACGAGTGGCTGCGCGCCGGCGACGTGTGCCGCACGGTCAGCTGGCTGGTGCCGCCCACTGGCCGCCCCGTCCCCCGGGGCGATGCGCAGGTCGCGGGCGTCACTGCCCGGCCCGGGCCCTAGCCCGGAGATTTCACGGGTGTAGCGTGCCGGTGACGTGAAAGGTACCCCTGACCTGGGATGATGTGTCTTGCGATGGACAGATCAGACCAGTTCGAGGAGCACCTTCCAGGTGAAGAAGACTACCGGGTCCTATCCACGGTTGAGCGTCGATGCGAAGGGCGGGGGCAGCAGGACTGCCCGCGACCTCAGCCACCGCCGCCCGGTGAAAGGTCGAGGTCAGCGATCGGCCGGACCCGCCAAGCCGCCGGATCACTACAAACGAAGCGACTCCTCTGCGGCCGCGACCACGGCCTGATCATCGACGAGGCCGCCGGCACCGCTATCGGGGTGTACGTCGTCGAGCGCGAGGAAGTAGCCGACGGCGCCCGCAAGAACGGCGCGTTGCTGAACGTCGTACTTCTCCCACCGCGAGCTGAGGGCGACGAGCCGCGCAGAGAGATCAGCGACCGCGGATGCATGGCCCGCGTGGCCGCTCAGGTGCTGCGGGAGCTCGACCGACCACGCTTCTACCAGCGCGGGCGGAACGTCCTCGCAGAAGGGTTCCACAGTCGGCCACAGCGCACCGAGCGTCGTGCGGAAGCGCTCCATGGCGCCTGGTCCCGTCGCGCCCCCCGTGCCAGCGGACTGCGGAATCGCCCACACTTCGTCGGCAAGCGCACCGAGGAAGTCCTGCCGTTTCTGGATCGCCTCCATGTTCCAGACGCCATACCTCGCGAGGTCCCTCGTGAGCACGACGTCCGACTGGGCGTAGTACTCCAGCTTCTCTGCGAACGGCTTGTTCGACGCGGGAATGTTGTAGCCGTAGTAGAAGAGCGTCAAGTTCCCGTAGCGATTGAGGAACTCCGCGTGACGTTCGACGCCCTCCGGCCCGAGCGCGGCTCGCCACGCGTCCGTGAGCGTCTGGGGCATGACGTGCTCGATGTGAACCAGGTTGTTCGACTTGAGGATCTTCTCGGCGCCGGCGGAGAGATGGACCTCTATCCGTCCAAGGGTGTACCGGAGCAGGTGGCACCTGTCGGTGCGAGTGGAGGGAGCTGGGCATGGACGTGATGGTCGAGCGGGTCGCCGGGCTGGACATCGGCAAGGCGATCGTCGTGGTCGTGGTGAACGAGTGGCCCGACGAAGCCCCAGAACAGCTTCGCCCTCTTGCGGAGCGCCTCACGCGGCACTCCTCCGCACGGGTACGAGCCGCCGCGAACCGAGTCCTCGGAACCTCGGGAACCGCAGCCCGGCTACCCGGTTGGGCGGAGTGCACTGCGTAGGCTCACGAAGGACATGGCTGCGTCTTCAGGAGTGCCCGTGTATTGCTTCCGCTTGCCCTTCACGATGCCAGGCAGAACCCTGCTCGGACTGACCGAGGAGCAGTTCTTCCTGCAGGACGACGGCGAGCGTCGGGTTTGGCTGAAGTCCTCCGCGGCCAACGGCGAGCGATTGTGCGACGCCACTGGCCTGGTGATCCGCGGGGAAGGCTACGCCAACGATGAAGACGCTGCTCAGGAGGGCGCGCGGTGGAGGGACGTCATAAGCCGTGCCTTCGCCCGCGTCCACCTCGCCGCCGACTTCGGGGACCGGAAGCCGTTCGCGACCCTAACGAAGGCCGGCGAGGCGTGGTGCTCCGAGCAGATGGGACACCCAGTGCTGGGAGACCGGCCCGGTGTCACCGTCTTCGTGGATCAGCCGGGTCTTCGCTTCGTCGCGTCGCACGCGGAGGCATGTAAGCGCCCGTCCGAGGAGCAGAACCGTCTGGTGCTTGCCGCGGCAGCGCGGCTCAATGATCCCCTGAAGGGTCCCGAGCGACTGGCCTTCGACCTGTATAGCGGCTCCTTCTTCCAGCCATCGGCGGACTCACGGCTGCTGATGCTGACGATGGCGGTCGAGACCCTGCTCGACCTCCAGCCGCGCTCCGATGCATCAAGGGCGCACGTCTCCGCCATGATCGAGGCCACCGAAGCTAACGCTGGCCTCACCCAGTCCGAGCGGGACTCACTGCGTGGGTCTCTCACGTGGCTGCGAAATGAGTCGATCGGGCAAGCCGGGCGGCGCCTGGCACGGACCCTGGAGCCTCGCACGTACGGGGACGACGCCCCGGCCGAGTTCTTCACCCGCTGTTACGCGATGCGCAGTGCGCTCACCCACGGGCGCGTGCCGCGCCCTGACCGTGGCGATGTAGACGTTCTTGCCGCGAGCCTTGAGATCTTCGTCGGTGACCTCCTTGCCGGTCGCCTTCTCACTGAAGTCCCGGACTGATCATGCGAGGATCGCCAGGATCGCGATCAAGACCAGAAGTAGAAGAAGCACTACGGGGCATACGGCTGGGTCGTCGAGCTCGCCGCCACCACGCGGAACCTCCTGTTCGAGTTCGCGGAGGAGCACGGGCATTCTCCCGCAGGGCGATTCTTGACGCGGCCTACATCTGCTTGGCCGTCGAATCGAACGTCTGTCGCGGTGCGAGCACCCGCTCGAACCGCACCACTCGCAGACCCACTGCCGACGCTCCCGCGAAACCGTCGCGACGGTAGAAGCGATCACTGGGGTGTTGGAGGAGGATGCTCTAGTCGGTGCGTGACGACTTCCACGCCACCGAGTACCCCGGCACCGGTGATCTCCGCCGCGCCTGTGCACACGCGCACACTCCTGGCGCTGACCAGCGCCAACGCTGCGGCGTGCAACTCGGGCACCGAGACCGGCGACGTCCCCCCGCTACACATGAAGTACCAGGTCAGAGGCCCTTTCGCTCGGTGGAGCGGAGGGGCTTCTGGATATATTCTGTAGGCAGTTTGTAGGCAGGCGACCGTCTCACACCGTGGTGGATGGGCATGGACTCCGGGCGACGCGACGTGGCGGATGCGCCCAACGATCGAACATCTGTACGAGTACCCTTGGTACGTGCCTGAGGACTCGAGGACGCCGGCGCGAGTGCTGGCGAACGCCGAGCTGCCGCACGAGGTGCCCTTCGTCTACCACGTGGCTATCCCGGTCATCGTCCGGCTGCGATGGCAGGACGGGTCCGAAGAGTGGCGGCCGGCCACCGCGCTGTCCTGGACGATGGACCGCGTCAAGATCCGGTTCCTCGAAGTAGCCACCAACCCGCAGAGTGCCCGCACCGACTGGTTGCCGGCCGGGACGTCGCGCGGTCCGTGTCGTTCCTGCTGCCGCCGGGGCGCACCGAGGTCCATAGCCCAAAGCCGTGACTCGGTCCCGCACTTGTACGAACGGCGGTCGGCGCGGGCATGGGGTACGTGGAGGAGCAGGTCGCTTTGCCGATGCCGCTCTACTCCGTGCGTCCTCCGCGCCTACTCGTCCGGGCCGTGCACCAAGGCGGCTCGAAGCCGCGCCTGCAGGTCTTTGGTCAGGGGGACTGGATTGCCCGTCACGCTCGCTCGAAGACGGTCTTCGTCGAGGCACCACTGGATCATGTCCGCCGCCTCCCAGATCTGACTCCTCAGAAGCGGCCTGTGGATCTCGTGGGGCACCGTGAAGGTGCCGTCTTCCTCGAGATCGACGTAGAAGCCCTTCTGCTTTGCCAGGTTGTCTGGGCGACGCCCTCCAGGTACGCACCTCGGGGGCGTGGGTCCTCACCAGTTCAATCTCTACAGGCCCGGGACTGCCCGGCACTTCTAGAAGCGCAACGCTGAAATCGGCGGCCTCCAACAACTTCGCGATGTGAGCACGCCCCTCCCTGCGCAGCGCGGGCACTTCTCTGGGCGTTTCGTCTCCGTCGCTCCAGGCGCTGCAGAAGGTCCTGTAGACCCAGACCGCTTTCCCGAGTTCTTCTTGCGCAACGACCGCCAGCGACTGCGCGCGCGGCGATGGGAACAGAACATCCGCCTCAAGGAGGATCCGCGCCGCGTTGTCCACGAGCGCCAGCCAGAAGGCGCGGGCGGCCTTGGGTGTCATGGTCGTCATGTCGCCACGCTAGGACTTCGGCCGGCCACGTCTGCGAAGAACGACCAGCAACAGGGTGGATTAGCAACTTGTCGCCTTGGCCGCCCGCAGAGCGCCTTCTGCACACCCACCCGAGCGGGTCGCCTCGGGCATGATCTGAGCATGACGACCGATGGGGACCCGAGACGGCGTGTCGAGGCGCAGGTGCGGGTGGCGATCGACCGCCTCGTAGCGAACCATCAGACACTTGACGAGCCCGCGATCAACCGAGAGAAGGGCTGGATCGTGATGGTGGCGCGCGAGGCCAATGGGATCGGTCCACGAGCGCCGTGGTCGTCTGATCCACGGACCGCGGAGTCTGCCTCGCTGGGGCTCGAACTGCTTGACCGTGAGATCGCGGCGCAGCGCGCATCCGCGCCTGGAGCGGTCGGGCCGCATGAGACGTCGGCGTCCCTGGTCCCCAGTCCCCAGCCCCTGCCGTATGGAGTGTCGCCGGCCGGCGCCGAACAATTGTGCGCCGACTGGATGCGTCACCTGGGTGTCGCGGACGCCGAGGTGACCCGGTACAGCCAGGACGGCGGTATCGACGTCACCAGCGAGAAGTACGTCGCTCAGGTCAAGCATTGGCTAGGCGGTGTGGGAGCGCCAACGGTTCGCGAAGTGGCAGGCATCGCCGGCACCGAGGGGCGCACCGGAATCGTCTTCGCGAGTGGGTCATTCAGTCGCGATGCTGTCGCATTCGCGGAACGGGCGGGGGTGCTGCTGTTCGTGTTCGACCCAGAGAAGGGACAGCTTCGCGCTGCCTCCCCGGCGGCAACAAAAGCTCTTGCCGAAGGCTTCGGCGGGCGCTGACAGCCGTACTGCTCCGAGGAGTGCAACTCCCGTGCTTACGGCACCCGAGTCGAGGACCCTGCGCTGCCTCGTCCGCGCGAGGCACCCAACGCGTTCCGCCTGCGGCGGCACAGTCAGAGTCCTGCATGCGTCCCATCGAAGCCCCTTCGACTTCGCGCTCAACGTCGCCCAGCATGGCCCGGCACGGTGACGCGGATCAGCGACTTCACGGGTGACTTGTCAGGCACGATCTGGAAGGACGGATGGAGCAGCCTCGGGTCCACCGCCAACCTTGCCCTCGACCGTGCACGGTGCCAGTCAAGCCGCAGAACGGCTCTGGAACACCTTCCTCGACACGGCCGGAGCCGGCTGGCGACAGGGTCGCGTTCACGATGGTCCCGGGTACCGCCGGGCGATTGTTCACCTGCTCGGACGCGCTCGCGGTCCTGGCTCACACTCGTGTTGCGACACATCCTCAACGGGCGGGGTGGCGCACCCTCATGCGCAGCCGAGAAGGGCGCGTCGTCGGGGTCGCGGCCGCGGCCGCAGGGGTGGCGAGGATGCAGGTCGCACGCGCGAACCAGGTACCCAGGACCGTCCGTTCGACGATGCCTCGCTGCCAGTACACGCGGCGCCATCCTCGCCCGGCACTGACCCGTGCGCGTACGAACTCGGGGCAAGACGTGACCCACTTGTACGCTCCGCGGTCAAGCGCCCACCGGCTGTAGTCAACCCGCACCACGCCGAGCCGAACCCAGTTGTCGATGTAGGCGGGGCCAGGCACGACTTCTTGCGGAAGGTTTGCGTCAAGGCCGTGCCAGTCGAGGATGTGCCGGCGCAGCGTGGCGTAACCCGTGCCCAAGCGCCGCGGGGTCCTGAGCTCGACGCATGCCACCATGTCGTGGCGAAGCAGCGAAAGCAGCAGCTTTGCCTCGATCTCGCTGAGCTCCTTGATCGCCTGCGCGAACGCTGGATGGGCCAGCAGGGTGCTGTCCTTGTCCATCGCGCTGGCCATGAGGTTCAGGAACAACCTTTTCCGCATGGGCTCGTCGAGGGCGTACGCCAGCCCCTGGAGTGCCGGAACCGCCACTACCGCGGGCGGTGCGACCAGGTCCCCGTCCGACACCTCGGCGAGGCGCTCGGCGAGATCGGTGACGAACTCGGTCGCGAAGTACTCGTGGCTCATGTCGATGTAGGCGTCGAAGGGCTGCCACAGCCTCCTGATCGCCACCTCTCGGGCCGTGGACGTTCCTGCTGTCCCACTCACGGCCGTCGTCTCGTCGCCGCTGGTGGCGTGGGTCTGAGGGGCTTCGTCGTCGCTCACGGCCGAACCTTCCCGCATACCGTCTCAGAGAGTCCATGGCGCTTCGATGCGCGATCCGGCCATGTGCTACCGCGGCACGGCCGCTCGCGTTTCGGCGGCGTCCTTCTCGGGCCAGCCCTTCGGATCCGGCCTCTGTGTTCGGCACGTCCGCGCGAGCCTGACTTCGCAGAGGTCGTCACCACGGCGGCCCCTACTTTCGTGCGTCGTGCCAGCGCCAATCTGAGCCGCGCATTACGGGTTGAGCTGCCAGTTCAGACCGGCTTCGATCTCCGCTGGGGCGAGGACCCGTGACGTATATGGTCCGACATGAAGCGTGAAGAAGCCTGCGGTGGGAAGTCCCGAGAACACATAGGTGCGCGCACAGGTTCGCTCGGGTGTCTCGCTGAACTTGGCAGCCTCGCCGGCTGCTATGGCGACTACTTCGCCGGATCCATCCTGGATGGTGGCCTGGTCAAGATCGCTGAGATCGCCGCCTTCGGGTACCTGCCCGATGTACATGCACATCTCGCCAGCGGGGTCGTCAGCGCCGCGGCCAATGACCCAGGCGTCCGAGGCGAACGAGACGACCACCGTGCCCGAAGTGGTCGGTGGTGCGGAAGGGGAAGCGGCTTGGGTTGCGGCGGCAGCGGTCGTCTCAGGGGGCGCCGCGGCCACCGACGGCGCGCAGGCCGCCAGAGCACAGACGAGGATCAAAGACGCTGGCAGGCGGTAGCGGGGCACGAGGGGCAATGCTAGGTGCGCCTTACGGCGAAACCCGGGACACCCGATCGCTTGCCGGCTACTCGAGCAACCTTTGTCGGCGACGCGTGAAAACTGGGCCGTAGTCGACGGGTGAATCTTGAGCACCCCGGGGTACGGCTTGGGGTGTGATCACTGTGGAGAACTGGGCCGAGATCCGTCGGCTGCATCGGTCGGAGGGCATCTCCCAGGCCGGGATCGCCCGGACGTTGGGGATCTCGCGGAACACGGTGGCCAAGGCGTTGGCCTCGGACCGGCCGCCGAAGTACGAGCGGGCGCCGGCCGGCTCGAGCGTGGACGCGGTCGAGGCGCGGGTCCGGGTGCTGCTGGCCGAGTTCCCCACGATGCCCGCGACGGTGATCGCCGAGCGGATCGGCTGGGACCGGTCGTTGACGATCCTGAAGGATCGGATCCGCGAGCTGCGCCCGTTGTTCGCCGGGGTCGACCCCACGGACCGCGTCGAGTACGACCCCGGCGAGGTCGCCCAGTGCGATCTGTGGTTCCCGCCGGTGGGCATCCCGGTCGGCGGCGGACAGCAGCGGATCTTGCCGGTCCTGGCGATGACCTGCGGATACTCCCGGATCACCGACGCGATGATGATCCCCTCGCGCAAGGCCGGGGACATCTTGGCCGGGATGTGGGAGGCGACCATCGGGTGGGGCGCCTGCCCGCGGACCCTGGTCTGGGACCGGGAGGCCGCGATCGGCGGGACGGGCAAGCTGACCGCTGAGGCCGCAGGGTTCGCCGGGACGCTGGGGGTCCGGATCAAGCTCGCCCCGGCGAGGGACCCGGAGTTCAAGGGCCTGGTCGAGCGCCGCAACGGGTTCTTCGAGACCTCGTTCCTGCCCGGGCGCACCTTCACCTCCCCGCTGGACTTCAACGACCAGATGACTCAGTGGTTGGCCGAGCGGGCCAACACCCGCCACCTGCGCTCGATCGGCGGGCGCCCGGTCGACCGGTGGGCTGCGGACCGGGCCGCGATGGTCGCGTTGCCGCCCTTCGCGCCGGCGGTCGGGCTGACCAACCGGGTCCGCCTCGGCCGGGACTACTACGTCCGCGTCGACGCCAACGACTACTCGGTCGACCCGCGCGCGATCGGCCGGTTCGTCGACGTGCTCGCAACCCCGGCCCGTGTCGTGGTCACCTGCGCCGGGCAGGTCGTCGCCGACCACGCCCGCTGCTGGGCCACCGCAGCCACGATCACCGACCCCACCCACCGCGAGACCGCCCGGCTGCTGCGCGCCGACCTCGCCCAGCGCCGCCGCACCCAGGCCACCCGGTCTCACCCCGACGGGCACGTGGTCGCGATCCGAGCCCTGCCGGACTACGACGCCCTGTTCGGCGTCGACTTCGACCCCCGCCCGTCCCAGACCGACCCGATCACCAGGGAGCGCAGATGACCACCTCGACCAAGACCACCACGACGACCGCGGCCGGCGCCGAGCACCTGAGCTCCAAGCTCGCCTACCTGACCCGGGTCCTGAAGACACCCACGATCGGGCGGACCTGGGAGCAGCTGGCCGACGCGGCCCGGACCGAGAACTGGTCCCACGAGGAGTACCTCGCGGCCGTGCTCGAGCGCCAGGTCGCCGACCGCGAGTCAGCCGGGGCGACGATGCGGATCCGGACTGCGCACTTCCCGGCGGTCAAGACCCTGGAGGACTTCAACCTCGACCACCTACCGAGTCTGCGCAAGGACCTGCTCGCCCACCTGGCAACCGTCACGTTCGTGCCCAAGGCCGAGAACGTGGTCCTGCTCGGACCGCCCGGGATCGGCAAGACCCACCTGGCCATCGGGTTGGGCATCCGCACCGCCCAGGCCGGCTACTCCGTGCTGTTCGACACCGCCACGAACTGGATCGCCCGCCTGGCCACCGCCCACCACGCCGGGGCCCTGGAGGCCGAGCTGAAGAAGATCCGCCGCTACAAGCTGATCATCATCGACGAGGTCGGCTACATCCCCTTCGACCACGACGCCGCGAACCTGTTCTTCCAGCTCGTCGCCTCCCGCTACGAGCAAGGCTCGATCCTGGTCACCTCGAACCTGCCCTTCGGGCGCTGGGGTGAGGTCTTCGGCGACGAGGTCGTGGCCGCCGCGATGATCGACCGGCTCGTCCACCACGCCGAAGTCCTGACCCTGGCCGGGGAGTCCTACCGCACCCGCGCCCGCCGCGAACTGCTCGCCAAGGACCGCGACAACTGACCGCAGGTGCTCAGTTTTCGGCCGTCGAAACCTGCTCAGTTTTCAGCCGTCGTTGACAACC
This sequence comes from uncultured Actinomycetota bacterium, assembly GCA_963769855.1. Lineage (GTDB taxonomy): Bacteria > Actinomycetota > Actinomycetes > Actinomycetales > Cellulomonadaceae > Cellulomonas. The sequence goes on from CAVYNN010000001.1 coordinate 10,819, forward strand.
TTCGCGTCCAGACCGACTACTCGTAGATCAGGCCGACGACGGGATCCTGCCCTTGTGCGGCTCGAACAGTGGGTTGTACAGTGGGGTTGTCAATCGGACAGCGCAAAGGAGCGAAGCGCGATGCGTACATGGATCCCGTTGCTGGTCCCGCAGGAGGACTTTGAGGAGTTCGCGGCGCTCGTCTCGGCCCGAGAAGCCGAACGCGGGCTCGGTCCGGGCGGAGTGGACATCGCGGAGCTGCCCGCCCCCGGGAGTGTTGCCTCAGCTGACCCCGATGGTGCCCGGCTGGTCCCGTGGGACCTCGCTGACCTGCGCAAGCTGGCCAGTTCCGGGGGCGAGTTCGTCACGGTCCAGCGGTGGGCCCTCGCCCTCGACGTGCTGAGCGCGCACGAGAATGGGTGGCTCTCCTCCGCCCAGGTCGCTGCAGAGGCGGGGCTGTCGATCCAGCAGTGGCGCGATGCGGCTCGCAAGCTCACTCGGCACTTGGCAAAGCACTACGGCCCCAACGTGGGCTGGCCAGCGCTTGCCCGCGGCGGTCGGGAGCTACGGCTGGACGACCAGGTGTACTGGAAGGTGACGCCGGCGCAGGCAGACCGGTGGCGGACCGTTCGCGCCGAGGGCGGTGTCCACTGATGAGCTTCCAGGTCTGCCCCTTCCACGCTGATGAGGCCGTCGCGGGGCTGCCTGCAGCCGAAGGTGCCTTGGTCTTCACTTGCGGCCGTACGCGGGGCCACCCCGAGTCGGGTCCGTGGACCTGGCTCAGCCAGCCGGAGGTCGGTACCGATGACGGCTCTGGCCTCGTCGCTGAACTCGGGCTCCGCGTCGAGCTTCCGACGATCCTGCGCCCGTTCGCGGGCTGCTGGGCCGAATACGGCGTGGTTGAGCACGCCTACGCAGTTGCGCAGCCGAAGGACTTCGCCTTCCTCGTGGAGCGGTATGGCCATACCGCGATCGGACAGAGGCGCTATACCGCCTCGGCATTCCTCGCCGGTGCCCTCGGGGGACTCGCTAGGACGGGCGTGGTCCTGCTCGACTACGGAGACCGGGCCACGGGTCGCTGGTCCTACAACGGCCCGACCTCATGGTGGTCCCTGCCGCCGGCACCCCTCACAGGTGCGCGAGTGTCCTGGGCAGACACCGGTCTCAACATGGACTACGTGCCCGGCAGTACCGAACCCTGACTGGCCGCACATCCGTCCAGGTCAGAAGGACGGAGCCGCGCCGAACGGCAGTCCACCTGTGGACCAAACCCCCGACCTGCTGTGGACCAGCCATCAGCGCACCCCGCTCCCCCGCAGGTCAGGTGACTTACCGAAACCACCTACAACAACCCACTTGACCTGCGCAAAACGTTCCGGCGTGTCGCACAGGTGTCGCAAGAACCCGATGGATCCGGCTGCAAGGCGGCCGCGCGTCGCAGCCCAAGCCCCTGGGCCTGTGTGCGGCATTTGCGGCTCGTAAGACGGCGCAGCAGCGGCGCCGGTAGCGCGTGTCGGGTATCTCCACTCCGCGGCCCTCAGATTCCGGTGACAAGCCGAACGCCGTCGCCGATCCTCGCCAGCAGGTAGCCGGGCAGATGACCAACGGGGAACGGTTCGAGGTACTCGCGACTGACTGGGCCGGTCTGGCTCACCACGGCGACCGAGTCCTTGTCCAACCCCGACGCGTCCGCAGGAACCAGCACGTTGCCTGGGAACGTCTGCTGCTCGAGGTTGGACGTCAGTGGCACGACGATCACGGTGTTGATCGCTGTGGCCAGCAGCCAGTCGGCCTGCAGTACGAGGGCAGGGCGAATCTTCGCGGGTTCCGACCCACGCGGCGATCCGAAGTCGACCCACGTGATATCGCCGTGCTCGATCACCAGCTGGAGCCTTCGGCGACGATGCGTTCGGACTCGGCCAGCAGCAGCCCATCGCCGGACGGCTGACCGGCGCGCGCCAACGCCGCGTTGGCCAGCGCCGTGAGCTCCGCCTCGCCCTCGAGCTCGTCGGCGAGCTTGCGGCCGGCGAGCTGGAAGAACTGCGAACGGTTCATGCCATGCCTGGCCGCGACACGCTCGAACCGCTCGAAGTCGCCATCCGGAACCGAGATCGCCGTCTTCATGGCCCGAGTATAACCAGTCATACCACCTCCTCGTCGACGAAGAAGCAGCGAGCCTCGCCTATCGCTTCTTCGTGAACAGCCCCAGCGGCGTCGGGACCTTGCCCTTCGAGGTCTGGCGCACGACGCGCATCACCGGCGAGTAGAGCCCGAGGTGGTACTTGGCGCGCTGCTTCACTCGGCTCGACTTCGTCCACGCCTGCACCTGGCTGATCCCCAACTCCCGCTTCACCCGCCGCTTGGCCTTGGTGACGCCCAGCAGCGTGCTCAGGGACGGGCGGCGGTACCGCATGAACTTCATGTTCGGATGCTTCCACCAACCACCGACGACGACGGCCTGATCGAGAGCGAGCCGTCGCGCGTCGAGGCAGGTCCTCAACTCCCTCGCACGTTGGGTCCTGATCCGCCCCCGTGTTGATGGACGGCTTCGTCCACAGGTTCCCGGCCCGCGCGGATCGCACCGGGGACGAAGTCCCACGCTCCGCAGGAGGCAGAGCCCGGAGGCACGCGATGAGCAACTGCAGGTGGCAACGAGGCGCGTCGACGGCGATCGAACACGGCGGCCCGCGGTGGTCCGGCGTGCGGTCGCTGCTCTACACGGCTGGCTCCGCAACGACGACGTTGGCGGCCCGCGACCCGCCGCTTCTCGGCGCTTCTGGGCGGGCCGCCCCGGCCGATTCGCCTTCGGGCAGTGCAACTTGCGGCGCTCATCCCGCCGACGTTGTGGTCCGTCCTCCTCGTTGTGCCGATCCTCTAGCAGGCGCTGCGCTTCACCCACGAACCCGCGCCGCCCCGGCGACGATCCGGTCCACGCGCCGGCTCCCCGTCGATCTGCTGCCAGAGGGCGAGGGTCACGGTGAATTGGGTGTAACCGCACCGGCGGTGGCGGACACTCCCTGGTGTGGGCGGCGACGACGCGATGGACTGGGCGGCGGCGTGCGCGGGTGACGGTGAGGCGTTCGGGCGGGTGTTTGACGAGCTCCGCAACCGGGTGTTCCGGCACGCACTGCGGCTCGTGGACACCGTGGCCGACGCCGAGGACGTCACTGCCGCGGCGTTCCTCGAGTTGTGGCGGCGTCGGGACGACGTCCGGCTCATCGATGGCTCGGTGCTGCCGTGGTTGCTGGTGACCACCTCGAACGTCGCCCGCAACCTGCGGCGCTCGACGCTTCGCTACCGACGCGTGCTGGAGCGCCTGCCACGCACCGAGCACGGGCTGGACCCGGCCGACTACGTCGATGTCATCGCACCCGACCTGGCTGCCGCGCTGCGGCACCTGCCCGTTCGTGACCTGCAGCTGGTGACGCTGGTGATCGTCGAGGACGTCTCGATCGCGGACGCCGCGACAGTGCTGGGCATCAGCCCGGGCGCCGCGAAGGTGCGGCTGCACCGTGCGCGCCAGCGCCTGCGTACCCACTTGACCACGATGAGCATCGTCCCCACAGGAGGCGCCCGATGATCGCCGTCCTCGACCCGCCGTTCGCCGCCGCGCTGCGCGACGAACTCGTCGCGCGCGTCACCGCGGCACCGGTGCCCTGGTACCGGCGCCGGCCATTCCTGATCGGCGTGGGGTCCGTTGCCGGCCTCGCGATCGCCGGCGCCGGTGGTGCGGCGTTGGCCGATCGGCTCGCCGCACCAGGGGGTGAGGAGATCACCGCGCTCGCGCCGGCCGTGACCTCCACGGTGACAGGAACGACGACCGTGGACATGGGTGCGCGCCCGGCGGCCGCGACCAAAGTGCGGATGTACTTCTGGTGCCTCACGGGCGGCACGCTCCAGCTGGGCGGCGGGGCCACGATCGGGTGCTCGGCCGCGGACGCCGACGCTGCCTCGCCGTCCGGCAGCTGGGTCACCGACCTGCCCGCAGGTCAGACGTCGTGGACGTTCAGCGCCGACCCGGGCGCGACCTTCAAGGTGCAACTCGAGTACGTCTCGGCCGAGACGCTGCCGTGGGGCGTCAACGCCGACGGCAAGACCTTCGGCGTCGCCAACCAGAACGGCAGTCCCGACCTGGTCGCCGTGGAGGCGACAAACGGTCGCGACGGCTACACGTGGGGACCTGACCTCGACTGGGCAGGCAATGGCGGGGGCCCCGCGCCCAAGACGCCCGAAGAGGCGCTCGCCCGGCAAGCCGCCAACGTCGGCAAGGGATGGGCGGTGCCGGTCTACCAGTCCGACGGGAAGACGCAGGTCGGCGAGTTCGTCGTCGGCAGCGGCCACATCACGACGATCGTCTACCAGGACGGCCACACCCGGCCGGCCACCGACGGGCACTAGGTGTTGTGGTTCATGAGCTTGGTGACGGCGGCGGCGTGCCGACGCTACCGGTGCCGCGGTCCGCGCCGCAGCGCGCCGATCAGCGGCAGGGCCGACACGGCCATGAGCACCTTGGCGAGCGTCGGTTCGGCCGCGTAGAGCACCGCCCCAGCCAGCAGGAGCGCCGCGAAGACGATCGCCATGGGGATCTGCCGCACGGAGCGGTCCAGCTCGCGGACCCGCAGGTCGAGCATCGGGGTCTTGACGGAGAGGTCGCCGCGTTCGACGAGGGTCAGGATGCGGTCGGCGCGCGCGGGAAGCGCCACCAACGACTGCACGATCTTGGCGCCCTCGGTGGTGACGGTGCTCCGCAGCCCGCCCCCACCGGCCTCGTCGGAGACCAGCGCGGCGGCATACGGGGTGATCGAGGTCCACAGGTTGAACTCCGGATTCAGTCCTGCGCACATGCCCGACAGAATTGCGAGCGTCCGACCGAGCAGCAGGAGGTTCTCCGGCAGCTGGAACGGCATGGTCAGCAGCAGCTCGCGGAACTGCAGGCCGAAGTCCCGCATCTCGTCGTGGCCGATGTTGCGCAGGTCGCTCATGCCATGCCGCCGAAGCGGTCGAACACCTGAGCGACGGCCAGCTCGATGAGCTTGGGGTCGGCGGTGGGCAGCAGCACGCCCAGGGTCGTGAAGGCACTGACCAGGCGGGCCGAGTCCTGGGTGCCCACGGCGATCAACGCCTCGCGCAGTGACGAGCGCAGCTTGTCGGGCACCCGTCCCACCATGCCGAAGTCGATGAAGGTCAGGCGGAACTGCCCGGGCTGTCCCTCGACGGGCGCGACGAACAGGTTGCCCGGGTGCGGGTCGGCGTGGAAGAAGCCGTCCTCGAAGATCTGCTGCAGGTAGGTCTCGACCAGCTTCTCGGCGACCTGTGCGCGGTCGATGCCCGCGGCGGTGATCGCGTCGTAGTCGCCGAGCCTGATCGCCGAGACGTCCTCGAGCGTCAGGACTCGCACCCGTGAGTGCTCCCAGGCCACCCGCGGCACGCGGACCCGGTCGTCGTTCTCGAACACCCGGCGAAAGTCTCGGCGTTGCGCGCCTCGGCGGCGTAGTCGATCTCCTCCAGCGTGGTGGCCGCGAACTCCTCGACCAGCGCCGGGACGTCGGCCCGGCTGCTGACCGGCTTGTACCGGTTCAGCCAGCCACCCACACGGCGCAGGGCCGCGAGGTCGACCTCGACGATCTGCTCGATGTCCGGTCGCTGCACCTTGACGACGACCTGCGCGAAACCCGTCTCCGCAGCATCGGCGTCCCACAGCACCGCCCGGTGCGCCTGCCCCAGCGACGCAGCCGCCAGCGGCGCCTCGTCGAAGGTCTGGAAAGCCTCGGCCAACGTGCGTCCCAGCTCGGCCTCGGCGCGCCGCCGGATGGCCGCGAACGCGGCCGGTGGCACCTCGTCCTGCAGACCCGACAGCTCGTCGGTGATCTCGGCCGGCAGCACGTCCAGGCGCGCCGAGAGGAACTGGCCGACCTTGATCATCAGGCCGCCCATCGCCATCGCGAGCGCCCGGAACCGCACCGCGGTGCGACGGTTCCGGTCCCTCCGGTTGCCGTTCGACCACCGGCGCAGCCCGAGCCTGGGCAGGACGATCTCCCAGAAGATGAAGCTCGCCATCACCCCGGCGAAGAACGAGACGATCCGCCGGTAGCGGGACCGCAGTCGAGGCGACTCCGTCACCGCTCAGTCCTGGGCGAGCAACGTGTAGACCTGCTTGCGCGCGGCGTTGAGAATCTCGATGGTCGACATGATCTGAGTCTTGTCGCCCGACTTGCCGATCTGCAGCACCGCCGCGGCCAGCCGCATCCCGGCCTCCCGAAGCGCGGCGTAGCCGGACAGGTCGGAGCGCCCGGCCGCCACGTCCCACGGCGCCGGTTCATCGGCCAGGTCGGCCACCGCCGCCGTGCCGACGTCGGTGAGCGAGAAGACCCGCTTGCCGCCGCTCTCCTTGGCGACGATCAGTCCCTCGTCGGCGAGCATCTGCAACATGGGATACACCGAGCCGGCACTCGGGTTCCATGTGCCGCCGCTGCGTGCGGAGAGCTCCTGGATGATCTGGTAGCCGTGCATCGGCTCGTCGGCCAGCACCCGCAGGACCGCGGTGCGGATGTCGCCGCGCCGTGCTCGCCCCGGGTGCGCGAAGCCCGGTCCCGGTCCGCCCATGCCGAGGCCTGCGACGTTGCGCGCGAAGCTACCCAGATCGGGACCGAAGGTTCCCTTGCCGTGGTGGTACATGGTCCGTGTCCTCTCCATCGTGACGCTCGCGATACATCGTTAAGCATCGCATGTGCCGCCGATCGACGCGACCTGTAAGGCGCCCGACCCCCGAGCAATCCCACCACGGTGGGGGCTACTCTTCACTATGGGTGTAGTTAAAGAGGTAAGCGGGGGTGGGGACGATCGGTTGTGTCGCCGATCGCGTTCACGTTGGACGCCCTCTCGGGTGTTCCGACGTACCTGCAGCTGGTCCAGCAGGTCGAGCAGGCTCTTCGGCTCGGCTATCTCGAGCCGGGGGACCAGCTGCCCAAGGTTCGCGAGGTGGTCGCGGACCTGGCCATCAACCCGAACACGGTGCTCAAGGCCTACCGGGAGCTGGAGAGCAAGGGTCTGACCGCAGGGCGGCCCGGGCAAGGAACCTTCATCAACGGCACCGTGAACCGGGTCGACCTCGCCGGGCTGACGGGGTTGCGACGATCACTGCTGGCGTGGCTGTCCGAGGCGGAGGTCGTCGGGCTCGACCGAGAAGGGATCGTCGCCCTGCTGTCCAGCACCCTGCGGGATTTCGATGAGCGCCGCGGTCACGCAGCCGGACGTGACGACCGCGAGCTGCCGGCCGGCTCGGTGGGGCGGGCGTCGTGAACGTCGTCGAGACACGTCACGTCGACAAGAAGTACGGGCGGGTGACGGCACTGGAGGACTGCACCTTGGCTGTTCCCCAGGGTCAGCTGATCGCTCTGGTCGGTCCCAACGGGGCGGGCAAGAGCACCCTGCTCAACCTCGTCGTAGGCCTGGCCGCACCGACCAGCGGCGAGGTCTCGGTCCTGGGCGGTCTGCCTGCAGGATCGGTCGCCGCCCTGGACGGGATCGCCTTCGTCGCCCAGGACACCCCGCTGTACCAGCACCTGTCGGCTGCGGACATGATCCATGTGACCCACAACCTGAACCGACACTTCGACGATGCCTACGCCCGTCGGCGCCTGCAGGACCTCGACATCATCCCCGGCCGCAGAGCGGGCAAGCTGTCCGGGGGGCAGCGTGCCCAGCTCGCCCTGACCTTGGCGTTGGCCCGCCACCCGCGCCTCCTGGTGCTTGACGAGCCGACCGCGGCGCTGGACCCCCTCGCACGCCACGACTTCATGGCCACGGTGCTGACGGCCATGGCCCAAGAAGGGGTCTCGGTGCTGCTCTCCTCCCACGTGCTCGCCGAGCTCGAGCGTGTCACGGACTACCTCGTGCTCATCTCACGCGGCCGGGTATGTCTAGACGGTGCGGTGGAGGACCTGCTCGCCGGCCACCGGTTGCTCACCGGACCCAGTGGCGACGCGCCCGATCCGCGCTGGCGGGTCATCCAGGACACGAGTGCCAGCGCCCAACGCCATGTGCTGGCCGAGACGCGGACCACCGACCCGACGCCATCGGGCTGGCAGGCTCCGGGCGGTCAGCCTCGAGGAGCTGACGATGGCCTACCTACGCGAAGACGCCCAGGCCCCACGCCCGACGGCGACGGAGGTTCTCCGATGAGCCCGGCACCCTTGCCGCCGTGCCGACCGGCAGGGTCCGCCCGGTTCCCTGGCACGGTCTGGGCTGGGTCGCCTGGCGGCACCACCGCCGCCCGGTCCTCGTCATCCTCGCGGTGATCGGCCTGGTCGCGATCTACCTGCTCGTCAGCGGTCTGCAGATGCGTTCGGCCTGGGGCGCCGTCCAGACCTGCACCCCTCAGTCGTCCAGGGTGTGCGTCATGGCCTGGACCGGCTTCCGGAACACCTACGCCAACCCCGGCATCCTCAGTGCCCTCTTCTTGTTCGCCCCGCTGCTCATCGGCGCGTTCACCGGGGCGCCGCTGCTCGGTGGTGAGCTCGAGACCGGGACCTTCCGCTACGCGTGGACCCAGGGCGCCGGTCGCACCCGGTGGGCGATCGCGATGATCCTGACCGGCGCGGTCGCCGTCGCGATCCTCGCCGCCGCACTGGGCGCACTCATCGCCTGGCATGACCAGCCGCTCTGGCAAGCCGACATCGCCTCCCGGCTGCAGGCCAGCGAGTTCCCCACCACCGGGGTCGCCGTCGTCGGCTGGGGCCTTGCCGGATACGGCGCCGGCGTCCTGGCCGGGCTGCTGTGGCGCCGCGTGCTCGCCGCACTGGCCACCGGCGTGCTGACCACGTTCGGCCTGGCCTACATCGCCTCAACCCTGCGGCTGCACTACCTGGCACCGCTACAGGACCAGCAGCCTCGACCACGTCGTCGGCTCCCAGCCCCTTTCCCAGTGGTGGGAGAAGGCAGGCTCCATCGCCACGACCGGTCAGCTGAACTCGGTGCTGCAAGCAGCCGGGCTGGACCAGATACAGGGCGGCAACGGCTCGACAGCAGTCAGTCCCGGACAGGGCACCGACCCCACCAGCTACCTGCTCCAGCACGGCTACACGCTCTGGACCAGCTACCAACCTGCCGGCCGCTACTGGACGTTCCAATGGATCGAGTTCGGCTGGCTCACCGCACTCGCCGCCCTCCTGCTCGCCGCCGCGCTCCTGCTCCTCCGCCACCGCGACGCCTGAACCACCACCTGCCGCAGGACTGATCGGTACCTCGGGTAGACGAACCCCGGTCGGTGGTACGTCGAACGTCAGACAGGCGCTCGCTCAGGCTTCGCCGGGCCGACGAGTCGGAGCTCGAGGCCGTCCAGGAGGCACTCCAGTCCCCAGTCGAACCGCTCGTCCAGGTTCAGCGTCGTGAGGTACGGCCGTGCCTCGGCGAGGTGCGGGAACTCCTCCTCCGGGAGGGCGGTGAGCTCCGCGGACACCGTTGCCATCGCCTCAGCGGGCGTTCCCCCAAGCGCTTCGACCGCACGCATGGGGTTCATCTCCTGAAGCACGAAGCCCTGCACGTACGTCACCGAGAGCAGGTACATCGCCGCCGCGGCACCGCCGGGGCTGAATCCGGCTTCGCGGAACACGCCCAGCACGTGCTCCGTCATCGTCGAGGCATGCCGGCCGACGACGAACCGTCCCGCGATCAGCCGCGGGACGTCCCGCCGGGACTTCAGGAGCGCCCGGTAACGGTGAGCCAGCACCCGCACCTGCTCCCGCCACCCGCCCGCAACGACGGACAGGTCCATGCCGGCCAGCGCGGCGTCGGCCAGCAGATCGAGCAGCTCTTCCTTGTTGCGGACGTGCCAGTAGAGCGAGGCCGCCTGCAGCCCCAGCTCGGCTGCGACATGTCGCATCGACAACGCATCCAGGCCGTCGCGCTCCAGCACCACGAGCGCGGCCTGGACGATGGCGTCCTGGGTGAGGCCGGGTTGACCGTTCCCCGGCTGAGGCCTCGGAGCCATCGCCGCTTCCTCCTCTGGTGGACCACTTGCAATCTAACACTGTTAGTGAGAGCCTCGCACCACTCATCCATCTAACACCGTTAGGTTCACGGCCATGTCGCCTGCCCCCGACTCCCGTCGGCGCCAGCTCATCCTCGCCACGCTCTGCCTGGCCCTCTTCATGTCCATGCTGGACAACGTCGTCGTCAGCAACGCACTGCCCAGCATCTCGACCGACCTGCACGCCGGGATGACCGATCTGCAGTGGGTCATGGAGGCCTACAGCCTCGTGTACGCGGCCCTCCTGCTGCTCGGTGGGACCCTCGGCGACCGCCTCGGGCGTCGACGGCTGTTCCTCGTCGGGCTCACGCTGTTCACCGGCGGTTCGTTGGTGTGCGCCCTCGCCGGCACGCTCCCGATCCTCCTCACGGGCCGGGTGGTCCAGGGGGTCGGCGCGGCCCTCCTCACCCCGCAGTCGCTGGCGATCCTGCGCGTGACCTTCCTCTCCGAGGTCGAGCGCGCCCGCGCGATCGGCACCTGGAGCGGGGTCTCGGCACTCGGCCTCGCCCTAGGTCCGGCGATCGGGGGCCCGCTCGTGACCGCCTTCGGCTGGGCCAGCGCCTTCTGGATCAATATCCCGGTCGGGGTCGCCGCCCTGGCCCTCGGCGCCCGGGTGCTGCCGCACGACCACGGCCACCGCGGTCGCATCGACCTGCCCGGTCAGGTGGTCGGCACGGCTGGTGTCGCCGGCGCCGTGTTCGCGTTGGTCGAGGCGCCGAGCCGAGGCTGGACCTCGCCGACGGTGCTCGTCGGCGCAACGCTTGCCGTCATCGCTATCGCGCTCTTCGTCCCGATCGAGCTGCGGGCCGAGCGACCCATGCTCGACATCCGGTTGTTCCGCGACCGCATCTTCGCGGGGGCTGCCTTCGCCGGCTTCGTGGTGAGCTTCGGGATGTTCGGCGTCCTCAGCTACCTCGGCCTGTACCTGCAGTCCGTGCTCGGCTGGTCGGCCGCAGGGGCGGGTATCGCCTCGCTCCCCTCGACCGCCGTCATCGTGGTCGCCGCGCCTGTCGCGAGCCGGATGGCAGCCCGGTGGGGTGCACGGCTGCCCCTGGTCATCGGGCTGTCCCTCTGCGCGGCGGGTGTGGCGATCCTGTCGACGGCCGGTGCGACCTCCAGCTACGCCGACTTCTGGTGGGCGCTCCCCCTCATCGGCACCGGCATGGGGATGTCCTTCAGCCCGATCACGATCGCCGTCATGAGCCGCGTGCCCGCCGCCCGCGCCGGGATGGCATCGGCCACCACCAACGCCACCCGCGAGCTGGGCGGTGTCGCCGGCATCGCCGTCATGGGCAGCCTCATCACCGCCCGGCTCGCGTCCGTGCTCCCTGCACGACTCGCCGACGCCGGGGTGCCCTCGGACGTCGCTCGGCGCGTGGTCGACGCAGCGACCGCGGGGGGCGCGGGCGGGATCGCCACCTCGCGCGACGTCCCGTACGCCATCTCCTGGGCGACGGCCCTGTCGTTCACCGATGGTCTCCATCTCGCGCTGGTGGTGGCAGCGGTCGTGCTGGCGCTCGGTACCGTGGCCGTCATCGTGCAGCTGCGGCCCGAGGTCGGCCCGCGTGTCCGGGCGCTGCCGTCGAGCATCTCGGCGCCGGCACAGGGGCGTCGACGCGCCGCGTGAGGACGGCCAGGAACTCGCCTTGGTCGGCGTGCGCTGGTTCCGCTGGACGGTGCGCTGACCGTTACCGCACGCCGATGGCCAACCACGTCTGCATCGTGGCGTCGGTCGTGCGGCCGCCATCCGCAGGGACGGCGGGAAGTCGGCCGAAGTTCGCCTCGGGCTGGCCGAGCCGAACGAGGGCCTCGGCACGCCATCCGTGGGCGCCGAGGAGCTCGCCCGGCTCATCGGTGCAGAACGGCAACGCCCGCTGGGAGGCGAGGCGGTGCTCGACGAGGGGCCGCATCCCGGGCAGGCGCAGCAGGCCGGTGCCGAAGATGTCGGCAGCGAACAGGGCCCGGGCTCGACAGGCCTGAGCGGCGGTACTCAGCAGCCGGCCGACAGCCTCCGGCGTGAGGTAGAACAGCAGCCCCTCGGCGAGCCAGAGCGTGGGTCGAGCCGGGCTGAATCCGGCTTCCACCAGCGTCGACCTCCACTCGTCTGCGAGGTCGGCGTGGACCTCGCAGCGCTCGCACCTCGGAGCGACGGCGCCGAGCACGAGGTCCTTGGCTGCGAAGATCGTCGGGTCGTCCACCTCGAACACGACGGTGTCCGCCCGCAGGTCCAGGCGATACGCGCGAGTGTCCATCCCGGCACCGAGCAGCACCACCTGCTCGGCCCAGGTCGCCGCGGTGAGCAGGTCGTCGAAGAACCGGGTCCGCACGGGCAGGAAGGGATTCTCCTGCCCGGAAGCCCGCTCCGACGCCGCGAGCCTGTCGCGACCCTCCGGGCCGGCGAGCTCGGCCGCCCAAGGGTCGACGAACAGGGCATCGGGCCGGGCCGACTCCCTGGCCCGCGCCGCCGCGATCCACAGGGCGGTGCCGGTCACCTGCCGGGGAACCGGGCCGATGCTGCTCATCGGTCCCTGATCGTAGGCGTCGGTCATGCCGGGCTCGGCCGGTCCGACGACGGGTCGGCGCCCGTCAGGGGGCCGACCGTCTCGGACCGGCGCCAGCTAGGGAGCCGACCGGCGCCCGGCTCCCTACGCTGGCGGGACGTCGACGTTCCGGAGGTCCGCCTTGGCCAGGTCGCCCGAGCAGGGCCAGCCCGCGACGCCCGGTGGCGCGCACGGCCCGCGCACGGACCCGGGGCACTGGTTCCTCACCCCGGCCGAACGCGGCAACCCGGACACGGTGCTCGACTCCCGGCACGCCGACGGCGGCTCGTGGACCGAGGGCAACCAGGTCACCCCGCTGGTGCACGGCGCGACCTACTTCACGGCGCTGCTCGCGGCGGTCCGCGCGCTGGGACCCGGTGACCTGCTGCTGTTCACCGACTGGCGGGGCGACCCCGACGAGCGGCTCGACGGGCCGGGCACCGAAGTCGGGGCGGTGTTCGCGGCGGCCGCGCAGCGTGGCGTGGACGTGCGCGGGCTGGTCTGGCGCTCGCACTGGGACCGGTTCCAGTTCAGCGCCGCGGAGAACCGGCACCTCGGGCAGGAGATCGAGGACGCCGGTGGGCAGTGCCTGATGGACATGCGTGTCCGACCGCTCGGCTCGCACCACCAGAAGCTCGTCGTGCTGCGCCACCGCGACCGACCCGCAGGACGACGTCGCGTTCATCGGAGGCATCGACCTGTGCCACAGCCGCCGGGACGACGAGGCGCACCAGGGCGACCCGCAGCCGGTGCGGATGGCCGCCGTCTACGGGCCCCACCCGCCGTGGCACGACGTGCAGCTGGAGGTCCGCGGTCCGGCCGTCGGGGACGCGGAGGCGGTGTTCCGGGAGCGCTGGGACGACGCCTCCCCGTTGACCCTGAACCCGCTGCGCCGGCTCGACGACCTCATGCGTGGCCACCGCTCCCCCGTCCGGCCCCTGCCGACCCAGCACCCGGACCCCGAGCCGCGCGGGACGGCGGCGGTCCAGCTGCTGCGGACCTACCCGCCACGGATCCCGCCGTACCCGTTCGCCCGGGCCGGCGAGCGGTCCGTGGCCCGCGGGTACGTCGCGGCGCTGCGCCGGGCGCGTCGGCTGGTCTACCTGGAGGACCAGTACCTCTGGTCACGGGACGTCGCGGCCCCGTTCGCCGAGGCGCTGCGCCGTTCGCCCGAGCTGCGGCTGGTGGTGGTGGTGCCGTTGTACGCGGACCAGGACGGGCGCGCCGCCGTGGTGCCCACCGAGCTGGGCCGCTGGCACGCGATGCGCCTGCTGCACCGTGCCGGCGGGGACCGGGTTGGGGTGTACGCGCTGGAGAACGAGGCCGGGACGCCGATCTACGTCCATGCCAAGGTGTGCGTGATCGACGACGCCTGGGCGTGCATCGGCTCGGACAACGCCAACCGCCGGTCCTGGACGCACGACAGCGAGCTCAGCGCCGCGTTCGTCGAGCGCAGCACCACGGGCACCGCGCACGCGTTGCGCCTGGGGCTGGCCGACGAGCACCTCGGGGAGGCGGCGCCCGACGAACCCGACGACCCGGACGCGTGGTTCACCGCCTACCGCGACGCGGCGACCGCCCTGGACGCCTGGCACGCCGGCGGACGACGAGGGCCCCGGCCGCCGGGACGGGTGCGCACCTACCGGCCGCAACCGATCTCCTGGACCTCCCGGCTGTGGGCCGAGCCGCTCTACCGCTGGGTGTACGACCCGGACGGACGCCTGCCCGCGGACCGGGTCGCCCGGCGGTTCTGAGCGGTGCTCGGCCGCGGCGTCAGTCGTCGAGCTCGGGGCCGAGCAGCCAGTCCAGGACGTCGTCGGCGGTCCACCCGTCGGGGTGCAGCTCCGCCAGCCGGCCGGCCCCGGCCAGGTCGTTGCCGAGGGTGACCAGGTACTCCTCCGGCTGGTCGTCGGACCGGGTCTGGCCGAGCCCGATGTCGGCCAGCAGCGAGTTGCACAGGCAGACCCGGCCGACCGTGTCCTCGGCCGAGCCGCCCTTGCGGACGAACATGTCGACCGGCTCGGCCGGGCAGCGGTAGCCCACCCGGCCGTCGTCCTTGAGGAACGCCGAGCGCAGATAGCCCAGGTCGCACAGGCGAGGCCGCGCGCTGCGCACCGCGGGGTCGGACAGGGTGCCGCTGAGCTGGGCCACCTTGAACGGGAACCCGGTCGGCGAGGCCTTGGGGTCGGTGAGCACCTCGAGCGTGCCCGCGCGCAGCCGGGCCAGCAGCCGGCTGCGCAGCCCCGGCGTCAGCCCCGACTCGGCGCTCAGCGCGAACACCGTCCCGATCTGGGCACCGACCGCGCCGGCAGCGACCGCTGCGCGCACCTCCTCGGGCGTGCCCCGGCCACCGGCGAGCCAGAACGGCAACCCCACGGCGGCGACCTTGGCCACGTTGGCGTCGTCGCGCACGCCGAACACGGGCTGACCGCGGTCGTCGAGCACCGGTCGTCCGCGCGCGGGCGCGTTGTGCCCCCCAGCCCGCGGGCTCTCCACGACGAAGCCGTCCGGCCGGTTCGTCGGGTCCCGCGTCAGGTGGGTCGCGAGCACGTCGCTGGAGATGATCGCCAGGAACATCGGCCGGTGCAGCGGCGGAAGCGACATGCCGAGCAGGTCCGGCGGGTCGATGGTCACCGAGTACCCGCCGGCCGGGTCGCCGGCGACGTCGACCGGCAGGCTGGTCGGCCGGTGGGCGGCGAGCTCGTCGAGCAGGCGCGGCAGGTGCCGCGGGATGCCCGCGCCGACCAGCACGGCGTCCACGCCGGCCAGCATGGCGCCGTAGACCGCCGGCGGCGTGGCCATCTGGATCTTCTCCAGGAAGTTGATGCCGACCGGGCCGTCGTGGCCGTGCCTGGCCAGCCAGACCTCGACGAAGCAGGCCAGCACGGTCAGCTCCTGGCCGGCGCGGGTCGGCCGCAGGCTGACCCGGGGCACCGGCGTGTACGGCTCCCCCGGGGCCCGGCCCCCGACGCGCAGGTAGCGGGTCAGGACACGCTCGACCAGGGCCGGCGCAGGGAAGGCAGCCATCGCCCGACGAGCCGAGCCGTCGGCGTCACCGTCCTCCAGCCGCCGGGCCAGCACCAGGTCCAGCGCCGTGCCGGAGACCACCCCGAGCTGGCCGCGCCGGGCGACCGCGGACGCCAGGCGCCAGGAGGAGACACCGACACCCATCCCGCCCTGAATGATCGTGGGCAGCGCCCGCTGCAGCGGTCGGAGCGAGGACGTCGTCGACACCAGGGAGGTCTCCAGACCTACGGAAGCGTAAGTTACGCAACCGTAGGCTCGGGTTGCGGTCCAGCTCGGGACCAAAGCCCCCTGCGCAGCGGTGTGCAGCAGGTGGTGGGCCTAATATCCCATCGCGTGCACGCCGCCGTCGACGTGGACGATCTCAGCGGTGGTCGCCGGGAACCAGTCCGAGAGCAGGGCGACCACGGCGCGGGCGGTCGGTGCGGCGTCGGCGACGTCCCAGCCCAGCGGGGCCCGGGCGTCCCAGCCGCCCTCGATCGACTCGAAACCGGGGATCGCCTTGGCCGCGGTGGTCCGCACCGGACCTGCGGCGACGAGGTTCACCCGGATCCCGGACGGGCCGAGGTCGCGGGCCAGGTAGCGGGCGGTGGCCTCGAGCGCCGCCTTGGCCACGCCCATCCAGTCGTAGACCGGCCAGGCGCGGGTCGCGTCGAAGGTCAGCCCGACCACCGAGCTCCCGCGCACCAGCAGCGGCGCGGTCGCCACGGCCAGCGCCTTGAGGGAGTAGGCGGACACCTCCAGCGCCGTCGCGACGTCCGCCCACTGCCCGTCGAGGAAGTGCCCGCCGAGCACCGACTGCGGGGCGAAGCCGATCGAGTGCACCACCCCGTCGAGCCGGTCGGCGTGCTCGCCGACGCGCTCCGCGAGCAGCGCGAGGTCCTCACCGGAGGTGACGTCCAGCTGGACCACCGGGGCCGGGACGGGCAACCGCCGGGCGATCACCTCGGTCAGCCGGCGCTGGCGACCGAACGACGTGAGCACCACCCGCGCGCCCTGCTCCTGGGCGAGCCGGGCGACATGGAAGGCGATCGAGCCCTCGGTGAGCACCCCGGTCACCAGGACCGTCCTGCCGTCGAGCAGCGCCATCGGCCTTCTCCCGTCGCGTCCGTGCCGGACGGTGTCGCCGGGCATCGACGAGGGTACCGGGGTCGTCGGCGAGCCCACGCCGACCCTGCGAGCAGAACAGGCAGACCCCGCCGCGAGCGGCGGGCCGACGGCTCGGGCCAGGCCCTCAGACGCCCGACATCCCCCGCACCCGGGCGTCGGCGGGCGGCGCCGTCGACTCGCGCACCCGCAACGACGGGCTGATGACGATCCGGTGCGTGGGACGCCCGGGGTCGGCGAACCGGGCGACGACCAGGTCCACCGCGGCCCGGCCGATCGACCGACGGGGTGGGCGCACCGCGGTCAGCGGCGGGCTGAACAGGCCGGCCAGCTCGTCGTCGTAGGCGACCACCGACAGGTCCCCCGGCACCGTCAGGTGACGCTCCTCGCACTTCTGCACCAGCGCCATCGCCTCGGCATCGGCGTGCACCAGCAGCGCCGTGGTCCCGGTGCTCAGGCAGCGGTCCAGCGTCTCGTCCAGGGCGGCGTCCCACTCGGCGGAGTGCTGCGCCGGAAGGAGCATCTCGACGGTGTCGGCCGGCGTGCCGCCGGCGTCGACCACCGCGTCGTGCCAGCCGCGCAGCACGTGCTGGGAGGTCGGGCTGTTCTTGCTCAGCACCGCACCGACCCGACGGTGACCCAGTGAGAGCAGGTGCCGCACGCCGATCGCCGCACCGAGGGCGTGGTCGGAGACCACGGACTCGAGCACGGCGTGGTGCGGCCCGACCGTCGCCGAGCGCTCGACCAGGACGGTGGGCACGCCGGTGGCGGCGAGCCACTCCAGGGTGGCACCGATCGTGGGGGCATCCAGCCGGGGGGCGATGAGCAGCCCGTCCGCGCCCAGCCCGTCGACCAGGCGCTCCAGCTGCGGCCGGTCGTCCTCGCTCTCGTACGACGAGCCGCGCAGCACCACCTTGTGGCCGTAGTCCCGCGCCGCCTCCTCGGCACCGCGCACGACGCCGGGCCAGTAGTAGTCGAGGGACGGCACCAGCATGCCCAGGGTCCGCGGCCCGGCACCGACGGGCCGCGTCGGGGCGTACGGGACCTCGTCGCCGTTCTCCTCCGTGATGATCAGGGTCACGCCGCCGTGGACCCGCCGGACCAGGCCCTCGGCCGCCAGCTGCGCGATGTCGCGCCGGATCGTCACCGCCGCGACGCCCAGTCGCTCGGTCAGCTCGGACACCCGCACGCTGCCCTGCCGCTGCAGCTCCTCGAGCAGCTGCGCTCGGCGCTCCACCTGCAGCGGTCCGCGCACGTCGGACGCACTCATCGTCGCTCCTCCACCGTCAGGTGGAGCGTGCCCACCGGACCCAGCGCCGTGACGTCGAGCGCCAGGAGGGTCAGGTGATCGCCCCACACGTTCGCGAGCATAAGGTCGTCGAGCTTCCGGGGAACGACGGCGCACGGCACCGCAGGTTCCCAGGTCAGGACGGCCGTCCCGGCGCCGTCGAGGGCGTCGACCTCGGCACTGCCGGTGGACACGCGCACCGTCCCGGCCAGCAGCAGGTGGACCAGGGTGTCGCCGGGGGCGTCGCCCTCCAGCTGCCACTCGTCCGTCACGGTGACCGTCGCGGTCACCCGGTCCAGCCGGCAGGTGCGCCACCAGCGGGTCACGTCGTCGCGCGGGTAGGCGCCGGCCAGGTCGACCCGCAGCGCCGCACCGTCCGGGTCGAGCCGGACGGTCAGGTCGCGCGCGGCGTGCTCCGCGCCGGGCGCCTGGGCGGTGCCGCGGATCTGCGGCACGTTGTGCCAGGTGCTCTGCATGGTCCAGATCGTGTAGCGGTCGGGCCCGAACGTCGCGGCGGTGTAGGTCGGGCGCCCGGCGTCGACGAGGACCGGCACCCCACCGAGCGCGACGACGACCTCGCCGACGTCGTCGTGGTTGTGGTGCTCGCCGTTGTGCCCGCCCTTGGCGGCCAGCGTCAGGCCCGCCGGCGAGCCGCCCTGCTGGCGGGCCAGCAGCACCTGGGTCGAGGCCAGCCAGACGTCACGCGGCAGCGGCGAGGCCTCCGGCACCGCGTCGCGCCACGCCGGGTCGGTCAGAGCACGGAGCAGCCGGCCCAGCCCCGCGGCCTCGTCGGCCACCGGGCCGTGCGGGGTGCGGTGCGCCGCGGCGTGGGCCGCCGCCTGCTCGTCGTGCACCGCCCTCGCTGCGCGGTGCAGCGCGTGCCACGGCTGGTTCGCGGCCGGTCGGGCCGGCCCGTCGGCGATGTTGAGGTACCAGCCGTCGGACAGGTGCATCCGGTGCGGGAAGGCGACGGTCGCCCGCAGCGCGGGGACGCCGGTCGCGTCCAGCGCGCCGCCGGTGGCGTGGCGCAGCACGTCGAGCGCCTCGATCGCCCGGCACGCGCCGTTCCACCAGTAGGAGTAGCCCTCGTCGATCGCACCGTCCTCGGGCAGCACCGCCACGTACCGGTCGATCCCCTGCACGACGAGGTCGACGATCTGCGCCCGGCGGTCGAGGTCGTCCTCCAGTGCCAGGGCCGCGACCAGCACGTTGCCGTGGATCCACGGGTTCCAGTTGTGCACATCACCGGCCAGGCCCAACCAGTGCCAGTCCCGGCGGCGCAGGAACGGGGTCAGCACACGGACGTCCGCCTCGTGCCGGATCCGCGCGCGCAGACCCGGGTAGCGCTCGTCCAGCGGCCCGGCCAGCAGGTGGTCCAGCCACGCCAGCTGCCCGACGACCTCGCCGGCTCCCAGGTCGAGGAACGGGTCGGTGACGACGGGTACCACCGCGCCGTGCGCGGTGAACGCGTCGTCGTGCGCGGGCCAGCACCACGAGCTCTGCTCGCAGAGCAGCGTGACCCCGTCCGCCACCTCGTCGAGCCATCCGTCGTCGAGCGTCGCGGCGGCCATCACGGCGGCCCGGCTCAGGCGGCGCTGGCGGGCGAAGACCGCCTGCTCGTAGGTGTCCCGGTCGCCGTCGCGCCAGCGGCGCGAGTGGTCGTGCTGCAGCGGCGCGGGCCACGGGGAGCCGAGGGCCGCCTGGGCGCGGGCGGACAGGTCCGCCATCGTCGGTCGGTCCAGGCCGGACCAGGTGGCACGATCGATGGCTGGGCTCAGCGGCAGCGCGTCGGCGGCGCCCCGGAGCAGGCCGCGCAGATGACCTGGGCCGTCGAGCCGCCAGAGGGTGGCGAGGGGGCCGGCGAAACGCTCCGAGGTCTGCATGTCTCTCCGTTGAGATGAGCTCGCGCAACGATCGGT
The DNA here is from genome assembly GCA_963769855.1 of uncultured Actinomycetota bacterium. Classification (GTDB taxonomy): domain Bacteria; phylum Actinomycetota; class Actinomycetes; order Actinomycetales; family Cellulomonadaceae; genus Cellulomonas. Next base: position 30,703 of record CAVYNN010000001.1, read on the forward strand.
TGTGATCATATCAGATCGATAACGGTCTTGACATGACCACATCTGAACGGTGTACTTCGGATGAGTTCAGAACCGACGCGGCCGGCGAGGCATCGTGGCCCGCACGCGTCCGGCGACTTCAACGAAGAAGGGCACGTGAGCCAGTTCTCCACGGCAGCTCCCCGCACGGGAACCACGGACCGGCCCGCGCCGACCGCTGACTGGTCGCGCGCCGAGTGGACCGGGTTCGCCGATCGGATGCTCGCTGCGGTGCGGCCGTTCGCCTCCCCGCAGCACGGGCGGATCACGCTGCCCGGTGCCGAGGGCGGCTACGGGCACGCGGTCGACGGCCTCGAGGGGTTCTGCCGCACGTTCCTGCTGGCCGGCTTCCGGATCGCCGGAGACCGCGGCGAGGGGCTGGACGAGCTCGCCGAGTTCTACGCGCGCGGCATCGCCGCCGGCGTCGACCCCGACTCCCCGGAGGAGGAGCGCTGGGTCCGCACCGGCGAGCACGGGCAGGCCAAGGTCGAGGCGGCGTCGACGGCGCTCATCCTCGACATGACCCGGCCGTGGGTCTGGGACCGGCTGTCCGACCGCACCCAGCAGCAAGTGGTCGAGTACCTGTCCCCCGTCGTCGGCGACCACACCTACCCGAAGACCAACTGGCTGTGGTTCCGGGTGGTCGTCGAGACCTTCCTACGTTCGGTCGGCGGGCCGTGGTCCGCCGACGACGTCGCGGCCGACCTGACGCTGCACGACAGCCTGTACCGCGCCGACGGCTGGTACTCCGACGGCGACGAGCGCGCGTACGACCACTACATCGGCTGGGCGATGCACCTGTACCCGGTGCTCTGGTCGCGGATGGCCGGGGCGGCGGAGCTCGGCGCCGACCGAACCGCGACCGACGTCGCGCGCCTCGACCGCTACCTGCAGGACGCGATCCGCCTGGTCGGCGCCGACGGCGCGCCGATGTTCCAGGGCCGCAGCCTGATCTACCGGTTCGCCGCGGCGGCCCCGTTCTGGGTCGGCGCGATGGCCGGCGTCCCCTCGGTCCCCCTGGGCGGGCTGCGGCACGCCGCCGACCGCGTGGTCCGGCACTTCGTCGACCACGGCGCACCGGACGAGCACGGCCTGCTCACCATGGGCTGGCACCACGAGTGGCGCCGCCTCGCCCAGTCGTACTCCGGCCCGAGCTCCCCGTACTGGGCGAGCAAGGGCATGCTCGGGATCAGCCTGCCGGCCGATCACCCGGTGTGGGCCGCCGAGTCGCAGCCGCTGCCGTCCGAGGAGGGCGACCAGCTGTTCACGGTCCGGCCGGCCGGCTGGGTCGTCTCCGGCACCGGCGCCGACGGCCTGGTCCGGATCACGAACCACGGCACCGACCACGCCCGCGAGGGATCGCTCGTCGGGGACTCGCCCTTGTACGCGCGGATCGGGTACTCCACCGCGACCACCCCGCTGCTCGACGACCAGGGCTGGCTGGCCCCCCTGGAGCAGGCGGTCACCTTCGTCGACGGGACCGGGCGGAGCACCCACCGGGCCGCCATGACGCTGCTCGACACCCGCGTCGACGGCGGCGTCGGCATCGCCGGCTCCCGGGCGGCCGCACACTGGTTGGTGCCCTCCCCCACGACCACCGAGCACGGCTCCGGCCGCCCTGGCACGGTCGACCCGGTCGGGACGCTCACCATGTTCTCCTTGGTCCGGGGAGCCTGGGAGGTCCGGCTGGTGCGGGTCGACGGGCTCGTCGACAGCACCGACGCCGACCGTCTGACGCTTCGGGTGGGCGGCTGGCCCCTGGTCGGGACGGCCAGCCTGACCTCCGCCCACGGCGCGCCCGCGGTCACCTGCGGGGACCGCACGTCGACCCTCGCCAGCCTCGTCGGCGAGGCCCGGTCGGCGGTGGTCACCCGGCCGGCCGCCGGTCCGTTGGGCGACCCCTCACACGTGCCCACGCTCTCCTACCCGGTCCGGGTCGGGGCATGGGTCGCGGCTCTCGTCGGCCTGTCCGGCGCAGGGTCGACGCAGGACGAGCGGTGCCGCGCCGAGCTGATCGAGCTGGCCGGCAGCCTCGATGCGGTGGTGACCTGGCCGGACGGCGTCCGCACCAGCAGCCGCCTCACCGTAGAGACACCCGGGGATGCCGGCTAGGCAACCCGGTTCGTGGTACGAGGCCCAACGATGGGCCCTGATTGCGAAGGAGCAATGATGAAGCGCTCGATTCCCGCCGTGGTCGGTCTGGCCGCCGCGGTGTCGCTGGTGCTCACCGCCTGTAGCGGTAGCGGCGGCAACACACCCGCCAATACCGGTGGCGCACCCACCAGCGCTGCAGCAGGGCCGACCGCGGCCGCGGAGCCGGTCACGCTGACCGTCTCCGGCTGGAGCCTCAAGACGACGCCGGAGTTCCAGACCCTGGCTGACGCCTTCCACGCCAAGTACCCGAACGTGACGGTCACGCTCAAGGAGTACGACGCGACGAACTACAACACGCTCGTCACGGCCGACCTGGCCGCCGGCGTGGGCCCGGACATCATCACGCAGAAGGAGGTCAAGTACGTCCCCGTGTTCCAGGCGGGCGGCCAGCTCCTCGACGTGACCGACCTGCAGTCGAAGGTGGACCCGTCCATCTCCGGCATGAAGTCCTACCAGGTGGACGGCAAGCAGTGGGCCCTGCCCTACCGCAACGACTCGTGGGTCCTCTTCTACAACAAGGACCTGTTCGACAAGGCGAAGGTCGCCTACCCGGACGGCACCTGGACGTGGGACGACTACGCGACGGCCGCCAAGGCCCTCGCGAAGGGCCTGCAGACCGGCGGCGGGACGGTGTTCGGCACCTACGAGCACTCCTGGCAGTCGACCCTGCAGGGCTTCGCCAACGCGCAGGCTCCCAACGGCGGCATCCTCACCGGCAACTACGACTACATGAAGCCGTACTACAACCGGGTGCTCGACCTGCAGAACTCCAAGGCGCAGGTGGACTTCGGCACGCTGACCACGAGCAAGCTGACCTACCAGGGTCAGTTCGGCAAGCAGTCGGCCGCCATGATGCCGATGGGCTCGTGGTACGTCGCCACGCTCGTCGCGCAGCAGAAGTCCGGCGACGCCGACAAGTTCAACTGGGGCTTCGCCCCGGCGCCGCAGTACGACTCGTCGACGACCGGCACCAGCAAGACCCCGGTGACCTTCGGCGACCCGACCGGCTTCGGCATCAACGCCCACATCGACCCCAAGAAGATCCAGGCCGCGAAGGACTTCCTGGTCTTCTCCTCCAGCGCCGACGCTGCCAAGGCCCTTGCGGCCATCGGCATCACCCCGGCCCTGACCACCGCCGACGTCGCCACGACGTACTTCGGCGTCGCCGGCGTGCCCACGGACTCCCTGTCCAAGTTCGCCTGGACCACGCACAAGACGTTGCCGGAGAACCCGACCGACAAGAACGCGGCCGCTGTCCAGGCGATCCTCAACGACGCCCACACAGCGATCATGTCCGGCTCGAGCTCGGTCGACGCCGCTCTCGCCCAGGCCGCCCAGCGCGTCAAGAACGAGGTCGGAATCGGCTGACGTCGGCCGCCTCGGCTGACGCCTGCACGGAACCAGCCGTGCCCGGCTGGCGGAGCAGCACTCCGCCGGCCGGGCCGGCCACCGCCCGACCCCACCCCACGAAGGAGTTCCCATGGCGAGCGTCATCCTCGACGACGCCGGCCCCGCCACCCGGGCCGTCCGGCCCGGACGCCGCCCCGGGGCCAAGCTGAAGCGACGCAACACCATCATCGGGTGGAGCTTCATCCTGCCGAACTTCCTCGGCTTCGCGCTCCTGACGCTGGTCCCCGTCATAGCGCTGTTCTACATCTCGTTCACCAACTGGGACGTGTTCGGCAAGGCCAAGTGGCTCGGCCTGCAGAACTTCCGGCGCCTGTGGCACGACGCGAGCTTCCACAAGGCGGTCATCAACACCCTCTACTACTCCGTGGTCCACATCCCGCTGACCATGGCGCTGTCGCTCGCGCTGGCCCTGCTGCTCAACCGCAAGCTGCGCGGCGTCGCGTTCTTCCGCACGGCCGCCTTCTTCCCCTACATCACGTCCATCGTCGCGATCACGACCGTGTGGAACCTCCTGTTCAGCCCCACGTACGGGCCGATCAACGAGATCCTGCGGTTCATCGGCATCGCCCACCCACCGGGTTGGACCACCTCGGCCACCTGGGCCATGCCCGCCATCATCGTGGTCGGCACGTGGCGCGAGATGGGCTACTACATGATCTTGTTCCTCGCCGGCCTGCAGGCCGTGCCGCGCGAGCTCTACGAAGCGGCCCGGATGGACGGCGCCAACGCCTGGCAGCGGTTCCGCAACGTGACGATGCCCTGCCTGCGCCCGACCACCTTCTTCATCACCGTCATGCTCACCATCGGCTCGTTCAAGGTCTTCGACATCATCCTGCTGATGACGAACGGAGGTCCCGGCCAGGCGACCCTCGTGCTGTCCCAGTTCATCTACCAGAAGGGCTTCGTCGAGTCGAAGTTCGGCTACGCGTCGGCCGCCTCGATCGTCCTGTTCCTCATCTGCATCGTCGTCACGATCGTGCAGTTCGTCGTCAACCGGCGGAGGGACGCACGATGACCCTCGTCAACGGCGCCCCCGACACGCGCCTGCTCACCGGCCCGTCGCAGCCGCGGGAGCTCGGCCCCTCGACCCCGGGCCGCAGCGCCGCCCGCCTGCTCGGCTACCTGCTGCTGATCATCGCGGCAGTCGGCGTGCTGCTGCCGTTCTTCTGGATGCTCGCCAGCTCGCTCAAGACGTCGAACGAGGTCTTCACCATCCCGGTGAAGTGGTTCCCGTCCCACTTCGTCTGGCGCAACTACATCGAGATCTGGCAGCAGTCCGGCATGGGGACGTGGTGGAAGAACACCCTGCTGCTGTCGGTCGTCGTGACGCTGCTGCAGCTGTTCACGGGATCCTTCGCCGCGTACGGCTTCGCCCGGATGCGCTTCCCCGGCCGGGACGTGCTGTTCCTCGTCTACGTCGGGACCATCGCGGTGCCGTGGCAGTCGTACATGATCCCGCAGTTCATCCTGTTCTCGAAGCTGCACCTGTCGAACACGCTCTGGTCGATCATCTTGCTGCAGGCGTTCGGCGCGTTCGGCGTGTTCCTCATGAAGCAGTACTTCGAGTCGGTCCCCGAGGAGCTGTCCGAGGCCGCGCGCATCGACGGGTTGTCGGAGTACGGCATCTACCGGCGGATCATGCTCCCGCTGTCGACCCCGGCCATCGCCTCCCTGACGCTGCTGACCTTCGTCAACACCTGGAACGACTACCTCGGTCCGTTGATCTACCTGCGCAGCCCCAACCTGTGGACCATCCAGCTCGGCCTCCAGACGTTCGTCAACAACCTCTACGACCAGAACTACGCGCTGCTGTTCACCGGCCTGACGCTGTCCGTCCTGCCGATCGCCGTGATCTTCATGCTCGGCCAGCGGTACTTCGTCGAAGGCATCGCGACGAGCGGGCTCAAGGGATGAACCCGATGCGCCGGATCACGCACGAGACGTACGCGACGGTGTTCTCCGTCGTGTACCTGGCCCTGGCCACGAACGCCCTGCTCCTCGTCGGCTGCCTGCCCCTGCTGGTGCTGCTGCTCACCACCGACACCGCGGTGTCCTGGCCCTGGGTCGCGCTGCTCATCCCCCTGACCACCCCTGCGATCAGCGCGGCGTTCGCTGTCTTCGCGGCGTACTCGGCCGACTCGACGGTCGGCGTGATCCGCACCTTCGGTCGGTCGTGGCGGGCCACGTTCCGTCGGTCCGCGGCACTCGGCGCGCTCGTCACCGGCGCGCTCGTCGTGCTCGGGGTGGACGCCCGTGCCGCCTGGGACCGTCCGGTCGGCACCTGGGCGGTGCCCGTGCTGGCCATGCTGACGGTGCTCGTCCTGGCCACCGGCCTGCTCGCGCTCATCGCGCTCGCCGAGGCGCCCCGGGCCCGCCTGCGCGACGTGCTGCGCGCCTGCGTGTACCTCACCGTGCGCCGCTGGTACCTGACGCTCGCCTCGCTGTTCGTCGTCGGCCTGCTGCTGACGCTGCTCACCGCCAAGCCGGCCCTGGCGATCGGGCTGGCGGCCGCGCCGCTGCTCTACGTCGTCTGGGCGAACGGCCGGTACAGCCTGCGGCCGGTGCTGCCGCCGCGCCAGGAGGTAGCGACGAGCGCGTGACCTTCGGGCCGGACCGCCGGCCCCTGACCGTTCCGGCAGCTGCCACCGGCAGCGTGCCTTCGAGAGCAAGGACCTTGCACATGACCCCGACCCAGGCGGGCCAGACACCGACCGCCACGACGACCGACACGGCGCTCGCCGCCGCGCTGGACACCGTGCGGGCCAACATCACCACGTTCGGCAGCGGGTACCCGGACGACACGACGCGGGACGGGCTGTACCCGCAGCGACCGGCGACCGACCAGTTCCCCGAGGGCGCCAACCGCGGCTGGACCACCAGCTTCTGGCCCGGCATGCTCTGGCTCGCCTGGGAGCTGACCGACGACGAGGAGTTCCGCGCCGCAGCGTCGGCGCACGTGGCGAGCTTCGCCGAGCGCGTCGAGACCGAGAGCGACATCGACACCCACGACCTCGGCTTCCTCTACACGCTGGCCTGCGTCGCGCCGTGGCGCCTCGTCGGCGACGCGCGTGCCCGGGACGCCGCGATCGCGGCGGCCGACCACCTGATGGAACGGTTCCTCGAGCCGGCCGGCATCATCCAGGCCTGGGGCGGCCTCGACGACCCGGCCCAGCGGGGCCGGACGATCATCGACTCGCTGATGAACATGCCGCTGCTCTACTGGGCCAGCGAGCAGACCGGCGACGAGCGGTACGCCTCCGCCGCGTACCGGCACACCGCTCAGCTCCGCGACCAGATGATCCGGCCCGACGGGACCACGTTCCACACGTTCTTCTGGGACCCCATCACCGGGGAGCCGCTGCGGGGGTCGACCCAGCAGGGCTACACCGACGACTCGTGCTGGGCGCGTGGCCAGGCATGGAGCATCTATGGCTTCGCGCTGAACTACCGCTACACGCAGGACGAGTCGTTCCTGGTCGCGGCGCGCACCTGCGCGGACTACTTCCTGGACCACCTGCCGGCCGACGACGTCGCCTACTGGGACCTCGACTTCACCGACGGCGACGACCAGCCCCGGGACAGCTCCGCCGCGGCGATCGCGGTCTGCGGGCTCGCCGAGCTGGCCACCTGGCTGCCGGACGGCGAGCCGCGCGAGCACTACCGCCGACGCGGGGCCGCGATCCTCGACGCCCTGTGCGCCAGCTACTCCACCGCCGAGCACCCCGAGTCGAACGCGCTGCTGCTGCACGGCGTCTACGACTGGCCGAGCTCGGTCGGCGTCGACGAGGGCACGCTGTGGGGCGACTACTTCTACCTCGAGGCGCTCGCCCGGGCGGTGCTCCCCGACCGAACCCTGTACTGGTGAGCGGCTCGCCATGCGGCTGGTGACGTTCGAGCACGCCGGGTCCGTCCGCACCGGCGCGCTGCTGGCCGGCGACCGGGTGCTCGACCTGCCCGGCACCGACCGGTCGCTGGCCGCCGACATGGTGGGGCTGCTCGGCGCCGGTCCCGCGGCACTGGACCGTGTGCGCACGCTGGTCGACCGCACGGCGGCCGACAGCGGGCTGCCGCTGGCCGAGGTCCGGCTGCTCGCACCGGTGCCGAACCCCGGCAAGATCCTGTGCATCGGGTACAACTACCGCGGCCACCAGGTGATCGACGACCCCGAGTACCCCGACGTGTTCGCCAAGACCGCCACCACGATCACTGGCCCGGGCGCCCCGATCCTGCGCCCGCGGGCGTCCGACGAGATCGACTACGAGGCCGAGCTGGCCGTGGTCATCGGGACCCCCACGCACGAGATCGACGAGGCCGAGGCCCTGGCCCACGTCGCCGGCTACTCGATCTTCGACGACGTGTCGGCGCGGGACTGGCAGCGGCACGGCAGCCAGTGGCTGCCGGGCAAGTCGTTCGACACGTTCGGTCCGCTCGGCCCCGCGCTGGTGACCACCGACGAGGTGCCCGATCCGCAGGACCTCACCGTCGAGCTGGCGGTCAACGGCGAGGTGACGCTGCGCAGCACGACCGCGGCGATGGTCTTCGGCGTGGCCTGGCTCGTCTCCTACCTGAGCCAGGTGATGACGCTCCTGCCGGGCGACGTCATCGCCACCGGCACGCCGCAGAAGCTGCCCGAGGTGCTCGCCCGTGGCGAGCGCTTCCTGCGGCCCGGCGACATGGTCGCGATCACCATCGGCCACCTGGGCACGCTGACCAACCCGGTCGTCGACAGCCCGTCCCGCACCCACCACCAAGGAGCATGAGGATGAACGTCACCCGTCTGTGGAGCACCCACCCCGACGACGTCGGCCGGCTGGACGGCGAGACCCTCCGGGAGCGGTTCGTGCTGTCCGGGCTGTTCACCTCGGGCGAGGCGTCCTGGGGCTACGCGCACGACGACCGGATGCTCGTCGGCGGCCTGGTGGTCGACGGCGACGAGGTCGCGCTCACCGCGCCCGAGGAGATCAAGGCCGCCTACCTGCTCGAGCGCCGCGAGCTCGCGGTGGTCGGGATCGCTGGCGCCGTCGAGGTCCGCGCCGACGGCGCGACGTTCCCGGTCGGGCTGCAGGACGTGCTCTACCTGCCGATGGGCACGCGCGAGGTCACGGTCACCGGCCACGGAGCGGTGTACCTGGTCAGCGCCCCGGCCCACCGGGCGGGGGTCGCGGCGCTGGCGGGCCGGGACGAGGTGTTCTCGGCCGAGCTCGGCTCGCTCGAGCAGTCGAACCACCGGACCATCCGCCGGTACGTCCACGCCGACGGGATCGAGTCCAACCAGCTCGTGGTCGGGATCACCACGCTCGAGCCGGGCAGCGTGTGGAACACCATGCCGCCGCACGTGCACAACCGCCGCACCGAGGCGTACCTGTACACCGGGCTCGGCGACGAGGTGCTGGTCCACCTCATGGGCGAGCCGCAGCACACCCGCCAGCTGATCCTGCACGACCGCGACGTCGTCGTCTCGCCGCCGTGGTCGATCCACTGCGCCTCGGCGACCGGCGCCTACACGTTCGTCTGGGCGATGGCCGGGGAGAACATCGACTACGCCGACGCCGTCACCTTCGACCCCAAGGAGCTCGCGTGATCCTCGACCAGTTCAAGCTCGACGGGAAGGTCGCGCTGGTCACCGGCGCCGGCCGTGGCCTCGGCCAGGGCTACGCGCTCGCGCTCGCCGAGGCGGGCGCCGACGTCGCGCTGCTCGACCGCACGGGCTGCGCGGACACCGCCGCGCAGATCGAGGCGACCGGGCGTCGCGCGCACCAGATCGTCTGCGACCTGTCCACCGCGACCCCCGAGACGCTCCAGGCCGTCGTCGCCGAGGTCGTCGACACCCTCGGCGGGCTGGACGTCCTGGTCAACAACGCCGGGATCATCCGGCGCCAGCCGGCGATCGAGTTCAGCGAGGCGAACTGGGACGACGTCCTGCGGATCAACCTCACCGCGGTGTTCTTCCTGTCCCAGGCGGCAGCCCAGGTGATGGTCCCCCGAGGCCAGGGCAAGATCATCAACATCGCCTCCATGCTGTCGTTCCAGGGCGGCATCCTCGTCGCCTCCTACGCGGCCGCGAAGAGCGCCATCGCCGGGATCACGCGGTCGCTGGCCGACGAGTGGGCACCCCTGGGGATCAACGTCAACGCGATCGCCCCGGGATACTTCGCCACCGACAACACCGCGCCGATCCGCGCGGACGAGAACCGGGAGAAGTCGATCGTCGGCCGCATCCCGGCCGGCCGCTGGGGCACCGCAGCGGACCTGCAGGGCACCGTGGTGTACCTGGCCTCCGCAGCGTCGGACTACGTGCACGGCTCGATCGTCGCCGTCGACGGCGGCTGGCTGTCCCGCTGACCCCCGCACCCCACCGCCGACCGGCCCTGGCGGTACCCCCTTCGCTCTGCCGACGAGAGGCGCGCCCCATGACCCCGCCGCCCGGTCCCGGCGAACCGCTCGCCGCCGACTTCGCCCCGTGGGACTTCTGGCGGGCCGCGTCCCCCGACCAGGTCGCCGACCAGGTCGACCGGGTCGCGGAGCTGCGCGGACGCGGCTACACGGTCGGCGAGGACTGCGTGGTGTCCCGGCTCGCTGCCGTGCACCCGGACTCGCTGGTCCTCGGTGACCGCAGCTACATCGCCGCTCAGGCCCACGTCACGGGTGACGTCACGATCGGCGCCGACTGCTCGGTGAACCTCGGGGTGGCGGTACGTGGGCGGGTGCGCACGGGCCGCGCGGTGCGGATCGGGGCGCGCACCAGCCTGCTCGGCTTCGACCATGGCTTCGACGACCCCGACGTCGAGATCTTCGCCCAGCCGCTGCGGTCGGTGGGCATCCAGATCGGCGACGACGTGTACGTCGGGTCCAACGTCGTCGTCGTCGACGGCGTGCGGGTCGGCTCGCACTCGGTCATCGGCGCCGGGTCGGTGGTGACCCACGACGTGCCGCCGTGGACCGTCGTGGCGGGAAACCCGGCCCGGGTGATCCGGCACCGCCGCAATCCTCCGGCCGGGTCGACGAGGGACGTGGTCGCCGCCTACGGCGAGGCGGCCAGGGCCCAGATCGGAGCCGTGCTCGCGGCCGCCTGGGACGGCGACGCCTACCACGACAGCCCGGGCATGGCACCGACCGTGCGCGCCCACACCGACGCCGTCGAGCTCGCCGACCTGCTCACCGGCGCGCCGCCGGCGCAGCTGACCCGCACCGAGCACGTCGCTCGGCTGCGCGCGCTGCAGGACTCGGTCTCGGGGCTCGTCGACGAGCCCGGTGCCGACCGGGTGACACCGCTGCTCGACGACGGCCAGGCGTACCACGTGCTGGACGTCGGGTACGCCCTCGACCTGCTCGGCTCGGCGTTCACCCAGCCGGTCCGTCGGCTCGTCGAGCTGTCCCCGGCCGAGCTCGTCGCCCTGCTCGACGCCTTGCCGTGGGAGCGCCACGCCTGGGGCTCCGGGGCCCTGGTGGACGCCCTGGGCACGGCGCTGACGTGGGCGGTGCGGACCCCAGGCGAGGCCGGTGCGGCGCACGAGGAGACGCTCGTCGCCACGCTCGTCGGCTGGCTCGTCGCGCATCGCGACCCGGGCACCGGCCTGTGGGGCGGCACCGGTGAGGGCCTCACCCAAGCCGTCAACGGCACGTATCGCCTGGTCCGCGGCACGTTCGCGCAGTGGGGGCTCGCGCTGGGCGGCGAGGCGGCGCTGGTCGACACGGTGCTGACCCGTGGCGCGCAGGTTGCCGACGACCCCGCGGCCTCGGCCTGCGACGCGCTGGACGTGGTCCACCTCCTGTGGTGGTCGCGCAGCACCGGCACGGCGCACCGGCCGGACCGGGTCGCGGCGACGGCGTCCGCGATCCTGGACGACGCCGTCGCGCGCTGGGTACCCGGGGCGGGCACGCCGTTCGCGCCCGGTCTGGCACCATCGCTCCAGGGCACCGAGATGTGGCTGGCCGTGGCCTGGTATGCCGCGGACCTGCTCGGCCGGGCCGACGCGCTGGGCGCTCGCCCACGCGGCGTGCACCGTCCCGAGCCGGCCCTGCGCCTGCGGAGCCTCAGCCCGACGAACAGGGAGGACCGACGATGACGAGGGACGACCCGGCCGACGTGCTGGCCGAGCTGGTGCGCCAGGTCCTGGTGCCGGTGGTGGTGATCGGTGACGCCGGGGACGCGGGCCTGCTGGCGGATGCCCTGGTCGCCGGTGGGCTGCCGGTGGCGGAGGTGACGTTCCGCACCCCGGCCGCCGGCGAGGCGATCCGGGTGATCGCCGACCGGGGGGACGTCCTGGTCGGTGCGGGCACCGTGCTGACCGCCACCCAGGTGGACCAGGCGGTGACGGCCGGCGCCCGGTACGTGGTCTCCCCCGGGTTGTCCCCGGCGGTCGTCGAGCGGTGCGCCGAGCACGGGATCCTGGCCCTTCCGGGAGCTGTCACGGCCACCGAGGTGCAGGCGGCCCTGGAGCTGGGGCTGAGCACGGTGAAGTTCTTCCCGGCCGGCACCTCCGGCGGCGCGGCGGCGATCAAGGCCCTGGCCGCGCCGTTCGGGGCGGTCCGGTTCGTGCCCACCGGCGGGGTCGGGCCGGCCAACCTCGCCGAGTACCTGGCCCTGCCCTCGGTGGTCGCGGTCGGCGGCTCGTGGATGGTCCCGGCCGAGCGGGTCGCCGCGCACGACAAGGCGGGCCTGGTCGACCTGATCTCGGCCGCCGTGGCCACCCGTCGCGCCATCCGCCCCTGACCGTCCCCCCTGGTCCGTCCCCCGAGCGCCCTGGAGCCCCGCCGATGAGCGTGCTGCCGATCCGTCCCGCCGAGCAGTGCGGCTTCGACGCGGTCTCGCTGGGCGAGGTGATGCTGCGGCTGGACCCGGGCGAGGGGCGGATCCGCACCGCCCGGTCCTTCCACGTGTGGGAGGGCGGTGGGGAGTACAACGTCGCCCGCGGGCTGCGGCGGGCCTTCGGCCTGCGCACCGCGGTGCTGACCGCGCTGGCGGACAACGAGGTCGGCCGGCTGGTCGAGGACCTCATCCTCACCGGTGGCGTGGACACCTCGCTCATCCGGTGGGTCCCGTACGACGGGGTGGGCCGGGCGGTCCGCAACGGGCTGAACTTCACCGAGCGTGGCTTCGGGGTACGGGGCGCCGTCGGGGTCTCCGACCGGGGCCACACCGCCGCAGCCCAGATGTCCGCCGACGACGTGGACTTCGACCACCTCTTCGGCGAGCTGGGCGTGCGCTGGCTGCACACCGGCGGCATCTACGCCGCCCTGTCCGAGACGGCGGCCGCCACCACCCTCGCCGCCGTGCAGGCGGCCCACCGGCACGGCACGGTGGTCTCCTACGACCTGAACTACCGCCCCTCGCTCTGGAAGGCGGTCGGCGGTCAGCCGCGCGCCCAGGAGGTGAACCGCGCGGTGGCCCCCTTCGTGGACGTGATGATCGGCAACGAGGAGGACTTCACCGCCGCGCTGGGGTTCACCGTCGACGGCGTCGACGAGGCGCTGACCAGCCTGGACACCCGCGCGTTCGGGGCGATGATCGACCAGGTCAGCCGTGCCTACCCCGGCCTGCGGGTCATCGCCACCACGCTGCGCACCGTGCGCTCCGCGACCGTCAACGACTGGGGCGCGATCGCCTGGTCACCGGCCGCCGGGCTGGTCGAGGCGACCCACCGGCCCGAGCTGGAGATCCTCGACCGCGTCGGCGGCGGCGACTCCTTCGCCTCCGGCCTGGTCGCCGCCCTGCTCGAGGACCAGGACCTGAGCACTGCTGTCCAGTGGGGCGCCGCGCACGGCGCCCTGGCCATGACCACCCCGGGCGACACGTCCATGGCCACCAGGGCCGAGATCCTCAAGCTGGCCGCCGGCGGCGGCGCCCGCGTCGACCGCTGATCGGCCGAGGTACCCGCCGCGGTGCACGTCACGGGACCGAAGTCACGGAAACCCGGCGATGGGACGCCTAACGTCGTCCCATCGCCTGTGGCCTCGCGGCCGCGGCGTTGGGGGAAGGCGCGACGGCAAGGAGGCCGTGCATGAAGGTCAAGGCGTACCACTCCGCCCACCCTGCCGACGAGCAGGTGTATCACGACGACGACGAATGCCCGGCCGGGCGCGACATCCCCTGGTGGAACAAGCGACCCGGCACGGACGAACGCCAGCGCTGTCCGCACTGCGTCGCGATCCAGGCTCAACGGCCGGCGTACTCCGGCTGAGACATGACGAGGGGCGGGGCCAGCGGCCCCGCCCCTCGTCACAGCATGCGCGTCAGTGTGCGGTGAGCTTCTCGGGAACCTCGCCACCGATGCGGTGCACCACCACCGAGTTGGTCGCGCCGGCGACCCCGACCGGGGTACCTGCCACGACCACCACGGTGTCGCCGACCTCCGCCAGGCCGTTGGCCCGCAGCGTCTGGTCCACCAGGTACACCATGACGTCGGTGCTCTCCACCTGCGGCACCAGGTACGTCTGCACCCCCCAGGACAGCGAGAGCACGTTGCGCACCGACTCGATCGGGGTGAACGCCATCAGCGGGATGCCCGAGCGGAGCCGGGACATCCGCCGCGCCGAGTCGCCGGACTGGGTGAACGTGACGAGGTACTTCACGGCCAGCAGGTCGCCGATCTCGGCCGCCGCCCGGGTGATCGCCCCGCCCCGGGTGTGCGGGATGGAGCCGAGCGGCGCGATCCGCTCGCGGCCCAGCTCCTCGGTCACCTCGATGATCTTGGCCATGGTCCGGACCGTCTCGATGGGGTACTCGCCCACGCTGGTCTCGCCGGACAGCATCACCGCGTCCGCGCCGTCGAGGACGGCGTTCGCGCAGTCGGAGGCCTCGGCGCGGGTCGGCCGCGGGCTGCTGATCATCGACTCGAGCACCTGCGTCGCGACGATGACCGGCTTGGCGTTGCGTCGGGCGAGCTCGATGGCGCGCTTCTGGACCAGCGGCACCTGCTCGAGCGGCAGCTCGACGCCCAGGTCGCCGCGGGCGACCATGATCCCGTCGAAGGTCTGGACGATCTCCTCGAGGTTCTCCACCGCCTGCGGCTTCTCGACCTTGGCGATGACCGGGACGACCCGGCCCTCCTCCTCCATGATCCGGCGCACGTCGCCGTAGTCGGCAGCGTTGCGGACGAAGGAGAGGGCGATGAAGTCCGCGCCGAGGCGCAGGCCCCAGCGCAGGTCCTCCTCGTCCTTGTCGGACAGGGCGGGCACGGAGACCGCGACGCCCGGCAGGTTCAGGCCCTTGTTGTTCGACACCGGCCCCGGCACCTCGACCCGGGTGACGACCCGCGGGCCGTCGACCTCCAGGACGCGGACGAGCACCTTGCCGTCGTCGATGAGGATGGGGTCACCCGGGCTGACGTCGCCCGGCAGTCCCTTGTGGGTCGTCGAGACGAGCTCCTTGGTGCCCTCGACGTCCTCGGTCGTGATGGTGAAGATGTCCCCGACCTCGAGGAAGTGCTTGCCCTCGACGAACCGGCCGAGCCGGATCTTCGGCCCTTGGAGGTCCACCAGCACGGCCACCGAACGACCGGACGCCTTCGCGGCGGCCCGCACCCGGCGGTACACCTCCGCGTGCGTCTCGGCCTCACCGTGGCTGCGGTTGATCCGCGCCACGTCCATCCCGGCGTCGACGAGTGCCTGGATCTGTTCCGGGGACTCGGTCGCGGGACCGATGGTGCAGACGATCTTTGCCCTACGCATGGTTCGGACCTTATGCCTTTCGTTCCTTGCAGTGGCGACCGAACGTCCTGTCCGGTTCGTTCTGGCTGCGCTAGCCGGCCGTGCGCGGCGAGCCGGGACCCGGCAGGGCCCCCGTCGTTCGCGCGTCGGTCACGGACGGAGCGCCGTGGTGCTCGCCATCACCGGCGCGGGCAGCTCGGTGCTCCCGGTCAGGTACGCGTCGACCGCGGCAGCGACCGCGCGGCCCTCGGCGATCGCCCACACGACGAGCGACTGCCCCCGCCCGGCGTCACCGGCGACGAACACGCCGGGCACGCTGGTCGCGAACGTCTCGTCGCGCGCGACGAGCCCCCGATCGGTGAGCTCGATGCCCAGCTGGTCGGTCAGCGCGTCCGTCTCCGGGCCGCTGAAACCCATGCAGATGAGCACGAGGTCCGCCGGGATCTCTCGCTCCGTGCCGACGGTCGGCACGCGCCGGCCGTCCGGCAGGTACTCCGTCATGGCCAGCCGCAGCCGACGCACGTGCTGCTCGTCGTCCCCGACGAACGCGACGGTCGAGGCGAGGTAGCCGCGCTCGCCGCCCTCCTCGTGCGAGCTGGACACCTCGAACACCACCGGGTCGGTGGGCCACGGCTGGGACGCGGGGCGCTCGTCCGGCGGTCGCTTGCCGATCGCCAGCGTCGTCACCGACGCAGCACCCTGCCGGAGCACCGTGCCGACGCAGTCCGAGCCGGTGTCGCCGCCGCCGATCACCACCACGTGCCGACCGGCCGCGGTGATCTGGTCCGGCACCTGCCCACCCCGGGCCACCACGTTGGCCTGGTGGAGGAAGTCCATCGCGACGTGCACGCCGTCCAGGTCCCGACCGGGCAGGCGCAGCTCGCGCGGCACGGTGGCCCCGGTGGCGACGACCACCGCGTCGTAGCGTGCCCGCAGGTCGGCCCAGGTCAGGTCGGTGCCGATCGCGACGTTCGGGCGGAACCGGGTGCCCTCGGCTGCCATCTGCGCCAGACGCCGGTCGATGTGGTGCTTCTCGAGCTTGAAGTCCGGCACGCCGTAGCGCAGCAGGCCGCCGATCGCGTCGTCCCGCTCGTACACGGCCACGGTGTGCCCGGCCCGGGTCAGCTGCTGGGCGGCGGCCAGGCCGGCCGGTCCCGAGCCGACGACGGCGATGGTGTGCCCGGACAGGCGCTGCGGGATCTGCGGGGCGACCCAGCCCCGGTCGAACGCCTCGTCGATGATCGAGACCTCGACGTTCTTGATCGTCACCGGCGGCTGGTTGATGCCCAGCACGCAGCTGGACTCGCACGGCGCGGGACAGATCCGCCCGGTGAACTCCGGGAAGTTGTTCGTCGCGTGCAGCCGCTCGATCGCGTCGGACCACTGGCCACGCCAGACCAGGTCGTTCCACTCCGGGATGAGGTTGCCCAGCGGGCAGCCGTTGTGGCAGAACGGGATGCCGCAGTCCATGCACCGGCCGGCCTGCGCGACGAGGAACGGCTGGCCCTCCGGCAGCTGGGCGTGCACGTCCTTCCAGTCCTGCAGGCGCACCGGCACCGGCCGGTTCGGGGGCAGCTCCCGGTGCCGGACCTTGAGGAACCCGCGCGGGTCAGCCACGGGCGACCGCCAGGATGCCGTCCCACACGCCCGGCGCGGTCGGGTCGAGCCCGTCGGCCTCGGCCTTGGCCAGCGCGTCCCGCACCCGGGCGTACTCGGTCGGCAGCACCCGGGTGAACCGGGCCCGGGTCGCCGGGCCGTCGGCCAGCAGCTGCGCGGCGACCGGCGAGCCGGTCTCCTCCCCGTGCGCCCGGAGCAGGCGCTCGACGAGCGCCCAGTCCGCGTCGTCCAGCGGGTCGAGGGCCAGCTCCCGGGTGGCGACCGCCAGGGTGTTCACCAGGTCGCGCTGCAGGTCCAGGACGTAGGCCGTGCCGCCGGACATGCCCGCGGCGACGTTGCGCCCGGTCCGACCGAGGACCAGCACGGTGCCACCGGTCATGTACTCGCACGCGTGGTCGCCGACGCCCTCGACGACGAGCGTCGCCCCGGAGTTGCGCACGCCGAACCGCTCACCGACCAGGCCGCGCAGGAACACCTCGCCGGACGTCGCGCCGTACCCGATGACGTTCCCGGCGATGACGTTGTGCTGGCTGGACAGGACCGACGAGCGATCCGGCCGGACGACGACCCGGCCGCCGGACAGCCCCTTGCCGAGGTAGTCGTTGGCGTCCCCGAACAGCCGCAGGGTGATCCCCCGGGGCAGGAACGCGCCGAAGGACTGGCCCGCCGACCCGGTCAGCGTGACGTCGATCGTGTCGTCGGGCAGCCCGGACCCGCCGTACCGCCGGGTCACCTCGTAGCCCAGCATCGTGCCGACGGTCCGGTTGACGTTGCGCACCGGCAGGTCGATCCGGACCGGCTCGCCGCGCTCGAGGGCGTCGGTCGCCAGCGCGATCAGCCGGTTGTCGAGGGCCTTGTCCAGGCCGTGGTCCTGCGACCGCGCGTGGTGCAGCGCGGAGCCGGGCCTCGGCTCGGCGACGGCGAGCACGGGCGCCAGGTCGAGCCCGGCGGCCTTCCAGTGCTCCACCGCGCTGCGGGCGTCGAGCATCTCGACGTGACCGACCGCCTCCTCCAGCGTGCGGAAGCCCAGCGCGGCGAGGTACTCGCGCACCTGGCGCGCGATGAACTCGAAGAACGTGATGACGTACTCCGGCTTGCCGCTGAACCGGGCCCGGAGCTCGGGGTTCTGCGTCGCCACGCCCACCGGGCAGGTGTCGAGGTGGCAGACGCGCATCATCACGCAGCCGGACACCACCAGCGGTGCGGTGGCGAAGCCGAACTCCTCGGCGCCGAGCAGGGCGCCGACGACCACGTCCCGGCCGGTCTTGAGCTGGCCGTCCACCTGGACCACCACGCGGTCGCGCAGGTCGTTGAGGACGAGGGTCTGCTGCGTCTCGGCCAGGCCGATCTCCCACGGCGTGCCGGCGTGCTTCAGGCTGGTCAGCGGGCTGGCGCCCGTGCCGCCGTCGTGGCCGGAGATGAGCACCACGTCCGCGTGCGCCTTCGCGCAGCCGGCCGCCACGGTGCCGACGCCGAACTCGCTGACCAGCTTGGTGTGGACACGGGCCCTCGGGTTGGCGTTCTTCAGGTCGTGGATGAGCTGCTTGAGGTCCTCGATCGAGTAGATGTCGTGGTGCGGCGGCGGGGAGATCAGGCCGACACCCGGCGTCGAGTGACGGGTCTTGGCCACCCACGGGTACACCTTGGGACCGGGCAGCTGGCCACCCTCCCCCGGCTTGGCGCCCTGGGCCAGCTTGATCTGCAGGTCGTCGGCGTTGACCAGGTACTCGCTGGTGACACCGAACCGGCCGGACGCCACCTGCTTGATGGCCGAGCGACGCTCCGGGTCGTGCAGGCGCTCCGGGTCCTCGCCACCCTCGCCGGTGTTGGACCGTGCACCGATCCGGTTCATCGCGATCGCCAGGGTCTGGTGCGCCTCGGCCGAGATCGAGCCGTAGGACATCGCGCCGGTGGAGAACCGCTTGACGATCTCGGCGACGGGCTCGACCTGGTCGAGCGGCACCGGCGGGCGGACGCCCTGCTTGAACGTCAGCAGGCCGCGCAACGTCATCAGCCGCTGCGACTGGTCGTCGACCCGCTGGGTGTACTGCTCGAACACGTCGTACCGGCCGGACCGGGTCGAGTGCTGCAGCCGGAACACGGTCTCGGGGTCGAACAGGTGCTCCTCGCCGCCGCGGCGCCACTGGTACTCGCCGCCCACGGCGAGGTGCTGGTGCGGCTGGCGGTTGCCGCTCGCCGGGTACGCGTCGGCGTGCCGCGCGGCCACCTCGGCGGCGACGACGTCCAGGCCGATGCCGCCCAGGCGGCTCGTCGTGCCGGTGAAGTAGCGGTCGACCAGCGCGTGGGACAGCCCGATCGCCTCGAACACCTGGGCGCCGCGGTACGAGGCGATCGTCGAGATGCCCATCTTCGACATCACCTTGAGCACGCCCTTGCCGAGCGCCTTGATGAGGTTGTGCACGGCGGTCTCGGGGGCCACGCCGGGCAGGTAGCCGCGCCGGGCCAGGTCCTCGACGGTCTCCATCGCCAGGTACGGGTTGACCGCGGCGGCGCCGTAGCCGATGAGCAGCGCGACGTGGTGCACCTCGCGCACGTCGCCCGCCTCGACGACGAGCGAGATCTGGGTCCGGGTGCGCCGGCGCAGCGTGTGGTGGTGCACCGCGGACAGCAGCAGCAGGGACGGGATCGGCGCAAGGTCGGCGTCCGAGTTGCGGTCGGACAGGACGACGTGCGTCACGCCCTCGGCGACCGCCCGGTCGACCTCGGCGAAGATCTCCTCCAGCCGCGCCTCGAGTGCCGCCCCGCCCCCGTCGACCCGGTACAGCCCGCGCACGATCGCCGCCTTGAAGGCGAACTCCGGTGACCGGTCGACGTGCACGATCTTGGCCAGCTGGTCGTTGTCGAGCACCGGGAACGGCAGGAACAGCTTGCGGGCGTGGTCCGGACCGTCGGCGAGCAGGTTCGGCTCGGGGCCGATCGCGCCCCCGATCGCGGTCACCAGCTCCTCGCGGATCGCGTCCAGCGGCGGGTTCGTCACCTGCGCGAACATCTGCGTGAAGTAGTCGAAGAGCAGCCGTGGGCGGTCGGACAGCACGGCGACCGGGGTGTCCGACCCCATCGCGCCGAGCGGCTCCGCACCGGACGCGCCCATCGGGGTGAGGAGGATCTTGAGCTCCTCCTCGGTGTACCCGAACGTGCGCTGACGACGCCGGACCGAGGCCGTCGAGTGCGCGACGTGCTCACGTTCCGGCAGCTGCTCCAGGTGGACGGCGTTCTCCGCCAGCCACTGCGCGTACGGGCGCTGCGTGGCGAGCTCGGCCTTGATCGCCTCGTCGTCGACCACCCAGCCGCGCGCGGTGTCGACGAGCAGCATCTTCCCGGGCTCGAGCCGACCCTTGGTCACCACGGTGGCCGGGTCGAGGTCCAGCACGCCGGACTCGCTGGCGCACACGACGAGGCCGTCCTCGGTGACCCAGTACCGTCCGGGGCGCAGCCCGTTGCGGTCCTGGACCGCACCGACCAGGGAGCCGTCGGTGAACGCCATCGCCACGGGGCCGTCCCAGGGCTCCATCAGGGTCGAGTGGTACTCGTAGAAGGCGCGCCGCGCCGGGTCCATCTGGGCGTGGTTCTCCCACGCCTCCGGGATCATCATGAGGACGGCGTGCGGCAGCGAACGGCCGGCCAGGTGCAGCAGCTCGAGCACCTCGTCGAAGCTGCCGGAGTCCGACCCGCCCGGGGTGCAGATCGGCATCAGCGGCGCGAGGTCGCCGAGCAGGTCGGAGCGCATCATGCCCTCGCGCGCGGCGACCCAGTTCCGGTTGCCGCGCACCGTGTTGATCTCGCCGTTGTGGGCCAGCATGCGGAACGGCTGCGCCAGCGGCCAGGACGGGAACGTGTTCGTCGAGAACCGCGAGTGCACCACGGCGATCTCGGTGCAGTACCGGGGGTCCGACAGGTCGGCGAAGAACGGCTCCAGCTGCGAGGTGGTGAGCATGCCCTTGTACGTCAGGGTCCGGGCCGACAAGGACGCGAAGTACACCCCGGCCTCGTGCTCGGCGCGCCGGCGCAGCCGGAACGCCCGCCGGTCCAGGTCGATCCCGGACAGCTCACGCGAGGGGTCGGCCACGACCAGGTGGCGGAACACCGGCATCGACGACCGCGCGGTCGGTCCGACCAGGTCCGCGGTGACGACCACGTCGCGCCAGGCCAGCACGTCGAGCTTCTCGTCGGCCGCGATCGCCTCGATCGCCCGCACCGCGCGGTTCTGCTCGTCCGGGTCGGTCGGCAGGAAGGCCAGGCCGATCGCGTAGAACCCGGCCGGCGGCAGGTCCGCGTCCACGACGTCGCGCAGGAAGGCGTCCGGGATCTGGGTGAGGATGCCCGCGCCGTCGCCGCTGTCCACCTCGGCGCCGACGGCGCCGCGGTGGTCGAGGTTGAGCAGGGCCGTCAGGCCCGCGTCGACGATGTCCCTGCCAGGTGTGCCGCGCAGCGTCGCGACGAACGCGAACCCGCACGAGTCACGCTCCGCGGCGGGGTCGTACAACCCCGTCGCGGCAGGCATGCCCAGCACCGGGCCGGTCACGCGCGACGTCGACATCTGCACCGCCCTTCGCGGCCCCGGCGTCCCGGGGAACCGCACGTCCGTGCTGGATCAGTGTGGGGACGTCGTCGGCCCGCTCAGTGGGGTGACACTACCTCGCGGACCACGCCGCAGCAGCATCGCGCCACCCCCCGCACGCCCGGGTCGCGCCGTGTGTCACCACGCGGCCTCGGTCGCTTCCTCGTCCTCCCGCGCCGCCGGTGGGGTCAGCAGGAGGGGTCGTCTCGCGCCCGGGATGTCGGCGCCCGACGACCACGAACGCTACCAGCGCGCCCAGTCCGACCAGGAGCGCCGTCCAGACGTTGAGCCGGAACCGGCCGGTCCGCCCGGACGGCCTCGGTCACCGCCGCGAGCAGGCCGTTCACCTCCGGGCTGACCGCACACCCTTCGCCAGCCCGGCCGCGACCGCCGCGACCGCGGCCGTCCCTGCGGCCTCGTCGGGCGCCTCGAGCAGGGCCCGGACGAGCGCGGAGCCGACGATCACGCCGTCCGCGTAGGCGCCGACCTGCGCGGCCTGCTCGGGCCGTGACACCCCGAGGCCGACGCAGACGCGCCGGGCCCCGGCCGCCCGCGTGTCGGCCACCAGCTGCTCGGCCCGGGAGCCCACGGTCGCCCGCTCCCCCGTCACACCCATGGTCGAGGCCGCGTAGACGAAACCGCGGCTGGCCCGGGCCGTCAGCTCGAGCCGCTCCGGCGTCGAGCTCGGGGCGACCAGGAACACCCGGTCCAGGCCGTGCTCGTCCGAGGCAGCGACCCAGTCGGCCGCCTCGTCCGGGATGAGGTCCGGGGTGATCAGGCCGGCGCCGCCGGCGGCGGCCAGGTCACGGGCGTAGGCGTGGACGCCGTAGCTCAGGACGAGGTTCCAGTAGGTCATGACGAGGATCGGCGCACCGCGGCCGGCCACCTGCTCGACGACGTGCAGCGTGTCCCGCACGCGCGTGCCGCGGGCCAGGGCCGCCTCGACGGCGCGCTGGATCACCGGACCGTCCATCACCGGGTCGGTGTACGGCATGCCCAGCTCGACGACGTCGACGCCTGCGTCGACGATCGCGCGCACCGCGTCGATGCTGCCTGCCACGCTCGGGTAGCCCACCGGGAGGTAGCCGACGAGCGCCGGGCGGCCCTCACCGTCGACGAGCTCGTCGAGCCGGGCGCCGACCGGCGAGGCCACTGTGGCCGTCACTGCTCGCTCCCCTCGTCGAGCAGCCCGAACCAGGCCGCCGCCGTCGCCACGTCCTTGTCACCACGGCCGGACAGGTTGACCAGCAGCACCGGGTCGTGGTCCAGGCCCCACCCGGCCAGCTCGGCGCCCAGCTGGAGCACCCCGGCCAGGGCGTGCGCCGACTCGATCGCGGGGATGATCCCCTCGGTGCGGCAGAGCAGCGCGAAGGCGTCCATCGCCTCGACGTCGGTCACCGGTCGGTACTGCGCCCGGCCGATGTCGTGCAGCCAGGCGTGCTCGGGCCCGACGCTCGGGTAGTCCAGCCCGGCCGAGACGGAGTGGCTGGGGCGGGTCTGCCCGTCGTCGTCCTGGAGCAGGTAGGACTTCGCACCGTGCAGGGCACCCGGCCGGCCGCCGGAGAACCGGGCCGCGTGCCGCCCGGACGCGATGCCCTCGCCGCCGGCCTCGAAGCCGAACAACAGCACCGCGGGGTCGTCGAGGAAGGCGTTGAAGATGCCCATCGCGTTCGAGCCGCCGCCGACGCACGCCGCGACCGCGTCCGGCAGGGCGCCGATCTCGTCGGCCAGCTGGGCCTTGGCCTCCTCGCCGATGATCGACTGGAAGTCGCGCACCATCTCGGGGAACGGGTGCGGTCCGGTGACCGTGCCGAGCATGTAGTGCGTCGTGTCGACGTTGGCCACCCAGTCGCGCAGCGCCTCGTTGATCGCGTCCTTGAGCGTGCGCGAGCCGATCCGTACCGGGACCACGGTCGCCCCGAGCAGCCGCATCCGGGCGACGTTGAGCGCCTGGCGGCGGGTGTCCTCCTCGCCCATGTAGACGGTGCAGTCCAGGTCCATCAGCGCGGCGGCGGTCGCCGCGGCGACGCCGTGCTGGCCCGCGCCGGTCTCGGCGATGATCCGGGTCTTGCCCATCCGCTTCACCAGCAGGGCCTGGCCGAGCACGTTGTTGATCTTGTGCGAGCCGGTGTGGTTGAGGTCCTCCCGCTTGAGGAACACCCGGCTGCCGCCGCCGACGTGCGCGGCGAACCGGGCCACCTCGGTGAGCGGGCTCGGTCGACCGGTGTACGTCCGGTGCAGCCGGGCCAGCGCGGCGCCGAACGCCGGGTCGGCCAGCGCCTTGTGGTACGCGGTGTCGAGCTCGTCGAGCGCCGCGATCAGCGCCTCCGGCACGAACCGGCCACCGAAGCTGCCGAAGTACGGCCCGGTGTGGCTGGCCAGCGGTCCGCTCGCCGGCACTGCGAGGTGTCCCGGATCGGGGCGCCCGGCGCGACCAGGCATCACTGGCGCACCTTGCGCAGCGAGGGGTGCGACCCTGCGGCGACCAGGTCGGCGACCGACTGGCGCGGCGCGTCGTCGGTGACCAGTGCCTCACCCACCAGCACCGTGTCGGCACCGGCCCGGGCGTAGTCCATGACGTCGTGCGGGCCGCGCACGCCGGACTCGGCCACCTTGACGATGCCGGCGGGGATGGACGGCGCGACCCGGGCGAAGGTCGTCCGGTCGACGTCCAGGGTCTTGAGGTTCCGGGCGTTGACGCCGATCACGCGGGCGCCGGCATCCACCGCCCGGGCGACCTCGGCGACGTCGTGCACCTCGACCAGGGCGGTCATGCCGAGCGAGTGCACGCGGTCGACGAGCCCCTCGAGCACCACCTGCTCGAGGGCGGCCACGATGATGAGCACGAGGTCCGCGCCGTGGGCGCGGGACTCCCATACCTGGTACGGCGTGACGACGAAGTCCTTGCGGAGCACCGGGACGTCCACCCGGGCGCGCACCGCGTCCAGGTCCTCGAGCGAGCCGTGGAACCGACGTTGCTCGGTGAGCACCGAGATCGCGGCGGCGCCGCCCTTCTCGTACTCGGCGGCCAGGGCGGCCGGGTCGGTGATCGCGGCCAGCTGCCCACGGCTCGGGCTGGACCGCTTGACCTCCGCGATGACCGTGACCGCGTCGTCCAGGCGAAGTCGGGCCGGGCAGTCCAGGGCAGACGGCCGGCGCTGGGCGATCTCCTTGAGCCGGTCCAGCGGGGTGGCCGCCTCGCGCGCGGCGAGGTCCTGCCTGACGTCGGCGACGATGTCGTCCAGAACGGTCATAGCCCCCACCTTCGGCTCGCAGCGGAAACCCGCGGACACACGGCCATCGTAGGGGGGCGGGATGACCACCCCCGACACTCAGGGCGCCAGCCAGGCGAACGCCGGGAGGTTGCGCAGCACGCCGAAGGTGACGACGACCGCCAGCCCCAGCCACCCGATCCAGGCCGGCACCGGGCGTGGCGGCAGCCCCCGCGCGCGTCGCACCAGGACGACGAGCCAGCCGAGCACGACGAGCGGTGCGACGAGCACCCACAACGCGTTCTCGCCCCACGCCGCCGCCAGGTGCAGGTGAGTCAGGTCGTAGGTCGCGCGAAGCCCGCCGCAGGCCGGGCACCACAGGCCGGTCAGGGTGTGCAGGGGGCAGAAGCCGTAGCTGAAGGCCACGTGCGGGTCCCGTAGCGCGACCACCGCGGTGCCGGCCGCGAACCACGCCCCGACGACGAGCGGGCGGCGCAGCGCGTCAGCACGGCCCTGGACCGGAGCCGGCTGCACCTGTGTCACCGCAGCCGTCATGGTCAGTACCCGGTGGAGAACCCGCGAACCCCGCCGATCGCCAACGCGATGGCCAAGATCACCAGCACGACCAGCGACAGTCCGACCGCGATCCACCCGAGCACCATGCCGGCGGTCGCCATCCCGCGGTTGTTCGCCAGGCCTTCATCGGCCGCGCGCTGGCCCTGCCGGCCGAGGATGATCGCCGGGATGCCGGTGAGGAACAAGCAGGAGAAGAAGAACGACGCGATGCCGAGCACCAGGGACCAGATGCCGAGCGAGTTCTTCGGGTAGACGGCGTACGGGTTGTAGGGCTGGCCGGCGTTGGGGTACGGCATGCCGCCGGGGTACTGGCCGTAGTCGGGCGGCGGCTGGCCGTAGTCCGGCGGCTGCTGGCCGTACGCGGGAGGCTGCTGGCCGTAGCCGGGCTGGCCGTACGCCGGCGGCTGCTGGCCGTAGCCGGGCTGTCCGTACGCCGGCGGCTGCTGGCCGTAGCCGGGCTGGCCGTACGCCGGCGGCTGCTGGCCGTAGCCGGGCTGGCCGTACGCGGGAGGCTGCTGGCCGTAGCCGGGCTGGCCGTACGGCGGAGCCGGGGGCAGGTTCGAGGCAGGCGGCCCGGAGCCGGGCTCCGCCGGGCCACCAGACGGCTGATCCGGCCGGGGCACGAACGGGTCGTCAGGTGCCTGGGGGTTCGACATGAGATCCTCCGGAATTCGGCTGTGAGCGAACAGCAGGCCTCAGTGCGTACCGGTGGACTTCGGTTGCCCGCGACCCGCCGCGCGCAGCACGCCGCCCACGACCGCGCCCACCACGATGACTCCGCCTCCGGTCCAGCCGAGCCACGGCAGCGCGAACGCGACGCCCAGGGCGGCGAGCACGGCACCGGTCAGGACGATCGTCACCGTCGTCCACGCGGCGACGGTGCGCCCCTCGTTGGCGGGCGGGACGCTCGGCGGCACCTTCCCGGTGCCGAGGACCGTGCGATGCACCCCGGTCGTCGACGGGTCGACATGCTGGTCCACCATCTGACTCCTCCGCGGTTCAGGTGTGCCCCACCCTAGTGCCCACCCTGGTCAGGCGTCGTCGGACGGGTCCGCACCCCGCGTCAGCGCGTCCCAGTCGTTCCGCTCGTCGGGCGGCTGCGGCTCGGACGGCTCGGGCGTGCCCTCAGGCGCACCGTCCGCGTGCAGCTCGTGGCGCCGGTCGGGGGTCGACCAGCCGGCGGACGCGCGCGCCATCAGAGCGGCGGTGACGACGGCGAGCAGGCCGATCACCACGGCTACCCACGGTCCGGCGGTGACGGCAGGGGCGCCGTCGAGGTGGTCCACCCCGGTCCGGGCGGCCGCAGCCGCGGTGGCCGACGTCTCGGGGTGCCGGAGCACCCCGGTCGCCGCCGCGACGACCACCACTCCGCACGCCGCCACGACCGCGACGACCAGCCAGCGACCAGCCGTCCCGCCAGCGCCACGGCCGCCCCGGCCGCGGCCAGGACCAGCGCGGTCGCGGGCACGGCCGGGGCCGCGACCGCACCGGACACCGAGATCCCGACGCCGCCCAACGCGCTCACCCCTGCGGCGTGGACCCACGGGGCCATGCCGGACGCCCCGGTGGCCAGCGCGAGCAGCAGCACGGACCCGGCGCCGCGACCCCGCGACGACAGCCACCCGGTCCGCCGACCGCCCCGTTCGCCCGCGCCCGCGCCGGCGCGCGCCGCCGTGCTCACCGGCCGGCCGATCTCAGCCGCGCCGCGATCTGGACGGCGCGCACGGCGGCCGCCGCCTTGGCGCGCGTCTCCTCGTACTCGGTGGCCGGCACCGAGTCGGCGACGATCCCGGCCCCGGCCTGGACGCTCGCCCGGCCGTCCTGCAGCACGGCGGTGCGGATGGCGATCGCCATGTCCATGTCACCGGCCAGGTCGAAGTAGCCGACGGTGCCGCCGTACACGCCGCGCCGGGCCGGTTCGATCTGGTCGATCAGGGCGATCGCGCGCGGCTTCGGCGCCCCGGACAGGGTGCCTGCCGGGAAGGCCGCGACCAGCGTGTCCAGCGCCGTGGCGCCCGCCCGGAGCCGGCCCACGACGGTCGAGGCGATGTGCATGATGTGCGAGTACCGGCGCACCGCCATGAGCTCGACCACCTCGACGCTGGCCGGCTCGCACACCTTGGCCAGGTCGTTGCGGGCCAGGTCGACGAGCATGACGTGCTCGGCGCGTTCCTTGGGATCGGCGAGCACCTCGTCGGCCAGCGTCCGGTCCTCGTCGGGGGTCGCCCCGCGCGGCCGGGAACCGGCGATCGGGAAGGTCACCACCCGGTCCCCGGTCACCTTGACCAGCGTCTCCGGGCTCGACCCGACGACGGCGAAGTCCGTGCCGTCGGCGTCCTGCAGCTGCAGGTAGTACATGTACGGGCTCGGGTTGATCGTGCGGAGCACCCGGTAGACGTCGAACGGCGACGCCGGGCAGTCCAGGTCCAGGCGCTGGCTCAGCACCACCTGGAACACCTCGCCGTCGACGATCGCCCGCTGACCGGTGCGGACGGACTCCTCGTACTCCTCACGGCTGGTCCGGAACTCCAGCGTCGGCTCGGGCAGGTCGGGGTCGAGCACGGCCACGCCGGGATCCGCGGAGCGCGCGAGCAGCGCCTCCATCGCATCGAGCCGAGCCACCGCGTCCACGTGGGCCTCGTCGACCCGTTCGCTGGTCGCGTCGAGGTTGATCGCGTTCGCGACCAGCCAGACGGTCCCTTCGTGGTGGTCGACCACCGCGAGGTCGCCGACCAGGAGCAGCGCCAGGTCCGGGCCACCCAGCTCGTCCGGCGCGTCCGCGGGCAGCGTCGGTTCCCACTGCCGGACGACGTCCCAGCCGAGCATGCCGACCAGGCCGCCGGTCAACGGCGGCAGGCCCGGCACGGCGGGCGTGCGGAGCACCTCCAGGGTCCGCGCGAGCACGTCGAGCAACGGACCGTCGGTCGGCACCCCGACCGGCACGTCGCCCGTCCACACCGGGATCCCGCCCTTGGCGGTCAACGTCGCGCGCGAGTTGACCCCGACGAACGAGTAGCGGTCCCACGTGCCGTCCGAGCCGGCCGACTCCAGGATGAACGTGCCCGGCCGGCCGGCCGCAAGGGCGCGGTACAGCCCGACCGGCGTCGTGCCGTCGGCGAGGAGCCGGCGCACGACCGGGATGACCCGGCGACCGGGCGCCAGCGCGCGGAACTCCTCGGCCGACGGCCAGGTGGCGCCCCAGGCCAGACCGGTGACACCGGCTCCGTCCAGCGCAGCCGTCACGGACGTTCCCCGACCACTGCCGGCAGGGGACCGCCGGCGTCGAAGCACGACCGCGCGCCGGTGTGGCAGGCCGGCCCCACCTGGTCCACCTCGACCAGCAGCGCATCACCGTCGCAGTCCAGGGCGACCGCCTTGACCCACTGGACGTTCCCCGACGTGTCGCCCTTGCGCCAGTACTCCTGGCGGGACCGGCTCCAGAAGGTCACCCTGCCGGTGGTCAGCGTGCGGTGCAGCGCCTCGTCGTCCATCCAGCCGACCATGAGCACCTCGTGCGTGTCGTGCTGCTGGACGACGGCGGCGACCAGCCCGGCGGGGTCGCGGGTGAGCCGCGCGGCGATCGCCGGGTCGAGTCCGGGTTCCGGCAGGTCTGTCTCAGGCACGGGCCGATCCTGCCACGCACCGCCGTCAGCGCGGCTGGCCCGTCCGGGCCGGACCTGGGGATGCGGGACCGTCAACGGACCGTGATGCCCGCCTCGCGGAGGGCCGCCTTCACCTCGGCGATCGTCAGGGTGCGGAAGTGGAACACGCTGGCCGCCAGGACGGCGTCGGCGCCGGCCTGCGCCGCCTCGACGAAGTGCTCGGCCGTCCCCGCACCACCGGACGCGATGAGCGGCACGTGCACCGCGGCACGCACGTCCCGGATCATCGGCAGGTCGAACCCCGCGTAGGTGCCGTCGGCGTCCATCGAGTTGAGCAGCACCTCGCCGGCGCCGAGCTCGACCGCGCGCACCGCCCAGCCGACCGCGTCGATCCCGGTCCCCCGTCGCCCGCCGTGGGTCGTCACCTCGTAGCCGGAAGCGGTCTGCGTGTCCCCGGTCACCCGCCGGGCATCCACCGACAGGACGAGCACCTGCGAGCCGAACCGCTGCGCGATCTCGCCGATCAGGTCCGGCCGTGCGATGGCGGCCGTGTTGACGCCCACCTTGTCCGCCCCGGCCCGGAGCAGGGCGTCGACGTCGTCCACCGACCGCACGCCACCGCCCACCGTCAGCGGCACGAACACCTCGTCGGCCGTGCGGCGGACGACCTCGTAGGTCGTCTCGCGGCCCGCGGAGGACGCGGACACGTCGAGGAAGGTGATCTCGTCGGCGCCCTCGGTGTCGTACCGGGCGGCGAGCTCCACCGGGTCGCCGGCGTCTCGCAGGTGCTCGAAGTTCACGCCCTTGACCACGCGCCCGGCGTCCACGTCCAGGCACGGGATCACGCGCAGCGCCACGCTCACGCCAGGACCCCGGTCCGGTCCGGTGCGCACCGGGCGATCGTCCCCCGGCTCACCGGGTCACCCCTTCCGGCGCGGAGGCGAGGATGTCGACGACGAAGACGAGCGTCTGGCCGGCCAGCGACTCGCTCTCGGTCGCACCCAGGTCGTAGCTCGGCGGCACGACGAGCATCACCTGCGAGCCGGTCGGCTGCTCCGCGAGGCCCTCGGCGAACGCCGGGACGTCGGACAACGCGAAGCTCGACGGCTGCCCGCGGTCCCAGGTCGAGTCCACCGGTTCACCCGTGGTCCAGGAGAATCCCGAGTACTGCACCGTGACCACGTCCGTCTTCTCCACCTGACGCCCCGACCCCCGGATCAGCGGCTGGATCACCAGGGTGCTCGGCGGGGCCGCGCCCGTGGGCGTGATCGTCGGCGCACCGTTCGTGCCGAGCGTCACCGCCGGCAGCCCAGGG
Organism: uncultured Actinomycetota bacterium; assembly: GCA_963769855.1. Classification (GTDB taxonomy): domain Bacteria; phylum Actinomycetota; class Actinomycetes; order Actinomycetales; family Cellulomonadaceae; genus Cellulomonas. The sequence continues at coordinate 60,835 of CAVYNN010000001.1, forward strand.
TTGGGTACCACCGCAGGGCCGTCTGCCCGCGTCGGCAGGACGTCGACGACGGTGACGGTCGGATAGCCCTGTCCGGGCCCTTCGCCCGGCGGCGTCACCTGAAGCAGCCGAGCGCCGACCCGCTGGCCCTTGAGCGTTCCGTAGAGGGCCGCACCGAGATCGCCCTCGCTGAGCACCTGGGGCTCGGGGACCGTCGAGTAGTTCTCCGAGACGAGCGCCGCCGTGCTGCCGTTCTCCACCCAGTACCGCAGCAGCACCGGTCCGCCGTCGACCAACGCCGGGCCCGTGCCGGGCCACACCGTGCGCCGGTAGACGCTGTCGACGCTGATCGGCGTGACGTACGTGAGGATCGGGGTGCCGCCGGCGTCGCCGGACACCGTGATGCCCGGGTCGTTCGGCAGCAGTGGCCCGGCGCAGGCGGCGAGCAGGCCGACGACGAGCAGCACGAGCAGCGCAGCAGCGCGTCGGCGCACGAATCTCCTCCTCGACGGCGTTCCCTCTCGGCGGGCGCCCACTGTACCGAGCCCGGCTGGACGGCTACATCGACTCGATGAGCCGATCCACCCGGTCGTCCACGCTGCGGAAGGGGTCCTTGCACAGCACGGTGCGCTGCGCCTGGTCGTTGAGCTTGAGGTGCACCCAGTCCACCGTGTAGTCCCGCCGTGCTTCCTGGGCGGCCCGGACGAACTCGCCGCGCAGGCGTGCGCGGGTGGTCTGAGGTGGGCGGCTGGTCGCCTCGAACACCTCGAGGTCGGTCGTCACCCGCTCGACCAGGCCGCGCGCCGCCATGAGGTTGTACAGACCCTCGGTCCGCGAGATGTCGTGGTAGGCCAGGTCCAGTCGCTGGACCCGGACGTCGGACAGCTCGAGGTCGTGCTTGGCGCGGTAGCGCTCGATCATCCGGTGCTTGATCGCCCAGTCCAGCTCGCGGTCGATGAGCGACAGGTCACCGGTGCGCAGGGCGCGCAGGGCTCGCTCCCACAGGTCGAGCACCGTCTTGACCTCCGGGCTCGGCCCCATCTCGGTGCCGACGAAGTCGGTGATCCGGGCCAGGTACTCCTCCTGGATGTCGATCGCGGTGACAGTGCGGCCGCTGGCCAGCACCACCGGGTGCCGGCCGGTCATGTCGTGGCTGATCTCCCGGATCGCCCGGATCGGGTTCTCCAGGGTGAGGTCGCGCACCGGGACACCGGCCTCGATGAGGCGCAGCAGGAGGTCGGTCGAGGCGACCTTGAGCATCGTCGTCGGCTCGGCCATCGAGGAGTCTCCGACGATGACGTGCAACCGGCGGTACAGCTCGGCATCCGCGTGCGGCTCGTCGCGGGTGTTGATGATCGGCCGCGACCGCGTCGTCGCGCTCGAGACCGCCTCCCAGATGTGGTCCGCACGCTGGGACAGGCAGTACACCGCACCCCGCGGGGTGACCAGCACCTTCCCGGCGCCGGTCATGATCTGCCGTGTGATGAAGAACGGCACCAGCACGTCGGACACCTTGCCGAAGTCGCCCTGGCGACGCACCAGGTAGTTCTCGTGGCAGCCGTAGGAGTTGCCCGCCGAGTCGGTGTTGTTCTTGAACAGGTGGATCTGCCCGGGCAGGCCCTCGTGCTCCAGCCGTTGCTGGGCGTCGACGACCAGGCCCTCGAGGATCCGCTCGCCGGCCCGGTCATGGGTGACCAGCTGGCGCCAGTCGTCGCACTCCGCGGTCGCGTACTCCGGGTGCGAGCCCACGTCGAGGTACAGCCGGGAGCCGTTGCGCAGGAACACGTTCGACGAGCGACCCCAGGCGACGACCTTGCGGAAGAGGTAACGGGCGACCTCGTCGGCGGACAGCCCGCGACCGTCCACGGCCGCGCACGTGACGCCGTACTCGGTCTCCAGACCGAAGATACGTCGCTCCATGACCGCGCCTCCCTCCCTCACGACACCGGGGCCGGGTCGTCACCGTCCGGCCCGGTGGCCGGTGCGGCGGCTTCGTCCGGCCGCGCCAGCAGGACCTCCAGCGCGGCCCCGGTCAGCCGACGGAACGCGCGGCGCGGCCGGGTCCGGTCGAGCACCGCGACCTCGAGCGCCGTCGCCTCCAAGGAGCGCTGCTTGCTGGCGTCGTCGGTCGGGGCGCCGAGCACGTGGACACCCAGCGCGAGCGCATCGCGCAGCGACATCCCGGCCTGCCACCGGTCGCCGAGCAGCGAGGCGAGCCGCTCCGCCTGGCCGCCCATCACCACCCAGCCGTGCTCGTCCGCCACCGAACCGTCGTAGGAGAGCCGGTAGATCTGGTCCCCGGACGGCTGGGCGCCGACCTCGACCACCACCAGCTCCACCTCGAGCGGCTTGGCCTCGGTGGTGAACACCGTGCCCAGGGTCTGGGCGTAGGCGTTGGCCAGGCCACGCGCGGTGACGTCCACCCGGTCGTAGGAGTACCCGCGCAGGTCGGCGTAGCGCACCCCGGCGACGCGCAGGTTCTCGAACTCGTTGTACTTGCCGACCGCGGCGAACGCGATCCGGTCGTAGATCTCCGACACCTTGTGCAGCGCCCGGGACGGGTTCTCCGTGGCGAACAGCACGCCGTCGTCGTACTGCAGCACGACGACCGACCGGCCGCGGGCGATGCCCTTGCGCGCGTAGTCCGCCCGGTCCTTCATCAGCTGCTCGGGCGAGACGTAGAACGGCATGCTCATGGCGTCACCGCCCCCGCACCGCACGACGAGCGGCCAGCACGCCGTCGGCCGCCGTGGCGAGCTCCTCGTCGGGCACCCGCCGGTACCCGCCGGCGCCGACCGTGGCGACCACCGGCCAGATCGAGCGCTCCGCGTCCGGGCCGCCGGTCGCCGAGTCGTCGTCGGCCGCGTCCATCAGTGCCTCGACCGCCACCGCCACCGCGCCGGCCTCGTCGAGGCCGGGCCGCCACCGCTTCTTCAGCGAGCCGCGGGCAAACACGGAGCCGGAGCCCACCGCATGGTGGTCCTGCTCCTCGTAGCGACCGCCGGTGACGTCGTAGGAGAAGATCCGCCCGGTCTGCCGGTCGAGGTCGTAGCCGCCGAACAGCGGCACCACCGCCAGGCCCTGCAGCGCCAGGCTGAGCTGTCCGCGGACGATCGTGGCCAGCCGGTTCGCCTTGCCGTCCAGCGACAGCAGCGAGCCCTCGATCTTCTCGTAGTGCTCCAGCTCCAGCTGGAACAGCCGGACCAGCTCGACCGCGAGGCCGGCCGTGCCGGCGATGCCGACCGCCGAGTACTCGTCGGCCGGGAAGACCTTCTCGATGCTGCGGCTGGCGATCATCGATCCCATCGTGGCCCGGCGGTCGCCCGCCATGACGATGCCGCCGTCGTACGCCAGCGCGACGATCGTCGTCGCGTGCGGCGCGAGCAGGTCCGGCGCCGCCAGGCCTGCCGGCAGCAGCCGGTTGCGGGGCAGCAGGTCAGGGGCGTAAACGGCGAGGAAGTCGACGAAGGATGCGGTGCCGGTCGCGAACAGCTGCGCCGTGAACGCGTCCGGCAGCCGACCGGAGGGGTTGGCGTCGGTCCGGGTCATCGCGGCTCACTGACCGCCCTTCTGGACGAAACCCCGGACGAACTGCTCGGCGTTCTGCTCCAGCACGTCGTCGATCTCCTCGAGCAACGCGTCGACCTCGGTGTCGCGGGCCTGGGCGACCGGTGCGGCGGGCTCCGGCTCGTCGCCGGGCTCGTCGTCGCGGTGGGGCTGGACGTACTCGCTGCCGGCCATGTCGACCTCCTGATCGGGGTGCGCTCCTGATCCCACACTAGGCCCTCCCGCCGACGCGCCACCGGCGGTGACGCCCGGCCGCCACCCGTCCGCGCGGGACGACCTCCGGTTCAGCCCTCCAAGGCCTTGAGCAGGCTCTTCGCGTCCGGGCTGCCGTCCAGCAAGGCGCCGACATGGGCGCGCGTGCCACGCGACGGGTCACGCATCGGGACGCGCTGGAGGGAGTGGGCACCTGGCACGTCGAAGACGATCGAGTCCCAGCTCGCCGCCGACACCTCCCCCGGGTAGCGGCGCACCGACTCGCCCCGGAAGAACGCCCGGGTGTCGTCGGGCGGGGTGCGCACGGCCGCGGCCACCTGCTCGTCGTCCACCAGCCGCTCCACCGCGCCGGCTGCCTCCAGCCGGAAGTACAGCCCGCGTTCGGGGCGCACGTCGGACCACTGCAGGTCGACCGCGGCCAGTCGCGGGTGGTCCCACGCGAGGTGGTCGCGCCGGCGCATGCCCTCCAGCAGCCGCAGCTTGGCCAGCCACTCCACCTCGCGGGCGCACGACGAGGGGTCGTCGGCCAGCCGTGCCAGCACGGACTCCCAGCGGGTCAGCACATCGGCCGTCTGGTCGTCGAGCGGCTCGTCGCCGAGAGCCTCGCGGACGGCGTCGAGGTAGACCCGCTGCACCTCGATCGCGGTCAGGCGCCGGCCGTCCAGCAGGTCCAGGGGCTCACGCAGGGTCAGGTCATGGCTTACCTGGTGCACGGCGCCCACCGGGTCGGCCAGGCGCAGTGCGTCGACCGCGGCGAGCGCCGCACGCGCGCCCGGGTCGTCCTGGCCGCGCTCGAGCAGCCACAGGACGAGCGAGGTCGTGCCCATCCGCAGGTAGGTGGCCACCTCGAGCATCGTCGCGTCGCCGATGATGACGTGCAGCCGGCGCCACCGGGCCGGGTCGGCGTGCGGCTCGTCGCGGGTGTTGACGATCGGCCGGCGCAGCGTCGTCTCCAGGCCGACCTCCGCCTCGATGTAGTCGGCGCGCTGCGACAGCTGGAACCCGGCCTGCTCACCGCGCTGCCCGATGCCCACCCGCCCGGCGCCGGTGAACACCTGGCGGGTGACGAGGAACGGGGTGATCCGGGCGGCCAGCTCGACGAACGGGACGGCGCGGTCGACCAGGTAGTTCTCGTGGGTGCCGTAGGTGGCGCCCTTGCCGTCGACGTTGTTCTTGTACAGCGCGACGTCCGGCATCGCCGGCGTGCTGGCCAGGGCGCGGACCGACTGCAGCATGACCAGCTGGCCGGCCCGGTCCCAGCGGACCGCGTCCAGCGGGTTGGTCACCTCCGGGCTGGAGTACTCGGGGTGGGCGTGGTCGACGTAGAGGCGCGCGCCGTTGGTGAGCACGACGTTGGCGGCGCCGGGGTCCTCGTACTCCTCGACGGTGGCCCGCGGCAGCAGCTGCGTGCCGTCTCCGGAGGGCGCCGGACGCGCCGGGTCGTCGGTGAGCAGGGACGGGTGGGCGGAGGCGCGCTGCAGGTGGAAGCCGCGGGCGTCCTGCAGCGGGTCCTCGTCGTCGTAGTCCCACCGGGCCTTGGCCCGCGCACCCTCGCGCGCCGCTGCGTGCACGGCGACGACGTGGCTGGACAGCAGCATCGGGTTGGCCAACGGGCGCCCGGGCTGGAGCACCCCGTACTCGGTCTCGATGCCCATGATCCGGCGGACGGTCACGGGCTCCACCCTAGGCGGGCTACAGGTACTGCCCCGTGCTCGTCACCGTCTCGATGGTGCGTGACGTGTCGACGCCCTTCTTGCCCTGGACGATCGTGCGGATGAAGACGATGCGCTCGCCCTTCTTGCCGCTGATCCGTGCCCAGTCGTCCGGGTTGGTGGTGTTCGGCAGGTCCTCGTTCTCGCGGAACTCCTCGACGCACGCGGTCAGCAGGTGGTCCACCCGGATGCCGCGCTGGCCGCTGGCCAAGAAGTCCTTGATGGCCGACTTCTTCGCCCGGTCGACGATGTTCTGGATCATCGCCCCGGAGTTGAAGTCCTTGAAGTACAGGACCTCCTTGTCGCCCGAGGCGTAGGTCACCTCGAGGAACCGGTTCTCCTCGGCCTCGGAGTACATCCGCTCGACGATCCGGGTGATCATCGCCTCGACGGCGTCGGCCGGCGAACCGCCGTGCTCGGCCAGGTCGTCGGCGTGGATCGGAAGGTTCGCGGTGAGGTACTTGCCGAAGATCTCCTTGGCGCCCTCGGCATCGGGCCGTTCGATCTTGATCTTCACGTCGAGCCGGCCGGGTCGCAGGATCGCGGGGTCGATCATGTCCTCGCGGTTGGACGCGCCGATGACGATGACGTTCTCCAGCCGCTCGACGCCGTCGATCTCGGACAGGAGCTGCGGCACGATCGTCGTCTCGACGTCGGACGAGATGCCCGTGCCGCGGGTGCGGAACAGCGACTCCATCTCGTCGAAGAACACGACGACCGGGTGCCCCTGGGACGCCTTCTCCCGGGCCCGGGCGAAGATCAGCCGGATGTGCCGCTCGGTCTCCCCCACGTACTTGTTGAGCAGCTCCGGGCCCTTGACGTTGAGGAAGTAGGACTTGCTCGACGCCGGGTCCTCACCGCGCGCCTCGGCCGCGGTCGCCGCCAGCGAGTGCGCGACGGCCTTGGCGATGAGCGTCTTGCCGCAGCCCGGAGGGCCGTACAGCAGCACGCCCTTGGGTGGCTTGAGGCCGTGCTCCCGGAACAGCTCGGGGTGCAGGAAGGGCAGCTCGACCGCGTCCCGGATCGCCTCGATCTGCGGCCCCAGCCCGCCGATGTCGGTGTAGTCGATGTCCGGCACCTCTTCGAGGACCAGCTCCTCGACCTCGGCCCGCGGGATCACCTCGAACACGAACCCGCTGCGCGGGTCGATCGTCAAGGCGTCCCCGATCCGCACGCCGGACGACCTCACCTGGCCGGCGAACCGGACCACGCGCTCCTCGTCCCCGCGGCCGACGACGAGGGCACGGTCCTCGCCGACCATCTCCTTGACCGTGACCAGCTCACCGACGCGCTCGTAGCCGCCGGCCTCGACCACGGTGAGCGCCTCGTTGAGCATGACCTCCTGGCCGGGAGCCAGACGCGTGAGGTCGAGCGAGGGCGAGGCGGCGACGTGCATCTTCCGACCGGCCGACATGATGTCGACCGTCCCGTCGTCGCGGGAGTCGAGGAAGACGGCGTAGGTCCCCGGCGGCTTGGCCAGCTCGTCGACCTGCCGCTTGAGCTCGACGATCTGCTCGCGGGCGGCGACCAGCGCCTCGGTCAGACGCTCGTTCTTCGCGGCCAGCACCGCCAGCTCACGGTGCAGGTCACGCCCTAGGGCTGCCGAATCACTCATCCCGGCCTCCTTCGCGTCGATCGTCCGCACGCCGGTGTGCCTTCTGGTCCCGCCACCCTAACCACGCCTGCTCGGAGAACTCACCCCGGGTCGCCGACGTGCCCCACGTGTCCCACGATCCGGACCGGAGCGTCCGAGGGGCGGTCACTCCTCCGGCGGCCGGCCCACTGCACGGCGGGCCCGGCGCACCTTCTTCGGTGAGACGGGCGCCTCGCCGAAGTCCTCCTCGGTCCACACCTCGTCGGGCCGGTCGTCGGCCGCCGGATAGGCGCCGGGCGCCGGACGGCGCTTGCGCACCGGGGGCTCGACGCCGTCGGCGAGGCGCCGCGTGGTGAGCAGGAAGCCGGTGTGCCCGACCATCCGGTGGTCCGGACGCACCGCGAGACCCTCGAGGTGCCAGGTGCGCACCATCGACTCCCAGGCCACCGGCTCGGTGAACCTGCCCTCGTCCCGGACCGCCTCGGCCAGGCGGGACAGCTGGGTGGCCGTCGCGACGTAGCAGCACAGCACCCCGCCGGGGACCAGCGCATCACCCACGACCGCCAGGTTCTCCCACGGCGCGAGCATGTCGAGCACCACACGGTCGACCGTGCCGGGGTCGGCGACGCCCGGCAGCACCTCGGCCAGGTCACCCACGGTCAGCCGCCACGCCGGGTGCGGGCCGCCGAAGTAGCCCTCGACGTTGCCCTGGGCCACCGCGGCGAAGTCCGCCCGCCGCTCGACCGAGTGCACCAGTCCCGCGTCGCCCACCGCGCGCAGCAGGTAGGTGGTCAGCGCCCCGGACCCGGCTCCCGCCTCGACGACGTGGGCCCCCGGGAACACGTCCGCCATGGTGACCACCTGCGCGGCGTCCTTGGGGTAGACGACGGCGGCTCCCCGGGGCATCGACAGGACGTAGTCGCTGAGCAGGGGACGCAGCGCGAGGTACTCCACTCCCCCGGACGTGTGCACCACCGTGCCCTCGGGGCGCCCGACGAGCTCGTCGTGCGGGAAGAAGCCCTTGTGCGTGTGGAACGCGCCACCGGGTTCCAGCGTGATGGTGAACGGGTGACCCTTGGCATCGGTGAGCTGGACGCGGTCGCCGAGGCGGAACAGCCCCCGCCGGCCGGCCGCACCGGTGGGCCCGTCGGGTGGTGTCACGGGTGGATCGCCGCCACCACGTCCGGCGTGCGGATCAGCGCGGCGACCCGGCCGTCGACCATCGCAACCAGCACCGGCGACAGCCGCGACGCCTCGGACAGCGCGGCGAGCAACGCCTCGCCGGACAGCCGGCCGTCGACGACGGCACCCACCGGCAACGGGACGGCCACCGCGGTGACCGGGGTCAGGCCGGCCTGCTCACGGGGCACCGACGCCGCAGCCGCGGTGTCGACGTACGCGGCCGGACGACCGTCCGGGGAGAGCACGACGACCTCGCTCGCGCCCGCCGCCGCCGCCCGGGCGCCGGCCGCCGCGACCGACTCCTGGAACCCGACCGCGACCGCGGGCCGGCCGATGCCCTGCACCGACAAGCCGCGCACCGCGCGCTGCTGGTGCGCCCCACGAAGCACCTGCGAGGCCCCGGACCACAGGAACATCGCGATCATCACGGTCCAGATGATGGTGAAGAAGGAGGGAGTGCGGCCGGCCGCCATCGGCACCACCACGGCCCAGGCGACGAACCCGACGGCCACCACCCGGCCGCACCACGCCGCCGCGACAGTGCCCCGCGTGCGGTCCTTCGTCACCGCCCAGACGGCGGCCTCCAGCAGCTGACCACCGTCCAGGGGCAGCCCGGGCAGCAGGTTGAACGCCCCGACGAAGCCGTTGGAGAACGCCCCGGACCAGAGGAGCCACTGCGTCAGCGAGCCGTCCGGCGCAAGCCGTGACAGGCCCAGGAACACGACGGCGAGCACCAGGTTCGTCACCGGTCCGGCGGCGGCGACCAGGGCCGCGCTGGCCGGCGTCGGCGCGGCGCCGCGGAAGGACGTGTGCCCGCCCCACAGGGTCAGCACGAAGGCCGTCGGCTGCTGGCCGCGCGCACGGCCGACCAGCCCGTGCGCCAGCTCGTGGCAGAACACCGATCCGAACAGGAGCAGGACGAAGGCCAGGGCGACGACGTAGGCGCCGGCACCCAGACCCGTCGCGCTGCGCACCGTCGGCGTGAAGACAGCGGTGAGCACGACGGCCGCGAGCAGGAAGCTGGGCGAGAGCACCACGGGCGCGCCCGCCACCCGGCCGATCACCCAGCCACGTGGGGCCGCGCTCGGGGCGGGGCGGTTCGCGCTCATCCCACCAGCCTAGGGGCGCGCCGACGAGGCGGTGTCGGTGCCCCCTCCTAGGCTCGTCGGGTGACCCCTCCTGTGCGTTCCGGTTCCCGCGCCCTCGCCTGCCCGGGGGGCCGGCGATGACCACCGCGGGCGCCGACGACCTGCTCGTCACCGGCGACGAGGAGGCCGACCGCCCCGCGCACCGTCCGGGACTGTCCCCGTCCCGGGCGAACGACTTCCAGCAGTGCCCGCTGCTGTTCCGGTTGCGCGTGGTGGACCGGTTGCCCGAGCCGACGAGCGAGGCCGCCGCGCGCGGCACGCTGGTGCATGCCGTGCTGGAGCGGCTGTTCGACCTGCCGGCGGCCGGGCGCACGCCGTCCGCCGCGCGCGCCCTGCTGCCGGAGCAGTGGCAGGGCCTGCGCGAACGGGCTCCTGCGTACGACGAGCTGTTCAGCGATGCCGACGCCGAGGCCGCGTGGCTCACCGGGGCCGGCGACCTGCTCGGCACCTACTTCACCTTGGAGGACCCGACGCGGCTCGAGCCGGAGGCCCGCGAGCTGGCGGTCCGGCTCGACCTGGCGGACGGCCCGCAGCTGCGGGGCATCGTCGACCGGGTGGACGTCGCACCGAACGGCTGGGTGCGGATCGTCGACTACAAGACCGGCCGCTCGCCACGCGCCGGCTTCGAGGGTCACGCGCTGTTCCAGATGCGCTTCTACGCCTACGTGCTGTGGCGTACCCGGGGCGTGCTGCCGCGGGCGCTCCAGCTGGAGTACCTGGCCGACGGGCAGGTGATCCGGCACGAGCCGACCGAGGCGGAGATGGTGACCCTCGAGGCGCGCGTCCGGTCGATCTGGGCCTCGGTGCAGGAGGCCGCACGCACCGGTCAGTGGGTGCCGCGGACCTCCGCGCTGTGCGACTGGTGCTCCTTCAAGGCGCTCTGCCCGGCGTTCGGCGGCACGGCACCGCAGGTCGACGACGATGCTGTGGAACGCGCCACGGGGGTCAGACCGTCTCACCCCTGAGATCGAGCACCGCTGCCCGCGGCGATCCGGGCGAGGTCGTCGACGCTGACGTCGGTCAGCGAGCGGGCACGGGACAGCCGCGGGTCGTCGGGCAGAGCGACGTCGGACTCGATCGCGAGCACGTGCGCCCCGGAGGCCAGGGCCGCGGCCACACCGACCCGGGAGTCCTCGACGACGACGCACGCCGTGGCCGGCACGTGCAGCCGGCTCGCGGCCACCAGGTACGGCTCGGGATCGGGCTTCGGGCGGTTCACCTCGTCCCCCGGGACCACCACGGCGAACGCCCCGGCGCTGTCCCGGACCACCGGCTCGGTGAGGTTCCGGTAGGACGAGGTGACCAGTGCCTGCGGCACGCCGGCCGCACGCAACGCTGTGACCAGCTCGCGGGCACCGGGTTGCCACCGGGCAGCCGCCGACTGGCGGGCGATGATCCGCGCGGAGAGCGACGTGATGATGTCGTCCTCCGGCAGCCCGACCCCGGCCTGGCGCAGCGCGCGGGCGTAGGCCGGCAGCGCCGTGCCGACCAGCGCCAGACCGTCCTGCGGGGTCCACGTCCCGCCGTGCTGCGCGACGAGGGTGGCCTCCTCCTCGCGCCACAGCGGCTCGGTGTCGACCAACGTGCCGTCCAGGTCCCAGAGCACCGCTGCAGGCAGGGCGGCGCGAGCCATGGACAACCTCCGGGTGGCCGAGCGAGCAGGTTGTCGAGGCTACCCCGGCCGGAGCGCCCGACGACCCTGCCGGTCGTCGCCTACGCTGACCGGGTGAGTGAGAGTGCGGCCGGTGACCTGCCCGTCGGCGAGACGGTGCTGCTGGCGGCCTTCGAGGGCTGGAACGACGCGGGCGCCGCGGCGACCCAGGTCGTCGCCTACCTCGCCGACGTGTGGGACGCCGAGCAGGTGGACGAGCTGGACCCGGAGGAGTACCACGACTTCCAGGTGAACCGGCCCGTGGTCACGCTGGCGTCGGACGGCACGCGGGAGATCACCTGGCCCACCACGTCGGTGTCGCTGGCGACGACGCCGCAGACCGGGCGCGCGGTGGTCCTGGTCCATGGAATCGAGCCGTCGATGCGCTGGCGCCGCTACTGCACCGAGCTGCTGGACATCGCCGCCGGCCTGCACGTGCAATGGGTGGTGACGATCGGTGCGCTGCTCGCCGACGTGCCGCACACGCGCCCCATCCCGGTGACGGTCTCGGCCGACGACACCGCCATCGCCGCCAGGCTGGACCTGGAGCGCAGCACCTACGAGGGGCCGACCGGCATCGTCGGCGTGCTGCAGCACGAGGCGGCGGCCCGCGGGATGAAGGCCGTGTCGCTGTGGGCGGCCGTGCCGCACTACGTCGCGCACCCGCCGTCGCCCAAGGCCAGCCTGGCGCTGCTGCACCACCTCGAGCAGCTGCTCGGCGAGCCCATCCCGCTCGGCGAGCTGCCCGACGACGCCGCCGCGTGGCAGGCCGGGGTCGACGAGCTGGCCGGCGAGGACTCCGAGATCGGCGAGTACGTGCGCCAGCTCGAGCAGGCCAAGGACACGGCCGACCTGCCGGAGGCGACCGGCGAGGCGATCGCCCGCGAGTTCGAGCGCTACCTGCGACGGCGCGACAAGGGTTCGGGCAGCTGAGCCGTCCCGCGCCTACAGCCGCACCCCGAGCAGGGCGTCCAGCATCCGGGCGACGACCCCGGGGGCGCCCTCGTCGGGCTCGGCCGCCCCGGCCAGCGCAGCGTCGGCCCAGGCGTCGACGGCGGCCAGTGCGCGCGGCGCGTCGAGGTCGTCGGCCAGCGCGGTGCGCACGGCCGCCAGCGTCGCCTCGGCCGGCGGGCCACCCACGCCGGACAGGGCACGCTGCCAGCGGCCCAGCCGCGCCTGCGCGTCCCGCAGCCCGTCCTCGGTCCACGACCAGTCCTCGCGATAGCGATGGGCGAGGATCGCCAGCCGGATGGCGTTCGGGTCCACGCCGGCGGCGCGCAGCGTCGAGACGAGCACGAGGTTGCCCTGCGACTTGCTCATCTTCTCGCCGTCGAGGCCGACCATGCCGGTGTGGACGTGCGCCCGGGCGCCGGCGCGCCGGGTCGTCCGCCAGCACGCGGGTGTGCGAGCAGCTCATCTCGTGGTGCGGGAAGCGCAGGTCGGAGCCGCCGCCGAGCACGGTCACCGGTGAGCTCAGCGCGTCCCGCGCGATGACGACGCACTCGATGTGCCAGCCCGGCCGGCCACGACCGAGCGAGCCGCCGTCCCACGCGGGCTCACCGGCACGTTCGCGGCGCCAGAGCAGCGGATCGAGCGGGTCCTTCTTGCCCGGCCGGTCCGGGTCGCCGCCGCGCTCGGCCGACAGGGCGAGCATCGTCTGCCGGTCGAGGCGGGCGACCTCGCCGAACTCCGCGTCCGCACCCAGGCAGGCGTAGACGTCCCCGAGGTCGAGCCCGTCGGGGACCTCGGGCGTCGGCACGCGGTAGGCGGCGCCGCGCGCAAGCATCCGTTCGACCGCCTCGACCACCGCCGGGACCGACTCGACCGCCCCGACGTAGACGTCCGGCGGGATCACCTGGAGCGCGGCCATGTCCTGCGCGTACAAGGCGGTCTGCGCCACGGCGAGCTCGCGCCAGTCGACCCCGGTGGCGGTGGCCCGCTCGAGCAGCGGGTCGTCGACGTCGGTGACGTTCGAGGCGTGGCGGACCTGCACACCGGCATCCCGCCACGCCCGGACCAGCAGGTCGAACGCGATCGCCGTCGCCGCGTGACCGAGGTGGGTCGCGTCGTACGGGGTGATGCCGCAGACGTAGAGCGTGGCCGCGCCGTCCACGACGGGATCGACCTGCTCCCCCGTCGCGGTGTCGAGCAGGCGCACCGCGGGTCCCCGTCCGGGCAGCCTGGGCAGGGCGGGGGCGGGCCAGGTCAGCACCCGACGAGCGTAGTCGCGCGTCGTTCCCGGCCCGATGCCGGCCCGGCGGACAATGGCCCTCGTGCCCGACGAGATCTACCAGCAGAGCTCCGCCGGATGGCGGCGCACCGAGGCAGTGCCGGCCGCCACCCGTTCCGGCCCGACCTGGGTGGTCGTCGACGGCCTGGCCGGCCTGGCCGACGCCGCCCGGGCGTGGGGGCTGGACCAGCGCACCGTGGCCATGCTCGAGCACCGTGTCGCCACGCTGAACGGCGCCGAGAGCAACCGCACCGCCTACGCGCACGTCGACCGGTCCCCGGCCGGTGACCTGCTGATGTCCACCCCGACCACCTGGTTCGACGAGGCGACCCGGGACGTGTTCACCGGTGAGGTGACCACCGTCACCGGCGCGGACATCGTGATCAGCGCGGAGGCCGGCTCGGCCGGCGTCCTGGCCCTGGCCACCGCACGCCTCGTCGACGGGGTGCCGACCCCCGACACGGGGTCCCGCGAGGTCCTCGCCGCCCTGCTGTTCACCGTGCTGGCGCGGGCCAGCGAGGTGGAGCTGGGGCTGGGCGAGGCGGTCGACGCCACCGAGCGCGTCGTCTTCGCCCCGCACCACGGCGACCCGGTGCAACGCATCTACGCCCTCAAGCGGGAGATCGCCGAGGCTCGTCGTGCGCTCAGCCCGCTGATGGCAGCCCTGCCGGAGTTCGAGGCGCAGGCCGACGACGAGCACGGCACGCCGCGCGGCTGGACCTGGCTGGACAACGTCCAGGCGACCGTGGACCGGCTGGACCGCCACCTGGTCGGGCACGACGAGCTGCTCCGGGACATGCTCTCCGCGCACCTGGCCCAGGTCGGCGTCCGGCAGAACGAGGACATGCGCAAGATCTCCGCATGGGCGGCGATGATCGCCGTGCCCACGCTCATCGCCGGGATCTCCGGGATGAACTTCCAGCACATGCCGGAGCTGAGCTGGACCGTCGGCTACCCGATGTCCATCGTCCTCATGGTCGGCCTCTGCTGGTTGCTGTACCGGGCGTTCCGCAGGAGCGGCTGGCTGTAGGGCTCAGCCAGGGCGGTGCCGGCGGGTGACCGCGTCGATCGTCACCGCGGCGATGAGCACGACCGCCGTGACGATGTTCTTGGCGGCGGCGCTGAAGCCGAGCAGCCCCATCCCGTTGTCGATCGCCGCGATCACCAGCCCACCGAGCACACCGTGCAGCGCCTTGCCGCGCCCGCCGAACAGGCTGGTCCCGCCGATCACGGCGCCCGCGATCCCGTAGAGCACCAGGGTCCCGCCGTCGAGCGACGTCGAGATCGACCGCAGGCGGGACGCGTAGACGATGCCCGCGATCCCCGCGGTGAGCGAGCACAGCATGAACGACACGATCCGGATCCGCGCCAGGTTGATCCCGGCTCGGCGCGCTCCCTCGGCGTTCCCGCCGACCGCGTAGACGTACAGCCCGAACCGACGCCGGCCCAGCAGGTAGGCCCACACGACGAGCACGCCGAGGACGAGCAGCACGACCCAGGGCAGCCCGTAGACCGGGGCGAGCACGCCCCGGTCCGCGTTGACCAGCAGGATCAGCCCGACCGCGGCCAGCACCGAGACGCCGATCTTCGTCACGGTCAGCGCGGCCGGCGCCGCGGGCAGCCCGGAGTCGCGGCGACGCGCGTCGCGGCGCCACATGGTGGCGGCGAACAGCGCCACGACGACGACCGCGACGATCCAGCCGCCGAGCCTGGACAGCGTCGCCGAGGCGATCGAGTTGACCACCTTGTCCTGGATGAGGATCGCCCCGCCGTTGCCGAGCACGAACAGCATGACCCCGGCCCAGAACAGCTGTCCGGCCAGGGTCACGACGAACGACGGCAGCCCGATCCTGGCGAACAGGGTCCCGTGCAGCAGCCCGATCAGGGCCGAGGCGACCAGGGCCGCCGGGATCGCGGCCCACCAGGGCCAGCCGATCTGCGGCTGGGCGAGCCACGCCACGACGACCGCAGAGATGCCGGCGACGTAGCCGGCGGACAGGTCGATCTCGCCGAGCAGCAGGACGAACACCTCCGCCATGCCGAACAGGGCGAACACGGCGGCCTGCACCAGCAGGTTGACCAGGTTGCCCGCGGTGAGGAAGTGGCTGTTGAGGCTCTGGAAGACGATGGAGACCAGCACCAGGCCGCCGACGACCGGCAGGACGCCGGTCTCGCCGCCCTTGACCCGCTGCCACCCCAGTCGCAGGTAGTCGCCCGTGCCGATCCCCTCGACCGGCTGGACCCCGGCGGGCTCGGCCGGCCGGGTGGGCCTCGTCCGCTCGTCGTGCGTGGTCATGACGCACCACCTCCCTCGTCGCGGGCCCCACCCTGGGCCGCGATCCGCGCCCCGGCCGAGGCCTCACGGTCGGACGTGCCGGTCGTCATCAGGTCGACCAGGATGCGCTCGTCGATCCGGTCACGCGGGCGCACGTCGACCACCCTGCCCTGGCGCATCACGGCGACCCGGTCGGCTACCGCGAGGACGTCGACCAGGTTGTGCGAGATGAGCAGCACGGAGTGCCCGCGCGCGGCCAGGGTGCGCACCAGGTCGAGCACCATCCGGGTCTGCGTGACGCCGAGCGCCGCGGTCGGCTCGTCCATGACGACCAGGCGAGACTCCCACAGCACCGCCTTGGCGATCGCGACCGACTGCCGCTGCCCGCCGGACAGGGTCGCCACCTGCTGACGCACCGAGCGCACCGTGGTCACGGCCAGCTCGGTCAGGGTGCTCGCGGCCGCCTTCTCCATCGAGACGTCATCGAGCTGTCCGCGCCGTACCCGCTCCCGGCCCAGGAACATGTTCTGGACGATGTCGAGGTTGTCGCACAGCGCCAGGTCCTGGTAGACGGTCTGGATCCCCAGCGCGGCGGCGTCAGCGGGGCCGTGCAGCCGCACCTGCCTGCCGTCCCAGAAGATCTCGCCGGAGTCCGGCTGGTGGATGCCGGCGATGCACTTGATCAGCGTGGACTTGCCGGCCCCGTTGTCCCCCGCCAGCGCCGTGACGGCGCCGGCGGGGACGACGAGGTCGACGTCGGTCAGGGCCCGGACGGGCCCGAACGACTTGGAGACCCCCCGCAGCCGGAGCAGCGGGGGGGCCTCCGTGGTCGGGTCGGACATCAGCTGATGCCGGCCGCGGTGCAGGCGGCGGCGACCGTGCCCGCGCACAGCTTGGCGGCGGTGACCGCGCCGTCCTTGATGACGGTGCTGGCCATGTTGGCCGTCGTCACCCAGATCGGTGTGGTGTACACGGACTTGATCTGGGCGTTGAGCTGGGTGTCGGTCGTCGTCGCGTTCACCAGCGTGGACGGCGGGGTGACGCCGGCCCGCAGGTAGATCGCGAGCGCCGCCGCGGCCTGGGCCTCGAGGTAGATCGGCTTGTAGACGGTGCCGCACTGGTAGCCGGTGAGGATGTTCTGCAGACCGGGCAGCGAGGCGTCCTGGCCGGTGGTCGGGAAGGTCTTGGGCTGCACACCCTTGCCCTTGAGGATGGAGATGACGGCATTGGCGTTGTCGTCGTTCGGCGTGATCGCCGCGTTGATCTGCGGGTGCGCGGTGAGCTGCTGCTCGAACGTGGTCGCGGCGGTCGCCGGGTCCCACGTGCCGGCCGGCTCGCCGACCTTCGTGTACGTGCCGTTGTCGAACATCGGCTTCAGCACGCCGTTGTAGCCCTGGGCGAACAGGGTCGCGTTGTTGTCGGTCGGGTCGCCGTCCATGATGAGGATGTTCGGCTTCGAGACCTTCCAGTCCGTGATGCACTGGATCAGGCCCTGGCCCATGGTCTGGCCGACCTTCACGTTGTCGAAGCTGACGTAGTAGCGATCGGCCGGGCCGCCCTTGGTCAGGCGGTCGTAGTCGATCACGGCCACGCCGGCGGCCTTCGCCGAGGCCTCGATCGCGGCGCCGCTGCCGGAGTCGAGCGGGTCGACCAGCAGCACGGAGGCCCCGGCGTTGATGTCCGCCTCGGCCTGGGTCTGCATGGTCGACGCGCTGCCGTTGGCGTTGTCGATCTTGAACTGGGTGTCGGTCAGACCCGCTGCCTGGAAGGCCTGCTTGAGGTACGGCGCGTCGTACTGGACGTACCGGGTGGAGGTCGTCGTGTCGGGCAGCAGCACCCCGACCAGACCCTTGCCGGAGGACGCCAGGCCCTTCAGCTGGGCCATCATCGAGAAGTCCGCCGTGAAGGCCGTGGCGTCGAGCTGTGGCACCGCGCCGGTGGTCGCGGGGGCGGGAGGCGCCGTCGTCGCGCCACCGCCGCTGCTCGTCGTGCTGCACCCGGCGACGACCAGGCCGAGAGCGGCCATCGTGCCGATGATCCGTACCGTTCGTGTCGACGACATCGTCGTCCTCCCGTGGTGGGGAATTAACATGTCGGTTCCGTGCTAACCCACGTGCATCGTTATCGGCAAGCATCTTGAGCAAACTGTGTCCAAATTCCCAGGAAGGTCTCAGGCGACCAATTTGCCTGCTTCCTTGCAGGTGGCGTCCAGGATTCGTTCGGAGAATGCACCCGCGGCGCAGAGGAAACATTGGCGCGGCACATTGCCAGCGCCGATGCAGCGGTCAGCGCGGTCCGGCCCGCAGCGGTCCGGCCGGGGTCAGGAGACGATCGCGGCGTTCGCCTCGAGGGCGCCGGTCACCAGCAGCAGGACGACCAGCACCGCCAGACCGATCCGGTACCGGACGAACCCCTGGTAGCTGTACGTCGAGACGATCTTGAGGAACACGATGATCACCAGGTAGCCGACGACGAACGCCACCACCGTCGCCACCAGGGTCGCCCCGAACCCGGGGGTGTTGCCGTGCCCGAACTGGTCGAAGCTGGTCGCCAGCTCGAACAGGCCGGACCCGAAGACCGCCGGGATGGCCAGCAGGAAGGAGTACCGGGCCGCGGCCTCGCGCGTGTAGCCGAGCAGCAGCCCGCCGGTGATGGTGCCGCCGGAGCGCGACACCCCCGGGATGAGGGCCAGCGCCTGCCACAGGCCGAACCACAGGGCGTGCCGCGGCGTCAGCTCCTGCATCGTGCGCCGCTTGGCGCCCACCCGGTCCGCCCAGCCGAGGACCAGGCCGAACACGACCAGAACGGTCGCGGTGATCCACAGGTTGCGCAGGCCGCTCTCGATCGCGTGCTTGAACAGCACACCGAACACGACCACCGGCACCGAGCCGAGGGCGATGAACCACGCCATGAGCGCGTCGTGGTCCGCCACGGCACCGCGCGGGGCGCCGGCCCGCGAGCGCCAGTCCGTGCCGTAGGCGCCGCGCAGCGCACGCCACCAGTGCACGCAGATCCGGGCGATGTCGCGCCGGAAGTACAGGATCACCGCGGACTCGGTGCCGAGCTGGATGACCGCCGTGAACGCGGCGCCGGCATCGGCACCGGTGAGCAGCTCGCTGACGATCCGGATGTGCGCGCTCGAGGAGATCGGCAGGAACTCGGTCAAGCCCTGGATCAGGCCCAGCAGGAGAGCGGCGGCTGGGCCCAGTCCGTGCGTCATGGTCGGTCACCCTATCCGTGCGAGCCGTCGCGGCCGGGCTGCGTCCCGCCGCTAGGGTGCCGTCCCATGGAGCACCACCGGCTGGGACGGTCCGGTTTGCAGGTGTCCTGGCTCGGGCTGGGCACGATGACCTGGAGCCGCGACACCGACGAGCACGACGCCCGCGAGCTGTTGCACGACTTCGTCGACGCCGGCGGCACGTTGCTCGACACCTCGGCGTCGTACGCCGGAGGCGGCGCGGAGGAGCTGCTCGGGTCCCTGCTCGGCGACGTCGTGGACCGCCGGGACGTCGTCATCGTCACCAAGGGCGGCGTTCGGCGCACCCGCGACGGCGCCGTGGTCGACGCGTCGCGCGGCTCGCTGCTCGACGGGCTCGACGGCTCGCTCGACCGCCTGGGTACCGACCACGTCGACGTGTGGCTGGTCCAGACGCCGGACCCGCGCACGCCGCTGGAGGAGACCGTCTCCGCGTTGCGCTTCGCCGTCGCCTCAGGCCGGGCGCGCTACGTCGGCCTGTCGAACCACGCCGGGTGGCAGGTGGCCCGGGTCGCCTCGCTCCTGGAGAGCGACGTCGGCCTGACCGCCGTCGAGGCGGAGTACTCGCTGCTCCAGCGCGGGGTGGAGCGGGAGGTCCTGCCGGCAGCCGACGCGCTCGGTGCCGGGCTGCTCGCGTGGTCGGCCCTCGGCCGGGGTGTGCTGACCGGCAAGTACCGGCGCACCGTCCCGGCAGACTCACGAGCCGCGTCGTCCCACCTCGCCGGGTTCGTCCAGCCGTACCTCACGCGCCCGTCGGCCGCCGTGGTCGAGGGGCTCCTGACGGCCGCCGAGGGCCTGGACCGGACACCTGCCGAGGTGGCGCTCGCCTGGCTGCGCGCGCGTCCGGGGATGTCCTGCGCGCTCGTCGGGCCGCGCACGCCCACCCAGCTGCGCCAGCTGCTCGCGGCCGACGACCTGGAGCTGCCCGACGAGCTCGCCGCCGCCCTGGACGACGTGAGCGCACCGGCGCTCGGCTACCCGGAGCGACTGTCGGTGGGCTGACGCCCGACCGGTGCGCTACCGGGCGGCGGGCTCGTCCTCGCCGGTCCAGTCGTCCTCGATCTCCTCGTCGAGATCGTCGTCCTCGTCCTCGTCCTCGCCGTCGGACTCCTCGTCCTCCGACTCCTCGTCCTCCTCGGCCAGGTAGAACGGGGTCGCCTCGCCGTAGACCGTGCCGAGGGCGTCGTCGTACACCTCGAACGCGTCCGCCAGGACGTCGTAGGCATCGTCGACCGCGGGGTCGTCGTCGCCGTGGCGGGACTGGACGGCGTTGAAATGGGCTTCCAACGCGGCGATCAGCCGGTCGAGAGCGGCACGCGGGTCGACGGTCATGCCCTGACGGTAGCGCCGCCCGAGGCACAATGGCACAGCGCCCGCGCGTCGAGTCGGCCACGGGCGGCGCGGGACGGAACGAGGTGGTGCATGGACGGGGACCTGACCACGGGACATCGTGCCCGGGCGTCGCACGGCTTCGTGCGGATGGGCGGCCAGTACGAGTACCGGATGCTGACCATCTCCCCCGCGACCAGCGGCAACGACGCCCGTCAGATGCTCACCGACCAGGCCGAGTACGGCCGCTGGGAGCTGGCGCGGACCCGCCTGTACGCCGGGGGCGAGCGCCGGGTGTGGCTGCGCCGCAAGATCATCCGGGTCCGTTCGACGTTCGACGACGACGAGGAGGACTGACCGGCGTCAGCCGGCGGTCAGCACGTCGTCAGCAGCCGGTCCAGGACGCGGCAGCCGAACCGCAGCGCACTGGCCGGGACGCGCTCGTCGACGCCGTGGAACATCGCCGTGAAGTCGAAGTCCGCCGGCAGGCGCAGGGGCGCGAAGCCGTACCCGGCGATGCCGAGCCGGGCCAGCGACTTGTTGTCGGTCCCGGCCGCCAGCATGTAGGGCAGGACGACCGCTCCCGGGTCCTCCGCGAGCACGGCGGCGGCCATCGCATCGACGAACGGGCTGTCGATCGGTGCCGACGGCCCGATGTCGCGATGGCGGTCCTCGACCCGCACGTGCTCGCCGGCGAGGGCGCGGATCGTCGCGTCGAACTCGTCCTGCCGCCCGGCCAGGAACCGGCCGTCGATCGTCGCCTCGGCCCGGCTCGGGATGACGTTCGACAGGTAGCCGGCCTCCAGCCGGGTCGGGTTGGCGGTGTGCTGCAAGGTGGCGCCGACGAACCGCGCCGCCGGACCGAGGGCAGCGACCAGGGCGTCGACCGACCCCTCGTCGTCCTCGTCGAACGGCAGCCCGGTCAGGCCGGCGACGCCCTCGAGGAGGCGGCGGACCGGCGGGGTCAGCACGCGCGGCCAGCGGTACGCACCGATCCGGGCCACCGCCTCGGCCAGGTGGGTCACCGCGTTGTCCGGGTTGATCTGGCTGCCGTGGCCGGCCCGGCCCTCGGTGACCAGGCGCAGCCAGGCCAGCCCCTTCTCCGCGGTCTGCACCAGGTAGGCGCGCGTGCCGCCGACCGTGACCGAGTAGCCGCCGACCTCGCTGATCGCCTCGGTGGCCCCCTCGAAGAGGTCCGGCCGATGGTCCACCGCCCAGCCGGCACCGTGCACACCGCCGGCCTCCTCGTCGGCGAACATCGCCAGCACGACGTCCCGGGCAGGCCGGCGACCCTCGCGCACCATCTGACGGACCACCGCCAGGACCATCGCGTCCATGTCCTTCATGTCCACGGCCCCGCGACCCCAGATGACGCCGTCGATCTCCTCGCCGGCGAAGGGCGGGACGGACCAGTCCTCGGCGCGGGCTGGGACGACGTCGGTGTGCCCGTGGACGACGAGGGCCGGCCGCGCCGCGTCGGCACCGGCCAGGCGCACGACGACGCTGGTCCGCCCGGGCGCGGCCTCGAACACCTCCGGCTCCAGTCCCACGTCGGACAGCAGCTCGGCGACGTACTCGGCGGCTGCCCGCTCCCCCGGGCCGGAACCGTCGCCGAGGTTGCTCGTGTCGAACCGGATCAGCTCGGTGCAGATCCGCTCGACCTCGTCCTCGGCCGATGCGGGGGCACCACGGGACGACGAGTCGACGGCCATGCCGCCCACCGTACCGACCCTCAGCGTCCGAGCCGTTTGCGGTCATGACCGCAAACGGCTCGGACGCTGAGGGGGTGGGGAGGGGGGAAGGGGGGAAGGGGGGGGAAGGGGTCAGGCGAGGCCGCGGCGGGCCAGGAGGGGGGCGATGTCGGGGCTGCGGCCACGGAGGTCCGCGAAGGCCTGCAGCGCGTCCAGGCTGCCGCCGCGGGACAGGACCTTGGCCCGGAACTCCTCGCCGTTCTCGCGGCGCAGGCCACCGTGCTCCTGGTACCAGTTGACGGTGTCGGCGTCGAGCACCTCGGACCAGATGTACGCGTAGTACCCGGCCGAGTACCCGCCGGAGAAGATGTGGTTGAAGTACGTCGACCGGTAGCGCGGTGGGACCGGCGGGTAGGCGATCCCGGCGCCTTCGAGCGCTGCCCGCTCGAAGGCCTCCACCAGGTCGGGGTCGGTCGGGACGTCCTGCGGCCTCAGGCGGTGCCAGGCCTGGTCGAGCAGCGCCGCACCGAGGTACTCGGTGGTGGCGAACCCCTCGCCGTCCTGGCGGGCGTCGAGCAGGGCCCGCACCCACTCGGCCGGCATCGGCTCGCCGGTCACGTGGTGCACCGCGAAGCCGTGCAGCACCTCCGGCTCCCACGCCCACATCTCGTTGACCTGGCTGGGGTACTCGACGGCGTCGCGCGGGACGGCGGTGCCGGACTGGGAGGGGTAGCGCACGTCGGACAGGATCGCGTGCAGCGCATGGCCGAACTCGTGGAACAGCGTCGTGACCTCGTCCCAGGTGAGCAGCGTCGGTTCACCGTCCGGCGGCCGGGGGATGTTGAGGTTGTTCACCACGACGCACGGTTCGTCGAGCAGGTGGGACTGGTCGACCAGGGTGTTCATCCACGCGCCGCCACGCTTGGAGTCCCGGGTCCACGGGTCGTGCAGGAACAGCGCCCGACCCGTGCCGTCGGCGTCGAACACCTCGTAGACCCGCACGTCGGGGTGGTAGCCGCGAAGGTCGTGCCGGTGGGCGAAGGTCAGCCCGAACAGCCGGTTCGCCGCGCGGAACACCCCCTCGGTGACGACGCGGTCCAGCTCCAGGTAGGGCCGCATCGCGGTCGGGTCCAGCGAGCGGCGCTCCCGGCGCACCCGCTGCGCGTAGTAGGCCCAGTCCCACGGCTGCAGCTCGGCTCCGGGCTCGTCGTGGTCGAGCGCCCGTCGGATCTCGGCAGCCTCGGCCTTCGCGTTGGCCACGGCCGGCCCGACGAGCCCGCCGAGCAGCTCGGCGACGGCGTCCGCGCCGTGGATCGTCAGGTCGGAGGCGACGTAGTCGGCATGGTGGGCGTACCCGAGCAGGCCCGCCCGCTCGGCCCGCAGGGCAGCGATCTCCAGCAGGATCGGGCGCGTGTCGTGCTCCCCGCCCAGGCCACGGCTGACCGATGCCTCGAACACGCGACGCCGCAGTCCCCGGTGCCGCAGGTCGGCCAGGACGGGCTGGTCGGTCGACAGGACGAGGTCGAACAACCAGGCGCCGTGCTGCCCGTGCCGCTCCGCCGCGGCGGCCGCAGCCGCCCTCGCATCGTCGGACAGCCCGTCCAGCTCGTCCTCGTCGGTGACGAGCACCGCTGCGGCGTTGGTCGCCGCCAGCAGCGTGCGGCCGAACCTCGCCTCGAGCACGGTCAGCCGTTCGTTGATCGCGCGCAGTCGAGCCTGGGCGGGGGCGTCGAGGCCGGCACCGGCACGACGATGGGCGATCCGGCGCCGGTGCAGCAGCCACGCGGTGTCCGGCTCCAGGTCCAGCGCGCCGTCGTCGGCCTGCCGGCCGAGCGCCTCGACCCGCGCCGCGAGCGCCCCGTCCAGCCAGATCGCGTCGCGGTGCGCGGCCAGCAGCGGCGCGACCTCCTCCTCGATCGCCCTCCAGCGCAGGGTTGGAGTCGGAACCGAGCTGGTTGAAGAAGACCGCCGAGACCCGGTCGAGCAGCCGGCCCGACCGCTCGAACGCGACGAGGGTGTTCTCGACGGTGGCCGGCTCCCGGTTCGCGGCGATCGCCGCGACCTGCGCACGCTGCTCTGCCATGCCGGCGAGGAACGCCGGGACGTAGTGCTCCTCGCGGATCGCCCCGAAGTCGGGCAGGCCGTAAGGCAGGGTCGAGGGGGCGGCGAACGGGTTGGACGGGTCGAGGTCGGAGCTCATCCCGCCATCATCGTGGACGTCGCCCCGTGCCGGGAGCGCCAGGGCAGCCCATGGGCGACCGCGACCGGCTCGCTGTACAGCGCACCGGCGTGCGTCGTCAGGCCGGCCGCGAGCGCGGGGTCGGCGTCCAGCGCCGCGCGCCAGCCGTGGTCGGCCAGCGCGGCCAGGTACGGCGCGGTGACGTTGGTCAACGCGACCGTGCTGGTCACCGGGACGGCGCCGGGCATGTTCGCCACCGCGTAGAGCACCGACTCGTGCACCCGGTAGGTCGGGTCGTCGTGCGTGGTCGGGTGGGTGTCCTCGAAGCAGCCGCCCTGGTCGACCGCGACGTCCACGAGCACGGAGCCGGGCCGCATCCGCGCGACGAGGTCGTTGCTCACCACATGCGGCGCCCGCGCGCCGGGGACCAGCACGGCGCCCACGACGAGGTCCGCGTCGAGCAGCTCGCGCTCGACCGCCCAGGCGCTGGAGGCCAGCGTGCGCACCCGGCCGCCGAACTCGACGTCGACCTCACGCAGCCGGGGCACCGACAGGTCGAGCACCGTGACATCGGCGCGCATGCCGGCCGCCACCGTCGCCGCCTGCCGCCCGACGACTCCGGCCCCGATGACGACGACCTTGGCGGGCGCCACGCCGGGCACGCCGCCGAGCAGCACTCCTCGCCCGCCCTCGTTCTTCATCAGGTGGTAGGCGCCGACCTGGGCCGCCAGCCGTCCGGCGATCTCGCTCATCGGTGCCAGCAGGGGCAACGAGCCGTCCGGCAGCCGCACGGTCTCGTAGGCGATGGCGGTGGTACCGGCGGCCAGCAGCGCGTCCGTGCCGGCCCGGTCGGCAGCCAGGTGCAGGTAGGTGAACAGCAGCTGGTCCGCGCGCAGGAAGCCGTACTCGGCGGCGACCGGCTCCTTGACCTTGCAGACGAGCTCGGCCGACCACGCCTCGGCCGCGTCCGGGACGATGCGGGCGCCGGCGGCGAGGTACTGCTCGTCGGGCAGCGCCGACCCTGCGCCGGCCCCGGACTCGACGAGCACCTCGTGCCCGCTGGTGACCAGCCGGTGGACGCCGGCCGGCGTCACGGCGACCCGGTACTCACGGTTCTTGATCTCGCGCGGGATGCCGATGCGCATGGCCGTCACTCCTTGTCGAACGCTGCGGACAGCTCGAGTGTGAACTTCCTAGGTTTCGATGCTGTGAACTCGGCGATCTGTTCGTTATCGTGCCCTCATGTCCGCCGATTCTTCGCTACCGCCCGGTTCCCGGCCCGCCGTTCGCACACGGTTCGGCGGCCTGGACGACGTCGACCGGGACATCCTGCGCGAGCTCGAGCGGGACGGCCGGGTCTCCAACAAGGACCTGGCCGACCGGGTGGGCGTGGCCCCCTCGACGTGCCACGCCCGGGTGCACGCGCTGCGGGAGTCCGGCGTGATCCGGGGCTTCTCCGCCGACGTCGACCCGCGCGCCCTGGGCCGCGGCCTGCAGGCGATCATCTCGGTCCGGCTCCAGGCCCAGGCGCGGGCACGGCTCGGCATGTTCGCTCGCGAGCTGGCCGGCCGGCCGGAGGTGCGCGACGTCTACCTGCTCGGCGGCACCGACGACGTGCTGGCGCACGTCCAGGTGGCCGACAGCGACGCGCTCCGCCAGTTCGTCATCGACCACCTCTCGACGCGCCAGGAGGTGGCGCACACGCAGACCTCCCTGGTGTTCGAGCACATCCACCAGCCCGCCTCGATCCCGCCCCGCTGACCGGTGCCCGACGCGTTCCGCAAGGCACGGCCGGACGCTCCCGCCGGGTACTTCCGGTGGGAGGCGGCCGGCCTGAGCTGGCTGCGGGCGGCCGGCGGGGCACGTGTCGTCGAGGTGCTGGACGTCGGCGACGACCACCTCGACCTCGTCCGCCTGTCCCCGACCCGGCCCAGCGCGGCGGCAGCCCGCACCTTCGGCCGCGCCCTGGCGGTCACGCACGACGCCGGGGCACCGGCGTTCGGCGCGGTCCCGGACGGCTGGCCCGGCGACGGGTTCTTCGGGCCGCTCGACGAGCCGCTCCCGCTGCCGGCGGGACGTCACGCGTCCTGGGGTGAGTTCCTCGCCCGGCGCCGGCTCCGTCCGCTCGCCGGGTGGCTTCGTCGGGCCGGGGCGGCCGACGAGGCGACGCTGACCACGCTGGCCACCCTCGCCGACCGGCTGGAGCACGGCGACCTGGACGACGACGACCTGCCGGCCCGGCTGCACGGCGACCTGTGGTCGGGCAACGTGCTGTGGACGTCCGACGGTGCCACGCTGATCGACCCCGCCGCGCACGGTGGCCATCGGGAGACCGACCTGGCGATGCTCGCGCTGTTCGGGCTGCCGTTCCTCGACGAGGTGCTGGACGGCTACCAGGAGATGCATCCGCTGCGGCCCGGGTGGCGGGACCGGGTCACGCTGCACCAGGTCTTCCCCGTGGGGGTGCACGCCCTGCTGTTCGGCGGGGGCTACGTCGACCAGCTGACCCGGCTGGTGGCGCGCTGGGCGTGAGCTCGCAGCGCCGCTGACCAGGGCACCACCCGGTTCCACCGTACGGCGGTCGACGGCCGCCGGTCCGACGTGCCAGGCTCACCACCCGTGAGCGAGGGATGGCCGCCGGCCGCCAGCGGGCCGGTATGGCTGCGTGGTCCCGGCGCGCCCGTCCCGCCGGCTCCGGCCAGGCGCTCGTCGCGGCTTCCCGCCCTGCTCATCGTGCTCGCCGTGGTGCTCGTCGCCTGGCTGGGCGTGCGGCTGCTCGCGCCGCACCTGTTGCGTGCGGGCCCGCCGCCCGGGCACGAGGAGCAGGCCCAACCGCTCGGTGCCCCACCGCTCGGCCACCCGACCGACGGGCCCTACTCCTTCCTGCAGACGCAGCGCGACGGCGTCACTCCCGTCACCTACAGCCCGTGCCGCCCGGTGCACTACGTGGTGCGGCCGGACGGTGCGCCACCCGGCGCGGACGCGCTGCTCGCCGCCGCGATCGCGCGCATCTCCGAGGCCACCGGGCTGCACTTCGTCGCCGACGGCGCCACCGAGGAGAAGCCCACGCGCGACCGCCCGGCCTACCAGCCGGACCGGTACGGCGACCGATGGGCCCCGGTTCTGGTCGCGTGGTCCACCCCCTCCGAGACACCGGAGCTGGCCGGCGACGTGGCGGGCAGCGCCGGATCGGCATCCGTCGTGTCCGACGGAACCTCGTTCTACGTCACCGGCCAGGTGGTGCTGGACGGGCCTGCGATCGCCCAGCTCATCGCCGAAGGGCCGAACGGGGTCGCCGTGGCGCAGGGGGTGCTGACGCACGAGCTGGGCCACCTCGTGGGGCTGGGGCACGTCAACGACCCGAGCGAGCTGATGAACCCCACGGCCGCCCTCACCCAGACCTACCCGGCTCAGGGCGACCTGGCCGGGCTGGCGCGGGTCGGCTCCGGGCCGTGCGCACCGCACCTGTGAGCCGCTCCCAGGAACGCCACGTACTCTCGCCCTCTCGCCCTTCCCTGGAGCTGTCATCCCGTTTCGCTCGGTCGTGCTGGTGCACGGCACCCGTACGTCGTCCGCGATCTGGCGTGCGCAGGCTGCCGCCCTCCGCGCGCACGGACATCCCGTGGTCGCGGTGGACCTGCCCGGGCACGGCACACGCCACGACGAGCAGTTCACGTTCGAAGGTGCGCTGACCGTCATCGACGATGCCGTGCGCTCGTGCGACGACCCTCCGCTGCTGGTCGGGCTCTCCCTCGGTGGCTACGCCTCCCTGGCCTACGCGGGACGGCACTCCGACCGCGTCGCCGGGGTGCTCCTCGCCGGGTGCTCGACGGAGATCAAGGGCAAGCCGCTCGGAGCGTTCCGGCGCGTGGCGGCACGCGTCACCGCGACGCTACGGATCGGCGGGGAAGGCTGGCACGTCGTCACCGACATGCTCGGCGCCCTGGCCGGCTACTCGCCGCTGGCCGACCTGCGCCGGCTCACGACGCCGGTCTGGCTGGTCAACGGCCGCTACGACCCGCTGCGCCTGGACGAGTGGCGGTACCGACGGGCGGCGCCACTGGCCCGGCTGACCGTCGTCCCGCATGCCGGCCATGACGTCAACACGCACGCCCCGGCTGCCTTCACCGGCGCCCTGCTGGACTTCCTCACCGAGCTGCGGCTGCCGGTTCCGGTCCCCGCCCGATAGGCGCCCGGCCGCCTCGAGCGGGCCGATCAGGCCGGCGACGACCTCCGCTGTCCTCACTCGTCGAGCACCGGCGCCGCCCACCCGCCGCCGGTGCGGAGCAGCGCGGCACGGGTGACCGAGTCCGTGCCGAACCGGGCCGCGACGGCATCGAGCGCCGTGTGCAGCCCCGTGCGATCCGGCCCGAGGTCGAGCGTCCCCTGCAGGTAGGCGTCCTGGGACAGGTCCGTCAACGCGACGCCGACGAGCGTCAGACCACGCTCGCGGATCAGGGGCGCGGCCGCGTCCAGCAGGCCGACCGCGGTGGCCGCCAACAGCTCACCGGAGGTCGTCGGGTGAGTCAGCGTCCGGGACCGGGTGGCGCGACCGTAGTCGTCGAACCGCAGCCGGAGCACCACCGTGCGGGCGGCGTGACGGGCCTTGCGCATCCGCCGACCTGCGCGGTCGACCAGGCCGAGCAGCGCCGCGCGCACCTCGTCGGGCGGGTGCGGCCCATGGCCGAGGGCACGCTGGGCGCCGACCGAACCGCGCCGCCGCCCGACGACCACACGGTCGCCGGTGCCGCCGTGGACCACCGCGAACAGGTGGCCGCCGGCCGCCGGGCCAAGCGCCGAGACGAGGACCGACCGGGGCAGCGCCGCCACCTCCCCCGCCGTGCGCAGCCCGTAGGAGTGCAGCTTCGCTGCGGTCACGTCGCCGACGCCCCACAGCCGCTCCACCGCCAGCGGGTGCAGGAAGGCCACCTCGTCCTGCGGCTCCACCAGGAGCAGCCCGTCCGGCTTGGCGACCCGGCTGGCGACCTTCGCGAGGAACGGCGTGCGGGCGACGCCGACCGTGATCGGCAGCCCGACCTCGTCCCGAACCTGCGGCTCGCAGCCGCCGCGCGATCTCGACCGGCGCGGCGTCGATCCGGTGCAACCCGCGGACGTCGAGGAAGGCCTCGTCGATCGAGACGCCCTGGACCAGCGGAGTGGTGCGATGGAACAGCTCGAACACGGCCCGGCTCGCCGCGAGGTACGCGTCGAACCGCGGCCGCACGACGATCAGGTCCGGGCACAGGGCATACGCCTGCCGCGCTCCCATCGCCGTGGCCACACCGCGCCGCTTCGCCTCGTACGAGGCGGCCAGCACCACGCCCCCGCCCACCGCGATCGGCCGGCCGCGCAGGCGCGAGTCGTCGCGCTGCTCGACGGACGCGTAGAACGCGTCCAGGTCGGCATGCAGGATCGCGGCTCGCGGGGCTGGCGGCTGCTGGGCTTCGGACACGAACACATGTTCGACCCGACCGCCGACACGCGACAGGCGCAGCGGCGCTACGAACGCCCGTTCCTCATCAGTCCTGGTGGCTCGATGGCCTCTTGGCGCGGGCATGCGGCCGGGCCACCGGCGCAGGCGCGTTGGCATCGGTCTTGGGTGGCGGCGTCATGGTTGCCGTCAGCGCGTCGGTCGCACGGACGAGGTCTGCTGCGGAGCCGACGAACGCCCGCGCCTCCTCTGGCGTCACAGCGCGCTGTCCGTGCGCGACGGCGTTGCGCAGAGAGCCCAGGCTGCGGACCGCCACGGCGTAGGAGTCCTGGACCACTCCCCTGCTGGTCAGCTCCCGCATCACCATCACCGGCGACAGGTAGCCACTGCCCGCGTGCTCGATCCCCGCGCGCTTGGCCAGCTTGATGACCGCCTCGTCCACTTGCTGCCAGGCCAGCAGGACTGTGTACGTCGGATCCACGTCCTCCGGGACCCGGACCTGCTTGAGCGACACCTCGGGTGACTGCGCGGCGAGGCGCCCGGGCTGACCAGCAGCCCGCTCGTCGATCTCCGCCACGGCCGCACGGACCCTGTCGGCGGCCTCCGAGAAGCTCAGCTCGACGCCGTATCCCTTGGCCGTCTTGATCCGCCCAAGCAGCGCTCTGATCGGGCTCTTGAGGATGAAGACGAGGGCAACGACCACCCCAGGCCACGCGAGGCTCTGCACGATCGACGCGACGAACTGCAACCACGACACGTCCGAACTCTGGCAGACAGCGCGGCGCCCAGGGGCCGGTTCTCCGGGTCGGTTCGACCGCCTGGCCCTTCGCGCCCCTCGGTGCAGGAGACTTCTGCCATCGAGCGAAGGACCCACCATGCCCGTCACGGCCATCGAAGCCACCGCCGCCCTCATCCTCATCGACCTGCAGAAGGGCATCGTCGGATCTGCCAGCACCCCCGTGCCGATCGAGACAGTGCTGAAGAACGCGGCAGACCTCGCTGCGGCGTTCCGTGAGAAGAATCTGCCCGTCGTGCTCGTCAATGTCGCCGGCGGCGCCCCCGGCCGCACCGACTCCTCCGCGGCGCGCGCTTCCGGTGGGCGGCCCGCTCGCATGGACGGCTGGACCGACCTCGCCGACGAGCTCGACGCCCAACCCACCGACCACCGCATCACCAAGACCCGATGGGGCGCCTTCCACGACACTCTGCTGGACGAGCGCCTGAAGTCCCTGGGGGTTACCCAGGTGGTCCTCGGCGGCGTCGCCACCAGCATCGGCGTCGAGTCGACCGCCCGCGCCGCCCACGAGCACGGCTACCACGTCGTCATCGCCACCGACTCCGTCAGCGACCGCAACGCCGACGCCCACCACAACAGCATCACTCGCATCTTCCCCCGGCTCGCAGAGACCGGCACGACCAAGGAGATCCTCGCCGTCCTCGACGCGGGTGTGAGTGGAGCTTGAAGCCCGGGGATCTCGCGCGAGACGCAGCGCTGTTCGACGCCGCCGCCAGGGACGCCGTCGACGCCTGATGCCCGCGCATGTGTCTTGTAGTACACATCCGCGGATGTGTACTGTGATCCACAACCGCAGAAGTGGACCAGGAGACACAAGGAGGCGACGTGCAGGTCCAGACCATGGCGGAGCTCGGCGCGCTCGTACGCGAAGCGCGCGAACGGGCCGGGATGACCCAGGCCGAGCTCGCCCAACGTGCCCGCGTCTCCCGCGAATGGCTCCTGAAGGTCGAGGCCGGCCGCACCAGCGCCGAGATGCCGCGCGTGCTGGCCGTGCTCGCCGAGCTCGGACTTGTTCTCGACGTCCACCCGCAAGAAGGCTGACATGGCCGACAAGCAGCTGCACGTCTACATGGACGGCGTGCGCGCCGGCGCGGTCTCCATGACCGGCTCCGGCGCGCTTTCCTTCATCACGACGTGGCCGGCGCCCTGCAGTTCGTGGAGCCCGACGGGACCAGCGAGGACGCCGTGGCAGACCGGAGCACACTGACCCCGATCTCCGACGAAGAAGTCGCCAACGACCTCCGCATCGTCATCGAGGCCTACCGCACCGGCCGGCCCGTCCCCGCAGGCAGGTCGCTGCGGATGAGTCTGGCCGGCGCACAGCCGAAGATCGCCCTTGCGCGCGACGCCGACGGCGCGTGGGCCCGAACCGCGCGCGGCGCGCCGACGACCCACATCCTCAAGCCCGAGTACCGCAACCCTCGCAGCTGGCCGACGAGCAGTTCCACGACATGACCGTCGTGGAGATGTTCAGCCTCGCCGTCGCCCGCCACGCCGGACTGCGGACCCCCGACGCCCAGTACTGGCAGGCGCCCGACGGCGACCTGCGCGCGCTTGTCGTCGAGCGCTACGACCGCCACCTCGGCACGGACGGCCTGGTCCACCGTGACCACCAGGAGGACCTGTGCCAGGCCCTGGCCATCCCGCCGGAGAAGAAGTACCAGCACCTGTTCGGCGGCCCCGGAGTCGGGTCGGTCGGCGAGCTGATCAGGTTGCGGGTGCCCGCCCAGAACCGGCTCGCGATCGCTCGGGACTTCCTGGCGCTGGTGACCTTGAACATCGCCATGGTCAACACCGACGCGCACGCCAAGAACTACTCCCTCATGTTGCGCGGCGACGCTGTGGCGCTCGCCCCCGCCTACGACGTCCTGTCGATCGCCCTGTACACCGACCGGGACGAGCCCGGAATCCGCTGGCCTTCCCGATGCGGATCGGCGACGGCTTCGACTTCCGCAGCATCTTCCCGGCGAGCATCGCCGCCGAAGGAACGCGCCTCGGGCTGTCGCTCGACGAGTCGCGCCAGATCGTCGACGACGTGCTCGCCGGCGTGCCGCAAGCTCTCGAGGAGGCTCGACAGGACGTCGCCGACGTCCCGGGCGGGCGTGCTGTCGCCGACACGATCATCCGGAACCTGCGCGTGATCTCGCCGCTGTATCCGTCCGACGCGCCGATCCTGCTGACAGACGGACCGCTGCAGCGCGATGCCCCCGCCGTCCCGCCGTCTCAGGCTGCGCCGGCCGGCGGCGGCCTAGTGAGCGGCAAGACGGCGCCGGGGGGGCGACCGTGGCTCGTTCGCCACCCCCGGACGCTCGGAGGCCGACGTCCGGCTCAAGCGCCACTAGGCCTGCAGGGCCAGCCGGTCCCCCGCGACCTGCATGTCGTCGTCCTGCTCGACCTGGCGCGAGAACTTCTCAGCGGTGTCGTCGCAATCCCGAGAGGTTCCTGGGAACTTTGTGGGTATCACGATTGTGTCCGGAAGGGGACTTGAACCCCTACGCCCTATACGGGCACTAGCACCTCAAGCTAGCGCGTCTGCCATTCCGCCACCCGGACAGGTGGTCACCCAGGGGTCACAGACCCCTCAGGTGCGCCGAGAAAGATAGCACGGAGCGCCGCCGGGCCCCTCATCTCCTCCCGCGGCAGACTGGGCCAGAAACGACGGCGACCAGGCCGGAACGACGGCGACCAGGAGGGGCGATGGCCGACATGTCCGGCGCGAGCGGCAGGGTGACCGAGCAGACGGCACCACGGTGGTTGAGGAACGCAGCGGGGGTGTCCTGGCGGCTGCTCGCGGTCCTGCTCGCCGTCGTCGTCATCTTCTACGCGCTGTCCAAGGTGCAGCTCATCGTCATCGCCGTGTTCCTCTCCCTGGTCATCACCGCCGTGCTGCGCCCCATCGTCAACTGGATGTCCCAGTCGATTCCCCGTGGCCTCGCGGTGGGTCTGTCGTTGCTGCTGGGCACCCTCTTCCTGGTCGGGCTGCTCACGTACGTCGTCTACTCCGTGGCGAACCAGTGGAGCTCGCTGTCGCGGCAGTTCGCCCAGGGCACCCAGCAGATCACCAGCTGGCTGACCAGCGGGCACCTGCCGTTCCGGCTGACCAACGATCAGCTGAGCACATGGATCGACCAAGGGGTCCAGTGGGTCCAGGGCCATGCCGGGCAGATCGCCGGCCAGGCCGCCGCCAGCGCCGGCTCCGCCGTCGAGGTGTTCACCGCGACGATCATCGCGGTCTTCTGCGCGATCTTCTTCCTGTCCCGCGGCGCGGAGATGTGGACCTGGTTCCTCAACCAGCTGCCGGCCCGGGTCCGGCCCGGGTGGATCACGGCCGGTCGGGCGGGCTGGGTCTCGTTCTCCGGTTACACGCGGGGCATCGTCATCATCGCCGTGACCGACGGGGTGCTCGCCTTCACCTGGCTGGCGGTGCTCCGCATCCCGCTCGCCGCACCGCTGGCCGTCCTCGTGCTGCTCGGCGCCTTCATCCCGTTGGTCGGGGCTCCGGCGACGATGCTCGTCGCCATGGTCGTCGCCCTTGCCACCCGCGGGGTCGTGTTGGCCCTCCTGGTCGGTCTCGGCATCGCGCTCATCGGTCAGTTCGAGGGGCACGTGCTCCAGCCGCTCGTGATGGGCCGGCAGGTGTCGCTGCACCCGATCGTGGTCGCCCTCGGGGTCGCCGCGGGGGGCCTGACCGCGGGGATCTTCGGCGCCGTGGTCGCCGTCCCGCTGGTGTCCGTGACGTGGGCGGTGTACTCCCACCTGCGCAGGCTGGACCAGCCGATGGACGCGGTGGAGGTCGAGGCGGCGACCGGGCAGGTGCCGATCATCAGGGATCCGGCACCGGACAAGGCCTGATTCCCGTCACCGGAAGTCGCGGCTCGTCGTGCGCACCCGCAGCGACAGCGGTGCGAGGTGCTCCGCGAGCAGGTTCGTCGCGTCGTCGTTGCGCTCCAGGCGACCCCGCACGACGAGCGCCTTGGACGTCCGCGCCGTGCGCCGGAACCGTTGCCACAGCCCGGCCGAGCAGATGACGTTGAGCAGGCCCGTCTCGTCCTCGAGCGACAGGAACGTCACGCCCTGCGCCGTGCCGGGCCGCTGCCGGTGGGTGACCACACCCGCCACCGCGACCCGTCCGGCCGGGACCGGGTCCCGGTAGGTGTCCGCCACCCGCAGCACCCCCGCCTCGTCGAGCCCGGGGCGGACGAACTGGGTCGGGTACGAGTCGACGGACACCCCGGTGGCCCACACGTCGGCGGTCGCCTCCTCGACCAGCTCCAGGCCGGGCAGCGTGGGAGCGGTGACGCCGACCGACACCCCCGGCAACGTGTCGGGGCCCTCGGCGGCCAGTGCACCGGCCGCCCACAGCCCCTCACGCCGGCTGACGCCGAGCGACCCCAGCGCACCGGAGGTCGCCAACGACTCCAGCTGGGTGGTGCTCAGGTCCACGCGGCGGACCAGGTCATGCAGGTCCGCGAACGGGCCGTGCGCCGTCCGCTCGTCGACCAGCCGAGCAGCGGTCGCCTCCCCGATCGACCGGACCGGCGCCAGGCCGAGACGGACCGCCAGCGAGCGTCGGTTCTGCCCGCCCGAACCGCCCGGCGGGGGCACCGGGCCGGTGCCGCTCGGCCGGGGGGTCAGCAGCGGCTCGCCGCCCGCCGGGACCGGCCCGACCCGCTCGACGACCGCCTGCACGCCGGATGCCTGCACGTCCGGCCGCAGCACGCCGATCCCGTGCCGGCGGGCGTCGGCGACCAGGCTCTGCGGGGAGTAGAAGCCCATCGGCTGGGCCGCCAGGATGCCCGCGTAGAACGCGGCCGGGTGGTACACCTTCAGCCACGCGCTGGCGTAGACGAGGTAGGCGAACGAGTACGCGTGCGACTCGGGGAAGCCGAAGTCGGCGAACGCCTTGAGCTTGTCGTAGATCTGCTCGCCCGTGACGGCGTCGATGCCGTTCTCGGCCATCCCGTCCAGCAGGCGCTGGTGCAGGGCCTCCATCCGCTCGAGGGAACGCTTCGAGCCCATCGCCCGGCGCAGCCGGTCCGCCTCGGCCGGGCTGAACCCTGCGGCGTCGACCGCCATCTGCATGAGCTGTTCCTGGAACAGCGGGACGCCCTTGGTCCGCTCCAGCGCCGGCTTGAGCAGCGGGTGCAGGTAGGTCACCGGCTCGCGGAGCTTGGCCCGCTCGATGTACGGGTGCACCGAGCCGCCCTGGATGGGCCCGGGCCGGATCAGCGCGACCTCCACGACGATGTCGTAGAACCTCGCGGGCGCCAGTCGAGGCAGCGTGCCCATCTGCGCCCGCGACTCCACCTGGAACACCCCGACGGAGTCCGCCGCCGACAGCAGCCGGTAGACCTCGGGGTCCTCCTGCGGCAGGCCGTGCAGCGTGAGCAGCTCGCCGGTGTGCCGCTCGATCTCGGTGAACATCAGCCGGAGCGCGGTGAGCATGCCCAGGCCGAGCAGGTCGAACTTCACCAGGCCGGCGTCGGCGCAGTCGTCCTTGTCCCACTGGAGCACGGTGCGCCCCGGCATCCGCGCCCACTCCACCGGGCACACCTCGATCACCGGGCGGTCGCACATCACCATCCCGCCGGAGTGGATGCCGAGGTGCCGCGGCAGCCGCAGCATCCGCTCCGCCAGGTCGATCACCGCATCGGGGATCTCGCCCTCCGCCTCGGCGGACGGCGGCAGCAGCGACGGCACGACGTCGTGCCCGCCGGCCACCGGTGACCCCGGCGCCGGCTCGGGCGCCGCCGGTCCGGACCGGTAGACCGTCCACCACTCGCTGGGCACCGTCGGGCCGCGCAGGCTCCCCCACCGCTCGATCGACGTGCTCCACGCGTCCTGCTGGCCGACGTCGTAGCCGAGCGCACGGGCCGCGTCCCGCACCGCCGAGCGCGGCCGGTAGGAGATGACGTTGGCCACCTGCGCGGCGTGCTCACGGCCGTGCTTGGCGTAGACGTACTGGATCACCTCCTCGCGGCGCGCCGACTCGATGTCGACGTCGATGTCCGGTGGCCCGTCGCGCTCGGGGGCGAGGAACCGCTCGAACAGCAGGTGGTGCCTCACCGCGTCGACCGCGGTGACCCCGAGCGCGTAGCAGACCGCCGAGTTCGCCGCCGACCCCCGGCCCTGGGCGAGGATGCCCTGCTCGCGGCAGAACCGGACCAGGTCATAGACGACGAGGAAGTACCCCGGGAAGTGCAGGTCCTCGATGACGCGCAGCTCGTGCTCGATCTGCGCGTATGCCCCCGGGACCCGCTCCGCGTCGGGCGGTCCGTAGCGCTCGGCCGCCCCCTGGCGGACCAGCTCGCGCAGCCAGCTGGCCTCGTCGTGCCCGGGCGGCACCGGGTAGGGCGGCAGGCTCGGTGCGACCAGCGACAGGTCGAACGCGCACTGCAGGGCCAGCTCGGCCGCGGTCGGCACCGCCTCCGGATGGCGGCGGTGCAGCGCCAGCATCTCGGCCGGCGAGCGCAGGTGGGCGGTCGGTGCACCCGGCAGCCAGCCGTCCATGTCGTCCAGCGAGGACCGCGCGCGCACGGCGGCGAGCGCCATCGCCAGGTCGGCGTCGCGCGGCGTGGCGTAGTGGACGTTCCCGGTGGCGACGAGCGGCAGGCGCGCCTCGGCCGCGAGCGCGGCCAGGGCGTCGGCACGGTCCGCGTCGTGGGCGTCGCCGGCGGCGGTCACCTCGACGGCGACGTTGTCCCGCCCGAACAGCGCGACCAGCCGGCCGAGCTCGGTCCGTGCCGCGTCCAGGCCGCCCGGTGCGACCCCCACCGTGCCCGACGGGTCGCCGCCGGCCAGCGCCCGGCGGACCGCCCCCTTGCGGCACCCGGTCAGCACCAGCCACCGCCCGTCGGCAGCGGCGGCGAGCTCCTCGAGCCGGTAGTCGGCGGCACCCTTCTCACCGGTGCGCAGGTGCGCCTCCGCGATGGCGCGCGACAGCGCCCGGTAGCCGTCCGGGCCGCGGGCCAGGACGACGAGGTGGGTCGCCCGCGGGTCGGGGACCGCCGTCGGGGGGTCGAGCACGGGCAGGTTCGGCGTCGCCCGGGTCCGCTCGCGCGGGTGACGCCGTCCGTCCGGGGCCGGCAGGTGCAGCTCGGCGCCGAACACGGTGGGCAGCCCGACGGCCTTGGCCGCCTGGCTGAACCGCACGACGCCGTACAGCCCGTCGTGGTCGGTCACCGCGAGCGCGGCCAGCCCCTGCCGGGTCGCCTCGGCGGCGAGCTCCTCAGGCTGGCTCGCCCCGTCGAGGAACGAGTAGGCGGTGTGGGCGTGCAGTTCGGCGTACCGGGGTCCGGCCCGCGGCGCCCGGCCGTCAGTCATAGGTCGCCTCGCACGTCCAGCCACCCGGCGTCCCGACGAGCAGGACCGCCTGCCCGTCGTCGAGCGCCACCTGGAGGTGGGCGCGCACCGTCGGCCCGGCCGATCCCGGGACCCACCACCGCTCGCACACCGGCCACGGCCCCGCCCAACCGGCGACCGTCGACGAGCCGGCGCCGACGTCGGCCCCATCCCCCACGAGCTGATGACCTGCTCGTTCGTCGTCCGGCGGCCAGACGACGAACGCCGGCACGCCGACCAGCCCGGTCCGCTCGTCGTACCGCACGGCCTCCCCGGCCGCGTCGCACAGCTCGACGCGCAGCGGCGGGTCGAGCACCGTGGCCGGTGCCGGGTCAGGCAACCGCCCGGGCCAGGGACGGTCGACCGGCCGCGGCGGGTCGCTCTGCTCGCCCCACGGGTGCAGGTGCACCTGGTCGCGCACGTCGCGGCCACCGGCGAGGGAGGCGACGAGCACCCCGGACCCGCCGAGGATGCCCTGCACCCGCTCGAGCGTGCGGTGCGCGCGCAGGTCGCCACCGGACGGGCCGCCCCACAGCCGGCCCTGCTCGGCGGCGGCGGGCAGCACGTCGAGCGCGGTGAGCGTCAGCCGGACGAGCGTCACCCCGTGCTCCTCGTGACCGCGGCCGGCCGAGGCATCCGACAGCCACCCCTCGAGCTGCCAGCGGATCCGGTCGGTCATCCGCATCGGGGTGAGTCCGCCCCAGCCGCCGAGGTCGGTACGCCAGGTGCGGGCCAGCACCGTCCCGTCGTCGGTGGTGGCGGAGACCTCCAGCCGTCCGCACGCCACACCACGGGCCACCAGGTCGTCGTGCAGCCGTTCGGCGAGCTGGCGCCCGGCGAAGGTCGCCTGGTCCACCCGGTCCAACGGGGGGTCGAGGTCCGTGCCGGCGACGAGGTCGGCCTCGGGGCGACGCCGGGCCGGGGGCCGCTCGTCCAGGCCGTTCGCCAACGTGCGCGCCCACGTGCCGAGCCGGCCGAACCGGGCGTGGACGCTGCCCGCCGGCAGGCCGGCCAGCCCGCCGAGCGTGTGCAGCCCGAGCCGTTGGAGCAGATCGACCAGCTCGGCCACCTGCGCCGCCTGCTCGTCCGTGACGGTGGCGTGCACCAGCTCGCCGATGCCGTACCCGGCGAGGAAGGCCGCCGAGCACCCCGGGGTGACCACCGCGCCGGTCCGTGCGGCCAGCACCGCGGCGAGCAGCCCGTCGGCCGTGCCGATGCCGCACTCGAAGCCTGCCCCGGCCACCGCGTCGACCAGGGCGACCGCCAGCGCCTCCTCCGAGCCGTGGTACCGGCTCGCGCCGTCCGCGGGCAGCAGCAGCAGACCGGGGCGGGCCACCTCGACCCCGGCGACGACGTCCTCGACCGCGACCGCGACCGGCTCGAACGCGCGCACGTCCCGGGCGTCGTCCGCGGGCAGCAGGACGAGCTCCGGGCAGCAGCCCTGCGCCTGGCGGCGGCGCATGCCGCGGCGCACCCCCTCGGCCCTGGCCAGTGCCGAGGTGGCGACGACACGCCGCCCGTCGTGCACGGCGGCGGGCAGGTGACCGGGCACCCCGGTCGCGGCGGCCGCCGCGGCAACCGGCCAGTCCGGCACCCAGACGACCGTGGTCCGGGTGCTCATCCGACCAGCCTCAGTCCCTCGGCCGGGGTGTCCACCGGGACGGCGGCGGGCTCGTCGGGCGCCTGCGCCCCCAGCGGCAGGACGAGGTCGACCGTGTGCACCGCCCCGGTACCGCGTCCGGACCGTGACACCCGCAGCCGGTGCGTGCGCAACCAGCCGTCGCCGGTGCCCACCCCGGCCCACCGGCCCGTCCCGGCGACGAGCGTCACGCTCGCACCCGGCCACGCGTAGGTCGGCATCAGCACCGACCCGCGGTCCCGGGCGCGGGCCGCCAGCCGTCGCCGGTCGGTGTCGGTCAGCCGCGCGCCCGGCCCGACGACGACGACGTCCACCCCGTCCAGCAGCGCGGCCACCACGGCCGCGGCGTCCGCCCCGGGCTGGGGCACCATCGCCAGCCGGTCGAGGTCCACCCCGGCCTGCGCCGCGGCGAGGACCCCCAGATCAGGACGCCCGACGACCGCTGCCCACCCACCGTGGGCGCACGCGTGCGCCAGCAGGGCCAGGACGAGCGACGTCGACCCCTCGACCGCGGTGGTCCCCCCGCGGCGCAGACCGTCCGGCAGCAGCGGCGCCAGAGCCGGCGGCACCGCCATCGGCGGCCGCTCGGTCGTGATGAGGGCGGGCCGCGAGGGTTCGTCGTCCGCCGCCGCGACCAGGTGCGGAGCCACCGCCGGGACCGCCCGCACGCTGCGCGCCCCGGTGCGCCGCTCCGCGTGCGCCAGCGCCTCCCAGGCCCGTGCCGCGCGGGCCGCCGCCGCCACCTCGCGGGCCTCCGCCACGGCCGTCATGCCCGCTCCCCATCATCGTCCCGTTCCTCGAACACCTGTTCGATGATGCCAGTAGACGCCGACACGGACGCCGTGTCAATCGACCGTCGCCCGGTCCGGACGGTGCACGTCGCGGGCGACACGGGAGCCCTCGGCACCGACAATGGCGAGACCGGCACACCCGATGGAGGCCACGATGACGTCCCTCGACCGTCCCTTCGCGGAGGACCCGTACGGCAAGCTGCCGCACGTCCCGTCCTTCACGCTGACCAGCACCGACATCGCCGAGGGCGAGCGCCTGCCCGAGGACTTCGTCGGGCACGGCGGCAACCTGTCCCCCGCCCTGTCCTGGTCCGGGTTCCCGGCCACGACGCGCTCGTTCGTCGTCAGCTGCTTCGACCCCGACGCCCCGACCCCGTCCGGCTACTGGCACTGGGCGGCGGTGGACGTGCCCGGCACGGTGCACTCGCTCGAGCGGGGCGCCGGTGCCCACGGCGGCCACCACCTGCCGCGCGGCGCGTTCCACGTGCGCAACGACGGCGGTGGCGACGGGTACGACGGCGCCGCCCCACCGCCCGGCGACCACGTCCACCGCTACGTCTTCGCGGTGCACGCGCTGGACGTCGACTCCCTCGGCGTCGGCCCGGGTGCGAGCAACGCCGGGGTCGCGTTCAACGTCCTGTTCCACACGCTGGCCCGCGCCACGCTCACCGCGACCTACCAGCGCTGAGCGGCCCGGCCAGGCGGGCCCACCGCCCGGACACGGCACGACGAGCGTCACCCCGCCGCGTTACCGTGCGGGCATGCCGTCGCTGACCTGGGTGCCTGCCCTGCGCCGCCCCGATCTGCTCGCCCCCTCCACGGCGGCCGCGCTCACCTCCTGGGCGGCGACGGTCCCGGCGGTGGCCGACGAGGTGCTCGTCGCCGAGATCGACCCCGGCCTGGCCGACACGGCTGCCCTCAACGAGGCGTACGGGCTCCCCTCGTCGGGCTCGGTCAACTGCGTGCTCGTCGTCGGCAGGCGCGAGGGCGAGGAGCGGTTCGCCGCTGCCGGCGTGCGTGCCACCGCCCGCGCGGACGTCAACAACGTCGTCAAGCGGACCCTCGACGTGCGCAAGGCGACCTTCCTGCCGATGGAACGGGCGACGACCGAGTCCGGCATGGAGTACGGCGGCATCACGTTCCTCGGCCTGCCGGCGCGCTACCGCGTGCTGCTCGACGCCTCGGTCGCCCGGCCGGACCCGGACGCCGGCGACCGCGTGCTCATCGGCAGTGGCGTGCGCCGGTCCAAGCTGCTGCTGCCGGGTGCGCTGCTGGTCGCCGCGCCGGGCGTGGAGGTCGTCGAGGGGCTGGCGCTGGCATGAGCGAACCCACCGAGGGCGAGACCCGTGCGGCCGCCGCACTGCAGGCGGTGGGCATCGCGCACACGATCACCCGGCACGGCCCGGTGCGCTCCCTGGCGGAGGCTGCCGCCGCCCGGGGGCTGGACCCGGCCGACATCGTCAAGACGATCGTCGTGCGCCGCGGGGAGGACGACTACCTGTTCGTCCTGGTGCCCGGCGACCGGACCATCTCCTGGCCCAAGCTGCGCGCCCTGCTCGGGGTGAGCCGGATGTCGATGCCGGACGCCGCCACGGCGAAGGACGTCACGGGATACGAGCGCGGGACGATCACCCCGTTCGGCTCGCTGCGCGCCTGGCCGGTGGTGGCCGACGAGCGCGTGGCCGGACGGACCGTGTCGATCGGCGGCGGTGCCCACGGCGTGGCCGCGACCGTGGCGGGCGACGACCTGGTCCGCGCCCTGGGCGCGACGGTGGCGGACGTCACCGAGCCGGAGGCGTGACCGCACGAGGGCCTGAGGCGGACGGCGTGCTCGACGGTCCGTAGCCCTCTGAGCGCAGGCCCTTCTCACCGTCCCGGTGCGGCCAGCAGCAGGTAGCCGTCCTGGTCGACGACTACGCGGTACCCGAGGTTGACGGCGTCGAGCGCGAGCTGACGCAGCTCGCCGCCACCGGCCGGGAACTGCTGCTCCTGCGTCGTGTCGGCGACGACGTAGTCCGCGTGCGACACGGTGAGCGGCGTGGCGCCGAGCAGGCTGACGTCGTCGCGGGCGGTCAGCTGGGGAACGAGGCTGTTCGACGCGGCGACGGTGACACCCCCGGGGATGCGGTCGAGGATCTCGTGGCCGAGGACGACGTGCTCCGGAGTGGCCCAGAAGCTGGGGCGGGCGACGTCGAGCAGGCCCGACGAGAGGCCGGGCGGCGGCGCCAGGAGGCACGCGACGGTGGCGGCGGCGCCGAGCGCGAGTCCCCACCGGCGCGCCGCACGGGTAGCCGCTCGACGTGCCAGGACCTCGATGAGCGCCGCGAAGACGACCGGCATGAGCACGGCGGAGTAGTGGAAGGACGTGCCCCAGTACGGCGGGTAGTCCGACAGCAGCCGCCAGGCGAGCGTGGGGACCGCGACCCAGACCACGGGTGAACGCAACGCCAGCAGGCCGGTCGGCAGCAGCACCATGACCAGGGTCGTCAGCTTGGTGCCGTTGGTGACCAGCGTGGGCAGCCGCCACACGGCCTCGAGGCCGAGCCGGCCGGCGTAGGTGTCGGTGCCGGCCGGGCTGATCGCAGGGATGATGACCGCCATCTCCAGGAGCGTCGCGGCCGCGCCACCGACCGCCGCGGCCAGGCCGAGCCGGCGCTCGCCCCGCCACGCGACGAGCAGGCCGATCACCGCCAGCGTCAGCCCGAGATCCTCCTTGACGAGCACCAGCGGCGCAGCCCATGCGACAGCCGCGCGGAGCCGGCCGGCACCCAGGGCCGACAGGGAGAAGGCCAGCAGCGGCACGGCGAAGGCGACCTCGTGGAAGTCGAAGACCACGGCTTGGGCGATGCCCCACGACAGGCCGAAGCTCAGTCCGACGACGAGCGCCACCCCGGTCCCGGCCACCCGGTGCGCCCACCGGACAAGGGGCACCGCGGCGATCCCCAGCAGCAGCGCCTGGGCGACGAGCAGCGTGCCCGGCCCGGGGAACAGCCGGTACGCGGGTGC
Source organism: uncultured Actinomycetota bacterium (assembly GCA_963769855.1). Taxonomy (GTDB): domain Bacteria; phylum Actinomycetota; class Actinomycetes; order Actinomycetales; family Cellulomonadaceae; genus Cellulomonas. Next base: position 103,845 of record CAVYNN010000001.1, read on the forward strand.
CAGCACGGCGGTCACCGGCGAGAAGTGGTCGCCGAGCAGCGGGAAGCCGGGCCCCTTGAGCGTCGACGTCGGCCAGTGCCCGGACGCGTACGAGCGCACCTCCTGCTCGAAGATGCCGAGGTCGAAGCCTGTCGCTGCGCAGCAGCGCGTGCCGACGCAACGACACCGCGGCGTACAGGGCGGACAGTCCGAGGGCCATCGACACGGCGAGCCACGTACCCGGGTCGGGTCTGGGACGCGCAGTCGACGGAGCAAGGGTGCGCGGGCTGCTGAGGATCGCCACGCGAGCACCGTGCTCGGCCCTTCCTGACGCGCCGCTGACCGCGACCCTGGGCCGGCCACCCCCGTGTGGCATGTTGAGCCCGTGCGGATCCTCCTGGTCGAGGACGAGCGACGCCTGGCGCAGGTGCTGGCGCGCGGACTCGGGCTCGACGGCTTCGTCGTCGACGTCGCGAACGACGGACGCGCCGGGTTTCTCCTGGCGCGGACCGGCGGCTACGACGCGATCGTGCTCGACCTGATGCTCCCGGCCATGTCCGGGCTGGCGGTGTGCCGCTCCCTGCGGGCCGAGGACGTCGTCACGCCGATCCTCGTGCTCACCGCCCGGGACGCCGAGCGCGACGAGGTGGGCTCGCTGGCGGCCGGCGCCGACGACTACCTGCGCAAGCCCTTCCGCTACCCCGTGCTGCTGGCGCGGCTGCGCAGCCTGTTGCGCCGTTCACCCCTCGTCAGCGGCGACGTGCTCCGGGTCGGGGATCTCGAGGTGGACTACCGCCCGCCGCGAGGTGCACCGCGACGGGCGCGCCGTGCCTGTGTCGGCACGCGAGTTCGCCCTGCTGGAGGTGCTGGCGCGCGCCGACGGTGCCGTGCTGAGCAAGGAGGCGATCCTCGTGGCCGCGTGGCCGGGCGAGGCCGACGACGTCAACCTCGTGGAGGTCAGGGTGAGCGCGCTGCGCCGCAAGGTCGACGCGCCCTTCGACCGCCGCTCGCTGCAGACGGTCCGCGGCGCCGGGTACCGGCTGGTCGACGACCGGGCGGCGTCCCGGTGAGGGGCACGCGCACCACGCGGCCGTGGCAACGGATCGACGTGCGGGTCGCCGCCGCCGCCGGCCTGGTCGCGGCAGTCCTCCTGGTCGGCGGAGTCCTCTGGTTCCGCGCCGAGGTGCACCGCCAGCAGATGGAAGCCACCCAGCAGACCGCGATGATCGAGGCATTCGACCTGCTGATCGCCGCCCCGCGCTGGGCAGATGCGATCAAGCCACTCACCTTTGCGCCGTACCAGCTGTTCCGCAGCGACGGCACGTTCGTGGACGGGTCTGGCGAGGCATCGGTGCGGGGGCAGGGCTGGACGGGGCCGATGCCCGACCCTGCTGCCGCCCCGCTCCAGCCGGGCTTCGCCGGGCAGTTCGCCACCGCATTCATCAGGACGCCGTACGCCGCGGGCGTCTCCAAGACACAGGACATGGCCAGCAGCACCTTCACCGGGCAGCGCGACCAGATGCTGGTGCGGGGCGACACCACCGGCTACCACGTCTACGTGTACGTCACCCCGGCCGCCGCGGACGCCACGGTCGCGGGCATGAGCCGCTACCTCTGGTGGGGTGCGGCACTGGCCTGGCTGCTCGTGACGGCCACCGCCGCCGTGACGGTCCGGCTGGCGCTGCGCCCGGTGGAGCGGATGCGGCGGGAGGCGGCGCGCATCTCCTCGACGGCCGACGGCGCCCGGCTGTCCACCACGCGGCGGCACGACGAGCTCGGCGCGCTCGCCGCCACGCTGGACACGATGCTCGGCCGGCTGGAGCGACAGCTTCCGGCCCAGCAGCGGTTCACCGCCGACGCCGCCCACGAGCTGCGCGGCCCGCTCACCTCACTGCGGGCGGCCATGGAGATCGCCCTCGCGCACCCCGACGACGTCGCCGCCGAGGAGACCCTGCGCCACGTGCTCGCCGAGACCGACCGCCTCCAGGACCTCACCGAGCAGCTCCTGGCGGTCGCTCGAGCCCGGTCCGTGCCTGCCACGCCCGGCGTGGAGTCCGACCCGGCCGCCGCGGTCGAGCGTCTGCTGGCCGGCTACCCCGCCCAGGACGCCGGGCAGATCCGCGTCACGGATCACCGGGCCGCAGCACACCCGGCGTCGATCGCGCCCGTCGACCTGCATCGCGCGCTGCGCAACCTGCTCGACAACGCCCTGCGGCACGCCGCGAGCGGCGTCCGGGTCGACATCGCCGACGACGGCGAGGGCGTCGTCGTGCTCACGGTGACCAACGACGGGCCACCCATCCCTGACGGCGAGCGGGAGCGGATCTTCGAGCCGTTCGTCCGGCTCGACGACGCCCGAAGCCGCGACGACGGCGGCGCGGGGCTCGGCCTGACGATCGTCCGCGGCCTCGTCGAGCGCGCAGGCGGCACGATCACGACCTGCTCGCGCGAGGGCGACACCTCGTTCGTCGTGCGGCTGCCCACATCCGAGCCGGACGAAGCCCTGCTCGCCACGTCGTGACGAACCGTGCCCTCGGGTCGAGGCGCGGAACCGGTGTCGCTAGCGTCGCGTGGCCCACAGGGCCACGGCCAACGCCGAGGCCACGTTGAGGGAGTCCACTCCCCCGCTCATCGGGATCTTCACCACGACGTCGGCGGACGCGATCGTGCGGGGCTTGAGCCCGTCGCCCTCGGTGCCGACGACCAGCGCGAGCTTCTCGGGCGGGTCGGCGGCCAGCTCGTCGAGGCTGACCGCGTCGTCGGACAGCGCCAGGGCGGCCACCACGAACCCGGCGTCACGCAGCATCGTGATCCCGCCCGGCCACGGATCGATCCGCGTCCACGGCACCTGGAACACCGTCCCCATCGACACCCGCACCGACCGCCGGTACAGGGGGTCGGCGCAGCGTGGGGTGACGAGAAACGCGTCAGCGCCCAGGGCGGCGCACGCCCGGATCGCCGCCCCGAGGTTCGTGTGGTCCACGACGTCCTCGAGCACGACGACCCGCCGGGCCCCCGCGAGCACGTCCGGGAGCGCAGGCAGCTCCGGCCGGTGCATCGCGGCCAGCGCGCCGCGGTGCACGTGGAACCCGGTGATCGCCTCGAGCACGCGCTCGTCGGCGACGTACACCGGCACGTCGCCGGACGCGGGGGCGGCGGCCAGCATGGCCGAGACGTCGGGCAGCCAGCGCGGGGCGAGCAGCACGGACCGCGGCCGGTGCCCCGCCTCCAGCGCCCGGGCCAGCACTGTCGAGCTCTCCGCGATGTACAGCCCGGCGGCGGGCTCGTGGCGGGAGCGCAGCGCGACGTCGGTCAACGCGACGTAGTCCGCCAGCCGCGGGTCGGCCGGGTCGGTGACCGGCAGCAGCATCGGGGTCAGCACGGCCGTCAGGCGCTCGTCGCGACCCGGCGCAGGGCGCGCCCGCCCGCCACCGCGGCCAGGACGCCGAACAGCGCGAACACCGGGACGGCGACGAACGCCGTGTGCATGCCGACGCGGTCGGACAGCCAGCCGAGCAGGAACGGCGCCACGCCGATCGACAGCGCGCCGTACAACGTCGCATCGCCCTGCGCGCGGTCCGAGTGCCCGGGCGAGGCGGCCAGCAGCAGGGCGATCGACAGCGGGTACTGCACGCCGAGCCCCAGCCCCGACAGCACCAGCCCGGCCAGCGCCACACCGGTGGAGGTCGTCGTCCAGACCACCACCCAGCCGACGACGTTGAACAGGAAGCCGCCGGCCAGCAGGTGCGCCGGGGTGACCCGCAGCGACAGCGGCCCGATGATGAGCCGGATCACCGTCATCCCCGCGACCAGCCCGGCGGTCGCAGCGGCGGCGATCCCGGCGCCCGCCCCGGTGCGGGCGATGAGCAGGGCGGTCGACCAGTAGTCGGTCGCGTTCTCCACGGCGACGGTGGCGACGATCGCGCCGAGGAACAGGATCGCGGCCGGGGTCCGGTGCCAGCGGGCCGGCCCGCTGCCGTCCTCGGCCGGGTGGGGCGCCACCACCGGCGCCGCGCGGCGCGGCAGGGCCTCGGTGACCGGCAGGCGTTCGACGAGCACGGCGACCACCGCCGCCAGCAGGGCGGTGACGATCACCCCGGCACGCCAGCCCCAGCCGATCGACACGGCCAGGCCCACCGCGAGCGGCCCGAGCAGGCCGATGCCGGAGCCGACGGCGTTGCCCTCGCTGATCGCGGCCGAGGCCGCGGCACGGTGGTGCAGCGCCAGCCCCACCTGGGTCGAGGCGATGAGGACGTTGCCGCCGATCGACAGCACGAACATCGCCGACAGGGTCCACGCCAGCGACGGCCCGGCGACGAGCCCGCTGACGCCCACCATGACGGCGGCGCACCCGCCGACGATGGCGTGGCGACGGCCCCACCACAGCACGGCCCGCGGTGCCAGGAACGCCGCGACCAGCCCTCCGGCGGCCATCGCCGTGCCGTGCAGCCCGGCCAGGGCGTCGCTGATCCCCAGGTCGCGCGCGAGCAGGGGCACGCTGGGGTTGAAGCTGTAGAGCAGCCAGCCCCACACGGCGTACGAGCCGTACAGCGTGACGGTCATCCGGTCGCGGACCACGCGGTCCGCGCCGGTCAGGGCCGTGCGCGATCGAAACGATACGAGGGGCACCCCCGAAGCCTAGGGCCTGCCTCGACCTCACCCACCCGCCACAAAACGCTCCCCCCACCCCCGACTTTCCTGACGTTCCGGGCGCGATTCACGCCCGAAACCTCAGGAAAGCGGAGAGGGACCGAGCCGGGTCAGACCTCCTCGACTGCCGCGGCGGCGAACTGGCTGTCGTAGAGCCGGGCGTAGGCGCCGTGCGCAGCCAGCAGCTCCGCGTGCGTGCCCTGCTCGACGATGTCCCCGTGCTCCATGACGAGGATGAGGTCCGCGTCACGGATGGTCGACAGCCGGTGCGCGATGACGAACGAGGTCCGCCCCTTGCGCAGCGCGTTCATGGCGTTCTGGACCAGCACCTCGGTCCGGGTGTCGACCGAGCTGGTCGCCTCGTCGAGGATGAGGATCGTCGGGTCGGCGAGGAAGGCACGGGCGATCGTCAGCAGCTGCTTCTCGCCGGCGGACAGCGCACCGCCCTCGTCGTCGATCTTCGTGTCGTAGCCGTCGGGCAAGGTGCGGACGAACCGGTCGACGTGAGTCGCGGCGGCGGCAGCCATCACCTCGTCGATGCTGGCGTGGTCCACGCCGTACGCGATGTTCTCGGCGATGGTGCCCTCGTACAGCCAGGTGTCCTGCAGCACCATGCCCATCTGCGAGCGCAGCGCGTCCCGGGTCAGCGAGCGGGTGTCCACGCCGTCGAGCGTGATCCGCCCGCCGGCCACCTCGTAGAACCGCATGACGAGGTTGACCAGCGTCGTCTTGCCCGCACCGGTCGGCCCGACGATCGCGATCGTGTGACCCGGCTCGGCGACCAGGGACAGGTCGTTGATGAGCGGCTTGTCCTCGTCGTACCGGAACGCGACGTGCTCGAACTCGACGCGGCCCTTGATCGGCTGGGCGAGCTGGGCGGCCGGCACCGGGTCGGGCGACTGCTCGTCGGCGTCCAGCAGGTCGAACACCCGCTCGGCCGAGGCGATGCCGGACTGGAGCAGGTTGGCCATCGCGGCGATCTGCGTGATCGGCTGGCTGAACTGCCGGCTGTACTGGATGAACGCCTGCACGTCGCCCAGCGTCATCGTCCCCGAGGCCACCTTGAGGCCGCCGATGACGGCGATGATGAGGTAGTTGAGGTTGGCGACGAAGCCCAGCGCCGGCTGGATGACGCCCGAGATGGCCTGCGCCTTGAAGCTCGCGTCGTAGAGCTTGGTGTTCCGCTCGGCGAACACCTGCGCGGACTCACGCTGCCGGCCGAAGACGGTGACCAGCGCGTGCCCGGTGAACATCTCCTCGATGTGGGCGTTGAGCTCGCCGGTGTGCGTCCACTGCGCGACGAACTGCGGGCGGGACCGCTTGGCGATGGCTGCTGCGATCCCCATCGCCACCGGCACCGTCACCAGGGCGACCAGGGCCAGCTCCCAGGAGATCGAGAGCATCATCGCCAGGACGCCGACCACGGTCAGCACGGACGTGATGAGCTGCGACAGCGTCTGCTGCATCGTCTGGGAGACGTTGTCGATGTCGTTCGTCACCCGGGACAGCAGCTCGCCGCGCGGCTGGCGGTCGAAGTACGCCAGCGGGAGCCTGGTCAGCTTGTCCTCGACGTCCGAGCGCAGCCGGCGGGCCGTGTTCTGCACGATCCGCGTGGTCAGCCGGAACTGGATCCAGCCGAACAGCGACGACACCGCGTAGATGCCGAGCACCAGCAGCAGGATCATCATCAGGCGGTGGAAGTCGACGCCTTGCCCGACGACGATCCCCGGCAGGCCGCCGATCATGTCGGCGAGCTGGGTCTGCCCCTGGGCGCGCAGCTGGGCGATCACCTGGCCGACGGACACGGTGCTCGGGTTCGACCCCGGCCGGCAGCATCTTGGCGATCGACCGGCCGAGCAGGCCTTCGAAGATGACGTTGGTGGCCCGGCCGAGGATCTTCGGACCGGCGACCGCCGCGGCGACGGACAGCACGCCCAGGACGAGGACCCACACCAGTCGCGCCCGCTCCGGGTGGAGCAGGCCGACCAGCCGCCGGGCGGATCCCTTGAGGTCCTTCGGCTTCTCCCCCGGCATCCCCATGCCACCGAACGGGCCGTGCCCCATCGGCCCACGCCGCTGGGGCGGGCGGGGGACCGCCGGTGCCTTCTCGGCGTTCTCCTCGGCGCTCATGCCGCTTCCTCCACGCTCAGCTGCGAGTACACGATCTCCTGGTACGTCGGGTTGCTCTCGAGCAGCTCGGCGTGGGTACCGACACCGACCACGTGCCCGTCGTCGAGGACGACGATCCGGTCGGCGTTACGGATGGTGGCGACCCGCTGCGCCACGACGAGGACGGTGGCCTCGCGGGTCTCCGGGACCAGCGCTGCGCGGAGCGCGGCGTCGGTCGCGTAGTCCAGGGCCGAGAAGGCGTCGTCGAACAGGTAGATCGCGGGTTTGCGGGCGATCGCCCGGGCGATCGCCAGCCGTTGGCGCTGGCCGCCGGAGACGTTGGTGCCACCCTGGGCGATCGGCGCGTCCAGGCCGCCCTCCATCGCCTCGACGAAGGGCCGTGCCTGCGCCACCTCGAGGGCGTGCCACAGCTCGTCGTCGGTGGCGTCGGGCGCACCGAACTGCAGGTTGGAGCGCACCGTGCCGGTGAACAGGTAGGGCTTCTGCGGGATGATCCCGATCAGCCGCCACAGGTCGTCCGGCGCGACGTCGCGCACGTCGACGCCGCCGACGAGCACCGCCCCCGCGGTCGCGTCGTAGAGCCGGGGCACGAGGTTGACCAGGGTCGTCTTGCCGGAGCCGGTCGAGCCGATGATCGCCGTGGTCCGGCCCGGCTCGGCGAGCAGGTCGATGTCCTGGAGCACCGCGCCCTCGGCGCCCGGGTACCGGAACTCGACGCCGCGCAGCTCGAGCCGGCCGCGCTCGACGCCCTCGGGCAGCGGCACCGGCCGGATCGGCGGGAGCACGGTCGGCGCGGTGTCGATCACGGCCGCGATCCGCTCGCCGGCGACCATGGCGCGCGGGATCATGACGAAGATCAGCGAGCTCATCATCACGGCCATGAGGATGAAGACGATGTAGCTGATGAAGGCGGTCAGCGAGCCGATCTGCATCTGGCCGTTGTCGATCCGCTTCGCGCCGAACCACAGCACCGACGTGCTGGTCGCGTTCATCACGAACATCACCAACGGGAACAGCACCGCCATGAACATCCCGGTGCGCAGGCCCGCCTCGAACAGGTCGCCGTTGGCCTTGCCGAACCGCTCCCGCTCGCGCTCCTCGCGGACGAACGCGCGGATCACCCGCACGCCGGTCAGCTGCTCGCGCATCACGCGGTTCACCGAGTCGATCCGGGACTGCATCTTGCGGAACCAGGGCACCATCTTCGTCACGACGATCGCCACGATGATGGCGAGCACCGGCACGACGACGAGCAGGACGCCGGACAGCGCCACGTCCTGGCGCAGCGCCATGATCACGCCGCCGATCAGCATGATCGGCGCCATCAGCATGATGGTGAACGTCATCAGGACGACCATCTGCACCTGCTGCACGTCGTTCGTCGTGCGGGTGATGAGGGTGGGCGCGCCGAACCGGCCCATCTCCTGCTGGGAGAAGGCCTGGACCCGGTCGAACAGCCGGCCGCGCATGTCGCGGCCGAGCGCCATCGCGGTGCGTGCGCCGAGGTAGACGGCGCCGACGGCGCAGACCACCTGGGCCAGGCTCACCGCGAGCATGATGAATCCCAGCCGCCAGATCTCGTGGGTGTCGCCCTTGGCGACGCCGTTGTCGATGATGTCGGCGTTGAGGCTGGGCAGGTACAGGGTCGCGACGACCTGCACGATCTGGAGCAGGACGACGACTGTCGCTGCCGTTCGATACGGGCGCAGGTGCTCGCGGAGGAGTCGGACGAGCATGGGTCTCCCTCTCGGGACGGGTGAGTCGGGGCTAGGGGGTGGGTGCGACGGGGTCGAGGACCCCGCCGAGGAAGAAGTCGGTGAGCAGGGCCGGGTCCGGCACCCGGGCGCCGGAGCCGTGCCGCAGACGGTTGGCGCTCTGGGCGATGGTGCCGGCGAGGGTCAGCTCGAGCAGCTCGACGACGGTGTCCACCGGCAGGCGCAGCCGGTCGGCATCGGGTTCGAGCAGTCGGCGCAGCTGCGCGCGGATCGCCGTCATGGTCGCGGTCTGTCGCTTGACCCAGTCGGCCATGGCGGCGGGGTCGCGCCGCCCGTGCCAGCCTTCCGGACCACGGCCGAACCGGTGCATGAGCGACATCCAGAGCGTCATGTCCTCGATCCGGGCCACGCCGATCCGCAGCGCCTCGGTGATCCGGGCCTCGAGCGGCAGGCTCAGGTCGATCGCACCGAGCCGCGCGATGTCGTCGGACGGGTCGAGCGCGGCGGCGACCGCCTCGCGGAGCAGCGCCTCCTTGTCGTCGAAGACGCGGAACAACGTCCCCTCGGCGACCTGCGCCGCCTCGGCGAGCTCGCGCGTCGTGACGTCCGTGCCACGCTCCCGCACGACGGGCAGCACGGCCTTGAGGATGGCAAGGCGCCGCTCGTCGGGCGGCAGCGGAGCTGCGCGGCCCGAACGCGTCCCGGTGATCTGCACCCGGTGAGGATAAGTGAGTGAGCACTCACTCAGCAAGTCCCCAGGGCCGTGGCCCCGGACGACGTGCCCGGGCGGGCCGTTGCGCGCACGGCCCGCCCGACGACGTCGTCAGCTCAGACGACCGGCGGCTCGTCGGTGGTCGGCGGGGCACCGCTGGGGCGCTGGCCGGCTTCCACCGCGGTGTCGAACGGGATGCCGCTGCGCGTGCCGGACGCGGTCGCGTCGGCCGTCGCGGCCTCCGACTGGCGCCTCGCCTCGGCGAGCGCCTCGGCCGCGGTCGGCAGCGACATCGGCGGCAGGTCGCTGACCGGCGACACGCCCGCGGGCCGGGACGGCTCGGTAGGCAGTTCGCCGCCGGGCCCGACACCGAAGCCGCGAGCCAGCTGGCCCAGCGCGCCGGACAGCTCGGCCGGCAGGAACCACATCGTGTTCGACTCGCTCGCGGCGATCTTCGGCAGCGCCTGCAGGTACTGGTAGGCCAGCAGCTTCGGGTCCGCGTCGCCGCGGTGGATCGCGTCGAACACCTGGAGGATGGCCCGCGCGTCGCCCTCGGCCCGGAGCACCGCGGACTGCGCGTCGCCCTCGGCCCGGAGCACCGCGGCCTGCTTCTCCCCCTCGGCGGTGAGGATCTTCGACTGCTTGACGCCCTCGGCCGTGAGGATCGTGGCGCGGCGGTCGCGCTCGGCGCGCATCTGCTGCTCCATCGAGCTCTGGATCGTCGGCGGCGGGTCGATCGCCTTGAGCTCGACGCGGTTGACCCGGATGCCCCACTTGCCCGTCGCCTCGTCGAGCACGCCGCGCAGCTGGCCGTTGATCTGGTCGCGGCTGGTCAGCGTCTGCTCGAGGTCCATCGTGCCGATGACGTTACGGAGCGTGGTGACCGTCAGCTGCTCGATGCCGTTGTAGTAGTTCTGCGATCTCGTAGACCGCCGCCCGGGGCTCGGTCACCTGGAAGTAGATCACCGTGTCGATCGACACCACGAGGTTGTCGCTGGTGATGACGGGCTGCGGCGGGAAGGAGACGACCTGCTCGCGCAGGTCCACCCGTGCCCGCACCCGGTCGACGAACGGGACCAGCAGGTGCAGGCCCGCGTCCAGCGTCCGCGCGTAGCGGCCCAGCCGCTCCACGATGTAGGCCTCCGCCTGCCGCACGATCCGCACCGCGCGGATCAGGGCGATGATGACGAACAGCGCTACCAGCGCCAGGACGACGAGACTGACGGACTGCCCGACGTTGCTCATGTCACTCCTCGATGGGTTCGACGACGGCGATCGCGCCGTCGATACGGGCCACGCGCACCGGCGCGCCCGTGGCGATCCGTGCTCCGGACTCGGTGCGCGCGGTCCACACCTCGCCGCCGATCTTCACCCGTCCACCGTCGGCCGCGACGTCGGTGACGGCCACGGCCGCACGGCCGACGAGCGCGGTGACGTTCGTCTCGACGAGGTGCTGCCGGGACCGCAGGCGGCGCAGCAACCACGGCCGCAGGGCGCCGAGCAGGACGATCGACACGACGGCGGCGACGACCACCTGGACCTCGAACCGGGCACCGAGCGCCGCGGCCACCCCGCCGGCGAGCGCGCCGCCGGAGAACATGAGCAGGACGAGCCCGAGCGACAGCTCTTCGCTGATCGCCAGCACGAGGGCGGCTCCGAGCCACCACAGCCAGGCCACGACGCCCCCTCCCGAAGCGGCAGCCGCACCGGCGGCACCACCCGGTATCGACACTAGCGCGCGCAGCGCCGAGGACGACCGGATTTCGGGCCGGACGGGTCAGTGCGCCCCGGTCCGCACGTGGGTCGGGACCGCCCGGGCGGACCAGCGGTCCGCGTGCCGGTCCAGCTCGAGCGGCAGGCCGAACGCCCGGGACAGGTTGTCCGCCGTGAGCACCTCGTCGAGCGGTCCGGCCGCCTCGACGTGACCCTGGCGCAGCAGCAGGCCGTGGGTGAATCCGGGCGGGATCTCCTCGACGTGGTGCGTGACCAGGACGAGGACGGGCGAGCGCGGGTCGCGGGCCAGCTCGGCCAGCGCACCGACCAGCTCCTCGCGCCCGCCCAGGTCCAGGCCGGCCGCGGGTTCGTCGAGCAGCAGCAGCTCAGGGTCGCTCATCAGCGCCCGGGCGATCTGGACGCGCTTGCGCTCCCCCTCGGACAGCGTCCCGAAGTAGCGACGGGCCAGGTGGTCGACGCCGAACACGGTGAGCAGGTCCCCGGCCCGCGACTCGTCGAGGTCCTCGTAGCGCTCCCGCCAGCGACCGGTCACGCCGTAGGCGGCGGTGATCACCACGTCGCGGACCAGCTCGCCGGACGGGATGTGCTCGGCCAGCGCGGCGCTGGACAGGCCGATCCGGGGCCGCAGCTCGAACACGTCGACCCGGCCCAGCCGCTCGCCGAGGACGTCCGCGGTCCCGTCGGTCGGGTGCATCCGGCCGGAGGCGACCTGGAGCAGGGTCGTCTTGCCCGCCCCGTTGCGGCCCAGGATCACCCAGCGCTCGCCCTCGTGCACCTCCCACGACAGGTTGTCCAGGATGGTCGTCGTCCCCCGCACGACCGTCACGCCTTGGAGATCGAGCACGTCGGTCACGCCGACATCCTCCCAGAGAATGGCATGTGCTCAGGCGTCGATCCGGCTGCGGTCCAGCTCGTCGGCGTGGTCGACGATGAAGTCGCGGCGCGGCCCGACGTCCGAGCCCATGAGCAGCTCGAAGACCTGCTCGGAGCGCTCGGCCGCCTCGACCGTCACGCGGCGCAGGGTGCGGAACCGCGGGTCCATCGTCGTCTCCGAGAGCTGCCCGGAGTCCATCTCGCCCAGGCCCTTGTAGCGCTGGATGTCCGGGCTGTACCGGCGGCCCGCCTTGTCCAGCTTCTTCAGGGTCGCCGCCAGCTCGGCCTCGGAGTACGTGTACAGGTACTTGTCCTCGTCGGCCTTGCGACTGCCCATGAGCTCGACCCGGTGCAGCGGCGGCACGGCCGCGAAGACCCGCCCCGCGGCCACCATCGGCCGCATGTACCGGAAGAACAGCGTGAGCAGCAGCGTGCGGATGTGGGCGCCGTCCACGTCCGCGTCGGTCATCAGGATGATCTTCCCGTAGCGCGCCTGCTCGAGGTCGAACGTGCGGCCCGAGCCCGCGCCGACCACCTGGATGATCGCCGCGCACTCGGCGTTGTGCAGCATGTCCGAGATGGATGCCTTCTGGACGTTGAGGATCTTGCCGCGGATCGGCAGCAGCGCCTGGTAGTCCGACGAACGGGCCAGCTTGGCCGTGCCCAGTGCGCTGTCGCCCTCGACGATGAAGAGCTCGCTGCGCTCGACGTCGTCGATCCGGCAGTCGGCGAGCTTGGGGGGCAGCGACGACGACTCCAGGGCCGTCTTGCGCCGGCTGATCTCCTTCTGCTTGCGCGCCGCGAGCCGTCCCTGCATCTCGGCGACGAGCTTGTCGAGCAGGCTGTTGACCTGCACCTTCACCGCGCTGCGCGAGGAGGCGAGGATCGCCCCGAGCTCCGTGGCGACGACCTTGGCGACGATGCCGCGGACCGCGGCGGTGCCGAGCACCTCCTTGGTCTGCCCCTCGAACTGCGGCTCGGCCAGGCGGACGGTCACGACGGCGGTCAGGCCGGCCATCAGGTCGTCCTTCTCCAGCCGCTCGCTGGCGTCCTTCGTCGAGACCTTCAGACGGCGCGCGTTGGCCGTGATCGCCTCACGCAGGGTCTTGAGCAGCGCCTGCTCGAAGCCCGCGACGTGGGTACCGCCCTTGGGCGTCGCGATGATGTTGACGAACGAGCGGACGTCGGTCTCGTACCCGGTGCCCCACCGGACCGCGACGTCGACGTCGCACGTGCGGCTGACCTCCTGGGGCGTCATGTGCCCGCGCTCGTCGAGCACCGGGACGGTCTCGGTGAACTCCCCCGACCCGGTCAGGTGCCAGGTCTGCGTCACCCGCTCGTCCGGGGCCAGGTGCTCGACGAAGTCGACCACCCCTCCGGTGTGGCGGAACGTCTCGACGTGCGGGCCGTCCTGGCCCGGCGTGCCGGCCAGCCCGCGCTCGTCGTGCAGGACGATCTGCAGGCCGGGGACCAGGAAGCTCGTCTGCCGCGCGCGGGTGGCCAGCTCGTCGTAGGAGAACACGGCGGACGGCAGGAAGATCTGCGGGTCCGCCCAGTACCGCACGCGGGTCCCGGTGACGTTCCGGCCGACCTTGCCGACCACGGTCAGGTCGGAACCGGAGACGAAGGGCTCGAACGACGCGTCCGGGCCGTCCCCGGTGAACTCCCCCGGCTCGCCGCGGTGGAACGCCATCTTGTAGGTGCGGCCGTTCCGGTCGACCTCGACGTCGAGCCTGGCGGACAGCGCGTTGACCACGGACGCCCCGACGCCGTGCAGGCCGCCCGACGCCGCGTAGGAACCGCCGCCGAACTTGCCACCGGCGTGCAGCTTGGTGAAGACCACCTCGACGCCGGTGAGCCCGGTCTTCGGCTCGATGTCGACCGGGATGCCCCGCCCGTCGTCGCGCACCTCGACCGAGCCGTCGGCTCGCAGGATGACCTCGATGTTGGTGCAGGAGCCCGCCAGAGCCTCGTCGACCGCGTTGTCGATGACCTCCCACAGGCAGTGCATCAGGCCGCGGGAGTCGGTGGTGCCGACGTACATCCCGGGTCGCTTGCGGACCGCCTCCAGGCCCTCGAGCACCGACAGGTGCCGGGCCGTGTAGCCGGACTGCGGGGAGGTCGTCGTCACGCCTGCGATCGTAACGGCGGGCTCCGACCGGCCCCGCGCGGCGCGCGGCGGCACGGTCGCGCACCCGCGGACGGCACGGCATCTCATGTTGTGAGACCGATTGTGTCAGGCAGATGTCGCGATGGCGGCGGTAGCCCGGCCCAGGTCACAGGAAGGTGACATTCCGTCGCATCGGGCTACGCGGAGGGCGAACAAACGCCCTCGACGGTATGGATCGCGCAGACGGGTGGTTCTATGGATTCGTGAACGCGACCCAGACCCAGACCCCGCTGACCGCAGCCGACCGTTGCGACCGTTGCGGCGCGCAGGCCTACGTTCGCGTCATGCTGCCCTCGGGCGAGCTGCTGTTCTGCGCGCACCACGCGCGTGAGCACTCCGACAAGTTCGCCACGATCGCCACCCACGTGCAGGACGAGACCGACCGGCTGCACTCCGAGCACGGCGCGGGTGCCGGCGTCGGGATCTGACGGTCTCCTACGACGCGGCGCTGACCGCGTCCGTCACGGCGGTGTTGCCGCCGGCCCGCTTGGCCGCATAGAGCAGAGTGTCCGCCCGGCGGATCACGTCGGTGTAGTCCTCGCCGCTCTGCGCGAGGGTCGCGCCCACCGACATGGTGATCCGGACCAGGCGATCGTCGAGCCGGACCCGGGACTCCGCGACGTAGGAGCAGAGCCTCGTGGCGGCCGCCGCCAGATCGGTGCCGCCGACCAGGGCGACGAACTCGTCGCCGCCGTAGCGGAACACCCGACCGCGACCGGGCAGGCAGTTCGCCAAGGTGTCGGCGACCACCTTGAGCACCTTGTCGCCGACCTGGTGGCCGTACAGGTCGTTGAGGTCTTTGAACTTGTCGAGGTCGCACATCAGCACACCGAGGGGCACCTGCCGCTGCGCCAGCGCCGCCAGCCGGTCGACCATGTAGACCTCGAGCGCGCGCCGGTTGCCGAGGCCGGTGAGCGGGTCGGTGCTCGCCGCCACCTCCAGCTCGCGCACCCGGACCCGCTCGACGTACCGGGCCGTGTCGTCGCGGAACGTCTCGACGGCGCCGATGATCACCCCGTCGGCGTCCCGCAGCGGGGCCGCACGCACCTCGACCGGCACCAGGTGACCTTCGCGATGGTGCAGCAGGATCTGGGCCGTGCGCACCTGGCCGTCCTCGAGGGTGGCGAGCAACGGGCACCGGTCGCCGCACAGCCGCCGACCGTCCTCACCGACGTGGTTGAGCAGGCCGTCGCCGCACCAGTGGCCGAGCATCTCGCGCGCCGGGTAGCCGCTGATGTTCTCCGCCGCCGCGTTCCAGAACGTCACCACGCGGTCGCGGTCGGTGACGTAGACGCCGTCCGGGAGCGCGTCGAAGATCCGCTCCATCGGAGCGCCGGCCTCGGACACCTGGACCACCGTCCCTCCGGGGAGCCCGCTGTCGCCGCCTGCAGGTGAGGAGCCGGTCGTCGACAGGACAGTGTCGCCCTCCGGGAGCCGAATGTCCCCGGACCCGCGGGTGGGATCAGCGCCGGTTCGAATCGGGTCATACCGGCACGGTGCGGCCGCCACCGCGGCGAGGACGCCGGGCTCGCTCAGGCCCGGGCCTCCCGACGAAGAGCGAGCACCGCTGAGCCGGCCAGGATCAGCGATCCGGCCAGGGCGGCCAGCCTGAGCTCGCCGACGCCGGTCTGCGCCAGCTCGGGCACCGCGGCGTGCCTGCCGGGGTGGAGCGTCTCGTCCGGCGCCCCGCACGGGCCGCGCTGCAGGACGACCCCGTCGGTGTCACGGACCACGGCCACGAAGCCCAGGTCGCCGCCCAGCACCGCCACGTCCGCGGTGGGTGAGACCACGTCGCCCTCGCCGGTGAGGGTCAGCGTGGGCGACGTCCAGACGGGAGCTTCGCAGGTCGGCGGGCGACCCTCCGCCCACTGGTACACCTCGAACGCGATGCTCGCACCCACCGGGATGTCGCCGGTCACAGTGGCGACGTCGTGCGCGAGCGCCTGGTCGCCGAGCACCAGGGCCCGCTCCGGCACGGCCACCGTGCTCAGCGTCAGCGGCCGGCGGGCCAGGGCCAGATGCTCGGTCGTCGCCGTGACGGACGTCTCGAACGGCTCGACCCGGTCGTCGCCGTCGAACCGGTGCGTGAACACGTAGGTCCCCGGCACGCCGGCCCCGGTCGCGGTCACCGGCAGCGAGAACGCCGCGTCACCCACCGCCGGGTACGCGCCGTTCGCCGCGGGCAGCTCGACCTGGCCGAGCAGCGTCGCCTCTCCGCGCCGCTCGTCGGTCACCTCGACGCCCTCCGGGAAGTACCACAGGCTCTGAGTGATCGAGGGCCGGTCGGCGGAGAAGCCAGCCCCACCGGGGAAGCCCGGGTGGTCGTCCGGGAAGCCGGTCACCACCACGTCGTCGGCGAGGGCGAGCGGGCGCCCGTCCTCGTCGGCCCGGACGACCACCGACGACGCCACCCCGGCCCGGTGCCGCACCGACGCGGTCTCGGCCGGCAGACCGAACGCGTCGCGCCAGTCACCGCGCAGGTACGGCTGCCAGGCGTCCGGCTGCTGCGCGATCTCCATCTGCCACACCCAGGTGACGAACTCACCCGTGCTCACGCCGGGAACCGATGCGTCGTAGGTGCCGGGGCCGGTCGTCGTCAGCGACGCCGTGCCGAGCGCCACCCCGTCGGGTGGAACGTCCCCCGGTGCTGCGGGCGGCTCGAGGCCGGTGGCGTACGCCGTCCCCACGAAGGTCACCGGCACCGGCTGCCCGGCCACCGTGAGCCACGAGTCGCCGGGCGCCGTGCCGACCGTGACCCGATCCACGAGCGCACCTCCCTGCGCGACGGTCCGGGAGCCGACGGTGGTCGCCGCCACGGGCTGGAACTGGCTGACGACGTCGAACGTGATGGGCGGCGACACGCGCTCGAGCGGATCCGCGCCGACGGGGCGGTGGCCGTACGTCAACACCGACTGAGCGGTTCCGGCGCCCTGAAGGCGGGTGATGGTCGTGCGCGGTACGTCGCGATAGACGACGGAGAAGGTGACACCCCCACTGCCAGTCGCCGTCCACGGCAGCGTCAGCGGATCAGCCGTCGTGCTCCCGGTGATCGTCGCAGCGCGCGTCCCGTCGAAGACGGCGGGCCCGGCGAGGGAGGCGGTGAACGGCAGCCCGGCGATCCAGGCACCGGACGCACCGGTCACGCCGACGTTGTGGATGTCCCCGGTGCGCGTGCCGGCCCCCGACGGTGCGGGGACAGAACTGCCGTAGGGGCCCGCTACCGCCCCCGCCTCCGCGAGCAGTGCTGCAGCGCGGTCCTTGACAGAGACCGGCGTGTGCGCCTCGTAGCGCTCCTTGCGGGTCTGGGCGCTGACCGTCGCGCTGCCCGTCTCCCACCGGACGTGGCTGAGGTAGCTGATGGCGGCGCGAGCAGCGGCGTCGTTGTCCCATCGGTGCGCAGCCATCACCGCAGCCAGCTGCGGGTCGGGAACGGTGTCGACGCTCGCGGGCGTCGTCCCGGCAGGGGCGCTGCCACCCGCCGTGATGCAGAACGCGAGGTCGTCCCCGTAACCGACCGGAGCCACCATCGCGCCGAGCCACGAGTCGCCGAACGTCGTCACTCCCGTGATCGCGATGCCCGGCTCGATCCGTACGGATGTCGCGGCCGCCGCCGGGACGGCCGCGAGGAGCGCGGCACCGCCCAGCGCCGCGACGAGCACCGCGACGAGCACCAGGGACACACCCGTTCGGGCGATACGGCGAGCCTGACGCGGTCGCCGCTGATGAGACCATCGACCTGCGCGCATTCGAGTTCCGTTTCTGCCCAGAAGGTCAACCTTGATGCGTGCGCAGAGGGGGCCCGGGCTGCCACCCGGGCCCCCTCACCTGCGTCAACCCGCCACCCTCAGCACTCCCGTGGGTCCGATCCGAGGACCGCCGACGGCGGACTGGCGCAAGGCCGCAGTGTTGCGGCAACCGGCGATCCGCGGTCTGGACTTGTCCACAAGTCCCCCGACGCGGTGTCCGAAGTCAGTTCACCGGCTGCACGGCGCACACCGGACCGCCACCCGGGCGCGCGCCTCGAGCACTTGACACAGCGCCGTCCCTTATCGATAATCGAGATATCGACTACCGATAAGGAGAGAGATCATGGCCAGCAAGCCCAGCCGTGGCTGGCTCACTACCACCGCCGTCGTCCTTGGCGTCGGGTTGGGGCTCCTCACCGCCGTGACCGTCGTCATGGCCGTCATGGCGACGCGCGGTGAGCCCGTTTCGTTCACCCTTTCCACCGGGACGGCGCTCGGCTCACAGCCCGAGCAGCCCACGCTCGTCCCTGGCGTGGCGCTCAGCCCCGACGCCACCGTGCCGGTCCGCCTCACCGACCCGACCACGGCCCAGTCGGCATGGGGAGTGCTGCTGTGGCTGCCGACCTCCGTCGTCGGCGGTGCGGCGCTGGCGCTCGTGCTTCTCGCAGTACTGCGGGCCCGCCGGGGCGCCGCCTTCAGCGGCGGCGTGGTCGCGATCATGCGCACGCTCGGTGTCGTCCTGCTCGTCGGCGGCCCGCTGGTCCAGCTGCTCACCGGTCTCGGGAGCTACCGGCTCGCGGACAGCGTGCTCGGCCACAGCGCCGACTTCTCGCCGGCGCTCACGTTGGACGGGCCGATCGTCGGCCTGTGCGTCCTCGCGCTGGCCGAAGTGATTCGCCACGGCCAATGGCTCCGCCAGGAGCTGGACGAGGTGATCTAGGTGCCGCCGACCGAGAAGCACAACGTCGTCGTGACGCTCGACCGGCTGCTCGAGGAGCGCCGGATGACGCTCACCGAGCTGGCCGATCGCGTGGGCCTGACGCTCGCCAACGTCTCCATCCTCAAGAACGGGCACGCGAAGGCGATCCGGTTCACCACGCTCTCGGCGATCTGCGACGCGCTGGACTGCCAGCCCGGCGACGTGCTGCAGGTGCGCGCCGAGGGTTGACCACCAGACGGAAAGCGGGGAGCACGGCCCGACGGCCGCGCTCCCCGTTCGTCCGTGACCAGCAGGTCAGTCCAGGTAGTCCCGCAGCACCTGCGACCGCGACGGGTGGCGCAGCTTCGACATGGTCTTGGACTCGATCTGGCGGATCCGCTCGCGCGTCACGCCGTAGACCTTGCCGATCTCGTCGAGCGTCTTCGGCTGGCCGTCGGTCAGGCCGAACCGCATCGACACGACCCCGGCCTCGCGCTCCGAGAGCGTGTCGAGCACCTGGTGCAGCTGCTCCTGGAGCAGCGTGAAGCTCACCGCGTCCGCCGGCACCACGGCCTCGGAGTCCTCGATGAGGTCACCGAACTCGCTGTCGCCGTCCTCGCCGAGCGGGGTGTGCAGCGAGATCGGCTCGCGGCCGTACTTCTGCACCTCGACGACCTTCTCCGGGGTCATGTCGAGCTCCCGGGCAAGCTCCTCGGGGGTGGGCTCGCGGCCGAGGTCCTGGAGCATCTGCCGCTGCACCCGGGCGAGCTTGTTGATCACCTCGACCATGTGCACCGGGATGCGGATGGTGCGCGCCTGGTCGGCCATCGCGCGGGTGATCGCCTGCCGGATCCACCACGTCGCGTAGGTCGAGAACTTGTAGCCCTTGGTGTAGTCGAACTTCTCGACCGCACGGATCAGGCCGAGGTTGCCCTCCTGGATCAGGTCGAGGAAGAGCATGCCGCGGCCGGTGTAGCGCTTGGCCAGCGAGACGACGAGCCGCAGGTTCGCCTCGAGCAGGTGGTTCTTCGCCCGGCGGCCGTCCTGCGCGATCCACTCCAGCTCGCGTCGCATCTTCGGCTCGAGGTCGTCACGCGTGGCGGCGAGCTTCTCGTCGGCGAACAGGCCGGCCTCGATCCGCTTCGCGAGCTCGACCTCCTGCTCGGCGTTGAGGAGGGCGACCTTGCCGATCTGCTTCAGGTAGTCCTTGACCGGGTCGGCGGTCGCACCCGCGGTGACGACCTGCTGGGCCGGGGCGTCGTCGTCGTCCGCGTCGGAGTAGACGAAGCCGGTGTCCTCGCCGGCCTCCTCCTCGACCTTGGCCGGGGCCTCCTCCTCGTCGGCCGACTCCTCCTCGACCACCTCGACGACCTCAACCTCGACCTCGACGACCTCGACCTCCACGTCGACCTCGACGTCCCCCTCGACCTCAACGGCCAGGTCGATGTCGCCCTCGGGCTCGATCTCGTCGACCTCGACGTCGTCCTCGGCGTCTGCCACGTCGTCGTCGACCGTCGGCTCGACCACCTTGGCCGACTTGGCACCCTTGGCCGCGGGCTTCGCCGCGGACGTGCCGGTGGACCGCTTGCGCGCGACCGGGAGATCCTCCTCGACGGTGGCGGCGACCCGGGACTTCGCCGCGGTCGCCGCGGACGTTCGCCGGCGCGGCGCAGCCTCGACAACAGGGATCTCGTGCTCAGGCTGGAGGGCAGGAGTCAACGACTTGGGCGACACGGACGACCTTTCGGCAGCTATCGGCGGCACCGGCATCGCAACCACGGTCCGACGGACAGGGGGATATTGTACCGACGCCGCGCCCACGGGAGCGGCGTCGTGCCGCCCTCGCGGTGGTCCGGACCGACCGGTACCGGCTACTCCTGGTGTCGAACGTGCCACACCCGCGGAAGATTCCCGCCGGCTCACAGATCAGGCTTGACCGTCAGCACCGGGCAGGGGGCGTCGAACAGGACGCGCTGGGCGTTGGCGCCCAGGATCAGCTTGCCCACCGGGCTGCGCCGCCGCAGGCCGATCACGACGAGCCGGGCCTGCGTCTCCTCCGCCGTGCCGATGAGGTCGTCGGCGACGTCCCCACCGTCGAGCACCCGGATCTCGTGCTCCAGCCCGGTCGCCACCAGCTCGTCGCGGACCGACGCGAGGGCCGCGTCGAGCCCCTGACGCTGCTCCGCGGGCTCGTCGGGCCGCGTGCTGACCACCACCACCACGCGGTCACCCCTGGCCGTCGCCTCCTGGACCGCAGCGTCCAGGGCGGCCCGTCCCTCCACCGTCGCGAGGTATCCCACCACGATCGACATGCGCATCCCCCACCTCGTCGTGCCGGACCTGACGGCGACGCTACCGGGTTCGCCTGCTCGACGACCAACTACCGCCCGGCACGCACCCATCCGGGAGGCACGCCCTGAGCGAGGGCGTCGGCCAGCAGCAGCGCCAGCCGGTAGCCGTCGTCGTCGTCGATCGCACGCTGGAGCAGGATCTGGGCCCGCGCACCGTCGCCACGCCACCACGCGAGCAGGCCGAGCAACGTGAGCGCCGCGGCCTGCCGGCCCCGTTCCCCGTGCGCGACGACCGCCTCCAGCACCGCCTCGTGCAGGCGGGTCGCAGCGGGCGGGGCGGCGACCCCACTGAGCGGGTCGACGACCAGGGCCAGGGCTCGTCCGAGCCCGGCGTCGTCCTCGCGGCTGGGCCGTTCGCCCCGCACGCAGCGTTCCGGAAGGTCACCTTGGCCGGGGACGAGGGCGACCAGCACGGCGTCCCGGACCCGCGCGTCGGCCAGCCCGGCCTCCAGCCGGCCGAGGGCCGCCGCGGTCGGCCCGCCCGGTCGGTCGAGCTGCTCGTCGACCGCGCGGCGCCAGGAGGCGACCGAGCCGACGCGCCAGCGTTCTGCGGCAGCCCGGCCCTCGTCGTGCGCCGCCAGCCCCCGGACCACCCACCGCCGGCGCACCCTGGCCACCGCCCGCCTCGCCTCGCCGCCGGCGGGACGGATCCGCGCGACGTCGTCGCGACACTCCGCCACGCATGACCCAGCGAGCACCATCTGCGCGCTGACCTGCGTCGACGCCAGATCGGCGAGCGGGCGACCACCGGGCGGGCAGCACGGCCCGTCGCAGTCCAGACACAGGTAGCCGGTGCTGGTCACCGCCCACGCGGCGACATCGCCGAACGGCGCCTCGGCGGCCTCGCGGAAGCTGCGGACCGCCGCCGCGACCACGAGGTCCGGTTCCGAGCGCGGGTCGGCCAGCGTGTAGACGACGAGCAGGGCGCGCTCGGCGCCGTCGTTGTCGAGGTGGGCGACGACCTCGCGGGCCAGCTGCGGACCGTGCACGGGATGGGCGAGGTCCGTCAGGTCCACCCGCACGACGAGCCCCACACGCCCACGTGGCGGCCGCAGCCCGACCGCCACCGCCGACTCCGTCGGGTGGAAGCCGAGCTGGTACGGGATGAGCGAGAGGATCTCGCGGGGCTCGCTGACGCGCAGTGCCGGGGTGTCCATGCGCCGACCTCAGCGGACCGGCCCAGGGTGCGCGACGGCGCCGCCGCCGGCTGTGGAGCGGGCCCGGTACCCACAGGTTCACCGGTCGACTCGGCGGCTACCCTGTGCCGGTGCGCTGGCCGAGCGGTTCCGGGCTGCGGGGAGTGGCCTGCGCCACCCTCGCCGCCGGGCTGCTGCTCGGCGCGTCCGGCTGCGCCACGAGCGCCCCGGCGGTCCTGGTCCCGACCGGCACCGCGGCACCGTCGCCGACCCCGTCCGAGCCGTTGCTCGTCGACGAGCCCGCACCGGACACGGCGACCGGCAAGCTCGCCGCCGGGTTCCCGACCCAGCTGGTGCCCGTCCCGCCGGGAGCGCAGATCCTCGTCTCCTCCGCCCAGCCGAACCCGGACGGCACCCTGCAGATCAGCCTGAACGTCCGCACCGACCAGGACGCGGCCGGCCTGCTCGACGCGGTGCGTGCGCCGCTCGTCGCCGCCGGTTTCGTCGAGTCACCGCCGAGCCAGCCGGACCCCAGCCTCGCCGCGCAGGCCTCGTTCGCCCGGTCCGACGGCACCGAGTTCGTCCTGGTCGGGATCCTCGACCGGAACGGTCAACGGACGATGACACTCGGCGGCACCGTCAAGCCCTGAGGCACCGCCCCCGGGCGACCACCGGCGCGCCTAGGCTGGCCGACGTGATCCCCGCGCCGGCCGCCTCCCCTGCCGACGACGTGCGCACCCGGGTGGACGCCCTGCTCGCCGGGCACGCGGAACAGCTGCGCGCCCAGGCGACGGCGGTCGCCACCGAAGCGGCACCGCTCGCCGGGTCCGTCGCCGCGCTGCTGTCCAGCGGCAAGCGGCTGCGAGCCTCGTTCGCCTACTGGTCCTGGCGGGCGCACGGCGGGGTCCCCGGGTCGCCGGACGAGGTCGCGGTGCTGCGCGTGGGGGCCGCCCTCGAGCTGTTCCACGCCGCGGCCCTGTTCCACGACGACGTCATCGACGACTCGGACACCCGCCGCTCCCGGCCGACCGCCCATCGCGAGTTCGCCGCGGCGCACCGGCGCGACCGGCTGTCCGGGGATGCGGGGCGGTACGGCGCCTCGGTGGCGATCCTGCTCGGTGACCTGGCGCTGATCGCGGGCGACACCGAGTTCGCCGCCGCGGTCGCCGCGTTGCCGGCACCCGTCGCGGCGTCGGCCCGGGCCGTGTTCGACGCGATGCGCACCGAGGTCACCGTCGGCCAGTACCTCGACCTGCTGGCGCAGGCCGAGCCCTGGGACGACGACCCGGGGCGGGTGGAGGCCCGCGCCCGGCAGGTGGTCCGCTCCAAGTCCGCGCGCTACTCCGTCGAGCACCCGTTGAGCCTGGGCGCAGCCCTGGCCGGCGCGGACGAGGCCGCCCTGGCCACCTGCCGCGCGATCGGACTGCCGCTCGGCGAAGCCTTCCAGCTGCGCGACGACCTGCTCGGCGTGTTCGGAGACCCCGAGGTCACCGGCAAGCCCGCGGGCGACGACCTGCGCGAGGGCAAGCGGACCGTGCTCGTCGCACGGGCCCTGCGCCTGGCGCAGCAGGCGGGCGACCTCGCCACGGTCGACCTGCTACGGACCCGGCTCGGCGATCCGACGCTGGACGGCGACCAGGCCGCGCGGCTCGCCGACGCCATCGCCGCGACCGGGGCGCCCGACGAGGTGGAGAAGCTGATCGACGAGCTGGCCGGGACCGCCCTCGACCTCATCGAGCGTCAGGACTGGCCGGAGGACGCCCGCACCCGCCTGGTCACCCTGGCCCGGCAGTCGGTCGACCGGCGGTCCTGAGCCGCGCTCCGTGCCCGTCAGGGTCCGGTCCGCCGCCCAGGG
Organism: uncultured Actinomycetota bacterium; assembly: GCA_963769855.1. Classification (GTDB taxonomy): domain Bacteria; phylum Actinomycetota; class Actinomycetes; order Actinomycetales; family Cellulomonadaceae; genus Cellulomonas. The sequence goes on from CAVYNN010000001.1 coordinate 127,815, forward strand.
TCCGGTCCGCCGCGACCCTCCGCCGCGACCGGCGACCTACAGCTCGGCCTGTGCCACCCTGCGCACCTCGGACTTGCGCCCCGCCCGCAGCGCCGCGATCGGCGAGCAGCCGAGCGACTCGTCGGGGGTGAAGAGCCAGGCGAGGGCGCTCTCGTCGTCGAACCCGACGTCCGACAGCAGCGTGAACGTGCCCTGCAGGGCCGCCAGCACCGTCCACTCGGGTGACTCGTCGGGCGAGCCGGGCTGGGCCGGGTTGGCCAGGTGCCCGGGGACGATGAACGACGCCGGGACGCGCAGCACCGGCGGCTCGCCGCGCCGCACGCCGACGATCCGCCGTTCCTCGATCAGCCGCCGCACCTTGGCCACGGTCATGTCGAGCCGCTCGGCGATGTCCGGCACCGTCAGCCACTCGTCGATCAGGTTGTCGATGTTCACGCTGTTCACCCGCACAGCCTAGGGAAACATCCGGGAACGGGACGCTTCGGACACCCGTCTTTCCACGGCCTCACCAGCCCGTTACAGTGAACTTTCGTCACTTTCGTCACATGCGTAACACCGCACCCCGAAGGAGCGCCATGTCCTCCGCCAATCCCAGGACCGCGTCGCTGCGTCGCGTCGCCACCGGGACCGGCGCGACGCTCGTGCTGACGGCGGCCGCCGTCGGGGTCGCCACGCCCGCCCACGCCGACGTGCGCTACACCGTGCAGCGCGGCGACACCGTCAGCCACATCGCCGCCCGGACCGGCGTCTCGATCGCCAGCATCGCCGCCGCCAACGCGCTGGCCAACCCGTCCTACATCCGCGCCGGCCAGGTCCTCACCATCCCGACCGGCAGGACCGCCGCCACGACGCCGGCCCCCGCCGCACCCACCGCGTCCACGCCCACGACGAGCTACACCGTGGTCCGCGGCGACTCGCTCAGCCGGATCGCGGCCCGGTACGGCACGACGGTCGCGGCGCTCGCCTCGACGAACGGCATCGCCAACCCGTCGCTGATCCGGATCGGCCAGGTCCTCACCGTGCCGTCGAAGGGGTCCTCTCCCACGACGCCGGTGGCACCCGCCCCGGCTCCGGCGCCGGCCGTCTCACCGCCGAGCACCAGCACCACCGCCAGCTACACGGTGGCCCGCGGGGACACCCTGAGCGGCATCGCGGCCCGGTACGGCACCACGGTCGCCGCGATCCAGTCCGCGAACGGGCTGGGCCGGTCCACGCTGATCCGGATCGGCCAGGTGCTGGCGGTCCCGGTGACGGCGACCGCCACCCCCCTCGTCGGCAGCACGTTCGCCGGCCGCACGTACCCGGCCGTCGTGGTGGCCGCGGCGAACGCGAACCGCGCCACCCTGCTCGCGATCGGCGTGCCGACGAAGGACCAGATCCGCGCGCTCGTGGTGAGCACCGCCAGGTCGATGGGCGTCGACCCGGCGCTCGCCCTGGCGGTGTCGTTCCAGGAGTCCGGCTTCGACCACTCGCAGGTCTCCCCCGCCAACGCGATCGGCGCGATGCAGGTGATCCCGTCCTCCGGGCAGTGGGCCAGCGACCTGGTCGGGCGCGACCTGAACCTGCTCGACCCCCGGGACAACGTCACGGCCGGCGTGGCGATCCTCCATTCGCTGCTCCGGACCAGCCCCGACCTGTCCACCGCGATCGCCTCCTACTACCAGGGCGCCTCGTCGGTGCAGCACAACGGGATGTACTCGGACACCAAGGCGTACGTCGCCAACGTGCGCGCCCTGGTCGCCCGGTTCGCGTGATCCGGTCCGGCCCGGCCGCGCTCCCGGGCGGGCCCGGCGGCCCGACCTAGACTGCGCCCGTGGGATCCATCGTCACCGACCCTCTCGTCGGCCGTCTCGTCGACGGCCGGTACGAGGTGGTGTCCCGGATCGCGCGCGGTGGCATGGCGACCGTGTACCTGGCGATCGACCGGCGGCTGGACCGCGAGGTCGCGCTGAAGGTGATGCACCCGCACCTGGCCGAGGGCGCCTCCGGCTCCGACTTCGTCGCGCGGTTCCGGCGCGAGGCCCGCACCGCTGCCCGGCTCACCCACCCCGGGTTGGTCAGCGTCTTCGACCAGGGCGTCGACGGTGACACCAGCTACCTGACGATGGAGTACGTCGACGGCACCACGCTGCGCCGCCGGCTGGCCGAGCAGGGCGCGCTGACCGTCGCCGAGTCGCTGCGCATCTCCGAGGCGGTGCTCGACGCCCTGACCGCCGCCCACCGCACCGGCCTGGTGCACCGCGACATCAAGCCGGAGAACGTGCTGCTCGATGCGGACGACCGGATCAAGCTCGGCGACTTCGGACTGACCCGGGCGGTCACCGAGGTCACGTCGACCACCACCGGGACCGTCCTCGGCACTGTCGCCTACCTCGCCCCCGAGCTCGTCACGCGGGGCGTCACCGACGCCCGCACCGACGTCTACGCCTGCGGGATCCTCCTGTTCGAGATGCTCACCGGGCGTCAGCCGTTCCTCGGGGACACCGCGATCCAGGTCGCGTTCCAGCACGTCAACGGGGACATCCCGGCGCCTTCGGAGCTGGTGGGCTGGTTGCCCAGCGAGGTCGACGAGCTGGTCAGCGCCCTGGCGGCGCGCGACCCTGCGGACCGCCCGGTGGACGCGAGCGCCGCCCTGGCCCTGCTCCGCCGCACCCGCTCCGAGCTCGACGACGCCACGCTGGCCCGCCGGGCCGACGTCGCACCCCGGCTGGTGCCGCCCGCCCCTGAGCCGGAGCAGCCCTATGGGGAGCTCGCCCTCCTGGGCGGCGACGACGACATCCTCGACCGAGACCAGCGCGCCACCACCCGGCTCGACGCCGTGGGCGGCGGCACCGTCGCACTGCCGATCGGCCTGGGCCTGTCCGGACCGGGCTCGCCGACCACTCCGACCGCCCCGGCGCCGCCCAGGCGGCACCGGCATCGGACCCTGGCGGCGGTCGTCGTCCTCGTGCTGCTGGCCGTGCTGGGGGCCGGAGCCTGGTGGTACGTCAACGTCGGGCCCGGCTCGTACACCACGGTCCCCGCGCTGGCCACCGGGCTGACCGAGCAGAAGACGAAGGACCTGCTGGCCGCGCAGGGCCTCCAGGGGACCCCCGACACGGCCTTCAGCGACACCGCGCCGAAGGACACCGTGTTCGAGCTCAACCCCGGCCCGGGCAGTCGTGTACCGAAGGGCAGTGTCGTCACGTACACCGTGTCCCGGGGCGTCGACCTGGTGACCATCCCGGACGGCGTGGTCGGCAAGCTCCAGGCGGACGCCGCGACAGTGCTGGGCGATGCAGGGCTGAAGGTCGTCTACGGCAGCGCGCAGTACGACGACACCGCGGCCACCGGCATGGTGCTCAGTGCCACGGTGAAGGCGACCGGGGCGGCCGCCGCGCCGGGCGCCCAGGTCAAGCGCGACTCCGAGATCGAGCTGGTGCTGTCCAAGGGGCGCACGCCGGTCACCGTGACCTCGGTGGTCGGCGCCACGGTCGACGCCGCGACCCAGCAGCTCGCCGCCGACAAGCTCACCCTCGTCGTGGCCGACCAGCAGTTCAACGACACCGTCCCGGCCGGCGAGATCATCTCTCAGGATCCCGTGTCCAACACGCCCGCGTATCACGGCGACACCGTCAACGTCGTCGTCAGCAAGGGCCAGGAGATGTTGCCGCTCCCAAACGTCTACGGCATGCGGGTCGACAAGGCAAAGAAGGCGCTCGAGGACGCCGGCTTCCAGGTGACGGTCAACTATCCACTGACCGTCCACCCATGGAACCTGGTGACGTCGCAGCTTCCCCCGGGAGGCGACGGAAAGACTGCGGCGCGCGGCACGATGGTCACGATCTCCGTCGTCTAGCGCAACTCAGGACCGGCGCAGCAGTTCCACGACCTGGAACGCCAGCTCGAGCGACTGCTGGTGGTTCAGCCGCGGGTCCACCCGCGTCTCGTAGCGCAGGGCCAGGCCGTCGTCGTCGATCTCCTCGGTGCCGCCGAGCACCTCGGTGACGTCGTCGCCGGTCAGCTCGATGTGCAGCCCGCCGGGTACGGTACCCAGCGCGCGGTGCACCTCGAAGAACCCCGCCACCTCGTCGACCACGTCGGCGAACCGGCGCGTCTTGTAGCCCGACGCCGAGACGATCCCGTTGCCGTGCATCGGGTCGCAGACCCAGGTCACCGGCCGACCGTCGGCCGCCACCTTCTCGACGAGGGCGGGCAGCCGGTCGCGGACCAGCCCCGCCCCCATCCGCGTGACGAACGTCAGCCGGCCGGGCTCGCCGTCCGGGTTGAGCCGGTCGATGAGCGCCACGGCCTCGTCCCCGGTGGCGTGCGGGCCGAGCTTGACGCCGAGCGGGTTGCGCACGCGGGAGAAGAAGTCGACGTGCGCGCCGTCCAGCCGGCGGGTCCGCTCCCCGATCCACAGGAAGTGCGCCGAGCAGTCGTACGGCAGGCCGGTCCGGGAGTCGATCCGGGTCAGCGGCCGCTCGTAGTCGAGCAGCAGGCCCTCGTGGCTGGCGTAGAAGTCGACCGCCCGCATCGCCTCGAAGTCGGCGCCGCAGGCGATCATGAACCGGATCGCCCGGTCGATCTCGGTGGCGATCTCCTCGTAGCGCGAGTACGCCGGGTTGTTCGCCATGAACCCGCGGTTCCACTCGTGGGCGCGCAGCAGTGACGCGAACCCGCCGGTGGTGAACGCGCGGGCCAGGTTCAACGTCGACGCCGACGTGTGGTACGCCTCGAGCAGCCGCGCCGGGTCGGGCGTGCGCGACTCGGGCGTGAAGTCCCAGCCGTTGATGATGTCGCCCCGGAACGCCGGCAGCGTCACGCCGTCCCGGGTCTCGGTGTCCGCCGACCGGGGCTTGGCGTACTGCCCCGCCATCCGGCCCATCTTGATCACCGGCAGGCTCGCGCCGTAGGTGAGGATGAGGGCCATCTGGAGCACCGTCATGATCTTCTGACGGATCCGGTCGGCGGTCGCCTCGTCGAACATCTCGGCGCAGTCCCCGCCCTGGAGCAGGAACGCCTCACCCCGCCCGGCAGCGGCGAGCCGGGCCTTCAGCTCGTCGGCCTCACCGGCGAAGACCAGCGGCGGCAGCGTGGCCAGCCGCTCCCGGGCCCGGCGCACCGCGTCCTCGTCCGGCCAGACGGGCTGCTGGTCCACCGGCAGCCGGCGCCACGCGTCGAGGCCCTCGAGCACACCGGGCTCGGGCGGCACGCTCATGCTCTGGCACCTGCCGCGACCGGCTGCCCGATGTCCTCGAGCAGCGTGCGGAACCACGGCTGCGTGACGTCGAACGGCTTGCCGCCGGCGATCCGCGGGAACTCGATGGCACGCAGGCGGTCGCCGGCCTCCTCGTCGTGCCCGATGACGCCGGACTCGCCGCGCAGCGCGCACTCGACCGCGAGGTCGGTCATCGACTTGATGAGACGCAGGTCCTCGGCGTTGGCCGCGGCGGACCGGGCGAAGTAGCCGGACTTCTGCACCATGACCTTCTGCGCGCCGAGCCTGCTGGCGAACTGCTTGGCGAACCACTGGCCCGGGTTGATCGTGTCGAGCCGCACGTGCCCGAACGCGTCCCGCTGGACCTTCTGCCCGGCGGCCTCCATCTGCTCGACGATCTCGGGCAGGCCGGCGCCCTCGGACAGGAAGATGTTGACGTTCCCGATCTCGTCCATCACGCCGCGCAGGCGGGTCGCCTCGGCGTCCAGGTCGATCGCCATCTCGGGCACCAGGACGGCGTGGATGTCCCAGCGCTCGCGGGACAGGCCGATCTGCGGGACCCACTCCTGGGTGTCGAGCCACTCGCGGTACTTGGCGGCGGACGCGGCGGTCAGCCAGCCGCAGTTACGGCCCATCACCTCGTGCACGATGAGCATGCGCGGGCCCGAGCGGTGCTCGCCGATGATGTTCGCGGCGAACCGCGCGGTCTGCTCGGCCGCGGTCCACGCGCCGAGCGACTGGCGGATCGGCACCACGTCGTTGTCGATCGTCTTGGGCAGGCCGACGACGGTCAGCTCGTAGCCGTTGGCGTGCAGGTAGGCGGCCAGGTCCGCCGCGGTGGTGTTGGTGTCGTCGCCGCCGATGGTGTGCAGCACGTCGACGCCGTCCGCCTGGAGCTGCTCCGCCGCCACCTGCAGCGGGTCCTGACCGGGCTTGACCAGGCCGCGCTTCTCGGCGTCCGCCCGGTTGGTCAGCTTGACCCGGGAGTTGCCGATCGGCGAGCCACCGAACCGGTGCAGCACTCCCGCGTGCCGGCGCACCTCGTCGGAGACGACGACCTTCTCGCCGAGCAGCAGCCCGTGGTAGCCGTGCTGGTAGGCGATGATCTCGACCTCGGGCGCGATCTCCGTGTACCGCTCGATGAGTCCGCCGACGGCCGACGACAGGCACGGGGCGAAGCCCCCCGCGGTGAGCAGGGCGACGCGGCGGACGGACATGGAGCACACCTCTCGGTCGGGCACGAGGAGCCAGGGAGCGCGCCGACGCGCGCGTCGACCATCCTAGCCGCGGGCACCGAGGCACCCCGGGCACATCCGGCGCCGGTCAGGACTAGTGCTCGTCGCCCTCGCCGGGGTGCTGAGCGGCCTCGTCGTCGTCCTCGTCCTCGTCCTCGTCGTCGGGCGGTGTCGGGGGCTCCACGTCGGGCACCGGGCGTCCGCCGGGGGCGACCGGCTCGCCGAGCTCCTCACCGGCCGCTGCCAGGCCGGCCGCGATCCGCGCCTTCATCGTCGCGGCGTACATGTCCACGTACTCCTGGCCGGACAGGCTGAGCAGGGCGTACATGATCTCGTCGGTCACCGAGCGCAGGATGAACCGGTCGTCCTCCATCCCGGCGTACCGGGAGAAGTCCAGCGGCTCACCGATCACGGTGCCGATCCGCATGATCTTGGGGATCTTGCGGCCGATCGGCTGGGCGACGTTGGTGCCGACCATGACCACCGGCAGCACCGGCGCGCCGGACTCCAGGGCGAGGCGGGCCACGCCGGTCTTGCCGCGGTACATCCGCCCGTCCGGGCTCCGGGTGCCCTCGGGGTAGATCCCGAACAGGCCGCCCTCCTGCAACCGGCGTAGACCGGTGTTGAGCGCGGCCTCGCCCGCCTTGCCGCCGCCACGGTCGACCGGGATGGTGCCGACCCCGCGCATGAACCCCGCGATCAGCCGACCCTTGAGGCCCTTGCCGGTGAAGTACTCCTGCTTGCCGATGAAGACGATCTCGCGGTCGAGCATGAGCGGGAGGAAGAACGAGTCGATCACCGCCAGGTGGTTGCTCGCGAGGATCGCCGGGCCGTCGGTCGGGACGTTCTCCCCACCCCGCACCCAGGGCCGGTAGACGAGCTTCAGGAGCGGTCCGACGAAGATGTGCTTCACCAGCCAGTAGAACAAGGACCCCTCCTCGCGCCGCGAGCAGCCCGGGCAACGCAGACTGCTCGAACCGACTCTAGAGTGCGTTCATGGTCCAGCGTCCGGACGACGACGCCGACCCGCGCGACTTCGACGAGCGTTGGGCGGAGATCGTCGCGGACCTCGGCGAGCCGGAGGGTGTCGACCTCCCCGACGAGCCGGCCGCGCCGTGGGCCACCCACGTGGTACGAGGCGCCGACGAACGCGTGCTGTCCGGCCGCGACTGGGACGGCACCAACCAGATGGACGCCGCCGAGGAGGCGGTCGACGAGGAGGAGCACTTCGTCCCGCCCGATCCGGGGCCCATCCTCGGCTCCGACCCGTTGCGCATCCTGACCTGGGTGATCGCGATCGGGGTGCCCGTGCTCTACGTCATCCTGCTGGTGGCGTGGCACAACCCGCCGGGCTGGCTCGCCCCCGTCGCCGGGGCGCTGCTGGTAGCCGCGATCGGCGTGCTGGTCTGGCGCATGCCGCACCACCGGGACCACGACTCCGGCTCGGGCGCCGTGGTCTGAACCTGTCGCGGACGACTCTGCCCGCCGGGTGGTCATGGTCACCTACCGCCGGGCCAGGTCCCCTGCGCCGACGATCCCCGCGTCGTTGCCCATCGAGGCGATCGCGAACCGCGCCTCCGGATGGTGGCCGCCGGCCGACAGGTGCGTGGAGAAGGACTCGCGCGCCGACGCCATGACCAGCTCGCCCGCGGCGGACAGCCCGCCCCCGACGACGAACAGCTCCGGGTCGAGCAGCGCGGCGACCGACGCGGCCCCCTCGCCGAGCCACCGGCCGATCGTCGAGAGCAGCTCGACCGCGAGCTCGTCGCCCTCGGCGGCGGCTGCCGTCACGTGCTGACCGGAGATCTTGCGCCACTTGCCGCCGGCCAGCTCGAGCAGCCGGGCGGCGCGGTCCGGCCGGGTCTGGGCGACCCCCTGCGCGTCGCGGACCAGTGCGCTGCCCGAGATGTACTGCTCCCAGCAGCCATTCTGCCCGCAGCCGCAGTAGTGGCCGTCGGGCACGACCCGCATGTGGCCGATCTCGGCCGCGACCCCCCACCGGCCGCGGAGCAGCAGGCCACCGGACACGATGGCACCGCCCAGGCCGGTGCCCAGGGTCAGCGTGACCATGTCCTGCACGTCCCGGGCGACACCGAACTGGAACTCGGCCCAGCCGGCCGCGTTGGCGTCGTTCTCCACGACGATCGGCACGGTGCTGCGCAAGGCGCCGGCGACGGCGCCGCGCAGGTCGTGGTCGCGCCATGGCAGGTTGGGGGTGAAGCTCACCGTGGCGCGGTCGGAGCTGACGAAGCCCGGGGCGGCCAGCCCGATCGCCCCGACCTCGAAGTCGGCCATCAGCTCCCGGCACACGTCGACGACGCCCAGGTCGACGCTGTGCGCGTCGGTGGAGTCGGTGTCCCGGCGGGTCTGCGCGACGATCGCGCCGTCGTCGTCGACGACCCCCGCCGCGATCTTCGTCCCACCGATGTCCACGCCGATCGCGAGCATGGGCCTGTCTCCCTCGTCAGAGCGCCGTGCGCCCGGGCGGAACGCAGCGCTCTACGCTAGCGCCCTGGTCGACGCGCTCGTGGCCCGGCCGGGAGCGCACCGGGCCGGCACCGACGCCCACCCGCCGGGCAGGACCAAAGTCTCGTATCCTCGGTACGTCGTCGTCTGCCAACGGAGCCAGCAATGACCGAGTCCGCAACCCCGCTCGTCGTCCAGACCGACCGGGCCAGCAACCTCAACGACGTGCTCGCGCGGCGCGTGGCGGCGACGCCGGACCGGGTGCTCATCGAGCGCAAGGCCGACCCCGAGGGCCCGTGGCTGCCGATCACCGCGCGTGAGTACGACGGGCACATCGCCGCGGTGGCCAAGGGCCTGGTCGCGCGGGGGGTCGAGCCGGGCGACCGGGTGGCGATCATGGCGCGCACCCGGTACGAGTGGTCGCTGCTCGACTGGGCCGTATGGGCCGCCGGCGCGGTCAGCGTGCCGGTGTACGAGACCTCGTCGGCCGAGCAGGTGCACTGGATCCTGTCCGACTCCGGCGCGTCGCTCGTCGTCGTGGAGACCTCCGCGCACGCGGCGACCGTGGCCGAGGTGCGCGACCAGGTGCCCGGGGTGCGCGACGTGCTGGTCATCGACGACGGTGCCGTCGACGCGCTGGTCGCGGCCGGCCAGGACGTGCCCGACGAGGCGCTGGCGCGGCGCCGTCACCTGGCACGGCTCGACGACCTCGCCACGATCATCTACACCTCGGGCACCACCGGTCGGCCCAAGGGCGCCGAGCTGACTCACGGCAACTTCGCCGAGCTCGCCGCCAACGCGGTGACCAAGCTCTCGGTGGTGGTCACCGGGGACGGCGCGCGGACGCTGCTGTTCATGCCGCTGGCGCACGTGTTCGCGCGGTTCATCCACGTGCTGACCGTCGAGGCTGGTGCTGTCCTGGCGCACACGCCGGACACGAAGTCCCTGGTCGCGGACATGCAGTCGTTCCGACCCACCTTCGTGCTGTCGGTGCCGCGCGTGTTCGAGAAGATCTACAACTCGGCCGAGCAGTCGGCGGCGACCGGGTTCAAGCGCGGGATCTTCCAGCGCGCCGCCAAGACGGCGATCGTGTACTCCCGGGCGCTGGACCTGCCCCGCGGGCCGAGCCCGTGGCTCCGGCTGCAGCACGTGGTCGCCGACGTCCTCGTGCTGCGCAAGATCCGCGCCGCCCTGGGTGGACAGGTCGAGTGGGCGATCTCGGGCGGCGCGCCGCTCGGCGAACGTCTCGGCCACTTCTTCCGCGGGGTCGGCCTGCGGGTCCTCGAGGGCTACGGCCTGACCGAGACCACCGCGCCGCTCACCGTCAACCTGCCCGAGCGGACCAAGATCGGCTCGGTCGGCCCTGCGCTGCCCGGCACCGCCCTGCGGATCGCCGACGACGGGGAGATCGAGGGTCGGGGCATCGGCGTGTTCCCCGGCTACCACGACAACCCGGCGGCGACCGCCGAGGCGATGGACGACGGCTGGTTCCGGACCGGTGACCTGGGCGAGCTCGACGAGGACGGCTTCCTGCGGATCACCGGCCGCAAGAAGGAGATCATCGTCACGGCCGGCGGCAAGAACGTCGCCCCGTCCGTGCTCGAGGACCGGTTGCGCGGTCACCCGCTGGTCAGCCAGGTGGTGGTCGTCGGCGACCAGAAACCGTTCATCGGCGCCCTGCTCACCCTCGACCCGGAGGGCGTGCCCGGCTGGCTGACCGCGCACGGCAAGCCACCGATGTCGCTCGAGGACGCGGCCCGGGACCCGGACGTGCTCGCCTCGCTCGACCGCGCGGTGGAGCGGACCAACCAGGCGGTGTCCCGGGCCGAGTCGATCCGCAAGTACCGGATCCTGCCCACCGACCTGACCATCGCCAACGGCTACCTGACCCCCAAGCTGTCGGTGCGCCGCGCCGAGGTGCTCAAGGACTTCGCCCAGGAGATCGACGCCCTGTACAGCGAGTAGCCCCGACCGGCCCTACATCCGCTGCAGGCGGGCGACCAGGGTGGTCGACGGCAGCACGCGAGCGCCCTCCCGCAGGACGTCGCGGGTGACCGCCTGGTCGCCGGTGACGACGACGACGACCCGCCCGGGAGGCTCGGCCCGGACGAGCCGCCGGATCAGGTCGTCCGCGATCTCCCCGACCGAGAACAGCACCCGGACGCCACGCGGCTGCGGCACGGCGCCCTGACCCACCTGCCCGTCGAAGCAGCACGTCACCTCGGCGCCGGTGCGAGCGGCGAGACCGGCCAGCGCGTCCACCAGACGGCGGCGCTGCTCCTCGAGGGTGAGCTGCGGCCACGCGGTCTTCGTCACGTTGTAGCCGTCGACCACGAGGTGGGCGTGCGGCTGGCGGAGCAGCTCGTCGAGCAGCGCCGGGTCGTCGGCCGAGCGGCCGCGGGAGCCTTCGTAGCCGACCGCCGGCTGGGCCTCGGCGCCCGCGACGAGGTCGGCCGGCCGGTCGTGCACGGGCGGCAGCGCGAGCTCCTCGCGCAGCCCCGATGCGGCGTCGACGATCGTGTCGAGCAGCAGCCGGGCCCGGACCTGGGCCAGCTGCTGGCCCACCCTGACCTCGGCGCGGCGCGCGGCGCGCTCCTGCTCCGCGGCGGCGCGGTCCTCGGCGGCTGCGGCACGGTCCCGACGCGCCTCGGCGAGCGCAGCCTCGGCATCGGCGTGCGCGCTCGCGGCGATCTGGGCGGCGCGGCGGCCCTCCTCGCGCGCCCGGTCCGCGTCCGACCGCAGCCGACGCAGCTCGCGCTGCAGGCCGGCCAGCTCGTCGCGGGCCGCCTGCTCCTGCGCGCGGGCCACGCCCAGCGCGGCCTGCCACCGGTCGGCTTCCGCCTGGACCCGGGCCAACCGGGCGTCCGGCTCCGCGGTGGGCTCCTCGGGCAGCGGCTCCACGAGCCGCCCGGCGAGGGCCGGCCACGCGGGCGCCCGGAGCAGCCAGGCACCGGTCGCCGCAACCACGGGGTCGTCGTCCGGCAGCGGGGCGGCGGCCTCGTCGCCCGGTGGCACGGCGGCCTCGTCGTCCGGCGGCACCGCAGCAGGCTCGTCGCCCAGGGGCAGGGCAGCGGCCTCGTCGCCCAGGGGCAGGGCAGCGGGCTCGTCGCCCGATGGCGGCGGCTCGCCCCCGGCGCCCACCGACAGCCGCTCGGCGAGCTCGGGATGCGCCTTGGACCACGCGCCGGCCACCTTCGCCCGAAAGCCGTCGTCGGCGAGCTGGCTCCACAACGGCCCGGCCCCCGCGACCGCGCGGCGCCGCGGCGTGAACCGGCGCACCGCCCGCAGCCCGGCGGGCACGTCGCGCGGCTCCATCGCGGCCAGCACGTCGGCCGCGAACCTGACCAGCGCGGTGCGCAACGGCTCCGGGACCTCGGCGGGGGCGGGATCGTCCGGGGTGGGGGCCATCCACCCAGGGTAGGTCGGCGTGCCCGCGCCGGGTCGTCGTCGGCGTGGCCGGACCGGTCGTCGTCGGCGTGCCCGGACTGGTCGTCGTCGGCGTGGCCGGACCGGTCGTCGTCGGCGTGGCCGGACCGGTCGTCGTCGGCGTGCCCAGCCCGGTCGTCGTCGGCGTGGCCGGACCGGTCGTGTCGGTCGGCCTCGCTAACGTGCTGGGCATGCCGACCGACCGCCGTGTGCGCCCGTCCTGGGCGACCGGCGGCCCGGACGCGCCGGCCCCGGTCGGGGTCGTCGCGGTGCAGCCGACGCTCGCCGAGATGGGCCCGCGACTGAGCGACGTGACGTTCGTCGTGGTCGACCTGGAGACCACCGGAGGGCGGGCCAGCGACTCGGGGATCACCGAGATCGGGGCCGTCAAGGTGCGCGGCGGCGAGGTGCTCGGCGAGTTCCACACCCTGGTCGACCCCGGTGGGCCGGTGCCGCCGTTCATCCAGGTGCTCACCGGCATCACCACGTCGATGCTCATCGGCGCACCGCCGATCGAGCAGGTGCTGCCCAGCTTCCTGGAGTGGGCGCGCGGGACGGTGCTCGTGGCGCACAACGCCCCGTTCGACATCGGGTTCCTGCGCGCCGCTGCCGCAGCCACCGGGCACCCGTGGCCCGGCTTCCGCGTGGCGGACACCGTGCAGCTGGCCCGCCGCGCGGTCACCCGCGACGAGGTGCCCAACTACAAGCTGTCCTCCCTGGCTGCGTTCTTCCGGGCGACCACCACGCCGTCCCACCGCGCCCTGGACGATGCCCGGGCCACGGTGGACGTGCTGCACGGCATCCTGGGCCGGCTCGGGCCGATGGGCGTGACGCACCTGGACGACCTGGAGACCGCTGCCGACCCCGTGCCGGCGGACGTACGCCGCAAGCGCACCCTGGCCGACGGCCTGCCCGACTCCCCCGGCGTCTACCTGTTCCGCGGCCCGCACGACGAGGTGCTGTACGTCGGCACGTCCGAGAGGTCGATCCGCACGCGGGTCCGCTCCTATTTCACCTCCGCGGAGAAGCGCACCCGGATGGTGGAGATGGTGCGGGTCGCCACCCGGGTCGACCCGGTGGTCTGCGCGACGCCGCTGGAGGCCCGGGTCCGTGAGCTTCGGCTGATCGCCGCGCACTCCCCGCGGTACAACCGGCGGTCCCGCTTCCCGGAGCGGATGCCCTGGGTCCGCCTGACCAGCGAGCCGTACCCCCGGCTGTCCGTGGTCCGCGAGGTGCGGGACGAGACCGGTGCGGCCTGGATCGGGCCGTTCGCCTCGTCGGGCGCGGCGCAGCTGGCGGTCGAGGCGCTGCACGAGGCGTTCCCGATCCGCCAGTGCACCCGCCGCCTGCCGGTCCAGCCGAGTGCGGGAGCGTCGTCGTGCGTGCTGGCCGAGCTGGGCAGGTGCGGTGCGCCGTGCGTCGGCGGCGTGGAGCAGGCCGGGTACGACGAGGTCGTCGGCGCCGTGCGGAGGGCGATGACCGTCGACGCGGCCGACGTCGTGGACCGGTTGGCTGCGCGGATCCGCACCCTGGTGGCCACGGAGCGGTTCGAGGACGCGGCGGCGGTGCGCGACCGGATGGCCGCCTTCCTGCGCGGGGCCACGCGCACCCAGCGGACCGCCCCGCTCGCGCGCATCCCCGAGCTGGCCGCCGCACGACGCACCGTGGACGGCGGGTGGGAGGTGGTGCTGGTGCGGCACGGCCGGCTGGCCGGCACCGCACGGGTGGACCAGGGCGACGACCCGCGGCCCGTCGTCGCGTCGCTGCGCGCCACCGGCGAGCACGTGACCCCACCGGTGCCCCCCACCAGCGCCGCGCACCCCGAGGAGACCGACCTGCTGCTCGGCTGGCTGGAGCAGCCGGGCGTGCGGATCGTCGAGGTCGACGGTGAGTGGAGCTGCCCGGTCCGGTCGGCGCAGCGTGTCGACCCGGTGGCCGCGGTCGCGCTCGACCTCGTCCTGCCCCGCACCGGGGCGGACGAGCCGGCGGCGGCGCCCGTGCTGCCGTTGCGCCCCGCCCGCACGGCATGATGGCGCCATGCTCACTGCCATCGTGCTCATCGACACCGACGCCTCGCGCATCCCCGAGGTCGCCCAGCAGATCTCCGAGGTGCCCGGTGTCAGCGAGGTCTACTCCGTCACCGGCGACGTCGACCTGGTCGCGGTCGTCCGGGTGCGCGCGCACGAGGACCTCGCGGACGTCATCGCCGACCACCTGAGCAAGGTCGAGGGCGTGCTGCGCACGCAGACCTACATCGCCTTCAAGACCTACTCGAAGCACGACCTCGAGGCCGCCTTCTCCATCGGCCTCGAAGACTAAGCCTCCCCCGCGCCCGCGCCCGCGCCTGCGCGCCGCCCGCGCCCGCGCCCGTCACCTCACACCCCACTTCCCTGAACTCCGGACCGTGAATCACAGTCCAGAGCTCAGGGGAGTTCAGGTCAGGCGGCCGAGGCGATCCGCCAGCGCTCCAGGACGTCGGCGGCGGCGCCTGAGTCGATGGACGTCTCGGCGAGCGCAACACCGGCGGACAGGCGCTCCAGCAGCGACCCGGTGCCGGTGAGGGTGCCGTCGGCGACCAGCCCCGCGGCCGCGTTGAGCAGCACGGTCGTGCGGATCGGCCCGTCCTCGCCGGCCAGCACCCGACGGGCCACCGCGGCGTTGTGCGGCGCGTCGGCCCCGCGCAGGTCGGCCACCTGGATCGGCGCGATCCCCAGATCGGCCCAGTCGACGACGGTCTGCGTCACGGCCCCGTCGCGAACCTCCCAGATCCGCGACGGACCGGTCGGAGCCAGCTCGTCGAGACCGTCGTGCTCGCCGCGGAAGACGAGTGCGCCGATGCCCCGGCCGGCGAGCACGCCGGCGATGAGCCCGGCCATCCGCGGATCGGCCGAGCCGATCGCCGTGGACTCCGGCTGTGCCGGGTTCGTCACCGGACCGAGGAAGTTGAACACGGTGGGCACGCCGAGCTCGCCACGGACCGGCCCGACGAACCGCATCGACGGGTGGAACACGCGCGCGAAGCAGAACGTGATCCCGATCTCGGTCGCCAGCGCGGCGACCCGCTGCGGCGGCAGGTCCAGGTTGATCCCGAGCGCCTCGAGCACGTCCGCCGAGCCGGAGGACGAGGAGGCCGCACGGTTCCCGTGCTTGACCACGGTCAGCCCGGCGCCCGCGATGACCAGGGATGCCATCGTGGAGACGTTGACCGTGTGCGCCCGGTCCCCGCCGGTGCCGACGATGTCCACCGACCGGACCGGCACGGTGAACCGCTGCGCGTGGGCCAGCATCTCGTCGGCCAGCCCGGTGAGCTCCTCGACCGTCTCGCCCTTGGCCCGCAGCGCGACCAGGAAGGCGGCCACGCAGGAGGGAGGGGCCTCACCGCGCATGATCTCGCCCATCGCCCACGCGGCCTGCTCCCGGCTCAGGTCCGTGCGAGCGATCAGCGGCGTGAGCACCTGGGGCCAGGTCAGCTCGGCGGTCATCGGGTCGCGATGCTCCTCGTCAGCAGCCCCACCACGGCCTCGCGGACGGCGATCGGCTCGAGCGGCCGGCTGACCACGGCGTCGGCATCGGACCAGGAGGCCAGCCAGGCGTCCTGCGGGCGGCCGAGCAGGACGAGCACCGGCGGGCACTCGTAGATCTCGTCCTTCAGCTGACGCGAGACACCCATGCCGCCGACCTTGTCCGCCTCGCCGTCGAGGATCAGCAGGTCCGGCGGTGCGGTGCGCACGTGGGCGAGGACCTCGTCGGCCGTCGCCGCATCGATCCACGTGATGTCCGGCGCGCCCCGTTCCAGGCGCCTGCCGACAGCCAGACGTACCTGCGACCGGGCGTCGACGTCGTCGCTGTAGAGCAGGATGGTCGGTCCGGTGAGCTCGCTCACGACTGCGCCTTTCGTCCGCGGGATGCCTGAACGCATCTTGGCACGTCCGCCCGGCTGTGCCGGGAAGGGCGACGACCTGACACATCGCCGCCGATTGTCATGGGTCTTTGGACCCATATGGGGTGCTCATCGGCCATAATGGCGCTCGTGTCGACCGCCACGGCGTCCTCCCGGACAGCGCCCCACGTCACCGTCAGCCGGCCCAACCCGGTCTCGGTCGGGACGATCGTGTGGCTCGCCAGCGAGCTGATGTTCTTCGCCGGCCTGTTCGCCATGTACTTCTCCACCCGTGCCGCGGTACCGGACGTGTGGGCGCGCGACACGGTGCACCTCAACGTCATGTTCGGCACGATCAACACGACGGTGCTGGTGCTCTCCTCGGTCGCCTGCCAGATGGGCGTCTGGGCGGCCGAGCGGTTCCAGCCGGTGCGCAGCGGCCCCATCTGGCAGGTGTCCCGGTGGGGCCTGAACGAGTGGATCACCCTGACCTACCTCATGGGCGCCTTCTTCATCGGCGGGCAGATCTTCGAGTACGCCGGCCTGATCCACGAGGGCATCACCATCTCCTCGACACCGTTCGGCTCGGTGTTCTACCTGGCGACCGGCTTCCACGGGCTGCACGTCCTGGGCGGGCTGATCGCCTTCCTGTTCCTGCTCGGCCGCTCGTTCGCGGCCAAGCGGTTCGGCCCCCACGAGGCCACGACCGCGGTCGTCACGTCGTACTACTGGCACTTCGTCGACGTCGTCTGGATCGCGCTGTTCTCGATCATCTACCTGGTGAAGTAAGCACCGAGCGAGACGAGGATCCGACACGTGAAGGCACTCGCGACCCGGCGGCACGACAAGCGTGCACCGCTCGTCCTGCTCGCCGTCGCGCTGGCGGTCACCGGCGGCCTGTACGCGGTGCTCGCCGCCCCCAGCCGGGCGGACGCCGCCACGACGGCGAGCCAGACGGACATCGACGCCGGCGCCAAGCTGTTCCAGGCGAACTGCTCCACCTGCCACGGCATGGGTGCCACCGGCACCGACGTCGCGCCGTCCCTGGTCGGCGTCGGGGCGGCCGCGGTCGACTTCCAGGTGGGCACCGGTCGGATGCCGTTGACGGTCTCCGGACCGCAGGCACTGGCCAAGCCGGTGCAGTTCGACAACACCCAGATCGCCCAGATGGCGGCCTACGTCGCGAGCCTCGGCCCCGGCCCGTCCATCCCGACCGCCGACCAGGTGGACCCGAGCAAGGGCGACCCCGCCACCGGCATGTCGGTGTTCCGCACCAACTGCGCGATGTGCCACAACGCGGTCGGCGCCGGCGGGTCGCTCAGCCAGGGCAAGTTCGCGCCGAACCTGTGGCACACCACCCCCACCCACCTCTACGAGGCGATGCTCACCGGCCCGCAGTCGATGCCGGTGTTCAACGACGCGAACATCACCCCCCAGGAGAAGCGTGACGTGATCGCGTTCATCAGCCAGCAGGGCGGCACGCAGCCCGGCGGCCTGGACCTCGGCGCCCTGGGGCCGGTCAGCGAGGGCCTGTGGGCCTGGGTCGTCGGGCTCGGGCTGCTGATCGGCGCGGCGGTCTGGATCGGGGCGAAGTCCTCGTGAGCACCGTCGACCGGTACGACCCGTCCGAGCAGCTGCCGGACCGGTTCGAGAACCCTGGGCTGCCGGAGCACCATCTGCGCCTGGGCGACGTCGACCCGAAGGCGCACCGGCGGTCCGAACGGATCGTCCTCGCCCTGTTCGCCGTCTCCTCGCTGGGCACGATCGGAGTCCTGGTCGCCTACTTCGCCCTGCCCACCGGCCGGGACGCCGCGACGATCAACCGGTCCAACCTGTGGCTCGGCATCGGGCTGACGTTCTCCCTGCTCGGCATCGGGGTGGCCGCGATCCAGTGGGCCAAGTCGCTGATGAACAACCAGGAGCTGGTCGAGGCCCGGCACCCGATCGCCTCCTCGCCCGCGACCCGCGAGGCGGCCGTTGCCGCCCTTGCCGAGGGCGTCCGGGACTCGGCGATCAGCCGTCGCGGACTGCTCAAGAGCGCGGTGGTCGGATCGCTCGCCCTGTTCCCGCTGACGATCGCCGTGCCGCTGATCGGCGAGATCGGTGGGAACTGGGACGTCAGCAAGCTCAAGCACACGATGTGGAAGAAGGGTCTACGCCTGACCCAGGACCCGACCGCACGGCCGATCAAGGCGGAGGACGTGACGATCGGCTCGGTCTGGCACGTCATACCCGACGGCCTGGATCAGACCCCGGACCCCCTCGAGGAGAAGGCCAAGGCCGTCGTGCTCGTCGTGCGCCTCGACCCGCGCGACATCAAGGCCGAGCAGCTCCCGGGCGGGTCCTACCAGGGCATCCTCGCGTTCTCGAAGATCTGCACCCACGTCGGCTGCCCGGTGGCGCTGTACGAGCAGCAGACCCACCACCTGCTGTGCCCGTGCCACCAGTCGACGTTCGACGTGTCGGACGGCGCCCGAGTCATCTTCGGGCCGGCCCACCGGCCCCTGCCACAGCTGCCGATCACGGTGGACGACCAGGGCTACCTGGTCGCGCAGAGCGACTTCACCCAACCCATCGGCCCGAGCTTCTGGGACCGGCTGAAATGAGCGCGACGAACCCCCCTGCCACCCCCACCGGAAAGGCCGCGGCGGCCACCGCCGACTGGCTCGACCAGCGCACCGGCGTCGGCGTCGCCGTCAAGGGCATGGCCCGCAAGCTTTTCCCCGAGCACTGGTCGTTCATGCTCGGCGAGATCGCGCTCTACTCGTTCATCACGCTGCTCATCACCGGCGTGTTCCTCACGATGTTCTTCGTCCCGAGCATGAACGAGGTCACGTACTCCGGACCGTGGACCGCGCTGCAGGGCACCCGGATGTCCGAGGCGTACGCCTCCACGCTGAAGCTCAGCTTCGAGGTGCGTGGCGGCCTGCTCATGCGGCAGATCCACCACTGGGCCGCGCTGATCTTCGTCGCCGCGATCGTCACGCACATGATGCGGGTGTTCTTCACCGGGGCGTTCCGCAAGCCGCGCGAGATCAACTGGGTGATCGGGTTCGTCCTGCTCACCCTCGGCATGGCGGCGGGCTTCTCCGGATACTCGCTGCCCGACGACGTGCTCAGCGGCAACGGCCTGCGGATCGCCGACGGTCTGGTCCAGGGCATCCCGATCATCGGGAGCTACGTGTCCTTCTTCATCTTCGGCGGACAGTTCCCGGGCAACTCGCTCATCCCCCGGCTGTTCACCGTGCACGTGCTGCTGGTGCCCGGGTTGATCCTGGCGCTCATCGGGCTGCACCTGGCGCTCGTCTTCCTGCTCAAGCACACCCAGTTCCCGGGCTCGGGCCGGACCAACTCGAACGTCGTGGGGTACCCGATGTTCCCGGTCTACGTGGCCAAGGCCGGCGGGTTCTTCTTCATCGTGTTCGGCGTGCTGGCGCTGCTCGGCGCGACGATGCAGATCAACCCGGTGTGGAGCTTCGGCCCGTACGACCCCTCCCCGATCTCGGCCGGGGCGCAGCCGGACTGGTACATGCTCTTCCTCGAGGGTGCCCTGCGACTGACGCCAGGCCAGCTGGAATGGGTGGTCGGCGGCTACACGGTGCCGTTCAACGTGCTGATCCCCGGCATGGTGCTGCCGGCGGTGCTGCTCGGCTCGCTCGCGGCATACCCGTTCATCGAGGCGTACGCCACGGGCGACACACGCGAGCACCACCTGCTCGACCGACCGCGGAACGTGCCGTTCCGGACGGCGTTCGGCATGTCGCTGCTGGCGGCCTTCTTCGTCCTGGTGCTCGCCGGGTCGAACGACATCATCGCCACCCACTTCCAGCTGTCGCTCAACGACATCACGTGGACGCTGCGGTTCGGCTTGTTCGTCATCCCGGCCATCGTGTTCTGGACCACCCGGCGGATCTGCCTGTCGCTGCAGCGCAAGGATCGCGAGCTGGTGCTGCACGGGCACGAGTCGGCGCGCATCATCCGGTTCGCCTCCGGCGAGTACGTCGAGGTGCACACGCCGCTCACCGAGGACGAGCGCTGGATCCGCGTCCAGCACCAGCCGATCCGCCCCGTGCAGATCGCCCCCGCGGAGGACTCCCGCGGCGTCCGCCGCAAGGGGTTCAAGGCCGACCTGCGCCGCCAGAAGCTGTCCCGGCTGTTCTTCGAGACCCGGGTGGAACCGGTGACCCCGGCCGAGTACGCGATCGCCCAGCAGCACGAGCACGGCGCGATCGGGGGCCCGCACGACGAGCCCGCAGCGATCACGGCCGACGCCGCCCAGGAGACGAGCTCCCGCTCCTGACGTGGGTTTGACGTGCGGAATCATCGCGTCAGTGACACGGTTGCAGGGACGTGACGTCGTCGCGGCACCGAGTCGCGACTGGATTGCAGAAGAGGTACTGACAGATGGCTGACTACACCCTTCCGGACCTGCCGTACGACTACGCGGCACTCGAGCCGCACATCTCCGGCCGGATCATGCATCTGCATCACGACAAGCACCATGCCGCGTACGTCGCGGGCGCGAACACCGCGCTGGAGAAGCTGGCCGAGGCGCGTGACAAGGGCGACCTGGCGGCCGTCAACCTGCACGAGAAGAACCTCGCCTTCAACCTCGGCGGGCACATCAACCACTCCGTCTTCTGGCAGAACCTGTCCCCCGAGGGCGGCGACCGGCCGGACGGCGAGCTCGCGGCGGCGATCGACGAGTTCTTCGGGTCGTTCGAGAAGTTCCAGGCCCACTTCGCCGCCACCGCGATGGGCATCCAGGGCTCCGGCTGGTCGATCCTCGCGTGGGACACCCTGGGCTCGAAGCTCGTCCTCTTCCAGCTGTACGACCAGCAGTCGAACGTGCCGCTCGGCGTGATCCCGATCGTCGTGCTGGACATGTGGGAGCACGCGTTCTACCTCGACTACCTCAACGTCAAGGCGGACTACGTCAAGGCCTGGTGGAACATCGTCAACTGGCAGGACGCGGCCGGCCGGCTCGCCCGGGCCCGCGCGACCAGCCTCATCCTGCCGGCCTGAGGCCCCCGGGCTGTCGCCGACGACCATGCCCAGGTTCGCACCCTAGGGTGGCGGTCATGGACTTCGACTCCGCCGCCGCGACCTGGGACGACGACGAGCAGCGCGCGCTGCGCACCCGCGCGATCGCGGACGGGGTCCGGTCCCGGCTCGGGGACCGGACCTATCGTCGCGCGCTGGACTTCGGTGCCGGCACCGGGGCGCTGAGCCTGCTGCTCGCCGATCGGTTCGACGAGGTCGTGCTGGTCGACACCTCCCCGGCGATGCTGGCGGTCGCCGCCGGGAAGGTGGCCGCGGCGGCCCCGGCCGCGCTGTTCCGGCCGCTCGCGGTCGACCTCGTCGACCCGGGCGCCCTGGGCCGCCCGGAACCCGGTTCGGTGGACGTCGTCTACTCGTCCATGGCGTTGCACCACGTCAGCGACATCGCCGCCCTCCTCGGTGCGTTCCGTGAGCTGCTGGCGCCCGAGGGGCTGCTGCTGGTGGCCGATCTCGTGGAGGACGAGGACGGCGGGTACCACGCGCACGACGAGGACTTCGACGGGCACCACGGGTTCCGGCGGTCGGTGCTCGAGACCGAGCTCGCATCGGCCGGGTTCGCGCCGTC
This sequence comes from uncultured Actinomycetota bacterium, assembly GCA_963769855.1. Classification (GTDB taxonomy): domain Bacteria; phylum Actinomycetota; class Actinomycetes; order Actinomycetales; family Cellulomonadaceae; genus Cellulomonas. The sequence continues at coordinate 149,648 of CAVYNN010000001.1, forward strand.
CGGGTTCTCGACAGTGTTCGTCGTGCACCGGGACGGTCACGGCGAGGGACGCGACTACCCGATCTTCCTCAGCGTCTCGCGCCGCCTGCCCTGAGCGGGAACCGGGTCGTCAGTGGGCGTGAACCGGGTCGTCAGTGGGCGTGCTGGCCGCGACTGAACTCGAACACCCAGCCGACCAGCCCGACGACCCCGATCGGCAGCGCGATGGCGAGCATCCACCACCCGATGGCCAGGGCGGCGAACGCCACGGCGGCGGCGACACCCAGCACCAGCGGCCACCAGCTCCACGGGGCGAAGACGCCCTGGTCGCCCGCGCCGTCGGCGATCTCCGCGTGCTCGTCGTCCTCCGGGCGCTGGTCGATCCGGCGGGCGAGCAGCGCGAAGTACCCTCCGATCATTCCGACCAGACCACCGACGAGCGGGATCGCCGCCGAGCCGACCGGTTCACCGTGGCTCAACGCGGCGTAGACCAGACCGACGGGGACGAAGAACAGCACCCCGGCCAGGAACAGCTTCGCCTCGATCTTCACCGGTCCACCCCGCTCTCCTCCAGGTCAGGCTCGACGTGGTCGAGCGCGGCAACCTCCGGGTGGTGCAGGTCGAACGCCGGTCGCTCGGAACGGATCCGCGGCAGCGAGGTGAAGTTGTGCCGCGGCGGCGGGCAGCTGGTCGCCCACTCCAGGGAGTTGCCGTAGCCCCAGGGGTCGTCCAGCGTCACCAGCGGCGCGGAGCGCCACGTGCGGTAGACGTTGTAGAAGAACGGCAGCATCGAGATCGCGAGGATCCAGGAGCCGACGGTCGACAGCTGGTTCATCCAGGTGAAGCCGTCCTGCGGCGAGTAGTCGAAGTACCGCCGGGCCATGCCGCGCACGCCGAGCCAGTGCTGCACCAGGAACGTCGTGTGGAAGCCGATGATCGTCAGCCAGAAGTGCACCTTGCCGAGACGCTCGTCGAGCATCCGCCCGGTGAACTTGGGCCACCAGAAGTAGAAGCCGGCGTACATCGCGAACACGACGGTGCCAAAGATCACGTAGTGGAAGTGCGCAACGACGAAGTAGGTGTCCGACAGCTGGAAGTCGAGGGCCGGGCTGGACAGGATGACCCCGGTCAGGCCGCCGAAGAGGAACGTCACCATGAACCCGAGGGTCCACAGCATCGGTGTCTCGAACGTGAGTCTGCCGCGCCACATCGTGCCGATCCAGTTGAAGAACTTCACGCCGGTCGGCACCGCGATGAGCATCGTCATGAACGAGAAGAACGGCAGCAGGACGGCGCCGGTGACGTACATGTGGTGCGCCCAGACGGTCACCGACAGGGCGGCGATCGCGATCGTTGCGTAGACCAGCCCCTTGTAGCCGAACACGGGCTTGCGGCTGAACACCGGGAGCACCTCGGTCGCGATGCCGAAGAACGGCAAGGCGATGATGTACACCTCAGGGTGCCCGAAGAACCAGAACAGGTGCTGCCAGAGGATCGCCCCGCCGTTGTCGGGGTTGAAGACCTGAGCCCCCAGCCGGCGGTCGGCGCCGAGCGCGAACAGGGCCGACGCGAGCGGCGGGAACGCCATGAGCACCAGCAGCGACGTGACCAGGATGTTCCAGGTGAAGATCGGCATCCGGAACATCGTCATGCCCGGCGCGCGCATCGTGACGATCGTCGTGATGAAGTTCACCGCGCCGAGAATCGTGCCGAAACCGGCGAGCGCCAGGCCGAACACCCAGAGGTCGCCGCCGAGTCCCGGGGTGTACACCGTGTCGGAGAGCGGCGCGTACGCGGTCCAGCCGAACGCCGCAGCGCCCTGCGGGGTGAAGAAGCCGCACGCCGCGATGATCCCGCCGAAGAAGTAGAACCAGTACGCGAGCATGTTCAGCCGCGGGAAGGCGACGTCGGGCGCGCCGATCTGCAGCGGCATGATGACGTTGGCGAAGCCGGCGAACAGGGGCGTCGCGAACAGCAGCAGCATGATCGTGCCGTGCATGGTGAACGCCTGGTTGTACTGCTCGGCGCTCTGGAACACCTGCAGGCCGGGCGCGAAGAGCTCGGCCCGCATGAGCAGGGCCAGCACGCCGCCGATGAGGAACCAGACGAACGACGTGATGAGGTACAGGTAGCCGACCGTCTTGTGGTCCGTCGTCGTCATCCACTTGACGGCCGTCCGACCCCAGGTCTGGCTGCGCGGTGCGAGACCCGGGATCACCTCCACCTGGGTCGCCATCAGCCCGCACTCCCGATCGTCGTCACCGTCTGCTGGCGGCTGTAGTCGAGGCCCAGCTGGCCGGTCTTGCCAGCGGCCCGCAAGGCGGCGATGTGCGCTTCGTAGTCCTGCAGGGAGACCACCTTGACGTTGAACAACATCTTCGCGTGGTACTCGCCGCACAGCTCGGCGCACTTGCCGTGGTACTCGCCGATCGCGGTGGGCGTGACCTCGAACTTGTTGGTCCGCCCGGGGATCGCGTCCATCTTGAAGAGGAACGCCGGGACCCAGAACGAGTGGATGACGTCACGCGAGTTCACCGTGAACTCGACGCGCTCGTTGACCGGGAGCCAGATGGTGATGACGCCGTCCAGCGAGCCGGACTGGCTGACGTCCTTGGCCTGCACACCGGCGTCGTACACGTTGGCGTCCAGGTAGTTCACGTCCCAGGACCACTGCTTGCCGATCACCTGGACGTGCACGTCCGCGGGCTTGTCGGTGGCCGTGATCGCGCTCGTGTCGCGGGTCGAGTAGAAGAAGAGCACGCCGACCATGATGATCGGCAGCACGACGTACATCACCTCGAGCGGCACGTGGTAGCGCAGCTGGACGGGCAGCGTGTCGTCGTCCTTGCGCTTGCGGTAGACCGCGACGCACCACAGGATCAGCCCCCAGGTCAGCAGGCCGACGAGCAGCGCGGCGATCCAGGACCCGCGCCACAGGGAGGCGATCCGGCCGGTCTGGTCGGTCACCTCGTGCGCGGAGTTCCCGGGGAGGAAGCCCCGCCACAGCGTGTCGGAGCAGCCGGACAGCAGGACTGAGGTGGCGACCAGAAGTCCCGAGCCGGCAAGGGCTCGGCGACGACCGGCTCGGCGGGGGTGGTCCGGGTGCACGGCCTGCCTTCCACTACGGCCCGACGGGCGGGGCGGACGACCTTGGTATCGCTGAGGCCTGGGACTTTAGTCCCCGGCGGACACAGACTAGCGCGCAACGCGCGACCTGTCCGGGGGGTTGTCCACGTCGTGACGTGCCGTCCTGAAGCGTCATGACGTGCGGCGACGGGGTTACGTTGCTGCCCGTGACGACGGACCGGGTGGTGCTCGAGGCGGCCGGGCAGGCGCCGCTGCTGCCCGCCGCCCGTGCGGCCTTCCTCGCCGCGCTCGACGAGGGCTGGGCCGACCCGCGCCGGCTGCACTCCGAGGGCCGGCGGGCGCGCGCCCTGCTCGACGGTGCCCGTGAGTCGCTGGCTGCCGCGGTCGGTGCACGCACCGAGGAGGTCGACCTGGCACCGTCCCATGTCGCGGCCCTGCACTCGGCCGTCTCGACGGTCGCCCTGGGCCGCCGGCGGGTGGGCGCCGACGTCGTCGTCTCGGCCGTGGAGCGGGCCGCCGTGCTGCAGGGGGCGGCGTTCGCGGCGGCGCGCGGCGACGGCCGGCGCGTCGTCGTCCCGGTGGACCGGACCGGGCGGGTCGACGCCGCCGCGTTCGCCGAGGCGGTGGCGCGTCCGGGCGTCGTGCTGGCGGCCCTCCAGCACGCCAACGGGGAGGTCGGCACGCTCCAGCCGGTCGAGGAGGTGCATGCCGCGACCCGGGCGGCCGGGGTGCCCCTGCTCCTCGACGCCGGTGCGAGCCTCGGCCACGTCCCGATCGGCGACGCGTGGGACCTCCTGGCCGCCAACCCTGGCGACTGGGGTGGGCCGTCGGGCCTGGGGGTGCTCGTCGTGCGGGCCGGGGTGCGCCGATCCACCGACCGGCCGGACGACGACGACCGCTGGTTCCCCGGCGGGGTGAGCGTGCCGGCGGCGCTGGCCGCGGCCGTGGCGCTCGAGTCAGCGCTCGCTGACCGGGCTGCCGCCGACGAGCAGCGCCGCGCCCTGGTCGCCCGGCTGCGCGCGCGGATCCCCGCCGAGGTCGCCGACGTCGACGTCGCGGGGCCGGACGAGCCCCGGCTGCCGCACGTGCTGACGTTCTCCTGCCTGTTCGTCGACGGCGAGGCGGTGGTCACGGCGCTGGACGCCCAGGGGTTCGCCGTCGGGAGCGGGTCGGCGTGCACGTCGAGCACCCTCGAGCCGAGCCACGTGCTCGCCGCGATGGGGGTGCTGACGCACGGCAACGTGCGGCTGGCGCTGCCCCGTGGAACGACCGCGGCGGACGTCGACCGCTTCGCGGACGCCCTGCCGGGCATCGTGGCCGGGGTCCGCGCCCACCTCGGCACGGCAGACCTGTGACCGACGACGTGGTCGTGGACGCCCGGGGGCTGATCTGCCCGGCGCCCGTCATCGCACTCGCCCAGGCGGCCCGCCGGCTGCCCGAAGGCTCCCGGGTCACCGTCCTGGCCACCGACCCGGCGGCGGCGGTCGACGTGCCGGCCTGGGCGCGGATGCGCGGGCACCGGGTGCTGGAGACGACGAAGGACGGCGAGCACCTGGTGCTCACCGTCCTCCTCGGACCAGCCCGCGCGGCGCGCCCGGCGCAGGCCGGGCCGGCAGGCTCAGTGCGCTGACGCGCTGTTCAGGCGAACGAGCCGCCGCACGCGCAGGAGCTCTGCGCGTTCGGGTTGTCGATCGTGAAACCCTGCTTCTCGATCGTGTCGGCGAAGTCGATCGTCGCGCCCTCGAGGTAGGGGTTGCTCATCCGGTCCACGACGACCTCGACACCGTCGAAGTCGCGCACCGCGTCGCCGTCGAGCACACGCTCGTCGAAGTACAGCTGGTAGATCAGGCCGGAACACCCGCCCGGCTGCACGGCGACGCGCAGGCGGAGGTCGTCGCGCCCCTCCTGCTCGAGCAGGCTGCGCACCTTGCCGGCCGCCACGTCCGTGAGCAGCACACCGTGGGTGGCGGTCTCGATCGTCTCGCTCATGTCGTTCTCCCTGTCGGACGCCGTCGCTCTTGCGCAACGGCCACGCCCGCGCTCTTGTTCCCCCAGGGTACGACGAGACCAGCAGTGCTCCGGTGGTCGACGGCCGGCACTCCGGCCGTCATCGGCCCGGCCGTCGGCCCGGCCGTCGACCGGGCCGCTCAGCGCGGGGGCGGCGACCAGGTGCGGGCGACCGCGGCGGTGCGTGCGGTCAGGGTCCCGGCCGGGTCGGCGAGCGCGACCGCGACCTGCGCCGGCGTCTCGGAGACGGCGTACGCCGCACTGATCCCCTCGGCTGCCTGCTCGCGGCGCCCGACGAGGACCTCGCCCGCCACGACGACGGTCGGCACGCCGTGGGCCAGCGCGCGGTGCGCGACCTCGGCGAGCACCTTGCCGTGCAGCGACTGCCAGTCGAACCGGCCCTCACCGGTGACCACGAGATCGCAGGCCGCCAGCGAACGGTCGAGCCCGACGGCGTCGGCGACGACGGCGGCGCCCGGGACCAGGCGACCGCCGAGCAGCGCCAGAGCGAAGCCCAGGCCGCCGGCGGCCCCCGCGCCGGGAAGGCCGGCCAGGCGATCGCCCCCCGAGCCGGCGGCCGGCGGCGCGGCACCGTCGCGCAGGTCGGCGAACGCGACGGGCCGGGCCAGCAGGTTCGGGCGTTCGGCCTCCCCGACAGCCGCGCCCGCCAGGCGGGCGAACCGGGCCAGTGCCCGCTCCAGGTGCTGCGCCTGCTCGGGCGTCGCGCCCTTCTGCGGGGCGAACCCGCCGGCGGCACCCTGCAGCCCGAGCAAGGGGACGTCGACGTCGCACGCGACGAGGATCTCGACGTCCGCCCATGCGGCGCGCAGGGCGGCCAGTCCGGCCAGGTCGTCGTCCCGCAGGCCGTCCAGCCCTCCCCCGCCACCGGCCAGGCGCCCGGAGTCGTCGGCCAGCCCGAGCGCGGCGAGCATGCCCGCACCGCCGTCCACCGTGCCCGAGCCGCCGAGGCCGACGACGACCCGGCGCGCCCCGGCCGCCCGGGCCTGGCGCAGCAGGTCGCCCACGCCGAGGGAGGTGGTCCGGGTCGGGTCCCGTCGATCGGCGGCGACCAGGGCCAGACCGGCGGCCTGGGCGGACTCGACGTAGGCGGTCGGCCCGTCCGGGCCGTCGACCAGCAGCACGGTGGCGGCGACCTGTTCGCGCCACGGGCCGCGCACGACGACCGGGAGCAGCCGGCCGCCCAGTCCGGCGTGCAGCGTGGCGACGAAGCCGGGGCCGCCGTCGGCCAGCGGGGCGGTCACGACGTCGTCGTGCGGCGCTCCCGCCCGCCAGCCCGCAGCCATCGCCTCGGCCGCCGCGCGGGGCGACAGCAGGCCGCCGAAGCCGTCCGGAGCGAGCAGCACGCGCATGGCCTCAGATGGTCGCACGGCCCTGTGCGAGGATCGTTCCCGGACCCCGGCCGGAGCAGGAACGCCCGCAGCGGCCGGCCGGGCCGGCGGTGGCGGAACACCTGGACGCGGGGAAGGCCTGCACGTGAGCACTGTGACACCCGAGCGCGCGGCGTTTGCCGAGCCCGCCGCGTCCGCCCTGCTGCTGCTGGGACGTGGCGCGGACCTGCGCTCCGAACGCGGCGTGGAGTGTGCCGGCGCACTGCCGCCGGCGAGCGACCCCGACCTCGTCGAGCGCGCGCGCGTCGCCCGGGCCGCGCTCGGCACCCGCGCGTTCGTCCTGGGCCACCACTACCAGCGCGACGAGGTGATCGACTTCGCCGACGTGACGGGCGACTCCTTCAAGCTCGCGCGGGAGGCAGCGGCCCGGCCGGAGGCGGAGTTCATCATCTTCTGCGGCGTGCACTTCATGGCCGAGTCCGCCGACATCCTCACCGCCGCCCACCAGCAGGTGGTGCTGCCCGACCTCGCCGCCGGCTGCTCGATGGCGGACATGGCGGCGATCGACCAGGTCGAGGACGCCTGGGACGTGCTGGTCGACGCCGGCGTGGCGGACGACACGATCCCGGTGACGTACATGAACTCCACCGCGGCGATCAAGGCGTTCACCGGCCGGCACGGCGGCACCGTGTGCACGTCGTCGAACGCGCACGTCGCGCTGCGCTGGGCGTTCGACCGGACCGGCGGCGTGCAGGGGCACGGCAAGGTGCTCTTCCTGCCCGACCAGCACCTGGGCCGCAACACCGCGGTGCTCCAGCTGGGCCTGAGCCTGGACGACGCGGTGGTGTACGACCCGCACCGGCCCAACGGCGGACTGACCGTCCAGCAGCTGCGGGACGCCCGGATGATCCTGTGGCGTGGGCACTGCTCGGTGCACGGGCGGTTCTCCGCGCAGACCGTGGCGGACATCCGGGCCGCCGACCCCGACGTGCGCGTCATCGTCCACCCGGAGTGCCAGCACGACGTGGTGACCGCCGCCGACGAGGTCGGCTCCACCGAGCGGATCATCCGGGCCCTGGACGCGGCTCCCGCCGGGTCGCACTGGGCGATCGGGACCGAGCTCAACCTGGTCCGGCGCCTGGCGGCGACGCACCCGGACCAGACCATCCACTACCTCGACTCCACGGTCTGCTTCTGCTCGACGATGAACCGGATCGACCTGCCGCACCTGACCTGGGCGCTGGAGTCGCTGGCCGCCGGGCGCGTGGTCAACCGGATCGTCGTGGACACCGACGACGCCCACTGGGCGCGCGTGGCCCTCGACCAGATGCTGGCCCTGCCGGGTTACTGACATGGTCACGGGCAAGCCGCTGCGGGTCGGCGTGTTCGTCTTCGACGAGGCCGAGGAGCTCGACGTCGTCGGGCCCTACGAGGTGCTCGCCTGGTGGGCCCTGCACTCGGAGCTGCGCCCCGAGGTGCTGACGTTCTCAACGGACGGCGCGGGGGTGCGCTGCGCGAAGGGCCTGTCCCTGGTGCCGGACGCCTCGGCGGCCGACGTCGGGAGCCTGCACGTGCTGGTCTACCCCGGCGGGCGGGGCACCCGCGCCCTGGCTGCCGACTCGGAGCACCTGTCCTGGGTCCGCGCGATGCGGGAGACCACCCCCGTGCTGGCCTCGGTCTGCACCGGCGCGCTCGTCTTCGCCGCCGCCGGCCTGCTCGCCGGGCGGCCCGCGACGACCCACTGGAACGCGTTCGACGAGCTCGTCGAGCTCGAGCCGTCCGTCCTGGCGGACACCGAGGCGCGCTGGGTGGACGACGGCGACATCGTGACGTCCGCGGGGGTCTCCGCAGGCATCGACATGGCGCTGCACCTGGTCGACCGGCTGGAGTCGACCGACATGGCTCGGCGGGTGCGCCGGGGCATCCAGTACGACCCGGAACCACCCGTCTGAGCACCGGTACCCTTGCGGGGTGTTCGGACGCAGCAAGGAAGACCCCAGCCCCATCCCCGCCATCGACGAGCCCGGTGGCAAGGGGCGCCCGACCCCCAAGCGCAAGGAGGCCGAGGCGGCCAACAAGCGCCCGCTGGTGGTCGACGACCGCCGTCAGGCCGCCAAGGACGCCCGCCTGAAGGACAAGTCCAAGCGCGACATCCAGTACAAGGCGATGATCACCGGCGACGAGCGCAACATGCCCGCCCGCGACGCCGGACCGGTCAAGCGGTTCGTCCGCGACTACGTCGACTCCCGGTTCAACCTGGGCTCGTTCTTCCTGCCGCTCGCGATGGTGTTCCTGGTCTTCGCGTTCGTTGCGCAGTACCTCGGGCAGGCCGGCTTCATCCTGGTGGTCAGCGTGCTGTACCTGTACGTCGTCGCCGTCGTGATCGACTCCGTCGTCATGTGGTTCGGGCTGAAGAAGGCGCTCACCACCAAGTTCGGCGCGGCCGCGCCGCGGGGCAACCTCATGTACGGCGTGCTCCGCGCCACCCAGCTGCCCCGCACCCGGTTGCCGCGGGCCCAGGTCAGGCGCGGAGGCGCGCCCGTGCGGCCGAAGGCGCCCAAGGCCTGACCGGGCTCGACCGGCCCGCCGCTCAGCCGGCCGGGACCGGCACCACGGGCGGCACGGCGGTGCCCTCGTGGAGCAGCACCGCCCGGCGGACCCGCTGCTCGGAGAGGGCCCGCCAGTGGTCCCCCAGCCATTCCTCGGCGTCGTAGCGGGCGTCGAAGGCCGGGCTCGTCGGGCGGTCCAGCACGTGGCCGGCCTCGTCCTCCAGCTGCCACTCCCAGCGCGGTCGCATCAGCCGGCCCTCCGTTCGTCGGCCGCCAGCGCGCGGGTGATCCGCTGCGCGAAGAACGGCCCCTCGTAGATGAGGCCCGTGTAGGCCTCCACCAGCGTCGCACCGACGGCGAGGTACTCGCGGGCGTCCGCCCCGGTGGTGATCCCGCCGACGCCGATGATGACGACCTCCGGGCCGAGCCGGTCGCGCAGCCGCGCGACGACGTCCAGGCCGCGAGCCAGCAGCGGTGGACCGGACACGCCACCGGGGCCCTCGTCGTGCGCGATCGTGGTGTTGACGGCGACCACGCCCTCCAGGCCCAGCTCGGCCGCCAGCTCCGCGACCGCGTCGACGTCCTCGTCGGACAGGTCCGGCGCGATCTTCACCAGCAGCGGCACCGGCGCGCGGCCGGCGCGCACCGTCGCCTCGTCGGCCGCTACCCGCACGGCCATCAGCACCGGGCGCAGCGCCTCGACCGCCTGCAGGTCGCGCAGCCCCGGGGTGTTCGGCGACGAGACGTTGACCACGAGGTAGTCGGCGTAGGGCGCGAGCAGCCGGGCGCTGGTCGCGTAGTCGTCGGCCGCGCGCTCCAGCGGGGTGACCCTGGACTTGCCGATGTTGACACCGACCACAGCGGCCCGGCCGCGGCGCGTCGCCCTCACCCGTCGCAGCTGCGCGGCGACCGCCTCCGCGCCCGCGTTGTTGAAGCCCATCCGGTTGCGCAGCGCCCGTCGGTCGGTCATCCGCCACAGCCGTGGCCTGTCGTTGCCGGGCTGCGGGCGCGCGGTGACGGTGCCGATCTCGACGAAGCCGAACCCCATCATCACCATGCCGAGCACGCCGTGGGCGTCCTTGTCGAAGCCCGCCGCCAGCCCGAGCCGCGAGGGCCAGCTGCGGCCCCACAGGCCGAAGGCTCCGTCCGGCGGCGGGCCCAGCACGGTGCCGACCACGTCGCGCAGCAGCGGGACCGCCGCGACGGTGCGGATCAGGCCGAACGTGCCGGCGTGCGCCCGCTCGGGGTCCGTCCGGCGCAGGACGAGGTCGAACAGCAGCCGGTACACGGCGCTCAACCTACCGGGCGGGCCGTCTCGCTGGCCGGGCCGTCAGCAGGACCTTCGGCCGGCTGCTGCCCGGCCGGACCGGTCCCCCGGCCGGACCGCCGGAGCCAGGCGACGCCGAGGAACGGCAGGACGAGCGGCACCAGGAAGTACTCCACGCCGAACCACGACCAGACGGTCGCCCGCTGGAACCGCTCCGGGTCGACGAACGACAGCGTGCCGACGACGAGCACGCCGACCATCTCGACCAGCACGGTCGGCCAGGCCAGCCACCGGCGGTTGGTCGCCAGCGCGAACGTCGCCACCGCGTAGACGATGCCGGAGAACAGCGCCAGGGAGTACGCCAGCGGCGCGCGGTCGAACTTCACCGCCACCTCGTACCCGCCGCGGGCGCAGGCGGCCAGCGCGAGGACCCCGTAGACGGTGACCAGCCCCCGGCCCGGCCCGGTGTTGGTCGGCGTCATGCCTGCCCCCAGACCTGGACCAGCCGGACCTGGAGGAACGCGACGACGAGCGCCGCGACGAGCAGCACCACCGAGCTCCACCGGCTGCGTTCGGCGAACGCCCACATCGCGGCCAGAGGAAGCAGCAGCAGCTGCGTGATGACGTACAGCCAGAACAGGCCGCTCGCCGCGCCGTGACCGCCCGGGTGCATCAGGACGACCACCACCTGGGCCAGCAGGTAGAGCTCGACCAGCGCGGCGCCGTACAGCTGGCGCAGGATCACCGGCCGGTCCCGCCACGTGCGCCACCCCGCGGACGCGGCCAGCAGGAGGCTCAGCGCCGCCCCGATCCAGGCCAGGGTGGTGCTCATCGGCCCGCCCCGGCGCGAGCGCGCCCACGGTGGAGGTCGAGCTGGCAGCAGGTCACGGCTCGACACCGTACCGTCCGGGCGCGCCGTCCGCCGGACTACCCTGGGCAGGTGATCGCGCTGACCAGCAAGGACCCTGCCCGACTCCCCGTGGACGCCCTGGTGGTGGCCACCGCACCGGTCGACGGCGGCGGCGTCCAGCTCGTCGGCGCCTCCTGGTTGCCCGCCGAGCTGCGCGCCCTCCTGGTTCGCGACGCGGCCGCGCTCGGCGTCACCGGGAAGGCCGACGAGGTGCGCCGCGTCCCGGCGACCGGGCTCAAGGCCACGGTCCTGGTCCTGACCGGCCTCGGCGCCGGCGCCGTGACGGCGGAACGGCTGCGCCGCGCCGCCGGCGCCGCGACCCGCGAGCTCGCCGGGCTCGGCTCGGTCGCGCTGGCGCTGCCCGCCGACGACGCCGAGTCCGCCGTGGCCGTCGCGGAGGGTGCCCTGCTCGGGGCATATACCTATGCGCGGTACCGGCCGACCGGTGTCCCGGCGCCGGTCACCTCGATCGAGGTGGTCACCACGCGCGCCAAGGACGCTGCCGTCACCCAGGGCGTTGCCCGCGCCGAGGTGCTGGCCGGGGCCGTCCACGCGACGCGCGACCTGGTCAACGCGGCCCCGAACCACCTGTACCCCGAAGCGTTCACGGAGGCCGCCCGGACCGCCGCCAAGGCCGTCAAGGGCGTCAAGGTCACGGTTCTGGACGAGAAGGCGCTGGCCGCGGGCGGCTACGGCGGCATGGTCGGCGTCGGACAGGGCTCGACGCGACCGCCGCGGCTGGTCAAGGTGGCCTACGCGCCGTCCCGGGCGAGGGCGAAGGTCGCCCTGGTCGGCAAGGGGATCACGTTCGACTCCGGCGGCATCTCGATCAAGCCCTCGGCCTCGATCGAGACGATGAAGTCCGACATGGCCGGCGCGGCCGCCGTGCTGCACACCGTCCTGGCCGCCGCCCGGCTCGGCCTGCCGGTCGCGGTGACCGGATGGCTGTGCCTGGCGGAGAACATGCCGTCCGGCGCCGCGCAGCGCCCGTCGGACGTCGTGACGATCCGCGGCGGCACCACGGTCGAGGTGCTCAACACCGACGCCGAGGGCCGGATGGTGATGGCCGACGGCCTGGTCGCCGCGACCGAGGAGAAGCCGGACGTGGTGGTCGACATCGCGACGTTGACCGGCGCGCAGGTGGTCGCCCTGGGCGACCGGGTGGCCGCCGTCATGGGGTCCGACGACGTGCGCGCGGAGATGGTCGCCGCGGCGGACCGCAGCGGCGAGCAGGCGTGGCCGATGCCGCTGCCCGACGAGCTGCGGGCGAACCTGTCGTCGAAGGTCGCGGACCTGGCGAACGTCGCCGGGAACCGGGATGCCGGGATGCTCGTCGCGGGGATCTTCCTGCGCGAGTTCGCCGGAACGACGCCGTGGGCGCACTACGACATCGCGGGCCCGGCGTTCAACGACCGGGGCGAGCACGACTACACGCCGAAGGGCGGCACCGGCTTCGGCGTCCGCACGCTGCTGGCCTTCGTCGAGGCCCGCGCCACCCGCTGACCGGGCCGCAGGCCAGGTCTCAGGCGGGGTCGATCGTGTTCCGGTTGCGCAGGACGCGCTGCCGGGCGTTCCAGTCGCGCACGCGCTGCGGGTAGCCGACACGCTGCACGTCGTAGACCGGGATGCCGAGGTCGCGGGCGATCTGCCCGGCGGCACGGGGGTCCGGCACGCGGCGCCGGGTCCACTCGCCGTCGGTCGCGACGAGCATCACGGTGGTCGGGGTCACGGTGGTCGCCGGCTCGACGTACGCCTCGACGCCCACCCTCGTGTGCACGAAGTCCTTCAGGTACGCCAGCGTCGCCTCGCGCGCCTCACGCGCCGACGGTTCTGCCCCCGCGGCCGGCCGACGCCGGCGGAACCACGCCATGGGGCGAGCGTAACGGCGCAGGCGTCACCTCCGTGGCGCCTTCCCTCGGCGCACCCGATGGGCCGGGCGAACATGGGACGAATGTCACGGAGGTCACACGGGCCAGGGAGCCGAGCGGTTCGTGCCCGAGGTGCAGGAATGACAAGATGGACTTTGGTCCTTGATCCCACGACACCCCTACCGAGGAGCAGGCTGTGGCCGATACCGGCACCTTCGACATCGTCGTCCTAGGCGGGGGCAGCGGCGGCTACGCCACGGCGCTGCGCGCCGCACAGCTGGGCAAGTCGGTGGCGCTGGTCGAGGCCGACAAGGTCGGCGGGACGTGCCTGCACCGCGGCTGCATCCCCACCAAGGCGCTGCTGCACGCCGCCGAGCTGGCCGACGACGCCCGCGAGAGCGTGCACTACGGCGTGCACAGCACCCTCGACCGGATCGAGATGGCCGAGGTCAACACGTACAAGGAGTCGGTGGTCGGCCGGCTGTACAAGGGACTGCAGGGGCTGGTCTCCTCCCGCGGCATCGAGCTGGTCACCGGCTGGGGCACGCTCACCGGCCCGACGACCGTCCAGGTCGGCGACCGCACGCTGACCGGCGAGCACGTCGTGCTCGCCTCGGGCTCGTACGCCAAGTCCCTGCCCGGCCTGGAGATCGGCGGCCGCGTCGTGACGTCCGACCAGGCCCTCCAGCTGGACTGGATCCCGAAGAGCGTGATCGTCCTGGGCGGCGGCGTCATCGGGGCGGAGTTCGCGTCGGTGTGGAAGTCGTTCGGTGCCGACGTGACGATCGTCGAGGCCCTGCCCCACCTGCTGCCGAACGAGGACGAGGCCCTGTCCAAGGCGTTCGAGCGTCAGGTCCGCAAGCGCGGCATCGCCTTCTCGGTCGGCGTGCGGTTCGCCGGGGTCTCGCAGACCGACGACGGCGTGCACGTCTGGCTCGAGGACGGCAAGAGCTTCGACGCCGACCTGCTGCTCGTCGCGGTCGGCCGTGGGCCGGCGACCAGCGGCCTCGGCTACGAGGAGCAGGGCGTGACCGTCGACCGCGGCTTCGTCATCACCGACGAGCGGCTGCGCACCGGTGTGGGCACCATCCGCGCCGTGGGCGACATCGTGCCCGGGCTGCAGCTCGCCCACCGCGGGTTCGCGCAGGGCATCTTCGTCGCCGAGGACATCGCCGGGCTCAACCCCGCGCCCATCGTCGAGAGCGGCATCCCGCGCGTCACGTACTCCAACCCCGAGGTCGCCTCGGTCGGGTTCACCGAGGCGAAGGCTCGCGAGCTCTACGGCGACGTCGAGACCGTCGAGTACAACCTCGGCGGGAACGGCAAGAGCCAGATCCTCGGCACGCAGGGCTTCGTCAAGCTGGTCCGGAAGAAGGACGGCCCGGTGGTCGGCGTGCACATGATCGGCGCCCGGGTCGGTGAGCTGGTCGGCGAGGCCCAGCTCATCGTCAACTGGGAGGCCTACCCCGAGGACGTCGCGAGCCTGGTCCACGCCCACCCGACCCAGGACGAGGCACTCGGAGAGGCGTTCCTCGCCCTGGCCGGCAAGCCGCTGCACGCGCACAGCTGAGAACCCGAAGGAGACTTGAGCCGTCATGTCGCACAACGTGCAGCTTCCCGCTCTCGGAGAGTCCGTCACCGAAGGCACCGTCACGCGATGGCTGAAGAACGTCGGCGACACCGTCGCCGTCGACGAGCCGTTGCTGGAGATCTCCACCGACAAGGTCGACACCGAGATCCCGTCGCCGTTCGCCGGGGTCCTCGAGCAGATCCTCGTCGGCGAGGACGAGACCGCGCAGGTCGGCGCCGTGCTGGGCGTGATCGGTGACGGCACCGGTGGGTCCGACGAGGCCGCGTCCGCCCCCGCGGACCAGGCCGCCTCCGACGAACCCGAGCCTGCGTCCGCGTCCGACGAGCCCGAGCCCGAGCCTGAGCCGGAGGCCGCGCCCGCCTCCGACGAGCCCGCGACATCCCCCGCCGCCGGGGTGGCCGACGAGGAGCCGGAGCCGTCGGACGAGGCCGCCGCAGCGTCCGACGCCGCCACGACGCCCCCAGCGGCGCCTGCCGCGGCCGGCACCGAGGTGCGGCTGCCCGCCCTCGGCGAGTCCGTGACCGAGGGCACGGTCACCCGGTGGCTGAAGAACGTCGGCGACTCGGTCGAGGTCGACGAGCCGCTGCTGGAGATCTCCACCGACAAGGTCGACACCGAGGTGCCGTCACCGGTCGCCGGGGTCGTGCAGCAGATCCTCGTCGGGGAGGACGAGACCGCACAGGTCGGCGCCGTGCTGGCGGTCATCGGCGGCGGCGCGGTCAGCCCGGTCGCGCCCGCCGAGCCCGCCGCTCCGGCCGCCGCCGAGGCCCCCGCCGCGGCGCAGATCCCGGCCCCGGTGCCAGCTGTCCCCGCCCCCGTGCCGGCCGTCCCACCGGCTGCCACCCCTGCCCCGACGCCCAGCGCCGAGCCGACGCCGGTCCCGGCCCAGCAGGCCGCCGCGGTCGCCGTCCCGGCCGGCGGGCAGTACCTGACGCCGCTGGTCCGCAAGCTGGCCGCCGACAAGGGCGTCGACGTGTCGACGCTCGCCGGCACCGGCGTCGGCGGCCGGATCCGCAAGGAGGACGTGCTCGACGCCGCCGCGACGGCGGAGGCCGCCCGACTCGCCGCCGAGCAGGCGGTCGCCCAGGCCGCCGCCCCGGCGGCACCCTCGTCGACCCACAGGGCGGCCAGCGTGCCGCCGGTGTCCCCGCTGCGCGGCACCACGGAGAAGGCGAGCCGGCTGCGCAAGATCATCGCCGAGCGGATGGTCGAGGCCCTGCAGACGCAGGCGCAGCTGACCACCGTGGTCGAGGTCGATGTCACCCGGGTGGCGCGGCTGCGGGCGAAGGCCAAGGACGGGTTCCGGGCGCGCGAGGGCGTCAACCTGACGTTCCTGCCGTTCTTCGTGCAGGCCGCCATCGAGGCCCTCAAGGCCTACCCGAAGGTGAACGGGGTGCTCGAGGGCGACCAGATCACCTACCACGCCAGCGAGAACGTCGGCATCGCGGTGGACACCGAGCGCGGGCTCCTGGTGCCGGTGATCCGTGACGCCGGCGACCTCAACCTCGCCGGGATCGCCCGGAAGATCGCCGACCTGGCCGGCCGCACCCGGATCAACAAGGTCTCCCCCGACGAGCTGTCCGGGGCGACGTTCACCGTGACGAACACCGGCTCGGGCGGCGCGCTGATCGACACCCCGATCGTCCCGGGCGGCACGTCGGCGATCCTGGCCACCGGCACGATCGTCAAGCGGCCCGTCGTCATCACCGGCGAGGACGGTGCCGACGTCATCGCGGTGCGCTCGATGTGCTACCTGTCGCTGTCCTACGACCACCGGCTGGTCGACGGCGCGGACGCGTCGCGCTACCTCATGGCGATCAAGCAGCGGATCGAGGAGGGGGCGTTCGAGGCCGAGCTCGGCCTCTGACCCTCCTGTCTCGGTGTGGGGCCGTCCCGGCCGGGGCGGCCCCTCGCCGCGTCCGCTCCGGCCGGCCTCGTAGGGTGGCGGCATGCGCATCGTCGTGGCGGGGTCTCATGGCTTGATCGGCGGGGCGCTCGTCCGGCGGCTGCGGGCGGACGGGCACGACGTGGTGCGCCTGGTCCGCGGCTCGCAGCCGGGACCGCAGGAGATCCGCTGGGACCCCGACGCAGGCCTGCTCGACCCCACCGCGCTGGCCGGCGCGGACGCCGTGGTGAACCTTGCCGGCGTCGCCGCCGGGTCTCGCCCGCTCACCGCGGCCCGCAAGCGGGTCGTCGTCGGCTCGCGCCTGCGCACGACGAGCCTGCTCGCCGGCACCCTCGCCGCGCACGACGACACCCCCCGCGTGCTGCTCCAGGCGTCCGCGGTCGGCGCCTACGGCGACCGCGGAGACGACCTGGTCACCGAGACCGGTCCGCTCGGGCACACCTTCTTCGCCGGGCTCGTCGAACGCTGGGAGGCCGCGACCGCTCCGGCCGAGGCTGCCGGCGTGCGCGTGGTGCACCTGCGCAGCGGCATCGTGCTGGCACCCCAGGGCGGCGCGCTCGGGCGACTGCTCCCCCTGATCCGGCTCGGTCTGGGCGGGCGGATCGGCTCGGGCCGGCAGTTCTGGAGTTGGATCACGCTGCCCGACGAGGTCCGGGCGATCGAACACCTGCTCACCGCCGACGTGCACGGGCCGGTCAACCTCGTCGCCGGTGCCGACCGGAACGCCGACGTGGTCGCCGCCCTCGCCGCCGCCTGGCACCGTCCGGCCGTGCTCCCGGTGCCGGCCTTCGCGCTCCGGCTGGTGCTGCGCGACTTCGCCCAGGAGGTCCTCGGCTCCGTCCGCGTCGTGCCGGCCGCGCTCACCGCGTCCGGCTTCGTCCCGGACCACGGCGACATCGCCACCGCCGCCGCCTGGGTCAAGGACGCGTCGACGGCTCGCTGACCTGCCACACCCGCCACCCGTCGTCGGTCCAGCGCAGCTCCAGCAGCACCGTCCGCGGCGACGTCCCCGGCACCGTGACGACGCCGGCACCGCCGACCCGTCGGTACGGGCTCATCGCGGAGGTCACCTCGACGCGTGCCTCGTCGGGCCCGGAGCCGGCGACCTCGTCGGCCGCCTGGACATCGGCGCCGAGCCCGTCGATCCGGTCGGTGCCGAGCGCCGCGAGGAGGGCCTCGTCGGCCAGCCGGGCCGGGCTGCCGTCAACATCCACGCCGGCGAGCAGCGCGGCATCGCCTGCGACGAGGACTGCCGCACGGTGCCGCGTCAGGGCGGCCGCCGCCATTGCCGGGGCGTCCCGGTCGAGCACCGGGTCGACCGTCACGGCGCCCGGCGCCGGCTCGTCCTGCGCGTGCACCGCCCCCGGCCGGGCGACGAGCGCCGCCACCGCCAGGAGCACCGCGACCGCCAACGTCGCCCCCGCCCGCACCTGGCGCCGGGCCCTGCGCCGCTGCGCCCGACGCGCTGCGCCACGCGATCCCGGCACCTCCTCTGCCACCCCACCGGGACGCCGCCCGCCGGCACCCCGCCGCGGCAGCAGGGTCGACCGGGTGGGACGCGGCAACGCGCCACCGGACCGGGGGTGGTCGTCCGGCCGGCCGAGCAGGTGGGCACGGGCCAACGCGCCGGCGTCGGGCAGCCGGATCGGCTCCGGCTGCACCGCGTCGAAGCATGCCGCCACGACCTGGTCGCCGTCGGTGCAGCCCCCGGCGAGCAGGGCCTCGAGCACGGGGCGCAGGTCCGGCCCGTCATCAGCGTCCGGCTCACCCGGCCCGGGCCGCCACGGCGGTGTCATCGCGTCGAGCACCAGGCGCAGCAGCCCCGGGACGTCGTCGTCCCCCCGGGCCGACACCGCCTGCGGCACGACGAGCACCGGACGCCCGCCATCGGCGAAGGTCACGTCAGCCGAGCACGGTGGTCCGTAGCCGAGCCCGGCGGCGTGCATCTCGTCGAGCGCCTGTGCCAGGGGGATCGCGATCGTGGCGGCCTCGCCGTCGGTCAGCGGGACCCGCACCCGCAGGATCTCGGCGAGCGTGGGCCCGCCCGCCCGCACGACGAGCGCGCCGCGCCGGACCATCGCGTCGAAGGCATCGGGGGCTCCTGGGCCGTCCATGCCGACCATCGAACCGGGGATCGGCCGACCGCCGCGGACGTCGTCCACAGCCCCGGCGGGCGCCGCCGGAGGGCTAGGCGAGCTTGACCGCCCGCCCGTCGGTCGCGGCCACCCGGGCGGCGTCCAGCACCCGGGCGACGTGCACGGCATCCAGCGGGTCGACCGGTGCGGGCCCGCCCTCGGCGGCCCACCGGATCACCGCCCGGTAGAGGTCCTCGTGGCCGCCGGGCTCGGCCGGCACCGGGGTCTTCTCGGCGCCGCGGACCAGCCAACCCTCGTGGTCCGGCACGCCGCGGCCGTGGTCGAGCACCTCGAACGGGGTCGCCTCCCCCTCGTACCGGGTGACGAGGTAGGCGGCCTTGTCGCCCAGCACGCGCGTGCGCGGTCCCGGCGCGCCGACCAGGGCGCCCGCGCTCAGGTGGCTGATCACCTGGTGCCCGTCGGCGTCCGGCAGGTGGGTCAGGGCCAGGAACACGTCGTCGACCGCGGGGGTGGTGATCGACCGCAGCTCGGCCGACACGCTCGCCACGGGCCCGAACAGCTGGATCGCGGAGTCGACCAGGTGCGAGCCGAGGTCCAGCAGCAGGCCGCCGGCGTCGGGGTCGAGCTCCTTCCAGCGCTGCATCGGCACCGGCCGGAACCTCTCCCAGCGGCGCTCGAACCGATGCACCCGGCCCAGCTCGCCGCGGCGGAGCAGCGCCTGCAGCGTCAGCTGCTCGCTGTCCCAGCGCCGGTTCTGGAACACCGTGAGCCGCCCGCCGTGCCGGGTCGCCCGGCGCACCAGCTCCGAGGCGGCCTGCTCCGTGATCGCCAGCGGCTTGTCGACGAGCACGGGCAGCCCGGCGTCGAGCAGCCGGGCGACGTCGGCGGCGTGCTGTCCGGTGGGGCTGGCCACGACGACCAGGTCGAGCCCGGTGGCGTACGACAGCAGGCCCGCCACGTCCGGCACCACGACCGCGCGCGGCCAGTCGGCCTTGACCTGGTCACCCCGGTTGCGGGTGACCACGCACGTGACGTGCTGGCCGACCTGCTTGAGCAGCCGGGTGTGGATGCCCCGCCCCGACGCCCCGAACCCCACCAGCCCGACCCGCAGATGCTCCACGTCCCCACCCTAGGGCCGGGCCCCGACCTGTGCGGGACGGGCGTCCCGGTACAGCGGGTTAGCCTGGCCTCATGCGGTTCGACGTGCTGGACATCGGGTCCCGGCTGCAGCCGTACCAGCCCACCTGGGAGCTGCAGCGCCGGGTGCACGCGGCCGTCGCGGACGGCGTCCAGGACGACACGGTGCTCTTCGTCGAGCACGAGCCCGTCTACACCGCCGGCAAGCGCACGTCTCCGGCCGACCGTCCGGTCGACGGCTCACCGGTGGTCGACGTGGACCGTGGCGGGCGCATCACCTGGCACGGGCCGGGCCAGCTGGTCGGCTACCCGATCGTCCGGCTTGGCGAGCCGGTCGACGTCGTGCGGTACGTCCGCGCGCTGGAGGAGGTGCTCATCCGCACCTGCGCCGGTCTCGGCCTGTCCGCGCAGCGCGTCGAGGGGCGTAGTGGCGTCTGGTTCGCCGGCGGGGAGTCGGGCCGTGACCGCAAGGTCGCCGCGATCGGCGTCCGGGTCGCGCGCGGGGTGACCATGCACGGTTTCGCCCTGAACTGCTCCTGCGACCTGTCGTGGTACGACCGCATCGTGCCGTGCGGCATCCCGGACGCGGACGTCACGTCTCTCTCGGTCGAGGCCGGCCGCCTGGTCACCGTCGCCGAGGTGCTGCCGGCGGTGCGTGAGCACCTGACCGAGGTGCTCACGCCGCTGCTGGCGGGCGCCCCGGTCACCCGGTAGCGGCCTCGCTCAGTCCGCCGCGCCCACGCGGCGCAGCTCGGTCGCGATGCCGGCCGCCCACTGACGCACGTCGTCGAGGTCGCGGAAGTCGCCCTGCTCGGCACGGACCAGCGCGACCAGCGCCCGCTCGGAGATGTTGAGCTCGTCCCGCTCCAGCCGGCCCGAGAACATCCGCACGTCCCGCGCGCCGACCGCGTCGGCGACCGAGCGCACGTCGTCGGGCGTGACGGTGGTGCTCGGCGGGTCGCCGACCGGTCCGGACCAGAACAACCACACCGGGCGGGCCCGGAGCTGGCCGGCCTGCCGGTCAACGAGGTCGCGCATGCCGAGCGCCATCCGGCCGACGTAGACCGCCGAGCCGAGCACGGCGGCGTCGTACTGCTCGACGTGCTCCACGTCGTCCGGGCCGACCTCCTGGACCTCGTGACCCGCCTCACGGAGCACGTCCGCCACGGCGCTGCCCATCTCGAGCGTCCCGCCGTGCCGGGATGCGACCGACACCAGAACGTGCATCGCGACCTCCTCTTCGGCGCCCCCGCCACGCTGCCGAGGAACGCTGCCCCTGCTGCCGCTAGCGTCCTCTGACGTCCCCGGCGGTGCGCGGGACGGAGGTCCCCAGGCCGAAGGACCCAGTTATCGTGGCGGGGTGACCATCGCTCCCGAGGGCCGTCGGATGCTGCGCGTCGAGGCCCGCAACGCGCAGACACCGATCGAGAAGAAGCCCGACTGGATCCGTACCCGCGCCTCGATGGGTCCCCAGTTCGGCGAGCTGCGCCAGCTCGTCCGCCGGGAGGGCCTGCACACGGTGTGCGAGGAAGCGGGGTGTCCCAACATCTTCGAGTGCTGGGAGGACCGCGAGGCGACCTTCCTCATCGGCGGCGACCAGTGCACGCGCCGGTGCGACTTCTGCCAGATCGACACCGGCAAGCCGGCGGCGTTCGACGCCGACGAGCCGCACCGCGTCGCGGAGTCCGTCCAGGCGATGGGGCTGCGGTACGCCACGGTCACCGGCGTCGCGCGCGACGACCTGGTCGACGGCGGCGCATGGCTCTACGCCGAGACGGTCCGCGCGATCCACGCGGTCACCCCCGGCACCGGTGTCGAGCTGCTCATCCCTGACTTCGACGCCGAGCCCGAGCAGCTGGCCGAGGTCTTCGGCTCTCGGCCGGAGGTGCTGGGGCACAACCTGGAGACGGTGCCCCGCATCTTCAAGCAGATCCGTCCCGGGTTCCGCTACGAGCGCTCGTTGTCCGTGCTCACCGCGGCGCACGACGCGGGGCTGGTCACCAAGTCGAACCTCATCCTCGGCATGGGTGAGACGACCGAGGAGGTACGGGACGCCCTGGGCGCGCTGCGCGACGCCGGGTGCGACCTGGTGACGATCACCCAGTACCTGCGCCCGTCGGTGCGGCACCATCCGGTCGACCGGTGGGTCCACCCCGAGGAGTTCGTCGAGCTGTCGCAGCACGCGACCGACCTCGGCTTCGCCGGCGTGATGGCCGGGCCGCTGGTCCGCTCGTCGTACCGGGCCGGGCGGCTGTGGGCCCAGGCGATGTCCCGGGTCGGCCGGCCGATCCCGCCGGCGCTGGCGCACCTGGCCGAGCCGGGCACCGCGCGCCAGGAGGCCGCCGCGATCCTGGCCCGCGGCGGGAGCACGCCCGCGTCTCGCTAGACTCCCGTCCCATGGCCCGCAAGTCCACCACCGGCTCGACCCCAGCCCGCTCGGGCTCGGGCAAGGGCGCTGGCACCCCGCCGAAGTCCCGCTGGTACAAGCAGGTCTGGCAGGTCTACCAGATGACCCGCTCGACCGATCCTGCGGTGACGTTGTGGATGGTCGGCACGTTCGTCGGCATCCTCGTCGTCGGGCTCGTCGTCGGGCTCGTGACGAACAAGGTCCTGTACTTCACGTTCCTGGCGCTGCCGTTCGCCGCGATGGCAGCGATGTACCTGCTCACCCGGCGCGCCGAGACGGCCGCATACGCACGGATCGAGGGACAGCCGGGCGCGTCGCTGTCGGCCCTGTCCACCATCCGCCGCGGCTGGACGTTCGCGCAGGAGCCGGTCCAGTTCGACCCGCGCACGTCCGACACGGTGTTCCGCGGCCTGGGCCGGCCTGGCGTGGTGCTCGTTGCCGAGGGTCCGGCGAACCGGGTCGGCCGGCTCATCGACGCCGAGCGCAAGAGGGTCGCCCGCGTCGCGTCCGGCGTGCCGATCGTCGTCATCCAGGTCGGCACCGACGAGGGCCAGGTGGCCCTGCGTGCGCTGCCGCGCAAGGTGCAGAAGCTCAAGCCGAAGCTGACCAAGGCCGAGATCGCCGTCATCGAGAAGCGGCTGACCGCCCTCGGCACGATGAAGCTGCCGATCCCCAAGGGCATCGACCCGATGAAGGCTCGGCCGGACCGCAAGGGCACCCGCGGGCGCTGAGCCCCGGGCGCCGGGTCCGTACCCGACGAGCGCACCCGGTTCAGCGCCGGACGATCGCCGTCCCTGCCGAGCGGTCGTGCAGGCCACGGCCCTGCCCGTCCTGGATCGCCGGCGGCACCACCAGGCAGAGCAGGATCGTGCGCACCGCAGCGCGGCCCAGCCCGGGGGCTCGCCCGTCGTCGGGCAGCGCCCGTCCGTCCGCGCCGACGACGAGCCGGCGCACGCGCAGCCGAAGCAGCCGGTGGCCCAGCGTGTGACCCAGGGCGCCGACCAGGAGGACGTTCTCGACGGCGAAGATGGCCAGCGTGGCCCACGGGTAACCACCCACCAGCGGCAGCACGGCGTCGGGCTGGCGGAAGAAGACCGACGAGATGAGCAGACACGCCACCCAGTCGATGACCAGCGCGATCACCCGCGGACCGAAGCCCGCGACGGACCCTGACCCGGACTGCGGCAGCCCGGCGTCGGACGACTCCGGCGGCGGCCCCTCCAGCCACGACCCCATGTCCCTGCGGTCCACCACGGGCTCAGCGTAGGGGGCGGGCTCCGCCTGGGTGGCTGGATTCGACCCGCGGACGTCACACCTGGCGCGTCTCTGTAACACGCGCGAAACGGCAGCGGTATGACCCCGACATCACCTCGCCCTAGCCTCGGCTTGCCCGGTCACGGGTTCCACCAACCGAGGAGCAGCGGATGTTCACCAAGCCAGAGGAAGTCCTGGCGTTCATCAAGAACGAGGACGTCAGGTTCGTCGACGTCCGATTCTGTGATCTGCCCGGGGTCATGCAGCACTTCACCGTTCCGGCCACCATGGTCGACGACGACTTCTTCGCCAAGGGGGTCGCGTTCGACGGCTCGTCGATCCGCGGCTTCCAGGCCATCCACGAGTCGGACATGGGCCTGATCCCCGACGTGACCAGCGCGTACCTCGACCCGTTCCGGATCGAGAAGACCCTCAACATCAACTTCGGCATCGTCGACCCGTACACGGCCGAGCCGTACAGCCGTGACCCCCGCCAGGTGGCGACCAAGGCCGAGGCGTACCTGCGGTCCACCGGGATCGCGGACGCGGCGTACTTCGGCCCCGAGGCCGAGTTCTACGTCTTCGACTCGATCCGCTACGCGACCAGTGCCGGGTCCGCCTTCCACTTCATCGACTCCGTCGAGGCGGCGTGGAACTCCGGGCGCGAGGAGGAGGGCGGCAACCTCGGGCACAAGATCGGCTACAAGGGCGGCTACTTCCCGGTCCCGCCGGTCGACCAGCAGGCCGACCTGCGCGACGAGATGGTCGTCGAGCTGGAGAAGCTGGACTTCGGCATCGAGCGCGCGCACCACGAGGTCGGCACGGCCGGCCAGGCCGAGATCAACTACAAGTTCGACACGCTGCTCAAGGCCGGCGACAAGCTCCAGCTGTTCAAGTACGTCATCAAGGGCGTGGCGCACGCCAACGGCCGCACGGCGACGTTCATGCCGAAGCCGCTGTTCGGCGACAACGGCTCGGGCATGCACTGCCACCAGTCGCTGTGGAAGGACGGCGCGCCGCTGTTCTACGACGAGAAGGGCTACGGCGGGCTGTCCGACCTCGCCCGCTGGTACATCGGCGGCCTGCTCACGCACGCACCGAGCCTGCTGGCGTTCACCAACCCGACGGTGAACTCCTACCACCGCCTGGTGCCCGGCTTCGAGGCTCCGGTCAACCTGGTCTACTCGGCCCGCAACCGGTCCGCCTGCATCCGCATCCCGGTCACCGGCACCAACCCCAAGGCCAAGCGCCTCGAGTTCCGCGTGCCGGACCCGTCGAGCAACCCGTACCTCGCGTTCTCGGCGATGCTCATGGCCGGCCTGGACGGCATCCAGAACCGGATCGAGCCGCCGGAGCCGATCGACAAGGACCTGTACGAGCTGCCGCCGGAGGAGCACGCCAAGGTCAAGCAGGTGCCCGGCTCGCTCAGCGAGGTGCTGGACAACCTCGAGGCCGACCACGACTGGCTGACCGCGGGCAACGTGTTCACGCCGGACCTCATCGACACGTGGATCGACTACAAGCGCTCCGCCGAGGTCGACGCGCTGCGCCTGCGGCCGCACCCGTACGAGTTCGAGCTCTACTACGACTGCTAGTCGTCAGGGGCCATGGCTGCTCCCATGAGCCCCTGACCCGCACGACCAGGGCCCCGGATGCCGCGCGTCCGGGGCCCTGGCCGTGCGCCGATGCCTGTGGACGGACGGGTGTCGACAGCATTGTCATGCACTATGCATGTGCCTATGGTGAGTCTTGTGGTGACACTTCAGGTTCGCGACGTGCCGGACGACGTCAGCCGCGTGCTCAAGGACCGCGCCGCCGCGTCCGGGCAGAGCCTGTCCGAGTACGTGCTCGCGGAGCTGAAGCGGATCGCAGCCCGCCCGACGATCGACGAGCTGACCGCGCGGGTCAAGGCCCGTGGCGGCGTCGAGCCCGGTATCCCGGCCGCGGAGATCATCCGTGCCGACCGCGACGACGAGACCCCCTGATCACCGTGCCGCTCGTCGTCGACGCATCCGTGCTGTCCGAGTACCTGGTCGGCAGTCCGTCCGCCCCGCAGGCGGCTGCCTCCATGAGCGAGCACGGCGACGACCTGCACCTTCCTCACCTCGCCATCGTGGAGACCGTCTCAGCCCTGCGCGGCTGGGTTCGGGGAGGTCGGCTACCCGAGCGAAGGGCCGCACAGGCGCTGGAGGACCTCGCCGACTTCCCCGCGCACCGTTGGCCGGCGGAGCCCCTCCTCCCCCGCATCTGGGAGCTGCGCGACAACCTCACGGCGTACGACGCCACCTACGTCGCGCTCGCCGAGTCCCTCGACGCCACCCTGCTGACAGCCGACGTCCGCCTCGCCCGAGGCGCCCAGGGGCGGGCACGGTGCCCGGTGACGCTGATCTGGACGGCGAGCCAGCCGCCGCGCGGCGGCGACGAAGGCTAGGCGCCCGGGTGCGGCACCGGCCGCACGGTCAGCCCGTCGATGCCGGCGGCGCCCCCAGAGGCGATCGCCGTCAGCCAGCGCAGGTCCGCCAGGCGCGGGGACGCGACACGACCTGGCCGTGACGCGGAACCTCGCTTCCCACGCCGGACGGCGCAGGCGGGTCTTCCTCCGGGGGCACCGTGCGGGTTGACGCGGTTGCCGGCCAGCAAGCCGGAGGGCTTGACGCTGGGCCTCGTGACCAGGAGCAGGTCTAGCAGGCGCCGCCGACAAGGCCGCGCAATCCACCCCGACGATGCGAAGCCGCACCGACCCGGAGACGGCGGTCCGGAGCGCCGGGAACGATCGTCCGGCACCGAAGGACCCGGGCGGCGTTGCACAACCGTTATCGAGGCGCTTCGACAGTTCGACATCACACGGCGTTGACTGAGCCTGAAGGCACTCGTAGTTTCGACGAGATCCGCAGTTGAAGCGCTTCGACGATCGGGGCGCTCCGAGTCTCACAACGATGGAGTTGAGATGAAGAGAACTGCCCTCCTCGGGGTCGCGTTGGCCCTCGTTCTGGCTGGTTGCTCGAGCACTCCGAGCGCCCAGGCACCTGCACCGGCCGGCTCGTCGGCCGGTGCGCAGACGTCGGCGGCGGGCCTGGCCGACAAGGACATCGTCATCGCGTGGATCTCCCCCGACGCCACGACGTCGACGCGGTGGGACACCCAGGACCGGCCCGCGTTCGAGGCGGCGGTCCAGCAGCTCGCCCGGCGCGAAGGTTCTGTCGTCCACAGCATCGACCGATGCGGCCATGATCCAGGCCGGTGAGGCAGCGATCACCCAGGGCGCCCAGGTGATCGTCATCAACCCGATCACCACCGACGGGTCGGTGCCCCTGGTCGACGAGGCTCACAAGGCCGGGGTGTCCGTGATCTCCTACGAGGGCCTGATCGGCGGCACGAGCGTCGACGGCTACATCACGTTCGACAACCTCAAGGTCGGCGAGCTCCAGGCGCAGTACGTCGTGGACCACGTGGCCAAGGGGTCCACCATCGCCCTGATCAACGGCGCGCAGGTCTGCGAGGCCTGCATCGACTTCAAGAAGGGCGCCCACAAGGTCCTCGACCCGCTGGTCAGCTCCGGCGCGATCACCATCGGCTACGAGGCGGACACCCCGGGCTGGCTCGCCAGCAACGCGCAGACCGAGACCGACCAGGCGCTGACGAAGGTCGGCGACAAGCTCTCCGGGATCGTCGCTGCCAACGACGGGCTGGCCGGCGGTGTCGTCGCCTCCCTCAAGGCGAGGCAGCTCAACGGCAAGGTCGTGGTCACCGGGCAGGACGCGACGACGGCCGGGCTGCAGTCGATCCTGCTCGGCGACCAGACGATGACCGTCTACAAGGACTTCCACCAGCAGGCCAAGGCAGCCGCCCAGGCAGCCGTCGCCCTTGCCCGCGGTCAGAAGGACGCCACGGGACTGACCGCCAGCTACGACAACAGCGGACACACCATCCCCGCTCTGTTCCTCGACCCTCAGGTCATCGACAAGAGCAACATCAAGAAGGTGTTCGACGACGGCTTCGTCACCAAGGCCCAGATCTGCACCGGCGACGTGGCGTCCCACTGTGACTTCTGACCTGACCGACGACCTCTCCGGGTCCACCCCCGCGCCGCGCCTGCAGATGCGAGGGATGCGCAAGAGCTTCGGCAGCGTCGAGGCGCTGCGCGGGGTGGACCTGGAGGTTCGACCCGGGGAGATCATGGCCCTGGTCGGGGACAACGGCGCCGGTAAGTCGACGCTCGTCAAGACACTGTCCGGCGCCGTGCTGCCCGACGACGGCGAGATCCGCATCGACGGTCGCCGGCTCGCATCGCCAGCCCCCAGGACTCGGTGGCGGCAGGCGTGGAGACCGTCTACCAGGACCTCGCCCTCTGCGACAACCTCGATGTCGTCGCCAACCTGTACCTCGGCCGGGAGCTGCGTTCCCCCGAGCGCGGCCCGTTCGCGCACTTCGTCGCACGCAGAAAGATGACCTTCCACGCGCGGCAGATCCTCGACGACCTGTCGATCACCCTGCCGTCCCTGGGCGCGCGCGTCGGCTCGCTGTCGGGCGGTCAGCGTCAAGCGATCGCGGTCGGCCGCGCCGTGCTCTGGGGCTCGCGGCTCGTCGTGCTCGACGAACCCACGGCTGCCCTCGGCGTTCAGCAGACCGCAACGGTCTACCGGCTCGTCCGGTCGCTCAGCGAGAGAGGCGTCTCCGTGGTCCTGGTCTCCCACAACATGGTGGACGTGTTCCGGCTTGCCGACCGGATCACCGTCCTGAGGCTCGGCCAGGGCGCGGGGGTGTTCGACCCGCGCCAGTCCACGCCGCAGGACGTCATCGCCGCGATCACCGGCGGCAACGCCGTGTCGCCCGGAGGTGAGCGTCAGTGACCTCCGTGCTCGCCGGACCGGGGCGCACGGCCGAGCGCCGCAGACGGCTGGGCGGCCGCTCCGACGACCTCGGGCTCTGGCCGGTCGTCATCGCGCTCGCGATCATCGCGGGCGGCTTCAACGTGGCCAACCACGCCTTCCTCTCCGCACGCAACCTGTCGAACCTGGTCCTCCAGACAGGCACGCTGAGCATGTTGACCGTCGGGGTCATGCTCGTGCTGCTCCTGGGCGAGATCGACCTGTCGATCGGCGCGGTCAGCGGTGTCACCGCAGCGCTGATGGGCATCCTCTCGGCGCTCCACGGCTGGCCGGCGTGGGCAGCCATCGCCGCCGCGATCGCGGCGGGCGCCGCGATCGGCCTGCTCCAAGGCTCGTGGATCGTCGGGTTCAAGGCGCCCTCGTTCATCGTCACGCTCGCCGGGATGCTCGTCTGGCAAGGCGTGCAGCTGCTCGTCCTGGCACCGGAGAGCGGGCAGCTGCGCATCGAGGACCCGGGCATCACCGGACTGGCGACCAGCTACGTGCCCCGAGCCGTCGGCTGGACGCTCGCGGCGCTGGTGATCCTCGGCGGCGTGGGTTCCGTCGCGCTGCGGCGCGTGCTGTCGCGCCGGGCCGGCTACGGTGCCGAGCCGCTGGTCACGGACCTGGTCAGGTCTGTCGGCATCGTCGCGGTGACGCTCGCCGTGGTCCTCGTCCTCGACTCCTACCTCGGGGTGCCGGCCATGCTCGTCATCGTCCTGGCGATCACCGTGGTCCTCGGGCTGGTCACGGGCTCCTCGGTGTACGGCCGGCACATCTATGCCGTCGGTGGGAACGCCGAGGCGGCCCGCCGCACCGGCATCCGGGTCGGAGCGCTTCGGGTGACGATCTTCGTGCTGGCATCGTCGCTCGCCGCCGTCGGCGGGGTGCTCGAGGCGGCCCGCGGCTACTCCGTCTCGGTCACATCGGGCGGCGGCAACGCGTCGCTCAACGCGATCGCGGCGGCGGTCATCGGCGGCACCAGCCTCTTCGGCGGCCGAGGCCGCATCACAGGCGCGCTTGCTGGGCGCGCTGGTCATCAGCAGCGTGCAGAACGGACTGGCCCTGATCGGCCAGACAGCGGCGACCCAGGTGATCGCGACCGGCGTGATCCTGCTCGCTGCGGTCACCCTGGACATGACCGCCCGCAACCGGCAGCGCAAGGCGGTCCGGCGATGACCGCGGGCCTCGGCGGCGCCGGCATCGACCCGGCGGACCTCGCCCGCATCCCGGCCGACTTCCGCTGGGGCGCGGCCACCGCCGCGTACCAGGTCGAGGGCGCCGTCGACGAGGACGGACGCGGCACCTCGGTCTGGGACACCTTCGCCCACACCCCCGGACGGACCCTCAACGGCGACACCGGAGACATCGCCGCCGACCACTACCACCGGTATGCCGGTGACGTCGCGCTCATGCGAGATCTCGGCCTCAACGCCTACCGGTTCTCGATCGCCTGGTCCAGGGTCGTCCCGGACGGGATCGGACCGGTCAACGCGGCCGGCCTGGACCACTACGAGCGTGTCGTCGACTGCCTGCTCGAGGCGGGCATCGAGCCGATGGTGACGCTGTTCCACTGGGACCTGCCCCAGGCGCTCGAGAACATCGGGGGCTGGCTCGAACGGGACACGGCCCTCCGGTTCGGGGACTACGCGGAGGTGGTCCTGGAGCGCCTGGCCGACCGCGTGCCGCTGTGGCTGACCCTCAACGAGCCGTGGACGGTCGTCGCCCAGGGCTATGCGCGCGGCGTGCACGCGCCCGGGCTGCGCGACTACAGCCGAGCCGGCACCGCCCTGCACCACCTCCTCCTCGCGCACGGCGAAGGGATGGCCCGCTTCCGATCGCTCGCCCCGGCGGACGCCAGGATGGGCATCACGCTGTCGATGGCGGTCGCCCGACCGTGGTCGCAGGAGCCGGCGGACCAGGCGGCCGCCCGACTGCTCGACGGCGAGCAGAACCGGGTCTACCTGGACCCGCTCTTCGGGCGGGGGTATCCGGAGGACCTGCGGAGCCTGTATCCCACCCTGTTCGACGGACGGATCGTCAGCGACGGCGACCTCGCGCTGATCGCCACGGAGATCGACTTCCTGGGTGTGAACTACTACCTCAACCACCTGGTCCGGGCCGATCCCCGGGTGCCGGTCCTCGGTGCGCAGCTGATCGACCCGCCGGGGCCGATGATGAGCGCCGGCATCGCTGCCGTCCCCGCCGGGCTGTCCGAGTGCCTCGTCCGCGTCCACCGCGAGTACGCACAGATCCCCGTGTTCGTCACGGAGGTCGGTGCGTCCCTGCACGACTACGTCGATCCGGACGGCCGCGTCAACGACCCCGGCCGCGCGCGGTACCTGCAGGACTGCGTCCACGCCGTCGCCTCCGCCATCGAGGCCGGCGTCGACGTCCGCGGGATGTACGTCTGGTCCCTGCTCGACAACCTCGAGTGGGACCTCGGGTACTCGATCCGGTTCGGCCTGTTCTACGTCGACTACCGGACCCAGGCCCGGATCGCGAAGCAGAGCGCCTACTGGTACCGCGACCTCATCGGCGACCACCGCACGGCCGTGGCGCGCGGCGAAGGGGGCTGACCTGTGGCGACCATCGACGACGTCGCCCGCCACGCGGGCGTCTCCACGAGCACGGTCGAGCTACGTGCTGTCCGGCAAGCGGAAGATCTCGCGCGCGACGAAGGAGCGCGTGGCACGGAGCATCGAGATCCTCGGCTACCGACCGAACGCCCGCGCCCGCGCGCTGGCGTCCCGCCGCACCTACGCCCTGGCGCTCGTCGCGCCGCTGCGCGCGGACAACAATGTGCCGGTCGTCATGCAGATCGTCTCGTCCGTCGCCGAGGCGGCCCGCGACAAGGACCACGACGTGCTGCTGGTCACCCAGCAGGAGGGCGAGGCCGGCGTCCGGCGGGTCAGCCAGACCCAGCGTCGATGCCGTGATCGTCATGGACGTGGAGACCGACGACCACCGGTTGCCCATGCTGCGCACGCTGGGCCTGCCCTGCGTGCTCATCGGGCTGCCGGACGAGACCGGGGGGCTCGCGTGCGTCGACCTCGACTTCCGGCAGGCCGCGGCGCTGTGCGTCGAGCACCTCGCCGCGCTGGGTCATCGGCACATCTGCCTGCTCGGCTCCGCGCCCGCGGTCTACCAGCGGCACAGCTCGTACGCCCTGGCATTCGAGGCGGGCTTCGAGGCGGCTGTCGCGCGGCGCGGCGTCGTCGGCAGGTGGTACCCGACCGAACCCGACTACGAGCGGGCCAGCGCCGTCGTGGAGCGCGAGCTGCACCAGCATCCGGAGACCACGGCCCTGCTGGTGCACAACGAGGCCGTGCTCGGAGCGGTGCTGTCGACGCTCCGTCGCCTCGGACGCCGGGTTCCCGACGACATCTCGGTGGTGGCGATCTGCCCCGACGAGATGGCCACCAACCAGAGCATCCCCCTGACCGGCGTCGCGGTCCCGGCCGACCAGATGGGACGTCTGGCGGTGGAGATGGTGCTCAGCCAGCTCGACGGCAACCCGGCCACGGGACACACCTGGTCGCCCCGCGACTCACCATCCGCGAGAGCACCGCGCCGCCACCGTGACGCACCCTCCGGCACCGCTCCGCGACGCAGACTCGAGAAGGACAGGGCGATGAAGTTCAACAATGGGTACTGGTTGCTCCGCGACGGTGCGACGGCGCGCTACGCGACCCAGGTCTTCGACACCCGCAGCGACGACCGTTCGGCGTCGGTCGCCGTGCTCTGCGACCGCATCGAGAACCGCGGCTCTGTGCTGAACACCCCGACGATCACGGTCGACCTGTCGAGCCCGATGCCCGGTGTCGTGCGGGTGACCGCGAGCCACTTCCGGCCGGTCGCGCCACCATCGGTCGCCTTCGACCTCGACGAGGCGCCCGGCCCGGTGCAGGTGGAGCGCACCAGCGAGCGCCTGCGCCTGACCTCCGGCCCGGTGACCGTGGAGGCCGCCCTCGCCGGGCCCTGGGAGCTGATGTTCGCCGGCGACGGCGAGGCGCTGACCGGGTCGGGCGTCAAGTCGCTCAGCTCGATGAGCGTCGCTGATGACGGTGACTACATGGTGGAACGCCTCACCCTCCCGGTCGGCGCCCACGTCTACGGGCTCGGCGAGCGGTTCGCGCCGTTCGTCAAGAACGGCCAGACCGTCGACATCTGGAACGAGGACGGCGGCACCGTCGAGCGAGCAGGCCTACAAGAACATCCCGTTCTACCTGACCGACCGCGGGCTACGGCGTGCTCGTCAACACCCCGGCCGCGTCTCGTTCGAGGTCGGCTCCGAGGCGGTCTCGCGCGTCCAGTTCTCGCGTACCGGGCGAGGCGCTCGACTACCTCGTGATCGGCGGCCCGACCCCGGCGAAGATCCTGGATCGCTACACCGCCCTCACCGGCCGGCCGGCCGCGCCGCCGGCCTGGTCGTTCGGGCTCTGGCTGTCCACCTCGTTCACGACCGACTACGACGAGGCGACGGTCACCGCGTTCATCGACGGCATGGCCGACGCGAGCTGCCCCTGTCAGCGTCTTCCACTTCGACTGCTTCTGGATGCGCGAGTTCCACTGGTGCGACTTCGCTCTGGGACCGCGACGCTTCCCCGACCCGACCGGGATGCTCGCCCGCCTGAATGACGGGGCCTGCGCGTCTGCGTCTGGATCAACCCGTACATCGGGCAGCGGTCGCCGCTGTTCGCCGAGGCCGCCGCCGCCGGCTACCTCGTCGGCGGCCGACGGCACGGTCTGGCAGTGGGACCTGTGGCAGGCCGGCATGGGCCTCGTCGACTTCACGAACCCGGAGGCCCGCGCGTGGTACCCGAGCAAGCTCCGCGCACTGCTGCGACCGGGTGTCGACGCGTTCAAGACCGACTTCGGCGAGCGGATCCCGACCGACGTCGTGTGGCACGACGGCTCCGACCCGGCCCGCATGCACAACTACTACACCTACCTCTACAACCAGGCGGTCTTCGAGGTGCTCCGCGAGGAGCGAGGCGAGGGCGAGGCCGTCGTGTTCGCCCGCTCGGCCACCGGCGGGCAGCCAGCAGTTCCCGGTGCACTGGGGCGGCGACTGCGACGTCGACGTACGCGTCGATGGCCGAGACCCTGCGCGGCGGCCTGTCGCTCGGCCTGTCAGCGGGTTCGGGTTCTGGAGCCACGACATCGGCGGCTTCGAAGGGACGCCGACGCCCGACGTCTTCAAGCGCTGGGTCGCGTTCGGCCTGCTCTCGTCAGCCACAGCCGGCTGCACGGCAGCGTCTCGTACCGCGTGCCCTGGGCGTTCGACGACGAGGCGGTCGACGTCACTGCGCGTGCTTCACCCGGCTGAAGATCCGCCTCATGCCCTACCTGTGTCGCGCGCCGTGGCAGGCCGCACGCGCACGGCATCCCGGTGATGCGCGCCATGGTGCTGGAGTTCCCCGACGACCCGGCCTGCGCGGCGTCGACCCCCAGTACATGCTCGGACCGGACCTTCTCGTCGCGCCCGTCTTCCGGGACGACGGGCGCGTCGACGTGTACGTCCCCGACGGGACCTGGACCGACTACCTCGACGGCACCACCCTCACGGGACCGCGCTGGGTGCGTCGAGCACCGACCCGCGGGGTCGCTCCCGGTGCTCGTCCGCCCCGGCGCCGTCGTGCCGCTCGGTAACCGCGCCGACCGCCCCGACTACGACGACGCGATCGCACCGACGTTCGAGGTGTTCGCCCTCGCAGACGGCGAGTCGCGCCTGGCCACCCTGCACGGGGACTCCGGCGCCGCGCGTGTCGCCGTCGAGGTACGCCGGACCGGCCAGATCCTCGCAGCGCGGGTCGTGGCCGGCCTCGAACAGCTGGCCGAAGGCTGGGCGCTGCGGTGGGTGACCGGGCCTCAGGAGAACGACCGAGGGCCCGTTGCGCACGCCGCTGCCGGCCAGCAGCGGCTGGAGGATCCGGTTGCCCGACGCCGTCACGCTCATGTGACAGCGAACGCGAGCGGCACTACGTGGTCGGCAGGTACTGACGGAACCGTTCCCGCAGCGCCGGGTCGCAGACGTACACGTACGTGCCGCGGATGCCCCGCGTCAGCAGCACGCCGTAGATGTTCTCGACGTAGGCGAGCAGGTCGTCGTCCGAGTAGCGCAGCCCGAGCAGGTTGTTGTTCGCCTTGCCGCGCGCGTCGAAGTACGACGAGCGGTTGAAGCGCAGTCGACCGGTCCGCGGGTCGAGGCTCAGGTCGGGGCCGATCACGACGGCGCAGTAGTTGAGGTCGTAGCCCTGGACCGTGTGGATCGACCCCATCTGCTCCAGGGAGCCGGCCGAGTCGATCCAGTCGATCGCCGTCACGTTCCAGCGGAGGCTGCGGCCGTCCATCTCGATGTCGAAGGCCGACGGATCGGTCCTGCTCGGCCATGGCCAGGCGTAGCCGGCGACGCAGCGGGCCAGCCCCTCGGCGGCGTCCTTGGCTCGGATCGCGTCGTGCATCGCACCGAAGTCCTCGAAGAGCACCAGCTCGTAGTCGCCGAAGTCCCTGCCGTGCGCCGGGGGTCGTCGGAGACGAGCGCCCGGGCGTACTCGACGTAGTCCTCGCCGGCCCGCACGCGCATCTGCGAGGTGAGCCGGTAGTGCGCGTGGTCACGCTGGGCGGCGGTGACGAGCGACTCGACGGCGGCTCTCGGCAGGTCGGCCGGCCTGATCGACTGGCGGGGGTCGACCAGCAGCAGCTGGTGTGTGCTCTGCGCACGGATCCAGTCGAGCTGGTCCATCGGGGGTCGTCGCTGCCGAACAGGCTCGACGTTGATGTCACGAACTTCCGGTTCAGCGGTCCCGCGGCCTGCGCGGCGCGCTGACCCAGCCGATGCGCCTCGTCGACGACGAGCAGGTCGAAGCGCTCGTCCGAGGCGCCGACCTGGAACGGCGTCAGCACCATCGACGACGTCAGGCCCGGCGTCTTCGTGAACACCCGCTGGACAGAGGCCCGGAGCGACTGCTGCGGAATGACCAGCGCCATCCGGAAGCCATCGAGCTGCTCGCGGTAGCCCTCGAGGAAGAAGTCCGAGAACAGCGAGTCCCCGTCGGTCTCGTCGTCCGGCCCGGAGGCCTTGATGTCGGCCAGCAGCTTCATGAGGAAGATCGCGACGATCGTCTTCCCCGTGCCCGGTCCGCCCTCGACCACGCTCATGCTCGACGTGCCTGCCTCGAGGTGGTGGAAGAGGCCGTCGACGATCTCGAGGACGGCCACGCTCTGGTCGTCGGTCAGGGCCTTGAACGGGGAGAGCTTGAACAGATCCTGGTTCTGGATCCCCTCGATGGACCGGGTGAACAGCCCTTCGGCGCGGAGGGCGTCGAAGACGTCCCGGAACGCCTCCCGGTACCGCTCCCGGTCGAAGTAGTCGGCGTTCGTCACGCCCTCGTTGCGGTTGATCACCTCCAGCTTCCCGTCGCCGGCGAACCACCCGATGAGGTGCGACTCGAGGTCCAGGCAGACGGACTGGTTGAACTCGTCGTCGATGATCGACCCGGGCCCGGGCCAACGTCCGCTTCTGCTCGTTGGCCAGGTGCTGGCGCAGCCGCGAACGCGCCCAGGCGGTCTGGCCGACGTAGACGCGACGGTCGTCGTCTAGGGTGTAGACCACCGGCCAGTTGCTGTGCTTGGCGTTGAGCGCCGCCCACCTACGACCTCGTCGGAGGTGAAGCCGAGCCGCTCAATCCGCGAGCTGGTCATACTTCGTGCTCCGGCCGCGGGCCTTGTCGACGGGGTACTTCGCGCGCGTCTCGTCGAGCTTCGCCAGGACGATCTGCTCCGGGTCGAGCCCGAGCTTGTCCGCGAGCAGGTAGCAGTACGTCAGCACGTCGGCCAGCTCGGCTCGCACCTGCTCAGGATCGGCGTCGGTCCCCCACTGGAAGCACTCGAGGAGCTCGGCCGCCTCGATGGAGATGCTCTTCGAGAGGTTCTCCGGGGTGTGGAACTGCGCCCAGTCACGCTCCGCGACGAAGGCGCGCAACGCCGCAACCACGCTGGTGTGGGACATGCCAGGAATCTATCCGGCGGCGAACGGGCCGGGGTCGCCGCGACGTCGCGAGGAGGTCATCCGATCGGCCGACGGCGCGGGGCCTGCGTCACCAACGCGGTGTCCACCCCGAGCGCACCGAGCTTCTGCGCACCGCCGGGAGAGCCGAGCGGCTCGGCGCGGCCGGGCAGCGGCTCGGTGAAGAACCGGGCGTTGTCCTCCTGGTAGACCTTCCAGTCCGCCGGCAGGTCGTCCTCGTAGTAGATCGCCAGCACCGGGCACACCGCCTCGCACGCGCCGCAGTCGACGCACTCGTCGGGGTGGACGTACAACGAGCGCCCGCCCTCGTAGATGCAGTCCACCGGGCACTCGTCGACGCACGCTCGGTCCATCACGTCGATGCAGGGTTCCGCGATCACGTACACAGCAGGCCTCCGTTCATGGGGTCACCTCGAGCACTCCGTGTGCTCCCTTCTCCGCCAGGCTCATCGCGTGGTCGACGAACGCGTAGTGCCCGGCCTGCTGGGGCACCAGCTCGACGAACCCGCCCTGCGCCGCCAGCAGGGGCAGCACCTGCGCGCCGGCGGCGCCCGACGACGGCCCGGACGCAGCCACGCCGTCGCGCACCGAGTACGTGCCCTCGCTCCACACGGTGTCGAACTGCGTCCCGACCACGTGGAAGGACAGCGCCAGGTTCGGCCCGGCGTCGAGCACCCAGAACCGGACCCGCTCGCCGGCCTTCGCCTGCAGCGGGTGCGCGTCGTACTGGAACGCCCGACCGTTGAAGGTGACGACGTCCGGCACCATCGACGCCACCTTGGCCGGGTCCGCGGGCTGCCCGTTCCCGCCCAGGTACTCCTCGGACTGCACGAGGACGTACTGATGGGCCACCGCCTGCAGGCCGGGCGGTTCGATGACCACGGCGCCGAACATCCCGTTGGCGATGTGGTCCGACATCGGCATCGTCGAGCAGTGGTACAGCCAGATGCCCGCCCGGGTTGCGGTGAACGTGTACTGCAGGCTCTGGCCGGGCTCGATGGTCCGCATCGGCTCATCGGGCGCGACCTCGCCGGCGTGGAAGTCGATCGAGTGGCCCATCGTGCCGTCGTTGACCAGCGTGACGTGGAACGTGTCGCCGACCCGCCCGTGCAGGATCGGGCCCGGTGACGTGCCGTTGTACGTCCAGGCCTCGCGGGTGAGGGCGCCGGTGACGGGATCCGGCTGCTCGGTGACGCGGAACGTGTAGCTGTGGTCGGTGCCCGGCTCGAGCGGGGGCAGCTCGGCCGGGTAGGCGGGCAGCGTCGCCGCCTCCTGCTGCAGCTCGGCCATGGTGGGCGCGGACGACGAGCCCGGCGTGGCGGCAGCCGTGCCGGCCGAGCCGACGGCATGGACGTGGATCACCATCCCCATCTGCCGGTGCCCGGGCACCGAGCACCACCCCTCGAGGTCGCCGGTGACGACGCCCGCGTCGACGGTCGCCTGGGCGCCGGGGGCGAGGAGGCCGGTCGTCGCGCCGTTGGCAAAGACGAGGTCGTGGCGCTGGTCACCGGTGTTGTCCAGCGTGACCCGCAGCCGGTCGCCGGCGGGTACGTCGATCGTGGACGGCGTGAACGCCATCCCGTCGACCCTCACGGCGACCTCCGTGGTGTGCCCGGTGGCCGGCACGGCCGAGCCGGCACCGGTCGTCGCGGGTGACGGCGACCCGGTCGCGGCCAGCGCCGGACGGACCAGCAGCCCGGTCACCGCCAGCGCGACGACCACCACCACACCCACCACCGCCATCCCGGCACGGGACACGGGGCTGGCCTCCTGCCCGGGCAGGGCGCGCGGGCCGACCGGCCGCTTCGGGTCAGGCATCGAGGTCTCCGCTCGTCGTGCTCGGACTCGGGCCCGCGTCCGTGCTCGCGCTCGCGCTCGGGCCTGGACCGGCCGGTGCCGCACCGACCGCTCGTCGGGCCCGCGCCTGCGCGACGCCCGCGAGCGCGAAGGCGACCACGTCCAGCGCGAAGCAGGCCAGGACGAGCGCGCACCACAGGGCTCCCAGCCCCTGCTCCCCCGCGCGCGCCAGCGTGACCAGCAGCAGCGCAGCGTTGCGGACCGTCGCCCGCAGCACCCCGCCGGTCTCCAGCACGCGCATGCCCGTCCGCGCCGCCTCCGGGCCGCCGCCGACGACGACCGGCATGAGGCACGTCATGGCGCCGACGAACACCTGCGCGAGCCCGCCGGCACCGAGCACCGCCAGCCACGGCAGGTCGCGGTCGAGCAACGCACCGGCGTCCGGTGCCGTCAGCGCCTCAACCGCGACGGCGACCAGCCCGACGACCACCCAGCCGAGGCCGGCGCCGGCCGTCCACGTCGCGTACGTGCGCGGAGCCTTGGCCCGCGCCTCGCGCACCAGCGGCACGACGACCCCGACCGCTGCCGCGCCGGCGAACACGAGCAGCCCGAGGCCGATGCCGGGCATCCACCCGACGCAGGCCGCGGTGGCGGCCAGGAGGATCCCGCCGGCCAGCCACGGCAGGGCGACGACCGCGTCGTGCACGGCGGCCGGGTCCATCCGGGTGCGCAGCATCGTCGGACCCAGGGTCACCAGCGTGCCGGCCATCGACAGACCCACCCAGCCGCCGACGTTGACCAGCGCGTGGGCCAGCGTGATGTCGTCGCGCGCGGCGAGCAGCCAGCCGGGCGCACCCTGGGCGAACATCGCGACCGTGACGAACCCGGCCAGCACGCAGCCGACGACGAGGAACCCGGCGGCCACGACGTAGTACCGGATGACGACGGCGAACCGCGAGGCCAGCCGGGTGCGCGCGGCCCGCACCAGCGCCAGCCCGTGCCACGCGATCACCGTGCCGACAGCGCCCGCGGCCACGACGGTGCCCCACACGCTGCCCGTCCACATCGCCGCGACGAGCCCGGCGAGCGCGATGTTGAACGCCACCGCGCGGACCCGGGCGTCGCGGCCGGAGCGGCGGTCACCTGCCGGCAGGTGCAGCAGCGCACGGGCGAAGTACCAGGACCACTGGAGGATCGCGTTGGTCAGCACGCCGAGGGCGACGACGTGGATCATCGTCCACAGCGGCTGGGGCAGGACGTGTCGGTCCACCAGCCCGACGGCCAGGGTGACCAGGGCGGCGACCATCCACGCGGACGTCATCTGGTCTGTCCGGGCGCGGCGCGGCGCGGTCGGCGTGGCGGCGGTCATCGGTTCCCGCGCGCGACGAGCGTCACGGTGGACGCGAGGAACGCCAGCAGCGCCACCACGCTGAGCGTGCCGCCCAGCTGCCACGCACCGGCGGCGGCACGCGCCCCGGCGAGCACCCGGACCAGCAGGCCGGCATGCAGCAGGCCCCCCACCGCCCACATCACCGGGTGGTACGGCAGCGGACGCCTGGCCAGGGCGGGGACGATGACCGGCGCGTGCGCCAGGATCATCGACATCACGAAGCCGATGGTCAGCGCGTGGACGACGACGTCGTACCGGTAGCCCGCGAGCGCGGGCCCGCCGACGAGCCAGACCAGCGCCGACACCAGCGCCCAGCCATACCCGGTCAGCATGCAGGCCGCCATGAACCGGGGCAGCCCGGTGGACCGGATGGTGCGCCACGCGATGTCGTGCAGGCCGACGTCGACGATGAGCACGCCGAGCGCCAGCCCGAGCAGCGGGTAGCCCCACGCCGGGCTCAGCCCCGTCGCGGCGAGCGCGAGCAGCATCAGGCACGACTCCACGAGGATGCGCCGCTCGACCGCGACGGCCATGAACGCAACGCGCGCCAGCTCGAGCCGCTCCCCGACGATCGTCAGCACCAGCAGCGTCGCCCACCACGGCACGACGGCCGCGACCTCCAGCCCGCGGGCCCACAACGCCGCCCCGAAGAGCCCCGCGACCGCCCCGAGCAGCTGCACCAGGACAGCGAAGGACTGCTGACGACGCCAGACCGCGACGTAGATGGCGACGAACAGCGCCATCGCCGCCACCCAGGCGCCACCGGGCAGCACCCGTCCGTGCGGGATCGGCAGCGGGGTGGCCTGCAGCAGGACGAGCAGCGCGCCCAGACCGCCCGCGGCCGGCGCCGCATAGGCCCAGGGCGCACGACGC
Organism: uncultured Actinomycetota bacterium; assembly: GCA_963769855.1. Lineage (GTDB taxonomy): Bacteria > Actinomycetota > Actinomycetes > Actinomycetales > Cellulomonadaceae > Cellulomonas. The sequence continues at coordinate 190,015 of CAVYNN010000001.1, forward strand.
ACGCCCGCCTGGAGCGCGACCGCCCGCTCGAGCGCGATCGCGGTGCCGAGGAAGCCGTAGACCATGAGCACGCCGTGCTGGTCGGCCAGCGACTCCGAGCGGACCGGGGCCGCCACGCCGATCCGCAGCAGCGCCGCATCCAACCCTGCCAGCACCGCCGCGAGGGCCAGGGCGAGCACGACGAGCCGCACCGGCGGGATGCCGCGGCTCCCCGCGCCGCGCGTGGCGGTCGCGGTCACCGGGGACTGGCTCACCGTCACGTCGCGGGTTCCGTTCTCGTCGGGGTCGTCGTCAATATAGCGGATCGTGATACTTTCAATTCATGAGCGAGCTCGAGGACGCCGGCCGGCACGCCGTGCTGGCCTCGCCCGTGCGCCAGCGCGTGCTCGACGTGCTGAACGGCGCACCCGATGCGACGACCGCCCAGCAGCTCGCCACCGCCCTGTCGCTGCACGTGTCCACGGTCCGGTTCCACCTCGACCAGCTCGAGCAGGCCGGGCTCGTCGTGCGCGAGGTGCGCCGCGCCGCGCGCCGCGGTCGCCCCGGTGTGCACTTCCGGGCCCTCGGTCTGGACACCGGCCAGGCGCGCGAGGCGATGATCGAGGCACTGGCCGACGCCGTGGCCGCCGATGACCGGGAGACCGGACCGATCGCCGCCGGACACCGGTGGGCCGAGCAGCTGCCGGTGCCGACCGGGACCCCGGGCGAGGCCGTGACCTCGACGTTCGCCCGCCTGGGCTTCCAGCCCGAGCTCGTCGGGGACACCGTCCGGTTGCATGCGTGCCCGTTCCGCGCCGCCGCGCGGCGCCACCCGGACGTCGTCTGCCGGGTCCACCTCGGCCTGGCCCAGGGCGTGGCCGGGCGCGCTGAGCACGGTGCCGACGTCGTCGTCGGGCTGAAGCCCTTCGTCGAGTCCGAGCTGTGCCTGCTCACCCTGCGCACCCCGGCGGCGGTCCATGGCCGCTGACCAGCCCCCGGCCTGGGACCCGCGCTCGCCCGCGGTCCTGGAGAACCAGGTCGCCGCCTACGACCAGATGCGGGCGCGCTGCCCCGTGGCGCACGACGAGTCACTCGGCTGGTCGCTGTTCCGGCACGCCGACGTGCTGCGCGTCGCGCTGGACCACCGGACGTTCTCCAACGAGGTGTCCCGCCACGTCCAGGTGCCGAACGGGATGGACCCACCGGAGCACACCGCCTACCGCGCGATCGTCGACCGGTACTTCGGGCCCGATCTCGTCGCACGCTTCGCACCGGCCTGCCGGGCGATCGCGGCGGGGCTGGTCCGCGGGCTGCCGCTCGGGGGCCGCGCCGCGGTGATGACCGACCTGGCCGAGCCGTTCGCCCTGCGGGCACAGTCGGCGTACCTCGGCTGGCCGGCCCGCCTGGAGGAGCCGCTGCGCGCGTGGACGGCCCGCAACCGGGCAGCCACCCTGGCCCGCGACCCGGTCGCCACCGCCGCCGTGGCCGAGGAGTTCGACGGGTACATCTCCGAGCTGCTCACCGAGCGACGCGGACCCGGAGGCACGCCGCCGGACGACCTGACGACCCGGCTGCTGGACGAGCGGGTCGACGGCCGGCCGCTGACCGACGACGAGCTCGTCTCGATCCTGCGCAACTGGACCGTCGGCGAGCTCGGGACGATCGCCGCGTCCGTCGGGATCGTCGTGCACCTGCTGGCCACCCGGCCCGACGTGCAGGACACGCTGCGGCGCTACCCGGCCACGATCGGCGAGGCGATCGACGAGATGCTGCGGATCGAGCCGCCGTTCATCGCCAGCCGGCGGGTCGTCGCGCACCCCACGACCCTGGCCGGGCGGCGGTTCGAGCCGGGCGACCGGCTCACCGTGCTGTGGGCCTCGGCCGACCGGGACGCGGACGTGTTCGGCGACCCCGACGAGTTCCGCCTCGGCCGACCCGCGCCGGACAACCTGCTCTACGGCGCGGGCATCCACGTCTGCCCCGGTGCACCGCTGGCGCGCCTCGAGCTGCAGGTGCTCGTCGAGGAGATGCTCGCCGCGACGTCCCGCATCGAGCCCTGGCCCGACGAGCCGCCCGTCCGTGCGGCCTTCCCGGCCGGCGGCTTCACCGACCTGTCGGTGCGGCTCACCGCCGCCCCGGCACCCCCGCCGGGCACGGTCCCGGCAGCAACCCCCCGAGGAGCGCACGATGAGTGAGTCCGTCCAGATCCACGACGAGCAGGCCGCCCCGGGCGGTCACGCGTGCGGCTGCCACGAGCACGAGGACGAGACGCCGGTGCTCGACGTGCGCGCCATCCCGCACGCGGTGCGGCACGCCGCGATCTTCGGCGCGTTCGAGGCGATCGCGCCCGGCGGCTCGATCGTGCTCATCGCCCCGCACGCCCCCGTCCCGATGCTGACCCAGCTGGCGCAGCGGGCGCCGATCGACGTGGAGTACCTCGTCGAGGGCCCGACCGAGTGGCACGTCAAGGTGACGCGCAAGGCCGCCTGACCCCGAACCGGACGGCGGCGCCGGGGCTCCTCCCCGAGGTTCCGGCGCCGCTCCTGCACCATCCCCCTCCTCCTCCTCAGCTGGCTGCCATGAGCGAACTCGACAGAACCTTCCGCATCAAGCGCGTCTACGACGACCCGTCGCCCGACGACGGCTACCGCGTGCTCGTCGACCGCCTGTGGCCGCGCGGCGTCACGCACGAGCGTGCCGCCGCCGACCTCTGGCTCAAGGAGGCCGCGCCCACCCCGGCCCTGCGCACGCAGTGGCACCACGACCCGAAACGGTTCGACGAGTTCGCCGAGCGCTACCGCGCCGAGCTGGACACCAACCCCGCCGTGGACGACCTGCTCGACCTGGCCGGCGCCCACCCCACGGTCACGCTGCTGTTCGCCGCGCACGACCCGGCGGTCAACCATGCCGCCGTGCTGCGGGACTACCTCGACGAGGCCTGGGCGGCGGGCCGACGCCGGACGCCGTAGCGCCACCGGGCGCACCCGCCCTGGCATGATCGGCGCCGTGGCTGCGCCGGGCGGGTTGGTGGTGCTCTCCCCGCACCTGGACGACGCGGTGCTCTCCCTCGGTGCGCTCATCGCCGGGCAGGTCCGGGCCGGCGCGCCGGTAGAGGTGTGGACCGTCTTCACCCGGGCGCCGGCCCCCGGCACGGTGCCCCGCGGGCTGCGCGCGTTCGCCGACTACACCGCCCGGATCGCCGAGGACGACCGCGCCCTGGATCTGCTCGGCGCCCGACCCCGTCGGTTCGACCTGCCCGAGCGCGTCTGGCGCACCCCACCGGCACGAGGGCTCCGCGCCGCCTTCCGGACCCCTGCCGGCCGGTCGGGGTTCGCCGAGCTCGAGCGGCTCGCGGAGATCGCCGGCGAGGCGCTTGCCCGGCCGGGCGTCCGGCTGCTGGCGCCGCTCGGCATCGGCCACCATGTCGACCACGTCGAGGTCGCGGTCGCGGTGCTCACGGCGGCGCTACGGCTGGGTGCCACCGACCGGGTGGGCTTCTACGAGGACTTCTACGCCCTGGGCAACGCCGCCCGCCGGCGCCACCCGGTGACCCGATCGCAGGCCGGGCCGCTGTGGCGCCGGGTCCGGGACGCCCCCGGCTGGTCCGCCCCGGCCGAGGGCCTGGTGCTGCGGGCCACGTCGCTGATCGGTTCCGGCCCGTCACTGGACACGTACCTGCCCGAGTGGCCTCGGATCGCCTGGCACGCCGAGCGGCAGCCGGTGGACCGGTGGTCGCAGGAGCGTCAGCTGGCGGCGGTCGCCGAGTACCGCAGCCAGACCCCCGCACTGGGCGGCATGCGCCAGCTGGGGCCGCTCCTGCGCCGTGCGCACCGCGTACGGGGTGGGGACCTCATCTGGTCGGCGCGACCCCGCTGACCGAGCCGTCCGCCACGACCGGCCGCGGCTCCGTGACCGACCCGGTCCGGGCCCGCGCCGGGGCAGCCGGCGCACCCGCCCGTCCGGCCGACGGGTGTCCCTGGGCGGTGCCGATCACCTCGGCCAGCCGGGCGCACTGGGCGGCCTCGCCGAGCCGTCCGGCACGTTCACGCGCCGCCGTGCCCAGCCGGTCGCGCAGCCGCGGGTCGCGCAGCGTGGCCAGGGCCCGCGCGTAGCGCACCGGGTCCGGCGGCACGACGAGCGCGGAATCCCCGTCCGCCACCACGCCGTTCGCGGTGTCCGACACCAGCAGCGCCAACCCCTCGTGGGCGGCCTCGTTGAGCACGAACGCCTGGGTGTCCACGACGGAGGGGAACGCGAACACCTCAGCGCTGGCGTAGATGCCACCTAGGTCGGCGCGCGGGTACGGCCCGATCACGGTCAGCCGGTCCCCGATGCCCAGCCGGCCCGCCTCAGCCCGGAGCCAGTCCCGCTGCGGCCCTTCGCCGACCAGAACCAGGTGCGCCTGCACCCCGGCGTCCGCCGCGATCCGCACCGCCTGGAGCAGCACCGCGAGGTTCTTCTCCGGCGCAAGCCGCCCGACGTAGAGCACCCGCAGCACATCGGCCGGCCAGACCAGCTCCGCCGGCACGGGCGCGGTGGGCAGCCGGTCGATCCCCGATGGGAGCACCGTCAGATGGGCGTCGGCGCACGCCGCACCGTAGGTGGCCAGGCCCTTCGCGGAGAGCAGCACCACCTCGCCGGCCTGCGCGGTGAGCGCGGCGGTGGTGCGTTCGATGAGCCGGTCGAGCAGGCTGACCGGCTCCGCGCGGCGCGCCGACCTGCGGAAGAAGGCCGCCCGCGCCCGCCGGGACACGGCCATGAGCAGCATCGGCTTGACACCGCCGGAGACGACCGCACGGGTGGCGCTGTAGTAGGCGGTCTCGGCCGTGGTGTCCGTGGAGACCACCATCACCAACGGCAGCCGGAAGTACGCCGCCAGGATGGTGCCCAGCACGCCGACCCGCCCGATGGTGGCCACCACGATCACTTGCGGAAGCTCACGGCGGGCGCGGAACAGCTCGGTCACGGCCGAGTAGCGCGCGTGATGGTCCCCGGGGTACCCGACGTGCCGCACGGACCGGAAGGTCACCTCGGTCGCGGTGCGGCGTCGGGCCGCCCCCGGGGCGGCCGGGGTGAACGTCCGGGGCGCCAGCCCGAGGCGCCGCAGCTCCCGCGCCCAGGACTCGAGCATGTAGGACGGTCCGGACGGCTGCCCGGGGGGCACGTCGCCGAAGAGCCAGACACCGACCACAGCGGTGACCCCTCCCTCGTCTCGTCCGTCGTGCTGCCCCGCAGATCCTGCCAGCACCGAGTGTGTGCGACGCGCACCGGCACCGCCTGTGGTCACCGAGCCGGTCCGGGCCGACGGTGGCGCGTCACCGTCCGGGTCAGCCGTAGAACACCCGCTCGACCACCTGGCGCGCGCGCCGGGCCGTCCGCAGGTAGCGCTCCTCCATCTCCCCCGAAGACCCCGCGGGGTATCCCATCACCCGGGCCACCCCGGCCAGCGCGGCACGGTCGTGCGGCAGCACGTCCGCGTGCGGGCCGTCGGCCCGCCCCGTCCACAGCACGTTGGCGTCGCGGATCCGGGAGGCCAGCTCCCATGCCTCGGTGAGCGCTGTGGCGTCCTCAGCGGCGAGCAGCCCGGCCGACGTGGCGGCGAGCAGAGCGCCCAGCGTGGTCGTCGTCCGCAGCCCGGGCACCGTCGCCGCGTGCAGCAGCTGGAGCAGCTGCGCGGTCCACTCGACGTCGGAGATGCCGCCGCGGCCCAGCTTGAGGTGCCGGGCCGGATCCAGCCCGCGGGGCAACCGCTCCGCCTCGACCCGGGCCTTGATCCGCCGCACCTCGCGCACGTCGGCGGGCTCCAGACCACCTGCCGGGTAGCGCACCGGGTCGATGAGGGTGACGAACCGCTCCCCCAGCGCCTCGTCGCCGGCCACCGGTCTGGCCCGGAGCAGCGCCTGCGCCTCCCAGACCGAGCGCCACCGGCCGTAGTACTCCGCGTACGAGTCGAGCGAGCGCACCAGTGGGCCGTTGCGACCCTCGGGCCGCAGGTCGGCGTCGACGGCCAGTGGCGGCTCCGGCCCGACGTCGCCGAGCATCGCCCGCAGCTGGGTGGCCGAGCGCATCGCATACTCGTGGGCCTCGCCCGGGTCGACCCCGGGTGCCGGGTCGTAGACGAAGAGCACATCGGCGTCCGAGGAGTAGCCGACCTCGCGTCCGCCCAGCCGGCCCATCGCCACGACCAGCATCTGCGCCGGTTCCTCGTCCCTGCCGCGCTCGGTCCGCGCCTCCCAGCGGGCCACCCGCAGCGCACCGGCCAGCACCGCGTCGGCCGCCTCGGTCAGGCTCTGCGAGGCACGCACGCCGGTGGTCACACCGAGCACGTCGGCGGTCGCGGTCCGGGCCAGCTCCCGCCGACGCAGCGCGCGCAGTGTGGTCGCAGCGTCGCCGGCGACCTCGGCACGGGTCAGGACGGCGTCCACCTCGGCGACCAGGCGCTCCGCCGAGCGCGGCTCGAGCTCCTCGTCGTCGTCGAGCCAGACGACCGACTCCGGGGAGCGGGTGAGCGCGTCGGCCACGTAGCGCGACGTCGAGAGCACACGGGCCAGCCGCTCGGCGGCCGTCCCGCTGTCCCGGAGCAGCTTGAGGTACCAGTGCGTGGTGCCCAGCTCGTCGGATAGCCGGCGGAACGCCAGCAGCCCGCCGTCCGGGTCGGGCCCGTCGGCGAACCAGCCGAGCATCACCGGGAGCAGCTGGCGCTGGATCGCCGCGCGCCGTGACAACCCGTCGGTGAGCGCCGAGATGTGCCGCAGCGCGCCCGCCGGGTCGCGGTAGCCGATCGCCGCAAGCCGCGCGCGGGCCGCCTCGGGCGCCAACGAGACATCAGCCTCCGACAGCCGCGCGGTGGCCGGCAGCAGCGGCCGGTAGAACAGCTCCTCGTGCAGGTGGCGCACGTCGCGGCGCACGGACCGCCAGCGTTCGACGAGCCCCTCCGGCCCCTCGGCACGCATCCCGACCGACCTGGCCAGGCGGCGCAGGTCCGCCTCGCCGGTCGGCATGAGGTGGCTGCGCTGCATGCGCCACATCTGGATCCGGTGCTCCAGCACGCGCAGGAACCGGTAGCAGACGGACAGCTGCGCAGCATGGTCCCGGCCGACGTAGCCGCCCGAGGCCAACGCGTTGAGGGCGGTCAGCGTGCTGCCCGAGCGGATCGACTCGTCGGCCCGCCCGTGCACCAGCTGGAGCAGCTGGACGGTGAACTCGACGTCGCGCAGGCCGCCGACACCGAGCTTGATCTGCCGGTCCGCCTCGTCCAGCGGGACGTGTCCCTCCACCCGGCGGCGCATCGCCTGGGCATCCTCGACGAAGTGCTCCCGGCCCACTGCAGCCCAGACCAGGGGCTGGGTCATCGCCACGTACGCGCGGCCCAGGTCGACGTCACCGGCGAGCGGGCGCGCCTTGAGCAGCGCCTGGAACTCCCAGGTGCGGGCCCAGCGCTCGTAGTACGCCCGGTGGCTGTCCAGGGTCCGCACCAGTGGGCCGTCCTTGCCCTCGGGCCGCAGCGCCGCGTCGACCGGCCACAGCGCCGGTTCGCCGGACGGCGTCGAGCAGGCCCGGGCCAGGCCCGTGGCCAGCCGGGCGCCGACGGCCAGCGCGTCGGCCTCGCTGGCTCCGTCGCCGGGCTCGACGACGTACACGACGTCCACGTCGGACACGTAGTTCAGCTCGCGGCCACCACCCTTGCCCATGCCGATGACGGCGAGCCGCACGCCCGCGCCAGCGTCGGGCAGGTCTGCCCGGGCCAGTGCCAGCCCGGCCTCCAGGGCGGCCGCCGCGAGGTCGGCCAGCGCGGCGGCGACCCCCGGGAGGCGGCTCAGCGGATCGGGGGCGACCAGGTCGGTGGCAGCGATCCGGAGCAGCCGGGAGCGGTAGGCCCGGCGCATCGCGTCCACGCCGGCCGGGCCGGCGAGCGTGGCCAGCGGCATCGGTGCTTCGGGGTCGGCGCCGACCGCCACCAGCAGCTCGGCACGCACCTGACCTGGGTCGACGCCCGTTCCGGGCGTCTCGTCGAGCAGCACACGCAGGTTCTCGGGGTGCGCGACGAGCGTCTGGCCCAACGCGGTGGAGGCACCGGCCACCGTGGTCAGCCGGTCGCGGCCGGGTCCCGGCTCGGCGAGCGCACCGGCGAGCAGACCCGCCAGCTCGTCGTCGCCCCGGACCACTCCGGCGAGCTTGGTCAGGGTGAGCAGCGCCTCGTCGGGATCGGCGACGTCGGCCAGGGCGCCGACGAGCTCGTCCGGGCCGTCCGGCAGCAGCGCGGCCAGCGCGGGGTCGACGAGCAGCCGCTCAGCCCGTGCGACATCCGAGACACCCGACCGCGACAGCCGTCCGGCCAGCGTCGACGCGCGAGCGAGGGCGGACACGTCACACCATCGGCAGGAACCGCTGCAGCTCGAACGGGGTGACCTGGGCCCGGTACTCGCGCCACTCCTGGCGCTTGTTCTTCAGGAAGTAGTCGAACACGTGCTCACCGAGGGTCTCGGCGACCAACTCCGAGCGCTCCATCACCTCGAGCGCGGACTCCAGCGAGGTCGGCAGGGGGTCGATGCCGAGCGCGCGACGCTCGGCATCGGTCAGCTCCCAGACGTCGTCCTCGGCACCCTCGGGCAGCTCGTACCCGTTCTCGACCCCGGACAGGCCGGCCGCGAGCAGCACCGCGAACGCCAGGTAGGGGTTCACCGCCGAGTCCAGTGCCCGGTACTCCACCCGGCTCGAGTTGCCCTTGCCCGGCTTGTAGAGCGGGACGCGGACCAGCGCCGACCGGTTGTTGTGCCCCCAGCAGATGTAGCTCGGCGCCTCCGCGCCACCCCACAGCCGCTTGTAGGAGTTGACGAACTGGTTGGTCACCGCGGTCAGCTCGGGCGCGTGGTGCAGCAGGCCGGCGATGAACTGCCGACCGACCTTGGACAGCTCGAGGTCGGCGGACGGCTCGTGGAAGGCGTTCTTGTCCCCCTGGAACAGCGAAAGGTGCGTGTGCATCCCGGAGCCCGGCTTCTCGGACAGCGGCTTGGGCATGAACGAGGCGAACACGCCCTGCTCCAGGGCGACCTCCTTGACCACCGTGCGGAACGTCATGATGTTGTCCGCCGTGGTCAGGGCGTCGGCGTAGCGCAGGTCGATCTCGTTCTGGCCGGGGCCGGCCTCGTGGTGGGAGAACTCCACCGAGATGCCCATCGACTCCAGCATCGTGATCGCGGCGCGCCGGAAGTCGTGGGCGGTGCCGCGCGGTACGTGGTCGAAGTAGCCGCCCTGGTCGACCGGGACAAGCACCTTCGTCGGGTCGGCCGGCGCCTCGAACAGGTAGAACTCGACCTCGGGGTGCGTGTAGAAGGTGAAGCCCTGGTCGCTCGCCTTGTCCAGCGCGCGCTTGAGCACCTGACGGCTGTCCGCCAGGGACGGCTCGCCGTCCGGGGTCAGCAGATCGCAGAACATCCGGGCGGTGCCGTGCCGCTCGCCGCGCCACGGAAGTACCTGGAACGTCGACGGGTCGGGCCGGGCGATCATGTCCGCCTCGTAGACCCGGGTCAGGCCCTCGATCGACGAACCGTCGAAGCCGATCCCCTCGGCGAACGCCTGCTCCAGCTCGGCCGGCGCGATGGCCACCGACTTGAGGATCCCCAGCACGTCGGTGAACCAGAGCCGGACGAACCTGATGTCCCGCTCCTCGACCGTGCGGAGGACGAACTCCTGCTGCCTGTCCATGGCGTACATCCTGCCGGATCACGGCCCGTGGGAGGACCGCGCATCGCGCGTGGCTAGGCTCGGGCCATGACCAGTGACGCACCGAAGCGGGTGCGCGTGCACCACCTGCAGGCAGCCAAGCGCAACGGCGAGCGGCTCGTCATGCTCACCGCCTACGACGCGGTCACCGCGCGGATCTTCGACGAGGCCGGTGTGGACATGCTCCTCATCGGTGACTCGATCGGGAACACGATGCACGGCTACGCCACCACGCTGCCGGTGACGCTCGACGAGATCGTCGTGGCGGCACGCGCTGTCGCCGGTGCCGCCCAGCACGCGTTCGTCGTCGCCGACCTACCGTTCGGCACGTACGAGTCCGGCCCCGAGCAGGCGCTGGCCACGGCGGTGCGGGTCATGAAGGAGACCGGCGTCGCGGCGGTCAAGCTCGAGGGCGGCCGTCGCGTGGTGCCCCAGATCCGGGCCCTGACCGACGCGGGCATCCCGGTCGTCGGGCACCTGGGCTACACCCCCCAGTCGGAGAACCTGCTCGGCGGGCCGCGGGTGCAGGGGCGCGGCGACGAGGCCGCCGCGCGGCTGCGCGAGGACGCGCTGTCGATCAGCGAGGCCGGCGTCGTGGCGCTCGTCCTGGAGATGGTGCCGGCGCCGGTCGCCGCGGCCGTCACCGAGGTGGTGCCGGTGCCGACGATCGGGATCGGCGCGGGTGCCGGGTGCGACGGGCAGGTGCTGGTCTGGGTGGACATGGCCGGGATGACCGGCTGGTCGCCGCGCTTCGCCAAGCGCTTCGGGGAGGTCGGGACGGCGCTCTCGGCCGCCGCCAGGGCCTACGCCGACGAGGTCCGGGCCGGCACGTTCCCCGACGAGGCCCACCAGTTCGGCGCGTAGGGCTCAGTCGACCGGCTGCGTCCCGTCCCAGCTGCGGGGGCTGAAGTCGGGCCGGTTGTGCGCCCACTCCTGGCCCATCACGGGACTCGAGATCAGCATGTCGGCGGTGGCCGAGTTGCAGGCCATCGGCACGTTCCAGACCGTGCCGATCCGCAGCAGCGCCTTGACGTCCGGGTCGTGCGGCTGCGGCTCGAGCGGGTCCCAGAAGAAGACCAGCATGTCGATGACACCCTCAGCGATCTTCGAGCCGACCTGCTGGTCGCCGCCCACCGGGCCGGACAGCAGGCGGGTCACCGACAGGCCGAGCTCGTACTCGAGCATCGTGCCCGTCGTGCCGGTCGCGTACAGGCGGTGCCGGGACAGCGTGCCCCGGTTGAACTCGGCCCAGTGCAGCAGCTCGACCTTCTTGTTGTCGTGCGCCACCAGGGCGATGTTGTGCGCGACGAAGCTCATGACGATCCACTCCCGTCCGGTCCTCGGGCTCCCGGTGCGGACGCTACTCGGCCCCGGAGCCGGGGTCCTCGCGCCTCGGAGACGGTCCGCCCGGGTGGTCGGAGCGCTCAGCGTCGTCGTCGGCCGACGGCCCGCCGGCCGCCCACTCCTTGTCCTGGCGGTCCCACGCCGCGGACCGCGCGGCCGCGGTGTCCAGCGCCCGGGCGGCGGCCTCACGCGTGGGGTACGGGCCGAGGACGACCGCCCAGTCGCTCACCCGACCCTCCTCGACCTGGCCGGTCGAGGTGTTGAACCAGAACTCCGCCATGGCGGCCTCCCTCGCTGAACCCAGCCCCGGTGGGCTGCTCCTAGACTGCACAGCATGTCCCCGGCGCGCGCGACGCGAACCCCGCTGGTCCCTGGGCGGATCTCCCCACGGCGGCCGGTGCCCGCGTCGATCGGGCGACCGGAGTACGTCGACCGGCCGGCCCCGCAGGCCTGGACCGGGCCGAACGTGTTCGACGACGAGATGGTCGCCCGGATCCGGGTCGCGTCCCGGGTCGCTGCGCAGGCGCTGGCGGAGGTCGGCCGGCACGTCGCACCGGGTGTGACCACCGACGAGCTGGACGCCGTGGGCCACCAGGCGCTGGTCGATGCCGGGGCGTACCCGTCGACGCTGGGCTACCGGGCCTTCCCCAAGTCGCTGTGCACCTCCGTCAACGAGGTGATCTGCCACGGCATCCCGGACTCGACGGTGCTCGAGGACGGCGACATCGTCAACGTCGACATCACCGCCTACCTCGACGGCGTGCACGGCGACACCAACGCGACGTTCCTCGTCGGCGACGTCGACGAGGACTCGCGGCTCCTCGTCGAGCGCACGCGTGAGGCGCTGAACCGGGGCATCTCGGCGGTGGCACCGGGGCGGCAGCTCAACGTCATCGGCCGGGTGATCGAGAAGTACGCCACCCGGTTCGGCTACGGCGTGGTGCGCGAGTACACCGGGCACGGCGTCGGCCCGGCGTTCCACACCGGGCTGATCGTCCCGCACTACGACGCCGCCCCCGAGTACGCGACCCTGATCGAGCCCGGCATGGTGTTCACCATCGAGCCCATGCTCGACCTGGGCACCGCGGACTGGCAGATGTGGGACGACGGCTGGACCGTCGTCACCGCGGACGGCAGCCGCAGTGCGCAGTTCGAGCACACGCTGCTGGTCACCGAGACCGGGGCGGAGGTGCTGACCCTCCCGTGAGCAACGACGACCGGCCGAGGGCCAAGGGCCGCACCGCGTTCGGCATCGACATCGGGGGGTCGGGCATCAAGGGCGCCCCGGTCGACCTGCGCACCGGCACCTTCGCCGCCGACCGGGTGCGGATCCCCACCCCCCAGCCGGCCACCCCGGCCGCGGTGGCGCAGGTGGTCGCCCAGATCGTCACGACGTTCGACCTGCGCCGCACGGTGCCGATCGGCGTGACGTTCCCGGCGGTGGTGCGGCACGGCGTCGCGCAGTCCGCCGCGAACGTGGACGAGTCGTGGATCGGCACCGACATCGAGAAGCTGCTCCGCGAGGCGACCAAGCGGGGCGTGCTGGCGGTCAACGACGCCGACGCGGCCGGCTACGCCGAGGTGGAGTACGGGGCTGCGCGGGACGTGCCGGGGCTGGTCGTGGTGGTGACCCTGGGCACCGGCATCGGCACCGCCCTGATCAACAACGGCCGGCTGGTGCCCAACACCGAGCTGGGGCACCTGGAGATCGACGGCGTGGACGCCGAGAGCCGCGCCTCGGACGCCGCCCGCGAGCGCGACGGCCTGTCCTACCCCGAGTGGGCCAAGCGGCTCCAGCGGTACTTCTCCGAGCTGGAGAGGCTGTTCTCCCCCGACCTGTTCGTCGTCGGCGGCGGGGTGAGCAAGAGGTACGAGGAGTACCTGCCCCTGCTCGACCTGCGCACCCCCATCGTGCCGGCCACGCTGCGCAACGCCGCGGGGATCGTCGGGGCGGCCCGCCTGGCGGCCGAGGCGCTGTAGTCAGTCGCGCGCGGCCGCGGCGCGGCGGATCTCCTCGCGCTGCAGCCGCATGACGAGCCGGTAGAGCCGCTCGCGCGAGGGGTCGTCGATCTCGAAGAACTCGGCGCCGTGCCGCCAGATGTGCTGCGCCTCCTCGACGCGCAGCACGCGGGCACGCAGGTCGAGGCCGGCCCCTCCCGCAGGCAGGCGCACCAGCACCAGGTCGCCCTCCGGCACCTTGCGCCGGGACGAGAACCGAAGGCCGGTCGCGCTGACGTCGAGCACCGTGAGCGCGAACTGGACCGGCTCGTCGTCCGACTGCACGACGCCGATGCACGTCACCTGATACGGGGCACGCGCGGCCGAGCGCCGCTGACGCCGATCCACAGCCTCCATCACGACCACGTCGACCGCGGGCCCGGGCGCCTTGGCGAGGAGGCCGCGGTACGTGCACTCGCCGCGCACGGGGTCGAGCACCTGCACGGTGACGGCATCACCGACCTCATGCTCAAGGAGCGGGGACTCCAGCCGCATCCGCAGCACGCCTGCGGCGTACTGCGTGACGTACCCGTCGATGACGCCCTCAGCCACCATCAGTCGGCAGCCGGCCAGCTCGTGCATCCCACCATCCTTGACGCGGTCGACGGTGATCGTCGTCCTGTTCATCGGACCGCCCAGCGGCCCGTACGAGCTCGGCGGATGAGCCAGCCGATACGCCGGGTTCTGTGCCCGCGCGCGGTTGCCCCCGCGCGGGTGACGGCCATCCATCTACGACGTACGTTGCCGCACGCCTCCAGCGGTCTACCCGGGAGCTCGGGCGGGCCGCCCTCGAACGCTCCCTGTCTGACCTTGCTCCGGGTGGGGTTTGCCAAGCCGCACCGGTCGCCCGGTGCGCTGGTGGTCTCTTGCACCACCGTTTCACCCTTACCGGTCCCCGAAGGGGCCGGCGGTCTGTTCTCTGTGGCACTGTCCCGCGGGTCACCCCGGGTGGGTGTTGCCCACCACCCTGCCCTGCGGAGCCCGGACGTTCCTCGGCGGGTGCATGCACCCGACGCGGCCGCCTGGCTGGCTCATCCGCGCGCCCAGGGTAGCGGTTCTCCGCCCGGCTGGCCGCCACGGCGCGGAGTGGCTGGCCACAGCCACCCTCCGGGACGTTCGGCCGATCCCTCCACCCCGACGTCCCCGCAGGTCAGGACCCTGAGAGTTCAGGGCGTTCCCAGGGATGTTCCCGATGCCCTGGCCCCGCGCGGTTCGCCACGATGTCCGGGTGACCACGACAACCGAGCTCGACCCCGCCCGCGCGGCGGCCACCCGACCCACAGCGATCGCCTCCGCCCGCGGCCTGACCAAGGTCTACGGCACGGGCGAGGCGCAGGTGCACGCCCTGCGGGGCATCGACGTCGACCTGGCCCGCGGCGAGCTGACCGCGATCATGGGTCCGTCGGGATCCGGCAAGTCCACCCTGATGCACTGCCTGGCGGGCCTGGACCGGCCGACCGGCGGCACCGTGGTCGTCGACGGGCTCGAGGTCTCCTCGATGTCCGAGCGACGCCTGACCAAACTGCGGCGCACGCGGGTGGGCTTCATCTTCCAGGCCTTCAACCTGGTGCCGACCCTGACCGCCGCCGAGAACATCACCCTGCCTCTGGACATCGCCCGCCGCCCGGTGGACCGTGCGCTGTTCGAGGAGGTCGTGGCCGCCGTTGGTCTGGCCGACCGGTTGCAGCACAAGCCCGCCGAGCTCTCCGGCGGGCAGCAGCAGCGCGTCGCCTGCGCCCGGGCCCTCGTCTCGCGCCCGTCGGTGATCTTCGCCGACGAGCCCACCGGCAACCTCGACTCGCACGCGTCCGGCGAGGTGCTGGGCTTCCTGCGGCGGTCGGTCGACCTCCTCGACCAGTCCGTGGTGATGGTCACGCACGACCCGCGCGCCGCCTCCTACGCCCACCGCGTCCTGTTCCTCGCCGACGGCGAGCTGGTCGCCGAGCTGGAGGCGCCCACGCAGGCGTCCGTGCTCGACGCGCTCGCCCACCTCGACGGCGCCTCCGCCGGGGTGAAGTGATGGGCCGCATCGGGATCCGCGCCGTCACGTCGCACGCCGGGCGGTTCGTCATGTCCGTGCTGGCCGTGGCGCTCGGCGTCGCGTTCGTCACCGGCACGTTCGCGCTACGCCAGATGCTGTCCTCGACGTTCGACGAGATCGTCGGCGCTTCCGCGACGGCCGACGCCTACATCCGCACCCCGACCGGCAGCCCGACCGACCTGACGGCCACCGGGACCGTGGGCAGCGGCGTGCCGCTGTCGGCGCTGGACGCCGTGCGCGCCGTCGACGGCGTCCGGCTCGCCTACCCGGACGTCTCCGGACCGGTGACCCTGGTCGGTGCCGACGGCACTGCGGTGCGCAGCACGCAGGCACCCAGCTTCGCCACCTCCTACTTCCCGGACGACCCCGGCTACGCCCACATCGAGGGCCGCGGGCCGCGGGACGCCTCGGAGGTGATGCTGGAGAAGCACACCCTCGAGTCGTCCGGGCTGCACATCGGCGACCGCACCCACCTCGTCGTGCTGGGCAGGGCGACCGAGGTGACCGTCGTCGGAGAGGCGGACTTCGCCGCGCCGATGGCCGGCGCGACGATCGTCATGCTCGACCAGGCCACCATGCGCGCCGACTTCGCGCCGACCGGCTCGGTCGACTCGATCAGCGTCTTCGCCCAGCCCGGCGTCTCGCAGGCCGACCTGGTGCAGCGGCTCACACCGGTCGCGCCGACCGGCTCAGAGGTGGTCACCGGGGACACCCTGCGCGCGCAGACCAAGGCCGAGATCGCCGGTCAGCTGGGCTTCGTCTCGACGTTCCTGCTCGTGTTCGCGGTGCTCGCGCTGTTCGTCGGCGCGTTCATCATCGCCAACACGTTCACCATGGCGGTCCGGCAGCGGATGCGGGAGTTCGCCCTGCTGCGCGCCGTGGGCGCCTCACCGGCGCAGGTGTTCTCCTCGATCGTCGTGCAGGCGGCGGTGGTCGGGCTGACCGGCTCCGTGCTGGGCGTGCTGGGTGGTTTCGGTCTGGTCGAGGGCATCGGCGCCGTGCTGCGGCGGATGGACATGACCTTGTCGAGCCGCGTGCCGCTGTCCGTGTCCACGGTCGTCGTGGGGCTGGCCGTCGGCACCGTCGTGTCGATCGCCGCTGCGGCCCTGCCGGCCCGGCGGGCCGCCCTGGTGCCGCCGGTCGAGGCGATGCGGGACGAGGTCACCGTGCACGAGCACGCGCTGCACCGTCGGGCCTGGGCAGGTCTGGCACTCGTCCTGGCCGGGGTCGCAGCGGTCGTCGCTGCGGTCGTCCGGCCGGATGCCGACCGGGCCGGGCTGCTGCTCGGTCTCGGCGCCACCGGCGTCGTCATCGGGGTGCTCGTTGTCGGTCCGGTCGTCGTGCCTGCCGTGGTGCGCTGGCTGGCCGCTCCCGCGGTCGCCTGGTGGCGTCCGGTCGGGCGGTTGGCGCGGGGCAACGTGGTGCGCAACCCACGCCGGGCCGCGAGCACGGCCGGTGCCCTGACCATCGGGATGGCGCTGGTCGGCGCCGCTGCGGTGCTGGCCGCCTCCACCGGTGCGTCGGTGCGTCATGTGGTCACCAGCGAGATGCACGCCGACTTCGTGCTCCGCACCACCATGCCGGACACGGTCGCGCCGGACGTGGTGGCCCAGGTCGCCGCCCTGCCCGACGTCGCCTCGGTGTACGGGATGCCGTTCACGCAGGCGTCGGTGACCGCCGGCGGCCAGACGACGACCGATGCCATCGTCGGGCTCGACCCGGCGATGCTCGGCACGGTGCTGACCCCCGAGGCGCTCGTCGGGCCGGTCGCGGACGCGCTCGCCCGGGGCGAGGCCGTCGTCGACGCGGCGACCGCGGAGGCCCGCGGCTGGACCATCGGCGACCAGGTCACCGTCACGACGGCGGCCGGGGCGCGTGTGCTGACCATCGGCGGCGAGCTCCGCTCCGTCGCCATCGGCGCGCAGCTGCTCACGTCGCCGGCCACCCTCGACGCGATGGTGCCGCCCGACCAGCAGATCGACACGACGGTCAGCGTCGTCGCGGCCCCCGGTGCCGATCTGACCGGCCTGCGTGCCGAGCTGACGAGCATCGTCAAGCCCCACTTCGTGATCTCCGTGATGGATGCCGGCCAGTTCGTCGACGGCATCGCCGGGCAGGTGAACCAGGTGCTGGCGATCCTCTACGCCCTGCTCGGGCTGTCGATCGTCATCGCGGTCCTCGGCATCGTCAACACGCTGGCGCTGTCGGTGATCGAGCGCACCCGGGAGATCGGGCTGCTCCGGGCGGTCGGCCTCGGTCGGCTGCAGCTCGCCGGGACGATCACCACCGAGTCGGTGCTCACCGCGGTCTGCGGCACCGTGATCGGCCTGGTCACCGGCGTCGGCCTGGCGGCAGCACTGCCCCGGGTGTTCCACGACCAGGGCCTGTCGCAGCTGGCCGTGCCGTACGGCAGCCTGCTCGCGATGCTGGCGCTGGCGGTGGCGGTCGGCGTGGCGGCCGCCGTCTGGCCGGCGACCCGAGCCGCCCGCCTCCCGGTCCTCGACGCGATCTCCCAGGAGTAGCGCCCCATCCGCGCCCCCACCCCACCCCCACCCCACCCCGCAACGTCCGAGCATGCGTGACCTCTTGGTCACACATGCTCGGACGTTGCGGGAAGGACGGGGAAGGGCACGTTGTGGGAAGGACGGGGAAGGGCTGGGGACAGGGGGCGAGGAGGGGTCTCAGCGGCCGGTCGGGGGGACGGCGGACCATCCCATCCCGGGGACGCCGACCACGGCGATCTCATTCCGGCTGTCGCTGAACAGGCGCACGATGCTCACCGATGCCGGGGCCACCCGCAGCTGGCTCCACGAGCCCGGGTTGGCGCCCATGGTCACCCCGAGCATCGCCCGGATCGCCACGGCGTGGGACACGACGACCACCGTGCGCGGCCCGCCGAGCGCCTGCAGCCGGTGCAGCCCCTCGCGCACCCGCGCACCGACGTCGGCCACCGACTCCCCGCCGCCGGGCGGGCGGACCAGGCCCTCGGTGTGCCACGGCTCGAGCATGCGGGGCCACCGGGCCTCGATCTCCTCGGCGGTCAGCCCCTGCCAGTCGCCGAAGTTGGCCTCCGCGAACGTGGCGTCGGTGGCGAACGGCAGGTCGAGCCGCTCGGCGACGATCTCGCCGGTCTGCTGCGTGCGCACCATCGGGGAGGCGATGACCTGGCTGGGATAGGCGATGTCGTCCCACAGGTCGGTCCCGATCCGGTGCACCAGCGCGGCGGCGTCGCGGGCCTGCTGGCGTCCCGTCTCGTCGAGCGAGGGCCCCGGCTCCGACGAACCGGAGTAGCCCCGCGCGATCGTCATCTCCGTCTGGCCGTGCCGGACCAGGACGACGGTCACCGGCGCCTCGTCGTCGAACCGGACGCCCGTACCGGAGGCGAACGGCGTGCCACTCATCGGTCGGTCCGGACCAGGATCCGTCCGCACTCCTCGCACCGGACCACCTGGTCGGGCGGGGCTGAGCGAATCGCGTCGAGGTCGGTGGGGTTCAGCTCCATGCGGCAACCTTGACACTGACGGCCGACGAGCGCAGCAGCACCGCGTCCGGACAGCTGGCCGCGCAGCTTCTCGTACAGCGTGACCAGCCCGGCGTCGATGCCCTCGACGGCCGTCGCCCGCTCGGAGGTCGCCTGCGCCACCTCGTCGTCCAGCGCGGCGAACGCGGCGTCCCGCTCGGCGAGCGCGGCCGCCCGCTGGCGTTCTACCTCGGCGTTGGCCGCCTCCAGCTCCTCGAGCGCCGCCACGTGCGCCTCGAGCCGCTCCATCACACCCAGCTCGACGTCCTCCAGCGCGGCCTGACGGCCGGCCAGGTGGTCGATCTCCGCACTCAGCGCCTGGGTGTCCTTGACGCTGGCCTGGCCCGAGTCGAGGCGGTCCTGGTCACGCCGGGCCCGCGAGCGCACCTGCTCGACGTCGGCCTCGGCCTTGGTCAGCTCGCGGCGCAGGTCGGCGACGGCGGTACGGCTGGTCACCAGCGCCGCCCCGAGGTCCACCAGCCGCGCGTCGAGCGCGACGATCGTCTTCAGCGCCGGCACCTCGGTCCGCCGGTGGGCGATCTGGTCCAGTCGGGTGTCGAGGTCCTGGACGACGAGCAGCTGGTGCTGGTCGGCGACGGGTGCGGTGGTCACACGCTGTCCTTCCGGTCGGAGGGACTGCCCACGCGGGCCGTCCACGGGTCCGTGCACAGCGTGCTGACCCGGACCTCCACGGTAGTGCCCGCGGACGCGAGGTCGGCGACGAGCCGGTCGGCGGCGCGGGCCAGCCAGGGCCACTCCGAGGCGAAGTGCGCGGTGTCCACGAGGGCCGGGAGACCGTGCCCGTCGAACAGCGCCCGCTCGCGCGCCTCCGACGCCGGGTGATGGCGCAGGTCGCTCGTCAGGTAGACGTCCACGCCGGCCGCCCGCACCGCGTCGAACTCGGAGTCGCCCGCGCCCGCCAGGACGGCGATGCGGCGGACGAGCAGCCCGGGATCGCCCGCGTAGCGGACCCCCTGCGCGGTGACCGGCAGCGCCGAGGCGACGCGGGCCGCGAAGGCGTCCAGCCGCATCGGGGCGGCCAGCAGGCCGACGCGACCCAGCCCGGTGCGCCCGTCCAGCGCCGCCTCCTCGAGCACGTCGAACCCGGGCTCCTCGTACGGGTGCGCACGGCGCAGGGCGGCGACGACCGCGGCGCGCCGCCGGCGCGGGGCGACCATCTCGATCCGTGCCTCGACGACGCTCTGGCGCACACCGGGCGCTCCGATCGCCGGGTGCGCCGACTCGCCCGGCACGAAGGTGCCCTCGCCGGTCGAGGTGAACGCCGCCCGGCGGTACTCCCCCAGCGCACCGGCGCCCGCGGCGGCCAGCGCGTCGACCATCGTCTCGGCGTGGTCGACGGGCACCATCACGACGATCTTGTCCACCGGCTCGTCGGGCGCCGCGACGAGCGGGACGAGGTCGACCAGGCCGACCGCCTCGGCCAGCGCCTCGGCCACACCACCCGGAGCGGCGTCGGCGTTGGTGTGCCCGGACCACAGCGCCACGCCGGCGCGGACCAGCCGGTGCAGCACGGCGCCCTTGAACGTCGAGGCAGCGACGCCGTGCACCGCCTTGAGGAACAGCGGATGGTGCGTCACGAGCAGGTCGGCGCCCCACGCCACCGCCTCGTCGGCCACCGCCGCCACCGGGTCGACGGCGAACAGCACCCGGGCCACCGGCTGCGTCGGGTCGCCCGCGGCCAGGCCGACCGCGT
Source organism: uncultured Actinomycetota bacterium (assembly GCA_963769855.1). Lineage (GTDB taxonomy): Bacteria > Actinomycetota > Actinomycetes > Actinomycetales > Cellulomonadaceae > Cellulomonas. The sequence goes on from CAVYNN010000001.1 coordinate 210,334, forward strand.
CCCACGGCTCCGCCCCTCCCAGGGGGTACCGCCGCTCCAGCGCGGCGACGACATCGGCCAGGACGGGCGTGGCGGTCACGACGGCAACCTACCCGTCGGGACCGGGCGGGTCCGCCGGGTCAGGGCCGGAGCATCACCTTGACGGCTCGGCGCTCGTCCATCGCGGCGTACGCCTCGGCGACCTCGGCCAGCGGCAGCGTCAGGTCGAACACCGGTGCCGGGTCGACCGCCCCGGACCACACGTCCGCGAGCAGCTCCGGGATGTACGAGCGAACCGGCGCCACTCCCCCGACGACGCCGACGTTGCGGCCGAACATCTGCCGCACCGACAGCTCGGGGCCGCCGGCCGGCACCCCGACGAAGCCGACCGTGCCGCCCGGCCGGGCGACGTCCAGCGCCTGCTGCATCGACTCCTTGGTGCCGACGCACTCCAGCGCCGAGTCGGCGCCGGTGCCGTCGAGCAGGTCCAGCACGTGCGCCACGCCGTCGGCGCCGCGCTCGGCGACCAGGTCGGTAGCACCGAACCGGGTCGCGAGCGCCTGCCGGCTGGGGTTGCGGCTCATCGCCACGATCCGCTCGGCGCCGAGCCGCTTCGCGGCGATCACCGCGCACAGGCCCACCGCGCCGTCGCCGACGACGACCACCGTCGAGCCCTCGTGCACCCGCCCCGAGCGTGCGGCGTGGTGGCCGGTGCCCAGGACGTCGCTGCATGCCAGCACGCCGGGCAGCAGCGTGTCGTCGGGCATGCCCGGAGCCGCGACGAGCGTGCCGTCCGCGTACGGCACCCGCACGTACTCGCCCTGACCGCCGTCGGCGAACAGCCCGTCGTCGTTCACCGCGCCCCAGCTGCCGCCGTGCAGGCACGAGGTCTGCACCCCGTTGCGGCAGTGCACGCACGTGTTGTCGCTGATGGTGAAGGGGGCGACCACGACGTCGCCCGGCCGCACCGAGGTGACCGCCGCGCCGACCTGCTCCACGACGCCGACGAACTCATGCCCGATCCGTCGGGGCTCAGGGGTCGGGAACGTGCCGCGGTACGGCCACAGGTCCGACCCGCAGACGCACGCCGCGAGGACGCGGACCAGCGCGTCGGTCGGCAGCTGGACGTGCGGGTCGGGCACCTCCTCGAGACGGACGTCGTGGGGACCGTGGATCAGCGTGGCGCGCATGGCCTCATCCTGCCGCGCCGTCCCGGATCCGCCGAACCCGGTATCGGGCGCCGCCGCACCTGCTCCTTGTCGGGGACGGAATCCGCCCGAAGGGTCGCCACCATGCCCGGTCACTTCACCCACGTCTACACCGCGCAGCGCCTCGCCGACTGGCTCGGCGAGAACCGCACCTTCAACCCGCTGGACGCCGGTGAGAACGTCCAGCCGCTGTTCGGGGGCCTGAGCGGCCTCAACCCCCAGCGGTGCAGCCAGGTGATGAAGAAGTGGCCGATCTACACCAACATCGGCGCGATCGGGCCGGACCTGTTCTTCTTCTGCCAGGACTACTCGAGCGGCGCGCTGGCCGCCACCCCGTTCGAGGACGACGTCCTCATGCTGGGCATGGCGGTCTACTTCTGGATCGACAAGGCCAAGGACGAGCAGTGGGAGCCGCTGCTGGCCATCCTGGCCGAGGTCGACGGCACGTTCGCCGGCATCGTGCGGCTCCTCATCAAGCTGCAGAAGATCTGGGACGAGTTCGTCGCCGCGTGGGACGCCACGATCGGCCCGATCGTGGACAGCGCGGCGACGGCCATCGACGACCTGACCGGCGGCCTGCTGTCCGCGTTCGGCGACGCGCTCAGCGAGCTGGTCACGGCGATCAAGCAGGTCGCCGAGGAGGAGCTCCTCACGTTCGCCGACGTGTTCTCCTGGTTCTCGCTGAAGATGCGCGGCGGGTACGACGAGCAGTCGTTCCTGTGGAGCGACATGCTGCACTACCGCAAGACGACGACGATGGCGCGCAACCTGTTCCTCGAGGCGCAGCGGCAGTTCGAGCAGGACGGCGACCAGGACAAGCTCGAGCAGTTCCAGGCGTTCGCGCTCGGCTGGGTCGCCCACGTCGGCACGGACACGATCGACCACTCGTTCGTCAACGAGCAGGCCGGCGGGCCGTTCCGCACGCACTGGCAGCGGCACCACCTCATCGAGAACCACATCGACGCGTGGAACTACCGGCAGGCGGGCGTCGGCGGTGCGCTGCCGACCTACGGGCTCGCCGCGAACGAGGTCTACCCCGACCTGTCCCGCAGCGGTTTCGTGTTCGCCGTCGCGCTGGACGACGAGCACCCGAACGGCTTCGACCGGCCGGCCACCCTGCCCGACGACCGGGCCGCCGCGAAGGACGCCGTGGACGTCGACGGGTTCATGCCCGACTGGCTCGCCCAGGGCATCGTCCGGGCGTTGATCGCCACCTACCACGTGGACGGCGAGCCGCAGCCGGCGAACCTCGGCGGCGGGCCGTTCCAGGCCGGCATCGGCACGTTCAAGGGGGCCCTGCAGGACATCCTCGACACCGCCGGGATCCACCTCGACAAGCCGATCGACGACGTGCTCGCCGCCGTGGCGCCCGACCCGGGCTTCGAGGTCCCGCCCGGTTTCCCCCTGCCGTGGGAGGTGCAGACCAGCTACCGGTTCATGACGAGCTTCTACCGGCTGTCGTTCTGGGGCGGCTTCGACCTCGACCAGCCGCCGCAGCCGGACGTCATCATCTGGCCGCCGGCCAGCGACCTGACCGACATCGCCAGCGTCCCGGACCTGTCCGGTCCGTCCAGCGGTGACCCGCTGCAGGACGTCTGCTCGGCGATCAAGTCGTTCCTGGACTGGCTGGCCCACGAGGCCGAGGCGATCGGCAAGCTCATCGGCGACATCGTCAAGGCGCTCGCGTCGCCCGGGACGTACCCCTTGCGCTGGGCGCTGTACCAGGCCGCGATGTGGGCCTGGGACATCGCCACCACGACGCACGAGATCATGGCGCACACCGGGTTCGTCATGCCGCACGGCGAGCTGGTCAAGGACGGCCGGCTGGCCCAGCCGAACGAGATCGACCACGCCCTCATCACGCTGGGCAGCACCGTGGACGGTGCGTTCCTCCAGGCGCTGAGCGACGCGACCGACCCCTTCGGCAACCTCGACCGGGACCCGTCCCTCATCGTCGAGCCGACGAACCCGCGCCACCTGCTCACCCCGTTCCTCCCGGTCCGCACCGCGCAGACCAAGGACGGCACGCCCAACGAGTACCAGCGGCCCTGGGCGTACCCCCTGATCTCCCGGCGGGACGACAAGTCCCTCTACGTCACCCCGACCGAGCTGTCCGACGTGACGCGCGAGCTGCAGCTGCTCGGGCTCGACGGGCGCTTCGGCCCGTGGGTGCACAAGGCGCTCGTGGTCGCGGAAGGGCGCGCGATGACCGGGCCCTACCCCACCGGCGCCACCCCCGACCAGGTGTTCTTCCGGACCGACCGGCCGGTTGTGCCCGGGGACAGGGGCGCCTACGAGGTAGCCCCCTCGCCCGCCGTGACCGACGCCATCAACGAGCTGCTCATCGGACGGGACGGCGCCACCGACTACAGCCCGCTCGGGGACGCCATCCCGTTCGCGGCCTATCTGGTCGGACGCGTGCTCGACGAGGCGCAGCGGCCCGCCCCCGACTTCAACCTGGACGCCGACCGGGGCTACGGCTATCGACCCTGGGACTGGATCCGGGGGGACGCGAGGGGCGAGAACGGGCGGCACCAGAGCTACCCCAAGCCACTCGTCGAGAGCGAGGGCAGCGACGACTGGGACGGCGCCGTCGAGCGCTCGCTGAGCGCGGCCGTCGTCGCCGACGACCCGATCCAGCAGAAGCTGCTGCTGCACTACACCGAGACGCCACCCGTGGTCGGTGCCGGCCCCCGGGCGCGCGGGCCGCTGGACCGCGGCATCGGGCTGGCCGAGGTCAGCCAGCTCGACGGCACCACCGTCGAGCTCCCCCAGGCGCAGACGGGCGGCGGCGCCACCCCGCCGGCCCCGCGGGCGCGCCGTTCGAACCGCAAGGAGGTCCAGCCGTGACCGGTCACGAGGAGCACGAGCGCCACTGGGAGCGCCCGGACGGGGAACGCCGCATCGAGGCCGTGCGACAGCTGGTCGATGCCGTCGGTGAGCTGGTCTGCGGCGACGACTGCCATCCGACTGACGACTGGCGGCACGACCACGACGACCATCGGCACGACCACGGCCTGGACCACGGGCATGACGGCGGCCACGGGGCACGGCGGTCCCGGGGCACGGCGGTCCCGGGGACGGCGGTCCCGGGCACGGCGGTCCCGGCGGCGGTGCGGGCGGTTCGGGCCGTCCCACCCGCACCCCCGGCTCGGACGACGGCGGCCTCGGCACGCCGCTGACGCCCGGCGACATCAACCACCCGGTCAAGCCCGGCCACTGGCCGGGCCCGCGCAAGGACATGCACCTGCCGTTCCTGTTCCTGCGCGCGTTCCCCGGCGACACCGGCTCACGTCCGACGACCCAGCCGTTCTGGGAGAGTCCCGACGTCTACATCCTCGGCGGGGTGCACCCGTCGGTCGCCCCGGACCAGCCGGCACAGCTGGGCCAGACCGCGCTGGCGGGCCAGGACAACACGGTCTACGCGCACGTCTGGAACCTGGGCCACGCCCCGGCGCGCGCGGTCGTCGTCGAGTTCTACTGGTGCGACCCGTCGCTCGGGTTCAACCCGGTCGGCGCCCACCTCATCGGCTCGGCGCTGACCTGGCTCGGCTCCCGCAGCGACCCGGACTGCCACAAGGTGGTCAAGTGCCCGGAGAGCTGGCGTGCCACGTTCACCAACGGTGGCCACGAGTGCCTGCTGGTGCGCGCGTTCGACGTCGCCGCCGACCCGATGACGACCCCGGAGTGGGACGCGTCGCAGAACCGCCACCTGGGCCAGCGCAACATCCACGTCATCCCCGCCGGGACGGACCCGAGCACACCGCTGACCCTGTCGGTGGGCCAGCTGTTCGGTGGCACCGCGACCGTCACCGTGGCGCGCCACGCCCCGGCGACGATGCCGTGGCTCCAGCTGCACTCGATGCAGCGCGGCGTGTTCCCCGGACAGGCCGTCGGCACCGGCGCCCTGGTCCTCGGCCGGCCCGGAACCGCGGGCGGCACCGCGCCGGTGACAGCGACGGGCGACGGCGCCCAGGTCCAGTTCGCCACCGGCGACGCACCGCCCCCGCCCGGCCAGGCCCACGTCTACCGGGTCACCGCCGAGCAGGGCGGCGCCGTGATCGGCGGCTACACCGTCGTGCGGCTCGGCAGCTGACCCCGGCACCGGCTCGCACGGCACCGCGGGTGCGGGATCCGGGGCCTCGAGCGGAGCCGGTCACCGGAACCACCGCCCGGTACGCTCTGCCCGTCGGGCCTGTAGCTCAGTTGGTCAGAGCGCCGCGCTTACACCGCGGAGGTCGTCGGTTCGAGACCGGCCGGGCCCACCCAGCCGGTCCCCCGGGATCGGTGCGCTCAGAACGTCGCGGCGACCGCCCGCACGCGCGCTATCGCGGCCGCGACGATCTCGCCGGCGTGCTCCGGGTCGTGGTCCATGCCCTCGGCGACGATCTGCTGGTAGTCCTCCACCCCGAGGAACGTGAAGATCGTCCGGACGTACAGGCTGGCCGGGTCGAGCCCCTCGAACACCCCGCCGGAGGTCTGGATGTGCACCGCCTTCTTGCCCCGGACCAGGCCGATCGCGATCCCGTCCTCGGTGTAGCGGAACGTCTGGCCGGCCACGGCGATGGTGTCGATCCACGCCTTGAGCCGGGTCGGCACGTTGAGGTTCCACAGCGGGTTCGCCACGACGATCTTGTCCACGTTGAGGAACTGGCTGGTGTACCCGTCGAACAGCGTCACCGTGAGCTGCTCGGGCTGGTCCAGGTGCGCGAACGGCACGCCGGAGCCGAGCTTCTTCCACGCCGACAGCAGGTCGAGGTCGATCTCCGGCACCGCCCGGCCGTACAGGTTGAGGTCGAGGACGTCGTCGCCCGGGTGCGCCGCGGCGTAGACCCGGACGAACTCGTCCGTCAGCTGCATCGAGCGGGAGAACTCGCTCGTCAGGGGATGGGCGCGGACGACCAGCAGCTTCGCCATGGTGGGACCTTCGGTGAGGAGGGGCGCTCAGAGCGTCGCGAGGGCCGCGCGGTACGCGGCCAGGGGCCGGGCCTGCGTGCGCGGGTTGACGACGCTCCACCGAAGGATGCCACCGGCGTCGACGAGGAACGAACCGCGGTTCGCCAGGCCACCCGCCTCGTCGAACACGCCGTAGGCCCGGGACACGGCGCCGTGCGGCCAGAAGTCGCTCAGCAGCTGGAACTGGTAGCCCTCGGCCTGCGCGAAGGCGCGCAGGGAGTGCGCCGGGTCGCACGAGATCCCGAGGAGCGCCACACCGGCCTCGTCGAACGCCCCGATGTTGTCCCGCAGCTCGCACAGCTCTCCCGTGCAGGTGCCCGAGAACGCGAACGGGAAGAAGACGAGGACGACCGGCGTGCCGCGCAGCGCCGACAGCGTCACCGGCGTACCGCTGCTGGACGGGAGCGTGAAGTCGGGAGCCGGGGAACCGATGACGAGGTCTGCCATCGCGTCAGGGTAACGCCGGGTCGTTGGTCTCAGCGGCCGCGACCTCGGGTGGCCAGCCGGGTGGCCGACCAGTCCGCCGCCGCGGCGAACGTCGTCATCGGGTGCAGGCCCGCCGTGGTGGCGGCCTCCTCGATGTCGGAGTGCGAGACGTGCCCTGGCCGGCCCGCCTTCGGCGTGAGGACCCAGATCGGGCCGTTGTCGTCGAGCACGGTGAGCGCGTCGACCAGGACGTCCGCCAGGTCACCGTCGCCGTCCCGGAACCAGATGACGGCGCCGTCCGTGACGTCGTCGTACTCCTCGTCGACCAGATCGTTGCCGGTGAGGGTCTCGAGCCCCGACCGCAGGTCGTCGTCGACGTCGTCGTCGTACCCGAACTCCTGGATCACCTGCCCCGAGATGAACCCCAGGTGCGACGCCACCTGCGCGTCGTCCGCGGTGTCAGACACCGGACCTCTCCCTCCCCGAACCGAACGCGGCGCCCGATCGTCCGGACGCCTCGATGAGTGCAGACGCTAGCCCACCTGCGGCGACCTGGCCCCCGCCAGAGGCCCGGCCCGCCCGCAGAGTGTCGCGCAGGTCACTACCCGTCACCAGTCCCGCGTGTGACTTTCGACCCTGGAAGGTCGGAGAATAGGTCTACTTCACACGCGAGACCTAAGGAGCTTCTGGTGGCTTCGATCGACGAGACCGGTCCGCTCATCGGTGGCCTGCTCAGCCAGGTACCCGACATCGACCCGGCCGAGACGGCTGAGTGGATCGAGTCGCTCGACGGCCTCATCGACGCCGAGGGCGGCCCGCGAGCCCGCTACGTCATGATGAGCCTGCTGCGGCACGCGCGGCAGCGCAACGTCGCGATCCCGGTGTCGATGAACACCCCGTACGTCAACACGATCGCGGTGCACAACGAGCCGTACTTCCCCGGCGACGAGGCGATGGAGCGGCGCTACCGCCGGATGATCCGGTGGAACGCCGCGGTCATGGTGACGCGCGCCCAGCGGCCGAACATCGCCGTGGGCGGGCACCTGTCGTCCTACGCGTCCGTGGCCACGCTGTACGAGGTCGGGCTGAACCACTTCTTCCGCGGCAAGGACCACCCGGGCGGCGGCGACCAGGTCTACTTCCAGGGGCACGCCTCCCCCGGCGTCTACGCCCGCGCGTTCCTCGAGGGCCGGCTGTCCGAGAAGCAGCTGGACGGGTTCCGCCAGGAGCGGTCCAACCCGGGCGGCGGCCTGCCCTCGTACCCGCACCCGCGGCTGCTGCCGGACTTCTGGGAGTTCCCGACCGTGTCGATGGGGCTCGGCCCCGCGTCGGCCATCTACCAGGCGTGGACCAACAAGTACCTGCACAACCGGGGCATCAAGGACACCAGCAGGCAGGACGTGTGGGCGTTCCTCGGTGACGGCGAGATGGACGAGCCGGAGAGCCGCGGCCTGCTCCAGCACGCCGCCCAGCAGGGCCTGGACAACCTGACGTTCGTCGTCAACTGCAACCTGCAGCGCCTCGACGGGCCGGTGCGCGGCAACGGCAAGATCATCCAGGAGCTCGAGGCGTTCTTCCGCGGCGCCGGCTGGAACGTCATCAAGGTGATCTGGGGCCGCGGCTGGGACGTGCTGCTCAACGCCGACAAGGACCGCGCCCTGGTCAACCTCATGAACACCACGCCCGACGGCGACTTCCAGACGTACAAGGCGAACGACGGGGCGTACGTCCGCGAGCACTTCTTCGGGCGCGACCCGCGCACGGCGCGGCTCGTGGCGAACATGACCGACGACGAGATCTGGGCGCTCAAGCGCGGCGGCCACGACTACCGCAAGGTCTACGCGGCCTACAAGGCCGCCCGCGAGCACACCGGCCAGCCGACCGTCATCCTGGCGCACACCATCAAGGGCTACGCGCTGGGCTCGCACTTCGCCGGCCGCAACGCGACGCACCAGATGAAGAAGCTGAAGGTGGACGACCTCAAGCAGCTGCGCGACACGCTCCAGCTGCCGTTCACCGACGCCCAGCTCGAGGCGGACCCGTACCTGCCGCCGTACTACAACCCGGGTCCGGAGGACGAGGCGATCGCCTACATGCTCGAGCGCCGCCGCGTGCTGGGCGGGTTCCTGCCGGAGCGCCGCACCGCGTACAAGCCGCTCCAGCTGCCGGAGGCCAAGGTGTACGCCGGCCTCGCCAAGGGCTCCGGGACGCAGCCGGTCGCCACGACGATGGCCTTCGTCCGGCTGTTCAAGGACCTCATCAAGGACCCGGAGATCGGCAAGCGGATCGTGCCGATCATCCCCGACGAGGCCCGCACGTTCGGCCTGGACGCGATCTTCCCCAGCGCGAAGATCTTCAACACCCTGGGCCAGAAGTACACCCCGGTCGACTCCGACCTCATGCTGTCCTACCGGGAGTCCGAGTCCGGCCAGATCATGCACACCGGCATCAACGAGGCCGGGTCGGCGGCGGCGTTCCAGGCCACCGGCACGTCGTACGCGACCCACGGCGAGCCGCTCATCCCGTTCTACTTCTACTACTCGATGTTCGGGTTCCAGCGGACCGGTGACGCGTTCTGGGCCGCCGGCGACCAGATGGCGCGCGGGTTCCTGGTCGGCGCCACCGCCGGGCGGACCACGCTGACCGGCGAGGGCCTGCAGCACGCCGACGGGCACTCCCCGCTCCAGGCCGGCGCGATGCCGCACGTCATCCACTTCGACCCGGCGTACGGCTACGAGATCCGGCACATCGTCCGGGACGGGCTGGAGCGGATGTACGGCGACGGCTCGGACGGGCGGGACCCGAACGTCGTCTACTACCTCACCGTCTACAACGAGCCCATGCCGCAGCCGGCCGAGCCGGACGACGTCGACGTCGAGGGCATCGTCAAGGGCATCCACCTGCTGGCCGGCGCCACCGGCGACGGGCCGCGGGCGCAGATCCTCGCCTCCGGGGTGGGGGTGCCGTGGGCCCTGGAGGCCCAGCGGCTACTGGCCGCCGACTGGGGGGTGCAGGCCGCGGTCTGGTCGGTCACCAGCTGGTCGCTGCTCCGGCGCGACGGCCTGGCGGCCGACGAGCAGGCGTTCCTCCACCCCGGCGACCAGCCGCGACAGGCCTACCTCACCGCCAAGCTGGCCGGGGCGGAGGGTCCGTTCGTCGCGACGACCGACTACAACCACCTCGTCGCCGACCAGGTCCGGGCCTGGGTGCCCGGCCGGTACGCCACGTTGGGCGCCGACGACTTCGGGTTCTCCGACACCCGTGCGGCGGCGCGACGGCACTTCAAGATCGACGGTGCGTCCGTCGTGGTCCGGGTGCTGCAGCAGCTCGTCGCCGAGGGCACCGTCGACCCGTCGCTGCCGGCCCAGGCGATCGAGCGGTACCGGCTGTACGACGTCACCGCGGGAACCTCGGGGGTCGCCGGCGGCGACTCCTGACACAGGCCGATCCCGTCCCGGACGTCCCACCCTGTCGGGGTCCGCCCCACGGGGCGACGTCCGGGGCGGATCAGCCGGCTGTGGCCTGCTCGGCCCGGGTGATCGCGTCGCCCAGCTCGGCCCGCAGGCCGGCCAGCTGCGCGGCATCATCCCGCTGGCCGAGCGCGGCCAGGTGCTGCTTGGCCTCCAGCGGTCGGCCCGCCTCGAGCGCTGCGTTGACCAGGTGACGGGCGACGTCCGGGTCGTGCTCCTTCACCCGCCAGTGCCCGACACCCAGGCCAAGCGCCTCGACCGGCATGTTCGCCTCGCGCAGCAGCTCGAGCCCGGCGGCGAGCGCGCGGCCGGACGGGTCCCGGTCGGCGGCCGTCACCAGCCGGCGCAAGGTCGCGTCGTGGTCGTCGTGCACGGACAGCCGGGCCAGCTCGATCAGCGGGTACCAGCCGCGTGGGTTCCCCGCGAACTCCTCCGCCAGCGCCCAGACCGCCAGGTCCTCGGCATGCTGGCGCTCGCTCTCGTCGACGGTGGCGGCCAGCGGGTCGTACGCGTCGAAGGACTCGGCGGCCCGCCGCCGGACGATCTCCGCCAGCGCCCGGAACGCCCGTTCGTTGTTCGGGTCGTCGGCCAGCATCGACCGCAACGCGTCCTCGTGCAGCGTGTCGCCGCGCGGCTTGGCGGACGTCGGCCGGCGCGCCCCGACCCGCGACGCCGAGGTCGGTCGGCGGATCAGCTGGCGCAGGCGTGGCAGAAGTGCCATGCAGCGACCATAGCCGAGGCGGTCCCCGCGCACCCCCGGTCGGGCGCGGCGCCCTCACACGCCGGGTGCCATCATTTGTGGAGTCCCCACAAGGCCTGCGTATGCTCGGCACATGGCGACCCCCGAGGGAGCGGCACCGCGGATGCCCGCCGCGCCGCGCGGCGAGCGGCACCCCGCACCCGGGCCGCGGGTCGCGCCGTCGCCCGAGACCAGCGCCGACACCCAACGTCGCGTGCGGGCCGGCGCGGGTGACCTGGCCGCCGCGACGATGCGTCGCCTCGAGTCCGACCTCGACTGGTACCGCGCGCTGCCCGCCGAGGACCGGTCATGGGTCGGCCTGGTCGCTCAGGCAGGCATCACCGCCTTCGTCGACTGGTTCACCGATCCGAGCCGGGCACCGGCCGGCGCCGGGGAGATCTTCTCCGGCGCACCCCCGGAGCTGACCCGTTCCATCTCCCTGCAGCACACGCTCCAGCTGGTCCGGATCGGCGTGGACGTCGTCGAGACGCACAGCGAGCGGCTCGCCGCTCCCGGCGAGGAGCGCGCGCTGCGCGAGGCGGTGCTCCGGTACAGCCGCGAGGTCGCCTTCTCGGCCGCCGAGGTCTACGCGCACGCCGCCGAGGTTCGCGGCGCATGGGACGCCCGGCTCGAGGCGCTCGTCGTGGACGCCCTCATCCGGGGCGACGTCGACGACTCGCTACGGTCGCGGGTCGCCGCCCTGGGGTGGTCGCACGGCGACACGATGCTCGTCGTCGCCGGATCGACCGACGGGGCCCTGGACCAGCGCCGCGCCAACGACCTGCGCCGGTCCACCCGGCGCGAGGCCGACGTCCTCATCGGCATCCAGGGTGAGCGGCTGCTCGTCTTCCTCCGGGGTACGGGGAACCTGGCCGCCGCGGTGGCCTCCGTCGAGCCCCGGTTCGGGCCGGGTGCCGTGGTCGTCGGACCGGCAGCCCGTGACCTCGCCGAGTGCGCCCGGTCCGCCCAGGCGGCGCTGGCCGGCCTGCTCGCCGCGCCCGCCTGGGTGCACGCGCCGCGACCCGTGCCGGCCGACGAGCTGCTGCCCGAGCGGGTGCTCGTCGGCGACGCCGCTGCCCGGGCGCAGCTCGTCGCGCGCGCCTACGACCCGCTGGCGGCCAGCACGGGCGCGCTGCTCGACACCCTCGAGGCCTACCTCGGCACCGGCCGCTCGCTCGAGGCGGCCGCCCGCACGCTGTACGTGCATCCCAACACCGTGCGCTACCGGCTGCACCGGGTCACCGACGTCACCGGCTGGGACCCGTTGGACGCGCGCGACTGCTACGTCCTGCAGACGGCGATCGCCCTGGGTCGGCTCGACGGGGCGGCCGCCGCCGGCCCCGGACCTTTGTAGGACTGCGACAAGGTCCCCGAAACAACCTCGTCGGTGCCACGACCCAGGCGCCGCAGACACGGAAGGCAGAGTGGTCAGGTGCTCGCCGTTGCCTGCCCGGGTCAGGGCGCCCAGACCCCCGGGATGCTCGCCGCGTGGCTCGACGTGCCGGGCGTCGCCGGCCGGCTGGGCGAGCTCTCCGACGTGGTCGGGCTGGACCTCGTACGGCTGGGCACCACCGCCGGCGCCGAGGAGATCCGCGACACCGCGGTCGCGCAGCCGCTGCTCGTCGCCACCGCCCTGGTCACCGCCTCGGCCGTCGGCCTCGACGACGCGGACGGCCCCGGCTCGGGCGCCGTGCCCGACGTCGCCGCCGGACACTCCGTCGGCGAGTTCGCCGCGCTGGTGCTCGCCGGGGTGCTGGACGACCGCACGTCCCTGCGGCTCGTCGCGCTGCGCGGCCGGGCGATGGCGGCCGCGGCCGCCCGGGTGCCGACAGGGATGAGTGCCGTCCTGGGCGGCGATCCCGACCAGGTCGCGGCCCGGCTGACCGAGCTCGGCCTGGTCGCCGCGAACGTCAACGGGGCCGGGCAGGTGGTCGCCGCCGGCGCCCTGGACGCCCTCGCCGCGCTCGCGGCCGACCCACCGGCGCGCGCCAAGGTGATCGCGCTGCAGGTCGCGGGCGCCTTCCACACGCAGGTGATGGCGCCGGCGGTCGACGAGCTGCGTGCCGCGGCCGACCGGGTGGACCCGCACGACCCGCGGGTCACCCTGCTGACCAACTCCGACGGCACGGCCGTGCCGACCGGCGCACGAGCTCTTGAGCTCGTCGTCCACCAGGTGGCCCGTCCCGTGCGCTGGGACCTGTGCCAGGCGACGATGGCAGCGCTCGGTGTCACCGGCCTGCTCGAGCTCGCCCCCGGCGGTGTCCTCGCGGGGCTGGCCAAGCGCACGATGCCCGACGTCGAGCGGGTCGCCCTAAAGTCCCCCGACGACCTGGACGCCGCGCGCGAGCTCGTCGCCCGCCACTGCCGTACGACGAAGGAGCAGTCGTGACCCGTCCCACCCTGCGGCAGGCCACCGGGCCCGCGCACACCCGGATCCTCGGACTGGGCGGCGTGCGCGGAGAGCTCGTCGTGCCGAACGACGACCTGGTGGGGCCGATCGACTCCTCGGACGAGTGGATCCGCCAGCGCACCGGGATCGTCACCCGGCGCCGGGCCGGCGCCGGCACCGACGTGCTCGACCTGGCCACGGGAGCCGCCGAGGCCGCGCTGAAGGACGCCGGGCTGACCGGTGCCGACATCGACGCGGTCATCGTGTCCACGGTGACCTACTTCCACCAGACGCCGTCGGCGGCGGCGATCGTCGCCGAACGGATCGGCGCCACCCCGGCCGCCGCGTGGGACATCTCGGCGGCCTGCGCCGGCTACTGCTACGGCATCGGGCAGGCCGACGCGCTGGTCCGCGCGGGCAGCGCGCGGCACGTGCTGGTGGTCGGCGCGGAGAAGATGAGCGAGTTCATCGACCCCACCGACCGGTCGATCTCCTTCCTGCTCGGCGACGGCGCCGGGGCGGTCGTCATCGGCGCCTCGGACACCCCGGGGATCGGCCCGACCGTGTGGGGCTCGGACGGCGCGCAGGCCCAGGCGATCCGGCAGACCCACTCGTGGGTGGACTGGCGCGACGACCAGTCCCTCGGCTGGCCCACCCTGCGTCAGGAGGGGCCCACGGTGTTCAAGTGGGCCGTCTGGCAGATGGCCCCGGTGGCCCAGCGCGCCCTGGACGCGGCCGGTGTCACGGCCGACCAGATCGACGCGTTCGTGCCGCACCAGGCGAACATGCGGATCATCGACCAGATGATCAAGCAGCTGAAGATCCCCGACACGGTGGTGGTCGCCCGCGACATCGCGGACACCGGCAACACCTCCGCCGCCTCGATCCCCCTGGCCATCGAGCGGCTGCGCCGCGAGGGTCTGGTCGAACCCGGCGCGCTCGCGCTGCAGATCGGGTTCGGCGCCGGCCTCGTCTACGCGGCCCAGGTCGTCGCCCTGCCCTGAGAGCGTCCCGCCACGAGCGGGCGGTAGCGTTCCACCGACCTGCCCCACCGAACCGAAGGAGACCCCCGATGGCCTACAGCGAGCAGGAGATCCTGGCCGGCCTGGCCGAGATCGTCAGCGAGGAGACCGGCCTGCCCGTCGAGTCCGTGCTGCCGGAGAAGTCCTTCACCGACGACCTCGACATCGACTCGTTGTCGATGATGACGATCGTGACCCTGGCCGAGGACAAGTTCTCCGTCACCATCCCGGACGACGAGGTGAAGAACCTCACCACCGTGGCCGACGCGGTGAGCTTCATCGCGGGCGCACAGTCCTGACCCCGGCGCCGGCGGCGCGCGCACCAGACGGGCCGCCGGCGCACCGGTACCACCACCGACTTGAGGAGCACCGATGACCCACCGACCCGATGTCGTCGTCACCGGGCTGGGGGCCACCTCACCGCTCGGCGGTGACGTGCGCTCCACCTGGACCGGCGCGCTCGCCGGCCGGTCCGGCGCCCGGCCGCTGAACCCGGAGTGGGTGGAGCGGTACGGCCTGCCGGTCACGTTCGCCGCGACGATCGCGGTCCCCCCGGGGGACGTGCTCTCGGTCCCGGAGACCAAGCGGATGGACCCCTCCACGCAGTACGCGATCATCGCCACGCGGGAGGCATGGGCCGACGCCGGCGCCCCGCAGGTCGACCCGGAGCGGCTGGGCGCCGTGGTGTCGTCGGGCATCGGTGGCATCCAGACGACGCTGGACGCCTGGGACACGCTGCGGGACAAGGGCGCTCGGCGCATGCTGCCGATGACCGTCCCGATGCTCATGCCGAACTCGCCCGCCGCCTACGTCTCCCTCGAGCTGCACGCCCGGGCCGGGGCGCACGCCCTGGTGTCCGCCTGCGCGTCGGGCTCGGAGGCGATCGGCTACGCGGTCGAGATGATCCGGTCCGGGCGTGCGGACGTCGTGGTCGCCGGTGGTACCGAGGCGTGCATCCACCCGATGCCGATCGCCGCGTTCGCCGCCTCGCGCACCCTGTCGCTGCGCAACGACGACCCGACGGGCGCGTCCCGGCCGTACGACGTGGACCGCGACGGGTTCGTCCTGGGCGAGGGTGCGGGGATCGTCGTGCTGGAGAGCGCCGAGCACGCCGCGGCGCGCGGTGCCCGGGTCTACGCCCGCGTCGCCGGCGTCGGCCTGTCCGCCGACGGGTACCACATCACGTCCCCCGAGCCGAGCGGCGACGGGCAGATCCGCGCGATGCGCGATGCGCTCGCCGACTCCGGCACGTCCGGCCGGGACGTGGTGCACGTCAACGCGCACGCCACGTCGACGATCGTCGGGGACCTCATCGAGGCACGGTCGGTGCGGGCGGTGCTGGCCGACGACGCCGACCACGTCGCCCTGTCGGCGACCAAGTCGATGACCGGCCACCTGCTCGGTGGCGCCGGTGCGCTGGAGACGATCTTCACCGTGCTCGCCGTCTTCGAGCGCACCGCACCGCCGACGATCAACGTCGCCCACCCCGACCCCGAGCTGGTGCTGGACCTGGTCCGGGACGCCCCGCGGACCCTGCCGGCCGGCGACATCGCGGCGATCAACAACTCGTTCGGCTTCGGCGGCCACAACGTGGCCCTGGTGGTCACCTCGGCCTAGCCGGCGAGCAGGTCCTCCGCGCTGGCGTCCGGCAGCGCGAGGGTCACCTGGGTGTCCCACGGGTCCCGGGCGGTCACCGACCGTCCGTCGTCGGCGAACGGGATGCCGGCGGCGCGCAGCCGGGCGGCGACGGCGTCGAGGTCGTCGCGGGTCGGCACGGTGACGGCCACCTCGCCCAGTCCCAGGCTGGCCGCCCGCGGTCCGGCCCCGGCACTGTTCCAGGTGTTCATCGCGATGTGGTGGTGGTACCCGCCGGCGGAGGCGAACAGGACACCGGGCAGGCCCGCCAGGGTCGCCTCGAAGCCGATCGCGTCGACGTAGAACGCCTTCGCGGCCGCGACGTCGCCGACCTGGAGGTGGACGTGGCCCACCCGACCCGCGAGCGACCCGGTCGCGTCGACCGCGTCCTGGACCAGGTGGCGGCGCAGGTAGGCCTCGGGGTCCAGCCGCAGGGTGTCCATCCGGACCGCGCCGCGCTGCCAGACCCACTGCTCGCGGGGCCGGTCGGTGTACAGCTCGATGCCGTTGCCCTCCGGGTCGGTGAAGTAGAAGGCCTCGCTGACCAGGTGGTCGGCCGAGCCGACGAACCTGCTCCGGGGGTGCTGCGCCGCGCGGTACACCGTGGCCGCCAGGCCGGCCGCGTCGTCGAGCAGGAACGCGTTGTGGAACAGGCCCGCCTGGTGCGGACCGGCGACCGGCAGGCCGGGGGTGTGCACCAGACGCAGCATCGGCGTCGTGCCACGGCCCAGGACCCGGACGGTGCCGCGGCCGTCGCCGCGCTTGGTGCGCGCGCGCCCGGCGCGCTCGGTGCGCTCGGCCAGGGGCTCGAAGGCGAGCGCCTGCGCGTAGTACGACGACATCACGTCGAGGTCCCCCACGCGCAGCGTCGGCGCGGCCATCGACGCGTCCGGGGTGATCACCCGTTCGTCGGTCACCGGTCGCTCCTCTCCGTCGCTCCCGACGTGCGTCGCCCGGCGTGCGTCGCCCGGCATCGGTTAGTTGTCGCTACAACCAGCAGCCTACGGCGTCGTGGTTGAAGATGCAACTAAAGAGGCCACGCCCGACGACGCCCGGCTACCCCACCCGGTGCAGCCACCGCACCGGTGCGCCCGCACCGGCGTAGCGGAACGGCTCGAGCTCGTCGTCCCACGCCTGACCCAGTGCCAGGTCGAGCTCCTCGCGCATCCGCGACGGGTCGGCGGAGTACTCCAGGGCGGCCCGGATCCGGTCCTCCGGCACGACGATGTTCCCGTGCACGTCGATCTGGGCGTGGAAGATGCCCAGCTCCGGGGTGTGGCTCCAGCGCGACCCGTCGGCTCCGTGGCTGGCTTCCTCGGTCACCTCGTACCGCAGGTGCGCCCAGCCACGAAGCGCCGAGGCGAGCGTGGCCCCGGTGCCCTGGATCCCTTGCCACGAGTACTCGCCCCGGTAGAAGCCGGCCCCCGCCGGCTGCGGGGTCCAGTCGAGCGCGACGCGCGTGCCGAGCACGTTGCCGGCGGCCCATTCGACGTGCGGGCACAGCGCACGGGGCGCCGAGTGCACGAAAAGGACACCGCGGGTGATGGCACCGACCATGTCGTCCTCCCAGGTGGTCCGAGGTTCGTCTTCCCCAACGACCTCCGACCCGGGCGGGCGCACCAGGCGCACGCGGCGTGCGGTACCCAGGATGCACGACGAGCGCGCGGCGCGCCAGCACTGGCCGCCGCGCGTCGACCGGCGCGCGCTCCGTGCAGGCTCAGCCGAGCTGGTCGCGCAGCGTCTTCATCGCCTTCTTGCGCACCAGGCGGTCGAGCCGGTCCAGGTAGAGGTGACCGTCCAGGTGGTCCATCTCGTGCTGCAGGCAGCGGGCCATCAGACCGGTGCCCTCGACGACGACCTCGTGGTGGTCGAGGTTCTCCCCCACCACCCGGGCATACCAGGACCGGCGG
The DNA here is from genome assembly GCA_963769855.1 of uncultured Actinomycetota bacterium. Classification (GTDB taxonomy): domain Bacteria; phylum Actinomycetota; class Actinomycetes; order Actinomycetales; family Cellulomonadaceae; genus Cellulomonas. The sequence continues at coordinate 228,068 of CAVYNN010000001.1, forward strand.
GTCGGGAACCACAGCCCGGGGACGGAGAGGCAGCCCTCGTCGTCGTCCTGGTACTCCTCATCGGACAGCTCGGCCATCACGGGGTTCAGCACGTAGCCGACCTCGTCGTCGATGTTCCAGGAGAAGGCGCGCAGGCTGACGCCGATCTGGTTCGCGGACAGGCCCGCCCGCCCGTCCGCGTCCACCGTCTCGAGCAGGTCGTCGACCAGGCCGCGGACGCGGGAGTCGACCTCGATGATCGGTTCGCAGGGCGTGCGCAGCACGGGGTCGCCGACGACACGGATCTCACGCATTGCCATGGGCAGATCCTCGCACGGAGAGGGGTCCGGACACGGCGACGCCGACGGGACGAACCCGTCGGCGTCGAGGCGATCTGGTGGAACGGTGGACTCAGTCGACGAACCGCTGCTGCGGCACGTCACCGAGCAGGTGTCGCACCTCGTCCTCGTGGAACCGGCGGTGACCGCCGAGGGTCCGCACCGTCGAGAGCTTGCCCGCCTGCGCCCAGCGGGTCACGGTCTTCGGGTCGACCCGGAACAAGACCGCAACCTCACCAGGGGTGAGCAATGCGCCCTGGGAGAGCGAGGTGCGGTTGGTCGGTGTCATCACACGACTCCTGTCGTTCGGTAGCTCGGCCAGCCCGGAGGGCTCCGTAGCTTTGCGTCCCCGCCTTGCGGTCGGGTTTGCCGTTTTCGCTGACGGGGTCACTATGCCTGGGCTGTGCGCCCTCAGGCAACATGTGCCCGCATATGTCTGATTCGCAGGCGGGTGAAAACTCAGGAATCGCCCGGCGCACGCACCGGCCCGTGGGGCAGGCGGGGCTTGAACCCGCGACCGACGGATTATGAGTCCGCTGCTCTGACCGGCTGAGCTACTGCCCCGGCGTCGTCAGGGTAGCCGGTACGGGTACCGTGGACGGTCGTGCCACCGTTCCGCCACCGGCCTCCGGCCGACGTCCTGTCCCGCCTCGATCTGCCGCGCGGCGACGCCGTCCTCGCCGGCGTGCCGCTCACCGACGGCGGCTGGGCGGTGGCCTCGCGCCGCGCGCTGCACCTGCTTCCTTCCGACGAGTCAGCCGACGACGCGTTGACGCCGTGGTGCGACATCGACCGGGGCTCGGTGGACCCCGCGAGCGGGACGCTGACCGTGTGGTGGGTGTCCGGGGCCCGTCGGGCGCTGGCGCTGCCCGACGACGCCGACGGGCTGCGGTTCACCCGTGAGTTCCGCGACCGGGTGCAGCAGTCGGTGGTGCACGCCGTCACCGTGACGCTGCCCGGCGGCGGTCAGGCGCGGGTCGCGCTGCGTCGCGACCCGGACGGGGCTCTGTTCACGCAGACTCTCGGTGACGCCACCGTCGACCTGGCCGTCCCGGCGGTCGCGGCAGCGCTCGCGCGAGCCGAGGCCGGGGTGCGCGAGGCGGCTGGGCTGCGGGACTGACGACTTCCAGGACGAGCCCCCGCGGCTGGTACAGTTCTGCCGCCGATCCCCCGTAGCTCAATTGGCAGAGCATCCGACTGTTAATCGGAGGGTT
>CAVYNN010000002.1:0-33810 GCA_963769855.1 uncultured Actinomycetota bacterium
GCGAATGCCATCAGGCGTGGGGGGAGCCGCAGCGAGATCGCGACCAGCGGAGCGTCGTGGGTGGTAGCTCGTCGACGATCGCGTTCTTGTGCGGGCGCCCATGCTTCGCTAGCAGGCGTGCGTGCCGGCGGGACACCCCGAGCGCCTCATCAGCGGTGATTGCGTCCCCTCCCCACCGCATGGGCAGGATGTCGTCTTCGCCGGGGAGTACACGGTCCGCCATACGTCCGACTATACGGCGCGGTACATCCTGGAGGGTCTTCACGAGGCGTGTTCGGGCTGGGGCCCGATCTGCTGCCAAGCGGTCCACAGGCCGCGTCACGTCACTCATCGGGTACACCATGCCTCGAAGTGGGTCAGGCTGGCCCTGCCACACGTGCGGGACGGCCACCCTACGAGCCGTACTTGTACTGGTAGCAAGCAGTGTCGGCGACGCGTGAAAACTGGGCCGTAGTCGACGGGTGAATCTTGAGCACCCCGGGGTACGGCTTGGGGTGTGATCACTGTGGAGAACTGGGCCGAGATCCGTCGGCTGCATCGGTCGGAGGGCATCTCCCAGGCCGGGATCGCCCGGACGTTGGGGATCTCGCGGAACACGGTGGCCAAGGCGTTGGCCTCGGACCGGCCGCCGAAGTACGAGCGGGCGCCGGCCGGCTCGAGCGTGGACGCGGTCGAGGCGCGGGTCCGGGTGCTGCTGGCCGAGTTCCCCACGATGCCCGCGACGGTGATCGCCGAGCGGATCGGCTGGGACCGGTCGTTGACGATCCTGAAGGATCGGATCCGCGAGCTGCGCCCGTTGTTCGCCGGGGTCGACCCCACGGACCGCGTCGAGTACGACCCCGGCGAGGTCGCCCAGTGCGATCTGTGGTTCCCGCCGGTGGGCATCCCGGTCGGCGGCGGACAGCAGCGGATCTTGCCGGTCCTGGCGATGACCTGCGGATACTCCGGGATCACCGACGCGATGATGATCCCCTCGCGCAAGGCCGGGGACATCTTGGCCGGGATGTGGGAGGCGACCATCGGGTGGGGCGCCTGCCCGCGGACCCTGGTCTGGGGCCGGGAGGCCGCGATCGGCGGGACGGGCAAGCTGACCGCTGAGGCCGCAGGGTTCGCCGGGACGCTGGGGGTCCGGATCAAGCTCGCCCCGGCGAGGGACCCGGAGTTCAAGGGCCTGGTCGAGCGCGGCAACGGGTTCTTCGAGACCTCGTTCCTGCCCGGGCGCACCTTCACCTCCCCGCTGGACTTCAACGACCAGATGACTCAGTGGTTGGCCGAGCGGGCCAACACCCGCCACCTGCGCTCGATCGGCGGGCGCCCGGTCGACCGGTGGGCTGCGGACCGGGCCGCGATGGTCGCGTTGCCGCCCTTCGCGCCGGCGGTCGGGCTGACCAACCGGGTCCGCCTCGGCCGGGACTACTACGTCCGCGTCGACGCCAACGACTACTCGGTCGACCCGCGCGCGATCGGCCGGTTCGTCGACGTGCTCGCAACCCCGGCCCGTGTCGTGGTCACCTGCGCCGGGCAGGTCGTCGCCGACCACGCCCGCTGCTGGGCCACCGCAGCCACGATCACCCGACCCCACCCACCGCGAGACCGCCCGGCTGCTGCACGCCGACCTGGCCCAGCGCCGCCGCACCCAGGCCACCCGGTCTCACCCCGACGGGCACGTGGTCGCGATCCGAGCCCTGCCGGACTACGACGCCCTGTTCGGCGTCGACTTCGACCCCCGCCCGTCCCAGACCGACCCGATCACCAGGGAGCGCGGATGACCACCTCGACCAAGACCACCACGACGACCGCGGCCGGCGCCGAGCACCTGACTCCAAGCTCGCCTACCTGACCCGGGTCCTGAAGACACCCACGATCGGGCGGACCTGGGAGCAGCTGGCCGACGCGGACCGGACCGAGAACTGGTCCCACGAGGAGTACCTCGCGGCCGTGCTCGAGCGCCAGGTCGCCAACCGCGAGTCAGCCGGGGCGACGATGCGGATCCGGACTGCGCACTTCCCGGCGGTCAAGACCCTGGAGGACTTCAACCTCGACCACCTACCGAGTCTGCGCAAGGACCTGCTCGCCCACCTGGCAACCGTCACGTTCGTGCCCAAGGCCGAGAACGTGGTCCTGCTCGGACCGCCCGGGATCGGCAAGACCCACCTGGCCATCGGGTTGGGCATCCGCACCGCCCAGGCCGGCTACTCCGTGCTGTTCGACACCGCCACGAACTGGATCGCCCGCCTGGCCACCGCCCACCACGCCGGGGCCCTGGAGGCCGAGCTGAAGAAGATCCGCCGCTACAAGCTGATCATCATCGACGAGGTCGGCTACATCCCCTTCGACCACGACGCCGCGAACCTGTTCTTCCAGCTCGTCGCCTCCCGCTACGAGCAAGGCTCGATCCTGGTCACCTCGAACCTGCCCTTCGGGCGCTGGGGTGAGGTCTTCGGCGACGAGGTCGTGGCCGCCGCGATGATCGACCGGCTCGTCCACCACGCCGAAGTCCTGACCCTGGCCGGGGAGTCCTACCGCACCCGCGCCCGCCGCGAACTGCTCGCCAAGGACCGCGACAACTGACCGCAGGTGCTCAGTTTCGGCCGTCGAAACCTGCTCAGTTTTCAGCCGTCGTTGACAAGCAGGGCGGCCGCAGCCTCGACGTCGATTAACGGGCTCTCTCGTTGCCCTGCACTGGTCGCACTCCTGGTCGTGACGGTCAGACCACCAGGTGGTGTCTGGTGCACCTCGAGCGGCGCACCACGCCTCGTCTACCCATATAGGGGTAGTGCCCACCACTCCCGTCTGGTGGCGGCAAACGACGGGTGGTGGTGATGGTGGTGGTCTGCTCGATCCGGTGCTGGCCTTCACGTGGTGTCGCTCACCAGGGCGCCCACCAGCTCGCCGTCACAGTGGTGAATCAACCACGCCGGGGGAGCAGGGGTCACAAACCACGCCAGCAGGTTCGGAGCGCTACCCACCACACCAGGCGCCGGATGTGGTGCCCCCTTCTCCCGCACCACCAGACCGGCATACCAACGGCACCAGCGGTCGAGTTCTACCTGGGTGTCCACCAGGTGCACGTTCACCGGGGAGTGGTAACCCCGACTGGTCTGCACCGGGGTCGGGCTGCCTGCTCCCACCCGCACTGGTGAACGCGGCACCACCTGGTACAGGTGAGCCACCAGATGCGCCTGATGTCTACCAGTACCAGTGGCGTCCCGCAGAGTGGTGTGTGAGCCCGGCTCTGATCGGGGCGTCGTCGTAGACGTGTAGGCGGTCACCGCGTGATTCTTCGAGAGACCTACCAAGTCGACTCGAGAGAAGAGCATGCGATGACCGCTGGACCCAGTATCGAGCCTGCCCGTTTCCTGCATGAGCACCTGAGCAACGCCGGCCCGGACCTGCTGCGCGAGCTGCTTGCCACGTTCATCGACGCTCTGATGGGTGCGGAGGCCGACGCGATCTGCGGGGCCGAGTACGGCGCCCGCAGCAGCGAGCGGGTCAACGTGCGCAACGGCTACCGGCACCGGGACTTCGACACCCGGGTCGGCACGATGGACGTGGCGATCCCCAAGCTGCGGGCCGGCACCTACTTCCCCGACTGGCTGCTGGAACGCCGCCGCCGCGCCGAGGCCGCCCTGACCTCGGTGGTGGCGACCTGCTACCTGCTCGGGGTCTCCACTCGCCGGATGGACAAGCTGGTCGAGTCCCTCGGGATCACGAGACTGAGCAAGTCGCAGGTCTCGCGGATGGCCGCGGACCTGGACGAGCAGGTGCACGCGTTCCGGACCCGCCCGTTGGACGCCGGCCCCTACACGTTCCTGGCCGCCGACGCCCTGTCGGTGAAGGTCCGTGAGGGCGGGCGGGTGGTGAACATCGCGGTGATGGTCGCCACCGGGGTCAACAACGATGGGCACCGGGAGATCCTGGGCATCGACGTCTCGACCGCCGAGGACGGCGCCGGGTGGTTGACGTTCTTCCGTGACCTGAGCGCCCGCGGCCTGACCGGCGTGAAGCTCGTGACCTCTGACGCCCACTCCGGCCTGGTCGCCGCGATCGGGGCGACCCTGCCCGGCGCCAGCTGGCAAAGATGCCGCACCCACTACGCAGCCAACCTCATGAGCACCTGCCCGAAGAGCTCGTGGCCCTGGGTCAAGACGATGCTGCACAGCGTCTACGACCAGGTCGACGTCGACGCGGTGCACGCCCAGTTCGACCGGCTCCTTCACACCGTCGCCGACAAGCTGCCCGCCGTCGCCGACCACCTGGAGACCGCCCGGCCCGACATCCTGGCCTTCACCGGCTTCCCCAAGGAGGTCTGGCGTCAGATCTGGTCGAACAACCCCAACGAGCGCCTCAACCGGGAGATCCGCCGGCGCACCGACGTCGTGGGGATCTTCCCCGACCGCACCTCGATCATCCGGTTGGTCGGGGCGGTCCTGGCCGAGCAGCACGACGAATGGGCCGAAGGGCGCCGCTACCTCGCCCTGGACGTCCTGAGCCGATCCCGACTCACCGCCGTCCCGGACACACAGGAGGTGACCACCCCCCAGCTCCCGGCGCTCAGCGCCTAAGAACCATCGAAGATCACGCGGCAACCGTCACACACCACAACCCGGGACTTGACCCCAGTACCCGGCACCAAACTTGGCCTGGTCAGTCGTGGTGGCATCGCACACGACGCATGCCGTGGCTCTGGTCCGTGCTTGCAGTAATGGGTGAGTCCGGTCATTCCTGGCGGTCGTGGTGTACTGCTGGCCGGTACTGCGCTGTCTAGACGGCACCACGGTGTCAGCCGTCCGGTACACCATGACCACATGGGTACAACCCGGCACCGGTGGGCCGTCGCCATGAGTGGCACCACAGCCGAGAAGCACGAGCTCGCCGCCGACCCGGCAACCCCACCGGATGGGCTCGCTGCCGTGGCACCCGGATACCAAGACCCAAGCCCGGATCTCGACCTGATCCGGCTCGCACTCGCACACCCGAACGTGCCTGCCGGCGTGATGGCTCGCTACGCCGGCAGCCTGGACCGTGACATCAGATGGCTCGTCGCCCACCACCCAGACGCACCCGGCACCGCACTCCAAGTGCTTGAACTCGACAGCGACCCCGCCATCGCCAAGGTCGCCCACCAACGGCTACACCCTTGACGCACCATGGGTCCCGTGACCGAACCAGCGGGGGAGCTGTACTGCGACGCGGACCTCGTCTACGCCACCAGCGACCCCGCCGAGGTGGTCTCGTGGCTGACAGCTGACCCGTCGGCGCATACAGCACGGCCCATTACTCATTGACCCGGTTTGTATTCGGATTGTTCGGGCTGTGCCCGCTACGAGTCGCCAGGGCCGTAACCAGTCACAGCGAGCCCATAGGGCTCGCGTCGGTGGCTGGTGTAGGCCCGACGCGTCGACCCAACAAGGTGCACCCAACCCGGGCCATCCATCTGGCACAGGACGAACCAGCCCGAACAATCTGAACCTGCACCCTCCATAACGCACCAAACCACTCCACTCCAAACCACATCTCGCATTTGGGGTGCCAGTTAGGGACGCCAGGGGGGCGGTGTTCGGGTGTTTGGTCTATGGAACAGAACCCGAACTAACTTCGTGTGCCACCGTGAGTTCATTCCACGGGGAAGATCCTTGGGGTCTATGACTGCGCCACATATGCTGGAAGCAGTAACAAGCCTGGTGTGACCAGCCAAGGAGCCCAAAATGAAGCGTATCTCCGACCTCGACGAAGCCATCCTGGAAGCCATCGCCAGGTTCGGATACATGCGCATCAACCAGGTCCACGCATGGACTGGTGCAAACGGACGCGGGGTATCAGACCGACTGCGGTGGATGCGCCAATCTAGGTACGTGGACTACCGGCAGGTCAGCGGGCACCTGCGCACTGACGACGGCAGGGTAATAAATGCCGGTGTCAGAATGTGGTACCTGACGCCCAATGGTGCCACCCGCATCGCCGAACTCGGTGACCTTGTTGTTGCCGGCAGCGGGCGCACCATGACAGTCACGGCACCGAACCAGGCCGACTGGCGTGAACTCGCGCTCCACGACTGGTCGCAGCACCTCGTCGTGACAGACGTTCTCGTTAACCATCACCTTCACGGGTACACCGTCGTGACACCGCACGAGGTCAAGGCCAGCGAAACCGTGGATGACCTCTACTACGGCCACGCAGTCGTGTCGTACCAAGAGCGCAAGGGACGGCTCGTCGTCGATGGTGACTCCGGGTACGCCATCCGCGACGGGCTGGCGCATCGTGTGCGGGTTATCCTGGGCAAACCGGCATCGGTCCCCTCATATCAGGCCACCATGGCAGCCGACCAAGAATCGGGTGTTCCGACCGCCTGGTATGTCGAGCAGGCGGACGCGGCTCAGGCGCTCTGTACGGCCAGCACAGCCCGTGAACGAGCCGGTCTGGTCGCCAATGACCCGTTGTCGTTCACGTACCAGTTGACCAAGCAGAGCTGGAAGCTCTTCACCAACGAGCACGCCAGCGTGCAACCACTGATGCGTCCGCTCGCATTCATCGGCGACATCGGCAAGACCCGGGCCGTGGACTACATGCTCGGGTCTCCGCTCCCTCCACGGGGCGCACCGGCAGCATGGGTAGACGCACGGACCTACTGGAAGCCGGGCGTAGCACAACTTGCTGCTGGACGAACGAACGCGCTCGAAGCGGCCGGAGCAGCGGCCGAGCTCGCGCTGGTCAACACCGCCCTATGCGCGAAGCAGTCACGACGACCTGTGGATGATCAAGCTGCACGCTGACGGCTCCAAGACCTGCGTGTACCTCGGATCATCAGGTCAAGACATATACAACCTCGGTGGCGTCACCGAGCAGCCCTACCCGGGCTGAACGGCGACAGCACGCTCTGCCGGTGGGGGAACCCCGCGACGGTGTCCGTCAGCACTCGGGTGGTCGGTGTGTCGATGGCCGCGCGCGCCCTGGTGGCGAGTTGGTCCGGCACGGGGCGGCCTGTGCTCATGGCCGCGAGCGCTTCGAGCCGCTCCGTGACGCCGGCGTAGGTGACCGTCAACCGGCGGGGTCGGTGTCCGTGAGGTCGAGCGTGTACTCAACGCCACCGGCGTCGGTGAGCATCACCACCTGGCCACGGATCTCATCGACCGTCACGGTGAGATGCGGCATGGCGGTGCGTCCGCGACCCGTTCGATGGACACCACTAAGCTCGTGCGCCACCAGAAGTGCTCGGCGTCGACGTACATGTCTGCGCCGACCCGGATCATTCCCGGTTCCCGGCGCCTGTCCCGGTTGATGGCGGTGACCTGTGCGAGTCGATCAGGTTGTTCGTTCCCGATCATGCCGCCGCTGTGCGGACCGGGGTGGCGGGTCACGGTTGGCAGCGACTGGGTGGTGAGCACGAACTGATAGTTGGTCGCGTGGCTGGTGCGGACAAGGTAGACACCGGGTTCGCAGCGGGTGATGTCCAGCTCGGTCAACGGCGTGGGTTGCTCAGGCATGGCATGAACCCTACCCTCATAAGGTAGTGGTCAGACGTAAGCCGACGCTAGTGTAGCACGCCAACGTGCTAGCGCAAGGCTTCCGATCAGCAGCAGCTCACCTCGGACCGCCCCGCCACAAGGAGCGACGCCATGGAACCGGTTCGCAGACCCGCTGGGACCGCCCCGCTCGCGATCGAACTGGGCCAGGACGCCAGCGTCTCCCTGCACGTGTTCGGCGAGACACCCGCGTCGACCTTCGGGCCGGACCAGATTGCGGCCCTGTTCGAGGTCGGCTTGGCCACAGCCGAAGAGGACGAGAACATGCTCGTTCCCGTCGGCGAACTCGAGCTCGCCGATGTCCGGTTTCTAGTCGGAGCGGTCGAACTTGATCCTGCCGTCGGCATGGCTGCGGTGGAGCGCGGGCTCCGTGAGGCAATCAGGCGCTGGCTCCGCCACCGAGCAGATAGCCCTCAGGAACCCGAACCAGGCCCGCCAGCGGCCGGACCGGTGGTAGCCGACACGGCCACCGTCGAGACGGCCGTTGATACCGATAAGGCCGGCGCCTCAGAGTACGTCGGGCCCGCCGTGCCGCCGGACGGTCCCGAGCCGACCGTGGTCATGATCTCCACCGAGCAATGGCTCGAGTCCCCTTTGGAACTGGTCGACCGCGTGGTCGGGACGGGAGAGCACCTGGTGGTCACGCGCGAGGGCGAGCCAGTCGCCGTGCTGGTCCCGTTCGAGTACTACAGAGCCACCCGCGAGCGATTGGCGAAGCTCGACAGCGCGTACTGGGCGGCCTGGAAGGGCGGCACGTGGCAGCCCGATCCGTACGTGTCGGCGGTCCTTCAGGTCGTACTCGTCGACGACGAGGTACGGGGTGCCTCAAGTGACTGACTGCCCCCACATACGGATCGGGCACGGCAACCCACCGCCCAAGCGCCTGCCCGGAGACCCTGGCCGGTGGGAGCCGTTCGACGCGGACCGGCGGGGATGTCCCAATGGGAGAGCGTCTTGGGAGTAGAGCTCCCAATGTCAACGCCGGGCGAACCTTGACCCCCTATTGCCGATTGAACCTTGACCCCCCTGGGTCTGTTTTCGATGGTTACTTGGTTGTCGTGGGTGCTGCGGGTGGCGGCCCGGCGCGGTGCGCGCGGGTTCGGTAGGAGTCGCCGTCCAACGCGATGACGTGGGCGTGGTGGACGAGGCGGTCGATGGTCGCTGCGGCCACGACGTCGTCGCCGAGGGTCTCGCCCCAGCGGGAGAACGCCAGGTTGGACGTGACGATCACGGACCCTGTCTCGTATCGCGAGGCGATGAGTTGGAAGAACAGCGCGGCCGACGCGGCGTCGAACGGGAGGTAGCCAACCTCGTCAACCACGATCAGCCGGTAGCGGTTCAGGCGGCGCAGCTCGAGGTCGAGGCGGCCGTGGTCGTGGGCATCGGCGAGGCGGGTGATCCAGCCGGTCGCGGAGTTGAACGCGACCGGATAGGCGGCCTCGGCGGCCTTGATCGCCAGCGCGATCGCGAGGTGGGTCTTGCCGATCCCGGGCGGGCCGAGCAGGACGACGTTCTCCTTGCGGGCCACGAACGTGACCTGGGCCAGGTGCGCGATCACGTCGCGCGGCGCGGTGGGCAGGTGAGCGAAGGTGAAGTCCTGAAGGGTCTTGATCTGCGGGAACCTCGCCGCGCTCAGGCGCATCTTGGTGCCGTTGGCGACCCGGGAGGCGACCTGGCGGCCCAGCACGGCGGCGAGGTACTCCTCGTGCGACCAGCCCTCCTCACGGGCCTGGTCGCCCAGCGCGGTGAACGTCGCAGCGATCACCGGGGCCTTGAGCTCGCGGGCCAGGAAGGTGACCTCCCCGGCCACGTCCTTGCCCGCCAGGGCGCTCATCGGCGCGCTCATCGCACGACCTGCAAGGTCGGGGCGACCGCGGGCAAGGGCGGTGCGGCGGGCAGGTTGAACACCTCGTCGTAGTGCGACAGGGCCCGCTGACCCACCGCGGTCCCGGGGGCGGGGACCGGTCCGCGCATCGCGGCGGTGCGCGCCTGGAACGCGGTGCGCAACTCACCGGCCATCGCGACGTGGAGCGGGTCGGTGATCGTCTGGTGCGTGGACCAGGACCGCACGTGCGCGCCGACCCGAGCCCCTGCGCAGGTCACGACCACCTCACCCAGGCCCGCGTGGACGTCCACGAACCGGCCGATCATCGTCGGGTCGACCGAGTAGTCGTTGCCGGCAACCCGCACGTAGTAGTCCCGCGCCAACCGCACCCGACTCGACGCCCCGACCGGCGGCGCGACCGGCGGCAGAGCGCCCATCGCCGCGACGTCCGCCTCGACCAGCACATCGGGGCGTTGACCGGTCCGGCGCAGCATCCGGGCGTTCGCCCGCGGCAACCACGCGGCCAGCTGGGTGTTGTAGTCACCTGGCCCGGTGAACGTCCGTCCGGGCATGAACGAGGTCTCGAAGAACCCGTTCGCCCGCTCGATGACGCCCTTGGTCTCCGGGTCACGCGCAGCGGCCTGGTAGATCCTCGTGCCCAGGGTGCCCGCGAACGACCTTGCCGACAGCGTCAACCGGCGATGTTGACCGATACCCGGCTCGTTGTCCCACACGAGCATCTTCGGGACCCCGCCCAGCCCGGCCAACAGCTGCCACATCCCCGCGACCAGGTCACCGGCCTGCCGCGAGGGCAACAGCACCGCCATCATGAACCCCGAGTACGCGGCCACCATCGTGAGCACCGGCGGGCTGGTGAGCACCTGCGGGGCGACCGGGACCACATCGCCGGGGAACCACAGGTCACACTGCACGATCTCCCCGGCCGCATACGTGGTGCGGTCGGCCGGGTCGGGCGGGCTGAACAACGGCCGCAGCAACGCGACCCGCGCCCGCAACACCGACGCCGAGTGCTCCCACCCGATCCGTTCGGCGATCACCGACGCCGGCATCTCGGGGAACTCCGTCAACAACCGCCGGATCGCCGGCTCGAACGCATCGACCCGCGAGCCCTGCGGCGCCCTCGAGTACTTCGGCGGGGTATCGGCCGCCAACGCCGAACGAACCGTGTTCCTCGCCAGCCCCAACCGCCGCGCGATCGCCTTGACCCCCAGGTGCTCCGACCGGTTCAACCGGCGGATCTCTGCCCAATCCTCCACTTTGATCACTCCCTCACTCTGACCGAGGGGGGTCAACATTCACTCGGCGCCACGGGGTCAGGATTCACTCGGCGTCGACACCCAAGACGCTCTCCCAAACGGCGCGCAGTCCTGGCGAAAATTGCAACCTTGCGTGCTGGGAAAAAACAACCCCTGACCGGCGAGAACATCGTCATCGTGGGGGGTGCTGGCTGCCCATCAGGAGGTTTACAGGGGGATTTCTGGACATCAACACTCGCTCCTTGAGACGGTGGCCGGTATCAGAAGCACCACAACCACCTCATAGATGGGACCACCAGAATGAACACGAAGACCGAGCCCAGTTCCCGCACTGCGCGCGTCTGGGTCGATGACCTCGAGCGTGAAGCGGTCGCGGTCCGTTCCTTGGTTGCGACTGAGCGGGACTGGCTAGATACGGTCGCCGCCGCGGTCGGGCAGGTATCAGACGAAGGCCCTCAGCGTGACCTGCTCGCTGAACTGCTCGCCTTGTCGCTAAGGCGCTCGCTGGCTGCCGCATTTAGCAACTAGCAGGGACGCCACGACCCCGCGCCGATTCGTCACGATGCGGGGTCGTGGCTTGCCTGCGGCCAGGGTGCCTATCCGACGGAAATAGCACGCCAGCGTGCCAGAAACTCGTCCCAACATCTTCGCGAAGGCTGCTGCGCTCACGGTGGGAGACGCCCCCCTCTATGATTTCGTTGTGATAAGTCGGCCGCTGTCACGTCCGTTCGGGGCGAGAAGCGCCTGGATCCAAGGCGGAGTGATGATCTCGCGGCTGGAGCGGGCGAACGGACCGGCGAGCGACCGGCCGATCCGGCAGGCGAAGGCGCCCACCTCCGAGGCGGCCCTCGGAAGAGCCGCATGTCAACACCGACTCTCTGGCCAGGGACCGCACGCACTGGCATAGGACGTGCCGCGCTCGACGGGGGGGCGTTCATCTGCGCGGACGAGTCCGCGAGGGCATCGGCGGGGCGGGGGTGCCCGGGATCGGTCGCTTTGGTGGAACAGGTCGATCCGGTCCGTGCGCAGCCGCCGCAGCGAGGCACCAGCCACTCGGCGGATCTGCTCCGGGCGGCTGTGCAGGGACACCGAACCGCCTTGGAGTCCTCGAAGGACGCGGATCACCAGCGTCGCCCGCTTCCACGACAGCCGCATGTAAACGTTCCTTGACATCTGCGGTTCGCGGTTGGAGACTGCGTGTCAAGGAACATTTACATGGAGGAGGTTGGGATGCGGGCGTGGCTGGTCTTTCTTGGTGGAGTTGTTGCGGCGCTCCTGTCGGTCTGGGCGCTCGCCCATGTCCTGCCCGAGAGCTGGAGCTTGTTGCCGCCAGTGCTGTACGGCGTCATCGTGATGGGCAGCGGCCTCGGGACCCAGCTGATCAAGAGGCACCGTGAGCGCACGAGCCGTAGCGCAGACGAGGGGAGCGTCGAGCGGGAGATCGCACAGCGGGCGGCGTCGGAAACGTTCGGGGCGGCCCTTGTGGCGATGGTCGTGTTCGGCCTGTACCTCGTGCTTCAGGATCAGTTCCTCCACGCCTTCGTCCTCTATCTACTCATCGTGAGCGTGGTCGCCGCGTACTGGGTCCGCTACGCGATCATCCGCAACCGGCTGACTTGACCGAAGATGAAGAACACGGTCCTCGAACTGCGCCGCGAACGAAAGCTCTCCCAAGAGGACCTGGCCCGCGCGGCAGGAGTGTCCCGCCAGACCATCATCTCCATCGAGAAGGGCCGCTACGCTCCCAGCCTCGCGCTCGCCTTCACCCTCGCCAACATCTTCGACACGAGCATCGAGTCCATGTTCATACCGGGAGACTGACCACCGGTGCGCACGAACAACGCGGCCCGAGTCACGTCCGCGGACACCGGCCGTTCGGCTTTTCGGCACGTCGCCCCCGCCTTGCCTGAGCGCACGGTCGTTGTGTCACGTGACACAACGTCGATGCAGCACGAGCCGCCCGCACCGCTGCCCAACTGAGGATCCCGTTGTGTCACGTGACACAACGTCGACGCCGCACGCGCTGCCGGCTGACGAAGTCGTTGTGTCACGTGACACAACGTCGATGCAGCCGAGTAGTCGGTGACGAACCCCGTCGTGCCACGTAGCACAACGCAGTCGCCGCACGCGCTGCCCTCACCGCCTGAACCAGCAGCTGGGCTGCACCCGTGAGAACTCCCGACTGGGGGTGGGTCATATTGGGCTACCCCCGGTCGAAGGTGTTCATGTTCAGTCCGTTCTGGTTTGTCTGAAACGTTCTGTCGGTCTTCGTTCAAGAACTCAGCCCCGACTGACCAACTGAGTCTTTATGTTGCCTAGAGCCTGTCTTTGGCTGGGTGCTGGTCTGGTGACGCGCTTGCCTGCTCCTCTTCTCACTTACTGCTGCGCTGGCTGCCCGGCGCGTTAGCGCTGGGGTAAATGTCATCACCGGTTTCGACACGGGGTACAACACAGGGTTCTTGTGGGTCATATTGGGCTACCCCGTAGTCCACATTGGGCTACCCTCTTGGTCACATTGGGCTACCCCCTAGTCCACATTGGGCTACCCCGGTGTCACATGGACCTACCCCGGTGGAGCGCGACGTACGTCTTGGGTGGTTGACGGCCACGCAGCTCCTGTTGGCGAGCCCTCGGAATCGTTATCTATTTGTTACCTCAGATGGGGCCAGAACAGGGGAAATCCTTCGGTTCCGTGGGAATCTCGGCGTATGGTGGTGTCTATACAGAGCAGTACGCCGCTACACGGAGGCACTCATGGAAGTCCTAGAGGTCATCAAGAAGGCCGAGGAGGCCGTCGCTGCCCGCCGGCTCATCGAGTCGGGCTGGAACGAGACCGCCAGCGAACTGGCCGCTCATCGTGCCAGCCGGGCCATCAGCGCCAGGACTTACCGCCTGGGTCTGCTCGCCCTCCGCGAGTCTGGTGCACCAGTTCGCCTGCTCGCAGCAGCTACCGGCTGCACCCCAACCAACGTCTCCCAGATTCTCAAGACCGCGCGCAAGGACCTCGTCCGCGTCTCCTAACAAAGAAGGACCCGGTGGGGTCAGAGCCACCGGGTCCTCCAAGTACAACGTCGCAGAAGGAGTATAGCAATGGGCTACAACATCGTCCGTCAGATTCGCAAAGGACATAAGGAGTTCAACGTCCTCATCCGTCACCGGACCTGCCTATACAACAGTGCGTACGCCGTTGTTGTGCTTCGTGCCGGCACAGCCGCCGCGAAGGCTGCCAGGGACGCTGGTGGTGACGCGAAGGCTGCCAAGGCCGCCGCCATCGCCGCAAAGGCTGTCGTCCAGGCCGGGCGGGATGCGCTCGTTGCGGAGTACGTCGCCGAACTTGCGGCCATCCACCCCACCGCGTGGGCGAACGGCACGGACATCAATGTCCTAGCCACGCTCGGCGACATCCTCGGCGAAGGCATCAACAAGGAGGGCGAGAGCAAGTACTGCGCCACGTACCCCGGCGGCTCACGCTCCGGTTACGTGCTTCAGTCAACGCTTGAGAACGAATCGGGTGAAAGCATCTCGGCCGTCAAGCGGACCCTGAAGGAGTCACGCGAGCGGGGGATGCTCAAGGCATGGCACTCGCCGACGAAGCGTTCCTGCCTGGACTACCACATGCCTGACGTTTGGCAGGCGTACTACGCGGCGCGTGACGAACTGCTCGCACGGTGGGACGCGAAGTTCGAGGCGCAGTTCGGTGTAACCCCGACGAGCGTCCCCCACGACGAGTCAGATGACGCAGGGGTGTATGACGACGCACTAGCCGAGGTCCCAGCCGCTGACCATCAGAAGCCCGAGCCGCCTAACCCTGGTGTTGGTGTGCCCATAACGGAACAGCGCAGGCGCGTGGAGGTTGCGAGTCCTGATGGTGATAGCGCGTGGGTTTCCGCTCAGGCTGCGACGAGGTTGCGGGCGGCGGCACGGCAGGACGGGCCGCACTCGGATGCGTACCGGGCTGTGTTTGATGCCGCAGTCAGAGCCGAAGCGAACCGGAAGGTGGCGTGACGATGGTTAGCGCAGCGCTCGCTCCGGCTGGGGTTCGTACCCCAGCGCAGTACTTGGCAACGAGCACCACGGGTGCACTGTGGAAGCCGGGTACGACCGTGGCGACACGGGTGGGGCAGGCAGCAGTGGCGGCTGCACGTGACGGCTGGCGAACGGAGCAGTTCCGTGACCTGCCGGTCGCGGTTGAGAAAAGGCTTGTGGGTGCAGCGCAGGGCCATGTGGCACGGGGGCAGAAGGCACCTGAGCTGGTGGTTCAGGCGGCTGGGCTGCTTGGCCGTGTTAGCGCGACGTATGACTACGCGGTGTGGACGGCAACCGGGGACGACCCGTTGGACCGAGATCTCCTGAACGCGACGTTCGCTTCCTTCGACCTGCTCGTGCAGGGCAAGGCGGAGCAGGTCGTGCTGGATGCGGTGTCTGCTGCTGGTGAGCGTGGTTCGAGTGTCGAGTGGGAGTACAAGCGGTTCGTCAGGGAGTTGAACGGCAGGATGCCGGCTCGTTCCACGACGACCCCGCGGTACTCCCTGGCTGACACGGCGAATGAGGCAATCCGCACGCTGCAGGAGGCTGCCAAAGACCGCTGCCGTGATGCCTTCGAGCGCGAGGGCGGCTGTTTTCTCGTGCTCGATGGCGTCCGGCAGGAAGTGAGCCCGAAGGCGTTCAAGGAGTACTACGACTACGTGAACGCCTCCGTGTTCGGACCGCCGACGCCGGCGAACGTGCGGGCTGGTGAGTCGGCGGCGAAGAAGGCGATGGGGTGGATGTAGCCCCCGCTCTACATGTCGAAGCGTCCCAGCCCGACTCTGGCTGGGGCGCTTCGTTGCTGTGGGGGTGCTGGTTAGGCGTCGATGCAGACCGCGCACCGGCAGGAGCAGTCACCGCCGCAGGTGCAGCTCGTGGTGCAATCGCACGGGTCGTGCCTGTTGGTGTGGGTGAAGGACTCGATCTCTCCGGTGCGAATCTGCGCCGTCGTTTCGGTGGCTGCCTGTCGGGCTGCGAAGGTCCACACGATGAGCACCACGTAGGACGAGTCGCCCCCGGCGAGCTTGCCGGTGTACTCCGCACCCGAGCGGGCGCGGACCGTCATGCTGACGGTGCCGTGGTCGTTGGCGAGCAAAGTTCCGAGGTCGGGGTATTCGGGCGTTGTGGTGGTCACGGCGCCGCTATCGGCACCACAGCGGTTGCGGTTGAGGGGATCCCGGTGCCTTCCCTGGCTGCCGGAGGTCCCATGCGTTCAGGCTGCTGTGGTCTGCTGCGCGGCCACCCACTCGTATAGCACCCTGCGGTCGTAGCGGAGGGCGCCTACGAGGAGGAACGATGCTGGGCCGATGTGGAGCCGGCGCCACCTGCGCAGAGTCGGCACAGGAATCTGCAGAAGGCGGCTGACCTGCTCGATTGTCAGGTACTGGGGCTCGGTGGGTTCGGTGGTGGTGTCGGGGGTGGTGGTCATCAGTCTCTCGTTGGTGGTGGGTGGTCGCCGGTATTCCAGTGCTCGGCGGTGGTGTTACGATATCACTTTGTATAGACACGGGGATACGCGGTGATATACCGTGACCACCAACAGCACTGGAGGCCCGCAAGTGCCAGGACATCGACCGCTAGGCGAACTAGGCAAGATTCGCGTCGTCGCGTACATCCGGGAGAAGCCCGCCAACGAGCACGGCAAGGCGACCTACAAGAAGACCGAACTGGTTGCTGGTCGGACTGCCGCTCGCTCATGGTTCCGACCCACCGACGCGGAGCAGACCTTCGCCGTGAGGCCGGACGGGTTCACTGCCGACGCACGCGTCACGAGCCCCTGGACCGGGCGTGAGTCGAGGTTAGAAGCCAGCGGACCGACCGCGACGGAAGCAACGCTGCGGCTCAAGTCGAAGGTCGCCGACCTCGTCGGTCAGCCAGACGACGGCCAGTACAACCGAGACACCCGACTGTCGACGATGTATGCCGACTGGCGGACCGTCGCCATCGAGGACGGCACGCTCTCCACGGGTGCGCTGGCCACGTACGCGTCGTCGTGGTCGGCGAACGTCAGCGACGCTTTGGGGGACCTGCGTGCAGCACAGCTGACCACAACGAAGCTCGACCAGTACCTACGGGCCATCTGGCGCATTCATCCTGGCGCTGCCCGTACAGCGAGAGCGCTCCTCGTGAACGTGCTGAAGTTCGGTGCGCAGCGTGGCGCCCCGACTCGCGACGTCATGGCAGGGGTCGGTTCGATGAAGACGACGAAGTCGCAGGGCAAGCCAGCACCGCAGGCGCTAGACGCCGACCAGGTCCAGGGACTGCGGGACGCGGTCGGTGCATGGCAGGCCCACTACCCGGGGAACGGCCCCCACCGACCGCAGTACGTCGTGGACATCCTCGATGTCATGGTTGCGACGGGGTGCCGGCCGGGGGAGGCGTTGGCGTTGCGGTGGGAGGATATCGACCTTGTCACTGGTGCGGTGACAATCGCTGGGACGCTCATCGATGTCACGGGGTCGCCACTGCATCGGCAGGAATACCGCAAGCATCGCGGCGGTGACGCGCCGCTGACGGTGCTGGTGCCCGACTGGTGCCTCGCGGTTCTGATGCGACGGTTCGCTGAAATGATGCCGGGTGTGGTGGCGGTGTTCCCGAACCGGGAAGGCAACTGGTTGTCGCTGAAGAACGTGGGCACCCGGTGGCGGGCCGCGTTGGCGGGTAGCGAGTTCGAGGGGGTCGCTCGGAAGATGTTGCGTTCGACGGTCGGTACGGCTGTTGCTCGGGATGCGGGCAGTGCGGCGGCTGCGGCGGACCAGTTGGGGAACACCGAAGCGGTCGCGGCGGCGTACTACGTGGCACCGGCGAAGGTGGCGCCGGACAGGCGCTCGACGCTCGAGCAGTTCGCTCCGCGGCAGATGTCCGGGGACGTGTCCGAGGGCTCCTGAGAGGGGGCTTCCCAGCGCAACTTGGAGACCAAAAGGAGTACAACGCATCCAGGGCCGAAGAGAGAGGGGCTCCTGACCCAGCGTTTCCACAGGTCAGAAGCCCTTCTTGTTGCTCCCCCGACTGGACTCGAACCAGTAACCCTCCGGTTACTGGTACGAGTCCAGTCGACCGGCCATCGACGGGCAAGAGGCTGAGGTCTTCTCGCTCGACGACGAGCGCGCGCGCCGCAGCACTCATCGGCACGAGGCGGTGTCGGCATGAGGACCGCAACGAGCACGCTCGACGCCGCGACAGTCGCCGAGCTCGAGGCGATCGACACGGCTCGCGATGAAGCGTTCGCCGATCTGCACCTGGCAAACCAGCGCGGCCTGACCGGAACCGACGCCGACGCTGTAATCGCCACCTTCGCAGACCTCGACCGTCGGATCGCAGCGCTGCACCGCAAGGCCTGGCCACGTCACCGCGGGAGCCTGATCGTCACGCTCGGAGAGGCGATGTTGGTCTCTCCGAGCGGGCGCAGCATCCGGCTCGTCTGGAAGCGCGCGGCGTGAGCGCGACGACGTATCACCCAGGGCTGTACCTCTGCCGGTTCTGCCAGGCCGGGTTCTATGAGCGCGTCGATCGCGACGCGCACCAGCTGACGTGCCGACCGTGGGAACGGGTCGGCGGCGGTGAGCGCGCCGCCGACCAGCGGTACGCCGCGGCCTACACCGAGCGGTTCGGAGGTCTGCGGTGAGCGGGCTGCCGGCTCAGGGTCGGCGGTGCCAGTGCGAGCACGAGTCGCATCTACTCGGCGAGGACCCGACCGCGCACGGGTACCTCGAGGCGCCGGCGGGCGCGTTGTCGGCGTACTTCGTCGGGCCGGTCTGCGACGAGTGCGCGAGGGGTCACTGTGCGCCGTACCTGCGGCACACGAGCAACGAGGGGGTAGCAGCATGATCGGGATCCTGATCGCAGCAGCGTTGGCGGCGGGGCCGTCGGCCACGCCCGGGCCTGACTCGCCGGTGTGCGAGCCCGGGCAGGTGTCGTGGGTCGACGGGTGCGCGCAGCCGCAGCTGCCGGGCGAGACCGTCGGCCGGGAGATCGGCGACGGACCGTTCCCGCCGGCGGCTGAGACGTCGCCGGCGGCCGTGACGGTACTCGCGTACACCGGGGTGCCCGAGGGTCCCTACGCGGCGGCCGCGGCGGGTCTGATCCTGACCGGCGCGGGCCTGCTGGGTGCGCGTCGACGCTGGGCCCGGTAGAGCCCCGACCGGATCATCCTCGGTGTCCGATAGGGCGATCGTGAACGCGATGCCGTCCCCCTGGGACTCTGAGATCAACGCCTGGTGCCGCGAGTTGCGCGCCGCCGGGCGACCCGCCACCACGATCCGCCTACGCGGCGCGCACCTGCGCACCCTGGCCCGAGCGGTTGGCCCGCGGCCGCCGTGGGACTTGGGTCGGGCCGATCTGGTGGACTACCTCGGGTCGCGGGACTGGCAGATCGAGACGCGGCGCAGCGTGCGCGCGTCGGTCCGTGGCTTCTACGACTGGGGCGTGGCCACGGGCCGGTGCCAGGCCTCGCCGGCGTTGTCGCTGCCGACCGTGCCGCGCCGGCCGCCGGCCCCGCACCCCGCCGATGACGACGCGACGTGCGACGCGCTCGAGCACGCGCCGGCCCGCGAGCACCTCATGGTGCGGCTCGCCGCGGAGGCCGGCCTACGCCGCGGCGAGGTGGCGTGCGCCCACAGCGCGGACCTGTTCCGCGACCTGCTCGGCTGGTCGCTGGTCGTGCACGGCAAGGGCAACCGTGAGCGCGTCGTCCCGGTCACCGAGGCCCTGGCCGCGGAGATCCGGGCCCGCGGGGAGGGGTTCCTGTTCCCCGGCGCCGACCACGGCCACCTGTCGGCGATGTGGGTCGGCAAGATCATCGGCCGGCTCCTCCCGGCCGGGGTGAGCATGCACGCCCTGCGTCACCGGTTCGCGACCCGCGCGTTCGCCGTGAACAACAACCTCGCCGCGGTCCAGGACCTGCTGGGCCACAGCTCGCCGAAGACGACCCGCTACTACGTGCGCGTCGACTCTGCCGCGGCCCGCAGCATCGTCGAGGCGATGAGCCGGCCGGCGGCCTAGTTCTCGTCGGGCTCGGGTCCGAACTGCAGGGCGTTGACGCGGCTGATGGTCAGCCCGGTGATCCTGGCGACGGCGCGCTGGCTCATGCCGTGGTCGACGGCGGTGACGATCAGCTCGTTGCGCAGGCTCCGGGCGTCCTTGAGCTCGTCCTCGGCGTTGCGGACGGCGGCCTGGGCGGTCTTGAGTCGGGGTTCCATGTCGGTGAGCACCGTGGTCGGCATCTTGGCCTGCACCTTTACCGCTTTGTTCACCCGGGTGGACGGCCCAAGTACACCGCGGTGTACGGGTGTTCTCCGGGTGAACCATGGCGCTGTTCTCTTGTGAGAACACCCGGCCCCAGGGCGAATCTACCGAGGTGAGCACCCCCAAACGTGGGATCAGAGTCCGGGGCACGTGCGCCGTCGGGCACGTGACCGAGGCGACCAGCGATCCGGGCCGCCTGACGTGGGAGGGGCCGTGCTCGATGACGGGGTGCGAGCTGCGTGTGCGAGCCCGCCGGGTGCCCCGTGACGTTCCTGCTGCCCCACCGGAGCAGCAGGCCCTGGTCGGCGCCGACAAGGACGACGACGACCGCTACCGCGTGCGAGAGGTGCACTCCTATGGCTCCCAGCCGAAGCAGCATGCCCACCGTCGAGAGCCTGCGCCCGAGCGGCCCGCTGACGTTCCTGCAGCCGGGCCAGCCGGAGACGAGCCCGAGCCCGAGCGACCTGCCGACCCTGCCGGCGGACCCGTCGCCTTCGAGCAGCCAGCCGTACGACGTCAAGAGCGGGCCGGAGTACGCCGCCCCGACTTCCTCGGCGGGATCCTCGGCTAGCTCGGCGCCCGGCAAGCACGCGATCCAGGAGAACGCCCGCAAGGCCGTGCTAATGGCCGGCGAGGGCGCGCACCAGCTGCTGGCCAAGGACGAGTGGGACGAGCAGGTCGACCTGTACCGGACCGACGTAGACGACGCCAAGGCGATCGGCGACCCGGTCGGGGCGATCGTGCACCGCCACGGCCTGCTCGGTGCTGCGGCCAACCCCGACGTGATGGACGGGATCAACGCCCTCGTCGGGCTGGCCGTCTACGGGTGGAAGCAGGTCGAGCGAGTGCGGGAGGCCCGCCGGCTGCGCAAGGCCCAGCGCCAGGCCGAGATGGCCGGCACCGAGCAGGCCGACGACGAGCCGGCGGTCACGGCGCCGGTCGACCTCGGCGGCTGGCCGGTGCGCTGATGGCATCGGGCAAGTCGCTCGAGCTCGCGAAGATCCACCGCGCGGCGCCGGTGACTCTCACGACGACGTCGACGGGGGTCTTCGGCACGGACGGCCCGACGCGCCCGCACGCGCGCGCCGACCTCGCGTGGGAGCGCCAGAAGGCTCGCGTCCGCGACCGGATTCGGGCATCAGCGGCGTGGATCGCCTGGGCGCGTGCGCACGGGTTCGATGAGCTGGGGCGGCCGCTGTGAGCGAGCGGACGCCGATCGTGGCGGACGCGCCGGCGGAGGAGATCGGGGACGAGCTGCCGGCGATCGACCCGACGAAGCCGATGATCGCCAGCGCGTGGGGCCGCAAACGGTCGGGCAAGAGCTACTTCAACCGGCGGCTGTTCCGCTCGTGGCCGTACGACAAGCTGGCGATCGACGTGAACGGGGACGCCGACCCGGGCCCGGACGCGATCCCGGTGCACCGGGACGCGGTCGGGCTGCTGCCCAGCCGGTTCCCCGACGTCGCGCCCACGGTGCCGGGCGTGCCGGCGGGCGGGCCGCGCACGCTGGTGTTCCGGGCCGACCCGGGCTCTCCGACGTACGAGGACGACCTGGACCGGGCCACCGGGATGGTGTTGTACCCGCAGGACCACCGGGCGCTGGTCTGGTGCGGGGAGGTGGGGGAGTTCATGCCCACCGCCCAGCGGACCCGGCCCCATATGCGCCGGCTGCTGATGCAGAACCGGCACTACAACGCCTCGGCGTTGTTCGACGGGCCGCGGCCGGTCAACGTCAACCCGCTGGTGCTGGCCCAGTCCGACTTCGTCGCGGTGTTCGACCTGCCGCGGCCGGAGGACCGGGAGCGGATCGCCGACACGATCGGCTACCCGACCAAGCGGTTCGTCGAGGAGTGCGAGAAGACGTTCACCCGCGGTGAGCACTGGTTCCTGCTCTGGCACGCCGAGGAGCACATCCTGTACCGGTGCGCGCCCCTACCGCCGATGGCCGCGGCCGGGGCTCGAGCCAGCTCGGTGCCGCCGCCGTAGCGCTTCTGCGCCGCGGAGCGGGTGCACACCAGCACGTCGCCGATCACGGTCCAGCTGGCGCCGGCAGCGCGCAGCTTCTGCACGGTCAGCGCGACACGTCCCTCGAGGGTGGCCCGCTGGTCGACGAGCTCGCGCAGCAGCCGCAGCTCGACGGTCGCCGGATCGTCAGGGCGCAGCCGCCATCCTCCACGATGCTCGGCTCACCCCGCAGGTTGTACCAGATCCACGAAGACGCGGGCGCGTCCGCCCATGAGTAGGCCTCCCGGCGTCGACCCCGAGTGTCGCGGCGACTCTACACTCACGCCGGCGTCGGTGTAGAGCCCCGTCGACACCGGCGATGGCCACCGCGGATCCTCTGTCGAGCCGCCTCGCCGCTCGTCGACGTCGTCGGGGGTCGGCTAGGGCTTGGTGAGCTGCGGCCGCGCGCTGGCCGGTCTAGGAGATCAGGTCGACGAGGGCGTTGAACGGGCCGGGGTCCATGTTGTCCAGGTCGTGGCCGTTGCCGTCGTCGACGATGAGCAGGCTCTTCAAGCCGGCGTTCTCGATGGTCTGCCAGTCGGCCAGGGGCACGGTCTTGACCTTGCCGGTGATCTTGTTGACGGCCACGACTGCGCCGTCGCTACGGCGGATGAGGGCGACGAGGTCGCTGATCTGTGCGACCGGCCATGATGAGCTCCTTCAGGGGTGCGGGTGGCGGGGTGGTGGGTGCGGGGGTGGGGTAGATCCGGGCCTGGTCGAGCTCGCAGTGCCATGGTTCGAGCGGTAGGGGGAAGCGCAGCACCCAGCTGGTGGCGTGGGCGCGGGCCCACGCTGCGGGCCGGCTCGTCGATGTCGGCGGCCAGGCCCAGGCCGTGCATGCTCTGTCCGACGGGCGCTGCGGAGGGGGTCTGGCCGGCGGCGGCTGCGGCGACTTCGACGGCTTGCTGGGTCAGGTCCCGGTAGCCGGAGCGCAGGTGGCCGGCGGGCATGCCGGCGGCGAGCAGGGCGGCCCAGATCGCGGCGACGGAGATGTGCAGGCGCTGGGGGCCGTTGGGGCCGGTGTCGACGACGACGAGCTGGTCGGCGGGCATGCGTCCGTTGAGCGCGGCGGGCAGGGTGATCATGGTGCCTCCGATCGGCAGGACGGCGAAGGTGATGCCCGACGCGTTCCACGACCCGGTCATGGGGTGTTGTTCTGGCGACCGTCAGGGCGATCGCGGTGGCGTCGGTGGTGACGTTGAGCGCGGCCATGCCAGGAAGGGGACGGTGCCGACGGTTGTGCCGATGTAGGCGCCGACGGTGGCCAGGACGGTCGCTCCGCTCTTGATCTGGGCGTTGAACCGGGGAGCGGTTCCGGTGGCCCAGTCGAACTGTCCGGGGCCCAGGGCGAGCCACCAGGCCGAGGCCGAGGGTCGTCGAGCAGCCGACCGGGGTGGTGTCGGCGGCGCCGGGGTTGCCCTGGGAGCCGTTGGTCTTGGTGAACGCGGTCCGCGGCGACGTCCTGCACGCTGGTGCCGGTGCCGACGAGGACTTGCTGGGCGATCAGGTCGACGGCGGTGGCGTAGCCGCCGGCGGGCAGGTCGTGCGAGCCGAGGCGGACGATGCCGGCCGAGTCGGGGGTCAGGTCGAGGTAGCCGCGGCTGGACACCCCGCCGAAGGCGTAGGCCTCGATCTCGGCGTGCATGGTGTGGTCGGCGTCGTTCGGGTCGGAGTAGAAGTCGATCCGTCCGGCGTCGCCGGCGGGGCTGGAGATGACCACGCGCCGGCCCGTGGCGGCGGTCTGCAGGGCCTGACCCACCACGTCGGAGGGCAGGGTGCCGGCGGTGATCTGGTCGGCGGACAGGCTGGTCAGCGGGTTGCGGAAGCCCATCACAGCCGCCGTTGGACGTGGGCCTGCAGGGTGAACGTGCCGATCGCCCCGTCGCTGGCCCCGTCCCAGACGACCAGCAGCGCGGTCGACGGGCCGAGGATCAGGCCCATCGGCCAGTCGGCGACGTCGAAGTTGCCGGAGTCGGATCCGTCGAGCAGCCGGCCTGGGTCGATGCCGTCGACGTACCAGCGGCAGCTGGTGGGCGTGCTGGAGGTGCAGGAGATGACGGCGTGCGTCATGAGCCACAGCTCGTTGGGGTCGATCTGGTCGAACAGCACCGAGCAGCTGCCGCCGGCTGCTGCTTCGGAGACCCCGCGGCCGGCGGGGATGTAGTCGGTCAGGGTCCAGCCGGTGGCGGAGCCGCCGACGGCGCGGGGCAGGATGACGCCGGCCATCACAGGTTGGGGAACAGTCGCACGAGCAGGGGACGCTTGCGCCCGCGGGCGTCGTAGGCCTGGTAGAGCAGCCAGGAGCCCGCCGCGAAGCACAGCAGGCCACCGACCAGGGCGGCCCGCTGGTCGGGCACGACGAGCCGCACGGCTACTCCCCGGCCGGCGGGTAGACCGAGGTGACGCCGGCGCCGGCCACGACGGTCGGGGCGGGGACAGCCGGGGCCGCCACGGGCGCGACGTTGGACACGGAAGCCACGACCGGCAAGGCGACGGGCGCTGGCGGCGGCGGGGGCGGCCTGGGTCAGCACGAGGGTCGGGGCCGAGCTGGGGGTGAACAGGGTCGGCAGGGCGGCGCCGGCCTGGCCGCCGACGGCCACCAGGGCGACGGTCTCCAGGATCGAGGGCACCGGGTGCCCCAGGGCGACGAGCACGACGATGCCGACGACGACGACGCCCAGGATGAGCAGGGCGGCCAGGGAGGCGGTGAGCTGCTTCATGGTGTGGATCTCCGATCGGTGGGGACGGCGACGACGGTGGGCAGGGGAAGGCCGGCGGCGACCAGGGCGCTGGTGGCGGCGGTCTTGAACGCCTCGAGCAGGACGATGCGCTGCTCCAGGCTCTGGGTGTAGAGCTCGAGCCGGCGGTCGGTGCGGCGGTCGCCGGTCATGATCTTCACCAGAAGGACGAGGGCGACCGCGGAGGGTGCGCCGGCGGCGAGCAGGGTCGACAGTAGCTGGCTCACGAGTCGGCCCCGATCCAGGCCACCCCGGTGAACGCGGCGTCGGCGTCGACGTACAGGCCGTCACCGAAGCCGACGCCGCCGTCGGGCAGGGCGAAGGCGACCGAGGTGTTGGCGGGCACCTCGATCGGGCCGGCGACGGGCTGGCCGGTGGCGTCCCGGGAGTCGCGGAAGGTGATGGTGGCGCGCGGCCGCGGCGGCGGCCAGGGTCCAGCCGACGAGGCGTCCGGATCCGCCCCAGGCCATGACCCGCCCGCCGGTGCCGATCGGCACGGGCCGGTTGCCGCGCAGCCGGTTGGCGTTCTGGGTGACCGACAGCACGGAGCGCTGCAGCTCGTGGTCCCGCTCGAGGGCGGTGGCGATCTGGGCGAGGGCGTCGACGATCTGGTCCTGGATGCTCATGAGGCTCCTCCGAGGGTGGTGGCGAGCGAGGCGGCCCTGGGAGCGACCATGCGCGCCAGGCCGAGGGTGATCAGGCCGACGCCGCCGACGACGAACACGATGCGCAGCAGCACGCTGGTCGCGGTGCTGGCGATGTCGTTCAGGCCCAGGGCGGACGAGGCGGCGCCGGTGACGGTGCTGGCGATGGTGCCGGCGAGGTTCGTGGCGCCGTCGATCAGACCGCCGATCAGCGGGACGTCGGACTTGGTCGCGGTGGTGCTCCCGCCGTGCTGCCAGTGCCAGGGCTCACCGGACACCGCTTGGGTCCACCCGTACTTGGCGCCGTTGGTCGTCAACCACTGGTAGGCGCGGGAGACCAGGTTCATGTCCAGGGCCTCGCCGGCCTCGTGCATCGAGGTGCCGGGCTTGGCGGCCAGGTTGCCCTTGCCGGCCAGGTAGGCCTGGTACAGGGCCGACTGCTCGGTGCTGGACCGACCCGCCGAGGTGATCCCGCCGGCGGGCATGCCGGCGGCCCGCATGGCCTGGTAGGACGCGGCGGCGTCGGGGGCCAGCCACGCGTCGGCGCCACCGATGGTGGTGCCGATCGTGACGTGGGAGACCGGGGCCGTCGAGCCCTGCACGGTCAGCGCAGTGCTCACTTGCCCACCCAGGGGATCGTCTTGCCGGGGTTGGCCAGCGGCGCGTTCCAGATCGGGTCCCGCTTGGTCACGACGGTCGGGTTCGGAGAGCCCAGCGCGACGGCCTCGTCGTGGGTCAGGAAGTCCAGCACCCCGTTCTTGGCCTGGAAGATCGCCTGGTCGCCGGCGGCCTGGTAGAAGCCGTCCGGCACGCTGCTGGTGCTGGTGCTGGTGTCGGGCACCGGGGTGCTGGCCAGCATCTGGCCCAGCTGCTCGATCTGCGGCTGCAGGGAGTTGTAGACGTCGGAGGCGGTCGAGTCGTACGTCGACGTCGTCGCGTACGGGGTGGGGGAGCTGGAGCCCGACCCGTTGCTGTAGGTCGTCGACGCCGTCGCGGTGCCGGCGGCCGGGCTGGTGACCTTGCCGCGGCTGCGGGCGATGAACGCGATGCCGGCGACCGCGACCGCGCCGAGCACGGCGAGCGTCTTCTTGTTGCGGGCGAACACCGCACGAAGCTGGCCCATCAGCCGCGCCCCGCCTTCATCCGCTCGGCGAACAGGGCCATCGCCACAGCGTTGGCCGGGCTGGCCTCCTTCTCCCGGTCCAGCGTCGAGCTGCGAGCGGCCACGACCCGGGCGGCGCCCAGGTTCGCCGCACCGGTGTACCGCTGGGGGGAGACCGCGTAGCCGTGGAACGAGCCGGCCGGGGCGTAGATGTGCTGGCCGGTCTGGCCGTTGACGGCCGCGGCGATCGAGCCCAGCAGCCGACGGAACGCCGTGACCCCGGCCGGATCGGTGTGGTAGGTCGCGATCGGCTCGACGGACAGGTTGGCGGCGGCCGCGACGTCGGTGCGGCCCATGATCAGCGGCCCTGCAGGGACTTGGTGACGTCGGAGACGCCGGTGGCGACGGCGCCGAACGACTTGCCGAAGCCGGAGCCGTACGCAACGACGAGGTACAGCCCGATCAGGGCGGCGCCGTACTTGGCGAGCTGGCGGACCATGGTCACTCCTTGGTGCGAAGGTCGGGGATCAGGGGGACGTTCGGGTTCAGTGCCCGGTCGATGACCTGCTGGGCCCCGGAGAACAGCTGTGACACCCGGGCGGGTGCCGACGGGGAGGTGAGCGCCTGCAGGGCGATGAGCCCGAGCCAGGCGCCGAACATCCAGCCGAGGGTGCTTTTCACGACGGCACGACCTTGAGCCGGCCGAGCGCGTCGCCGGCGAGGATCTGGGTGAGCACGAGCACGCCGAGGATGAGCAGGACGACACCGCCGGGGTTCACCAGCCACCACCTCCGCTCGTCGAGGGAACGCCGGCACCGGAGGCACCGGACGCGTTGGGGGCCGAGCCCATGACCAGAAGACCCGACCCGGTGTTCGACCCGCCGGCGGTGGCCGGTGCGGGCGTCGCCGGCGCCGTCGTGCTCGTCTGGCCGGGGACCCGGTTGAGGAACTTGGCCGCGGTCCAGGCCCGCACCCCGGCCCAGCCGTTGCGCAGGAAGACCAGGCCCACGACGTAGGACAGGACACCGAGGACCAGCCCGCCGCCGGCGACGTCGGGCAGGGAGCGGTGGGTGCTGGCCGGCGAGCCCGACCCCGTGGGCTCGCCGGCCGGCGTGTCGTCGTCGGGCGGAGGAGGCACTCGCCCGCCGGCGGCGTCCAGGAGGTCGTCGGCCTGCTCGCCGGTGGCCCCGTACTCGTGGCGCAGGGTGCGTCGGGCCTGGGTCCGGTTCGAACCCGAGCCGACCAGCTCGTCGGCGCGTGCGGCAGCGGTCTTGGTCGGACGGCTGGCGGTCGGGGCGGTGCGGGCCGATGTGGCGCTCGTGGCGCCCTTGGTGGCTGCCCTGCCCGCCCCGGCCCCAGCCGTCCCGGCCTCAGCTGCCCCGGAGGCAGCCGCGCCGGAGGCCGCCGCGGCGGATCCACCCGCCGCGGCGCCTTCGACGAGCATCGGTGCCGCGAACGCCACGGGTCACTTCCCGAGCTGCAGGCCGGCCTTGACCGGACCCACCCGCACCGAGGTGGAGATCGCCGCGAGGCCGAAGGTGACGGCAGCGATGATCCCGAACCACGTCAGCGGGTTGTGCAGGCTCAGGAGCGAGCCCGCGGCGGCCGCGCCCACAGCGGGCGTGGCCATCGCGTTGAGCTCCGTGGTGGCCGAGCTGAGCGGTCCGGTGGCGCTGAGGTGGTAGCGCGCGAAGCCGCCCGGCTCGCGGAAGCCGGTGTCCATGGCCTAGGCCGCCTGGCCGGCCATGTAGACGTGCTCCGTGACGTACTCGAGCGCCGGGCTGGCCAGCACCAGCCCGTTCTGCAGGGTGAACTGCAGGCGCAGGTCGGCGGTCGTGCCGGTGTCGACGACGTCACGGAACGCGGACTCCGCGGCGAAGTCGAAGCCGAAGAACCCGTGCACCCCGCCGAGGTCGTCGTTGTAGATGCGCTCCATGGCGATCCGGGCGGCGTTGCCGTCCGGGTACTCCTCGGGCACCTCCGCCCCGCCGTAGGCCCAGGCGATCTTGCCGAAGTTCGTCGTCGAGAGCTGGACCGGGACGCTGGGGGCAGCGTTCCAGATCTGGCCGTAGACCCGCAGCAGGCTCTTGCCGGCGCCCTGGCCGACCAGGCGCACCTCGTTGACGCCGTTCTGCAGCGCCGTGGTGCGGTTCTGGATCAGGGAGTGGAACACCGACAGGTCGGGCACCACGATCTGCCCGTCCGAGCCGATCGGGATGCTGAACTTGGTGCTGATGACCTGCACGGTGCCGGTCAGGGCGACCGCGCCGTTGCCGGTCAGGGCGAACAGCTCGGTCAGCGGGCTGTAGTCCAGGGAGAGCGTGAGGTCGCTCGAGCTGGTCGCCAGGAAGGAGGCGCCCATGAGCTGGACCTCGTCCTCGGCGACCGGCACGGACCACTCGAGCTCGACGCTGTAGGAGCCGTTGGCCAGCGCGCTGGCGCCCGAGCCGACGCCCCAGCTCTCCGAGGCCCGCGCCAGGGTGCCCTGGGTGACCGCGGCCGCGCCGACCGTGTTGGACACGCCCCGGTCGGACAAGTCGCTGTGCTTCATCAGGTCGCGGGCCTTGAGCTTGGCACCCGAGACGCTGATGATGTTCGCCGCACCGTTGGCGGTGTAGCGCACGAGCTTGAGCAGGTCGTACGGCCAGCGCCGCAGCGAGGCCACCGTGCCGGTGCCCGGCGTCACGACCAGGGTGCCGGAGAACCGCACCAGCAGCGTCGAGAGGATGTCGGCCTTCCGCAGCTCGATCGTGTCGTTGCTCTGCCCGCTCCACGCGATCGACTTCTCGGTCTGCGTCTTGCGGCGGGTGCGGGCGAAGAACTCGGCCGGGTTGACCGAGGTCGCGGGGATCGCGATGCCCTGCATGTACCGCTGCGGGGCCGTGGTGGCGGTGGACGCCATGGTCAGTTGCTCCTGTTCCCGTTGATCACGCTACGAAGCGCGTCGAGCCCCGGCGCCTTGGGCGCGAGCTTGTCGACGGCGAGGTTGAACACGACGGGCGCGATGAGCGCGACGCCGCCGACGGCCAGCCAGAACGTCAGCTGGCGGGGCACGTGAACGCGGGCCACGTCAGGCCCCCACGTGCAGACCCGGGACCTTGCCCTTGGTCTTCTCGAACGCGATCACGACGACCAGGGCGATGCTGGCCGTCAGGAGGATCGACTTCACGCTCATCGCGCAGCTCCAGACAGGTGGTGTGTGCTGGGACCGGTTGAAGCCGCGTGTGCCGGCGAGCGTCGGCCTGGTTGGGGCCGGGCGACGATCGTCGGCACGCGCGGCCCCAACCGGCGTGACACCACCGGACTACCCGGAGCAGGCGGGCGCTCTGCAAGAGAACGGAACCGTTACACCGCGGTGTATTCGCTCACTGGCCGGCCCTCGGCGGCACGTGGCTGACCAGCTCGTCGAGCGGGTTGCGCGAGATCTCGGCGTGGAAGGTGCCGAAGAACACCCGGTCGTCCCAGATGGCGCCGCTGGCGATCGCGAAGTCGACGAACTCGCGCACGTCGGCCAGCGTCCAGACCGGAGAGTTGATCGTCATCGAGATGCGCCGACTCGACACCGTTCGCACCTGGACGTCGTTGACGAACGTCCGCTCGCCCTGGGTCTCGCTCATCGGGTCGCCTCGCGATCGGGGATCGGCAGGCCGCCTTCTTTCCACCACGTGACGAGCACCGTGTCGATGAGGTGGACGGCGAGCCCGTGATCGACGCCACCGTCCAGAGCGTCGCCGAGCACGCCGGAGGCGAGGACGACGTACTTGTCGTCGAGCTCGCGCGCGTGGCCGATCGACAGTGACCAGCGCCCATGCCGGTGTCGGAAGTAGTAGCCGATCACCCGGATTCCGGATTCCACCTCGAGCTGGCCCTCGAACTGGACGGGCACGCTCGGGCACGTCAGCTCGTGCGTGATCCTCACATCGACCACCGGAGCCGTGATCAGCTTCTCCCAATGCATCATCGGGGTGCCCTCCTCGGTAGTGCCGCTCGCGCGGCCTTGAACGCCTGGAATCCAGGCGAGTAGTCGACCCACAGCACCTCGCGCTCGGCGTCCTCGTCGGCCCGCCGGCGCAGCTGCTCGGCGAGCCGGGCCCGGGCGGCGGTCAGCGACGCGGCCGACCGACTCGGCAGGGGGGCGCCGGCCTCGTCGCGCCACGGCCGCAGCCGGTGCTCGAGCCACGCCGCCGGCAGCGCCACGCCCTTGGCACCGTCGTGCGGCCAGCGGGTGCCGTCCGGTCGCCAGTCGACGGCGTGGGCTAGGTCTGCGGTGGTCCACTGGGCGAGCTGGAAGTCCCGCAGGACGGCGGCCACCGCCCGGTCGGGCAGTCGTCGCAGCACCGGCACACGGGCAGCCAGCTGCCGGGCTTGCGCCATGCGGCTCTCCAGAGCCGCTCTCCTGCCCACGTGCCCAGCCGTCGGCCGGAAGTCCGACCCGGCCCCGGGCCCGACTAGGGCCGCGCCGGCGTCAGCCGGCCGAGGGTGAGGGCCGCGCAGCGGCACCGCAGAGCTGTTCGCGGTCTCGCGCGCGCGCAGGGGTTCCTCTACCGAGAGCCCTTCGGGCGTAGGGGTGCCAAGTTCATCCACAGGGGCTAGCGGGGACGGGACGCACAACACGTAGACCGCGGCCTCCGCGCCGGTGTCGGCGGGGTTGGGTTGGAAGCCGGCCGAGCGGCCCGTCGCGACGATCCCGATGAGCCCGACCTCGCGCAGCAGCTCCAGGGTGCGGGCCACCGTGCGCCGGCTGACGCCCGCGGTGTCCATCAGTCGGGCCCACGTCGGGCGGCTGGTCATCGTGTCCCAGGCGGCGCTGTAGGCGATCTGCCGGGCGATCTTGCCCACCGTGGCCCGACGGTCCGCCCGCAGGTGCTCGAGCTTCTCGCAGGCGTCTACCGCGTCGATCCACGCCTTCTGGGAGGCGGCCCGTGAGGAGCCGAACGGCACCGCGCGCAGGATCGGCACGACCTGCCGCTCCCGCCGGCGGGTGATCCGCACCCGGTAGCGACGCCGCGGTTGCGGGCACGCCAAAGACCCGCCCGTGGGCGGGTCGAAGATCTCCGAGAGAGCAGCGTCGAGCCGGCGGCTCACCCCACCCGCGCGCTACCGGCGCGACGGACGAGAGCAGCGACGAGGGGGAGGACAAGCCCGCCCACCAAGCCCAGGAGAAAGTCGCCGACGACGTGACGCCACAACGGCGCCGGTGCAGCGTGCTGACCGCTCACGAGTCGGCCTCGTCTGCGATCGGGTGCGCGCGCCCGTACTCGTCTCTGATCCCGATCCGGCAGCGGGGGTGCTGAGCAAGGAAGCTCGCCGAGTTCGCTCGGAAGTAGTCCCCCTGCTGGGACTTCGGCTCAGCCATCTCGGCGACGAACCGCTCCCGGTCTGCGATGTCGGCCCGGATCTGCGGAAGGTCGTACAGGTGTTGCCCGGATTCGTTATCGGCTTGGAGCGGCGGGTCGTGGTCCAGGCACTCGAGATAGAGCCACGTGCTCACCGCAGCCACCGCCGCACGAGACCGAACGCCAGGAGCGGGCCAGCGGCCAGGACGCCCAGGGCGAACGACGCCACCAGGAGCTCGGCCGCGGCCGCCGCGACGTCGAGCACGAGGTCACGGAACGGCGAGCGGTCGTCTTCGCTCGTGTCCCACGGGTGAACGTCGAAGCTCATCGGGACACCAGCCAGCCGACCAGCACGCCGGCCAGGAGCCAGAACAACGACCACGGGCGCGGGGAGGGGCGGCGCAGCGCGCGTCGGGCGAGCATGCGCCCGACGCCGTCGGTCCGGTCGTGCTCGGCGTGCTCGAGGTACTCGTCGACCATCCGCTCGAGGTTCACGCAGCCCACCAGCTCGCCAGGGCCAGCGCTGCCGGCAGCACCAGGAACAGTGCGGCGGTCTTGATCGCCTCGAGGACGCGGGGGCTCACAGCAGCACCAGCACGGGCACGCCGCCGACTCGGTCCGGGGACACGATCGCGGTCTCCCGCAGCAGCGGGTTCCCGCACCGCTCGTCGATCGTGTTCGCGTCGGCGTTGACGAGCAGCTCGACGAGCAGCCGCTCGATCACGGTTCGTCCGAGCGGGGAGCCCGGGTACTCGATGGGGCTCATGCGATCGGCTCGACGTCGAACAGCGGGGTGGCGTAGTGCTCCAGGGCCTGGTCGGCGCGGCGGCCCAGCCGGCCCGCGCACGCCAGGCACTCGTTGCGGACCAGCCACGTCGTGTTGCCCAGCCGCCGGCTCGGGGGCATGCGGTGCTCGAGGTAGGAGTCGCGGGGCAGGATCCGCTCGTTGCAGCCGTCGCAGTGCTTCACACGGCGAGCGACCCGCTCCACCGTCGCCGGCCTGGGATAGACGTCGGTGCTCACGGGTGCCTCCAACCCAGTCGAGCCAGGCCCTCGGCGATCTCGTCGAGGGGTGCGCCGCCGCGGCTGGCGATCAGCCGCCGGATGTCGCGCTCGAGCTCGACGGCCGCGCACTCCTGCTCCTCGGCGGCGACACGGATCGGCGCGGCGATGCGCCCGTTGCGGTGCTCGCTGCGGTGCCAGACGGCCATCTCCTCGAGGACCGGCTTCGTCGACGGGCCGCAGGTCCAGGTGCACTCCTGGCAGATCGCGCGCCACAGCTCGGGCGCCAGCGCGTCAGGCTCGATGAGGATCTCGGGCCGCTTGATCTTCGGGCCCGCCGGCCCGCCCGGCGCCCGAGCCGGGACCGGGGGCGACCCGGCTTCACGGACACTCGGGGAAGGGGTCGGGCCGGCGGGAGTAGGGGGGAGCGCAACGGCGTTCACTCAGGGCCGCCCTCGTCGTCCGCCTCGGGCGGGTCGACGAGCAGCTCGGGCGGTTCGAGCAGCTGCGACAGCGTGATTCCGAAGTGCTCAGCGAGGCGCTCGAGGTTGACGAGCGTGAACCGCCGGCGGCCGCGCAGCTTGTCCGAGAGGGCCTGTTCAGAGATCCCCATCGCGTCCGCTGCGGCGCGTTGCGTCATGTGTCGCTCGTCGATGGCGGCGCGAACAGCGACGATCGCTGCACTCCTGAGATCCGGCACGGGCCATAGCGTCTACGCAAACTGCGTACGCACCACGGAGACACGCCGGACGATCGTTCGATCTTTCACCTGTAGCGGCTACGCGTTTCGCGATACCGTCTCCGCCATGAGCACAGTGACTCCGCTTCCACAGAGCGACCCGGACCGACTCGGAGACCGCGTGATGGGCAACGTGTTGGCAGAGCTCGCGCGACGACGCGTCACCCAGCGCCAGGCGGCGCGCGCGCTCGGGATGTCGGAGCAGGCGTTCTCAGACCGCGTCCGCGGCCGCACGCGCATGACGCTCGACGACCTCGAGGCGTTCGCCGCGCTGCTGAACGTCAAAGACCCCGCCGAGCTGCTCGCTCGACAGGGTCTTCGTGAGCTCCCCCGGCTGGACTCGAACCAGC
>CAVYNN010000003.1:0-1211981 GCA_963769855.1 uncultured Actinomycetota bacterium
CATCGTCTCCTTGACCCCGATCCGGATCAGCCACCAGTTCACTGGGTAGGCCGTGACGAACCCGGCCAGCATGGCCAGCTGCATCACCCACCAGAACTGCGCGGAGAGCACGGCGGCCCGTCCGCCGGCCAGGGCCGGCAGGACGACGAGCTGGGCGAGGGCCATCGACCCGTACATCCCGACCTGCCAGGACGTGATCGACAAGGTGTCCGCCTTGACCGCCTGCCACACGCTGCGCCGGGCCGGTTGGCTCACCATCGGGGCGATCGCGAAGTACTGGAAGGCGATGCCGATGAGGTACGCCGCGACGAAGTCCACCACCCACCCGGCGTACATCCGGTCGGAGTACAGGGAGCCGAGGCCGACGACCGCGGCCAGCCCGGGCACCGCCAGCAGCCCGAGCTCGCCGACCAGGTCGCCGAGCGCACAGCCGGCCCCGCAGTGGCTGGCGCCGGTCAGGACCGACACCCGCAACGGCACGTCCCGGCGCACCGGGTCCGAGCCGCGCGACGCGGCCCGACCCCAGCGCAGGTAGAACCAGAGCCATAGGGGGCCGCCGAAGAGCATGGTCACCGGCCACACGACCGACATCACGCGCATCGGCTGCGGTCGACGCAGGACGTCGGAGGCCGTCCACCCAGCCAGTGCGATGGCCACGACCAGCGAGGCGATGCTCAGCACGGTCAACCAGCTGGGGAAGTCGCCGGTGCGCAGGATGAGGGCTGCGTGCGTGATGTCGATCCTGACGGCGCCCGGGTGGTGCGCCGTCACGGGTCCGGCGGACCACTCACCGCGGAGGGGTCGGGGCCGGCGCCGCCGATCACGGTCGACGCCTCGAGGAGGAGGGCGTGGACGAACGCCTGGGGCAGGTTGCCCCGGAGCTGACGCTGGGTCACGTCGAACTCCTCCGCGAGCAGCCCCGGTGAGCCGCACGCGGCGCGGTTGCGCTCGAAGACCCGGATCGCCTCGGTGCGATGGCCCTGCTGCCACTCGGCGAGCGCGAGCGTGAACCCGCACAGCAGGAATGCGCCTTCCGCGGCGCCGAGAGGTCGGTCGTCGATGTCGTAGCGGTAGACGTACCCGTCGACCAGCAGGCGCTCTCGGACCTGACGCAGGGTCGCCGTCGTGCGGTGGTCCCGGGCCGGCAGGGCGCCGCGGATCGGGGGCAGCAGCAGGGCAGCATCGACGCCCGGGAGGTCCGGGCTGCGCTGCCAGGAGCCGTCCGCGGCGAGGCAGTGCCGCGAGGTCTCCTCGAGGATCTCGTCGGCCAGTGCGGTCGCCCGGCGCGGGTCCCCGAACGCGCGCACGGTCGCTGCTCGGCGCAGGCCGGCCACACAGGCCAGCCGGGAGTGCGTCCACCACTGGTCGTCGATCTCCCAGATCCCGGCGTCCGGCTCGCGCCAGCGCGCCTCGATCACGTCGACCGCCACCCCTGCGGCCGCGATCACGTCCCGGTCGAGGGCGTCGCACCGGGCGGCTGTCGTGAACAGCTGGAGCGCCTCGCCCGGGGTGTCGAGCTGGAACTGGCTGTTCACCCAGTTGCCGCGCACGTCCGTACCGCCGGGGTAGCCGACCAGCGCGAGACTCGACTCGTCCGGGACACGTCCCCCGTCGATCGTGTAGGCGGGTTTGAGGTCGGGCCCTTCGGCGAGCAGGGCACCGGCGACGAACCTGGTGGCGGCGATCAGCAGCGGGTCCGGCCCGTCGGCGGCCACCGCGATCCCCGCGTAGCACTGGTCCCGGATCCACACGTAGCGGTAGTCGTAGTTGCGTCCTTGCTCCGCCCGTTCCGGCAGCGACATCGTCGCGGCCGCCACCATGCCGCCCCCGCTGCTGGTCAGGGCTCGGAGCACCGCGTAGGACTGCTGGGCGTCCGTCGGTGCGGCTCCCGTCGAGAACGAGGGCACCGCGTCGGCCCACTCCCGCTCGGTGCGGGCCCACGCGAGGTCCGGATCCACCGGAGCAGGCAGTGCAGCGTCCGAGATCTCGAGCACCAGGTCGCGGGTCTGGTTGGGGCTGAGCGCGAGATCGAGCATGAGGTCGCCCGTCGCCGTCCGCGACGCCTCGGGCGCACCCGACCAGCGGATGGTCAGGTCGCCGCTGCGGGCGGTCCATCGGCCGTCGGCGTCGAGGTGCAGGTCGGTCATCGCCGCGCTGCCGAAGCCGGCCCGGACGTCGAGCAGCACCCGGACCTGAGCCAGCGCCTCGGGCGCCTCGATCCGGCGGAGCACCACCACACGGTGCGGGTCGGCCGGCATCGCGAGGGCGTCGCGGCACTCGATCACCGTGCTGGTCGTCACCCATCGGTTGCGCCAGATGAGCGATCCCGTCTCGTAGTAGCCGCCCCAGACGTGCGTCTCGATGGGTGTCACCGCGTAGCCACCGGCACCACCGATCAGGCGGGCGAACACGGCGTCGTCGTGCCACCGGGGTGCGCACAGCCAGGCCAGGTCGCCGTGCGGACCGCACAGGGCGCCCCGTTCGCCGTCGGCGATGAGCGCGTAATCGCGCAGGACGTGCGGGTCGTAGCCGGTGAGCACGTCGGGGATCACGCCGTCCTCGCCATCCGGGCGGCGATCCGGGCCGAGGCGATCGCGGACAGCAGGGCGCACGCACCGCTGACCCGCGCTGCGCGCTCCCGTCCGGACCGCCCGAAGGCTGGAGCGGCCATGGTCGCAGCGTGCAGCTCGTCGACCAGCGCCGACGCTCTCAGCACCCAGGCTCGCCCGATGCCTGCGACGAGCAGTCCCTGCCCGGCGAGCCGGGCGCCGAGGACCCGAGCTGCGATCCGGGACAGGTCGTCGTCGCCCGCACCGACGAGGCGCAGCGCAGCCTGAGGACAGAACAGGAGGCCGACCCCGGCAGCGACCTGAGCCGCGCCGAGGAGCTGGGCGGCGTGCCGGGTATCGCTCATCGCCGGCCCCGCCCGGCGAGGTAGCCGCCGACGCCCAGGGCCGCCGCACCGAGCATCGCAAGCGTGCCGTGATGGTGGGAGGCCCACAGCTGGGGGTCCCGGGCGTGCGCCCGGTCGGTGAACTCGCCGCGGAGCCCGTAGTCGTGCCCGTCGGCCCCGTCGTCGGGCTGCCACAGGTTGCCGCGCGCACCCGGGTCGACCGGCTCGCCGGTCTGCTGGGAGTCGAACCCCGTGCGTGCCAGGTAGCGGTCGAGCAGCCCCGGGGCCAGGGCGTTCGCCGCCAGCGTCGCCGCCGTGCTCGACCCGACCCAGTACTCCCGACGGTGCGGGTGCTCGGCCGCGAACAGCACCGCACGTCCGGCCAGCACGGGTTCGTAGATCGGCGGGACCGGTTGGGCGTGCCGGGGCAGCTTGTTGAGCAGCCAGGAGAACTGGGGCGTGTTCACCGCCGGCATCTGCACCATCGTCACGTTCACGCCGCTGCCCTCGTGCAGCAGCTCGCACCGCAGGGCCTCGTGGAACCCCTGGATGGCGTGCTTGGCCCCGCAGTACGCCGTCTGCAGGGGGATCCCGCGGTATGCGAGGGCCGATCCGACCTGGACGATCGTGCCGTGGCCGCGAGGCTTCATCCAACGCAGCGCCGCCATCGTGGCGTACACGTAGCCGAGGTAGCTCACCTCGGTCGCGCGGCGGTACTCGTCGGGCGTGATGTCATCGAACGTGGCGAAGACGGACGAGAACGCGACGTTGACCCAGACCGACACCGGCCCGAGCGCCGACTCCACGCTGCCCGCCGCCGCTGCGACCGCCTGCGGGTCGGCGACGTCCACCGGTACGGCGAGGGCCTGTCCGCCGGCGCGTCCCACGTCGGCGGCGGCACCCGCGAGGCCCGCCTCGCCACGGGCCAGCAGCGCCACCCGTGCGCCTCGTTGCGCGAAGGCGATCGCGGCGGCCCGCCCGATCCCGCCGCTCGCACCGGTCACGACGACGACGTCGTCACGTCCTACGCGGTTTCCCTGCATGGCTCTCGCCCTTCGCCGGCCACGTGCCGCTGGACCCGAGCACAGGCCATCGACGTTACGGAAGTCCTGCGGCCGGCGCACCTGGAAGGGCCCTGCGGCACGCCCGGACCGCCCGCTCAGGTGTGCTTGCGGTTCGAGTGCACGATGCGTTCGTTGCTCCGGTGTGCGCGGCCCGCATGCAGCTGCAGGCCGCTGGTGACCAGTGGGAAGTGGCTGAAGGCCTGTGGTGTGTTGCCGAGCTGTCTGCCCGCGTGCGGGTCCCACTCCTCGCTGAGCAGCCCGACGTCGTTGCGGACGGTGAGAAGGCGCTCGAACAGCTTCGTGGCCTCGGCCTGGCGACCGGCGAGGTGCAGGGCGTCGACGAGCCAGAACGAGCAGGCGAGGAATGCTCCCTCGCCCCCGGTGAGGCCGTCGTCGGACCCGGTGGTCTGATAGCGCCGGACCAGGCCGTCTTCGGTGAGCTCGCGCTGGATGGCGTCGATCGTGCCCCGGACGCGTGGGTCGGTCCCCGGCAGGAAGCCGACGCGAGGAATCATCAGCAGGCTCGCGTCCAGCGCCTGCGAGCCGTAGGACTGGGTGAACGTGTTGCGGTGGGAGTCGTAGCCACGGGACAGGACGTCGGCGTGGATCGTCTCGCGGAGGGCTTCCCAGCGGTCGACGGGGCCCGGCAGGTCCGGGTGGCCGCGGACCGCACGCGCCATCCGGTCGGCCGCGACCCAGGCCATCACCTTGGAGTGGGTGAAGTGTCGACGCGGCCCGCGCATCTCCCACAGCCCGTTGTCGGGCTCGCGCCAGGCTCCCTCGAGGTGGTCCATCAGCGCCGTCTGGATGTCCCAGGCATCGTCGTGGGCGCTCATCCCCGCGTCCCGGGCGAGCGCCAGCCCGTCGAGGGTCTCGCCCCAGACATCGAGCTGGAGCTGGTCGGAGGCGGCGTTGCCGATGCGGACCGGTCGTGATCCCTCGTAGCCGGCCAGCCAGGGCAGCTCGGCCTCCGTCAGCCGTCGGGCGCCGTCCAGGGCGTACATGATCTGCAGCTTCGACGGGTCTCCGGCGATCGCGCGGAGCAGCCATTCGCGCCACGCCGTCGCCTCGGCGAGGTAGCCGGCCGAGATGAGGGCTTGCAGCGTGTAGGTGGAGTCGCGCAACCAGCAGTAGCGGTAGTCCCAGTTGCGCGGCCCGCCGATCTGCTCGGGCAGGGAGGTGGTCACCGCAGCGACGATCCCCCCGGTGGGTTCGTACGTCAGCGCCTTGAGGGTCAGCAGCGACCGCGTGATCGCCTCGCGGTACGGACCGGTGACCGGCGTTCCTTCGTGCACCCACCCGGTCCAGAACTCGATCGTCTCCCGCAAGGCCGTCTGCGGGTCGACGGCCGCCGGCGCGTCCACGTTGCTGGGATGCCAGGTCAGCACGAACGGGACGCTGTCACCGGCGCGCACCGTGAACTCTGAGACCGTCGCCCAGTCCCGACCGCGGGTCGGCGCGGGGGTGCGCAGCCGGATCGCGTCGGGACCAGCCACGGCGACCATCTGCCCGGGATGGTGCCGGACCCACGGCACGACCTGGCCGTAGTCGAAGCGCAGCCGCAGCGTCGAACGCATCGCAACCGATCCGCTGATGCCCTGCACGATGCGCACCACGTCGGGTGCACGATCCCGTGGCGGCATGAAGTCGGTCACCCGGACGGTGCCCTCGGCACTGACCCAGTCCGTCTCCAGCACCAGCGTGTCGGGACGGTAGCGACGGCGGGTGCAGGTTCCGCCGGACACGGGGGCGATCTGCCAGTGCCCGGCGTCCGGCGTGTCCACCAAGGCGGCGAAGCAGGCGGGGGAGTCGAAACGCGGCAGGCAGAGCCAGTCGATCGACCCGTTGGTGGCAACCAGGGCACCGGTCTGCAGGTCCCCGAGCAGGGCGTAGTCCTCGATGCGGGGCATGAGGCCGATCCTGCCATCGGCTCCGGTGAACGGCAGGGCGGGCCCTGCGGTCGCCGACCACTCCCGGGAGCGGCGAGGGCGCGAGCGTCAGGGGGTGTCCCGCACGGCGCGGCTCTCCACGTCGTCCAGGACGGCGTCGGCCGCCTCGGCACTGACCTGGCCGCGGCGCCGGGCCTCGATCACCACCTCGCGCTCGACCTCGCTGGCCTGGCGCAGCAGGTCGTCGACCGCCCGGTCGTCGCCGTCGTCCCGGTCGTCGTCGTCGTCCCCCCTGCGGGCTGCGCCGACGGCGGTCTGCGCCGCCAGGTAGCCCTGGTACTGCAGCGTGACCGCGACCCGCACCCGTTCGGGCAGGTCGTCGCCCAGGTGCTCGTGCAACGCATCGAGCACCGCGGTGGTCGCTCGCCGGCGCAGGACGCGCGCCTCGCGCGCGACGTCGACATCGCTGCCCACGCCGAGCAGCCGGACGAGCGGGGCGAGCGTCAGCCCTTGCACCACCAGCGTGGCCAGCACGCAGGTCAGGGCCACGAAGACCACCATGTCCCGGGACGGGAACGACGCCCCGGCGTCGGTGAGGGTGGGCAGCGCCAGGGCCGTGGCCACGGTGACCACCCCGCGCATCCCGGCCCATGCCGTGATGAGCGTCTCCCGGCTGCCGACAGGTCCGTCTTCTGTGCCGCGCCGTCGCCTCAACCGCGCGAGCCAGACCGCCGGGAACAACCAGCCGAACCGCACGGCCACGAGGACGCCGCAGACCGCCAGGGCGAGCGCGATCGATCGGGACTCCAGTGGTTGGGCCTTGAGCACCGCGGTGAGCTCGAAGCCGATGAAGACGAACACCAGGCTGGTCACGATGTAGTCCGCGTAGCGCCAGACCGCCCGGCCGAGCAGCCAGCCGCCCGAGGTGACCGCGCCATGGCCGTAGGTTCGCAGGTACAGGCCCAGCACCAGCACGGCGAGCACGCCGGAGCCGCCCAGCCGATCGGCGAGCAGGTAGACGGCGAAGGGTGCGGCCAGCGTCACGGTCGTCTCGGGGGCGGCCAGGTGGAGCCGCGCCAGCGCG
This sequence comes from uncultured Actinomycetota bacterium, assembly GCA_963769855.1. Lineage (GTDB taxonomy): Bacteria > Actinomycetota > Actinomycetes > Actinomycetales > Cellulomonadaceae > Cellulomonas. The sequence continues at coordinate 6,931 of CAVYNN010000003.1, forward strand.
GCCCGGGTGAGGAACCCGGCGGCCAGCCCGAGTCCAGATCCCACCGCGACGGCGAGCACGAGGCTGCGCGCCAGCCCGCCGGCGGACAGACCGCCGCTGAGGACGGCGACCACGGAGATCTTGTACAGCACGAGCGCGGTCGCGTCGTTGAACATGCCCTCGCCCTCGAGCACCGTGACCAGGCGACCGGGCAGGCGCAACCGGCGGGCGACTGCGGTCGCGGCGACCGGGTCCGGTGGTGCCACGACCGCCCCCAGGACGAGGGCAGGGCCCCAGCCGACGCCCATCGCGTGGGCGACGACGGCGACGACCACGGCGGTGAGCACCGTCAGGCCGACCGCGAGCAGCGCGATCTGACGCGCGTTCTCGCGGAAGTCGCGGGCGGTGGCCCGCTGCGTGGCGGCGAACAGCAGAGGCGGCAGCACCACGGGCAGGATGACGTCGGGCAGGACGCGCACCGGGGGAACCCCGGGCAGCAAGGGCACCAGCAGGCCGAAGAGGGTGAGCAGCACCGGCAGCGGCGTCCGCCACCGTTCCGCCAGCGGGGTGAGCACGACGACGCCGGCCACCAGCCCGGCGAGCAGCAGGACCGTCGACATCTGGCCTCCTCGGACGATCGGACGGAACCCTCCCGGTGAACGTAGACGCTCGGGGGACACCCACGGCCGGAAACCGGGCGCGCCGGATCCAGGCGAACCGGAGGATGACGCTGCTGCACGAGCGTGCAACAATCAGCACATGCGAGCAGCACCTGACGACCTGACCGCTGCGGCGCGGATCCGCGGCGCAGCGACCCGGCTGTTCGCGGAGCGGGGCTTCGCGGCCACGTCGATCCGCGACATCGCGGCCGAGGCTGGTGTCTCGTCGTCGCTCGTCGTCCACCACTTCAAGACCAAGGCTGCGCTGAAGGTGGCGACGGATGCCCGGCTGATCGCCGTGCTCTCCGAGATGCTTGCCGAGCTGCCCACAGGGGCGGACGACTTCGGCGCGGCAGCCGGCTCGTTGGGCCAGATGTTGCGCGACGAGCCGGAGATCATCGACTACCTGCGCCGGATGCTGGTGGAGGGCGGCGAGGGGGCGGTCGGCCTGCTGACCGGCCTGGTCGACGCGACCGCGGCGGTGCTCGCCACGTACGAGGCCGCTGGAGTGGTGCTGCCGTCGACGGACGACCGCACGCGGGCGACCTTCCTCGTCGTCAACGACCTCGGAGCCGTGCTCCTGAGGGATCTCGTCGAGCAGGTTCTGGGCGTCGACCCGCTCAGCCCGGACGGTCTGCGGCGGTGGGGTGCGGTGGTCATGGACGTCTACGCGCGGGGGATCTACCGCCCGCGCAGCGCAGGATCCGATGCCGGTCCGGGGACGACCGAGGGAGAGGGGCACTGAGCATGGCACTACCGGTCATCGAGACGCACGGACTGACGAGGACCTTCGGATCGCGACGTGGGATCGTCGGCGTCGACCTGCAGGTGGAGCCGGGGGAGATCTTCGGCTTCCTCGGGCCGAACGGCGCGGGCAAGTCGACGACCATCCGGATCCTGATGGGGCTGTACCACGCGTCGTCGGGCACGGCCGAGGTGCTCGGCCTCAACCCCCTGGACGACGCTGTCGACGTGCACCGACGCACCGGCTACCTGCCCGGTGAGCTGGCCGTCTACCCGCGGCTGACCGGACGGCAGATCCTCGACCGGTTCGCCTCGGCCCGCGGCCTGCGCGACATGCGGCGCCGGGACGAGCTGGTCGACCGGTTCGGCGCCGAGGTGGACCGCCCGACGCAGACCTTGTCCAAGGGCAACAAGCAGAAGCTCGGCATCGTCCTGGCGTTCATGCACCGGCCGGAGCTGCTGGTGCTCGACGAGCCGACGTCCGGCCTCGACCCGCTCCTGCAGCAGGAGTTCGCAGCCCTGCTCCGGGAGACCGCGGCCGAGGGCTCCACGGTGTTCCTCTCCTCGCACGACCTGGACGAGGTGCAGCGCGTCGTGCACCGGCTCGCCATCATCCGTGAGGGCCGGATCGTCGTCACCGACACCGTCGACGGACTGCGCCGGCACGCTCCGCGGACGATCGAGCTGACCGTCGACCAGGACGTGGACAGCACGTCGCTCGACCTTCTCGACGGCGTCCGGATCACCCGCCCGGACCCCCGGACCGTTCGGCTCACGGTCAGTGGACCGATCGCGCCGGTGCTGCGCGCCATCGCGCCGCTCGACCCGATCGACCTCGTGGCGAGGCCGGCCGATCTCGACGAGCTCTTCCTCGACTACTACCGCTCTGCTGACCGTCAGGAGGCTGCCGATGCGCACTGACATCGCCCGGATCGACCTGCGGCTGCGCCGTCGTTCGATGCTCTGGTTCGCCGTGGGCGTGGCGCTGTACGCCCTGATCCTCGTCGTGATGTACCCGTCGGTGAAGTCCGACTCGTCGCTGGGGGGCCTCACGGCGAACAACCCGACCGTCGGAGCGCTGCTCGGCGTGAACGGTTCGCTGACCGCGCCGACCGGCTGGGTGAACGGGAACCTCTACGCCAACTTCCTGCCCCTGATGGTGCTGCTGCTGACCATCGGCTACGGGGCCGCGTCGATCGCCGGACAGTCCGAGGACGGCCTCCTGGGACCGGTCGTGGCGCTGCCGATGAGCAGGCGACGCGTGGCGCGTGAGAAGTCCCTCGTCGTGGCGCTGCTGGCGGTACCGCTCGCGGCGGTGACGATGCTGGTCATCCTGCTCGGACGGCACTACGACCTGAACCTGCCGGTCGGCGCGGTCGTCGGGACGAGCGTCGCCATCCTCGTGATGGGGGTCGACTTCGGACTGGTGGCGATGACCCTCGGCGTGCTCACCGGGAGCCGCGGGCTCGCGCTGGGCCTGACCTCGGCGCTCGCCGCGGCGTCGTACCTGGTCAGCTCGCTGGCGCCGGTCCTGGGCTGGGCGCACACCGTGCGACCGGCGTCGTTGTTCTACTGGGCTGTCGGCAGCGACCAGCTCACCGTCGGGCCGTCGGCGACCGCCTGGATGGTCCTCGTGCTGACCGGCCTGGTGCTGCACGGCGTCGTCGAGGTGTCGGTGCACCGGCTCGACGTCCGCTGAGCACAGGGATGGCACAAGGTCCCTCGACCCGTCGCGCGGGTGCGGCCACCCTGGTGGCGGCGCGGCTGGTGGCCGCACCGGAGCCTTGGGGGAGGGTCGCATGCGGCGTGGGGACGGGGAGGCTGCGCTCGCCGCGGCGGTCACCCGGCGCGCCAGCCTGCAGTCCTACCTGACGATCCGCTGCCTGGCGGACCGCAGGTACGTGCGCGACGCGTTCGCGCTCTACGCCTACTTCCGCTGGCTCGACGACGCCGTCGACGAGCACCTGCGCTGCACGGCCGAGCGGCTCGCGCTCGTGGCGCGCCAGCGCCGGCTGCTGAGCCCAGGTGCCGCCGACCAGTCGGACGTCTCCCCGCCGGAACGCCTGCTCATCGGCCTGCTCCGGCGGCCGGACGGATCGCCTCGCGACGACGTCGACGGTGCCCGGCTGGCGGTCGGCTCGATGCTCGATGTCATGGCGTTCGACGCGGAGCGGCGGGGGCGGGTCGTGCCGCAGGTGCAGCTCGACTCCTACACCCGCACGCTCGCGGTCGCGGTCACCGAGGCGCTGCACCACTGCATCGGCCACGGCGCCGCAGTGCCGCGCGACCCGTCGCGGTACGTGGCGGTCAGCGGTGCTCACGTCGCCCACATGCTGCGCGACCTGCGGCACGACCTGAACGTCGGGTACGTGAACGTCCCGTCCGAGGTGCTCGGCCCGACCGGGCTGTCCCTGGACCAGCCCGAGTCGCTCGCGTTCCGTCGGTGGGTCCGCGACCGGGTCGATCTGGCCCGCAGCAGCTTTGCCACCGGGCGCGACTGCCTGAGCCGGGTGGAGAACGCCCGCTGCCGACTGGCGGGCCACGCGTACATCGCGCGCTTCGAATGGGTGCTCGACGCGATCGAGCAGGACGGGTACCGGCTGCGCGAGGCGTACCCCGAGCGGAGCAGCCTGCGCGGTGGGGTGGCGATCGGCGCGGCCGCCGTCCGCTCCGCGGCGGCTGCGGCTGCCGCTGCGGGGACCGCGCGCCCGGGCTTCGTGCGGCAGGGCGCGCGACCGTGACCGGTTCATCCGCAGTCGTCGTCGGCGCCGGGGTCGGTGGGCTGTCGGCGGCGATCCACCTCGCCCGGCGCGGCCTGCAGGTCACGGTGGTGGAGAAGAACGCCGAGCCCGGGGGCCGGCTCGGGCGGTTCACCCGGGACGGTCACGTGTTCGCGACCGGTCCGACGCTGCTCGTCATGCCCTTGCTCTACCGGTCCGAGCTGGCGGCGCTGGGCTCGGACCTCGAGCGGGACCTGGCACCGCGCCGGGTGGACCCGACGTATCACGTGGTCTTCGACGACGGTGCCCGGCTCGACCTGACCTCCGACCTGGCGGCCCTCTCGGCCCGCCTCGAGGAGATCGAACCCGGCGCCACCCGTGGCCTGCTGCGTTACCTCGAGGAGGGCCGGCGGCACTACGAGCTGGCGATCCCGCGGCTGGTCGAGCGTGACTTCCGCACCGCCCGGGAGTTCTTCCGTCCCCAGAACGTGCCGTTGATGCTGCAGCTGAAGGCCCTCGTCCCGCACTACCGGCACATGTCGGCGTTCTTCTCCTCGCCGCGGTTGCGGGCCGCCTTCAGCTTCGAGGACCTGTACATGGGGCTCAGTCCCTTCAGCGCACCGTCGACGTTCTCGCTCACGCCGTTCAGCGAGCTGGCGCACGGAGTCTGGTACCCGGAGGGCGGCATGTACCGCGTCGTCGAGGTGCTCACCGAGCTGGCCGAGGAGGCCGGCGTCCGGTTCCGGTTCGAGGAACCGGTCCGGCGGATCGAGGTCGTCGCCGGCCGGGCCGAGGGCGTGCTGCTGGGGGAGGGCCGGCTGCTGCCCGCCGACGTCGTCGTCGCCAACGCCGACCTCGCCTACGTGTACCGGCACCTGCTCCCGGACCGAGGCGCGGCGGACGCCCTCGAGCGCCGGACGTCGTCGGGGTCGGCCATCTCGTTCTTCTGGGGGACCGACAAGCCCTACCCCCGGCTCGCGCCGCACACCCTGTTCCTTGCCGACGACTACCGCGGCAACTTCGACCGGATCGAGCGCAACCTGCCGCTGCCCGACCGGCCCAGCCTCTACGTCCACGCCCCGGCCCGGCTCGACCCGGGCGCGGCACCTGCTGGACGGGACACCATCGTCGCCGTTGTCCCGACCGGGCACATGACGTACGGCGGCGACGACCCCGAGCGCGTCGCCCGCGAACGAGAGAGCTGGGCCGTCGCGCGCGACCGGGCGCGGGAAGCCGTCCTGCACCGGCTGGCACTGCTCGGGGCCGACGACGTCGGCGACCACATCGTGGTGGAGGCGACCGCGACGCCGGTCACGTGGCTCGAACGGTTCAACCTCACGCACGGCGCGACCCACGGTCTCGCCCACACCCTGACGCAGCTCGCCTACCTGCGCCCGCACAACAGGCACAGTCGGTACCGCAACCTCTACTTCGCCGGTGCCTCGACCCATCCCGGCACCGGGGTGCCCACCGCGCTCGTGTCGGGGCGGCTCGCCGCCGAGCGCGTCCTGGACGACCTGGGGATGCCCCGGACGGTCGGTGGTGGCCACCCGGCTCGTCGAACGGACCGGTGACCTCTCCGCTTCGCGAGACGTGCTACGTCGACGCGTCCGCCATCTGCGAGGGCGTGCCCGGCGTGCCGTGCAGCACGGCGAGCATCCGCTGGTGGCTGAGCCAGCCCACCAGGTTGGCATGCTGCTCGTCCAGGACGGGGATCGCCCCGGGCGTGGACTGGAGCGGGGTGAGCGCATCGGTGAGGCGGTCGGACACCGTGACCGCGTCGGGCAGCTCGACGATGGAGGCCACCGTGGCCAGGTCGTGCTCGCCGTCGGCCAGCGTGTCGGCGACCGCCTGCGCGGTCGCGATGCCGCGGTAGCGGCCGCGCGCGTCGAGCACCGGCAGCTGGCCGTGCGGGGCACGGCTGATCAGGTCCGCGGCGTCGCGCATCGTCGCGCTGTCCGGCAGGCACAACCCAACCGGCTCCATGATCTGCCCGATGGTCATCGCGGCCATCCGCTCGGCCTGGGGCGAGACGCTGAGGTCGATGCCCCGGCGGCGCAGCTTGACGGTGTAGATGCTGTCCCGCGCCATGACGTGGCTGATGGCGCTGGCCAGCACGATGGCGACCATCATCGGCAGGATGATCGTGTACTCGCCGGTGAGCTCGAACAGGATGATCACCGCCGTGATCGGGGCGCGGGCCGCGCCCGCGAACACCGCTCCCATGCCGATCAGGGCGTACACCCCGGGGGACCCGGAGGTCCCCGGAGCGATGGCGTGCAGCAGCTGGCCGTAGGCCGAGCCGAGCATCGCCCCGATGAACAGGCTGGGCGCGAACACCCCGCCGGAGCCCCCGATCCCGATCGTCAACGAGCTGGCGACCATCTTGCCGAACAGCAGCACGACGAGGAACCCGACCGTGTACGCACCGGCGATGCTCTTGCCGAGAACGGGGTAGCCGACTCCGTACATCTCCGGCAGCACCAGCAGCAACCCACCGAGGGCGAACCCGCCGATCGCCGGACGGAGCCACTCGGGCCCGTGCCACAGCCGGTCGCAGACGTCCTCGACCAGGTACAGGATCCGGGTGAACGTCACGCCGGCCACCCCGGCCAGCAGGCCGAGCAGCGCGAACAGCGCGTACTGGGACAGGTTGGTCACGGCGAACGGAGGGAGCTGGAGGAATGCGGTGTTCCCCAGAACCGCGCGGCCGATCACGCTCGCCGTCACCGACGCCACCACCACCATGCCGAACGACTGCGCGGTGAAGTCCGCCAGGATCAGCTCCATCGCGAAGAACACCCCGGCGAGGGGGGCGTTGAACGTCGCCGAGATGCCACCGGCCGCCCCGCACGCCACCAGCACCTTCATCCGCGGCTCGGTGATCTTCAGCAGGCGTCCGAACGTCGAGCCGAGGGCGGCGCCGATCTGCACGATCGGGCCTTCGCGGCCCACCGACCCCCCGCCGCCGATGCACAGGGCCGAGGCCAGCGCCTTGACGCCGGCGACCTGCGGCGCGATCCGGCCGCCGCGCCGCGCGACGGCATACATCACCTCCGGCACCCCGTGGCCCCGGGCCTCGCGGGCGAAGAAGTGCACGAGCGGCCCGTAGAGCAGTCCCGCGGCCACCGGCGCGAAGATGACGAACCAGCGGCCCAGCCCCGGCACGTGGGGGTTCCCTACCGGGCCGAGCCCGGCGTAGTCGGCGTGTCCCGTGAAGGCGAAGGTGAACACCTTGATCAGCCAGCGAAACCCGATCGCTGCCCCACCCGCGCCGGCACCGACGGCAAGCGAGAGGATGAGCAGGCCCATCCGGGACGAGCGGAGCGCGGTGAGCAGCCGACTCAGCTGCGGCTGCAGCGGAACCAGGTCGGGCGGCTTCATGAGGGTAGAGAGTCGCGCTCGCGTCCTGCGGGTGGAAGTCACGGTGGCAGTATGCAACCGTTGCACTATGCACCGTTAACGAGGGAGGGCGCATGAGCAGTGAGCGGACACTGGTCGCCGATGTCGACGAGCTCGTGACCGCCGTGCTGAGAGCGTCGCGAGCACTCGTCGGCGTCTCGGCGCGGTCGCTGTCCGAGGTCGAGGACACCGTCACCCTCACCCAGTTCCGCACCCTCGTCGTCCTCGACACCCGCCAGGAGATCAACCTCAACACGCTCGCTGACCTGCTGTCCGTCACCTCGTCGACAGCGATGCGGATGATCAACCGCCTGCTCGCAGCGGGCCTCGTCACGCGGCGGGACAACCCGGCGAACCGTCGCGAGGTGCTCCTCGGCGTGACCGACGAAGGGCGGAGCCTGGTCCGGCAGGTCACGGACAGGCGCCGCGCCGAGATCGCGCGCATCGTCGCCCAGATGCCCGTGGCCCGCCGCGACGAGATGGTGATGGCCCTGCGTGCCTTCGCCGAGGCTGCTGACGAGCCCGAGCTGCCGCTCGAGACCACCACCACCGTCGGCTGGTGACCCCGCACGGACCGGCGTGGTGCATCCGAGATCGCCGGGTTCGTCTGCGCCGATCGGCGGCTTGACCTGACGTTCTACTCAGATCGGAGCCGCCGGACGAGCAGGTGCTCGAGCGGCGGCGCGGGTCACAGGCCGGCGGCCTTCGTCACCAGCTCGGCGACCCTCTTCTCGTCTGCTGACGAGAGCGTGGTGACCGCGAAGCCGGTCGTCCACATCGTGCCCTCGTCGAGGCGCGCTGCATCGAAGAACGCCAGGTTGCCGTAGCGAGCCTTGAACTTCGCACGCTCCTGGTAGAAGAACAGCACCTTGCCCTCGGCGTTGGCGTAGCCGGGGCTGCCGTAGAAGAGCCGGGGCTGGAGCGATGGAGCGACCTCGAGCACGATGGCGTGGATGCGTTCGGCGTTCGTCTTGTCGGGCTCCTCGAGGGACGCGATCTTGTCGACCACCGCTTGCAGCGCCTCGGCAGCCGACTCGTGGGCCTTGAGCTCCTTGGCGCGCTGGCGCATCGCGGCGCGCTCCTCGGCGTTGAACCCGGATGACGTCGTCGTGTCACTCATGCGGCCAACCTAGGACTCGCCCGCCGCTCGCGGCTTCTCCAGAACTGCTCTTCCCGGCCGACGCGGCAACCGCGTGCAGGGGGACGGACCGCCAGTGGGTGCACGGCACAAAGAAGGCCCGGTCCGAGAGATCGGACCGGGCCTGTGACCTGCACAAACATGGTGGGCGATACTGGGATCGAACCAGTGACCTCTTCCGTGTCAGCGATCGGTATGCGATACGCGAGTGTCCACCGATCAACGTCTACGCAGGTCAGTGCGGTGCGCCGACCGCGGCGAACGATCGCGAACAAGGGCGTTCGGAGGTTGGTTGGCGTACGCAGTTGGCGTACGCCAACGCGGTGCGCAGCGACGGTCTCTGCCTAATGCGCGACGCGCAGAACACAGCGGACGCAGTACTCGCAACCTCACTGGCCCTTTCGCGACACCCAGGGCGAGGCCGCCATGGGTAAGGCACGGCGGAGAAGATCGCTCCTGCGCGGCTCCACCTCGACCGCCGAGGAGCATGGTCCGGTAGACGCATCGTCGGTCTCTCTGACGAGCGCCCCCGATCCAGGGCGGGCGGCGGTGACGACGAGATGGGCCCCGGGCGCCTCTTTCGGAGTGAGGCCAGAAGACACCTCGGCCCTGACAAACGACCATCTCCACGGCGCGCATTCCCAGTCGCTCGGGCGCCTCGGCGCCCACTGGCGGTTTGGTTCGGACGACCTCGGCCACGCTGGGCCGGCTCGAGACGCTGCGAAGACTCGCCACGAAACAGACTGAGGTGCGGCTGCTTCTCGCCGAGAACGACAAGCATGGGTTCTAGTGTTCTGCGTGGTTAGTTGATTGACAGTTGGTGGGTTGGGATCATGGGGCATGGCGAATCGTGCTGCCCCGGGGTTGGTGATCAGCGATGCGGACAGGGTCGAGCTGACGCGTTTGACGCGGTCGTCCAGTGCGCCGGCGGGGCTGGCGCAGCGGGCTCGGATCGTGCTGCTGGCCGGTGAGGGGGTCTCGAACACGGCGATCGCCGAGAAGGTCGGGGTCAGTCGTCCGACGGTGATCGGCTGGCGGGACCGGTTTGCTCGTCGAGGGCTGGTCGGGTTGGCCGATGAGCCGCGTTCGGGGCGGCCTCGGCACGTGGACCGGGCCAAGGTGATCGCGGCGACGTTGCGCCCGCCGCCGAAGAAGTACGCGGTCACGCACTGGTCGACCCGGCTGCTGGGTCGCCATCTGGGCATCGCGGACGCCACGGTGGCGGCGATCTGGCGGGAGGCCGGGATCCAGCCGTGGCGGGCCGAGTCGTTCCGGTTCTCCACCGTCCCGGCCCTGGTCGCCAAGGTCACCGACGTCGTCGGGCTATACCTGGCCCCGCCGGCCAACGCGATCGTGCTGTGCGTGGACGAGAAGTCCCAGATCCAGGCGCTGGACCGCACCGCCCCGGTGCTGCCGATGCAGCCCCATCTGATCGAGCGCCGCTCAGCCGACTACGTGCGGCACGGCACGACGACCCTGTTCGCGGCGCTGGAGATCGCCACCGGGCAGGTGACCGCCGCGGTCAAGCCGCGCCACCGCCGGCAAGAGTTCCTGGCGTTCTGCCGCCAGGTCGCCCGTGCCTACCCCGACCGGGATCTGCACCTGGTGATGGACAACTACGCGGCCCACAAGACGCCCGAGGTTGGTGCGTGGCTGCAGGCCAACCCGAGGGTCACGATCCACTTCACCCCGACCCACGCCTCGTGGATGAACCTTGTCGAGGCATGGTTCTCGATCATCGAGCGCCAGGCGATCCACCGCGGCACCTTCGGCTCCGTCAAACAGCTCAACGCCAAGATTCGCGCCTTCATCGACGGCTGGAACGACCACGCCCACCCCTTCGTCTGGACCAAGACCCCCGACCAAGTCCTCAAGAAGGCCAACCGTCAGACCACTTCAAACGCGGACCACTAGTTTCCGCACAACTCGTTCGGTGGGCTCATGTCAGGGCGTCGGTACGAGCAGCCGAACAGGTCCATGAGCTCGACAGGGAAGTTGCTGTTGGCAATCTTGGAGTTGTTCCCACCGTTCGTCGCTGAGGCGCACCCGCCGAGCTTGATCAGCACTTCGATCGCCTGGTCGGCGTCCTGAAAGTACGCTGCGACGATCTCTGCGGTCGGTGCGCCGCAACCGCCGCCGGTGAACCGTGTCGCGGCTGCATTCAGGTCGGTCGCGAGCGTGGCAGCTTTCGTGGCGTCCGTCATGTCGAGCTGTTTGGAGAACCCTTCGGTGTATCCGCTCGGGTCTGCGGTGGACGGTAGGTCCTTGTACAGGCACAGCACCGCCGACGTAGGCGTGAACGGCACCGGTTTGCGTACCGCAGCCGACAGCGGTCCGTGGGGGCCGGGTTCCTGCGGCACTGACGGACATTGCGGGGGTGCGGTCGGACCAGCGAACCGGCCGTCAGTGGCACCGTTGTCGCAGCCCGCCGTGAGTAGTGCGGCGACGGCGAGCGTCACCACAGCAACGGCATGACGCACCCGTCGTGGCTGTGGTGACGTGTGGTTCATCAGCATTTGTCTCGCCATCCGGGGTTCACCCCGTACACCGTGAAGTCACCTGAGCTGGAGATAGGTCCAGGGTACGCAAGCAGGGTGCCGTTGCACGTTGTCAGGTTGTAGTAGTAGTGGGATGTGTTCTGGATCAGCACCCAACCGGTGTTCGGTGAGTAGACCTGTGACGCCCTTGAATGTGGTGTTCTGGGTCGCGTACTCGCTGTGATACCCGCCCACCAGGGGACGTTCGTCAATGAACTCAGCGGTACCGTCCGACGACTGGTGACCACCGTTCCAGTTGATCGTGATGCTCCAGCCTTTGGACTGGTCAGAGATCTGGAACTGAGCACCTGACGCCGTGTTCGACACTCGCACCCAGATTTGGTCGTTCACGGCCGGGTACCGCTGGACCTGCGCGTACGACTGCTGGGGGACGACTTCGGTCCACACGTTGTAACCGGTGGCCACGTTCGCTTCTGTGCCGGCCTGGTACAGCGGCGCTGTTGCGACGCGACCCTGCCCGACACCGGCCCATTGGCTTGACAGGGCCGCCGAGCTGCCACCGGTGATCACGGGAACGTTCCATGTCGCTTGCGCTTGCGTCCAGGACTGCCCGGTGGCGACGTTTCCGGCCCATGCTGCGCTGTTGCTCGAGGTGACAGCTGGCGACGCGGTGCCGTTGATCGTCTTGGTGCCCGCGCTGGTCGGACGTTGTTGCACCTTAATGTCGGAGCAGCTGGTTAGGTTGACGATCGGGTTGGTGACGTAGTGCTTCCACACGGCCCGCTGAGCGGTGTCTGTGGGCGGGTTCGGCAGGTAGTTCGCTGCGAGCTGGTCACTGGTTGCTGTTTCGGGGTTGAAAGTCGTGGAGCGGTGTACTGAGACGACGGAGTACCCGCCGGCGCAGGCTTGTTCGGAGATGACGGACGGCGGGTCTGCGACGGGTGCAGCTTGCGCGGTCGTGGGGAGCGTGAGGATAGCTCCGGCGAGCAGCAGGCTAGTTGATGCGCATGCGACGGCTGCGCGACGAACGGTGAACATGGGATCCCCCTGCTGATGACTCGGTTCCAGCACTTGCTTTTCGGCCCACGTCGGCGGTGACGGGAACAGTTGTCGCTTGGTTCGATAGGTCGTGCTCCGCTGTGCTCGGAGGTATATCACTGGCGAACGATGGTGGCAAGGAGCTGTTTCGACTTCGCGCACACTTCCCGTTTCTGGACAGTTGTCCGAGTAAGGTCGTGCTACGACCAGCCTCCATGCGGTGCGACCTCGCCGAGCGTGGGTGACAACGATGGTTTCCGCCCAATGCCAGAGGAGTCCCGTTGTGGATGAGGACGGCGGGGAAAGCGCGGTTGTCGGGGGGCGCGTGGGGCGACGGCGGAGTGTGAGGCGAGCGTCGGGAGGGCGAGGGGTGCCGGGGAGGTCGGGCGGGGCGCTGGAGTGATCGTGCGGCGAGGTGGAGTGATGCCGCGGCGAGGTGCGGCGGGCGTCGCGTGTTCGTCGCCCGCTGCACACCTGTTGGTGGGGAAGCGATCGCTCGCCTCCGGTCGCGAACCGTCGCAGACGGTCGCGCCGTAGGGCGCCCGCTCCCCCGCTGGAGTCGCCGCGTCGCGGCGTCGGCATCTAGTGGTCCGCGTTTGAAGTGGTCTGACGGTTGGCCTTCTTGAGGACTTGGTCGGGGGTCTTGGTCCAGACGAAGGGGTGGGCGTGGTCGTTCCAGCCGTCGATGAAGGCGCGAATCTTGGCGTTGAGCTGTTTGACGGAGCCGAAGGTGCCGCGGTGGATCGCCTGGCGCTCCACGCTGCCAGCCACGGCACCGATCATGCCGCGACCAGCAGGGCGACGCGGCGACCTTTGAGCGCCCGGCCGACGACCTCCTCCGAGTCCCCGTAGGCGTCGGCGGTGTCGACGAGGTCGATACCCGCGTCGAGCGCTTTGTGGATGATCCGGATCGGGTGCGAGACAGCGCTGCTTGTACTACCGGTCGGATCGGTGTCGGATTGGCACAAGTCGCACGGCGACGGAGATCGAAAAGAGGCCAAACGCGGCAAAGCTCAGCGCCATCGACGCTCCGGCGCTTCCCACGGCAAGTGCGACGGCGGCCGCGACGACGAGGATCCCAACAACCGCCGCCAGGGCGAACTGGAGGCGACGCTTCGTTGGCGTGGCTTCGATCATCGGCCCGACTCTCCTTCCCGAGAAGTCACCAAGCAAGTGCTCCTGGTCCGGTGCCTCAGCGTGGTGCCCGGGAGGAGTACGGGCCACTACTCCTGATGCTGTCGGGCGATGAAGGCCGCCATACCCGGAACGGTGAAGGCGACGCGGCCGTGCTCCGGCGCGTAGATGAGACCCTTGGCGATCAGTTGCGCGCGGGTCGGGCCAAGGCTGGTCGGCTTGGCCCCGAGCCGCTTGGCCACAACGCCGGTGTTCGACCCCGTATCCCCGTCCTCGGCCATCGCGGTCAGGTATTTGCGCTCTGCGGGCGTTGCGCGGTCCCAGCGTGCCGGGAAGAAGCCACGGTCGAGCTGCTCGCTGCCCACCTGGATGGCCGCCTCGGCGTCGGCGAGGTGGAACCGCTTGTCAGGCGCGAGGTCCCAGATCGCCTTGCCGTATTCCTGGATGAAGTACGGGTACCCCATCGCCACGTCGACGAGGGCACGCACCGCGTCGACGTCGTAGCTCGCGCCGAGCTTCTCCGCCGGGTCGCAGAGGGCCTCGCGTGCTGCGGACTCGGGGAGCGGCCCGATCTCGTGGTAGTCGAAGAGCCGCTCGGCGTAGGAGCGGGCTTCGGCGAGCTTGGCCGGCAGGCTCGGCAGGCCGGCACCGACCACGTAGAACGGCCACGCGTTCTGGCCGGCGGCGTGCTGGACCGCGATCAGGGCCGACAGGAGCTCGTTGTCGACGTCCTGCATCTCGTCGATGAACACGGCGAACCCGCGACCGTCGGCCGACAGCGCGGTGGCCACGTCCTGGACCATCTCCCCCAGGTCGAGCTCGAGCTGCCCGGTGTCGGCGCGTCCTTGCTTCGCGGTGACGCCGATGCTGATACCTGAGACGCCGATCGACGCGGAGAAGGATCCGATGGAGCCGAGTGAGTCCTTGATCTTGCCGCGCAGGCCGGGCCGGTTGTAGCTGCGGGCTGCGGTGAGCAGCTCGCGACCGAGCTTGGCGCGGACGGTCGCCTGGCCGGTGTCTCCAGGGTTCGCCTCGAGTGCGACCGTGAGCCAGTTGTGCTGGTTGGCGATCGCGCGGAGCCGGTTGAGCAGGACGGTCTTCCCGACGCCGCGCAGGCCGGACAGGATCATGCCCCGGTTGTGCAGGTGGTTGCCGGTGCGGGCGACGACGGTGTCGAACGCGACGATCTCCTGGTCGCGGCCGACCATCGCGGGCGGCTTAGGCCCGAGCCTGGGGCGTAGGGGTTCAGCGCGGATCCGCCGGGGTGCTTTCGTGAGGGGTCGGGGTCCGGCTTTCGTGCCGGTTTAGGTATGGGGGTGCGCGTTGTTCGCCGGTGTGCCCGGCGTTTCCACTGCGGGTCGTTCCTGGGCCGTGCAGGCGGGGTGGTCAGGTCGGGGGTGCTGGTGGTGGTCCGCAGGTTGCCTGGAACAGGGTGGTGAACGCGGTGGCCCAGGGCCATCGGGTGGGTAGGTGGAGGTGTTGGCGGCGTGCGGAGGTGGAGACCCGGGCAGGGGTGTGGATCAGTTGGGCTGCGGATGGTCGCGGTTTCGGCTCGGCGCATAGCGGCCGCCGGCGCTCACACCGAGGGCTCGGGTGAGGTTGAACGCGATCGTTGCGATGGCCAGCCATGCGCTGTTGGCGGTGAACGATTTCGAGGGCAGGTGGGCCAGCGGGCCGGCTTTCAGGTCGGCGAACACTTGCTCGATGACCGCGTGGCCGCGGTGGGTTTTCTCCGCCTCGACCAGTGGTGCCGGGTTGTTGGTGAACACTGCGTGGTAGCGCCAGACCTGGAAGAGGCCGTCCTGGGCGGCCGCCGCGAGCTTGGTGGTGTTGCGTTCGGGGACCCGGCGCACGATCAGCCGGCCGGTGACGCTGGCCGGGTCCGTGGGAGGTGAACGCGGTGTAGCCGACTTCGGCGACTTCTGCGGCGTCGGAGACCCACCCGCCGGCGAGAGCGTCGAAGACGCCCTGGGGCTACTTGATCGCCGTCCACGCGTCAGGGTCGATGCTGGCGATGGCCTTGGTGATCTGCGGTTTGTGACCGGGCGGTGATCGAGAACCGGGCCCCCGCGGCCCGGACCGCGGCCACCACGGGACGCTGGTAGTAGGCGGAGTCTGCGCGGAGGGTGACCAGCGCCAGTCGGCACCGCAGCGGCGGGCGGTGGCCACCGCGTCGGCGATGAGCCGGGGTGCCACGTGGGCGAAGGCAACGTTGCCCTTGCGCAGCCGGACCCCGGCGATCACGGGTGCGGCCAGCGGGGTGGACAGGACCGCGAGCTGGGCGTTCAGGCCCTTGACATCCAAGTAGCCGTAGGCCACGCCCTGCTGGCGCTAGCCGTGCATCACCATGACGGTGTCGTCCACGTCGATCCAGGCGACCTGGGCGACCCCGGCCAGCACCGGCGTCATCGCGGCCAGGTTGGCCAGCAGCCGCGCGGCGACCGCGTCCAGCTCACGCACGTGCCCGAAGGCGTAGGACCGCAGGTGGGTGCCCAACGTCGTGGGTGCGGGCGCGCCGGCCGAACACTCGAGGCATCGCGCCGTGACGCAGCACGGCCAGGTGCTGTAAACTGTCTGCACCGGTGAGCATCAAGGGCACGACCGCGGCGATGTGATGTCTCAGGACGTCGGTGACAGTTCTGCATCAGGACATGGGTGACGGTTGGTGTGTCAGGACATCGGTGACGGTTCGAGGGTCTTGGGTCGTCGGCCGCGGGGCCGACCGTTGCCGACGTAGTTGATGCCGGGGGTCGGGCGGGTGTGCTCGATGAGGATGGTGCCCTGGAGGTCGGTGACCAGGATCTTGTCGCCGTCCTGGACGACGAGGACTTCCTCGCCGGCGCGTTGTCCGTCGACCATGTAGGTGACCTTGCGCAGGCGGATGGCGCCGTTTGGGCGTAGCCGCGTCACGCGGGTGTCGTCGCCGAGCGTCTGCGGCCTTCGTGAGGGTGTGTGCGCGGGCTCGTGTCGCGGCCGGGGCCGGTCGGGCTTGGGGCGGGGCGCGTCGACCGTCGGGGTCGCTTCCCAGGCCGTCAGCGGCGTGATGCGGCCTGGTAGCCCCTGGTGGGGCCGTTCGGTGTTGTAGATGCGGTCGAACTCATCGACCTGGGCCTGTAGCTCGGCGAGCGTGCCGGCCATCGGCTGCTTGTCGAGGTAGCGGAACAAGGTCTGGTGGAAGCGTTCGTTCTTACCCTGCGTGGTCGGCTTGTAGGGCTTGCCGGTGATCGCCTCCACGCCGAGCGCGGACACGTGCGCGACGAGCTGACCGACGTACCCGCGCCGGGACGGGTTCAGCGCGACTCCGTTGTCCGAGAGCAGGCGTTGGGGCACCCCATGGGCGGTGATGGCCTTGTCCACCACGGTGATGGCAGCGTCCGCGGTCTCGCCCCACGCGACATGGGACGAGACGGCGAAGCGGGAGTGATCGTCGATGAGCTGGAAGATCACGCACTTGCGCCCGCCGGTGAGCACGTACTCGGTCGCGTCCAGCTGCCAGCACGCGTTGGGTGCGGGATACACGAAGCGGCGATAGGCCGCCCTCGGCTTCTTCTTCGGCTCCACCCGCGCGACGCCGGCCTCGCGGAAGATCCGGGCCAGCGACGCCGTGGACGGCACCTGCGCGAGGCCCATCGTGCGCATCTTCTCGTGCACGCTGATCGGCCCGTGGTCCAGCCCGGAGGCCTCCAGCGCAGCCCTGACCCCGATCGCCTGCGACTTGACCTCGTCGGTCAGCCTCGACGGACTCGACTTCGGACGCCGGGACCGCGGCTCGAGCACCGCCGCCGGCCCCTCGAGTCTCGGCACGCTTACGCAGCTCGTAGAACGACTTGCGCGAGATGCCGTGCTCGGCGCAGAACGTCGAGACCGCACCCCTGGGCGCGTCATCCGGCCACCGGGCGATCGCGAGACGGACACGGGGATCAATGGGTTCACTGGTAGCCATCCGCCCACCCTCAGGGCAGAAGTGTCACCACCAAGACCACCAGAACCGTCACCGACGTCCTGATGCAGAACTCGTCACCGATGTCCTGGGAGATGACACCACCACCGCGGCGACCTTGCCCGGCGCGTGGGCACCGGCCGACCCTGGCACGCTCAGGTGCTCGGCAACCAGGTCCGCGAGCGCGGCCCGCTGGGCCAACGCCATCACCGGCACCAGACCCGCGCTCGACACGAGGTTCGGATCATCGAAACGCGCTGACTTCACATGGCAGACTCGCACTTACCGGATGCCCTTCCCCCAGGCACGCATGGACCCTCGAGAAGTCCTATCGTCCCAGGTCAGAAGGGCATTCGCGTCTCACGACCCGCCCATGACCGCGACCTCATCAGCGGATCCGGGTTCAGTGCGGGATCCATGTAAACGATTATGCAGCACTATTGGCTCTGATCCAATACTCGGTCATACTTTCGCAGAACTAAGCTGGCGCCGCACATGGGTCCCACATGACGCACCCCAGCGAGACGAACCATCGGGACGGGTCATATGGGACAGGCCCTGCCCCAGGCCTGACAACCGCCACCAGCGCCGCCGCCCCACCGCAACCCGACACACCGGCGAACGGCCCCGCCGCCCGCCACGGACGACGACAAGACGAGCGGACTCCTCTGGCATTAGCCGACAGACGATGACGAATCGCGTTGGATGCGATCTCGTCACTGGTGTTGTCTGACCCGTCGTCGTGGATGTTTCCGCAGGTCAGCGGGGTGGTGCCTTGACCTGTTTGGAGGCGTGGTCTCGGCGGCTTAACGAGGGGTGCTCGTGGGTGTGCGTCTGGCCTGGTAGTTGTCCCGGCGCCCGCATCTGATGCGATAATGTCGCGTTTGATGCGAGGGCTGTGGAGGGGGTTGCGTGTCGTCGGACGAGGTCGCGCTGGCGGGTTCTGCCCGGCTGGTCCTGCTCGACGGGGTCGCGCTGCTGCGTCCGGACGAGCAGGTGTTCGAAGCGATGCTGGAGGGCTGGCGCAACCAGGGGCTGGCCCGCAACCTGGCGCCGGCGACGGTGACGGCCCGGGAGCGGCAGGTGCGAGCGTTCCAGGCACACTCGGGAGTGTTCCCGTGGGCGTGGAGGAGTGAGCATGCCGATTAGTGGTTCGCCGACCTGCGGGCGGTGCATCACTGCACGCGCTCGACGGTGCGCGGCTATCAGGTCGCGGTGCGCGGGTTCTGCACCTTCGTGACCGACCCCGCCTATGGCTGGGTCGAGCAGTGCCTGGGCCGATTCGACACCCATCCGGTGCAGGTGATCACCGAGCTGAACGCAGCCCGGCATGTGGGCGACGTGGAGTCGGTGCCGGCCAAGCGGGCGTTCACCCGTGCCGAGCTGCAGGACTTGTTCGACTACGCCGACGAGCAGGTCGCGCTCAAGCGGGCGCACCGCAAGAAGGGCTGGTTGGCCGCGTTCCGGGACGCGACGCTGCTGAAGACGGCGTACTCGTTCGGGCTGCGGCGCACCGAGACGGCGATGCTGGACGTTTCCGACTTCGGCCGCAACCCCGAGGCTGGCGAGTTCGGTGCGTTCGGGGTGGTGCACGTGCGTCACGGCAAGGCCAAGCGGGCCTCGCCGGCCAAGCGGCGCAGCGTGCTGACGGTCTGGCCGTGGACCGTCGAGGTCCTGCAGCAGTGGTTCGGTGAGGTCCGTCCGCTGTTCGTCGCCCAGAGGCCCAACCCGGCGGCCTGGCCGTCGGAGCGCACGGTGCGGGTGAGCGCTGCGTCACTGGACCATCGGCTGGCCACCTACCGTGATGCGCTCGGACTGGACCGGGTGCTGGACTTCCACTCGCTGCGTCGCTCGTATGTCACTCACCTGATCGAGGACGGCTGGGACCCGAAGTTCGTGCAGGACCAGGTCGGTCACGAGCACGCCTCGACGACGTCGATCTATACCGGGGTCTCCTCGGACTTCCGGATCCGCACGCTGCGTCGCGCCCTGGACCGGCTGGTCGCCGACGCGGTCGAGCAGCACACCACCGAACAAGGGGAAACGCGATGAGTCGTCCCAAGCGCACGGTGTCCTACCGCTGGCAGCTGCGTCAGCTGATGGCCGAGCGGGGCATGTATGCCACCACCGAGCTGGTGCCGCTGCTGGCCGAGCGGGGCATCGACCTGTCGGTCTCGCAGGTCCACCGGCTGGTCACCACCACCCCGGAGCGGTTGTCGTTGCCGGTGCTGGCCGCGCTCTGCGACATCTTCGCCGTCACCTCGGCCGAGCTGATCCTCACCACGGCCGCCGACGTGACCACCCGCAAGACCGCCGCCAGCGGCGGGCGGGTCTCCTCGGCGAGCGAACTGGCCGCGTTGCGACCCAAGCGCGCCCGCGTGCTGCCTGAGCAGTGAACGGCCCGGACCCTGCGCCGACCAGCAGTGAGCGGCAGCGCCACTGCGCGCGTTGCGCTCGCCCGGTGCGCCCGACCCACGGCAAGGTGACGTCCCGGGTGGTGGTGTAGTTCCTGGCCTTGGGCGTCGTGGTGACCGCGACGAACAAGGCCATCGTGCGATGGTCAGTGAGACCGGACTAGGGAACTCACGGAAGGACATCGCACGATGGCTATGGACCAGTCTGCCCTGCTTGACCTGCTGACCGCGTTGAAGGACACCGAGGTCAGTGACCGGGTGCGGGTCGCGACCGAGCACCTGTATCAAGAGCTGATCGACGCCGAGGCGACCGCCCTGATCGGCGCCGGCCCGTGGCAGCACACGCCCGAGCGCACCACCCAGCGCAATGGGAGCCGACCGCGGGTGCTGACCACGACGGCCGGGGACCTGGACCTGCGGATCCCCAAGCTGCGCACCGGCTCGTTCTTCCCGAGCCTGCTCGAGCGGCGCCGGCGGGTCGACCAGGCGTTATTCGCGGTGGTGATGGAGGCCTACCTGCACGGAGTCAGCACCAGCAAGGTCGACGACCTGGTCAAAGCCCTGGGCGCGGACAGCGGGATCTCCAAGAGCGAGGTCAGCCGGATCTGCGCCGGGCTGGATGAGGAGGTCGCCGCGTTCCGGGACCGGTCGCTGGCCGAGGCGGGCTTCCCCTACGTCTACCTGGACGCGACGTACTGCAAGGCCAGGGTCGGGCATCGGGTGGTGTCCCAGGCGGTGGTGATCGCTACCGGGGTGCGCGCCGACGGCAACCGGGAGGTCTTGGGCTTCGACGTCGGCGACTCCGAGAACGGCGCCTTCTGGACCAGTTTCCTGCGGTCCTTGAAGGCCCGCGGCCTGACCGGGGTGCAGCTGGTCGTCTCCGACGCCCACGAAGGGTTGAAGACCGCGATCGCCTCGGTGCTGCTCGGCTCCTGTTGGCAACGCTGCCGGGTCCACTTCACCCGCAACGTGCTGGACGCGGTGGCCAAGTCCAACGCGGAGATGGTCGCCGCGGCGATCCGCACGATCTTCGCCCAGCCCGACGCCGCCCACGTCGGCGAGCAGTTCGAGGTCATCGCCACCATGCTGGCCCGCTCCCACCCCAAGGTCGCCGCGATGATGGCCGACGCCCGCGAAGACCTGCTCGCCTTCACCGGCTTCCCGGTCGCGCACTGGAAGAAGATCTGGTCGACCAACCCCCTGGAACGCCTCAACAAGGAGGTCAAGCGCCGCACCGACGTCGTGGGAGTCTTCCCCAACCCCGCCGCCCTGCTCCGGCTGGCCGGTGCCGTCCTGGTCGAGGCCCACGACGAATGGGCCGCCACCGACCGGCGCTACCTATCCGAGAACTCCATGGCACAACTGGCCGCCATGACCCTGACCAGCCAGGAGGTGGACACCCCCGAACTACTCACGGCATGATCCAAACGCTGACCCGCACGGTGTCGAGAACTCCACCACTCAGCGGGACGTCACCCACGGCAACCACCCGCGGCGCACCCCGGACGGGCAGCCGATCGTGACCGTGGCCGCCAGATGGCCTGAGGGGCTGATCTGCGTCGGCTGCCGCGCCAAGGCGCTGGAGGTCTTCGGGACCTGCGACGGCTGCCGCACCGAGCGGCTGCTGCCCGGTCAAGGACCGGCTGGCCAGCGCTGGTGCACCGACTGCGCCGGCGGCCTGGGCGACTTCTCCTGCACCCGCTGCGGCCGCGAAGGCTGGCGCGGGCGGCGCGGGACCTGCGGCTGGTGCGTGCTGAGCGACCGCATCGGCGAGCTGCTCGACGACGGCACCGGCACCATCCGCCCCGAACTGCGACCCCTGGCTGAGCACATCACCGCGATGGCCCGACCCCGCTCGGGCATCCACTGGCTGTCTCGCCCCGGGCCCCAGCACGTCCTGGCCACGATCGCCCCCGCGAGGTTCCCGCTGACCCACGAAGCGATCCACGCCATCGAACCGGTGCGCTCGAGCATCTACATCCGCGACCTGATGGTCGCCGCCGGCGTGCTGGCGCCGATCGACCGGCGCCTGTTCTTGTTCGAGCAGTGGTGGCCCACCTGGCTGGCCACGATCCACGAGGCCGACCATCGCCGCACGCTGCGCTACTTCATCACCTGGCAGGTGCTGCGGTCGTTGCGCGCCACCGCCGCCGACGGCCCGCTGAGCCACCAGGGCCCGCAGAACGCCCGTCACGTCCTGCGCGTGGCGGCACGCTTCCTGACCGAACTGGCCGCTGCCGGGCGGACCCTGACCACCTGCACCCAGGCCGACCTCGACCGCATCCTGGCCCACGCGAACTACTCCACCCGCGCCAGCGTGCGCCCGTTCCTTCAGTGGGCGATGCGCACCCGACGCATGGCCCACCTGCAGCTGCCAGCCCAGGCCCCCACGACGGTCACGCTGATCACCCAGTCCCAGCGGGTGGCACTCATCGCCCGCACCTACCACGGCCAGCAGATGGAGCTCATCGACCGGGTGCTGGCCCTGCTCGTCCTGCTCTACGCCCAGCCACTGGCCCGCATCCAGCACCTGACCTGCGCCGACATCACTACCGACGACCAAGGGCAGATGCTCGTGCGGCTCGGCACCCCGCCCGCACCCGTGCCGGCCCCGTTCGACGCGGTGTTCGGCCAGTACCTCACCGCCCGCGGCAACCTGATGACCGCGACCAACCCCGCCAGCAGCTGGCTGTTCCCCGGACGCCGCGCCGGCCAGCCCCTGCAGATCAACTCGATGCGGCTGCGCCTGGCGAACCTCGGCATCCCGAACCTGCCCGCCCGCAGCCGAGCCATCCGCGAACTACTGCGCCAGGCGCCCCCGGCCGTCGTGGCCGGCATGCTCCACTACACCTCCGGCGCCGCCGAGCACATCGCTACCGAGTACGGCGCCACCTGGAAGCACTACGCCGCCGGCGAGCACCCACCCCGCCGCCCAGCCCACCTCAACCCATGAACTCGTCACCCGGGTTCACGTCAGGGCGCCAGTAACGTTCGTTGTCACGGCCGGCTTGGGGGAGCCGGAGAGCACGTCCGGCGGAGGCGTCCGCGCAGGGAGCCCGCGACACCATCGTGGATCAGTCCCTGCCCGACATGCCGAGTCCGGCGGGCAGGTCGCGGCGCCCGTGCAGGACGCGCCAGACGTCCACGTGGTCTGGTCGCTCGAGGTAGAAGACGAGGTACGGGTACCGAGCCAGCGGCCAGCTGCGAAGGCCTGGAAGGTCGAGCTCGTCGCCCCATCGGGGTGAACCGATCTCAGGGTGCTCGCCGAGAGTCCGGTACGCGCGCTCCAGCGCGTCGATGAACCCCAGCGCGGCGTCGACCGCGTGCTCGGACAGGTAGTACGCGATCGCGTCCTCGACGTCTTGGAGGGCTCGTACGCGGGGGACGACGGGGAGCGGACTCACACCTCTGCCGTCGGACGGCCGCGGCGCACGCCCTCCCGCAAGCCTTCGAAGTAGGCCGCCGTCGCCGGTGTGCCCGGTGCGGAAGCAGCACCCTCGAGAAGCAGGCCGCGCAGGTGCTGGCGGTCCCGGTCGCGGCGGATCAGCTCACGGATGTACTCGCTGCTCGAGCCGTAACCGGAACCGGCGACCTGCTCGTCGACAAACGCCTTCAGACTGTCCGGCAGCGAGATGTTCATCGTCGTCACGCTTCGACGATAACCGTTATGGCAATCTTTGGCATCCCCGGTGATCATCCTGTCGATCGACAGTGCGCCCGCACCGTCCGCGGTGATGGCGCTGTCTATAGCCCCGCGGCAACGTGAGCCCTCCATGACGTCGACGGGGAGGCCGAGATGGCGCAGCAGCTGCACACACCCGAGTGGGGCATGGCCGAGCAGACTGACCGGTTCGGGGCACCGACCGGTCGCCAGGACGGGGGAGCGAAGGTCCAGCTGCTGCTGTCCGTCGAGGAGGCAGCCCGGCGCCTGGGGATCCGACGGACCCTCATGTACACGCTGATGATGTCGGGAGAGGTCCGCTCGATCCACGTCGGCCGGCTGCGCAAGGTGCCGGCGCAGGCGCTGGAGGCGTTCGTCGCCCGCCGGCTGTCGGAGTCCGAGGCCGAGGCTCCCGTCCACAGGGCGTAGCCGGCAACCCGCGACGCACCGAAACGACGGGCGGTCGTTCGCGCGCCATTCGCCGCCGCGACACTGCCGCTCGTGACCACCGGCGAGCGGAGGAGGAGGAGATGGCCAAGAGACGCAACCAGGAAGGCACGTTCACCCACCGCCCGAACGGCACCTGGCAGGCCCGCCTGGGCTACGTCGACGAGACCGGCGCAACCAGGCGGTTGTCTGTCTACGGCAGGACCCAGCGCGAGGCAGCCACCAAGCTGAACCAGGCCCGCGACCGGATCCAGGCCGGCCAACCCGCACGCGACTCGACCATGACTGTCGCCGCGTGGTGCGGGATCTGGATCGAGGGCTCGTTGGAAGCATCCCCGCGACGGCCTTCGACCAGGTCGTTGATGGCGTCGCTGCTGCGCTCGCACGTCATGCCGACCCGCCTCGGCGCCGTGCCGCTGGCGCGGCTGCGTCCCTCGCACATCGACGCCTGGATCATCGAGCTCCGGGCCGGCGGGACCACCGCGGGCAGCCGAGCCGGCAAGTCACCGGCCGACGCGACGGTGCAGCGGGTGTTCCGGGTCCTGCGCCAGGCGATCGACGGCGCCGTGCGCGACGGTCTGCTCGCCCGCAACCCGGTGGCCCTCGTCGCACAGCCGGGGGCCACGCGACCGGAGGCGCGCGTGCTGTCGCTTGAGGAGGTCGGCGCGATCCTGCAGGCGGCGCTGCAGATGGACCGCCGTCGTGAGTCGCACGGCGGCTACCGCACCCATCACCACACCGTCTTTGCCCTCGTCGCAAGCACCGGGCTGCGCAAGGGCGAGGCGTTGGCGCTGCGCTGGTCCGACATCGACTTCGAACGCGGCACGCTTGCCGTGCGCGGCACGCTGACGACCGTTCGGGGCGGCTGGGTGATCTCGGAACCCAAGACCAGGTCGTCCCGACGCGTTCTGATGCCCTCAGGCGGCGTGCTGACGCTCCTGGCGGCGCACCGCCGGATACAGGCCCTCGAGCGCGAGCACGCGCAGAACCTGTGGACCGAGCACGGCTTCGTCTTCACCTCGGCCACCGGCGAACCCCTGGACCCTCGCACCCTCCTGCGCGCGTTCACCACCGCGGCGGGACAAGCGGGCATCACCGGTGTCTCCGTCCACACGCTCCGGCATTCGGCGGCCACCGCCATGCTCGAAGGCGGCATCCACCTCAAGGCAGTCTCGGAGCTGCTCGGGCACGCCGGCACCCAGATCACCGCCGAGGTCTACGCCCACCTCACGACGCCCACTGCGCGACGGGCTCTCGAAGAGCTCGGAGCCGGCCTCGGACTCGACAGCCGGGCACCCGGGGATACGGATCGCCAGTTGGCGTACGGAGTTGGCGTACGGCACGAAGAAGGCCCGGTCCGACAGATCGGACCGGGCCTATGAACTGCGGTGATGCTGGTGGGCGATACTGGGATCGAACCAGTGACCTCTTCCGTGTCAGGGAAGCGCGCTCCCGCTGCGCCAATCGCCCGTGCTGGTGGAGCTCCGAGGTGGAGACGGGATTCGAACCCGTGTATACGGCTTTGCAGGCCGCTGCCTCGCCTCTCGGCCACTCCACCCTGAGACGGCGTTCCTCAACGGCCTGCAAGCCGGCGTGGATAGCCTCCGAGCGGACGACGGGATTCGAACCCGCGACCCTCACCTTGGCAAGGTGATGCTCTACCCCTGAGCCACGTCCGCACGCCTGCGACCCCTTCGGGCCGCCGTGGTGCATCGGAGACTTTAGCCGACCGCGGTGACCGGAGTCCAACCGGCCGCACGCCGCCGACCGGCGTCATCGCCCCTGCTCCGGACGTGCATCGAGGCCGGACACCCGTGGGTGCCGGCCTCGTTCTGGATGTTGTCAGGCTGTGAGCAGCGTCGCGATGAGCGCGCTGATCTCGCCTTCCATCTTCTCGCTCTCGCCACCGAGCGGGACGAGCGACTCGGTCGCTGCGAGGAACCGGACCACCGGCTCGGCCGGCGCCGCCAGCAACGCGCTGCCCTCGATACCGGACAGGGAGATGAGCAGGTACTCGGGATCCTCGTCGCGCCAGACCTGGACGTCGCCGGCACCGGCCGGCTCCTCGGCCACGGCGTGCAGCCCTTGGTCGAGCAGCTCGCGCCCGATCAGCCAGGTGGACGTGGACTGTGCGCCGCGGAACACGGCCCGAACGGTGTACGGGTCGGTGGTGCGGAACCCGAGCTCGGTGGTCACCGGAAGCACGGTCGCATCGGCGCCGATGAGCTGCATGGCTACGACTTCGAGGACATCGAACGACGAGTTCGCCATCGGGCCTCCTCCTCAGTGCGCGCCACAGAATGCATGATGACAGTGCATCGGTCGAAGTGCCCTCCGACTGGACTGTCTTCACCCAAGAAGGTGAAAAGGGCACCGGCAGAAGCACCCACCCCTCCACGGAAGAGCCTCGTCCGTGTCCGGCTTGTCGTCCAGCGTCCGGTTCGGACTTCACCCCCGGTACGGATACCATCTGTTCTCGTCCCGGGCGATTGGCTCAGTGGTAGAGCGCCTCGTTCACACCGAGGAGGTCACTGGTTCGAACCCAGTATCGCCCACCGGAGAAGGCCCCGCCTTGGCGGGGCCTTCCGGCATTCTCTCCCCTGACCTGCATCAATGCTTCCAGCTCGGCCCCCAGACCGGCGACCAGGGCCGCGTTCTCCGGCCGCCCGTCGGCTCGGGCGTCGGTCCGGAGCTGGCGGCCACGAGCACGCCGGGTCGGTAGCATCGAGCACGCCCGGCCCGGGCGCACGCCGTGGGCCGTGAGGCGCACCGGCCCCGAGGAGCAGCAGCCGTGTCCGAGCAGATCACCCTGACCGTCGACGGCGTCGAGACGACCGTGGCGGCAGGCACGACCGGCAGCGACGTGTTCGGGGATCGGCGTGAGGTCGTCGTCGTGCGCGTGGACGGGGAGCTGCGGGACCTGGCCGTCGCGCTGCCGGACGGCGCGGTCGTCGAGCCGGTCCTCATCGACGAGCCGGACGGTCTGACGGTGCTGCGGCACTCCGCGGCACACGTGCTGGCCCAGGCCGTGCAGGAGGTCAACCCGGCTGCCCGGCTGGGCATCGGGCCGCCGATCGTCGACGGGTTCTACTACGACTTCGACGTCGAGACCCCGTTCACCCCGGAAGACCTGCGCGCCCTGGAGAAGGTGATGGCGCGCATCGTCAAGGAGGGGCAGACCTTCCGGCGGGTCGACGTGACCGAGGGCGAGGCCCGCGGGATCGAGCAGGACGAGCCGTACAAGCTCGAGCTGATCGGGCTCAAGGGCGACGCCCGGGACGAGGACGGCGCCTCGGTCGAGGTGGGGCTGGGCGGCCTGACGATGTACCAGAACGTGCGCCGGGACGGCACCGTCGTCTGGCAGGACCTGTGCCGCGGCCCGCACCTGCCGAGCACCCGACTCATCGCCAACGGCTTCCAGCTGACCCGGACGGCCGCCGCGTACTGGCGGGGCAGCGAGAAGAACCCCCAGCTGCAGCGCGTGTACGGCACCGCGTGGCCGACCAAGGACGCGCTGAAGGCCCACCTCGAACGGATCGCCGAGGCCGAGCGCCGTGACCACCGCCGGCTCGGCAGCGAGCTCGACCTGTTCTCCTTCCCGGACGAGATCGGCTCCGGCCTGGCGGTGTTCCACCCCAAGGGCGGGATCGTGCGGATGGAGATGGAGGAGTACGCCCGCCGCCGGCACCTGCAGGCGGGCTACTCGTTCGTCAACACCCCGCACATCACCAAGGCCAAGCTGTTCCAGACCTCACGCCACCTCGACTGGTACGCCGACGGCATGTACCCGCCGATGCGGCTGGACACCGAGTACCACGAGGACGGCACGGTCAAGCGCGAGGGGCAGGACTACTACCTCAAGCCGATGAACTGCCCGATGCACAACCTCATCTTCCGGGCCCGGGGGCGCAGCTACCGGGAGCTGCCGTTGCGGCTGTTCGAGTTCGGCACCGTCTACCGCTACGAGAAGTCCGGCGTGGTCCAGGGGATGACCCGGGCCCGCGGCTTCACGCAGGACGACGCGCACATCTACACCACTCGCGAGCAGATGCGCGACGAGCTGGCCTCGCTGCTCACCTTCGTCCTGGACCTGCTCCGCGACTACGGGCTGACCGAGTTCTACCTCGAGCTGTCCACCCGGGACCCGAACAAGTCCGTGGGCGACGACGCGAGCTGGCAGGTGGCGACCGACACCCTGCGCGACGTCGCGGCGGCCTCCGGCCTGCACCTGGTCGACGACCCGGGCGGCGCGGCCTTCTACGGCCCCAAGATCTCGGTCCAGGCCAAGGACGCGATCGGCCGCACCTGGCAGCTGTCCACCATCCAGCTGGACTTCTTCGAGCCGGAGCTGTTCGAGCTGGAGTACACCGCCGCCGACGGCACCCGGCAGCGGCCGGTGATGATCCACCGTGCGCTGTTCGGGTCGATCGAGCGGTTCTTCGCGATCCTCGTCGAGCACTACGCCGGGGCGTTCCCGGTCTGGCTCGCGCCCGTGCAGGTGCTCGCCGTGCCGGTCGCGGAGGCGTTCGACGACTACCTCAGGGACGTCGTCGCCCGGCTGACGGCGCGGGGCATCCGGGCCGAGATCGACCTGTCCGACGACCGGTTCGGCAAGAAGATCCGCAACGCCAGCACCCAGAAGGTGCCGTTCGTGCTCATCGCCGGGGGCGAGGACGTCGCAGCGG
Organism: uncultured Actinomycetota bacterium; assembly: GCA_963769855.1. Taxonomy (GTDB): domain Bacteria; phylum Actinomycetota; class Actinomycetes; order Actinomycetales; family Cellulomonadaceae; genus Cellulomonas. Next base: position 35,390 of record CAVYNN010000003.1, read on the forward strand.
GCGCCGTCTCGTTCCGCTACCGCGACGGGCACCAGGACAACGCCGTGCCGGTCGACGAGGCGATCGAGCGGATCGCGGCGGCGGTGCGGGACCGGGTGCAGGTGTGAACGACGATCCCAGCCCGGGGATGGAGCGCGCCGGCGACCTCGCCGGCGAACCGGACGGCTTCCAACGGCTCTGGACGCCGCACCGGATGGCGTACATCGGCGGCGAGAGCAAGCCGACGGACGGACGCGGCCGGTGACGGCTGCCCGTTCTGCCGGGCGGCATCGGGACCCGACGCGCAGGGCCTGGTGATCGGCCGGGGCGTCCTGACGTACGCCCTGCTCAACCTGTACCCGTACAACTCCGGGCACGTGCTCGTCTGCCCGTACCGGCACGTCGCGGACTACACGGACCTGACCACCGACGAGGTGGCGGACCTCGGGCTCACCACGCGGACGGCGATGGTGGCCCTGCGCACGGCCTACGCCCCGCAAGGGTTCAACCTGGGCATCAACCTGGGTGAGGTCGCAGGTGCCGGCATCGCCGCGCACCTGCACCAGCACGTGGTGCCCCGCTGGCGCGGCGACTCCAACTTCCTGCCGATCGTGGCGCGCACGCGAGCCCTGCCCGAGCTGCTGGCGGACACCAGGGCGCGCCTGGCCGCGGCCTGGCCGACGGCGCCCGAACCGGGTGCGTCATGCTGAGCCGGCTCCGGGCGGCCTGGGGCCGGCTCATGGGTCCGCTCGCGGACGCGCTGCTCCGGCTGGGGGTGACGCCGGACGCGGTGACCATCGGCGGCACGGTGGTGACCCTCGTGATCGCGCTCTGGCTGTTCCCGACCGGGCACCTGTTCCTCGGCGCGATCCTGCTCGGCGTGTTCACGGCACTGGACACGATCGACGGGCTGATGGCGCGCCGTTCGGGCCGCAGCGGACCATGGGGCGCCTTCCTCGACTCCACGCTCGACCGGTTCGCCGACGGTGCGATCTTCGCCGGCCTGGTGCTCTGGTACACCGGCCGGGGGAACGACCGGCTGACGGCGATCCTCGCCCTGGCCTGCCTGGTGCTCGGCGCGATCGTGCCGTACGCCCGGGCCCGCGCCGAGGGGCTGGGGATGACCGCGGCGGTGGGCATCGCCGAGCGTGGCGACCGGATCCTCGTCTCGCTCGTCGCGGCCGGCCTGGTCGGGCTCGGCGTGCCGCGCGTGGTGCTGACCGTCGCGCTCGGGCTGCTGGCCGTGGCATCCGTGGTCACCGTGGTGCAGCGGATGCTCGTCGTGCGCCGGCAGGTGCGGGAGGCGGCCTCTTGAGGCTCGCCAGGCCGGACACCGGACGTGCGTACGCCGCAGCCTGGCGCTGGGGCGGTCGGGTCCCGGAACCCGTGGTCCGGGTGGTGGCTGCCGCCGCTGCGGACGTCGTCTGGTTGCGGCACGGTGCAGGCGTGCGCCGGCTCGAGGCGAACCTCGCCCGGGTCCGTCCCGATCTCGGACCGCGGGCGCTCCGCCGGCTGTCTCGGTCCGGCATGCGCTCCTACCTGCGCTACTTCGGCGAGGCGTTCACCCTGTCCGGGCGCAGCCCGGAGCAGATCGCCGCGCGCGTCCGGATCGGCCACCGGGAGATCGTCCAGCCGTATCTCGACGACGGGCGCCAGGTGGTGCTCGTGCTGGGCCACCTGGGCAACTGGGACCTCGCCGGCGCCTGGGCGACCCGCCACCTCGCCCCGGTGACCACCGTCGCCGAGCGGCTCGAGCCCGAGGCGGTGTACCAGGAGTTCCTCCGCTTCCGGGAGGGGATCGGGATGCGGATCATCCCGCTCAACGGCGGGGGGGACGTGTTCCGACAGCTGGTCCGGGTGACCCGGACCGGTCCCGGCCTGCTGCCCCTGCTCGCGGACCGGGACCTGACGTCCCGGGGCGTCGAGGTGGACCTGCTCGGCCACAGGGCGCGGGTCGCCGTCGGGCCGGCCGCACTCGGGGTGACCGCCGGGGCACCGGTCGTCATGGCGTCGGTGACGTACGAGCGCCTGCACGGGGCGCAGCGGCGGGCCGCCGGGTCGCCATGGGGCGTCCTGCTCGACTTCGCCGAGGTGCCGCTGCCCCCGGCCGACCTGCCCACACGGGAGCGGGTCCGCCTGCTGACCCAGGCGTGGGTCGACCTGCTGGGTGACAGGCATCCGACGTCACCCGCAGGACTGGCACATGCTGCAGCGCGTGTTCGTCGAGGACCTCGACCCGGAGCGGTACGCCGCCACCGTCGCCGCGGAGTCCCAGCGATGAGGGTCGTCGGCCGGCAGCGGCACCGCCACCTGCGGGTCGGGCTGGTCTGCCCGTACTCGTTCGACATGCCGGGCGGCGTGCAGTTCCACGTCCGCGACCTGGCCGAGTCGCTGCTCGACCGCGGTCACGAGGTGTCCGTGCTGGCGCCCGCCGGGGAGGACACCCCGCTGCCGGACTACGTCGTCGCTGCCGGGCGCGCCGTGCCGGTCCACTACAACGGCTCCGTGGCCCGGCTGACGTTCGGCCCGGTCACCGCGGCGCGGGCACGCCGGTGGCTGGCCGCCGGAGAGTTCGACGTGCTGCACCTGCACGAGCCGGTGACGCCCAGCGTGTCCATGCTGGCGATGTGGATCGCCGACGGTCCGATCGTCGGCACCTTCCACTCCTCGATGAACCGGTCGCGGTCCCTGCAGCTGGCCTACCCGCTGGTGCGGCAGTCGCTGGAGAAGATCTCGGCCCGGATCGCGGTCTCGGAGGATGCCCGGCGCACGCTCGTCGAGCACCTGGGCGGCGACGCCGTGGTGATCCCCAACGGGGTCTTCATCGACCGGTTCGCCGACGTGCCGACCGATCCGCGCTGGACCGGGACCCTGGAGGCGCCGACGATCGCCTTCCTCGGCCGGCTCGACGAGCCGCGCAAGGGCCTGCCGGTGCTGCTCGGCGCCATACCGGCCGTGCTCGAGCGGATCCCCGGTGCACGGTTCCTCGTCGCGGGTCGGGGCGAGTTCGGGCCGGACGAGGCCGCCGAGTCCCTCGGTCCGCTGGCACGTTCCGTCGAGTTCCTCGGCGGCATCTCCGACGAGGAGAAGGCGCGGCTGCTCACGTCGGCCGACCTGTACTGCGCGCCGCAGACCGGTGGCGAGTCCTTCGGGATCGTCCTGGTGGAAGCGATGGCCGCGGGAACCCCGGTCGTCGCCAGCGACCTGGGCGCCTTCTCCCGCGTCCTGGACGACGGTGCGTCCGGGGTGCTGTTCCGGACCGGTGACAGTGCCGACCTGGCCGCGACGCTGCTGCAGGTGCTCGACGACCCGGCGCTGCGCCGCGACAAGGTGGCGGCGGGCCGCCAGGTGGTGCGCCGCTACGACTGGCCGGGGGTGACCGACCAGGTGCTGGCGGTCTACGAGATGGCCGTCGCGGGCCACGACGCCCCGGTGGGCGAGGACCCGTGGTCGCTCCGCGGGCCACGGGCGCGGCGCGGGGGCAGGGAGTCGCGGTGAGCTGGAGCTGGGCCGACGTCGTCCTGGTCGTCGGCGTCGTGCTGGCGCTGGTGCTGTGGTTCGTCTGGGTGGACGCCAGCCGGCTGGACCGGCTGCACCGGCGCGTCGACGCATCCCGCAGCGTGCTCGACCAGCAGCTGGTCCGGCGTGCCACGGTCGCCGCCGAGCTGGCCACCAGCGGCGTGCTCGACCCGGCCAGCTCGATCGTCGTCGGCGAGGCTGCCTGGGCGGCGCTGTCCGCCGGGGGCGACCCCGGGCCGGCCGGCGCGGCGGGGGAGCTGCGCGCGGTCCTGGCGGCGGGCGCGCCCTCGGTGCCGGCCCGGGCGACGCAGGACCAGCTCGACCGCGGGCAGCTGGAGAGCGACCTGACGGCCGCCCTGCGCGAGGTGCTCGACGACCCGCACGAGGTGGCGCTGATGGTGACCGACGAGGCCGGGAGCGTGCTGCTCGACGAACTGTCTGCTGCCTGGTACCGGCTCCAGCTGTCGCGCCGGTTCCACAACGACGCCGTCGCGCTGACCCGGAGCGCCCGGCGGGCGCCCCTGGTCCGGCTGCTCCGGCTGGCCGGCAGCGCACCGGAACCGGTGACGTTCGAGGTGGACGACGAGTGGCCGGAGGGGCTGCGTCACGTGCTGCCGCGCGGCTGAGACGGCGGGGTCGGCCGATGGTCCCGCGGCTAGCATGAGATCAGCAGAATCCCCTTCTTCCCCTGGAACGAGGCACATGTGACCAGCCAGAACGAGACCCCGGACGCCGTCGTCGGCACCGCCCAGGTGAAGCGCGGCATGGCCGAGATGCTCAAGGGCGGCGTCATCATGGACGTCGTCACGCCGGAGCAGGCGAAGATCGCCGAGGACGCCGGTGCCGTGGCCGTGATGGCGCTCGAGCGTGTCCCGGCCGACATCCGCGCGCAGGGTGGCGTGGCCCGGATGAGCGACCCGGACCTCATCGACGGGATCATCGCGGCGGTGTCCATCCCGGTGATGGCCAAGGCGAGGATCGGCCACTTCGTCGAGGCCCAGGTGCTCCAGGCCCTCGGCGTGGACTACGTCGACGAGTCCGAGGTGCTCACCCCGGCCGACTACAGCCACCACATCGACAAGTGGGCGTTCACGGTCCCGTTCGTGTGCGGTGCGACGAACCTCGGCGAGGCGCTCCGCCGGATCTCCGAGGGCGCCGCGATGATCCGCTCGAAGGGCGAGGCCGGCACCGGCGACGTGTCCAACGCCACGACGCACATGCGGCAGATCCGCGACGAGATCCGCCGCCTGACCTCCCTGCCCCAGGACGAGCTGTTCCTCGCTGCCAAGGAGCTGCAGGCGCCGTACGCGCTGGTCGCCGAGGTGGCCAGGGCGGGCAAGCTGCCCGTCGTGCTGTTCACCGCGGGCGGCATCGCCACGCCGGCGGACGCGGCGATGATGATGCAGCTCGGCGCGGAGGGCGTGTTCGTCGGGTCCGGCATCTTCAAGTCCGGGAACCCGGCGCAGCGCGCGGCAGCGATCGTCAAGGCCACGACGTTCTTCGACGACCCCGATGTCATCGCCAAGGTGTCTCGCGGCCTCGGCGAGGCGATGGTCGGCATCAACGTCGACGACGTCCCGGCCCCGCACCGGCTGGCCGAGCGCGGTTGGTGACCCGTCGGCACGGCGCGCGCTGATGGCCGGGCTGGGGCCGGACTGGGTGCCGGGACCGGACGGGATCCCGTACCGTCGCGCGGCCCGCGTCATCCTGCTCGACGAGCGCGACCGGCTGCTGCTGGTCCGCGGGCACGACGCTGACCAGCCGGGACGCTCCTGGTGGTTCACCGTCGGGGGAGGGATCGCGGCAGGGGAGACGCCGCGCGCCGCGGCGGTCCGCGAGCTGCGCGAGGAGACGGGTATCGCGCTGCGCGAGGACGCCCTGGTCGGGCCGGCCTACACCCGGTCAGCGCTGTTCGACTTCTTTGCGCGCCTGTGCCGGCAGGACGAGCAGCTGTTCGTCGCCCGCGTGCTGTCCACCGGCCTGCCGCCGCTGTCGCACGACGACTGGACCGACGTCGAGGCGGAGGTGCTCGACGAGCTGCGCTGGTGGTCACTGGACGACCTGGAGGCGGTCGACGTCGAGATCTTCCCGGCCGGGTTGGTGGGTCTCGTCCGGCCGCTGCTCGGCGGCTGGGACGGGATGACCCGTCATCTCGGCGAGGCCCGCGAGACCTGACCGGTCTGGCCCGGCCGTACCGGTCGGTAACATCTGTGCCCGTGCCGATCCCCGCCCCCACGTCCGCCGCCCTGCGGGTGCCGCGCAGCGGCATCCGCACCTTGATGGACCTCGCGCTGCGCGACCCCGAGGCGCTCCACCTGGAGATCGGCGAGCCCGACCAGGGCGTGGCGCCGCACGTCGTCGAAGCCGCGGCCGCGGCAGGTCGCGAGGGACGCACCGGGTACACGTCGAGCGTCGGTCTGCCCGCGCTGCGGGCGGCAGTGGCCCAGCGGGTCACCCTGCGCTCAGGGCGTGCGACGAGCGCTGAGCAGGTCGTGATCACCCACGGCGCGATGCACGGCCTGGCGATGACGTTCCAGACCCTGCTCGGCCCCGGTGACGAGGTGCTGCTGCCCGACCCGATGTTCCCCAACTGGGCGATGGCGGTCACCGCCGCCGGCGCTGTGCCTCGCACCTACCCGACCCGCGCCGAGCACGGGTTCGTGCCGTCGGCTGCCGAGGTCGAGGCCTCGATCACACCGCGGACCCGGGCGATCCTGGTCTGCTCGCCGGACAACCCGACGGGCGCGGTGTACCCGGCGGCGGCGCTGGAGGAGCTTGTCGAGGTGGCGCGGCGGCACGACCTGTGGCTGGTCTCCGACGAGTGCTACGAGGCGATCACCTTCGGCGTGCCGTTCGTGTCGCCGGCCGCGTTCGACACCGACGGGCGGGTCGTCGTGCTCGGCAGCGTGTCCAAGACGTACGCCATGACCGGCTGGCGGATCGGCTGGGTCGCCACGCCCGACCGGGACCTGCTGGAGGTGCTCGGGCACCTGTCCGAGGCGCTCGTCGCGTGCCCGTCCACGGTGGGCCAGATCGGTGCCGTCGCCGCCTTGACCGGGCCGCAGGACGCGGTGGCGACGGCGGTCGCGTCGTACCGGGAGCGTCGCGACGCCGCGACGGCTCTCCTGGCCGCGCGCGGGATCGGGTATGCCGAGCCGCAGGGGGCGTTCTACCTGCTCGTCGACGTCGAGGACGACGACACCGACGGCTTCGCCCAGCGGCTGCTCGCCCGCCGGCACGTGGCGGTCGCGCCCGGGGCGACGTTCGGCACCCTGGCGACAGGCATGGTGCGGGTCAGCCTGGCGAGCGCCCGGCCGGTGCTGCTCGACGGCCTGTCCCGGCTCGCCGACGAGGTCGTCGCGGCCCGTGCTGCACGTGCGGAGGCGCTGGCCCGCTGAGCGGAGGCGGGCGCTCGTCGGACAACGACACGGGGCCTGGGGCCTCCCGCGCGAGAGCGCGTCAGGTGACGGTCGGCCGCAGCGTGTGCCGCTCGTCGAGGTGCTCGCCGGCCTCGAGCACGTCGGCGTAGGCCTGCGCCGCCGTCAGCATGTCCGCGTGCGTCAGGTACGGCGCCGCCACACCCAGCCGGACCACGTCCGGGGCGCGGAAGTCCCCGACAACCCCCCGTCCGATCAGGGCCTGGACCATCCCGTAGGCGTGCTGGTCGCGCACGGACACCTGGGAGCCGCGACGCGCGTCGTCGGCCGGCGACACCACGTCGACCCCCGGTACGAGGGTCTCCAGGCACAGGCGGAGGAACCGTGTGAGCGACGACGACCGCGCCCGGACGGCCGCGACGTCCACACCGTCGAACGCCGTGAGGGCGGCCTCGAGGGCAAGCAGGGACAACATGGGCGGGGTGCCGGTCCGGGCGCGGGCGACACCGTCCGCGGGCTCGTAGGTGCCCCTCATCGCGAACGGATCGGCGTGGCCGTGCCACCCCGGTACCGGGTTGACGAACGCCGCCTGATGACGCGCAGCCACGTACAGGTAGGCCGGTGAGCCGGGCCCGCCGTTGAGGTACTTGTACGTGCAGCCGACCGCGAGGTCGACGTCGGAGTTGTCCAACGCGACCGGGACGGCGCCCGCCGAGTGGCACAGGTCGACGACCGCCAGCGCTCCGGCGCGGTGCGCCGCCGCGACCAGCGCGGGCAGGTCCCACAGCTCCCCGGTGCGGTAGTCGACGTGGGAGAAGACCAGCGCCGCCACGTGCTCGCCGCCGTCGGCGAGCCGATCCAGGAGCGCGGGGATCGAGGCCGGGTCGGCGAGCTCGACCCGCCAGCCGACCTCGGCTGCGACACCGTGCGCCATGTACAGGTCCGTCGGGAACGAGCCGGGATCGGTGACGAGCACACCCGATCCGGGACGCATGGAGGCCGCGGCCCGCAGCGCCTGGTACAGCCGCAGCGTGGTGGTGTCACCCACGACGACCTGTCCGGGCGCCGCACCGACCAGCCGTCCGACGACGTCCCCGACCCGGGTCGGGGCCTGCCACCAGTCGGCGGTGTTCCACGACGAGATGAGATCGCGACCCCATTCGTCGCGCACCACCCGTTCGAGCGCCGGGGGGACGGCGGCGGGCAGCGCACCGAGCGAGTTGCCGTCGAGGTAGACGACGTCGCGGGGCAGCAGGAAGCGGTCGCGCAGGTCGGTCGCGGCGTGGGCGGCGTCGAGCCGACGGGCGTCGGAGGCGAGGCGCGGGCGGGCGGCCTGCCCGGGATGTGGGGCCATCGCCGGAGCGTATCCGCACGTCACCTAGGATCGGGCGACGTGACGACCACACCGACGGTTGGTGTCCTGGCGCTGCAGGGCGATGTGCGCGAGCACCTCGCCGCGCTGCAGGTGGTCGGGGCGCGGGCGGTCGGCGTGCGCCGCCGTGCTGAGCTCGACGCGGTCGACGCGCTCGTCATCCCGGGCGGGGAGTCAACGACGATCGACAAGCTGCTGCGCGCGTTCGACCTGTTCGAGCCGCTGCAGCAGCGGCTGCGCTCCGGGATGCCGGCCTACGGCTCGTGCGCGGGGATGATCCTGCTGGCAGACCGCCTGCTCGGGGCGATCGACGGTCAGCGCACGCTTGGCGGACTGGACGTCACCGTGCGCCGCAACGCCTTCGGGCGCCAGGTCGACTCGTTCGAGACGGACCTGCAGATCGACGGCGTCGAAGGTCCGCCCGTGCACGCGGTCTTCATCCGTGCGCCGTGGGTCGAGGCGGTCGGTCCGGCTGCGCGCGTGCTGGCCCGGGTGGAGGCGGGCCCTGCCGCCGGTAGGATCGTTGCGGTGCGTCAGGGGCCGTTGCTCGTCACGTCCTTCCATCCGGAGGTGACCGGCGACACGCGGGTGCATCGTCTGTTCGTCGACATCGTGCGCGAGAGCCTGTGACCGAGTAGTCCGGGAAGCGGCGGGGCGAGTCACCGGGATCTGAGGAGCGGGGCATGTCGGGTCACTCCAAGTGGGCCACCACCAAGCACAAGAAGGCGTTGATCGACGCCAAGCGCGGCAAGCTGTTCGCCAAGCTCGTCAAGAACATCGAGGTGGCCGCCCGGACCGGCGGCGGCGACATCGCCGGTAACCCGACGCTGTTCGACGCCATCCAGAAGGCGAAGAAGACCTCGGTCCCGAACGAGAACATCGAGCGGGCGGTCAAGCGCGGCTCCGGCCAGGAGGCCGGTGGCGCCGACTACCAGACGATCCTGTACGAGGGCTACGGCATCGGCGGCATCGCCGTGCTCGTCGAGTGCCTGACCGACAACCGCAACCGGGCTGCCTCGGACGTCCGGGTGGCGTTCACCCGCAACGGCGGCTCGATGGCCGACCCGGGATCGGTGTCCTACCTGTTCTCCCGCAAGGGGGTCATCGTCGTGCCCAAGGAGGGGACCGACGAGGACGCCGTGATGGAGGCGGTGCTCGATGCCGGCGGCGAGGAGGTCACCGACGAGGGCGAAACGTTCGAGGTGCTGACCGACGCGACGGACCTGGTGCCGGTGCGCCAGGCGCTGCAGGCCGCGGGCATCGAGTACGACTCCGCGGACGTCGTGTTCTACCCGTCGCTGCAGGTCGAGGTCGATGCCGAGGGCGCCCGGAAGGTCCTGCGCCTGATCGACGCGCTCGAGGACTCCGACGACGTGCAGAACGTCTACACCAACTTCGACGCGTCCGACGAGGTCATGGCCCAGCTCGACGAGGACGACGACTGACCCACCCCCCGGTGGCCATGTCCCCCCGCAACTCCCGGCCCACCCCAGTGGAACAGACACGCACCGACACGCCGGTGGTGGGCACGTTTTCGTTCCACTGGTGACTGTGAGGATGGGATCGTGCGCGTCCTCGGAGTCGACCCCGGCCTGACCAGGTGCGGTCTGGGCGTCGTCGACAGCCTGCCCGGGCACCGGGTGGCGCTGGTCTGGGTCGACGTGGCGCGATCCTCGCCGGACGCGGACGTCGACCAGCGCCTGCTCGCGATCGAGCGGCGGATCGAGGAGACGATCGAGGAGTTCGCCCCGGACACGGTGGCGATCGAGCGGGTGTTCGCCCAGCACAACGTCAGCACCGTGATGGGCACCGCACAGGTCGCCGGGCTGGCGCTGGTCGCGGCGGCGCGCCGGCGGATCCCGGTCGCCGTGCACACGCCGAGCGAGGTGAAGGCCGCCGTGACCGGCAACGGCCGAGCGGACAAGGCCCAGGTCCAGGCGATGGTCGCCCGCCTGCTCGGCCTGGACGAGCTGCCGCGGCCCGCCGACGCCGCCGACGCCCTCGCCCTGGCGATCTGCCACCTCTGGCGACCTCAGGGCGCGGTGAGCGCCCCCCAACGCCCGCCAGGGTCGTTGACGGCCGCCCAGCGGGCCTGGGCCGCCGCCGAGCAGGCCGCTCGCCGCCACTCGTGACCCCCGCCCGCAAGCGACCCGTGACCCCTGCCCGCAAGCGACCCGTGACCCCCACCCGCCCGGCCCGCGCGACCGCCCCACGCCGCCGAGATGGGCACATCACCGCGAGATGGGCACGTCTACGTGCCCATCTGGGAGGCATGTGCACTTCTCGCGGGCACCCGGCTGGCAGGCACGTGCCCATCTCGCAGGCATGTGCACCTCTCGCGGGCACCCGGCTCACAGGCACGTGCCCATCTCGCAGGCAGGTGCACTTTTCGCGGGCACCCGGCTCGCAGACACGTGCCATGTCGGCCTGGCGCTTGCCGGCGCGGCCCGCGGACGGCGTGTCGCGGGGGAGCGGGTTCGTACACGTGTGCGAACATTTCGCCATGACGATGAGGAGGGCCACGTGATCGCGTCGCTCACCGGGACCGTTCAGGCGGTCCGGCTCGATGCGGCCGTGGTCGAGGTCGGCGGCATCGGCCTCCTCGTCCAGGCGACCCCTGCCACCCTGGCCGGACTGCGCCCCGGCCAGCGAGCGACGTTGCACACCGCGCTCGTCGTCCGGGAGGACTCGCTCACGCTGTACGGCTTCACCGACGCCGACGAGCGAGAGGTCTTCGAGGTGGTCCAGACCGTCAGCGGGGTCGGGCCGCGTCTGGCTCTCGCGATGCTCGCCGTGCACAGCCCCGACGGGCTGCGCCGTGCCGTGGCCGACGAGGACTACCCGGCCCTCCAGCGTGTCCCCGGCATCGGTCGCAAAGGCGCCCAGCGGATCGTCCTCGAGCTGGGCGACCGGCTCGGAGCCGCGGCACCCGCACCGGGCACGGTCGGTCCCGTGGCGCTCACCGGCGACCACCGCGACCAGGTCGTCGAGGCCCTGGTCGGTCTCGGCTGGCAGGCCCGCACGGCGCACGAGGCTGTGACGACGGTGCTCGCGGGCAGCACAGAGCCGGTCGGTGCCGACGAGGTGGCCGGGCTGCTGCGCGCCGCGCTGCGGACGTTGGGCGGTGCGCGTGGCTGAGTTCGTGGACGACGACGAGCCGATGGTCACCGAGCGGTTCGGTCCGGACAGCCTGGTCCGCTCGTCGGCCGACGACCTGGAACGCGCCGCCGAGGCGGCACTGCGGCCGCGTCGGCTCAGCGAGTTCGTCGGGCAGCGGGTGGTCCGCGAGCAGCTGTCGCTGGTGCTGCAGGCGGCCGCGGGACGCAACCGACCGCCGGACCACGTGCTGCTGTCCGGGCCGCCCGGCCTGGGCAAGACGACGCTGGCGATGATCATCGCCGCCGAGCTGGGCACGTCGTTGCGGATCACGAGCGGCCCGGCGATCCAGCACGCCGGCGACCTGGCGGCCGTGCTGTCCTCGCTCGAGGAGGGCGAGGTCCTGTTCGTGGACGAGATCCACCGCCTGGCCCGGCCGGCCGAGGAGCTGCTCTACGTGGCGATGGAGGACTTCCGGGTCGACGTCGTGGTCGGCAAGGGGGCCGGCGCGAGCGCCATCCCGCTGACCCTGCCGCCGTTCACGGTGGTCGGTGCGACGACCCGCGCCGGCCTGCTCCCCGCCCCGCTGCGCGACCGGTTCGGGTTCACCGCACACCTCGACTTCTACGCGGCCGAGGAGCTGGAACGGGTGCTCGTCCGGTCGGCCGGCCTGCTCGGCGTCGAGCTCGAGGCCGCTGCGGCCGCCGAGATCGCCTCCCGCTCACGTGGCACGCCGCGGATCGCCAACCGGCTGCTCCGCCGGGTCCGCGACTGGGCCGAGGTCAAGGGCGACGGAAGGCTCGACCTCGATGCCGCTCAGCACGCGCTGGAGGTGTTCGAGGTGGACGCCCTGGGCCTGGACCGGCTGGACCGGTCCGTGCTCGAGGCGCTCTGCCTCCGGTTCGGCGGCGGACCGGTGGGGTTGACCACGCTCGCCGTCGCCGTGGGCGAGGAGCCGGAGACGGTGGAGACCGTCGCCGAGCCGTTCCTGGTCCGGGAGGGCCTGGTCGGGCGCACGCCGCGGGGCCGCGTCGCGCTGCCGTCGGCCTGGCTGCACCTCGGCCTCGTGCCGCCCGCCCCGCAGGACGCCCTGTTCGGCTGATCGAAGGCCGGACCTGGAACCCCACGGCCGGTCCGCGCGTTGGAGCGACCGGTCGGTACGCCTAGACTGCGTCGGGCACCCCGAGACCTCAGGAGAACGAACCCCGCCATGTCCCAGACGATCGTATGGATCATCCTCATCGGCCTGCTCGGCGCGATGTGGTACATGTCGAGCCGTTCGCGCAAGACGCAGCAGAAGGCTGTGGCGTTCCGCAACAACCTCAAGCCCGGCGACGAGGTGATGACGCACTCCGGCCTGCTCGGCACCGTGGTCGACGTCGACGGCGACACCATCACGCTCGAGTCGCTGCCCGGCAGCCAGTCCCGTTGGATCCGGGCTGCGATCGCCAAGCTGATCGAGCCGCCGACCGAGGTCGACGACGTCGACGACGACGCGGACGAGGCGGACGACGAGGAGTACGACGACGACATCGAGGTGCCGGACGACTTGTCCTCGCTCGACGACGCGCACGACGACGGCGACGAGGGCGGCACCACCACGAAGTAACCGCGCGGCCCGGGCAGCGCGCCCAGGCCTTCATCCCACCGGCGGCGGCGACGCTGCCGGTGCGTGCACGAGAGAGAACTGACGTTGGCTGCTCCCACTACCCGGCGCCGTCCGGTACGCACGCTCGTCACCCTGGGCGTCGTGATTGTCGCGATGGCAGCCACGCTCCTGGCCGGCATGCAGTGGTCGAAGGCGACCTTCCTGCCGAAGCTCGGCCTCGACCTCGAGGGCGGTACCCAGGTGATCCTCACCCCGGTGCCGCAGGCGCAGACCTCCGGACAGGTGACCTCGACGACGATCAGCCAGGCGATCAGCGTCATCCGCCAGCGTGTCGACGCCTCGGGCGTCGCCGAGGCGGAGATCACCAGCCAGGGCTCGGGGTCCTCCGCGAAGATCGTCGTGTCCCTGCCCGGGCACCCGAGCGAGGAGACCCTCAAGCTGGTCCGCACGTCGGCCCAGATGGAGTTCCGGGCGGTGCTCAACCAGAGTTTTAGCCCGGCTCCGACGCCGACCCCCAGCCCAACCTCGTCGGGTGCTGCCGCTGCTCCGGCGCCGAGCGCGACGGCGAGTGCGCAGGCCGCCGCCGCAGCCGCCACACCGACCCCCACGGCCAGCGCCGCGGCCGGTGCCGCCGCGACCCCGGCGCCCACCCCGACTCCCAGCTCGACCGCTGCCCCGGGCGCCACCAATCCGATCGACCTCAAGCCGACCGACGCCAACAACACCGGCGCCGCGTGGACGGCGTACTACGTCACCCCTGAGGTGCAGAAGCAGTTCGACGCGCTGGACTGCACCAACAAGGCGAACCTCGCCGGCGGCGTCAACGGCCCGCCGGGCGCCGCGTTCGTGACGTGCTCCCAGGACGGGCTGTCCAAGTTCATCCTCGGACCGGTGGAGCTGCAGGGCAGCCACATCGCCGGCGCCACCTCCGGGCTCAACGTCCTGTCCAACGGCACCACCGGCACCGAATGGGTGGTGAACCTCAAGCTCGACGGCCAGGGCACGACGCAGTTCGCCGCCACGACGACGCGGATCGTCAACACGACGAAGTTCCCGCCGCCGGAGAACCAGTTCGCTGTCGTGCTCGACGGCCTGGTCGTGTCCGCGCCCTCGGTCAACGAGATCATCCCGAACGGCCAGGCGGTCATCTCCGGCTCGTTCACCCGCCAGTCGGCTGCGACGTTGGCCAACCAGCTGTCGTTCGGCTCCCTGCCGGTGAGCTTCCAGGTGGAGAGCGAGCAGACGATCTCTGCGACGCTCGGCTCGGTCTCGCTGGAGAAGGGCCTGCTGGCGGGCCTGATCGGCCTCGTCCTGGTCGTGGTCTACTCGTTGCTGCAGTACCGCCTGCTCGGCCTGCTCACGGTCTCCTCGCTGGTCCTGGCCGCGATCATCACCTTCCTGGTGATCACCTTGCTGTCCTGGACGCAGGGCTACCGGCTGTCGTTGCCCGGCGTCGCCGGTCTGATCGTCGCCATCGGCATCACCGCGGACTCGTTCATCGTCTACTTCGAACGCATCCGCGACGAGTTGCGGGACGGCCGGGGACTGGCCGGCTCGGTCGAGCACGGCTGGGCCCGCGCGCGACGCACGATCCTGGCGTCCGACACGGTGAACTTCCTCGCCGCCGCGGCCCTGTACATGCTCGCCATCGGCAGCGTGCGCGGCTTCGCGTTCACCCTGGGCCTGACCACCATCATCGACCTCGTCGTGGTCTTCTTCTTCACCCATCCGATGATGGAGATCATCTCGGCCTGGCCGTTCTTCAACGAGGGTCACCGGCTGTCCGGTCTCGACCCGCGCCGCCTGGGCGTGCCGGGTGTCCGGTACGCCGGACGTGGCCGTGTCGTCGTCACCCCGAGCGCGACCGGTGGGACCGCCGCCGACACCGCAGGGGTCCGGTTCAGCACCAAGCAGCCCGTGGCGGTCGGTGGCGGCACCGAGGCCGAGGCCGAGGCCGGCATGACGATCGCCGAGCGGCGGGCCGCTGCCCGCAGGGCTGCGGCGACCGGTGCACCGCCGACGGCACCGACCGGCTCGGTGCCCGACCAGTCCACGACGACCGAGGGGGACGAGCACTGATGGCCGTCGGGTTCGCCCAGTGGGGCAACGACCTGTACACCGGCAAGCGGTCGTACAACATCGTCGGGCACCGGCGCTGGTGGTTCACCGCCTCCGGCATCCTCGTCCTGGCCGCGATCGTGCTGCTGTTCCGGCCCGGGCTGAACCCGGGCATCGAGTTCCGCGGCGGGTCCGAGTTCGTCATCAGCGGGCTCACGGACCGCAACCAGCAGACGGCGATCAACGCGGTCGCCACGATCGACACAGCCGAGATCGCCCGCGTCTCGAACATGGGGTCCGACTCGCTCCGGGTGCAGACCCGCCAGCTCAGCGCCGGCCAGGTGGAGCAGGTCAGCCTGGCGCTGCAGAAGGCGTTCGGCGTCGACGCGACGAAGGTGACCAGCACGTTCATCGGCCCCACCTGGGGTGCGGACGTCTCGAAGAAGGCCGTCACCGGCCTCGTCGTGTTCCTCGTGCTGGTCACGGTCGTGATGACGTTGTACTTCCGCAACTGGCGGATGGCCGTCGCCGCGCTCGTGGCGCTGTTCCACGACATCGCCATCACTGCGGGGGTCTACGCCGCGGTCGGCTGGGAGGTGACACCTGCGACGGTGATCGGCTTCCTGACCATCCTCGGCTACTCGATCTACGACACGGTGGTCGTCTTCGACAAGGTGCGCGAGAACACCGACGGGGTGATCCACCAGAGCCGGTACACCTACTCGGAGAAGGCGAACCTCGCGGTCAACCAGACGTTGGTCCGGTCGATCAACACGTCGGTCGTCGCGCTCCTGCCCGTCGCCTCGATCCTCTTCATCGGCGCCTTCGTCCTCGGTGCCGGCACCCTGCGGGACATCGCCCTGGCGCTGTTCGTCGGCATGCTGGTCGGCGCGTACTCGTCGATCTTCCTGGCGACACCGCTCGAGGTGACGCTGCGGGAGCGTGAGCCGGAGATCTCGGCCCTGCGCGGCCGTGTCCTCGCCGGCCGTGCCACCGCCGGCAACGGAGACGCGGTCGCCGCGGGGGTCGGTGGCGCGCCGGTGCTCGTCGGGCCGTTGCGGCCCGGCCAGCACCAGGGCTTCTCTGCTCAGCCGAGGCGCCGCCGGAGATGAGGACAGCCGTCACGCCCGATCGCGCCGAGGTGGTCTCGAGGGTCACGGCGCTGCTCCGCGAGGTCCCGGACTACCCGGAGCCCGGGGTGCTGTTCCGGGACATCACGACCGTGCTCGCCGACGGCCCGGCGTTCGCGGACCTGGTCGCCGTGCTCGCCGCTGATGCGCCCGGTCCGGTCGACCTGGTGGCCGGCATGGAGTCGCGAGGCTTCCTGCTCGCCGCCCCGATCGCCGTCGCGCTCGGCGCCGGCATGGTGCTGGTCCGCAAGGCGGGCAAGCTCCCCGGCCCGACGATCTCCGAGACCTACGACCTCGAGTACGGCACTGCGACGCTGGAGGTCCAGCCGTTCACCGTGCCGCGCGGCTCACGTGTGCTCGTCGTGGACGACGTGCTGGCCACCGGCGGTACCGCGGCGGCCACCCTCAAGCTGTTCGCCGACTGCGGGGCTCAGGTCGTCGGCATCGCGGTGCTCGCCGAGCTCGCCGGGCTGCACGGCCGGGACCGGATCCCCGGCGTGCCGGTCGACACCCTGCTCACGTTGGCCTGAGGCGCCGGTCGTAGACTCCCAGGCACGGGCCGACCTGGGCCGACGCCGGACGGTTGCGCGGAATGGCGGACGGCGCCACGGCGTTTGGCGGGTGAGCCAGCGAGACCGGAGGGGGTGGTGACGACGACCGACCAGTCCGTCACGCCCCGCGTCGAACCGCCGACCGAGGGCACCGCGTCCGCCCGCGTGCGCGGCCGCCTGGCCCGGTTCGGGGGCCGTTCGCCGGCCGCGAACCCGGCGCTCGAGCCGGTGATGCAGGCTGCCCGGGAGCACTTCCCGAAGGCCGACCTGTCGATGCTGGAGCAGGCGTACGTGGTCGCCGAGCGGGCGCACCAGGGCCAGGTCCGCAAGAGCGGCGACCCCTACATCACGCATCCGGTCGCGGTCGCCACGATCCTCGCCGAGCTCGGCATGACGCCGTCGACGTTGACCGCGGCGCTGCTGCACGACACGGTGGAGGACACCGACTACTCGCTGGACCAGCTGCGGCACGAGTTCGGGCCCGAGGTCGCGATGCTCGTCGACGGTGTCACCAAGCTGGACAAGGTCCAGTACGGCGACGCGGCGCAGGCCGAGACCGTGCGCAAGATGGTCGTCGCGATGTCGCACGACATCAGGGTTCTGGTCATCAAGCTCGCGGACCGGCTGCACAACGCGCGGACCTGGAAGTTCGTCTCGTCGGAGTCCGCAGCGCGCAAGGCACGCGAGACCTTGGAGATCTACGCGCCGCTGGCCCACCGGCTCGGCATGAACACCATCAAGTGGGAGCTCGAGGACCTGAGCTTCGCCACGCTCTACCCCAAGGTGTACGACGAGATCGTCCACCTGGTCGCCGAGCGCGCGCCGGCCCGCGAGGAGTACCTGTCGACGGTGCGCGAGCAGGTCGGCGCGGACCTGCGGGCCGCGAAGATCAAGGCGACCGTCACCGGCCGGCCGAAGCACTACTACTCGATCTACCAGAAGATGATCGTGCGCGGCCGCGACTTCGCCGACATCTACGACCTGGTGGGCGTGCGCGTGCTGGTCGACACCGTCCGGGACTGCTACGCCGCGCTCGGCGCGCTGCACGCGCGGTGGAACCCGGTGCCGGGCCGGTTCAAGGACTACATCGCGATGCCGAAGTTCAACCTCTACCAGTCGCTGCACACCACGGTGATCGGGCCCGGCGGCAAGCCGGTGGAGATCCAGATCCGCACGCACGACATGCACCGGCGGGCCGAGTACGGCGTCGCGGCGCACTGGAAGTACAAGGAGAACGCCAAGGGGGGCAGCCAGCCGGCGGTCACCGACAGCCAGGGCAACGACATGAGCTGGTTGCGCCAGCTCGTCGACTGGCAGAAGGAGACGGCCGATCCCAGCGAGTTCCTGGACTCCCTGAGGTTCGAGATCGCCGGGTCCGAGGTCTACGTGTTCACGCCGAAGGGCGACGTCATCGCCCTCCCGCAGGGCTCGACCCCGGTCGACTTCGCGTACGCCGTGCACACCGAGGTGGGCCACCGGACGATGGGCGCGCGGGTCAACGGCCGGCTCGTGCCGCTGGACTCCACGTTGGACAACGGCGACGTGGTCGACGTGTTCACGTCGAAGTCGGAGACCGCCGGTCCGAGCCGTGACTGGCTGGGCTTCGTCAAGAGCCCGCGCGCGCGCAACAAGATCCGCCAGTGGTTCACCAAGGAACGCCGCGAGGAGGCCGTCGAGCGCGGCAAGGACGCGCTGGCCAAGGCGATGCGCAAGCAGAACCTGCCGCTGCAGCGCCTCCTGTCGCACGAGGCGCTGGTCGGGCTCGCCGCGGAGATGCGCCACGCCGACGTCACGGCGCTGTACACGGCGATCGGCGAGAACCAGGTGGCCGCCTCGACCGTGGTCCAGCGCCTGGTCGCCTCGCTCGGCGGGGTGCCCGCCACCGAGGAGGACCTGGCCGAGGCGACCCGCCCCGGGTCCGCGGCGCGCAGCGTCCGTCAGGGCGACCCGGGGGTGGTCGTCAAGGGCGTCGCCGACGTCTGGATCAAGCTGGCCAAGTGCTGCACCCCGGTGCCGGGGGACGAGATCATCGGGTTCGTCACGCGGGGTGCCGGGGTGAGCGTGCACCGCACGGACTGCGTCAACGTCGCCGGGCTCCGCGCCAGCCAGCCGGAACGCATGGTCGAGGTCGAGTGGGGCCACACCGGCTCACAGCTGTTCCTGGTCCAGATCCAGGTCGAGGCGCTCGACCGGTCCCGGCTGCTCTCGGACGTCACGCGTGTGCTGTCCGACCACCACGTCAACATCCTGTCCGCGAGCGTCTCCACGTCGCGGGACCGGGTGGCGCTGTCGAGGTTCGTCTTCGAGATGGCCGAGCCGTCGCACCTGGCCTCGGTGCTCGCCGCGGTGCGCAAGGTGGAGGGCGTCTACGACGTCTACCGGATCACCGGAGCGAGGACGCCGGACCAGCCGGTCATCCGCGCCTGAGACCCTCCCGCGCCGAGCGCGGTGAGCAGCGAGCGGGCGCGCAGGATCCCTCGCTCGCCGGGCAGGTCGTCGAGGGTGGCCAGCGCCGCCTGCGGGTCGAAACCGACTCCGAGCAGCGCGGTCAGGCGTCCCGCGGCCTCGTCCTGCGCGGTGTACCGCGCGACGTCGAGGCCGGTGCGCTGCACGGTCGTCACCCGTCCCGCGCCGAGGTGCAGCACGTCCTGAGCGGGCAACGGGCCTTCGGCGGCGCGGCGGGCCGGGTGCGGGTCGACTCTCCGGACGCCGACCGGGACCAGGACGTCCACCCGATCGGGGCCCGGCCCGCCGGCGTGCACCCAGGCGGCCGCGGCGCGCCCGACGACCCCCCGGTGCGGCACCAGGCCGTTCACGGCGGCCAGCCGCACCGCGGGCGTCACCTCGACGTCGGCCCGGACCGCGACCCCGTGCCACAGCGGCACCAGGGCGCCGTCGAGCAGCATGCCGGTCCACACCGGTGCGGCGACGTCCTCACGACGCACCAGGGGTGCAGGTTCGACGACGGCGGGACGGTAGGCGATCAGCGCGGTCGACACCGCCGCAGCATGCCGCGGCCCGGCGAGCACCGGGGCCGCGGCCTGTGGACGACGTCAGCCGCGTGCGTCCCGAGCGGCCCGTTCCACCTGCTCGAGCCAGGACCGACGGGCCACCAGGGCGGCCTCGACCTCGGCGATCTTCCGGGGGTCTCCGGCGGCCCTGGCCTTCGCCAGGTCAGCCTCGAGCCCGGCGATCGCCTGCTCGAGCTGGGCGGCTGCGCCCTCGGCCCGGGCACGGGTCTCCGGGTTGCTGCGTCGCCACTGGTGCTCGTCGGCGTCGCGGATGGACTGCTCGACGGCGCGCAGCCGGCCCTCGATCCGCTGGATGTCGCCCCGAGGCACCTTGCCGGCCCCGTCCCACCGGTCCTGGATCGAGCGCAGCGCGGACTTCGCCGCGCCGAGGTCCTTGATCGGGAGCAACGACTCGGCCTCGGCGACCAGCCGTCTCCTTGACGACGAGGTTGGCCTGGTACTCCTCGTCGGTCGCTGCGGAGGCGGCGTCGCGAGCCTGGAAGAAGGCGTCCTGCGCGGCGCGGAACCTGGCCCACAACGCGTCGTCGACGGGCCGGCTGGCCCGCCCGGCCGACTTCCACTGCGCCATCAGGTCGCGGAACTCGCCTGCGGTGCTGGCCCAGTCCGTGCTGGTCGCCAGGTGCTCGGCGCGTGCGACGAGCGTCTCCTTCTCGTTCTTCGCCGATGCGTTGCGCGTCTCGAGCTCGGCGAAGAAGTGCCGGCGTTCCCGGTCGAAGGTCGTCCGGGCGTGGCTGAACCGCTTCCAGAGGGCCTCCTCGGACGTGCGGTCCAGCCGTGGCCCGTTGCGCTGGGCGTCCTTCCACTGGTCGAGGAGCACGCGCAGCTGCTCGCCGGCCGGGCGCCACTGGACGCGGCTCGGGTCGGTCCCGGCGATCTGCTCGGCGTGCTCGACGATCGCCGTGCGCGACTCGAGCGCGGCCTGGCGGGCGGCGGAACGCTCGGCCTCGGCGGCAGCGCGGCGCTCGGCCGCGACGATCCTCAGCGCGTCCAGCCGGGTGCGCAGCCCGACCAGGTCGCCGACCGCGGCCGGTGCGGCCAGGTCGTCGGCGAGCTTGCCCAGGGTCGCGTCGATCTCCTTGACCGAGAGGTCGGCGGCGGTCAGGCGGACCTCGAACAGCGCGACCTTCGCCTGCAGGTCGAGGAAGCGACGCACGTAGAGGGCCATCGCGTCGTCGTCGGTCGCGCCGGGCACCTGCCCGACCTCGCGCTCCTCCTCGCCGTCCCGGACGAAGACGGTGCCGTCCTCCCCGACCCGGCCGAACGCTGAGGCAGCGGCGACCTCAGCGGGGTCAAGCGGTGCAGCGGGCGGGGGCAGCACCGGGGCGACCGGTGCCGCCGGTGCCGGTGCAGCAGGTGCGGCCGGTGCCGGGGGGCGGGGGAGCGGGCGGGGGCGGATCGAGGCCGGGGTGGGGCGCGGGCCTGGTGCCGCAGGCACCACCGCTGCCGCGTCCGCCGTCGGTGCCTGGTCGGCCTCGTCGGTCGCCACCGACGCCGCGCCGGCCGCGTCCTCGTCGGCCGGGACGTCCTCCGCGACAGGCACCTCGTCGCCGGTCGCGACGTCCTCGTCAGCGGGGATGTCCTGGTCAGCGGCTA
This sequence comes from uncultured Actinomycetota bacterium, assembly GCA_963769855.1. Lineage (GTDB taxonomy): Bacteria > Actinomycetota > Actinomycetes > Actinomycetales > Cellulomonadaceae > Cellulomonas. Next base: position 56,706 of record CAVYNN010000003.1, read on the forward strand.
CGTCCTCGTCAGCGGGGATGTCCTGGTCAGCGGTAGGCCTCGTCAGCGGGACGCCTGCGTCAGCCGACCACGTCCTCGTCGGCCGCGGTCGTCGTCGACTGACAGTGCAGCCTCGTCGACCAGGACACCCGTCGGCCACGACCTCCTCGTCGACCACGACCTCCTCGTCGACCACGACCTCCTCGGTCGTCGGGACATCCTCCGCAGTCTCGGGGGCGGGGACCTCCTCGGCGGTGACGGCGATCGGCTCGGGCGCGTCGGGCTCGGCCGGCGTGGCTGGGGTCTCCGTCACTGGGTCTTCACTCCCTCGATGATGACGTCGGACGCGGGCTGGCCGTCAGTCGACCCGTCCGCGGTTCCTCCGCCGGCGATGGCCTGCAGCACGTCCAGGCCTGACGTCACCTTCCCGAACACCGTGTAGCCGCCCGCCGAGTCCGACGGGATCTGCGTATCGGCGTACGTGAAGAAGAACTGGCTGCCCATCGAGCTGCCGTTGCCCGACTGCCGGGCCATGGCGAGCGTGCCCGCGGGGTACAGGCCGTTGGCCGGCGCGTTCTCGATCGGGCCCCAGCTGTAGCCGGGCCCGCCCATGCCGGTGGCGGTCGGGTCGCCGCACTGCAGCACGTGGAGCGTTGTCGCCAGCCGGTGGCACTTCGTCTGGTCGAAGTACCCCTCACGGGCCAGCTCGACGAAGTTCGCCACCGCCTGCGGGGCCTTGTCCCCGTACAGCTCGACCGTGATGTCGCCGCGGTTGGTGGTGATCGTGCCGGTCCACGTGCGGTTCTGGGCCAGCGACGCGGCGGGCAGCACGCCGCCGTTGCCGGTGCGCGGGAAGAGGTTCAGTGCCGCCGCGGACGCCGCTGCGGAGGACGACGGGGATGCGGCCGACGAGGGCGAGGCGGCGGACGAGGCGGACGCCGACGGCGACGGGCTGCTCGTCGGCGCAGCGGCGGGCGACGTGTCCGAGCTCACCACGGCGATGACGATCGCCGTGACGACGACGGCAGCGCCGACGATGCTGCCGGCGATGACGTTCCGACGGCGCCGCGAGGCGCGAGCCTTCGCCTGTCGCTCCTGCCACCGCTCGAGCCGACGACGCTCGTACTCCCGTTCGCGCTTGCTGGACACACCCTCTCCTCGTCGGACCGCGCGCGCGAGGTCGGCGACCTGCAGGTGCGCACCGTGGAACCCGGCACAGTCTAGGCAAGCGGGACGGGTCGGCCGCCACCCCGGCTCGGGACTAGCGTGCGAGCGTGGAGATCATCGAGATCACCTCGCGTGTGCTGGGTGCCCGCTGTGTCGTCCTCGCCGAGGCGGGCGTCGCGGTCGTCGTCGACCCGGGCGCCGGTGTCGCGGACCAGATCGTCGCCCTGGCCGACCAGCACCACCTGCGGATCGTGGCTCTGCTGGCCACCCACGGCCACCCGGACCACACCTGGGACGCCGGCCCGCTGGGCGCCCGCCTGGGCGTCCCGCTGCTCATCCACGCGGCCGACGCCTACCGCCTCGCGGACCCCTTCGGCACGCTCGGCGTGCTCGGCATCGCCCCGCGCGGCGGGGAGGCCGCCCTGGCCCAGGCGCTGCGCCTGGCCGGCCTCGACCCGCAGGGCTACCTGCCACCGGCGGACGTGGTGACGTTCGGCGGCGCCCCAGGTCCGCACGGCCGTTCGCCCGACGAGCAGCTGGAGCTGGAGGGTGTCACCCTCCTCGCCCGACACGCCCCCGGCCACACCGAGGGTTCGACGGTCTTCCTGCTCGACGCCCCCGGGCCGGTGGTGCTGACGGGCGACGTCCTGTTCGCCGGGACCATCGGCCGCACCGACCTGCCCGGCGGGGACGAGCTCGTCATGGCCCGCACGCTGCGCGAGGTGGTCGAGACGCTGCCGCACGGCGCGCGGCTGCTCCCGGGCCACGGACCGGCGACGGACCTCGCCGTCGAGCTGGTGCACAACCCCTTCCTCGGCTGACGCCAGTCGGCCCGCGGCGACGCGCCAGTAGGATCGTCGGGCGCCCAGGCGCCCCCGAACACGACGAACGAAGGACCTTCCGTGCTGCGCACCCACACCGCCGGCTCGCTGCGCGCCGAGCAGATCGGCACCACCGTCACCCTCACCGGGTGGGTGGATCGCCGGCGGGACCACGGCGGCGTGGCCTTCGTGGACCTGCGGGATGCGTCGGGCATCGCGCAGGTGGTGATCCACGACGAGGCCGTGGCGCACGCGCTGCGCTCCGAGTACGTGCTCCAGGTGACCGGGGAGGTCTCCCGTCGTCCGGAGGGCAACGAGAACCCGCACCTGCCGACCGGCGAGATCGAGGTGATCGCCACCGCGGTCGTCGTGCTCAACGAGGCGGCACCGCTGCCGTTCCAGGTCTCCTCGACGGTCGACGAGACCCCGGGCGAGGAGGTCCGGCTGCGCTACCGCTACCTGGACCTGCGCCGCCCGGCACCGGCGCACGCCCTGCGGCTGCGGTCCAAGGTGAGCCAGGCCGCGCGCCGGGTGCTGGACGCCCACGAGTTCGTCGAGATCGAGACGCCGACCCTGACCCACTCCACGCCCGAGGGAGCCCGCGACTTCCTGGTCCCGGCCCGGCTGTCGCCCGGCTCCTGGTACGCGCTGCCGCAGTCCCCGCAGCTGTTCAAGCAGCTGCTCATGGTGGCGGGCATGGAGCGCTACTACCAGATCGCCCGGTGCTACCGCGACGAGGACTTCCGTGCCGACCGGCAGCCGGAGTTCACCCAGCTCGACGTCGAGATGAGCTTCGTCGAGCAGGACGACGTCATCGCCGTCGCCGAGGACGTCCTCGTCGCGCTGTGGGACCTGGTCGGCTACACCATCCCGACGCCGATCCCGCGGATGACGTTCGCGGACGCGATGGCCCGCTACGGCTCGGACAAGCCGGACCTGCGGTTCGGGCTCGAGCTGACCGAGCTGACCGACTACTTCGCCGGCACACCGTTCCGGGTGTTCCAGGCGCCGTACGTGGGGGCCGTCGTGCAGCCGGGCGGGGCGTCGACCAGCCGGCGCGGGTTCGACGCATGGCAGGACTGGGCCAAGCAGCGTGGCGCCAAGGGTCTGGCGTACGTCACGGTCGGCGACGACGGCGAGCTGGGGGGCCCGGTCGCCAAGAACATCTCGGACGACGAGCGGGCCGGGCTGGCCGCTGCGGTCGGCGCCCGGCCGGGCGACGCCGTGTTCTTCGCCGCCGGCAAGGCGTCGGAGGCCCGGGCGCTGCTCGGCGCGGCGCGCCTGGAGATCGGCCGGCGGGACGGGCTGGTCGACGACGCGCAGTGGTCGTTCGTCTGGGTGGTCGACGCACCGCTGTTCAAGCCGACCGGCGAGGACGACGACGTCGCGGTGGGCACCGGTGCGTGGACCGCGGTGCACCACGCGTTCACGTCGCCGACGCCGGACTGGATCGACCGGTTCGAGGAGGACCCCGGCCACGCGCTGGCGTACGCCTACGACATCGTCTGCAACGGCAACGAGATCGGCGGCGGCTCGATCCGTATCCACCGGCGCGACGTGCAGGAGCGCGTGTTCCAGGTGATGGGGATCGGCCGCGGCGGAGGCGCAGGAGAAGTTCGGCTTCCTGCTCGACGCCTTCCAGTTCGGCGCCCCGCCGCACGGGGGGATCGCCTTCGGCTGGGACCGGATCGTCGCCCTGCTCACCGGCGCCGACTCGATCCGGGACGTCATCGCGTTCCCCAAGTCCGGCGGCGGCTACGACCCCTTGACCGGCGCTCCGGCCCCGATCACGCCCGAGCAGCGGCGTGAGGCGGGGGTGGACTTCAGGCCGAAGCCGGCGGCCGGGGAGTGACGGCGGCGCTCGACGCGCTGCCGGCCCGGTGGCGGGACGACCGGCTGGTGCTGTCCGACCGCCACAAGCTGGCCGGTGCGCGCGTGCTGGGCGACGACGAGGGCATCGTCGTGCTGTTCGACGGTCCGACCGGGCTGTCGGTGGCCGGCTACGGCCGGGACGGCCGCGCCGCCGGGATCGTCACCGCGCTGGTGGACGCGGGCGAGCTGCAGGCCCCGCTGCGCTGGCTGTCGCTGCCGCGCGCGGTCGACCTGCCCGGCCCGGCCTGCGCGGCGCTGCGCGTCGAGCCGCTGCCCGGCTGGGACTGGATGTCCACGACCGTCGTGGCCGACGCACCGGGGACGGACCGGGTCGAGCGGCTCGACCTCGACGCCGACCTGCCGGCCGTCCTCGACTGCCTGGCCGCCGGGAACCCCACCACCGAGTCGGACCCGACCACCCCCCACGAGGCCGGCTGGTGGGGCGTGCGGGACGGAGATCGGCTGGTCGGCGTCCTGGGCGCCGGTCTGCGCGGTGGGGCGACCGACGACGGGTTCAGCTGGCACCTGCACGGTCTCGGGGTGCGCCCGGAGGGGCGACGCGGCGGGCTCGGTACCGCACTGATGGCCGCGGCGACGGCAGACGGGCTGGCTGCCGGGGCGGACTGGGTCTCGCTCGGTGTGTGGGCCGCCAACGAGCCGGCCCTGCGGATCTACCGCCGCCTCGGCTTCCGGACCGACCACGAGGGCCGCTCCTACCGCCCCACGTAACGCCCACCCCACGGTCAACCGTGCGAGCGCACCGTCCGCCCCCAATCGCCCCGCCTGCCGTCGAGCGCCCAGTCCACCGTCGATCGCCCTGTCCACCATCGAGCGCAGCGTTCATCAGCGAGACCGTGTCGTGCAGCGCACGAAACACCCCGCCTGGCTGACGAAAGCTGCGCTCGGCAACCAGCCGGTCCTCAGTGCGTGATGGCGATCTTCTCGTACAGGCGCTTGAGGGGCGCCGGGGCCCACCAGTTCCACTTCCCGAGCACGGTCATCGTGGCCGGCACGAGCAGCAGGCGGACCAGCGTCGCGTCGACCAGGACAGCCACCGCGAGGGCGAAGCCGACCTCCTTGATGATGAGCAGCTTGCCGGCGACGAAGCCGGCGAAGACGACGATGATGATCGCCGCGGCGGACGTGATCACCCGTCCCGAGCGCTGCAGGCCCAGCCGCACCGCCTCGTCGGTCGGGTGCCCCTCGTCGTGCAGCTCCTTGACCCGGGAGAGCAGGAAGAGCTCGTAGTCCATCGCCAGCCCGAACGCGAAGGCGAGCACCAGCGCCACGACGTAGGACTCGATACCCCCGACGCCGATGAAGCCGAGCGGCCTGGCCAGGTGCCCGTCCTGGAACCCCCAGACCAGCACGCCCATCGACGCCGCGAGCGACAGGGCGTTCGTCAGGAGCGCCTTGACCGGGATCACCACCGAGCCCGTCATGAGGAAGAGCAGCACCAGCGTCGCCACCGCGACGATGCCGACCACCCACCACGCCCGGGCGGCCAGCGCGTGGGTGAAGTCGATCGAGTGCGCCGCCTGCCCGGTGACCCAGACCGGGAACCCGGGGTCGAGCGCGCGGATCTCCTGGACCACTGCTCGGGCGGTCGGACCGCCGGCATCGGCGGAGTCCGGCCGCACCCCGAGCACGACGTAGGAGCCCAGCGCCCGGGGGGTGTCGACCGTGGCCACCCCGGGCAGCGCGGCGAGCTGACCCGCAAACGTCGTCCCGGCCTCGAGCGACGTGGCGGCCAGAACCGTGACGGCCGCCGACTGCGCCTCCGGGTAGTTCTGCGCGATCGCGTCGAGGAAGGCGCGCTGGCTGCTCCCGGCGGGCAGCAGCTCGGCCCCGGAGTTACGCAGCTCGAGGTTCCGCACGGGCAGCGCGGCTAGACCGAGGACGGCGACACACCCGGCGATCACCCACCACGGGTGCCGCTGCACGCGGGCGGTGAGCCGGGAGAAGAAGCCCTCCGACGACTGCACGTCGGCGGTCCGCGCCATCACGGCGCGCATCCCCGGCACCCGCAGCACCGGGCTCGGCCGGGACAGCCGGCGTCCGGTCAGGACGAGCAGCGCGGGGACCAGGGTCAGCGCCGTGCCCAGCGCGACGACCACCAGGGCGACCGACGCGGCGCCGATCGCGCGCAGGATCGGCGGGGAGAAGACCATCAGGCCGGCGATCGAGATCGCCACGGTGATCGCGGAGAAGGAGACGGTGCGGCCTGCGGTCGCCAGGGTCCGCTCGACGGCGGTGGCGACGGTGCCGTCGCCGCGCCGTCGGCGGGTCGCGGCCCCGCCGTCGGCGTCGACCAGCCGGTGCAGCTCCTCCCGGTACCGCGACACGACGAGCAGCCCGTAGTCGATGGACAGCCCGATGCCGAGCGCCGTCAGCACGTTGATCGTCGCGGCGTCGACGTCCATCAGGTAGGTCAGGCCGAGCACGACGGCGAGGCCGACACCGATCGACGCCAGCGCGCCGGCCATCGGCATCCCGGCCGCCAGGAACCCGCCGAACACGAACACCATCGCCACCAGCGCGATCGGCAGCGCCACCGCCTCACCGGTGCGCAGGTCCCGCTCGACCTGCCCGTGGATGTCCCCGATGATGAGCGTCGACCCGCCGACCAGACCGGTCGCCTGTGGCGCGACGTCCGCGAGCCGTCCCGGCACAGCCTCGAGGAGGGTCTGCACGGAGTCCAGCGCGGCGTTCGCCTGGTCGGCGCCCAACGCGGCGTCCAGCCCGACGACGACGAGGAACCCGTGCCCGTCCCGAGCCAGCAGGGGCGCCGCAGCCGGGTTGGCCGTGCCGCCGGGAAGCGCGAGCGGATCGACCACCGAGACGACGCCCGGCACGGCGGCGAGGTCCCGACGGATCGGCACCATGGCCGCCTGGAGGGCGGCGGACGTCGGGTCGACGCCGGACAGGACGAGGGTGAGCGAGTCGCCGCCCTGCTCGACCTGCGCCAGCAGCGCATCGGCCTGCGTGCTCTGCGAGCCGGGAACGTTCGGCGCCCCGGAGGTCACCCGGTCGAAGACCGACTGGCCGCCTGGCACCCCGAGCACTGCCACGGCGTACCCCACCACGGCGAGAACGAGCCAGGCGACGACGGTGACTCTCGGGTGGCGGCCGACGACCCGGCCGAGGTGTGCGAACACGCTGGTCATCGTTGCAGGCTTAGGCCGCCTGCGGCACCGTCACCGCCGCCGCTGTGCCCCCGCCACTCGGCGGTGCAGGTCAACCGGGGCGCGCCCGGCGGGCGCGGGGGCATGGGTGCGGGTGCGTAGGGTTCGGCGTGTGGACCTGTTCGACTCCGTGACGTCCACCGCCGCCGGCCTTCCGGAGGTCGGTCCGGGCGCGCCGCTGGCGGTACGGATGCGCCCGCGCACGCTGGCCGAGGTCGCCGGCCAGGACCACCTGCTCGAGCCGGGCTCGCCACTGCGCAGGCTGGTCGACCCGCCGGACGCGGCCGCGGCACGCAGCGCGCCGGCCTCCGTGGTGCTGTGGGGGCCGCCCGGTACGGGCAAGACGACCCTGGCCTATCTCATGGCCGCGACCTCCGGTCGGCGCTTCGTCGAGATGTCCGCGGTGACCGCCGGTGTCAAGGAGGTTCGTGCCGTCATCGAGGACGCGCGCCGTCGGCTGGCCACCGGCGGCCCTGAGACCGTGCTCTTCGTCGACGAGGTGCACCGCTTCACCAAGGCCCAGCAGGACGCGCTGCTACCGAGCGTGGAGAACCGCTGGGTGACGCTCGTCGCCGCGACCACCGAGAACCCGTCGTTCTCGGTCAACTCACCGTTGCTGTCCCGCTCGCTGCTGCTCACGCTGCGACCGCTGTCGGTCGAAGACGTCCGCGGTCTGGTCCGCCGGGCCATCGGGGACGAGCGTGGCCTGGCCGGCACGGTCGCCCTGGACGAGGACGCCGAGGACCACCTGCTCCGGCTGTCCGGGGGCGACGCGCGCAAGGCGCTGACGATCCTCGAGGCGGCTGCCGGAGCGGGCCTCCTCGAGCCGCACGACGGGACGGTGCGGGTCGACCTGGCCACGGTCGAGAAGGCCGTCGACGTCGCCGCCGTGCGCTACGACCGTGATGGCGACCAGCACTACGACGTGATCAGCGCGTTCATCAAGTCGATGCGCGGCTCGGACGTGGACGCGGCGCTGCACTACCTGGCCCGGATGCTCGCCGCGGGGGAGGACCCCCGGTTCGTCGCCCGCCGCATCGTCATCGCCGCCGCCGAGGACGTCGGCATGGCCGACCCGAGCGCCCTGCAGACGGCGGTCGCGGCGGCCCAGGCGGTTCAGCTGATCGGCATGCCGGAGGCGCGCATCGTCCTGGCCGAGGCGGTGGTCCACCTGGCGACGGCGCCCAAGTCCAACGCCGCCTACCGGGGCATCGACGCGGCGCTCGGCGACGTGCGTGCCGGGCGCCTCGGGCCGGTGCCGGCCCACCTGCGCGACGCGCACTACGCCGGTGCGGAGCAGCTCGGCCATGGCCAGGGCTACCTCTATGCGCACGACGAGCCGCACGCGGTCGCCGCCCAGCAGTACCTGCCCGACGAGCTCGTCGGCACGCACTACTACGAACCGAGCGACCGCGGCTACGAGCGCCAGGTCGCCGACCGCCTGGCCCGCATCCGCGAGATCCTCTCCCCACCCCCCTGACCCACCCCGCCCCACCCCACCCCTCCGCTCACCGCACCCGCCCCGCCGCCCACCCCAGCCGCCCCGCCGCCCACCCCAGCCGCCGCGCCGCCCACCCCAGCCGCCGCGCCGCCCACCCCAGCCGCCGCGCTGCCACCCACCCCGCCCACCCCAGCCCCACCCCACCGCCCAACTTCCCTGAGGTGCGGACCGTGGATCACGGTCCGAGGTTCAGGGAAGTGGGAGAACCTCGGGCCTGGCAGGGCTGGCGGGGCTGGCAGGGCTGGCGGGGCGGCGGGGTGGCGGGGTGGGAGGGATTGGGTGGGGGAGCGGGCGTCCGGTAAGGTGAGCGGGTTCGTCGTGCGCTCGTCGTGCGGCGACCGCCTGGGGCCTTAGCCGGGTCCGCCGATGCGGACATCAGATGGTCGGCCCCACGCCCACCGGGCAATCCCGCTCGACCGTGGGTGTGACGTCTACAACGACAGGAACGCAGCACTGTGACCAATGTGACCCGCGCCCGGCGTCAGGTTCGCCTGAGCCGCGCGCTCGGCCTGGCCCTGACGCCCAAGGCCGTCAAGCACTTCGAGAAGCGCCCCTACCCGCCCGGGGAGCACGGCCGCGCCCGCCGTCGCACCGAGTCGGACTACGCCGTCCGGCTGCGCGAGAAGCAGCGGCTCCGCGCCCAGTACATGCTGCGCGAGAAGCAGCTCGCCCGCGCCTACGAGAGCGCCCGCAAGGCCCCGGGCCTGACCGGTGAGGCGCTCGTCGAGGACCTCGAGACCCGCCTCGACGCGCTCGTCCTGCGCTCCGGGTTCGCCCGCACCATCCTCCAGGCCCGTCAGGTGGTCACCCACCGGCACGTGCTGCTCGACGGCAGGATCGTCGACCGGCCCAGCCAGCGGGTCGCGGTCGGCCAGACGCTGATGATCAAGCCGAAGAGCCAGCCCACCGTGCCGTTCCAGATCGCGGCCGCCGGTGCGCACCGCGACGTGCTGCCCACCGTCCCGGGCTACCTGGACGTGCAGCTCGAGAAGCTGACCGCCGTGCTGGTCCGTCGGCCCCTGCGGGCCGAGGTGCCGATCACGTGCGAGGTCCAGCTGGTCGTCGAGTACTACGCCCGCTGATCCGAACGTCCCGACGCCCCGCGCTGCCCCCGGCATGCGCGGGGCGTCGTCGTTCGCCCCGGGCTGCGGCAGCGCAGGTCGATAAGGTGTGCCAGGTGGCGCGCGGACACCGCGCCCGACGAAGGAGGGGTGCGGCATGGTCGGTCAGATCGCCGGCTTGATCGCGGCCGTCGTGTTCGCCGTGCTCGTCGGGGTCCTGGCGCTGCCGCTGGTCAAGCTCGGGCGCACGTTCGACTCCGCGACCCGGGCGTTGAACCAGATGACCGACCACACCCTGCCCGTCATCGACGAGGCGGCGAAGGCCATCGCGTCCGGCAACGTCCAGCTGGACAAGGTCGACGCGGTGACCACCGCGGCGGCCGACATGTCCCAGAACCTCGCCGCCCTGACCGCGCTGTTCGCAGCCACCGTGGGCGGCCCGATGATCAAGGTGGCGGCGTTCTCGCACGGCGTGCGGCGGGCGCTGGCGCACCTCGGCTCGAGGACGGCGGCATGAGGCGGCTGTTCTGGATCGGGGTCGGCGTCGGCGCAACCGTCATCGCCGTGCGCTACGGGCGTCGGCTGGTCGCGCAGTACGTGCCCCCGCAGGCCGCCCAGGCCCTCGGTACCGCCGCGAAGGTCACCGGGACCGTGCGTGGGGTGTTCCGTGACGTCGCCGCGGGCGTGGCCGAGCGCGAGGCGGAGCTGCGCACCGCGTTGCTCGGCGAGGATGCCGACCCGGCCGCGATCAAGGCCCGGGGACGAGCTGCCTGGGCCGAGCTGCGCTCCTCGCGCGGCCCGGCCACCGGCTCCCGCGGCGTTCCGCCCACCTGGGCGTCCGGCCCGCTCGAGGACCCGGACGACGACGACGGGTACACCTTCTTCTGATCTGCACCTGCGACCCCGGCTGCGAGCAACGGACGGGAGTCTGCGACGCTTGACCCAGTGAGCGCGCGTCCGTGAAGGGCGCGCCGAGAACGACGAGGACATCATGCGTACCGCCGAGATCCGTCAGCGCTGGCTCGACTACTTCGCGTCCAAGGACCACGCGATCGTGCCGTCGGTCCCGCTGATCTCGCCCGACCCGTCGATCCTGTTCACCATCGCCGGCATGGTGCCGTTCATCCCGTACATCCTGCGCACCCAGGAGCCGCCCTGGCCCCGCGTGGCCAGCGTGCAGAAGTGCATCCGCACCAACGACATCGAGAACGTCGGCCGGACCACGCGGCACGGCACGTTCTTCCAGATGAACGGCAACTTCTCGTTCGGCGACTACTTCAAGGAAGGCGCGATCGAGTTCGCCTGGGACCTGCTGACCACCAGCCAGCCGGCCGGCGGTTACGGCTTCGACGGCGACAAGCTCTGGGTGACCATCTGGGACCAGGACGACGTCTCGCTCGACGCGCTGCAGCGGGTCGGCATCGACCGCCGGCACATCGTCCGGCTGCCCCGGGAGAAGATCTTCTGGGACACCGGGCAGCCCGGACCGGCGGGCCCGTGCGCCGAGTTCCACATCGACCGTGGACCGGAGTTCGGCCCGGAGGCCGTCGGCGGCACGGTCGACCCGGGCGGCGACCGGTACCTCGAGCTGTGGAACCTCGTCTTCGACCAGTTCGTCCGCGGCGAGGGCCAGGGCAAGGACTACCCGCTGCTCGGCGAGCTCGACCAGAAGGCGATCGACACCGGGGCCGGCCTGGAGCGGATCGCGTTCGTGCTCCAGGACAAGCCCAACCTGTACGAGATCGACGAGATCTTCCCGGTCATCACCCGTGCCCAGGAGATCAGCGGGCACACCTACGGCACCGACGAGACCGAGGATGTCCGGATGCGCGTGGTCGCCGACCACGTCCGCTCCGCGCTGATGCTCATCGGCGACGGGGTCACCCCGTCGAACGAGGGCCGTGGCTACGTGCTGCGCCGGCTGCTCCGCCGGACCATCCGGTCGATGCGCCTGCTCGGCGTCAAGGAGTCGGTGCTCCCCGAGCTGCTGCCGGTCAGCCGTGACGCGATGGCAGCGAGCTACCCGAACGTCGCCACCGACTTCGGCCGGATCGCCCAGGTGGCGTACGGCGAGGAGGAGGCGTTCCTGCGCACGCTGGAGTCGGGCACGACGATCCTCGACACCGCAGTGGCGACGGCCCGCCGGGCGACCCCGACCGGCGCGACGCCCGTGCTGTCCGGCGAGCAGGCGTTCACGCTGCACGACACCTACGGCTTCCCGATCGACCTGACGCTGGAGATGGCCGCCGAGCAGGGCGTCGACGTCGACGAGACGGCGTTCCGGTCGCTCATGTCCGAACAGAAGACGCGGGCCCGGGCCGACGCGCTGGCGAAGAAGACCGGGCACGCCAACACGGCGGTCTACTCCGAGGTGCACCAGCGGCTGCTCGGCGACACCGGCCGCGCGGTCCAGTTCGTCGGGTACACCGACGACGTCGCGCGCGGCACCGTCGTCGGGCTCCTCGTCGACGGCCGGCCGGCGCCGGCGGCGACCGCGCCGGCGAACGTCGAGGTGATCCTCGACGTCACGCCGTTCTACGCCGAGGCCGGCGGCCAGCTGGCCGACCAGGGCGTCATCCTGTTCGACGGCGGCGCGCGGGTCGAGGTCGACGACGTGCAGGCCCCGATCAAGGGGCTCAACGTGCATCGCGGCCGCCTGGTGGACGGCACCGTGGCGTTGGGGGAGCCGGGCACGGCGGCCATCGACACCGACCGCCGGCGCGCGATCGCCCGGGCGCACACCGCCACCCACATGGTGCACAAGGCGCTCCGCGAGGAGCTCGGCCCGACTGCCACCCAGGCCGGGTCGGAGAACGCGCCGAGCAGGCTGCGGTTCGACTTCCGGTCCGGCTCGGCGGTGCCGTCCGGGTCGCTGGCCCAGATCGAGGGCCGGGTCAACGAGCGGCTCCAGGACAACCTGGCGGTGACCGACCGGACGATGCCGATCGACGAGGCGCGCGCGCTCGGTGCGATGGCCCTGTTCGGGGAGAAGTACGGCAACGTCGTGCGCGTCGTGTCGATCGGCGGGGACTGGTCGCTCGAGCTGTGCGCCGGCACGCACGTGCAGCAGTCCGGCGAGCTCGGCCTGGTGACGTTGCTCGGCGAGGCGTCCATCGGTTCCGGGGTGCGCCGGGTCGACGCCCTGGTCGGGGACGGTGCGTACAGCCAGCACGCCCGGGAGCGGGCCCTGGTCGGCCAGCTGTCCGGCCTGCTCGGGGCGCGGCCCGACGAGCTCGCCGACCGCGTGTCGACCCTGCTCACCCGGCTCAAGGAGTCGGAGAAGGAGCTGGCCGGCCTGCACCAGGGCAAGCTGCTCGCCGCGGCCGGCGGGCTGGCGGCGGCCGCGACGTCGACCGGCACCACGCGGCTCGTCGCGCACGACGCCGGAGAGATCGCCTCCGCAGACGACCTGCGCACGCTCGCCCTGGACGTCCGCGCCCGCCTCGGCGACGCGGCGCCGTCCGTGGTGGCCGTCGCCGGTGCCAGCAAGGGCCGCCCGGTCGTCGTCGTGGCGACCAACGCGCCGGCCCGAGCGGCGGGCCTGCGCGCCGGTGACCTGGTCCGCCTCGCGTCCCAGGTGCTCGGCGGCGGTGGCGGCGGCAAGGACGACGTCGCGCAGGGCGGCGGGCAGGACGCGACCAAGGTCGGCGCCGCGCTCGAGGCGATCACGACGGCGGTCCGGCCCTGACCGCCGGACAGCTCGACCTCGTCGAGCGTGGGCCTCGGCTCGGGGTCGACGTCGGCTCGGTCCGCGTCGGACTGGCCGCCAGCGACCCCGACGGAGTGATGGCCACACCGGTCGCGACGCTGGCGCGCGATCGCGGCGACGTCGCCGCGATCGTGTCCGAGGTGCACCAACGCGGTGCACGGACGGTGTACGTCGGCCTGCCACGACACCTGTCGGGCGCGGAGGGTGCTTCCGCAGCGGCTGCTCGTGGGTACGCTCGTACCCTGGCGCAGGCAGTCGCACCGGTTCCGGTGCGGCTGGTCGACGAGCGGATGAGCACGGTGTCCGCCCATCGTGCGCTGGCGGCGTCCGGAAGACCCGGGCGGCGGCACCGCTTGGTCATCGACCAGGTGGCGGCCGTGGTGATCTTGCAGGATGCGTTGGACGCGGAGCGAGCCACGGGGCACCGTCCCGGCGAGCGGGTCGGTGCCGAACCGCTCGAGGGCGCGCACGGGGGGCACGCGGACCGGCACGACGACTCGGGAGTGACGGACTGGTGAGCGACAGCCGCATCGACTGGTGGCCCCCCATGGAGGGCACGCCCGCATCGGGTGGCGACCAGGGCGCCGCGTCCGGCGCACCCCAGCCCCCGGCGGAGCCCCCGCGGCGCAGCCGGGCGCGTGAGCGCGAGCGGCTGGCTCGTGAGAAGTCGCACTCGCGGCGCAACGCGATCCTCGCGATCGTCGTCTGCGTGCTGCTGCTCGCCGGCGCGACCTACGTCGGAGTGTCGGTGTGGGGCGGGCACGGCACGGGCGCGACCGGCCAGAGCAACGTCCAGGACTACCCCGGCCCCGGTGCGTACCCGCCGGTGTCCGTCCAGATCAGCCCCGGCGACACCGGGGCGGTGATGGCCAGGACGCTCCACACCGCTGGCGTCGTGGCGACCGATCAAGCCTTCGTCGACGCGTTCGCCGCGAACCCGGATGCCGCGAAGATCCAGCCCGGCACGTACAACCTGCTCAAGGAGCAGAAGGCGTCCGATGCCGTCCTGGCCCTGCTCAACCCGGCGAACCGGGTGTCGATGAAGGTGACCATCCCCGAGGGCTACACGGTCAGCCAGATCGTCCAGCGGATCAACGAGGTGACGCTGATCCCGGTCGCCGACCTCAACGCGGCGCTCAAGGACCCGACGGCGATCGGGCTGCCGGCCGAGGCCGGGGGCAACCCCGAGGGCTGGCTGTTCCCCAGCACCTACGAGGTGGAGCCGGGCGCGACCGCCACCAGCGTGCTCAAGCAGATGACGGCGCAGATGATCACCGTGCTCACCACGAAGGGCGTCGCCCAGGCCGACTGGAAGACCGTCCTCACCAAGGCCTCGCTCGTCGAGCGCGAGGCGGGGCGCCCGGAGGACCGGCCGTCGATGGCCCGAGTGATCGAGAACCGGCTCAACAAGACGATGATGCTGCAGATCGACGCGTCGGTGGCGTACGGCGCGGGCAAGTCCGGCACGCAGCTGACCGACGCCGACCTGCACGACGCCAACAACCCGTACAACTCCTACGTGCACACGGGCCTGCCGCCGACGCCGATCGCGTCGCCCGGCGCGGACTCGATCGACGCGGTGCTCAACCCGGCCGACGGGACCTGGCTGTTCTGGCAGCTGGTGAACCCGGAGACCAAGGAGACCAAGTTCGAGAACACCCTCGACCAGCACAACCAGGACGTCGCCGTGCTCAACGCCTGGCTCGCCCAGCACGCGACACCGAGCGCGACGCCCTAGCCCGTGGCGCTGTCGCGACGCGCGGCTGTGCTCGGGCACCCGATCGCGCACTCCCTGTCCCCGGCCCTGCACACGGCGGCCTACCGAGCCCTCGGGCTCGACGGCTGGCGCTACACCGCCGTTGACGTCACGGAGGATGAGCTCGTCCGGTTCCTCGCCGGTCTCGACGCCGGCTGGGCGGGGCTGTCCCTGACCATGCCGCTCAAGCGCGCCGTGCTCTCGCTGGTCGACCACGTCGAGCCGCTCGCCGAGACGGTCGGCGCGGTCAACACCGTGCTGGTGCAGCCCGAACGCACCGGCTGCTCCCTGGTCGGGGCCAACACAGATGTCCACGGCATCGTCGCCGCCCTGCGCGAGGGCCTCGCGGGCCGCACGCCCGCCTCCGGTGCCGTGCTGGGCGGGGGAGCGACCGCGGCGTCGTCGCTGGCCGCTCTCGCCGAGCTCGGTGTGACCAGCCCCGCCATCTACGTCCGTTCGCTCGGCCGGTCCGGTGCACTGGTCCGGGCCGCCCACCGGATGGGGGTGACCCCGCAGTTCCGGGCCTTCGACCGTGCCTCCGACGAGATCGGCGGTGCGGACGTCGTCGTGGCCACCCTGCCGGCGTACGGCGCGGACGCCTCGGCCGCCGCGATGGCCGGGCCGGTTGCCGGGGGAGTGCTCCTCGACGCGGTCTACGAGCCGCGCCCGACGGTGCTGGCCGAGGCGTGGGCGCGGGCCGGTGGGGTGGTCGTCGGGGGACAACGGATGCTGCTGCACCAGGCCGCCGAGCAGGTGCGGCTGATGACCGGCCTGCCCGCGCCGCTGGCTGCGATGGAGCACGCGCTCGACGAGGCGTTCGCCGCCCGCTGACCGGCGCGGGGGCGACCGTCGCGGGGGCGACCGTCGCGGGGGCCGACGGCTCACAAAAGCGCGAACTTCTGCCGATGAACAGTGCGGCGCCGGAGAGCGCCCGCGAAGGGAGAAGGACGCGTGAAGCAGCTGGGTGAGATCCTCCTCGACGAGGGCCTGGTGACCGAGGCGCAGCTGTTGGCGGCGATGGACGAGCAGGGCCCGCGCAACTCCTCGCTCGGCCGCACGCTCGTCGAGCTGGGCTTCATCGACGAGAACCAGCTGGTCAAGGCGCTGGCCGAGCAGGTCGGCATGCCCTACGTCGACCTGGACGAGTACCCGGTCGACCGTCAGGCGGTGTCGCTGCTGCCCGGTTCGCTGTGCCGCCGGCACACCGTGCTGCCGATCGCGATCGCCGACGGGTTCCTCGTCGTGGCGACCGCGAACCCGGGCGACGTCGTCGCGGTCGACGACGTGCGCACCGTCGCCGGCATGCCGGTGCGGCCCGTCGTGGCGACCGTGGACAACATGCTGCGAGCGATCAACCGGTACTGCCGCTCCGACGACGAGATGGAGAACCTCTCCAGCGCCTTCGAGGACGAGGCCGAGTCGATCGACACCGACCTCTCCCGGATGGGCGATTTCGTCGACGACGACGCGCCGATCGTGCGCTACGTCAACCTGCTGGTCACCCAGGCGATCACGGACCGCGCGTCCGACATCCACATCGAGCCGACCGAGAAGGACCTTCGCGTCCGGTACCGCATCGACGGCGTGCTGCACGAGGTGCAGCGCTCGCCGAAGAACATCCAGGGCGGGGTCATCAGCCGGGTCAAGATCATGAGCGACATCGACATCGCGGAGAAGCGCAGGCCGCAGGACGGCCGGATGTCGGTGGTCCAGGCCGGCCGCAAGATCGACCTCCGGGTGGCGACGCTGCCGACCGTCTGGGGCGAGAAGATCGTCATGCGTATCCTCGACAACTCCACGGCGAGCCTGGACCTGCGCGACCTGTCGTTCCTCGAGGAGAACTACGCCGTCTACCACGAGGCGTACTCGAAGCCGTACGGGATGATCCTCGTCACCGGCCCGACCGGCTCCGGTAAGTCGACCACGCTCTACGCCACCCTCAACGCGGTCTCGCGGCCGCAGATCAACGTCATCACCGTGGAGGACCCGGTCGAGTACCGGTTGCCCAACATCAACCAGGTCCAGGTCAACCCCAAGGCCGGCCTGACGTTCGCCGGTGCCCTGCGGTCGATCCTGCGCTCCGACCCTGACGTCATCCTGATCGGCGAGATCCGCGACCACGAGACCGCGCAGATCGCGATCGAAGCCGCCCTCACCGGCCACCTCGTGCTGTCCACCCTGCACACCAACGACGCGCCGAGCGCCATCACGCGTCTCATCGAGATGGGCATCGAGCCCTTCCTCGTCGGCTCCGCGCTCGACTGCGTCGTGGCCCAGCGCCTGGCGCGCCGGTTGTGCGAGAAGTGCAAGGAGCAGTACGAGCCCACGCCCGAGGAGCTGACCTCGGCGCGCTTCCCCTGGAACCCGGGGGAGGACGTGCCTCAGCTGTTCAGGCCGGCCGGCTGCGTGGCGTGCTCGAAGACCGGCTACCACGGCCGGATGGCCCTGCACGAGGTGATGCGGGTCACGGAGGACATCGAGCGGCATGCCGTGACGCACTCGTCCAGCGCGGAGATCCAGGCCACCGCTCTGGCGCAGGGGATGGTCGCGCTGCGCGACGACGGCTGGCGCAAGGTTCGCATGGGCCAGACGTCGATCGCGGAGATCCTGAGGGTCGTCGCCTGACGCGCGCGGCGGCTCAAGTGGCCGCCGCGCCGGGCCGATGAGCAGATGAATGCGCCGGCCGGCATGGTGCGCGCGGCCGGTGCAGGCCGGATCAGGAGGAGACCGTGACCGAGCACAACACCTGGGGCGATCCGACGAGGTCGCTCCCTCCCGTCCGACCCGTGCCGTCGGCCTCGATGAGCGGGTTCACGACCGGCGGCTCGTTGCCCGGCGCGCCTGTCACACCGCCGACGGTTGCGTCGCCGCCCAGCGTGCCCGCACCGCCGCGCCCACCGGTCCAGCAGGGCGAGCCCGCCCCACGTGCGGACCAGCCGGCCCGGACCACCCCGCAGAGCGCTCGGCTCGGTGTCGACCAGCTGCGGGACGGTGACCTGTCGCTCGACACCGTCCTGCGCGAGATGGTCCGACTCGGTGCCTCGGACGTGCACCTGACGGTCGGTGCCCCGCCCATGGTGCGGGTGTCCGGCTCGCTGCACGCGCTGCCCGGGTTCTCCGTCAACGATGGCGAGAGCCTGCGGCGCGTCCTGTACTCGATCCTCACCCAGCGGCAGCGGGAGCGGTTCGAGAACGACCTGGAGCTGGACCTGTCCTACTCGGTGCGCGGCCTGGCGCGATTCCGCGTCAACCTCTACCAGCAGCGCGAGTCGCTCGGCGCCGCGCTGCGTGTCATCCCCTACGAGATCAAGGCGCTCGAGGACCTCGGCATCCCGCCGATCGTCGCATCGTTCGCCGGTCTGCCGCGCGGGCTGGTCCTGGTGACCGGACCGACCGGTTCGGGCAAGAGCACCACGCTCGCGTCGATCGTCGACCTGGCCAACCGCAGCCGCGAGGACCACATCGTCACCGTCGAGGATCCGATCGAGTTCCTCCACCGGCACAAGAGGTGCATCGTCAACCAGCGTGAGGTCGGCCAGGACACCTGGAGCTTCGCCAACGCGCTCAAGCACGTGCTCCGCCAGGACCCGGACATCATCCTCATCGGCGAGATGCGCGACCTGGAGACGATCTCGGTCGCCCTGACGGCGGCCGAGACGGGTCACCTCGTCTTCGCGACCCTGCACACGCAGGACGCTGCGCAGACCATCGACCGCATCATCGACGTGTTCCCTGCCGAGCAGCAGGGCCAGGTGCGCACGCAGCTCGGGGCGTCCCTGCAGGGCGTCGTCTGCCAGACGCTGTGCAAGCGGCAGCACGGCGCAGGCCGGGTCGTCGCCACCGAGGTGCTGATCGCGACGCCCGCCATCCGCAACCTCATCCGGGAGGGCAAGACGCACCAGATCTACTCGACCATGCAGGCCGGCTCCAAGCAGGGCATGCACACGATGGACCAGCACCTCGCAGACCTGGTGCGCACCGGGAAGATCACGTACGAGGTGGGGCTGGAGAAGTGCCACCACATGGAGGACTTCAACCGGCTGACGGGGCGGACCACGGCGATGAACCAGGGCGCCGCGATGCTTGACGCCTCGATGCCGGCGGCGGGCGGGTACCGCTGATGGCCACGGAGCTGCGCACCTTCGAGTACCAGGCCCGGGATGGCAAGGGGAAGGTCGTCAAGGGGCGGATCGAGGCGCAGACGCAGGCCGCGGTCTCCGGTCGCCTGCGCAGCATGGGCGTCGCCCCGACCGCGATCAAGGAGGTCAGGAACACCGGCCTGAACAGGGAGATCCACCTCGGCGGCGGCGGCCGGGTCAAGCAGAAGGACCTCGCCGTGATGGCGCGCCAGCTGGCCACGATGGTCTCCGCCGGCCTGTCCCTGCTCCGCGCACTGTCGATCCTCGCCGACCAGACCGAGAGCGTCACGCTCGCGAAGGTGCTCGGCCAGGTCCGCAACGACGTCGAGACCGGTCAGTCGCTGTCCGCGTCGTTCGAGCGGCACCCCCAGATCTTCCCGCCGCTGATGATCAACATGGTCAAGGCCGGCGAGGTCGGCGGCTTCCTGGAGGACGTGCTCCTCTCGATCGCCGCCAACTTCGAGGCGGAGGTCAAGCTCCGGTCCAAGATCAAGTCCGCGATGACCTATCCCGTCGTGGTGTTCTGCATCGCCATCCTGGCCGTCGTCGGCATGCTGCTGTTCGTCGTGCCGGTCTTCGCGGCCATGTTCGCCAGCCTCGGCGGCCAGCTCCCGCTGCCGACGCAGATCCTGGTCATGCTCTCCCAGGCGGTGAAGATCGGCGCCGCCCCGGTCGCCGTCATCCTGGTCGTCTTCACGTTCTGGTGGCGCAAGCACAAGAACGACGAGAAAGTGCGGACCGTTCTGGACCCGCTCAAGCTGAAGCTTCCCGTCTTCGGCCAGCTCTTCAAGAAGGTCGCCATCTCGCGGTTCACGCGGAACTTCGGCACGATGCTCCGGTCCGGAGTGCCGTTGCTCCAGGCGCTCGGCATCATCGGCGACACCAGCGGCAACATGGTGATCTCCCGTGCCGTCGACGAGGTCCAGGAGTCCGTCCGGCAGGGGCAGACGCTCACCGCGCCGTTGGCGAAACATCCGGTGTTCCCCGCGATGGTCGTCCAGATGATGGCGGTCGGCGAGGACACCGGCGCCCTCGACGAGATGCTCGACAAGATCTCCGAGTTCTACGACCAGGAGGTCGAGGCGACGACGGAGGCACTGACGTCGCTCATCGAGCCGCTGATGATCGCGGTGCTCGGCGCCCTCATCGGGTCGATGATCATCGCCCTGTACATGCCGATCTTCAAGATCTTCGACCTCATCAAGTGACCACACGGCCGACACGTGGTGTGCCGTGCGGCCGTCCGGGTGAATCCGCCCCGCCGGTGCGAACCCTGGCTCAAGTCGGTCCCTGGTTCGCCCGATGAGCCTGGCGTAGTGAGATCCGCGGCCCGGTCCGC
The DNA here is from genome assembly GCA_963769855.1 of uncultured Actinomycetota bacterium. GTDB lineage: Bacteria > Actinomycetota > Actinomycetes > Actinomycetales > Cellulomonadaceae > Cellulomonas. The sequence goes on from CAVYNN010000003.1 coordinate 77,235, forward strand.
GGAATGGACATGACAACGGAAACGTCTCGCAGCACGTCCCAGGAAGGGCAGACCATGATCGCTCGCCTTCGCAAGTCGATCGACGAGAAGGACAAGGGCTTCACGCTCATCGAGCTCCTCGTCGTCATCATCATCATCGGCATCCTCGCCGCCATCGCCATCCCGATCTTCCTAAGCCAGCGCAAGAAGGCCGTGGACGCCGCGGCCGAGGCCGACCTGACGACGATCGCCAAGCAGATCGCCACCTACTACGTCGACAACACCGTCGCCGTCAAGGTGGAAAACGTTGACGGGACGTACATGCAGACGCCGACCAGCGACTCCGTGGCCGATGCTGTGTCGATCGGCCCGGCTTCTGGCAGCCTCAAGACTGCCACCGTGAAAGTCACCGGAACCGCCGCCCCCATCGATGCCTCCAACTTCGTCGTCACGATGACGTACGACGGTGGTACCGGGGGGACGGGCGCCACGCTCGTGTACGACGCCCAGAAGGGTCTCGGCTCTCCGACACCCGTGAAGCCGTGATCGCAGCCTGAGATCGCGCTCAGAGCGACCTCGATCCTGTGGGGCGGAGGGCATCACCCTCCGCCCCACAGGGCATCTCGGGTGTCGACCGTGACCACGGTGGGAGGAGGGGACGCCATGCGGGAAGTGTTTCGTCGAACCCGGCAGCGCGACGACGGCTTCGGCCTCGTCGAGGTCATGGTCGCCTGCCTCGTGCTCGGCATCATGGCCGCGGCGGTCGTCGGCGTCATCCTCCAGGCGCAGTCCCAGAGCGTGACCAACCGGTCCCGGATCGCCGCGTCCAACCTCGCAGCTCGTGAGCTGGACATGGTCCGCGACGAGTTCCACCGCAGCAAGACCGCTCCCGCCGAGATCGCCGACGCCGGCACAGTGGTGGACCCGCACCAGCTCGACGGTGGTGTCCCCGACCAGCCGCTCGTGGTCGACGGGACGCCGTACACCGTCACCCGTTCCGTGCAGTGGAACATCACCGGGAACGGCCAGTCCGCGTGCGACGGCGGCAGCCTCGTCATCTACCCCACCCTCGGCGTCACCGTGTCGGTGACCTGGCCGCACATGGGGTCGGTCAAGCCGGTGGTCAGCACCGCCCAGCTCGCTCCTGACAAGGGCTCCGGGATCCCGGCGACCGACTCCTTCATCGCCGTCCGGGTCAAGGACTCGACCGGCCAGCCCAGCGTGGGCCGCGGGGTCGCGGTCGCCGGTGGGAGCCAGACCGTGACCGGCAGCACGGACGCCGACGGCTGCGCGGTTCTCGTGGTCGCCCCCGCGGCGGGTCTCGGCACCACGTACACCGCGAAGGTCACCGACAGCGGGTATGTCGACATCTCGGGCACGCCCCAGCCGAGCAAGGCCGTCGGCTACGTCAGCCAGGGCCAGCTGAACAACTCGGTCATCTTCACCGTGGCGGTGCCCGGCACGGCCAACATCCACCTGGTGGACTCGGCCGGTAACGCCGTCCCGGCCGCCACCGCGAACGGGGCGCAGGTGACGGTGGTGGCCTCGGAGTACTCGGGCGCGTCACCGGCGACGACGTACACCCTCACCGGCTCGACGCTCACCCTGAGCAACCTGTGGCCGACCCAGTACGGCGCCTACTACGGGACCATCGCCCCGCCGAGCGGGTACGTCACGAAGACACTCGCTCCGGGCGGGACGATCGACATTAACGCCGTGCTCCAGCTGGCCACGACGACCATCGACGGCCTGCCCACCGGCACGACCAAGGTCATCGCCGCACCGGCCGGGTCGACATCGTGCACCGTCGCCGGCGCGGTCACGGTGAACCCGGCGGCGATCAGCCTGCTGCCCGGCAACTGGGCCTTCTTCGCGGTGGGCGAAGCCACCCCGCCGTTCGCCTGCTCGCCTGGCCCGGGCAGCGGCACGCAGTCGCCGATCACGCTCGGGCCGGGCCCGAACGACGGCGTGACGTGGGGCACCACCACCCTGACGATCGCGGGCACGGTGCCAGCCGGGACGCGGTATGCGCTCGACGCCGCGAAGGCAGGGAACCTCGGCACGGTGTGCCCGAGCACCACTCTCGACGCCTCGGCGATACCGCTCGGCGCAGGCGCCACCACGATCCCGGCGGGCAACTGGTACGTCTACGTGCGCAACGGTGCCACGTGTTCCGTCCCGATCGCCGGCGCGACGAACCTGTACCCGTCGGCGGTGGCCTACGGCAGCCCCGCCACGCTGACCTGGCCGGACCACGCCATCACACTCAACGTCACCAAGATCGGCGCGATCGTCCGGAGCAGTCGCATCAACTACTGGCCGTCGGTCTACCTCAGCCCCGTCCCGGTGACGGATTCCAGTCTGGTCTGCAGCCGCACCGGTCTCACGATCGGCGGGACGACCCAGGTGCCTCTGACCCTCGTCGGGACGAACAACACCTCCGGCACCCTGGCGACGGCGTCCGGCACCGTCTACAACGGGACGTGGTACCTGATCGCGAACGACCAGAACACCTCGACGGCGACGTGGCCGACGAAGTCCGGTGGCAAGACGTGCGGACCCGCCGGGAGCATCGCCATCGTCGCGACAACCACGTCGCCGCAGTCCCTGACCTATGCGGTGACCATCCCGTGATCCGGAGGCTGCGCAGCGTGCTCGTCCGCGGTCGCGACGAGGGGATGACACTGACCGAGCTGGTAGTCGTCATGCTGATCCTCGGCATCATCGTCGCGGCCACGGCGACGCTCTCCATCGGCTTCACCCGCACCAACGCGGAGAACACGTCCCGCCAGACCCAGATCGACGACGCACGCGTGGCGGTCGAGCGGATGTCCGCGACGATCCGTACCGCGGTCAAACCCAGCCAGCTGGTCTCGACCTGCCCGACGTGCGGCAACATCGACGCGTTCATGGAGGGCGCCGACCTGTCGGTGAAGTTCTACGCGAACTTCGACAACCCCGCGAACAAGGTCGGGCCGAGCAGGGTCTCCTACACGGTGGCGACGAGCGGCGCCGATGCCGGCGTGCTCATCGAGAAGCTGCAGACGCCGGACCCAGGCGGGCCTACGTCGAGTGGGTACACGTACTGCCCCGCCGAGTCCCCGACGGCCGACTCCGGCTGCAAGAGCCGCTTGACGGTGCGTCGGGTCGCCGCTGGCGTCCAGACGAGCGCGCCCATCTTCAAGTACTACGACCAGGCCGGGGACCGGCTGAACACGAGCGGCGGCGACCTCTCGGCGGGCGATCTGGCGAGCGTGCTCTCGATCGAGATCGTCGTCACGGTGCAGAGCACCCAGGTCACCAAGCCGAACCCGACCACGTACATCCAGCGGATCACCCTGCCCAACGCCCAAGCCGTGCTGCGCCAGGACCAGGAGAACCAACCATGACAGCCCATCGGTGGGACCGCGGTGTGCTCCGTCGACTGCGCGGACGCGAGGGCGAGCAGGGCGTCGCGCTCGTCGTCGTTCTCGGCACCATGCTCGTGCTGGCGTCGCTCGCCACCGTGACGTTGGCGTACACGATGGCGGGTCAGAAGTTCGCCCGGTACGACCAGGACTACGCGGCCGCGATGAACGCCGCACAGTCGGGGGTCGACGACTTCATCAGCAGGATGAACCGCGACGAGACCTACGGCACGACGGTGGACTGCGCCAACGTCGCGTGGCAGGGGTCGATGGACCCGTTGTCCAACTCGTGCGGCTGGAACAACCTCACCCCCGCCGGCTGGTTGCCCGTCCAGCCCGGGGACACCAATGTTCTCGATGCCCAGTTCCACTACATCGTCGACACGAAGGACCGCAACTCCACCGGGACGGTCACCCTGAAGGTGACCGGCCGCGTCAACGGGGTGTACCGCACGGTGGAGACGGCGGTCGGCAAGGGTGGCTCGACCGACTACGTCTACTACACCGACTACGAGTCCGCCGACCCCTCCAACGTCCAGGCGTACAGCCCTTCGACCACGTCCGGCTGGAGCACGGCGAAGAAGAACGCCTGCGGTCTGAACGGCCTGGACAAGGCCCTGTACTGGTACGAGAAGGACTCCAGCGGGAACACCCGCGACTACTACAACTGCGTGGAGATCACGTTCATCACGGCTGACGTCCTGGACGGTCCCGTGTTCACCAACGACACGATCTACAGCAACGACGCAGACTTCCTCAAGGGCGTCGAGACGGCGACGCCGAACTGCCAGAAGGCCGGCAGCACCGTCAACGGCGGGACGCCGAGTGGGTCGCTCTCGTGGAACGCGGCCTGCCTGCGCTCCGGGAGCACCGCGAACTTCAACGCCATCAAGCCGCTGTACGAGTCCCCGCTGTACCTCGACGACAACTCGGCGGCCTTCGCGACGAACCCGGGCTGCCACTACTACGGGTCGACCCGGGTGATCTTCCAGGCCGACGGGACCATGAAGGTCTGGAACAAGAAGTCCGTCAACGGCAACACAGCACCCGTCTCGATCGCCCCACCGGGCGGCACGGCACCCAACTGCGGCACCCTCGACCAGCTCGACGCGGGTGCCACGCTGCCCGTCCCGGACGGCATGGTCATCTACACCGCAGCGGCCCCTGGCGCCAAGCGCCAGTGCTACGCCGGTGAGCTCGGCGGCTCCGGCTCCGACGGTGCGCTGCCGGTCGGCACGTACGACGCAACGACGCCAGCCACACCGACCGGGTCGGGTCAGTCGTACACGTACGACAGCAACATGGTGGAGACGCCGAAGATGTGCCAGGAGGGCAACCTCTACGCGCAGGGCGTCGTGAAGGGACGCGTCACGATCGCGGCTGCCCAGTCGGTGATCGTCACGGGAGACCTCGTCCTGGCCGGCGGCCTCAACGGCTCGGACATGCTCGGCCTCGTCGCGACGAACTCCGTGGAGGTGTTCCACCCCGGGCTGGTGACGGTGAGCTCCACCAAGGTGAACAGCTCGTGCACCAAGAACTGCGCCTACAAGTGGGGTACCCCGAGCTCGGACGCCGAGGTGTCCGGCTGGCCCGTCCGGTACAAGGAGCCGGCTGCCAGCGGTTTCACCCCGACCCATGGCATCCAGATCGCCGGGTCGATCCAGACGCTGCAGCACTCCTTCCTGGTCCAGAAGTACTCGGAAGGTAACCCGCTCGGCACGCTGCTGGTCAACGGGTCGATCGCCCAGCGCTGGCGCGGCATCGTCGGGCAGGGTGGCACCACCCCGACGAGCGGCTACGCGAAGCTGTACCAGTACGACACCCGGCTCAAGTACGCCCGGCCGCCGTACTTCCCGACCTGGGTCAACTCGGCGTGGTCCGCCCGCTACAGCGGCGAGATCATGAGCCCCGCCGGGGTCAAGGGCTGATGCTGCACGCCTACGTCGTCACGGTCTCCGCAGTCGTCGGCCTGCTGATCGGGTCGTTCCTCAACGTCGTCGTCTGGCGCGTCCCGCGGGGCGAGTCCGTCGTGTCCCCGCCGAGTGCGTGCCCGACGTGCGGTCATGCCATCCGGCACCACGACAACATCCCCGTGCTGTCGTGGCTCGTCCTGCGAGCGAAGTGCCGCGACTGCGGTGCACGGATCTCCGCGCGCTACCCGCTGGTCGAGTCCGGCACCGCGATCCTCTTCGGCCTGGCCGCGTGGCTGGTGCTGGCCCGGGGACAGGCCTGGTCGCTCCCGGCGTTCGCCTACCTGGCCGCGATCTCGGTCGCCTTGTCGCTCATCGACATCGACGTGCACCGACTTCCGGACTCCATCGTCCTGCCGTCCTACGGGGTGGCGCTCGCGCTGCTCGCGCTGGCCAGCTGGAACCCCGGGGGAACCTCCGACTGGCCCGCGCTCGGGCGTGCCGCGATCGGTGCGGGTGCGATGTTCGCCGTCTACTTCGCCATGCTGATCGTCTACCCGGCCGGGATGGGGTTCGGCGACGTCAAGCTCGCCGGCGTCCTCGGGCTGTTCCTCGGCTGGGTCGGCTGGGGTGGGCTGATCGTCGGCTGGTTCGCCGCCTTCCTGCTGGGTGGGCTGTACGCGGTCGCCCTCCTGGTCGCCCGGCGCGCGCGGCGCGGGACGGGCATTCCGTTCGGGCCCTGGATGCTCGCTGGCGCACTCGTCGGCGTCGCGGCCGGACCGTGGCTGTGGACGGCATATCTCGGCATCTTCCAGTGAGGTCGCGAACCCTCAAGTAGGTGCCCGAGCAGCCCGATATACGACACGGCTGGACGCACGGAAGGAGCCGCTCAGGTGGCAAGCACACGAGTCATCGGGCTCGACATCGGCACCAGTGGACTTCGTGCCGTGGAGCTCCAGTTCGGCAGCGGTGGGCCGGCCGGCGGTTCCGCCGAGGTGGTCAACGCCGGCTTCGCTCCGTTGCCCGAGGGTGCGGTGCGCGACGGTGAGGTGGCCGAGCCGTCGACCGTCGCGACGGCGATCAAGCAGCTCTGGGCGGAACGGAAGTTCTCGACGAAGAACGTCGTCCTCGGCGTGGGAAACCAGCGCGTCATGGTGCGCGAGCTCGACCTGCCGATGATGCCGCTGCCGCAGCTGCGGGCGGCGCTGCCGTTCCAGGTTCCGGACATGCTGCCGGTCTCGGTCGACGACGCCGTGCTCGACTACTACCCGACCGGCACGACGACCGGACAGCACGGACCGATGTACCACGGGCTGCTGGTGGTGGCGACGAAAGAGACGGTGCGCGCGAACACGAACGCCGTCGAGCGTGCCGGGCTGCGCCCCGTCCTGGTCGACCTGAACGCGTTCGCACTGGCCCGGGTGCAGGCCCGCTCCGGCTACCGCGACGGCGTGGTCGCGTGCGTCGACGTCGGGGCCCGGATGACCAACATCGCGATCCTCGCCGACGGCGAGCCCCGGTTCGTCCGCATCCTGGCGTCCGGTGGCCAGGACGTCACCGACGCTGTCGCCGGCACTCTCGACGTCCCGAAGGACGAGGCGGAGCGGCTCAAGCGCGCGGTCGGCATCGGCTTCGCCGCACCGCCCGAGCTCGAGGCCGCACGCGACGCCGTGCTGTCGGTCAGCAACGGGTTGGTGGATGCGATCCGCAACACCTTGAACTACTACGCCAGTGCCAACCCCGGCCGGCCGGTGCAGCAGATCGTCCTGTCCGGCGGCGGAGGGTTCCTCAACGGGTTCGGGCAGTACCTGTCGTCGTCCGCCCGGATCGTCGTGGCACTGGCCAGCCCGGCCACGGGGATGAAGCTCGGCCGAGGGCTCGACCGCTCCCTGAGCGGTCCCGAGCAGGCGATGATGTCCATCCCGCTCGGCCTCGCGATGGGGGTGCCAGCATGAGCACGATCTCGTTGACCAAGCCGAAGCCGTCCGTTGCCACCAAGGTCTGGCCGCAGGTCGACCTCCTGCCGCCCGAGGTCCGCGCGAACCGCAGGCTCAGCAGGACGAAGCGGCTCCTGGCGCTGTGCATCCTCGCCACCGTCCTGATCGGTGCGCTCGGCTGGGTCTACGCCCTGTTCACGCTCAGGGGTGCGACCGCTGCGGTCGCGGATGCCCAGAAGGAGACCGACCGGCTGACGGCGCAGCAGGCGCAGTACGCCGAGGTCCCGCGGATCCAGAACCAGCTCGACAAGACCCAGAAGGCGCTCGGCGCGGCCACCGCAGCCGAGGTGCTGTGGAAGCCGTACCTCGAGTCACTGCGCGCCGTCACCCCGGCGCAGTTCTCCTACGACACCCTGACGATCACGATGTCCAGCGACCCGAGCACGCCGACGTCGGCCGACCCGCTGCAGGCGCCCAGCATCGGGCAGGTCGTCTTCACCGGTCGATCGGCCACCACAACAGACCTGGCGGCCTGGATGGACGCCGTGCGGACCATCCCGGGGCTGTCCGACCCCTGGTTCACGCAAGCCTCGTTGAGCGACGACAACGGCGTTGCCTACTACCAGGTGAGCGGGACGGTCCAGGTCACCGACGTCGCGCTCGCCCACCGATTCGCCCAGAAGTCTCCGGCAACCGGCGGGTCCGGCACGACGACGGGGACGCCGTCGCCCGCTCCGACAAGCAGTGCAACGGGGGGAACTCCTGATGGCCTCCAAGACCACCGCATGGGTCGCCGGCTCGACCGTCGCCGCTCTCGTCGTGGCTGCCGGCGCATGGTTCGGCGTGATCAGCCCGACGCTGTCGCACGCATCCGACCAGCGCCAGACCGCATCCGACCAGCGTGACCGCAACATGATCCTCGGGACGCAGATCGCCAAGCTGAAAGCCGACTTCGCCCACCTGGACGACTACAAGCAGCAGCTCACGTCCCTGCATCAGCAGATGCCGCCGACCGGAGACCTCGCCGAGGCGAGCCGCGAGATCCAGTCCATCGCCCAGACGGCCGGTGTGACGATCACCGTCATGCAGCCCGGCACCCCGACAGTCTTCGTCGCGCCGGTGGCCACCGCTCCGACGCCCACCCCGACCGCGTCCTCGGACGCCGCGGCCGCGACGGCGACCACGCCACAGGCGACGGCCGTGGAGGGGCTCTACACGATCCCGCTGTCGGTGACCACCCTGGGCACCTACAGCCAGACTGTCGCCTTCATCGACGCGCTCCAGCAGAGCATGCCCCGTCTGTTCGTGGTCTCGAAGGTGGATGCCAGCTCACAGAAGTCGTCCGGGGCGTCAGCCGGGCGTCCCGCGCTCGCCGTCGGGGACCTGGAGGCGACCCTGACCGGGGTCCTCCTCACGATGCGGGACTCGTCGGCCTCGCAGCCCGCGCCGGGCTCGACCGCGACGCCCACTCCCGTCCCGACCCAGATGCCCGTCCCCACCGACCAGAAGAACCCGTTCCTCCCGGTCGGCACGCACTGACCCGCCAGCGCGGCGGGTGGTCGCCTCGGTAGACCCGCCGCCGCATGGGAGTATGCCGCCATGCTGCGCTGGTTGACCTCGGGGGAGTCCCACGGCCCTGCCCTCGTCGGCGTCATCGAGGGAGTCCCGGCCGGCGTCGCCCTCACCACTGCCGACGTGGCCGCGGCACTGGCCCGGCGGCGGCTGGGCTACGGCCGGGGCGCACGCCAGGCGTTCGAGCAGGACGAGGTGCGGCTGCTCGGTGGCGTGCGGCACGGCCTGACCCAGGGTGGGCCGGTGGCGGTCGAGATCGCCAACACTGAGTGGCCGAAGTGGGTCGACGTCATGGCGGCCGACCCGGTCGACGACCCCGACCTGCTCAACCGTGCCCGCAACGCTCCGCTCACCCGGCCCCGGCCCGGCCACGCGGACCTCGTCGGCATGCGCAAGTTCGGGTTCGACGACGCCCGGCCCGTTCTGGAGCGTGCTTCCGCCCGGGAGACGGCCACCCGGGTCGCACTGGGCGCCCTCGCCGCCGCCCTGCTGGAGCAGGCCGCAGGGGTTCGGCTGGTCTCGCACGTGGTGCGGATCGGGTCGGTCGCGGTGCCCGACGACGCGAGAGCTCCCGGGGCCGACGACGTCGCTGTCCTCGACGACGATCCGGTCCGCTGCTTCGACCCGGCCTCGTCGGCGGCGATGGTGGCGGAGATCGACGAGGCCCGCAAGGACGGGGACACGCTGGGTGGCGTGGTCGAGGTGCTCGCCTACGGCCTGCCGTCGGGCCTGGGCACGTACGTCGCCGACGACCGTCGGCTCGACGCCCGGCTCGCGGCCGCGCTGATGTCGATCCAGGCCATCAAGGGGGTCGAGGTCGGCGACGGGTTCCGCACGGCGGCACGGCGGGGCTCGGCCGCGCACGACGAGATCGAGCGGGGCATCGACGGGACGCTGCACCGGCGCACCAACCGCGCCGGCGGCCTGGAGGGCGGGATGTCCAACGGCGAGCCGATCCGCGTGCGCGCGGCGATGAAGCCGATCTCGACGGTGCCCCGGGCGCTGGACACGGTCGACGTCGCTACCGGTGAGCCCGCCCGGGCCCAGCACCAGCGCTCCGACGTGTGCGCGGTGCCGCCGGCAGCAGTGGTCGCCGAGGCGATGGTGGCGCTCGTCCTGGCGGACGCCCTGCTGGAGAAGACCGGCGGCGACTCCCTCGCCGAGGTTCGCCGCAACCTGGCCGCCTACCAGGCGTCCATCCCGGACCTGCTGCGCTGAGGAGACCACAGCCCGTCGACTCAGTGGTTGTTCCCCGGCGACAATCGACTGGTCGGCAACTAGTCTGACTTTCATGATCACCGTGGGGGCCTACGAGGCCAAGACGCGGCTCTCCCAGCTGCTGCAGCGCGTCCAGGAAGGCGAGACGGTGACCATCACCCGGCACGGGCATCCGGTGGCGAAGATCGTCGGGGTCGAACCTGAGAAGCCGACCATCGACGAGATCACGGCAGAGGTGCGGCGTCTCAACCAGGGACTGCCGCCGGTCAGCATCGAGGAGGTCCTCGCCTCGATCCACGAAGGACATCGGCACTGATGCCCGTTGTCATTGATGCCTCGGCAACCGTCGCGTGGCTGCTCCAGGAGAGCACGAAGGGCGAGCACGCCGAACGGTTCCTCGCTCCCGGCATGTTCGCTCCCGCGCTGTGGATCGACGAGGTCGCCAACTCACTGGTCCTCATGGAGCGCACCGGTCGTCGAGCTGCCACCGTCCGGGCAGCCCTCCTCGCACAGGCCGACGCACTCGGTGTCCACCTCTGCGAGAGTCCCGGCATGGCGCGCATCGCACAGCTGGCGATCGAGTCGGGCCTCACCGCGTACGACGCGGAGTACCTCCACCTCGCCCTGGAGCGTGGCGCTTCACTCCTGACGTTCGACCAGCAGCTCGCCGAGGCTGCGCGCCGTCGCGGGGTCACCGTCCTGTGACGCATCCCGGGCCGGCATTTCCGAGCGGATACCCTGGCGCGGTGCCGACCTCGAACGACCGCCCGGGTGGGCCGCGCATCGTGCTCGTCGGGCCGCCCGGGTCCGGCAAGTCGACCGTGGCACGTGCCCTCGCCGACCGCTGGCAGCTGACCGCCCGGGACACCGACGCGGACGTCGAGGTCGTCGCGGGCAAGCCGATCGCGGACATCTTCATCGACGACGGGGAGGCCGCGTTCCGCGCGCTCGAGCACGCCGCGGTGCGCCGGGCGCTGGACGAGCACGACGGGGTGCTGGCCCTCGGCGGCGGAGCGGTGCTCGACCCGGCCACGCAGGACGCCCTGGCGGCGTACCGAGCCGGTGGGGGCGTGGTCGTCTTCCTCGACGTGTCGCTGGCGCACGCCGCCCCGCGGGTCGGGTTCAACCAGTCCCGCCCCCTGCTGCTCGGCAACCCGCGCGCGCGGTGGCAGGTGCTGATGACCGAGCGCCGGCCGGTTTACGAGGACGTTGCCACCTTCTCCGTGTCGACCGACGACCTGCGCCCGGCCGGCGTCGCCGAGCGGATCGAAGCCGCGCTCGCCGCACGCCGTGCGGCTGCGCCCGAGATTCCGGTGAACCACGGCTCGCGGACCACGGGCGACAGTTCGAAAGCGTCGGATGACGGTGGTGCTGAGTGAGCGCCGAACGCACCCTGCGCGTCGGGGGCGAGCGACCCTACGACGTCGTCGTCGGCCATCACCTGCTGGGGACCATCCCGGGCCTGCTCGGGGAGGGCGTACGGCGGGTGCTCGTCGTGCACCCCGCCGCGCTGGCGACGTCCGCGGACGCGGTGCTCGACGACCTGCGCGCCCACGGCTACGAGGCGTTCGGGGCGGAGGTGCCGGACGCGGAGGACGCGAAGACCGCCGAGGTGGCCGCGTTCTGCTGGGGCGTGCTGGGTCAGGCCGGGTTCACCCGCTCGGACGCGGTGGTCGGCGTCGGGGGCGGGGCGACGACCGACCTGGCCGGGTTCGTCGCCGCGACCTGGCTACGTGGCGTCCGGGTGGTCCAGGTGCCGACGACGCTGCTCGCGATGGTCGACGCCGCGGTCGGTGGCAAGACCGGCATCAACACGGCCGAGGGGAAGAACCTGGTCGGGGCGTTCCACTCGCCGGCCGGTGTGGTGTGCGACCTGGCGGCCCTGGAGTCGTTGGAGAAGTTCGACTTCGTGGCCGGGCTGGCAGAGGTGGTCAAGGCCGGTTTCGTCGACGACCCGGTGATCCTCGACCTCGTCGAGGGCAACGTCCCGGTGCTCACCGACCCGGTGGCCGCGTCGTCGTCGGACGTGCTGCTCGAGCTCGTCGTGCGCGCCGTGGCCTGGAAGGCGCGGGTCGTGGCGGAGGACCTGCGCGAGGCCGGTCCCCGCGAGTTCCTCAACTACGGGCACACGTTCGCCCATGCGGTCGAGCAGGTGGAGCGCTACCGGTGGCGGCACGGTGCCGCGGTGTCCGTCGGGATGGTCTACGCGGCCGAGCTGGCCCGGTTGGCCGGACGGTTGGCCGACGACGTCGTCGAGCGGCACCGCTCCGTGCTCGGTTCGCTGGGGCTGCCGTTGACGTATCGCGGCGACCGTTGGGAGCAGCTGCTCGCTGCGATGCAGCGGGACAAGAAGACGCGGGGCGACCTGCTGCGGTTCGTCGTGCTCGACGGGCTGGCCAGACCGGCCCGGCTGGAGGGTCCCGACCCGTCGCTGCTGGCCGCCGCCTATGCCGAGGTAGCGTCGGATGAGGCCGGGCCCGGGCGGCTCGTGCAGCTGTAGGTCAGTCCGGAACAGAGCCCATCTGGTCCGGGCCGATGACGACCGACGTCGGGGTCGGCTGCGGCACGGTGTCGCCGCTGCGCTGCTTCTCGAACGCATTGATGGACAGCCAGAAGAGCACGCCGATGCCGAGCAGGATCGCCACCATGAAGCCCGTCAGTGCGATGACGAACCGCTGCGGCGTCCACCAGCTGGGCGGCTGGGACACGAGCAGGAACCGGGCCTCGTCGGGCGACCACTCGTCATGCCCGCCGTCCTGCTCGGCCGCGACGCCGGGGGTGTCGTCGGGGTCGGGTTCCAGCACGTTGAGGGGATCCGCTGCGTCCGGGCGCCACTGCGTAGCGTCCCACTGCTGGCGACTGTTCGGTGCGTCCGGCTGGCCCGGCGCGTCCGGCTGGTCCGGCCGCACCGACCGCTCCGGCCGCTCCGGCTGACTCGCCGGGCCACCGTCGCCGCGTGGCGGGTACGCCATCAGAGCTCCGTTCACCTGGCGCGCGCTCCCGTCCGGTCGTGCTGCCGGTCGTCAGCGTGCATGTGGTCCTTCCGGTACCCATCGGCGTGCACGGTGCCGAACCTGAACCCGGCTCGGCACGGGCGGCGGATACCCGCAGTGACAGCGACCGGGGCGAAGGATCGTCGGTCGCACGTCCATGCCGGGGCCGGGCGTTCCGTGACGCCCCACCTGCCGTGCCCGACCTCCTGAACAGCGACAGCCTTTCGCGACGTCCTCTAGCCTGAGCGGCGTGACGCGCGTGCTCGTCCTCAACGGACCCAACCTCGGCCGGCTCGGCGTGCGGGAGCCGGAGGTGTACGGCGCAGCGACGCTCGACGATCTCACCGCGGCTGCGCTGGGCTGGGGCAGCGAGCTGGGCCTGGACGTCGAGGTGCGGCAGACCGACGACGAGGCCGAGCTGGTGCACTGGCTGCACGAGGCGGTCGACACGCGGACCGACGTCGTGCTCAACCCCGCGGCGTTCACCCACTACTCCTACGCGCTGCACGATGCCGCGGCACAGGTCACCGACGCGGGGTTGGTCCTCGTCGAGGTGCACCTGTCGAACCCCCTGGCGCGGGAGGCGTTCCGGCACGTCTCGGTGATCGGCCCGGTGGCGACCGGCACGGTGGCCGGCTTCGGCTTCCACTCCTACGAGCTCGCTCTCCGCGCCATCGCCGCCGCCCCCCACGCCTGACCCCTCACCCCCCAAGCCTGACCCCTCACCCCGTCCCGCCCCCTCCCGCCCAGCCCCAGGCCCAGGCCCAACCCCAGGCCCAACTTCCCTGAACTGTGGACCGTCGATCACGGTCCAGAGTTCAGAAACCCTGATGGCCCGACGAGGTGGAGGGCTGCGGCGAGGCTGACGGCGGTGGCCGGCCCGAGCGTGGTGGCGAGGGGGGCCGGCGTGAGTGTGGCGACGAGGCTGAGGGCGGGCGGGGGCACGCCCTGGCAGCCACTCATGGGGAAGGTCCCAGGGGTCACCACGGTGAGCGGACCACAGCCCGCCGGCAGGGTGGCCGGACCCCCGGGCGCCCGGTGGGCCGTGCTTCGACCGACGAGGTAGCCGCAGGCTCCTCGGCATGCACGACCGGTCCTGGGTACCCCCCGACGCGCAGCGGCAGGCCGGCACCTTCAGCCGACAGCAGGCGGTGGGCGCCGGAGCGACAAAGTCCGAGGTGGCCTGGCGGGTTCGCTCCGGACTGTGGGTTCCGGTGCTCGGCTCGGCGCTGCGCGCAGCGTGCCGGCCGGTCGACGAGGTGCTGGAGGCGCACGCTGCTCGCTTGACCTGGCCCGATGCGGTCGTGGCCCTGCACAGTGCGGCCCACCTGCACCGGATCCCGGTGCGGCTCGACGGGCGGGTCCACGTGGTGGTGCCGCACGGGCGGCCGAGCCGGGGCGTGCTGACGCCGCACGAGTACCCGCTCGATCCCGGCGACGTCGACACGGTGCTCGGGATCCCGGTGACGAGCCCACGCCGCACCGTCGTCGACCTGCTCGGCAGGCTGCCGGCGCCCGCGAGCCTGGAGCTGCTGGGCTGGGTCTCGTCCCGACGGATCGTCGATGCCGACGAGCTGACGGCATGGGTCACCGGCCATCGGCGGCGGTGGGGCAACCAGGCCCGTCGTCGTGCGGCCCGGCGCCTGGCCTCCGGCGCCGTGAGCCAGGCGGAGGAACGGCTGCACGGGATCTTGCGCCGCGGTCGTGTGACCGGGTGGATCGCCGGGGCCTCGCTGCTCGAGGCGCTCGGCATCCCGGCACAGGCCGACGTGTACTTCCCGGCGCTGCGGCTGGTCCTCGAGGTCGACGGCCTCCAGGCACACGGCCCGGACCGGTTCCAGTCGGACCGGACGCGGCAGAACATGCTGGTCGCCGCCGGCTGCACGGTGCTCCGTTACACCTGGCAGGACCTCGTCGAACGCCCCAGCACCGTCCTCGCCCAGATCCAGGCGATGATCACCCACCTGACCGCCCGACTTCCCTGAACCGGGGACCGTGATCGACGGTCCAGAGCTCAGGGAAGTCGGGGGCTGGGACCTTGTTGTGGTCGGCACAGGGTTTCGGACTTGTGCAATGGATTACAGGGTGCGAGCCTTGTGCCATGTTCGTCGTGACCATCGACCAGCAGGGCAGCCGGCACGCGCCCGACCGGGTGCCCGCGCTGATCGCCGGCCTGCCCGCAGTTCCCGGTGTCCTCCGCGGGCCGGAGCGGACCGTGGGCGACGAGGTCCAGGCCGTGCTCGACGACCCCGACGGCGTCGTCCAGCTGACGCTGCACCTGCTGCGCCTGGGGGAGTGGAGCGTCGGCATCGGCGCCGGACCGGTCGACGAGCCGTTGCCCGCCTCGACCCGGGAGGGGCGCGGTGAGGCGTTCGTGCTGGCCCGCACCGCCGTGGACGCGGCCAAGAGCCGGCAGCGGCCGGTCCCCCTGGCGGTACGCGGCGCCGATCCCGTGGCTGCTGCCGACGCCGAGGCCGTGCTGACCCTGCTCGGTGCGGTGCTGGCCCGGCGCACTCCGGCGGGCTGGCGCGCGGTCGACGAGTCCGGCCGAACCGGCGACCGGAGTCAGGATGCGGTCGCCGCGCGGCTCGGCATCACCCAGCAGGCGGTGTCCGAACGCCTACGCACGGCATTGTGGGCCGAGGAGGTCGCCGTGCGACCCGCCGCGGCGCGTCTGTTGACGGCCGCCGCGGGCTGAGGGCAGGGTCGCCGCGTGAACCCGTGGCTCGGCGCGCTCGTCGTGGTCCTCGCCCTCGGCCTGTCGACCGGAGGCGGGTGGGCGTTCACGCGCCTGGTGCTGCACCTGGCCTCGCGCTCGTCGGATGCGCACAGCACGACGAGCGCCGAGCACCCGGCCGGCGCGCCGGGGGATCCCGCAGCAGCACCGGTCGACGACGGCCCGCAGGGTCCGGCGGCCCGGGCCGCGCTGCGCGGCGGCACGTGGATCGGCCTGCTGGAGCGCCTCGCCACGACCGGAGCCCTGCTGCTCGGTGAGCCGTCGGCGGTGGCGATAGTGGTCGCGGTGAAGGGCCTCGGCCGGTACCCGGAGCTGCGGGAGCACCCGGTGGCGTCCGAGCGGTTCGTCGTCGGGACGCTCGCGTCACTGACGTGGGCGGCCGCGGTCGGGTTCGTCGGCCGCTGGCTGCTCACCGGCTAGCAACCACCCGCACGGTAAGATGACCGACGGCCCGCGGGCCGCGGCGGGCGTCCGACGAGCTCCCAGGCATCACCTGGTGGCCTGCGACGACGGCGTGGCGACCGCCCGGAAGCACCCCCATCTCGACAGGAAGACGACCAGTGGCGACCACCAACGACCTCAAGAACGGCCTCGTGCTGCGGATCGACGGGCAGCTGTGGACCGTCGTGCAGTTCCAGCACGTCAAGCCCGGCAAGGGCCCGGCGTTCGTCCGCACCACGCTGAAGAACGTGCTGAGCGGCAAGGTCGTCGACCGCACCTTCAACGCCGGCCTCAAGGTGGAGACCGCGAGCGTCGACAAGCGCGAGATGCAGTACCTGTACAAGGACGGCCCGAACTTCGTCTTCATGGACACCGTGACGTTCGACCAGGAGCACATCTCCGAGGACGTCGTCGGCGACGCCGCGCACTTCCTGCTGGAGAACCAGAACGCGATCATCGCGACGAACGACGGCATCCCGCTGTACATCGAGCTGCCCACCTCGGTGGTGCTCGAGATCACCTACACCGAGCCGGGCCTGCAGGGCGACCGCTCGTCGGCCGGCACCAAGCCCGCCACGGTGGAGACCGGGTACGAGATCCAGGTGCCGCTGTTCCTCGAGACCGGCACCAAGGTCAAGGTGGACACCCGTGACGGCAGCTACCTGGGCCGTGTGAACGACTGAGGTGGCCGCCCGGACCAAGGCCCGCAAACGGGCCCTCGACGTGCTGTTCGAGGCCGACCAGCGCGGCCTCGACCCGTTGACGGTCCTGGCCCGCCGGATCACCGAGCCCGGCACGCAGGCGCCGGTGCCGCAGTACTCCGTCGACCTGGTCGAGGGCGTGGTCGGTCACCTGGACCGGATCGACGAGGTGCTCGCCACGCACTCCCACGGCTGGACCGTCCCGCGGATGCCCGCCGTCGACCGCAACCTGCTGCGGATCGGTGTCTGGGAGGTCCTCTGGAACGACGACGTCCCGGACGCGGTGGCCGTGTCGGAGGCGGTCTCGCTCGCCGAGGAGCTGTCCACCGACGAGAGCCCGTCGTTCGTCAACGGCCTGCTCGCCCGCATCGTCGACCTGAAACCGACCCTCCTCGCCTGACCCGGCGACTCCGCTGAACCCAGGACCGCGGATCACGGTCCAGCGTTCAGGGGAGTCGGGAGGGGGGCACGGACCCGGCCGTGAGTCGTGGCTGGGGCGGGCGGGACGGGGACGGTAGGGTGGGGGCGGTCGCCGGGTATGGCGGCCGACGAAGACACCTTTAAGACCCGTCCCGAGAGGCGGGGAAGGAGTCGTGGACCATGGGTCCTGATTCGCGCGCACCCGGTGGCGAGGCCGCCCAGGTGCTCGGTCCGGCGGACATCAGCCGGGCGCTGGTTCGCATCGCACACGAGATCCTCGAGCGCAACAAGGGCGCCGACGACCTCGTCGTGCTCGGCATCCCGACGCGGGGACTGCCGCTGGCACACCGCCTGGCGGCCAACCTCGCCGCTGTCGAGCAGGACGTCGACGCCGCGGCGATCACCGGCAGCCTCGACGTGACGATGTACCGCGACGACCTGGCGCACCACCCCACCCGGCCGATCGGCAGCACGCAGCTGCCGCCGGACGGCATCGACGGCCGGGTCGTCGTGCTCGTCGACGACGTCCTGTACTCCGGCCGGACCATCCGGGCGGCGCTGGACGCACTGAGCGACCTCGGCCGTCCCCGGGCGGTCCAGCTCGCCGTGCTGGTCGACCGCGGGCACCGCGAGCTGCCGATCCGCGCCGACTACGTCGGCAAGAACCTGCCGACGGCCAGCACGGAGCGCGTGCGGGTGCTGCTCGCCGAGACCGACGGGCGCGACGGGGTGCTCATCGAGGGACCGACGGGGGAGGGGCGATGAGGCACCTGCTGTCCGCCCAGGACCTGTCGTACGACGAGGCCGTGCTCATCCTCGACACCGCCGCGCAGATGGCCGCCACCCAGGCCCGCGAGATCAAGAAGCTGCCCACGCTGCGCGGGCGCACCGTGGTCAACCTCTTCTTCGAGGACTCGACCCGCACCCGGATCAGCTTCGAGACCGCCGCCAAGCGGCTGTCGGCGGACGTGATCAACTTCTCCGCCAAGGGCTCGAGCGTGTCGAAGGGCGAGAGCCTCAAGGACACCGCGCAGACGCTCCAGGCGATGGGGGTCGACGCGGTGGTGGTCCGGCACCAGTCCTCGGGCGCACCGCACCGGCTGGCCCACGCGGGCTGGATCGACTGCCCCGTGATCAACGCCGGCGACGGCACCCACCAGCACCCGACGCAGGCGCTGCTGGACGCGTTCACCATGCGCCGGCACCTGGCCGGCGGCACCGGGGACCTGGCCGGCCTGCACGTCGCCATCGTCGGGGACGTGCTGCACAGCCGGGTCGCACGGTCCAACGTCGACCTGCTCACCACTCTCGGCGCACACGTGACGCTGGTCGCACCTCCGACGCTCCTGCCGGTGGGCGTCGAGTCCTGGCCGGCTGCGGTCTCCTACCACCTGGACGACGTCATCGGCGAACGACCGGATGCGGTGATGATGCTGCGCGTGCAGCGCGAGCGGATGTCCAGCGGTGGCGGCGGCTTCTTCCCGAGCGCACCGGAGTACGCCCGGCTGTACGGGCTGGACCAGCGCCGGCTCACTGCGCTCGCCGAGCACGCGATCGTCATGCACCCCGGCCCGATGAACCGGGGCCTGGAGATCTCCGCCGACGCCGCCGACTCGCCACGCTCGGTCGTGGTCGAGCAGGTGGCCAACGGGGTGGCCGTCCGGATGGCCGTGCTCTACCTGCTGCTCGCGTCCCCCCCACCCCCATCGCCTGCGTCCGAGCCGATTGCTGTCCTGGGGTCCATCCGCTCGGACGCAAGGAGGTCGGCATGAGGTATCTGCTGAAGGGCGTGTCGCCGCTGGGCGGTGCGCCGACGGACGTGCTGATCGCCGACGGGCTGGTGGCCGGCCTGGGTGCCGACCTGGTGGCCGACGACGACGTCACCGTGATCGACGGCACCGGGCTGGTGCTGCTGCCGGGCCTGGTGGACCTGCACACCCACCTGCGTGAGCCGGGCCGGGAGGACGCCGAGACGGTGGCCACCGGCACCCGGGCAGCGGCGCTCGGCGGGTACACCGCGGTGCACGCGATGGCGAACACCTCGCCGGTGGCGGACACCGCAGGCGTCGTCGAGCAGGTCTGGCGGCTGGGCCGCGACGCCGGGTGGGTGGACGTGTACCCGGTCGGCGCGGTCACGGTGGCGCTCGAGGGCGAGCGGCTCGCCGAGCTCGGTGCGATGGCGGCCAGCGCGGCGCGGGTGCGGGTGTTCTCCGACGACGGGAAGTGCGTCCACGACCCGGTGGTGATGCGCCGCGCGCTGGAGTACGTCAAGGCCTTCGACGGCGTCGTCGCGCAGCACTCCCAGGAACCGCGGCTGACCGAGAACGCCCAGATGAACGAGGGTGCCGTCTCGGCCGAGCTGGGCCTGGCCGGATGGCCGGCGGTGGCCGAGGAGGCGATCATCGCCCGCGACGTGCTGCTGGCCGGCCACGTCGGCTCGAGGCTGCACGTGCTGCACGTCTCGACGGCGGGCAGCGTGGAGATCGTCCGGTGGGCCAAGGCCCGCGGCATCGCCGTCACCGCCGAGGCGACGCCGCACCACCTGCTGCTCACCGACGAGTCCGCGCGCGGCTACGACCCGGTGTTCAAGGTGACCCCGCCGCTGCGGACCGCCGCGGACGTCGAGGCCCTGCGCGCCGGCCTGGCGGACGGGACGATCGACGTCGTCGGGACCGACCACGCGCCGCACCCGGCGGAGGACAAGGACTGCGAGTGGGCCGCCGCCGCCTCGGGGATGACCGGCCTGGAGACCGCGCTGTCCGTGGTGCAGGCGACCATGGTCGACACCGGCCGGATGACCTGGGCGGACGTCGCCCGTGTCATGTCGTCGGCGCCGGCCCGGATCGGGCGGGTGGACGGCGCGCACGGGCGGCCGATCGCGGTCGGCGAGCCGGCGAACCTCACGCTCGTCGACCCGACGGCGCGCCGGGTGATCGACCCGCGCGCCCAGGCGACCAAGAGCGTCAACTCGCCCTACCGCGGCATGGAGCTGCCGGGCGCGGTGGTGGCGACGTTCCTGCGCGGCCGGGCCACCGTGCTCGACGGCGCGCTGGTGGACGACGGGAAGGTGCTGGCCTGATGCGGGAATGGGCGTCCATCTCGGTCTTCGCGGTCATCCTCGTGCTCGCCGGGTGGGGCATGTGGCGCGGCTGGGGTCGGCGCGTGCGCGCGTCTGCCGCCGCCGTCCCGGCCATCCCCGCCGTGCCCGACGAGCTCGGCGCCACCCGGCTCGGCCCGCTCGAGGCGATCTACGTCTCCTCGACCACCGCGGGCGACTGGCTGGACCGGGTCTCGGCCCACGACCTGGGCGCCCGCTCCGCGGCCGAGGTCGAGGTGCACGACACCGGCGTGCTGCTGCGCCGACGCGGCGCCACCGACGTGTTCGTCCCGGCCGACCGGCTGCGGGCGGTCGGCACAGCTCCCGGCATCGCGGGCAAGTTCGTCGGCGGCGACGGGCTCGTCGTGCTCACCTGGGAGAGCGGGGCGGACCGCATGCTGGACACCGGACTGCTGGTCCGGCACCGCAGCGAACGGCCCGCGCTGGTCCAGGCCGTCCAGGCGCTGATCCCGACGGAGGCTGCATGAACCCCGCCCTGCTGGTCCTCGAGGACGGCCGGACGTTCCACGGCGAGGCGTACGGCGCCACCGGCCGCACGCTCGGTGAGATCGTCTTCGCCACCGGGATGACCGGCTACCAGGAGACGCTGACCGACCCGAGCTACCACCGGCAGATCGTCGTCATGACGGCGCCGCACATCGGCAACACCGGCGTCAACGACGAGGACCCGGAGTCCGGCCGGATCTGGGTGGCCGGCTACGTCGTGCGCGACCCCGCCCGGCGGGCGTCGAGCTGGCGCGCGGTCCGGACGCTGGACGACGAGCTGGTCGCCCAGGGCGTCGTCGGGATCAGCGGCATCGACACCCGGGCACTGACCCGGCACCTGCGCGAGCGGGGCGCGATGCGGGCCGGTGTCTTCTCCGGCCCGGCGCTGCTCGACGACCGGGGCGATCCCCGCCCGGCCGACGAGCTGCTCGACGAGGTGCTCGCGGCGACCCCGATGGCCGGCGCCGACCTGGCCGGCGAGGTCTCCACAGCCGAGGCGTACGTCGTGCCGGCGCTGGGTCCGGACGGCGTGGCGCTGGCCGAGCCGCTGGCCCGGGTCGCCGCGGTCGACCTGGGCATCAAGGCGATGACCCCGCACCGGATGGCCGAGCGCGGGATCGAGGTCCACGTGCTGCCGGCCACGGCGTCGATCGACGACCTGCTGGCCGTCGCACCGGACGGCGTGTTCTTCTCCAACGGCCCGGGCGACCCGGGCGCGGCGACGCACGAGGTCGACCTGCTGCGCGAGGTGCTCGACCGGAGGATCCCGTTCTTCGGCATCTGCTACGGCAACCAGATCTTCGGCCGGGCGCTCGGCTTCGGCACGTACAAGCTCGTCTTCGGCCACCGCGGGGTCAACCAGCCGGTCATCGACCGGACCACCGGGAAGGTGGAGATCACCGCGCACAACCACGGGTTCGCGGTCGACGCCCCGCTCGACGACGAGGTCACCGCGCCGTACGCCGACGGCCGGTACGGCCGGGTCCGGGTCAGCCATGTCGACCTCAACGACGACGTGGTGGAGGGCCTGGAGGCGCTCGACCTGCCGGCGTTCTCCGTGCAGTACCACCCCGAGGCGGCCGCCGGGCCGCATGACGCGGCGTACCTGTTCGACCGGTTCCTCGCCCTGATGAGACCCCCGGGCTCGTCGGGCGCGGGCACGACGACGAAGGATGCCGCCTGATGCCGCGCCGCGAGGACCTCCGCTCCGTGCTGGTCATCGGGTCCGGCCCGATCGTCATCGGCCAGGCCTGCGAGTTCGACTACTCCGGGACCCAGGCGTGCCGGGTGCTGCGCGCCGAGGGGCTGCGCGTCGTGCTGGTCAACTCCAACCCGGCGACGATCATGACCGACCCCGAGTTCGCCGACGCGACCTACGTCGAGCCGATCACCACCGAGGTGATCACCTCGATCATCGAGAAGGAGCGACCCGACGCGCTGCTGCCCACCCTCGGCGGCCAGACCGCGCTCAACGCCGCGATCTCCCTCGCCGAGGCGGGCGTGCTGGAGAAGTTCGGCGTGGAGCTGATCGGCGCCTCGATCGAGGCGATCCGCAAGGGCGAGGACCGGGAGCGGTTCAAGGACGTCGTCGCGACGTGCGGCGCCCAGAGCGCGGCCTCACGGATCGTGCACACGCTGGACGAGGCGTTCGCCGTGGTCGACGAGCTGGGCGGGCTGCCGGTCGTCGTGCGACCGAGCTTCACCATGGGTGGCCTGGGCAGCGGGATCGCGTACGACGAGGCGGACCTGCGCCGGATCGTCGGCCAGGGCCTGCACGACTCGCCGATGACCGAGGTGCTGCTCGAGGAGTCGATCCTCGGCTGGAAGGAGTACGAGCTCGAGCTGATGCGGGACCGGCACGACAACGTCGTGGTGGTCTGCTCGATCGAGAACGTCGACCCGGTCGGCGTGCACACCGGCGACTCGGTGACCGTCGCACCCGCCCTGACGCTCACCGACCGGGAGTACCAGCGGATGCGGGACATCGGCATCGCGGTGATCCGCGAGGTCGGCGTCGACACCGGCGGCTGCAACATCCAGTTCGCGGTCCACCCGCAGACCGGCCGGATCATCGTCATCGAGATGAACCCCCGGGTGTCCCGCTCGTCGGCCCTGGCGTCCAAGGCGACCGGGTTCCCGATCGCCAAGATCGCCGCGAAGCTGGCCATCGGCTACACGCTCGACGAGATCCCGAACGACATCACCGGCTCGACCCCGGCCAGCTTCGAGCCGACCCTCGACTACGTGGTGGTCAAGGTGCCGCGGTTCGCGTTCGAGAAGTTCCCGGCCGCGGACCCGACGCTGACGACGACGATGAAGTCCGTCGGCGAGGCGATGGCCCTGGGCCGGAACTTCACCGAGGCGCTCGGCAAGGCGATGCGCTCGATCGACAAGAAGGGCTCGACGTTCCACTGGTCCGGCGAACCCGCCATCGGCACCGACCTGGTCGCACTCGTCGAGTCCCTGGCGGTCCCCACCGAGCACCGCTACGTCGACGTCCAGCAGGCGCTCCGGGCGGGCGCGTCGATCGAGACCGTGTACGAGGCGACGAAGATCGACCCGTGGTTCCTCGACCAGATCGCGCTGGTCAACGAGGTGGCCGCCGAGGTGGCCGCCGCACCGGTGGTCACCCGCGAGCTGTTGCGGCACGCCAAGCGGCACGGCCTGTCCGACCTGCAGGTCGCGTCGTTGCGCGGGACGAGCGAGGACGCGGTGCGCAACACCCGCTGGGCGCTCGGTGTGCGGCCGGTGTACAAGACCGTCGACACCTGCGCGGCCGAGTTCGCGGCGCTCACCCCGTACCACTACTCGTCGTACGACGAGGAGACCGAGGTGCGTCCGCGCGAGCGTCCCGCGGTCCTCATCCTGGGCTCCGGACCCAACCGGATCGGCCAGGGCATCGAGTTCGACTACTCGTGCGTGCACGCCGCCCTCGCCCTCAAGGGCGAGTTCGAGACGGTGATGATCAACTGCAACCCGGAGACCGTGTCGACCGACTACGACACGTCCGACCGGCTCTACTTCGAGCCGCTGACCTTCGAGGACGTCCTCGAGGTCTACGAGGCGGAGAAGGCCGCCGGCCCGGTGGCGGGGCTGATCGTCACCCTGGGCGGTCAGACGCCGCTGTCCCTGGCGCAACGCCTCGCGGACGCCGGGCTGCCCATCCTCGGCACGTCCCCGGCGGCGATCGACGCCGCGGAGGACCGCGGCGAGTTCGGCAAGGTGCTCGCCGCGGCCGGCCTGCCGGCACCGGCCTACGGCACCGCGACGACCCTGGACGCGGCCCGCGAGGTGGCCCGGGGGATCGGCTTCCCGGTGCTGGTCCGGCCGTCGTACGTGCTCGGCGGGCGGGGGATGGAGATCGTCTACGACGAGCCGCAGCTGGCCGAGTACGTCCAGCGCGCGCTGGAGAACGCCGCCGACGGCGGCCGCGCCGGGACGGTGTCGCCGCTGCTCATCGACCGGTTCCTCGACGACGCGATCGAGATCGACGTCGACGCCCTGTTCGACGGCGAGGAGCTCTACCT
The DNA here is from genome assembly GCA_963769855.1 of uncultured Actinomycetota bacterium. Lineage (GTDB taxonomy): Bacteria > Actinomycetota > Actinomycetes > Actinomycetales > Cellulomonadaceae > Cellulomonas. The sequence continues at coordinate 101,681 of CAVYNN010000003.1, forward strand.
CGGCGGCGTGATGGAGCACATCGAGGAGGCCGGCATCCACTCCGGCGACTCGGCCTGCGCGCTGCCGCCGGTCACGCTGTCCGCCACCGAGCTGGAACGGATCTTCCGGTCCACCGAGGCGATCGCCCGCGGGGTCGGGGTGCACGGGTTGCTCAACATCCAGTTCGCGCTGGTCAGCGACGTGCTGTACGTCCTGGAGGCCAACCCTCGCGCCTCCCGCACGGTGCCGTTCGTGTCCAAGGCGACCGGCGTCCCGCTGGCCAAGGCCGCCGCACTGATGATGGTCGGCCGGTCGATCGCGGACCTGCGCGCCCGGGGCATCCTGCCGGTCGACGACGCCCGCCTGCTCGACCTCGACCAGCCGATCGCGGTCAAGGAGGCGGTGCTGCCGTTCCGCCGGTTCCGCACCCGCGAGGGGCACGTGGTGGACACGGTGCTCGGTCCGGAGATGCGCTCGACCGGCGAGGTGATGGGCTTCGACGTCGACTTCCCGACGGCCTTCGCCAAGTCCCAGACCGCATCCTTCGGGGGACTGCCGACCAGCGGGCGGGTGTTCATCTCGGTGGCCGACCGGGACAAGCGCTCGATCGTGCTGCCCGTCAAGCGACTGTGCGAGCTCGGCTTCGACGTGCTGGCCACCGAGGGGACGGCCGCGGTGCTGCACCGCTCCGGGATCTCCTCGACGGTGGTCCGCAAGCAGTCGCAGGGCCGCGGGCCGGGCGGCGAGCCGACGATCGTCGACCTCATCGACGCCGGCGAGGTCGACATGGTGGTGAACACCCCGTCCGGCCAGGGCGCCCGTGCCGACGGCTACGACATCCGCGCGGCGACGGTCGCCGCCGACAAGGCGATCATCACCACCGTCCAGCAGCTCCATGCCGCCGTCCAGGCGATCGAGGCGGTGCTGGGCGGCCCGTTCCGGGTGCGCAGCCTGCAGGAGCACGACGCGGACGGCCGGGCCCGCCGGGCGGCACGGGCCGCCGCGGTCTCGGCATGACGGCGACGTTCGGGGCGCGGCTCGCCGCCGGGATGGCGGACCTCGGTCCGCTCTGCGTGGGCATCGACCCGCACCCGTCCCTGCTGGCGGCGTGGGGCCTGCCGGACGACGCCGGTGGCCTGCGCTCGTTCGCCCTAGCCGTGCTCGACGCCGTGGCCGGCGTGGTGCCTGCGGTCAAGCCGCAGTCGGCGTTCTTCGAGCGGCACGGCTCGCGCGGGGTCGCGGTGCTCGAGGACGTCGTGGCCGCCGGGCGCGAGCGCGGCCTCCTCGTCATCGTCGACGCCAAGCGCGGCGACATCGGTTCGACCATGGCGGCGTACGCCGACGCCTACCTGGGCGACGGCTCGCCACTGGCCGGCGATGCGCTCACCGTCTCGCCCTACCTGGGCTTCGGCTCCCTCGAGCCGGCGCTCAGCGCCGCGGCCCGGGACGGGCACCGCCGGGGCCTGTTCGTCCTCGCCCTGACCTCCAACCCGGAGGGCGCCGACGTGCAGCATGCGCGCGGGCCGGACGGTGTGCCGGTCGCGGTCGGCGTCGCACGCGCCGCGGCCCTGCTCAACGCGGCGGAGCTGCGGAACGGCGGCCGGCTCGGCTCGGTCGGGCTCGTCGTCGGCGCGACCGTCGGCGATGCGGCGACCCGGCTCGGGCTCGACCTGGCGTCGGTCCGGGGACCGCTGCTCGCCCCCGGCGTCGGCGCGCAGGGAGCCGGACCGGCCGAGCTGGCACAGGTGTTCGGCGATGCCCGGGACGCGGTCCTCGCGTCCTCGTCGCGCGGTGTGCTGGCCGCCGGCCCGGGCGGGGGCGCGCTGAGGGCGGCCGCCGAGCGGGCCCGCGACGAGGCCGCGGCGGCCCTGCGATGAGCCGCCCGCGGGGCCCGGTCGAATCGTTGCAGGTGCTCCGAAGGGCCATTCCGCCAGGTCGGATCGCACAACACCCCCTCGCGTCGCGTTGCCGACCGACCTGCGGCTCGATAGGTTCGATCCCGATCCCGACCCGGGATCCCGGCCCCACCAAGAGAGGGTGACGCGTGTGGCTCTCCCCCCGCTGACTCCAGAACAGCGCTCTGCAGCGCTCGAGAAGGCCGCCGCCGCCCGGCAGGCCCGTGCCGAGGTCAAGAACCGCCTCAAGTACTCCCAGGGCTCCCTCTCCGACGTCATCGAGCAGGGTCAGAGGGACGAGACGATCGGCAAGCTCAAGGTCGTCGCGCTGCTCGAGTCGTTGCCCGGCGTGGGCAAGGTCAAGGCCCGAGCGATCATGGCCGACATCGGCATCTCCGAGACCCGGCGCGTGCGTGGCCTCGGCCCGCACCAGGTCAAGGCGCTGGTCGACCGCTTCGGCTGATCGGCAGGCGTCTGCGGGCGGTGCCGGCAGACCACCGGCACCGCCCGTACGCCTGACCAGATCCGCTTGGAGTCGCCATGACCTCGCCCGCCGCGACCGCCGGGGACGTGCGCCGTCCCGCCGGGAGCCACGGGTGAGCCCCGCCCGGTTGACCGTGCTCGCCGGGCCGACCGCCGTCGGCAAGGGAACGGTGTCCGCCGACGTGCGCACGCGATACCCGCAGGTCTGGTTGTCCGTGTCCGCGACGACGCGCCCGGCACGGCCGGGTGAGTTCGACGGCGTGCACTACCGGTTCGTCAGCGACGACGAGTTCGACGCCATGATCGCCGCGGGCGACCTGCTCGAGTGGGCCGTCGTGCACGGTCGCCACCGGTACGGCACGCCCCGCGGGCCGGTGCTGGATCACCTCGCGGCCGGACAGCCGGTACTGCTGGAGATCGACCTGCAGGGCGCTCGCCAGGTGCGCGCCAGCATGCCGGGCGCGCGGTTCGTCTTCCTCGCCCCGCCGTCCTGGGACGAGCTCGTCCGCCGGCTGGTCGGGCGGGGCACCGAAGGGCCGGAGGAGCGCGAACGCCGGCTGACGACCGCCCGGGTCGAGCTCGCCGCCGAGCCGGAGTTCGACCACGTCATCGTCAACGACGACGTGCACCGTGCGACCGACGAGCTGATCGCCGTGATGGGGCTCGACGTCCCGCCGGTCCCGGCGGGTGCCGCAGGCTAGACTGGTCCGCAGTTCGCGGGGACCTCCCCGCAATCCCGAACCCCCCATCACTTCCGGGAGAGGCCACCGTGTCCGGAACCGTCGCCCACCCCACGGGCATCACCGACCCGCCGATCGACGACCTGCTCGAGAAGGCCGACTCGAAGTACGCGCTCGTGCTGTACAGCGCCAAGCGCGCCCGGCAGATCAACGCGTACTACGCCCAGCTCAACGAGGGACTCCTGGAGTACGTCGGGCCGCTGGTCGAGACCCGCCCGCAGGAGAAGCCGCTGTCGATCGCCATGCGGGAGATCGACCGGGGCCTGCTCACCATGACGCCCGGCGGCGACGAGCAGTAGGCCACACCGCCGTGCGGATCGTCCTCGGCGTCGCCGGTGGCATCGCCGCGTACAAGGCGGCCGTGCTGCTACGCCTCCTGACGGAGGCTGGCCATTCCGTGCGGGTCGTGCCGACCAGGGCCGCGCTCGAGTTCGTCGGACGCGCCACCTGGGAGGCGCTGTCCGGCGAGCCCGCCACACCCGAGGTGTTCGACGACGTCACCGGAGTGGCGCACGTCGCGCTCGGCAGCCAGGCCGACCTGGTCGTCGTCGCCCCCGCCACCGCCGACCTGCTGGCCCGCGCCGCGGCGGGGATCGCGGACGACCTGCTGACCACGACGCTGCTCGTCGCACGCTGCCCCGTGCTGCTCGTTCCGGCGATGCACACCCAGATGTGGCAGCACCCCGCCACGGTGGCGAACGTCGCCACGCTGCGCGCCCGCGGGGTGCACGTGCTGGAGCCCGCCGTCGGCCGGCTGACCGGCTCGGACAGCGGCCCGGGCCGGCTGCCCGAGCCCGACGAGATCGCCGCTGCAGCGTTCGCGCTGGTCCACCCGCGCCCCCGCGACCTGGCCGGCCGGCACGTCGTCGTCTCGGCCGGAGGCACCCGCGAGCCGCTCGACCCGGTCCGGTTCCTCGGCAACCGGTCATCGGGCCAGCAGGGGATCGCGCTGGCGACCGCCGCCCGCGACCGCGGCGCCGTGGTGACCCTGGTCGCCGCGAACGTGACGCTCCCGGTCGGGCCGGGGATCGACGTGGTGCCCGTCGAGACGACCGAGCAGCTGCGCGACGCCGTGCGGACCGCCGGGAAGGACGCGGACGCCGTCGTGATGGCCGCTGCGGTGGCCGACTTCCGTCCCGCCGTCACCGCCACCGCCAAGATCAAGAAGCAGCCCGGGGCGGGCGCGCCGACCCTCGTCCTCGTCGAGACGCCGGACATCCTCGCCGAGCTCGCCGCCGTACGGCTGCGCCCCGGCCAGGTGGTGGTCGGGTTCGCGGCGGAGACCGGCGACGACGAGGCGGGCGTGCTCGAGCACGGACGTGCCAAGGCGCGGCGCAAGGGCGCCGACCTGCTCGTGGTCAACGCCGTCGGCGACGGCCTCGGGTTCGGCACCGCCGACAACGACGTCGTCGTGCTCGACGCGGCGGGTGCCCAGGTCACACGCGCCGCCGGGAGCAAGGACGAGGTGGCCCACGCGGTCTGGGACGCGGTGCGTCCGTTGCTCCCGTCTGCACGCTGAACGCTGGCGGCTGGTGGTCCGAGCCGGCAGTTAGGCTGCGGGGCGTGAGTTCCTCCACAGCCCGCCTGTTCACGTCCGAGTCCGTCACCGAGGGGCATCCCGACAAGGTCTGCGACCAGATCTCCGACGCGATCCTCGACGCGATCCTGGACCAGGACCCGGTGGCCCGCGTCGCGGTCGAGACGATGGTGACCACCGGCCTGGTCCACGTCGCGGGGGAGGTGACCACCGAGGCCTACGTCGAGATCCCCGCGGTGGTCCGCGAGGTGGTCAACACCATCGGGTACACCTCGTCCGACATCGGCTTCGACGGTGACTCCTGCGGCATCTCGGTGTCGATCGGGCAGCAGTCGGCGGACATCGCCCAGGGCGTCGACAAGGCGATCGAGGTCCGCGACGACAGCTCCGACATCGACCCGCTCGACCGCCAGGGCGCGGGCGACCAGGGCCTGATGTTCGGCTACGCCTGCGACGACACCCCCACGCTCATGCCGCTGCCGATCTGGGTGGCGCACCGGCTGGCCGAGCGCCTCGCGCAGGTGCGCAAGGAGAAGGTCGTCCCCGGCCTGCGGCCGGACGGCAAGACGCAGGTGACGATCCGGTACGAGGGCGATCGGCCGGTCGGTGTCGACACCATCGTGGTCTCGACGCAGCACGAGCCGTGGGTGCAGCTGGAGACCACGCTCGCCCCGCAGATCGCCGAGCACGTCGTCGCGCCGGTGCTGGCCCAGCTCGACCTCGATGCCACGGGCTACCAGCTGCTGGTCAACCCGACCGGGCAGTTCGTCGTCGGCGGGCCCAAGGGCGATGCCGGCCTGACCGGGCGCAAGATCATCGTCGACACCTACGGCGGCTTCGCCCGGCACGGCGGCGGCGCGTTCTCCGGGAAGGACCCGTCGAAGGTGGACCGCTCGGCCGCGTACGCGATGCGCTGGGTGGCCAAGAACGTCGTCGCGGCCGGACTGGCACGCCGGTGCGAGGTGCAGGTCGCATACGCGATCGGCCGGGCGCACCCGGTGGGGCTCTACGTCGAGACGTTCGGCACCGCTACGGTGCCGGTCGAGACGCTCACGGCCGCCATCCACGACGTGTTCGACCTGAGGCCGGCCGCGCTGATCCGCGACCTCGACCTGCTCCGGCCGGTGTACCGCAAGACGGCGGCCTACGGGCACTTCGGCCGGGAGCTGCCGGAGTTCACCTGGGAGCGCACCGACCGGGTCGCCGACCTCCAGTCCGCCGTCCGCTGACCCCAACTGGAACGGACACGCGCCGACTCGCCGTACGAGTGGCACGTGTCGTTCCACTGGGTGGCTGGTTCGTTCCACCGGGGGATCTCCACAGGCCGGCGGCGGCCGGGTGGGCGCGGGATGGTGTGATGAGCACCGTGGACGTCAGCCAGCCGACCCTTGCCGGCATGCCGCGCGTCCGTGCGCCACGCCACGCCAAGGAGCCGGTCGCCGCGGCGACGCTGCCCGTGGCCCGGGTCTGCGTCGACGTGCAGCCGGCCCACCTCGACCGGCTGTTCGACTACCTGGTGCCGGCCGAGCTCGACCGGTCCGCGACCCCCGGCGTGCGGGTCAAGGTCCGCTTCGGTGGTCAGGACGCCGACGGCTGGCTGCTCTCCCGGCATGAGGGGTCCGAGCACGACGGGCGGCTGGCCCCGTTGCGGCGGGTGGTCACCGGCGAGCCGGTGCTCACCACCGAGGTGGCCCGGCTCGCCCGCGCGGTCGCCGACCACTACGCCGGCACCCTGGCCGACGTGCTGCGCCTGGCGGTGCCACCGCGGCACGCGCGCGTCGAGGCCGAATCGCTCGACGAGCCCGCCGGGACCCCACCGGCCCCCGCGCCCAGCGCCCTGGCGACCGCGTGGGCGCCCTACCGGGGCGGGGCGGCATTCCTCCGTCACCTGCTAGCCGGCGCGAGCCCACGGGCCGTGTGGACGGCCGTGCCGGGCCCGGCGGGGGAGCGCTGGCCGGAGGCGATCGCCCAGGCGGTGGCCTCCTGCGTGCTGAGCGGTCGCGGTGCCCTCGTCGTCGCCCCTGACGCCCGCGACGTCGACCGGGTGCTCGGCGCGCTGGCGCGCGTCGGCATCACGGCCGGAGCTGCCGGCGGTGCCGTCCGGCTCACCGCCGACGACGGCCCGGCGGCCCGCTACCGGGCGTTCCTCGCCGCGCGACGAGGACGCGCCCGGGTGGTCGTCGGCACGCGGGCCTCGGTGTTCGCACCGGTCGCCGACCTCGGCCTCGTCGTGCTGTGGGAGGACGGCGACCCGTTGCACGCCGAGCCCCGGGCGCCCTACCCGCACGCCCGCGAGGTGGTCGTCCTCCGGGCCGAGCTGGCCGGGTGCGCCGCGCTCGTCGGCGGGTTCGGCCGGTCCGTCGAGGCCCAGCGGCTGGTCGCCACCGGCTGGGCGCGTGAGGTCGGCGTGGACCGCGCGGTGCTGCGCGCCCGCACACCCCGGGTCCGTGCTCTCACCACCACCGAGCTCGCGAAGGAGGGGCCCGCCGCCGCCGCGCGGCTGCCCGCTCCGGTCTTCGCGGCGATCCGCGCGGCGCTCGAGACCGGCCCCGTCCTGGTGCAGGTGCCGCGCACGGGCTACGTGCCGGTGACCGCGTGCGCCCGGTGCCGTGCGCCCGCGCGGTGCCCGACCTGCACCGGCCCCCTCGGCGTCGACTCGGCGGCTGCCGTGGCGTCGTGCCGCTGGTGCGGACGGTTGGCCACCGACTGGGCGTGCCCGGAGTGCGGCGGGCGCGCGCTGCGCTCGGTGCGGGTCGGGTCCGAGCGCACGGCGGAGGAGGTCGGTCGGGCGTTCCCGGGGTGCGCCGTGCGGACCAGTGGCTCGCGGGCGACCGGCGGCATCCTGGACACGGTCCCGGACAAGCCGGCGATCGTCGTGGCGACGCCTGGCGCCGAGCCGGTCACCGAGGCCGGGTACGCCGCGGCCGTGCTGCTCGACGCCGCGGTCGCCACGACCGGCGAGGGCCTGGCGGTGGAGCTGGACGCGCTGCGGCGATGGCTGGCGGCGGCCGCGCTGGTCCGGCCGGCCGGCGAGGGAGGGCAGGTGCTCCTCGTCGGCGACGGTGCGGTCCGGCCCACGCAGGCGCTGGTCCGGTGGGACCCGGCCGGCCTGGCCGGGCGAGAGCTCGCCGAGCGCGAGGCCCTGCGCCTGCCGCCGACCACGGTGATGGCGGCCGTCACCGGGCCTCGCGCGGCGGTCGAGCTCGTCGTCGGTCGGGTCGCCGCAGCCGGGCTCGAGGTGCTCGGACCCGTCCCGGTGTCCGGCGGGGACACCCTCGAGCCTGACGTGCGCATGCTGCTGCGCGTCCCACCGGACGCCGCACCAGCCCTGGCGAGGTCGCTCGCGGCGTCGTTGGCGGTGCGCAGCGCGCGGCGTGAGGGCGGCGCGCTGCGGGCGCAGGTCGATCCACCGGAGGTGCTGTGAGTCTCGACGCGGTGCTGTTCGACCTGGGCAACGTCCTGGTCGGGTGGCGGTGGCGGGCCGCGTTCGACGGCCTGCTCACCGACGAGGAGCTGGACCGGTTCCATGAGCAGGCCGACTTCGCGGCGGTCAACCGCCGGCTCGACGCCGGCCAGCCGTGGGACGAGGCCGTCGCCGACCTCACGGCGCGCGACCCGTGGCTGGGTTCCGTCCTCGCCGCCTACCGCCGGCGGTACCGGCAGTCGCTGACGGGTCCCGTCCCGGGCATGGCCGGGCTGGTCGGTGAGCTGCACACCGCTGGGCTCCACCTGGTCGGGCTGACCAACTGGTCGGCGGAGATGTGGCCGTACGCGGTGCCGGCGGCGCCGGTGATCGCCGAGCTCGACGGTGTCGTCGTGTCCGGGATCGAGCGCCTCGCCAAGCCGGACCCGAGGATCTTCCGGCTCGCCGTGGACCGCTACCGGCTGGTGCCGGCGCGCACGCTCTTCGTCGACGACCACGGCCCGAACGTCGCCGCCGCCGCAGCGCTCGGCTTCCCGGCCGTCGTGTTCACCTCGGCCGACGAGCTGCGTCGCGAGCTCGTCGGCCGAGGTGTGCCGGTCGGCGCCCCCTAGGATCACCGGGTGCGCGTGCTGTTCGCCGGAACCCCTGCCGCGGCGGTGCCGTCGCTGAGGGCCCTTGCCGCCTCCGGCCACGACGTCGTCGCCGTGCTGACCCGACCCGACGCCCCGGCGGGACGCGGGCGCGCCCTGACCCGCAGCGCGGTCCGCGTGCTGGCCGACGACCTGGGGATCGAGGTGCTCACCCCGGCTCGGCTGGCCGACGAGGGCTTCCGCACCCGGTTGGCGGCGCTCGACGTCGACGTGGCAGCGGTCGTGGCATACGGCGCGCTGGTGCCGCCGGACCTGCTCACGGCCGTCCCCGCAGGCTGGGTGAACCTGCACTTCTCGGTCCTTCCGGCGTGGCGCGGCGCGGCGCCCGTCCAGCACGCGGTGATCGCCGGGGACGAGGTGACGGGGGCGACGACGTTCCGGCTCGAGAAGGGCCTGGACACCGGCCCGGTGTACGGGCTGCTCACCGAGACGATCCGGCCGCGGGACACCGCGGGCGACCTGCTCGCGCGGCTCGCGCAGGCGGGCGCCGGGCTGCTGGTCCGCACGCTGGACGGCGTCGCGGACGGGTCCCTGGTCGCCGTGCCGCAACCGGGCGACGGCGTCAGCCTGGCGCCCAAGCTGACCGCCGACGACGCCGAGGTGCGCTGGGCGCACCCCGCGGTGGCCGTCGACCGGAGGATCCGGGGCTGCACCCCGGACCCGGGCGCCTGGACGAGCCTGCCCGACGGCTCCCGCCTCGGTCTCGGTCCGGTGCAGCCCACCGCAGAGACGCTCCCGCCCGGGCTCGTCGTCCCGAGCCGGCACGAGGTGCTCGTCGGGACCGCGACGCAGGCCGTGCGCCTCGGCGACGTGACACCCGCCGGACGGCGGACGATGCCCGCCGCGGACTGGGCGCGCGGTGCCCGGCTGCCCGAGCCCCTGGTCCTCGGGAGGACCACGTGAGCGAGCCCCGGCACGAGCACCGCGACACCCGAGGCCGTCAGCGGGGTGCCGCCCGGGCCGAGGCGCAGGGCCACCGCTCCGCTGCTGCGCCGGCGCAGCGGGCCCGGCACGGCGACCCCGCCCGCACCGCCGCGTTCGACGTGCTCCGCCAGGTCGCCGAGTCCGACGCCTACGCCAACCTCGTCCTGCCTCCGTTGCTCGGCGAGCGTCACATCGTGGGCCGTGACGCCGCGTTCGCCACCGAGCTGGCCTACGGCACGCTGCGGATGCGCGGCCGGTACGACGCCGTGCTCGCCCTCGTCGTCGACCGCGGGCTGGAGAACGTCGAGCCGGCCGTGCTCGACCTGCTCCGGCTCGGCGCGCACCAGTTGCTCGGCATGCGCGTCCCGGCGCACGCCGGTGTCTCCGAGACCGTCGCCCTGGCTCGGTCCCGGGCCGGAGCCGGGCCTGCGCAGTTCGTCAACGCGGTGCTCCGCAAGGTCGCGCAGACACCCCTGGACACCTGGCTGGAGCGGATCTCCGAGCTCGCCCCGGACGAGGACAGCCGGCTCGCGGCCGTGTGGAGCCACCCGGCGTGGATCGTCCGCGCGATGCGGGAGGCACTCGTCGGGAACGGACGGCCGGCCGACGAGCTCGCGGCGCTGCTCGCCGCGGACGACGACGCCCCCCGCGTGACGCTCGTCGCACGGCCGGGACTGATCAGCCCCGACGAGCTGGCCTCCGACACCCGTGGCACGACGCCCGGTCGGCTGGCGAGCACGGCGCTGCTCCTGGACGGCGGCGACCCGGCCGCGGTCGGTGCGGTGCGCGACGGGCGTGCCGGCGTGCAGGACGAGGGGAGCCAGCTGGTCGCGCTCGCCCTGGCGCACGCGCCGCTGGACGGACCCGACGAACGCTGGCTCGACCTGGCCGCCGGACCGGGCGGCAAGGCCGCACTGCTCGCGGCCGAGGCCGGTCTGCGCGGCGCGCGCCTGGTCGCCAACGAGCTGGCGTCGCACCGCGCCCGGCTGGTCCAGGACGCGCTCCGGGCAGCGCCGGCCGGCTCGGTCGAGGAGATCCGCACCGGCGACGGTCGACGCATCGGTGCGGCCGAGCCGGGCGCGTACGACCGGGTGCTGCTCGACGCCCCGTGCACCGGTCTGGGCGCGCTGCGCCGGCGTCCCGAGGCACGGTGGCGGCGCACGCCGGCGGACCTGGCCGCGCTGACCCAGCTGCAGCGCGAGCTGCTCGCCTCCGCGCTGGCCGCCGTGCGCCCCGGTGGCCTCGTCGCCTACGTCACATGCTCACCGCACCTGGCCGAGACGCGGCTCCTGGTGGCCGACGCCCTCAAGACCGCGGCCCGCGACGGGACGCCGGCGACCCTTCTCGATGCCCGGACCGTGGTCGCCGGACTCGTGCCGGACGGTGCGCCCGAGCCGGACCTCGGCGCCGGCCCGCACGTCCAGCTCTGGCCGCACGTGCACGGAACGGATGCGATGCACCTGTCGCTGCTGCGCCGCGACCCGGCCGCCTCCTAGGCTGACGACGTGGCCGTCCGCATCAACCCGAGCATCCTGTCCGCCGACTTCGCGAACCTGGAACGCGACCTGGCGGCGATCGCCACGGCGGACTACGCCCACATCGACGTGATGGACCAGCACTTCGTGCCGAACCTGACGATCGGTCTGCCGGTGGTGAGGCGCCTGGCCCAGGTCTCCCCGGTGCCGCTCGACGTGCACCTGATGGTCGACGACGCGGACCGGTGGGCGCCCGAGTACGCGGCGGCGGGCGCGGCCGCGGTGACGTTCCACGCCGAGGCCACCCAGGCGCCCGTGCGGCTGGCGCGCGAGCTGCGCTCCGCCGGTGTGCGGGCAGGGATCGCGATCCGGCCGGCCACACCGGTCGAGCCCTTGCTGGACCTGCTCGACGAGTTCGACATGATCCTGGTGATGACGGTCGAGCCGGGATTCGGCGGGCAGCCGTTCATCGACGGCACGCTGCCCAAGATCCGCCGCGCCCGGCAGGCGATCCGGGCCGCGCACGCGGCCACCTGGGTGCAGGTCGACGGGGGAGTGACCCGGGACACCATCGGCCGGATCGCCGCCGCCGGGGCGGACGTGTTCGTCGCCGGGTCGGCCGTGTTCCACGCCCGCGACGTCGCCGCGGAGATCGCAGCCCTGCGGGCGCTGGCCGAGCCGTCCATCGTCGTCTGACCGTCCGAGTCCGCCGCCCGGGGGGCCGTGCCGCAGGTCAACCGACCCAGTGGGGACCTTCAGTGCTGTGGTAGAACTGACGGCGCAAGCACACGTGCTCCGGGGTCGGTGAGAGTCCGAACCGGCGGTGACAGTCCGCGACCCGCAAGGACCCGTGAGGGACCGAGCGGTGGACCTGGTGGAATTCCGGGACCGACGGTGAAAGTCCGGATGGGAGGAGTCGTGGCGGTGCGCATCCGCGCACCGCGACTGCAGGGCTCCGCCCCTGCCCACCCCGGTGCCGCCCGACGGCGCGGAGGTGAGGACATGGTGGCCGACACGACGGGTCCCGGTGTGCCCACCGACGTCACCCCGGTGGAGCTGGCCGCGCTGACCCGCGCGTTCGCGCTGGCGGTCCGCGGACCGGGGCACGGCCCGAACCCCCGGGTCGGCGCCGTCCTGCTGGACCGCGCGGGCCACCGGATCGGAGAGGGCTGGCACCAGGGCGCCGGGACCCCGCACGCGGAGGTGGCCGCCCTGGCCGATGCCGCCGCGCAGGGCAACGACGTCCGCGGCTCGACGGCCGTGGTGACGCTCGAGCCGTGCGATCACATCGGGCGCACCGGTCCGTGCAGCGTCGCGTTGCTCGAGGCGGGCATCGCGCGCGTCGTCGTCTCCGTGGCCGACCCCAACCCGGTGGCCGCGGGCGGCGCCGCCCGGCTCCGGTCGGCCGGCGTCGACGTCGTCATGGGCGTTCTGCAGGAGCAGGGCCGTACGTTGCTCGGCCCGTGGCTGCACGCGGTGCGGCACGGCCGGCCGTTCGTCACGCTCAAGCTGGCGACCACCCTAGACGGGCGGGTCGCGGCCGCGGACGGCACCAGCCGGTGGATCACCTCCGAGGTCGCCCGCCGGCACGCGCACGAGCTGCGGTCCCAGGTGGACGCGATCGTCGTCGGCACCGGCACCGCGCTGGCCGACGACCCCGAGCTCACCGCCCGAACCGCCGACGGAGCCCTTGTCGAGCACCAGCCGCTCCGGGTCGTCGTCGGGCTGCGCGACCTGCCGGCTGGTGCCCGCCTGCACGGCCCGGGAGGTTCGCTGGTCCAGCTGCGGACCCACGAGCCGGCTGAGGTGCTCGACCTGCTCGCTGGCCGGGAGGTGCGCCATGCCCTCGTCGAAGGCGGCCCGACGCTGGCGGCGGCGTTCCTCCGCGCCGGCCTGGTCGACGAGGTGCATGCCTACGTCGCCCCCGCGCTGCTCGGCGCAGGCCGGGCCGCGGTCGGCGACCTCGGGGTGACGACGATCGACGACGCGGTCCGACTGGAGACCGTGCACGTCCAGCCGTTGGGGCCTGACGTCCTCATCGTCGCCACGCCCCGGAAGGAGACCTGATGTTCACCGGCATCGTCGAGGAGGTCGGCACCGTGACGGCCCTGACGTGGCCCGACGAGGGCGACGCCCGGCTGACCGTCCGCGGCCCGCTGGTCACGTCCGACGCCCGGCGCGGCGACTCGATCGCCGTCGCCGGCGTCTGCCTGACCGTGGCGGACCTGCCCGGCGACGGGACGTTCACCGCCGACGTCATGCCCGAGACGCTCGCCCGTTCGACGCTCGGTGAGCTGGCGCCCGGCGCCGGCGTCAACCTCGAACGGGCCCTGCCGGTCGGCGGCCGGTATGGCGGCCACATCGTGCAGGGCCACGTGGACGGGGTCGGCGAGGTGCGTGAGCGAACCGGGGCGGCCCGCTGGGAGGACGTGGCGATCGGGCTCGACCCGACGCTCGCCCGGTACGTGGCGGAGAAGGGATCGATCGCCGTGTCCGGCGTCTCCCTGACGGTCACCTGGGTGACCGACGACGCGTTCGGCGTCTCGCTCATCCCGACCACCCTGGCCGGCACCACGCTCGGTGCCGCGGTGCCGGGAACACGGTTCAACCTGGAGGTCGACGTGCTGGCCAAGTACACCGAACGGCTCCTCGCGGCGGTGCCGCGATGAGCGACATCACGCTTGGCACGGTCGAGGAGGCCCTCGAGGCCCTCCGCCAGGGCAAGCCGGTGCTCGTCGCCGACTCCCCGGACCGGGAGAACGAGGCGGACGTCATCCTGGCTGCCCAGCACGCGACCGCCACCTGGGTGGCCTGGACCATCCGGCACTCGTCCGGGTACCTGTGCGCGCCGATGCCCGCCGCCCGTGCGGACGCCCTGGACCTGCCGCTCATGGTCCCGCGCAGCCAGGACCCACGACGCACCGCCTACACCGTGACGGTGGACGCGGCCGCCGGGGTCGGCACGGGCATCTCGGCCGTCGACCGGTCCCGCACGCTGCGCGTGCTCGCCGACCCGGCGTCCGGTCGGGGTGACCTGATCCGGCCCGGTCACGTGCTGCCGCTGCGGGCCGTCCCCGGTGGTGTGCTGCACCGCGGCGGGCACACCGAGGCTGCCGTCGACCTGTGCCGGCTGGCCGGTCTGGAGCCCGTCGCGGGCATCGCGGAGCTCATCAACGACGACGGCACGATGGCCCGTCTGCCCGAGGCGTGCGCGCTGGCGGCGCAGGAGGGCCTGGTCGTGCTGACGATCGCGGACATCGTCGAGTGGCGGCTGACGCACGACGACGTCAGCCCGGACGGCATCGCGGACGCCCCCCTCCAGCCGCGGGTCCAGCACACCTCGTCGGCCCACCTGCCGACGCAGCACGGCGACTTCCGCGTGCACGGCTACCGCGACCTGCGCACCGGCGACGAGCACGTCGCCCTCGTGCCGCTGACCGGGCTGTCCGCCCAGCCGGTGGTCCGGGTCCACTCGGAGTGCCTCACCGGGGACTCGTTCGGCTCGGAGCGGTGCGACTGCGGACCTCAGCTGCAGGAGTCGATGCGGCTGGCCGCGGAGAACGGCGGCGCGGTGGTCTACCTGCGCGGCCACGAGGGCCGGGGGATCGGCCTGCTCGCCAAGCTCGCCGCGTACGCCCTGCAGGACGAGGGCCGGGACACCGTGGAGGCGAACATCGACCTCGGCTGGCCGGCGGACCGCCGCGAGTACGGCGCCGCGGCGGCGATCCTGGCCGACCTGGGCATCACCCGCCTGACGCTGCTGACGAACAACCCGGCAAAGGTCACCGGCCTGCGTGCGCATGGGATCGACGTGGCGGAGGTGCGCGGCCTGGAGGTCGGGCGCACCCCGCACAACGCGGCCTACCTGGCGACGAAGGCCCGCGCGATGGGCCACCTGCTCGGTCACATGGAGGAGTCGGCATGAGCGGAGCGGGGGCACCCGGCCTGGCCCTGGACGGAACGGGTCTGCGGGTCGTCGTCGTGGCCGCGTCGTGGCATCAGCAGGTGATGGACGGACTGGTCGCCGGGGCCCGGCGGGCTCTGGACGACTCCCACGTCACGTACCCGACGGTGGTCCGCGTGCCGGGCTCGTTCGAGCTGCCGGTCGCGGCGCTGCACGCGGCGCGCTCCGGGGCCGATGCGGTGGTCGCGCTCGGGGTGGTCATCCGCGGCGGCACGCCGCACTTCGACTACGTCTGCGACGCGGCGACCTCCGGCCTGACCCGGGTCGCCCTGGACACCGGCATCCCGGTCGGGTTCGGCGTGCTGACCTGCGACGACGAGGCGCAGGCGGTGGACCGCGCCGGGCTGCCCGGCTCGCACGAGGACAAGGGCTACGAGGCCGTCCAGGCCGCGATCGCCACGGTGCTCGCGCTCCGGGCGCTGGACTCACCGCCGGCGTCCGTCGCCTGACGTCTAGGCTCCCCGTCGTGAAGACCTTCGAAGGCCTGTTCGCGGAGCTGCAGCGGACAGCGGTGGATCGACCCGCCGGCTCGCGCACGGTCGACGAGCTGGACGCGGGCGTGCACGCGATCGGCAAGAAGATCGTCGAGGAGGCCGCCGAGGTCTGGATGGCCGCCGAGCACGAGGGCGACGAGCGGACCGCCGAGGAGGTCTCCCAGCTGCTCTACCACCTGCAGGTGCTGCTGCTCGCCCGTGGCCTGACGCTGCACGACGTCTACCGCTACCTGTGAGGACCGAAGTGCTGAGGATCGCCGTCCCGAACAAGGGCTCGCTGTCCGAGCCCGCCGTCGACATGCTCCGCGAGGCCGGGTACCGGCAGCGGCGCGACCCCCGGGAGCTGGTGCTGCCGGACCCCGACAACGACGTGGAGTTCTTCTTCCTGCGGCCCCGCGACGTGGCGGTGTACGTGGGGCAGGGCAGCGTCGACGTCGGGATCACCGGTCGCGACCTGCTCATCGACTCCGGCTCGTCGGCCACGGAGCACCTGCCGCTGGGCTTCGCGCGGTCGACGTTCCGGTTCGCTTCGTCGGCGGGCCGGCTGCACGACGTGCCTGACGTCGCCGGGCTCCGGGTCGCCACCTCCTACCCGGTGCTCGTCGAGAGCTACCTGCTCGACCACGGTGTGGCGGCCGGCGCGATCGTCCGCCTCGACGGTGCGGTCGAGTCGGCGATCCGGCTCGGCGTGGCCGACGTCATCGCCGACGTCGTCGAGACCGGGACCACGCTGCGAGCGGCCGGCCTGGAGGTGTTCGGCCCGCCGATCCTGCAGTCGGAGGCCGTCCTCGTCCGCCGCGACACCGGCACGCCGCCGGCTGGGCTGGACGTGCTCACCCGTCGCCTGACCGGTGTCATCACCGCGCACGAGTACGTCCTGATGGACTACGACGTGCCGGTGTCCGCGGTCGAGCGGGCGGTGCGGATCACCCCCGGCCTGGAGTCCCCGACGGTGTCGCCGCTGCACGACAAGCAGTGGTGCGCGGTGCGGGCCATGGTGCCGCGTGCCCAGACCAACCGTGTGATGGACGAGCTGTACGACGCGGGGGCGCGGGCGATCATCGTCACCTCGATCCACGCGTCCCGGCTGTGAGCGCAGGGCCGCCGTCGCGATGACCGACGCCGACCGTCCGTTCCGACCGCGGCTGGCCCGCGCGGTGACGATCGGGATCGCGGTCGTCGTCCTCGTCCTGACCACCCTGCTCGTGGCCGCGCTGACCCGCACCCCGGTGAGCGACCGCACGGGGATCGCCCTCGTCGGGCTCGCGGTGGTCTGGTTCTGCTGGCGCGAGGCCGCGGTCGTCGCCCGGCCGGACGACGACGGGCTGACGGTGCGCAACCTCCTCGTCGCGCGCCGGCTGACCTGGGCGCAGATCGTCGACGTGCGGTTCGGCGAGGGGCGGCCGTGGGTCCAGCTCGACCTGGACGACGGGGACACCCTCGCGGTGATGGCGATCCAGCGCGCGGACGGGGCCACCGCCGAGCGCGAGGCACGCCGCCTCGCGACGCTCGTCGCACGGCACACCAGCACGCCGCACGACGACTGAGCCGGTCTCGGCCGTCACCGGCGATGCGCCGTCGAGCAGGGTCAGGCGCCGCCGGACGCGCCCGCCAGGCTCGCCATGACGTCCCGCAGGGCGGGGTACAGCCGGCGGTACGGCTCGTACAGCGCGTCGTACCGCGCGACGGCCGCCGGGTCCGGTGTCCGGCTGCCGCCCATCGACCAGCGCAGGGCCGTGGACGGGTGCCCGAGGAACTCGTGGCCGAGGATGGCCGAGCCGGCCGCGCTCACCTCCCCGTCGGACATCACGACGACCTCGCGACCCGTCGCGTCGGCGACGATCTGGGTCCACAACGGGGAACGTGCGCCGCCGCCGACCGCACGCAACCGGGTGACCGGCGTCCCGGTCACCCGCTCCAGCTCGGTCAGCTGCAGGCGCAGCTCGAGCGCCACCCCCTCGAGGATCGAGCGGTACAGGTGCGCCGGGGTGTGCCGACCGTGCCAGCCGACCACCGCCCCCCGCGCCAGCGGGTCCCAGTAGGGCGTCTGCGCGGCGTTCCAGTAGGGCAGCGTGAGGAGTCCCTCGGCACCCGCCGGCAGGGCGGCGGCCGCCGCCTCGGTCGCGGCCAGGTCGCCGTCGCCGAACTGCCGCACCGCCCAGGACGCGAGGTAGGCGGCCGCGTTGAGCACGGTCTCCAGGACGTACGTGCCCGGCCGGACGCCGACGAGCGTCCGGAACGCCGGTGACGTCAGGTACTCCCGGGAGGTCACGCCGCAGACCATCGACGTGCCCAGGTTGAGGTAGGCCACGCCCGGCTCCTCGACCCCCAGCGCCAGCCCGGCCGACTGGCCGTCACCGATCCCGGCCACCAGCGGCACGGGGCTGGGCAGGCCGAGGTCGGTCGCCGCGGCCGTCGTCAGGTCGCCGATCGCCGTGCCGGCGGCGACCAGGTCCGGCAGCTGGTCCACCCGCAGCCCGGCGAGCTCGACGAGCTCGGGCGACCAGTCCAGGCGCTCCAGCGCGAACAGCCCGAGCGTGTCCGCCGAGGCGTGCGACGTCGCCAGCCGGCCGGTCAGGCGCAGCGCCAGGTACCCCTGCACGTCGGCCACGGCGGCCGCCCCGGCGATCGCCTGCGGCTCGTGCCGGGCCAGCCAGGCGAGCTTGTAGAGGGCGGGTGTCGTGTCCGGCGGCTTGCCGGAGGCCCGGTGGACCTCGGGCGTGCCCAGCTCGGCGATCTCGGCATGGGCCCGGGAGTCGACCCAGAGGATGGCCGGCCGGAGCGGGCCGCCGTCCTCGTCGAGCAGCACGAACGACTCGCGCTGATGGGTGAGGCAGACGGCGCCGACCCGGCTCGGGTCGTCCAGCGCTGCGACGGCCGCCGCCACCGCGCCGGCCGTCGCGTCGTACCAGGACCGGGCGTCCTGTTCGTGGAAGCCGGGCGCCGGGGTGTCGGTGGTCAACGGCCGGGACGCCGCGGCGACGACCATCCCGGTCGCGTCCACGACCACCGCCTTGGCCGCGGTCGTCGAGCAGTCGACGGCGACGACGAGGTCGCCGGTCACGGCAGCAGCACCACCTTCAGGCCGGTCCGGGCGACCGCCGTGCGGAACGCGTCGGTCGCCTGCTCGAGCGGGTACGTGTGGGTCACCAGCGAGCGCACATCCACCGCGCCGTGCTCGACCAGCGCGATCGCGCGGGGGTAGACCTCCTTCATCCGCCGGGACATCCGCAACGTCAGGCCCTTGCGTCGAGCCGTGCCGGCGGGGAAGGCGGTGCGGTCGTCGTCCGGGATGCCGGCCAGGACGACCGTCGCGCCAGGCCGGGCCGCGTCGACGGCGATCGCCACGGCGTCGTCGTTGCCCGCGCACTCGATCACGGCGTCGGCACCCCGCCCGCCGGTCGCCGCGGCCAGCGCGTCGTGCAGGTCGGGCGCACCAGGGTCGAGCGCCGCGTCCGCCCAGGCCGCCGCGGCAGCCCGGCGGTGGGCCAGCGGCTCGACGGCGACCACCGTCGTCGCACCAGCGGCCCGGGCCACCTGGACCGCCGCCAGGCCGATCGGCCCGCAGCCGACGACGACCACGGTCGCCGCGGCCCTCAGGTGGGCCAGGTCGACGGCGTGCACGGCGACGCCCAGCGGCTCGAGGACGGCCGCGTCGGCGTCGGAGAGGGCGTCGGGTATCGGGTGCAGCAGGTGCCTCGGCCAGGCGACGTACTGGCGCAGCGCACCGTCGGTCACGCTGTGCCCGGCGAACCTCACCGACGGGCACAGGTTGCGGTTCCCCTCCAGGCACGACTCGCAGCGACCGCACGGGACGGCCGGATCCACCGCGACCCGCACACTGTTCAACGGACCACCCTCGACCACGCCGCCGAACTCGTGCCCGAGCACCAGCGGCCGGGACAGCACGGCGTCGCCGATGCCACCCTGGGCGAACCAGTGCAGGTCCGAGCCGCACAGCCCGACCGCGGTCACCCGGACCAGGTCTTCGCCCTCGCCCGGCTCAGGGCGTGGCTCCTCGGCCAGCCGGACGTCCTCGACCCCGTACAACCTGGCCACTCTCACGTCTGCTCCCTCGACCTGCCTCGGGGCACCATCTCAGCACGACGCGGGACCGCCACGACGCCACGGCACACCTCCCGGGCACGGCGCGCCGCCCCGGCGCCCGGTGCCCCCTACGCTGGGCGCGATGGCACCCGCGATCGACCCGGCAGAGCGCCTGCTCGACCTCGTCATCGCCCTGGTCAACACGTCCGGGCGGATGACGAAGCAGCAGGTGCGCTCGTCTGTGGCCGGGTACTCGAACTCCGCCGCGGTGTCCGACGAGGCTTTCGAACGGATGTTCGAGCGCGACAAGGACACCCTGCGTGAGCTCGGCGTGCCGGTGCTCACGGTGACCGACGCGCGGCACGGGGACGACGTCGGCTACCGGATCGACCCGGACACCTACGGGCTGCCCGCCGTCCAGCTCACACCGGCCGAGCTGGGCGTGCTGTCGTTGGCGGTGCAGGTGTGGCAGGACGCCTCGCTGCGCGCCGACACCACCCGCGCCCTGACCAAGCTGCGGGCCGTGGGGGAGGGGCCGTCGGCGACCGATCTGCTGGCCGGGCTGGCGCCCCGGGTGCGCGCGGACGGCTCGGCGTTCGGGCCGCTGGTCGAGGCGGTCCAGGAACGTCGCGCGGTGCGGTTCACCTACCGGGCCGCGACCACCGGCGAGGTCCGCGAGCGCACCGTCCAGCCGTGGCGGCTGCTCGCCCGGCGCGGCGGCTGGGTGCTCGTCGGGCGCGACCTGGACCGTGACGCGGCCCGCTCGTTCCGGCTGGGCCGGATCCAGGGTGGGGTGCGGACGATCGGTGGCCCCGGGGCGTTCCCGCCCCCGACCGAGGCCGAGCTGGCCGATGCGCTGGCCGCCTGGAGCCAGGGGCCGGAGCGTTCCGCCGCCCTCGCCGTCCTGCCCGACCGCGCGGCCGCGCTGCGCGCGCGGGCGGTCGACGACGGCACCGTCGACCTGGCCGGCATCCCGGGCGCACCCGAGGTGCTCGTCGGTCGCGACCTGGTCCACATCCGGTACCGGAGCACCTGGGAGGCGGCCGAGGAGCTGGTCGGCTACGGCCCGGCCGTCGTCGTGCTGGCCCCCGCGCCGCTGCGCGACGCCGTCGTCGAGCTGCTCCGGGCCGCCTCCCGCCTGGACGTGGGGGTGGCCGATGGCTGAGCGCGCGAGCGACCGGCTGCTGCGGATGCTCGGCATCGTCGCCTACCTCGACTCCCACGAGGACGTCCCGGTGGACGACCTGGCCGCGCAGTTCGGGGTGACCACCGAGCAGGTGATCGCGGACATCGACACCCTGTGGGTGACCGGGACGCCGGGGTACCTGCCGTACGACCTGATCGACTTCGACGCCACCGCGTACGAGCGGGGAGTCGTGACCCTCGTCGAGGCCCGCGGCATGAACCGCGCCCTGCGGCTCGGCGGTCGGGAGGCGGTCGCCCTGATCGTGGCGCTGCGCGCGATGGCCGCCTCGCTCGGCCCGGCGCTGGACGACGAGCGAGCGGCGGTGCTGCGCTCCGCGCTGGACAAGGTGACCGCCGCGGCCGGCGACTCGGCGGCGGCGGTCGACGTGCAGCTGCCGGCTGCCGCCTCGCCCCAGGTCGCCGCGGCGATCGGGGAGGCGCTGGCGCAGCGCCGCCGGCTGCGGATCCGCTACGTCGACGCCGGCGACCGGACCAGCGAGCGCGAGGTCGACCCGGTCCGCCTGGTGTCCCAGGACGAGCGCAGCTACCTGCTCGGCTGGTGCCGGTCGTCCCGGGCCGAGCGGCTCTTCCGGGTCGACCGGGTCGTCGAGGCTCGCGTCCTCGACGAGCCGGCCGAGGACCACTCGCTGCCCGAGCGGGCCGAGGTGTTCCAGCCCGTCAGCGGCGAGGCCGTCACGCTCCGGATCGCCAGCCAGGGACGCTGGATCGCCGAGTCGGCACCGGTCGAGGCGGTTCGTGACCTGTCGGACGGCTCGTTCGAGGTCGACCTGCGGGTGGTCCAGCCGGCTTGGCTGCGCCACCTGCTGCTCCAGGCGGCGCACGCCGTGCTCGACGTCCGGCCTGCGGAGGCGGCGCACGACGCCGCAGCGTTCGCACGCCGCGCGCTGGCCGCCTACGCGCCGCTCCTGCCGGCCGGCGACGGGGGCTGAGCCGGATGCCGTGGGTGGTCGTCTGGCCGGTGCTCGTCATCGGTGCGCTCGTCGGTGGGTTCTTCCTGGGACGCGACCTGTGGCACCGGGTCCGGGACTTCGGGCGTGCCGCGTCGGCCGCGTCCGGCGCCGTCGCGCGGCTCTCGGACCACCGGGACGAGCTCCTGGCCGTCGCCCGGCGACGCCACCCGGTACCACCGGTGGCGCTGAGCCGCGACCGTGCCGAGCTGCACGCCGACCTGGCTGCCGCCCGGGCCGTCCGCGACCGGCGGATCGACGCCCGGCATGCCCGATTGCGCCTGGTGATGGGCCGGTGGCGGGACTTCTGGCGGTGAGGTTCGGTACATCGTCGGCCGTAGACTCGCCTGACATCCGAGAAACCGGAGAAGACATCATGAGGCTAGAGCCCTGGCACTTCGTCGTGCTGATCATCCTGGTCCTGCTGCTGTTCGGCGCCAACCGCCTCCCGAGCCTCGCCAAGTCCGTCGGCCAGTCCCTCAAGATCTTCAAGAGCGAGATCAACGACCTCTCGGCGGACAACAAGCCGGCCGACGTGAAGAAGGACGAGACGACGGACGACAGCACGGGCACCAAGGCCTGAGCGCACGTGCCCGACCAGCGCCGGCCTCCGGACGAGGGCAGGCGGATGCCGTTGCGCGCCCACCTGCGCGAGCTGCGCCGGAGGCTGTTCCGCGTCGCGCTCGGTCTGCTGGTCGGGATGGCGGCCGGCTGGTTCCTCTACAAGCCCGTGTTCGAGGCGTTGATCAGGCCGCTCAAGGACGTCGCGGCCCAGCGCAAGGACATCGTGGCGATCAACTTCAGCGGCCTGGCTGCGTCGTTCGACATGCAGATCCAGGTCTCGGTGTTCCTGGCCGTCCTGCTCACCAGCCCGTGGTGGATCTACCAGCTGTGGGCGTTCGTCACGCCCGGCCTCACCCGGCGCGAGCGCCGCTACGTCATCGGGTTCCTCGCGGCGGCGGTGCCGTTGTTCCTGGTCGGCGCCCTGGTCGCCTGGTGGGCTCTGCCGCGGGCCGTGAACATGCTCACCTCGTTCACCCCGGCCGGCGCGCAGAACCTCATCGACGCCCCGACGTACCTGTCGTTCGTCATGCGGCTGGTGCTCGCCTTCGGCATCGCGTTCCTGCTGCCGGTGGTCATGGTCGCGCTGGACATGGTGGGCGTGGTCCGGGCCCGGACCTGGCGGCGCGCGTGGCGCTGGGCGGTCGTCGTCATCTTCACGTTCGCGGCGGTCGCGACACCGACCCCGGACGCGGTGACCATGCTGTTCGTGGCGTTCCCGATGTGCGGGCTGTACTTCGGCGCCCTCTGGCTGTGCGTCGTGCACGACCGCCGCGTCGACCGGCGCCGCGCGGAACAGATCGCCGCTCCGTGAGCACCCGGTGAGCACGGTCGGGGTGATCGTCAACGCGGCGGCCGGGTCCCGGGACGTCCTGGCGACCGGCCGGCGCACCCACGCGCTGCTCGCCGCCGCCGGTCACACCGTCACCGACCTGTCCGCACCCACCCTGGTCCAAGCGACCGACAGGGCGCGGGCGGCCGCGACCGCGGGGCTGGCCGGGCTGGTCGTCGTGGGCGGGGACGGTGCGGTGCACCTCGGCGTGAACGTCGTGGCCGGGACCTCGCTGCCGCTGGGCATCGTGCCCGCCGGCACGGGCAACGACATCGCCCGTGCGCTGCACGTGCCGGCGGACGTCGACCGCGCGGTCGCCGACATCGTCGCCGCCCTGGCCACCCGGCCCCGCGCGCTCGATGCCGTGCGGGTCGGCCGACCGGACGCCGCGGCGTACGAGTGGTACCTCGCGGTGCTGTCGTGCGGCCTGGACGCCGCGGTCAACCTCACCGCGAACACCTACCGCTGGCCGTCCGGCCATGCGCGCTACCTGCGCGCGATCCTCACCGAGCTGCCCCGGTTCCGCCCGTACGGGTACCGGGTCACCCTGGACGACCAGGTCTGGGAGTCCGCCGGGACGCTGGTCGCGGTCGCCAACACGGCGTGGATCGGCGGGGGCCTGCAGATCGCGCCGGAGGCCGACCCGGAGGACGGTCTGCTCGACGTCGTCGTCGCCGGGCCGTTCTCCCGCACGGCCACGATGCGCATCTTCCCGCGGCTGTACACCGGCTCGCACGTGGAGCATCCGAAGGTCTCGGTGCTCCGCAGCCGGACGGTGACGATCGAGCCGGTCGCGGCACTCGGGCCGCACCCGCCGGTGGCGTTCGCGGACGGCGAGCGGATCGGCCCGCTGCCGCTGCGCGTCGAGGTGGTCCCCGGCGCGCTCCAGGTGCTGCACTGACCCGCTGCTTAGGGTGGGGCCGTGCCCCGGTCCACCTCGCGCCGCCCCGCGCCGTCCGACGAGCCGTCGCCGGCTGACCGCTACGCCGAGTTCCGCCGGCACGCCGTGGGCACGGCGTCCGAGCTCGGCCGGTTCGCGGCGCTGCAGCCCTTCGCGCTCGACCCGTTCCAGGTCGAGGCCTGCCAGGCCGTCGAGCGGGGCCAGGGCGTGCTCGTCGCCGCGCCGACCGGGGCGGGCAAGACCGTGGTCGGCGAGTTCGCCGTCCACCTCGCCCTGTCCACCGGGCGCAAGGCCTTCTACACCACGCCGATCAAGGCGCTGAGCAACCAGAAGTACGGCGACCTGGTGCGCCGGTACGGGCCGGACCGGGTCGGCCTGCTCACCGGGGACGTCAGCGTCAACGGCGAGGCCGACGTCGTCGTGATGACCACCGAGGTGCTGCGCAACATGCTCTACGCCGGCTCGGGGACTCTGACCGGCCTGGGCTTCGTCGTGATGGACGAGGTGCACTACCTGGCCGACCGGTTCCGCGGACCGGTCTGGGAGGAGGTGATCATCCACCTGCCCGCCTCGGTGCAGCTCGTGTCGCTGTCCGCCACGGTGAGCAACGCCGAGGAGTTCGGCGAGTGGCTGACCACCGTCCGCGGCGACACGGCCGTCGTGGTCGACGAGCACCGGCCGGTGCCGCTGGGCCAGCACGTGCTGGCCGACGGCGAGCTGCTCGACCTGTACGCCGGCACGGTCGACCCGACGAACCCCGGGATCGACCCTCCGCTCAACCCGCTCCTGGCGCGCCGCCGCCACCGCACCGAACAGGACGGGCACGGTCCTGGCGACCGCGGCTTCCGCGGGCATGGCGGCCATCGGCCGTACGAGCCGCACCGGCCGGGGCGGCCGACCCCGCGGTACGCGGTCGTCGACCTGCTGGCCGATGCCGGCCTGCTGCCCGCCATCGTGTTCATCTTCTCCCGCGCCGGGTGCGACGCCGCGGTCCAGCAGTGCCTGTCCGCCGGGGTTCGTCTGACCACGCCGGACGAGGCGGCGGAGATCCGCCGGGTGGCCGAGGAGATGTGCGCCCCGGTGCCGCCGGAGGACCTCGACGTGCTCGGCTACTGGGGGTTCGTCGACGCGCTGCAGCGTGGTCTGGCGGCCCATCACGCCGGTCTGCTCCCGCTGTTCAAGGAGACCGTCGAGGCGCTCTTCAGCCGCGGCCTGGTCAAGGTGGTCTTCGCCACCGAGACCCTCGCGCTGGGCATCAACATGCCGGCCCGGTCGGTCGTCCTCGAGCGGCTCGTCAAGTGGGACGGCAGCCAGCACGTCGACATCACGCCGGGGGAGTACACCCAGCTGACCGGCCGGGCGGGACGCCGGGGGATCGACACCGAGGGGCACGCCGTCGTCGTCGACCACCCGGCCCTCGACGCCCACCACCTGGTCGGCCTGGCGTCGCGCCGGCTCTACCCGCTGCGGTCGAGCTTCCGGCCGACCTACAACATGGCGGTCAACCTCGTCGCCCAGCTCGGTCGCGAGTCCGCCCGCGAGGTCCTCGAGACGTCCTTCGCGCAGTTCCAGGCCGACCGCGGCGCCGTCGGGCTCGCCCGCCAGGCGCAGTCGCAGGCCGAGGCGCTGACCGGCTACGCCCGGTCGATGGCCTGCGACAGGGGCGACTTCGCCGAGTACTTCCGGCTCCGGCGGGAGATCTCCGACCTGGAGAAGCAGGACTCCCGCGGCCGGGCCAGCGAGCGCCGCGCCGATGCCGCCCGCTCCCTGGAGAACCTGGTGCCAGGAGACGTGCTGCGCGTCCCCGCGGGCCGCCGCGGCGGCTACGTCGTCGTCGTCGACGCGGGGCAGCCCGGCGGGTTCGACGGTCCACGTCCCGCCGTGCTCGGCGCGGACCGGACGGTGCGCCGGCTGACCGCGACCGACGTCGGCCCCGGGGTGCGCACGGTGGCCCACCTGCACCTGCCGCGCGGCTTCAGCGCACGGGTCCCCGCCGCCCGGCGCGACCTGGCCGCGCGGCTGCGCGTCGCGGTGGACGCCCTCGCGCCCGACGACCGAGGCGCGCGTCGCCGGGGCTCGACCACGTCCGACCTGCACGACGACGAGATCGCCGCGCTCCGCCGCCGGATGCGCGCCCACCCGTGCCACGGCTGCCCCGACCGGGAGGAGCACGCCCGCTGGGCCGAACGCTGGTGGCGGCTTAACGCTGAGCACGACGCCCTGGTGCAGCGCATCGCCGGGCGGACCGGGTCGATCGCGGTCGTCTTCGACCGGATCTGCGACGTGCTGGTGCACCTGCGCTACGCCCGCCTCGCCGAGGACGGGCTCGAGGTCACCGCCGACGGCCGCTGGTTGCGCCGGCTGTACGCGGAGAACGACCTGCTGCTCGCGGAGTGCCTGCGCCGCGGGGTCTGGGACGACCTCGACCCGGCTCAGCTTGCCGCCGCCGTCTCCGCGCTGGTCTACCGGTCCCGGGCCGACGGCTCCGAGCCGCGGGTCCCCGGCGGCCCTGGCGGCCGGCTCGGCCGCGCCCTCGACGCCACGTCCCGGACCTGGGCCGAGCTGGACGAGCTGGAGAGGGCGCACGACCTGGCCACGGTCCAGCCGCTGGACGCCGGGCTGGTCGAGCCGATCCACCGCTGGGCGTCCGGCCGGAGCCTGGAGTCGGTGCTGCGCGGCGGCGACCTCGCCGCCGGCGACTTCGTCCGGTGGTGCAAGCAGGTGATCGACGTCCTCGACCAGGTGGCGCAGGCCGCCCCCCGGCCGGGGGTGCGCGCCGCGGCCGCCCGGGCGGTGGATGCGGTCCGGCGCGGCGTCGTCGCCTACTCGTCGGTCTAGCCAGGCACCGCGATCAACCGCTGGCAGGCGGCCGGATCCGGCGACGAACCAGCGCCTGGGTGCGGGTGGGAGGCAACATCCGCGACCGACCGCTGGTTCGCGGCCTGCTGCGGCGGTCGGACAGCGGATACCGGCGCTCCGGCGGGCGGCAGCGGAGGACGGCGCTTCACGGGCAGCAGCGGATGCCGGCGCTTCACGGGCGGCGGCGGAGGACGGGCTGACCTGCGGACTCGTCGCGACGTGCGGCGGGGCGTGGCCTAAGGTTCAGCCGTGGCGTCCACCCTGTACCGCAACGGC
Organism: uncultured Actinomycetota bacterium; assembly: GCA_963769855.1. GTDB lineage: Bacteria > Actinomycetota > Actinomycetes > Actinomycetales > Cellulomonadaceae > Cellulomonas. The sequence continues at coordinate 128,876 of CAVYNN010000003.1, forward strand.
GTGGTCCATTCGCCGGCCGACCCCTTCGCCGAGGCGATCTTCGTCGATGGCGGCACGGTGGCCTGGCTCGGCTCGGACGACTCGGCGGCGGGCTTCGCCGCCCGCGCCGACCAGGTGGTCGACCTCGACGGCGCCCTGATCACCCCGGCCTTCGTCGACGCCCACGTCCACGTCCTGGAGACCGCGCTCGCGCAGGACGGCCTGGACCTGTCGCCCGCAGGCGGTGTGCGCAGCCTGGCCGACGCGCTCGAGGCGATCCATCGCGCCACCGTCGCCCGTCCCACCGACGCCCCGACTCTGCTCGGCTTCGGCTGGGACGAGCACGACTGGCCCGAGCACCGCCGCCCCACGCTCGACGAGCTCGACGCCGCCGCCGGTGGCGCGCCGGCGTACCTGGCCCGGGTCGACGTCCACTCCGCCCTCGTCACCAGCACGTTCGCCCGGCGGACCGGCCTGGAGGGGTTGCCCGGCTGGCACGACGACGGCTGGGTGACCGAAGGTGCCCACCACGTGGCGCGGGACGAGGCGCGCCGGCTCGAGCCCGATCGGCGCACTGCCCTCTACCGGCGCGCCCTCGGGCACGCCGCCGCCCGCGGCGTCGTCGCGCTGCACGAGATGTCGGCACCCTTCGTCGACACCCGGTCCGGGCTGATCGAGCTGCTGGCCACGACGGCGGATGCCGCCTCGGGCCTGCCGCTCGTCGTCGGCTACCGGGCTGAGCTGTGCGTCACGGTCGACGACGCCCTGGCGCTCCTCGCCGCCGTCCCGGGGTTGACCGGCATCGGCGGCGACCTCAATATCGATGGGTCGATCGGCTCGCGCACCTCCAGCCTGCGCGCACCGTACACGGACGCGCCGGACGAGTCCGGCCGGCTGTACCTGTCCGCCGAGCAGGTGGCCAACCACGTCACCGCGGTCACCCGCGCCGGGGCCCAGGCCGGCTTCCACGTGATCGGCGACCGCGCGATGGACGAGGCCCTGCTCGGCCTGCAGACCGCCGCCGAGGTGGAGGGTGCCGGGCCGGTCGCCGCGGCGGGGCATCGGATCGAGCACGCCGAGATGGTCGACGCGATGACGCTCGCCGCGCTGGTCCTGCTCGGTGCGCGGTTGAGCGTCCAGCCGGCGTTCGACGCGGCATGGGGCGGTCCGGACCGCCTGTACGCCACCCGGCTCGGCGCCGGTCGGGCGGTCGCGCTCAACCCCCTGGCCGATCTGATGGCCGCCGGGATCCCGCTCGCGTTCGGCAGCGACTCCCCGGTCACGCCGCTCGACCCCTGGGCCGGCGTGCGAGCCGCCGTGCGGCACACCGCCGTCGACCAGCGGATCTCCGGACGGGCGGCGTTCCGCGCCGCGACGCGGGGCGGCTGGCGGCTGTCCGGGCTGGACGGCACCGGTGCTGGTGAGCTGCGGGTCGGCGCGCCGGCCCACCTGGCGGTGTGGCGGGCGCAGACCCTCACGGTCGAGCCCGGCCAGGGCCGCCTGTCCACGTGGAGCCCGGAGGCCCGCGCCGGGACGCCCCTCCTGCCGGACCTCTCGCCGGATGCGGTTCCGCCGACCTGCCTGCGCACCGTGCGTGACGGCGTGACGATCTACGACACGCTGGGCTGACGGCGCGACACGCCGCACGACACGCCGAATCCGCGGATTGGTCTGGCCCCACGCGCAAGCCTGTGACCTGCGCAGACGCAGAACAGCAGAGGACGACCCTGGCTTGTCCCGGGCCATCCCGGACGGGTACGTTCGGACCCGCGTCGACCCGGTCACCGTTCGCGACCGAGACAGGGGAGCGGACCGAGGTACCCAAGGGGGCGAGTCCGACCGGGCCCGCGTGTCCAACAGAGAACAGCCGATTCGTCGGCCGGTACGAAGGGCATGCGGGCCGGTCGGTCGGACCGGGGAGCACATCGCGCTGCCGTACCCTGGCGCGGTGTCGTCGCAGCCCCACCGCCTGACCGCCCTGATCCTGGCGGTCGCCGGGGGAGTGGCCACCCGGCTTGCCTTCCCCGATCCGAGCTGGTGGCCGCTGGCCTATCCCGGTATAGCGCTCCTGTTCCTGGCGCTGCGCCGGGACCGTGCCGGCTGGAACGCCCTGGTCGGCCTGGTCTGGGGGCTGGCCTTCTTCGCACCGCTCATCACGTGGGCCGACGACGCCACGGGAGTCGTGCCGTGGATCGCGCTGAGCGTGGTCGAGGCGGGCTTCGTCGCCCTGTTCGGTGCCGCCTGGACGTGGGCCCGCCGCGGCGAGGCGGTGTGGCGCTCCGCAGCGCTCCAGGTGGTGGTCTTCGCCGTGCTGTGGACCGCCGTGGAGGAGCTGCGCCAGTATTTCCCGTTCGGCGGCTTCCCCTGGGGCAGGCTGGCGTTCTCTCAGGCCGACGCGCCCCTGGCGGCCCTGATGTCGCTCGGCGGTGCGCCCCTGGTCACGGCGGCGGTGGCGGCGGCCGGGGCGATGCTCGCCCGGTCGGTGCTGGGTGTGCGCCGGGTCAGCGTGCCGGCGACGTTCGGCTGGCTGTCGGGTGCGGTCGTCCTGCTCGCCGTCGGGCTCGTCGTTCCGCTGCCGACCCAGGCACAGAACGGTGAGCTCAAGGTCGGCGCCGTGCAGGGCGACGTGCCCGGTCACGGCATCGACGCCTTCGGCAGCGTGCCGAGGCAGGTGCTGAACAACCATGCCGCCGGCACCATGGCGCTGCTCTCGCAGGTGTCGCCGGGGGAGCTGGACCTCGTCGTCTGGCCGGAGAACGGTACGGACATCGACCCGCAGGTGGACCAGCAGGCGGCGAAGACGATCGACGACGCCGCGCGCGCGGTCGGCGCGCCGATGCTCGTCGGGACGGTGCAGTACCCGACCAGCGGCGGTCGGTACAACACGTCGGTGCTGTGGGAGCCGGGCCGTGGAGTGGTCGCCAGCTACACCAAGCAACGGCCCGCCGCGTTCGGCGAGTACATCCCGATGCGCAGCTTCGTCCGGCACTTCTCCTCGGCGGTGGACAAGGTGACCCGGGACATGCTGCCCGGCACCAAGCCCGGCTACGTGCCGCTGGTCTCGCCACGCCTGGGCCGCACGGTCGGCATCGGCGACGTCATCTGCTTCGAGGTGGCGTACGACGACCTCGTCCGCTCGGCGGTGACGACCGGGGGAGAGTTCCTCGTCGTCCAGACCAACAACGCGAGCTTCGGCTACAGCGCGGAGTCGACGCAGCAGCTGGCGATGAGCCGGCTGCGGGCGGTCGAACACGCCCGGGCCACGATCCAGATCTCCACCGTCGGGGTGAGCGCGGTGATCGCCCCCAACGGGGCCGTGCTGCAGAGCACGAAGCTTTTCACCGCCGCCCAGATGGTCGCTACGCTGCCTCTGCGCGAGTCACTGACCCTGGCCGACCGGCTCGGGGCCTGGCCCGCATGGATCATCGACGCACTGGCGGTGTGCATGGTCGTCGCCGGCGCCGCCGGTGCGATCCGGGTGCGCCGCTCCGACCGGATCGAGACTGCCGCATGAGCGCGCCCACCCGACGAGTCCTCGTCGTCGTGCCCACCTACAACGAGCGCGAGAGCCTTCCAGGAGCCCTGGAACGCCTCGCCGAGCACGTCCCGGAGGCGGACGTCCTGGTCGTCGACGACGGCTCACCGGACGCAACGGGCGACCTGACCGAGAAGCTCTCGGAGGTGGACGCGACGATCCGCGGCCGCACGGCCATCCACCTGCTGCGCCGCACCGCGAAGGAGGGCCTGGGCCCGGCCTACCTCGCCGGGTTCGGCTGGGCGCTCGACCGCGGGTACGAGGTCGTGGTGGAGATGGACGCTGACGGCTCGCACCGCGCGCAGGACCTCCCCGCGCTGCTGGCCCGGATCGAGAACGCCGACCTGGTGATCGGGTCGCGCTGGGTCAAGGGCGGCACCGTGGTGAACTGGCCGCTGCGCCGCGAGGTGCTCTCCCGCGGTGCCAACCTCTACGTCCGGCTGGCGATCGGCCTGCCGGTCCGGGACGCGACGGCGGGCTTCCGTGCCTACCGCGCCGACCTGCTGCGGACGATGCCGCTGGCCGACGTCGCCTCGCAGGGGTACGGCTTCCAGGTGGACATGACGCTGCGCGCCCGCACGGCAGGCGCCCGCATCGCCGAGGTGCCGATCACGTTCGTCGAGCGCACCCACGGCGTGTCGAAGATGAGCGGCGGGATCATCGGTGAGGCGCTGCTCTCGGTCGCCCGGTGGGGGGCAGCAGAACGCGCCCGCCAGATGGCAGGCGCGTTCCGTCGGGTGCTCGGCAAGGCCTGAGGCTCAGGCGCTCCGGCGCAGCTTTCCGGCACGAAGCAGGTCGAGGCGCTCGTCGAGCAGCTCCTCGAGCTCGCCGATGGTGCGCCGCTCGAGCAGCATGTCCCAGTGCGTGCGCGGTGGCTTGCCGGCCTTCGCCTCGGGCTTCGAGGCATCGCGCAGGATCGCCTCCGCGCCGCAGCGGCACTCCCAGGTCACGGGTACGTCAGCCTCGACCGAGAACGGCAGGATGATCGTGTGCCCGTTGGGGCAGTCGTAGTAGGCCTGGAGCCGGGGGGCGAAGTCGACGCCGTCCTCGGTCTCCATGCTGTGGGACCCGATACGCATTCCGCGTAGGGAGCGATTCGCCATGCGCCATCCTCCGTGCCGTCCGTGCGTAGGACAAAAGACCTTCCAGGGCCCTCAACGGGTTGATGGCCGTCCGTGTTCCGGACCGGCGTGAAAGTCCGGTGAACAGTTGTGACCGGCTCAGCCGGCGAGCAGCTCGCGCAGCCCCTCGACGACGAGCGCGTGGTCCTCGGACCCGAGGAGCCCGGACACCGCGACCACGCCGACGACGCCGGCGCCGGCCACGCGCAGCGGGAACGCCCCGCCGTGGGCGGCGTACTCCTGCAGCGGCAGCTGGGTGTGCGCCTCGAACGTCGTCCCACGGCTCTCCTCGCGCAGCCCGACGAGGTACGACGACGCGCCGAACCGCCGGACCACACGGCCCTTGCGCTCGAGCCACGAGTCGTTGTCCGGGACGCTGCCGGGGCGGGCCGCATGGAACACCTGCTGGTCACCGAGCCGGATGTCGATCGCGACCGGCAGGGCCCGCTCGACCGCCATGGCGTACAACGACGTGCCGAGACGCCAGGCGTCGTCGTAGGAGAAGGCCGGCAGCACGAGGTCGCGCTCTTCCTTCTCGACGCGGGCGATCGTGGCGGTGAGGTCGTCGGTCACGCGCTGATCCTGCCACGCCCTGCCCGGTCGGCGGGTCCGGGCAGGATCGGAGAAGCCGTCCGCCACCCGGCGCGGCTAGCCTGGCGCGCATGCCTGGCGCCGACACCCACGACCGCATCCGGGTCCACGGCGCCCGGGAGAACAACCTGCGCAACGTGTCCGTCGAGATCCCCAAGCGCCGCCTGACCGTCTTCACCGGGGTGTCCGGCTCCGGCAAGAGCTCGCTGGTCTTCGACACGATCGCCGCCGAGTCCCAGCGCCTCATCAACGAGACGTACAGCGCCTTCGTCCAGGGGTTCATGCCGACGCTCGCGCGCCCCGACGTCGACGTCCTCGACGGGCTGACCACCGCGATCATCGTCGACCAGCAGCGACTGGGCGGCGACGTGCGCTCGACCGTGGGCACCGCCACGGACGCCAACGCGCTGCTCCGGATCCTGTTCAGCCGGCTCGGGCGGCCGCACGTCGGGCCGCCGAACGCGTTCTCGTTCAACCTCGCGTCAGTGCGCGGTGGCGGCTCGATCACCGTCGAGCGCGGCACCGCCACGACCGTGGCCCGCTCGTTCGCGCGGCTGGGCGGGATGTGCCCGCGCTGCGAGGGTCGGGGGAGCGTCACCGACGTCGACCTGACCCAGCTGTTCGACGAGTCGAAGTCGCTGACCGAGGGCGCGCTGACCGTCCCCGGCTACGCCCCGGGCGGGTGGAACTACCGGCTGTACGCGGAGTCCGGCTTCGTCGACCCGACCGTCCCGATCCGCGACTACACCACCCGGCAGCGGGCCGACCTCCTGTTCCACGAACCGGTGCGGATGAAGGTCGCAGGCATCAACATGACGTACCAGGGCCTGGTGCTGCGGGTCCGCCAGTCGTACCTCACCAAGGACGTCGACGGCCTGCAGCCGCACATCAGGGCGTTCGTCGAGCGGGTCGCGACCTTCACCTCCTGCCCCGACTGCGGCGGCAGCCGGCTGAGCGAGGCGGCGCGGTCGTCGCTGATCCGGGGGAAGAGCATCGCCGACGTCTGCGCGATGCAGGTGAGCGACCTGGCCGGCTGGCTGCACGACCTCGACGAGCCCTCCGTTGCGCCGCTGCTGGCCGGCCTGCAGCAGATCCTCGACTCGTTCGTCGACGTCGGGCTGGGGTACCTCTCGCTCGACCGCGGATCCGGGACGCTGTCCGGCGGCGAGGCGCAGCGGGTGAAGATGGTCGGGCACCTCGGCTCGTCGCTCACCGACGTCACGTACGTGTTCGACGAGCCCACCGCCGGCCTGCACCCGCACGACGTGCGCCGGATGAACGACCTGCTCCTGCGCCTGCGGGACAAGGGGAACACCGTGCTTGTCGTCGAGCACGAGCCGGAGACCATCGCCGTCGCAGACCATGTGATCGACCTCGGGCCAGGCGCCGGTGCCGCGGGCGGGACGATCTGCTTCGAGGGCACCGTGACCGGGCTGCGCTCGAGCGGCACGACGACCGGCCGGCACCTCGACGACCGGGCCACGCTCAAGGCGGTGACCCGGAGCGCCAGGGCAGTGCTGCCGGTCCGCGGCGCCTCGGCGCACAACCTGCGCGACGTCGACGTGGACATCCCGCTCGGTGTGCTCGTCGTGGTCACCGGGGTCGCGGGCTCGGGCAAGAGCTCGCTGGTGCACGGCTCGATCCCCGCCGGTGCCGGCGTCGTCTCCGTCGACCAGGGTCCGATCAAGGGTTCCCGGCGCAGCAACCCCGCCACCTACACCGGACTGCTGGACCCGATCCGCACCGCGTTCGCCAAGGCGAACGGGGTCAAGCCGGCGCTGTTCAGCGCCAACTCCGAGGGCGCGTGCCCGGCGTGCAACGGGGCCGGGGTCATCTACACCGAGCTCGGCGTCATGGCGACGGTGGCGACCACCTGCGACGAGTGCGAGGGCAAGCGGTACCAGGCCGAAGTGCTGGAGTACCACCTGGGCGGCCGGGACATCGCCGGCGTGCTCGCCATGCCCGTCGACGAGGCGATGGCGTTCTTCGCCTCCGGCACCGCCCGGGTGCCGGCGGCGCACACGATCCTCGCGCGCCTGTCCGACGTCGGGCTGGGCTACCTGCAGATCGGCCAGCCCCTGACGACACTGTCCGGCGGTGAGCGCCAGCGCCTGAAGCTCGCCACGCACCTGGGGGAGAAGGGCGGCACCTACGTCCTCGACGAGCCGACGACCGGCCTGCACCTGGCGGACGTCGCCCAGCTGCTCGGGCTGCTCGACCGGCTGGTGGACGCCGGCACGTCGGTCATCGTGGTGGAGCACAACCTCGCGGTGATGGCGCACGCCGACTGGATCATCGACCTCGGCCCGGGCGCCGGCCACGACGGCGGCCGGGTCGTCTTCGAGGGCACGCCGGCGGATCTCGTCGCCGCACGCTCGACCCTGACGGGGGAGCACCTGGCGGCCTACCTCGCCTGACGAACATACGTTCGAACGCCCGGTCTCAGGGAACCGGATCCGTCAGCGCCTCGGTCACGGTCCGGGACAGCAGACAGAACTCGTTGCCCTCGGGGTCCGCCAGGACGACCCACGACACGTCCGAGCCTTGGCCGACGTCGGTGCGAACCGCGCCCAGCTCCAGGAAACGCGCCAGCTCGAGCGGGGTCGTCGTGCCGTCGGCCCGGAGGTCGATGTGCACCCGGTTCTTCACGGCCTTCGGCTCCGGCACGGCGATCACGTCGATCGTCGGCCACGAACCGTCCGGAGGGCCGATGCTGACGAGCCCGTCCTCGGTCTCGAGCACCCGCCAACCGAGAACGTCGCACCAGAAGGCCGCGACGACGTCCGGCCGCCTGGCATCGATGACGATCGAGGCGATTCGGCTTGTCATGGCGCCCATTCTGCGGCGGTTGTCCGTCCCGCCGCACCGCCGATAATGCCGATTATGACATTTCGACCAACGACGACGCCCCGTGAGGGCCGCAGCGACCTCCCCCGGGTCGTGCCAGGCATGGTGTCCCAGCCGAACGGGCCGACCGTCTCAGGTCTGTGGCGCGGGTCTGAGCACCAGCTCGTAGCGCTCCTCGACGAGCGTCGCGTCCCGAGGCAGCTGCTGGCGCACGCCGGTCCGCCGGAAGCCGGCCCGGACGTACAGGTCACCCGCCGGCGTGTTGCCCTCGAGCACCCACAGCGACAGGGTCCGCGCGCCGTCGAGCAGCGCCTGGTCACGCGCGGCGTCGACGAGCGACCAGCCCAGTCCGCGTCGGCGCGCCTCGGGCGCCACCCAGAGCGACACGAGGTGCCGGTCGTCGATCGGGGAACCCGGTTCCTGGATGAGGCTGACCATCCCCCGCGGCACCTCGTCGTCGTCGAGCGCCAGCCAGGTCGGCGTGCCGCGGATCCGCATCCGCCAGTGCGCCTCGGCGAACCGCTCCTCACGGCCGGCGGTCGAGCCGAAGCTGTCCGGAGCGTCGTGCAGCGCTCGCAGACGCACGTCACGCACCGCGCGCCAGGCGTCTTCACCGACACGCACGATCCTCACCCCCCCAGCATGCCGCACCGGAAGGCCCTGTCCCCCCGGTCGACGGTCATGGATGTCTGTGCAGGTCAGGTGAAATGCGTCCGGCGCCCGGTCCGGGCAGCACGGCCCCTCCCCTCCCCCGTGCGGGGAATTGGGCGCCCCGGCCGGGTCCGGAGTTTCCCCCGGGATCCGCGCGCCGTTACGGTGTCCGGGTGCTGGTGCTCGGTGTGTGCAGCCTCAAGGGCGGCGTCGGCAAGACCTCGGTGACCTTGGGACTGGCGTCCGCCGCTCTCGAGCGGGGCGTGCGAACCCTCGTCATCGATCTCGACCCGCAGGGCGACAGCAGCATGGCGCTGGCGGCCACCCGCCGGGACGGCGACGTCGCGACCGTGCTCGACGAGCCGGGCGCAGACGCCGTCGCGACCGCGATCGTCCCCTCGGGCTGGGCCGACGAGGGCCTCGACGTGCTGGTCGGCTCCGAGCGCGCGGTGCTGCACGACCGCCTCGACGACTCCGACCTCGACCGCCTGCGCGCGGCCCTGGCCTGGGTCGGCGACTACGGGCTCGTGGTCGTCGACTGCCCCCCGTCGCTCGGCGGGCTGACCCGGACCGGCCTGGCCGCGTGCGACCGCGCGGTGGTCGTCACCGAGCCCGGGCTGTTCTCCGTCATGGCGGTCGGCCGGGCCCTGCGCACCGTGGACGAGCTGCGCCGCGGTCCGGCCCCGGCACTGCAGCCGCTCGGCGTCGTCGTCAACCGGGTCCGCGCCCGTTCGCTCGAGCAGGCCTTCCGGCTGGAGGAGCTCCAGTCGCTGTACGGGCCGCTGCTGCTCGCCCCGCCGATCCCGGAGCGTGCCGCGCTCCAGCAGTCGCAGGGTGCCGCCCGTCCGATCCACGGCTGGCCCGGGCCGGCGGCGGCGGAGCTGTCCGGGGTCTTCGACGCGCTGCTGGACCGGGCGCTGCGCGCGCCGAAGCCGCGCTGACCCGCATTTCGTTCCGTCAGCTTCCTCCGGTCGGCTCGACCGCGGTCAGGTCAGCCGGCGGTCCGGGCCTGGCGCCGAGCCGCGAGCTCGTCGTGGCCGACGAACGCCGGCGGCTGCTCCTCGTCGGCCCGCTCCTGCGGGAGCTGCGCAAGGGTGGCCTCGACCTCGCGCCAGACCCGGCCGACGGCGATGCCGAACACGCCCTGCCCGCCCTGGACCAGGTCGATCACCTCGTCCGGCGAGGTGCACTCGTAGACCGAGGCGCCGTCGGACATCAACGTGATCTTCGAGAGGTCGGCGACGCCACGCTCATGCAGGTGGGTGACCGCCGTGCGGATCTGCTGCAACGAGACCCCGGTGTCGAGCAGACGCTTGACGACCTTGAGCACGAGGATGTCGCGGAAGCTGTACAGGCGCTGCGTGCCGGACCCGGTGGCCGGACGCACCGACGGCTCGACGAGCCCGGTGCGCGCCCAGTAGTCGAGCTGGCGGTAGGTGATCCCGGCGGCGTGGAAAGCCGTCGTACCGCGATAGCCGACCGCCGTGTCGTCGAGGTCGACCAGGTCGTCGTCGAACAACAGACCCTGGGCGCCGTGCGGCAGGACCGGCGCCTGGTCGGCGGTGTCCTTCGTGGTCACGGGCCCTCCTGGTCCTCGGTGGGGTGCGACGGCAACGCTAGGCCGCGCCCAGGGCAGGTGCAACGACGTGGCCGGGCGTGTCGCACCCGGTGAGTCTCAGGTTTCACCTGAAGGTGAGCCTGAGTTCCCCCCGGGCAGGTCGCCGGGCTCATCGCCCGTCTCGAAGTCCTCGGCCGACACGTGGTTCAGGAAGTCCCGGAACTCCTCGATGTCCTGCTCCGCCGTGACAGCGTGCACCTCGACGCCCGCCATCGACAGTACCTGCTCCGCGCACAGCACCGGACACTCGAAGCGGAGCGCCACGGCGATGGCATCGGAGGCGCGCGAGTCCACCCGCCGGCCGGTGCCGAGGACGAGGGCCGCATGGAACACCCCGTCGACCAGCTGGGTGATCTCGACCCGGCGGACGGTGGTGCCGGCGGCGACGATCGCCTCCTTGAGCAGGTCGTGCGTCATCGGCCGGGGCGGGACGATCCCTGCCTGCGCCGTGGCGATCGCGCTGGCCTCGTGCTGGCCGATGAGGATGGGCACCAGCAGTCCCGTCCCCGGGTCGAGGAGCAGCACGACGATCCCCTCGTCGGCCAGGTGGGTGCGCACCCCGACGACCTCGACCTGGACCAGCCCGTCGCCGTCCGCCACGACTCCACGGTACGACTCCCCCGGCGTTCCGCCCACCGTGGGCCGTCGATCCGGCTCAGGCCTCCAGGTCGGCGACGGCGGCCCGGACCAGGGCGGTGTGCATCTGGGTGCACAGCTCCCCCAGCTCGGCGGCGAGCGTGCCGGCGCGAGCACGAGCCGATGCGTTGCGCTGCCCTCGCACCGGCGCGACCACCTGTTCGACGAGGTCGATCTGCCGGTCCGCGGCCGTGCGGAACGCCCGCAGGTGGCGTGCATCCAGTCCGTGCTCGGCAAGCCGCGCGGCTGCCTGCACCACGTCGCGCGCGTACAGGTCGAACACCCCACGGGCGTTGGAGCGCAGCACGCCGTTGGCGACCAGGTCGGCGACGAGCGCCACCGGCACACCGGCCTCGTCCGCCAGCGTCTGCGTGGTCCACCGGCCCGGACCGGTCACGTTGACGCCGTCGCTGGTCGCCAGGCGTGCCCGGGGCTGCTCGTCGTCCTGCCCGGCATCCAGCGCGGCCAGCTGCTCGCCGATCACCTTCAGCGGCAGGTACCGGTCACGCTGGCAGCGCAGCACGTAGCGCAGCCGTTCGACGTCCGCCGGCGAGTACTGCCGATAGCCCGCGGGCGTGCGCAACGGCGCGACCAGCCCCTGCTCCTCCCAGAACCGCAACTTGGAGGTCGTCACCGCGGGGAACTCGATCTTGAGCGCGGCCAGCACGTCCGAGATGCGCATGGTCGCCTTGCGGGAGATGCCGCGCGGCCACGGCTCCGGCGTGCCGATCTGCCCCGGCCGCTCGCTGTCGAGGTGCGGGGTCGAGGCGGGAGCGGCCGGCGCCTCCCACCCCCGCGGGGCGGCGCCACCCATGGCGGCCCGGGTCACTCCGACGTGCCCTCGCGGTGCGGGCTCGGGTGGAAGGTCATCCGGAACTTGCCGATCTGGACCTCGTCGCCGGCGTGCAGCAGCACCTGGTCGATCCGTACCCGGTTGACATACGTCCCGTTGAGCGAACCGACGTCCCGTACCCAGAACGTCAGACCCTCGCGGACGAACTCCGCGTGCTTGCGGGACACCGTCACGTCGTCGAGGAAGATGTCGGCTTCCGTGCTCCGACCGGCGCTGGTCCGCTCGGCGTCCAGGAGGAACCGCGCCCCCGAGCTCGGGCCGCGCTGCATGACGAGCAGGGCGCTGGTCGGAGGCAGAGCGTGAACGGCGGCGACCTCGTCACCGGTCAGGCCGGGCGGCGCCTCGACATCGGGCAGGGCGCTCCCCGGGAAGGAGATCGTCGTCTCGGGACTCCGGGTCGGGTCGGGTGGGACGCCCTCCATCCGCGGCGCGGCACCGTCGTCGCTCATCCGCGCCCCTCGCTCTCATCCCATGTCACGAACGGATCATCGATCCCAGACACCCTATGCGGACGACGGCGGCGGCGCAGCATCCCTGGCGGCCTTTCGCCCCGCCGCGACGCTCACGGCGTCGGCGCCGGCGCCAGGGTGGCGAACCGGGGGCCGGGCAGGTCGCGCAGCGCGTCGATGACGACGTGCTGCACCTTGGCGACGTCGCCAGAACCGCCGTCGTTGCGCACGTAGGCCAGCGCCCCGCCGGGGATCTGGACGGCGGTGGCGATGGTGTCCGGGTCACCGATGACGAGCCAGACGTACGGCGGGCTCAGCGTGACGCCGTCGAGCTGGACGGCGCCGGGGCCGCCGGTGAACGCGCTGCTCGCGGTGACCCGCTGGTCCTGCAGCTGGATCGCCTCGGCCCCGGCGTTGCGCAGCTCCTCCAGCATGTTGAGCATCGTCGTCGGCCGGACCGAACGGCCCGGGTCCTGCAGCGAGATCCGCACGCCCGGCCCCTCGGCGGGCAGCCGGCCGGACAGGATGCCCTGCATCGCGGCGTTGCGTCGCGCGGCGTCGATCGCCGACTGACGGGACGTGGATCCGGACAGCAGCTGGTCGCGCTCGGCCTGCAGGTCCGTGGCCTCGCGGGACAGCTGGTCGGCGCGGGTGGTCGTCTCGTCGAGCAGCCGGACCAGCTCGTCGGTACGCAGCCCGGACAAGCTGGAGTCACCGGCCTGGCGCACCTGGACGACGACGGCGAAACCCAGGACCGCGCACAGGACTCCCGCCAGCATCTGGGCACGGGTCCCGCGGGGGTGCATCGCCGAGGCGAGCGCCGACCAGCCGGTGAGCCGGTGCGGGGTGGCCGCGGGCCCACCCGCCGGCCGTTCGCTGCGGGACACCGGGTCCCTGGTCTCGTCGTCCATCGTCATGCCCGGAACAGGTGTCGCCGGATCGAGGCGGCGTTGGAGAAGATCCGGATCCCGAGCACGACGACCACGGCGGTCGACAGCTGGGTGCCGACGCCGAGCTGGTCGCCCAGGAAGACGATGAACGCGGCGACCACGACGTTGGACAGGAACGAGGTGAGGAACACCCGGTCGTCGAAGATCCCGTCGAGCAGGGCCCGCAGGCCACCGAACAGGGCGTCGAGCGCCGCGACCACCGCGATCGGCAGGTACGGCTGCAGCTCGACCGGCACGGTCGGCTGCACCACCAGCCCGACGACCACGCCGATCGCCAGCCCGAGGATCGCGATCACGGTGCCAACCCTCCCCTACTCGAACCCGACGACGGCACGACCGGCGTCGGCGCGGACCCGGCGAGACCGGCGCGGGCCAGCGCATCGGCCGGGACGGTGGCCGCGCTCAACGAGGTCGAGCCCGAGCCCTGCAGGACGAGCTTGGGCTGCGACGTGATGTCTACCCCGATCCCGTACGTCGCGTGCAGCATCGCGATGTGCTGACCCGCGGTGGACCGGGCCAGCCTGGTCTGCAGGTCCGCCGCGTCCCCGATCGCCTCTACGGTGTAGGGCCCGACGAGCGGCACCAGGTCGACCAGCACCGCGCTGCCGGCGCTTCGGATCGCGGTCATCGCCCCGACCCGCTGGCTGTTCACCGCGACGGCCTCCGCACCGGCGGCCCACAGCCCGTTGACCAGCACCTGGAGGTCCACGTCCTGCACCCGCAGGTCAAGGTTCTCCGGGTCGTTGGCGACCCCCGGCGCGTCGGACAGCACCACCCGCAGGCCGGGGCCGGTCACCGCGGCGGTGCCGGCTGCGATCGACCAACCCTGCGTCGTGGCGAGCAGGGCGGGGTTCTGCGACCGCAGGGCGTCCTGCTGCAGCGCGGTCACCTGTGCCCCCAGCTGGGCGTTGCTGGCCGTCAGCCGCTCCACCTCGCCCTTGCGGTCGCGCACCTGGGACTCGAGCAGCTGTCGGGCCTGGCGGTCGTCGGCCGTCGGCTGACGCAGCGCCAGGGCGGCCGCGGCCACGCCGACGCCGAGCAGCGTCGCCACCACGACGACTGCCGGCCAGGCGAACCAGCGCCGTCGGCTCGCCGTGCCTGCGGCCGCTGCGTCCCGGACCTTCGACGCGCGCCGGGCCGCCGCCTCCGCGTAGCCGGGGTCGAGCGGACGGCGCTGCAGCTCGGTGAGCAAGGTCATCGAGGCGTCGACGGGGCGTTCCGGGGCCAGGGTCGGTGCGTGCCGCTGGTTCATCACGCGTGCTCCGGGCGAGCGGCCAGCACCCGCCGGGCCTGCCCGGCGTACAGCACGCCGGAGAACCAGTACAGGCCGACCCCCCAGAGCGCGAAGGCCCAGCCGACCACCGTGGCGGCAGCCGCGACCGGTCCGTGCCAGTGCCCGAGGAGCAGCAGCGGGAAGGCGTAGAGGAGCGAGAACGTGCCTGCCTTGCCGGCCAGGTGCACCGGCAACGGCCGGTGCCCGGCCCGGGCGACGACCAGCTGGACCCCGCCGAGGAGCACGTCGCGCAGCACCAGCAGGCCGACCAGCCACCACGGAACGACGCCGCGCCAGGCGAGCGTGACGATCGTCACCAGGATGAACAGCCTGTCGGCTGCCGGGTCGAGCAGCTGGCCCAGCCGGCTCATCTGGTTCCACCGGCGGGCGACGACACCGTCGAGCCAGTCGCTGGCGCCCGACACGCCCAGGACGACGAGGGCCCACACGTCCCGGTGCTGCACGAGCAGCACGGCGAACACCGGCACCAGCAGCAGCCGGGCGGCCGAGATCAGGTTGGGCACCGTGAGCACCCGCGTGCTCGCCCCCGCCTGCTCCGACACCCGCGCCTCCGCCCGTCCGCGACCGGCCACCATGCTAGGGCGCCGGACGGCCGGCACCGCGCGACGCGTGCAACGCTGGACGGATGGCGACGCTCAACGATCCCGGAACCATCCGCCGGCTGGTCAGCACGCCCGGGCGATGGGCGGTGGTCGGGCTCTCGGCAAACCGGGCGCGGGCCGCCTACGGCGTTGCGGCCACCCTGCAGCGGCTCGGCCACGACGTCGTCGCGGTGCACCCCCGGGCCGAACCGGTGCACGGGGCGCCGGCCTACCCCGCGGTGTCCCAGGTGCCCGGACACGTGGACGTGGTGGACCTGTTCATCAGCTCCGAGCGGGTCGGTGCGGTGGTCGACGAGGCGATCGCCGTGGGCGCCTCGTCGGTCTGGATGCAGCTCGGCGTCGTCGACCGGGAGGCCGCCGCCCGGGCCCTCGCGGCCGGTCTTGACGTGGTGATGGACCGGTGCCCGGCGATCGAGGCCGGCCGGCTCGGCCTGCTCGACCAGGCGTGACGGACGCCACGCGAAGGCCTGGGACGACCTCCGGTAGACTCGGTCCGTCGCGATCCCCTGTGGGTTGAGGTCCGAGGACCTCCGTTCGTCAGGTCGTGGCCGCCGCAGGTGGCCGATGTGTCGGGGTGTGCGACCGGCTGGGCGCTCCGCGCCCGGGTGCGCTCCCCTCACCGAACGGCATCCTCCGCATGACTGCGCTCGTTGACTCCACCCTGCTCACCGACGACGTCCCCTCGTTCGCCGACCTCCCCCTGCCGGAGGCGCTGCACCGGGCGGCTGCCGACCTCGGCTTCACCGTGCCCACCGCCATCCAGGCCGACGCGATCCCCGCCCTGCTGGCCGGTCGCGACCTCGTCGGCGTGGCGCAGACCGGCACCGGCAAGACCGCGGCGTTCGGCATGCCGCTGCTCGCCGGCATCGACCCGAGCCTGCTCGCCGTGCAGGCCATCGTCCTGACGCCCACCCGCGAGCTGGCGCTCCAGGTGTCCGAGGCGCTCGCCTCGTTCGCCCGCCACCTGACCGGAGTCTCGGTGGTGGCGGTCTACGGCGGGGCCCCGTACCTGCCGCAGCAGCGGGCGCTGGCCCGCGGCGCGCAGGTCGTCGTCGGCACGCCAGGGCGCGTCCTGGACCACCTCGAGCGGCGCACGCTGGTGCTGGACCGCGTCCGGCTGCTGGTGCTCGACGAGGCGGACGAGATGCTCCAGATGGGCTTCGCCGAGGACGTCGACAAGGTGCTCGAGTCGATCCCCGGCGACCGGCAGGTCGCGCTGTTCTCCGCCACCATGCCCGCCGGGATCCGCCGGGTGGCCGACCAGCACCTGGTCAACCCGGTGCGCGTCGCCGTGACCCGGCCGTCCTCGACGGTCGACACCGTGCGCCAGACCTACGCCGTGGTGCCGCACCGGCACAAGGTCGGCGCCGTGGTCCGGGTCCTGGCCACGTCGGACGCCGACGGTGCGATCGTGTTCGTCCGCACCCGGCAGGACGCCGAGCGGGTCGGCAGCGAGCTCATCGCCCGCGGCCTGCAGGCCGCCTACCTGTCCGGCGACGTCGCGCAGGGCGAGCGGGAGAAGATCGTCGACCGGTTGCGCACCGGCGCGCTCCGGGTGCTCGTCGCCACCGACGTGGCCGCGCGCGGCCTCGACGTCGAGCGGGTCGGGCTCGTGGTGAACTTCGACGTGCCCCGCGGCGCGGAGCCCTACGTGCACCGGATCGGCCGGACCGGGCGAGCCGGGCGAGCGGGCGAGGCGATCACGTTCGTCACCCCGGTCGAGCAGTCGCGGCTGACCCAGATCGAGCGGGCCACCCGCCAGCCGATCGAGCGGGTGGACATCCCCACCCCGGCACAGGTGTCGGCGCACCAGGTCGCGGCCCTCCTGGCGCGGGCCGACGAACGTGCGGCCCTCGGCCGGCTCGACGTCTACCGCACCGCGGTGGCCACGCACCTGACCCAGCGCCCCGACCTCGACCTGGCCGAGCTGCTCGCGGTCGTGTCCGCGCTCGCCGTCGGCGACGACGGTCCGGAGCCCCGCCCGGCGGAGGGCGACGACCTCGACGACGCCCTGGCCCGCGTCGGCGAGCGGCCCGAGCGCGCCCGACGAGCCGAAGGGTCCGGCCACCGCCGGCCCGAGCCGACCGGCCCGCGGTACCGGGTCGCCGTCGGCCACCGCGACGGCGTGCAGCCCGGCGGGCTGGTCGGTGCACTGACCGGTGAGGGCGGCCTGACCGGCAAGGACATCGGCAAGATCGACATCTTCCCGAGCTTCTCCCTGGTCGACATCCCTGGTGGGCTGACACCGGAGGCGTTCGAGCGGCTCAGCCGCACCCGGGTCGCCGGCCGGCCGCTGCACATCCGGCTCGACACCGGACCGCGCGCGCCGCGCGAGGGCGCCTCGCGCCAGCCGCACGACGCCGGACCTCATCGTCCGCACGACGCCGACCGGCCGCGGCTGCACCGCCCGACACGCCCGTAGCGGTCAGCCGGCCTCAGCGGCCGGTGAACGCCCGGGCGGCCGCGATGAACTCGTCCACGTCCGCCTCGGTGGTGTCGAAGGCGCACATGAGGCGCACCTCGCCGCCGTCGGCCCAGTCGTAGAAGTGCCACCGTTCACGCAGGTGCGCCGCGAGGGCCGCGGGCAGCCGGACGAACACGGCGTTCACCGCCGTCACCTGGGTCGGCTCGACACCGGGGACGGTCTCGAGGCCGGCGCGCAGCCGGGCGGCCATCGCGTTGGCGTGGCTCGCGGTGCGCAGCCACAGGTCGCCCTCGTACATCGCGAGCAGCTGGGCCGAGACGAACCGCATCTTGGAGGCCAGCTGCAGGTCGATCTTGCGCAGGAAGCGCAGGCCGTCGGCGGCGGCCGGCTCGAGCACGACGACCGCCTCGCCGAACACCGTGCCGAGCTTCGTGCCACCCAGGCTGAGCACATCGACCCCGGCCTCGCCGCTCAGCGCGGCCAGGCTCGTCCCGAGGGTGGCCGCCGCGTTCGCGAGCCGGGTGCCGTCCAGGTGCACGCGCAGGCCGAGCCGGTGGGCGGTGCCGACGACGGCACGCAGCTCCTCGACGGTGTAGGCGGTGCCGAGCTCGGTCGACTGCGTCAGCGACACGACGCCCGGTTCGGCGCGGTGCTCGTCGGGAACCCGGCCCGCATGACGCTCGACCAGCTCCGGGGTCAGCTTGCCGTCCGGCGTCGGCACGGCGACGAGCTTCAGGCCACCGACGCGTTCCGGGGCCCCGTTCTCGTCGCAGTTGATGTGGGCCGTCTCCGCGCACAGCACCGCGCCCCAGCGCGGCAGCATCGACTGCAGCGCAACGACGTTCGCACCGGTCCCGTTGAGCACCGGGAAGACCTGGGCCGGGCGGCCGAGGAGCCCCGACAGAACCTGCCCGAGCCGCTCGGTGTACGGGTCCGCCCCGTAGGCGGTCACGTGTCCCCCGTTCGCCTCCGCGAGGGCTGCGAGCACCTGCGGGTGCGCGCCGGCGTAGTTGTCCGATCCGAAGTCGTGATGGGTGGGGTCGTGGAGAAGCGTCACCCGACCAGTGTTCCGCAGGTCAGGGGGTGGTTCGTCCATCGCCGGGTGCGGTCCGGGCGGACGGCGACGAAGATCGGAGACGGCACCGCAGGCCGAGAGGAGGACTCGTGACGCAGCCCGACGGCACGGACGACGCGGGCCGGAACGAGACCTTCGTCGAGCGGATGGACCGCAACTGGGACGAGCTCGTCGCGACCGGCAACTCCTTCGCCCGCGCCGGGCTGGTGGTGCTCGCCGCTGTCATCGCCGACTCGCCCCGGACCCAGGGGTCCCGGCGGCCCCGGCCCGCACGACGTGATAGACCGGAACCACGCCCGTCCGCGCCGGGCCCCGGTCCGGACCGGTCGCGCAGGACAACCCGAGGAGGCAACCATGGCTGATCTGCCGAAGTTCACCGTGCCGTCCCTGACCCTCGAGGCGGGGGCGCAGGTCGCCGCCGCTCTGCAGGAGCGGCTGCACTCGCTCAACGACCTCCATCTGACCCTCAAGCACATCCACTGGAACGTCGTCGGCCCGAACTTCATCGCGGTGCACGAGATGCTCGACCCCCAGGTCGACGCGGTCCGCGCGATGGTGGACGACATCGCCGAACGGATCGCCACCTTGGGTGTCTCGCCGGTCGGCACGCCCGGCGCCCTGGTCGCCTCCCGGACGTGGGAGGACTACCCGATCGGGCGTGCGCTGACCACCGACCACCTCGCCGAGCTCGACAAGGTCTACACCGGCGTCATCGGCTCCCACCGCGCGGCGGCCGACGCCACCGAGAAGCTCGACCTGGTCACCAACGACCTGCTCATCGGCCAGCTGCACGACCTGGAGAAGTTCCAGTGGTTCGTGCGGGCCCACCTCGAGTCGTCCGGCGGCGCCCTGGGCACCACCGCCAAGGACGCATGAGGGACGTCGACGCCGACGCGGACCTGCGCACCGGTCGGCCGCAGGCCCGCGCCGCGACGAGGAACCCGCTCGGCGCGACCTCCCGGCTGCACTACTCGGCGCGGATCGAGGACGCCGTCGACCGCCGCATCGCCCATGCGCTGCGCTCCCGGGGGTGGACGGTGCGGGTCGAGGGCTATCCCGGGTACGGCGCGCCGCACTGGGTCCGGGTGCTGGCGCGCACCGTCCTGGCCGCTCCGCAGGTCACCGACCAGGACCTGCCGGGCGCAGGTGCAGCCCAGGCCGGCGGCGCGTGGCACGGCGCCGAGGCCGACTCGGTGCGCGGCTGGCGCAGCTTCCTCACCGCGCCCGTGGCGGGCGCCCACGTCGACGTGCGCATCGGGTCGACCGTGCACCGGCTGGTCACCGACCGCGGCGGCTACGTCGACCAGGTCCTCACCGCCGACCTGGAACCCGGCTGGCACGAGATCGAGCTGACCACCCAGGACGGCGCGACGACAACAGCCCCGATCCAGGTGGTCGATCCCGCCGTGCGGTCCGGGATCGTCTCGGACATCGACGACACCGTCGTCATCACCCGGCTGCCCCGCCCGCTGGTCGCCGCATGGAACGTGCTGGTCCGGCACGAGAACGCGCGCGAGGCAGTGCCGGGCATGCCCGAGCTCTTCAGCCGCCTGCGCGCCGACGACCGCGCGCTCCCGGTGCTCTACCTGTCCACCGGGGCGTGGGACGCCGCCCCCGCCGTCGGCCGGTTCCTGCACCGGCACGGGTTCCCGTCGGGCACGCTCCTCATGACCGACTGGGGCCCGACGAACACCGGGTGGTTCCGGTCCGGCCCCCGGCACAAGGTCGCCCAGCTGAACCGGCTCTTCACCGAGTTCCCGCAGATCCGCTGGGTGCTGCTCGGCGACGACGGTCAGCACGACCCGGAGATCTACGCCGGTGCGGCCCGGCACTTCCCCGACCACGTCCGCGCGATCCTGCTGCGGCAGCTGACCTTCGCCGAGCACGTGCTGTCCAGTGGTCTGCCTGGGCCGACCCCGGGCGGCACCAACGCCGAGCGCGCCGCGCGGGCCGAGCACGTCCTGGTCCTGCAGGGGCCGGACGGCCATGCCCTGGCGCGCGCGAGCGACCGGGCCGACCTGCACCTGCGCTGAGGGCTACAGCCGGTCCTCGTCGTCCCAGTCCTCGGCGCCGGCCGCGTCCTCGTCGTCGGGCTCGAGCTCGGCCTGGCGCAGGGAGCGGGGCGCGCGCCGCGGGTCGCCCCCCGACCGGGCGTCCGCGGCCGCGAGCTCGGCCTCCGACTGCTCCGGCTCGGCGAGATGCTCGGCGGCGGGGTCGGAGTGCAGGTCGTGCGGGCGGTGCGCCATGGCACGGTTGTACCCGGTCCGCCGCCCCGACGCACCCGGGGCGACGCGGGTACCGTGACGCCATGCCGCAGGCCCCGATCCCCTTCCAGGTCGTGCCGGCCGTCCCGATCGTCCCGGTCAGCGCTGCGATGCGGCGCGCCAAGGTGCGCGCCGCGACCGAGCACACCACGGTCGGCCTGGCTCGTCCCGGTCCGGACGGCACGGTGACCATCGCCTGCGCGTGCGGCATGACCCTGACCAACGGACCGACGTGGTCGCTCGACGAGCACATCCGGCTGCACCGCGCCGAGGCCCGGTTCCTCGCGCTCGCCGACGCGGCGCCGCCCGGAATCCCGCGGCTCGTCGACTGGCCGCTGCGGACCACGGACTGACGGGAGCGCGGCGTGGTGGTCTGGCCGGGGCGGGCGTACCCGCTGGGAGCGACGTACGACGGCGCGGGGACGAACTTCGGGCTGTTCTCCGAGGTCGCCGAGCGGGTCCAGCTGTGCCTGCTGGAACCCGACGGCGCGGAGACCAGGGTCGACCTGACCGAGGTCGACGCGTTCGTCTGGCACGGCTACCTGCCCGGCCTGGCACCGGGCCAGCGCTACGGCTACCGGGTGCACGGCCCGTACGACCCGGCACACGGGCAGCGCTGTGACCCGTCGAAGCTCCTCCTCGACCCGTACGCCAAGGCGATCGACGGGCAGATCGACGGGCACGAGTCGCTGTACTCCTACCGGTTCCGTGACCCGGCGGCCCGCAACGTCCTGGACTCGGCGGCGCACACGATGGTCGGGGTGGTGACCAACCCGTACTTCGACTGGGGCCACGACCGACCGCCGAAGCACGAGTACGCCGACTCCGTCGTCTACGAGGCCCACGTCAAGGGGCTGACCAAGCGGCACCCCGGGATCCCGGAGGAGCTGCGCGGCACGTACGCCGCGATGACGCACCCGGCCGTGATCGACCACCTCAAGGGGCTCGGGGTGACCGCCGTCGAGCTGATGCCGGTGCACCAGTTCGTCCAGGACCCCGCGCTCGTCGCCCGAGGGCTGTCGAACTACTGGGGCTACAACACCATCGGCTTCTTCGCCCCGCACAACGGCTACGCCGCGTACACCCGGCCCGGCCAGCAGGTGCAGGAGTTCAAGGCGATGGTCAAGGCGCTGCACGCCGCCGACATCGAGGTGATCCTCGACGTCGTCTACAACCACACGGCCGAGGGCAACCACATGGGCCCGACGCTGAGCTTCCGGGGCATCGACAACGCGAACTACTACCGCCTGGTCGACGACGACCAGGCGCACTACTTCGACACCACCGGCACAGGCAACTCGCTGCTCATGCGTTCCCCGCACGTCCTCCAGCTCATCATGGACTCGCTGCGCTACTGGGCGACGGACATGCACGTCGACGGCTTCCGGTTCGACCTGGCCGCCACCCTGGCCCGGCAGTTCCACGAGGTGGACCGGCTCTCGGCATTCTTCGACATCGTCCAGCAGGATCCCGTGGTGTCCCAGGTCAAGCTCATCGCCGAGCCGTGGGACCTGGGTGACGGCGGCTACCAGGTGGGCGGCTTCCCGCCGTTGTGGACCGAGTGGAACGGCAAGTTCCGGGACACCGTGCGGGACTTCTGGCGGTCCGAGCCGTCGACGCTCGGCGAGTTCGCCAGCCGCCTGTCGGGCTCGTCGGACCTGTACGAGCACACCGGGCGCCGGCCGCTCGCGTCGGTGAACTTCGTCACCGCGCACGACGGGTTCACGCTCGCCGACCTGGTCGCGTACAACGACAAGCACAACGAGGCCAACGGCGAGGACAACCGGGACGGCGAGAGCTTCAACCGGTCGTGGAACTGCGGCGTGGAGGGCCCGACGAGCGACGCGGGCGTGCTGGCCCTGCGCGCCCGCCAGCAGCGCAACTTCCTCTTCACCCTCCTGCTGTCCCAGGGCGTGCCGATGCTCGCGCACGGGGACGAGATCGGCCGCACCCAGCAGGGCAACAACAACGGCTACTGCCAGGACAACCAGCTGACCTGGCTGGACTGGGACCTGGACGACGAGCGCGAGGCCCTGCTGGAGTTCACCCGCCGGCTGGTCCGCCTGCGACGCACCCACCCGGTGTTCCGCCGGCGGAGGTTCTTCGCCGGCCGTCCGGACCACGGCGGGGAGTCGGACCTGCTCGACATCGCCTGGTTCACGCCGGCCGGCACGCACATGGACGACCCGGCCTGGGCGAACGACGAGGCCCGGTCGGTGGCGGTGTTCCTCAACGGCTCGGCGATCGTCGAGTCGGACGCCCGTGGCGCGCCGATCGTCGACGACTCGTTCCTGGTGCTGTTCAACGGGCACTACGAGGACACCGTGTTCCAGCTCCCGGGCCGGGACTTCGGCGAGCGGTGGACGGTGCTGCTGGCCACGGATGCCCGGATCCACCCGGGTCGGGCGATCCGGGCCCGGGCCAAGGTGACGCTCGAGTCCCGCTCCGCTGTGCTGCTGACCCGGCCACCGGAGCCGGCCCGGCCGGCCCGTCAGCCGATGGCGCCGCCCGTGACGGCTGCCGTGCCCAGCGCACCGAGCCGGGACAGCGCGCGGTAGTACTTCGTCCTGTACCCGCCGGCCAGCATGTCCCCGGCGAACAGACCGCGCTCCCCCGAGCCGCCGAGCAGCACCGGCACGTCCCGGTCGTACAGCCGGTCGACCAGGACGACGAGCCGCAGCGCGACGTCCTGGCTGACGACCGGCCGCACCCCGGTCAGGGCGACCAGCCCGACGCCGTCGAGCAGGGCGCCGTACCGGCTGGGGTGCAGCTGGGCCAGGTGGTCCAGCAGGCGGCCGAAGTCGTCGAGCGTCGCGTCGGCGCGTCCGGCGACCGCGCTGCGCACGTCGTCGTCGGCCAGCCCGGGCCGGTCGGTGACGACGGTGCGGTGCCGGTAGTCGGGCCCGTCGATCCGCACCACCTCGAACCGTGCGGCCATCGCCTGGATCTCGCGCAGGAAGTCCTCGGCCGCGAACCGGCCCTGGCCCAGCGACTCCGGCAGCGTGTTGCTCGTCGCCGCCAGGCCGACCCCCCGGTCGGACAGCTCGCGGATCAGCCGGGTCATCAGCATGGTGTCGCCGGGGTCGTCGAGCTCGAACTCGTCGATGCAGACCAGGGCTCGACGGGACAGCGCGTCCACCGTCGCCGCGAACCCCAGCGCGCCGGCCAGGTGGGTGAGCTCGACGAACGTGCCATAGGCCGTCCGTCCGGTGCCGACCGCGGTCGCGAGCGAGGCCAGAAGGTGCGTCTTGCCGACACCGAACCCGCCGTCGAGGTAAACCGCGGGCCGCCGCGCCGGCCGCCGCGCCCGGAACCGCGGCAGCACCGGCCGGGTGACCAGGTCGGCGACCTGCCGCAGGCGGGCCAGGGCGGCGTCCTGCGACGGGTGCGCCGGGTCGGGCCGGTAGGTGTCGAAGCTCTCCCGCGCGAAGTGTCGTGGTGGGACGAGGTCGTCGAGCAGGCGCTGCACGGGTGGGTTCGGCAACCGGCCGACGAGGGATCCCGGCGCGCCGGCTCCCCCGGTCACCGTCGCCGCCTGGGTCACGGTCGGCAACTGTACGACGGGCGGCTGCGTCGACCGTCCCCCGTCGCCGGGTGCGGCAGGGATGGCTAGCGTGGGCCCGTGACCGGCCGATCTGTCCCTGCACCCGCGCTCGAGGTGCTCGTCCCGGCCCTTCTCGCGGGCACGGTGCTGGGGCCGGACGACGACGCCGGGCTGCTCGCCCTGTTCGACGACCCGGCCCCGCGGGCGGCCACCGGCGCGCACGTGCGCGCCGTGATGCTCGGCTCGCTCGACGGCGCCGCGACCGGAGCCGACGGGCTCTCCGGCTCCCTGAGCGATGCCGCCGACCGGCGCGTGTTCGCCACCCTGCGCGCGCTCGCCGACGTCGTGCTGGTCGGGGCGGGAACCGTCCGCGCCGAGGGCTACCAGGACGTCCAGGTGCCCGATCGGCTGCGCCACCTGCGGGCGGCCCGGGGACGTGCTGAACGAGTCGAGCTGGCCGTGGTCACCGGCACCGGCGACGTGCCGCCCGCCGTCCTGGAGGCCGGGGCGCTGGTCGTCACCTCGTCCGACGCCCCCCACCTCGCCGGGCTGCGCAGGATGGTCGGTGACGACCGCCTCGTCCTGGCCGATGCTGCGGTGCCGGCACCCGGCCGCGCTCCCGGCCTGAGCAGCGTCGACCTGACGGCCGCCGTCCGGGCGCTGGCCGCCCGGGGCCTGGGCCGGGTGCACGCGGAGGGCGGCCCGCACCTGTTCCGGGACCTGCTCGCCGCGGACGTGGTCGACGAGCTGAGCCTGACGCTGGCGCCCGTGCTGGTCGGTGCGGCGTGGCAGTCGCTCGCCAGCGGGCCGCCGGGCCGGAGCTCGGCGGGCACCGCGGCCCACCTGCCCACCCGGCTCACGCTCGTCCACCTGCTGCGCGCCGGTGACACGCTGCTGGGACGGTGGCGCATCGCCTAGGCTCGCACCGTGCCAGACACGATCGTCGTCCTCGTCGAGGACGCCCTATCCCCCGACGACGTCGACCACGTCCTCGCCCTGCACCCCGACGAGGACCTCGCCTATCGCGTGCTCGTCCCTGCCGACACCGACCGGTCGCTGCTGCCGTGGGTGCTCGACTCGCTGAGCCTGGGCGAGCTGCGCGGGGCATGGGACCGCGCCACAGGGCATGAGCCGACCGCTCCCCAGGCCAAGGCGACCGCCGAGCAGCAGCTGGCGACCACCCTGGCGGCGCTGGCATCGGCCGGCCGCCCGGCGACCGGGGCGGTCGTCGCCGACGACCCGCTGCCCGCGTTGCGGACCGCCGTCGCCGACGGCGCCCGGGAGGTCGTCGTCGCCACCTACCCGCACCTCGTCGAGGACACGTTCCACACCGACTGGGCGTCCCGCGCCCGCGACCAGCTCCACGTGCCCGTGCTGCACCTGTACCTGGGCACCAGCGAGCTGGGCTGAGCACGGGCTACGGGCACAAGGGGCCGAGGCCATGAAGACCGCCGTCCTCCTGGCGACCTACAACGGGGCCTCGTTCCTGCGCGGCCAGCTCGACTCGCTGCGCGCGCAGTCCGCGCCGCCCGACATCGTGATCATCCGGGACGACGGCTCCACCGACGGGACCGTGGAACTGCTTCGCGACTACCTGAGCCACGACTGGACGGTTCCCGCGATCATCGCCGTCAATGAGCAGAACGTCGGATGGAAGCTCAACTTCCGCGAGCTGCTGAGAGATTTCCTCGCCAGCGACGCCGAGGCAGCCTTCTTCTGCGACCAGGACGACGCATGGCATCGCGAGAAGATCGCCGCGCAGATGGCCGTCCTCGCGCGGGATCCGGCCATCGAGCTGGTCAGCCACGACTACCTCACGCGGAACACCGCGACCGGAAGTGAGGCTGACTCGCGGCTGCTCTTCCACTTCGACGGCGAAGACGACGAGCCCTTCTCCCGCTATCCCCTGGCCGACACCAGCTATTCGCTCAGAAGTGGCTGGACGCTCGCCCTCACGCGGAGCCTGGCGGCCGACGTCATCGCCCACTGGGGCCCCGCGCAGCATCCCGCCTACGACGCCCTGCTCACCACGCTGGCCTGCTACACAGGAACGGGCGCCAACGTCAACATGCGGCTCGGCGACCACCTGATCCATGGCGCGAACGCCACCAAGATCGCCTCGACCTCGGACACTCGTGAGAAGAACATCGCGGATCTGCAGTCCGACGAGGATCGCTATTCCATCGTCGCCGCCGTCCTCGACGAGCGCGGCTCCGACCGGGCGGACCGGGCCAGACGGAGGGCGGCCTTCTTCACCGGGCGCCTCACCGTCGCGAAGAACGGGAATGCCCTGACCGCCGCCCTGTTCGTGCTCGGCCACTGGAACCAGTACGTCAGCCTGAAGGGCCGCCTGAGAGACGTCTACTTCGTCCTCAAGAAATAGGCGCCGCCTCAGAACCCGTTCTCCGTCGTCCGTGGGTAGTGGACTGCGAAGCTCTTCACGTAGCGGCGCATCGTCATCTGCTGGCGCAGCATGCGCAGGGGGTGACGGTCGCGGGGGTTGAGCAGCGGGTTGACCACCATGCCCTGGCGATACAGCTCGTCCACCTCGGCCCGCTCGGTGGCTCCCAGGTAGCTCTGGAGGAGGCGCCGGGGAACGACGGTGTAGAGCGCCCTGCGCTGCGCCGTCCGAGGCGGCAGTGGCTGGTGCTCGACGACGTCGCTGACCAGGTAGGTCATGGGGTTCACCCCGGCGCCCTGCACGTAGAAGTGGTTGCGCCCGATGCGAGGGTTGAGCTCCAGGAAGAAGTACTCCCCCGTGGCGGCGTCGCGCTTCACGTCGAAGTTGGCGAAGCCCTGGTAGTCGAGGCCGCGAAGAAAACGGGTCGCGAGCTCCAGGATCTCCGGCAAGGGCTCGGTGATCATGGCGCAGGGAATGCCCAGCGTGCTCGGCTCGTGCTCCTGCAGCAGCACCCGTGCGGAACAGGTCAGGGAGACCGTGCCCTCGGTATCCACATAGGCCGTGATGGAGCGCATGCACGAATCGTCTCCGCGAATGAACTCCTGGACAGCAAACACGCCCTGAAAGTGAACAGAGGCGAGCAGGCGATAGAGCTCGATCAGCTCCTGGCGGTTGTTGAGGAAGTAGACCTTCCGCTTGTCCTCGAAAGCCAGCCCCTCCCAGTGCGCGCTGTCCGTCGGCTTGGCAATGAGCGGGAAGCCGAAGCCGTCCGGTGGTAGCAGCGCCTCGAGTGCCGTCTGGTCCGGGACCGAACCGTTCGGGCTGACGGCGGAGAAGCCGACGTAGTGCGAGCGGGGCACCGGCATGCCCTGCTGCCGGGCGATCTCCTCGAAAGCTCGCTTGTCGCTGACCTGGCGAATGGTGCTGAGCGGCGGGATGGGCAGGATGAAGTCGCGCTCCAGCTCCTCGCGGTGCTGGGCCAAGGTGAGGATGGACGACTCCGAGTTGGCGAGGAGGATCAGCCGCCGGGAGGGGCCCTGCTCCTTCATCGCCCGGCCCAGCACGACGAGCTGCTGGACGAGCGACTTCTCGTCGCCGGGATCGGTCAGGGGATGGCGCTGCAGGATGCGGGAGTTCTTGATGGCAGGGGGAAGGTAGGCGGTGGCGAGCACGGGCGAGGTGCCGTAGGCGTCGTTGAACTCGCGGGCGAAGGCGTATTCGCTGAGCTGGCCGCCGAGAATGACGGCCTGGAAGGCGCTCACCGTCAGCTCTTCTTCGTGCGGTGGATCGCGTCGCTCGGCCAGGACGCTGCGCGAAAGGCGACATACCTGAGCTTGTCGACCGGCAGGGTGAATTCGCCGATGAGCTCTTCGGTGAAGCCGGTCCCGAAACGCGTCTTGAACTCGTAGACGCCGTAGCCTTCGGAGGCGGGATCGTTGTTCCTGCCCTCGATGCCGTAGAAGTTGTAGCGGGTCAGGCCGTGCTCCAACGCGGTCTTGATCATGTGATCGTGGAGCAGGTGGTTTCCCCGCTCGTGCTCATGCCCCGTCACCGCGCCGCCGATGGCGGCCACCATCTCCCAGGAGTTCTCGATGAAGACGATGCCTGAGACGGGCACCCCGTCCGCGTTCTCGGCGAGCAGGAAGTAGACCTGGTCGCCAAAGGCGTCGAACAGGGCGTGGAAGTACTCCGACGAACGCTGGTCGAACTGCTTGCGCTCCGCGACATTGTTCATGATGTCGATGAACAGGGGCAGCTCGTCGCGCCCGAGCCTGCGCAGGTGGAGCGTCTTCTCCACATGCCGGACATAGCGGCGGTAGCGGCTCGCGTAGCTGTCGCGGTAGTTCTCAAGGGTCAGATCTGTCAGGTCCTTGACGTAGGCGAAGCGGATGTTGCCGCGCAGCCCCGTCCGGAAGCCCAACGTCCAGCCGGAGTGCTTCCAACCGTGGCGCTTCAAGCTCTCTGCGACGGCGTCGTCGCGCAGGATGTTCGGGCTGATGGTGACGAAGACGCATCCGAGCGTGCTGAGATGACGGGAAAGCTCTTCGGTGAACGAGTGGACGAGTGTGTCGTCCGTGAAGTCCATGAGCGGGCCGGAGGAGATGTCGGCGGTGACCAGCCTCCCGCGACGCACGCAGAGCACGAAGGCCGCCCCGATGGCGCGCTCGCGTCCCTGGCCGCTCACCAGACCGAGCAGCGATGTCGTCCAGCCGTCACGCTCCCGCAGCTTGGCGCCTGGGGGAGATTGCGCGAAGTTGGGGCGCGGGTCGCGCGCCAGGTGCCCGTCGAACTCCTCGGCGGTGATCTCCTCGATCCGCCATTGACTCTCAGCCACGCCAACCTCGAATATTCTTTGTCAATAGGGCTCAACAGTCGACCCGTGGGCTTGGAAAAGCAGGCTACTGGTGGTTCCGGGCGACGCCACGGAGGCGCGCAAAGACCGGCGCGACGAAATCGGACAGCTCCGTGACGCGCATGAGCTTGAGCAGGCCGCTGTAGACCAGCATCATCGCCACGCTCACCCCGGTGAACGCGAGCGCGGCGCCGCTGACGGAGTCCTGGCTCGCCGCGGGGAGCAGGCGCATCACCAGCCAGCCGAGGACGCCGATCGCCAGGCCGGCGAGCACGACGCGCGAGAAGGTCGAGACGATTCTCGACCCGTCGAGCGACCCCCCGAGGAGCGCCCTGAGCGAGCGCACCCGAAGCCCCGCGCCGATGGTGAAGCTGATCGTCTGGGAGGCGCCGATACCGACCACCCACCACTGCACCGGCAGGACGAAGACGGTGACCAGGGACAGCGCGATGCCGATCAGCGAGACGACCAGCTGGATCCAGAAGACGGTGGCGGGGCGCCCGAAGGCGAAGAAGACGCGCTGAATGAGGGCTGTCATGCCGGTCGGGATCAGGCCCGCGGCGAGGGGGACGAGCACCTGCGCGATGGCCCGGACGTCTCCCTGGGTCTGCAAGCCCGGGAGCAGCAGGCGGGTGAGCGGCACGGAGAGAACGATGAACTCCGCCGTGAAGAAGGTGGTGAACAGCCCGATGGTGCGCAGCCCGTAGGAGAAGTCACCGCGCACCGAGGCCACGTCGCCGCGCAGCGCCGCGTCGCTCATCCGGGTGTAGATGGCGGTGATGATGGAGACGGTCATCAGCGCGTGGGGGATGACGTAGATGATGGTGGCCTGGCTGAGCGCGGCGTTCGCGGCCACATGGGTGAGACCGGCGCGCAGCGCGGCAGGCTGCGCGGACGAGGCGATCTTGTAGAGGACCCAGGTGGCGACCTCGCCGAGCATGAGGGTGCCGACCACCCATCCGCCCAGGCGCGCGGTCTCCCGCAGGCCCCAGCCGCGCAGACCCCAGCGCGGCCTGAACCGGATGCCAAGGCGGCGCAGGGGGATGAAGAGCACGACCGCCTGGATCACGATGCCCGCCAGCGCGGTTCCCGCGAGGAGCACCACCTGCCAGTGGCCCCAGCTTCCGCCGGGATGGTGCCCGAACATCGCGATGAACAGGCCGAAGCCGATGATGGAGACGATGTTGTTGAGCACCGGCGCCCACAGGAACGCGGCGAAGCGCCCGCGGGCGTTCAGCACCTGACCGAGGAGCATGTAGAGGCCGTAGAAGAAGACCTCCGGGATGCACCAGAAGGCGAAGGCGACGGCGAGCTGGGTCTGCTCGGGGGTCCAGCCGTGCGTGTAGAGGGAGACGAGGGTGCCGGCGCCGAGCGTGAGCCCGACGGTGAGAACCGCGAGCACCCCGAGGGAGACGGTGAAGATCCGGTTGAGGAACTCGTCGCCGTAGCCGCGCCCGAGCTTGTAGGCCCTGACGAACTGGGGCACGAGGATGGAGTTGAAGATGCCGGCGGCGAGGAAGGTGAAGAGGAAGTTCGGCAGGTTGTTCGCCACGTCGAAGGCATTGGCGGCGATGCCGGTGGCGCCGATCGCGGCGGTGAGGGTGGCGTTGCGGACCAGGCCGAGGACGCGGCTGGCCAGGGTGCCGCTCGCCATGGCCATCGCCGACGCGGAGGCGGACGAGGACTTCGGCCCCGCTTCCGCCGGCTCGCCGGCCTCGACGTCTGCCCCGCTCACGACAGGGAGGACGATCGTCTCGGCGTCTGAGCCCGTCACGCTGGCTCCCTGCGCTTCCCCCGCGGCCCCCTGCTCCTCATCGGCGTGGCGCGGCGTGCCCCTGTCGGCGCTGGTGAAGATGAAGGCGCCGCTCTCATCGACGTCCATCTCGAAGGCGGGTGACGCTTGGCTCACCAAGACGGCGTCGGAGGTGGAGGCGAGCCCGACCACGAGGTCGTCGCTGGCGCGCGGCAGACGGTGGCGCCCCTGGGGCGCCGCCGACAGCATCGTCGGCTCACGCTGCTCGTCCGGCCGCTCCACGTCGTCGTCCACCGATCTCCTCTCTGCTGCCGCCCTGAGAAGAGGCCTGCCGTGGGAGCCCCGCAACGGCGCCTCACAGCATAGACGACGGCCCCGTGGCGCCCTTCCTGCGCATCGGACCTGCGGAACTGCCGCTCGATGCCGAGCCGGTCCCCCCTCAACCGGGTTGTCGGCGAGACCGTCACGTCGAGCGTGCCGACCATGGCGTGATCGTGCGTCGCCGGGCTCCGCCTGACGTCGCTGATCCCGTCGTCGAGCAGGCCGCCGAAGTCGACGAAGGCCCCCCGTTAGCATGGCGGCATGCCAGCCACTCCCCCTGTGCCCGCGCCGGCGACGAGGGAGGTGAGGGATCGGGACACGTGGGACCGCCTCGTGCTCGACCTGGGTGGCCATCCCTTGCAGCTGTGGGGCTGGGGCGAGGTCAAGGGTGACGGCGACTGGACCCCGCGGCGGGTCGTGGTGACCGGCGCGGACGGCTCGCCGATCGGCGCCGCCCAGGTGCTGGTCCGCCGGCTGCCCTGGCCGATGCGGGCGCTGTCCTACGTCCCGCGCGGTCCGGTGCTGGCGCCCGGCGCCGACCGTGCCGCGGTGACCATGGCGGTGGTCGCCTGGGCCCGGGAGCACGTCGCCGGTGTCGGCATCTCGATCGAGCCGGCGTGGCCCGCCGACGCCGGCCTGCCGAACGTCCCCGGACTGCGCCGCGGGCCGGTCCCCGTGCTCTGCCCAGTGACGCTCGTGCTGGACCTGACCCGGACTGACGAGGAGCTCCTGGCGGCGGTCAGCAAGACCACGCGCAAGCAGATCCGCCGCGCGGAGCGAGCCGGACTGACGTACCGCGAGGTCGTCGGCGCCGAGCTCGACGCCTGCCTGGCGATCTACCACGAGGTCGCCGCCCGGGCCGGCTTTCCGGTCCACGTCGACGCCTACTACCGCTCGGTCAAGGAGCACCTGGGCGAGCACTCGCCCGTCCTGGCGGCCTTCCGGGACGACGAACCCGTCGCGTTCCTCTGGTTCGCCGTCTCCGACCGGACCGCTTTCGAGCTGTACGGCGGGGCCACCGACTCCGGCCAGGAGGTGCATGCGAACTTCGGCCTCAAGTGGGCCGCGATCACCGCGATGCGCGCCCGGGGTGTTGCCGAGTACGACATGAACGGCCTGCTCAACGACGGGATCTCGCAGTTCAAGCGGTCGTTCGCGGAGCACGAGGACGTCCTCGTCGGCCCGCTGGACGTGCCGTTCTCGCCCACCTACCAGCTGTGGGTGCGCGGGGTGCCGGTGGCCCAGCGCCTGCTGCAGCTCCTCCGCCGCGGCTGAGCCGGTCGCACCGCACCTGCCGGTCGCTACGCACCTGCCGGTCGCTACGCACCTGCCGGTCGCACCGCACCTGCCGGTGCGCCGACCTCAGACCTCGGCCTCCGTGCGCTCCCCCGACCAGTCGGTGTGGAAGGTGCCCGACCGGTCGGTGCGCCGATAGGTGTGGGCACCGAAGTAGTCGCGCTGGGCCTGCGTCAGGGCGGCCGGCAGCCGCTCTGCCCGCACCCCGTCGTAGTAGGCCAGCGCCGACGCGAATGCCGGGACGGGCACCCCGTGCGTCGCTGCCGCCGCGACGACGCGGCGCCAGGCGGCCAGGCCGTCGCCGACGACCCCGGTGAAGTACGGGTCGGCGAGGAGCAGCGGCAGGCCCGGGTCGCGCTGGTACGCCTCGGTGATCCGGTCGAGGAACTTGGCGCGGATGATGCACCCCCCGCGCCAGATCCGGGCCATCGCCCCGCGGTCGATCCCCCACCCGTACTCCTGCGAGGCGGCGGCGATCTGGTCGAAGCCCTGGGAGTAGGCGACCACCTTCGAGGCGTACAACGCCGCCCGCACGTCCTCGACGAACGCCGCCTCGTCGATGACCGCCCAGGCCTGCACCTGGGCGGGGAGCGCGGCACGCGCCGCCTCGCGCTGGGGCACGCTGCCGGACAGGCCGCGGGCGAACGTCGCCTCGGCGATCCCGGTCACCGGCACCCCGAGGTCCAGCGCGTTCTGCACCGTCCACCGCCCGGTGCCCTTCTGCTCGGCCTGGTCCAGCACGACGTCGACGAACGCCTGGCCGGTGGCGGCGTCGACGTGCGCCAGCACGTCCGCGGTGATCTCGATGAGGTACGACTCCAGGTCGCCGGCGTTCCACGACGCGAACGCCGTCCCCACCCTGGCCGCGGACCAGCCCAGACCGCGGCGCAGCAGGTCGTAGGCCTCGCCGATGAGCTGCATGTCGGCGTACTCGATGCCGTTGTGCACCATCTTGACGAAATGCCCTGCGCCGTCCGGGCCGACGTGCGTGCAGCACGGCGCGCCGTCCACGTGCGCCGAGATGGTCTCCAGGATCGGACCGAGCGTCGCGTACGCCTCAGCTGTCCCACCGGGCATGATCGACGGGCCGTTCAGGGCACCCTCCTCGCCGCCGGACACCCCGGTGCCGACGAAGTGCAGGCCCTGTGCCCGCAGCGCCGCCTCGCGGCGGATCGTGTCGGGGAAGTGTGCGTTGCCCGCGTCGACCACGATGTCCCCGGCCTGCAGCAGCGGCACCAGATCGTCGATCACGGCGTCGGTCGCCGCACCCGCCGCCACCATGACGACGACCGTCCGCGGCCGGGCCAGGCTGGCCACGAACTCGGCCATCGACCCCGACGGGACGAACACCCCCTCGTCCCCGTGCTCGGCGACGAGCGCATCGGTGCGAGCCCGGGACCGGTTGTGCACCGCCACCGTGAACCCGTGCCGGGCCAGGTTCCGGGCCAGGTTGCGCCCCATCGTCCCCAGACCCGTCACACCGATCTGTGCCAGGGCGTCCGTCATGGGTGGCTCCTTCGTGTCGTCCGGGGCGACGTGCACCGTCGCCGGCGGCCGCCCCTGGTCAGCCTAATCCGCACCCGCGAGGGCCTGGCGTGCCGGATGCCTGCGGGACCGGCGTGCCGGATGCCTGCGGGAACGGGGCGCGCCTAGTCTCGGCTCGTGCCGGTCCCCGACGACGTCCCCGCGGAGTTCGTGCGGGCGCTGCGCTCGCTGCGCGCGGTCGGCGTGCGGTCCGAGGTGGTGCTGGACGAGGCGCCAGGTCCGGCCCGGATCGCCCCGTACTCCGCGGCGCTCGTCGCGGAGGTGCGCAGCGCCCGGCGCTCCGCATCCGCCGACGAGCTGGCCTCGGGCCGGTTCGTCGTGCTGCACGACCCCGAGGGGCAGGAGGCGTGGGAGGGGCGGTTCCGACTCGTCACGCTGGTCCGCACCACCGTCGAGCCCGAGGTGGGCACCGACCCGATGCTGGCGGAGGTGGCCTGGAGCTGGGTCACCGACGCGCTCGCCGGCACCGGTGCACGCGCCGCCGCGGGCACCGTCACCCGTGTGCTGTCGCACAGCTTCGGCTCCTTGGAGCGTCGCGACGAGAGCAGCGAGCTGGAGATCCGCGCGTCGTGGACCGCCGACGACGAGAACCTCGGTCCGCACCTGCAGGCCTGGACCGGGCTGCTCTGCACGGCGGCCGGTCTGGAGCCCCTCCCGGAGGGCGTCACGGCGCTGCCGCCCCGGCGCTGATCACCCTGGCCCGGCGGTAAAGGGAGGCTCGGGTCCTGCCGATGTGCCGGTGTGACCATCGAGTCGGCACGCCAGGACCTCGTCGGGGTCCGGCCTGGCGGGTCGCGACCGGCACCCGAGTCGCGCCAGCCGATGTGCATCGTCGTCGGCGAGCTTGCGGCCGGTGACGTCGAGAACCTGGTCCGCGGGCTGCATCGCCGGGGGCTGCCCCGGGTCGTCGTCCTGGCCCGACGCGTCCACGACGCCGAGATCCTCACCCTCCTGGCCGGCGGGGTGCGTGGCGTGGTCGTCGGGCAGACCGACGGGATGCCCGAGCAGGCGACGTCGCCCCAGGACGAGGTGCGAGCCCGTCCCGACCTGTCCGAGCGCGAGATCGAGGTCCTCCGCCGGGTCGCGGACGGCCGGTCCAACCGGGAGATCGGCACCGAGCTGGGCCTGTCCGCGCTCACTGTCAAGAGCCACCTCGCGCGGATCTCGCGCAAGCTCGGGACGGGCGACCGGGCCCAGCTGGTCGCGATCTCGATCCGCGCCGACATCCTCGACTGAGTGCCGGCGCGCCCCAGGAGCTGTCGTCGGCTACCCGGATGAACGGTCCCCCGGCGCGGGTGCGCCGGGTCGGTGCGCCGCTCGCCTACGGTGAAGGCTGTGGACATCGAGCAGACCGGCGACCCTGAGCACGGTGCCGGGTCCGGTCCGGCTCAGCCCGCGGATGACGACACCCCCGAGCGGATCGTCGTGCCGTTGCTCGAGCCGATCGACGGCGTGCCGGACGTCACCGACACCCCGGCCGCGCTCGATCGGGTCGTCGCGGCCTTCGAGGCGGGAACCGGACCGGTCGCCGTCGACGCGGAGCGGGCGTCCGGGTACCGCTACGGCCAGCGCACGTACCTGGTTCAGCTGCGCCGAGAGCGGGCCGGCACCGCGCTCATCGACCCCGTCGCGCTGCCGGACCTGTCGCGGCTGTCGGATGCGCTCGTCGGCGTGGAATGGGTGCTCCACGCCGCCTCGCAGGACCTTCCGGGCCTGGCCGAGCAGGGGCTGCACCCGTCCCGCGTGTTCGACACCGAGCTCGCCGCCCGGCTGCTCGGCATGGAACGGGTCGGACTGGCGGCAGTCGTCGCGGACACCCTGGGCCTGGGGCTCGCCAAGGAGCACTCGGCGGTGGACTGGTCGACCCGGCCCCTGCCGCACGAGTGGCTGCGCTACGCCGCGCTCGACGTCGAGCTGCTGGTCCCGGTCCGGGAGGTGCTCGCCGACCGGCTCGCCGAGGCCGGCAAGGCGGTCTGGGCTGCGCAGGAGTTCGAGGCCGAGCGCACCGCCCCTGCCCCGCCGGCGCGGCCCGAGCCGTGGCGCCGGGTGTCCGGGCTGCACGCGATCCATGACCCGCGCCGGCTGGCAGTGGTCCGGTCGCTGTGGGAGACCCGCGACACCAACGCCAGGCAGCGGGACATCGCACCGGGACGGGTGCTGCCCGACCGCGCGATCGTCGCGGCGGCAGAGGCCCTGCCGCGGACCGTGCCTCAGCTCGTGGCCCTGCCGTCCTTCGCCGGCAAGGGCACCCGTCGCCGGGCTCCGTTGTGGCAGGCGGCGATCGACCGGGCCTTCGCGCTGCCCGACGACGACCTGCCGTCGGTGCGTGGCCCCCGCACCGACGCACCGCCACCGATCCGGGCCTGGGCGGAGCGCGACCCGAAGGCGGCGGCTCGGCTGACCGCTGCGCGGGCCGTGGTCCAGGAGCTCTCCGACACCTGGCACACCCCGGTGGAGAACCTCCTCCAGCCGGACCTGCTCCGCCGGCTCTGCTGGAGCCCGCCGGCGCCGCTGGACACCGGCACCGTCACCGCCGTCCTCGTCGCCGGAGGTGCCCGGCCGTGGCAGGTGGACCTGCTCGCCGGGCGTCTCGCCGACGCACTGCGCGGCGCCGCGGGCTGACGTAGCCTGCGGGAACGGTCGCAGCCCGCGGTCGCACCAGACGACGACGTCGGAGGACCATGTCCGAGTCCCCCACCCCCCGGACCGAGCGCGTGGCCCGTGCGACGACCCAGGACGTGCCGCTGCCGAACGGGGGCACGCTGGCGCTGGTCACGCTCGACAACCATCTGGACGCACCGACGACGCTCGGCCCGCAGGGCCTCGCCGAGCTGGCGGCGGCACTGGCCACGGTGCGCCAACGGGCCCGCGCGGGCGCGCTGACGGCCGTCGCCGTGACCGGCCGGCCCGGGATGTTCGTCGCCGGCGCGGACCTGACGCTGGTCTCCCGGATGAGCTCGCGCGCACAGGCGCTCGACCTGGCCCGGGCCGGCCAGGCCGTCTACCGCATGCTCGCCGAGATCGGCGTGCCGACGTTCGCGTTCATCGGCGGGGTCGCTCTCGGCGGCGGGCTCGAGCTGGCGCTGGCCTGCGACTACCGCACGGTCGCCGCCGGCGGCACCGCACTCGGGCCTGCCGGAGACCTCCCTCGGGCTGGTGCCCGGCTGGGGCGGCGTGTACCGGCTGCCCCGGCTGGTCGGGATCGAGGCTGCGATCGACGTCGTGCTGACCCGCGCTGCCGCCCACACCCCGCTCACCGTCGCCGACGCAGAGCGGATCGGCCTGGTCGACGCCGTGCTCGAGCCCGACGGGTTCGTCGCGGCCTCGGTCGCCTGGGCGGCCCAGGTCCTCGCCGGAGACGTCGTGGTCCCCCGCCGTGCGCCGGACGACGAGGCGCTCTGGTCGACCGCGGTGGCGTCGGCCCAGGCCCGGCTGGACGCGACGATCCACGGCTCACGCCCCGCGCCCTACCGTGCCCTGGACCTGCTGGCCGCCGTCCGCGACGCGGGACCGGTCGGCCCTGGCTCCGCCGCAGAGCCGGTAGAGGCCTCCGACGCCGAGGCCGAGGCCCTGGCCGACCTGGTGATGACCGATGAGATGCGCTCCGCCGTGTACGCGTTCGGGCTGGTCACCGGCGCGAAGAGGCCGGTCGGCGCGCCCGGGGCCGAGCTGGCCCGGCCGGTCGGGCGGCTCGGTGTGGTCGGTGCCGGCCTGATGGCCACCCAGATCGCGCAGCTCGTGGCACGTCGGCTGCGGGTACCGGTCGTGCTCCGCGACGTGGACGACGAGCGGGTCGAGGCCGGGCTGGCGACGCTGCGGGCCTCGGTCCAGCGGCAGGTCGCGGCAGGACGGCTGCCCGCCGCCGAGGGAGACCGGATCGTCGCGACCGTGTCCGGCTCGACCGACATCGGGATCTTCGCGGGGTGCGACCTCGTCATCGAGGCCGTCACCGAGGTGCTCGACGTCAAGCGACGCGTGTTCGCCGAGCTCGAAGCAGTCGTCGCACCCGGCACGGTGCTCGCCACCAACACCTCGGCGCTGTCGGTGACCGCGATGGCCGCAGACCTCGCCCACCCTGAGCGGGTGGTCGGGCTGCACTTCTTCAACCCGGTGGCCGCGATGCCGCTGGTCGAGGTGGTCCGCACCGAGCACACCGGCGACGCCGCCCTCGCGATGGCGTTCGAGGTGGCCGCCCGGCTCGGCAAGAGCGCGGTCGGCG
This sequence comes from uncultured Actinomycetota bacterium, assembly GCA_963769855.1. GTDB lineage: Bacteria > Actinomycetota > Actinomycetes > Actinomycetales > Cellulomonadaceae > Cellulomonas. The sequence goes on from CAVYNN010000003.1 coordinate 167,198, forward strand.
TGCGTGACCGGCCCGGCTTCGTCGTCAACCGGCTGCTGGTGCTGCTGCTCGGGGTGGTGCTCGGCACCGTCGAGGACGGCACCCCGGTCGCGGTCGCCGACCGGGCGCTGGACCCGCTCGGCCTGCCCATGCGGCCGTTCGAGCTGCTCCAGCTGGTCGGACCCGCGGTGGGGCTGCATGTCCTGTCCACGCTCCGGGCGGACCTGGGCGACAGGTTCCCCGCCTCGCCCGGTCTGGCTCGCCTCGTCGCAGACGGCACCGCCCTGGTGCTGCCGGCACCCGGTCCGGGCCTGCCCCGATCGGTCGACCCGGCGATCCAGACCGCGTTCGAGCCGGCTGGGCACCCGTCGGACGAGGCCGGGGTGCGGGACGCGGTGCTCACCGCCCTGGCCCGGGAGGTCGGCCTGATGCTCGACGAGCAGGTGGTGCCCGACCCCCAGCAGATCGACCGGTGCATGATCCTCGGCGCCGGCTGGCCCTGGCACCTCGGCGGCATCACCCCGTTCCTCGACCGGTCCGGCTCGAGCGTCCGGGTGCTCGGCCGTCGCCTGCTCCCCGACGGCGTCGCCACCGTGACGCGGCCCTGACCGGCAGACGCCGCAGGTATCACGCCGGGCCTCGTCGGCTCTGCAGTGTTCGGAACGGGGCGGGACGCTCGGCACGGCAAGGAGGCGGTCATGACGGTGCACGGGCACGACTACGAGGCGGCCCTGGACGCTGCGACGCGCAACGCGCGGCACTGGCTGGACCGGGTCGGGGAGCGACCGGTCCCGCCGGGGGCGACGATCGAGGAGGTGCTCGGCAGGCTGGGCGGTGCCCTGCCGGAGGCCGGCACGGACCCCGCGACCGTGGTCGACGAGCTGGCGGCAGCGGTCGAGCCCGGGCTGATGGCGATCGGCTCGGGCCGCTTCTTCGGCTGGGTGATGGGCGGCACCCTGCCCGCCGCCCTCGGGGCCGACATCCTGGTCAGCGCCTGGGACCAGAACGCCGGGATGCGACTGCCGACACCCGGTGTGGTCGGGGTCGAGGAGACCGCCGCCCGGTGGCTGCTCGAGGCGTTGCACCTGCCCGCCGGGGCAGAGGTCGGCTTCCCCACGGGCGGCACGACCGCCAACTTCGTCGGCCTGGCCGCGGGCCGCCTCGCGGTGCTCGACCGGGCAGGCTGGAACGTCAACGCCCGGGGGTTGGCCGGCGCCCCGCCGGTGCACGTCGTCGCGGGCGAGCAGCGGCACGACTCCGTGGACCTCGCACTGCGCTACCTCGGCCTGGGGGTCCCCACCACGGTGCCGGTCGACGGGCAGGGCGCCGTGCACGCCGACGCGCTCGCGGAGGCCCTGGCCGGGCTGCCGGCGGGTGAACCCGCCATCGTGGTGCTCCAGGCCGGGAACCTGCACTCCGGCGCCTTCGACCCGTTCGGGCCGGCGATCGCTGCAGCCCACGACATCGGGGCGTGGGTGCACGTGGACGGTGCCTTCGGCCTGTGGGCCGCTGCCGCCCCGAAGCTCGCCCACCTGACCGAGGGGATGGCCGACGCGGACTCGTGGGCCACCGACGCCCACAAGACCCTCAACACGCCGTACGACTGCGGCATCGCCATCGTCGCCGACCGGGCCGCGGTGCGCGCCGCACTCGGCGGCCGCACCGCGTACATCTTCGACGCCCCGGGCGCCGTCAACCCGTTCGAGCAGGTCCCGGAGATGTCCCGGCGGGCCCGGGGAGTGCCGGTCTGGGCGGCGTTGCGCCAGCTCGGCCGGGCCGGTGTCGCGGACCTGGTCGAGGGCCTCGCGGAGCATGCTGCCGCGATCGCGACCGGCCTGGAGGCGATCGACGGCATCGAGGTGCTCAACGACGTGGTCTACACGCAGGTGGCCTTCGCCGCGGCCGACGACGAGCGCACGCGGGCGGTCGGCGATGCGATCCTCGCCGACGGCGACACGTGGATCTCGGGCTCACGCTGGCGCGACCGCGCCGTGCTGCGGATCTCCGTCAGCAACTGGTCGACGGACGAGGAGGACGTCGCCCGCGCGGTGGCTGCGGTGCGCCGCGCGGTCGTTGCCACCGCCTGACGGCTCGGGCCGGCCGGGGCCGGGACGCGCGTCGGCCCCCGGACGCGCGTCCGGGGGCCGACGACGGTGGGCCGCCGTGGTGGCGCTCACCCACCGCGGGGAGCTCGGCCCACCACCGGGCAGGCCAGCGGGCCGGGCAGGAGAGGTCTGCGGTCAGACCGACTCGTGGAACGTCCGGGACAGCACGTCGAGCTGCTGCTCCTTCGACAGCTTGACGAAGTTCACGGCGTAGCCGGACACCCGCACCGTGAGGTTCGGGTACTGCTCCGGGTGCGCGATCGCGTCGAGGAGGGTCTCGCGGCTGAGCACGTTGATGTTGGCGTGGTACAGGCCCTCCCCCATTCCGGCGTCGAGGATGCCGACCAGGTTCGTCACCCGCTCGCCCTTCGTCCGGCCCAGGCCGCTCGGGGTGATCGTGTTCGTCAGCGAGATGCCGTCGAGCGCGTCGTTGTAGTCGAGCTTGCCGACCGAGAGCATCGAGGCGACCATGCCGTGCGTGTCCATCCCGTTCTCCGGGTTGGCGCCGGGCGCGAACGGCGTGCCCGCCTTGTGCCCGGACGGGAACGCCCCGGTCGCCTTGCCGTAGACGACGTTGGAGGTGATGGTCAGCACCGACTGCGTCGGCACCGCGTCCCGGTACATCGGCAGGTGCCGGATCTTGTCCATCACGGTCCGCACGACCAGCGCGGCGAGCTCGTCGGCCCGGTCGTCGTCGTTCCCGTAGACCGGGAAGTCGCCCTCGGTGATGTAGTCCACCACCAGGCCGGTCTCGTCCCGGACCGGGTAGACCTTGGCGTACCTGATCGCCGACAGGCTGTCCGCCACGATCGACAGGCCGGCGATGCCGCAGCCCATCGTCCGGATGATCTCGTCGTCGTGCAGCGCCATCTCGACGGCCTCGTAGGCGTACTTGTCGTGGCTGTAGTGGATGATGTTGAGCGCCTCGACGTAGGTCGCGGTCACCCAGTCGAGCATCGCGTCGTACTTCGCCCACACGTCGTCGAAGTCCAGCGGGCCGTCGCCGTGCACGGACTCGGCACCCCGCACGACGAGCTTGCCGGAGACCTCGTCCCGGCCGCCGTTGATCGCATAGAGCAGGGACTTGGCCGCGTTCACCCGCGCGCCGAAGAACTGCATCTGCTTGCCGACCCGCATCGGGGACACGCAGCAGGCGATCGCCGCGTCGTCACCCCAGTGGCACCGGATCTGCTCGTCGGACTCGTACTGGATCGCGGAGGTCTCGATCGAGATCGCGGCGCAGAACTCCTTGTAGCCGGCGGGCAGCTTCTCGTCCCAGAAGACGGTGATGTTCGGCTCGGGCGCCGGGCCGAGGTTGCGCAGCGTCTGGAGCAGCCGGAACGAGGTCTTCGTCACCAGCGTGCGGCCGTCCTCGCCGAAGCCGGCGTCGCTCCAGGTGGCCCAGTAGGGGTCGCCGGAGAAGATCTGGTCGTAGTCCTCGGTGCGCAGGAACCGCACGATGCGCAGCTTGATGACGAGGGCGTCGATGACCTCCTGCGCCGCCGTCTCGGTCAGCACGCCGGCCTCGAGGTCACGCTCGGCGTAGACGTCGAAGAAGGTGGACAGCCGCCCGATGCTCATCGCCGCGCCGTCCTGGCTCTTCACCGAGGCCAGGTAGCCGAAGTAGGTCCACTGCACGGCCTCGGCGAACGTCCGGGCCGGTCGGCCCAGGTCGAAGCCGTACGTCATGCCGAGCGTCTTGAGCTTCTTCAGCGCCTTGACCTGCTCCGAGTGCTCCTCGCGGTACCGGGCCCAGCTCTCGCTGAACGGCTGGTCGGTGACGGCGTCCTTGTCCGCCAGCTTGGCGGCGATCAGCGCGTCGACCCCGTACAGCGCGACCCGGCGGTAGTCGCCGATGATCCGTCCGCGGCCGTAGGCGTCGGGCAGGCCGGTGATGATGTGCGAGCTGCGGGCGGCGCGGATGCGCGGGGTGTACATGTCGAAGACGGCCTCGTTGTGCGTCTTGCGGAACTTCGTGAAGATCCGCTTGACCTCCGGGTCGATCTCCTTGCCGGCCTCGGTGAGCGCGGTCTCGACCATCCGCCAGCCGCCGTTGGGCATCATGGCGCGCTTCAGCGGGGTGTCGGTCTGCAGGCCGACGACGACGTCGTCGTCGCCGCTGATGTAGCCGGCGGGGAACGCGTCGATGTCGGCCGGCGTGTGGGTGTCGACGTCGTAGACCCGGCGGGTGCGCTCGACGGACAGGTACTCACGCTCGAGGGTGTCCCAGGTGCGCAGCGTCTTGGCGGTCGGGCCGGCCAGGAACGACGCGTCCCCCGTGTACGGGGTGTAGTTGCGCTGGATGAAGTCCCGGACGTCGATCGTGTCGGTCCAGGGCCCGGGCGTGAACCCGTCCCAGGCGACGTCGTCCGTCGCGGTTCCGGGAAGCTCGGTGATCGTCATGGCGCTCCTCCTTGGGGTCACCACCAACCCTAGGAATCGGACATGGGATGACTCGGGCCAAAGGTCCCATGACTGGCGAAGGAGCCGATAGGAGACGCTGTGACACTCATCACACCAGCCGGCAGGGGAACCGTGCCGACCCGCCCGCGGTGGTGGACCGCTCAGTGCACCAGCAGGCCCCGGGCGCGGAACTGGCCGCGCACCCGCTCGACGAGCTCGGGCGTCGGCGGCTTGGTGTCCTCGAGCTGGTAGGCCATGCCCAGGTCGGCCCACTTGTCGCGGCCCATCTGGTGGAACGGCAGCACCTCGACGCGGGCGACGGTGGACAGCGTGGCGACGTAGTCGGCCACCACCTCGACGTTGTCCCACGCGTCGGTCAGGCCGGGCACCAGGACGAACCGGATCCACATCGGCACGCCCCGCGCGGCCAGCCGCCGGCCGAACTGAAGGGTCGGTGCCAGCTCGCGGCCGGTGACCTTCGTGTACGTCTCCGGGATCCCGGACTTGACGTCGAGCAGCACCAGGTCGAGGTCGTCGAGCATCGCGTCGGTGGCCGCCGCGCCGAGGTAGCCCGAGGTGTCCAGCGCGGTGTGCACACCGAGCTCCTTGGCGCCACGCAGCACGCGCGCGACGAAGGCCGGCTGGAACAGCGGCTCGCCGCCGGACAGGGTCAGCCCGCCGCCGGTGGCCCGGAACACACCCCGGTACCGCGCGACCTTCTTCAGCAGCTCGTCGGCGGTGATGTCGGTCCCCCGGCGGATCTCGAGCGTGTCGGGGTTGTGGCAGTACAGGCAGCGCAGCGGGCAGCCGGCGAGGAACACCGTCAGCCGGGTGCCCGGCCCGTCGACGGCCGTGACGAGCTCCCACGAGTGCAGCGAGCCGAGCTCGCCGGTGCGCACCTGCGCCAGCCGCTCCGGCCGGTCGAGGTCGACGTCCGCCAGGCCCTGGGTGCCCTGACCTGCCATGCGGTGCGTCGAGCCGCCGACCAGCGGTGTGCCCAGGGTGACGACGGGCGCGCCTTCGCCGATGGTGCTCATCTCGCCCTCCTCGGGGCGTACGGATCGGCGCGGACGCGCGCCGTGGTCAGACCGTCACATGGAACGTGCGCGACAGCACCTCGAGCTGCTGCTCGCGGCTGAGCCGGACGAAGTTCACGGCGTACCCCGAGACCCTGATGGTCAGGTTCGGGTACGCGTCCGGGTCGGCCATCGCGTCGAGCAGCGTGTCCTTGTCGAGCACGTTGAGGTTGAGGTGGTAGCCGCTGGACAGCATGTACGCGTCGAGCAGCCCGACCAGGTTCGCGACCCGCTCCTCGCGGCTGCGGCCCAGCCCGTCGGGCGTCACCGAGGTGGTCAGCGAGACGCCGTCCTGCGCGTCGGAGTACGGCAGCTTGGCCACCGACAGCGCCGAGGCGAGCATGCCGTGGGTGTCGCGGCCGTTCATCGGGTTCGCCCCGGGGGCGAACGGCTCGCCGCCGCGTCGCCCGTCCGGGGTCGAGCCGGTGACCCGGCCGTAGGCGACGTTGGAGGTGACCGTCAGCACGTTCTGCGTGTGCAGCGCGTTGCGGTAGGTCGGCAGCCGACGGATCTTCGTCATGAACGAGTGCAGCAGCCCGGCGGCGATCTCGTCCACCCGGTCGTCGTCGTTGCCGAAGCAGGGGTAGTCGCCCTCGACGGCGAACTCGGTGACCAGCCCGTCGGTGGTGCGCAGCGCGTGCACGGTGGTGTACCGGATCGCGGACAGCGAGTCGGCCACCACGGACAGCCCGGCCACTCCGCAGGACAGGGTGCGCAGCACCGTCCGGTCGTGCAGCGCCATCGCGAGGCGCTCGTAGGAGTACTTGTCGTGCATGTAGTGCACGCAGTTCAGGGCGTCCACGTAGGTCTCGGCCAACCAGTCCAGCGTGCGGTCGAGCTTGGCCAGCACGTCGTCGTAGTCGAGCACCTCGGCCTCGACCGGTGCGGTGAGCGGTGCCACCTGCCGTCCGGTCACCTCGTCGCGCCCGCCGTTGATCGCGTAGAGCAGCGCCTTGGCCAGGTTGACCCGGCCGCCGACGAACTGCATCTGCTTGCCGACCTGCAGCGGCGAGACCGCGCAGGCGATCGCCGCGTCATCGCCCCACGCGGACCGGATCAGCTCGTCGGACTCGTACTGCACGGCCGAGGTGTCGAGCGAGACCTGCGCGCAGTACTCCTTGAAGCCCTGCGGCAACCGCTCGCTCCACAGCACGGTGAGGTTCGGCTCCGGCGCCGGGCCCAGGTCGTCCAGCGTCGCCAGGAAGCGGAAGGACGTCTTGGTCACCAGCGGGCGACCGTCCTCCCCCATCCCGCCGAGCGTCTCGGTCACCCAGGTCGGCTCGCCGGAGCACAGCTCGTCGTACTCGACGGTGCGCAGGAAGCGCACCATCCGCAGCTTGATCACCAGGTCGTCGACGAGCTCCTGGGCTTCCGCCTCGGTCAGCCGGCCGGTCACCAGGTCGCGCTGCAGGTACACGTCGAGGAAGGTCGAGGTGCGCCCGAGCGACATCGCGGCGCCGTTCTGCTCCTTGATCGCCGCGAGGTAGGCGAAGTAGAGCCACTGCACGGCCTCACGCGCTGTGGCAGCGGGCCGGGAGATGTCGTGACCGTACGACGAGGCCATCGTGGCGAGGTCGGCCAGCGCGCGGATCTGCTCGGCGAGCTCCTCGCGATCGCGGATGACGTCCTCGGTCGACCGCTCCATGTCGAGCGTCGCCTTCTCCAGCCGCTTGGCGGCGACCAGCGCGTCCACCCCGTACAACGGCACGCGCCGGTAGTCGCCGATGATCTGGCCCCGGCCGAAGTCGTCGGGCAGGCCGGTGATGATCTCGGCGCTGCGCGCGGCGCGGACGTTCGGCGGGTACACGTCGAGCACCCCGTCCGCGAACGTCTTGCGGTGGGTGGTGAAGACCTCCTCGAGCACCGCCGGCGCCTCGAAGCCGTGCTGCTCGAGGGCCTCGCGCACCGCGGGCCAGCCGCCGTTGGGCATGATCGCGCGCTTGAGCGGCTCGTCGGTCTGCAGGCCGACGACGATCTCGCGCTCCCGGTCGACGTAACCCGGGCGGTGCGACGTGATCCGGGAGGGTGTGGCCGGGTCGACCCGGTAGCCGCCGGAGCGCTCCTGGAGGATCAGCGCGCCGACCGCCGCCCAGAGGGTGCGGGTGCGCTCCGTGGGACCGGCGAGGAACCCGGCGTCACCGCTGTAGGGCGTGTAGTTGCGCTGCAGGAAGTCCCGGACGTCGATGTCGTCGACCCACGGGCCCCCGACAAAGCCCAACCAGGCTCCGGGCAACGCGTCGACAGCATCGCGTGTCCGCGCGCTCCTGGGCATCGGGTCCCCCTCGCCTTGGCGATCGATCACAGATCGACCCAGGTCACGACGGTATCCCGAAAATACATGGGATGTCTCGGGACCATCGTCCTGGCAGCGGTGGGAGCGGGACCGTGGGAAGGCCCGCTACGGCGCGGCGTCGAGGGCGGCGAGGATCTCCCCTGCCAGGTCGCTCGGCCGGAGCCGGAGCGCGTCGACGATCTCGTCCCGCGTCGCGTGCGCGAGGTACTGCCGTGGGATGCCGAAGGCGCGCACCGGTGTGCCGATGCCCTGCTCACGGGCCCGCTGGCCGAGCATCGCACCGGCTCCACCGTCGACCAGCCCATCCTCGACGCAGACCGCGGCATCGTGCTCGCCGACCAGCTTGACCAGGGCCGCCGGGACCGGCAGCACCCAGCGCGGGTCCACCACCGTGACGGCGAGCCCGTGCGCCGCGAGCAGACGGCCGGTCTCCAGCGCGGTCGGCACCATCGCCCCGACGCCGACCACGAGCACCCGGCGGGCGTCCGGGCCGTCCCCGTCGTGGCGCGCCAGGATGTCCACGCCGTCGAGGTCCTCGATCGCCGGCACCGGCTCCGGCAGCGGGCCCTTGGGGTACCGGACGGCCGTGGGGGCGTCGTCGACGTCCACCGCGGCACGCAGCGCCGCGCGCAGGGTCGCCTCGTCGCGCGGCGCCGCCAGGCGCAGCCCCGGCACCATCGCCAGCATCGCGATGTCCCACATCCCGTTGTGGCTCGCCCCGTCCTCCCCCGTGATGCCCGCCCGGTCCAGCACGAACGTCACGCCCGCGCGGTGCAGCCCGACGTCCATCATGATCTGGTCGAACGCGCGGTTGAGGAACGTCGCGTAGACCGCGACCACGGGGTGCAGACCGGCGAACGCCATGCCGGCGGCCGATGTCGCCGCATGCTGCTCGGCGATGCCCACGTCGAACACACGCTCCGGGAACGCCGCGGCGAACGGTGCCAGGCCGACCGGCTGGAGCATCGCGGCCGTGATGGCGACGACGTCCGGCCGGCGCCGTGCGATGGCGACGATCTCGTCGGCGAACACGCCGGTCCAACCGAACCGGGACGGCGCCACCGGCAGTCCGGTCTCCGGGTGGATCTGGCCGACGGCGTGGAACCGGTCGGTGACGTCCCGCTCCGCCGGGCTGTAGCCGCGGCCCTTCTCGGTGATGACGTGCACGATCACCGGACCGCCGTAGGCCTTCGCCCGGCGCAGCGCCTGCTCGACGGACCGCTCGTCGTGACCGTCCACCGGGCCGATGTACTTGATGCCGAGATCCTCGAACATGCCCTGCGGGGCGACGATGTCCTTGACGCCCTTCTTCAGCCCGTGCAGGGCGTCGTACATCATCCGGCCCGGCGGTCCGGAGCGGCGCAACGTCGACTTGCCCCAGCTGAGCACCGACTCGTACGACCTCGTCGTGCGCAGCGCGTCCAGGTGGCGCGCCAGCCCGCCGATGGTCGGGGCGTAGGACCGGCCGTTGTCGTTGACGACGATCACCAGCCGGCGGTCCTGGCCGGCCGCGATGTTGTTCAGCGCCTCCCAGGCCATCCCGCCGGTCAGCGCGCCGTCGCCGACCACCGCCACCACGTGCCGGTGCGGCTGACCGCGCAGCTCGTTGGCCTTGGCGATGCCGTCGGCCCAGGACAGTGCGGTCGACGCGTGGGAGTTCTCCACCACGTCGTGGACCGACTCGGCCCGGTTGGGGTAGCCGGACAGGCCGCCCGAGCGGCGCAACCGGGAGAAGTCGGTGCGTCCGGTGAGCAGCTTGTGCACGTAGGCCTGGTGACCCGTGTCGAACAGGATCGTGTCCCGCGGGGAGTCGAACACCCTGTGCAGGGCGATCGTCAGCTCGACGACACCGAGGTTGGGCCCGAGGTGGCCGCCGGTGCGCGAGACCTGGTCGACGAGGAACTGGCGGATCTCCGCGGCGAGCGCGTCGACCTGCCGGCCCGTCAACCGACGTACGTCGGCGGGCGAACGGATCGCGTCGAGCAGACCCACACCCACCTCCCGGACCACTGGGCGACGCTGCCCTCCGGTCCGGCCCGGCGGGCGTCGGGCGCCACGCACACCCGGCCGTCCACTGTAAGGCGTCGAGGGGTCCGGGCGCGCACCGACGACGCGCCGCGGATCTCGTCGCGTGGTCAGCCCGACGGCAGGCCGGGAGCGTCGGGCTCCCCGGACCCGCGCACGCCTGACCGCGGCCGTCGGCGCAGCAGCACGACGAAGCCCCAGACCAGCGCGCCGAGGAGGAGCACGACGAGGATCGGGACGAAGACCGCGACGAGGCTGAGCCCGACCGACGCCCCGTCCTCGGCGGTCGACACCACCGGTGCGCCGACCCCGAGCGTGGCCGCGTTGACCACCGGTCGGGCGGTCGCCTTCCCCGCGTGCACCAGGCCGGCCACGGCGATCCCGGCCAGCACCGTCACCCACGGGTGAGCCTGCACCCAGGTCGAGGTGTCGACGCCGGCGGCGGCGCTCGTCGCCGCGAAGATCACGCCACCGCTGGCCGGCCGGATGAAGGTCTGCACCGCGTCGTTGACCGAGTCGACCCCGGGCACCTTGTCCAGCACCACCTCGGCGACGAGCAGCACCGCCCCGATGCCGATCGCCCACCAGCTCGACATCCAGCCGTAGCCCACCGGCAGGTTCACCACGTCGGTGTACCGGTCGAGGAGCGCGACGACGAGGAACGGGATGTAGGCGTTGAGGCCGGCCGCCGCGGACAGCCCGATCCCGGTCAGCGCGGCGAACATGGCTCGACCGTAGCGGACGGGCTCGGGCACCGCCGGTTACCATGGGACGAAAGGGGACGCCATGCATTTCCTGCCCGGCCACCAGGCCACCCATGACCTCACCTACGGCGACGTCTTCCTCGTCCCGTCCCGGTCGGAGGTCTCCTCGCGGTTCGACGTCGACCTGGCCACCACCGACGGCACCGGCACGACGATCCCGGTCGTGGTAGCCAACATGACCGCCGTCGCCGGCCGTCGGATGGCCGAGACGGTCGCCCGCCGGGGCGGCATGGCGGTCCTCCCGCAGGACACTCCCTCCGACGTGGTCGCCGACGTCGTCGCCTCGGTGAAGTCCTGCCACCCCGTCGTCGAGACCGCAGTGACGGTCGCTCCGCACGCCACCGTCGGCGAGACGCTGGCCCTGATCGGCAAGCGCTCGCACGGCGCCGCCGTCGTCGTCGAGCACGGTCGGCCGGTCGGCGTCGTCAGCGAGGTGGACTGCACCGGCGTCGACCGGTACACCCAGGTCGCCGAGGTGATGGCCGGCGAGCCGATGACGATCGCCCTCGCGGTGCTCGAGGAGGGCGGGCCGGCCGGGCTGCGCGCCGCCTACGAGAAGCTGCACGCCGCGCGGCGCCGGTTCGCCCCGGTGGTAGACGGGACCGGACGACTGGTCGGTGTGCTCACCCAGGTGGGCGCGCTCCGGTCGTCGATCTACTCCCCCGCGCTCGACGACCGGGGCCGGCTGCGGGTCGCTGCCGCCCTGGGGATCAACGGCGACGTCAAGCGGAAGGCCGCTGAGCTGCTCGAGGCGGACGTCGACGTGCTGGTCGTGGACACCGCGCACGGCCACCAGCGCAGGATGCTCGACGCCCTGGCCGCGGTCCGTGCGCTTGCCCCGCAGGTCCCCGTGGTCGCCGGGAACGTCGTGACCGCCGAGGGGGTGCGCGACCTGGTCGAGGCGGGCGCGGACGTCGTCAAGGTGGGAGTCGGCCCGGGCGCGATGTGCACCACGCGGATGATGACCGCCGTCGGACGTCCCCAGTTCTCGGCCGTGCTCGAGTGCGCCACCGAGGCGCGCCGGCTCGGCCGGCACGTGTGGGCCGACGGGGGGGTGCGCTACCCGCGGGACGTCGCCCTGGCGCTGGCCGCCGGCGCGTCGCAGGTGATGGTCGGCTCGTGGTTCGCCGGGACGCACGAGTCGCCGGGCGACCTGCACGCGGACCCGGACGGCCGGCTGTACAAGGAGAGCTTCGGCATGGCGTCGGCGCGGGCGGTGGCGGCACGCACGCGCGGGGGCTCGGCCTTCGACCGGGCCCGCAAGGGGCTCTACGAGGAGGGCATCAGCTCCTCGCGGATGTATCTCGACCCACGCCGACCCGGCGTGGAGGACCTGCTCGACGAGATCACCGCCGGTGTGCGGTCCGCGGCGACCTATGTCGGCGCGACGAACCTCAGCGAGTTCTACCTGAGCGCCGTCGTCGGGCTGCAGTCCGCGGCGGGGTTCGACGAGGGCCGGCCGCTGCCGGACGGCTGGTGACGGCACCCCCGGACGGGTCGGGCGCGGTCCGGCCCGTCCTGGTCCTCACCCACGCGCCGCACGAGGGTCCAGGGCTGATCGGCCGGCAGCTGGACGGACCGTACCGGGTCCGGACGGTCGTCGACGACGCGGCGCCGCGCCTGCCCGCCGGCGACGAGATCGCCGGCCTGGTCGTCATGGGCGGCCCGATGGATGCCGACGACGTCCGCGGCCACCCGGGCTTGGCGGCGGAGGTCCGGCTGATCGCCGACGCCGTCACCGCCGGCGTGCCGGTGCTCGGGGTGTGCCTCGGCATGCAGCTGCTCGGCCTCGCCCTGGGGGCGCCGCTGCTCCGCCGCGCCGCCCAGGAGGTCGGGTTCGGCCCGGTCCAGCTCGTCGCCGACGACCCGGTGCTGTCGGCGCTCGGCCCGGTCGGGTCGTCCCCCACCGTGCTGCACTGGCACTCCGACGCGGTCGAGCTGCCGGCCGGCGCGATCCTCCTCGCCTCGACCCCGGCCACCCCGGTCCAGGCGTTCCGCGCCGGTTCGGCGCTCGGCATCCAGTTCCACGTCGAGCTCGACGCCGACCAGCTCGCGCTCTGGCTGACCACACCGGACATGGTGGCCGAGCTGCTCGACGAGGACGTGGAACGGATCCGCGCCGAGGGTGCGGCCGCCCTTCCTGCGCTGTCCACGGCCGGAGCCGATCTGGCCGCCCGGTTCGCCGCGCAGGTCGGGTCCGCCGCACGGCTGTGACGACGACCCCGGCCGACGCCCGCGACGAGCTCGTCGCGCTGGTCGGCCGCGGCGTCGAGTGGCGGGTCGAGGCCACGCGCGTCCTGCCCGCGCCGGCCTCCGCACGGCACGCCGCGGTGCTCGTGCTGTTCGGACGGCTCGACGACGTGCCGGCCCGCAGCAGCGGCTCCGTGCCGGCCGACCTCGACGTGCTGCTGCAGCGGCGCGCCGCGACGCTCGGGCACCATCCCGGCCAGGTGTCGTTCCCCGGCGGCGCGCTCGACCCGGATGAGACGCCGGAGCAGGCGGCACTGCGCGAGGCCGTCGAGGAGACCGGGCTCGACCCGTCGGGGGTCGAGGTGCTCGGCACCCTCGCGGACCTGGCGCTCCCGGTGAGCAACTACCGGGTGACACCGGTCCCGGCCTGGTGGGCTCGGCCGTCGGCCGTAGCGGCGGTGGACCATCGCGAGACGGTCGACGTGTTCCGGGTCCCGGTCGCCGACCTGCTCGATCCGGACCACCGGGCGGTGGTCGCCCACCGCCGTGCGGGCGCCACGGTCCGGACACCTGCGTTCGACGTGGCCGGCGTGCTCGTCTGGGGCTTCACCGCGATGGTGCTCGACGGGCTGTTCGACGCGCTCGGCTGGACGGTGCCGTGGCCCCGCTCGCGGGTGGTCGTGCCATGACCCACCCCCTGCACGAGGTCGAGGTCGACGAGCGGCTGGTCCGGGCGCTGCTGCGCAGCCAGCACCCAGACCTCGCCGGGCTCGCGCTGGTCCGGGTCGGCCACGGCTGGGACAACGTGACCTTCCGGCTCGGCGACACGCTGGCGGTCCGGCTGCCCGCGCGTGCCGTCGCCGCACCGCTCGTCGAGCACGAACAACGCTGGCTGCCCGTCCTGGCCCCGGCCCTACCGGTACCCGTGCCCATCCCCCTGCGCGTCGGCGCCGCGGGAGTCGGGTACCCGTGGGCGTGGAGCGTCGTGCCCTGGCTGGACGGCACACCGTCCGACGAGCTGACCCCGGCCGACCGGGACCACTGGGCCGGCGAGCTGGGCGTGGCGCTCGCCGTCCTGCACCGGCCCGCACCGGCCGATGCCCCGGCCAACCCGGTGCGCGGCGTGCCGCTCGCCGACCGGGCCGGCGTGGTGACCGCCCGCCTCCTGGACTACGCCGGCCCGCACCGCGACACGCTGCTGGCGGCGTGGCAGACCGGGCTGGCCGCCCCGGCCTGGGACGGGCCTGAGCTCTGGCTGCACGGCGACCTGCACCCGGCGAACCTGCCCTGCGCCGACGGGCACCTGGCCGGCCTGCTCGACTTCGGGGACGTCACGGCCGGCGACCCCGCCTGCGACCTCGCGACGACGTGGGCGACGTTCACCGCTCCAGGCCGCGCACGGTTCTGGGAGGCGTACCGCGCCGAATCGTCGTACTGCGAAGAGCCGGCGGTCACCGCACTGCGCGCCCGGGCCCGGGCCTGGGCCGCGGCCCTTGTCCCGGTATACGTCGCCCATCCCGACGAGCACCCGGGCCTCGCCGCCGCGGGCGCCCACGCGGCAGCAGAGCTGGCTCGCGAGGCGTGAGGCACCTCCCCTCACTCCCTCCTCCAGCACAACGTCCGAGCAAGTCGAACCTAGAGGTCACCCATGCTCGGACGTTGGGATGCGCGGGGCGGGGCGGGGCGGTCGCTACTGGCGCCTGCGGCCGCGCCGGACGGCCCAGGTGGCCAGGCCACCGAGCACGAGCAGCCACAGGACGACATTGAGGAGGAGCGCCCAGAGCGGGTCGACGGCGGTCCCGGTGACGAGATGTCCCTCCGTCTGCGGGTACCGGACGAGGCCCGCGTAGCCGTACATCGGCGTCCACCGGGCGATCTGCAGCACCGTGCCGCTGAGCGGCACGAACAGGTTGCCGAAGAACGCCCAGACGACGAGGGACGCGGACGCGATGCCGATCGCCGTCTCGGCGTGGACCAGCTGCGCGACGACCAGGCCGTACAGCGCGAACAGCGCCGACCCGAGCCAGGTGATGAGGAACGTCGCGAGCCACACCCAGGCCGGGTCTGCGTGGGCCCCGGTCGCCGTCCCGACCACCATCACGGCCAGCGCCCCGAGCGCCGAGACGGTGAGCGCGACGACGACCTTGGTCGCGACGAACCCGGCCGGCCGCAGCGGCGTGAGCGCCAGCTGGCGGCCCCAGCCCTGGAGCACCTCCATCGCGGCCGCCGCGGCGATCGAGGTCGCCCCGACCGACGCGCCGTAGGCCGCCATCGCACTCATCACGTAGAACCGCGAGTCCCCGCGGCCGACGATGTCGCCGCTCGCCCCGAGCGTCGTGCCGAACAGCAGGTACATCACCACCGGCAGGATGATGACGAACCCGATGGACATCCCTTCGCGCAGCTGGCGGACCAGGTCGATCCGCAGGTAGGTCAGGTTCACCGGGCGTCACCCCCACCGGTCAGCGCCAGGAAGGCCGACTCGAGGGTAGGCGCCGCGATCTCCAGGTCGTGGCCTCCCCACCGGTTCAGCAGCAGCCGCGCGACGTCGTCCGACGCCGTGCCGTTGACCACGACCCGGTCGCCCTCGCGATGCACCTCGCGCACCCCGGGCACTGCTCGCAGGGCCGCCAGCGCGTCGTCGGTCGCGTCCGGGACGATCGCCGTGACGGTGCGGTCGCCGACCAGCCCGCGCAGCTGCGCGGTGGGGCCGTCGGCGAGGATCCGGCCCCGGTCGATGAGCACGGTGCGGGGCGCGAAGGCCTGTGCCTCCTCGAGGTAGTGCGTCGCGAACAGCACCGTGCGACCGTCCCGCGTCTCCTCGTGCATGGTCTCCCAGAAGGCGCGGCGGGCACCGACGTCCATCCCTGCGGTCGGCTCGTCGAGGACGAGCATCCGAGGGTCGGGCAGCAGGGCCAGCGCGAACCGCAGCCGCTGCTGCTCGCCACCGGAGCAGGCCCGCACCTTCCGCTGCGCCAGCTCCGCGACACCGGCCCGGGCCATCACCCCCGCCACCCGCGCCTGCGCTCCGTGCAGCGCAGCGATCGCGCGGACGGTCTCCCCCACGGTCAGGTCGCGCAGCAGCCCGCCGGACTGAAGCACCGCAGACACCCGCCCGGCGCGGGCCGCGGCCTCGGGTGCACCGCCGAGCACCTCGATCGTGCCGGCCGTGGGCGCGACGAGACCGAGGACCATGTCGAGCGTCGTGGTCTTGCCGGCCCCGTTCGGGCCGAGCACCGCGACGATCTCGCCCGGCTCGACGTCGAGGTCGATCCCGTCGACAGCGACGACGGGGTGGGCTCCGGTCGAGTACACCTTGCGGACGCCGCGCAGCGACAGCGCAGCAGTGGACGAGGTCACGGCCACTACCTTGACCGAGCATCGGGCCGGCGTCCAGCGGTACCGGTCCTCGTCCTGGTGACCGGCATCCCCGTCGGTCGTCGGGCCGGCGCGGTGGCGCGCCCTGCGTCAGACCCCGGCGACCTGCCGCAGCACGTACTGCAGGATCCCGCCGTTGCGGTAGTAGTCCGCCTCGCCGGGCGTGTCGATCCGCACCAGGGCGTCGAGCCGGACCACTTCGCCGTCGGGCTTGGTCGCCGTCACCGCGACCGTGTGCGGGGTCGGCCCGTCGTTCAGCGCCGTGACCCCGGAGATCGCGAACGTCTCGGTCCCGTCCAGGCCGAGGGAGGCCGCCGTGGACCCGGCCGGGTACTGCAGGGGCAGCACGCCCATCCCGATGAGGTTGGACCGGTGGATCCGCTCGAAGCTCTCCGCGATCACCGCGACGACACCGAGCAGCCGGGTCCCCTTGGCCGCCCAGTCGCGCGACGAGCCCGAGCCGTACTCCTTGCCGCCGAGCACGACGAGCGGCACACCGGCGGCCTGGTAGGCGACCGAGGCGTCGTAGATCGTCGCCTGCTCGCCGTCGAGGAAGTTGACGGTGAAGCCGCCCTCGACCCCGGGCACCAGCTGGTTGCGCAGCCGGATGTTGGCGAACGTGCCGCGGATCATCACCTCGTGGTTGCCGCGACGAGAGCCGTAGGAGTTGAAGTCCTTGCGCGCCACGCCGTGCGCCTCGAGGTAGAGCCCGGCCGGGCTGCCGGGCTTGATCGACCCGGCGGGGCTGATGTGGTCGGTGGTGACGGAGTCGCCCAGCTTGGCCAGGACCCGGGCGCCGGCGATGTCGGCCACCGGCTGCGGCCGCACGCCCATCCCCTCGAAGTACGGCGGCTTGCGGACGTAGGTGGAGTCGGGGTCCCACCGGAAGGTGTCGCCGACCGGGGTCGCCAGCGACGTCCAGCGCTCGTCACCGGCGAACACATCGGCGTAGTCGTCGGTGAACATGGTCCGGTCGATCGAGGCGTCGATGGTCGCCTGGACCTCCTCGGGCGACGGCCAGATGTCCCGCAGGAACACCGGCCAACCGTCCTCGGTGCGGCCCAGCGGTTGGATCTCGAAGTCGAAGTCCATCGTGCCGGCCAGGGCGTAGGCGATCACCAGCGGCGGGCTGGCCAGGTAGTTCATCTTGACGTCGGGGTTGATCCGGCCCTCGAAGTTGCGGTTGCCGGACAGCACCGAGACCACGGCGAGGTCGTTCTGGGTGACCACCGCCGAGACCTTCTCGTCGAGCGGCCCGGAGTTGCCGATGCAGGTGCCGCAGCCGTAGCCCACCAGGTGGAAGCCGAGCTTCTCCAGGTAGGGCCACAACCCCGCCTTCTCGTAGTAGTTCGTCACCACCTGGGACCCGGGGGCCAGCGACGTCTTGACCCACGGCCGGGCGGTCAGCCCCTTCTCGACCGCCTTCTTCGCGAGCAGGCCGGCGGCGATCATCACCGAAGGGTTCGACGTGTTGGTGCAGCTGGTGATCGAGGCGATCGCCACGGCACCGTTGAACAGGTCGAACGTCCGGCCGTTCGCGTCGGTCACCGGGTAGGTGCGGTGCACCGACGACCCGGTGGTCGGCGAGTCGGACGCGGGGAACGACTCGGCGTCGGCCTCGTCGACGCCGGCCAGCTCCGGCACGTAGGTCGGCAGGTCGCGCTCGAACTGCTGCTTCGCGCGGGACAGCTCGATCCGGTCCTGAGGGCGCTTCGGTCCGGCGATCGACGGGACGACCGTCGACAGGTCGAGCTCGAGGTACTCCGAGTACACCGCCGCCCGGTCGGGGTCGTGCCACAGCCCCTGGGCCTTCGCGTACGCCTCGACCAGCGCCACCTGCTCGTCGGACCGCCCGGTCAGCCGCAGGTAGTCCAGCGTGACCTGGTCGATCGGGAAGATCGCAACCGTCGAGCCGAACTCGGGGCTCATGTTGCCGATCGTCGCGCGGTTGGCCAGCGGCACCGCGGCGACGCCGGCCCCGTAGAACTCGACGAACTTCCCGACCACGCCGTGCGACCGGAGCATCTGGGTGATGGTCAGCACGACGTCGGTCGCGGTCACGCCGGCCGGGATCTCCCCGCTCAGCCGGAAGCCGACCACCTTGGGGATGAGCATCGACACCGGCTGGCCGAGCATCGCGGCCTCCGCCTCGATGCCGCCCACGCCCCAGCCCAGGACGCCGAGGCCGTTGACCATCGTCGTGTGGGAGTCGGTGCCGACGCAGCGTGTCCGGGTAGGCGAGCACGGCGCCGTCCACCTCGCGGGTCATCACCACGCGGGCGAGGTACTCGAGGTTGACCTGGTGCACGATGCCCGTGCCGGGCGGCACCACCTTGAAGTCGTCGAAGGCGGTCTGACCCCAGCGCAGGAACTGGTAGCGCTCGTGGTTGCGCTGGTACTCGAGCTCGACGTTGCGCTCGAACGCGTCGGGCCGGCCCGCGACGTCGATCTGCACCGAGTGGTCGATGACGAGCTCGGCGGGGGCCAGCGGGTTGATCCGGGTCGGGTCGCCGCCGAGGTCGGCGATCGCCTCGCGCATCGTCGCGAGGTCGACGACGCACGGGACGCCGGTGAAGTCCTGCATGATGACCCGGCCGGGGGTGAACTGGATCTCGGTGGCCGGCTCCGCGTCCGGGTCCCAGGCCGCCAGCGCGCGTACGTGCTCGGCCGTGATGTTGGCGCCGTCCTCGGTGCGCAGCAGGTTCTCCGTCAGCACCTTCAGGCTGTACGGCAACCGGTCCGCACCGGGCACGACGGCCAGTCGGAAGACCTCGTAGGAGGTCCCGCCGACCTCGAGGGTCCCCTTGGCACCGAACGTGTCCACGCTGCTCACTGCGGCTCCTCCTCGGGATCCCGGGCTCGTTTTATCTCGACGTCAAGATATCACCCGACGTCGCAGGTCGCAGCCCCTGTCGGGGCATCCGGTCAGGCCGGTGCGCCGCCTGCGTCCGCCAGCTCGTCGGCCGCCTTGCGCTCCGCCTCGACCGCGCGCTCGTAGGCACGGTGGTCGTACTCCGGGGTGCCCTGCTTGGCCAGCTCCTCGGTCACCGTCCGCTTCGCGCGGACCAGCCGCTCCGCGAGCTCGTCGTGCGTCGCGCTCATGGTCGTCTCTCCTGTTCCGCGGCCCTCGCGGCCGCTGGCTCCACGGTAGGCGCGAACGGCCCCGCTCGCCTCGGCGTCGGGCGGCCGGTCAGCGCACGAGGACCGCGACCGCCTCGACGTGGTGGGTCATCGGGAACAGGTCGTAGCCCCGGACGGCCTCCAGCCCGTAGCCGGCCGCGGAGAACAGCGCGACGTCCCGGGCGAGGGCGGCCGGGTCGCACGCCACGTAGACCACGCGTCGCGGCGCCAGCGCACCGATCGCCTCGACCACGTGCCGGCCCGCACCGGTCCGCGGCGGGTCGAGCACCACGACATCGGCACCGCCCACCCCGGAAGCCAGCACACGGGCCACATCGCCACCGTGCAGCGTGACGTGCGGCCGGTCGTGGAGCAGCCGGCGGGCGTCCCGGACGGCACGGTCGTCACCCTCGACCGCCAGCACGGCGCCGTCCGCCCCGACCGCATCGGCCAGCGGCAGCGTGAACAGGCCGGCACCGGAGTACAGGTCCAGCACCCTGGCCCCGGCGACCTCGCCGACGGCCGAGAGCACGGCGTCGACCAGCACGTTCGGCGCCTCCCGATGGACCTGCCAGAAGCCGGTGGCCGACACCCGGTAGGTCCAGCTGCCGCCCGGCGTCCGCACCTGCTGGTGGACCGTGCTGCGCGCGTTGGGCCGCGGGTCGGGGCGGTTGCGGGCCAGGTCGAACGGCTCGCCGTCGACCAGGACGACGCCCGACTGCGCGTCCGCCGGGACGACCGCCTCGATCCGGGCCCCGGCCGGCCAGCGCCGGGTGAACAGGCCCAGTGCGGCGATCGCCTCCGTCGCCAACGGCATGTCGGCCAGCGGCAGCACGTCGTGCGAGCGGTAGCGGTACATGCCGGCCCGGCCTGCGCCGTCCGCGACGAGGTCGATCCGGGTCCGCCACGCCAGGCCGCCCCGTTCGTCGTCCCCGGGCGCCGCCGTCACCTCGACCGGGCGGTCGTCGTGCGCCAGGCGATGCAGCTGCTCCTCGAGGACCGACCGCTTCCAGGCGCGCTGCGCGGGCAGCGCGACGTGCGCCAGCTCGCCCCCGCCCACCCCGCCCGGGCCGGCCGCGGGCCACGCCGACGGCACGCGGTCCGGCGACGCGTCCAGCACCTCGACCGCGTCGGCCCGCCAGAACGACCTGCCCTCCCCGGCGTCGGTCAGGCGCGCACGCACCCGTTCGCCCGGCAGCGCGTGCCGGACGAACACGACGCGCCCGTCCAGCCGCGCGACGCAGTGCCCGCCGTGCGCGACCGGTCCGACGACGAGCTCGACGACGTCCATCTCAGAAGCCACCGGGCAGCGTCCCCGGTGCGTACTCCTCGAGGCCGGTCTGCCCCACCGAGGAGGCGAGCTGCCACGGCACGGACGCCACCACCACCCCCGGGGTGAACAGCAGCCGCGCCTTGAGCCGCAAGGCGCTCTGGTTGTGCAGCAGCTGCTCCCACCAGTGGCCCACCACGTACTCCGGGATGTACACGACGACGAGGTCGCGCGGGCTGTCCCGGTGGATCGACCGGACGTAGGCGATCACCGGCCGGGTGATCTCGCGGAACGGCGAGTCGAGCACCCGCAGCGGTACGGGGATGTCGAGGGCGTCCCACCGCTCACGTAGCGCGACCACCTCGTCGTGGTCCACGCCGACGGTGACCGCCTCGAGCTCCTGCGGGCGGGATGCCCGCGCGTACGACAGGGCGCGCATCGTCGGCCGGTGCAGGCGGGAGATCAGGACGATCGCGTGCACCCGGCTCGGCAGGGCGCGGGCCTCGCTCATGTCGTCGCCCAGCGCCAGCTCCTTGGCAACGTTGGTGTAGTGCCGGTTGATCGCCTTCATCACGACGAAGACGCAGGCCATCGCGAGGATGGCGATCCAGGCGCCGCGGACGAACTTGGTGATGAGCACCACGACGAGCACCACCGCGGTCAGCACGAAGCCGAACGTGTTGATCACCCGCGACCGGCGCATCTGCGTGCGCCGGGTGGGGTCCGGCTGGGTGGCCAGCTCGCGCGTCCAGTGCCGGGTCATCCCGAGCTGGCTCAGCGTGAAGCTGACGAACACCCCGACGATGTACAGCTGGATCAGGTGCGTGACCTGCGCGTTGAAGGCCCAGATCAGGACGATCGCGCCCGCCGCCAGCGTGATGATCCCGTTGGAGAACGCCAGGCGGTCGCCCCGGGTGTGCAGCTGGCGGGGCAGGAAGCCGTCCCGCGCCAGGACCGACCCGAGCACCGGGAACCCGTTGAAGGCGGTGTTCGCGGCGAGCACCAGGATGATCCCGGTCACCACGGCGATCAGGACGAACATGACGCCACGGCCGCCGAACACCGCCGCGGACAGCTGGCTGATCACCGGGTGCTGGACGTAGGAGGAGCCGACCGGCGTGCCGTCCCGGAGCAGCTGGGTCGCCGGGTTGTCGGCGAAGGTCACGTGGGTGGCCCGGGCGAGCAGCAGGATCGACATGATCATCGTGATCGAGATCCCGCCGAGCAGCGCCAGCGTGGTCGCCGCGTTGCGCGACTTCGGCTGGCGGAACGACGGCACGCCGTTGCTGATCGCCTCGACGCCGGTCAGCGCCGCCGACCCGGACGCGAACGCCCGGAGGACGAGGAACGCGCCGGCCAGGCCGGTCAGGCCGGTGTCGACACCGCCCTCGGGGATCAGCCGGTAGCCGGCGCTCTCGGCGAGCGGCAGGGTGCCCATGAGATACCGGATCACCCCGACCACGGCCATCGCACCGATCGAGGCCATGAACAGGTAGGTGGGGATCGCGAAGGCGGTGCCGGACTCACGTACCCCGCGCAGGTTGATCAGCGTCAGCACGACGACCACGACGATCGCGAACAGAGTCTCGTGGCCGCGCAGAGCCGGTAGCGCGGTGGCCGCGTACTGGGCCCCGGACGAGACCGACACCGCCACCGTCAGGACGTAGTCGACGAGCAGCGCCGAGGCCACCGTGACACCGGCGGTCGGGCCGAGGTTGACGGTGGCCACCTCGTAGTCGCCCCCGCCGGACGGGTAGGCGTGCACGTTCTGCCGGTACGAGGCGACCACGGTGAGCATGACGACGGCGACCGCGACGCCGACCCACGGGGAGATCACCAGGGCGGCGCCGCCGGCCAGCGACAGGGTCAGCAGCACCTCGTCGGGGGCGTACGCCACCGAGGACAGCGCGTCCGACGCGAACACCGGCAGGGCGATCCGCTTGGGCAGCAGCGTGTGGCCCAGCCGCTCGCTGCGCACCGGGCGGCCGAGGAGCAGGCGTTTGGCGGCACCTGAGAGGTCGGACACGGTGGCCGATGCTATGCCGTCGTTGGTCGCGGGACACCACGCCAGTGCCGGGAGGCGCGCCGCGCGGAGGGCGCGGTATAGCGTTCCGCCTCGTGCACTTCGTCATCATGGGCTGCGGCCGGGTGGGCGCGACGCTGGCCATGTCGCTGGAGAGCCGCGGCCACTCCGTCGCGGTGATCGACCAGAATGCCGACGCGTTCCGGCGGCTGGACGCCTCGTTCGAGGGCAAGAAGGTCACCGGGCTGGGCTTCGACCGGGACACGCTCAAGCAGGCCGGAATCGAGGACGCCTTCGCGTTCGCCGCGGTCGCCGACGGGGACAACTCGAACATCGTCGCCGCCCGCGTGGTCCGCGAGACCTACGGCGTCCAGCACGTCGTCGCCCGCATCTACGACCCGCATCGCGCGGAGATCTACCAACGCCTCGGCATCCCCACGGTCGCCACGGTGCGCTGGACCACCGACCAGGTGCTGCGCCGCCTGCTGCCGCTTGGCGCGACCGACGAGTTCCGCGACGCCTCCGGCCACATCGTGCTGTCCGAGGTGGACGTCCACTCCGGCTGGGTCGGTCACCCGTTGCACCGCCTCGAACGCGCCGGCGGCGCCCGGGTGGCGTTCCTCACCCGCTACGGCGACGGGATCCTGCCCGACGAGACCACGGTGCTGCAGGAGAACGACGTGGTCCACCTGCTCGTCCGGGCATCCGACCTGCCCACGGTCGAACGCATCCTCACCGCGCCGCCGGAGGTGACCGCGTGAGGGTGATCATCGCCGGAGCCGGCTCGGTCGGCCGCTCGATCGCGCGCGAGCTGCTCGCCCACGAGCACGAGGTGACGCTGATCGACCGCCAGCCGACCGCGATGCGGGTGGCCCAGGTGCCGGAGGCCGAGTGGCTGCTCGCCGACGCGTGCGAGCTGCCCACGCTGCGCGAGGTACGGGCCGACGAGTGCGACGTCATGGTCGCGGCCACCGGCGACGACAAGGCGAACCTCGTCATCGCGCTGCTCGCCAAGACCGAGTTCGGTGTGCCGCGCACCGTCGCGCGCGTCAACAACCCGAAGAACGAGTGGATGTTCGACGAGGCCTGGGGCGTCGACGTCGCCGTCTCCACGCCGCGCATCATGACCGCGATGGTCGAGGAGGCCGTCGCGATCGGCGACCTGGTCAAGATCTTCACGTTCCACCAGTCGCGCGCGGACATCCTCGAGCTGACCCTGCCGGTCGGCTCGCCGCTCGCCGGGGTGCTCGTCGGTCAGGTGATGTGGCCGCAGGACACGGTGCTGGCGTGCATCGTGCGCGACACGCGGCCGATCGCGCCCAGCCCCGACGACACCCTCGAGGCGGGCGACGAGCTGTTGTTCGTCACCGGGCGGGACGTGTCGGAGCAGGAGCTTGAGCAGCTGCTGACCGACGGACCATCTGCCAGCTGAGCCAGAGCACCAGGGCGGTCAGCGGCAGGCCCATGGTGAGCTTCGCGGTGCCGAGCCAGGCGACCTGCGCGCTGCGGTAGAGGGGCACCTGGACCAGCAGGCGCAGGGCGAACATCCCCACCCACGGCCACGTGGCCGCCGCGTACCGGCGGCGCAGCGCCCGGTCGGAGCGCCAGGCGACGACCCGACCCCACGAGCCCCCGCTGAGCGGCCCCTGGCGGTCGAACAGCCCGACCACCAGCCCGACCAACGGGAACCCTGCGACGAGGGTGGCCAGCGTTCCGACGCCGTAGACGACGTTGACCCAGAGCCCGTAGAGGAAGTAGTCCTCCGCCCGTCCGGTCCGCCACGCCCAGACGACGCCGACCAGCACCCCGAGCACGCCGGACATCGCCTGCGTCACCGGCGTGCGCTGGGCCAGCCGGACGGCCACCGCGACCAGCGCGGCGGCCAGGGACGCCACCAGCGCCGGGACCATCCGCTGCCCGGCCGCCAGGTACACCACGACGAACAGCACGCCGGGGGCGACCGACTCGGCAGCACCGCGCCAGCCGCCGATCGCATCCGCTGCCGAGAACTCCTCACCGGTCAGGGCGCGCAGCCCGCGCCCACCAGGACCGGTCGGCGCGTCCGGTGCCGTGGCGGCGTCGGGCGCCGCTCCCCCCGCGTGCTGCGGGCCGCCGTCCTCACTCACCGGGGCGCGGGACCAGCTCGTAGCGCGGGTTGAACATGGTGCGTCGCCCGTCGACGTGGCAGGTCAGGCCCTCGGCACGGAGCCGCCGGCCGGGCTCGACGCCCTGGATCTGGCGGCGGCCCAGCCAGACCAGCTCGAGCGCCCCGCTGCCGTCGTACAGCTCGGCCTCGAGGGCCGGGACGCCCTCGCGCGGGCGCAGCGTCACCGAGCGCAGCACACCCGAGACCGTGACCCGGGAGCGGTCGGGCACGTCGGCCACGGGCGTGCACCCGGCCGACCGGGCCGACTGCGCACGCTCCTCGCCGGCCTCGATCTCCGCCCGAGAGGCGAGCGCCTGGTGGAGCCGTTCCTTGATGCCCATGGCCGTCCCTCGTCCTCAGCGGATCTCGGTGATCTCGGGTCCGCGGTTGAGCGGGTCGAAGTCGGGTTCGGGCGTGACCTCCGGCGCCGCGACACCGGGAGCGGTGGTTCCGGGAAGGCGCAGTCCGAGCAGGTCGCGCGGCGGCCGCGCCTCGGTGCCGCGGACGACGACAGTCTGGGCGAACACCTCTTCGAGCCGCTCGGCGGCAGCCGGGTCGACCGCGGCCTTGCCGGTGATGACGCCCCGCAGGAACCAGCGCGGGCCGTCGGCACCGATGAACCGGGCCGGCCGGTGCCCCGTGCGACCCTCCGGCGTCCGCACCGGCATCCGGGCGAGCAGCTCGCGGCCGAACGGGCCCGGGAGGTCGTCGACCGTGCCGCCCTGCTGGGCGATCGACTGGGCGATCTCGCCGCGGATCTCGTCCCAGATCCCCTCGCTGCGGGGCGCGGCGAACGCCTGCACCTGGAGCACCGACTCGTCGAGCGACACCGAGACGCCAGTGACCGTGCCGGACTTCTGGTCGATCTCCATCCGCAGCTCCATCCCCTGGATGCCGGGGACCAGCACGGCGCCGAGGTCGACCCGCGGCATCTCGGGGACGTCGTCCTCGGCGTCCCACGGACCGCCCGTGCGCTCGCTCGCCTCGTCATCCCCGGGCTGCAGGTCGTCGTCCTGCGGCTCGGCCTCGTCGACGGGTGCCGTCTCGTCGGGTGCCACGTCTTCGGGGGTGGCGCTCTTGGCGCCACGCCGGAACAGGGCCACGGTGCTTCTCCTCCTGGCGCGCTGCTGCGCGCGGGTCGCTGTCACTGTCCAGTGTCGCTCGTCGGCGCGTCTGGTGCGGACCAGCCGCCGCTCGAGCCGAAGCCGCCGTCTCCGCGGTGGGAACCGGGCAGGCGATCCGCCTCGACGAACCGGGCCCGCTCGACCCGCTGCACGACGAGCTGTGCGATCCGGTCGCCACGGTGCAGCACCACCGGCTCGGCGGTGTCGGTGTTGAGCAGCGTGACCGCGATCTCCCCGCGGTAGCCCGCGTCGACGGTTCCCGGTGCGTTGACGATCGTCAGGCCGTGCCGGGCGGCCAGCCCCGAGCGCGGGTGGACGAAGGCGGCGTACCCGTCCGGGAGCGCGATGGCGACGCCGGTCGGCACCGTGACCCGACCCTGCGGCGGGATGGTCACGTCGAGGCGGGCGACCAGGTCGGCGCCGGCGTCCCCGGGGTGCGCGTACGACGGCGCCGGGAGCTCCGGGTCGAGGCGCAGCAGGAGCACCTCGAGGGTGGGGTCGGTCACGGTGGCCGACCCTACCCGGTGGCCGGCCGCTTCATCGGGTCCTCCTCGATGGGATGCTGGTGGCGTGGACCATCCCTATCGCGAGCGGCTCTGGCCCGGACCGGGCGGCTGGCTGGTCGCCGTCGGGCTCGGGGCGCTCGTCGGGCTGGTGCTGTTCCCGGTGTCGACGGGGCTGGCCTGGGGCGTCGGCGCCGCCGCGGTCGCCGCCGCCGTCGGCCTCACGGCCGCGGCGACCCCCCGGGTCGAGGTCTCCCTCGACGAGCTGCGGGCCGGCGCTGCGCACGTCCCGCTCTCGCTGCTGGGCGACGTGACGCCCCTGTCCGGCGAGGCGCTGCGGTCCGCCCTCGGCCCCGAGCTCGACGCTCGCGCCTACGTCTGCCTGCGGGGATGGGTGCACGGTGCGGTCCGCCTCGATCTGGACGACCCCGACGACCCGACGCCCTACTGGATCGTGTCCACCCGCAACCCGTCGGCGCTCTGCGCGGCGCTGACCGGTACCCGGGCGTAGCAACGGCCGGTTCCCTGGGCGGGAACCGGCCGTTGCGGGTGCGGCGGGGATCAGGCCGCGCACTCCGTGCAGACGGGCTGCCCGTCCCGCTCGTAGGCCAGCTGGCTGCGGTGATGCACCAGGAAGCAGCGCGAGCAGGTGAACTCGTCGGCCTGCCGGGGCAGGACGCGCACCGACAGCTCCTCGCCGGACAGATCGGCGCCCGGCAGCTCGAAGCCTTCGGCAGCCTCGGTCTCGTCCTCGTCCACAACACCCGAGTTCTTGTCCGAGCGGCGCGCCTGGAGCTCCTGGAGGGAGTCCTCGGTGAGGTCTTCCTCGAGCTTGCGCGGTGCGTCGTAATCGGTCGCCATGTGCGCTCACATTCCGTGTCTGGGGTCTCTCGTACGGGTGCTCAAGCGCGGCGGGGGGCGTTTTGTTCCCGCCTCCGGTGCACTGCGCGGAGGGATTGTGCACCATCCGGCCGACGAGCGCGAATGAAGCCGCGCCGGGCGCGCCGCGCACACCCGTTCAGTCGTCGGTGTCGGCGTCCAGGTCCGCCAGGAGGGCGGTCAGCCGCGCGACCACCGCGCGCGGCCCGGCGACCGTCATCGTCTCGGTCGCGGGCTCGCCACGCAGCCCGACGACGACCCCGCCGGCCTCGGTGACGATCAGCGCGGCGCCGGCCAGGTCCCACGGCTGCAGGCCGCGCTCGTAGTGCGCGTCGAGCGCCCCCGCGGCGACCGAGCACAGGTCGACGGCGGCCGAGCCGAGCCGGCGGATGTCGCGCACCTGCGGCAGCAGCGCGGACACGACCCGACCCTGGGCCGCCCGGCGTTCGGTGCGGTACCCGAAGCCGGTGCCGACCAGACACCCGGACAGGTCGTCGGGCCCCGGCCCGATTGTCAGCCGGACGCCGTCGCGCCAGGCACCCAGGCCGCGGGCGGCGGTGTAGGTCACCCCCATCGTCGGCGCATGCACGCACGAGGCGAGCACGGTCCACGTGCGGGGGTCCGGGGGCGCGCCGGCCGGCCCGGCGACCGCCGCCACCGAGACCGCGTACGACGGGAGGCCGTACAGGTAGTTCACCGTGCCGTCGATCGGGTCGACCACCCACGTCACGCCGCTCGGCCCGGCCGTGAAGCCGCGCTCCTCGCCCAGCACGCCGTCGTCCGGCCGCAGCTCGGCCAGTCGGCCGCGGAGCAGCTCCTCCGAGGCGTAGTCCATCGCCGTGACGACGTCCTGCGGGCTGGACTTGGTCGCCGCCACCGTCACCCGGTCTGGCCGGCCGCCGCAGACCAGCGCCCCTGCCTCGCGGGCGATCCGCTCCGCGATCGCCATCAGCCCTGCCACGTCCACGTCCTGCGTCGTCACCCGCCCATCCTCCCCCCGGCGCGGGCCCGGTCCGGACCGGGCGCCTGGTCCGGGGCCGGCGCACCGGGCAGCGCCACACCGGGGCGAGGTGCGCCGCCCAGGGCCGATCGGGTGAGACCCTGAACAGCGCGATGGGAGGCAGCATGGGCGAGCTCGAGCTGGTGGGCCTGCACGACGACGGCGAGCACCTGGTCCTGGCCACGCCCGACGGCCAGCAGTTCCGGCTGCGGATCGACGAGCCGCTGCGGGCCGCCGTGCGCCGGGACCGGCCGCAGCTGGAACAGCTGCGCGCCGAGCGGGCCAGCGCCCTGTCCCCCCGGGAGATCCAGGCGCGCATCCGCGCCGGCGCCACCGCGCAGGAGGTCGCCGAGTCGGCCGGACTGACGCTGGTCTCGGTCCGGCGCTACGAGGGCCCCGTGATCGCCGAGCGCGAGTACGTCGCCGAGCTGGCCCGGGCCAGCGCTGTGCGGCACGAGCCGGGCGCTCCGACCCTGGGCGACCTGGTCACCGACCGCCTCGCCGCCCGCGGCGTGGATGCCGGCACCCTGTCCTGGGACGCCGCTCGGGAGGGCTCGATGCCCTGGGTGGTCCTCGCCCGGTTCCAGGTGGGCGACGAGCCGCGGGAGGCGACCTGGTCGTTCGACACCTCCGCCCGCACCCTGACCGCCGCCGACGACGAGGCGCGCTGGCTGTCCGAGACCGAGCTCGACGAGCCGGTCGCCCGCCGCCACCTCGCGGCCGTGCGCGACGTGGTCTTCGACGTGACCCAGGGCGCTCCGGTCGAGGCCGATCCGGAGCCGGCGCCGGTGGACCGCACCGCCGCGATGCTCGACGACCTGCGCAGCCGGCGCGGTCACCGCCAGCCGGTCGAGATCGAGGACGACGGCGAGGACTTCGAGGGGTTCGGACCGCAGCACGCGTTCGACCTCGGGTTCGAGGCACCTGCGCCGGGCGCCCACCCGGTCGATGCCCAGCCGGCGGCGGAGACCCGGGTCTACCCGCGTCCGGTGGCTGTGGCCCCGTCCGACGAGCACGCGCAGCCGACCGAACCGGCGCGGCCGGCCGAGGTCCCGGCCGAGGTGGCAGCGCCGCGCCCGGACGAGCACCCCCGCCCCCGGCGGGGCCGGGCGAAGGTGCCGAGCTGGGACGAGATCGTCTTCGGCGCGAAGCCGGAGTAGCTCAGGACCGGTCCTCGACCGCTGCCTCGAGCGTCTGCTGCACCCGCGACTGCGCCCGCGCTGCTGCCTGGGTCATGTGCCGCATGTGGTGCCGCCGGCAGAGCACCTCGTAGGCGACCTTGCCACCCTCGGCCGTGTCCCCGATGACGACCTGCTCGCCCTCGACGACCATCTCGCCGTCGACCGTGCGCGCCTGGTGCGTGGCCCGGGCGCCGCACCAGCACAGCGACTTGACCTGGAGCACCTCGACCCGGTCGGCCAGCTCGACCAGGCGGGCCGCCCCGGGGAACAGCCGGGCGCGGAAGTCGGTCGTGATGCCGAAGGCGTAGACGTCCACGCCGAGCTCGTCGACCACCCGGGCGAGCTGCTCCACCTGGACCGCCGTGTAGAACTGGGCCTCGTCGGCCACCACGTAGTCCACCGGCTCCCCGTGCAGCCGCCGCCCGAGCACCTCGGCCCAGAAATCGGTGTCGTCGTCCACCTCCAGCGCGGGCTGCTCCAGGCCCAGCCGCGAGGAGATGACCGCCCGACCGGCCCGGTCCTGCCGGGTGAACAGCAGTCCGTCCCGGCCCCGTGCGGCGTGGTTGTGCGCGGTCTGCAGGGCC
Organism: uncultured Actinomycetota bacterium; assembly: GCA_963769855.1. Taxonomy (GTDB): domain Bacteria; phylum Actinomycetota; class Actinomycetes; order Actinomycetales; family Cellulomonadaceae; genus Cellulomonas. Next base: position 197,241 of record CAVYNN010000003.1, read on the forward strand.
AGCGTCGACTTGCCGCTGTCCATCGTCCCAGAGAAGAACACCAGCTCGGACACGGGTCAGCCCCTCATCTCAGCGTGACCAGCCACGGCACCATCATCTCGGTCGGGGTGAGCGAGCCGTGCACACCGACCAACGCGATCGACTCGGGGGTCTGGGTGCGCGAGTCGACGACCGTCGCGCGCCCCCGCATCGCCACGACGAGGTCGCCGACCACGGGCAGCATCTCCGGGCGCACCACGGGGCCGAACCAGCCGTCCGCCACCGCGTGCGCGCGCGTGACGACCAGGGCGGCCTCGCCCAGCCGGTCCCGCCAGCGGTCGCGGGCCTCCTCGGGGGCCGTGCCGGGACGCAGGTGGACGTGCAGCGCGCGGGGCTCCCCCGCGACCAGCTCGACGTCCTGGGACAGCACCGGGTCGGTGGCGGCGTCCCAGCGCTGCGCCGGGTCGTGGTTCACCATGCCGTGGTCGGCGGTCACCGCGAGCACCGTGCCGCGGGGCAGCCGCCGGGCCAGTGCGGCGAGGCTCGCGTCCACACCGGCCAGCGCGTCGCCCCACTGCCACGAGTCCCAGCCTGTCTTGTGCCCGGTCTGGTCGACGTCCCCCCAGTAGAGGTAGGCGACTCCGGGCCGACGCAGCGCGTCGAGGACGGCGGCGACCCGGTCGTCCGGGGAGTCCGCGCCCCGGTAGGCGGCTCCGCGCAGGGCTGCCCGGGTCAGGCCGGACCCCTCGAACCGACGGGGGCCGACGCTGGTCACCGCCACCCCGGCCGTGACCATCTGGGCGAGCACGCTCGGCGCAGGCTGCCAGACAGCGGGGTCGGGCAGGTCGGTCCAGGACACCATCGTGCCCAGCCGCCCGGTGCCGGGGTCGCGCACGGTGTAGCCGAGCAGGCCGGTCTGGCCCGGGCGAAGGCCGGTGCCGAAGGAGCCGATGGCGGTCGCCGTGGTGGCCGGGAAGGTCGTCGTCAGGGGCGTCGACCCCGACAGGAGGGAGCGCAGGAACGGCGCGTGGCCGGCCCGCTCGGCCAGGTTGGCGTGGCCGAGCCCGTCGACCAGGACCACGCACGCCCGGTCGGCCGACGGCAGCCCGAGCGCCAGGCGCGCCGCCGCCGCACCGGGCACGTCCGCACCGACGACACCGGCGATGCCGGGCAGCACGTCGCCCACCCAGAGCCCCGGCCGCCCGGGCCGGACCAGCGACCCGTCGAGCCAGTCGGTGACGGTCCCGGAGGCGGCGTCGCCGGCCGCCTCGCTCATCGGGCGGAGGTCGCGGCCGACAGCCGGCGGGCGAAGGCGACCGCCGCCCGGACGGCGTCCCGACCCTCGGCAGCGGCGCTGACCCGCACGACGACGTCGTCCGGCGACATCGTCCCGGTCAGCCCGTGGTCCGCCTCGCAGTCGGGGTCGCCGCAGCCGGCCGGTTCCAGGTCGATCCGGCTCACCGCACCCCACCCGATCACCAGCGTGACCTCGACCGGGCCGTCGCCGGCGTGGTGGCGCTGGGGGTCGTTGACCACGTGGGTCATGGCCACCGAGCGCACCTCGCGCAGCGGAACCGACTCGGTGGTCGCCGCCGCCGACGCGGACGTGTGCTCCCGGTCGGCCGGGTGGTCGTCGACGTGCGCGACGACCAGCCGGGTCGGGGTGAGCACCAGCACGGTGACGTGCCGGCGCACCTCCGACGCGTCGAACGTCGTCTCCGGCTGGACCAGGTGCGCGACGACGGGTTCGTCGGCCAGCGCGACGTCCAGGACGTCCGCGACGAGCTCCGGGTAGTAGCCGGCACGGTCCAGCTCGCGATGCAGCTCAGCGATCAGGGGCACCCGCCCATCCTCCCATCCCCGGCCGGGCTCGGCCCCGGGTGTCAGGTCCGGGACAGCCGGCGCGTGGCGTCGGCCCGGTCCGCCCGGGCCAGCGTCACGCGCGCGGCCAGCACCGATGCGCCGCCGGGCGCCGCCAGCACCGGGTTGAGCTCGAGCGAGCAGAGCTCGGGCAGGCCGTCCGCCAGCACCGCGACCCGGGCCACGACGTCCTCCACAGCCGCCACGTCCACGGCGGGCAGCCCGCGGTACCCGAACAACCGAGCGGCAGCCCGGGGCTCACGGACCAGTGCGGTGACGTCGACGTCGGTCAGCGGCGGCACGCCGTAGGCGACGTCGTCGAGCAGGTCGGTCGCGTCTCCGCCGAGCCCGAACGAGATGACCGGCCCGAACAGCGGGTCCTCGCTCGAGCGGACCACGCACGCGACACCCTTCGCCGCCATCGCCTGCACCTCGAGCGGCACCCGGCCCGGCTCGGGGTCCTGGTCCGCCGCTGCGGCGAGCACCTGGGCCACGGCCGCGCGGAGCTCGGCCTCGTCGGCGATGTCGAGCCGGACGCCGCCGAGGTCCGCGCGATGCCGGAGTGCAGGAGCGGTCGTCTTGAGCGCGACCGGGTAGCCCAGCGCCGCTGCTGCGGCCGCGGCCTCGTCGGCGTCCTGGACGCCCCCCGCAGGGACCGCCCGGATGCCTGCGGCCGCCAGCAGCAGGGCCGTGCGCCCGGCATCGAGCCGCACCGGCCCGTCATCGACCAGCCACTCCTCGACCATCCGCCGAGCCGCACGCAGATCGACGCCGGCGGGGTGCACCGGGCGGCCGTGGTCGGCGGCCCGCCACAGCGCGTAGCCGACGGTCAGCCCGAGGGCGAGCACCGCGTCGGCCGGCGTCGCGTAGGCCGGCACGGTGCGCGGCACACCGTCCGCGTCGGGTGCGGTCAGCTCGGGGGCCAGGCCGTGCAGCCCGGTCATCACCGCGACGGTCGGCCGACCCGACGCTGCGGCGGCCCGGGCCACCGCCTGCGCCATCGGCCGGTCCGAGCCGCCGAGCACCGGCGTGCGCACCACCACCACGGCGTCGACCTCCGGGTCGTCGTACAGCGCCGTGACCGCCTCGTGCAGCCGCTCGGCCGGCGCATCCTCGGCGACGATCCGGATCCGGTCCCCGGCGGCCAGCCCCTGGCCCCTGGCCAGCGCCGCGACCAGGGTCGCGACCGACCGGGACGAGGCGAGGATGCCGGTCCGCACGCCGGCCGGCAGCGGCTGGCTCGTCACGAGCTGCAGCACGTCGACCAGCTGGTGGGTGTTGTCCACCCGGACCACGCCCGACCGGCGCAGCATCTCGCCGAAGGCCCGCGCCGGTGCGTGCGTCTTTCGGACCGCGTGCCCCGGGGGCGCGACGGCCCCCGCCCCGCCGGCCGGGGTGACCACCACCACCGGCTTGCGGGCGGCCAGCCGCCGGGCGACGCGGGAGAACTTGCGGGGGTTCCCGATGGTCTCCAGGTGCAGGCCGACCGCGGTCGTCCGCTCGTCGTCGGCCCAGAACTGCATCATGTCGTTGCCGGAGACGTCGGCCCGGTGCCCGGCGGACAGGAACTGGGACACCCCGAGCCCGCGGCGCTCGAGTGCGGACAGCAGCGTGACCGAGAACGGGGCGGACTGGCAGAACAGGCCGACCGGCCCGGCTTCGGGCAGGTGCTCGGCGAGCGACAGGTTGAGCACGTGGTCCGGCCCGGTGGCCGCGACGCCGTACGACGACGGCCCGACCAGCCGCATCCCCGCACCGTGCGCCGCGCGGAGCAGCCGGCGCTGCCGTTCCAGGCCGACCGGCCCCTCCTCGACGAACCCGCCGGACAGCACGACGAGCGTGCGCACGCCGAGGCTGGCGAGCGGGCCGACCGCGTCGACCGCCTCGCCGGCCTCCATCGCGAGCACGGCGACGTCGACCGGGCAGGGCACGTCGGACAGCGCCTGCCACGGCACCACGCCCGGCGCCGGTGCACCGTCCAGGCCGACCACATGAGCCACCAGCCGTCCGGCGACCGCCTCGGCGCCGAGCGACCGGCACACCCGCTCGGCCATCGCCCGGTCCAGCGCGCGTCCCGTCCCGCCGGGCCCGACGACGAGCACGGTGTGCGCCTCGAACAGGACGCGCATCGAGCGCGCCTCCGCGGTGTGCTCCCGGTCGGCCATCACCTGGACGGAGCGATCGGTCGGGTCGATGTCGAACGAGACGGCCACCACGCCCTCCTCGGCGCGCTGCCGCACGTCGTACCCCGCGTCGCGGAACACGGCGAGCATCCGCCCGTTGGCCGGGAGCACCTCGGCGACGAACCGGCGCACGCCGCGCTCGCGCGCCGCGGCGGCCAGGTGCTCGAGCAGCACCGACCCGAGTCCCTTGCCCTGATGGGCGTCGGCGATGTTGAAGGCCACCTCGGCGGTGTCCGGGTCGATCCGGTCGTACCGGGCGACGCCGATGATGCGCTCGGTTGGGCCCTCGACGGCGACCAGCGCGACCCGGTCCCGATGGTCGACGTCGACCAGGCGTTCCAGGTCCCGGGGCGGGAGCCTGTCCAGCGGGTGGAAGAACCGGAAGTAGGTGGACCGCTCGGACTGCGCCATGTGGAACGCCTGCAGCGCCGACGCGTCGGCCGCCCGGATGGGGCGGACCCGGGTCGTCGTGCCGTCGTGCAGCACGACGTCCGCCTCCCACGCCGCGGGGTACTCGGTGTCGGCGGCGCTGCCCCCGGTGGGCTCGACCATGCGGCAAGGCTAGAGCCCCCGTCACCGGACGCCGGGCCGACGAGCGGGCCGACCCGCGTGCCGCACCGCGGGTGCGCGCCGGCTGCGGGCGAGAATGGGCCGGTCCGGTCCCCCAGCCCAGGAGTCACGCCCGCATGGCGCGTCGCCCGCCTGCCCACCTGCCGCCCGACGACCTCGTCGAGAAGATCGTCGACATCGACGTCACGTCGGAGATGGAAGGCTCGTACCTCGAGTACGCCTACTCCGTCATCTACGCGCGCGCCCTGCCGGACGCCCGGGACGGGCTCAAGCCGGTGCAGCGCCGGATCCTGTACCAGATGGGCGAGATGGGCCTGCGCCCGGACCGCTCGCACGTCAAGAGCGCGCGCGTCGTCGGCGATGTCATGGGCAAGCTCCACCCGCACGGGGACACGGCGATCTACGACGCCATGGTGCGGCTCGCCCAACCGTTCAGCCTGCGGCTGCCGCTGGTCGACGGGCACGGCAACTTCGGCTCGCTCGACGCGGGGCCGGCCGCCCCGCGGTACACCGAGGCACGGCTCGCGCCGGCCGCGCTGGCGATGACCCAGGGCGTCGACGAGGACGTCGTCGACATGGTGCCGAACTACGACAACAAGCTGCTGCAGCCGTCGGTGCTGCCCGCGGCGATCCCGAACCTCCTGGTCAACGGCGCATCGGGGATCGCCGTCGGGATGGCGACCAACATGGCGCCGCACAACCTCGTCGAGGTGGTCGCCGCCGCCCGGCACCTCGTGCTGCACCCGGATGCCACGCTCGAGGACCTCATGCGGTTCGTCCCCGGGCCGGACCTGCCCGGCGGCGGCAAGATCGTCGGGCTGGACGGCGTGCGCGAGGCGTACCGCACCGGCCGCGGCCAGTTCCGCACCCGGGCGACGGCCCGGATCGAGAACGTCACGGCCAAGCGCAAGGGCATCGTGGTCACCGAGCTGCCGTACGGCGTCGGGCCGGAGAAGGTGATCGAGAAGATCTCCGAGGGCGTCAAGGCGAAGAAGATCTCCGGCATCTCCGACGCGGTGGACCTCACCGACGGCACCCACGGGCTGCGGATCGTCGTCGAGATCAAGGCCGGCTTCGAGCCGGAGGCCGTGCTCGAGCAGCTCTACCGGATGACCCCGCTCGAGGACTCGTTCGCGATCAACAACGTCGCGCTGGTCGACGGCCAGCCGCGCACGCTGGGGCTGCGCGAGCTGCTCACCGTGTGGGTCGACCACCGGCTGACCGTGGTGCGCCGCCGGTCGGCGTTCCGGCTCGCCCGGCGCCGGGAACGGCTGCACCTGGTCGAGGGCCTGCTCGTCGCCATCGTCGACATCGACGAGGTGATCCAGGTGATCCGCGCGTCCGACGACGCCGACGCCGCCCGGTCCCGCCTCATGCAGGTGTTCGACCTGTCCGAGATCCAGGCCGAGTACATCCTCGAGCTGCGGCTGCGCCGGCTGACCCGGTTCTCCGCGATCGAGCTGGAGCGCGAGCAGGCCGAGCTGCTCGCCGAGATCGCCCGCCTCGAGGCCCTGCTCGCCGACGACCACCTGCTGCGTGCCACGGTGTCCGAGGAGATGGCCCAGGTCGCCGCCGCGTACGGCACCCCGCGCCGGACCATCCTGCTGGAGTCCGCCGGAGGCACGGCGACCGCCGCATCAGCGCCTGCCGGGAGGTCGTCGGCCGCCACGGCCGCGCCGCTGGAGATCGCCGACAGCCCGTGCCAGGTGCTGCTCAGTGCCACCGGGCTGCTCGCCCGCACGGCGTCCGGGGAGCCCCCGGTCCGGGACGGCGCGCGCCACCGGCACGACGCACTGGCCGGCGCGGTGGCGACCAGCGCGCGGGCCGACGTCGGCGTGCTGACCTCGCGCGGCCGGGTGCTCCGGCTGTCGGTGCTCGACCTGCCGGGACTCCCGCCGACCGACGGCGCGCCGTCGCTGTCCGGCGGCGTGCCGGTCGGCGAGGTGGTCCAGCTGGACCGTGGCGAGCGGGCGGTCGCGCTCGTCTCGCTCGACCCGACCGCCGCCCCGCTCGCCCTGGGCACCGCCCAGGGCACGGTCAAGCGCGTCCTGCCCGGCGACGTCCCGGGGAACCGGGACGCCTGGGAGGTCGTCACGCTCAAGGACGGCGACGAGGTGGTTGGAGCCGGCGCCGCGACGGACGACGACGAGCTGGTGCTGGTCGCCTCCGACGCCTCGTTGCTGCACTTCCCGGCGTCCGGCGTACGGCCGCAGGGTCGTCCGGCCGGGGGCATGGCCGGGATCAAGCTCGACGCCGGCACGTCCGTCGTCGCCTTCGCCGTCGTGCCCACCGGGACGGCGGACCCGCTCGTGGTGACGATCGCGGGCTCGTCGTCGGCCCTTCCCGGGACGCAGGCCGGGACCGCCAAGGTGACGCCGCTGACGGCCTACCCGGGCAAGGGCCGGGCGACCGGCGGAGTGCGCTCGCACCGGTTCCTCAAGGGCGAGGACGCGCTCATCCTCGCCTGGGTCGGACCGGCTCCGGCGCGGGCCGTCGGGTCGGGCGGTCAGGCGATCCCGCTGCCCGAGCTCGACCCGCGCCGGGACATGTCCGGCACGGCACTGCCGGCACCGGTGCACGCGCTCGGCTGAGCCGGCGCGGCCCCCGGCGCCCCTCGAGCACCGCCCGGCTGGAGCGGCTCATCGGACCGGCCGCTTACCGTAGTGCCGTGCCGCCGACCCTCGAGCTCCCGCGCTCGGTCCTCCTCGCCCTGTGGCTGCAGGGCGGGTCCGCGCGGGGCGCCGAGCTCAACGTCACCGGGGACGACGAGCCGCACGACGTCGTCGGCGGCCGTTACCGGGACCTCGACGAGCTGGTGGAGGACCTCGGCGAGCGGTACCTCGACGTCGCGGCGGTGCTGCCGGCGCCGGGCGACCCGTTCGTCGGGCCTGCGGACGCGCCGGCGGCGGGCGAGTGCGTGCTGGTGCACCACAACGACGAGAACTGGGACCTGGCGATCGTGCCGGAGGTGCACCGGTTCGGTTCGTGGCTCGAGCCCGGTGCCACCGTGGTCTGGCACACGCATGAGATCGCCGCCTGGCGCACCGAGCTGCTCGGGTCGATCGGCTCCCTCGAGGATGCCGAGCGGGACCTGCGCGAAGGCCTGCTGCTCGCGACGCAGGCCCTGGTCCAGCTCGACGTCGCCCGCTGGCGGCCGGAGGCGGCCGAGCGGATCGCCGCGGTGCGAGACGGGGCGCTGTCGCCGGACCGGCTCCCGGCGGAGTTCCGGGCGTGGCCGCAGCGGGTGCGGGTGATGACGCAGGCGGCCCGGCTGCGCGCGATCGTCGCCCTGGCGACCGAGGACGAGGGCGGTGCGGTCAACCTCTGGCAGTCCGACCAGCGGTCGACGGCCCTACGTCAGGTGGACCACCTCGCGCGGCGCGCGATGAGCGCGGCGTCGTCCTGGATCCGGGGCGACGAGGTGCGGGCCTACGCCGAGGAGCAGCGTCGGCTCCGCGACGAGGAGCGTCACCGCGGAGCGGGAGGTTAGGGACGCTCGATGCGCCCGCAGCGGGGATCCGGGGCGCCTCGGACGGTCAGCGGTCCGCGCCGCGCGCGACCTCCCGCTGGTACCGGGAGATCGCCTTCCAGCGGGCCCGCTCGGCGGCCGCTGCTCCGCGGTCGGCGCGGAGCTCCTGGAACCGCGCCTCCCGCTGCAGCGTGCGCCAGCTCGCCAGGCGCCGTTCGGCCAGCTCGCCCGACTCGACCGCCGCCAGCACGGCGCAGCCCGGCTCCACCGTGTGCGAGCAGTCGGCGAACCGGCAGGCCTGCGCCAGGTCCGCCACGTCGGCGAACGCCTGGTCGAGCGCGCTCGCGTCCCCGACCAGCCCCACTGCCCGGATCCCGGGGGTGTCGATGAGCAGCGCCCCGCCCTCGAGCCGGACCAGCTCGCGGTGGGACGTGGTGTGCCGGCCCCGGCCGTCCGCCCGCAGGGCGCCGGTCGCGGCAACCTCGTGCCCGGCCAGCGCGTTGACCAGGGTGGACTTGCCGGCGCCCGACGGGCCGACCATGACGAAGGTCAGGCCCGGACGCAGCAGGGCCCGCAGGTCCGCCAGACCACGGTCGGCCGGGACGCTCACCAGGTGGACGTCCACGCCGATCGCGACCGCTGCGACGCGCTCGGCCAGCAGCTGCGCGTCCGGCACCAGGTCGGCCTTCGTCAGCACGACGACCGGCTGACCGCCCGAGCGCCAGGCCAGCGTCAGGAGCCGTTCGACCCGGCCCAGGTCGGGCTCCGGGTCGAGGTGCTCGACGACCAGGACCACGTCGACGTTCGCGGCCAGCACCTGGGTGGCCGAGGTGCGCCCCGCGCTGTCCCGGACCAGCGTGCTGCGGCGCGGCAGAACCCGTGCGATGCCGGTCGGGTCGGGCTCCCCGCGCAGCTCGACGAGGTCGCCGACGGTCGGCGCCAGACGGCCGTCCTCGGCCGGAGCGAGCCCGTCGCGGTCGAGCGGCACCCGGTGCGGCTCGTCGACCGCGGACCCTGCGGGCGGTGCGGCCGCGGGTACGACGAGAACCGCGCCCTTGTCGGCGCGGACCACCCGCCAGACGGCCTGATCCCCCACGGCCGGGACGGTAGGCCTGCGGCCCGGTGGACGGCCAGCGAATACCCGCCTCGCCGTGCCTCTGCTCGCTCGCGGCGGCGTTTGCCGGACGCCCCGGGGCGGGAGGGTCCGATGCGTCGCCCACACGATTCCTGCCGGAGGTCGGTGCCCGGGAAGTTCACTCGATCGGGTGATCGCGCGATTCACCCGCACGGGTGATCTGGATGTCGCTGACCTGCGGCGATGTCAGTGGTCTCTGGTGGGATCGTGGGATGGAGATGGCGGCGACCGGCACGGGGCTCGACCTCGCCGGACTGCCGCTGCCCGACCTCCCGTGGCGTGCCCTGGCCGACGATCGGCCGTCGATGACGGCCTTCGTGACGGCATCCGGGGACCTGGTGGTCGACGAGTGGTGCGACCCGGTCGTGGCTCGGATCGGCGCCGTGGTCGCCGGCACGGGCGCTGCCACCGCCCGGACGGCGGCAGCCGAACAGGACCTCGTGGACGCCTACCTCTGGGGCGCTGCGGAGCTCGCATCGCGGGTGCACAGCACCACCGCCCCGCGGGAACGTCGCGAATGGGGCGCCCGGGAGATGCTCACGGAGCTCGCCCTGGCGCTGCGCATTCCGGAAGGCACGCTGGCCCACCGGTTGGCCCGCCTCGCCCGCCTCGCGACGCTGCCCGGCCTGCGGGCGGCGAACCTCTCCGGGGTGATCTCGTCCTGGCACGTCGATGCGGTCCTCGACGTGCTCCGTGCCGTCACCGACCCGGCACTGCTCGCCCGCGCCGACGCCTTCCTGGCCGAGCGGGCCACCCGGATGACCGCGCCCGAGCTGCGCGCCTGCGCCCGCGGCTGGCGGGCCCGGCACGTGCCACGGACCGACGAGCAGCGGCGCGCCGGCCTCGACGCGCGCCGGGTGGACATCACGCCCGCTGACGACGACCTCTGCTTCCTCACAGCCCTGATCCCGGCTGCCCAGGCGATGGCGATCGACCACCGGCTCGACCAGTGCGCGGCCGCCGCGGTCGGCGCCGGCGACGAGCGAACCCCCACGCAGGTGCGCGCGGACGTCCTGGTCGACCTGCTGCTGAGCCCCGGCGGGCTCACCCTGACGACGCCCGACGAGGACGGGGCCCCCGGACGGTCCACCACCGGGGCCGACGACGTGCCGAGTGGAGATCCCGGCGTCCGCAACGACGACTCGTCGGGCCGGGGGGTACCGGGCTGGGTCCTCGGGATCCGGCCCGAGGTCGCGCTCACGGTGCCCGTGCTGGCGCTGCTCGGACACTCGGACGAGCCGGCCCAGCTGGAGGGGTTCGGGCCGATCGACCTGGAGACCGCCCGGCTGCTCGCCGCCCACGCGCCCTCGTTCACCCGGGTCCTCACCCACCCGGAGACCGGTGCCGTGCTGCCCGTCGGGCGTGACCGGTACCGCCTGCCGGAAGACCTGCGGCGAGCCGTCCGGCTGCGCGACCGCACCTGCCGGTTCCCCGGCTGCCGTCGCCCGGCTCGGGGCTGCGACATCGACCACTCCCGGGCCTGGGCCGCCGGCGGCGGGTCCGAGATCTGCAACCTCGAGTGCCTGTGCCGCAAGCACCACCGCCTCAAGCACGAGATGCGCTGGACGGTCACGCACGAGTCGAACGGCACGCTCCGCTGGCAGTCCCCGATCGGCCTGAGCTACTGGACGGAACCGGGCGGCACCTGGCCTGCCCGACCCGCACCACCGCCAACGGCCGAGCCACCGCCCGGCCCGTCACCGATCCTGGTCGGTGCATCCGGTGCCTCGGCGGGTACCCCGCCGAGCCGCGGTTCTGACCTGCGCGCCTACAGCACCGAGCGGTAGACGTCCACGGTCTGCGCGGCCACGGCGGCCCAGGAGAAGTGGTCCTCGACGCGCGTGCGCGCGGCGACGCCCCAGGCGGCGGCACGTGACGGGTCGGACACCGCCTCGGTCAGCGCGGCGCCGAGGTCGGCGACGAACCGGTCCGGGTGCAGCGGCGTGCCCGTGCCGTCCTGCGCCTGCTCGATCGGGACCAGGCGCCCGGTGACACCGTCGTCGACCACCTCCGGGATGCCGCCGGTCGCGGTGCCGACCACCGGGAGCCCCACCGCCATCGCCTCGAGGTTGACGATCCCCAGGGGCTCGTAGACGGACGGGCAGACGAACACGGTCGAGGAGGCGAGGACCGCGATCAGCTCGTCCCGCGGCAGCATCGCGTCGATCCAGACCACGCCACTGCGCTTCTCGCGCAGCCGCGCCACGAGCGCGGTCACCTCGGCGAGGATCTCGGGGGTGTCCGGCGCGCCGGCGCAGAGCACCAGCTGGACGTCCGCGGGCAGCGCTTCGGCCGCCCGCAGCAGGTACGGCAGGCCCTTCTGCCGGGTGATCCGCCCGACGAACACGACGGCCGGCCGGGTCGGGTCCACGCCCAGGGCCCGCGCCTTCGCCTCGGTCGCGGCACGGTCGTCGGGCCGCTGCCAGGCGTCCAGGTCGATCCCGTTGTGCACCACGCGGACCACCGCCGGGTCCACCTGCGGGTACACCCGCAGGATGTCGTCCCGCATCCCGCCGGACACGGCGATGACACCCGCAGCCCCCTCGTAGGCCGTGCGTTCGGCCCACGACGACACCCGGTAGCCGCCGCCCAGCTGTTCGGCCTTCCACGGCCGCAGCGGCTCCAGGCTGTGCGCGGTCAGCACGTGCGGCACGTCGTGCAGCAGACCGGCCAGGTGCCCGGCCAGGTTCGCGTACCAGGTGTGCGAGTGCACCACGTCGGTGCCCTCGACGCCGGCGACCATCGCCAGGTCGACCCCCAGCGTGCGCAGGGCGGCGTTCGCGCCGGCCAGCTCGGCGGGCTCGTCGTAGCCGTGCACCGAGGGATCGCCCGTCCGGGGACCGTCGAAGCAGTGCACCCGGACGTCGAGCGTGCGGCGCAGCACCGCGGCCAGCTCGACCACGTGCACGCCGGCGCCGCCGTACACGTGCGGTGGGTACTCGCGAGTCATCAGGTCGACGCGCACCATGGCCTCCTTCGGTCGCTGGCGGCCGTGCGCCCACGACCTGGCGACACGTTAGCGCGCCCCCTCGCGACCGGCCGCATGCTGCGCTTAAGGTCCAGGTATGGCAGCGCCGCGTGTCCTCGCAATCGTCCTCGCAGGCGGTGAGGGCAAGCGCCTGATGCCCCTCACGGCGCACCGCGCCAAGCCGGCGGTGCCGTTCGGTGGCATCTACCGGCTCGTCGACTTCGCGTTGTCGAACGTCATCAACTCGCACTACCTGCACGTCATCGTGCTCACCCAGTACAAGTCGCACAGCCTCGACCGGCACGTGTCCATGACGTGGCGCATGTCGGCCCTGCTCGGCAACTACGTCGCAGCGGTCCCGGCGCAGCAGCGGGTCGGCAAGCACTGGTACCTGGGCAGTGCGGACGCGATCTACCAGTGCCTGAACATCATCGACGACGAGCGGCCGGACATCGTCGTCGTCGTCGGCGCCGACCACGTGTACCGGATGGACTTCTCGCAGATGGTCGACGAGCACCTGTCGACCGGCGCCGAGATGACCGTCGCCGGGATCCGGCAGCCGATCTCGCTGGCCGACCAGTTCGGGGTCATCGAGACCGACCCGGCCGACCCGACGCGGATCGCCGCCTTCCGGGAGAAGCCCACCGACCCGATCGGCCTGACGGACTCCCCCCACGAGGTGCTGGCCTCGATGGGCAACTACGTGTTCGACTCCGACGCGCTGGTCGCGGCGGTCACCCGGGACGCGGAGGACGTCAACTCCCGCCACGACATGGGTGGGGACATCGTCCCGGCGTTCGTCGAGGCCGGCACCGCCGGCGTCTACGACTTCATCCGCAACGACGTGCCGGGGTCGACCCCGCGCGACCGCGACTACTGGCGGGACGTCGGCACGCTCGACGCCTACTACGACGCCAACATGGACCTCATCGCGATCGAGCCGGTGTTCAACCTCTACAACGACGAGTGGGCGCTGCACACCGGGTCGATGGGCCTTCCTCCGGCGAAGTTCGTCCACGCCGGGCCGGGGCGTCTCGGTTACGCAGCGGACTCGATCGTCTCCCCCGGCGTGGTCATCTCCGGTGCGATGGTGACCCGTTCGGTGCTGTCGCCCGGGGTGCGGATGCACTCGTGGTCCCAGGTCACCGACTCCGTGCTGATGGACGGCGTGATCGTCAACCGGCACGCCCAGGTGCACCGGGCGATCCTCGACAAGAACGTCATCGTCCCCGAGCGGGGACGCGTCGGGATCGACCGTGAGCACGACCTGGCGCGCGGGTTCACCGTCACCGAGAGCGGGATCACCGTGGTGCCGAAGGGCACGATCCTCACGGACTGATGGGCACCCCGCCCGCCACCGACGTGCCCTCGGCTACCCTGCGGCCGTGACGCGCACCCCCGACCGCCTCGTGGTGATGGACGTCGACTCCACGCTCATCACGGCCGAGGTGATCGACCTGCTCGCCGCGCGCGCCGGATCGGCCGACGAGGTCGCCGCGATCACCGAGGCTGCGATGCACGGCGAGCTGGACTTCGCCACCTCCCTGCACGCGCGGGTCGCCACCCTGGCCGGGTTGCCGGCCACCGTGCTCGACGAGGTCCGCCGATCGCTCGTGCTGACCCCGGGCGCCGTCGAGCTGGTCGCCGGGCTCGCGGCACGCGGCTGGCCGCTCGGGCTCGTGTCGGGAGGCTTCGGCGAGGTCGTCGGGCCGCTCGCGGCGTCGCTCGGCATCGAGCGCTGGCAGGCCAACGGGCTCGAGGTGGCCGACGGCCGGCTCACCGGGCGCGTGCGCGGACCGGTGGTGGACCGGGCCGCGAAGGCCGCGGCCCTGCGCCGCTGGGCCGACGAGCTGCACGTGCCGATGCCCCGCACGGTCGCGGTCGGCGACGGCGCCAACGACCTAGAGATGCTCGCCGCGGCCGGGCTCGGCATAGCGTTCAACGCCAAGCCCGCCGTCCGCGCCCAGGCCGATGTGGCCGTCGACGGCCGGCTCGACGCGATCCTCGACCTGCCGGCGCTCCGCGCCTGAGATTCAGGCGGCGGGAACACCCAGGCGGAGCAGACGCGCGGAGCCACGGGCAAGGTCCGCCCACGGGCCGACCGGCGCGAGCACCGACCAGGACCCGGTCGGCACGCCGAGCTGGATCCGCGCATAGGTGGCCTCGTCCGAGCCGAGCCCGGCCAGCGCGGCAGCGGTCCGCGACATCGCCGGCTCGTGACCGACGACGAGGACCACACCGGCCGCCTCGTCGGCGGTCCGGACGGCGGCGATCACCTGGTCCACCCCGGCGTCGTAGAGCTCGTCCGCGTACCGCACCGCCGGGTCGGCACCGAGCGTCGCCCGAGCGAGCTCCCAGGTCTGCCGGGTGCGCACCGACGAGGAGCACAGCACCAGATCGGGCACCAGGCCGGCGGCCACCAGTGCCGCGCCCACCTCGGCCGACTGCCGGCGTCCGCGCGCCGCGAGCGGGCGCTGGACGTCTGCCACGTCCATGCCGTGCTCAGCCTTCGCGTGCCGTAGCAGCACCAGCCGGCGGGCCGTCATCGGGTCTCGCTACCGGCCCATGGCGTGCACGCCGCCGTCGACGTGCACGATCTCCCCGGTCGTCGCCGGGAACCAGTCGGACAGCAGGGCGGCCACCGCACGAGCGGCGGGCTCGGCGTCGTGGACGTCCCAGCCCAGCGGTGCCCGGCCGTCCCAGCCGGCCTCCATCGTCTCGAAGCCGGGGATCGACGTGGCTGCGGTGGTCCGGATCGGCCCGGCCGAGACGAGGTTCACCCGCACACCCCGTGGTCCCAGGTCCCGGGCCAGGTAGCGGGCGGTCGACTCGAGCGCCGCCTTGGCGACGCCCATCCAGTCGTAGACCGGCCAGGCGTACCGGGCGTCGAACGTCAGCCCGACGATCCCGGCGCCCTGGGTCAGCAGCGGCAGGGTCGCCGTGGCCAGCGCCTTGAGCGAGTAGGCCGAGACGTGCAGCGCGGTCGCGACGTCGGGCCACTCGCCGCCGAGGAAGTTGCCGCCGAGCACCGACTGCGGCGCGAACCCGATCGAGTGGACCACTCCGTCCAGGTGGTCGGCATGGTCGCGCACGCGCTCTGCCAGTGCGCCGAGGTCGTCACCGTTCGTCACGTCGAGCTGGACCACCGGTGCCGGGGCAGGCAGGCGCTTGGCGATCACCTCGGTGAGCCGGAACTGCTTGCCGAACGACGTGAGGATCACCCGGGCGCCCTCCTGCTGCGCCAGGCGGGCGGCGTGGAACGCGATCGACGCATCGGTGAGCACGCCTGTGATGAGGAGGGTCTTGCCGTCGAGCAGAGCCATGGTGGTCCTTCCGTCAGGGGCCGGGGCCCGTCAGTGGCCGGCGGCCCGTCAGTGGCCCATGCCGAGTCCGCCGTCCACCGGGACGACCGCCCCGGAGACGTACCCGGCACCGGGCGAGGCGAGGAACTCGACGACGGCGGCGACCTCGTCCGGCGAGGCGAACCGCCCGGCGGGGATCGAGCCGAGGTAGGCCGCCCGGCGGTCGTCGGGCAGGGCTGCGGTCATGTCGGTATCGACGAAACCGGGCGCGACGACGTTGGCGGTGATGCCGCGTCCGCCCAGCTCGCGGGTGAGCGACCGGGCCATGCCGATCAGCCCGGCCTTCGACGCGGCGTAGTTCACCTGGCCCGGCGAGCCGTAGAGCGCGACCACCGACGAGACGAGCACGATCCGCCCGCGGCGCAGCCGGATCATCCCCTTCGCGGCGCGGCGCACCACGCGGAACGAGCCCGACCAGGTTGACGTCGAGGACCTCCTCGAAGTCCTCGTCGGACATCCGCAGGAGGAGGCCGTCGCGGGTGATCCCGGCGTTGGCGACGAGCACCTCGACCGGGCCGTGGGCCGCCTCGACGGCGGCGAACCCGGCGTCGACGGCGGCGGTGTCGCGCACGTCGGCGACCACCCCGAGCACGCCGGTGGGCAGATCCCCGGACCGGTAGAAGGTGGCGACGTGGTCGCCCGCGGCGACGAACCGCTCGGCGATCGCCCGCCCGATGCCTCGGTTGGCGCCGGTGACCAGGACGCTGCGTGGTTCGGTGACGGGATCGGGCACGGGCTCGACGCTAGCCCACAGCCCCGCGCTGCCCGCCGTGGGCCCCCGCACACGATGCCCGCGGCCGGTTGTGGAAGGTCCACAAGACCTACGATCGAGGACATGGGTATCCGGCGCCGCACGAGGTCCCGGGCGCTGCAGGTGCAGGCGATCACCTCGGCGCCCGCGTCGCTCGCCGACGACCAGGCGCGCCGCCAGCGGCGGTACCTCCTGCAGATGGGGCTGCGTGTGCTGTGCTTCGTCGGGGGGATCGTCCTGTGGCCGCACGTGCCGCTCGCCGTGGGGATCACGCTGATCGCCGCGGCGGCCGTGCTCCCCTACATCGCGGTCCTCGGCGCCAACGCCGGACGTGAGCGCCAGGAGTACGACCCCGACCCGGTGGCCCGGGAGCTGCCGCCGGCTCCGCCCCACGGCTCGCTCGGCTCGTCCGGCGGCCCGGCGTGAGCGCACCGACCCCCGACGCGGTCGGCGACCTGGTCTGCAGCGCACGGCGCTGTCGCGCCGAGGCGGTCTGGGGCGTGCTGTGGAACAACCCGAAGATCCACTCCCCCGAACGGCGCAAGGTCTGGCTCGCCTGCGCGGCGCACCGCGAGTACCTCGAGGACTACCTGCGGGTGCGGGGGTTCCTGCGCGACGTGGTGCCGGTGTCCCAGCTCGAGCGGGCGGAGACGTGAGGGTCTCGTCAGCGGCACTGCGGAGGGCCGCCGTGCTGGTCGCCGTCGGACTGGCCGTGGCCGTGACGTGCACCTTCCTCGGCCGGTGGCAGTGGCATCGCCACGTGGTCCGGAATGCGCTGATCGCGACCGTCCAGGCCAACTGGTCCGCACCGGCGGTGCCTCTGGCCTCGTTGGTCACCAGGCCGGACGCCCCGCCGGTGCCCGGCGAGGAGTGGCGCTCCGTCGAGGTCACCGGCCACTACCTGGCCACCGCTGGCGTGCTGCTGCGCAACCGTCCGGTCGACGGCCGACCGGCTTACCACGTGCTGGTCCCGTTCGCGGTGGACGGCGGCGCCGTGCTCGTCGTCGACCGGGGCTGGGTACCGCTGGGCAGCGACGCGCAGGGCGCCGCCGACGTCCCGGGCCCGCCGGCCGGCTCGGTCGATCTCGTCGCGCGGCTGCGGATGCCCGAGGCACGCTCCGCCCGGACCGCACCGTCCGGCCAGGTTCAGGCGATCGACCCGGCACAGGTGCTCGCGGCCGGCGGCGTCCCGGCCGGCTCGAGCGCCTACCGCTGGTACGCCGCGGTCGTCTCCGAGTCCCCTGCACCGGCCGCCACCCTGGGCGCGCTCGCCACACCCAGCACCGATCCCGGTCCGCACCTGTCCTACGCGGTGCAGTGGTGGACGTTCGCACTGGCCGGCCTGTTCGCCTTCAGCTGGATGGCGCGTCGGGAGGTGCTCGACGACCTCGCCGCCGCAGCCGCGCCCACCGCGCCGGCCGCGCCCCGGCCCCGGGTCGAGGCCGCAGCGGCACGGCAGGTACGCCCACCGGCCCCGCCCGTGCCGCACCGCCGCAGCGGTCGCGACGAGCTCGCCGAGGACGCGGACATCGACGCCCAGCTCGACCGTCCCCACCGCTGACGCTGCTCGCCGGGCGAGGACACCTCAGGCCAGCGAGACGAGGTCCAGGTAGTCGGCGCCGAAGAAGTCCTCGACACCGTCCGGCAGCAGCAGGACGCGCTCCGGCTCGAGCGCCGCGACGGCACCCTCGTCGTGGGACACCAGCACCACGGCCCCGCTGAACGAGCGCAGGGCCTGCAGGATCTGCTCGCGGGACGCCGGGTCCAGGTTGTTCGTCGGCTCGTCGAGGAGCAGCACGTTCGCGGCGGAGACGACGAGCACGGCCAGCGCGAGCCGGGTCTTCTCGCCGCCGGAGAGCACCGACGCCGGCTTGTCCGCGTCGTCGCCGGAGAACAGGAACGAACCGAGCACCGAGCGCACCTGGGTGTCCGTGAGGTCCGGGGCGTGGGTCCGCAGGTTCTCCACCACCGTCCGGCTCAGGTCGAGCGTCTCGTGCTCCTGGGCGTAGTAGCCCAGCTTGAGACCGTGGCCCGCGTTGACCGTCCCGGTGTCGGCTTCTTCGATCCCGGCCAGGATCCGCAGCAGCGTCGTCTTGCCCGCGCCGTTCAGGCCCAGCACGACGACCTTGGAACCGCGGTCGATCGCCAGCGACACGTCGGTGAACACCTCGAGCGAGCCGTACGACTTCGACAGCTCGGTCGCCGTCAGCGGGGTGCGGCCGCACGGTGCCGGGTCCGGGAACCGCAGGTGGGCCACCTTGTCGGCAGCGCGCACCTGGTCCAGGCCGGACAGCAGCTGCTCAGCCCGGCGGGCCATGTTCTGGGCCGCGACCGCCTTGGTCGCCTTGGCCCGCATGTGGTTGGCCTGCACCATCAGCGCGGCCGCCTTCTTCTCGGCGTTGGCGCGCTCCCGCCGGCGGCGCTTCTCGTCGGTCTCCCGCTGCAGCAGGTAGGCATCCCAGCCGAGGTTGTACTGGTCGATCACGGCCCGGTTGGCGTCGAGGTGGAACACCTTGTTCACCACGGCACGGAGCAGCCCCACGTCGTGGCTGATCACCACCAGCCCGCCGGAGTAGACCCTGAGGTAGTCCCGCAGCCAGGAGATCGAGTCGGCGTCGAGGTGGTTGGTCGGCTCGTCGAGGAGCAGCGTCTGCGCCCCGGAGAACAGGATCCGCGCCAGCTCGACGCGCCGGCGCTGGCCACCGGACAGCGTGCCCAACGGCTGGCTCAGCACGCGGTCGTCGAGCGCCAGGTTGGCGGTGATCCGGTGCGCCTCGCTCTCCGCGGCATACCCGCCGGCGGCGGTGAACCGCGCCTCGAGACGGCCGTACCGGTCCATCGCGGCCTCGCGCGTCTCGTCGTCGGCGCTGGCCATCGCACCCTCGGTCTCGCGCATCGCCCGGACCACCTGGTCCAGGCCGCGGGCGGACAGCACGCGGTCGAGCGCGAGGGTGTCCAGGTCCCCGGTGCGCGGGTCCTGCGGCAGGTAGCCGACGTCGCCGGAGCGCGAGATGAGGCCCCCGGTCGGCTGGGTCTCCCCGGCCAGGGTCCGGGTGAGCGTCGTCTTGCCCGCCCCGTTGCGCCCGACGAGGCCGACCCGGTCGCCGGGTGCGACCCGGAAGCTCGTCGGCTCGAGCAGCAGGCGGGCGCCGAAGCGCAGCTCCACGCCTTGAGCGGTGATCACTGGTGGGTTTCCTCCGAGGACGCCGCACGGGGCTTGGCCGCCGGCACAAACGCCCGACAGTCTACGGCCCGTTAGCGTGGCCGGACCGGGCGGCCGGATGGCGCCCGGTGTCACGGAACCCCTCGGGAGGCGCCCTGTCCACCGGAAATGCCGACGACGCGGCCGCCCCGGTCGCCGTCACGAGCGTCCCGCCCGCCCCGCCGTCGACCCGTAGCCCCGCCACCGACCTGGCGCTGGTCGCCTCGATGGCGGCCCTGGTCGCGGTCTGCGCGATCGCTCCGCCGGTGCCCACGGCGGCCGGCGTGCCGATCACCCTGCAGACGTTCGGCGTGCTGCTGGCCGGTCTGGTCCTCGGCGTCCGCCGGGGCGCCGCTGCCGTCGCGCTGTACGTGGTCGTCGGGCTGGCCGGCGTGCCGGTGCTCGCCGGTGGCACCGGAGGGCTCGGGGTGCTGGCCGGGCCGACCGTCGGCTACCTGCTGGCGTTCGTCCCGGCGGCAGCCGTTGCCGGATGGCTCGGCGGCCTGGCCGGGCGGGTCGGCCCGCGTCGGCGGTTGGCGGCGCTTGCCGGGGCCGCGCTGGTCGCCGGCCTGCTCGTGATCCACCCGCTGGGGATCGCCGGCCTCGTGCTCCGCGCCGGGCTGCCGCTGCCCGCCGCGGTGGCCGCAGACCTGGTGTTCGCCCCGGGTGACGCCATCAAGGCCGTG
Source organism: uncultured Actinomycetota bacterium (assembly GCA_963769855.1). Lineage (GTDB taxonomy): Bacteria > Actinomycetota > Actinomycetes > Actinomycetales > Cellulomonadaceae > Cellulomonas. The sequence continues at coordinate 217,406 of CAVYNN010000003.1, forward strand.
GTCGCTGCCGCGGTGGCGCTCGGTGTGCTGCGGGCGTTTCCGGCGCTGCTGCGCGACCGATGATCGAGCTGGCCGCCGCGGAGGTGACCGCGTGGGCACCGCCGCCAGGGGGTGGCCCAGACCACGTGCTGCGGCTGCTCGGACCACTGACGCTGCGGCTCGCCGAGCGGCGGGTGGCGGTGGTCGGTGCCAACGGCTCGGGCAAGTCCACGCTGGCCAGGCTGGTCGGCGGGCTGATCCGCCCGTCGTCCGGCGTGGTGCGGGTGGACGGCATGGACTGCGTGCGTGACGCGGCCGCGGTCCGCCGGCACGTCGGGTTCCTGTTCACCGACCCGGACGCGCAGCTCCTCATGCCGACCCCGGTCGAGGACGTGCTCCTCTCCCTGCGCCGGACCGCGCTGCCGGCCCGGGAGCGCCGTGCCGCCGCCCTGGCCTGGCTCGACCGGTTCGGCCTGGCCGGCCACGCCGACCTGCCGGTGCACGCCCTGTCCGGCGGTCAGAAGCAGCTCCTGGCCCTGACGTCCGTGCTGGCGTGCGAGCCCGCGGTGATCCTGGCCGACGAGCCGACAACATTGCTCGACCTGCGCTGGCGCGTCGTGGTCGACGAGGCGCTGGCTGCCCTCGACCGGCAGGTCGTCGTGGTGACGCACGACCTCGACGCCGCCGCCCGGGCGGACCGGGTGCTCGTGGTCGACGGTGGCACCGTGCTGGCCGACGGCGAGCCGACGGCCACGGTGGCCGCCTACCGCTCGCTGATGCAGGCGCGCGCCCACGCGGTGGCGCAGTGACCGGCCGCCCGCTGCCGCGCCGGTGGACCGGTCCGCTCGGCCTCTACCGGCCGGGCAGCACGAGGCTGCACCGCCTGCCCGCCGGGCAGAAGCTGGTCGCCCTGGCGGTGTTCTCCCTGCTCGTGGTGCTGCTGCCGGAGGTGGCCGGCGCGCTGGCCGCACGGGCGACGGTGCCGGCGGTCGCGATCGCCGGCACGGGGTGCGCCGTGCTGCTCGCCGTGACCGCGGCGGTGCTCGCCCTCCGGGTCCGCGTGCCCGGGTCGGCCTGGCGTGGCGCCCTCGTGCTCGCGCTCGTCGTCGGGGCCGGCCGCGCCTGGACCGGCTCGTTCGGCGCGGCCCTGGTCGCCGCGCTCGGTGTGCTGGCGCTGGTCCTGGCAGGTGCGGTGCTCACCGCGACGACGCCGGCCGACGCCGTCCTCGACGCCCTGGCCGCCGGTGCCCGCCCGCTGCGCCGGCTCGGCGTGCGGCCCGACCGGGCCGCCCTGGCGGCGGTGCTCATGGTCCGGGCCGTGCCGGCACTCGTCGGGACGCTCGGGGCGACCCGCGAGGCCGCGTGCGCGCGCGGCGTCCAGCGCGACCCGCGCACCTGGTTGACCCCGGTCGCGGTCCGGGCCGTCGCACGGGCCCACGCCACCGGTGAGGCGCTCGCCGCGCGTGGCCTCGGCGACCTGTGACGGTGCCCCACCCGGACGGCACATCCAGCACGGCCGGGCGCACGGACCCGGTGGGCGCTAGATGTTGAAGCCGATCGCGCGCATCTGCTCGCGACCGTCCGGCGTGATCCGATCCGGACCCCACGGTGGCATCCAGACCCAGTTGATCCGGAAGGCGTCGACGATCCCGTCGAGCACCATCCCGGCCTGGTCCTCGATGACGTCGGTCAACGGGCAGGCCGCCGACGTCAGCGTCATGTCGATGATCGCCGTGTTCCCTTGGTCGACGACCACCCCGTAGACCAGGCCGAGGTCCACGACATTGATCCCCAGCTCGGGGTCGACGACGTCGCGCAACGCCTCCTCGACGTCGGCGGCCGAGGCATGCGTGCTGGGTTCGGTGCTCATGAGCCCTCCCGGGCGCCGGACAGGATGAGGGCATCGGACAGCGCGGCCCAGCCGAGCAGCGCGCACTTGATCCGGGCGGGGAACTTCGAGACCCCGGTGAAGGCGACCGCGTCGCCGAGGATCTCCTCGGCCGACTCGTCGCCCAGCCCGGCGCCGCGCGTCCCCATCAGGTCGTGGAACGTCGCCGCGATCCGGTCCACGGTGGCCAGGTCCTGGCCGACGACCAGGTCGCGCAGCACGGAGGCCGAGGCCTGCGAGATGGTGCAGCCCTGGCCCTGCCAGCGCACGTCGGTGACCACCGTGGTCCCGGCGGAGCGCGCCACGTCGACCCGGAGCGTGATCTCGTCGCCGCAGATCGGGTTGACCTGGTGCGAGATGCCGCAGCCAGGGTGCGGCGCGACCGCGACGGCGGTCGTCCCGTCGTCACCGTCGGGCAGCCCCTTGCCGTGCGGGAACTTCGCGTGGTCGAGGATCACCTGCTGGTACATCTGCTCCAGAGCGCCGCTCACGCCACTCCTCCGTCCGTCGCACCGAAGAACGCGCGGACCCCGCTCAGGGCTTCCCGGAAGGTCTCGACCTCGTCATCGGTCGTGTAGATGCCCGCGGTCGCCCGGGTGGTCGCCGTGACGCCGAACCGACGGTGCACCGGCTGCGCGCAGTGGTGCCCGACGCGCACGGCCACGCCGCGGTCGTCGAGCACCTGCCCCACGTCGTGGGCGTGCACACCGTCCACGACGAACGACACGGCGGCCAGCCGGTCGTGCCGGTCGGTCGGGCCGATCACCCGCATGCCGGGCACCGACGCGACCGCGTCGAGCAGCAGGCCCGCGATGTGGTGCTCATGGGCGGCGACCTTCGCCATCCCCAGCTCGGCGAGGTAGTCGGCGGCGACCCCCAGCCCGACGGCCTGCGCCACCATCTGCGTGCCGGCCTCGAACCGCGCCGGCGGCGGCAGGAACGTGGTCTCGGTCATCGTGACGACCTCGATCATCGAGCCGCCGGTGAGGAACGGTGGGAGCGCCTCGAGCAGCTCGCGCCGACCGTAGAACGCACCCACGCCGGTCGGCCCGTACATCTTGTGCCCGGAGAACGCGGCGAAGTCGACGCCGAGCGCGTGCAGGTCCACCGGCAGGTGCGGCACCGACTGGCAGGCGTCGAGCACGACGAGCGCACCGACCGCGTGCGCCCGGGCGACCAGCGGCTCGACCGGTGTGATCGCTCCGGTGACGTTCGAGACGTGCGTGAACGCGAGCACCTTCGTCCGCTCGGTGACCACGGCGTCCAGGTCGTCGAGCCGGATCCGGCCGTCGTCGTCCAGCCCGAGCCAGCGCAGCGTGGCACCGGTGCGCCGAGCCAGCTCCTGCCACGGCACGAGGTTGGCGTGGTGCTCCGCCTCGGTCACGACGATCTCGTCACCTGGGCCGAGCACGAACCGCCGGGCGGCGGCTCCCCCGCGGCCCAGGCTGGCGTTGCCCATCGCGTAGGCGACGAGGTTGATCCCTTCGGTCGCGTTCGTCGTCCAGACCAGCTCGTCGGTGTCCACGCCGACGAAGCGGGCCACCGTGGCCCGGGCGTCCTCGAACGCCTCGGTGGCCTCCTCCGCCAGCTGGTGCGCGCCGCGGTGCACGGCGGCGTTGCGCCGGAGGTAGAAGTCCTGCTCCGCGTCGATCACCACCTCGGGCTTCTGCGCGGTGGCACCGGTGTCGAGGTAGACCAGCGGGTGGCCGTCCCGCATGGTGCGGCGCAGCAGCGGGAAGTCCGCACGGACGGCGGCCAGCTCGGCAGCCGTCAGCCCGGCCTGCGTGTCCAGCGACATGCCTCCGGTCCTCTCTCAGGCCCCGGCGGTGGCGAGGAACCGGTCATAGCCCTCGTCCTCGAGCCGGTCGGCCAGCTCGGGCCCGCCCTCCTCGACGACGCGACCGTCGACGAAGACGTGCACGAAGTCCGGCCGGATGTAGCGCAGGATCCGCGTGTAGTGCGTGATGAGCAGGACGCCGACCTCGGTCGACGACTTCACCCGGTTGACCCCCTCGGACACCACCCGCAGCGCGTCCACGTCCAGCCCCGAGTCGGTCTCGTCGAGGATCGCGAACTTGGGCTTGAGCAGCTCCATCTGGAGGATCTCGTGGCGCTTCTTCTCGCCGCCGGAGAACCCCTCGTTGACGCTGCGCTCGGAGAACTCCGCGTCCATCCGCAGCGCGTCCATCGCCGTGCGGACCTCCTTGACCCAGGACCGCAGGGCGGGAGCCTCCCCCGTGATCGCGGTCCGGGCGGTGCGCAGGAAGTTCGACACCGACACGCCCGGCACCTCGACCGGGTACTGCATGGCGAGGAACAGCCCGGCCCGGGCGCGCTCGTCGACCTTCATCGTCAGCACGTCGTGGCCGTCGAGGGTCACCGTGCCGCCGGTGACCTGGTACTTCGGGTGCCCTGCCAGCGAGTACGCCAGCGTGGACTTGCCGGACCCGTTGGGGCCCATGATCGCGTGCGTCTCGCCGCTGGCGACGGTCAGGTCGACGCCGTTGAGGATCGCCTTGGGACCCTCCTTCGTCTCGACGCTCACGCGCAGGCCGCGGATCTCCAGGGTGGACATGTCTCTCCTTGCTTCGGGTCTCAGAGCGGGGCGTCGACGTCGACGAGCACGCGCTCGCCGTCGACCGTCAGGGGGTAGACCGGCACGGGACGGACGGCCGGGGGGGACAGGGGCTTGCCGGTGCACAGGTCGAACCGCGAGCCGTGCAGCCAGCACTCGACGGTGCGGCCCTCGACCTCGCCGTCGGACAGCGACACCTGACCGTGCGAGCAGATGTCGCTGATCGCGTGCAGGTCGCCCGACTCGTCCCGGATGACGGCGACCTCGACCGGGGCCCCGTCGTCCGTGGCCAGCTCGACCCGCACCGCACCGGCGAGCGGGACGTCCGCCGTCAGGCAGGCGACCTGTGCGCTCACCGCGCCACCTGGAACTCGGCCATCGACGTCGCCAGCTCGGTCTCGATCGTCTCGAGCAGGCGCGCCTCGACCTCGGGCACGCCGATCGCCCGCACCAGGTCCGCGAAGAAGCCGCGCACGACGAGCCGTCGGGCGTCGACCTCCGGGATGCCGCGCGACTGAAGGTAGAACAGCTGCTCGTCGTCGAACCGGCCGGTCGCCGACGCGTGGCCGGCACCCTCGATGAGGCCGGTCTCGATCTCCAGGTTGGGCACCGAGTCGGCACGTGCGCCGTCGGTGAGGACGAGGTTGCGGTTCTGCTCGTACGTGTTGGTGCCCTCGGCGACCGCGCGGATGAGCACGTCGCCGACCCACACCGTGTGCGCGTCCTGGCCCTGCAGCGCACCCTTGTAGGTGACCCGGGACCGGCACCGCGGGGCGGCGTGGTCGATGAACAGCTGGTGCTCGAGGTGCTGACCGGCATCGGCGAAGTACAGGCCGTGCAGGTCGATGCTGCCGCCCTCGTCGGCGAACGAGGCGGCGGTGTTCAGCCGCACCACGTCGCCGCCGAGCGTGACGACGGTGCCCCGCAGCCGTGCGTCGCGGCCGAGCCGCGCGACGACCTCCGCGGCGTGCACGGCACCCGCGTCCCACATCTGGAGCAGCACGAGGTTGAGGTCCGCGTTGTCGCCGACCGACACCGAGATCAGCTCGGAGCAGGTGGCCAGGCCGTCGTGCTCGACGACGACCACCGCCTGGGCGTTCGCCCCGACCTCGACGAGGATGTGCCCGCGCACGTCCTCACCGGTGCCGGTGAGCCTGATCGTCAACGGCTCCTCGAGCACCGTGCCGGGTGCGACCGTCAGGGCCGTCGCCCCGCCCGCACGCTTCACCGCGAGCGCCGACGCGCGGTCGCCCGGCGCCCGCACGGTGCGGGCTACGGACTCGGCCGGACCGACCTGCGTCAGCGAGACCCCGGCCGGCAGGTCCGGCACCGTCCACGTCAGCCGGCCGTCCGCTGGCTCGTCGGCCAGGAGCCGGGCCAGCTTGTCGACCGGGCTGAACCGCCACTCCTCCTCGCGACCGCTCGGCGGCGGGAAGTCGGCGACGTCGAACGAGGTCCGCCGCGACGCCCGCGAGGCGCCGGGCACCACCGCGACGCCGTGGCTGTGCGCCCCGTCGGCCGTCGCCCGAGAGTGATCGGTGGACAGCCCGGCGGGCCGGCCCTCGGTCGTGTTGGTCGTGGTCGTCATCAGCCGACGGCACCTTCCATCTGAAGCTCGATCAGGCGGTTGAGCTCGAGCGCGTACTCCATCGGCAGCTCGCGCGCGATCGGCTCGACGAACCCGCGGACGATCATCGCCACGGCTTCCTGCTCGGCCAGGCCACGTGACTCCAGGTAGAACAGCTGGTCCTCGGACACCCGCGAGACGGTGGCCTCGTGGCCCATCGTCACGTCGTCCTCGCGCACGTCCACGTAGGGGTACGTGTCGGAGCGGGAGATCTGGTCGACCAGCAGCGCGTCGCAGAGCACGCTCGACCGGGACCCCTCGGCGCCCTCGAGCACCTGGACCAGGCCGCGGTACGAGCACCGGCCGCCGCCGCGGGCCACCGACTTGCTGACGATGTGGCTCGAGGTGTTCGGCGCGCAGTGCACCATCTTCGAGCCGGTGTCCTGGTGCTGGCCCTCGCCGGCGAACGCGATCGACAGGGTCTCCCCGCTGGCGTGCTCGCCCATGAGGTAGACGGCCGGGTACTTCATCGTCACCTTGGAGCCGATGTTGCCGTCGATCCACTCCATCGAGCCGCCCTCGGCGACGGTCGCCCGCTTGGTGACCAGGTTGTACACGTTCGTCGACCAGTTCTGGATGGTCGTGTAGCGCACCCGGGCGTTCTTCTTGACGATGATCTCGACGACGGCCGAGTGCAGCGAGTCGCTCTGGTAGATCGGCGCCGTGCAGCCCTCGACGTAGTGGACCGACGAACCCTCGTCGGCGATGATCAACGTCCGCTCGAACTGGCCCATGTTCTCGGTGTTGATCCGGAAGTAGGCCTGCAACGGGATGTCGACGTGCACCCCCGGCGGCACGTAGACGAACGACCCGCCGGACCACACCGACGTGTTGAGCGACGCGAACTTGTTGTCCCCGGGCGGGATCACCGAGCCGAAGTACTGCTCGAAGAGCTCCGGGTGCTCCTTGAGGCCGGTGTCGGTGTCGAGGAAGACGACGCCCTGGCTCTCCAGCTCCTCCTGGATCTGGTGGTACACCACCTCGGACTCGTACTGGGCGGTGACGCCGGCGACCAGGCGCTGCTTCTCCGCCTCGGGGATGCCGAGCCGGTCGTAGGTCTTCTTGATGTCGTCGGGCAGCTCTTCCCAGGTGGTCGCCTGCTTCTCGGTCGACCGCACGAAGTACTTGATCGAGTCGAAGTCGATGCCGGACAGGTCGGCGCCCCACCAGGGCATCGGCTTCTTGTCGAACAGCCGCAACGCCTTGAGGCGGGTCTTGAGCATCCACTCGGGCTCGCTCTTCAGCGCGGAGATGTTCCGGACGACCTCCTCGGACAGGCCTCGGCGCGCGCTGATGCCGGCGGCGTCCGTGTCGTGCCAGCCGTACTGGTAGGTCCCGATGGAGGCGATCGCCTCGTCCTGGGTCAGCGGCTCAGTGGGTGCACTCATGCCGGCACTCCTTCCGGTGTGGGGGTTCGGGGGACGGGACTGTGGTGGAGGGTGGTCGGCACGTTGGTGGTGCACACGTGACCGCCGGTCGGCAGAGTGGCGAGCCGCTGCACGTGCACGCCGAGCACGCGGGCGAACGCCCGGGTCTCCGCCTCGCACAGCTGCGGGTAGGCGGCGGCGACGTCCTGCACCGGGCAGTGGCCCTGGCACACCTGGACCAGCGGCATGCCCGGAACCGTACGGACCGAGGCGGCGAAACCCTCGGCGTCGAGCGCGTCGGCCAGGGCCTGGGCGCGGCTGACCAGGTCGGTCCCGGCGGCCGCCACCGCCGGCGCGACTCGGCGCTCGAGCATCGCGATCCGCTCGTCGGCGAACCGCTCGAGCGCCTGCTGGCCCGCCTGCTCGACGAGGAACGCCAGCGCCTCGTTGGCCAGCTCGGCGTACTGGTGCGGCAGGGTCGCCTGACCACGGGTGGCGACGACGAAGCGGCGCGCCGGGCGACCACGTCGGGCCGGCCCGACGCGGTGCGCGGCCGCCTCGACGATCCGGCCCTCCTGCTCCAGGCAGGCGAGGTGCCGGCGCACACCGGCCGCGGTCAGATGCAGGTCGCGGGCCAGCTGCACGGCGGTGACCGGGCCGTCGCTCGCGATCAGCTCGAGCACGCGACGGCGCGTGCCGGCGTCCGGGTCGGCGGGTGCGTCGGGGTGGGTGACCGTCGGCATCGGCATCCGATCGCTCATGGTCACCTCCGGCCGCATGCCCCGGCCGACGATCGACCGCGATATAGGCAACATACTCGTTGTCTATATTCATCCCCGCAAGGAAGGTAAGCCTTCCTCGGCCGGGTCGAAGGTCCCTCGGCCTCAGCCGGCCTTGGCCTCGCCGTACGAGTCGGCGATCCCGACGGAGAGCGGGAAGTCCACCGGGAAGTCGCCGAACAGCAGGCGCCCGGCGGTCGCCGCGGCCGCACGCACCTCGTCCGCCACCGCGGGCGCCCACTCGGACGGCGTGTGCACCACCAGCTCGTCGTGCAGGAAGTACACCAGGTGCGGGCGCCGCGTGAACGGCTCGGCCGCCCGCCCGGCCGGCCCGGCGTCACCCATCGCCCACAGCCGGCGGCGGACGTCGGCGATCCACGCCAGCGCCCACTCGGCCGCGGTTCCCTGCACGACGAAGTTCCGCGTGAAGCGTCCCCAGCCCCGGCTGGTCGACCTCGCCCGGGACTCCTCGCGCCGGCCCGCGTCGTCGGCCAGCGCCTCCGCCTGGGACTCCAGCCAGGCCTCTCCCGGTGGCGGCGAGCCACGCCCGAGCAGGGTGGCGACGACCTCGCCCCGCTCGCCGGCCCGCGCCGCAGCCTCGACGTACGCCAGTGCGTCCGGGTAGGCGCGGGCCAGGCGCGGCAGCACGGCGGCACTCGGCCCGGTGGTGCCGCCGTACAGGGCGCCGAGCATGCCGACCTTGGCCAGCTTCCGCTCGCTCACCACGCCGGTGGCCACCATGGCGTCGTAGAGGTCGTGGCCCCGGCCGGCGGCGGCCAGCCGCTCGTCGTGCGCCAGGCCGGCGAGCACCCGTGGCTCAAGCTGCGCAGCGTCCGCGACGACCAGGCTCCACCCCTCATCGGCCCGGACGGCTCCGCGCAGCTGCCGCGGCAGCTGGAGTGCCCCGCCGCCGCTGCTCCCCCACCGGCCGGTGACCACCCCGCCCACCACGTACTCGGGCCGGAACCGCTCTGCTTCCACCCACGTGTCCAGCCACGCCCACCCGTTCGCGGTGTGCAGCCGGGACAGCTTCTTGTACTCGATCAGCGGCGCGATCGCCGGGTGGTCGAGGTGCTCGAGCTCCCACTTGCGGGTCGACGTCACCGGAAGCCCGGTACGGCGCAGCGCGCGCAGCACGTCCGGCAGCGAGTCGGGGTTGAGCGTCGGCGCGTCCAGCCTGGCGCGGACCGTGGCGGCGAGCTCTTCGAGGCGCGGCGGGCGGGCGCCCGGCACGGAGGGGCGCGGGCCGAGCAGCCCGCGCAGCACCTCGTCGTGCGCCGCGACATCCCACGGCACGCCCGCATGGTGCATCTCGGCGGCGGCGAGCGCGCCTGCGGACTCGGCGGCGAGCAGCAGCCGCAGCCGAGCCGGCGCGGGTGCTCCGGCCACCGCCGCGTCCTGAGCGACGAGCTCGGCCCGGCATGCCGCTTCGTCGGGTGGTCGCTCCTGCTGACCGACGGGGAACAACGCATCCTGCTCCGGGCCGACCTGCGCAGGCGTCGGCGCATCGAACGGCCCCGGGGGCGCGGTGGCGAGGGCGGCGCCGGCGGTCCCGGGGGCGTGCCGCAGCACCCGGTGGGCGAGCCGCAGGTCCAGGCACCGCTCGACGCGCACGCCGTCGGCGAGCAGCCGCGGGTACCAGGTCGCCGTGTCGGCCCACACCCAGCGCGGCGTCGCCTCGTGCCCGACGACCCCATGCGGCACGTCCCCGTCGACGTGCCGCACGCGCACCGGCGGATCGGGGGCACGCGTGACGAGCAGCAGCACGGCAGACAGCCTGCCGCACGCCACGGACACCCCCCGCCGCAGAACTGATCGCCCACCGCAGACCGCATCGCCGAGCGCAGACCTCATCGTCCGGCGCAGAGCTGATCGTCGAGCGCAGGACTCGTCACCGAGACGGTGCGTTGTGCCGCCCGTAACGACCGGTCTCGGTGACGAATGATGCGCTCGCGGATGGAGGGACCGACGAACGGCCTAGACTTCCCGGCGTGCGGCTCTCCCCCGCCGTCGAGGTGAACGGCCTGGTCAAGCGGTACGGCGCCAGGACCGCCGTCGACGGTCTCGATCTCGTCGCGGCCGCCGGCCAGGTGACCGCGGTGCTCGGCCCCAACGGTGCCGGCAAGACGACCACCGTCGAGACCTGCGAGGGCCTGCGCCGCGCCGACGGCGGCTCGGTGCGCGTCCTCGGCCTGGACCCGGTCCGGGACGCCCGGGCACTTCGCCCGCTGGTCGGCGTGATGCTGCAGGACGGCGGCCTGCCGAACACGCAGCGGGCCGGCGACGTGCTGGCCCACGTGGCGCGGATGTACGCCGACCCGGTCGACACCGGCCGGCTGAGCGAGCGGCTCGGCCTGGAGGCGTTCGCCCGGACCAGCGTGCGGCGCCTGTCCGGCGGCGAGCGGCAACGGCTCGCCCTCGCCGTCGCGCTCGTCGGGCGGCCCCGGCTGGTCTTCCTCGACGAGCCGAGCGCCGGGCTGGACCCGCAGTCCCGGCACGCGGTGTGGGACCTGGTCGGCGAGCTGTCCGACGACGGCGTGTCCGTGCTGCTCACCACCCACTACATGGCCGAGGCCGAGGCGCTCGCCGACCAGGTGGTGATCGTCGACCACGGCCGGGCGATCGCCTCCGGCACGGTCGCCCACCTGGTCGAGGCCGGGGGCACGACGACCCTGCGTGTCGAGGCCGAGACGCCGCTGGACATCGGGTCGCTCACCACCGCCCTGGGCTCGTCGTTCACCGTCGAGGCCGCCGGTCGCACCGCCTGCACGGTCTTCGGCCCGGTGTCGCCCGACACGGTGGCCGCCCTCACCCGGCGTCTGGCCGACGTCGGCATCCAGCTGACCAGGCTCGAGCTGGGCCGGCGCACGCTGGAGGACGTCTTCCTCGACCTGACCGGCCGGAGCCTGCGATGACCGGGACGGGTACCACCGGCGAGGCCGGGTCGGGCGCGGCGGCCGCCCGCGCGACGATGGCAGGGGCTGCCGCACCCGTCCTGCGGCGGGTCGCGGCGCAGGGGACGTTCGAGATGCGGGCCGTGCTCCGCAACGGCGAGCAGGTGATGGTCACCGTGCTCCTCCCCCTCATCCTGCTGGCCGGGCTGGCGCGCGCGACGTTCGTCGAGCTCAACACGGGGGGGACGAGCCGGATCGACCTGGTCACGCCGGGCGTGCTGGCGTTCGCGCTGATGAGCTCCGCGTTCACGTCACCGGCGATCGGCACCGCGTTCGACCGCCGCAACGGCGTGCTGCGCCTGATGGCGACGACGCCGCTCGGCCCCGGCGGGCTGCTGGCCGGCAAGCTGGTCGGCGTCCTGGCCGTGCAGGTGGCGCAGGTGGTCGTCGTCGGCGGCGCCGGACTGGCCCTCGGCTGGCGACCGCACGCGGCAGGCATCGTGGCGGCGGTCGTCGGCTGGCTGCTGGGCACCCTGGCGTGGGGCGCAGCGGCGCTGCTCGCGGCAGGACGCGTGCGGGCCGAGGCCGTCATCGCGCTGGCCAACCTCGTGCTGGTGCTCCTGGCGTTCGGCGGCGTCGTGCTGCCGGCGTCGGTGCTGCCGACCGGGCTGGCGGACGTCGTCGGCTGGCTGCCGTCCGGCGCGCTCGGCGATGCGCTGCGCGCGGCCCTCAACGGCGGCACGTGGGCGTGGCGGCCGCTCGTGGTGCTCGCCGCCTGGGCCGGTGCCCTGTCCGCCGCGGCCGCGCGCTGGTTCCGCTGGTCGGCGTAGCCGCACGACGAGCGACCGGTGCCTCACCGAAAGCCCGGAGCCCTACCCTGGTGCGCGTGACCAGCGCACCAGCGTCCGCACCTCCTGTCCTGGACCGCATCCGCACCGTCTGGCGCGATCGGGCGGTCATGGCCAACCTCGTCGGCCAGGTCGTCATCGTCGTCACCGGTGGCGCGGTGCGGCTGACCGCCTCCGGCCTCGGCTGCTCGTCGTGGCCGAGCTGCACGCCGGGGCACTTCACGCCCACGCTGCACGGCGCGACCTCGTACCACGCGTTCGTCGAGTTCGGCAACCGGACGATCGCCGGGGTGCTCATCGTCCTGGCGCTCGCCGTGGCCGTCCTGGCCGGACTGGACCGAAGCCGCCCGGCACGGTACCGGGCGCTCGCCTGGGTGCCGATCGTCGGGGTCCTGGTCCAGGCCGTGGTCGGCGGGATGGCCGTCCGGTACCAGCTGCCACCCGCCGTCGTCGGCGGTCACATGGTCTTGTCGATGGTTCTCATCGCCGCGTCGGCCTGGCTCTGGGTGCGCAGCAGGGAGGGCGACGCCCCGGCCCGCTGGCTGGTCGGCGCCCCGACCCGGGTCCTGGTCGCGGTGCTGGCCGCGGCCGCCACCGTGGTGGTGGTGCTCGGCGTGATCACCACGGGCGCCGGCCCGCACTCCGGCGACAACGCGGTCGGGTATCGGTTCGCCGTGGACCCGGTGGCGATGGCGCGGATCCACGCGGGCTTCGTCTGGGTCTTCATCGCCCTGCTCGCGCTGTCGGTCTACCGGGTCCAGGTCAAGGCGCGGCATGTCGATCCCGCGCCGGAACCGAGCTACCTGGCCGACGACGACAGCACGCAACCGGTCCGCTACTTCGCGCCGCTGCCTGCTCGGCCGGACTACGCGGTCCCGTTGCGCGCGGGCTACCGGCTGCTCGGCATCACGGTGGCCCAGGGACTCATCGGCTACGTCCAGGTCGCGACGCACCTGCCGATCGCGCTGGTCAACCTGCACATGCTGGGCGCCGCGCTCCTCGTCATGGTGTTGACGCTGTTCGTCGGCACGCTGCGCACCCGGCCGCCGGGCGCGGTCGCGGAGCCGGCCTCCCATGCCCTGGCCACCCCGGACGCCGCTGCCGCCTGAGCCGCCGCGACAGGCTTTCCCCGACCCCGCTCAAAGTTGCGATAAATGCAAGAATGTGATATGGTGGTCACATTGTTGTGTATTGCGCGGCTATTCTTCTCGCCGTGACAGAATCGCTCCTGGCGGCCCCGTTCCCGACGTCCGCACTGCTCTGTGCCGCGGCCCGGGCCGCCCACCTGCTCGTCGACGGCGCGCCGACGATCTTCGCCGACACCGTCGCCCGCCGGCTGCTCGGCCCGGACGGCGAGGAAGCCATCGGCTACCACCTGGCCCAGCCCGACCATCCGCTGCTGCGCGCGGGACGCGCCGAGGTGACCACCCGCGCCCGCTTCGCCGAGGACCTGCTCGCCGCCTCCGGCGCCCGTCAGCACGTCGTCGTCGGCGCCGGGCTCGACACCTACGCCTATCGGCACCCCGAGGGCCGGGTGCGCGTCTTCGAGGTCGACCGTGCGCAGACGCAGGAGCTCAAGCGAGCAGCGTTGGCGCGCGCCGGGCTGCGGGGACCCGTCACGTTCGTCGGGATCGACCTGGCGGTCAGCCCCCTGGGCGACGCGCTGCGCGCCTCGGAGGCCGACCACGGTCAGCCGATCTTCGTCACCGCGCTCGGCCTCGTGATGTACCTGACGGTCGACGAGCTCGACCAGCTGCTGCGGCAGATCGCCGCCTGGCCGGGCGGGGCGCAGCTCGCCCTGGACTTCCTGCGACCGCCCGAGGACGAGGCGGCCCGGGCCTACGTCGCTGCGATCGGGTCGTCGGTCGCAGCCGGTGGCGAGCCATGGCGCAGTCGCCTGACGCTCGACGAGGCGGTCGACCTTGCCCGCTCCGCCGGCTTCACCCGGGCGCGCGCGACCACGGCGGCCGAGGGGCTGCCCGCAGCGCTCTGGCGTCGCACCGACCGGCTCAAGCCCGGCACGACGTCCGGCTTCCTCCACGCCAGCACCTGAGGGCTCCGCGACCGAGGGCGCGCGACCGCACCGCCGGCGCGGCTCCGACGCCGTCCTCAGTGCCCGGTGGGAAGGTCGACCGGCTCGAGCCCGGCCCAGCCGCGGTCCCGGGCGGCCGCCGCGGCGAGCAGCCCGACCACGGCCGTCGGGCTGTGCAGCGAGCCGTCGAGCACGCCGGCCACCGCCTCGTCCAGCGGCACCCACACGGGCACCATGTCGACCTCTTCGTCCACCCGGGTGAACCGGGATCCCGCCGGGACCGACGCCAGGTCGCGGGCGAGGAACACCGTGATGTGCTCGTCGGACCCTCCGGGGGAGGTGAAGAACGACGCCAGCCGCCACCACCGGCCGGCGACGAGGTCGGCCTCCTCGGACAGCTCCCGGCGGGCCGCCTCGACCTCCGGCTCCCCCGGGACGTCGAGCAGGCCGGCCGGCGGCTCCCACAGCTCGCGCCGCACCGGGTGCCGGTACTGCGACTGGAGCAGCACCCGGTCCTCGTCGTCCAGCGCGATCACCGCGACCGCGCCCGGGTGCGCGGTGAGCTCCCGGAGCACTGGCGCCGGGCCGCCCAGGTCCACCCGGTCGGCGACGACGTCGAACACCTTGCCGTGGTGCAGCACCGTGTGCTCGACGACCGGTCGGCTCGCAGCCCGGTCTCGCGGCGCCGGCATCAGGCCGCGGTGCGGTGCGCCAGGGCGGCGGCGACCAGCCCACGGAACAGCGGGTGCGACCGGGTCGGCCGGGACTTGAACTCCGGGTGCGCCTGCGTGGCGACGTAGTACGGGTGCGTCTCGCGCGGCAGCTCGACGAACTCCACCAGCGAGGTGTCCGGGGACACGCCCGAGATCACCAGGCCCGCCGCCTCGAGCTTGTCGCGGTAGGCGTTGTTCACCTCGTACCGGTGCCGGTGCCGCTCGGACACCTTGTCGGTGCCGTACAGCTCCGCCACGATCGTCCCCGGCGTGAGCACGGCGTCGTAGGCGCCCAAACGCATCGTGCCGCCCAGGTCGCCCTCGCCCCCGACGATCGCCAGCTGCTCGGCCATCGTCGCGATGACGGCGTGCGGCGTGTCCGGGTCGAACTCGGAGGACGAGGCGCCCTCCAGCCCGACGACGTCGCGGGCGAACTCGATCACCATGCACTGCAGGCCCAGGCACAGGCCGAGCGCCGGGACCGCGTTCTCGCGTGCCCAGCGCAGGGCACCCACCTTGCCCTCGATGCCGCGCACGCCGAAGCCACCGGGCACGACGATCCCGTCGACGCCGGCCAGCGCCGCCTCGGCCCCGGCCCGGGTCTGGCAGTCGTCCGACGTGACCCAGCGGATGTTCACCTTGGCGTCGTGATGGAAGCCGCCGGAGCGCAGCGCCTCGGTCACCGACAGGTAGGCGTCCGGCAGGTCGATGTACTTGCCGACCAGGGCGACCTCCACCTGGTGGCTCGGCTGGTGCACCCGGCGCAGGAGTGCGTCCCAGCCGCTCCAGTCGACGTCGCGGAACGGCAGCGACAGGCGCTGCACCAGGTAGGCGTCCAGGCCCTCGGAGTGCAGCACCCGCGGGATGTCGTAGATGCTCGGCGCGTCCGGGCAACTGACGACCGCCTCGACGTCGACGTCGCAGAACAGCGCGATCTTGCGCTTGACGTTGTCCGGGACGTCCCGATCGGCGCGCAGCACGATCGCATCCGGCTGGATGCCGATGCTGCGCAGCGCGGCGACCGAGTGCTGCGTCGGCTTCGTCTTCTGCTCACCGGACGGGCCGATGTACGGCACCAGCGACACGTGCAGGAAGAAGACGTTGGCCCGGCCGAGGTCCTGGCGCACCTGGCGGGCGGCCTCGAGGAACGGCAGCGACTCGATGTCGCCGACCGTCCCGCCGATCTCCGTGATGATGACGTCGACGTCGTCGCCGGCCTGGGACCGCATCCGGGCCTTGATCTCGTCGGTGATGTGCGGGATCACCTGCACCGTGTCGCCGAGGTACTCGCCGCGCCGCTCCCGGGCGATGACCGAGGAGTAGACCTTGCCGGTCGTCACGTTCGCGGAGCCGAGGAAGTCGACGTCGAGGAACCGTTCGTAGTGGCCCACGTCCAGGTCCGTCTCGGCGCCGTCGTCGGTGACGAACACCTCGCCGTGCTGGAACGGGTTCATCGTCCCGGGGTCGACGTTGAGGTACGGGTCCAGCTTCTGCATCTGCACCCGCAGGCCGCGCGAGCGGAGCAGGCGGCCGAGGCTGGAAGCCGTCAGGCCCTTGCCGAGCGAGGAGACGACGCCCCCCGTGACGAAGATGTGCCGGGTCAGTTCTGACCGCCCGGAGAGTCGGTGTGCGCGATCCATCACGGGCTTCGACACTAACAGAGGACGCAGGGCAGCCTGGCGCCGGTCCACCCCGGGCGAGTCGGTCACGGCCCCGCCACGCGAGCCGGCGCACCGGCCACGGTCCGCGGCGGCAGCGCGGTCAGCCCGGTCCCGGCACCGTAGTGCCCGGCCGTCCCGGAGATCCGCTGGGCCAGCGCGAGCGGCACCCCGATCTGGCCGACCACGCCGCTCGTGCCGGAGACGGTCGCCAGCGACGCCGCGTCCGGCGACGCGAGCACGGCCGCGACGACCGGGCCCGGCCCGGGCTCGGTCTCGGCCAGCACCGCGCCGCGCGAGCCGGCCTGCGCCGCCTGGAGCAGGGTCACGCCGGCGGCCGACAGGTCGGTCGTCCCGGTCGCCTGCGGCGTCGGCGCGCCCGGTGCCGAGCCGGGCGCCAGGAGCACCACGGCATCGGCAGGCGCGGTCACCGGTGCGGCGAGCGTCACCAGCGGCGTGTCGCCGGTCGACAGCAGCTGCAGCAGGAGCGAGGCGTTGCCGGACGGGACGTCCGGGTTCGCCGGGTCGGCGGCGGACAGCCCCTCGACCAGTGCCTGCGCCAGCTCGGTGTCGGGCGCCGTCCCGCTGGGCGGGGCCGGGTCGAGGTAGCCCAGCAGGTAGCCGACCAGGCTCTGCCGGAACGAGCGGGTCGCCGGGTCCGTCCATGCGGCCGCGAGGCTGACGTGCGAGACGACCGTCGCCCCTGCCTGCTTGAGCCGCGTGTCGACGGCCGAGGAGACCGCGCCGTCGACCGGCCCGAGCGCCACCACCGCGACGCGGTAGCCGGTCAACGTGCCGCCGAGCAGGCCCGCCCCGGCCGCGTCGAGGGCGGCGTTCGCGGCGCTGTCGTCGGCCACCGCGGCGTCGCGCTCGGACTGCAGCTGGGCGTTCTGGGCCGTCAGCTCGGCGTTGCGACCGGACACGGTGTCCCCGATCGCCTGCCGCAGCGGCCCGGCACCGAGCGCGATGCCGCAGGCCAGGGCGAGGAACACCGCGATCAGCGAGACGAGGTGGTAGCGGAAGTCGACCATCAGCTGCCTCCGAACAGGCGCCGGACCGCACCGGCGAGGTCCGCCAGCCGGTAGCCGAGCGCCGCGAACAGGTCGTGCCCGGCCGGGGTGACCCACAGCGCGACGGCGAGCGCGAGGAGCGCCGCCAGCGCGAGCAGCAGCACCTGCCGGGTGGAGATCCGGTGCCGGTACAGGCGGGCGACCACGCCCGCGTCGACCAGCGTGGCGCCGACCCGGAGCCGGGTCAGCACCGTGCCGGCCATCGCCGCACGCCCGGAGTCGACGAGGTCGAGCAGCCCGACCCGGGTCCCGACGCCGACGACGAGCTCCGCGCCGCGGACCTCGGCCAGCAGCAGGGCGGCGTCCGCTGCCGAACCACCCGCCGGGTAGGTCAGGTAGGCGAGGTCCAGACGCTGCAGCCGCGCCGCGGCAGGGGCCTGCCCGGAGCGCGGCACCCGCAGCACGAGCTCGGCGCCGCCGGTCAAGGCGGCCTCGGAGACCTGGTCCAGGTCGCCCACGACGAGATCGGGTCGCAGCTTGGCCGCGAGCAGCAGGTCCGCGCCGGCATCGACACCGACCAGCACCGGATGGTGCTCCCGGACGAACGCCCGCACCGCCCGCAGCTCCGCCGCGGCCTTCGCGCCGGGTACGACGACCAGCACCGGTCGACCCTGGAGCCGGGTGCGCAGCTCGGGCACTCCGACTCCCTCGAGCAGCAGGGCCTGCTCGTCGTGCAGGTGCGCCATCCCGTTGGCGGCGAACGCCTCCATCTGGGTGGCCAGGCCCCCGCGCGCGTCGGCCATCGCCGTGGCGACCGACTCGGCCGTCTGCAGCTCCCCCTCGGCGAGCACCGTGTCGCCGTCGTAGACGGCACCCCCGGCGACCCGGAGCAGGTGCCCGTCGGGAACGGACAGGATGTCCGGCCCGAGGTCGTCGACGAGCGGCACCCCGGCGTCCACCAGCGACTGGGGGCCGAGGTTCGGGTAACGCCCGGAGATCGATCGGGCGGCATTCAGGACGGCCGCCGGGTGCGCCGCGAGCAGGATCTCGGCCGACGCCCGGTCGAGGTCCATCTGGTCGATCACGGCCACGTCGCCGGGCCTCAGCCGGCCGGTGGCCGACGTCGCGTCCGGGGCGACCCGGGCCGGGCCGACGATCCCGTCAACCGCCTCACGGCGGCGAGCTCGGTGCCCCTCGTGTGCGCGCGTCATCGGCTCCGCGCCTCGTCGTGCTGGCCGCGCGGGCACGCCACGCCGCTCATCGGCCCGCCCCGGACATCGCCAGAAGCTCGGCAGCATGGGCCTGCGCGGCCGCCGAGTCCTCCTGCCCGGCAAGCATCCGGGCCAGCTCACGCACCCGGTCCGGACCGGTCACCTCGGCCAGGTCCGCGGCTGTCACCAGGCCGTCGGCCGCCGACTTCGAGACGACGAGGTGGGTGTCCGCGAACGCTGCCACCTGTGCCAGGTGGGTGACGACGAGCACCTGGCCGCCCCGGGCCAGCTCGGCCAGTCGCCGGCCGACCTCGATCGCCGACCGCCCGCCCACCCCGGCGTCGACCTCGTCGAAGACGAAGGTTCCGGGCTGCGCGGCATCCTCGGCCCGGCCGCCCTCGGTCGCGAGCGCCACCTCGAGGGCCAGCATCACCCGGGACAGCTCACCACCCGATGCGCCCTTGCCCAGCGGCCGGGCCGGCGCCCCCGCATGCGGCACCAGCAGCATCTCCACCCGGTCGGCACCGGTGACGCCTGCGGCATCCGCCGGTTCCACGACCACCTCGAGCCGTGACCCCGCCATCGCCAGCCCCGCCAGCTCGGCCGTCACCACGTCCGCCAGCCGTCCGCCGGCCGCGGTCCGCGCCGCGGTCAGGGCGGCCTCGAGCCGTCCCAGCTCGTCGTCCAGCGCCGCGAGCCGCTCCTGCAGCGCTCCGACCCGGTCCTCGCCGCCGTCCAGCTCGAGCAGCCGCAACCCCGCCTGCTCCGCCCAGGCGAGCACGTGCGCGACGTCGCCGCCGTGCACCCGGGTCAGCGAGCCGAGCTCGGCGCGCCTCTGCTCGACGGCGTCGAGCCGGAGCGGGTCGGCCGCCAGGTCCTGCAGGTAGGCGGCCAGGTCGGAGGCCACATCGGCGACCAGGTAGCCGGCCTCCGCGGCGCGGCGGCCCAGCTCGGCCAGCGCCGGGTCGTGCGGTCCGGCGTGCTCGAGCAGCCGGCGAGCGGCGTCGACGAGGGTGGCGGCCGCTGGGACGTCCTCGGCGTCGTCGTCCCCGATCAGCGCCAGGTGCGCCCCCACGGCGGCTGCCCGCAGGTCCTCGGCGTGCGAGAGCCTGAGCGACTCCTCGGCGAGGGCGGCGTCCTCGCCCGGCTGCGGGGCGACCCGTTCCACCTCGGCCAGTCCGAGCCGGAGCAGCTCGGCCTCGCGGGTTCGTTCCGCGGACCGGTCGACCAGCTCGGCCAGCTCGGCGGCCGCCTGCGCCCGGGCCGCCCACGCGTCCCGGTGCCGTGCGAGCACCGCCAGGTGCTCGGGGCCGGCGAACGCGTCGACGGCGTCGCGCTGCCGCGCCGGCGTCCGGAGCCGTACCTGGTCGGCCTGCCCGTGCACCGTGACCAGCTCCTCGGCGAGCTCCGCGAGCACCGCCTGCGGCACCGACCGGCCGCCGAGGTGCGCTCGCGACCGGCCCGGGCCGTCCGCCGTCTCCGCCGTGACGGTGCGCAGCAGCAGCAGCGTGCCGTCGTCGTCCAGCGAGCCGCCGGCCTCCCGGACCAGCTCCAGCGCGTGCCCGTGGCTGCCCAGGCGTACGCGGCCCTCGACGGCGGCCGCCGCGGCACCGGAGCGCACCGCACCCGGATCGGCCTTCGCCCCGAGCAGCAGGGCGAGGGCGGTCAGCACCATCGTCTTGCCGGCCCCCGTCTCCCCCGTGATCACGGTCAAGCCGGCGCCCAGCCGGACGTGCGCCCGGCGGATCACCCCGAGGTCGTCGATCCGCAGCTCTTCGATCACGGCGTACCGCCCGGGACGTACCGCGCCCCGCCTCGCCAGCCTTCGACGGACAGGCCGAACTTGCTGACCAGGCGCGTCGTGAACGGGGCCGGGCTGAGCCGCGCAAGTCGCACCGGCACGGCCGAGCGCTGCACCTCCAGCCGCGAGCCGGCAGCCATCGCGATCCGGCGTCGCCCGTCGCAGATGAGCATCGCGGCGCTGGCCGAGCGCGCCAGAACCTCGACGGCGACCGTGCTGCTGCGCCCGACGACGAGCGGACGGGCGAACAGCGCATGCGCCGCGAGCGGCACCACGATCAACCCGTCGACGTCCGGCCAGACCACGGGACCACCACCGGAGAACGCGTGCGCGGTGGACCCGGTCGGCGTGGCGAGGACCAGGCCGTCGGTGCCGAACGTCGACAGCGGCCGCCCGTCGACCTCGATGATGACCTCGATCATCGTGGCGGCGTCGGTCTTCTCCATCGTCGCCTCGTTGAGCGCCCAGGTCTGCGACACCGTGCCGTCGGGGGCCAGCACCCGCACCTCGAGGGTGCCGCGCTCCTCGACCTCGTAGTCACCGCTGGCCAGACGGCGCACCGCGCCGGCGACGTTGTCCGGCTCGATCTCGGCGAGGAACCCGATGTGCCCCAGGTTGACCCCGAGCATCGGCACCCCGCGGTCCCGGGTCAGCTCGGCGGCCCGCAGGATCGTGCCGTCGCCACCGAGGACTATCGCCATCTCGAACTCGGGCAGGTTGTCGGGTGTCGACTCGTCGGTGGCGAGCACCGCCTCGATGCCGGCGATGGCCAGCTCGCTCAGCACGATCTCGCGAGCTTCGACCGCTTCAGGTCGGGTGCGGTGGGCGACCACGAGGGCCCGGCGTGTCACGGAGTGCCTCCCAGCACGTCGTCGATGCGCGCCTGCTCCAGGTGCGCGCTGCCGGCCTGGGCGGCGGCGCCGCGCAGCCAGCAGAAGTACTCCACGTTGCCGTCCTGCCCCGGCAGGGGGCTGAGCACGAGGTCGACCGGCGTCAACCCCGCCTCGTCGGCCGCCCGCAGCACGCCCAGCACCGCGTCACGGCGCCCGGACCGGTCGCGCACGACGCCGGTGGAGCCGAGCCGCTCCCGGCCCACCTCGAACTGCGGCTTGACCAGCACGACGAGGTCGGCGTCGGGCGCGGCCACCGCCGCGAGCGGGGCCAGCACGAGCCGGAGCGAGATGAACGACAGGTCCGCGACCACGAGCGTCGGGGCGGGGGTCAGGGCGCCCGCAGCCAGGTCGCGCACGTTGACCCCTTCGCGCGCGTCGACACGAGGATCGGCGGCGAGCTCCGGGCGGAGCTGACCGTGCCCGACGTCCACCGCGACGACGTGGTGCGCCCCGCGGCGCAGCAGCACGTCGGTGAACCCGCCGGTGCTCGCCCCTGCGTCGAGGCAGTCCCGGCCCAGCACGGTCAGCCCGGCCGGGGCCCAGGCGTCCAAGGCTCCGGCGAGCTTGTACCCGGCGCGTGAGGCGTAGCCGGGGTCGTCCGGGTCCTCGCCGACGACGAGCGCGCGATCCTCGTCGACCGAGGTGGCGGCGCGCAGCACCGGGACACCGTCGACCTGGACCCGCCCGGCCGCGATGAGCTCGCCCGCCCTGCGCCGCGACCTGGCCAGGCCGCGGCGGACGAGCTCGGCGTCCAGCCGTGCCGTCACGCTCGCGTCATCCTTCCGCGTCGGCCAGGCGGTCCTGGAGCGCCGTGTGGACGGCCTCGAAGATCCCGAGGTGCTCACGCACCGGCGCGTGGTCCAGATCGGCCAGACGGGTCAGTGCCCCGTCCACGGTCGCGTCGCCGGTGCTCTCCGGGACGAGCTGCGTCACGTACGACCTCCTAGCCCGCGCCGACCATCAGCGACGGCCGTGTCCACGCTACCGGTTGTCACCCGGACACCCGCGTCGCGACCCACAGGCCGGTGCGCCCGCGAGTGCTCGCCCGGTTCCGGGTGCACGTCAGCCGACCGGGAAGTCCGGCACGCGCGCCGGGTCGACCGGGTGTCCGGCGTCCGCCGCCTGCCAGGCGGCGGCACAGGCGGCACGGACCAGGTCGAGCCCGTCGCCGTCGTGGTCGTCGAGCTCGAGGACACCGTCGCGCACCCGCGCCGCCGACTGTCGGCAGGCCCACCAGCCGTCCGCGGCCGGCACCGGCTCGGGGTGCGGCTCGAGCAGAGCCCGCAGGTCCGCGCCGAGGAAAGTCGGCCGGAACGTCGCCGCAGCCAGCACGTCGTCGCGCGCGGTGCTCACCCCGGTGAGCACGTGCAGCCCCGGGAATCCCCCCGCGCGAGCGCCGGCCAGGTCGGTGTCGAGGCGGTCGCCGACCACCAACGGCGTGCGCCCGCCGACACGGGCCGCGGCCAGGCGGTACATCGTCGGCTCCGGCTTCCCGGCACTGTCCGGCACCACACCGGTCGCCGCCCGCACGGCGAGCACGAGCGCACCGTTGCCGGGGGCGAACCCGCGCGCCTGCGGAAGGGACTTGTCCAGGTTGGAGGCGACGTGCCACGCGCCTCGCTCGATCGCGTATGCGGCTTCCGCGAGCTGTGCCCAGCCGACCTCGGGACCGTAGCCCTGGGCGACCGCCGCGGGTTCGTCGTCCGCGGAGTCGACCACGGCGAAGCCCTGCTCGCGGACCGCGTCGCGCAGTGCGTCGGTGCCCACCACCAGCACCTTCGCGCCAGGCGGCAGACGGGTGGCGAGCAGGCTCGCCGCCGACTGCGAGGCCGTCATGATGTCCTCCGGCACCGCAGCGATGCCGAGTCCGACCAGCTGCTCGGCGACGACCGCGGGTGAGCGCGACGCGTTGTTGGTGACGAAGACGATCCGCATGCCGCGTTCGCGCGCGGCGCCCAGGCTGTCCGATGCCCACGGGATCGGCTCGTGGCCGAGGTACGTGACGCCGTCGAGGTCGACAAGCGCGCAGTCGTAGGCCTCGGCCAGCGGACGGTCACAACCGAGCAGTCCGGACGTCATCGCGCCCCGTCCTCGGGGGCCTGGTCGGCGTCACCGACGTGGGCCTGGTCGGCGTCACCGACGTGGGCCTGGTCCTCGCCCTGGTCCGCCGGTTCTGCTGCGGGCTCCGGGTCCGTCCCCTCGCCGGCCGGCTCGTCGGCCACGTCATCCTGGTCGTCGGCGTCATCCTGGTCGTCGGCCGTTTCGTCACGGTCGTCGTCGGGATCCTCGTCCAGCAGGTCGTAGACGAACACCTCCTCGTCCTCGCCGATGTCGCCGGCAGCGGCGTCGAGCTCGTCCTGCGAGAAGCGGGAGAGCTCCCGGTCGGCGTCGGCCGTGCGGCCGAGAGCAGCCAGCGCGGTCGCCCGCGCCTGAGCCACCCGGGCAGCGAGCACGCCGGCCGTCGACCGGACGACGGGCGTCTCGAGCAACGCGAACGCCGCCTCGGGCTCACCTAGGTCCAGCCGGGCACCCGACAGCACCATCGCCAGCTCCACCTGGCTGTCTGGGCTCAGCACCGCCACCTCCGGGTCGTTGCCGACGACGATCGCGCGTTCGGGCCGGCCCAGCCCACGCTCCGCGTCTGCGATCACCGGCAGGTGCTCGGGTGAGCCGTTGAGGCGACGGACCGTGCGCAGCTCCCGCAGCGCTTCCGCGTACCGCCCCGACCGATAGGCGCTCAGGCCCGCTGCCTCGTGCGCGACGTCGATCCGTCCGGCGCGGCGCACGGCCGCCTGGGCGTGCTGGTAGGCGAGGTCCGGGTCGTCGTCGATGAGCCGCGCCACCATGACGAGGTGCTTGCCGACCCGCTCCGCCTGCTCCTTGGTCAAGCCACGCAGACGGGCCCGCACCTCGCGGTCGAGCTCGCGGAACTCGACGTCATCGGGCAGGTACGGATCGACCGGGCGGTCGGCGTGCAGCGGATGGTCCGCCGGGAAGGCGCGCGGCGGCCCCGCGAGGCTGCGGTCGGGGTCTCCGTCCCAGGTGCGGCGCGGCCGGGCCCCCGAACCCGCGCCAGCGGCCACCGCCTCGTTCCATCCGGCCCGTGGACCGGCCCTCCGACTGTCGCCGGTCCTTGCGCCGGCGCTCCCCGATCCCGGCCCGCGCTCGGCCCGGTCCCCGCCGTACGGCGCGCGGGAGCTCCCGGCACCCGACGCCCCGCGGTCGTAGGCCGGGCGCCCGGGGCGATCGGCCTGGCCGGCCGGGCGGGAACCGGTCTCGCCGTACGGACGACGGGGACGCTCGTCCGAGCTGCCCTCAGGACGCCCCTGGGAGTACGGCCGACGCGCACCGTCCGACCCACCCGCGGGACGACCCGGAGCGTAGGGCCGACGCGGACGATCATCCGAGCCCGCCGACGGCCGACCCTCACCCGAAGGACCGCGCGCCTCACCAGAGGGACGACGGGCACGATCATCCGACCCGCCCGCAGGACGACCCGGAGCGTACGGCCCACGCGCACCGTCCGACCCACCCGCGGGACGACCCGGAGCGTAGGGCCGACGCGGACCGTCCGACCCACCGGCGGGACGACCCGGTGTGTAGGGCCGACGCGGACGATCATCCGAGCCCGCCGGCCTACCCTCACCCGAAGGACTGCGCGCTTCACCAGAGGGGCGACGGGCACGATCATCCGAGCCGCCCGCAGGACGACCCGGGGCGTACGGCCGACGCGCACCGTCCGACCCACCCGCGGGACGACCCGGAGCGTAGGGCCGACGCGCACGATCATCCGAGCCCGACGGCCGGTCCTCGCCCCACGGCCTGCGGCCCGCGCCTCCGGGAACGTACCCGCGCCCGGCGTCGGCAGCCGGCCGACGGGCTCCGACATCACCGGCACCTGAACGGCCCGCACCGGACGGCTTGCGTGGCCGGTCGTCGCGGGCGGCAGCCCCGCCTGCACCGAAGGAGCGACGCGGCGGCTGGGACGACGAACCCGCGGCATCACCGGACGACCGCCACGGTGCACCGCCGGTCCGCCCAGCCGCAGGTCGGGCCGCGCCGTAGCTCGCGCGCGGACGCCCGTCGACCCCGCGGCCGTTCGGAGCATCTCCGCTCGAGCGACCAGCGGACCCCGCACCTCCGGAGCCTCGAGGCACCTCACCCGAAGGGCGTGCACCCCGTCCATCGCGACCCCCGGGCGCCGCGCCCTGACTGCCCTGGCTGCGCGAGTCGGAAGCGTCCCGGTTCCACCGCGGAGCACCAGGGGTGGCATCGCCCGCAGAAGCCCATGCGCCACGCGGACGAGGGCCCCCCGAGCCCGAGCCACGACCGGCCGAAGGGGACGATGTCCGGCCCGCCGACGATGCGCGTCCGGGGAACGACGAACGTCCGGCCGACGACCCACTCCCGGCCGGACCCCCGGCCCGCCTTGCGCCGCCGGCACCGGACCCGGATCGGCTCTGCCCTGAGCCACCGGGCTTGCGCCCTCCGGACCCGCGATCGTCGCTGTTCATCTGTCTCCTCGGCTTGTGCGGCGTCCATCATCCCAGACCATCAGCCCGCCGCCTGCCTGCGACAGCTGGCGCCAGCACGGAACTCGGGCAAGCCGGGGCGCAACGCCTGTCTGGGGATGCAAGAATGCCCCCCACCGTGGGGTGGGGGGCATTCTTGAATGGGTGTCCGGCGGCGTCCTACTCTCCCACATCCTGGCGGATGCAGTACCATCGGCGCTGAAGGGCTTAGCTTCCGGGTTCGGGATGGGACCGGGCGTTTCCCCTTCGCTGTGGCCGCCGTGACTCTATGGAACCATGTCAACCATTCTCCCTGGCACCCCCTTTTCCCGGGGTGTGTCCCGGGGTGGGGGTGGGGTGGTCGTGGTTCGGGAACCGCACAGTGGACGCGAGCAAAAAGTGTTGTGGTGAAGTGTTCGGCTGATTAGTACCGGTCAGCTGCGACGGTCTTTAGTCCCGTCTTCCACGTCCGGCCTATCTACCCCGTGGTCTAGCGGGGAGCCTCTCACCCCTCGAGGGGGCGTGGAAACCTCATCTTGAAGCAGGCTTCCCGCTTAGATGCTTTCAGCGGTTATCCCTCCCGAACGTAGCCAACCAGCCGTGCTCCTGGCGGAACAACTGGCACACCAGAGGTTCGTCCGTCCCGGTCCTCTCGTACTAGGGACAGCCCTTCTCAAGTTTCCTGCGCGCGCAGCGGATAGGGACCGAACTGTCTCACGACGTTCTAAACCCAGCTCGCGTACCGCTTTAATGGGCGAACAGCCCAACCCTTGGGACCTACTCCAGCCCCAGGATGCGACGAGCCGACATCGAGGTGCCAAACCATGCCGTCGATATGGACTCTTGGGCAAGATCAGCCTGTTATCCCCGGGGTACCTTTTATCCGTTGAGCGACGGCGCTTCCACAAGCCACCGCCGGATCACTAGTTCCGACTTTCGTCCCTGCTCGACCTGTCGGTCTCACAGTCAAGCTCCCTTGTGCACTTGCACTCGCCACCTGATTGCCAACCAGGCTGAGGGAACCTTTGAGCGCCTCCGTTACATTTTAGGAGGCAACCGCCCCAGTTAAACTACCCACCAGGCACTGTCCCTAGACCCGATCAGGGTCCGAGGTTAGGCATCCGAGGCGACCAGAGTGGTATTTCAACGTTGACTCCACCGACACTGGCGTGCCGGCTTCCCAGTCTCCCACCTATCCTACACAAGCCGCACCGAACACCAATACCAAGCTATAGTAAAGGTCCCGGGGTCTTTCCGTCCTGCTGCGCGTAACGAGCATCTTTACTCGTAGTGCAATTTCGCCGAGTTCGCGGTTGAGACAGCGGAGAAGTCGTTACGCCATTCGTGCAGGTCGGAACTTACCCGACAAGGAATTTCGCTACCTTAGGATGGTTATAGTTACCACCGCCGTTTACTGGGGCTTAAATTCTGAGCTTCGCCTTGCGGCTGACCCGTCCTCTTAACCTTCCAGCACCGGGCAGGCGTCAGTCCGTATACATCGTCTTGCGACTTCGCACGGACCTGTGTTTTTAGTAAACAGTCGCTTCTCCCTGGTCTCTGCGGCCTTCCACGCTCCCCTGGCTAGCAGGTTCACGCTTGAGGCCCCCCTTCTCCCGAAGTTACGGGGGCATTTTGCCGAGTTCCTTAACCACGATTCGCTCGATCGCCTTGGTATTCTCTACCTGACCACCTGAGTCGGTTTGGGGTACGGGCGGCTAGGACCTCGCGTCGAGGCTTTTCTTGGCAGCTGAGGATCACCCTGTTCGCGCATGCGCGCTCACCGTCGGTTCTCGGGCTATGTGCACAGTGGATTTGCCTGCTGTGCGCCCTACGGCCTTGGACGTGGTCAACCATCGCCACGCCGGGCTACCTTCCTGCGTCACCCCTGTTAATACGCTTACCTACGACCGGATCGGGTCGCAGCCAGGTCACCACCAGTCCCCGAAGGGACACGGCGACGACCCAGGTGCTTAGCATCACCGGGCTCGGTATGGGCGGTCCTTCGCCGGTACGGGAATATCAACCCGTCGTCCATCGACTACGCCTGTCGGCCTCGCCTTAGGTCCCGACTTACCCAGGGCGGATGAACCTGGCCCTGGAACCCTTGGTCATTCGGCGGACGGGTTTCTCACCCGTCATTCGCTACTCATGCCTGCATTCTCACTCGTGTGGCCTCCACCGCTGGATCACTCCGCGGCTTCGCCGGCCACACGACGCTCCCCTACCCATCCACGCACCTGGGCCGCCCCGAAGGACGACCGGGTCGAGCGTGAATGCCACAGCTTCGGCGGTGCGCTTGAGCCCCGCTACATTGTCGGCGCGGAATCACTTGACCAGTGAGCTATTACGCACTCTTTCAAGGGTGGCTGCTTCTAAGCCAACCTCCTGGTTGTCTGTGCAACTCCACATCCTTTCCCACTTAGCGCACGCTTAGGGGCCTTAGCTGGTGGTCTGGGCTGTTTCCCTCTCGACGACGGAGCTTATCCCCCGCCGTCTCACTGCCACGCTCTGTCTTACCGGCATTCGGAGTTTGGCTAACGTCAGTAACCTGGTCGGGCCCATCAGCTATCCAGTAGCTCTACCTCCGGCAAGAAACACGTGACGCTGCACCTAAATGCATTTCGGGGAGAACCAGCTATCACGAGGTTTGATTGGCCTTTCACCCCTAACCACAGGTCATCCCCCAGGTTTTCAACCCTGGTGGGTTCGGGCCTCCACGCGGTCTTACCCGTGCTTCACCCTGCCCATGGCTAGATCACCTCGCTTCGGGTCTAGAGCACGCGACTATAACGCCCTGTTCGGACTCGCTTTCGCTACGGCTTCCCCACACGGGTTAACCTCGCCACGCACCACTAACTCGCAGGCTCATTCTTCAAAAGGCACGCCGTCACCCCTGCTAGGGAGGCTCCGACGGATCGTAGGCACACGGTTTCAGGTACTATTTCACTCCCCTCCCGGGGTACTTTTCACCTTTCCCTCACGGTACTAGTCCGCTATCGGTCACCAGGTAGTATTTAGGCTTGCACAGTGGTCTGTGCAGATTCACTCCAGGTTTCTCGGGCCCGGAGCTACTCGGGAACACCCACGGCAGGTCGCATCATTTCGTCTACGGGGGTCACACCCTCTGTGCCGGGCCATTCAAGACCCTTCGACTATGACACGACTTTCTGACTGCCCGATGGTGCGGCAGCACCATCAGCGGGGTCCCACAACCCCCAGCACGCAACGCCCGCCGGCTTGAACACGTGCCAGGTTTAGCCTGATCCGCTTTCGCTCGCCACTACTCACGGAATATCTCTTCCTGCCGGTACTGAGATGTTTCACTTCCCGGCGTTCCCTCCACCCGCCCTATACATTCAGGCGGGGGTCGCACCACATGACTGGTGCGGGGTTTCCCCATTCGGACATCCTCGGATCACGGTTCGTTTGCCAACTCCCCGAGGCATATCGCAGGCTACCACGTCCTTCTTCGGCTCCTGGTGCCAAGGCATCCACCCTGTGCCCTTACAAACTTCAACCACAGAAAACAAAGATGCTCGCGTCCACTGTGCAGTTCTCAAACAACGACCAGGACCACCACCGGCACCACCCACCGACACCCGCACCCCCACCAGGACACTGCACCCGATGACGATCACGAGCCGATCTGGACGACCGACAGCCCCGACCAGCCACACCCACCCCCGACCCCCCACACGGGGAAACCCAGGACCAGGTGCGACCCGCCCGACGAAACACACCACCTACGCGGCTGTTCCCTCAGGACCCAACAGTGTGTCTTGGCGCCACCAGCGTCCCGCACCCCCCACCCGTTCCAACCACCGGCGAACCGGTGACGTACTAGGACAACAGGTACGGCAGCCTGACAGCTGTCATCGATGTTCCACCCATGAGCACCACCCCAGGCACGAACGACCCAGGCATGGCCCCTGGCCGACCGAGGCGAACCCCGACCAGCAGGACGCTCCTTAGAAAGGAGGTGATCCAGCCGCACCTTCCGGTACGGCTACCTTGTTACGACTTAGTCCTAATCGCCAGTCCCACCTTCGACCACTCCCCCCCTCACGGGTTGGGCCATGGGCTTCGGGTGTTACCGACTTTCATGACTTGACGGGCGGTGTGTACAAGGCCCGGGAACGTATTCACCGCAGCGTTGCTGATCTGCGATTACTAGCGACTCCGACTTCATGGGGTCGAGTTGCAGACCCCAATCCGAACTGAGACCGGCTTTTAGGGATTCGCTCCACCTTGCGGTATCGCAGCCCTCTGTACCGGCCATTGTAGCATGCGTGAAGCCCAAGACATAAGGGGCATGATGATTTGACGTCATCCCCACCTTCCTCCGAGTTGACCCCGGCAGTCTCCCATGAGTCCCCGGCATAACCCGCTGGCAACATGGGACGAGGGTTGCGCTCGTTGCGGGACTTAACCCAACATCTCACGACACGAGCTGACGACAACCATGCACCACCTGTGCACCAGCCTTGCGGGGCGCCCATCTCTGGACGTTACAGGTGCATGTCAAGCCTTGGTAAGGTTCTTCGCGTTGCATCGAATTAATCCGCATGCTCCGCCGCTTGTGCGGGCCCCCGTCAATTTCTTTGAGTTTTAGCCTTGCGGCCGTACTCCCCAGGCGGGGCACTTAATGCGTTTGCTGCGGCACGGAATCCGTGGAATGGACCCCACACCTAGTGCCCAACGTTTACGGCATGGACTACCAGGGTATCTAATCCTGTTCGCTCCCCATGCTTTCGCTCCTCAGCGTCAGTTGCGGCCCAGTGACCTGCCTTCGCCATCGGTGTTCCTCCTGATATCTGCGCATTCCACCGCTACACCAGGAATTCCAGTCACCCCTACCGCACTCTAGTCCGCCCGTACCCACTGCACGCCCCAGGTTGAGCCTGAGGATTTCACAGCAGACGCGACGAACCGCCTACGAGCTCTTTACGCCCAATAATTCCGGACAACGCTTGCGCCCTACGTATTACCGCGGCTGCTGGCACGTAGTTAGCCGGCGCTTCTTCCGCAGGTACCGTCACCCGAAGGCTTCTTCCCTGCCGAAAGCGGTTTACAACCCGAAGGCCTTCATCCCGCACGCGGCGTCGCTGCATCAGGCTTTCGCCCATTGTGCAATATTCCCCACTGCTGCCTCCCGTAGGAGTCTGGGCCGTGTCTCAGTCCCAGTGTGGCCGGTCGCCCTCTCAGGCCGGCTACCCGTCATCGCCTTGGTAGGCCATCACCCCACCAACAAGCTGATAGGCCGCGAGCCCATCCCCCACCGCCAAAGCTTTCCACCCCCACCCATGCAGGCAGAAGTGAATATCCGGTATTAGACCCCGTTTCCAAGGCTTATCCCAGAGAGGAGGGCAGGTTGCTCACGTGTTACTCACCCGTTCGCCACTCACCACCCCAGCAAGCTGGAGTGATCCGTTCGACTTGCATGTGTTAAGCACGCCGCCAGCGTTCGTCCTGAGCCAGAATCAAACTCTCCGTCAAAAACGATCATCACCCCCCAGCCAAAACCAGAAGGCAACGTCACACGAAGCACAACACAGAAACTGGCATCACAGAGCCCCCAGCCCACGGGGACGCGGACCAGGAAACCCCATCAACACCAAGCCCACTCACGTGGACATCGGCATCAACAACATCAAGACACACTGTTGAGTTCTCAAGAAACAGACGCACCGCCCTGCACCCCTTGCGAGATGCCCAGGAAGGCTTCCACACAATCCCCGGCCGACCTGAACGAGAGCGCACTGAGCGCCGTGTTCGTTCGGTCGGGGTTTGCCCCTCCGCGGGACCGACCACCATCTCTGGTGTCCGTTCCTCCCTGCGGGGGCTTGGAAGACATTACGCGAGGCGGGGTGGTTGCGCAAATCCGCTGCGTGGTGACGAAGGTCACGCCCCGGGAGCGGTCTGGTCCTGTCCGGCGCGCACCGCGGCCAGCGACCTGCGTCCGCGGCGCAGCACCGCGTACCGGCCGGTCAGCAGCTGACCGGCGGTGAGCACCGCGGCCTCGTCGGAGACCCGTTCGTTGTTCACCGACAGCCCGCCTTCGGCCACCGCTCGTCGAGCCGCACCCTTGGAGGCGACCAGGCCGGTCGCGGTGAACAGGTCCACCAGCGAATCCCCCACCGCGCCCGGCGCCGACGGCAGCTCGGCGACCGCTGCGCCCAGGGTCGCCTCGTCCAGCGCCGCCAGCGAGCCCCGGCCGAACAGCGCCTGGGACGCGGCGACGACCTTCGCCGTCGCGTCTGCACCGTGCACCAGGGTGGTCACGTCCTCGGCGAGCACCCGTTGCGCTTCGCGCGCCGCCGGCCGCTCAGCCACCGCGGCCTCGAGCGCGGCGATCTCCTCCCTCGTCCGGAAGGTGAACACCTTGAGGTAGCCGGCCACGTCGGCGTCGTCGGTGTTCAGCCAGAACTGGTAGAAGGCGTACGGCGACATCATGTCCGGCGCCAGCCAGACCGCCCCGCCCTCGGTCTTGCCGAACTTCGTGCCGTCCGCCTTGGTGATCAGCGGCGTGGTCAGCGCGTGCACCGCACCACCGTCGGCCTTGTGCACCAGCTCGACCCCGGACAGCAGGTTCCCCCACTGGTCGTTGCCGCCGGTCTGCAGCGTGCAGCCGTACCGCCGGTACAGCTCGAGGAAGTCCAGGCCCTGCAGGATCTGGTAGGAGAACTCGGTGAACGAGATCCCCTCCTCGGACGCGAGCCGGCGCGCGACGGTGTCCTTGGCGAGCATGGTGCCCAGCCGGTAGTGCTTGCCCACGTCGCGCAGGAAGTCGATCGCGGTGAGCCCGCCGGTCCAGTCGAGGTTGTTCACCATCGTCGCCGGGTTGTCGCCGTCGAAGTCGAGGAACCGCGAGATCTGACCGCGCAGCCGCTCCACCCAGGCCGTCACCGTGTCGGCGGAGTTCAGCACCCGCTCGCCGGACATCCGCGGGTCGCCGATCATCCCGGTCGCGCCGCCGACCAGCGCGAGCACCCGGTGCCCGGCGCGCTGCATGTGCCGCAGCACGACGAGCTGGACCAGGTTGCCGTGGTGCAGGCTCGGTGCGGTGGGGTCGAAGCCGCAGTAGACCGTGACCGGACCGGCCGCCAGCGCTGCCGCCAGCTGCTCCCGGTCGGTGGTCTGCGCCAGCAGGCCACGCCACTCCAGCTCGTCCAGGACGGTGCTCACAGGGTCTCCTTCACACAGCGGCGGTGCCGCTGGACGGGCTTCGGGGGAACGACGATCACGCCGACGCGGCCGCCCCACCAGGGGCGCTACCCGACACCGGCGAACGATAGGCCGGACGGTACGCCGACACGGTGGGCTCCCCGGCGAGCCAGAGCCGCCAGGGGTGAGCCACCGCGTCTCCGCCGGCACCGGCGACCCCGACCCGCGGCCCCTTGCGGTGCGCAGGCGCCACGGACCCCTCCGGCCGCATCCGCACGACGACGTCGCCACCCTCCTCGGTGACGTCCGCCCCGTTGGCGTCGAGATCGAGCCCGAGGCACACGGTGAGCCGCCCCGGACCTCGCGCCAGCTGCCGCTCGTTGTCCACCACGCCGGCGGCGGCTCGTCGGGTCCAGGCCAGGCCCGCCCCGTGCACCACCTCGCCCGCGCGGAGCAGGACGGCCGCAGCGCTGCCGGTGGGCTGCGCGACGACGTTGACGCAGTGGTGCAGCCCGAGGTGCCGGTAGACGTAGAGCCGGCCGGGCTCGGCGAACATCGGGGCGTTGCGGGGGCTGCGCCCGCGGTAGGCGTGCGAGCCGGGATCGTCCTCGCCGCCGTACGCCTCGACCTCGGTGATCCGTACCGTCACGTCGCCCTCCGGGGAGCGTGCCGTGATCGTCGCGCCGAGCAGGTCCGCCGCGACTGCGAGCGCGTCCCGGGCGTACCACACGTGCGCCGCGACGGCCCCGAGGGGGTCGCGGGCCACGACGCGCTCCGCGGTACTCACCCGCTCATCCTGCCAAACCCGTCCAGCCGCACGTCGGCGCGTTCCGCGGTCCGTTCCCGGGTGAAGTGCGCGGCCTCGTCCTGCATCCAGCGCAGCCAGTGCGGGAGCGCGTCCTGGCCGTCGCGGGCCAGACCACGGGCGAGCCGTTCCTCCGCCCCGGCCGCCACCCAGACGCGGAGCACCGCGAGCGGGTCGACCGCCCGGCGGGCGGCCCCGCAGCCTTCGAGGACGAGGACCGCCGGCACCGGGACGTCCACCCAGCCGTCGAACGCACCGACCACCCAGTCGTACCGCTGGTAGCGGCCGGGACGGCCGCGCCGCAGCGGCTCGAGCACCTGGACCGAGAGCCGCGGCCACAGGCTGCCCTCCAGGCCAGTCCACCCCTCGTAGAGGTCGTCCAGGTGCAGCACGGCCACCTCCGTGCCGCGGCTGACGAGCCCGCCTGCCAGCGCCGCCGCCAACGTCGTCTTGCCCGACCCCGCCGGACCGTCGACGGCGACCAGCCGGACCGGGCCCAGCCTGGGCCGCGCGCCGAGGGCCCGGGCGACGATCCCGGCAAGCACCGGGTCGGCCGACGTCTCGGCCATGCTCATCCCGGTGTCACATCACTGCGCTGGGCGGACCACGCCCGGTGCTCCGCCGCGCGGCTGCGCGCGGCGACCAGCTGCTCGGCCACCCGCACCGGCGCGGTGCCGCCGACGGCGTCGCGCGAGGCCACCGAGCCCTCGACGGTCAGCACCGAACGGACCTCGGGGACCAGGTGCGGGCTGACCGCCACCAGGTCCTCGTCGGACAGCCCGTCCAGGCCGGTGCCCTTCGCCTCGGCGACGCGCACGCACGCGCCGGCGACCTCGTGCGCGACCCGGAACGGCACGCCACGCCGAACCAGCCACTCGGCGACGTCGGTGGCGAGCGAGAAGCCGGCCGGCGCCATCGAGGCCAGACGCGGCAGGTCGAACCTCAGCGTCGCGACCATCCCGGCGAAGGCGGGCAGCAGCACGGTGAGCTGGTCGACCTGGTCGAACACCGGCTCCTTGTCCTCCTGCAGGTCCCGGTCGTACGCCAGCGGCAGGCCCTTGAGCGTGGCCATCAGCCCGGCCAGGTCGCCGATCAGGCGGCCGGCCTTGCCGCGGGCCAGCTCGGCGACGTCGGGGTTCTTCTTCTGCGGCATGATGCTCGACCCGGTCGAGTAGGCGTCGTCGAGCCGGACGTAGCCGAACTCGGCCGTCGCCCAGAGCGTGACCTCCTCCGCCAGGCGCGACAGGTCGACGCCGGTCATGGCGCACACGAACGCGAACTCGGCGACGACGTCCCGGGAGGCGGTGCCGTCGATCGAGTTCTCCACCGGCCCGTCGAAGCCGAGCTCGGCGGCCACCGCCGCCGGGTCGAGGCCCAGCGACGAGCCGGCGAGGGCGCCCGAGCCGTACGGCGAGCGGGCGGCGCGGGCGTCCCAGTCGCGGAACCGCGCGACGTCCCGCAGCAGGGGCCAGGCGTGGGCCAGGAGGTGGTGCGCGAGCAGGATCGGCTGGGCATGCTGCAGGTGAGTGCGCCCGGGCATCGGCGCGTCGCCGGCTGCCCCGGCCTGGCCGACGAGCGCGTCGACCACGTCCAGCACCAGGCCGGAGACGATCCGTGCCTGGCGGCGCAGGTACATCCGGACCAGCGTGGCGATCTGGTCGTTGCGGCTGCGGCCGGCCCGCAGCCGGCCGCCGAGGTCGGCACCGGCCCGCTCGATCAGCCCGCGCTCGAGGGCGGAGTGGACGTCCTCGTCGTCAGGCGCGGGGCCGAAGGCGCCCGAGGCGACGTCGTCGTCGAGGCGATCCAGCGCGGCGAGCATGCCCGCCAGCTCGGCCTCGCTGAGCAGCCCGGCCCGGGCGAGCACCCGGGCGTGCGCGCGCGACCCGGCGATGTCGTCCCGGGCCAGGCGCCAGTCGAAGTGCGTGGAACGCGAGAGCGCGGCCAGCGCGTCCGCCGGCACGCCACTGAACCGCCCGCCCCACAGGGCGCCGGCGGCAGTCGCGGACGGGGTACCGGCGGGAGCGCCGAAGTCGGGGGTGGCCACGTCAGTCCGTGCCCTCTTCCATCGCGGCGGCGTCCAGCGCCGCCTCCTCGTCGCCGAGCACCTGTGGGTTCGTCGCGATGACGTCCGCGCCACCCGCGGGCAGCGCACCGAACAGCGTGCCGTGCTCGACGAGCACCTGCCCCTGGTCGATCGGCTGGCTCGCATACAGCTCGAGCTTGGCGCGGGTGTCGGCGATGTCGAGGTTGCGCATCGTCAGCTGGCCGATCCGGTCGGTCGGGCCGAAGGCGGCGAGATCGGTGCGCTCCATCGACAGCCGGTCGGGGTGGTAGGAGAAGCCGGGCCCGTCGGTGCGCAGGATCGTGTAGTCCTCGCCGCGCCGCAGCCGCAGCGTCACCTCGCCCGTGACGACCGACGCGATCCACCGCTGGATCGACTCGCGCAGCATGAGCGACTGCGGGTCCAGCCACCGGCCCTCGTACAGCAGCCGACCCAGCCGCCGCCCCTCCGTGTGGTAGCTGGCGATCGTGTCCTCGTTGTGGATCGCGCTGACGAGCCGCTCGTACGCAACGAACAGCAGCGCCATGCCAGGTGCCTCGTAGATCCCGCGCGACTTGGCCTCGATGATCCTGTTCTCGATCTGGTCGGACATGCCCAGGCCGTGCCGGCCGCCGATGACGTTCGCCTGGTGGACGAGGGCCACCGGGTCGTCGTACCGCACGCCGTCGATCGCCACCGGCCGGCCGCGCTCGAACTGGATCGTCACGTCCTCGGTCTCGATCGCGACCGCCGGATCCCAGAACCGCACCCCCATGATCGGTTCGACCGTCTCCAGCGACACGTCGAGGTGCTCCAAGGTCTTGGCCTCGTGGGTGGCGCCCCAGATGTTCGCGTCGGTCGAGTACGCCTTCTCGGCACTGTCGCGGTAGGGCAGGTCGTGGTCGATGAGGAACTGGCTCATCTCCGCACGCCCGCCGAGCTCGGCGACGAACTCCTGGTCGAGCCACGGCTTGTAGATCCGCAGGCTCGGGTTGGCGAGCAGGCCGTAGCGGTAGAACCGCTCGATGTCGTTGCCCTTGAAGGTGGACCCGTCGCCCCAGATCTCGACCCGGTCGGCCTGCATGGCCCGCACCAGCAGTGTGCCGGTGACGGCCCGGCCCAACGGCGTCGTGTTGAAGTAGGAACGGCCGCCGCTCCTGATGTGGAACGCGCCGCAGGCGATCGCCGCCAGCCCCTCCTCGACCAGTGCGGCCTTGCAGTCGACGGCGCGCGACAGCTCGGCGCCGTACGCCATGGCGCGACCAGGCACCTTGTCGATCTCCGGCTCGTCGTACTGGCCGAGATCCGCGGTGTAGGTGCACGGGATCGCGCCCTTGTACCGCATCCAGGCCACGGCGACCGAGGTGTCCAGGCCCCCGGAGAAGGCGATGCCCACCCGCTCGCCGACCGGAAGCTGCGTCAGAACCTTGCTCACATCTCGTCCTTGTCTCGTGCGGACTCGCGGCCGGCCGCGAGATCGAGGAACCGCTGGGCCACCGTCGAGCCGGCCCCGGGCTCGGCGGCGATCACCAGCACGGTGTCGTCGCCGGCGATCGTGCCGAGCACGCCCGGCATGGTCGAGTGGTCGATCGCGGACGCGAGGAGCTGTGCACCGCCGGGCGGGGTGCGCAGCACGACGAGCGAGCCGGACGCCTCCGCGGTGACGACGAGCTCGGCAGCGAGCCGGGCGAGCCGAGCGGCGAGCACCTCGATGCTCTCGGCCTGCTGCGTGCCCCGCCCGCCACCCTCGATCGGGACGGCGTAGACGAGGGCGCCGCCCGGGGCGCGCACCTTGACGGCCTGCAGCTCGACGAGGTCGCGGCTCAGCGTGGCCTGGGTGACCGTGACACCCTCGGCCGCGAGCAGGTCGGCCAGCTCGACCTGCGAGTGCACCTGCTGGCGGGCGAGCAGCGAGGTGACCAGCGCCTGGCGCGCAGCCTTCGTCGAGGGCACCGAAGCCGTCGTCATGAGGCGTGCCTGTCGAGGAGGAACGTCAGCAACGCCTTCTGCGCGTGCAGCCGGTTCTCTGCCTCGTCCCACACCACCGACTGCGGGCCGTCGAGCACCTCGGCGGTGATCTCCTTGCCGCGGTAGGCAGGCAGGCAGTGCAGGACGAGCGCACCGGGCGCGGCCGACGACAGGCCCGGGCCGTCGAGGCGGAACGGCACGAACGACTGGGCGCGGACATCCACCTCGGCCTCCCGGCCCATCGACACCCAGGTGTCGGTGGCCACCACGTCGGCTCCGTCGAGGGCGGACTCGCGGTCGCCGTGCACCGCGACCGAGCCTCCGGTGGCGGCGGCGACCCGGCGCGCGGCGTCGAGCACTGCCGGGCTGGGCGCGAAGCCGTCCGGTGTGCCGATCCGCACGTGCATGCCGGCCGTGGCACCGCCGAGCAGGTAGGAGTGCGCCATGTTGTTCGACCCGTCGCCGACGTAGGCGAGCACCGTGCCCGGCAGGGTGTGCACACCGCCGCGGTGCTGGGCGACCGTCAGCAGGTCCGCGAGCACCTGGCAGGGGTGGAAGTCGTCGGTCAGGGCGTTGACGACGGGGACACCGGCGACCGCGGCCATCTCCTCGACCCTGGCCTGGCCATGCGTGCGCCAGACGATCGCCGCGCACTGCCGGCCGAGCACCCTGGCGGTGTCGGCGATCGACTCCCGCACGCCGATCTGGGCGAGGTTGCCGTCGACCACCACCGGGTACCCGCCGAGCTCGGCGATCCCCGTGGTGAACGACACCTGGGTGCGCAGCGTCGGCTTGTCGAAGATCACGGCGACGGCGCGGGGCCCCTCGAGCGGACGACGGGCGAACCGGTCCCGGCTCAGCAGGTCGCCCAGGCGCAGCACGTCCGCCTGCTGCTCGGGCGTCAGGTCGTCGTCGCGCAGGAAGCTCCTCACGCGGTCACCTCCGGGGGAAGGGTGCCGACGAAGTCGACGAAGGACTGCGCCTGGCCCTGAGTGAGGACGTAGGGGGGAGCCAGCCGGATCGTGCTGGGCGTGCAGGCGTTGATGACGAAGCCCGAGGCCAGGGCCCGCGCCGCGACCGCCGCCGCGACCGGCGCTGCGAGCTCGACCGCGATGAGCAGTCCCTCGCCGCGGACCTCGGTGACCAGCGGGTGGCACAACGCGGCCAGGGCGGCGCGCCACCATGCCCCGAGCTCGGTGACGTGGGCGAGCAGGCCGTCCCGTTCGATCACGCCGATCGTCGCCAGCCCGGCCGCCGCGGCGACCGGGTTGCCGCCGAACGTCGTGCCGTGCTGACCGCGGCCGAGCAGGCCCGCGGCATGGGCGCCGAAGGCGATCAGCGCGCCGACCGGGAAACCCCCGCCCAGGCCCTTGGCCACGGTGACGGCGTCGGGGACGATGCCCCCGCCGATCTGCGGGTGCTGGAAGGCGAACCACCGGCCGGTCCGGCCCATCCCGGTCTGCACCTCGTCGAGCACCAGGAGCGCGCCGTGCCGCGTCGTGATCTCGCGCACTGCGGCGAGGTAGCCGGGCGGTGGGATCTGCACACCGGCCTCGCCCTGGATCGGCTCCACGAACACCGCGGCGACGTCCGGCCCCATGACGGCCTCGAGCGCGGCAGCGTCGCCGTACGGGACGAACTCGACGCCGGGCGGCAGGGGCTCGAACGGCTCGCGGTAGGCGGCCTTGTGGGTGAGCGCGAGCGCCCCCATCGTCCGGCCGTGGAACGCATGCTCCATCGCGATGAGGCGGGGACGCTTCCCGTCCGAGTGGCGCCGGGTCAGCTTGACCGCGGCCTCGTTCGCCTCGGTGCCGGAGCTGGTGAGGAACACGCGCGAGCCGGCGGGCGCGCCCGCCAGGTGCAGCAGCGTCTCGGCGAGCGCCACCTGCGTGGGGCTGGCGAAGAAGTTGGAGACGTGGCCCAGCGTGCCCAGCTGCGCGGCGATCGCCGCAGTGAGCGTCGGGTGGGCGTGACCGAGGGCGTTGACCGCGATCCCGCCGAGCAGGTCGAGGTAGCGCGTGCCGTCGGCGTCCCACACGTACGGGCCGTCGCCGCGGACGAGGACGCGCTGCGGCGGGCCGAACGTGTCCATCAACGCGCGGGAGTACCGCTCGGTCCAGGCGGCGACGGACCCGGCCTGGGCGGGCATCACCTCGCTCATCAGGCCACCACCGGGATCGGGGAGGTCGCGGGACGCTCCGGGGCTTCCTCGTCGGGCAGCACCATGGTGCCTATGCCGTCCGAGGTGAACACCTCGACGAGGATCGAGTGCGGGGCCCGGCCGTCGATGACGTGCGCCCGGCCCACTCCCCCGGTCACCGCCCGCCAGCAGGCCTCCATCTTCGGCCGCATGCCGGCGTCCAGGGTGGGCAGCAGGCCGGCCAGGGCGCTTGCCCGCAGCCTCCGGACCAGGCTGGTCCGGTCCGGCCAGCGCGTGTACAGCCCCTCGACGTCGGTGAGGATCACCAGCTTGCGGGCACCGAGCGCGATGGCGAGCGCCGCCGCGGCGGTGTCGGCGTTGACGTTGAGCACCTGGGTCGGGTCGTCGATGTCCGGGGCCACCGTGGACACCACGGGGATCCGGCCGGCCTCCAGCAGGTCGAGCACCGCCCCCGGGTTGACCTGGACCACGTCGCCGACGAGCCCGAGGTCGATCTCCTGCCCGTCGACCACCGCCGGCCGGCGACGCGCCTGGAGCAGGCCACCGTCCTCCCCGGACAGCCCGACCGCGACCGGGCCGTAGGTGTTGAGCAGCCCGACGAGCTCGCGGGACACCTGCCCGGTGAGCACCATGCGGACGACGTCCATCGCCTCCGGGGTCGTCACGCGCAGGCCGCCGCGGAACTCGGACTCGATGCCGAGCCTGTCGAGCATGACGTTGATCTGCGGGCCGCCGCCGTGCACGACGACCGGCCGCAGGCCCACCTGGTGCAGGAAGACCATGTCCTGCGCGAACGAGCGCTTG
Source organism: uncultured Actinomycetota bacterium (assembly GCA_963769855.1). GTDB lineage: Bacteria > Actinomycetota > Actinomycetes > Actinomycetales > Cellulomonadaceae > Cellulomonas. The sequence goes on from CAVYNN010000003.1 coordinate 258,135, forward strand.
AGGTCGTCGTCCACCATCGCGTTGCCGCCGTACTTGACGACGACCAACGCGCCGGCGAACCGCTGCAGCCACGGCAGCGCCTGGACCAGGACCTCGGCCTTCTGGTCCGGGCGCAGGTCCGTGCGGGTGTCGAAGACGAAGTCGTCGGTCATGTCGAGTACGCGCTGTTCTCGTGGACGTAGTCGTGCGTCAGGTCGTTGGTCCAGACGGTGGCCCGGGCAGTGCCGGCGTGCAGGTCGATGTCGACCGCGACCTCACGGGCGCTCGCCAGGTCGACGAGGGTACGGTCCTGGTGGGCGCCGCCGGCCCGGCAGACCATGACGCCGTTGATCGTCACGTCGACCAGGTCGGCATCGAACGGCGCGACGCTGACCGGGACGGTGCCGACCTGCGCCAGGACGCGGCCCCAGTTGGGGTCGTTGCCGAACATCGCGGCCTTGAACAGGTTGCCGCGGGCGACGGCCCGCCCCACGGCGACCGCTGCGGCCTCGCTGCTGGCGTTGGTCACGGTGACGGCGATGTCGTGGCTGGCGCCCTCGGCGTCACCGATCAGCTGGCGGGCCAGGCTCGCGCAGACGGCGCGCACGGCGTCGGCGAACTCGACGTAGTCGGGCAGCACCCCGCTGGCACCGGAGGCGAGCAGCGCCACCGTGTCGCTGGTCGACATGCAGCCGTCGGAGTCGAGCCGGTCGAACGTCTGGGCGGTGGCGGAGGTGAGGGCCGCGTGCAGGCCACCAGGGTCGACGTCGGCGTCCGTGGTGAGCACGACGAGCATCGTGGCCAGGGCGGGCGCCAGCATCCCCGCACCCTTGGCCATGCCGCCGACGGTGAACGTGCCGTGGCTGGTGTGCAGGGTGGTGTGGGCGGTCTTGGGACGCGTGTCGGTGGTCATGATCGCGGTGGCCGCGTCCGGGCCACCGGTCGGGCTCAGGGCCGCGACCAGGGGGTCGATCCCGGCGAGGAGCGTGTCGATCGGCAGCCGCTCGCCGATCAGGCCGGTCGAGGCGACCAGCACGTCACCGGGTGCGACGTCGAGCAGCGCGCCGACCTTCTCCGCGGTCGCCTCGACGTCCGCGAAGCCGCGTGGCCCGGTGCAGACGTTGGCACCGCCGGAGTTGAGGATCACCGCGGCGGTCCGGCCGTCCGCCGCCGCGGCGCGCGACCACTTCACCGGCTCGCCGACGACGCGGTTCGACGTGAACACCGCGCACACGCTGGTCCGCGGGCCGTCGTTGACGACGAGGGCGAGGTCGGGACGGCCGGACGCCTTGAGCCCCGCGGTGATCCCCGCGGCACGGAACCCGGACGCCGCAGTGACGCCGGGCGAGTCGGCACCGGTCAGCACCGCACCGCTCGGGCTGTTGTTCATATGCGTGATCATACATACCTATGCACTCGGCGGGAACGGCCGCCGCGTGGCACGCCGGGCGCTGCCCCCTCAGGGCTAGGGGGCGACCCCGTCCACCGGCAGACCGAGCGTCTCGGGCAGGCCGAGGGCCAGGTTGAGCGACTGCAGCGCACCGCCGGCGGTGCCCTTGACGAGGTTGTCGATCGCGGTGACGGTGACCACCCTGCCGGCGGCTGCGTCGAGCGCCACCTGGACGAGGGCGGTGTTCGCCCCCAGGACCGACGCCGTCGTCGGCCAGGCGCCCGCGGGCAGCAGCTCGACGTACGGCTCGTCGGCGTACGCCGTGCGCCAGGCTTCGCGGAGCGCACCGGCCGTGACGCCCGGCACGACCGGCGCCGTCACCGTGGCGAGGATCCCGCGCGACATCGGCACGAGCACCGGCGAGAAGGACAGCCGAACCCCTCGGGCTCCGGCGACCGTGAGGTTCTGCAGGATCTCGGGGATGTGCCGGTGGGTCCCTGCCATGCCGTACGGCTGGGCGGCGCCGAGGCCCTCGGCCGCGAGCAGGTGCGGCTTGAGGGTCTTCCCCGCACCCGAGTAGCCGACCGCCAGCACGGCGACCAGGTCGGAGGCGTCGACCAGGCCGGCCGCGACACCGGGCTGCATCCCGAGGGTGACGGCGGTGACGTTGCAGCCGGGGACCGCGATCCGCCGGGCCCCCTGCAGCACGGTGCGCTGCCGGGTGCCGTCCGCGTGGATCAGCTCGGGCAGGCCGTAGGGCCAGCTGCCCGCGTGCTCGGTGCCGTAGAACGCCGTCCAGGCCGCCGGGTCGACGAGGCGGTGGTCCGCGCCGAGATCGACGACGATCGCACCGTCGCCGCGGGCCTCGAGCTCGGCGGCGACGGCGCCGCTCGCTCCGTGCGGCAGCGCCAGGACGACGACGTCGTGGCCGGCGAGCTGGTCCACCCCCGTCGGGTCCAGGACGCGGTCGGCCAGGGTGCGCAGGTGCGGGTGGTGCTCGCCGAGCCGGGTGCCGGCATTGCCGTGCGCGGTCAGCGCGCCGATCCGCGCCTCCGGGTGCCCGAGCAGCAGCCGGAGCATCTCCCCACCGGCGTACCCGCTGGCGCCGGCGACGGCCACGGTGAAGGTCATTGCATGACGATACAACAGCATGCACGGTGATGCGGCCGCCTCTCCCGTGACCGAACCTGCCCTTCGGTCGCGCGACGTGGTACGACGGATCCATGCGCGCCGTCATCGCCCAGCGTCCGGGTGGTCCCGAGGTCCTCGAGGTCGTCGAGCTGCCCGACCCGGTCCCGGGTCCGGGCGAGGTCGTCGTCCGCGTCGCCACGGTCGGGGTCAACTTCATCGACATCTACCGGCGCTCGGGCCTGTACCGGATGGACTTCCCGCACCTCGTCGGGTCCGAGGGGACCGGCGAGGTGGTCGAGGTCGGTCCCGAGGTGGACCTGGTCCGGATCGGCCAGCGGGTCTGCTGGTCGTCGGCCGCCGGCTCCTACGCCGAGCTGGCGGTGGTCCGGGCAGCCGACGCGGTCGTCGTGCCGTCGGGCGTGGACGACGAGACCGCCACCGCCTTGGCCATGCAGGGGATCACCGCGCACTACCTCACGGTGTCCACCGTGCCGCTCGAGCCGGGCGACGACGTCCTGCTGCACGCCGCGGCGGGCGGGGTCGGCCTGCTCGCCACCCAGCTGGCGACGCTGCGCGGCGCGCGCGTCATCGGCACGGTGGGCAGCGCCGAGAAGGAACAGCTCGCCCGGGAGGCGGGCGCGTCCGAGGTGATCCGCTACCGCGAGCTGGCCGACCTCACGCGCGACCTGCCCCCGATGGTCCGGCGCCTGACCGGTGGGGACGGTGTCCGCGTCGCCTACGACTCCGTCGGCAAGGACACGTTCGAGGCGTCGCTGGCGTGCGTCCGGGTCCGCGGCACGCTGGTGCTGTTCGGTGCCTCGTCCGGCCTGGTGCCTCCGTTCGAGCTCCAGCGGCTCAACGCCGCGGGCTCGCTCTACGTGACGCGCCCGTCGATCAGCGCCTACACCGGCACTCGCGAGGAGCTCGAGTGGCGGGCGCGCGAGGTGTTCGACCTGGCCGCTGCGGGCACGCTGCGGGTGCGGATCGGCGCCCGGTTCCCGCTGGAGCACGCGGCCGATGCCCACCGCGCGCTGGAGTCCCGCGCGACAACGGGCAAGGTGCTGCTGCAGGTCTGACCAGTGGCTGGCCCCCCTCGTCGACCCAGGCAGCGCGGACTTCGTGGTGGGCGCGACCACGTCTGGTCGCGCCCGCGTCCGTCGCCGTCGCACTGGCCTTCAGGCCGCGGCGGCTCGCAGGCACCGCCGCGGCAGGCTGACCGTCGGCGACCGGCGTCTGCTAGTCCCACGGCACGGGTGGCGGGCCGAACACCTCCTGCCCGCGCCGGTGGTGGTCGCACATCTGCCAGGGCCACCGCCCGCCCTCGTCGGACCACACGATCTGCAGCGCGGTCACCGGGAAGAACGTGCCGTAGACCGACTGCGCCAGCACGAGCCGCGACGGATCGGTGACCGGCAGCGCGAGGCACTCGAGCCCCGGGCCGTCGGGCGGCACGAACCGCTCGCCCGCCACGACCCTCCCCCCGTCGCGGACCCTCGCGCCGACGTCGTCGAGCGCCAGCAGCGCGGTGTCGGCGTCGAGCCCGCTGACGATGAGCTCGGGATGGCCGTGGTAGCGCGTCAGCCCGACCGTGTACGCGTACCCCGGTCAGCCGCGTTCACCCTCGACGGCGATAACGGACCAGCCGATCCGCTCGATGTCCGCCGCCACTCCCGCCATGAACTCCTCGACGGCCTGGCCGTCGCACATCGCACACATGACGCCTCCCCCGCTTTCCCGGTCTTCGTTCGTCGCGCCTCGAACATACGTTCGGCCGCCGACATGCCGGGCGCCGAGCCGGGCGCGCGCCGGGCCCGAGGGTGCCTGTCGGTGGTTCCCGGTATGCTCGAACACATGTTCGAACTGCAGCGGGCCACCGGCAGCGGTACGGCCGGTGGCGTCAGTGCCGAGGCACCCCTCGGCGCACCCGTTCGGACGTATCAGCTGTGTGGTCCGGTGGCGGACGACGCAGCACGCCACGACGGCTGGGCGGGCGGGGCCGAGGCCGCCGCGCCGTTGCTCGACGAGCCCGAGTGGAACCTCGACGGGTCCGACGAGCTTCCGTCCGGTGGCGCTCACGCTCCGTGGGAGTCGCTGGCGGGTGTGGAGGACGTAGCCCCCGACGGGATGTTGGCGCTGGTCCTGGAGGAGGTCGACATCACGACCGTCGACGACCGGATGCTGGTCGAGACCATCGCCGGCTGGCAGCGCGTCGCCGCCTGGGCCCAGCTGAACTCGGCGCTCGGGGCGGCCGAGCTCGCCCGCCGGGGCTCGATGAACCCGAGCTGGAACGTCCCGATACCGGCCGATCCCAACGTCGCCGGTGACGAGCTGGCAATGCGCCTGGCCTGGTCACGACGGAGTGCGCAACGCCTTGTCCGCGACGGACGGGCCCTAGGCAACGAACTGCTGCTCGTCGCCGAGGCCGTCCGCGAGGGCCGCCTGGACACCGCCAAGCTCCGCGTTCTGTGCGACCGCCTGCACGACCGGCCCGGCGAGCTGGCCTGGGCCGTCCAAGAGGTCGTGCTCCCCGGTGCTGCCGCCCGCACCCCGACCCAGCTCGCTGCCGACGTCGACCGCGCCCTGCTCTCCGTAGACCCGCTCGACGCCGCCGACCGGCTGGCCCGCGCCATCGACGGCAGACACGTCTGCCACCCCAGACGTCTGCCGGACGGCATGGCCGGCATCTGGGCCGTGCTGCCTGCAGACCAGGCGGTCCGCATCGACGCCACGCTCGAGGCGACCGCCCGGGCGGCGCGCGCCCTCGGAGATCCACGCACCCTCGACCAGCTCCGCGCCGACGTCGTCTTCGGACTGGCCAGCGGGCAGGCGGTGGCGGAGGGCTCGGAATCGTCGAGCGCGCGCTCGGCGCCCGTCGGGACCGCGGCGTCACGCCAGCGCGACGTCCGTGACCAGCGCGACGTTGACCAGCCCCGGACCGACGCGCAGGTGGACGGTGACCTCGGGACGGGCCTCGATCTGCCGACGATCCGCATCCCCCGCGTCCGCATCGACGTCACCGTGGCCCTGAGCACCTTGCTGCGTCTGGACGACGAGCCCGCCGAGCTGGCCGGGTTCGGCCCGATCAGCGCCCAACAGGCTCGTGCGTTCGCCGCCGGTGGTGCCTGGCGACGCATCGTCACGGACCCCCTGTCCGGAACCGTCCTCGACGTCGGACGGACCCGGTACCGACCACCTCGACCACTTGTCGAGCACGTGATGGCACGCGACCACGTCTGCGTCGCGCCCGGGTGCCCCGTACCTGCCGGACGCTGTGACATCGACCACACCACCGAGTACCACGGCGTCCCCGCGAACGGCTCGGCCGCACCGGGTACCACCAGCGCCGACAACCTCGGAGCACTGTCCCGCCGCTGCCATCGCATCAAGACCGACGGCGGCTTCACCCTGCGTCAGGTCGCGCCCGGGGTGTTCGAGTGGCGTACCCCTGCCGGCCTCGGCTACCGCGTCGTGCCCGGCGACCACGGACACACCGAGAGGCTCGTCGCGACGTTCGAGGCGCAGCCCCACCGCGGTTATCCCGACGAACCACCGTTCTGACCGAGGCGATCGCCGGATCGGTTCACGCGCGCAGCGTCGCGCCGAACCTCCGGTTCGCCTCAGCGACGACGGACTCGCGCACCGCAGCCGTCTCGGCCGCCGTCAGCGTTCGGTCGGCCGCCCGCAGCCGCACCGAGAACGCCAACGACCTGCGTCCCGCACCGACCTGGTCGCCGGTGTACACGTCGAACAGCCGGACGTCCTCCAGCACGTCGCCGGCGACGCTGCCCGAGGCGCCTGCGCGCACCGCCTCGAGCACGTCCCCGGCGGGCACGGCGGCATCGACGACGAGCGCGACGTCCTCCTTGGCGACCGGGAACGTCGACACCGGGCGGGCCTGCACCGGCTCGCCGCCCGAGGCCGCGAGCAGACCGTCGAGGTCGAGCTCGAACGCCACCGGCCGGGCCGGGAGGTCGTGGGCTGCTACAACGCTCGGGTGCAGCTCCCCCGCGTACCCCAGCACCTCGCCGGCCGGTCCGACGACCTTCGCGCACCGACCGGGGTGGAACGGCGCACGCACATCCGCGACCAGCGTCACGGCTGCGCCGACGACCTCGGCGACCGCCCTGACCAGGGCGAACGCATCGCTGTGGTCCACCGCGCGACCCAGACCCCACCAGCCGGCGCGGACCCGGCCACCGGTGAGCAGACCGGCCACGTGCCGCGGTTGGTCCGGGATCGCCGCCGCGAGCGCAGCCAGCTGCTCGTCGGTCGGCCGGACCCCTCCCGGCAGCTGCGGCGCGGCGGGCGAGCCCGGCACCGGGTGCACGACGAGGCCGGACTCGAACACCGATACGTCGGGGTTGCCTCGCGCCACGTTGCGCCGCGCGGTGTCCAGCAGGGACACGAGGAGATCCGTGCGCAGGAACGGCTGCCCCTCGGAGATGGGGTTGACGATGCGCACCGCCGTCCGCCGCGGGTCGTCGGCCGGCAGGCCCATCGCGTCCCACTGCTCGGCGCCGACGAACGGGTACGAGAGCACCTGGACCAGCCCCTCGGCGACCAGCCGGTCGGCGACGGCGCGGCGCACGCGCTGCGCCCGGGTCAGCCCACGGCCCGGCGGGGCGGCCGGCAGCACGGACGGGATGGCGTCGTAGCCACGCAGCCGGGCGACCTCCTCGACGAGGTCGACACCCGCGCGCAGGTCCGGCCGCCACGTCGGCGGGGTGACCAGGAAGTCGTCGGCCACCACGCAGCCGAGCTGCACGAGCGTGGACCGGACCTCGTCAGCGGTGTACGGCACGCCGACCAGCCGGGCCGGCAGCGTCGGGTCGAACGGGACCGGGGACGGCACGCCGGTGCCGTCGAGGTCGGTCACATGCGGGTCGATCGTGCCGCCGCCGAACCGCACCAGCAGCTCGGCGACCCGGCGCGCCGCGACCCGTGGGAGCTGGGGGTCGACACCGCGCTCGAACCGCTTCGCGGCCTCCGACGACAGCTTGTGCCGCCGCGACGAGCGGGCGACCGTGATCGGGTCGAAGTGGGCCGCCTCGATGACGACGTCGGTGGTGGCGTCGTTGACGCCGCTCGCCTCCCCGCCCATCACCCCGGCCAGGCCGATGATCCGTGACCCGCGCCCCGCCGGGCTGTCGGTGATGAGCAGGTCCTGCGGGTCGAGCCGGCGCTCGACGCCGTCCAGCGTGGCCAGTCGCTCCCCGGCCCGGGCGCGACGAACGACGATCGGACCGGTCAGGCCGCCCAGGTCGTACGCGTGCAGCGGCTGACCCAGGTCGAGCATGACGTAGTTCGTCGCGTCGACGGCGAGGTTGATCGGCCGCATGCCGGCCTGGGCGAGGCGGCGCTGCATCCACGCCGGGGAGGCGTCGGTCGCGCGCACGCCGCGCACGGTCAGCGCGACGAACCGGTCGCAGCCCGGCACGCCCTCCAGCGGCTCGTCGTCGACCTCCACGGCGAACCCGCCGGCAGCAGGCGCGAGGTCGACCGCGGTCGGCGTGCCCGGGTCGGTGAACGCCGCCCCCGTGGCGTGCGAGTACTCCCGGGCGATGCCGCGGATCGCGAAGCAGTAGCCACGGTCCGGCGTGACGTTGACCTCGAGCACCTGCTCGCCGATGCCGAGCAACGGCTTGGCGTCCAGGCCGGCCGGGGTCTCCTCGTCGGACAGCCCGAGACGGGACAGCACGATGATCCCCGAGTGGTCCTCGCCGATGCCCAGCTCACGGGCGGAGCAGATCATCCCGTCCGAGACGTGCCCGTAGGTCTTGCGGGCCGCGATCGCGAAGTCACCCGGCAGCACGGCGCCCGGCAGGGCGACGACGACGTGGTCGCCCGGCTCGAAGTTGTGCGCGCCGCAGACGATGCCGCGCGGGGCGTCCTCGCCGACGTCGACCTGGCACCAGTTGATCGTCTTGCCGTTGGACTGCGGCTCGGGCCGGCGCTCCAGCACGTGGCCGACGACGAGCGGCCCGGACACGGAGCCGGCGACATGGATCGCCTCCTCCTCGAGCCCGACCCGGACGAGGTCGGCGGCGAGATGCTCGGCGGTGAGGCCGGCCGGGAGTGCGACGTGGTCGCCGAGCCAGGCGAGCGGGACGAGCACCATCTCAGATCACCGCCCGGAACTGCTCGGAGAAGCGCACGTCGCCCTCGACGATGTCGTGCATGTCGGCGATGCCGTTGCGCAGCATCAACGTCCTCTCGATGCCCATGCCGAACGCGAACCCGGAGTACTCGTCGGGGTCGACACCGGTCGACCGCAGCACGTTGGGGTTGACCATCCCGCAGCCACCCCACTCGATCCAGCCGGCGCCGCCCTTCTTCTGCGGGAACCAGAGGTCCATCTCGGCCGACGGCTCGGTGAACGGGAAGTAGGACGGCCGCAGCCGGGTGCGCGCCTCCGGACCGAACATCGCCCGGGCAAAGTGGTCGAGCGTCCCCCGCAGGTGCGCCATCGTCAGCCCGCGGTCCACCGCCAGGCCCTCCACCTGGTGGAACACCGGGGTGTGCGTCTGGTCGAGCGCGTCGTTGCGGAACACCCGGCCCGGGCAGACGACGTAGACCGGCAGCGGACGGTCGAGCAGGGAGCGCGCCTGGACCGGCGACGTCTGGGTGCGCAGCAGCAGGCCGGACCCGGGCGGATCGACGAAGAAGGTGTCCTGCATCTGCCGCGCCGGGTGGTCCGGACCGTGGTTGAGGGCGTCGAAGTTGAACCACTCCGCCTCCACCTCGGGCCCCTCGGCGATCTCCCAGCCCATCGCGACGAAGACGTCGCCGATCCGGTCGGCGACGGTGTCCAGCGGGTGCCGCGCGCCGAGCGGCCGGCGGTCCGCCGGGAGCGTGACGTCGACGGCCTCGTCGACCAGGACGCGGGCGTCGCGCTCCACCTCCAGCTCGGTCTCGCGGGCCGCGAGGGCCGCGTTCAGCCGGCCGCGGGCCTGGCCGACGAGCTTGCCCGCGGTCGCCTTGTCGGCGGGGGCGAGGGCGCCGATGGCACGGTTCGCCAGGGCGAGCGGGCTGCGGTCACCGGCGTGTGCGACGCGCACGGCCTTGAGGGCATCGAGGTCGCCGGCGGCGGCGACCGCGGCGAGCGCCTGGTCGAGAGCGGCGGTGACGGCGGCGGCGTCGAGCGGTGACAGCTCAGGGGTGGACATCCGGGGCCTTCCAACGTGGGACGGCGGCGGCACGACGGCCGCGACCAGCAGGGGAGTCTATCTATCGGCGCCCGCCCCGCGGTTACCCGACGAGCGGGAACGCCTCGACCGTCGCGTACAGCGGGCCGCCACCACGCCCCTCGCCGGGACGGGACGCGACGAGCAGCAGGGAGTCGACGGTCCACTCCGGGCCCTCGTACACCGCCAGCGCGCCGACGAGGGTCTCCGGGTCGAACCGCGGCCAGCCGTTCTCGGTCCGCAGCCGCCCGACGAGCCCCGGGCCACGTCCCCCGGCCCCCCTGTCACTACCCTCCCGAGGTCCTCGTCCGCCGGTGCTGCCCACGCCCCACCCCCGGCGCCCGCCGACGTCCCGGACCCGGCCGATCGTCAGGTGAGCCCGCTCGCGCGGCCGGTCGTCCGGCCGGCTGCCGGCCGTCTCCCCGGCGGCGACCGCCGCGTGTGCCAGCGCAAGCTGCGCCCCGGTGTCGCCACCGACACCCACCCAGAGGGTCCGGTGGGAGAACACCCCGGCGCCGCGCAGCCGCAGCTGGTACGGCGCCCGGCTCTCCGCCACCCTGACCAGCGCCCCCGCCAGCTCGGGCACGCGCCCATCGGGCACGTCGCCGTAGAACGCGCACGTCAGGTGCCACGTCTCCCGGGCCGACCAGCGCACCGGCCCGGTCCCGTCGCCCGGCAGCGTGCGCCGCACCGCTCCGAGCGCAAGGTCGAGGTGGTCGAGGACGTCCTGGGGCGGCCACACGGCCGCGAACAACCGCACCGCCCCACCTTGCCACGGGCGCGTCGGGCGTTCCGCGCGAGTCGCGGACCGCCGTCAGCGACTCGCGTCCGGGCGCAGCACGGCAAGGCGCGTGCGGTACTCCGCCTCGTCGATCTCGCCGCGGGCGTACCGCTCGCCGAGGATCGAGACGGGGTCCGGTCCGGCGTGATGGACCCACGGCCCGCCCGTGACCCAGCCGCGACGGACGCGCCGTGCCACGAGCACGACGACCATGAGGACGAGCAGGAACCACACGATCGGGAAGACGATCCACCACCCGGGACCGCCGCCGGTACCGAAACCGGGATGGGCGACCAGTACGCCCGCAACCGTCGAGAGCATGAAAACCTCCTGGGACGTGGCCGGTTCACCGGCCGTCACGGCCGTCCTTCGGCCGCCCCTCCAGGCTTGTCGACGGCACCGTCCCCGTCGTCGGCCCCCGGTGCCGTCCCCGCTACCGCCGTGGTACCGCGCCGAGCTGGTTCCTCAGTCCGACCAGCCGGCCCGCACGAGGCCCGACTCGTACGCCAGCACCACGAGCTGTGCACGGTCGCGGGCGTCGAGCTTCGTCAGCACACGCGAGACGTGGGTCTTCACGGTGGACTCGCTGATGTGGAGGGTCCCCGCGATCTCCTCGTTCGACAGGCCGCGCGCGACCTCGAGCAGCACCCCCCGCTCGCGCGGCGTGAGCTCGGCGAGTGCCGGGTGCTCCGCGACGGGGCGGGTCGCCGCGGCCACGCGGGCGAGGAGCCGCCGCGTCACTGTCGGTGAGAGCAGGGCGTCGCCGGCGGCCGCGACGCGGACGGCGCGGATCAGGTCGGCCGGTTCGGTGTCCTTGACGAGGAACCCCGAGGCGCCGTTGCGGACCGCCTGCGCGACGTACTCGTCGAGCTCGAAGGTCGTCACGACGACGACGTGGACGTGGCGCGCGCGCGGGTCGGCGACGATCCGCCGCGTCGCCTCCAGCCCGTCGAGGCCCGGCATGCGGATGTCCATGAGCACGACGTCGGGCAGGTGCTCCAGGGTGAGACGGACGGCGTCCTCCCCGGTAGCGGCCTCGGCGACGACCCGGATGTCGTCCTCGGCATCGAGCAGCGCCCGGAAGCCGCCACGGACCAGGGCCTGGTCGTCGGCGAGAACCACGTCGATCATCACAACGCCTCCGTCGGGGCGTCGGGCATCGGCGGCGTGTCGCTCGCTCGGGTGGGCCTGGCGGCCGGCCACGGGACCGCGGCCCGCACGCGCCAGCCGCCTGGGATCGGGCCTACCTCGATCGTGCCCCCGACCCCGTGGACACGCTCGCGCATGCCGAGGAGGCCGTAGCCGGCGCCCGACGACGGCACCGCGGTGGCCGCCTGGCCCGGCGCGCCGTCGTCGTCGACGGTGACCGTCAGGCGCCGCCCCTCGGCGGCTCCGGCGACGTCGACCCGCACGCTGGCACGCGTGGCATCCGGCGCATGCCGGCGGATGTTCGTCAGCGCCTCCTGGACCACGCGATAGACGACGCCAGAGAGCCGGTCGGGAAGGTCCCGTGCCGACTCGTCGACGGTCAGCGTTGCGGTCAACCGCTCGGTCCCGGCGAGCGCGACCAACCGGGCCAGCGCGGCGAGCGTCCAGGTGGGGGCGAGCGGGACCTCGCCGTCCGGCCCGCCCCCCGCGCGCACCACGCCGAGCACGGCCCGCACCTCGTCCAGAGCCTCGATGCTCGTCGAGCGGATGTGCGTGAGCGCCGTGCGGGCCTGCTCCGGATCACGATCCAGCAGGTGCAGCCCCACACCCGCCTGGACGGTGATCGCCGAGAGCGAGTGGGCCAGGACGTCGTGCATCTCGCGGGCGATGCGCAGGCGCTCCGCGGCGACGGCGGTGCTCTGCCGCTCGGCTCGGCTGCGCGCGGCGTCGGCGCGACGCTCAGCGAAGCGCGACGTGCGCTCGCGCACCCCGCTGGCGACCAGCAGCGCGACGGCGGACCACGCGACGCCCGCCAGCAGGCCCGCGGCCGAGTGCCCCTCGTGCCGCCCGGCCGCCCCGGCCAGCACCGCGCCGGTGAGGAGCACGGCGCCGCCGGCGGCGACCACACGCGCGCGGCGCACAGGCCCCGCCAGCAGGAGGGCCGCGAGCAGCAGCACGGCGCCGCCGAGGATGGGACCCCACGCGTACCCCAGGGCGAGGTACGCCCAGGTGGCACCGGCCCCGGTGAGCGCCGCGGTACGGGGCCACCGGGCGACGAGCACGGCGATCGCGACAGGAGGCACCAGCGCGAGGAGGACCGCCCCGGCGTCGAGGGGCCGCGGGCCCGGGTGCGCGTGCGCGGCCCCGACGGTGCCGACGACGCTGACGAACGCGACGATCCCGGCGAGCACGAGCCGTGGGCGCCGGCGCTCCAGGGGACCGGCATCGGGTGCGAAGGCGCCCCGGCCCGGCGTCGGTCCGGGCGGCCATGCGGGCGGCGGCACCCTTCAGACGCTAACCCCGCCGGCCCCGGCGCGCGTCGCACCCCGGTGCCGTGCGGAGTGGTCCGCGAGTACCGGTGCGACCGATCAGCGCTGGGCGCGAGCGCTCGCGTAGAGGCAGATCGCGGCGGCGGTGGCGACGTTGAGCGACTCGGCGGCGCCCCGGATCGGCACTCGCACCACGGCGTCGGCCAGCGCCAGCACGTCGTCGGACAGGCCCCAGGCCTCGTTGCCGAACAGCCATGCGGTCGGCCGGGCCAGGTCGGGGACGCCCGACGAGAGCCTCGCCCCGTCGTCCGACAGCGCACGCGCCGGTGCCGCGGAGCGGCTCCCCGCGAGGTCGAGCAGGTCGTCCAGGTCGAGCCGGCCCGCACCGTCGGCGGCGAGGACCGTCAGCCCGGCCTCGTGCAGGGCGTCGACGACCTCCGCCAGCTTGACCCCGGCGACGACGGGCAGGTGGAACAGCGACCCGGCGGTGGCCCGCACCGTCTTGGGGTTGTGCAGGTCGACGCTGCCGGTCGAGAGAACCACGGCATCGGCACCGACGGCGTCGGCCGCACGGATCACCGTCCCGGCGTTCCCGGGGTCGCGCACGTGCGCCAGGATCGCGATCAGCTGCGGGCCGTCGGCCAGAACGCTCGGCAGCTCGGCCTCGGTCCGGGCGGCCACGGCGACGATCCCCTGGGCGTCGGCGCTCATCGCGTCGAGCACGGCGGGCGTGCCCAGCCGCATCGCCAGCCCGGCGTCGTCCGCGGCGACGGCGATCTCCGGGTAGCGCCGGGCGGCCTCGTCGGACAGGTACAGGGCGCGCACGGACGCGGAGGCGAACCGGACGAGCTCGCGCACCGCCTGCGGCCCCTCGACCAGGTACCGTCCGGCCCGATCACGCGCCGAACGCCCGGCCAGGGCCGCGACCTGCCGCACGCGCTCCGCGCGCGGGTTGGTCATCAGCTCCTGGTCCGGGCGTCCGGCCAGGTCCTCTTCGGGAGGGTGCGTCACGCCGCGGTCGGCGCGTTGACGTCCTCGGGAAGGGCGTCCTTGGCGACCTGGACGAGCGTGGCGAACGCCGGCGCGTCGTGCACCGCCAGCTCGGCCAGCACGCGGCGGTCCACCTCGACACCGGCGAGCTTCAGACCCTGGATCAGGCGGTTGTAGGTCAGGCCCTCGGCGCGCGAGGCCGCGTTGATCCGCTGGATCCACAGCTTGCGGAAGTCGCCCTTCTTGGCCTTGCGGTCACGGAAGGCGTAGACGAGCGAGTGGGTGACCTGCTCCTTCGCCTTCCGGTAGAGACGAGAACGCTGCCCGCGGTAACCGCTGGCGCGCTCGAGGGTCGTCCGGCGCTTCTTCTGGGCGTTGACCGCCCGCTTCACGCGTGCCACGTGATGGCTCCTTGCTGGTCCAGGCTCGGGTGCCGGAGGCGCCCCGTCAGGGGCGCGCCGCGGTCACTTACCGAGCAGCTTCTTGATCTTGGGGGTGTCCACGGCCGAGACGACCTGGTCGCCGGCGAGGCGACGGGTGCGGCGGCTCGACTTGTGCTCCAGCAGGTGCCGGGCGTTCGCCTGCTCCCGCATGATCTTGCCGGTGCCGGTCACGCGGAAGCGCTTCTTGGCACCGGAGTGCGTCTTGTTCTTCGGCATGGCTGCCGTCTCTCCTTGTCGGTCGCACCGCACGGGACGTGCGGCTCGGTTCGGGCGGGTCTGCCGTGGCTTCGGCGATCCGCGATGGTCGGGTCAGGCGTCTCCCGTCGGGGGGGTCGAGCCAGGGGTGGGGTGGCCGGCGGCCGTCCGCGGCGCCGCCGGACGAGGAGTCGCCGTCCGCGGCGCGGCGGGCCGCGGCGGGCGAGGGACGGTCGGGCCGTCAGCGGTCGTGGGAGTCGCCGCGGCAGCACCGGACGGACCGGTCGGACCGGCGGTCGGCGGCCGAGGCGCCGGCGTTGCGGCCGCGGCGGCGGGTGCGGCCGGACGCGGCGTCACCGGACGCGGCGTCACCGGACGGGGGGTCGCCGGACGGGGGGTCGCCGGACGCGGCACCGGCGGCGCAGCCGGCTCGACGACGGATGCCGGTGCGGAGGTCTGGACCGGTGCCACGGCCGGGGCCGGGGCGGTCGGCGCCGCCGACGTGGCAGGCGCTGGTGCGGCAGGCGCAGACACGGCAGGCGCAGACACGGCAGGCGTCTGGACCGGGCTCGCCGGGACGTCCTCGACAACGGTCGCGGGCACCTCGTCGGCCAGGGCCGCGGCCAGGTCCTCGTCGACCGCCTCGGACGCCTGGCCCGAGGACCTCGACGGGGGCGCGGCGGCGCGACGGGCCTCCGAGCGCTGGTCGGCCTTCTTCTTCACCGGGCCGAGCACCATGATCATGTTGCGGCCGTCCTGCTTGGGCATCGACTCGATGAAGCCGAGCTCGGCGACGTCACCGGCGAGGCGCTGCAGCAGCCGCACACCGGCCTCCGGGCGGGACTGCTCCCGACCGCGGAACATGATCATCACCTTGACCTTGTCGCCGCCCTTGAGGAACCGCTCGACGTGGCCCAGCTTGGTGCCGTAGTCGTGCGGGTCGATCTTGAGCCGGAACCGGATCTCTTTGAGGACGGTGTTCGTCTGGTTGCGGCGAGCCTCACGGGCCTTCATGTCGGCCTCGTACTTGAACTTGCCGTAGTCCATGATCTTGACGACGGGCGGCCGGGCGTCGGGAGCGACCTCGACCAGGTCGAGATCGGCGTCCTGGGCCAGGCGAAGCGCGTCTTCCACGCGGACGATGCCGACCTGCTCGCCGGCAGGTCCGACGAGTCGGACCTCGGCGACGCGGATCCGATCGTTGATGCGGGGCTCGCTGATGTGGTGCTCCTCGGTGTCGTCGGGCGGCCGCCGGGAACGAGGAAGGCCCCCGCCCTGGGCACAGGCGGAGGCCTCGATCAGCACCGCACCGTCCGGAACGGACACCGAACGACCACGCACGGCGGACCGCGCGCTGCGGACTGGGACCCGGTCCCTGTCGGCCGTGCCATCGGCGGCCGGTCGGAACCCAGGTGGGAGGTTCTCCACTTGTGCACCTGACGCTTGCACGCCAGGCCAGTCGATCTTGAGGGTATCAGACGGCCCGGCCCGGCCCCGCGCAGACCTGCTCGTCCCCTGTCGCCCCCGCCCGGCCCCGATCGGCCCGGCGCGCCACCGCGGTGAGAGGATCGCCGCATGTCGTCCTCCCCCGCCCCCGGCCCGGACCCGTCGGACGTCTCGGAGGTCACCCGGGACATCGCCGACGTGCCGGCCGTGCAGGTGATCACCACCGCAGCGGTGCACCTGATGAGCGCGGCCGCGGTCAAGTGCGGCCTGGCCGAGGAGGGCGACGAGCTGCGCGATCTCGACGAGGCCCGCAAGCTCATCACCGCGCTCGCCGCGCTGGTCACCGCCTCGGCCCCGGACATCGGCAACCAGCACGCGCGGTCGCTGCGCGACGGTTTGCGCTCGCTCCAGCTGGCGTTCCGCGAGGCATCCCCCTTCCCGGACGCACCCGGCGAAGGCCCTGGCGAGAAGTACACCGGCCCGGTCTCCTGACGGCGAGGGCCGTGGCGTGGTCCCGGGGGTCTGGCACCGCCGGGCTCAGCCGACCGACGTCCTGCTCGCGCCGGACGCCGACGCGGGCTCCGGCACCGGCTCCGGCACCGGCCGCGGCACCGGCTGACGTTCCTGCCCCGACGCCGGCACGGGCTCGTCGTCGGGCGCCGGGCGCCGGGTGCGCGCCACGCGGAGCACGACGAGCCCGCCGAGCGCGACCGCGCCACCGGCGCACGCCGCGGTGAGGAACCCGCCACCGGGTGTGGCCCGGTCGATCACCCAGCCGACCAGGGGGGCGCCGAGCGCGTTCCCGATCGTCGACGTCGTGCCGCTCCAGCCCATCACCTCACCGCGACGCTGCTCGGGCACCAGGCGGACCAGCGCCGCGTTGATGGCGGACAGCGCCGGAGCGCACGGCAGCCCCGAGACGACGATCGCGACCGCGAGCCACGGCTGGTCCGTGGCGAAGGCCAGCGGCAGGGTGGCGGCGGCGAGCAGTGCGACCAGCACCAGCGGCTGGACCGAACGGCCCCGCGACCCGTAGACCAGCCCGCCGGCGACCGAGCCGAGGCACCAGAGGGCGACCATCCAGCCGATGTCCTGCGGCCGGCCGGCCTCGTTCAGGGCCGCCACCAGGGCCACGTCCGTGCCGACCAGGAGGAACCCCGCGGTCACGCCGGACAGCAGCACGACGACCAGCGCCGGACTGACCAGCGAGCGGGCCGGTGCGGCGGGTGCTGGATCGTCGTCCGACCTACGGGTCGACCGGGTGGGCGGGTCCGCCCAGGCCAGGAGCGCGCCACCGAGCACGGTGACCACCGCGGCGGTCATCAGGGCCGCGGTGCTCGACACCGCCGTAGCCAGCCACACGCCGGCCAACGGGGCAACCATGAAGGTCAGCTCGACGAACACCGAGTCCAGGGCGAACGCGGTCTGCTGCTGGCGCACCGGCACCAGGACGGACAACGACTGGCGGGTGACCGAGAACGCCGGCACCGCGTAGATGCCGCCGACCAGCACCACCGGCAGCAGCGCTGCGTACGGCAGGTGCGGTGCGGTGAACCAGACGGCCGATGCGACGACCACCGACGGCGCCACCGCCCGGCGCAGGCCGAGCCGGTCGACCAGCCGTCCGCGCCAGGGGGCGCCGATCGCCATGCCCACCGTCATCACGGCGGTGACCAGGCCCGCCTCGCCATAGCCACGGTGCAGGGTGAGGACCACGTGCAGGGTCAGGACGACGCCGGTCATCGCCTGCGGCAGCCGGGCCAGGAACGCGATCGCGAACAGGCGTGCGACGCCGGGCAGGGCGAACAGCGCCGGGTACGGCGATCGACGGGACACGGCCCGTATCCTCTCGCACCGGGAGCACCGGTCAGCGCATTCCCCGACCCTCGCCCGGCCTATCCTGGCGATCGTGACCGATGCACCCTGGCGGCCCGGTCCGCCGACGGACAGCCCGGTCTGGCTGCACGGCACGACGCCGCCACCGCCGGTCGACGAGCCCAGCGCGTCGAGGCAGGCGCGACCCGCCCCGCGGCGCCCGGCGGTGACGGTGCTGTCCGTGCTCCTCGGGCTGACCCTTGCCGCGGGCGCAGGCCTGACCTGGTACCTGCTCCGGGTCAACGCCGCCTGGCAGCAGCACTCCGAGCAGTGGCAGGCGCTCGCCGAGCAGCACGGGGCCGACCTGGCGCAGGCGCAGGCCGACCTG
Source organism: uncultured Actinomycetota bacterium (assembly GCA_963769855.1). GTDB lineage: Bacteria > Actinomycetota > Actinomycetes > Actinomycetales > Cellulomonadaceae > Cellulomonas. Next base: position 276,294 of record CAVYNN010000003.1, read on the forward strand.
GAGGCCACCCGCACCGAGCTGGCCGCCGTGCACGACCAGCTGACCTCCGCACAGCAGCGGATCACCCAGCTCGCCGACGAGAAGGCCCAGCTCGGTGACCAGTCCGCCGCGCAGCAGCAGCTCACCGACTACCAGGCGCGCATCTCCACCGCCGCCGGCCAGGTCGCGACCGCACTCGCCACCTGCATCGACGGGCAGGAAGCGCTGATCACCTACATCGAGAACTCCTCGAAGTACGACCCGGCATCGCTCACCTCCTACCGCAACAACGTGGACAACTACTGCGGCAACGCGCGGGACGCCAACGCGGCCCTCCAGGCGGAGCTCGCCCAGTGAGGTCCGGCCGGGCCCGCTGGGTGCCGCTCGTGCTGCTGCTCGGCAGCTGCGCGGTACTGCCCCCGATGCCGCCTGCGGTGCCCACGGACACCGTGCCCACCGCCCAGCCCACGCCGACGATCTCCGCCGGGGAGAGCCGGCTGTCCCCCTACGGGTTCGACGCGGTCGAGCGGATGGCGGTGCGGATCCGCAACGTCGGCTGCGGCCAGGTGTCCACCGGCTCGGGGTTCGCGCTCACCGCCACCACGCTGGTGACCAACAAGCACGTCGTCGCGGACTCGGCTCAGCTGCAGGTGTCCACCTACGACGGGCACGACGTCGACGTCACGGCCGCCAGCACGGCCGCCCTGGCGGACCTCGCGCTCGTGCGCACCTCGGAGGACCTGCCGGCCGCGCCCGAGCTGGCCACCGCCGACCCCGTGCAGGGCGACCCGGTGACGATCGTCGGCTACCCCCTCGGCGGCCAGCTCACGCTCACCGACGGCCGGGTCATCGGCACGACGACCGACCCGCTGAACGCCACGCTCGGCCAGGTGCTGGTGACCGATGCACGGGTGGAGCCAGGCTCGTCGGGCTCGGCCGCCCTCGATGCCGACGGAAAGGTGATCGGTGTCGTCTACGCGAAGAACGACGCCGGTGACTCGTTCCTGGTGCCGGTCAGCACTCTGCGCGCCATGCTGGCCGACACGTCGTCGTTCACCCCCGCGCCCACGTGCACGAGCTGAGTTGAGTTGAGGAGACGGTCATGGCAGAGCAGGAGCGGTTCGACCCAGCGGTCCTGACGAAGGCCGCGGAGGACACCTTCACCGTCCGGCGGGTGTTCGGGGAGGCGTACCACCGGGACGGCGTGCTCGTCGTCCCGGTGGCACGTGTGCTCGGTGGGGTCGGCGCCGGAGCCGGCAGCGGCGAGGGCACCGGGTTCCCGCGGTGGGCCGGCCGGCGGGCCAGGGCTGCGGCCGACGAGACGACCGCGCCCACGGGCAGCGACGCACCCGCGGGTCACGCCGGCGCGCACGGCCAGGCCGGTGGGGGCGGTGGCGGGTACGGCGCCCGGGTCAAGCCCCTCGGCGTCTACGTCGTCGACGCGGCCGGCGCGCACTGGCAGCCGGTGGTCGACGTGAACCGGATCGTCATCGGGATGCAGGTCGCGATGACCGTCGTGCTGTCGATCGGGCTGGTGGCCAGGGCGCTCCGCCGGCACTGAGCGGTTCAGGCGTCAGCGGGCCGCACCCTCAGCTCGAGCGAGTCGACCCGCATCGCGACCGTGGCATCGGCAGCCAGCGCCGCGTTGACCCGCGCGACGACCGCCTCGAGACCTGGCCGGTCGAGCCCCGGTCGCACCGCGAGCTCGATCGCCAGCTCGGCCTGCTCCCCCGGTGCGACGCGGCAGCGGGCGACCTCGCCGATCCCCGCCAGCGCGGCCGTCACCGCGTCCGCGACCTCGTCGTCCACGGCACCCGAGGCGACCGCCGGCCGCCACGTGCCGCCCTGCGCCAGCGCGACCACCGCCGGGCGGGGCAGCCGCACCGGCACCGGGCCGGCCGGGTCGAGGACGAGCACCGACCAGCCCTCGGCGAGCGCACCTTGGGCCGCCCGTGCGACCGGTGTCGGCACCGGCCGTGCGTCGGTTCGCCAGGCGGCCAGCGCCGCGACCGACGAGAACACGGGCATCGCGACCCGGCCGTCACCCGTCGCCACGCCGATGACGGCGGCCGACGCCTCCCGGGACACGAGGTCGTACGCCGCGCGGGATGCCTCGTCGGTCGGCGCTGCCTCGCGGCCGTGCGGCAGGATCGGGACCAGCACCCGGGTGCCGACCAGCGCGTCGAGAACCGCGGGTACGCCCGCCCTGCCCGCGGCGTGCTCGACCAGCACCGCGCTCAGCGCGGGGTCGGACGAGCCGTCGTCGGCGGCGAACGGCGAGGGCCCGGGCAGGGCCCGGCCGGTCGACCGGAGCGGAGCGCCCTGCCCGCTCACTGGCGCCCGGCCACGTCCAGCGCCTGCGGCAGGGTGAACGCACCCGCGTAGAGCGCCTTGCCGACGATCGCCCCTTCGACGCCGAGCGGCACGAGCGCCCGCAGCGCGGCGATGTCGTCCAGGCTCGACACCCCTCCGGAGGCGACGACCCGGGCCGGCGTGCGCGCGCACACCTCGCGCAGCAGGTCGAGGTTCGGGCCGCGCAGCGTGCCGTCCTTCGTGACGTCGGTGACGACGTACCGGCTGCAGCCCACCTCGTCCAGGCGGTCCAGCACCTCCCACAGCTCACCACCGGCACGGGTCCACCCGCGCGCGGCGAGCGTGCGCCCCCGCACGTCCAGGCCCACCGCGACCCGTTCGCCGTGCGCCGCGATCGCCTCCGCGGTCCACCCCGGGTCTTCCAGCGCGGCCGTGCCGAGGTTCACCCGGGTCGCCCCGGTGCCGAGCGCGCGACCGAGCGAGACGTCGTCCCGGATCCCGCCGGACAGCTCCACGCGCACCCCGCGGGCGACCAGAGCGGCGGTGACGTCGGCGAGCAGCGCGGCGTTGGAGCCCCGGCCGAACGCCGCGTCGAGGTCGACGAGGTGCACCCACTCCGCCCCGCCGTCCGCCCAGGCCGACGCTGCGCCGAGGGCGTCGCCGTAGCCCGTCTCGGACCCCGCCTCGCCCTGCACCAGCCGCACCGCCTGGCCCTCGACGACATCGACGGCGGGCAGCAGCTCGAGCCTGTCGCTCACAGCGCACCCACCCAGTTCTCGAGCAGCCGGGCGCCCGCGTCGCCGGACTTCTCCGGGTGGAACTGGGTCGCGGCGAGCGGTCCGTCCTCGACCGCGGCGACGAACGGGCCACCGTGGTCGCACCAGGTCACCAGCGGCCCGGCCGGGTCACCGGGGGCCGGCCGGGGGAACGAGCGGGCGGCGTAGGAGTGGACGAAGTAGAAGCGCTCGCCGGTCAGGCCGCCGAACAGGGCGGAACCTGCGGCCGGCTCGACCTGGGCCCACCCCATGTGCGGCACGACGTCGGCCTCGAGCCGGTCGACGACGCCGGGCCACCGGCCGAGCCCGACGGTGCGTTCGCCGTGCTCCACCCCTGCGCCGAACATCACCTGCATGCCGACGCAGATCCCCAGCACCGACCGGCCAGCGGCCAGGCGGCGCTCGACGATCCGGTCGCCACCCACGCGCTGCAGACCACCCATCACGGCCGCGAAGGCCCCCACCCCCGGGACGACCAGGCCGTCCGCGTCCAGCGCCGCGCGCTCGTCGGCGGTCAGCTCGACCTGCGCACCGACGCGCTGCAGCGCGCGGACGGCGGACCGGACGTTGCCGAAGCCGTAGTCGAGGACGACGACACGAGGGCTGGGCACGCGCCCAGGGTACCGGGCGACCGAGCCCTCCCCGGGGGGTCGGTCAGACGCCGGTCAGCGCCGCGGCCGGTGCGCGGCGAGCGTGCGCATCGCCGTGAACCGCGACATCCCGACGCTGGTCACGACGCCGTCCACCGTCGCGGGAGCCCGTCCCTCGAGCAGCAGCTCCTCGAGCACCACGGGCGCGTCGGACAGCACCAGGCCCGGCGGCAGGTCGCGGGTCCGGCTGCCGCCGACCCATTGCGACGCCGACATCTGGGAGGCGCGTCGCTCGAGCAGCACGACCGGCACCTGCCGGAGCATCTGAGAGACGCCGGCGGCGCCGAGAGGCCCGGCGAGCGGGTTGCGCAGGACCGCGATCGCCCCGACCTCGCTGGGCACGACGTCGGCGTCGACCTTCGCCAGGGCGCAGGCCGCCGCAAGGGGCGCGGCGAGCGCGACCGGGGTGATCACCAGGGCGACGATGGGCTGCTCGTCGTCCAGCTCGGACAGGTCGTCCGGGACGTGGATCTCCGGCTCCGACGAGCTCACAACGCGCCCTTCGTCGAGGGGATCCCCTCGACCCGCGGGTCGAGCGCGACGGCCGCCCGCAGCGCCCTGGCGAACGCCTTGAACTGCGCCTCGACGATGTGGTGCGGGTCCCGCCCGGCGAGCAGCCGGACGTGCACGGTCATCGCCGCGTGCGTGGCGATCGACTCCAGCACGTGCCCCGTGAGCGAGCCGGTGAAGTGGCCGCCGATGAGGTGGTACTGCTGCCCGGCCGGTTCCCCGGAGTGGACGAAGTACGGGCGGCCGGACACGTCGACGACGGCCTGGGCCAGCGCCTCGTCCAGCGGGACGGTCGCGTCACCGAACCGGGCGATGCCCGAACGGTCGCCGAGCGCCTGCCGGAGGGCTTGGCCCAGCACGATCGCGGTGTCCTCGACCGTGTGGTGCACGTCGATCGCAGTGTCGCCGTGGGCGCGGACCGTCAGGTCGAACAGGGCGTGCTTGCCCAGTGCGGTGAGCATGTGGTCGTAGAACGGCACGGAGGTGTCGATCGACGTGGTCCCCGACCCGTCGAGGGCCAGCTCGACGACGACGTCGGACTCGCTCGTCGTGCGCTCGACCCGGGCAACCCTGGCAGCGCTCATCTTCGCACCTTCCCTGCGTTCGGCTCCGACCCGGCCCCCGTCACAGCCCTACCACCTCGGCCAGCGCGGCGCGGAACGCCGCCGTCTCCTCGGGCGTCCCGACCGAAACGCGCAACCAGCCGGCCGGGCCGACCTCCCGGATCAGCACGCCCCGGTCCAGCAGACCCTGCCAGACCGCACGCCGGTCGGGGAAGACGCCGAACAGGACGAAGTTGGCGTCGGAGTCGGCCACCGCAAGGCCCCGTCCCCGCAGCCAGGTGACCAGCGCGTCGCGTTCCCGGCGCAGCGTGCCCACCTGGGCCATCAGCTCCCCGGAGTGCGCCAGCGCGGCGCGCGCCACCGCCTGGGTGACCGCCGACAGGTGGTACGGCAGCCGCACCACGCGCAGCGTGTCGACGATCTCGACCGACGCCGCCAGGTAGCCGACCCGGCCCCCGGCCAGGGCGAACGCCTTCGACATCGTCCGGGACACCGCCAGATGGGGGTGCGCGTCGAGGAGCTCGAGAGCGGACGGGGTGCCCGCCCGGCGGAACTCGGCGTACGCCTCGTCGACGACCACGACGCACCCCCCGGGCACATGGCGAGCGGCATCCAGGACCGCGACGACCGTCGGGAACGGCAGCGCGGTGCCGGTCGGGTTGTTCGGGCTGGCGAGCAGCACCACGGACGGCGCCACCTCGGCGACCAGCGCCGCGGCCGCGGCCGGGTCGAGCGTGAAGTCCTCCTCGCGCCGGCCGGTGCGCCATGCCGTCGAGGTGTCCCGCGCGTACTCCGGGTACATCGAGTAGGTCGGGTCGAAGCTCAGCGCGGTCCGCCCCGGGCCGCCGAAGGCCTGCAGCAGGTGGAGCATCACCTCGTTGGAGCCGTTCGCGGCCCAGATCCGGTCCGGCGCGAGCCGGACGCCGGACTCCGTCGCCAGGTAGTCGGCAAGGTCGCTCCGGAGCGCGCCGAAGTCCCGGTCCGGGTAGCGGTTGAGCTGCCCGGCTGCCGCCCGGACCGCCGCGACGACGTCCTCGACCACGGCAGGCGACGGCGGGTACGGGTTCTCGTTGACGTTGAGCCGCACCGGGACGTCGAGCTGAGGAGCGCCGTAGGGCTGCAGGCCCGCCAGCTCCGGCCGGACCGGCAGGGTCGGCCGGAGCGGCAGGGTCGGTCGCCCCGCGCCGTCGGTGCGCGCGTCGTCGGCCGGGCCGCTCACGCCGGGTCCCCGGGCGCGATCCTCGCCCGGACCGCCTCACCGTGCGCCGGCAGGCCCTCGGCCTGGGCGAGCACGACGATCGCGTCGGCCACCGCGGCGAGCGCCGGCTCGTCGTACTCCACCACCTGCATCGAGCGGACGAACGCGTGCACGCCGAGACCCGAGGCGTAGCGCGCCGAGCCGCCGGTCGGCAGCACGTGGTTCGACCCGGCGAGGTAGTCGCCCAGCGACACCGGCGACCACGGCCCGACGAAGATCGCCCCGGCACTGGTGACGCGCTCGGCGCGCTCGGCGGCGTCCACCGTCTGGATCTCCAGGTGCTCGGCGCCGTAGGCGTCCACCACCTCCAGCCCCGCCTCGAGGTCGTCGACGAGGACGATCGCGGACTGCGCCCCGGCCAGGGCCGTCGTCGCCCGCGCCGAGTTCCGGGTCGCCGCCGAACGGCTCACCACCCGTTCCTCGACAGCGTCGGCCAGCGCCGTCGAGGGCGTCACCAGGACGGCCGCCGCCAACGGGTCGTGCTCGGCCTGCGAGACCAGGTCCGCTGCCACGTGGTCCGGGTCCGCGCTGTCGTCGGCGAGGATCGCGATCTCGGTCGGTCCGGCCTCCGCGTCGATCCCGACCACGCCGCGGACCAGCCGCTTGGCCGCCGCGACGTAGACGTTGCCCGGCCCGGTGATCACGTCGACCGGCTCGCACACCACGCCCGCGTCCTCCTCGTCGGCGAACCCGAACGCGAAGGCGGCCACCGCCTGCGCCCCGCCGATCGCGTAGACCTCGTCGACCCCGAGCAGGGCGCACGTGGCGAGCACCAGGGGGTGCGGCAGACCGGTCTGGACGTTGCGGGGGGGACGCGACGGCGAGCGACCCGACGCCGGCCACCTGTGCCGGCACCACGTTCATCACCACGGAGGACGGGTACACCGCCAGGCCGCCCGGCACGTAGAGCCCGACCCGTCGGACGGGTACCCAGCGCTGGCGCACGCGCGCGCCCGGCGCGACCGCCACCGTGCCGCCCCACGGCAGCTGCGCCCCGTGCACCGACCGGACCCGGCGGATCGCCTCGGTCAGGGCGTCGCGGATCGCGGGATCGAGCTGGTCGGCCGCGGCCGCCAGAGCCTCGACCGGGACGCGCAGGTGCTCCGGGCGCACGCCGTCGAACCGGACGGCGAGGTCGCGCAGCGCGGCGGCGCCCCGCGTGCGCACGTCGTCCAGGATCGGTGCGACGGTGGCGGTGGCGTGCTCGACGTCCAGCGCGGCACGCGGCAGGACGCCCAGGAGGTCGCGGCGGCCGAGCACGGCACCGCGCAGGTCGATCCGGATCACGAACCGTGAGTCTAGGTGGACGAGGCCAGGCAGCCGGGGCCGAGCAGCGCCTTGAGATCGCCGAACAGCTCGGTGGACCGCTCGACCCGCAGCGCGTCGCCGAGCTTCATCAGGGTCGCCCGCCCCGGGCTGGTCAGCCGCAGCCGCACCTCGGTGGTGCCGGGGTAGGAGGTGAGCACCTCCTTCAACCGCTCGACGACCGGCGGCGTGCAGCGCTGGACGGCCATCGACACGAGCAGCGGCGCGTCGGCGCCGTGCGCGATCACGTCGGGCACGCTGACCTCGATCGCCTGGAGCTGCATCGACTCGTCACGCCGGCGCACCCGGCCACGGATGACGAGCACGGCGTCCTCGGCCAGCACGGTGGAGTAGCTCTGGTAGGTCTCGCCGAAGAACATCACCTCGACCGAGCTCTCCATGTCCTCCAGGACCACCGACGCCCACGGGTTGCCCTGCTTGGACAGGCGGCGCTGGAGCGACGTGACCAGCCCGGCGACGGTGACGGTCGACCCGTCGGGGCGCTGCTCGTCGGCCAGGAGCGTGGCGATCGGCACGTCGGCCGCAGCGGCGAGGACGTGCTCGATACCGGCCAGCGGGTGGTCGGAGACGTACAGGCCGAGCATCTCCCGCTCGAAGGCGAGGCGCTGCTTCTTGTCCCAGTCCGGCACGTCCGGCACCACGACCGAGAACCCGGACCCCGAGTCGGCGTCGTCGGCGATGTCCGCGAACAGGTCGAACTGACCCTCGGCCTCGCGCCGCTTGACCCCGATCACGGCGTCGACCGCCTGCTCGTGGATCAGCAGCAGCGCGCGCCGGGTGTGCCCGAGGGAGTCGAACGCACCCGCCTTGATGAGCGACTCGATGGTCCGCTTGTTGCAGACGACCGCCGGCACCTTGTCGAGGAAGTCGGTGAAGCTCGTGTAGGCGCCCTTGGCCTGCCGCGCCTCGACCACCGCATCGACCACGTTGGCCCCGACGTTGCGCACCGCGGTCAGGCCGAACCGGATGTCGTGCCCGACCGCGGTGAAGTTCGCCGACGAGGAGTTGACGTCCGGCGGCAGCACCGTGATCCCCATCCGGCGGCACTCGCCCAGGTAGAGCGCGGACTTGTCCTTGTCGTCCCGGACCGAGGTCAGCAGCGCGGCCATGTACTCGGTCGCGTAGTTCGCCTTGAGGTAGGCCGTCCAGTAGGAGACCAGGCCGTACGCCGCCGAGTGCGCCTTGTTGAAGGCGTAGTCGGAGAACGGCACCAGGATGTCCCACAGCGTCTGCACCGCCGCCATCGAGTACCCGCGCTGCTGCATTCCGGCGGAGAAGTTGGCGAACTGCTTGTCCAGCTCGGACTTCTTCTTCTTGCCCATCGCCCGGCGGAGCAGGTCGGCCTGGCCGAGCGAGTACCCGGCGAGGCGCTGGGCGATCGCCATCACCTGCTCCTGGTAGACGATCAGGCCGTAGGTCTGGTCGAGGATGTCCTTGAGCGGCTCGGCCAGCTCCGGGTGGATCGGCGTGATCTCCTGGAGCCCGTTCTTGCGCAGCGCGTAGTTCGTGTGCGAGTTCGCGCCCATCGGCCCGGGGCGGTACAGCGCGCCGACGGCCGAGATGTCCTCGAAGTTGTCCGGCCGCATCAGCCGCAGCAGGGCACGCATGCCGCTGCCGTCCAGCTGGAACACGCCCAGGGTGTCGGCCGTGGCGAGCAGCTGGTACGTCCTCGGGTCGTCCAGCGGAAGCAGCTCGAGCTGGACCGGCTGATGGCCGTTGGCGACGATGTTCGCCAGCGCGTCGTCGAGGATCGTCAGGTTGCGCAGGCCGAGGAAGTCCATCTTGATCAGGCCGAGGCCCTCACAGGTGGGGTAGTCGAACTGGGTGATGACGGCGCCGTCCTGCGGCCGGCGCATCACCGGGATGATGTCGATCAGCGGCTCGCTGGACATGATGACGCCGGCGGCGTGCACGCCCCACTGCCGCTTGAGACCCTCGATGCCCCGGGCCAGCGCAACGACGCGCTGGGCGTCCGGGTCGGCGGCGTGCAGCTGACGGAACTCGTCGCCCTCCGCGTAGCGCGGGTCGGCCGGGTCGAAGATGTTCGCCAGACCGATGTCGTGGCCCTGGTTGGGCTGCGGGATCGCCTTGGTCAGCTTGTCGCCCATGGCGAACGGGAACCCGAGCAGCCGCGCGGAGTCCTTGACCGCCTGCTTGGCCTTGATCGTGCCGTAGGTGACGATCTGCGCGACCCGGTCCTCGCCGTACTTGTCGGTGACGTACCGGATCACCTCGCCCCGGCGACGCTCGTCGAAGTCGACGTCGAAGTCCGGCATCGACACCCGGTCGGGGTTGAGGAACCGCTCGAAGATCAGGCCGTGCCGGAGCGGGTCGAGGTCGGTGATCCGCATCGCGTAGGCGGCGATCGACCCGGCACCCGAGCCGCGCCCCGGGCCGACCCGGATCCCGTGGTCCTTCGCCCAGTTGATGAAGTCGGCGACGACGAGGAAGTACCCGGGGAAGCCCATCTGGGTGATCACGCCGGTCTCGTACTCCGCCTGCCGGCGCACCTCGTCGGGCACCCCGTCCGGGTAGCGCACGTGCAGACCGCGCTCGACCTCCTTGACGAACCAGCTCGTCTCGTCCTCCCCCGGGGGGCAGGGGTAGCGCGGCATGAAGTTCGCGCCCTCGTTCGCCGTGCGGAACGTCACGTCGCACTGCTCGGCGAGCACGAGGGTGTTCGCGCACGCCTCGGGCAGCTCGGTGAAGAGCCGCTGCATCTCCTCGGTCGAGCGCACGTGGTACCCGTCGCCGTCGAACCGGAACCGGTCGGGGTCGGCCAGCGTGGACCCGGAGTTGATGCAGAGCAACGCGTCGTGCGAGCTGTGGTCCTCGGGCCGCACGTAGTGCGAGTCGTTGGTGGCCAGCAGGGGCGCACCCAGGTCGCGGGCCAGCTCGATGAGGTCCTTGGCGACCCGCTGCTCGATCTGCGCGCCGTGGTCCATCAGCTCGACGTAGACGTTGTCCGCGCCGAACACGTCCTGCAGCTCGCCCAACGCGCGCGCCGCCCGGTCCCGCTGGCCCAGCCGGAGCCGGGTCTGCACCTCGCCGGACGGGCAGGCCGTCCCGGCGGACAACCCGGCGCTGTACCGCTGGAGCAGCTCGAGGTCCATCCGCGGCCACTTGCCCATCTGGCCCTCGAGGGATGCCATCGAGCCGAGCCGGAACAGGTTGTGCAGGCCCTCGGTGGTGCGCGCCCACAGGGTCAGGTGCGTGTAGGCGCCCCGCGCCGAGACGTCGTCGTCCTTCTGCGCCTGGTCACCCCAGCGGACCAGCGTGCGGTCGAACCGGCTGGTGCCCGGCGTGACGTACGCCTCCAGCCCGATGATCGGCTTGATGCCGGCAGCACGCGCCTTGGTCCAGAACTCGAAGGCCCCGAACAGGTAGCCGTGGTCGGTGATCGCCACGGCCGGCTGCCCGTGCTTCTTCACCTCGGCGATCAGGTCGCCGATCTTGGCCGCGCCGTCGAGCATCGAGTACTCGGTGTGCACGTGCAGGTGGACGAAGTCGGATCCGTCCGCCGGTGCCATGCGGGCGATCCTACGTCGCCCCTCCGACAGCGCCGGACCGCGATCGGGCCCCTGCCTGTCGGCTCAGCGGTACGTCTCGCGGAGCCCGTCGAGGGCGGCCTGCAGGTCGTCGGGATACGCGCTGGCGAACTCGACCCTGCGCCCGGTCCCCGGGTGCTCGAAGCCGAGCCGGACGGCGTGCAGCCATTGCCGCGTCAGGCCGAGCCGGGCGGCCAGGGAAGGGTCGGCCCCGTAGGCGATGTCGCCGACCAGCACGTGCCGCAGCGCGGCGAAGTGGACCCGGATCTGGTGGGTCCGCCCGGTCTCCAGGTGCACCTCGACGAGCGAGGCACCGCCCAGCATCTCGATCACCTCGTAGTGGGTCACCGCCGGCTTGCCGCTGGCGACGACCGCGAACTTCCACTCGGCGCTCGGGTGCCGGCCGATCGGGGCGTCGATCGTGCCCACCGTCGGCTCCGGGTGTCCCTGGACCACCGCGTGGTACACCTTGTCGACCGTGCGCTCCTTGAAGGCCCGCTTGAGCACGGTGTACGCGTGCTCGGTCTTCGCGACGACCATCAGTCCGCTGGTCCCGACGTCGAGCCGGTGCACCACGCCCTGGCGCTCGGCGGCACCCGAGGTGGACACCCGGTAGCCCGCTGCGGCGAGCGCCCCGACGACGGTCGGCCCGGTCCACCCGGGAGACGGATGGGCGGCGACCCCCACGGGCTTGTCGACGACCACGATGTCGTCGTCGTCGTGCACGACGACCATGCCTGGGACGGGCTGCGGCGCCGCCACCACCGCGGGGCCGGCCTCCGGGAGGTCCACCTCGAGCCAGCCGCCGGCAGGCAACCGGTCGGACTTGCCGACCGGACGCCCGTCGAGCAGCACGGCGCCGGCCTCGACCAGGTCGCCGGCCCGGGTCCGGGACAGGCCGAGCAGCCGGGCCAGGCCGGTGTCGGCCCGCTCCCCGGCCAGGCCGTCCGGCACGGGCAGCGTGCGCCGCTCGCTCATCGGTCGCCGGGCTCGGCGCCGGGCACCGCTCCGGCGTCGGCAGGCGGCACCGGCTCGGCGCCGTGCGACTCGCGCGTACCGTCCAGCCGCACCCCGCGCAGCGTCTGCACCACGACGAGCAGCGCGGCCGCGACGATCGCGATGTCGGCGACGTTCCCGACGAACCAGTTGCCGTAGGCGATGAAGTCGACGACGTGCCCGCGGGCGGGCGCCGGCGGCCGGAAGAACCGGTCGACCAGGTTGCCCAGCGCACCACCGAGGAGCAGCCCGAACGCCACGGACCACACCCGGGAGCCGAGCCGCCGGGAGGCGCGCGCGACGACCACGACGACGATCGCGGCGACGATCGTCAGCACCCACGTCATGCCCGTGGCGATCGACAGCGCCGCGCCGGTGTTGAACACGAGGTCCAGGCCGAGCCACGAACCGACCAGGTCGATCCGTTGACCGGGGACGAGCCGGGCCAGCGCACGCCACTTGGTCAGCTGGTCGACGGCGAGCACGACGAGCGTGATCGCGACGACGAGCCGCGCCATCCGCCCCCGGGTCGCCGGGGCCGGGGAGGACGGGCCGTTCGTCGGGCGCGCGACGGACTCGTCGGTCGGCTCGGAGGACACCGCTGGAGTGTACGGGCCGGTCAGCGCCGTTCCTCGCGTTGCTTGCAGTCGACGCACAGCGTCGCCCGCGGGAACGCCTGCAGCCGCGCCTTGCCGATCGGCTGTCCGCACGCCTCGCAGGTGCCGAACGTGCCGGAAGCGATCCGGTCCAGCGCGTGCCGGGTCTGCTCGAGCAGGTCCCGGGTGTTGTTGACCAGCGTCAGCTCGTGCTCGCGCTCCAGGGCGGATGCACCCGAGTCCGCCTGGTCGTCCCCGGCACCGTCGCCGGCGTTGCGCAGCAGGTCGGTCAGCTCGGCATCTGCGGTCGCCAGCTCCGCCACCAGCCGGTCCCGCTCGACGATCAGCTCATCGGCCACGGCGGTCACTTCCTTGACCGTCCACGGCTTCTCGCCGGCACGGACCGGAAACTGCTTGACCACCTTTGACAGGTCCTTCGCCTCACCGCTCACGGTGAGTGTGTTGAGCACCTCGTTCACGCCGATCACCTCCCTCGCTGGAGTCACGCGACTGTAATCGCGCGCCATGGCCGACACAACAGGACACGCAGCCCGGCGCTGGCCGGGAAAGGCGGACGCGGCGACCCTGCTCCCGTTCCCGGGTGGGCCGCCGCGTCCGACGAGCGACTAGAGGTTCTCCCCGACCGGCTGTGCCTGGCCGGACCGCGGTGGCAACGCGTTGCCCCGGTTGTCCAGGTCGCCGAGCAGGTTCTCCAGGTAGCTCTTCAGGCGCGTCCGGTAGTCCCGCTCGAACACGCGCAGCTCGTCGATCTTGCGCTCCAGCAGGGACCGCTCCTGCTCGAGCTGCATCAACGTGCGCTGGCTGGTCTCCTCGGCCTCGCGGACGATCTGGGCGGCCCGCACCCGGGCCTCGTTGACCAGCCGGTCCGACTCCTCCTGGCCACTGCGCACGTAGTCGTCGTGCAGCTTCTGGGCGAGGGCGAGCATCCCGGTGGCGGACTCGGGCTCGCTGCGTCCGGGCGCCGGCACGGGTGCCGACACGACCGGGGGTGCGACGACCGGGGCGGCCATCACGGGCGCCGGGGCGGGAACGGGCTCGGGCTCCGGTGCGGCGACGGGGGCTGCTACCGCCGAGGCCGAAGCGCCGTCGCGGCTCAGCTCCGCGATCCGCCGCTCGGCGGCCGCCAGCTTGGTCTTGACGTCGTCGTTCTCGTTCTGCAGCTCGCGCAGGGTGCCGACGACCTCGTCCAGGAAGTCGTCGACCTCGTCCTGGTCGTAGCCCTCGCGAAACTTCGTCGACTGAAACTTCTTGTTCAGGACTTCGTCTGCGGTCAGCAGTGCCATCGTCGTCACCTCTGTCGGTCGTGCTGGCTCAAGCCGGCGGCAGTCACCGACCGCCTCGGGCCACCGTAGCGGAGATTCGGCGTCCAGGACCGCTCCCGACACACCGCACCGACCCCGGGCGGGACCGGGCTCACAGGAAGGCGAGCAGCAGCCAGCAGATCGCGAACAGGGCCATGTACGCGATGTCCAGGCTGACGCCACCCAGGCGCAGCGGCGGGATGATCCGGCGCAGGGCCTTGAGCGGCGGGTCCGTCAGCGTGTAGACGACCTCGGCCACGACGAGCGACGCACCCTTGGGCCGCCAGTCGCGGGCGAACACCTGGACCCAGTCCAGGACGGCACGCGCGAGCAGGACGATGAGGTAGAGCAGGACGACGAGCTTGAGGATCTGCAGGACGACCCCGATGACCGCCACGCGTCAGCTCTGGTTGTAGAAGCCGGACCGCGCAGGAGCCTCGGTCGACCCCTCGGCCGACACCTCGACCGTCGCCGGCGAGAGCAGGAACACCTTGCTCGTCACCCGCTCCAGGGCGCCGTGCAGGCCGAAGATCAGGCCGGCGGAGAAGTCGACCAGGCGCTTGGCGTCGGCGTCGTCCATGTCGGTCAGGTTGATGATCACCGGGATCCCGGACCGGAACGCCTCCCCGATGGTCCGCGCGTCATTGTACGAGCGCGGGTGCACAGTAGTGATGCGGCGCAGCTCGGCCGCGGGTGAGGGTGCACCCGACCGCTCGGGTCGCCGCAACGGGGTCACCGCAGCCCCGAACTGTCCTGAGAACTGCTCTGCCACCTCGGCCTCCTGCACCTCGTCGTCGACCCAGTCCTCGTGGTCCTCGGTGCCGGGTTCGGCCAGACCGAGATACAGCATCGTCTTGCGCAGCGCTCCGGCCATCGCCCTCTCCGTCCCTCCGACCACGGGTGCCTGCATCGCCGGCACGCACCGTCGTGTTCACGCTAGCAACGGCCGCCCCGTCGACCTCGGACGACACGCCCGGCAGCTCAGGTCGGCAGCAGCCGGACCAGCCCGCATGCGCGCCCGGTCGGGGTCCCGGCCTTCGTCGCCCGCCGGTGGGAGAACAGCCCGGCGTCGGTGAACGTGTCGCGGTCCAGCCGGACCACCGTCCGCACGCCGGTCCGGCCCAGCTCGTCGACGACCCCAGCGGCCAGGTCGAGCGCCGGCGTGCCCCACGACGTCGTCGTCGGCGCCCCGGGAAGGTGTGCCCCGACCTCGTCCCGCAGCGCGGCGGGGACCTCGTAGGACGAGCCGGCGATGGCCGGGCCGAACGCGGCGCGGATGTGCGCCGGGTCGGCGCCGTGACGGACCATCGCCGTCACCGCGGCGGCGACCACCCCGGCAACCAGCCCGGCACGCCCGGCGTGCACGGCGCAGACCACCCGCGCCACCGGGTCGGCGAGCAGCACCGGCACGCAGTCGGCCACGAGCACCGCTGCCGCGACGTCGTCCCGGGTGCTGAGGTAGGCGTCGGCGACACCGACCGTGCGCGGGTCGTACGGCACGTCGTCCAGCGCGAGGACGGCGGCGCCGTGGACCTGGGTGCCGAACGCCACCGGCACCCCCGCCCACGCCGCCAGCCGGGCCCGGTTGGCCAGCACGTCGGCCTCGTCGTCCCCGACGCCCAGGCCCAGGTCGAGGGAGTCCCAGGGTGCGTGGCTCACCCCTCCGGCGCGGCCGGTGAAGGCCGCCAGCACGCCGGGCCCGAGGTCGACGGCCTCCCAGGCCGGGGTGTCCACGGCCTACTTGAGGAAGTCGGGGACGTCGAGCTCCTCGTGCTCCACCCGGGGCACCGGTTCGGTGAACAGCTTCGGCACCTCGAGCGATCCGGTCAGCGGGACCGGGTCGAGGTCCGACGACAGGAACGCCGGAACCTCGGGGACCGCCGCGCGCGAGCCGGCCGGCTGGAGGCCGCCGTCACCGACCGGCGGGGAGGCGTGGGCCGACGGGGAGGCGTGGGCCGGCCCCGGTGGCGTGCGCGGCGTGGGCGGGAACCCGGCGGCGGGCGCGCCCGCACCGACCTGGCCGAGCGCCCGCGCGTCGCGTCGCACCGTCGGGCTGCCGCCGTCGAAGCCGGCGGCGATCACCGTGACGCGCACCTCGTCGCCCAGGGCGTCGTCGATCACGGCGCCGAAGATGATGTTCGCCTCGGGGTGAGCCGCCTCCTGGACCAGACGGGCGGCCTCGTTGATCTCGAACAGGCCCAGGTCGCTGCCGCCCTGGATGCTGAGCAGCACGCCGTGCGCACCGTCGATGCTCGCCTCGAGCAGCGGGGAGGAGATCGCCATCTCGGCGGCCTGGACCGCCCGGTCCTCGCCCCGGGCGAACCCGATGCCCATCAACGCCGAGCCGGCGCCTTGCATGATGGACTTCACGTCGGCGAAGTCGAGGTTGATCAGGCCCGGTGTGGTGATGAGGTCCGTGATGCCCTGCACGCCGGAGAGCAGCACCTGGTCGGCCGAGCGGAAGGCGTCCAGCACGGACACCGAGCGGTCGGAGATCGACAGCAGCCGGTCGTTCGGGATGACGATGAGCGTGTCGACCTCGGCCCGCAGCTGGTCGATGCCGGTGTCCGCCTGGACCGATCGACGGCGACCCTCGAACGTGAACGGGCGGGTGACCACGCCGATCGTCAGGGCCCCCAGGGAGCGCGCGACGCGGGCCACGACGGGCGCGCCGCCCGTGCCGGTGCCACCACCCTCGCCGGCCGTGACGAAGACCATGTCCGAGCCGCGGATCACGTCCTCGATCTCCTCGACGTGGTCCTCGGCCGCCTTGCGACCCACCTCAGGGTCGGCGCCGGCACCCAGGCCGCGGGTCAGCTCGCGGCCGACGTCCAGCTTGACGTCCGCGTCGGACATGAGCAGGGCCTGCGCGTCGGTGTTGATGGCGATGAACTCGACGCCCTTGAGCCCGACCTCGATCATCCGGTTGACGGCGTTGACGCCGCCGCCGCCGATGCCGACGACCTTGATGACCGCCAGGTAGTTCTGCGGAGCTGCCACGGTTCGCGCCTCTCGTTCCGGGGGCCCTGGGTTCAACCTTCACCCTCGACTGGAGGGTTAGAGTTATGTCAGGTCCTTCGTGCGTGAAGGTAGGTCCGGTCACCGGCCGGATCAACGACCGCGCTGCGCGTGTCGCACTACTTCGTGATCGGCATCCTCGGGGCGGACACGTCGATGGTGTGCACGCCGGCCGCGGCAGGCGATGCGCGCAGCGCCGCGAGGACGGCCGCCTTGAGCGCCGTCTCGTCCGCGCTCCCCCACTGGACGGTCACACCGTCGCGCAACGTCATGGTGATCGTGTCCTGCGTCTGGGCGGACACCGTTCCCACCTGCGCCGCCAGCGCGGCGGGCATCTGGCGCAACACGCTGAGCACCGCCTGCAGGGTGCGCGGCTCGGCGACCGGCACGCTCACCACCGGCAGGCCGGTCGGCGCGGCCTGCGCCCGCCCCACCTGGACCCCGTCCTGGTCGAGCAGGGCGAACCCGGGAGCGGGGACACCGTCGGGCGCCTCCATCTCCGGCACGGCGGCCACCGGCTCGCGGCTGACCAGGGTGATCGTCAGCCCGCGCGGCCAGCTCCGGGACACCGTGGCGTCGCGCACACCGGGCACCTGGAGCACCTCGGCACGCAACCGGCTGACGTCGAGCCGCGGCAGCGGTGTGCCCGCATGCCGAGCGACGACAGCGGTGACCTGGTCCACCGCCACCACCGTGCCCGCGCCGCTGACCGACGCCCGGGCCGGGTCGAGCGCGAAGACCGGGGAGAACAGCGCGACGTAGCCGATGCCGAGGACCAGCAGCGCTCCGCCGACGACCAGCGCGATCTGCCGGCGGGCCAGCGTGCGGGCCGCCCGGGCCCGCTCGGCGAACCGCTCGGCGGAGCGCGTCGAGACCACCGCGGGCCGCACCGGGCCGCGGAACCGGCGGACCTCGTAGGTGGTCCGTGCCGTGAGCGGCGCGGACAGCGTGGCGCCCGAGGGAGCGGGAGCGGGCGCCGGAGTGGGAGTGGGACCGGGAGCGGGAGCGGGAGCGGGCGCGGCCGGGCTGGCCGGCGGGGTCCGCGTCGCCGACGAGGCGCTCGGCAACGTCTGCCCGGTGCCGGCCGGCCGCCGCGACGCTCCCGCGTCCGGCGGTGCCGTCCACGGGCCCGGCGCCGCCGGTGGGGTCGGTGTCGCCGGAGCCGCCGGCGGGCGCCGGGCCGGGGCTCGCGGCGCAGGTGGCCGCGACGGGCTCACGACCGCCCCCCGGCGGCCAGGGCCTCGAGCACCACGGGAGCGAGCTGCGTGACATCACCGGCACCGACGGTCAGCAGCAGGTCCCCGGGGCGGGCCAGCGCCGCGGCCGCCCGGGCCGCCGCGACCCGGTCGGCGACGAAGTGTGCGTGCGCGCCCATCCGACCGGTGATGGTCGCCCCCGTGACGCTCGGGTCCGGGTCCTCCCGGGCCGCGTAGACATCCGTGACCACGACCTCGTCGGCCGCGGACAGCGCAGCGGCGAACTCGTCGGCGAACGTCCTGGTCCGGGAGTACAGGTGCGGCTGGAACAGCACGACGACCCGGCCGTGGCTCACGTCGCGCGCGGCCCGGAGCAGGGCCGAGATCTCGGTCGGGTGATGGGCGTAGTCGTCGACCACCCGGACGCCGCCGGCCGTCCCGCGATCCTCGAACCGGCGGCCGGTGCCGCGGAACGTCGCCAGGGCCGCGGCCGCCTCGTCGTCGCCCAGCCCGAGGCGCCGCACGGCCACCCAGGCCGCGGCCGCGTCGAGCCCGTTGTGCGCACCGGGAAGGGTCAGCCGCAGCTCGGCGGTCGCCCCCGCGGCAGCCACCGGGGTGACCCAGGTACCGTCCGGGCCCGGGGTCGTCGGCCCGACCCGCACGTCGGCCTCGGACGACCGCCCGTAGCTGGTCACGGTCACGCCCGACCGCTGCAACCCGTCCCGGACCCGGGCCACGAGCCGTGCGCCGCCGGCGTCGTCGACGCACGCGACGAGCAGGCCGCCGCGCCGGATCCGGCCGGCGAACTGCGCGAACGCCTCCTCGAACGCCTCCCGGGTGCCGTAGTGGTCCAGGTGGTCCGGCTCGACGTTGGTGACGATCGCCACCAGCGGCGAGTAGGCGAGGAACGAGCCGTCGGACTCGTCGGCCTCGGCGACGAACGGTCCGGCACCGTGGCGACCGCCACCCAGCGGTCCGTCCGGGCCGAGGACGACGCCGCCGATGGCGAACGACGGGTCACGGCCGGCGTCGAGCAGGGCCGTGGCGACCATGGCCGACGTCGTCGTCTTGCCGTGCGCTCCGGCGACCGCGACCGCGTCCCGGTCGGCCATCAGCGCGGCCAGGGCCTGCGACCGGTGCAGCACGCGCAGCCCGCCGGTCCGTGCCGCAGCCAGCTCCGGGTTGCTCTCGCGGACGGCCGAGGAGACGACGACCGTGTCCGCCCCTGCCACGTGCGCCGCGTCGTGCCCCACCGTCACCGTGACACCGGCGGCACGCAGCGCCGGCAGCGCCGGGCCGTCGACGGCGTCCGAGCCGGACACCACCAGGCCACGGGCCACGAGCAGCGTCGCGACCGCCGACATGCCGGCCCCGCCGACACCGACCAGGTGGACGTGACCGAGGTCCGCCACCGCCGGTGCGCGGGCCGGCCCGCCGGGCTCGGGCGAGGGTGGAGCCGCCAGGGCGGGCGCCGTCAGCGGGTCGACGGCCGCCGGCAGCAGGGCGGTGACCAGGCCCGCGACCCGGGCGGCCGCGTCGCGGACGCCCACCCTGGCCGCCGCGGCAGACATCCGCGACCGCGTCGCGGCGGACGTCGTGCCGGCCAGCATCGGCACCAGGTGCGCGCGGACCCAGCCGGCGTCGAGCACCGAGTCCTCGACGAGCAGGCCTCCGCCGGCCGCGACCACGCCTGCGGCGTTGAGCCGTTGCTCGCCGTTGCCGATCGGCAACGGCACGTACACCGCCGGGATGCCGAGCGCGGCCAGCTCGCAGACCGTGCCCGCGCCCGCCCGGCACAGGACGAGGTCCGCGACGGCGAGCGCCCGGTCCATCCGGTCGAGGTACTCCAGCACGTGGTACCGCTGCGCGTCGGGCACCCCGGCCAGGGCGGCACGCACCGGCTCGGCCTTGCCCTTGCCGGTGAGGTGCACCACCTGCACCCCGGCCGCCAGCAGGTCGGCGGCGGCGCCGGCAACGGCACGGTTGAGGCTGAGCGCGCCGAGCGACCCGCCGGTGACCAGCAGGGTCGGCAGCGCGGGGTCCACGCCGAGCTCGATCGCCGCCCGGATCCGGGTCGCCACCGGGTCGGCCGCCCGGTCGTCGACGAGGCGGGCCACCGACGCCCGCAACGGCAGGCCGGTCACCTGGGCGTGCGGCAGGCGGGTGGCGGCGAACGTCACCGCGACCGCGCTCGCCCACCGGGCGCCGAGCCGGTTCGCCAGGCCGGGACGGGCGTTCTGCTCGTGCACCACCACCGGCACGCGTCGCCGCCGCGCCGCCAGGTAGGCCGGGGTCGCCACGTACCCGCCGAAGCCGACGACGACCTGGGCGCCCGACGCGTCGATCGCCGACCCGGCGGCCTTGACCGCTGCGCGCAGCCGGCCCGGAAGCCGCAGCCAGTCGAGCGTGGGCCGACGGGGCAGCGGGACGCGCGGCACGGTCACCAGCTCGATCCCGTGCTCCGGCACCAGGCGGGCCTCCAGGCCCTCGGCGGTGCCCAGCGCCACGAGCACGATCCCCGGTCGCGCAGCGCGCAACGCGTCCGCGACCGCGAGCAAGGGGTTGACGTGGCCCGCCGTCCCGCCGCCCGCCAGCAGCACGGCCGGCTCAGCCACGCGCCCGCCCCAGGACGGCCAGCGACCGGCGGAAGACCGACGGCCGGGCGGCCAGCGCCGCGGCGGCGCCCGGTTCCGAGCGGGCGAACGCCAGGACCACGCCCAGGGCGGCCATGGTCATGATCAGTGCCGATCCCCCGGCCGAGACCAGCGGCAGCGGCAACCCGATGACGGGCAGCAGCCCGATCACCACGGCGATGTTCGTCAGCGCCTGGCCGATGATCCAGCACATGATGGCGGCGGTGGCGATCCGGGCGAACGCGTCGTCGTGCCGCCGGATGATCCGCACCATCGCGAACGCCAGCAGCCCGAACAGCACGAGGACCAGCACCGTGCCGAGCAGTCCCAGCTCCTCGCCGATGATCGCGAACACGAAGTCGTTGTGCGCCTCGGGGAGCAGGCCCCACTTCTCGCGGCTCTGACCCAGCCCCAGGCCGCCCCAGCCCCCGGTGCCGAGCGCCCAGATGCCGTGCTTCGACTGGTAGCCGATGCCCTGCGGGTCCGCCGCGGCGCCGCTGAGCCAGGCCTTGATCCGGTCCGACCGGTTCGACGACAGGCTGACGATCGGCAACGTCACCGCCGCCACCGCGGTGACCGGCACGACGAACATCCTCAGCCTCATCCCGGACACCCACAGGGCGCCGAACACGAGCATGAACAGCACGATCGCCGTGCCCAGGTCGTGGCCGAGCAGCACGACCCCGATCGACACCGGCCGCGACGGGGATCGCGGGGACCAGCGCGTGCTTCCACTGACGCAGCAGCGGCAGCTTGCGCGCCAGGACGGCACCGAGCCAGAGCGCCAGCGCCAGCTTGATCACCTCGGACGGCTGCGCCTGGAAGCCCGGCAGGCGCACCCAGTTCCGGTTGCCGCCCTGGCTGACGCCGAGCGGGGTGAACACCAAGGCCTGGAACGCCACCGCGGCGACCAGCGCCGGCCAGGCGATCGCCTTCAGCCTGCGCACCGGCATCCGCGCCAGCACGATGAGCACCGGCACGCCGACCAGGGCGTACTTGGTCTGGTCGAGGAACTGGGCGTACGGCGACCGGCCCGCGGCGAGCGAGTCCACGCTCGAGCTGGACAGCACCATGACCAGGCCCAGCACCAGCAGCAGCGCGGTCGCGCCGGCCAGCACGTAGTAGCTCGTCACCGCGCTGTTCCACTGACCCAGGGCGGACGCCCGGGATGACGTCGGACCGGCGTCCGCCGACGGCGCGAGGGGGGCCGGGGCCGACCGGGTGGCCGCCACCGGGGTCACGCCCCCTCGGTCAGGTCCCGGACCGCTGCTGCGAACCGGTCGCCCCGGTCCGCGTACGAGGCGAACTGGTCCATCGACGCACAGGCCGGGGCGAGCAGGACGGTGGGCCGCGTCCCAGCGGGCGCGCCGGCGGCCAGCCTTCGGGCGGCGGACACGGCGCGGGTCATCACCTCGCCAGTCTCTCCGGGCTCGACCTGGATCACGGGCACCTGCGGCGCGTGTCGGGCGAGCGCGCCCGCCAACGGCGCCTGGTCGACGCCGATCAGCACCGCGCCGACGAGGCGGTCCGCGCGGGACTCGACGAGCTCGTCGAACAGCCCGCCCTTCGCCAGGCCGCCGGCGATCCAGACCACCGACCGTTCCGGGAAGGCCGCCAGCGACGCCGCCGCGGCGTGCGCGTTGGTCGCCTTCGAGTCGTCGACGTAGGCCACCCCGTCGAGGGTCGCGACGGTCACGATCCGGTGCGCCCCCGGTCCGAACCCGCGCAGCCCGGCACGGACCGCGGACGGTGGCACGCCGTGGGCCAGGGCGAGCGCGGCCGCGGCGAGGGCGTTCGCCACGACGTGCGGTGCGACGTGCCCGTCCGGGCCGGCGAGCTGCTGCAGGTCGTCCAGCGTGGCCAGCTCGGCCGCGTGGGTGTGCCGCAGGGCGGCGAAGGCGCGGTCCACGAGCACGTCGTCGACCAGCCCCAGCTGACCGACCGACGGCACCCCGAGCGTGAACCCGACGGCCAGGGCGCCGTCGACGACGTCCGCCTCCTCGACCAGCCGACGCGTCGCCGGGTCGGCCAGGTTGTAGACGCAGGCCACCTGGGCGCGCTCGAAGAGGCGGCCCTTGTCCGCCGCGTACGCCGCGAGCGACCCGTGCCAGTCGATGTGGTCCGGCGCGACGTTGAGCACGGCGCCGGCCTGCACCGACATCGACCGGGTGAAGTGCAGCTGGAAGCTCGACAGCTCCACCGCGAGCACGTCGAGCGACGGGTCGGTCGCGGCGAGCACGATCGGCGAGCCGACGTTGCCGACCGCGGCGACCCGCTCACCGGCGGCGTCGAGGATGGCGGCGAGCATGCCGACGGTCGTCGTCTTGCCGTTGGTGCCGGTGACGGCCAGCCAGGGGGCCGGGCCGCCGCCGGACGCACGGTCGACCCGCAGGCGCCAGGCCAGCTCGACCTCGCTGACCACCTCCACCCCGCGGGCGGCCGCGGCGGCCAGCAGGGGATGGTCCGGGCGCAGGCCGGGCGACGTCACGACCAGGTCGAGCCCGGCCAGGCCGTCCCGGGCCAGGAGGTCCGCGGTGTCGTGCTCGTCGGCGTCGGCGGTGGCGTCGTCGTACGTCCGGACCAGGACGCCCCGTGCCGCGAGCACCTGGACCGCGGCACGCCCCGAGACGCCCAGCCCGGCGACGAGCACCCGGGCACCCTGGCCGACCACCTAGCCCGTCACCCACTCCGCGTAGAAGATCCCCACGCCGAACATGACGAACAGCCCGGCGACGAGCCAGAACCGGATGACGATCGTCACCTCGCCCCACCCCGCCAGCTCGAAGTGGTGGTGCAGCGGCGCCATCCGGAACACTCGTCGCCGGGTCATCTTGAAGAACCCGATCTGGATGACGTCGCTCAGCACCTCGAGGACGAACAGCCCGCCGATGATGGCCGCGAGGATCTCCGTGCGGGACAGGATCGAGATCCCGGCGAGCGCGCCGCCGAGCGCCAGCGACCCGGTGTCGCCCATGAAGATCTGGGCCGGGCTGGCGTTCCACCAGAGGAACCCGAACAGAGCACCGGTCAGGGCCGCCGCGACCACGGCGAGGGCGAGCGGGTCGCGGGTCTCGTAGCAGCCGCGGACCGACGGTGGCGAGCACCTGGCAGGACTGGTTGTTCTGCCAGACCCCGACCATCACGTACGCGCCGAAGACGAACAGCGAGGCACCGGTCGCCAGCCCGTCCAGCCCGTCGGTGAGGTTCACGGCGTTGGACCATGCGGTGATGAGGAAGTTCGCCCAGACGACGAACAGGACCAGCCCCACGGCGACCCCCGCGAACGCGAGGTCGACCTTGGTGTCGCGGATGAACGAGATCCGCATCGAGGCCGGGGTCCGGAAGTGCCGGTTGGGGAACTGCAGAGCGGCGATGGCGAACGTGATGCCGACCAGGCCCTGCCCGACGATCTTCGCCAGCGGGGACAGCCCGAGGCTGCGCTGCCGGGAGATCTTGATGAAGTCGTCGAGGAACCCGACCAGCCCGAGCCCGGTCATGAGGTACAGCACCAGCCCGGCCGACACCGTGGGCTTCTCCCCCGTGATGAGCAGGCCACCTGCCCAGCCGAGCACGGTCGCGGTGATGATGACCAGGCCGCCCATCGTCGGCGTGCCGCGCTTGGTGAAGTGCGCGGTCGGGCCGTCCTGCCGGATGAACTGGCCGTACTGCCGCTTGACGAGGAACCGGACGAACAGCGGCGTGCCGAGCAGGGAGATGAGCAGCGACAGCCCGCCGGCGAGGAGCAGCGCCTTCATCGACCGACCCCCAGCAGCTGGTCGCCCAGGCGCCACAGGCCGGCGTCGTACGACGACTTGACGAGCACGACGTCACCCGGTCGCAGCTCGGTCCCGAGGAGCCTGGCCGCGGCGTCGACGTCGTCGACCAGGACGACCTCGTCGCCCCAGGACCCCTCGTGCGCGGCGCCGTCGGCGATCGCGCGTGCGCCGTCGCCGACCACGACGGTCAGGCCGATGTCCAGCCGCACCGCGAGCCGCCCGATCGCGTCGTGCGCCGTGCGCGCCTCGGGACCCAGCTCCAGCATCTCGCCGAGCACGGCCACCGAGCGCCGGTCCCGTCCGGCCAGCACGGCGAGCGCCTTGAGCGCCGCTCGCATCGAGTCGGGGTTGGCGTTGTAGGAGTCGTCGACGACGGTGACGCCGTCGGGACGGTCGACCACGTGCATCCGGTGCGGGCTGAGCGCGTCGGCGCCGGCCAGGTGCTCGGCGACGGCGTCGAGGTCCAGCCCGACGACCAGCGCGGCCGCCGCGGCGGCCAGCGCGTTGTGCACGTGGTGCTCGCCGACCAGGCGCAGCAGGACCGGGACGGTCCGCGGCTCGCCGTGTCGCGCGTCGACCAGCGTCAGCTGCGGATGCCCGCCCTCGACGAGCCGCACGTCGATCCCCCGCACCTGCGCGTCAGCGGACAGGCCGAAGGTCACGACCTCGCCGGGCGCGACCCCGGACATCGCCACCACCCGCGGGTCGTCGGCGTTCAGGACGGCGACTCCCCCGGGCAGGAGGCCGGCGACCAGCTCCGACTTCGCCTTCGCCGTCTCGTCGAGGCTGCCGAACTGCCCGACGTGCGCCGCCCCGACGACGAGCACGACTGCGACGTCCGGCGGGGCGATGTCGGTGAGGTACGCGATGTGACCGACCCCGCTCGCACCCATCTCGAGGACGAGGTGCCGGGTGTCGTCGTCGGCCCGCAGCACGGTGAGCGGCACGCCGATCTCGTTGTTGAAGCTGCGCACGGGTGCGACCGTGGGCCCGTCGGCCGCGAGCACCTGGAGCAGCAGGTCCTTGGTGGTCGTCTTGCCCACGGACCCGGTGACGGCGATCACCCGAAGCCCCGAGCCGCCGGGCTCGGCGGCGGCCTCGCGTAGCCGGCAGAGCACCTCGCGCGCCAGGGCACCGAGAGCGACGACGACGTCCGGCACCACCACCGCCGGCACGTCCGCACCGTCCGGGCCGGTCACCTCGCGGGCGGCGAGCACGGCGACCGCCCCGGCCGCGACGGCGGCCGCCGCGAAGGCATGTCCGTCGACGTGCTCGCCGGCGATCGCGACGAACAACGCCCCGGCGACCACCTCGCGCGAGTCGGCGACGACCGGGCCGGCGATCATCGTCGACCGTCCCAGGCCGTGCAGCGTGCCGCCGGTGATCTCGGCGACCTCCCCGGCGGTGAGGGCGATCATCGACCGACCCGCGCGCGCTCGTCGTGCACGGCGAGGAACACGTCACGGTCGTTGTAGCGGTGGAACACCCCGGCGATCTCCTGCGTCGGCTCGTGGCCCTTGCCGGTGACGATGACGGTGTCCGCCTCGCCCGGCCAGCCGCAGCGCGCGGCGGATCGCGGCCGACCGGGGCGCCACCTCGTGCACGTCCCGCCGGTCCGGGCGCTGGCCGGCCACCCCGTCGATGATCGCGGCGCGGATGCTCGCCGGGTCCTCGGACCGCGGGTTCTCGTCGGTCACGACCAGCACGTCCGCCAGCCGCGCCGCGATCGCCCCCATCAGGGGCCGCTTGCCGCGGTCGCGGTCGCCGTCCGAGCCGAAGACGATGACCAGCCGGCCGGGCGTGATCGGCCGGACCGCCTCGAGGGCCAGGACCAGGGCGTCGGGCGTGTGCGCGTAGTCGACCAGGCAGAGCGGGAAGCCCTGGCCGCGCTCGACGACCCGCTCCATCCGTCCGGGGATCTCGTGCGCGTGGGCGACGGCGTCGATGGCGACGTCCAGGTCGACGCCCGCGGCGTGCGCCAGCACGATCGCCAGTGCGGCGTTCGACACGTTGACCAGTCCGGGGAGCGGGCTGGCCGCCTCGTGGCGCCGCCCGTCGGGCCCCCGCAGGACGAAGCTCGACCCGACGCCGTCCAGGCCGATCTGCGCCTCGGTGACCGTCCAGTCGGCCGGCAGCGGGTCGTCGACGTGCGTGGCCACCGTCTCGACCGGGATCCGCGCCCCTTCGGCCAGCGTGCGACCCCACACGTCGTCGACGACGACGACGCCGCGGCGCGCCTGCCCAGGCTCGAACAGCATCGCCTTCGCCGCGAAGTAGTGGTCCATGTCACCGTGGAAGTCCAGGTGGTCGCGCTGGAGGTTGGTGAACCCTGCGACGTCGAACCGGAGCCCGCCCAACCGGCCCAGCGCGAGGCCGTGCGACGACACCTCCGTGGTGAGGGCCGTCGCTCCGCGCTCCACCGCCAGCGCGCAGATCGCGTGCAGCACCGGTGCCTCGACCGTCGTGCGCGGGCTCTCCACCGCCTCGTCCCCGATCCGCAGCTCGACCGTGCCGAGCACCGCAGTGGTCGGGTGCGTCGCGCGCAGCGCGGCGTCGACGAAGTAGGACGTGGTCGTCTTGCCGTTGGTGCCGGTGATCCCGACGGTGACCAGGCGTTCCGCGGGCCGGCCGTAGACCAGCGCGGCGACCGGACCGGCCAGGGCGCGAGGGTCGGCGGCCATCAGCACCGGTACGCCGGCAGCGGTCGCGTCGCGGATCCCGGCATCGTCGGTCAGCACCGCGACCGCACCCGCTGCGACGGCCTCGACGGCGTACCGCGCGCCGTGCACCGTGCGGCCCGGCACGGCGACGAACAGGTCGCCGGGCTGCGCATCGGCCGAGGCGACGGTCACGCCGGTCACCTCGAGGTCGGCCGGCACCGCTCCGGACAGGCCGAAGGCCTCGACGAGCTCGACCACCCGGTGAGGGGTCGGATGCCGTGGGCGCATCCGACCCTGGGGGGAGGTCATGGCGACGAATCTACCCGGACCCGATGCCCCGGCGGTGCCGGCGCCGCCCGTGCGCTGCGGCGGCCGACCGACGCGGGCCGCGCTCACCAGGTCGTCGGGTAGAGGGCGCTGCCCTTGCTGGTGTCCGACGGGGCGACGCCGAGCTCGGACAGGGTGAACCGCGCGACGTCGGCGAACACCGGAGCGGCGACCGTCCCGCCGTAGACCGACGTCTTCGGGTTGGTCACGAAGACCCCGACGACGAGACGCGGGGCGTCGGCCGGGACGACGCCGATGAACGACGCGGTGATGCCGTTGGTGCTCAGCTCCTGGGCGGTCCCGGTCTTGCCGGCCACGCGGTACCCCGGGATCGACGCCTGGTTGCCGGTGCCGACGTCGACCACGCTCTGCAGCATCGTCATCAGCTGCGAGGCCGTGCTGGCCGAGACGACACGCGCGCCCGGCTGACGCGTCACCGGCGTGTAGGTCCCGTCCGGCGCCGTCCATCCGGCGACGAGGTGCGGCGTCACCTTGACGCCACCGTTCGCGACCGTCGCGTAGACGCTCACCGCCTGCAGCGCGGTGACCGACAGACCCTGGCCGAACAGCACGTTGTACTGCGTGCGGCCGTCCCACTGCGCGGCGGGCCGCAGGATGCCGCCGGACTCGCCGGGCATCTCGATGCCGGTGGTCGATCCGAAGCCGAACTTCTTCAGGTAGTCGTAGCGCTGCTGCACGGTGAGCTCCTGGCCCACCGTGACGGTGCCGACGTTGGACGACTGCGACAGGATCCCGGTCAGGGTGAGGTTCTCCACCGGGTGGACCTCGGCGTCCGTGATGACGCCGGCACCGTTCGGGGTGGTGAACCGGTCCGGCACCTGGTACTGGCTGGTCGGCGTGGCCAGGCCGGTCTCGAGGAGGGCGGCCATGGTGACGAGCTTGCCGGTGGACCCCGGCTCGAACACCTCGGAGACGGCCCGCGACAAGGCACCCGACCCGGCCGCACCCGGGTGGTTCGGGTCGATCGAGCCGGAGTCGGCGATCGCGTACGTGTCACCGGTCACGGCGTCCATCGCGACGATCGTCACGGCGTCCGCGCCGGTGGCGACCTTCGCCGCCTCGGCGGCCTCCTGCGCCTTCCACTGCACGTCAGACAGCAGCGTCAGGCGGGCCGACGAGCCCGTGGTCGCAGGCGTGGACTCGTCGTAGCCGCCGGGAATCGCCTGTCCGCCGAGGCCCGCCTCGTACGTCTCCTTGCCCGACGAGCCCTTGAGCCGGGCGTCGAGCGCGTACTCCAGGCCCTGCGCGCCCTGCCCGCTCGCGTTGACGAAGCCGACGATGTTCCCGGCCAGGTTGCCCTTCGGGTAGGTGCGGTCGGCGACCTTGGTCACCGAGACGCAGCACGCCAGCGGGAGCGCCCGGATCTGCCGGGCGACGTCCGGGACGACGCTCTTGGCGACGTAGACGAACCGCGACGTGCCGACCAGTGTGCCGCCCAATTCGGCCGGGTTGGCCCCGAGGATGGGGGCGAGCTGAGCGGCCACGCCGGCCGGCCCGGGGGCGATGCCCCTGCCGCCCTGGTACGACGCGATCGCCTTCTGGTCGACCGCCACGTCGTAGCGCTCCACCGAGACCGCGAGCGGCACGCCGTTCGCGTCGGTGATCTGACCGCGCTCGCCCAGCGTGTCGACGGTGCGCAGCCGGTCGTTGAGCGCCTGCTGCGCGATCGCCGGCCCGGCGATCCCCTGCAGGTACACCAGGCGCAGGCCGAAGACCGCCAGCAGCAGGGCGACGACGACCACCATCGCGGTGACGCGGCGCCGCGACCCCGCCTCCGTGACCGGCAGCACCGCGGGGCGGCGCGGCGCCGTAGGACGTGCCGAGCGACGTGCCACCGGCGCGGGCCCTGGGGGCACGGCCCTGGCACCGGCCGCCTGCGGCATGCGCCGACCAGCGGCCTGGCGTCGCACCGGCGCCGTGGTCCGCGGACCGGCCGGGTTCACTTGCCGGTCCCGGCTGGTGCCGGCGCACCCTGGACGCTGCCGTCCGACAGGCGCAACCAGCCGGTGCCGTTCGCAGGCACCATGCCGATCGCCCGGGCCGCGGCGGCGAGGTTCGCCGGGGAGGACTTGGCGTCCAGCCGCGCCTGCAGGTCCATCTGGTCCTGCTCGAGCCGAGCCAGCTTGTTGGTCAGGGTGTAGCGCTCGAAAGCCTGGCCGGCGGTCGAGGTGTTGAGCAGCAGGGCGGCGAGCAGGGCCACCGCCAGAACGGCCATGCACGCCAGCACGAAGGGCACCCGGGTGCGCGCCTGCGCCGGGGTGGCGACCACCCGCAGCCGCGGCGCGGGCGTGCGAGCCGGCGACGAGGGCCGTGGCCGCGGGACGGCCCGGGGCTCGGGCGCCCGGGCGGTTGCCGCGCTCATCGGGACGTCCGAACGTCGTCGGGGGCGCGCCGGACGAGCCCGCGGGACCGGGTCATGCCGCGCTCCTCAGGATGTGGGCCGGGGTCGGGCGAACCCGCTCGGCCGCCCGTAGCCGGACGGAGGCGGCTCGGGGGTTGCGGGCGACCTCGGCGTCGTCGGCCTGCTCGGCGCCGTGGGTGAGCAGCCGGAGGTAGGGCGCGTGCTCGGGCTGCTCCACGGGCAGGTCGGGTGGAGCGCTCGACGTCGCGCCCGCGACGAGCACTCGCTTGACCATCCGGTCCTCCAGGGACTGGTAGGCCTCGACGACGATCCGGCCACCGACCGCGAGCGCCTCGACGGACTCCGGCAGGGCTCGCGCCAAGGCGTCGAGCTCGCCGTTCACCTCGATCCGCAGCGCCTGGAACGTGCGCTTCGCAGGGTGACCGCCAGTGGCCCGCGCGGCTGCCGGGATCGCCTCGCGGACCAGCTCGACGAGCTGCCCCGTACGCTCCAGCGGCGTCGTCGCCCGTGCCCGGACGATCGCCCGGGCGATCCGCGGCGCGAACCGCTCCTCGCCGTAGGTGCGCAGCACACGGGCCAGCTCGCGCTCGTCGTAGGTGGCGAGGACCTCCGCCGCGGTCTGCCCGGTGCCGGCGTCCATCCGCATGTCGAGCGGGGCGTCCTGTGCGTAGGAGAAGCCCCGGTCGGGCTCGTCGAGCTGGAGCGAGGACACACCGAGGTCCATCAGCACGCCCTGCACCGCGCGGATGCCGAGCCGGTCGAGCACCCCGCGGATCTCGTCGTACACCGCGTGCACCGCCACGAAGCGAGGGCCGAACGCGGCCAGCCGCCGGCCGGCCAGCTCGAGCGCCTGCGGGTCACGGTCGAGCCCGACGACGCGCACGTGCGGGAACGCTACGAGGACGCCCTCGGTGTGCCCGCCCATGCCCAGCGTCGAGTCGACCAGCACCGCGTCCGGCACCGCCAGCGCCGGGCCGAGCAGGTCCAGGCACCGCTGGAGCAGCACCGGCACGTGACGCGCGCTGGCGTCGGGCGTCGGCTCGGTCACGTCGGTGCTCCTTCCGGGAACGGGATGGTCGGACGGACCCTCCTCCGTCCGACCAGATCCCCCTCCGGTGTCTGACGCCGGGGAAGTGCGTCAGCTCCGGGGGGAGGTCTCGTCGGGCGGGCGGTGCTGGGTCGGTCGTCGGGACGCGGGCACGGGTCAGAAGGGCCCGTTCGGGAAGACCTCCTCGGCGGTGTCGGCGTATCCGGACTCGGTCTGCTCCAGGTACGTCTCCCAGGCCGCCAGGTCCCAGATCTCGACCCGGGTGCCGGCGCCGATGACGGCGACGTCGCGGTCAAGGCCGGCGTAGCGGCGCAGGGTCGGCGGGATCGAGATGCGCCCCTGCCGGTCGGGCTGCTCGTCGCTGGCACCGGACAGGAACACACGCAGGTAGTCGCGCGCCTGCTTGCTCGTGATCGGTGCCGTGGACAGGCGCTCGTGCATCCGGCGGAACTCGCCGAGCGGCAGCAGGAAGAGGCAGTGCTCCTGGCCGCGGGTCATCACCAGGCCGGGCGCGAACGACGCACGGAACTTGGCCGGAAGGATCAGCCGCCCCTTGTCGTCCAGGCGGGGCGTGTAGGTGCCGAGGAACGGCGCGACCGACCCGAGAACGCCACCGCCGTCCTGGTCCATCTCGCCTCCCTCACCTGGCA
Organism: uncultured Actinomycetota bacterium; assembly: GCA_963769855.1. GTDB lineage: Bacteria > Actinomycetota > Actinomycetes > Actinomycetales > Cellulomonadaceae > Cellulomonas. The sequence goes on from CAVYNN010000003.1 coordinate 307,822, forward strand.
GCCCCCCAGGCTCCAGTGCGCTCCACAGTACTCCACTTCCCTCCACTCAGCGGTCGAAACGCGCGGAATATCGCCCGCTGGACGCCCGTCATGGCTGGTCATCACGGGTGGCTTCAGGTGGAGGGCCGGGCGCCCGCGCCGGCCGGTCTCGGCGTTCCACGGCGCGCTGGCCGCCCTCGCTCGGCCTTGTCGAGGGTCGACCAGTCGCTCGGCGGCCCTGCTCCGGCGGTCCGGTGGAGGGAAGTGGGGTGGTCGGGACCCAGCCAAGGAGTCCCGCCGTCGAGCCCCGCGGCAGAGCCCGAGCACGTACGCTGCAACCACAAGCCCGAGGAGGTGCACATGCTCGCTGCCGTCCCGACGGAGGCGGAGCTCGGTGACGTCGTCGATGTCACGAGCCGTATGCGCCAGGGGATCGAGTCGGTGATGACCGGCCGGCCGGACCTGGTGCGGGTGAGCCTGGCGGTGCTGCTCGCAGAGGGGCACCTGCTCCTCGAGGACGTCCCCGGTGTCGGCAAGACGACGCTGGCCAAGACGATCGCCAAGACGATCGACTGCTCCGTGGGGCGGATCCAGTTCACCCCGGACCTGCTGCCGAGCGACCTGACCGGTGTCAACATCTTCCGCACCCAGACGCACGAGTTCGAGTTCCGGCCCGGCCCCGTCTTCGCGCACGTCGTCATCGGCGACGAGATCAACCGAGCCTCCCCCAAGACGCAGTCCGCCCTGCTCGAGTGCATGCAGGAGGCGCAGGCGACCGTCGACGGGCGGTCCTACCCACTGCCCCGGCCGTTCCTCGTCATCGCGACGCAGAACCCGGTCGAGATGGAGGGCACCTACCCGCTGCCCGAGGCCCAGCGCGACCGCTTCATGGCCCGGCTGACCGTCGGCTACCCCAGCCCCGAGTCCGAGCTGGAGATGCTCGACCGGCAGGAGGCGTCCGACCCACTGCTCGACCTCACCCCGGTCACCGATGCCCAGCACGTCGCCCGGATGGCGGATGTCGTACGACGGCTGTACGCGTCACCGTCGGTCAAGCGCTACGTCGTCGCGCTCGTCGGCGCCACGCGCGAGGACCCGGGCCTGCGCCTCGGCGCCTCGCCGCGGGCCGCGATCCAGCTGCTCCGCGCGGCGAAGTCGGTCGCGGCGATGGCCGGCCGCGACCACGTGCTGCCCGACGACGTGCAGGAGCTCGCCGTGCCCGTCCTGGCGCACCGCCTCCTGCCGAGCACGGAGTCCCGGTTGTCCGGGCGCACGACGGCGGACATCGTGGCCGACGCGGTGACCCGCGTGCCGTTGCCCGAGCCCGTCACCGCCCGCGCCCGGCGGGCCACGGGCTGATGCTCCCGCGGCCCACCGTCCGCGGCTGGGCGCTGGCCGGGAGCGGCACCGCGTTCATCGTGCTGGGCGGCCTGATCGGCTCGCTCGACCTCGTCCGGATCGGCCTGGCGGCGGTCGTCCTCGTGGTGGGCGCCGGAGCGCTCGTCGCATGGCGCTCCCCCGGACGCAGCAAGCACCGGATCGACGTCCGGCGCAGCGTGACGCCGAACCCAGTGCACGTCGGTGAGACGGCACAGGTGGCGATCCACGTCGCCGCCGGCGACGCCGCGGCGCGCGCCCGACTGGCCGGGCTCCGGTTCGCCGAGCAGGCATCCAGCGACCTGTCCGGCGGGCATCCGCTGCGGGCCCGGGTGGAGCGGTCGCCGGGAGCGGTCGACGTGCGGTACTCCGTCCGGGCGGCGCGACGCGGCCGGTGGACCCTCGGTCCGCTGGTGGTGACCCGGGGGGACCTGTTCGGAGTGGTCCGGGCTCCGGCGCACGTCGGCACCGTCGCCGAGGTGGCCGTCTGGCCGGCGATCGTCGCGCTGCCGGCGCCGAGCGAGGCGCTCGTCGGTGAACCGGATCGCGTCGCACTGGGCGCCCGGTCTCCCTCCACCGACGACGCATCGCTGCGCGACTACCGGGAGGGCGACGACCTGCGCCGGGTGCACTGGCGGTCCACCGCGAGGCGCGGTTCGCTGCTGGTCCGGTCCGACGAGCGCGCCGGCATGCGCCCGGTCACGGTGCTGCTCGACCAGCCGGCTCGGCCGGCCGCTGTCGAGTGGTCGATCTCGCTCGCGGCCTCGATGGCAGTCGCGATGCTCGAGGTGGGCCACCCGGTCCGGCTGCTGGGGGCGGGGATGGGTGAGACCGGCGGCGAGATCCCGGTCTTCCTCCACGCGAAGTCGGGTCCGACCGCTCGCGCCACGCTGCTCGACCCGCTGGTCGACCTCGTCGGCCCGCGCAGCGAGAGCGAGGCCGAGGAGCGGCTGACCGCCGCGGTCCGGATGATCCAGACGTCCGGGCGCGGCGACGACCTGGTGCTCGCGGTGCTCGGACCGCTGACGCCGGCCGCCCGGACCGACCTGGCCCGGATCAGCGACTCGGCCCAGGGCTGGGCGGTGGTCCGCGGCGACTCACGCCATCCCGGTGAGGCCGCTGCCACGGAGAACACGTTGCGCGCCCTGCGCCGCGCCGGCTGGCACGTCGCCCGCGTGACGACCGGCGAGCCGATCGCGGACTGCTGGATGAGGCTGCTCGGGGGCTCCCGGTGAGTGGCTCGGACGCGCAGCCGATCGGCCGCGGACCGCGCGCCCTGGTCGGCTCGGCGCTCGCCGCCGGGGCGACGTCGGGCAGCCTGCTCGCTCTGTCCGGCCTGATCGAGCACGGATCCTGGCTCTCCGCGTCGGTGACCGGCGTGGTGCTGCTCGCGGCCCTGACCGCGACGGTCCGCGCACTGACCCGGTCGGCCTGGTTGCCGAGCGTCGTCGGACTGGTCGCCGCGGTCGTCGCCATCGTCGTCCAGTACGGGGGTCAGCGGCCCGGCACGCCGGCGCTGTCCGACACCGGCGCCGTCGGACGGGTGCTGGCCCTGGCCCGCGCCGGCTTCCAGCTGATCCAGGACTCGATGGTGCCCATGCCGGCCCAGCGCTCGGCCGAGCTCATCGTGGTCACTGCCGCGCTCGGTGTGTTCCTGCTCGTCGACGCGTTGGCCTTCGGGGCGGACTTCCCGGCGCTGGCCGCGCTGCCCCTCCTCGCGTTCTGGCTGCCCGCCGTGTTCCTCGGCTTCCCGACGAACGGCTGGCCCCTGTTCTGGACCGGCCTGTGCTACCTGCTGCTGCTCGGCCTCGGCTCCGCCCCGCCGGTCGCCGATGCGGTGCGGCTGAGGCAGATCAGCGCCGTGGTCGGAGGGACCGTCGGCGTGCTCGTCGTCGCACTCGTGGCCGCGCCCGTGCTGAGCGCGCTGCCCACATGGGCGGCCGTCGCTCTGCCGAACCTGGGCTCCGGCCCGGTCGGTCCGTTGCAGCTGTCGGACTCCCTGGACCTGCGTGACAACCTCGGCACCCGGTCCGGCCAGCCGGTGCTCACCTACACGGTGAGCACGCCCGCTGTCCCGGCGCCGGACGGCGCGACGCCGACGCCCGCCGTGGGCCCCGCCACACCGACGCCGAGCGCCTCGCCGACCGGCACGCTGAGCGCCACCGCATCGGTGGTCGGACCGCTGCGCGCCTTCACCGTCGACCAGTTCGACGGGCGCGAGTGGCACCGGTCCGACACCGGCGTCGACGCACCGTGGAAGCCGGGACAGGTGCTCGGTGGCGGTCCCGGCACTCCGACGACCATCCAGCCGGCGAACCCCCGGGTCCTGGATGTCGCGGTGACCGTGAAGAACCTCGAGCAGTCCGAGCTGCCGATCAGCACGTTCGCCCGAACGGTGCAGATCGACGGCCCGTGGACCTACGACGCGACGAAGGACGAGGTGGACGGCCGCCGGCCGACAGCCGCCGGCCAGACGTACTCCATGCAGGTGTTCGTGCCCGTGCTGACCGCCGACGACCTCGCCACCGCCCGCGTCGGCACGCCGCCGGGGTCCAACGACTACCTCCAGCTGCCGGACTCCGCGCACATCAACGACGTCCGGGCGACCGCCCGGCAGATCGTCGGCGGCGCGCAGACGCCCTACGCGCAGGCGATGGCGCTGCAGTCGTACCTGCGCTCCACGGCCAACTTCACCTACGACACCCGCGTCCCGCCGGCCACGACGAACGACGCCGTGTGGGACTTCCTCCAGGACCGTCGTGGCTACTGCGTCCAGTTCGCGACCGCGATGGCGATCATGGCGCGCACGCTCGGCATCCCGACCCGGGTGGCGGTCGGCTTCCTGCCTGGCGACGCGGTGCAGACCGGGAACCAGTTCACCTACGTCGTCAGCGGCAAGCAGGCGCACGCCTGGCCGGAGCTGTACTTCCAGGGCTACGGCTGGGTGCGCTTCGAGCCGACGCCGGCCCAGCAGACCGGTCAGCCACCGATCTGGAGCGACCCCCTGGCGAACCAGGGCGGGTCCTCGACGATCCCGAACGACGCCCTCGTCCCAGGCCAGAACCCCCACTCCCCCGGGACAGCCACCGGCCCTGGCACGGCGACAACCGGAGGCGCCCTCGGCGGGTACGGCCCCTGGCTTCCCGTCACCGGGACGATCGTCGCGCTCCTGCTCGCGGCCATGGCTGCGGTGGTCGTCACCCGGCGGCGACGGGGATCGACGGAGCTCACCTGCGAGCACGCCTGGCACCAGCTGCGCCGGGCGCTCGACCGGCGGGCCTCGATCACGTGGTCGGATGCGACCACACCGCGAGCGGCGGTCCGGCTGGTCCAGGCCCGGCTGATCGAGCAGACCGGCGGTGCGCTGGACGGGCCCGCGCTCGACGCCCTGACCCAGCTGGCGACGGCGGTCGAGCAGGAGCGCTACGCCCCGAGGCCGAGGCCGACGACGTCAGCCGAGCTGCACCACTGGCTCGGCTCGGTGCGCCACGCGGTGGAACAGCGGGTCAGCGGCCCGACTCGCCGCGACGCCGCTCCCACCGCTCTTCCAGACGGGTCATGAAGCTGCGCCGGGTGGTGGGCTTGCCACGAGCCGGCTTCGTCGTCGTGGGCTGCCCGGGGGCGGCCGGGTCCGGCTCCCTGTGGCTGCGCGGGGCAGCGAACACGTAGCCCACGGCCGCAAACATCAGCACGAAGCCGACCACGCCGAGCACCGGCCGGTTGGACGCGGCTCCCAGGACCAGCAGGAGCAGTCCGGCGGCGACACCGATGCCTGCGAGCACGTACCGGAGCACCGGCCGCCGCCCACGCTGCGTCAGCGTGTTCGCCAGTCTGGGGTCGTCGGACGCGAGCTGGCGTTCCATCTGCTCGAGCACGCGCTGCTCATACTCGGAGAGAGGCATCGCGACCTCCCGTCGACCCGGAAACCCTCTGGTGTTTCAGAATAGATCGGCCGGAACGAAGGTGGTAGTCGACCGCCCGGACATCACGGCCCGGGTCGACCCCGGCCGGATCGAATCCGCCCCGAACTTGCGTCGTACGTCGTCCATCGCGCGCTCCGCCTCGCGACGGACTTCACCCTCTCCGGCAACCGCCTCCTCGAGGGTCGGCTGGCGGACCACGTCCGCTGCCGGAGTCAAACCTTCGGCTCGGACCCCGACCAGCCGTACCGGCAGTCCACCCAGGTCGACACCCGCGAGCAGCTCGCGCGCCGCCAGGAAGATCTCCCGGCCGACGTCCGTCGGCGTCGGCAGCGTGCGCGCCCGGGTCAGGGTCCGAAAGTCGCTGGCCCGCACCTTCACGGCGACCGTACGGGCCACCAGGCCGTGCCGGCGCAGCCGCGCGGCACACCGGTCGGCCAGCTCGAGCGCCTTCGCCTGGACCACCACCGGATCCGCGACGTCCTGACTGAACGTCTCCTCGGCACCGATCGACTTCTCCTCACGGCCGGGGTGGACCGGACGCGGGTCGCGGCCCCATGCAAGGTCGTGCAGGCGGGCTCCGGCCACCGCGCCGACCGCCCGCTGGACGGTCGCCAGGTCACTGTCGGCCAGCTGGGCCACGGTGCTGATCCCCCAGCGCCCCAGCGCGGCCTCGGTGCGCTCGCCGACGCCCCAGAGCGCACCGACGGGCAGCACCCGGAGGAAGTCCACCGTGGCCGATCGCGGGATGAGGAGCACGCCGTCCGGCTTGGCGTGGCCGGACGCCAGCTTCGCGACGAACTTCGTCGATGCGATACCCACGGAGCAGGTGATGCCGTACCGCTCGCGCACCTGCGCGCGCACGGCCTCAGCGATCGCCGTCGGCGCCCCGGCCCGCCGCCGCGCCCCGGCGACGTCGAGGAACGCCTCGTCGATGCTCACCTGCTCCACGAGTGCCGTCACATCGTGCAGGATCGCCATCACCCCCTCGGAGACCTCGTGGTACGCCCGATGGTCGGGTGGGACCACCACCGCCTGGGGCGCAAGGCGGAGAGCCTGCGCCATGGGCATCGCCGACTGGACACCGAACGCCCGAGCCTCGTAGGTCGCCGCCAGCACGACCCCACGCTGCGCACCGCCGACGATCACCGGCAGTCCCCGGAGCTGCGGTCTGCGGGCCAGCTCGACCGAGGCGAAGAACGCGTCCATGTCCACGTGGAGGATGGAGCACCCCTCCTCGTCACGGCCCCAGTCCCGGCGCGCCGCCGCTGACCGCGGCCCCTTGCTCACGGTGCCGTCACCCCGGTCACGACGCCCTCACCGCCAGCCTCCGCGGGGCGGCATCTTCGGGCGAGCCCTCCCGCGCCGCTGCCCGGGCCAGGTCGACGAAGTCCTCCGCGTCGCACAGCGCCTGCTCGGCCCGCGCGGCGGACACCGCGTCGAACCGGCCGGCCTCCAGGTCGGCGCGCAGCCGCGCCGCGTCGGCGAACAGTGCCGCCCACCGCGTCATGTCCGGTGCGACCAGGCCGAGCATCTCCCACACCGTGCGGGGTGCGCCGCGCCCGGCCGGACGACCCCGAGCCGCGACGACGGCCGCGGCCGCGCGCACAGCAGCGAGGTGGGCGTGCGTGAACCGCTCCCACGCCTCCGCCGAGAACTGCGCCGCCAGCAGCTCAGCGTCTGCCCGTGCCAGCATCTGTCCGACCGTCATCTCCGTCACCTCCGCCCTATCATCGAACACCTGTTCGATGCCGTCAAGCCCGCGTCAGGGCCGGACGCCCTAGCCTGGTACCCGATGTCCCGTCCAGCGTCGCACCGGCCACCGACACCGGGCTCATGGCCCGAGGGTCCGGTGCCGATCGCGACAGGCACTGCCGAGCTGTGCCGCGAGCGCGACGACCCCGACGGCGTGACGCTCTACGTCAACGGCGTGCCCAGCTCGCACCTCGACCTGGCCGACCCGACGCACCTCGAGTTCGAGTACATGCAGCAGATGGCTGCCGTCGTCGACCGCCTGCCGGCCGGCCCGTTGTCCGTCGTGCACCTCGGGGCGGCCGGCTGCGCGCTCGCCCGGGCCTGGGAGGCCACGCGGCCCGGATCGCGACAGCTCGCGGTCGACATCGACCCGGTCCTCGCCGACCTCGTCCGACGCTGGTTCGACCTGCCCCGGGCGCCCGCGCTGCGGCTCCGCGTCGGCGACGCGCGGCAGGTGCTGACCGCCCTGCCGGATCGCAGCGCCGACGTCGTCGTGCGGGACGCCTTCGCCGGCGAGGGCACACCGGAGCACCTGACCACGAGCGAGTTCACCCGGCAGGTCGCGCGCGTGCTCCGCCCGGGCGGCGTCTACCTGGCCAACTGCGCGGACCGCCCCCCGCTGGCACTGGCCCGCGCCGACGCGGCCACCACAGCCTCAGCGTTCGACCACGTCGCGGTGGTCGCCGAGCCCGCCGTGCTGCGCGGCCGGCGGTACGGCAACCTCGTCGTCGTCGGGACGGACGACCCGGAGCTGCTCACGTCGTCGGGGCTGGCGCGGACCCTGCGCACGCTGCCCATCCCGGCACGCATCCTCGTGGGGGACGAGGTGGCCGTGTTCGTCGGCACGATCGCAGCGCGCCACGACCCGTCCGGCTGAGCCGGAAAGGGTCGGGGAACGACGAAGGACCGTTCCCGCCGTGGGCGGGAACGGTCCTTCGCAGCCTTTACGACGGCCGACCGGGCCGTCGTCGTCGATCAGAGCGGCTTGACGTGCTCAGCCTGCGGGCCCTTGGCGCCCTGCGTGATCTCGAACTCGACCCGCTGGCCCTCGTCCAGCGTTCGGTAGCCCTGCGATTCGATGGCCGAGTAGTGCACGAAGACGTCGGCACCGCCGCCGTCCTGGGCGATGAACCCGTAGCCCTTCTCGGCGTTGAACCACTTGACAGCACCCTGTGCCATGTCCTGCTTCCTTCTGCCCGGTGACGGAGCAGGCACCCCGCCTGCCCCGCTGCCGCAATGCCTCACGTCCTGCGCCGGTATGGCAAGCCTGCCGGTCGAGCGTCCGCACGTCACTGCAACGCAGGCATCCTCGCACGTGGCATCGCATCGCCGCCATCGTTTCGGAAGGCGCGAACCACCCATCAGACAACAATCCGATAAACACCGACAACGCGCCGATCAACGGCGCCGCGGAATGGGGCCCGGAAGATCAGCCTTCGTCGGGCGCCTGCTCGGCGAGGAAGCGCTCGAACTCGGCACCGAGCTCTTCCGCCGTCGGCAGGTCTGTGGCGGACAGCAGCCCGGTCCGGCCGATGCCCCGGGTGAACGCGTCGTACTGCTCCTCGAGCGCGTGCACGAGCGCGGCGACCTCCTGGGAACCGGCCACCTGCTCCTCGATCTGCCGGACCGCCTCGCGCGCGGCGCCGTCGAGCTCGCCCACCCGCAGCTCCAGCCCGGCCACCCGTTCCAGCCTGTGCAGCGCCGCGATCGCAGCCTGCGGGTACGTCGACTGGGCCAGGTAGTGCGGGACGTGCACGACGAACCCCATGGCGTCGTGGCCCGACTCCCCCAGTCGCAGCTCGAGCAGGGTCTGCGCCGAGGCCGGCACACGCACCGTGCCGAACCACGACGGGAAGTCGGCGACCAGCTCGGCCCGCGTCGCATGCGCCGTCAGCGTGACCGGCCGGGTGTGCGGCACGCCCATGGGGATGCCGTTGATGCCGACCGTCAGCGGCACCGAGAACCGCTCGACCACCTGTCGCACCGCGGCGACGTAGCGCTCCCACTGGACGTCCGGCTCGGTCCCGTGCAGCAGCAGGAACGGCGTGCCCTGGGCGTCGTTGACCAGGTCGACCACGAGCTCGGGCTCCTCGTACTCGCGCCACGTCGTCGCGTCGAACGTCATCATCGGCCGCCGGGAGCGGTAGTCGAGCAGCTGGTCGACGTCGAACGTCACCAGCCGACGTGCCGGCAGCTCCTCGACCAGGTGCTCCGCCGCGATCTCCCCCGCGTGCCCGGCGTCGACGAACCCGCGCACCGCATGCACCAGCACCGGACCGGCGCCGGTCGCCGTGAGCTCATCCACGTCCGCCGCGACGTCTCCATCCACCTCGTAGATCTGGCTCGGATCCTGCATCGGTCCCACTGCCCTTCATCGTCTCTCCACCCCCAACCATCCAGCCTGGGCGGCTCTTCCCGCGACGGGCCGGACGTCCGGCGCACGAGGCCTCGCCTGCGGCGGATAATGGACGGCCCGCTGCGCGCGGTCGTCGCGCGCACGGCTCTCGGACCGGGACGGGGGCATCCAGGTGGCAGGACGGCACGAGGAGCTCGCCGACGAGCAGAAGGTGCTCGACGAGCTCTACGCCCGCCTCGACACGCTCCGCGCCCAGACGCGCAGCAGGCTGGCCGAGGTCCGGCGGGCCGGCCCGTCAGGATCTCCGCAGAACCGGAGCGAGCGGGACGCGTTCGCCACGCTCCACGAGAACCGGCTTGCCCAGCTCGAGGCCGTCGAGGAACGCCTGGCGTTCGGCAGGCTCGACCTCGACGACGGCGAGCGACGGTACGTGGGGCGGATCGGGTTGACCGACGAGGAGCAGACGCCGCTGCTCACCGACTGGCGGGCACCGGCGGCGCAGGCGTTCTACCGGGCCACGGCCGCCCACCCCGACGGCGTGGTCCGGCGCCGCCACCTGGTCACCTCGCGGCGCGCCGTGACCGGGTTCGAGGACGAGCTGCTGGACCTCGACCAGGTGGACGGGGACCAGGACCTCCTCGAGCACCTGTCCGGCGAGGGCGCCCTGCTCGCGGCACTCGCCGCGCGGCGCACCGGTCGGATGGGCGACATCGTCGCCACCATCCAGGCCGAGCAGGACGCCGTGATCCGGTCGGGCCTGTCCGGCGCGCTCGTCGTGCAGGGCGGCCCCGGCACCGGCAAGACCGCGGTCGCCCTGCACCGGGCGGCCTACCTGCTCTACGCGCACCGGCGCGTGCTCGACCGCTCGGGCGTGCTTCTCGTCGGGCCGAGCCGGACGTTCCTGCACTACATCGACCAGGTGCTGCCTTCGCTCGGCGAGAACGGCGTGGTGACCACGACCGTGGCCGAGCTGTACCCCGGGGTCACGGCGCACGGCACGGAGCCCGACGAGGTCGCCGAGATCAAGGGCCGGGCCCTCTGGGCCCAGGTCCTCGTCCGGGCCGTGCGGGCGCGGCAGCGGGTGCCCGCCCAGGCGGTGGAGGCCCGGGTCGACGGCCGGACCATCGTCGTGCGTCCGGGCGACGTCGCGGCGGCCATCGCCCGGGCCCGTCGCCAGCACCGCCCGCACAACCTGGCGCGCGCGACGTTCGTCCGGGACATGCTCGGGCGCCTGGCCGACCAGTACATCGAGCAGCTGGTGTTCGGCGTCTCGTCGGAGGACCGCGGCGAGGTGATCGAGGAGCTGCGGACCACCCGGGCCATCCGCGTCGCGCTCAACCTCGCGTGGCTGCCGCTGACCCCCGAGGGTCTGGTCGGCGACCTGTTCGCCAAGCCGCACCGGCTGGCCGAGGCGGCAGGGCAGCTGTCCGCGGCCGAGCGAGCCCTGCTGGTCCGGCCGCAGGGTTCGGAGTGGACCCCCGCGGACATCCCCCTGCTCGACGAGGCCGCCGAGCTGCTCGGCGAGGACGACCAGGCCGCCCGTGCCCAGGTGCGGGCCGACTCCGAACGGCACGCCCAGGAGGTGGAGTACGCCCGGCAGGTGCTCGAGACCACCGGCGCCGGAGCGTTCGTGTCCGCCGACGTGCTGGCCGACCGGTTCGCGTCGGCCGGACCCTCGTTGACCACCGCCGAACGGGCCGCCGCCGATCGGACGTGGACGTACGGCCACGTCGTCGTCGACGAGGCGCAGGAGCTGTCCGCGATGGCGTGGCGCGCGCTGCTGCGGCGCGTGCCGACCCGCTCGATGACCATCGTCGGCGACGTCGCACAGACGTCCGCCCACGCGGGAGCGCACTCCTGGGCCAGCATGCTCGACCCCGTGCTCCGCGGCTCGTGGCGCCTGGCCGAGCTGACCGTCAACTACCGGACACCGGCCAGCGTCGCCGACGCCGCCCGCCGGGTGGCGCTCACCGCCGGACTGCCCGTCTCGCCGCTCACCTCCGCCCGGCACGTCCCGGACGCGCTGGTCAGCGAGCAGGTCGCGGACGACGAGCTGGTGCCCGCCGTGACCGACCGCGCCATCGCCGCCGCGCGGAACGTGCTGGACGAGGCCGGAGCGGGCCGGGTGGCGGTGCTCGCCGCTGACGAGCGGGTGGCCGAGCTTCGAGCGGCGCTGGTCAGCTCCGGCTCGGCGTCGGGCGTGCAGGCAGCGGCCGACGACGTCGACCTGGACGCGGCCCTCGTCGTGCTGACCCCGGTCCAGGCCAAGGGACTGGAGTTCGACGTCGTAGTGCTCGTCGAGCCGGCCGAGATGGCGGCCGGCGACCTCTACGTCGCCATGACCCGCCCGACGATCGCCCTGCACGTGGTCCACGCGCAGCCACTGCCCGAGGGGTGGCACGCCGACCCGGAGTCCCGCAGTGCGGGACGGATTCGTACCACGGGTCGGACAGGCGCACGATAGACCCGTGCCCAAGGCCCTCCTGCTCGAGAACGTCCATCCCCTCGGTCGCCAGATCCTGGAGTCGAGCGGGTTCGAGGTGGTCAGTCGGCCCGGCGCGCTGGACGACGCCGAGCTCGCCAACGCCCTGGACGGTGTCAGCCTGCTCGGCATCCGGTCGAAGACCCAGGTGACCGCCGATGTGCTCGCGTCCGCCCGGGACCTGCTGGCCATCGGCGCCTTCTGCATCGGCACCAACCAGATCGACCTGCGTGCCGCGGCCGGCCGGGGCATCGCCGTGTTCAACGCCCCGTTCTCCAACACCCGCTCGGTCGTCGAGGTGGCGATCGCCGACATCATCGCCCTGACCCGGCGGCTGACCGAGTTCGACAAGCAGATGCACGCCGGGGTCTGGAACAAGTCCGCCTCCGGCTCGCACGAGGTGCGCGGACGCACGCTCGGCATCGTCGGCTACGGGAACATCGGCACCCAGCTCTCGGTGCTCGCGGAGAACCTCGGCATGTCCGTCGTGTTCTACGACACCGCCGAGAAGCTCTCCCTGGGCAACGCCCGCCGGATGCACTCGCTGGACGAGCTGCTCGAGGCCTCCGACGTCGTGACGCTGCACGTCGACGGCCGCCCCGGCAATGCCGGCCTGTTCGGCGCCAAGCAGTTCGCCCGGATGCGCCCGGGGGCCGTCTTCCTCAACCTGTCGCGGGGGTTCGTCGTCGACTACGCCTCGCTCCGCGAGGCGATCGTCGCCGGCCAGGTGGCCGGGGCAGCCGTCGACGTCTTCGCGCACGAGCCGAAGGGCAACGGCGACCCCTTCGAGTCCGAGCTGCGCGGGCTGGCCAACGTCATCCTCACGCCGCACGTCGGTGGCTCGACCGAAGAGGCACAGGAGAACATCGGCCAGTTCGTCTCGCACAAGGTGCGCGACTACCTCGCTACCGGCTCGACCACGCTGTCGGTCAACCTGCCGAACGTCGCCCTGGACGGGCTACCGGGCATGCACCGCCTCACCTACCTGCACCGCAACGTGCCCGGAGTGCTGGCTGCGGTCAACGCGACGCTCGCTGAGCACGGCGTGAACATCGAGGGACAGCTGCTCGCCACCCGCGGCGAGATCGGCTATGTCGTCACGGACGCGGGCGCACCGGTCGCCGACGACGTCGTGGCCGCACTGGCCGCACGCCCCGAGTCGGTACGGCTGCGCGTCCTGTCCTGACCGGCCCGCAGCTCCCGCCGCGGGGCCGGCCGGGCTCGTTCAGGACGAGCCGGACTTGCGCTGGAAGCGTCGCTGCGTGGGACCGCTCGTCTCGGAGCCCTGTACCGCGGCGGCTCCGTGCGTCCCCCCGGCGATCCTGTGCTGGGTGGACTTCTTGCGCTCGAGTGCCTCCCGGAAGCGCGCCTTGGCGTCCTCGCTCACCGTGGGACGGGTACCGGGATCCTGCTCATCGTCGGACATCGTCTCTCCTCCACCTTGCGTCACGTCCCCAGCCTGTCCTACGACGTCCCGGCGCGCCAACGACCACTGCCCAGCGACCGTCGCCACGGAACGCCGTCGGTCGATCCCGCGCCGATCGTCCGAGGGCCGGTCACTCGCCCTCGGCCACCGCCCGATCGGCCCCGCCGGGGGCCTTGGGGCCGCTCTCGGAGTCGCCGTGCGACGAGCGGAGCAGCGTGATGGCCGCCTCGAAGTCCTCGAGCGAGCCGAACCCCTGGTAGACCGAGGCGAACCGCAGGTACGCGACCTCGTCCAGCTCACGCAGGGGCCCGAGGATCGCCAAACCGATCTCGTACGAGTCGATCTCCGCCTGCCCCGAGGCCCTGAGCATCTCCTCGACGCCCTGGGCGAGCAGCGCCAGGTCGTCCTCGCTGACCGGACGGCCCTGGCAGGCCTTGCGCAGCCCGCCGACGACCTTCTCCCTGCTGAACGGCTCGATCACCCCGGACCGCTTGAGCACGGACAGGCTGGTGGTCTCCAGCGTCGTGAAGCGACGCCCGCAGCTGGGACACTGCCGTCGCCGTCGGATCGACGACCCGTCGTCGGAGGTCCGGGAGTCGACCACGCGTGAGTCAGGGTGACGGCAGAAGGGGCAGTGCACGGATCGTCCTCTCGCCGGCGCTCGTGATCCCGGGTCGGGTCACGGCGGCGGAACCCCAGGGACGCTAGGGGACGGCCCGACCGGACGCAAGCGAGCGCCTCGCGCCATGATCGGCGGGATCGCCGGATGTCCGGCCCGCCGCGCAGTGCGCGGCCTCAGACCGCGCGGCCCACGGCCTCAGCCGGACCAGGGCAGCAGGATCTGCTGCCCTGCGGTCAGCGTCGCAGAGGCCATCCCGTTCATCATCTCGATCTCTCGCACGACCTCGCGCAGGTCCGCACCCGGCCGGGCGACTCCGGAGGCGATCCCCCAGAGGGTGTCACCGGGCGCCACGACGTACCGCTCCACCTGCGGTGCGCTCGTCGGCGCCTGCGCGTCGGCCCGGGTCGCCGCCAACGCACCCGTGAGCAGCAGAACCAACGCAACGAGGACGACGACCAGGCGCCCGCGCGCCGTCAGGTGCAGAGGTCCCCGCGTGGTCAGGTACGGGGCTGAACTGGCCCGAACCGCGTGGCGTGTCCCCGACGCACCCCCCGGGAGCCGCACGGCCCCACCGGCACCGATCGTGAGCGTGGTCATGGCTTCCTCCCGGATCCCCGCAGCCGGCCCGCCCCGGGAGACGAGACCCGTCTCCCGGTCGAACAGGCGTACGTCGAACGCATGTACGATGTCTACCAGACCGGACCGACATCCGTCGAGACACGATCGAACAGATGTTTGATCCGACGTGTCGCCAGCCCTAGGCTGGGATCACGCGCACAGCGCACCACGCAGCACTGACACGTCCCTCCGCCGGTGGGACGTGGGGACGGGACCGGGCCACCGGTCCGGGCGGGAAGGGACACACCGTGACGGACACCCGACGGACGGCGGACACAGGCCTCGCCTCGGTGCACGAGCTGCCCGACGGCGCCCCCGACGGCGACGGTCTGACCGCCCGCCAGCGGCTGGTGCTGCAGACCATCCGGGCATCGGTCGACCAGCGCGGCTACCCGCCGAGCATGCGCGAGATCGGCGAGGCCGTCGGGCTGACCAGCCCGTCCAGCGTCAAGCACCAGCTCGGCGTCCTCGAGCGCAAGGGCTACCTGCGGCGCGACCCCAACCGGCCGCGGGCCATGGAGGTGGTCCACCCGGACGACTCGCGGGCGGTGGCCGCGTGGCAGAGCACCGGAGACTGGGCCGCCGGGCTCGACCCGGACGCCCCCGAGTACGACCGGACCCCCACGCCGACGTACGTGCCGGTCGTCGGCCGGATCGCAGCGGGCGGGCCGATCCTGGCCGAGCAGGTGGTCGAGGACGTGTTCCCGCTGCCGCGGCAGCTCGTCGGTGACGGCGAGCTGTTCCTGCTCAAGGTGCGCGGCGACTCGATGGTCGACGCCGCCATCTGCGACGGCGACTGGGTGGTGGTTCGCCGTCAGCAGGTGGCGGAGAACGGCGAGATCGTGGCCGCGATGATCGACGGGGAGGCGACGGTCAAGACGCTCCGACGCGCCGACGGGCACGTCTGGTTGATGCCGCAGAACCGGGCCTACTCCCCCATTGACGGCGACGCTGCGACCATCCTCGGGCGCGTCGTCAGCGTGCTGCGCAGCCTCTAGGGATCGCGGGGGTCCGCGAGCCGGCTCGGCGTGACTGCTCCGGGCCGGCCGCGGCTGTCGTCAACGCGTCGCTGGTGCCGTCACCCCGAAGATGCGCCTGACCTCGGCGACGCGTTCCGCCGACAGTGTGCGTTCGCCGCCGATCGCCCGAGCGATCGTCGTCAGCTGGGCGGTGTACTCCAGCCGCTCCATCGCGAGGTAGGCGGTCATCAGGTCCGGCCCCCAGGTCAGCGCGCCGTGATGCTCGAGGAGGCAGGCTCGGTGCGTGCGCACGAAGGGTGCGATCGAGTCGGGGACCTCGTGCGTGGAGGGCGTCGCGTACGGCGCCACGGGCACCTCGGGCAGGGCGACGACGCTCTCCGGCATCATCAGCCCGACGAGCGGCTCCCCCTTGATGGCGAACGCCGTGGCGTACAACGGATGTGCGTGCACCACGGCGCCGACTGCCGGGTCCTCGCGATACACGCGCAGGTGCATGAGGACCTCGGTCGAGACACGGCGCTCGCCGCGGACCGGGCTGCCGTCGAGCGCCACGACCGAGAGCATGTCCGGCGTGAGGAACCCCTTGCTGACCCCGGTCGGGGTGCAGAGCACCTGTCCACCGGGCAGCAGTGCCGACAGGTTGCCGTCGTTGGCGGCCACCATCTGCCGCTGCCACAGCGCGCGCCCGATCTCGCAGAGCTCTGCACGTAGCCGGACCTCGACCTCCTCGTCGGGGGTCATCAGTCGTCGGCCCCACCGGACAGCTCTGCATACCGGTCGGCAGCCTCCTGTGGCTTGGCTCCGTCGTGAACCACCGAGCGGACGGCCTGGATCATGGCTGCCGGGTCCTTGCGCTGGAAGATGTTCCGACCCATGTCGACCCCCGAGGCGCCCTGGTCCACCGCTTGGTAGGCCATCGTCAGAGCCTCGAGCACCGGCAGCTTCTTGCCGCCGGCCATGATCACCGGAACGGGGCAGGCCGCGGTGACGTGCTCGAAGTCCTGGTCGCAGTAGTAGGTCTTGACGACCTGTGCACCCAGCTCGGCGATGATCCGGGTGGCCAGACCCAGGTAGCGGGCGTCGCGCGCCATGTCGCGCCCCACGGCGGTCACGCCGACGACCGGGATCCCGACCGACAGACCCGCGTCGACCAGCTGGGTCATGTTGTGCACGGACTGCGTCTCGTGCTCGCCGCCGATGAACACCTGGACGGCGACCGCCGCCGCATCGATCCGCACGGCGTCGCCGATGTCCATCGCCACGCGCTCGTCGGACAGCTCCTTGAGGATGGACGGGCCCCCGGATGCGCGCAGGACGAGGGCGTTGCGGCTCGCCGCCGGCACCACGGTGCGGAAGATGCCCCGGGTGGCCATCAGGGCGTCGGCCCACGGGGCGAGCGGGACCACGTGGAGGTCGACCCGCTCGAGGCCGCGGGTCGGGCCCTGGAAGTACCCGTGGTCGAACGCGAGCATGACGGTCCTGCCGTCCGGCTGGAAGATGCGGCCGAGCCGGTGCCGCATCCCGAAGTCGAGCTGGTCGGAGCCCTTGACGGGCGAGGCCGGGACGGTCTGGGGCGTTCCGACCCCGAAGTCCTTCGCCTCAACGGTGCTGTCGAGATCTGCCACTGCTGCTCCTCGGGTGAGAGCCGGCTACGCCGGCGTGTTGGTCGGTTGCTCGGGTACCGGCTCACCCGGCACCCAGGGGACGTTGATGGTGTCCGCCGGGCTCGCCGGCGACTTGATGAAGACGCACCGGAAGTCGGCGTCGCCGTCGTTGACCAGGTAGTGCAGCTCGCCGGGCTCGCACCGGATGACCACGTCCGGGGTCAGGTCGTAGCGGGTCGCCGCACCGACCCACAGTCCGGCGTGGCCCTCGAGCACGACGAAGGTCTCGTCGCAGTGGGCGTGGTAGTGGTTGGTCATCGCCTGTCCGGGGGCCAGACGGAGCACGCCGAGGTCGCTGCTCGGGCCCTGGATCAGGTAGGCCGGACCCCAGTCGCCGTTGCGGTACACCGGGTCAGTCGTCGTCGCGCGATGCATGGTGATCCTTCCCGGGTCAGATGACCCGCTCGTTCCCGCCGTCGATCGGCACCTGTGCGCCGGTCGTCTTGGCGAAGGTGTCGCCCACCATCGCCGCGACGAGGCGGCCGACGTCGGCGCTGGTCACCTCGGCGTGCAGGAGGTTTCGCCGCTTGTAGGCCTCGACGGTCATCCCGTAGTGCTCGGCGCGGGCGGCGAGGAGCTCGGGTGTCCACAGCCCGGTGTCGAACACGGCGTCGGGGTGGACCATGTTCACCCGGATGCCCTGGCCGGCCCACTCGAGGGCGGCGACCCGGGACAGCTGGGTCACGGCGGCCTTGGACGAGGAGTAGGCCGCCGCGCCGGGCCCGGGCGCGGGCACGTTCTTGGAGGCGATGAGCACGACCGAACCGCCCCGCGGGGCGAGCGCGAGCAGGGGATGCGCCAGCCCGTAGAGCAGTGCCACCGAGTCGACGTTGACCGCCATCACGGTCCGCCACGTCGCCATGGTCATCTCACCGAGGGGCGCGGCGCTGGGGAAGATCCCGGCGGCGACCACGAGGATGTCCAGACCGCCGAACGCGTCGACCCCCGCGGCGATCGCGCTGGTGACGGCTGCCGCGTCGGTCACGTCCACCTGGAGCCCGAGCCACGCGGGTGTGTCGAACGACGCCGTGACCTCCGGCGACCGGTCCCAGCCGACGACCGCGGCACCCTGCGCGAGCAGCTCGGCGGCGCAGGCGCGGCCGATCCCGGACGCCGCGCCCGTCACCACGGCGACCTGGCCGGAGAGCGGTCCGGCGGGCGCCGAACGACCCAGCTTGGCCCGCTGCAGCGGCCAGAACTCGAGATCGGCGACGTGCCGGTCGTCCAACGGCTGGTACCCGCCGAGCCCGACCGCGTCGCCGATCACCCGCATCGTGTGCCGGTAGATCGAGCCGGCGGCGCGCGCCTCGCCCGCCGTCCGCCCGGCGGACAGCAGGCCGAGCTCACCGTCGAGAACGATCCGGGGGGCGGCATCCACGCCGTCGAGGGCCAGTCCCTGCCGGCTGCACGGTTCGGCCGCGTAGGCGCGGTAGGCGGCGGCGTAGTCGTCGACGTCGGTGCCGAACATCGGCACGCGCTTGGTCCACAGGACGTGATCGGGGGTGAGCAGGCCGTGGGCCGCCGCCGCGACCAGCTCGGGGTCGGCCAGGAACGCCCTGACCTCCTCGTCGTCCTCTCGCTGCACGACGAGCGGGCGCCCCGCGGTCAGCGACAGGCGGCGCCGCAACGTCGCAACCGCGACCGGATCGACGTCCGCTGCCGGAGGCGCGGCGATGCGTGACCGAGCCGGGGCAGCCGCGATGCGCGCGTCGGCCAGGGCGATCAGCGACCGGTGGCGCTCCAGCGCCTCCTCAGGGCTCTGCCCGACCGCGAAGATCCCGTGGTCGAGCACGACGATGCCCTCCGTCGCGTCGTGCGCCTGCTCCCGCCACGCCGCCGCGCAGGCCGCCGCCAGCAGCGGCCCGGGCTGGGCGTACTCGACCACGACCACCCGGTCGCCGTACACCTCTCGGACCAGGCTCGCGCCGCGTGCGGAGTGCGTGAGCGCCAGGATCGGATCGGCGTGCGAGTGCAGCACGCACGCCTGTGGAACGACCGCGTGGACCAGGGACTCCACGGACGGATCGGGGGCGACGGCGTCGACCGACGCGCACCGCAGCTCGTTCGCCAGCGTTGCGTCGTCCAGGGAGTCGAGGACGGTGAGGAGGACCTCAAGCCGGTCGAGCCGCAACGATGTGAACCCGTCGGGTCCGATCGTCGCCAGGTCGTGGCCGCTGCCCTTGACGAGCAGGAGCCGTACCGGGTCTCCGGTGACATCGGTCCCCTCGAGCTTGAGGGAGCTGTTGCCTCCTCCGTGCAGGACAAGCCGCGGATCGGCGCCGATCGCCCGCGATGCCCGGACCAGGCCCTGCAGGAGGGAGCTCGTGGCCTCGTCGGCACTCCGCGACATCGCTGACCTCTCTGACAACGCTTGGTAGTTGTCCGACAACATAGCAGGCGACGAGAAGACAACCAAGGGGCGTCGGGGCGGCGTCCACGCGCCCGGAGAACGGGTGCGCGCGACGGACAGCGGCGCGCGACGGGGCCCGCTCGGGCCGGCTGAGGCCCCACCGGCAGCGACGACCAGGTCAGCTGTGGCGGACGATGGTGAAGGAGTAGCGCCCCTCGATGAAGTACGTGCGCGAGTACAGCAGCAGCCGGTCGGCCTTGTCGAAGTGCCGCTGCACGAGGAGGACGAACAGGTTGTGGGTGGCCGCCTCGCTGCCCCAGCCGACGTGGTTGCTGGTGACCGCGTGCACGTCGCCGATCGAATGGTCCGGGACCAGGCCGAGCCGCGTGCGGAAGAAGCCGAAGATCGACCCGTCGAGCTCGGACGGCTCGAACCCCTCAGGGAAGATCGTCATCGGCATGAGGTCGTAGGAGTACGCAACGATCCCGCCGTCCGACAGGATGGTGCGCCGCACCTCGAGCGCGAGCGTGTCACCGGGAACACCCATCGTGGCGGCCTCTTCCGGCAGGACCGGCCGCACGATGCGACTGACGTAGACCATCCCGGGCTGGTGCCCGCTCGACCGGATCGACTCCGTGATCGAGTCCAACCTCTCCAGGCCGGCCCGCACGGTCGGGGGGTCGGTGACGAAGGTGCCGACCCCATGCTGGGTGCGGACCAGGCCGAGGGCCTCGAGCTCCCGCAGGGCGGCGCGCACCGTCGGGCGGGACACCTTGAACTCGGCGGACAGCTCGCTCTCGGTCGGCAGCCGCGATCCTGGCGGTGGGTCGCCCGCGGCGAGCCGGCTGCGCAGGTCCTCGGAAACGTGCGACACGAGCGTGCCGTTGCTGCCTGCCATCTGCCCTCCTGTGCGTCTGCCCTCCATCTCGGAGCAGGGTACAACCCGACCCGGCTGTCGTGTCACAACTCGGTCTCGGTTGGTTGACATCTGGAACGGGCCAGGCTTACGGTTCCCCCGCAGTTGTCGGACAACGTGGTTCGCGAAGGGCACGGCTCATGGTCATGGCAGTGGAGTGGCGCGACGATCCTCGGCCGGCGGTCCGGCTGATCGATCAGACGCGCATCCCGCACGACGAGATCTACCTCGAGGTCACCACGGTCGACGCCCTCGTCGCCGCCATCGCATCGCTCGCGGTCCGGGGCGCGCCCGCCCTCGGTGCCGTCGGTGCCTTCGGTGTGGCCGTCGCGATGCTCCAGGCGACCGGGGAGGGCTGGGACGACCAGAAGCTTGCCGCACAGGTCGACCGCATCCGGGACGCCCGCCCAACAGCGGTCAACCTCGCCTGGGGCGTCGACCGGGTACGTCCCCTGATCACCCGCGGTGTCGCCGCGGTGCTCGCCGAGGCCAACCGCCTGGTCGCGGAGGACAGCGCCGCGAACCGGGAGCTGTCCCGGCTCGGTGCCGACTGGATCCTCGCCCGGACCGACAAGGAAAAGGTCCGCGTCATCACGCACTGCAACACCGGCGCCCTGGCGACCACGGCCTGGGGAACCGCCTACGGGATCATCCACGAGCTGCACGACCGAGGCCGCCTCGGCCTGGTCTACGCCGACGAGACCCGACCCCTGCTCCAGGGTGCGCGGCTGACCAGCTGGGAGCTGACCCAGGACGGGATCGAGCACGTCGTCCAGGTCGACGGCGCCGCTTCGAGCACCATCCTGCGCGGCCTGGTCGACGTCGCGATCATCGGCGCCGACCGGATCACGGCGAACGGCGACACCGCCAACAAGGTCGGCTCGGTCGGGCTGGCGCTGGCCTGCCAGCGCGCCGGGATCCCGTTCGTCGTGGCAGCCCCGTTCTCCACCGTCGACCTGTCGACCCCGACCGGCGACCTGATCGTCATCGAGGAGCGCGACTCCCTCGAGGTGACCGAGTTCAACGGGTACCGGAGCACCCCACCACGGGCGCGAGGCTTCAACCCGGCTTTCGACGTGACACCGCACGACCTCATCAGCGCGGTCGTCACGGAACGGGGTGTGGTCGAACCGGCCACCAACCCTCACTCCCAGCTGCTCGCGCACGTCGCGGGTTGACGGACTGCGCAGCACCGACGCTGCGCCATCGAGAGGAGCACCATGAGGCACACGAAGGTCCTGACGGCGGCGATCGCCGGAGCGACGCTGCTCGCTCTCACGGCGTGCAGCCAGGGCGGTTCGACCACCAGTCCCCCGGCCGCGACCACAGCGGCCGGCGACCAGGGCTCCGTCGCCCCGGCCACCGGCACCAAGCCGGCGCCGTTCGACAAGGCGGGCGTCAAGGTCGCCATCGTCCAGAACAGCGGTCAGGGAGACTACTTCCAGCAGTACCTCAACGGCACCAAGAAGCAGGCCGAGGCCATGGGGGTCACCCTCGACGTCTACGACGCCAAGGGCGACAACGCCACCCAGGCCACCCAGCTCGAGCAGGCGATCGCCTCCAGCCCCGACGGCATCGTCGTGCGGCACGGCTTCGCCGACACGCTGTGCCCCGGCGTCAACGAGGCGATCCAGAAGGGCATCCCGATCGTCATCTACGACGTCGAGATCCAGAAGTGTGCTCCCGACGCCGTCCAGACGCAGCAGTCCGACGCCGACATGGCCGGCCTCGTGCTCAAGCAGATGCTGAGCGACAACGGCACCGGCGTGGACGTCGGCTACGTGAACGTCGCCGGCATCGCCCCCCTGGACCGCCGCGATGTCGTGTGGCAGCAGGCGCTCAAGGACAACTCCTGGACGCAGCTGTTCAAGACCGGCACCTACACCGACTCCAGCGCGACCGACACCGCTCCCATGGTGGTCGCCGCACTCCAGGCGAACCCCGGGGTCAAGGCGATCTACGCGCCGTACGACGAGCTCTCCAAGGGGACGCTGTCCGCCATCCAGCAGCTCGGGGTGAAGGGCGTCAAGGTCTACGGCGCCGACATCTCCACCGCGGACATCGAGCTCATGACGGCCGACGGCAGCCCGTGGGTCGCCACCGGTGCGACGGACCCCAACGCCATCGGCGCCGCCGTCCTGCGCACGCTGTTCCTCGACATGGCCGGCAAGGTCACCAAGGGCGGCAAGGTGGACTTCCCGCCGATCCTCATCACGCAGGACATGTTGAAGAGCAAGAACATCAAGAACATGAACGACCTCCGTGCCGCTGAGCCTGCGCTCAATATCTCGGGCGTCTCGAGCGCCGACTGGATCCCGGCCGTCACGTTCTGATTCCCTACCTCGTGGGGTGGGCCGGCTACCCCCGCTGCCGGCCCACCTCACGATCCCACGACGACGACGTCGGAGGAGTTGCACGCATGGCTGATCTCGGTCCCGCCACGAGCGCAGGAGCACCTGATGGTGCTCCTCCGGTGCTCGAGCTCGACGACATCACGATGGCCTTCGGCGCGAACCAGGTGCTCAAGGGCGTGACCGTCGCTCTGACGGCGGGCCGCGTCACCGCACTCCTCGGCGCCAACGGGGCCGGCAAGTCCACCTTGATCAAGGTGCTGTCGGGGGTCTACCCCGGGCATGGCGGCACAGTCCAGATCGGCGGCCGCCCGGTCGTCATGGAGTCGCCGCTGGCGGCGGCCCGGCACGGCATCCAGACCGTGCACCAACGGATCGACGAGAACATCGTCCCCGGCCTGACCGTGGCCGAGAACCTCGTCTTCGAGGAGATCATCCGGGGCGAGCTCCCCCCGGTGCGGTCGCTCCGGCGGCTGCTACCGCGCGCCCGGGAGATCGCCTCGACGCTCGACCTCGGCTGGCCCGACTCCGTCCTGACGAAGGACGTCTTCGAGCTGGCCATCGCCGACAGCCAGCTGCTCCTCCTCGCCCGCGCCCTGTCGCAGCACCCGAAGGTGCTGGTGCTCGACGAGCCCACCTCGACCCTGTCGGCCGCCGAGGTCGAGCGCCTGTTCGCGCTCGTCCGGCGGCTGCGCGCCGAGGGCGTCGCGGTGCTCTACGTCACGCATCGCCTGTCCGAGGTGCGCGAGCTCGCCGACGAGGTCGTCGTGCTCCGCGACGGCCGCATCTCCAACCGTCAGGAGACACCCTTCGACATGCCTGCCGTCGTCCGCGCCATGCTCAGCGAGTCGGTCCTCGCCCAGAGCCACGACCTGGTCGAGCAGCGCGGTTCGACGGTGGCCGTGGGGCTGCACGGCATCCAGCTGCTCCGCCGGTGCGCCCCGATCGACCTGGACCTGCGCTACGGCGAGGTGACCGGGATCGTCGGGCTGATCGGTGCGGGAAAGTCCGAGCTCGCCCGTGGGATCTTCGGCGCGGACCGGTTCAGCGCGGGCACCATGACCTTCGACGGGCGTCCCTACCGGCCCCGGCACACCAAGGACGCGGTCAGGCGTGGGATCTACCTGGTCCCTGAGGACCGCGCGGCCGAGGCGATGCTGCCGACCTGGTCGTTGGCGTGGACGTCGACGCTGCCTTTCCTGGGCACCGTCAGCCGCGCCAAAGTCCTCGACGCCGCGCAGGAGAACCGTGTCGGACGCGAGATCGTCGACACCTTCGGGGTCGTGGCCGAGGGCCCGTCCCAGCCGGTCGATGCCCTCTCCGGCGGCAACCAGCAGAAGGTCGTCGTCGGTCGTTGGATGCATGCCGGCCCGCGCGTCCTCCTGCTCGACGAGCCGTTCCGGGGCGTGGACATCGGCGCACGCGGCGACATCTCGCACCAGGCGCACGAACAGGCAGGCTCCGGCGCGTGCGTGGTCGTCCTGTCCAGCGACGTGGAGGAGATCCGCGGCGTCGCCGACCGGATCGTCGTCCTCGTCGAGGGCGAGATCCGGCTGGACAAGTACTCGAGCGAGATCGACGACGACGCGATCGTCACGAGCATGTCGGAGGTGGGATAGGTGTCCGGGAACACGACCGAGGTCAAGCACCCTCGCACGACGGATGTCCGGCAGGTGACGCCTGACGCGTCCGGCCTGACGGTGGCGCAGCGGATCCAGGACGGCGTGGTGAAGTACGGCTTCATCGCCGTCACGGTCGCCCTGTTCATCTACTTCGCGTCGTCGGAGCCCGGGTTCGCGACGCAGCAGTCGATCTTCCTGATGCTCAAGGGCGCCGCGGTGACGGCGATCCTGGGACTGGCGGTCATGTTCACCATGGTCGTCGGCGGGCTCGACCTGTCGATCGGGTCGACCGCCGGCCTGTCGGTGCAGCTCGCCGCGATGACGATGGTCTTCTACAACCTCACCGGGGCGACGGCGGTGGTCGTCGTGCTCGTCGGCGGTCTGGTCGTCGGTCTGCTCAACGCCTTCCTTATCGTCGTCTGCAAGATCCCCGACCTGTTGGCGACCCTGGGCGTGATGTTCGTGATCCAGGGCGCCAAGCTCATCCCGGTCAACGGCCAGTCGATCTCCAGCGGGATGGTGCTGCGCAACGGCAACACCGCTCCCGGCAAGTTCAGCGCCGACTTCCTCAAGATCGACCGGGGCTTCGTCGGGCCCGTACCGCTGCCCGTCATCCTCATGCTGGTCCTGGTGGTCGTCGCCTGGTTCATCCTGTCGCGGACCACCTGGGGTCGCGTGATGTACGCGATCGGGGCGAACCCCGAGGCGGCCCGCCTGGCCGGTGTCCGCGTCGGCTTCTACCGCGGCCTGGCGTACGTCGTGTCGGGCCTGCTCGCCTCGATCGGCGGCCTCATCCTCGTGTCGCGGATCGGCCAGGGCGATGTCAACGCCGGCTCGTCGAGCCTGCTGGAGGCGGTCGCGGTCGCGCTCGTCGGCACGTCCGTGCTCGGCATGGGCAAGCCCAACGCCTGGGGCACGCTGCTCGGTGCGCTGCTCGTCTCGATCGTCCTGACCGGACTGACGATGAAGGGCTTCCAGTACTACCACCAGGACACCGCCAAGGGCCTCGTGCTCATCGTCGCCCTGCTGTTCTCGTTCACCATCTCGCGGCGCAAGGTCCGCTACACCCCTGCCACCTGACCGATGCCCGCCGTTCCCTGAGGAGACGCCCCACCATGGCCGACTACGAGTTCCTCACCACGGAGGAAGTCCCCGGCTACATCGCCGCCCACCCGGCCCTCGCCGCCCGGATCGACATCGGCCACATCGCCTCGGTCGAGGAGATCGGCGACGGCAACCTCAACCTGGTCTTCATCGCGAAGGACGCGGCCGGGCGGGGCATCGTCGTCAAGCAGGCGCTGCCGTACGTGCGCATGTCCGGCGGCAGCTGGAGCATGACGCCGGAGCGCGAGCGGCACGAGGTCGAGTCGCTGCTCGCTCACCACGCGCTGGTTCCCGACCTCGTCGTCGAGGTGCTGCACCACGACGAGGAGCGGCACATCTTCGCGATGGAGGACCTGTCCGACCACCAGGTGTGGCGGGGCGCGCTGAACGCCGGGAAGACGCACCGTGGGGCGGCGGAGAAGGTCGGCACCTACATCGGCGCGGTCGCGTTCGGCACGTCGCCGTTCGCGCTCGAGCGCCAGGCCCTGGCCGACGCCCAAGCAGCGGCGATCAACCCCGAGCTGTGCTCCATCACCGAGGATCTCGTCTTCACCGAGCCGTCTGTCGACGCCGGCCGCAACGCGGTGCTCCCGGCGAACGAGCCGGACGCCGCGGCCCTGTCCGCCGACACGACGTTCGTCGATGCCATGGGCCACGCGAAGTACCTCTTCATGACGCGCGGCGAGGCGCTGATCCACGCAGACCTGCACACCGGCTCTGTCATGGTTCGAGGAGAGGACGGGGTGGCGAACTCGGTCAAGGTCTTCGACTCCGAGTTCGCGTTCTACGGCCCGGTCGCCTTCGACATCGGCGCGACGTGGGCCAACTACGTGCTGGCCGCCTCACGTGCCCTCGCGCTCGGCGAGGACGAACGCGCGGCCCGGGAGCTCGGTCTGGTCGACGAGACCTGGCAGGGCTTCGAGGCGGAGTTCCGTCGCCGCTGGCCCGAGCGTCGCGACGCGCGCGTCTGGCGGGAGGGGTTCCTCGAGCGGCAGATCACGACCTGGCGTGAGCAGGCGTGGCTGTTCGCGGCGGCCAAGATGTCCCGCCGCATCGTGGGGTACGCCAAGGTGACCGACGTCGAGACGTTGCCCGAGCCCCTTCGTGAGGGTGCCGCCCGTGGCGTGCTCGCTGCCGCCCGAGCGGTCGTCCGGCCCGGCGCAGACACCAGCGCGATAGCGTTCGCGCAGGTCTGCGGCGCAGAGCTGCGCAGGCACCGGACGACGACGAGGTGACGTGACGTGCTCAAGGGAATCGATCCGCTCCTGACCCCTGACCTGCTGGCGCTCCTGGCCGAGGCCGGTCACGGCGACGCCATCGGGGTCGTCGACCGGAACTTCCCGGCCCACTCCCAGGGTGTCCCGGCGATCGACCTGCCGGCGGCGGACGTCACCGAGGCGCTGCGTGCCATCTGCGCGCTGCTGCCGGTCGACACCCGTTTCCTGCCCTTCCCGGTGACGCACATGCTCACCGCCGACGGCACACCCGGCCCGGCGGTGGACGAGGTCCACGCGGTCCTGGTCGCGGCCGAGGGCCAGGAGGTGGGCCTGCAGGGGCTGGAGCGCTTCGCGTTCTACGAGGCCGCCACCCATGCCCACGTCATCGTGCGGACCGGGGACACCCGGCCGTACGCGTGCTTCCTCGTCACCAAGGGCGTTCTGTAGGGCCTGGGGTGGATTTGGGCACCACCGGCACCGTCAGTAGCCGAACCGCCGCGCCACGTCCCGCACGGCGTCGGCCGACGTACGCAGCCCGGCCAGCTCGTCCGTCGACAGCGGCACCGGCAGACGCTCCCCCACCCCGCCGGCGCCGACGATGGCCGGCACCGACAGGCACACGTCGCTGATGCCGTAGTAGCCGTCGAGCAACGAGGAGACCGGCAGCACACGCCGCTCGTCCTTGAGGATCGCCTCGATGATCCGCGAGCCGGCCAGGGCGATCGCGTAGTTCGTCGCACCCTTGCCCTCGATGATCCGGTAGGCCGAGTCGACCACGTCGTGCGCGATCCGCTGGCGTACCTCGGCGGTGAGCGGGCCACGCCCGCCGGAGCCGCCCCAGTCCAGCAGCGGCACGCCGCCCAGGCTCGCCGAGCTCCACAACGGCAGCTCGCTGTCACCGTGCTCGCCGACGACGTAGGCGTGGACGTTCTGCACGGCCACCCCGGTCTCGTTGGCGATGAGGAACCGCAGCCGCGAGGAGTCGAGCAGCGTGCCGGAGCCGAACAGCTGGTTCGGCGGGAGGCCGGAGATCTTCAGCGCCGCGTAGGTGACGACGTCGACCGGGTTGGTCACCATGACGTACACGGCGTTGGGCGCCACCGCGACCAGGTCCGGCAGCACGGCGGAGACCAGGGAGATCGTCGCCCCGGCGAGGTCGAGCCGGGACTGGCCCGGCTTCTGCTTGGCGCCGGCGGTGAACATGATGACGTCGCTGTCGGCGAGCAGCTCGATCTCGTCGGAGCCGTGCACCTCGGCCATCGACATGAACTGGACCCCGTGGGACAGGTCCAGCGCCTCCGCCTCCACCTTCGCCCTGTTGATGTCGAACAGGGCGACCGTGCGTGCGGCGCCCCGCATGAGGGCGGCATAGGCCATCGTCGAGCCGACCGCGCCGGCACCGACGATGCCGAGCTTGGACGCCTTGCGCGGCGAGAACCCCAGGCCGGCCAGGCCGTTCTCGTCGGACTCGTCGATGTCCCGCATGTCTCCTCCTCCAGCCGGCCGCGTCGCCTGCGGGCAGGCTAGCCCGTCGCGGCCAACCTGCGCAGAGCGGACAGGACCACCTCGAGCTCGGTGGTCAGCCAGAACGGCGGCATCGACCGCAGCAGGAAGGGCGAGTACCGGGCGGTGGCCAGCCGGGGGTCGAGGACGGCCACCACACCTCGGTCGGCCGACGACCGGATGAGCCGGCCCGCCCCCTGGGCGAGGAGGAGCGCGGCGTGGGTGGCCGACACGGCCATGAACCCGTTGCCGCCCGACGAGGCGACCGCCTGGGTCCGCGCGGCGGTCAACGGGTCGTCGGGCCGGGGGAACGGGATCCGGTCGACCAGGACGAGCCGGCACGTCGGCCCGGGCACGTCGACGCCCTGCCACAACGACAGCGTTCCGAACAGGCAGGTCGGCTCGTCGTCGGTGAACCGTCGGACCAGGGTGGGCAGCTGGTCGTCGCCCTGCAGGAGGATCGGCACGCCGACGCGCGGCCGCAGCGCGACCGCCGCCGCGGCCGCCGCCCGCCGGGACGAGAACAGCCCCAGCGTGCGGCCCCCGGCCGCGTCGACCAGGGCGGCGATCTCGTCGATCTGGGCCTCGGTCGCCGGTTCACGGCCGGGCGGTGGCAGGTGCCGCGCCACGTAGCAGATGCCCTGCTTGGGGTAGTCGAAAGGGCTGCCGACGTCCAGACCCCGCCAGTCGGCCGGCCGGAGCGCTGTGCCGGCCTCACCGGTGGCGGTGTCCGCGTCGGCCATCCCCACCGAGCGGGCGAGCGGCTCGAACGACCCGCCGAGGGTCAACGTCGCGGACGTCAGCACGGCGGTGCGGCCCGCCAGCAGGTGGCTGCCGATGAGGCCGGCGACCCCCAGCGGCGCGGCGTGCAGCCGGGTCACCACCTCTCCGCGGCGGTCCTCGCTGCGGGCGCACCACAGGACGGTGCCGTTCGCCTCGGTCGCATCCGAGGTCATCCGGTCCGCGGTCTCGAACACCGACTGCATCGCCGAGTAGGCCATCTTGCGGCCACCGGCGGCCTCGACCGGCTCCTTCGCCTCCGGCTTGAGCGCGCTGAGCAACGTGCGCGCCGCGTCCCGGACCGCCGCCACGGCGCCGCCGGCCGCCTCCGGCAGACCGCGCGGAAAGCGCTCCTCCGGGAGGTCAGCCAGCACGCCCTCGAGCGCCCGGCCGGCGGCGTCCAGATCCGTGGTCGGGACGCCGCCCTGACGCCTGGCCAGCCGGGCGGCGTGCTCCACGACGCCCACGGACAGCTCGGCGGTCGCCTGCGCGGTGACCCGGTCGGCGAGCTCGTGCGCCTCGTCGACGACCAGCACGTCGTGCTCGGGCAGCACGCCCTGGGCCGCAGTGGCTGCGGCGACGCCGAGCATCGCGTGGTTGGTCACGACGACGTCCGCCGCGTGCGCCGCCTCGCGTGCCCGCGCCGGGAAGCAGGCGTCCCGCAGCGGGCAGGACGAGCCCAGGCACTCCGGCGCCGTGACCGAGACCTGGCGCCAGGCCCGGTCGGTGACGCCCGGGACGAGGTCGTCCCGGTCGCCGGTGTCGGTCTCGTCGGCCCACTCGCGCAGCCGGACCACCTGCTCGCCGAGGGACTCCCCTCGCGCCGCTCCGACGGCACCGGCCGGAGCCGGGTGGTCCACCGCGCCGGGCGGTTCGGGCAGGTCGAACAGCGCCCCCTCGTCCTCCGGGTAGCCGCCGGCGACCTTGTGCGCGCACAGGTAGTTGTGCCAGCCCTTGAGCAGGGCGACCGTGGGCGGTCGCGGCAGCCGCCCGGAGACGGCGCCGACGACCAGGGGAAGGTCCCGGGCGACCACCTGCCGCTGCAGGGCGAGCGTGGCGGTGGAGACCACCACCCGCTCCCCGGCCAGCACGGCGTGCCGCACCGCGGGGACCAGGTAGGCCAGAGACTTCCCGGTCCCGGTCCCGGCCTGGACCGCCAGGTGCTCACCCGACTCGATCGCCAGGCCGACTGCCTGGGCCATCTGGTGCTGGCCGTCCCGTCGGGTGCCCCCCAGTGCAGCCACCGCCAGGTCGAGCAGCTCCTCCACATCGGGCGGCGAGGCTTCGCCGGTCCGCCCCGAGGTCTCGGTGCCGTCCTCCTCACCGGTCACATCGGGCTCGTCGGGCACCCGGACAGGCTAGTGCCGCCCGCCCACCGGGCCGGTCGGCTCCTAGGCGACCGAGGCGGCCTCGAGCTCGGCCGCAAGCTGGGCGTCGACACGGGCCCGCAGGGCGGTGCCGTGCTCGGTGTGCTCCTCGCGGTCGATGTCCCCGTGCTGGTGCACGCGGCTGACCAGATCCCCGCGATGGTACGGAACCACGACGTCGACCTGTACGCCAGGTCGCGGCAGCTGGTCGGCGATGATCGCCAGCAGCTCGTCGATCCCTTGACCGGTGTGCGCCGAGACCACGACCGAGTGCACCTCGCGCGAGCGCAGCCGGGCGACGACCTCCGGTGCGGCCAGGTCCACCTTGTTGAGCACGACGATCTCGGGCACGTCCATCGCGCCCGGGATGTCCGCGAAGACCGCACGTACCGCAGCGAGCTGACCCTCCGGGTCCGGGTGCGCCGCGTCGACGACGTGCAGGATGAGGTCCGCGTCGGCGACCTCCTCCAACGTCGAGCGGAAGGCCTCGACGAGCTGGGTGGGCAGCGACCGGACGAAGCCGACGGTGTCGGCGAGGGTGTAGACGCGCCCGTCGTCGGTCTCGGCGCGACGGACGGTCGGGTCGAGGGTGGCGAACAGTGCGTTCTCGACGAGCACACCGGCGTTCGTCAGCCGGTTGAGCAGCGAGGACTTGCCGGCGTTCGTGTACCCGGCGATGGTGACGGACGGGATCGCGTTGCGGCGTCGGTTGGCCCGCTTCGTCGTGCGTGCGGGCTCCATCTCCTTGATCTCGCGACGCAGCTTGGCCATCCGGTTGCGGATCCGGCGGCGGTCCAGCTCGATCTTCGTCTCGCCGGGGCCACGCGAACCCATCCCCGCCCCGCCGCTGACCTGCCCGCCGGCCTGCCGGGACATCGACTCGCCCCAGCCGCGCAGCCGGGGCAGCAGGTACTCCAGCTGGGCCAGCTCGACCTGCGCCTTGCCCTCCTTGGACTTCGCGTGCTGGGCGAAGATGTCGAGGATCAGCGCGGTGCGGTCGATCACCTTGACCTTGACGATGTCCTCCAGCGAGCGGCGCTGGGAGGGGGCAAGGTCGCCGTCGACCACGACGGTGTCCGCGCCCACCGCCCGGACCATCGTCGCGAGCTCGACCGCCTTGCCGGAGCCGAGGTAGGTCGACGGGTCGGGCGTCCGCCGCCGCTGGAGCAGGCCGTCGAGGACGACCGACCCGGCCGTCTCGGCCAGCGCGGACAGCTCGCGCAGCGAGATCTCCGCCTCGTCGGCGGTGCCCGCCCCGGTGAGCCCGACGAGCACGACGCGCTCGAGCCGCAGCTGCCGGTACTCGACCTCGGTGACGTCCTCGAGCTCGGTCGACAGTCCGGCGACGCGGCGCAGCGACGTGCGGGCCTCGAGGTCCATCTGGTCGCCGTCGTACGAGGTGTGCTCGTCGGCGGTCGACTGCAGGGCCGTCCCGGAGTACCGGCCGGCCCTGGCGAGCACCCGCGCGACGACGTCGTCAGCCACCTCCTGCGCCGATCGCGCCTGGGCGCGCTCCTCGTCGGTGGTCGGCCGTGAGTCGTTCACGCGGTGCCTCTCCTCGTCGCCGTCGTCGTGCCTGTCAAGGTTCGCACGCGCAGGGGCCCCCGGCGACGCATTTCGCCACCGGCCGAGAGGGCCGGTGCGCAGCCCGGGCTAGGGTCGGGGCCGTGACCGAGCCGGACCACTACTTCTCCGCCCGCCCGGCAGGGCCCGACGAGCGCCGGAAGATCACCGTCGACCTTGCCGGCCGCACGTTCCAGGTGCAGACGGCAGGCGGGGTCTTCTCCCCGGGCCACGTCGACCTCGGCACGCGGGTGCTGCTCCGCGAGGTGCCGGACCCGCCGCAGACGGGTGACCTGCTCGACCTCGGCTGCGGGTGGGGACCGCTCGCCCTCACCATGGCGCTGCTCGCCCCCGACGCCCGGGTCTGGGCGGTCGACGTCAACGAGCGTGCCCTCGACCTGGTCCGGGGCAACGCTCGCCGGCTCGGCCTGGCCAACGTCAGCGCCGCACGGCCCGACGACGTCCCGGACGACGTCCGGTTTGCCGCGATCTGGTCCAACCCGCCGATCCGGGTGGGCAAGGACGCGCTGCACGACCTGCTCCGGCGGTGGCTGCCACGTCTCGCGCCGGGTGGCGAGGCCTGGCTCGTCGTCGGGCGCAACCTCGGTGCGGACCCCCTGCACCGCTGGCTGGCCGACGAGCTGGCCGGGAGCGTCGACCGGGCGGCGAGCGCCAAGGGCTTCCGCGTGCTGCACGTCGCCGCCTGAGTCCCCGGCCGCCGACGACCGAGGCTCACTCCTCCGGACGCCGCCCGAACCTGTCCGCGAACCGCGGATCCGACTCCCACCACAGCCCGGTGCGCTCCGGTTGCCCGTCGCCCTCCTCGTCGAGCCGGGCGTCGACCTCGCGTGCCTCGACCGCGTCGGCCCGCACCCACTCGGCGAGCGTGGCGGCGATCAGCGGGATCCCGACACCCTCCGCGACCGCCAGGAGGGCGCCGCCGGCCTGCTGGTCGACCGCGAGCAGCACGACGACGCCGGGGATCGCGTCGAACAGGCCGTCGAGGAACGCGACGAGGGTCTTGATGCCCGGTGACGCCCACGACGGCAACAGGTCGTCGGCGAGCAGGGGCAGGGTGACGAGCAGACCGACGACGAACGCGCAGGCCAGCAGCCCCGACCACGGCCCGGGCGCGGTACGGCCCACGGGCCGCCACCAGGCGGACGTCAGGGCGACCGTCAGGAAGACGGCGCTGATCAGCGACGACACGCCGGGGAACATGAGCGCGCGGGCGACGCGGCCGCGCAGCATCCGCACCGGCCGCCCACGCAGGCGCTCGGCGAGCCCCACCGGGTCGCCGAACGCGATCCCGAGCGGCAGCACCGCGGAGACCATCCCCAGGGCGATCCCGTCCATCGAGCCGGTCCGGGTGCGCAGCGCCCATGGCGCACCGACGAACGTCCACACCGCCAGCGCGCACGTGACCAGCCAGAGCACCAGGCGCCAGGTAGGCGCATCGAGCCCGCGCCGCCGGGCCGCCACGAACACCCCGACGTAGGCGGCGGCGCAGAGCGTCGGCAGCCCCAACCCGGGCAGGTTCGGTGCCCACGCGGACACCAGTTCGCCGGCGGTCACAGGCATCGCGGGAAGCTCAGCCCGCCAGGGCCGACGGGTCGACGACGACGTCGGCGACGAGCACCGCAGGGCCGGCCAGCTCGACGTGACCGTTCGGCAGCGCGGTCACCCGGAGGACGCCGCCGGGAACCTCGACCCGCCAGACGTCCGGGGCGCCGGGACCGGCCCATGCCCGCACGGCCAGGGCCGCCGCGACGGCGCCCGTGCCGCACGACTGCGTCTCCCCCACGCCGCGCTCGTGCACCCGCATCCGCAGCGCGCCGACGCGCCCGCCGTCGGCGCCCACCCGCTCGCGGAGCGGCAGGACGAGCTCGACGTTCTGACCCTCGGGGTTGGCCGGCGTGACGACGGGGGCAGCGCTCAGGTCGGCGCCGGACAGCTCGTCGTCCGAGGCCACGGCGAGCACCGCGTGCGGGTTGCCCACGTCGACCCGGAGCGCGGGACGCGCCACGGGAAGGCCGCGCACCGCCACCTCGACGTCGCCACCGGCCTCGACCGCCGCCGGACCACCCGGCAGGAACCACCTCCCCAGGTCCGCGGAGTACCAGACCCCGTCGTCCGGGCCTTCCTCGCGCCGCACCCGGCGCACCCCGGCGCGGGTCCCGACGACCAGCTCGCCGCCGGACGGGTCCCACAGGCCGAGCCGCTCCAGCCAGGTCGCGAACACGCGGACGCCGTTGCCGCACATCTGGGCGAGCGAGCCGTCCGCGTTGCGGTAGTCCATGAACCACTCCGCTGCGGGGTCCTCGGCGAGGACCACCGCACCAGCGCCGGCCAGACGCTCGGAGGCGATCAGCCGGATCACCCCGTCCCCGCCGACACCGCCCCTGCGGTCCGCCAGCGCCCGAACCAGCTCCGGGGTGAGGTCGAGGTCGCCGCCGCGGTCGTCCAGCAGCACGAAGTCGTTGCGCGTGCCGTGGCCCTTGACGGCGTGCAGGGCCTCGGTCATGACCCCAGCGTACGGCGCGTCGGTCGGCTCCCCGGGTCCGGCAGCAACCCCGCCCGGGCGCGTCCGACGAGGTCCAGCGCGTGCGCGACGAGCTCCGGGTCCTGCGCGTCGAGCCAGTGCACCCGAGGGTCGCGGCCGAACCAGCCCATCTGGCGCCGGGCGAGCCGGCGGGTGGCGACCACGGTCTCGTCGTACGCCTGGCGCTCGCCCAGCCGGCCGGCGCGCAGCGCGAGCACCTGGGCGTAGCCGACCGCTCGGGACGCCGTGCGGCCGAAGCCACCGCCGGCGAGGAGCCGGTCGACCTCGCCGAGCAGGCCCTCGGCCCACATCCGCTCGACCCGGCCCGCCACCCGCTGGTCGAGCACGGCCCGGTCGCAGTCGAGGCCGATCTGCACGGCCGGCAGCCGGTAGACGTGCTCCGGCAGGGACGAGGAGTAGGCGCGCCCGGTCAGCGCGATCACCTCCAGCGCCCGGACGATGCGGCGGGCGTTGTGCGGGCCGATCCGCTCCGCCGCCTCGGGGTCGGCGGCCGCCAGCTCGGCGTGCAGGGCGCGCGCCCCCTCGGCGTCGGCGCGGGCCTCGAGCGCGGCCCGTACCTCGGGGTCGGTGCCCGGGAAGTCGAGGCGGTCGAGGAGCGCGCGGACGTACAGGCCGGACCCTCCGACGAGCACCGGCGTGCGGCCGCGGGCGGACAGGTCGTCGAGCACCGCACGGCCCCAGTTCTGGTAGTCGGCCACGGTGGCGTCCTGGACCGGCTCGAGCACGTCGAGGAGGTGGTGCGCGATGCCGTGCCGATCGCCCGGCGGCACCTTGGCAGTGCCGATGTCCATGCCTCGGTACAGCTGCATCGCGTCGGCGTTCACCACCTCGCCGCCCAGGGCGAGTGCCAGTGCGATCCCGAGGTCGGACTTGCCGGTGGCGGTCGGCCCGACGACGGCGACCAGCGGGCCCCCGGCCTCCGGCGCGCCCGACGATGCGGCAGCGCTCATCCGGTCACGTGCCAGGTCAGCACCGCGTGCGCGGCACCGGTGAGCACTTCGCTGTGCAGCAGCCGAGCGTCGACGCCCGCGTCGCCCACCGCAGCGGTCAGCGCGAGCCACGGCCCCCAGCCGGTGACGGCGAGCTCGTCGGCCAGCACCGGGTCGAGCTGCCACAGCCGCAGCCGGGCAGCCTCTCCCGCGTCCGCGAGGTCGGCGAGGACCGCTTCGTCATACCCGGGCGCCCGCGGGTCGTCGGCCAGCGGGGCGTCCGGCCCGTGCCGGGCGGACAGCGAGCCGACGACGACGAGGGCGCTGGCATCCCGATCCGCCAGGTCGATACCGACCGCATGCGCCTGGGTGGCTCGCCCGGCGTATGCGGTCGGTGCAGCGATCTCGACGACGCCCGAGGCGCGCACGCCGCACTGCCTCGCCAGGAGCAGGCCGACCGCGGCCGACACGCCGACCATCGGCGCGCCCGCCGGGCCGATCGGCGGCCAGCCGAGCACCTCATCGGGCACGCCCGCGGCACCGAGCGACGCCCGCACCGCCCCGATCACCTGGTGGTCCCGCCACCCCGGCGCGACGACGTACACCCCACCACGCAGTCCCGGCCGCTCCGAGTCGAGGGCCGCCCCCAGCGCCCCGTTCGCTTCGTCGACCGCGTGGACCACCTCGGTGACCGCGGCGAGCGCCGCCTCACGCAGCGACGCGCCCGGGTCGGCCCGGCCACCCGCGCCGGGCACGAGCAGCGCCGTGTCCGGGACCAGTGCCGCGGCGACGAGCATGCGTGCAGGTTACGGCTCCGCCGGCCCGATGTCGGCGGCCGTCGGGCAGCATGCCCGCACGCGTGGCCGGTCGGCACCCGGGGGCGACGCCGGTGCGCGGCCCGTGCGATCCCGACAGCGGCCGGTCGGAATCGGTATGTACGCTCAGGGCATGGCGTCGTTCGCCGACCGGGCTGCCCGCCGGCTGCTGGACTGGTTCCGCCGCGCGGGCCGGCCCGACGAGCCCGCGACGGCCGTGGACGGCGACCTGCACGACTCCGTGGCCGCGCTGCTCGCCCGTGAGCTGGGTGTGGTCGAGCCGGCCGAGGACGTGCCGGTGGCGGTCACCCCGGCCCGGATCGCGACCTGGATGGGCAACAACGGGTTCAGCTACTTCGTCGACAGCGACGGTGACCTGGGCGGGATGTGGCGCGGCCGCCTGTTCTACTTCTTCCTGTTCGGCGAGCACGCCGAGATCCTCCAGGTGCGCGGCCAGTGGCAGCGTGAGGCCACCATCGAGCGGATGACCGAGATCCTCGACGTCTGCAACGAGTGGAACGCCGACCGGATCTGGCCCAAGGCGTACGTGCGGGTGCGCGACAACGGGCGCGTGCACGTCGTGTCCGAGGTGGCGCTCGACCTGGAGCACGGCGCGACCGACGCCCAGCTGCACCAGGCGCTGTTCTGCGGGCTG
Organism: uncultured Actinomycetota bacterium; assembly: GCA_963769855.1. Classification (GTDB taxonomy): domain Bacteria; phylum Actinomycetota; class Actinomycetes; order Actinomycetales; family Cellulomonadaceae; genus Cellulomonas. The sequence continues at coordinate 344,736 of CAVYNN010000003.1, forward strand.
TCCACCGGCAGCATGTTCTTCGACGCGCTCGACGAGCGGTACCCCGACCCGGTGGGGGTGGCTCCGTGACCCCGCGCGCAGCTGCCGACCACGACCGCGCCCGGCGGGAGATGGCCCGATGAGCACCCCCGGCTGGCTCCTTCGTGCCCTGGCCGGCCTGCCCAACACCGCCAAGGCACCGCGGGTGGAGGACGAGCCCCCGACCCCGGTGGCGCGCGCCCGCGTCGCGGACTACCTGCGCAAGCGCGGCTACCGGTTCGTGGTCGACGACGATGGCGACCTGACCGGTACCTGGGATGGCAACCGGTTCTGGTTCCTGCTCCTCGGGGAGGGCCAGGAGATCCTCCAGGTGCGCGGACGTTGGCACCGGACGCTCCCGCTGGACGCCCGGGCCGCGATCGCGCTGGTCGTCAACGACTGGAACCGCGAGCGGATCTGGCCAAAGGCGTACGTGCGCGAGGAGGAAGGGATGCTCGCCGTCTACGCCGAGACGTCCGCCGACCTCGAGGCCGGCGCGAACGACCCCCAGCTCGCCCAGGTGCTCTCCTGCGGACTGGGCACCGGGGTGCAGATGTTCCTCTCGTTCGAGTCCGCCCTGCCGGTCCCCGGCCAGGTGGACCCGCCCGACGTCCCGGACAACTGAGCGGTCACAGCCCGCCGAGCACCTGACCGAGCAGGATCTTGACGATCATCGCGGCCGGGTAGACCAGCGCGTAGCCCAGGGCGACCCGTGAGTCGTGGCCGGTGCGTCCGTTGGCGAAGGCGAGCACGGCAGGTTGGGTCTGGGCACCGCCGAGGACGCCGGACAGCTGGGTGCCGCCGACGTGGAACACCCGCCGCATCACCTGGTAGAGCCCGACGGCGACGACCGCCGTGACGACGACGCCGAGGACCAGGATCCGCAGCCACTCCCCCGAGGCGAACGCGACACCGATCTGGGAGCCGGCGCGGGAGCCGGCCTGGGCGAGGAAGACCAGCAGGCCCAGCTCGGAGATCGCCTGAGCCGCCGGGTACGGCATCGCGGTGACGACGGACCCCACCCGGCCGATCCGGCCGAGCACCAGGCCCAGGACGAGGGTGCCGGCGGCCGACCCGATCGAGAACACGCGGCCGGGCACCGGGAACGCGACAGCCCCGAGCAGGATGCCGAGGGTCATCCCGACGCCGAGCACGATGGGGGTGATGTCCGACATGCCGCGGGCCGAGTCGCCGAAGAACGCGGACACCTCGATCATCCGGGCACGAGGCGCGATCACCCGGACCCGGTCGCCGAGCTGGAGCATGACGTCGTCGGACGCGACGACGTCGACGTCGCCGCGACGCACCCGCGAGGCGGTTGCGCCGAACCGCTGACCCAGGCCGAGCTCGCCGATCGTCTTTCCGGCGACCTGCGGCGCCGAGACGGTCACCCGGCGCATGTCGAGGAACGCTCGGTCGATCTCCAGGTGGTGCGACGAGGCGTGGCCGAGCTCCTCGGTCACGGTGTCGATCTCGTCGGCCGGGCCGACGACGAGCACGAGGTCGTCGGCCAGCAGCGTGTCGCGGTCGTCCGCGGTCTGGATCGGCGACGCCTCCCCGTGCCGCACCCGGGAGAACGTGATGCGGTCGTCGTGCTCCTTCTCCAGCGCGCGGATGCTCGGCGCGCTGCCGACCTCGACCCGGATGGTGCGGTTGGTCAGCGGCGGCGGGGCGTCGGTGTCCTCCTCGCGGTGCCGCAGCGCCAGGTGCACCGCGGCGAGCATGCCGATGACACCGAACAGGTACGTCACGGCGTAGCCGACGGTCGGGCTGGTCGGGTCGCCTGCGGCCTGCTGTGCGGCCGCCAGCGCCGGGGTGTTGGTCAGCGCGCCGGCGAACGCACCGGCCACGGTCGGCGCATCGAGCCGGAGCACGTGACCTAGGCCGACCGCGACGAGAGCGCCGACCAGCACGACGCCGACCATCGACAGGATCGGGCCGAGGCTGCGGCGGAGCGAGGCGAAGAAGGTCGCTCCGGAGACGATGCCGACGGTGAAGGTGAACAGGGTCAGGCCGAGTGTGCCGAGCGCCTCGGTGATCTGCATGTCGATGCCGTCGTGAGCCGCCCACGCGGACAGGCCGATCGACAGGAACAGCACGGCCGCAGCACCGAGCCCGACCCCCTTGACCTGGACCCGGCCGATCCCCGAGCCCAGCCCGACGACGATGAACAGCAGCAGGACGGGTTGGCCTGCGAGGAAGGCGAGAACCTGGGACATCGTGGCTCCCCGGACTTGTGACGCGCGGCTCGGCGTGGGCCATGACAGCACCGCGGGGGCGGCTGGCGGGGGGCCGAAAGGCCCGACAAGGGGGTACCGCCGGCCGAGCCCGCGGCCGCGTCGTGGCGGTTCGGGACTCAGGACCCAGACCGCGTGCGCTGCTCGCCCGATGGGCGGCGTGCGCGGCTCGCCTGGTGGGCGGCGTGCGCGGCGGGCGGCGGCTCAGCGGAGCAGCGGTCGCAGCTCAGCGGCTCGGCGCGCCGAGCGCCGGCATGCCGAGCACCACCGGGCCACCGGCCATGCCGGCGGCGGCGTGCCCGTGCCCTTCTCGCCCGCGCGCATCCCACGCATCACCGGCGCGCGTGCGGCGCACGCCGAACGACCCGCCAGCCGTCGCCCCGTCAGCGACGAGGAAGTGCGGGGCGGCGTGCGTCACGTCGACCCGCACCACGTCACCGGGGCGCGGCAGCTGGTCGCTCGTCGCGCCGACCGGGACGGCGAAGTGCACCAGCCTGTTGTCAGCGGCTCGGCCGGACATCCGCGCGGTGGCCCCGTCCTTGCGGCCCTCACCCTCGGCGACCAGCACCTCGACCGTGCGCCCCACCTGGGCCTGGTTCTCCTCGAGCGAGATCCGCTCCTGGAGCTCGACGAGCCGCTCGTACCGTTCCTGGACCACGGCCTTGGGCACTTGGTCCGCGAGCGTCGCCGCCGGCGTGCCCGGCCGGGGCGAGTACTGGAAGGTGAACGCGGAGGCAAAGCGTGACCGTTCGACGACGCGCAGCGTCTCCGCGAAGTCCTCCTCCGTCTCGGCCGGGAAGCCGACGATGACGTCGGTGGTGATGGCGGCGCCAGGCAGGGCGGCGCGGACCCGGTCGATGATGCCGAGGAACTTCTCGGAGCGGTACGAGCGGCGCATCATCCGCAGGATCCGGTCCGAGCCCGACTGCAGCGGCATGTGCAGCGCGGGCATCACGGTCGGCGTCTGCGCCATCGCCGCGATCACGTCGTCGGTGAACGCCGCCGGGTGCGGGCTGGTGAACCTCACCCGCTCCAGCCCGTCGATCGCCCCGACCGCGCGGAGCAGCGAGGCGAAGGCCTGGCGGTCGCCGAACTCGACGCCGTAGGAGTTGACGTTCTGACCGAGCAGCGTCACCTCCACGGCGCCGGTGGCGACCAGCGCCTGCACCTCGGCGAGGATCTCGCCGGGCCGCCGGTCGCGTTCCTTGCCACGCAGCGACGGCACGATGCAGAACGTGCAGGTGTTGTTGCAGCCCACCGAGATGGACACCCAGCCGGCGTAGACCGACTCACGGTGAGTCGGCAGGGTCGACGGGAAGACCTGGAGGGACTCGGCGATCTCCACCTGGGCGCTCGCGTTGTGTCGGGCGCGCTCCAGCAGGACTGGCAGCACGTCGAGGTTGTGGGTGCCGAAGACGACGTCCACCCAGGGCGCCCTCGCCACGATGCCGGCCCGGTCCTTCTGCGCCAGGCAGCCACCGACGGCGATCTGCAGGCCGGGGCGGGCGCGCTTGGCGGCGGCCAGCCGGCCGAGCGTGCCGTACAACCGGTCGGCGGCGTTCTCCCGCACGGCGCAGGTGTTGATGACGATGACGTCGGCGTCCTCGGCGACGACGTCGGCCGGCGCGGCAGCCACGTAGCCGGCCGCGTCGAGCAGGCCGGCCATGTGCTCGGAGTCGTGGACGTTCATCTGGCACCCGAGCGTCTTGACCAGGTACGTGCGCGGACGCGCCTGGTCGGCGCCGGACGCGGCGGTCGAGGCCGACGGGACGGTGAGCGGGGGCAACGGGGCTGACATCGCCGTCAAGCGTACGTTGCGGTCCGGGCTCAGCCTGCGGTCGCGCTGGCCCGCAGCTCGCGCACCACGGTCACCTTGATCTCGCCCGGGTACGACAGGTCGTTCTCGATGTGCCGAGCGATCGACGTGGCCAGGCCGGGCAGCGACGTGTCGTCCACCTCGGACGGCTCGACGACGACGCGCACCTCGTGGCCGGCGGACATGGCCAGCGCCCGCCGCACTCCCGGGTGCTCGGCGACCAGCGCCTCGAGCTTGTCCATCCGCTCGACGTACTGGTCGAGCTCCTCCCGGCGGGCGCCCGGGCGGGCCGCGGAGATCGCATCGGCGGCTTGGACCAGCACCGCCTCGACGGTCTCCGCCGGCACCTCGTCGTGATGCGCCGCGATCGCGTTGACCACGGCGGCCGACTCGCCGCACCGACGCACCAGCTCGGCACCGACGGCGGCGTGGGTTCCGGGCTGTCCGGGGGTGAGCGCCTTGCCGATGTCGTGCAGCAGGGCGCTGCGCCTGGTCATCTCGACGTCCGCACCCAGCTCGGCGGCGATCGCGCCGGCGACCAGGGACGTCTCGACCAAGTGCTCCAGGACGTTCTGGCCGTAGGACGTGCGGAGCCGCAGCCGACCCAGCGTGTGCACCAGGTCCGGGTGGAGACCGCCCACCCCGGCCCGCTCGGCGGCGTCACCACCGGCCGCCTCGGTCCGCTCGGCCGCCGTGGCGACCGCCTCCGAATAGGCGGCCTCGATCCGCTGCGGATGGATCCGGCCGTCCGCCATGAGCGCCTCGAGGGCCACCTGCGCCACCTCGCGCCGCTCCAGGTCGAAGCAGGACAGCACCACGGCGTCCGGGGTCTCGTCGACCAGCACGTTGACCCCGGTCAGGGACTCGAACGCCCGGATGTTCCGCCCCTCCTTGCCGATGATCCGGCCCTTCATCTCCTCCGACGGCAGCGGCACGACCGTGATCGCGGCCTGGCTGCTGGTGGGCACGGCCAGCCGCTGGACGGCAGTCGCCACGATCCGGCGGGCCCGGGCCTCCGCCGTGCGACGCGCCTGGGCCTCCGCCCGGCGCACCTGGGCGGCCGCGTCGTTGTTCGCCTGCTCGGTCAGCCGCTGGACGAGCTGGCTGCGCGCCTCCTCGGCCGACAGACCGGCCACCTGCTCCAGCTCGGCGAGGGCCCGAATCCGCGCCTCGGCCAGCGTCTCGGTGGCGGCGCGTTCGGCATCGGCGAGGGTCCGGGCAGCGCCTCGCTCCGCGACGACCAGCGCCTCGGCCCGCTCGTGCGCGCGCCGCTCCAACGCCTCCACCTCGTCGCGGTCCTGGACGAGCGCCTGCTCGCGCTCGGTGACCCGCTGAACCCGACGCTCGGCGTCGGCGACCGCCGCGCGCGCCTCCTCCTTGATGGCGACGACGTCCTCGGTCGACCGGCGACGCACCTCCTGCGCCTCACGGCGGGCGAGCTGGACCAGCAGGAGCGCGACGAGGCACGCACCGAGCAGCCCGACGACGGTAAGAACCGGCGTCCAGTCCATGACACCTCCCGACGCGCCTCAGGCAGCAACTGGCCCATTGTGGCCCTGGTCGCGGCGAGGCCAGCAGCGACGCCCCGCGACCTGCGTCGGCACCGACCCTTGGCGCCCGGCGCGGAGTCAGGTCACCAGGCTCCGTTCACCCGTCGCCGAGAGCGTCCCAGGGTTCTGCAGGCCCTCCCGCGTCCGGCATGCCCTCACGGGCGAGCGCCTCACGCACCAGCCCCGCCACCAGACCCGGCGGGTAGCCGCGTCGACCCAGCGCCGCCAGTGCGCGACGGGTGCGGGTCTGCCGGTCGAGACCCCGTGTCGCGGCCAACCGGCGCTCCACCAGCCGGCGCGCCGCGTCGACCTCGTCCTCGTCACCGACCTGGGCCAGCGCCTCGGCGGCCGTCGCGTCGTCGACGCCACGGCGGCGCAGCTCGACCGCCAGGGCGCGTCGTGACAGGCCCCGTTCGGCATGCCGGGACCGGACCAGCATGTCCGCGTACTCGGCGTCGTCGATGAGCCCGACCTCGGTGAACCGGTCGAGCACACGGACGGCGACGTCGTCGGGCACGTCCCGCTTGGCGAGCGCCTCGGCGAGCTGGGCGCGGCTGCGCGGCGCGCCGGTGAGCATCCGCAGCATGATCGCCCGCGCGACCTGCTCCTGGTCAGGCTCGGGATCGACCGCCGCAGCACCGATCTGCGGCGGCTCGGCCGATGCCGAGCGACGGCGACCACGGTCCGCACTGCTCATGGCACGTCCCCCGGAGGCGCTCCGACGCCATCGGCTCCGGTGACCGTCCGACCAGGCATCGGGGCTGCTGGTCAGAAGTCGACCGATACGCCGTCGGCCGGCTTGTCGACCTTGGGGCCGATGCCGAGCTTCTCCTTGATCTTCTTGTCGAGCTCGTTGGCCAGGTCGGGGTTGTCCCGCAGGAAGGCCCGGGCGTTCTCCTTGCCCTGACCCAGCTGGTCGCCCTCGTACGTGAACCACGCGCCGGACTTGCGGATGAACCCGTGCTCGACGCCCATGTCGATCAGGCTGCCCTCACGCGAGATGCCGACGCCGTACAGGATGTCGAACTCCGCCTGCTTGAACGGCGGGGCCATCTTGTTCTTCACCACCTTGACCCGAGTGCGGTTGCCCACCGCCTCCTGGCCCTCCTTGAGGGTCTCGATCCGGCGGATGTCGAGGCGCACCGAGGCGTAGAACTTCAGCGCCTTGCCGCCCGTGGTCGTCTCCGGCGAACCGAAGAACACGCCGATCTTCTCGCGCAGCTGGTTGATGAAGATCGCGGTGGTGCCCGACGAGTTCAGCGCGCCGGTGATCTTGCGCAGTGCCTGGGACATCAGCCGGGCCTGCAGGCCGACGTGGTTGTCGCCCATCTCGCCGTCGATCTCCGCCTTGGGCACCAGGGCCGCGACCGAGTCGACGACGACGACGTCGATCGCGCCGGACCGGATGAGCATGTCCATGATCTCCAGCGCCTGCTCGCCGGTGTCCGGCTGGGACACCAGCAAGGCGTCCGTGTCGACGCCGAGCTTCTTGGCGTAGTCCGGGTCGAGGGCGTGCTCGGCGTCGATGAACGCCGCGATGCCGCCGGCTCGCTGGGCGTTGGCGACCGCGTGCAGCGCGAGCGTCGTCTTGCCGCTCGACTCCGGGCCGTAGATCTCCACGACGCGCCCGCGCGGCAGCCCGCCGATGCCGAGCGCGACGTCGAGGGCGATCGACCCGGTGGGGATCACCTCGACCGGGGCGCGCCCCTCGTCACCGAGCCGCATGATCGAGCCCTTGCCGAACTGGCGGTCGATCTGGCTCAACGCGGCCTCGAGGGCCTTCTCACGGTCCTGGGATGCAACGGGCATGGTCATCGACCTTCGTTCGTCTCGAGCAGCGGAGCTGCGCCTGCGTGGGCTGGTCTTCGTCGTCGCGGGTGACGGTATGCCCGACCACCGACACACCCGCCCACCGGTGCCACCCCCGGGGCCGGGAGACCTCCCGGACGGGCTGTGGACGGCTCACGGACGTTCACCCGGGAGCACAGTAAGCCGAACACCTGTTCGAGCGCACGCGACGCGCCGGGGGCGTGTCGCGTCATCTCCTCAGCCGGCCGACCAGACCTCGGCCCGCTCCCCCGGCGCCAGCAGCAGCACCCTGCACGCCGGCGCCTCGTGCCGGGCCGCGGCCGCGAATGCCGGCCCTGCGCGGTCCATCCAGCCGGGCGGCAGCCGGCGTGACGCCGGGGCGTGCAGCGTCCCCCAGTGCACCGGGATCGCGGCCCGGGCGCCGACCAGGGCGCAGGCGCGGGCCGCCTGGACCGGGTCGAGGTGGCCGCCGGACAGCCGGGGGCCCCACCCGCCGACCGGCACCAGCGCCAGGTCGACCCGTCCGCCGAGCAGGCCGGGGACGGCGGCCATCGCCGGGTGCGGGCCGGTGTCCCCGGCGAACCAGATGTGCAGGTCACCGGCCCGTATCACGAACCCGCACGCCGCGTTCGGCCGGTGCGGCATGGGCCGCTCACCGTGCACGGCCGGGATCGCCCGGACCTGGACCGCCCCGGACCGGCGGGCGGTCGGCACCGTCCACCAGGTGCCCTCGGGCAGGCCCACGCCGCCCGGTATCCCGTGCCGGCGCAGCCAGTGGGCGTTGGCCGGCAGGGCCACCACCGGGGCGCGGCCGATCAGCACGAGCGAGCCGATCTCGGCGTGGTCGTGGTGCAGGTGCGACAGGAGCACCGCGTCCGGGTCCCGCCACGAGGCCGGGTCGGGCGCGGCACCACGCCGGCGGAGCAGGCCTGCGTGCTCGCGCAGCAGAGGGTCGGTGAGCAGGCGGACGCCGTCGACATCGAGCACCACGCTCGCATGGCCGAGCCAGGTCACGGACGCGGCGGTCACGGCGCGGTCCGCCCGCGCGAGCGGTCCGGCGGCACGCCGGGCGCGGGTGGTACGGCGGGGGCGCGCCGCCCGCCGGGTGTCCGCGGCACGGCAGGTGGAGCCGGATCGCCGGACGCGGGTGGCACGGCGGATGCGGACGGAACGTCGTCCGGCGACGCCGGCGCGGACGACGCGTCCGCCGGCCGTACCCCCGCCAGCCGCAGCCAGCGCACCAGCTGACGGTGGACGGCCTCGGCACCGACCAGCACGCGCCGGCCGCCGACGGGCTCACGGTCCTCGTCGGCCACCGGCCAGGTCGCCGGGTGGAGCAGCAGCGCCCAGTTCTGGTCGCCGCCCAGCCCGCCGTGCGAGCCGACCTGACCCTCGAAGGCATTGACCTGCCCCTCGGGGCTCACCGCGGAGATCACCAGCAGGTCGCCCGCGTCGGGCAGCCGCCCGGCCCGCGCCAGGTCGGCCGCCGCCCGGGGCCCGTAGCCGGCCAGCGGGTCGTCACCCTCCGCCTGCCCGTCCCGGTCCAGCGGCCGCACCCCGCGCGGCCCCACGACGACCAGCCCGCGGTCGGCCGTGTCGACGACGACGAGCCCCACGCCGGGCGTCGCCGCCAGACCCGCGACGAGGCCGGGGTACAGCCCCTGCAGGTCCTCCAGCACCGGGCGGCGGGCGAGCCGCGGGAACCAGACCAGCGCCAGGTTCCCCGACGCGGCCACCACGACCTCAGGTGCGGCGGCGTGCTCGTCGTGCGCACCGGGGGCGTCCCGCGGGCGCCGGTCGCGCGGGCGAGGTTCGTCGTGCGAGCCGCGCGCGTCGTCGGCCGCGCCGGCCCGGCGGAACCGTGCGGTGCGTGCCGAGGATCGGCCGAACAGGTCGGTGAGCAACGCATCGAGCGGCCCGAAGTCCTCGCCCCCGGCGGATGCCAGGCCGGCCGCGTCCGGTGCGGCCATCAACCGGCGCAGCACGTCGAGCAGGCTCGCACCCGCCACCTGGGCGAACGGTGCCCCGAGCGCCTGCCCGTGATCGGACAGCACGACGACCTGGTACTCCCGTGGTGCCCACGGCAGCACGCGCTCCAGCGTGCCGAGCACGCCGTCCAGCCCCTCCAGCGCCCGCAGCGACTCCGGGCGGGTCGGCCCGGCATGGTGCGCGATCTCGTCGTAGTCGACCAGGGCGGCGAAGACCACCGGGGCGCCCTGGGCGAGCGAGCCGGCGACCAGCGACGTCGACAGGTCCCGCATCAGCACGTTGGTCAGCGCACGCAGCGGCACGTACCACCCGCCGCGCCGGATCCGTGGCTGGACGTCGTGCTCCCGCTGCCGACGCGCCTGGTAGAGCTCCTTGAGGATCTCGCCCACGGTCACCGTCAGTGCCCTGACCAGGACGAACGGGTCCGCAAAGAACCGGAGGTAGCCCATCCCGGGACCGATCCCCCGGCGCGGGCCGCGGCTCATCACGAGGTAGGTGGTGCCCGCGTCCCCGGAGAGCATGGTGCCCACCGCGACGCCGTCGCCGGCCAGCAGCCCGTCCCCGGTGGCGATCCGCTCCTCGATCGCGGCGGCGTCCGCCGCGTGGTTGGCCACGACGAGCCGACCGGCGGACCGGTCCCACCAGCGGAACCCCGGGACGCCCGAGGAGTCGCCGTGCAGCAGCCCGGCCTGGCTCGCCGGCGTGGTCGCGGGGACGCGGGCCCACCAGGGTTCGACGACGTGCGAGCCGCTGCGCAGCCAACGGTCCATCGTCGGGACCAGGCCGGCGGCCCGCGCCTGGTCGAGCACCGGCGCCGAGACCCCGTCGAGCTGCACGACGAGCAGGCCCGGCGGACGGCCGGGCGCATCGGCGTCCCGGCCCTCGGCCAGCGCCCGGCGACGGGCCCGACGCACCGTCGCGTCCACCACGTACCCGTTGCCCGGCGCGGCCCAGACCCAGCGGCCCGCCGCCATCACGATGCCCGCGACCACGAGCACCCAGAGCACCGCCCACCGGGTGCGCAGCACGATCCCCGGCACGAACCGCAGGGCCACCCACGCGACGAGGAGCTGGCCGGCGACCCCGGCGACGAAGGCGCCCCCGGCGCCACCGAGGCGCGCGAACGGGCGCAGCACCGGGGCGAGCAGGAGCGCGCCGACCGCGACGGCGGTACCGGCGAGGAGCACAGACCAGAAGGACCGTGCGTCCACCCCGTCGACGATCCCGACCGCGACGGACAGGCCGAACGTCGTCGTCGCGAGGGACCACACCGCCTCCGCGAGGTCGGCGCGGGTGGGCCACCGCCGCGCCGCGCGGGCCGGCGGCGGGGTGCTCACGCGCCCGCGCGCCGCGGCGGGGCCGTGCGCCGCCGGTCGGCGCCCCAACGCTGGGAGTCGGGGATCTCCAGCTCGTCGCACAGCGCGTGCCAGACGTCACGCGGGTCCTCGTTCTCGGCGAGGGCGCCCTCGGCCGTGCGGTCGCCGAGGGCCCCGAGCCGCAGCTGCGCGGTGAGCACCCGGCCGTGCGCGCGCCCCAGCACCTCGTCCACCAGGGCCCAGAAGTCGCTGTACCGCACGGCCCCAGCCTGCCACCCCGAGCGCGCACCACCGAGCCGAGACCGGGCGCGGAGCAGGCCAGGGAAGGGCCCCGCGAAGGGGAGGGACCGCTCGGGCCACGGGTGTCGGCGCGGGCGGCGATGATGGGCGCGTGGCGCTCGACCGGTTCTCCGAACCGACCCGCGCATGGTTCGCCGGCGCGTTCGACGAGCCCACGGCCGCCCAGCGTGGGGCGTGGGACGCGATCGCCGGCGGGGACCATGCGCTCGTCGTCGCGCCCACCGGGTCCGGCAAGACCCTCGCCGCGTTCCTCTGGGCGCTGGACGGGTTGCTGTCGTCCGCTCCGCCGGACGACCCGGTCGCGCGGTGCCGGGTGCTCTACGTGTCGCCGCTCAAGGCCCTCGCGGTGGACGTGGAGCGCAACCTGCGTTCGCCGCTGGTCGGCATCCGGCAGGCGGCCCAGCGGTTGGGACGCACCCTGCCGCACGTCGCGGTGGGGATGCGCACCGGCGACACCCCGCCGGAGGAGCGGCGCGCGTTCGGCACGAGGCCGCCGGACATCCTCATCACCACGCCCGAGTCGCTCTACCTCGTGCTGACCTCGGCCGCGCGGGCCGGGCTGGCGGGCGTGCGGACCGTCATCGTCGACGAGATCCACGCGGTCGCCGGGACCAAGCGGGGTGCACATCTGGCGCTCTCGCTGGAGCGGCTGGACGCGATGCTGGACCGGCCCGGCGGGCCGGGCCCGGCGCAGCGGATCGGGCTGTCGGCCACCGTACGGCCGGTCGACGCGGTGGCCGGCTTCCTCGGCGGGACGCGGTCGCTCGACGACCGCGGGCGCCGGGTGGTCGTCGTGCAGCCGCCGGCGGACAAGCGGATCGAGGTCGACGTCGTCGTCCCGGTGCCCGACCTCACCGAACCGGGTGTCGTCGGGCCGGTCGGCGGGTCCGACGAGGACGGGTATGCACCGGCCAAGCCGTCGGTCTGGCCGCACGTCGAGGAGCGGGTGGTCGACCTGATCGTCGCCCACTCCTCGACGCTCGTCTTCACCAACGCCCGCCGCGGGGCCGAGCGCCTCACCTCCCGGATCAACGAGGTGTGGGCCGGGCGGCAGGGCGCCGATCCACCGGACCCGGGGGCCGCCCAGCCCGCGGCCGCGCCGGGACAGTCCGGGACGTCGTCCGGCGTCGACACGCGGCAGGCGGCCACCATCCTGGCCCGTGCCCACCACGGGTCGATGAGCCGGGCGGGGCGGACCCGCACCGAGTCGGAGCTCAAGGCCGGGCTGCTGCCGGCGGTCGTGGCGACGTCGTCCCTGGAGCTGGGGATCGACATGGGCGCGATCGACCTCGTCGTGCAGGTCGGGGCACCCCCGTCGGTCGCCAGCGGGCTGCAGCGGATCGGGCGCGCCGGGCACCAGGTCGGTGCGGTCAGCCACGGGATCGTCTTCCCGACGTTCCGCGGTGAGCTGGTCCCCGCCGCGGTGACGGCGCAGCGGATGCGCGAGGGGGCGCTGGAGGCGCTCGCGGTGCCGGCCAACCCGCTCGACGTGCTGTCTCAGCAGGTGGTCGCGATGGTCGCCGTCGAGGACTGGTCGGTGCCGGAGCTGGCGCGGACCGTCCGTCGGGCCGCGCCGTTCGCCGCGCTGGGCGGGGCGACGTTGCACGCCGTGCTCGACATGCTCGCCGGGCGCTACCCGAGCGAGGACTTCGGCGAGCTGCGCCCACGGCTGGTGTGGGACCGGGTGAACGACGTGCTGTCGGCCCGGCCCGGGGCGCTGCGGCTGGCCGTGACCAGCGGGGGGACCATCCCGGACCGCGGGCTGTACGGCGTGTTCCTCGCGGACGGGTCCGACGAGGCCGGCGTGCCGGTCGACCCCGAACGGACCGGCGGTCGGCTGCGCGGCGGCAAGCGGGTCGGCGAGCTGGACGAGGAGATGGTCTACGAGTCGCGCGTCGGCGACACGTTCACGCTCGGCTCCAGCACCTGGCGGATCCGGGACATCACGCCGGACCGGGTGGTCGTCACGCCCGCCCCGGGACTGCCGGGGCGCCTGCCGTTCTGGAAGGGCGACGCGCCGGGGCGGCCGGCCGAGCTGGGCCGGGCGATGGGCGCCTGGGTACGCGAGCTGATGACGCTGCCCGCACCCGCCGCGCGGGACCGCGTGCGGGCGGCCGGACTCGACGAGTGGGCCACGGACAACCTGCTGGCCTACCTCGGCGAGCAGCGGGAGGCCACGGGCGAGGTGCCCACGGACACGACCCTGGTGCTGGAGCGGTTCCGCGACGAGCTGGGCGACTGGCGCGTGGTGCTGCACTCGCCGTACGGCGCCCGGGTGCACGCGCCGTGGGCGGTGGTGCTCGGCGCCCGGCTCCGGGAGCGGTACGGGGTCGACGCGGCGGTGATGCACGCCGACGACGGGATCGTGCTGCGCCTGCCGGACCAGCTGGAGTCCGCGCTCGACGACGAGCTGATCGGTACCGGCCCGAGCGGCCCGCAGATCGACGCGACGGACCTGCTGGTCGACCCCGACGCCGTGGTCGACGAGGTGCGCACGGAGCTGGGCTCGTCGGCCATGTTCGCCGCACGGTTCCGCGAGGCGGCCGGGCGAGCGCTGCTCCTGCCGCGGCGCAGGCCCGACAAGCGCCAGCCGTTGTGGCAGCAGCGCCAGCGCGCGGCCCAGCTGTTGTCGGTGGCGTCGCAGTACCCGGACTTCCCGATCCTGCTCGAGGCGGCCCGGGAGTGCCTCCAGGACGACTTCGACACGACGGCCCTGGCCGGCCTCATGAGGGACGTGGCCGCCGGTCGGGTGCGGATCGTCGACGTGACGACGCAGCGGCCGTCCCCGTTCGCCGCATCGCTCCTGTTCGGTTACACAGCGCAGTTCCTCTACGACGGGGACGCACCGCTCGCCGAGCGCAGGGCCGCCGCGCTCAGCCTGGACCCCACGCTCCTGGCCGAGCTCCTCGGCCAGGGTGGGCAGTCCCAGCTGGCCGACCTGCTCGACCCGCGAGCCGTCGAACGGACCGAGGCCGAGCTCGGCGCGCTGGCCCCGGACCGACAGGCGAGCGGCCTGGAGCAGCTGGCCGACGTGCTGCGCCGCCAGGGTCCGCTGCCGCTGGCCGAGCTCGAGGCACGGGTGACCGACGAGCGGCGCGCCGACACCGGCGCCTGGCTCGGCCAGCTGGAAAGGGCGCGCCGGGTGATCCGGGTCCGGATCGGTGGGCTCGGGCCGGACCGCGCCGAGCAGTGGGCGGCCGTCGAGGATGCCGGCAGGTTGCGCGACGCCCTCGGCGTCGCCCTGCCGGTCGGGGTCCCGGAGGCCTTCACCGAGGTGCTGCCCGACCCGCTCGGCGACCTGCTGCGTCGGCACGCGCGCACCCACGGGCCGTTCCCCGCGTCGGCCGTCGCCTCCCGGTTCGGGCTCGGCATCGCGGTGGTCACGGAGGCGCTGGCCCGGCTCACCGGCCGCGGCGTGCTGGTGCAGGGCCGGCTCCGGCCGGACGCGCTGGGCGGCACCGGGGACGATTACTGCGACGCCGACGTGCTGCGCACCCTGCGCCGCCGTTCGCTCGCCGCGCTGCGCGCGGAGGTCGAGCCGGTGCCGGCGCAGGCCCTGGGCGTGTTCCTGCCGGCCTGGCAGGGCGTTCGCCCGGCCGGGACCGGTACGGCGGGCGGGCTGCGCGGCGTCGACGGTGTGGCGCGGGTCGTCGAGCAGCTGGCCGGCGTGGTGCTGCCGGCCTCGGCGCTGGAGACCTGGGTGCTGCCGTCCCGGGTGGCGGACTACTCCCCCGCGATGCTCGACGAGCTCACCGCCGCCGGCGAGGTGGTCTGGGCCGGGCACGCGGCGCTGGCCGGCCACGACGGGCTGGTCAGCCTGCACCCGGCGGGCGTCGCCGACCTGACCCTGCCACCCCCGCCGGACCCCGGGCCCGACGACCCCGTGCGGGCCGCGGTGCTCGCCGCGCTCACCTCCGGTGGGGCCTGGTTCCTGCCCGGGCTGGCGGCCCGCGTGCAGGACGAGCTGCCGGACGACGTGGTCTCCCAGGTCGCCGTGCTCGACGCCTTGTGGGCGCTGGTCTGGACGAGCCGCGTGACGAACGACAACCTCGCACCGCTGCGGTCCTGGCTCGGATCCGGCAGCACCGCCCACCGCCCCCGCCCGACGGCCCCGCGGACCCGGTCGCTGCGACCGCGGCTAGGGCTGCGCGGGCTGGGTGCGCTGCCGTCGGGCACCCGGCCGCGGTCCGGGTCCGCGGCCGATCCGGTGACCGGACGGGGCGCCGGACGCTGGTCGCTGCTGCCCGGCCGCGAGGTCGACCCGACGCTGCGGGCGCACGCGCAGGCTGCTCAGCTGCTGGACCGGCACGGGATCGTCACCCGGGCGATCGCGCCCGTGGAGGGGCTGGGCGGCCACTACGGCGACGTCTACCGGGTGCTGTCGGCACTCGAGCAGGGTGGCCAGGTGCGCCGCGGGTACTTCGTCGAGCACCTGGGCGGCTCGCAGTTCGCCCTGCCCGGAGCAGTCGACCGGCTGCGCTCGGACGCGCAGGTGGTCACCCGGGCGGCGTCCCGGAGCGCAGAGGACGGATCGGCCTCCGGGACCGCGACCGCGCCGCTGGTGGTCCTCCTCGCCGCGACCGACCCGGCCAACCCGTACGGCGCCGCCGTGGCCTGGCCCGACCCGTGGCTGCCCGAAGGTGGGCAGCCACGGCACCGGCCCGGCCGGAAGGCCGGGGCGCTGGTGGTGCTCGTCGACGGCGCACCCGCGCTGTACGTGGAGCGCGGCGGGCGCACGACGCTGACCTTCACGCCGGACGCCGGGGTGCTGGCCGCGGCCGCCGACGCGCTCGGTCAGGCCGTGCGGACGGGGCGGACCGGGCGCCTGACGATCGACACCGTCGACGGCGTCCCGGTGCTCGGCGGCGCCCTGCACGGCGAGCTCGGCCGGGCCCTGGTGGCAGCCGGCTTCGCCCCGACGCCGAGCGGCCTGCGGCTCACGGTGCGGGCGTGACCGGGAGCCCCGATGCCCGAGGGTGACATCCTGCGCCGCACGGCGGCAGCGCTCGACGCGGCGCTGGCCGGTCGGGTGCTGCTCCGCGCCGAGCTGCGCTGGCCGACCGCCGCAGGCGTCGACCTGGTCGGGCGCACGGTCCTCGGCACCCGGCCCTACGGCAAGCACCTGCTCACCCGCCTCGACGACGGCCGGACCGTGCGCACCCACCTGCGGATGGACGGGTCGTGGACGGTGCGCCGCGCTGCCGACCCGGCTGCGCCGCTGCACCACCCCGAGATCCGTGCCGTGCTGGCCGGCGACCGTGGCACGGCCGTCGGGCGACTCCTCGGCATGCTCGACGTCGTGCGCACGCGCGACGAGCACACGCTCATGGGGACGCTCGGTCCGGACCTGCTGGACGACACGTTCGACCCGGGCGACGGTCCGGTCACCGGGATCCCACCGAGCCGTTCCGGACCGGTCGGCATCGACGCGCCCGGCGGCATGCCCGGGAGAGGCCCAGGCCCGGGCATCGCGGAAGCCCTGGACCGCTACGCGGCGCGCGGCTCGACGCCGGTCGCGGAGGTGCTCCTCGACCAGCACGTCGTGGCCGGAATCGGCACGATCTTCGTGGCCGAGTCCCTGTTCGTCGAGCGGCTCTGGCCATGGACCCCGGCCGACCGCGTGCCGGACCCGGCGCGGCTGCTGCGCACGGCACGGCGGCTGATGGCCGAGTCCGTTCGCGTCGGCATGCCACCCGGACGGGTGCACGCCCGCGAGGGGCTGCGCTGCGTCCGCTGCGGTGGGCTGATCGCGCGCGGCCAGGCGCGCAGACCACCGATGCAGCGACCGGTGTTCTGGTGCCCGCGCTGCCAGCCGGCGGCGCGGTAGGCGTCAGGCGCGGTAGGCGTCAGCCGACGGGAGCGAGCTCCGAACGACGGCCCCAGGCGTCGAAGGCCAGGTCCGCCGGAACGGTGTCGGGGATCAGCAGACCCTCGGCGACCGCGACCCGGTCGGCCGTCTCGCGGAGCACGAGCGACATCGGCACGTCGAGCGCGTCGCAGATGCTCGACAGGAGCTCGCTGGACGCTTCCTTCTGCCCGCGCTCCACCTCGGACAGGTAGCCGAGCGAGACGCGAGCGGCGGACGACACCTCGCGGAGGGTCCGCCCCTGACGCTGCCGTGCATCGCGCAGCACATCACCGATGTGGTGTCGAAGGACCACCATGTGGGCTCCCCCCTTCGTGTCACTGGCCGGGACCGTACCCGGCGCTACCGTCCGACCATTCGACCCGGCAGCCGTTCTCACGTCCGCCGGACGATGTCCACCGTACCGTGCGGCTCCCACGCGTGCCCCACCGCGTCGACCCTGCGGCCGGTTCGTCATCACGTGCGTGTCAACGTGGCGCGGGCGGCTCGTGTTCCCGGACCACGGTGAGGGCGAGGCGGAGGAGGCCGTCCACCGTCGCGGCCCGCACCGTCGCGCGGTCGCCGTCGATCAGCCAGGACGCGACCCGCGAAGCGGCGGGCGTCGCCACCGCGACGTGCACAGTGCCCGGAGGGTGGCCGTCCTGCGGGTCGGGGCCGGCCACCCCGGTGGTCGCCAGGCCGACGTCGGCACCCAGGCGCGTCCGTACGCCGGCAGCCATCGCCGCGGCGACGTCGGGGTCGACGGCACCGCGTTCGGCGAGCAGCTGCGGGTCCACGCCGAGCAGCGCGTGCTTGAGGTCGGTGGCGTACGCCACCACACCACCGCGCAGCACGTGCGAGGCCCCTGGCACGTCCACCAGGCGGGCGCACGCGGCGCCGCCGGTCAGCGACTCGGCGACGGCCAGCGTCCAACCGCGTGCCTCGAGCGCCCCCAGGAGCTCGGCCGCGAGCACACCGGGCGCCTGCTGAGCGGGCACCGGGTCGGTCACGTCAGCTGCGTGCCGGCCCGGCCGCAGGGCGTGCCGGCCCGGGGTTCGCGTTCGGTGGCCCGGGCGCCGGGGGGATAGGGCCGTTGTCTGAGCGCACCGCGTCGAAGGCGGCCGCTCGGCGCCACACCCGGAGCGCGGTCCGCAGGTAGTCCAGCCCGGTGAGGATGGTGAGCAGCACGGCCACGACCATGACGACCCACGCCACCGTGGTCAGCCATCCGGGCAGCCGACCCAGCGGGAACAGGAACAGCCCGATCGCCACGGTCTGCAGCACCGTCTTCAGCTTGCCGCCCTTCGACGCGGGCAGCACGAGGTAGCGGAGCAGGAAGAACCGCATCACGGTGATGCCGACCTCGCGCACCAGGATGACGATCGTCACCCACCAGGGCAGGTTGCCGAGAACCGAGAGGCAGACCAGCGCGGCGCCCATCAACAGCTTGTCGGCGATCGGGTCGAGCAGCTTGCCCAGGTCGGTGACGAGGTTGTTGCGGCGCGCCAGCCACCCGTCGACCCGATCGGTCATCGCGGCGAGGACGAACAGGGCCAGGGCCAGCAGCCGGAGCGGGATCGACTGCCCGTGGTCCCACATCAGCGCCACGACGAACGCCGGCACCATGACGATGCGCAGCACCGTCAGGGCGTTCGCCGGGTTCCACGGCGAGGGGACTGCGTCGACCACCCGGCCAGCCTAGGGGCACCGCGCGCCGGTGCAGCCCCTTCCCGTCGCGCGGCGCACCCACGAGCCGGGTCGGGCGGTGCGGGCCGCTAGTCTCGGCGTGTGAGGCACGCCCGGTCCCAGCCACGATCGATGCTGTCCGCGGTCGTCGCCGCGGTCGTCGTGCTCGGGGCCACCGGTGGCGCGGCGTATGCCGCGTACCAGGTGCAGGACGAGACGCCTGCCCTCATCACGGGTGTCCCGGCCGGCCCGACGAGCGCGACGAGCGCCGCGACGTCCCCGTCGCCGACCCCCACTCCCGCGCCGACTGCCCACCCGGACGCCGCCTTCACCATCGTCGCCGCGGGCGACGTGCTGGTCCACATGCCCGTCGCCGCCGACGCGAAGACCGCGACCGGCTACGACTTCTCGCCCGAGCTGGCGCCGATGGACCCGTGGGTCCAGGGCGCCGACCTGGCGATCTGCCACCTGGAGGTGCCGGTCACGCCGGCTGGCATCCCGCCGAGCGGCTACCCGGTGTTCGGTGCGCCGAGCCAGATCGTCGCCGCGCTCAAGGCACAGGGCTGGGACGGCTGCTCGACCGCGTCCAACCACTCGCTCGACCGGGGCTTCGCCGGGATCACGGCCACGCTGGACGCCCTCGACGCCGCCGGGATGGGCCACGCCGGCACCTCCCGCAGTGCCGCCGAGGAGGCGACCCCGCAGCTGTACCGGCTGGACCGTGCCGGCCAGACGATCACCGTCGCGCACATCGCAGCCGTCTACGGCACCAACGGCATCCCGACCCCCGCCGCCGAACCGTGGTCGGTCGACCTGATCGACGTGCCGCGGATGATCGCCCAGGCCACCGCAGCACGCGCCGCCGGGGCCGATCTGGTGATCGCGTCGGTCCACGCCGGGGCCGAGTACCAGACCGCTCCCACCGCGATGCAGCAGCAGGTCGACCGGCAGCTCGCGGACTCCGGGGTGATCGACCTGGTGATCGGTGCCCACGCCCACGTGCCGCAGCCGATCGCCCACCTGGCGGGCGGCCCGCGGGGTGAGGGCATGTGGGTGGCGTACGGACTGGGCAACTACATCTCGAACCAGGACGCGAGCACGATGGGCGTGGCCAGGGCTGCCTCGGGGATCCTGCTCACGGTGCACGTGGTCAGCGCCGGCGCGTTCCCGGCGGAGGGCCGGGCGGCCGGGCCCGCACACGTCACGGGCGTCGAATGGACGCCGATCACGGTCGATCGCCGCGGCGGCCACCTGGTGCACGCACTGCCCGACATCACGCAGGGAACCGCCACGCTCACGGTGGCCGAGGTCGCCGACCGGATCGCCGGCGTCAGCACTGCCGCCGGCAGCGAAGCCCCGGAGCGCACCACCCCGGTCACCCCGACCGGACCGCCGCCGGTCGTCGTGCCCCGCACCGCCGGCTGACGACCACTGGCCCGGCTTCAGCGGCCCGGCCAGGCTCCGGCGTCGTCGTCGTCCCAGGTCGTTCTCGGCTCGTCGTCGTCGGCCGGCGGCTCACCGCGCAGCAGCGCGAGCGTCCCGGCCAGGTCGTCCGGCCGGACCAGCACGTCGCGCGCCTTGGACCCCTCGGACGGCCCGACGATCTCACGGGACTCCAGCAGGTCCATCAGGCGGCCGGCCTTGGCGAACCCGACCCGCAGCTTGCGCTGCAGCATCGACGTCGAGCCGAACTGGGTGGTGATCACCAGCTCGGCGGCCTGCAGCAGCAGGTCGAGGTCGTCGCCGATGTCGTCGTCCACCTGCTTCTTGGTGGGCGCGGCGGTGATGTCGGGCCGGTAGGTCGGCTTGAGCTGCGCCTTGACGTGCGCGACGACGGCGTGGATCTCCGACTCGGTCACCCAGGCGCCCTGCGTGCGCATCGGCTTGGCGGCGCCCATCGGCAGGAAGAGCGCATCGCCCTGGCCGATCAGCTTCTCGGCACCGGGCTGGTCGAGCACGACGCGCGAGTCGGTGAGCGAGGAGGTCGCGAAGGCGATCCGGGACGGGATGTTCGCCTTGATGACGCCGGTGACGACGTCGACGGACGGCCGCTGCGTGGCCAGCACGAGGTGGATCCCGGCGGCCCGGGCCAGCTGCGTGATGCGCTGGATCGACGACTCGACGTCCCTCGGGGCGACCATCATGAGGTCGGCCAGCTCGTCGACGATCACCAGCAGGTAGGGGTACGGCGCGATCTTGCGCTCCGACCCGGGCAACGGCTTGACCTTGCCGGCACGCACCGCGGCGTTGAAGTCGTCGATGTGCTTGAAGCCGAAGTTGGCCAGGTCGTCGTACCGCGCGTCCATCTCGCGGACCACCCACTCGAGGGCCTCGGCGGCCTTCTTCGGGCTGGTGATGATGGGCGTGATCAGGTGTGGGATGCCCTCGTAGACCGTGAGCTCGACGCGCTTGGGATCGACCAGGATCATCCGGACGTCGTCGGGCGTGGAGCGCATGAGCACCGACACGATCATCGAGTTGACGAAGCTCGACTTGCCCGAGCCGGTCGCGCCGGCGACGAGCAGGTGCGGCATCTTCGCCAGGTTCGCGACGACGTAGCCCCCCTCGACGTCCTTGCCGACGCCGACGATGAGCGGGTGCTCGCTGCGCTTGGCGGCGGCTGACCGCAGCACGTCGCCGAGCGCGACCGTCTCGCGGTCGGTGTTGGGGATCTCGATGCCGATCGCGGACTTGCCCGGGATCGGGGACAGGATCCGCACGTCGGCACTGGCCACCGCGTAGGCGATGTTGCGGGACAGGGCGGTCACCCGCTCGACCTTGACCGCTTGGCCCAGCTCGACCTCGTACCGCGTCACCGTCGGGCCCCGGGTGAACCCGGTGACCTGGGCGTCGATCTCGAACTGCTCGAGGACGCTGGTCAGCGACTCGACCACCCGGTCGTTGGCGGCCGAGCGCACCTTGTGCGGTGGGCCCTTGGCGAGCATCTCCTCGTCGGGCAGCAGGTAGAGCACGTCACCGCCGAGCATCGGCTGCTCGCCCCGGGGCACCGCGCGCGTCGGTGGGGCGGTGATCTGGCCTGGACCGATCGCGGAGATCGGCACCGTCTCGGCGGCGCGGGCCGCGGCGACCCCGGAGGACTCCAGCCCCGGCTCCGCGGACGCCACCGCCGGCACGACGAGATGCGCACGTTCGTACGCATCGTCGCCGACGTAGCCGTCCAGGCCGTCCGGGTCAGGCTCGGGTCCGGCCGGACGGCGGCGCAGGCGGCCGAGCAGCCCGGACCTGACGGCCGCGGCCGGCGGCTCGACGATCGCGGTGTGCCCGGCGTTGATCACCAGCGGGGCGTCCTCGTCGTCCTCGGCCCGGCTGCGGCCGGACAGCCGCTGCCAGCCGGAGCGCAGCCGGGGGACGATCTGGTTGACCGGCGTCGCGGTGATGACGAGCAGGCCGAACACCGCGAGCAGCACCAGCAGCAGCACGGCGACGACCGGGGTCAGCGCGCTGGCCAGCGGTGCGCCGACGACGTAGCCGACCAGGCCGCCGGACGCGCGCAGCTCGTCCCAGTGGTCGGTCGACGGCACTCCGGCACCGACCTCCCACAAGGAGCACGCCGCGACCGCCATCGCCGACAGCCCGATCCCGATGCGTGAGGACGTCGCGGACTCGTCGGGATGGCGCATCAGCCGGACCGCCGCCCAGAGCAGCGCCAGCGGCACGACGAACCCGACCCGGCCGACGAAACCGGCGACCGCGCCGTGGATCACCGTCCCGGCCGTCCCGGACAGGCCGAACCACTCGCGTGCGGCGACGACGACGGCCACCGCCAGGAGGAAGAACGCCAGGCCGTCGCGGCGGTGCGCCGGGTCCAGGTCGCGCGCACCGCGCCCGACGCGACGGGCGGTCCCCCCGACCAGGTGGGCAGCCCCCATCCAGGCACCCCGCACCATCCGCACCGGGAGGGCCGGGCGGCGCGGCGGTGCAGCGGACCGCGGCCGCGCCGGGCCCGGGCGGGAGCCCGAGCCGGAGCGTGCCACGGTCCGCGCGCTGCCTCCGGAGGACGTGCGCGTGGCCATGGTCCTCACGGTAGCCGCGGCAGCCGCCGTGGCCCGGCGACCAGGGTGCGTGTCGGTCCGCTCAAGCAGCGCCCCCGAAACGCCGAAGTACGGCTGTGGACCCTGACGCTCTGCGTACCGTCAGCCCTCCCCTGCGCGCGCTCCTCGAGCCGGTGACGGTGGTCGGGCCGACGACGACGTGCGGCGAGGTCGAGCGCTCGTTCCGCAACCGCTGGACGTCGCCGTCCATCGTCGTCACCTCGCCGGACCCGGAGGGTTACCCCGGTCTGGTCAGCAGGTCGCGGTTCCTGGCCACGATGTCCGGGCATCACGGCTACGGCCGGCTCCAGTGGGACGGCCGCCCGATCGGCGAGATGGCCCAGTGGACCGGGACCGCCCTGCCGAGGAACGCCTCGCTGACGGCGGCCGTGGCGCTGCTCGGAACCGATCCCGAGCAGTACCAGGACCTCGTCGTGGTCGACGACGCCCGGCGACCGCTCGGGATCATCCGGCCGGTCCGGCTCCTGCAGGCGCTGGCCGACCTCGCGGTCCAGACGGCGGCCACCGACGCACTGACCGGGGTGGCGTCCCGGTCCCACCTGATGGGTCTGCTCGGCGAGCGGCTGCGCGAGGTCGGCGAGGGTGCCGTGGTCGTCGCCTACGTGGACCTCGACCGGCTCAAGCGGGTCAACGACGAGCTCGGCCACTCCTGGGGCGACGCCCTGCTGCGCTCGGTGGTGCGCCGGATCCGGGGCCGGCTCCTGCCCACCGACGCGATGGGACGCCTCGGCGGCGACGAGTTCGTCGTGGTGCGCACCCTGCCGCCGTTCGACGTGCCGGACGCCGGGCGGCTGGCGCTCGAGCTGGGCGAGGACCTGTGCGCTGCGGTGGCGTCCTCGGACCCCCGCCTGCCGAGCGGCGCGCACTCGACGGCCAGCGTCGGGCTGGCCCTGGCGACATCGGCCGACACCCCGCCGGACGTCGTGCTGCACGCCGCCGACGCGGCGATGTACGCGGCGAAGCTCGCCGGCGGCGGCCGCGCCTACCTGGCGGGCGCCGAGCCGCCGCCGCCCGGCGCATGGGCCGAGGGTCGGCACCTCGAGGTGGTCTACCAGCCGATCGTGGACATCGGTCGGCGGCAGGTGGTCGCGGTCGAGGCGCTGCTGCGTCAGCGGACCCCGGACGGTGGCCTGGACGGACCCGCCGAGGCGCTCGAGGACGCCGCCCGCGTCGGCATGGCGCTCGAGCTGGACCGCTGGGTCCTCGACCAGTCCTGCCAGGCCATGGTCGCCTGGCGCAAGCAGCTCGGTGACGAGGCCCCGGTCGCGGTGCACGTCAACCTCGCGCCCGAGTCGCTCGCCCACCCCGGACTGGTCCTCGCCGTCCTCGCGACGATCGACGCGAGCGGGCTGCCGCGCGGGTGCGTCCGGCTCGAGCTCTCCGAGCGTGCCGGGGTCGCCGACCTGATGCGGGCGCTCGGCCAGCTGGAGGAGATCGTCGCTGCCGGCGTCGGCATGGCGCTCGACGACCTGGGCGCCTCCCTCGACACGCTCCGGATGCTGGACCGCCTGCCGATCCAGACGATCAAGCTCGATCGCTCGGTCGTCGTCGGCGCGAGGGCCGGCGCGCCGATCGACACCGAGGTCCTCTCCCTGGTCGTCCGGCTGTCCCACACCTTCGGGATGGAGGTCGTCGCGGAGGGTGTCGAGGAGCTCACCGACGAGACCACCCTGCACTGCGCCGGCATCCACCTCGCGCAGGGCTTCCGCTACAGCCACCCGCTGCTGGTGGGTGACGTGGCCGCTGCGATGAACCGGTCCGACCCGCTGCCCCGGCAGCGGTCGTCGGCCGACCTCCCAGCGTCCGCCGCCCAACCCGGCTGATCACCTCCCCCGACGGCACCCGAGGGTCACGCGCGCTGGTCAGACGGCCGCGTTCTGCCGCACGTCCCAACCACCGGTCTCCGCGGTCCCCGCCGTGCCGGCCATGTCCTGCGGCGCGTACTGGACCTCGATCCGGCCGAACGCCAGGGAGAACCGGTCCTTCGGCGCGTCGAGGCCGTCGTCGCCGGTGCGATAGGCGCTGACCAGGACGTCGCGCAGGGTGACCACCAGGAAGTCCAACGGCTGCTGGCCAGCCTGCACGCCGGTCAGCACGGCCCGCGGCACGTGGGTGCCGGCGGCGCAGGCCAGGAGCAACCGGGGCGACGCCACGCTCAGCGGGGCGACGACCTGCAGGTCCTCGAACGAGGCACGGCCCGCCCCACCCCCTCCGCCCGACCCGTGCGAGCTCGGGTTGGCCAGCCCCCATGACCAGGACTCGACGTCGATCTCGTGCGGGTGCGCCGCGTCGGTCGACCCGCCGCGGATCCCGTCGAGAGTGAGGAACCACTTCTCGGCCATGGCTCACAGTGGGGCGCCGCACGGCGGGGCGCAACCGCAGCGGTCACGCCTCGACGATCACCGCGATGATCATCGGCCGCCGTCCGAGCCGGGCCGACACCCAGCGTCCGACGACCCGCCGCACCACCTGCTGGAGCTGGTGCGTGTCCGTCGTCCCACCGACCACGGCCGCGAGGAGCGCTGCCGAGACCTCCGGCAGCACCTCCTCGAACACCGCATCCTCCTCGGCGACGCCGCGCGCGTGGATCTGGGGACCGGCCAGCACCGTGCCGTCTGCCGACGAGACGACGGCGAAGATCGTCACGAACCCCTCGTCACCGAGGATCCGGCGGTCCTTGAGCTCGGCCTCGGTGACGCCGCCCACGCTCGACCCGTCGACGTAGACGTACCCGCACGGGACCGCACCGACGATCGACGCCTTGCCCTCGGCGAGGTCGATCACGACGCCGTCCTCGGCGAGCATGACCCGCTCCGGCGGCACGCCGGTGCGCACCGCGAGCGCCGCCGAGGCGACGAGGTGGCGCACCTCGCCGTGGATCGGCATGACGTTCTTCGGCCGGAGCACGTTGTAGACGTAGATCAGCTCGCCTGCTGACGCATGGCCCGAGACGTGCACCTTCGCGTTGCCCGAGTGGACGACCCGGGCACCCAGCCTGGTCAGCCCGTTGATCACCCGGTACACCGCGTTCTCGTTGCCCGGGATGAGCGAGGACGCCAGGATCACCGTGTCGCCGGGGCCGACCTTGACCTTGTGGTCGTTGTTCGCGATCCGCGACAGCGCGGCCATCGGCTCGCCCTGCGAGCCGGTGCACATGAGCACCACCTCGTCGTCGGGCAAGCTGTTCGCGTCCTTCTGGTCGACCACCACGCCGTCCGGGAGCCGCAGGTAGCCCAGCTCGGCGGCGATCGCCATGTTGCGCACCATCGAGCGCCCGACGAAGGCGACCTTGCGCTCGTGCAGCGCCGCGGCGTCGAGCACCTGCTGCACCCGATGGACGTGCGAGGCGAAGGAGGCGACGACGATCCGCTTGGTCGACTCGCCGAAGACCCGGTCGAGGACCGGCCCGATCTCTCGTTCCCCGGCGATGAAGCCCGGCACCTCGGCGTTCGTCGAGTCGACCATGAACAGGTCGACACCGGCCTCGCCGAGCCGGGCGAACGCCCGCAGGTCGGTGATCCGCCCGTCCAGGGGCAGCTGGTCCATCTTGAAGTCGCCGGTGTGCAGCACCGTCCCGGCCGGGGTCCGCACCGCGACCGCGAGCGCGTCCGGGATCGAGTGGTTGACCGCGACGAACTCGCACTCGAAGCCGCCGAACCGCTCGGTCTGCCCCTCGCGCACCGCGAACGTGAACGGTGTGATCCGGTGCTCCTTGAGCTTGGCCTCGACGAAGGCCAGCGTCAGCTGCGAGCCGACCAGCGGGATGTCCGGGCGCAGCCGGAGCAGGTACGGCACGGCGCCGATGTGGTCCTCGTGCCCGTGGGTCAGCACGATCGCGTCGATGTCGCCCAGCCGGTCATGGATGTAGTCGAAGTCCGGCAGGATCAGGTCGACCCCGGGCTGGTCGTCCTCCGGGAACAGCACCCCGCAGTCGATGACGAGCAGCCGGCCGTCGTACTCCAGCACGGACATGTTCCGGCCGATCTCCCCCAGGCCGCCGAGCGCGACGATGCGCAGGGTTCCGAGCGCCAGCGGCGGGGGCAGGGTCAGGTCGGGATGCGGGTGGCTCACGGGTCTCCTGCGGTGGGTGGTGCGTCGCCGGTCAGCCGGCGACGAGGTCGATGACGCCCGCCGCGGCCAGCCCGGCGCGCAGCGCCGGGAGCTCCTCGTCGGGCAGTGGGAGGATCGGCAGCCGGGTCGCCCGGCTGGGGATCAGGCCGAGCATCTCGAGCGCCGCCTTGGCGGTCGGGGCCTGCTGGCCGGCACCGTTGAGCGCGTCGATCGCCGGCGTGGCGGCCCGGAAGGCCTCGAGCGCGCCGGCCGGGTCACCGGCGGACCAGCGCTCGGCGACGCGGGCCAGCAGCGGGGTGACCACGTGCCCGGCGACCGACACGATGCCGACCCCGCCGGCGGCCAGCAGGGCGAGGAACAGGCCGTCGTCACCGGCGTAGTAGGCCAGGTGGGTGTCGCGGATCACCTTCGCCGAGCCGTACACGTCGCCCGCGGCATCCTTGACACCGACGATCCGCGGGTGCTGCGCGAGCCGCGCGAACGTCGCCGGGGCGATCCGCACGCCGGCACGGCCCGGGATGTCGTAGACCAGCACCGGGAGGTCGGTCGAGCTCGCGACGGTCTCGATGTGCGTGGCCAGCCCGGCTTGCGACGGGCGCGAGTAGTAGGGGCTGACGACGAGCAACCCGTGCGCACCGGCCTCGGCAGCCTGCTCGGCCATCCGGACGGCGTGCGCGGTGTCGTTGGACCCCGCGCCTGCCACGACGAACGCCCGATCCCCCACCGCATCGACGACCGCGGCGACCAGCTCTGCCTTCTCCGGGGCGTGCGTGGTGGGTGCCTCGCCGGTGGTGCCGTTGAGCACCAGGCCGTCGTTGCCCTGGCCGACCAGGTGGATCGCCAGACTCACCGCGGCCGCGAGGTCGACCGAACCGTCGGTGGTCATCGGCGTGACCATGGCGGTGAGCACGGACCCGAAGGGCCGCGCCGCGGTGCTGGCAGGCGGCATGGGCTCACGGTACCGCCCGGAACCTCGCCGCGACCTGCCCGCCCGCCGTTCGGGCTGAGGTCAGCGGCGGCGGGTGTGCGGCACGAACCGGTAGCGCAGGCCGGTGCGGGACGTCAGCCACGGGCCGGCTTCCGCGACCCAGTCCGCGGCGTCGACCGCCGGGGCGAAGGCGTCGCCCACGGTGTCGACCTCCACCTCGGTCACCTCGATCCGGTCCGCCGTGGGCAGGGCGGCGACGTAGACGGCTGCGCCGCCGATCACCCACACCTGCGCCTCCTCGTGCAGCGCGGCCAGGGCCGCGTCCAGCGAGCCGGCCACCCGGGCCCCGGGCGCGACGAACGCCGGGTCCCGGGACAGGACGACGTTGGTCCGCCCGGGCAGCGGCCGGAACCGCTCGGGCAGGGAGGCCCAGGTCGCCCGGCCCATCACCACCGGGTGCCCGTCGGTGACCTGCCGGAAGTGCGTGAGGTCCTCCGGCAGGTGCCACGGCAGGTGCCCGCCCCGCCCGATCACCCCCGTGCTGCTCTGCGCCCAGATCAGGCCGAGCACCGGGGACCGCGACGAGCCGGAGGTCACACCGCCACCGGCGCCTTGATGGCCGCGTGGTGCTGGTAGTCGAGCACCTCGACGTCCTCGTACGTGAAGTCGAAGATCGACGGCGCACGGTGCAGCACCAGCCGGGGCGGCGGGTACGGCGCGCGGCTGAGCTGCTCGCGCACCTGGGCGACGTGGTTGTCGTAGATGTGGCAGTCCCCGCCGGTCCAGACGAAGTCGCCCACCTCGTAGCCGGCCTGCTGGGCGACCATGTGGGTGAGCAGGGCATAGGACGCGATGTTGAACGGCACCCCGAGGAAGAGGTCGGCGCTGCGCTGGTAGAGCTGGCAGCTCAGCCGCCCGTCCGCGACGTAGAACTGGAAGAAGGCGTGGCACGGGGCCAGCGCCATCTCGGGGATGTCCGCCACGTTCCATGCCGAGACGATGTGCCGGCGCGAGTCGGGGTCGCGGCGCAGGTTCTCCACCACCTGCGCGATCTGGTCGACGTGCCGACCGTCCGGCGTCGGCCAGCTGCGCCACTGCACGCCGTAGACCGGGCCGAGCTCGCCCTGCTCGTCGGCCCACTCGTCCCAGATGGTGACGCCGTGCTCACGCAGCCAGCCCACGTTGGACTCGCCACGGAGGAACCAGAGCAGCTCGTAGACGATGGAGCGCAGGTGCACCCGCTTGGTCGTCACGAGGGGGAAGCCGGCCGACAGGTCGAACCGCATCTGGTGGCCGAACACGCTGCGCGTGCCGGTGCCGGTGCGGTCCGCCTTCGGCGTCCCGTGCTCGAGCACCAGGCGCAGCAGGTCCTCGTACGGCGTGGGGATCGGTCCGTCGGTCACGCCGACATGCTAGGCACCCGACCCGCCCGCAGCGTGCCGGCCAGCGGGTGCGTCGCGCCCGCTCCGCGCCACACTGTCCCCATGACGCCATCGCTGCCGCCCACGGTCGCCGCTCATGTCCCCACCGGGCTGCTCGTGGGTGGTACGTGGCGTCCCGCCTCGGGCGGGGCGACGTTCCCGGTGCACGACCCCGCCACGACCGAGGTGCTGTTCGACGTCGCCGACGGGACCAGCGACGATGCCCTGGCCGCCCTGACCGCGGCCGACGAGGCGTTCGGGGAGTACCGCGCCACGTCGCCGTACCAGCGGTCGGAGCTGCTCCGCGCGGTGTACGAGTCGATCACCGCCCGGGCCGAGGACATCGCGGCCCTGGTCACCGCCGAGGGCGGCAAGCCGCTGGCCGAGTCCCGCGCGGAGGTGGCCTACGCCGCCGACTACGTCCGCTGGTTCTCCGGTGAGGCGCTCCGGCTGGACGGCCTGGCCCGCCGCGCACCCTCGGGCGGCCACCACCAGCTGGTGCTGCGCCGGCCGGTGGGCCCGGCGCTGCTCATCACGCCGTGGAACTTCCCGATCGCGATGATCGCCCGCAAGGTCGCCCCGGCGCTCGCCGCCGGGTGCACCGTCGTCGTCAAGCCGGCTCGGCTCACGCCGCTGACCACCGCCTTCGTGGCCGAGATCATCCGGGAGGAGCTGGACGGTCGCGGCCTGCCCACCGGCGCGATCAACATCGTGCCCTCGTCGTCCGCCCGCGCGATCAGCGAGCCGCTGCTGGCGGACCCGCGCCTGCGCAAGCTGAGCTTCACCGGCTCCACCGAGGTGGGACGGACCCTGCTGGCGGGGGCGGCGCAGAACGTGCTGCGCACATCGATGGAGCTCGGTGGCAACGCGCCGTTCCTCGTCTTCGAGGACGCCGACATCGACGCGGCCGTCGTCGGCGCCCTCGCCGCGAAGATGCGCAACGCGGGCCAGACGTGCGTCGCGGCCAACCGGTTCCTGGTCCACGGCAGGGTCGCCGCCGAGTTCACCGAGCGGCTCACCGAGGCGTTCGCCGCGCTCGTGGTCGGCCACGGCGCCGATCCCGGGGTCACGGTCGGGCCGCTCATCGAGCCGGCGGCGGTGGACCGGGTCGAGGAGCTGGTCGCCTCTGCGGCCGGCGCGGGGGCCCGCGTGCGGATCGGCGGCGACCGGCCTGCACGGCCGGGCTGGTTCTACGCCCCGACCGTGCTGGACCGGGTCAGCCCGGACATGCCGGTGGTGACCGAGGAGATCTTCGGCCCGGTCGCCCCGGTCGTGGTCTTCGACTCCGAGGACGAGGCGATCGCCCTGGCCAACGCCACCCCGTTCGGCCTGGTGGCCTACGCCTACACCGGCGACCTGTCGCGCGCGCTGCGCCTGGCGGAGGCGATCGACACCGGCATGCTCGGCATCAACCGGGGCATCGTCTCGGACGCGACCGCGCCGTTCGGCGGCGTCAAGCAATCGGGGCTGGGCCGTGAGGGCGGCGAGCAGGGGCTCGAGGAGTACCTCGACACGGTCTACGTCGCGGTCTGAGACGCGGCCTCGCCCGCCAGGGCTCCGTGCGACGCTGTCCCCCGTGCCGGCCGGACGACGAGCGACGACGCCCGCGGTCTCCGCTGCGGTCCGCCAGGCGCTGTCCGTCGCGGTGGCGACCGGTTTGTACGGCATCTCGTTCGGGGCGCTGTCCGTGGTGGCCGGCCTGGACGTCCCGCAGACGATGGTGCTCTCCCTGCTGATGTTCTCCGGTGGCTCGCAGTTCGCCTTCATCGGGGTGGTCGGCGCGGGTGGCGCGGCCGGTGCGGCGATCGCCACCGCGGCCCTGGTCGGGGTGCGGAACGCGCTGTACGGCCCGCAGGTGGTCCCGCTCATCCAGGTGAGCGGGCCGCACCGGCTGCTCGCCGCGCAGCTGACGATCGACGAGTCGACCGCCGTGGCAACTGCCCAGCGCGACGGCGCAGCGGCACGCGCCGGCTTCTGGTGGACCGGCGCCGGCGTGTTCGCACTGTGGAACGGGTGCACGCTCGTCGGCGCGCTGCTCGGCGGCGCGGCCGGGGACCCGCGGCGGTACGGGTTGGACGCCGCCGCCGCGGCGGCGTTCCTCGGGCTGGTCTGGCCCCGGCTGTCCGGCCCGCGCGCCCGATCGGCCCGGCTGGTTGCCGGGGCCGCCGTCGTCGTCGCCCTCGTCACCACGCCGCTGCTGCCGGCCGGGGTGCCGGTGCTGCTGGCGGCGGTGCTCGCCGTGCTCATCGGGCTCGTCGCACGCGACGAGCCCGCGGTGCCGACCGCGGAGGTGGTCGCATGAAGGGCGCCGTCCTGTGGGCGGCGGTGGTGGCCGCCGGGCTGGCGACGTACGCGATCAAGCTGGTCGGCCACCTGCTGCCGCGGCACTGGCTCGCCAGGCCGCAGGTGGCGCGGGTGGCGGCGCTGGTCACCGTGGCGCTGCTGTCGGCCCTGGTCGCCGTCCAGGCGGCGACCACCAGCGGGCACCTGGTCCTCGACTCGCGCCTGGCCGGCGTCGGCGCCGCCGTGGTGGCGCTCGTCGCCAAGGCGCCGTTCGTCGTCGTCGTGCTCGCCGCCGCGGTGGTGACCGCGGCGCTGCGGTGGGCCGGGCTGCCCTGACGGCCTAGGCTCGCCGGGTGCTGTCCAGCCCCCACGTGCACCCGACCGGGGACGTCTCGGTGCGTCCGGCCGTCGCGGGCGACGAGTCCGCGATCGCGGCGGTCCAGCTGGACGCCTGGCGGCAGGCGTACGCCGGGTCGCTCGGCTCCGCCGCCCTGGACCTGGTCGACGAGCTCGCCGTGGCCGCCCGCTGGCGCGCCGCGATCGCCGCCCCGCCCGCGGCCACGTTCCACGTCTTCGTCGCGATGGCAGGGCCGCGGCTGGTCGGCTTCGCCTCGGTCGCGCCCGTCCCCGCGCCGCCGAACGCCGTCGACCGGACGCCGGGTGGCATCCTGCTCGCCCTCGAGGTGGCCCCGGGCGAGCAGCGTGCCGGGCACGGGTCGCGGTTGCTCGCCGCCGTCGTCGACACGCTGCGCTCGGACGGTGCCGACCAGGTGATCACCTGGGTCGCGGACGGGGACGAGGCGCGGGTCCGGTTCCTCAGCGCCGCGGGGCTGTACCCCGACGGGGCGGTGCGGGAGCTTGCCTCCGGTCCCGGGCCCGACGGCGAGCAGGCCGTGCTGCACGAGCGCCGCTGGGGCGCGTCGATCTGACTCAGGCCGCAGGTGCGCCCTTGCCGCGATGCAGACTGCTCGCGGTGCGCAACGCGCCGCGCGCCGCCTTCCGGTCCCCCGCGGCGTCATAGGCGAACGCCAGGTGGTACCAGGCGCGCCAGTCCTCGGGCGCCGCCTCGACCGCCTCACGCGCGGGACCGAACCGCTCGCGCGCCACCTCGCGGTCGATCCGTCCGCCCGGCGAGCGCGGCAGGTCGTCCACCGGGAGGCCGCCCTCGGCCGCGAGCACGTCGGCCATCGACCGCACGTCCATCGCCAGCCGCCACTCGTACCCGATCAGTCCGATGACGAGCAGCGGCAGCAAGAGCAGCGCGACGCCGAGGCCCACGCCGATGCCGCGGTGGGTGTCGATCAGCTGGACCGCGCGGACCAGGACGAGGCCGACGTACAGCGCCAGCAGGAGGGTGACCAGCACCGCGCCGATCAGCCCGGCGTACCGCCGACGCGCCGGCGCGGGGACGGGCTCGCTCACCGGCTGCCCAGCCCGAGCAGGGCGTCGAGGCCGACGGTCAGGCCGGGCCGTGACGGCACCGCCCGCACCGCGATCAGCACGCCGGGCATGAAGCTCACCCGGTCGAACGAGTCGTGCCGGATGGTCAGCAGCTCCCCCGGGTTGCCGAGCAGCACCTCCTGGTGCGCGACCAGCCCGCGCAGCCGCACGGCGTGCACGTGCACGCCGTCGACCTGGGCACCCCGCGCGCCGTCGAGCGACGTGCTGGTGGCATCGGGCATCGGGCCGAGTCCGCCGGCCACGCGCGCCGCCGCGATCGCCCGGGCCGCGGACCGTGACGTCCCCGACGGCGCGTCGACCTTGTCCGGGTGGTGCAGCTCGATGACCTCGGCGGTCTCGAACCAGCGGGCGGCCTGGGCGGCGAAGGACTGCGCCAGCACCGCGCCGAGGGCGAAGTTCGGGGCGATCAGCACACCGATGCCCGGCGCCCGCAGGAGGTGGTCCCGGACCCGGCCGTAGGCCTCGTCGGTCCACCCCGTGGTGCCCACCACGACGTGGATCCCCCGGTCGACCAGCGCATGGACGTTCTGCTCGGTGACGGCGGGAACGGTGAAGTCCACGGCGACCTGGGCCCCGGCGTCGCTCAGCC
The DNA here is from genome assembly GCA_963769855.1 of uncultured Actinomycetota bacterium. Lineage (GTDB taxonomy): Bacteria > Actinomycetota > Actinomycetes > Actinomycetales > Cellulomonadaceae > Cellulomonas. The sequence continues at coordinate 378,128 of CAVYNN010000003.1, forward strand.
GGGACAGGTCGCCGTCGGCGTCGACGGTCGCGACGAGCTCAAGGCCCGGCGCCGCACGTACCGCGCCGACCACCGTCGAACCCATCCGCCCGGCCGCGCCGAGCACGGCCACCCGCAGGTCCTCCGCCACGTCCGCCACCCTACCGGCGGCCCGACGGCTCAAGCAGGCCTGTGCGGACGACGATGAGCCGGCATGGGGGCGCTGCCGCGGTCGCTGACGACCGCCATCCGAGATTTGTCCGTGCTCGCCGCTGTGGCGTTCGTGCTGGGCGGGGCACTCGACGCGGTGGTGACCCAGTTCGACCGGCTCGACGTCGTCCGTGCCTCGAAGTGGATCGCGCTGCAGGACATCCCGTTCTCGTGGGGCACGGTGCTTCGCGAGGACGGGCGTTGGACGGGGGCGGTGCTGGTCTGCGCGGCCGCGTGCTGGTGCGCCACGCGCGCCCGCCACGGTCGGGTCGCCCGTCGGGTCCCGATGGTCGTGGCCACCCTGGTCGTCGCAGCGCGGTCGGCCGGCGCCGTCATGCCCGGCACGTTGGGCATCTGGTTCGACGACCTCTGGCCCGGACCGTCGATGCCGTACCGGTTCACCGCCGACAGCAGCATCGGGCTCGCAGCGGCGCACCCCGCCTGGGGATTCCCCCTGCTCGTGGTCGCGCTGCTCGGCGCCGCGTCCCTGCTCGGAGCCCGCGCGCAGACCATGCCCGACGATGGCGCGTCGCGCCGGGTGGCCACCGCGCCCCGGTCGGGGCTGCCGCTCGCGGCAGCGGTCGTCGGCCTTCCGGCCGTCGGCGCCACGACCGCCGCCGTGCTGGCCTACCTGGCCCTCGACCGCAGCCTCGACCCGAACGCCGTGCCCGACTTCGACCCTCGCGACCTTGCCGGGAGCGTTGCCCGCCTCGACCACGTCTTCGGCCCGGACGCCGTGACCGGCCTGGTGGGTGAGCTCGTGCCGATCCTGATCACCGTGGTGGCCGCCGCTGCGCTCTTGTCGGGCACCGGCAGGCTAGGGGCAGTCGTCACGGGGCTGGTGGGGCTGGGGACCGTCGCGCCCGCGGTGTCGGCGTGGCTGCCAGGAACGAACGACCTGGTGCTCGCGCTCGTCGGGGCGATCGCCGTCCTGTGCCTGACCGCCGCACTGTGGCGTCCTTGCACCACCTGGGGTACCGAGATCCTGCGCCCGCTGCGCGGCCCGGCGCCGCTGCCGGTGTCGGCGGGCGGAGACGGTTCCCACGTGCCGCCGGACGGTCCCGGCGCCGGCTGATCAGTCGCCGAGCGGACCGACCCGGACGACCGACCGGGGCGCGGCGGCGAGCTCGACAGCCATCTCCTGCACCTGCGCCGCAGTGACCGCGCGGACCCGCTCCAGCGTCTCGTCCAGGGACAGCAGCTCCCCGTAGACCAGCTCGGCCCGGCCCAGGCGGGTCATCCGCGACCCGGTGTCCTCCAGCCCGAGGACCAGGGAGCCGCACAGCTGCCCGATCGAGCGGCTCATCTCGGCCGCCTGGACGCCGGAGTCGGCGAGCTTCTCCAGCTCGGCGACGAGCAGCCCGGTCACCTCGTCGACCTTGGTCGGCGTGCAGCCGGCGTACAGACCGAAGATCCCCGCGTCGGCGTGACCGGAGGAGAACGAGTACGTGGAGTACGCCAGGCCGCGCTTCTCGCGGATCTCCTGGAACAGCCGCGAGCTCATCCCCCCGCCCAGCACGGCGTTGAGCACCGACAGGGCGAACCGGCGCGGATCGGTCGAGGTGATCGCCACACCGCCCACGATGACGTTCGCCTGCTCGGTGGGCCGGCGGACGCTGCGCTCGACGCCGACGGCCGGGATCCCCGCGGTGCCCACCGGCAGCGGCCGGACCGCACCGACCCGTCGGGGCTGTGGCGCGGACTCCTCGTCCAGGACCCAGCCCCCCGCCGACAACGCCTCGCCCACCTGCGTCACGAGCGCGTCGTGGTCCACCCCGCCGGCGGCGGTGACGACAAGCGTGGCCGGCCGGTAGTGCCAGCGGTAGTGCTCCCAGACCGCCTCCCGCGGCACGGCGCGGATGGTCGCCGGGACCCCGCCGATCGGCCGGCCCAGCGGATGCGTCCCGAGGACGGCGGCCACGAACTCGTCGTGCACGACGTCGCTCGGGTCGTCGTCGTTCATCGCCAGCTCTTCGAGGATCACGCCCCGCTCGGTCTCCAGCTCGCCGGCGTCCAGCCGGGCGGAGGTGACCATGTCGGCGATCACATCGACCGCCATCGGAAGGTCCGCGTCGAGGACCCGCGCGTAGTAGCAGGTGTCCTCCTTGCCGGTGGCGGCGTTCGCCTCCCCGCCGACGGCATCGAAGGCTTCGGCGATGTCCATCGCCGAGCGCTTCGCGGTGCCCTTGAACAGCAGGTGCTCGAGGAAGTGGGTCGAGCCGAAGTGGCCGTCGGTCTCGTCGCGCGAGCCGACCCCGATCCACGCCCCCACCGTCGCGGACCGCAGTCCGGGCATCCGCTCGGTCAGGACGCGGACGCCGCCGGGCAGGACGGAGCGACGCACGAGGGCGCCGCCGTCCTGCCCGGCGGAACGTTCGGACCCGGGATCACCGGTCCGGACGATGGGGAGGTCGAGGGGCACGTCAGGCGTCGGCCGGCTCGGGCTGCTCCGTCGCCGGTTCGGTGGCCGTCTCGGCGTCGTCGAGCACCGCGTGCAGCGACAGCTTGCCGCGCGGGTCGATCTCGCCGATCTCGACCTGGACCTTCTGGCCCACCGCGAGGACGTCCTCGACGTTCTCCACCCGCTTGCCGCCGACGAGCTTGCGGATCTGCGAGATGTGCAGCAGCCCGTCCTTGCCCGGCGAGAGGGAGACGAACGCACCGAAGGTGGTCGTCTTGACGACCGTGCCGACGAACCGCTCGCCGATCTCCGGCATGTGCGGGTTGGCGATCGCGTTGATCGCGGCCCGCGCCGCCTCGGCCGACGGACCGTCGGTCGCGCCGATGTAGACCGTGCCGTCGTCCTCGATCGAGATGTCGGCGCCGGTCTCCTCCTGGATCTGGTTGATCATCTTGCCCTTCGGGCCGATGACCTCGCCGATCTTGTCGATCGGGACCTTCACCGTGATGACGCGCGGCGCGAACGGGCTCATCTCGTCCGGGGTGTCGATCGCCTCGGCGATGACGTCCAGGATCGCCAGGCGAGCCTCCTTGGCCTGCGTCAGCGCGCCGGCCAGGACGGAGGCGGGGATGCCGTCCAGCTTGGTGTCCAGCTGGATCGCCGTGACGAACTCCCGCGTGCCGGCGACCTTGAAGTCCATGTCACCGAAGGCGTCCTCGGCGCCGAGGATGTCGGTGAGGGCGGCATACCGCGTCTCACCGTCCACCGTGTCGGACACCAGGCCCATCGCGATGCCCGCCACCGGGGCGCGCAGCGGCACACCCGCGTTGAGCAGCGACAGGGTCGAGGCACAGACCGAACCCATCGACGTCGAGCCGTTGGAGCCGAGCGCCTCGGACACCTGCCGGATCGCGTACGGGAAGTCCTCGCGCGTCGGCAGCACGGGGATCAGCGCCCGCTCCGCCAGCGCGCCGTGGCCGATCTCACGCCGCTTGGGCGAGCCCACCCGACCGGTCTCACCGGTCGAGAACGGCGGGAAGTTGTAGTGGTGCATGTAGCGCCGACGCGTCTCCGGGGACAGCGTGTCGAGCTGCTGCTCCATCCGAAGCATGTTGAGCGTCGTCACGCCGAGGATCTGCGTCTCGCCACGCTCGAACAGTGCCGAGCCGTGCACCCGCGGGAGCACCTCGACCTCGGCCGACAGCGTGCGGATGTCGCGCAGGCCGCGGCCGTCGATGCGGAAGCCGTCGGTGAGGATGCGCCGACGGATCAGCTTCTTCTGCACCGACCGGTAGGCGGCGGAGATCTCCTTCTCCCGGCCCGCGAACTGCTCGGCGAGCTCGGCCTTGATCTCGGCCTTGATCTGGTCGATCCGGCTCTCCCGCTCCTGCTTGCCGGCGATCGACAGCGCGGTCTCCAGCTTGGCGGTGGTCCCCGCCTCGACCGCGGCGTAGACGTCGGCCTGGTACTCCGGGAACACGGGGAACTCGATGGTCGCCTTCGCCGCCTTGCTCGCCAGGTCGATCTGGGCCAGGCACAGCGCGCGGAGGAACGGCTTGGCGGCCTCCAGGCCCTGGGCGACGACCTCCTCGGTCGGCACCGTGCCCCCGCCACCGTGGATGAGGTCCCAGGTGTGCACCGGGGCCTCAGCCTCGATCATCGCGATCGCCACGTCGTCGCCGACGATGCGGCCGGCGACGACCATGTCGAACGTCGCCTGCTCACGCTCGGAGTAGCGCGGGAACGCGACCCACTGGCCGTCGACCAGCGCGATGCGCGTCGCCGAGACCGGGCCGGAGAACGGCAGGCCGGACAGGCCGGTGGACACCGACGCGGCGTTGATCGCCAGCACGTCGTAGGCGTCGTCGGGGTGCAGCGCGAGCACCGTGACGACGACCTGGACCTCGTTGCGCAGGCCCTTGACGAACAGCGGGCGCAACGGGCGGTCGATCAGCCGGCAGGCGAGGATCGCCTCGGTGGACGGACGGCCCTCGCGGCGGAAGAACGAGCCGGGGATCTTGCCCGCGGCGTACTGCCGCTCCTCGACGTCGACCGTCAGCGGGAAGAAGTCGAACTGCTCCTTGGGCTCCTTGCCGGCCGTCGTGGCCGACAGGAGCATCGTCGAGTCGTCGAGGTAGGCGACGGCTGCGCCGGCGGCCTGCTTGGCGAGGCGTCCGGTCTCGAACCGGACCGTGCGTGTGCCGAACCTGCCGTTGTCGATGACGGCTTCGGCGAACTGGATCTCGGGACCCTCCACGGGTGCCCTCCTTGTTCTCGAAGGCGCCGGGCGAGACCGCGGCGGTCTTCGATCGAGGCCCACGGACCGGGTCGACCCCGAGTCCGGGGGCCACTACCGAGGACCGGACGTGGCGGCCGGCGCGGTGGTGGTGGTGAAGCTCTGTTCAGCTGGGGCGCCGGAGGATCCCGACGCACGACCGGCTCGGACCCGTCTGGGGGTCCGAGCCGGTGGGGCGGGCTATCGGCGCAGGCCGAGCCGCTCGATGAGGCTGCGGTAGCGCGCGATGTCGATCTTCTGCAGGTAGCCGAGAAGACGGCGGCGCTGTCCGACGAGGAGCAGCAGGCCGCGACGGCTGTGGTGGTCGTGCTTGTGCACCTTGAGGTGCTCGGTGAGGTCCTTGATCCGCTGCGTCAGCACCGCGATCTGGACCTCCGGCGAGCCGGTGTCGCCCTCGTGCGTCGCGTACTCGGTCATGATGGCCTGCTTGGTGGCAGTGTCGAGGGCCACGGCTCTCCTTGGTGTCTCGTTGCGCGGTGCGCCGGGGCATGTCCACCCGGGCTCTCTGTATCCGCGGCCGTTCGTACGGCCCGACGATCTTACCAGCCGGTTCACAGCGTCACGACCGGGCGCGACGCCGCCGAGCGGACCGTCACATGGTCCCACATGTCGAGACAGTCACGGGCGCCGCCCGGGGCCGTGGCACCCGCATGCCACACTCGGCCGGTGAGCACGCGCCCTTGCACCGCCGTCGCGGTGTCGTCGCGCGCCCTGTGCCGAATGTGCATGTCCTGCTGTCCGCGTCAGCACTGAGCCTTCTCTCACTGACCCGCGGCCGGCCCGGCCGGCCCCCTGCGTCCCGACGCAGGTAGACCCCAGGACATCGACATGTCGAGCACCGCCCTGCTTCCCCCCACCCCTGCCGCGTACCAGCACGGCGCCGCCCCGGCGGCGCGCCGCGGCTTCGTCCTCCAGGTCGACCTCTCCGCGGTCGACGACGACGACCTGGACGACCTGGCGCGCACGGTGCAGAACCTGGCCGACCTGGCCGCCGAGTGGTTCCCGAACGCCCGGACGAGGGCGGCCCTGACCTCCTCCGGGAGGCCGGCGCGGGTGGTCCCCACCGGCGGGGCCGCCGCGTTCCGTGACCGGCTGCGGACCGTTCCCAGCATCCCGACGCTCGAGATCGACCCGCACGCGCGCACGGTGACCGCCGACGGCCGCACCGTGACCCTCACCGCGACCGAGCTGGCCCTGCTCGTCCGGCTGGCCCAGGCCGGCCCGGGGGTGGTCACGCGCGGCGCGCTGCTCGCCTCGGTGTGGCAGGGCCGCGACGTGCCGGAGGACAGCCGGACGGTCGACGTCCACGTGCGCCGGCTGCGGGACAAGACGGGCCTGGCCGACCTGGTCGTCACCGCCCGCGGGGCCGGCTACCGCATCGCCCCCGGGTACGACGTGCGCATCCTCGGTTAGGCCAGCACCTCGCGGGTGCGCCGCACGTCGTCGGCCATCGTGGCGAGCAGCGCGGCCACGGAGTCGAACCGCTCCATCGGCCGGATCCGCTCGGTCAGCTCGATGGCCACCTCCTCGCCGTACAGCTCGAGGTCGTCGCGGTCCAGCACGTACGCCTCGACCCGGCGCCGCACCCCGTCGAACGTCGGGTTGGTGCCGACCGAGATCGCCGCGGGCAGCCGGCGGTCGGGGTCGTCGGCCGTGACGGGGGTGCCGTCCGCGTGCCGCAGCCGGACCAGCCGGCCGGCGTACACACCGTCCGCCGGCACCATCCCGGTGGCATCGGGCCCGAGGTTGGCCGTCGGGTAGCCCATCTGGCGCCCCCGGGCGTCGCCGTGGACGACGATCCCCCGGATCCGGTGCGGCCGGCCGAGCACCCGTGCCGCACCGACCACGTCGCCCGCGGCGAGGAGCTCACGGGCCCAGGTCGAGGACCAGCGCCGCCAGCGATGCACCGACGGGTCCTCCTCGCCGCCGGCGTCGCCCGCCGCCGGTGGCCGCACGTCGTCGACGACGTCCACGACGAAACCGAGCCGGTCGCCCAGGGCGGTCATCGTGGCCAGGTCGCCCGCGTTGTCCCGGCCGAACCGTACGTCGCGCCCGACGACCACGGTCCGCGCCCCGAGCGCCTCGACGAGGTAGGTGCGGACGAACTCCTCGGGCGTCTGGCGCGCGAAGTCCAGCGTGTACGTCGCGAGCAGCACGCCGTCCAGCCCCGTGGCCGCGAGCAGCTCGAGCCGCTCTTCGTCACCGGTGAGCAGCGGCGGAGCCGTCTGTGGCCGGTGCACCTGGGCCGGGTGCGGGGTGAACGTGACGGCCACCGCCAGGCAGCTGGACGCCGCGGCGTCGGCGACCATCCGGCGCAGCACGTCGACGTGCCCGCGGTGCACCCCGTCGAAGTTGCCGATGGTCACCACGGACGGACCGGTCGCGGCCGGCACCTCGGCCAGATCCCGCCAGACCTGCACGTGCGCTCCCGTCCCACTCGTGGCGTCGCCGGACGAGGCGGCACCGAGGGACAAGCCTGCCATGTCGTCCGACGACCACCTCACGCCGGGGCGAACACCACCACCGGTCGCACGGCGCCGTCGCGCGGCTCGAGCAGGGCGACCAGCGTCCCGTCAGGCCCGATCGCTGCGGTGGTGCCGCCCTCGTCCGCGAAGTGCGCCGCGATCGTCCGGCCGTGGCCCAGGGCGGCCGTCTCCTCGACCGACAGCGTGCGGACCGGGAACGTCGCGCGCGCGGCGTCGGCCAGCGGCAGCACGGCCAGGGCGGCGTCGGTGGGCTCGTCGGACAGCTGGTCCAGGGTCCGGGCGACGTCCAGCCCGAACCCGCCGACCCGGGTCCGGCGCAGGGCGGTGAGGTGCCCGCCGACGCCGAGCGCGGCGCCGAGGTCGCGCGCCAGCGCCCTGACGTACGTGCCCGAGGTGCAGACGACCTCGACGTCGACGTCGAGCGCCGCCGTGCCCGGCAGCTGTGCGGGACGGATCGCCAGCACGTCGAACCGGGACACCGTGACCGGCCGGGCGGCCAGCTCGACCGACTCGCCGGCCCGGACCCGGGCGTACGCCCGTTCGCCGGCCACCTTGATCGCCGACACCGTGGCGGGCACCTGGAGGATCTCGCCGGTGAGCTGCCGCACTCCGGCCGCGATCGCCTCCGGTGTGACACCGGAGGTGTCCGTGACGGCCAGGACCTCGCCCTCGGCGTCGTCGGTCACCGTGCTCGCGCCGAGCCGGATGGTGGCCGCGTAGGCCTTGTCCGCCCCGGACAGGTAGGCCAGCAGCCGTGTCGCCCGTCCCACGCCGAGGACGAGCACGCCGGTGGCCATCGGGTCGAGCGTGCCGGCGTGACCGACCTTGCGGGTGGCCGCCAGCCGGCGCACGCGCGCGACCACGTCGTGGCTGGTCCAGCCGGCCGGCTTGTCGACGACGAGCACGCCGTCGGCAGCGGTCGGCCGGCGCCGGCCGTCAGCGTCGGCCGGGCTCATCGGTCCCCATCGCGACCGCCTCGAGGCCATCCACGCCCTCCAGGACGCAGGTCAGCAGGGAGTCCGTGCTGGTGTCCTCGCCGCGGTGGGCAGGCGCGTCCACCGCGAGGAGCACGTTGATGAGCATGCCGGTGGCGACGAACGCCCGGCCGTCCTCGGCGGTGCCGCCGGTGCGCTCGACGAACATCCGGTGCACCTCGCCGAGCGTGTGCCGCGCGATCCGGCCCACCTCCTCGTCGGTCCCGGCCAGGAAGGCCTGCATGAGGATGCGCAGCAGGTCGCGGTCGGCGACGAGCTGCACGTAGGCGGCGCCCATCTGAAGGCCCGCCTCCGGCCCCGGCGGGATCGCGCGGAAGGCCGCCAGCACGCGGTCCGCCGTGTCGCGGTACACCGCGAGGAACAGGTCCCGCTTGCTGCCGAACAGTCGCACGACGTACGGCTGCGACACCCCCGCGGCGCGCGCCACCTGGTCGGTGGTCGCCTGGTAGCCACCCTCGGCGAACACCGTCCGGGCGGCGGCGAGGATCTGGTCCCGGCGCTCGCCGGAGCGCATCCGGGAACGATGCCCAGCCAGGTGGGCGTGGACCGCGGTGGGGATCGACATGGTTGACATGTTATCAGTCGATGCCTAAGGTCTCGTCGGGTTAGTTATCATCCGATGTCAACTTGGAGCGCACATGGCCACCACCACCGAGCGCCTACGGCCCCCACCGGCACCTTCCCGGGCCGGCGCGACCCGTACCGCCCGCACCGCACTCGCCCTGGTCGCGGCCTCGCTGCCGATGTTCATGGCGACGCTGGACAACCTCGTGATGACCACCGCGCTGCCCGCGATCCGGTCCGACCTGTCGGCCTCCCTCGAGCAGCTGCAGTGGATGGTCAACGCCTACACGCTCGCGTTCGCGTCGCTGATGATCGCCGCGGCCACCCTCGGCGACCGGATCGGGCGGCGGCGGATGTTCGTCATCGGCATCGCCGTGTTCGGTGCCGGCTCCGTCGCCTCCGCCCTCGCCGGCTCGGCCGGGATGCTGATCGCTGCCCGGACCGTCCAGGGCGCAGGCGCCGCTGCGATCCTGCCCCTGTCGCTGACGCTGCTCGCAGCCGCGGTCCCGGCCGCACGCCGTGCGATGGCGATCGGCATCTGGGGCGCGGTCTCGGGGCTCGGTGTGGCGCTCGGCCCGGTGATCGGCGGTGCGGTCGTCGACGGGTTCTCCTGGCAGGCGATCTTCTGGCTCAACGTCCCGGTCGCGCTCGTCGCAGTCCCCCTGGTGCTCCGGGCGCTGCCGGAGTCCTTCGGCGGGCGGCACCGGCTCGACCTGACCGGCGTGCTGCTCGTCGGGACCGGTGTGCTGTCGCTGGTGTGGGGCGTCGTCCGGGCGAACGACGACGGCTGGACCTCGGTCCCCGTGCTCGGCCGACTCGTCGTCGGAGCCGGGCTGCTGGCCGCCTTCGTGGGGCACGAGCGGCGCACGGCGCACCCGCTGGTGCCGCTGCGGCTGTTCGCCGTGCGGTCGTTCTCGGTGACGAACGCCGCGGGGTTCGCCTTCTCTCTCGGCGCGTTCGGCGTGGTCTTCATCCTGTCCCAGTACCTGCAGATCGGGCTCGGCTACTCCCCGTTCGAAGCCGGGTTGCGCACGCTGCCCTGGACGGCCGCACCCATGGTCGTGGCCCCGCTGGCGGGCCTGCTGGCACCGCGCACCGGGGTGCGACCGCTGCTCACCGCCGGGCTCGTCCTCCAGTCCGCGGGTCTGGCCTGGATCGCCCTGCTGGTCACGGGCACGACGACGACCTACCCGGACTTCGTGCCCGGGCTCGTGCTGGCCGGCGTCGGGATGGGCCTGACGTTCGCCCCGTCGGCCACCGCCGTGCTGGCGGACGTGCCCGAGGTCGAGCACGGCACGGCTAGCTCGGTCAACGCGACCGTGCGGGAGCTCGGTGCCGCCGTCGGCGTGGCCGTCATCGTCGCCGTGTTCCAGGCGGCCGGCGGCACGCTGACGCCGGCCGGCTACGCCGGTGGCCTGCGCCCGGCGATGCTCGTCGGATCGGCGGTGATCGCGCTCGGCGCGGCGGCCAGCTGGCTGATGCCCGCGATCACCGGGCGCGCGACCACCGCGCCGGGCGCGAGAGTCCCTGCCGTGTCGCCGGGACCTCAGCCGGCGTAGCCCAGCCGGGGGACGTCCACCTCGTCGCCGATCCGCATCGGAGCCACGAGGTGGGCGTCCCGCAGCTCGCGCAGCCGCGCCACCGCCCGCTCGCGCAGCGTGAACGGGTCGATCGTGTTGACGTACACCTTGGTGCCGCCCTCGAAGCCGGCCAGGGTGGACACCCGCCACTTGAGGACGATCCGCCACGGCATCTGCTCGACGATCCCGGGCGGCCGGTAGTGCCACTCCTCGTTGCTCGGCGTGTGCACGCCGGACGCCGCGTGCAGGGCGTGCACCAGGTCGGACACCGCGCGCACCTGGGCGTCGTCGTGCTCCCAGGGCAGCTGCTCGCGCGCCGTGGAGTACACCTCGAACGCCGGGTAGCGGTGGCCGACCCCGGCGATGGCCACCGCGTGCGCGTTGCCGGCGACCACCAGGCCGTGCTCGACCGCGACGTCGATCACCTGGGTCTGGTACAGGTCGGGCTCGGCCCGCAGCCGGAGCCGTTCGTGCTCGACCTGCGGGCCGTGCTCGTCGATCGCGACGACCTGCTTGTGCAGGTGGTCGAACGACGCCCCGGCGGGCCGCAGCCAGTTCTGGAAGGCGGCGACGTACAACGCGGCAGGCCGGGTCAGGTACAGGTCGCGGATCGCGTCGACCGTCATCGCCATGAACCGGTGGTGCTCGTCCGGCGTCAGGGTGCCGGAGCCGGCGAGCTCGTCGTCGTACCGCGCCCCGTCGACCAGGTGGCGCCGCGCGACCACGACGTCGTGCGAGCCCGCGAACAGGTCGACCGCGTCCTGGTGCTCGTCGACGCCGGCCGGTGCGACGTCGAGGTCCAGACCGGCCGCCAGGGCGCGCGCGCGGAGCACCCCGCGCACGTGCTCGGCGCCGGCCGGGTCGGCCAGGTACGCCTCGGCGCGCGCGCGCACGGCGGGCGGGACGACGAAGCCGTGGTTCGCCCGCCAGTAGTCCACCGAGAGGATCTCGAACAGGTTGGGGATCCGGCGCACGTCCGCCACGGTCGCGTCCAGCTCCCCCGCGGGCACGTGCCGGACGATGTGCGGAGCCGGGTCGAGCACGAGGCGGGCCTTCTCCGGCGGGGTCTGCAGGTACCGGCCGGTGCAGAACGCGCACAACCGGTCCACCGCCGTCGGGTCGACCTCGTGCCGCTCGGCCGGGGCGCCGGGCAACGGTCGGTGGGCGCGGCCCGGGACTGTCCACACGGTGGTACCTGTCAGGGGCGACACCTGCTTGACGGTGCCGTCCGCCAGGCGCTGGAGCGGTGGTTCGGCCACGGCGTCAGGCCGTCGTGCCGTCGGTGGCCCCGTCCGGGCCGTCGTCGGTCTCGTCCGCCGGCACCCGGTACGGGTCGGCGTCACCCGCGTAGCTGGCGCCGACGGCGAGCGCCTGCACCTCGGCGTCCTTGCGGGCGGCCGCGGCCAGCGCGGCCTCCAGGTGGGCCGCCGTCTCGGGCACCGCGTCGAGGTGGAACGCGAGCGTCGGGGTGAGCCGCAGCCCGGTCGCCTTGCCGACCTCGGACCGGATCAGCCCGCTCGCGCTGGCCAGCGCCGCCGCCGACGCGTTGCGCGCCTCGTCGTCCCCGTACACCGTGTAGAAGATGTCCGCGTGCTGCAGGTCGCCGGTGACGCGCACGTCGGTCACCGTGACGAAGCCCAGCCGCGGGTCCTTGACCCGGGTGTCGAGCATCTGGGCGACCACCTCGTGGACCCGGTCCGCCAACCGCCGTACCCGCGGGTTCTCCGCCATGACGACTCCTCTCCTGCCGGAAGGCTGACGTGCGTCCGGCCCGGGGCTTACGCACCCGGGCCGGACGCGACGATCTCAGCCGCGCGGCTTCTCGCGCATCTCGAACGTCTCGATGACGTCCTCGACCTGCAGGTCGTTGAACGATCCGAGCCCGATGCCGCACTCGTAGCCCTCGCGGACCTCGGTGGCGTCGTCCTTGAACCGCTTGAGCGACTCGATGGTGAGGTTGTCCCCGACCACCTTGCCGCGGCGCAGGACCCGCGCCTTGGCGTTGCGCCGGATCTCCCCGGACCGGACCAGCGAACCGGCGATGTTGCCGAACTTGGAGGACCGGAACACCTCGCGCACCTCCGCGGTGCCGAGCTGGACCTCCTCGTACTCCGGCTTGAGCATCCCCTTGAGGGCGGCCTCGACGTCGTCGATCGCCTGGTAGATCACCGAGTAGAACCGCACGTCGACGCCCTCGCGCTCGGCGAGGTCCTCGACCCGCTCGGCGAACTTGACGTTGAACCCGATGATGATCGCGTTGTCGACCGTCGCCAGGTTGACGTCGTTCTGCGTGATCGCACCGACACCGCGGTGGATGACCCGCAGGTCGACCTCCTCGCCGACGTCGATCTTGAGCAGCGCGTCCTCAAGGGCCTCGACAGCGCCGGACACGTCGCCCTTGATGACGAGGTTGAGGGTCTCGACCTTGCCCAGGGCGAGGGCCTGCGTGAAGTCCTCCAGGCTGATCCGCTTGCGACGCTTGGCCAGGAGTGCGGCCCGCTCGGCGGCCTCACGCTTCTCGGCGATCTGCCGAGCCGTGCGGTCGTCGGGCGCGACGATGAAGGTGTCGCCCGCGTTCGGGACCGAGGTCAGCCCGAGCACCTGGACCGGACGGGCCGGTCCAGCCTCGGGCACGGTCTCGCCGTGCTCGTCGAACATCGCACGGACCCGGCCGTGAGCCGTGCCAGCGACGATCGCGTCCCCGACCCGCAGCGTGCCGGACTGGACCAGCACGGTGGCCACGGCACCCCGGCCGCGGTCGAGGTTGGCCTCGATCGCCACGCCGCGCGCGTCCTTGTCCGGGTTGGCCCGCAGGTCGAGCGCCGCGTCCGCGGTGAGCAGCACGGCCTCGAGCAGCTCGTCGATGCCCAGCCGCTGCTTGGCGGAGACGTCGACGAACATCGTGTCGCCGCCGTACTCCTCCGCGACCAGGTTGTACTCGGTGAGCTGCTGACGGACCTTGGCCGGGTTGGCCCCTTCCTTGTCCACCTTGTTGACCGCGACGACGATCGGCACGTGCGCCGCCTGGGCGTGGTTGAGCGCCTCGATCGTCTGCGGCATCACGCCGTCGTCGGCCGCGACCACGAGGATCGCGATGTCGGTCACCTGCGCACCACGGGCACGCATGGCGGTGAACGCCTCGTGGCCCGGGGTGTCGATGAAGGTGATCGCACGCTCGATGCCCTCGTGCTCGGTCTTCACCTGGTAGGCGCCGATGTGCTGGGTGATCCCGCCGGCCTCGCCCGCGACGACGTCCGTCTGCCGGATGGCGTCCAGGAGCTTCGTCTTGCCGTGGTCGACGTGGCCCATCACGGTGACCACCGGCGGGCGGGCGACGAGGTCGTCGTCGGACTCCGCCTCGAGCTCGGCGTCCAGGTCGATGTCGAACGACCCGAGCAGCTCGCGGTCCTCCTCCTCGGCCGACACCATCTCGATGACGTAGCCCAGCTCGGCGCCCAGGGACGCGAACGTGTCCTCGTCGAGCGACTGCGTCGCCGTCGCCATCTCACCGAGGTGGAACAGCACCGTGACCAGCGACGCCGGGTTGGCGTCGATCTTGTCGGCGAAGTCGTTGAGCGACGAGCCCTGACGCAGCCGCAGCACCGTGGTGCCGTTGCCGCGCGGGACGCTGACGCCGCCCAGCGACGGCGCCTGCATCTGCTCGAACTCCTGGCGCTTCGCCCGCTTCGACTTGCGTCCGCGGACCGGACGGCCACCGGCCTTGCCGAAGGCGCCCTGGGTGCTGCCACGACCCGCACCGCCACCACGACCGCCGCCTCCGGGCCGGCCGCCGGCACCGGCACCAGCACCAGCGCCCGCGCCGAAGCCACCGCCGGCACCGGGCGCGCCGGTACCGCCACGACCTGCTCCGGGGCCGCCACGGCCGGGCGCGCCGCGCCCGGGGGCACTGGTGCGCTCGCCGGGACGTCCGACACCGGTCGAGATCCGGCCCGGCATCATGCCGGGGTTGGGCCGCGGTCCACCGGGACGGGGACCGCCAGGCCGCGGTCCACCGGGACGCTCGCCGCTCGAGGCGGCCGGGGCACCCTCGGCAGGACGGCGCTCACCGGGACGGGGCATGCCCTGGGACGGGGCGAACGGGTTGTTGCCCGGCCGCGGAGCACCGGCACGCGGGCCACGCTCACCCTGGCGGGGCATGCCCTGCGAGGGCGCGAAGGGGTTGTTGCCGGGACGCGGCGACGGGTTCGCGGGCGTCGGACGCGGGGCCGGCCGAGCCGGACCGGGCGTCGGGCCCGACGGACGTGCCGCCGGAGGAGCCGGACGAGAGGCTGCGGGGACCTCCGCGGGTGCGGCGGCCACCGGCTCGGCGGCCGCTGGGCGCGCCGGCTCCGGGGTCACCGGGGCGGGGGCCTGCGGGGCGGCAGCGGCCGGAGCCGCGACCACCGGAGCCGGGACTGCCGGCACGACCTTCGCGGGGGCGGCCTTGGCGGGTGCGGGTGCGGGTGCGGCCGGAGCCGGTTCCACCTTGGGGAAGGCCTCGCGCACCTTGCGCACCACGGGCGCCTCGATGGTCGAGGACGGCGAACGGACGAACTCGCCCAGCTCGCCCAGCTTGGTCACGAGCACCTTGCTGTCGATCCCGAGCTCCTTGGCGAGCTCGTAGACGCGGACTGCCACATCACTCCTGTCTCGGTCCGCCCGGGACAGGGGCCGGACCGTCGTTACTGCAGGTTCATCGGAACGTGCTCATCGGTGCGTGCTCATCGGGCAGCCATCGGCTTCCTGACCCGCTTTCCTCATCGACGATCGGCCGCCGCCGGGAGGGTCCCGGTGGCGTTCGGCTCCGCAAGGGACTCGAGGTGCCGGGCGACGACGCTCGCGTCCAGGGGGGCCGCGGTTCGCAGCGCCCGCCCGAACGCGCGCCGTCGGACGGCGAGCTCGAGACAGTGCGGATCGGGATGCAGCCACGCACCCCGTCCCGGCATCCGGCGGGCGACGTCCACGACGAGCGATTCGGCTCGCGGGTCGACGACCACCCTCAGCAAGACCTGCCGTGACCCGGTGGACCGGCACCCCACGCACGTTCGGACCGGTCCGATGACCGGGTCGTCCGTGGCGGAGCTCCGGGCACGCGACCCAGGCGCGGTCAGTCTACCTGACGCCACCGCGGCACCGCCCGGCCTCACGCGCCGGCTGCCGGCGCGCTGCCGGCGCCCGACGCCTGGGGCGCGACCGCGTCGGAGCGGATGTCGATCCGCCAACCGGTCAGCTTGGCGGCGAGGCGCGCGTTCTGCCCCTCCTTGCCGATGGCGAGGGACAGCTGGTAGTCCGGCACGACGACGCGGGCGGCGCGGGCGACCGGGTCGACGATCGTCACGGACAGGACCCTGGCCGGCGACAGGGCGTTGGCCACCATCTCAGCCGGGTCGTCGGAGTGGTCGACGATGTCGATCTTCTCCCCCTGCAGCTCGGCCATGACGGCGCGCACCCGACCACCCATCGGGCCGATGCAGGCTCCCTTGGCGTTGACGCCGGCCACGGTGGCGCGCACCGCCATCTTGGTCCGGTGGCCGGCCTCGCGGGCGATCGCCGTGATCTCCACGGTCCCGTCCGCCACCTCGGGCACCTCCAGCGCGAACAGCTTGCGGACCAGGCCGGGATGCGTGCGCGAGAGCGTCACCTGCGGGCCGCGCAGGCCGCGCGCCACCTCGAGGACGTAGCCGCGGATGCGTTCGCCGTGCACGTACCGCTCGCCGGGCACCTGCTCGTGCGCCGGGAGGATCGCCTCGGTGCCGCCGACGTCGACCAGCACCGTGCGCGGGTCGCGGCCCTGCTGCACGACGCCCCCGAGCAGCTCGCCCTCCTTGCCGCGGAACGTGCCGAGGACCTGATCGTCCTCGGCGTCGCGCAGCCGCTGCACGATGACCTGGCGCGCCGTGGCCGTGGCGATCCGGCCGAAACCGGCCGGCGTGTGGTCGAACTCCGGTTCGGCATCCGACTCCCCCGGCTCGCCGTCGGCGTCGAGCGGGGCCGGCTCGCGCGCCCACACCGTCACGTGGCCGGTCCGCCGGTCCACCTCGACGCGAGCCCGCGCGTAGGCGCCGGGCGTGCGGTGGTAGGCGGAGAGCAGCGCCTGCTCGATCGCCCCGAGGAGCACGTCGAGCTTGATGTCGCGCTCGTGCTCGATGAGCCGCAGCGCCTGCATGTCGATGTCCACGTCAGGCCTCCCCCGATTCGTCCTGGTCCTCCGCCGGGCCCACGCCGGACAGGTCCACCTCGACGTGCGCCGAGCGCACCGCCGCCAGCGGGACCGTCACAGCGGGCCCCTCCACGGGCCGCCGTCCCTTGCCCGGGGACGACACCGGGACCACGGTCAGCTCGGTGCTCTCCTCGTCGTCCTCGTCGACCGCCGCCAGCCTGCCGGTCAGCTGCGTCCCGTCGGTGAGCACCACCGAGACCGAGCGGCCGACCGCACGCACGTAGTGCCGGCGCAGCGTCAGCGGCCGGGACACGCCCGGGCTGGACACCTCCAGCGTGTACCGACCGGGCACGACGTCCGCCGCATCCAACGCGTCGGAGACCGCGCGCGTCGCGTCGCCCACGCGGTCGAGGTTCAGCTCACCGGGATCGTCCTCCGGGACGTCGACGACGACCCGGACCACCGTCCGAGTCCCGGCGTGGACCAGCTCGACGTCCTCGACCAGCAGGCCGAGGCCCGCGACGGCGGGCTCGATCGCCTGGCGCACACGTGCGGGGGATGCCGCCGCAGCCATGCCCGCCTCCTGGACGCCGTGGGCTGACGCCCTTTGTCGATGACAGTCCAGGGTATCGGTCGGCGCGCATCGGCGAACCCCGCCGGTCCTGGCGCCCGGCCGTGGCAGGATCGCCAGCGATGACGCCGCGCCGGTTCCACCGTCCCGCCCGACGGGTCGCGCTGACCCTCGGAGCGCTTGCCGTGGTGCTCGCCGTGACCGGCTGCGACCTGCGCCTGGAAGGCGCGGCCCCGAGCGCACCGAGCCCGGGACCGGTCGAGCAGGTCCGGGAGCGCACCGTCGGCGACGCCCTGGCCCTGTCCGCCGAGGCCGGCGCCGCGCGGTCCGGTGCGGACGGCGCCGCGGCAGCCGTGCTCGACGACGTGGTGGCGTTCTCGACCGCTCAGGCCGACCAGCTCGGCGGCACCTACCGGTCCGGCCTCCCGGAGCCGACCGCGACGACGACCCCGGTCACCGTCACGGCGACCCCGCAGGACGTGCTCGGCGCGCTGCGCTCGGATGCGGCGACGGCGTTCGCCGACGCGGCGGTGGCCCCGGACGGTGGGCTGGCCCGGCTCGTCGCGTCGGTCGGTGTGGCCCGCGACGCGCTGGCCTCGCGGCTGGCGGTGGCCTTGGGCCAGCCGGCCGGCACGGGCAGCCCCGCGCCGGTCGCCTCCGGCACGCCGGTCGCCACCCCACCCACGACCCCGGCCACCCCGGTCCCGCAAGGCTCGGCAGCCGCATCGGACCTGCCGAGCGGGCTGACGGCCTCGGACGTCGCCCCGCTCGTCCTCGCGCTCGACCAGGCCGGATTCGGCCTTGAGGTGGTCGCCGCCAAGCTGACCGGCGACGGGCGGACCTCCGCGGAGACGTCCGCCGCCGAGCACCGCGCCGCCGCCGAGAGCTGGGCCCTGCGCGCGGGGATCGCCGGCACCGGCGCCGACCCTCGTCGGGCCGCCTACGCGGTGCCGGCAGGTGCGGACGACCCCGCCGGGGCGCGAGCCCTCGCGGCGAACCTCGACTCGGGCGTGGCGGACGCCGCCAGCACGGCGATCGTCCACGCAGCGGCCGGTGCGCGCGGCGAGCTGATCGATGAGCTGCGCACCGCCGCAGCCGACGCCGTGGCGTGGGGGGCCGCACCCCAAGCGTTCCCCGGGGTGCCGAACCTCGGCTGACCCACCCGGCTCAGTGACCGGCCAGCGCCTCGCGCACCCGTCCGGCGACGACGTCGGCCGCCTCGGCCACCGGCACCTGCTGCGGCTGCCCGCCCACACGCGGCCGGACCTCGACCACCCCGTCGGCCAGCCCGCGCCCGACGACGACGACCAGCGGCACCCCGAGCAGCTCGGCATCGGCGAACTTGACCCCGGGCGACACCTTCGGCCGGTCGTCGTAGAGCACCTCGATGCCGCGCGCGTCCAGCTCGCCGGCCAGTGCCGCCGCCGCGACGAACACCGCCTCGTCCTTGCCGGTCGCGACGATGTGCACGTGCGCGGGGGCGACGTGCGCCGGCCAGGCCAGACCGCGATCGTCGTGGTTCGCCTCGGCCAACGCCGCCAGCACGCGCGACACGCCGATGCCGTACGAGCCCATCGTGACGACCCGCGCCTTGCCGTCCTGGTCGAGCACCGTCAGGCCCAACGCCTGCGCGTACTTGCGGCCGAGGGCGAAGATGTGCCCGATCTCGATGCCGCGGGCCAGCTCGAGCGGCCCGGAGCCGTCCGGCGCCGGGTCGCCGGCCCGCACCTCGGCCGCCTCGATCACCCCGTCGCCGGTGAAGTCACGGCCTGCCACCAGGTCGAACACGTGGTGCCCGGCGATGTTGGCGCCCGTGATCCACCGCGTGCCGGTGACCACGCGCGGGTCCAGCAGGTAGCGCGCGCCGCCCGCCAGCTGCGGCGACAGCGCAGCGGGGCCGATGTAGCCGCGGACCAGCTCCGGGTGCACCGCGAAGTCCGCCTCGCCGGCCTGCTCCACCTCGGACGGCAGCACGGCCGCCTCGAGCCGCTTGAGGTCGACCTCGCGGTCACCGGGCAGCCCGACGACGAGCAGCTCGCGCTGTCCGGTCGGGTGGCGCAGCGCGAAGACGACGTTCTTCAGCGTGTCCGCCGCGGTCCACGGCCGGTCGGCCCGGGGGTACAGCTCGTTGGCCTTCGCGACGAGCGCCTCGATCGTCGGCGAGTCCGGGGTGGGCTCGACGTGGGCCGCCGGGACGTCGTCGTACGCCCGTGCGTCCGGGACCACCGTGCTGACCGCCTCGACGTTCGCCGCGTACCCGCCGGGCGAGCGGACGAAGGTGTCCTCGCCGATCGGGGTCGGGGTGAGGAACTCCTCCGAGCGCGAGCCGCCCATCGCGCCCGACATCGCGGTGACGATGACGTGCTCCAGACCGAGCCGGTCGAAGATCCGCCGGTACGCGTCGCGCTGCGCCTCGTAGGAGGCGGCCAGTCCCTCGTCGTCCAGGTCGAAGGTGTAGGCGTCCTTCATGACGAACTCGCGGCCGCGGATGAGGCCGGCCCGGGGGCGGGCCTCGTCGCGGTACTTGGTCTGGATCTGGAACAGCGTCAGCGGCAGGTCCTTGTACGAGGAGTACAGGTCCTTGACCAGGAGCGTGAACATCTCCTCGTGGGTCGGGGCGAGCAGGTAGTCGTTCTCCCGCCGGTCCTTGAGCCGGAAGATGTTCGGCCCGTACTCGGTCCACCGGCCGGTCGCCTCGTAGGGCTCGCGCGGCAGCAGCGCGGGGAACCGCACCTCCTGGCCGCCGGCAGCCACCATCTCCTCGCGAACCACCTGCTCCACCTTGCCGAGCACCCGCAGGCCGAGCGGCAACCAGGTGTAGATGCCGGGGGCGGCCCGACGGATGTAGCCGGCCCGGACGAGCAGCTTGTGGCTGGCTACCTCGGCGTCGACGGGGTCCTCGCGCAGGGTGCGGACGAACAGGGTGGACAGGCGCAGGAGCATGGTGGCAAGGCTAGTGCCGCCCGTCGGGAGGCCCGGTCATCCCTCGTGGGGCGCCGGGACCGACGCGAGCGGCCCGACTCGGGAGGGGTGTCATGCGACTGCGGCACAGCTGGCAGCGCGCCGCGCTGAGCGTCCTGGCGGCAGCCGGGCTGGCGACCCTGGCGGGAGCTGCCGTCGCGCTCGGGCCGCTGCGATGGAGCCATGGGGACCGTCTGCTCGGCGCAGCCGGGACCGTGCTGCTGGTGCTCGCGATCGGTGCGCTCGTGCTGCTCTGGCGCCGCGGCACGAAGGGGAGACGATGGTTCGTCCGGTGGCCGGCCGCGATCGCCCTGCTCGTCGGCGTCGTCGTGACGGCGGAGCCGGCGACCGTCGCCGTGTGGGCGTCGTGGCCGTCGCACGCCGACGCCAAGGGCACGGCGCCGAGCGGTGCCCGCGACGTGAGCATCCCGGCCGGCGGCGGCGTGACGCTGGCCGGCTGGTACGTGCCGGGCAGCAACGGTGCCGGGCTGGTGCTGGCGCACGGCGCGTCGTCGACCCGGGCCGCAGTGACGGACCACACCGCGGTGCTCGCCCGCGACGGCTACTCGCTGCTCCTGCTCGACGCACGTGGGCACGGAGCGTCCGGCGGGCGGGCGATGGACCTCGGCTGGTGGGGTGAAGCGGACCTCAGGGCCGCGGTGGACTGGCTCGCGGGACAGGACGAGGTCGACCCCGGCAGGATCGGGCTCGTCGGGCTGTCCATGGGCGGCGAAGAGGCGCTCGGCGCAGCCGGCGCCGATCCGCGCGTCGCGGTCGTCGTGGCCGAGGGTGCCACGGGGCGCACGGCGCAGGACAAGACCCGCTGGCTGCCCCGGAACGTGCTCGGGGCCGTCCAGCGCGGCATGGACACCTGGCGGGACGTCCTCGTCGGCGCACTGTCCGAGGCGCCGCGACCTCCGTCGCTCGCGTCGGCCGTGGCGCGGAGCCACGCCGCCGTCCTGCTGGTCACGGCTGCCGGTGTGCCCGACGAGGCTGCCGCGGCCGCGGCGCTGCAGGAGGTCGCGCCCGACCGGGTCGAGGTCTGGACCGTCCCCGGCGCCGGGCACACCGGCGGGCTGGCGACGGATCCGCAGGGATGGGAGCGCCGGGTCGACGCGTTCCTCGACCGCGTGCTCGCGCCGTCGACGGCGAGCTGAACGGGCCGGCGACGACCCGGTGACGGGGGCCGGCCACGGCCTGCGGGTGTCGGCGCAGCCTGCGACGATGGGCGCGTGCCGGAGCTGCCGGAGGTCGAGGCGCTCGCGCAGTACCTGCGTGAGCGTGCGTCGGGCCACGTCGTCACGGGTGCCGAGGTCGGCGACCTCTCGGCGCTCAAGACGTTCGACCCCCCGCTGTCGGCGCTGGTCGGCACGGTGGTCGCCGACGCGCAGCGCCACGGCAAGTGGCTCGACCTGGTCTGCGCGCAGCCGGGGGGCGAGGCGCTGCACCTGGTCTGGCACCTGTCGCGCGCCGGATGGGTGCGCTGGTCGGACCGCCTGCCGGGGACCCTCATCCGGCCCGGCCGGCACCCCGTGGCGCTGCGGATACGGCTGGACGACGGGTCCGGGTTCGACCTGACCGAGGCAGGGACCCGCAAGCGGCTCGCCGTCCACGTCGTCACCGACCCGGCGCAGGTGCCCCGGATCGCCACGCTAGGCGTCGAGCCGCTGTCCGACGAGTTCACCCCCGACCGGCTGGCCGCCCTGCTCGCCGCGCGCAACCAGCAGGTCAAGGGGCTGCTGCGGGACCAGGGCACGATCGCCGGCATCGGCAACGCCTACTCCGACGAGATCCTGTTCGTCGCCCGGACCAGTCCGTTCCGGCTCACCGGCAGCTACCGGCCCGACGACGTCGCGGCGCTGCACACCGCGATCCGGTCGGTGCTCACCGAGGCGGTCGAGGCAGCCGCCGGCAAGCCCGCGGCCGAGCTCAAGGACGCCAAACGGCGCAGCCTGCGGGTGCACGGCCGCACCGGGCAGCCGTGCCCCGGCTGGGACGGTGTGCCGTGCGGCGACACGGTCTACGAGGTCTCCTTCGCGGACAGCTCGCTGCAGTACTGCCCGACCTGCCAGACCGGCGGCCGGCCCCTGGCCGACCGGCGACTGTCCCGCCTGCTGCGCTGAGCAGGGCGCTAGAAGAGCACCGTGGCGTAGGTGCCCACCTGGCGGAAGCCGACCGCCCGGTACGCGGCGAGCGCCCGGGTGTTGAAGTCGTTCGCGTA
The DNA here is from genome assembly GCA_963769855.1 of uncultured Actinomycetota bacterium. Classification (GTDB taxonomy): domain Bacteria; phylum Actinomycetota; class Actinomycetes; order Actinomycetales; family Cellulomonadaceae; genus Cellulomonas. Next base: position 400,552 of record CAVYNN010000003.1, read on the forward strand.
GAGGGAGACGGTCGGCGCGATCTGCCTCCGGGTCGCCTCGACGACGGCCGCCATCCCGACCTCGGACAGGCGCTCGCCCCGCCGGTCCGGTGCCACCCAGACGCCCTGGACCTGACCGACGCCCAGCGAGACCGCCGCGACCTCGGCCTTAAACACCACCCGGCCGTCCTCGATCCGCACGAACGACCGGCCCTGCGCGATGAGCGAGCGCACCCGCGCCTCGTAGTACCCCCCCGAACCGAGCGGGGAGTAGCCCACCTCCTCGGTGAACATGGCGACGCACGCCGGCATCACCACGTCGAGCTCGTCGGGCCTCGACCGGCGGACAGCGGGATCGGCCGGGACGAGCGGCGGCGTGTCGATCACCATGGACGGCTGGTCGTCCCGCACGTCACGGGCCGGCGGCCAGGCGGCGCGCAGCCGGCCCCACAGGTCGAGCACGTCCTGGCGCGGACCGACGATCGACGAGCACCGCCGCCCCCGCGAGGCGCCCAGGTCGGCCAGCGCATCGAGCGCCCGGCGGCGCACCGCCGGCTCGAGCTGCGGGACGATCGGCACGAGGTTGGCGCCCACCCAGCAGGCGGCGAGGAGCTCACCGCCCTCGGTGTACCCCCACAGCTCTCCCCCGGCAGCGCGCAGCCCGGAGGCCGCCGCGTGCTCCAGGCGCACCGATGCGAGCACCGTGCCGACCGGGTCGGCGGCGCACATGGCCAGGACGCGCTCCACGTGCGGCTCCCCGAGCAGCAGTGCGCCCGTGTGCCGCGCGTCGAGCACCGCGCCGCGTCGCACGTCCATGGGGGTGATTGTGCCCCAGCGGGTCAACCCCACCGGGAGCGCCGGCCGCGCGCCGCCGACGGTCAGCCGACGGAGACCACCGGGCTGCCGGACTCGTCGGCCTCCATCGTCTCGGCGATCCGCAGCGCTTCCTCGATCAGGGTCTCGACGATCTGCGACTCGGGCACGGTCTTGACCACCTGGCCCTTGACGAAGATCTGGCCCTTGCCGTTGCCGGAGGCGACACCGAGGTCGGCCTCACGTGCCTCGCCCGGGCCGTTGACGACGCAGCCCATCACGGCGACGCGCAGCGGGACGGTCAGCCCCTCCAGGCCGGCGGTGACCCGCTCCGCGAGGGAGTAGACGTCCACCTGGGCACGGCCGCACGAGGGGCAGGAGACGATCTCGAGCTTGCGCGGCCGCAGGTTGAGCGACTGCAGGATCTGGATCCCGACTTTGACCTCCTCGACCGGGGGCGCCGACAGGGAGACCCGGATCGTGTCGCCGATGCCCTGGCTGAGCAGCGCACCGAACGCGGTCGCGGACTTGATCGTGCCCTGGAAGGTAGGGCCGGCTTCGGTGACACCGAGGTGCAGCGGCCAGTCGCCGCGCTCGGACAGCATCTCGTAGGCGCGCACCATCACCACCGGGTCGTGGTGCTTCACCGAGATCTTGAAGTCGTGGAAGTCGTGCTCCTCGAACAGCGAGGCCTCCCAGACGGCGGACTCGACGAGCGCCTCGGCCGTGGCCGAGCCGTACTTCTCCAGCAGACGGGGGTCGAGCGAGCCGGCGTTGACGCCGATCCGCAGCGACACCCCCGCGTCCTGGGCCGCCTGGGCGATCTGCCGCACCTGGTCGTCGAACTTGCGGATGTTGCCGGGGTTGACCCGCACCGCGGCGCACCCGGCGTCGATCGCTGCGAACACGTACTTCGGCTGGAAGTGGATGTCCGCGATCACCGGGATCTGGCTCTTGTGGGCGATCGCGGGCAGGGCGTCGGCGTCGTCCTGGCTGGGCACGGCGACCCGCACGATGTCGCAGCCGGCAGCGGTCAGCTCGGCGATCTGCTGCAGGGTGGCGTTGATGTCGGCGGTAAGGGTCGTCGTCATCGACTGCACGCTGATCGGGGCGTCGCCGCCGACCTCGACCTTGCCGACGCGGATCTTGCGGGTCGGCTTGCGCGGCGCGAGCACGGGAGCAGGCAGCGCCGGCATGCCGAGGTTGATGGAGGTCACCGTTCCATCATCGCATTCACCCGACGGTGACCGGGTTGACGATGTCCGCCCAGATGAGCATGAGGCCGAGCGCACCGAGAAGGGCGAACACCGTGTAGGACAGCGGGACCAGCCGCGCGGTGTCGAACGGGCGGGGGCGCTCCCGACCGCGCACGCGCGCCACCTGGCGCTTCGCACCCTCCCAGAGCGCCGCCGCGACATGACCGCCGTCCAGCGGTGGCAGCGGGATGAGGTTGAACACGAACAGCGACAGGTTGAGCGCCGCCAGCATCTCCAGCAGGCCGGCCGCCTTGAGGCCCCAGTTGATCCCGTTGCCGTGCGCCGACGCGATCTCGCCGGCGAACCGACCGACGCCGACGACGCCGACGATGCTCGACGCGCCCCGCGGCTGGCCGGTGATGGTCTCGTGCAGGACCTGCCACGCCTGGCTCGGCAGGGTCGCGACGATCTTCATCGTCGCCCAGGTCCGGGAGCCGACCAGGCCGGGCACCGACGTGATCGAGGCGCGCTGCGTCACGTCCGTCGGCGAGATGCCGAGGAAGCCCACGGGAACGGTGACCGTCTTGCCGTCGGCGCCGGTGACGGGCAGACCGTTGGCGTCCAGCTGCGGACGCTGCGAGACCACCGGGGTCACGTCGAGCGTCAGCCGCTGACCGGACCGCTCGACGACCATCGGCACGGTGTCCGCGCCCGCGGCGCGGATCAGCCCGGTCAGCTGGTCCCACGACGTCACGGCCGTGCCGCCGAACGAGACCACCGTGTCGCCGGGCCGCAGCCCGGCCGCGGCACCAGGGGCAGCCGGGTCGCCCGGCGCGCACTGCTGGCTCGCCGTCGCGTCGGCCGGCAGCACGCACGCGGACACGCTGGACAGGGTCAGGCTCGCTCCCGGCACACCGATGCCGACGTACGCGATCGCCAGCAGCACCGCCGCGATGACGAGGTTCATCACCGGGCCGCCGGACATGACGACGAGCTTCTTCGGCGTGCTCAGCCGGTAGAACGCGCGGTCCTCGCTGCCGGCCGGAATGTCCTCCGCGCTCGCCTGGCGCGCGTCGGCCGCCAGCCGGGTCGCCCAGCTGCCATCGGCCGGCGGGTCGCCCACGGCGCGCGCCGGCGGGTACATCCCCGCCAGCCGAACGTAACCGCCCAGCGGGATCGCCTTGATCCCGTACTCCGTGTCGCCACGCGTCCGCGACCACAGCGTCGGCCCGAAGCCGACCATGTACTGGCCGACCAGCACGCCGAACTTCTTCGCGGGCACCATGTGCCCCAGCTCGTGCAGCGCGATCGACGCGAGCAGCACGACGACGAGGATCAGCACCCCGACCAGGTAGGCCATCGCCCCTCCCGATGTGCGCGGTGCGGCACCGCGCCTTGCCATTGTCCGCCCCCACGCTGGGAGCGCGCTGGCAAGGAGCGAGGTGAACACCCTGAACGCCCCGCCCCGGGCCCGCGGGCCGGCGGGCCGGCACGGACGGCGTAGTCTGCGGCGACGCAGGATGGACCAGCCGGAGCGGGCACGCCCCGGCCGCCGCACCCGGCAGGTCGGCCGCGCCGGCCGCCGGGGAGCGTCGCCGACCGGTCGGTGATCACGGTCTCATGTTGTGATACCGCAGCACCGAGGCTTGGACTGTTCTGAATCAGAAGCCCACGCGGCTTGCGACGACTGATTCGCTTGCACGGCGCGAGGTCCCTGCGAGACGATGCCACCCATGCCGCGCCGTCCGCTTCCTGCCAGCCACAGCCCGCTCGATGACATCTCCCGAGCCATCATCGAGCAGCTCCGCCAGGACGGACGACGCTCGTACGCCGCGATCGGGAAGGCGATCGGCCTGTCCGAGGCGGCCGTCCGGCAGCGGGTGCAGCGCCTGGTCGACACCGGTGTGGTGCAGATCGTCGCCGTGACCGACCCGCTCCAGGTCGGCTACACGCGCCAGGCGATGGTCGGCGTGCGCGCCGACGGGGACCTGGCCGGGCTGGCGGACGCCCTGGCGGCCCTGCCCGAGGTGGACTACGTCGTGATCACCGCAGGCTCGTTCGACGTGCTGGTGGAGATCGTCTGCCAGGACGACGACGACCTGCTCCGGCTGGTCAACGGCTCAATCCGGAGCATGCCTGGGGTGCGGGAGACCGAGACGTTCGTGTACCTGCGCCTGCACAAGCAGCTGTTCACCTGGGGCGCACGATGATCCGGTGCGGGCCCGGGAACCACCCGGTGGCAGGCCGGGACGGGCGACCCCGTGTCCACGACGAGCCCTGGACGGCCGCGTGGGCCCGTCGGTGAGTCCCCGGGACCGGTCCCTGTGGTGGGACCTGGTCGTGGCCGCCCAGCCCGACCAGGCGTCGCCGCGTCCGCCACTGGACGGCGACACGACCGCGGACGTCGCCGTCGTCGGCGCCGGGCTGACCGGGCTGTGGACCGCGTACTACCTCACCGAGGCCGACCCGTCGCTCGACGTGCTCGTCCTCGAGCAGGAGGTCGCCGGGTTCGGCGCCTCGGGGCGCGCCGGCGGCTGGTGCTCGGCATCGTTCGCGCTGCCCGCGGACGAGCTGGCCCGCCGGCACGGGCAGGTCGCCGCACTCGCCCTGCGTGCGGCCATGCGCGACGCCGTCGTCGAGGTCGGCGGCGTGGCCCGGGTGGAGGGCATCGAGTGCGGTTTCGCCTACGGCGGCACCGTGACCCTCGCCCGCGACCCCGCCACGCTCGCCCGCCTCAGCACCCTGGCAGCCGACGCGGCGCGGTGGGGCGACGAGGAGCACCTGCTCGACCCGGACGGCGTCGCCATGCACGTGCAGGCCCACGGCGTCCTCGGCGGGTCGTGGACTCCTGACTGTGCCCGGGTCCAGCCGACCGCACTGGTCCGCGGGCTGGCCCAGGCCGTCGAGTCGCGGGACGTCCGGGTCGCCGAGCAGACCCGGGTGCTGAGGATCTCGCCCCGCGCCGTCGTCACCGATCGGGGCACGGTCCGCGCGCGCTGGGTCGTCCGTGCGACCGAGGCGTGGACGGCTCGGCTGCCCGGCTCGCGGCGCGCCGTCGTCCCGATGCACGCGCTGATGATCGCCACGGAGCCGCTGCCCGCCCCGGTGTGGGCGCAGATCGGGCTGGACCGGGCGGAGACGTTCGTCGACGGCGGAGCCAAGGCCTGCTACGGAGTGCGCACCCCGGACGACCGGCTCGCCGTCGGCGGGCGCTGGGCGACGTACCACGCAGGGTCGTCGGTCCCCGTGCCCGGCGAGGGCGCCACCCGCGGCCACGAGCGCCTGGCCGGTGCGATGGTCGACCTGTTCCCGGCCGTGGCGGGGCACCGCGTCACGCATCGCTGGGGCGGCCCGCTGGCGTTGCCCAGCGACGGGCATCCCTCGGTCGGCCTCGACGCCGACACCGGGATCGGCTGGGCCGGGGGCTACGCCGGCGACGGCATCGCGACCGCCAACCTCGCCGGTCGCACGCTGGCCGACCTCGTCACCGGGGCGGACTCGGCGCTGGTCCGGCTGCCCTGGGTCGGGCACCGCTCGCCGGACTGGCCACCCGAGCCGTTCCGGTGGGCCCAGATCACCGCCCGGGCCGGCGCGACGGCCCTGACCGACCGCCGGGAACGACGCGCCGGCCGGCTCGCCTCAACGACCGCTGGGCCGCGCGGGACCTGAACAGGCACCCGGCGCCCCGGTGGGCGAGGATCACCGGGTGGGAGCCGTCGAGGAGTACCTGTCCGGCCTGGAAGGCGTCCAGCGCGAGGCCGTCGGCCGGGTGCTCGGTCGGGCCCGGGAGCTGGTGCCGGAGGCGTCTACCCGTTCAGCTCGGCGGTGATCGCGGCTCTGTCGGCGGACCTCGGCGGCTTCTCGCCGTCCCAGGGTGCCATCCGGTTCCAGGTCGATGCGCCCCTGCCCGACGACGTGCTGGACCGGATCGTGCTGGCGCGCCGCGACGAGATCGACGCCGGGTCGACGCACCGGTAGCCCGGCCCCTGCTACCTGCGGGCGAGCAGCTCGTCCGCCCGGGCCCGCGCCCACCGCTCCGCCGCGAGCACGGTCGCCAGGTCTGCGTCGGCGCCCCGGTGCTCGTCGAGCACGCGACCGACCGTCCCGACGATGTCGAGGAAACCGATCCGCCCGGACAGGAACGCCGCCACCGCCTGCTCGTTCGCGGCGTTGTAGACGGCCGGGTGCGTGGCCGACGCCGCCAGTGCGGCGCGGGCGAGCCGGACGGCGGGGAACGCGTCCTCGTCGAGCGGCTCGAACGTCCAGGCCCGCGGCGCCGACCAGTCGCACGCCGGCACCACCGGATCGAGCCGGTCCGGCCAGGCCAGGCCGAGCGCGATCGGCAGCCGCATGTCCGGCGGCGAGGCCTGGGCGATCGTCGAACCATCGACGAACTCCACCATCGAGTGCACCACCGACTGCGGGTGGACGACCACGACGATGCGGTCGGCCGGCAGGTCGAACAGCAGGTGCGCCTCGATCAGCTCCAGACCCTTGTTCAGCATCGTGGCGGAGTTGATCGTCACCACCGGGCCCATCGACCAGGTCGGGTGCGCGAGCGCCTGCGTGGGTGTCGCGGCCTTCCGCTGATCGAGCGTGCTGCCACGGAACGGCCCGCCCGAGGCGGTCAGGACCAGGCGACGCACCTCGGCGTGCGTGCCCGAGCGCAACGCCTGCGCGATCGCCGAGTGCTCGGAGTCGACCGGGACGATCTGGCCTTCCCGCACGCAGGCCGCCCGGACCAGGTGCCCGCCGACCACCAGCGACTCCTTGTTGGCCAGCGCCAGCGTCGATCCGGCAGCCAGCGCTGCCAGCGTCGGACGAAGCCCGACCGAGCCGGTGATGCCGTTGAGGACCACGTCGGCACCCAGGCCGGCCAGCGTGGTCGCCGCATCCGGTCCGGCCAGCACCCGGGCCGACGACCCGGCGTCCGCCAGGGCGGCACGCACCCGATCCGCCGCGGCCTCGTCGGACAGCGCAACCGTCCCGACGCCGAACCGCAGCACCTGCTGCACGACGAGGTCCGCCTGGCGGCCTCCGGTTGCCAGGCCGACGACGTCGAACCGCTCCGGATGGCACGCGACGACGTCCAGCGCCTGCGTGCCGATCGACCCGGTCGAGCCGAGCAGCACCACGGACCGCGTCATCGGATCACTCGACGCCGAGCAGCACCTCGACGGCGCGCCCGCAGAACGCGTCGACCGACGCCTCGTCGTACCCGTCCCGCCCGTTGCGGCGCCGGAAGGTCGCGGTGCGCACCTCGGCGGCGGTCAACGGCGCACCGGTGTCGAAGTAGGCCACGAGCCGGTGGCAGAGGGCGTCGACGTCGGCCGGCTCGTACCCAGGGTTCCGGCCGGACGGCGGGGCGAACCGGTCGCCGTCCTGCCGGCCCAGCCGGCCGTACAGCGTCCGGGCCTGGTCGCCGAGCTGGCCGAGCCACACCTGCTGACCGCGCTGGGCGATGACCTCCGAGCGGGCGCGGGCCACGAACGCCGCCTCGAGCCGGTCGAGGGCCGCGTCGACGGCGGCCGTGACGTAGCCGCCCCGCACCATGTCGAACGAGACCCGGCGCACGTCCTTGCCGGACAGCCCGCCGGCCGGACCGGCCTCGTACATCTGGCGCGCGTGTGCGAAGAACTCGTCCACCTCGTCGGGGTCGTAGCCGTGTCGCAGACTCGACACGGTCCGGAACATCCCGTCGCTCACCCCGTGACCTCCTCGTTCGCGCGGCGCTGCGCCGCCGTCTGGCGCATCGCCCGGACCTCCGACTCGTCCGCCGCCAGCTGCCCGCAGGCTCCGTCGATCTCGCTGCCGCGGGTGTCCCGAACCGTCGTCGGGATGCCGTGCGCCCGCAAGCGTGCCACGAACTCCGCCTCGACCGCGGGATCGCTCGCCGTCCACCGCGAGCCGGGGACCGGGTTCATCGGGATCGGGTTGCAGTGCACCCAGTGCTTGCCCCGCGCGAGCAGCTTCTCGGCGAGCAGGTCGGCCCGCCAGGCGTGGTCGTTGACGTCCCGGATCAAGGCGTACTCGATCGAGACGCGCCGCCCGGTGGCCGTGAAGTACCGGCGGGCCGCGTCGAGCGCCTCGTCCACGCTCCACCGCGTGTTCACCGGCACGATCTCGCTGCGCAGCTCGTCGTCCGGAGCGTGCAGGGAGAGGGCCAGCGTGACCGGCAGCCCCTCGCCCGCGAGCCGGTCGATCGCCGGGACCAGGCCGACCGTGGACACCGTGACGTTGCGCGCGGAGATGCCCAGGCCGTCCGGCGCCGGGTCGACGATCCGGTGCACCGCGGCCAGCACGGCGGCGTAGTTGGCGAGCGGCTCGCCCATCCCCATGAAGACGACGTTGGTCAGCCGTGTCGGCCCGCCGGGCAGCCTGCCGTCGGCCAGCGCGCGGGCCGCCACCCGGACCTGCTCGACGATCTCGCCGGTGGACAGGTTGCGGGTCAGCCCCATCTGCCCGGTGGCGCAGAACGCACAGGCCAGTCCGCAGCCCACCTGGCTGGACACGCACAGCGTGCTGCGGCCGGGGTAGCGCATGAGCACGGACTCGACGAGCGCGTGGTCGAACATCCGCCACAGCGTCTTGACCGTCGTGCCGCGGTCCGCGGTGAGCGTCCGCACCTCGTCGAGCAGCGGCGGGAACAGGCCCTGCGCGATCGCGTCGCGCGCGGCAGCGGGGACGTCGGTCATCGACGCCGGGTCCGCGGTGAGGTGGGTGTAGTAGTGCGTGGCGACCTGCGTGGCGCGGTACGCCGGCTGGCCCAGCGCGAGGAGTGCCGCCGCGCGCTCGTCGGGCGCGAGGTCGGCGAAGTGGCGTGGCGGCTTGCCGCGCGGACCCCGGGCCGGTGACGACAGGTCGAGCGGCACCACGGTGCCGGTCACGGCGCCGGCACCAGGATGGTCAGGACCAGCCACACCGCCGGCGCGGTGAGCAGCAGCGAGTCCAGCCGGTCGAGCAGCCCGCCGTGACCCGGCAGGAGGCGGCCCATGTCCTTCAGGCCCAGGTCACGCTTGACCATCGACTCCGAGAGGTCGCCGAGCGTCCCGGTGGCCACGGCCGCCAGCCCGAGCACGACACCGACCACGGGCTCGGCATGGAAGGCCACCTGCGCGCCCACGACCCCGACGACGCACGCCAGGACGAGCGAGCCGAGCAGCCCCTCCCACGTCTTCTTCGGGCTCACCGAGGGCGCCATCGGGTGCCGTCCGAGCAGCACGCCGACGGCGTACCCCCCGGTGTCGCAGGCGACGCCGAGCAGGACGAACAGCGAGACCCTGGCCGGCCCGTCCGCCTCGGCCAGCATGAGCAGCGCGAAGCCGGCGAGGAAGGGCAGGTAGGCGGTGGCGAACGCCGCGGCGGCCGCGTCGCGCAGCGCCGGCCGGCCCGAACCGTCCAGCACCCGCCAGACGACCGCCCCGCCGACGGTCAGCAGGAAGGCGACGACAAGGGCCTCGGAACCCGTGCGGGTGCCCGTGGTGTATGCGGAGACCAGGATGCCCACGGAGCCGACCAGCAGCGGCACCAACGGCAGGTGGATCTGGGCCCGGGCGAACGCGCGGGCCAGCTCCCACATCGCACCGCAGATGCCGACCACCACCAGCACCGCGAAGACGTCCTTGCGGATGAACAGCGACGCTGCGACGACCGCGAGCAAGCCCAGGCCGACCGCGACCGCGACCGGCAGGTTGCGGCCCGGCGACGGGGTTCGCGGGGCGACGAGCTGCGACATCAGACCTCGAGCAGCTCGCTCTCCTTGGTGGAGAGCATGTGGTCGACCATCTCGACGTGCTTCTTGGTCAGCCCGTCGAGCTCCTTCTCGGCGCGGGCGACGTCGTCCTCACCTGCCTCGCCGTCCTTGACGATCCGGTCCAGCTCGTCCTTCGCGTGCCGGCGCACGGCGCGGACGGCGACCCGGGCATCCTCGGCCTTGTTCTTGGCGAGCTTGACGTAGTCCTTGCGCCGCTCCTCGGTGAGCTGCGGCAGGACGATCCGGATCACCCCGCCGTCGTCGGTCGGGTTCACCCCCAGGTCGGAGTCGCGGATCGCCTTCTCGATGGCGTGCAGCGACGACTTGTCGTACGGGCTGATCAGCACCGTGCGGGCCTCGGGGATGTTGAACGAGGCGAGCTGCTGCAGCGGCGTGGGGCTGCCGTAGTAGTCGACGTGCAGCTTGGAGAACATCGCGGCGTTCGCGCGTCCGGTGCGGATCGCGGCGAACTCCTCCTTGGCGAACTCGATCGCCTTGTCCATCTTCTCCTCGGCCTCGAGGAGGGTGTCGTCGATCACGCCGAGCTCCTTCGTGCTTGCGATCGGTTGGCAGGACGACGCGGTGGCCGCCGGGCGCGGTCAGTGCGCGGTGACCAGCGTGCCGATCCTCTCACCCTCGAGCGCGCGGGTGACGTTCCCCGGACCCTCGAGACCGAACACGACCATCCTCACGTTGTTGTCCCGGCACATCGACAGCGCCGTCGCGTCCATCACCTCGAGACCCTCGACCAGCGCCGTGGTGTACGTCAGGTGGTCGAGCTTGACCGCGTCCGGGTCGCGGCGCGGGTCCGCGCTGTACACGCCGTCGACCCCGTTCTTGCCCATCAGCACCTCGTCGCAGTGGGTCTCCAGCGCGCGCTGCACCGACACCGTGTCGGTGGAGAAGTACGGCATGCCGGCGCCCGCACCGAAGATGACCACGCGCCCCTTCTCCAGGTGCCGGATCGCCTTCAGCGGGATGTAGGGCTCGGCGACCTGGCCCATCGCGATGGCCGTCTGCACCCGGGTGTGCACACCGGCGTGCTCGAGGAAGTCCTGCAGGGCCAGGCAGTTCATCACCGTGCCGAGCATGCCCATGTAGTCGGCGCGCGCCCGGTCCATGCCGTTGGTCGCCAGCTCGGCGCCGCGGAAGTAGTTGCCGCCGCCGACGACGATCGCCACCTGGACGCCGTCGCGCACGGCCGTCGCGATCTCCTCCGCGATCCGCCGCACCACACCGATGTCCACACCGACGGCGCCGCCGCCGAACGCCTCGCCGGACAGCTTGAGCAGCACCCGGCGGGCACGGGCCGGGGCCGAACTGGTCTGCGGGTCCTGGCTCACGGGGCTCACGGGTCCTCCACGCTGGGGCGTCGTACGACGGTCGGGATGGCGCCGCGCGGCGGTCCCGGGCTGTGGGACCGCCGCGCAGCGCTGACTCAGGCCCCTACGCGGTAGCGGGCGAAGCCGGTGACCGTGCCGTCGACCTCGGCGAGCACCTGGGCGACCGACTTCTTCGGGTCCTTGGCGAACGCCTGGTCGAGCAGCACGTTCTCCTTGAAGTACCCGTTGAGGCGTCCCTCGACGATCTTGGCCAGGGCGGCCTCGGGCTTGCCCTCGTTGCGGGCGGTCTCCTCGGCGATGTGCCGCTCGCTGGCGATCACGTCGGCCGGAACCTCGTCGCGGGACAGGTACGTCGGGGAGTAGGCGGCGATGTGCGTCGCGATGTCGCGAGCCACGCTGGCGCCCGCCGCATCCGCGGCGACCAGCACCCCGACCTGGGGCGGCAGGTCCTTGTTCACCTTGTGCAGGTAGACCTCGACGTGCTCGCCCGCCACGCGCACCACCCGGCGCACGACGATCCGCTCACCGAGGACGGCCTGCGTGTCGTCGACCGCCTGCTGCACCGTGACGCCCTGGGTGTCCGCGCCGAGCAGCGCGTCGGCGTCGCGGGCGCCGGAGGCGACGGCGGCAGCCAGCACCCGGTCGGCCAGCGTGAGGAACGGCTGGCTCTTGGCGACGAAGTCGGTCTCCGAGTTGATCTCGACCAGGACGCCGACCTCGCCGTCACCCGACTGGAGCGGCACCACCTGGGCCGCGACCAGGCCGTCCGACGCGGCACGACCTTCGCGCTTGCCGATGCCCTTGAGCCCCTTGACCCGGATGATCTCCTCCGCCTTGGCGGAGTCGCCGTCGGCCTCCTCGAGCGCCTTCTTGACGTCGAGCATCCCGGCGCCGGTCTTCTCGCGCAGCGCCTTGATGTCCGCCACCGAGTAGTTCGCCATCAGTTCTGTTCCCGTCCTGTCGTCGGAGTGTGCAGATCAGCGGTCGGAGCCGTCGGTCTCGTCGGCCACGGCATCGGCGACGGCCTGGTCGACCGGCTCGACCACGGCGTCGACGGACAGCTCGACGTCGTCCACGACGAGCTCGTCCACGGGCTCCGCAACCGGCTCGTCGACGTGCTCCGCGACCGGCTCGTCCACCGGCACCGCAACCGGCTCGTCCACCGGCACCGCAACCGGCTCGTCCACCGGCACCGCAACCGGCTCGTCGACCGGCTCCGCGACGGGCGCATCGGCCGGCGCGTCCATCGGCACGGCGGACTCGGCGGTCTCGGTCGCGATGTCGGCCTCGGCGCCGGCGAGGAGCTCGCGCTCCCACTCGGCGAGCGGCTCGGCAGCGGCCACTGCGTCGCCCTCCACGGCCGCGCTCGCGCCGGAGTGCCGCTTGAGCAGGCCGTCCGCGACCGCGTCGGCGACGACCCGGGTGAGCAGCTGGACGGCGCGGATCGCGTCGTCGTTGCCCGGGATCGGGTAGTCCACGACGTCCGGGTCGCAGTTGGTGTCGAGGATCGCGACGACCGGGATGCCCAGCTTGCGCGCCTCGTCGACCGCCAGGTGCTCCTTGTTGGTGTCGACGATCCACACCGCGGACGGCACCCTGGCCATGTCCCGGATCCCGCCCAGCGTGCGGGCGAGCTTGTCCTTCTCGCGCCGCAGGACGAGCAGCTCCTTCTTGGTCAGGCCCGAGGCGGCGACGTCGTCGAAGTCGATCTGCTCCAGCTCCTTGAGCCGCTGCAGCCGCTTGTGCACCGTGGAGAAGTTGGTCAGCATGCCGCCCAGCCACCGCTGGTTGACGTACGGCATCCCGACCCGCGCGGCCTGGTCGGCCACCGGCTCCTGGGCCTGCTTCTTCGTCCCGACGAAGAGCACCGTCCCGCCGTGCGCGACCGTCTCGGAGACGAAGTCGTAGGCCCGGTCGATGAACGTCAGCGACTGCTGCAGGTCGACGATGTAGATGCCGTTGCGCTCGGTGAAGATGAAGCGCTTCATCTTGGGGTTCCAGCGACGGGTCTGGTGCCCGAAGTGGACACCGCTCTCCAGCAGCTGGCGCATGGTCACGACGGCCATGGCACGTCCTTCCGGCGCGCACCGTCAGGCGCACGCACTCGTGCGGGTCGCCGTCATCGACGGGCCCCGCGGCTCGGTTGTCGGCCCCGGCCGGATGGCCGCTGCCCCTGGCGCCGGCCGGGTCCGCGCCGGGGTGAGACCCGGACCGCTGCGGACGTCGGCCCCGTCGTCCGTCGCGGTGAGGCGGCGGGGGCGGGAGGTGGCGCGCGAAGTCGACCGGCTCGCACCGATCGCCCGCACACTGTACCGGAAGACCGCCCCGCTCCTGCGCGTGCAGCGGATCGCCCGGCACCGGCCGCCCCGGCGCATGCCGACCGCCCGCACGGCGCCGAGCCGTCCACAGCCCGTGGCCCGACCGACACCCTCGCCGCCGCCCACGCCGGCCGGCTGCCGCCCACGGCGGACCGCCAGGCTGCCCCCATGCCCGAGATCGCCGCTGACCCCCGCCCGCCGGCCACCGCCCGGCGGATCCCCGGCCTCCCGCGCCGGCCGGTGGTCGGATGGCTCGTCGCCACGCTCACCCTGCTCGTCGTCGGGGGGGCTGCCTCATCCGGGACGGCGGTCGCGGTGGTTGCCGCGGCGGGAGACCCGGGACCCGTCGTGGTGCGCTACCGCCCGCCGTCCGCCGCGCCCGTCCGGGTGGTCCGCCCGTTCGCCGGGCCGGCCCACCCCTGGGCACCGGGCCACCGCGGCGTCGACCTGGCTGCCCCGGTGGGGACACCGGTGCTGGCACCGGCCGCCGGCACCGTCACGGTGTCCGGGACGGTGGTCGACCGTGGGGTGGTGACGATCGTCCACGCGGACGGACGGCGGAGCAGCCTGGAACCGGTCAGCCCGCAGGTCGTCGTCGGGCAGCACGTCGAGGCCGGCCAGGTCGTCGGAACCGTGTCCGGCGAGCGGTCGCACTGCGCGGGCACGTGCCTGCACTGGGGCGTCCGGGACGGCCAGGCCTACCTGGACCCGCTCGCGCTGCTGCCCGGCACCGGGCCGGTGGTGCTGCTACCCGACGAGGGTTGATCAGCCGCGCTCGGCGTCGACCAGCCGGGTCCGCAGCCGCAGCATCGCCGCGGTGTGCATCTGCGAGATCCGAGACTCGGTCACACCGAGCGTCCGGCCGATCTGGGCCAGCGTCATGCCTTCGTAGTAGTAGAGGACGACGACCATCCGCTCGCGCTCGGACAGCTGCTCGATCGCCCGGGCCAGCAGGTACATGGTCTCGCGCGCCTCGATCGAGCCCGCGGGGTCCTCCACCCGCTCGTCGCCGAGCGTGTCGCCCAGGCTGACCGCGCCGGGCCGGTCGTCCCCCCCGAGCATCTCGTCCAGCGCGACCAGGTTGACGGTCGAGAGCTGGGTGAACGCCGACCGCAGATCATCCATCGACACGTCGAGCTTGTCGGCGATCTCGTTGTCGGTCGGGGTGCGGTGCAGCGCCGCCTCGAGCTCGCTGCACGCCCGGCCGATCGCGCGCGCCTTGGTGCGCACGGACCGGGGCACCCAGTCCATCGCCCGCAGCTCGTCGATGATCGCGCCGCGGATCCGGCTCGACGCGTAGGACTCGAACCGCACCGCGCGGCCGGGCTCGTACTTCTCGATCGCGTCGATGAGACCGAACATGCCGCACGAGACGAGGTCGGCGTGTTCCACCATGCTCGGCAGGCGCATCCCGACGCGGCCGGCGACCGCGGAGACCAGCGGCGCGTAGTGCATGATCAACCACTCGCGAGCGGCCTCGGACCCGGTGGACTTCAGGTCGACCCAGCGGGAGTCGACCTCCTCGTCGCCGGCCAGCGCCGGGGGCAGGTAGTCCCGCGTGGGCAGCACGCGACGCGGCTGCGGGATGACTCCGCGCGGCGCGGTGGGCGCGGCGCGACCCGCAGGGACGTGGACGGGGACGACAGCCTCGGCGTCGGCGTCGATGGTCATCGGGGACTCCGTTCGGGTGCTCATGCGCGAGGGTGTGCGATCTGGTAGGCCGACCGCAGTCGCTCGGCCGAGACGTGGGTGTAGCGCTGGGTGGTGCCGAGGCTGGCGTGACCGAGGAACTCCTGGACGCTGCGCAGGTCCGAGCCACGCTCGAGCAGGTGCGTCGCGACCGTGTGCCGGAGCGCGTGCGGCGCGACGTCGTCGACGCCGGCGTTGCGCGCCATCGCATGCACCGCGTCGCGCATCCGTCGCTGGTCGACACGGCCGCCCCGGGCACCGAGGAACAGCGCGTCCCCCGACCCTGCGCGGGCCAGCCGAGGCCGCGCCTCGGCCAGCCAGACGGCCAACGCGTCGGCCGCAGGCTTGCCGAACGGGACGACGCGCTCCTTCGCCCCCTTGCCGAGGACGCGCAGCGACCGGTTCTCCAGGTCGAGGTCGGCGACGTCGGCCCCGCACAGCTCGCCGACCCGCACCCCTGAGGCGTAGAGCAGCTCGGCGGCCGCCCAGTCGCGCACGGCGAGCGGGTCCCGCTCCTCCGCGACGCCGAGCGCCGTGTCGAGGAGCCGGGCGACCTCCGACTGGCGGAGCACGGTGGGCAGGTGGGTGGTGGTCTTCGCGGTCGCCAGCCGGGCTGTCGGGTCCTGCTCGAGGCGGCCGGTGTGGACCGCCCAGCCGAAGAAGGTCCGGGCCGTTGCGGCACGCCGGGCCATCGTCGCCCGGGACAGCCTCTTGGCGGCCATCGACGCCAGCCAGCCGCGCAGCACGGCGAGGTCGATCGCCTCCAGCGTGGTCCGGCCGTGCCGGGAGGCGTACCCGAACAAGTCGCCGAGATCGCTGAGATACGCGCGGATGGTGTGCTCGGACAAGCCCCGCTGGGACCGCAGATGCGCCGCGAAGTCGGCGCGCAATACCACACGCTGCCGCGCCCCGGGGGTGATCTGGCTCTCCTGCACAGGCTTACCGTGACCGGTGCGGACCCCCAGATCAAGGGGCTCCTGGTGACCAACCGCAACCGCTCTGGGCGAATCCGCCGTTATTGTCCGATTTTCGCGACCGGAAAGCCTTCTGCGCGTGGTATTTCACCCGCTTGGAGTATTCAGCAGGACCGTGCCGCCACCATGGAGGCGCGCGTGACGGGTGCCCTGATGGTCCGAACGGATGGCGCGACGCGGAACGAAGGCCCGGCGTCACCCGGACGGCCCTGCGCGGTCAACGGGGCCGGGGCCGGGGCCGCACGGCCCGCCAGCCGTCCGGTTGCCGGACCGCAAGCCCGGCCAGCTCCAACAACCCCAGCGCACCGGTGACCGCACCCTTGTCGAGGCCGGTCCGTTGCGCGACGACGTCGTCGGCCGCACCGGAGCGCAGGCCCAGCGCGTCATGCACCCGCCGGCACAGGGGGTCGAGCCAGTCCGTGTCGTCCGACTCGACGAGGCCGCCCGCGGTGCCAACCACCGAGGGAGAGTCTCCGCCGCCTGGGGCCACCGGCGGCAGCAGCTCGACCACCTCGTCGACCTCGGTGACGCACACCGCGGAGCCCTCCCGGAGCAGCCGGTGGCACCCTGCGGACGCGGCGGACGTCACCGGCCCGGGCACGGCCCCGACCGGGCGCAGCAGGTCGGCGGCATGGTGGGCGGTCGACAGGGCACCGGAACGCCAGGCCGCTTCGACGACCACGGTCACCCCGGTCAGCGCGGCGATCAGCCGGTTGCGCTGCAGGAAGCGCGACTTGGTCGGCAGCGAGCCGGGCGGGACCTCGGCGGCGATCGCCCCGCCGGTGGCGACCGCCTCCTCGAACAGTCGGGCGTTGCCCGCCGGGTAGCTGCGGTCCACCCCACCGGCGAGGACGACGACCGTCGGGCCGCCGCTGGCGATCGCGCCCCGGTGCGCTGCGGCGTCGATCCCGTAGGCCCCGCCCGAGACGACGGTCACGCCCCGCCGGGCCAGCCCTTCACCGACGTCGTACGCCACCCGTTCGCCATAGCTCGTGCTCGCCCGCGACCCGACGACCGCGACAGCCGGCCGGCCGGCCGGCAACGTGCCCCGGCACCAGAGCACGAACGGCGCCGCGTCGCCGAGATCGCACAGCCCGGCCGGCCAGGTGTCGTCCCCCGGGACGACGAGGCTGCCGCCGGCCCGGCCGAGGTCCGCGAGCATCGCGCCCGGATCGAGCGCCACGGCCCGGGCGGACCAGCGCCGCGCGGCGCCGACCAGCCGCATCCGGTCGGTCCCCGGTACCCCAGGCAGCGCGGACCAGTCGGGTGCTGCGCGGCCGGCACCGGAGACCCAATCCAGCGCTGCGCGGGCACCGAGCAGGCGGACCAGCGCACCGGCGGCCGGGTCGCCGGGCTCGGCCAGCGCCGACCAGACGGCCCGCGCCTCCAGGTCGTCCTCGCGCCCGGTCACAGCCCGTGCCCGCCCGTCTTGAAGTGGGCGGCGGTTCCGATGTCCTGCTTGGTCGGGGCGACCCTGCCGGCGAGGTCGGCGAGTGTCCACGCCACCCTCAGCACACGGTCGACGCCCCGCAGCGAGAGCGTGCCGGTGTCGACCGCCCGGTCGAGATCCGCGACCAGCCTGCGGTCGGGGCCCAGCCGACCCCTGATCCAGCCTCCGGGAACCTCGGCATTGGTCCGCCAGCCGGTGCCGGCCAACCGCTCGGCCGCGGCGGCCCGGGCGCCGCGCACCCGCGCCGCCACGACGGCGCTCGATTCCCCCGGCCTGTCGGTCGACCGGGTGGGCCCCACCTCGACCCGGAGGTCGAGCCGGTCGAGCAAGGGGCCGGACAGCTTGCCGAAGTACCGGCGGCGCTGGTGCGGCGTGCAGGTGCAGTCCAGCCCCTTGCCGACGAACTTGCCGCACGGGCAGGGGTTGGCGGCGAGCACGAGCTGGAACCGCGCCGGGTACCGAGCCGTCCCAGCAGCCCGATGCAGGACGATCTCGCCGTGCTCCAGCGGCTGACGCAGCGTCTGCAGCACGGCGGTGGAGAACTCGGGGGCCTCGTCGAGGAACAGCACCCCCCGGTGGGCGCGCGACGCGGCGCCCGGCCTGGGCATCCCTGAGCCTCCGCCGATCACCGAGGCCGGCGTCGCGGTGTGGTGCGGGTCCTCGAACGGCGGGCGACGCAGAAGTCCGTCGGCCGGGTCGAACTGGCCGGCGAGGGAGTGCACCGCGGTCACCTCCACAGCGCCGACCTCGTCGAGGTCCGGCAGCAGGCCCGGCAGACGTGCTGCCAGCATCGTCTTGCCCACACCGGGTGGGCCGACCATGAGCAGGTGGTGCCCCCCGGCGGCCGCGACCTCCAGGCACTCGCGGGCCTCGACCTGACCGACCACGTCGGCCAGGTCCGGACCGTCGGCCGCCGACCCGCGCGGCACGACGTGGGGCACCGGCTCGGCATCGGGCACCTCGACGTCGGCACCGTAGAGCGCAGCGATCTCGGCCAGGCAGTGCACACCGACCACCTCGGCACCCGGCACCAGGCGCGCCTCCGCCGCGTTGCCCGCCGGGACCACCACGCGTGGCAGCCCTGCCGCGACCGCGGCGGCGACCGCCGGCAGCACGCCGCGCACCGGGCGCAGCCGCCCGTCCAGGCCGAGCTCGCCGAGGTGGACCACCGACGTGGCGCGGCATGGCTCGACGAGGCCCGCCCCGGCCAGGACCGCCACAGCGATCGCCACGTCGAACGCCGACCCGGCCTTGGGCAGCGCGGCCGGCGAGAGGTTGACCGTGATCCGGCGGTTCGGCCACGGCAGCCCCGTGGACGTCACGGCGGCCCGGACGCGGTCGCGGGCCTCGGCCAGCGCGGCGTCCGGCAGCCCGATCAGCGTGAACGCCGGCAACGACGGGGCCAGGTGTGCCTCGACGTCGACCACGTGCCCGGACAGTCCGACCAGGCAGACGGCGCGGGTGCGCCCGAGCAGCACGTCAGATCACCCCGACCAGGTGGTCGACCTGGGCCGCCCCGCGACCCGGCACGACGACCGCCACGACGTCGACCCGGACCGAGGCGGGCCGCACGTCGTGCGCGGCGAGCCACAGCGCGGTGAGCCGGCGCAGCCGCGCGAGCTTGGCGGGGGTCACGGCCAGGGCCGGCGGACCGAACCGGTCCGTCCGTCGCGTCTTGACCTCGACCGCGACCAGCTCCGTGCCGTCCAGCGCGACGAGGTCCAGCTCGCCGTCGCGGCAGCGCCAGTTGCGGTCGAGGACCGTCCAGCCCAGCGCCAGCGCGTGCCGCACCGCCACGTCCTCGCCGTACCGCCCCACCGCGTCCTTGGCCAGCACCGCCACCACCTCCGGCGGACACGCTGGCCCCGGAGCAGCGGGCGACGGCGCTCACCTCCACCACGCGGTGGGGGGCGACCTCGTCGTGCGGGCTGTGGGCGGGTCAGGCCCCCCGGCAGGTGAACGGCCCGGCCTACCGGGCGAAGCCGGCTCCTCCGCCGAGGTCCAGCTCGGCCTTGGCCAACTCCTCGACGTTGACGTCCTTGAACGTCACCACGCGCACCGACTTGACGAAGCGCGCCGACCGGTAGACGTCCCACACCCAGGCGTCGGCCAGGGTGACCTCGAAGTAGACCTCGCCGGCCGCCGACCGCACCTGCAGGTCCACCTGGTTGGCCAGGTAGAACCGCCGCTCGGTCTCCACCACGTAGGAGAACAGCCCGACGACGTCCCGGTACTCGCGGTACAGGGCCAGCTCGGCATCGGTCTCGTAGTTCTCCAGGTCCTCCGCGCTCACCCGCCCATCATCCCCCCACCGCACTGGGGCAGCCGCCACGACCGCCGGTGCAGCACGCACGGACCCAGCTCCCGCAGCGCGGCAAGGTGCTCGGGCGAGGCGTAGCCCTTGTTGTCCGCCCACCGGTAGGCCGGATGGCGGTCGGCCAGCGCCACCATCAGCGCGTCCCGCTCGCACTTGGCCAGCACGCTGGCCGCCGCCACGCTCGCGCAGCTGCGGTCCGCCTTGATCCGCAGGTGGACCGTCGGCGCCGGCCCGGGCGGTTCCTCGTCGAACAGCGTGCCGCGCGCGGCCAGCCAGTCGTAGTTGCCGTCGAGGAGCACCGTGTCGACCGGACCGACCTCGAGCCCCACCTGCGCCAGCGCTCGCCGACCGGCCAGCCGGAGCGCGGCGAGGATGCCGACCGCGTCGATCTCGTCGGCCGACGCGTGCCCCACGGCGCGGGCCAGCCCCCACCGGCGCAGCGCCGGGAGCAACGCCTCGCGCGCCGCTGGCGTCAGCAGCTTGGAGTCGGCCACGCCGCGCGGCGCGGACCTCGTCGTCGCGTCGATGACAACCACGCCGACGCTGACCGGACCGGCCAACGACCCACGGCCGACCTCGTCCATGCCGGCGACCAGGACGGCCCCCGCGCGGAGCAGCTGCCGCTCGTGGCGCAGGTGCGGCACGAGGGTCGCGCTGGCTCCGGATCCGTCACGTGACCGCGGCCGCAGCACGTCGTCCCGGGTCGCCGTCATGACGGGTTGGGCACGTCCGCGAAGGTCGCGCCGGGGTTGCGCAGGATGGTCCACCGGTCGGCCGGCCACACGATGACGAACGCGACCCCCACGACGTTCGCCATCGGGATCGACCCACCGCCGGGGTTGCCCTGGTGGTAGCGCGAGTCCTCGGAGTGGTCGCGGTTGTCGCCCATCACCCACAGCGAGTCGGGCGGCACGGTGATGTCGAACGCCATCGACGAGGGTTGCGACAACCGCGCCACGTAGGGCTCGTTGAGCGCGACGCCGTTCACGGTGACCGGCTTGCCCGGCCCAGCGCACGCCACGTGGTCGCCGGGCAGCCCGATGACGCGCTTGACCAGGTGCTGGCCGGCGTCCACGGGCCGCAGCCCGACGAACGTCAGCACGTCGTTGAGCGCGCGCCGTACCCCGGTGGCTGGTGGCGTCGTCTGACCGGCCAGCCAGCCGCCCGGGTCCTTGAACACGACGATGTCACCCCGGTGGATGTGCAACAGTGCGGGGGCCAGCTTGCTGACCAGGATGCGGTCGTCCTCGACCAGCGTGTCGTGCATCGACTGGGACGGGATCCAGAACGCCTGGACCAGGAACGTCTTGACGAGCAACGACAGGATGAGGGCGCTGACCAGGACGATCCCGGTCTCACGCAGCCAGGACATCGGGCCGGACCGAGGCGGCTCGGGCTTGTGGGGGGCACGCGCAGCGCGCCGGGTCAGGCCGGCGGCGGCGCTCTCCGGCCCGGTCGGCCGTGGCGTCGGCCCGGACGACGACGAGCCCGCCGGGTCGGCTCCGACGACCGCGTCGGGCGGGATCTGCGGAACGGGGCCGTCGGGATGGGGCCCGAGGCCCGGGGCGCCCACACGGGCCTGTCGGGTGCGGGTCCGTCGGGGGGCCACTCGCTCACCTGCACAGCCTCGCATGCCGGGCAGCCCAGAGCCGTCGTGACCCACGTGCCAGACACCGAACGTCCACCAACGCCGGTGGGGCGGCCCCTTGTCGGGACCGCCCCACCGGGAAGCGCAGGATCAGGCCTGCGGCGTCGTCACGCGACGCTCGCGGATCTTCGCCTTCTTGCCGCGCAGGTCGCGCAGGTAGTACAGCTTCGCGCGCCGCACGGCGCCCCGCGTGACCACCTCGACGGAGTCGACCGTGGGGGCGTGCACCGGGAAGGTGCGCTCCACGCCGACGCCGAAGCTGATCTTGCGGACCGTGAACGTCTCGCGCACGCCGCTGCCCTGACGGGCGATGACGACGCCCTGGAAGGCCTGGATGCGGGACCGGTTGCCTTCGACGACCTTGACGTTCACCTTGACGGTGTCGCCGGGCCGGAAGTCGGGGACGTCGTCGCGCAGCGAGGCTGCGTCGACCGGGTCGAGGGTGTGCATTGTGGTGTCGCTCTCTCGTCCTGTCGCAGGTCAGGGACGTGGTCGCGCCTCCCCCGCCGCTCGTCGGGCACGGTGAGCGGGGCGGGAGGCCCGAGGGTGTCAGGTGCTGACCGGGCGGACCCGGCCGCCGTACGACCCTCCCCTGCGGCAGAGGGACGCGATCGGCGCACACCAGCGGACCAGTGTGCCACACGCGCCGGTGGCCCACCGAACCGCTGCAGTGGAACGAACCGGCCCCTTCCGCCCGCGTGTCGGTGCGTGTCTGTTCCACTGGGGGTGGGTCAGGCGGGGCGGACGAACTCCAGGTGCCCGCCGACGACGGCCCAGCCCAGCACCGCCAGCGTCTGACGGTCGTGACGGTCCAGGGTGGCGACGTCGAGGTGCTGCAGGAGGTCGGGGCGGCGGGTCGCGGTCCGCTCCAGCACCTGGTCGCGACGCCACCGCTCGACCTTCCCGTGGTGGCCGGAGAGCAGCACCTCCGGCACGTCGAGCCCCTGCCACGACGGGGGCTTGGTGTACACGGGGTACTCGAGCAGCCCGTCCGCGCCGTGCGACTCCTCGACGAGCGACTCGGGGTTGCCCACCACGCCGGGCAGCAGCCGCGCGACCGCCTCGACGACGACCAGCGCGGCGACCTCTCCGCCGTTGAGCACGTAGTCGCCGAGCGACAGCTCGGTCACCGGGACGCGGTCGCGGTAGCGCTCGACGACGCGGGCGTCGATCCCCTCGTACCGGCCGCAGGCGACGATCAGCCGGGGCTCGGCGGCCAGCGCCTCGGCGCGGCGCTGGGTGAACGACTCCCCCGAGGGCGTCGGCACGACGAGGTGCGCCGGGCCGTCGCCGAGCAGCTCGTCCAGGGCCCGACCCCACACGTCCGGGCGCATCACCATGCCGGCACCGCCGCCGAACGGGGTGTCGTCGACCGTGCGGTGCCGGTCGGTCGTCCAGTCGCGCAGGTCGTGCACGCGCACGTCGAGCAGACCCGTCGCCCGGGCCTTGCCGACGAGCGACAGCCCCAGCGGGGCCAGGTACTCGGGGAAGATCGTCACGACGTCGATGCGCACGTCAGCGCTCCCGCTCGTCGGTCCCGTTGTCGTCCCGGTCGTCGGCCACGACGAGGTTCGCGGTGTCCGACGCGAGGAGCCCGCCGGGCGGCTCGAGCACGACGCGTCCGGCCCGGACGTCGACCACCGGGACGATCGCCCGGACGAACGGCACCAGCGTGCGCTCCCCGCCGAGCTCGCGTACGACGAGCACGTCGTGGGCGGGGCCGGGATCCAGGCCGACGACCTCACCCAGCAGGCGGCCGTCCGTCCCCTCCACGCGCAGGCCGACGAGCTCGTGCGGGTACCACGCGTCCTCGTCGTCCGCCTCTGACGTGACGGCCACGTCGACCACCAGCTCGACGCCGTTCAGCGCCTCGGCCGCGCTGCGGTCGTCCACGCCGTCGAAGGTGACGAACCAGCGCTCCTGCTGGGCGCGCGTGCGGACCACCGTCAGCGGTCCGGCCGAGGCCGGCTCGGTGGCCAGCACGGCGCCGGGCGCGAGCCGTTCGGCCGGCGCATCGGTGCGGACGTCGACGGCGACCTCTCCGCGCAGACCGTGCGGGCGGCCGATCCGGGCGACGGTCAGCAGCACGCGGCCTCCCGGGCGGTCAGCGACGGTCGACGTCGACGACGTCGATCCGGACGGACCCCTCGCGGGACAGGGCGTTGATCACGGTCCGCAGCGCACGGGCGGTGCGCCCGGCGCGGCCGATCACGCGGCCCAGGTCCTCCGGGTGCACCCGGACCTCGAGCAGCTCGCCCCGGCGCAGCGTGGACGAGCGGACCTGCACGTCGTCCGGGTGGTCGACGATGCCCCGCACGAGGTGCTCGAGCGCGTCGGCGAGCACGTCAGGCCTGCTCATCCTCGACGGGGACCTCGACCTCGGCGACGGGCGCCTCGGGCTCGGTCTTCTTCGCCGAGGCCTTCGCCTTGACCTTCTCGGCGTCCGCGGCGGCGGCCTCGACGGCGGCCTTCGGGTCGACCTTGCCGGCCTTCGTCCGGAGCGTGCCCTCGGTGCCGGGCAGGCCCTTGAACTTCTGCCAGTCACCGGTGATCTTGAGCAGCACGCGCACCTGGTCGGTCGGCTGGGCGCCGACCCCGAGCCAGTACTGCGCGCGGTCGCTCTTCACCTCGATGACCGAGGGGTCCTCGGTCGGGTGGTACTTGCCGATCTCCTCGATCACCTTGCCGTCGCGACGGGAGCGCGAGTCGGCGACGACGATGCGGTAGTACGGCGCGCGGATCTTGCCCAGGCGCTTGAGGCGGATCTTGGTGGCCACGAGCGGGTCTTCTCCTGAAGGTCTTGGGGTGGTCTCGCCGTCAGGCCCGTGGGGATTGGGCGCCGGTCCGACCGGGGACGCGGCCCGGCGCAGGTAGAGGGGCTGCGCCCGCCGAGTACAGCGGATCATTGTGCCAGACGCGCGGCGCACTACGCGACGCGGCCGCCCCGCAGGACGACGGCGCTCGGCGCGGCGAGGACCCTGATGTCCGCGCGCGGATCGGCCGGGTAGACGACGAGGTCGGCCGGGGCGCCCTCGGCGAGCCCCGGGACGCCGAGCCACGCGCGCGTGCGCCACGACGCGGCCGCCACGACGTCCGCCGCCGGGAGCCCCGCGCCGACGAGCGCTGCGGCCTCGTCCGGCAGCCGGCCGTGCCCGATGGTCCCGCCGGCATCGGTGCCGACGAGGACCGGGACGCCCGCGTCGACCAGGTCACGGACGAGGAGATGGCGCCGCGCATGCATCTGCCGCATCCGGGCGGCGTAGACCGGGTACCGGTCGGCCCGGTCGGCGATCGCCGCGAACTGGTCGACCTGCAGCGCGGTGGCCGTCACCGGGATGCCGGCCGCCGCGATCCGCTCGATCTGGCGCGCGTCGGCGCCCGTGGCGTGCTCGAGGCAGTCGACGCCGGCATCGAGCAGGGCGTCCAACGTCTCGGTGGCGAACGTGTGCACGGTGACCCGGGCCCCGGCGGCGTGCGCGGCGCTGATCGCCTCGGCGACCACAGCGTCCGGCCACAGCGGACGCAGGTCGCCGGCCGCACCCAGGTCACGGTCGATCCAGTCGCCGACGAGCTTGACCCACCCGTCGCCGCGGGCGGCCTCCTCGACCACCGCGCCCGGCAGGTCGTCCGGCGAGGTCAGCTCACGGGCGTAGTGGCGCAGGTAGCGCTTCGGCCGCGCGAGGTGGTGCCCGGCCCGCAGGATCCGCGGCAGGTCGGCGTGGCCGTCCATCCAGCGCGTGTCCGACGGCGAGCCGGCGTCGCGGATGAGCAGCACCCCGGAGTCACGGTCGGCGAGCGCCTGCCGGCGCGCCGTGGCCGGGTCGACCGCTCCGGCGGCGGCGAGCCCGACGTGACAGTGCACGTCGACCAGGCCCGGCAGGACCCATCCGTCGAGCGAGGCGTCCACCGGCCCGGACGGCCGCTCCAACGTGATCCGGTCGCCGACGACCCAGGCCTGCCCGGCGGTGTGCTCGTCGTCGAGCAGCACCGGCCCGCGCAGGTGGAGCACCACGGGTCAGCGACCGCCGAACAGCCCGCCGAGCCCCGGCGGCAGCTGGGGCGGGTCGGCGGGCTTGCCCAGTCCGAACGCCGAGCCGGGAGCGGTGGGCGCGGCCGGGGCGCCGGTGCGGCGGGACGCCGCCTGCTGCTCCTGGAGCGCCCGCTTGGCCGGGTTGCCGGACTTGCCCTTGGCCTTGGCCGGTGCCGGGGCCCGGCCCTTGGCCTTCTTCCCGCTGCCCGGCAGGTTGCCCAGACCCGGCATCGCCCCGCCGTTCTTGGCCATCTGGCGCATCATCTTCTGCGCCTGGTCGAACCGTTCGAGCAGCTGGTTGATGTCCGACGGCTGCATGCCCGAGCCGCGGGCGATCCGCGCCCGGCGCGAGCCGTTGATGAGCTTGGGGGTGTCCCGCTCGGCGGGCGTCATCGACTGGATGATCGCCTGGATCCGGTCCACCTCGCGCTCGTCGAAGCTGTCCAGCGCCTCGCGCATCTGGCCCATGCCGGGCAGCATCCCGAGCATCTTCTTCAGCGGGCCGGCGTTGCGCAGCTGCTGCATCTGGACCAGGAAGTCGTCGAGCGTGAAGTCCACGCCGGCGGCGAGCTTGCCGGCCATCCGCTCGGTCTGCTCGGCGTCGAACGACTTCTGCGCCTGCTCGATGAGGGTGAGCACGTCGCCCATGTCGAGGATCCGGGAGGCCATCCGGTCGGGGTGGAACACCTCGAAGTCGGCCAGCCGCTCACCGGTCGACGCGAACAGGATCGGCCGACCGGTGACCGTCGCGACCGACAACGCGGCACCACCACGGGCGTCGCCGTCCAGCTTGGACAGGACGACGCCGGTGAAGCCCACCCCGTCGGCGAACGCCAGCGCGGTGGTCACCGCGTCCTGGCCGATCATCGCGTCGACCACGAAGAGGATCTCGTCCGGCCGGACCGCATCGCGAATGTCCGCGGCCTGGCGCATCATCGCCTCGTCGACCCCGAGCCGGCCGGCGGTGTCGACGATCACGACGTCGTGCTGGCGCTCGGTCGCGGCGGCCACGCCCTCGCGGGCGACCCGCACCGGGTCGGCGCCCTGCGGGAGGGCGTCCAGGTCGGCGCTCGCCTGGTTGCCCGGGTGCGGTGCGAACACCGGCACGCCGGCCCGCTCGCCCACCACCTGCAGCTGGGTGACCGCGTTGGGGCGTTGCAGGTCTGCGGCGACGAGCAGCGGGGTGTGGCCCTGCTCCTTCAGGTGCACCGCGAGCTTGCCGGCCAGTGTCGTCTTGCCCGCGCCCTGCAGGCCGGCCAGCAGGATCACCGTAGGCGGCCGCTTGGCGAACGTCAGGGTGCGCGTGGCGCCGCCGAGGATCTCGACGAGCTCGTCGTGCACGATCTTGACGACCTGCTGCGCGGGGTTGAGCGCGCCGGAGACCTCGGCACCCAGCGCGCGCTCGCGCACCGCGGCGGTGAACTGACGGACCACCGGCACTGCGACGTCGGCGTCCAGCAGCGCGCGGCGGATCTCGCGCACGGTGGCGTCGACGTCCGCCTCGGACAGCCGGCCACGGGTGCGCAGGTTCCGGAAGGTGGCGGTCAGTCGGTCGGAGAGGTTGTTGAACACTGGCCCTCGTTCAGCATTGCTCAGTCGGACGGACGCCCCAGGGTACCTGCCAACCGGGCCGTGGCCCGGGCGACGAGGTCGTCGACCAGCGTGCGCCGCCACGTCGTCCAAGCCGCCGGCCCGGCGGCCGATGCGTCCGCCTCGGTCAGGGCCCGGAGCAGGAGCAGCAGGTCCGCCCGGTGGTCGACCGCCTCCAGCAGCCGGTCGACGGTGTCC
This sequence comes from uncultured Actinomycetota bacterium, assembly GCA_963769855.1. Classification (GTDB taxonomy): domain Bacteria; phylum Actinomycetota; class Actinomycetes; order Actinomycetales; family Cellulomonadaceae; genus Cellulomonas. The sequence continues at coordinate 427,850 of CAVYNN010000003.1, forward strand.
GGGGCGGCCGGGTCCTCGGTGGTGGCCAGCTCGGCCAGCGTGAGGTGCTCGCGGACCAGCCGCGCGACGTCGTCGGCCACCTGCTCGCCGAACCCCATCCGGGCCACGATCGGTCCGGCCAGGCGGGCGCCCTCGGTCGAGTGGTCCGCCGCACCGGCCCGCTTGCCGATGTCGTGCAGCAGCGCGGCGAGCAGCAAGGTCTCCGCCCCGTCCGCCCCCCGCCGGTCCCGTCCGATCCGCGCCACGGTCTCCACCATGTGCCGGTCGACCGTGTGCCGGTGGATCGGCGAGCGCTGCGGCCGGTTGCGCACGCCCGCCCACTCCGGGATCCACGTCGTGACGACGCCGGCCAGGTCGAGCGCCTCCCAGACCGGCACCTGCGCCGGGCCCGAACCGAGGAGGGCGATCAGCTGGGCGCGCGCCGCCTTGGGCCACGGCGTCGGCAGCGCCGGCGTCGCCTCCAGGCTCGCCACGGTGACCGGGGACAGCACCAGCCCGGTGCGGGCGGCGGTCGCCGCGGCCCGCAGCGACAGCACCGGGTCCTGGGCGGGCTGCGCGTCGACCGCGAGGACCAGCTCCCCGTCGTGCTCGACCAGTCCCTCGGCGATCGCGCGCAGCCGGGGAGGCTGGCGCCGGCCGCGGACCAGGAACGGCGGTCCGGGCCGCTGCAGCGCCTGCCGGGCGTTGCGTGCTGTCGTGTCCAGCGCGTACGAGATGACGCGGCCCGCCTCCGCGATCGAGGCGAGCAGGTCGTCCCGGTCGTCGAAGCCGACCCGCGCGGCGACCTCGTCCTGGTCGGCGACCAGCAGCCGGTTGGTGTGCCGGCCGGTGACCAGCTGGACGGTGTCCCGCACGTCGAGCAGGTGGTGGTACGCCGCGTCGACCGCGCCGTGCGGCCGGTCCGTCAGCCAGGTGGCGGCCAGCGCGAACAGGACGATGGCGTCCCTGATCCCGCCCCGGGCCTCCTTGAGGTCCGGCTCGATGAGGTAGGCCAGCTCGCCGTACCGGTCGGCCCGGCCCTTCGTCGTGGAGACCAGCTCCGGCAACCGACGACGCGCCGCCGAGCGCCAGTCCTCGAGCAGCGCCGACAACGCGCGGGCGACGACCACCGGGTCGCCCGCGACGTGCCGCAGCTCGAGCAGGCCGACCGCCGCCGGCAGGTCCTTCGAGGCGACCTGGCGGCACTGCGCCAGGGAGCGCACCGAGTGGTCGAGGTCGAGACCGGCGTCCCAGATCGGGTACCAGAGCCGCTCGGCGAGCCGGCGCAGCTCGTCGGGCGAGCGGCCTCGGCCCTCGTGGACCAGGAGCAGATCGAGGTCGCTGGCCGGCGACGGGTCGCCCCGCCCGACGCTGCCCACGGCTCCGAGCGCGATCCCCGCCGTGTCCAGGTCGGCCGTCGCCGACGCCCAGAGCTCGCCCAGGCGGCGGGTGACGAGGTCCGCGACGGCGTGACGGCGCGCCACACCGTCCGAGCCGGGCCCGGACAGCGTGGTGGCCAGGTCGAGCCGCTCACGCCGCAGGTCCCGCACCCCGGTCGGGGGGTGCGGGACCTGCGGCTCGGGCTCGGCCGGCCCGGGGGTGGCCGACCGTGTCGCCATGTGGTCTACAGCGCCTCGACGCCGTGCTCGCCGGTGCGGACGCGAACGACGTCGTCCACCGGGACCACCCAGACCTTGCCGTCACCGATCTTGCCGCTCTGGGCCGCCTGGACGACGACGCCGACGATGGTGGAGGCGTCCTCGTCCGGGACGAGCACGTCGATCCTCACCTTCGGCACGAGGTCCACGGTGTACTCGGCTCCGCGGTAGACCTCGGTGTGGCCCCGCTGGCGGCCGTAGCCGCTCACCTCGCTCACCGTCAGGCCGTGCACACCGGCTCCCTCGAGGGCCGACTTCACGTCGTCCAGCCGATGCGGCTGGATGATCGCCGTTACGAGCTTCGTCATCACTCCACCTCCGACGAGATGCGGGCACCGATCGTGTCGTACGCGGACTCACCGTGCACGGCGAGGTCGATCCCGCCGACCTCGACCTGCTCCGACAGCCGCAGGCCGCCGACCGCCTTGATGATCGAGCCGATGATGTAGGTCAGGCCGAAGGAGAACACGACGGCGAACAGCGCCGCGATCACCTGGGTCAGCAGCTGCGTCGCCCCGCCACCGTAGAGCAGGCCGTTCCGGGCACCGGCCGGGTACCACGCGGACTGGTTCTTCGTCGCGAGGAACCCGATGAGGACCGTGCCGGTCAGGCCGCCGACGAGGTGGACGCCGACGACGTCGAGCGCGTCGTCGAAGCCCAGCTTGTACTTCAGCCCGATCGCGAGCGCGCAGATCACGCCGGCGAACAGACCGACGACCATCGCACCCCACGTGTCCATCGAGGACGCCGCGGGCGTGATCGCGACCAGGCCGGCGACGATGCCCGACGCCGCGCCGAGCGACGTCGCGTGGCCGTCCCGGACCTTCTCCGTCGCGAGCCAGGCCAGCATCGCGACGCAGGTCGCGACGAACGTGTTGAGCCACGCGCGGGAGGCCACTCCGTCGGCCGCACCCTCGGACCCGGCGTTGAAGCCGAACCAGCCGACCCAGAGCAGGGCGGCACCGAGCATGACGTACGGCAGGTTGTGCGGCCGCATCGGCTCGCGTGGCCAGCCCTTGCGCTTGCCGAGGAGCAGGACCAGCGCCAGGCCGGCGGCTCCGGCGTCGATGTGCACCACGGTCCCGCCGGCGAAGTCGATCGGGGTCGAGATGTGCTGCGAGATGAACCCGCCGACGCCGAGGAACCCGCCGCCCCAGACCATGTGCGCGAGCGGGAAGTAGACGACCGTCGCCCAGATCACGGTGAACGCGATCCACGAGCTGAACTTGATCCGGTCCGCGATGGCGCCGGTGATGAGGGCGACCGTGATGACGGCGAACGTCACCTGGAAGGCCACCACGGTGAACGCCGGCACGCCGCTGGTGGCCAGTGGGCTGAAGCTCGACGCGGATCCGTCGGTCGCGGTCTCGGCCAGCCCCTGCAGCCCGAAGAACTGGAACGGGTTGCCGAAGAACTGGTTGATCCCGGTGGTCCCGGTGCCGAAGGCCATCGAGTAGCCCCAGAGCAGCCAGACGAACCCGACGGTCCCTGCCGCGATGTAGTTCATCATCAGCATGTTGAGGACCGACCTGCTGCGCACCATGCCGCCGTAGAAGAACGCCAGCGCCGGGACCGTCATCATGAGGACGATCACGGCCGACGTCATCATCCAGGCGTTGTTGCCGGTGTTGAGGCAGAACGCGCTGGCGGTCGACGCCATGGGGTCACACGACGGACCCGCGGCTGCCACTGCCGTCAGTAGCGATGTCACCATCTGCTGCACCCGTTTCTCCCGTGGCGAGTCGGATGGCTCGCCGCGGACACCACGGTGCTGGTCGCCGATTTCCGGCGGTCGCCGCGCGCGTTACGGCAGCGTCACGGCCGGGGCCCGGAGGTAAACATCGTGTGAAGGTCGCGGGCCTGTCTCAGGTACCGAGCAGGCCGTCCACGAACGCCTCCGGGTCGAACGGGGCCAGGTCGTCCGGGCCTTCGCCCAGCCCGACGAGCTTGACCGGCACCCCGAGCTCGCGCTGCACCGCCACGACGATCCCGCCCTTGGCGGTGCCGTCCAGCTTGGTCAGGACGATCCCTGTCACCCCGGCGACCTGGGTGAACACGCGCGCCTGGTTGAGCCCGTTCTGGCCCGTGGTGGCGTCCAGGACGAGCAGCACCTCGGACAGCGGAGCGCTGCGGGTGAGCACGCGGGTGATCTTGCCCAGCTCGTCCATCAGGTCGGCCTTGTTCTGCAGCCGCCCCGCCGTGTCGACCAGGACGACGTCGACCCCCGTCTCGCGCGCCGTCCGGACCGCGTCGAACGCCACCGACGCCGGGTCGGCACCCTCCCGGTCCGCACGCACCGTCTCGACGCCGACCCGCGCCCCCCACGTGGTCAGCTGCTCGGCGGCCGCCGCGCGAAACGTGTCCGCGGCGCCGAGCAGCACGGTGCGCCCGTCCGCCACCAGGACCCGGGCCAGCTTGCCGACCGTGGTCGTCTTGCCCGTCCCGTTGACGCCGACCACCAGCACCACCGCCGGTGCCGGCGCGCCGTCCGGGCCCACGCCGGGCTCGGTGTGCAGCGAGCGGTCCAGGGTGGGGTCGACGAGCGCGACGAGCTGCTCGCGGAGCAGGGCGCGCACCTGCGCCGGGTCGCTGGCCCCGGCGACGCGGACCCGGGTGCGGAGCGCCTCGATCAGCTCGCCGCTCGGCCCGGCACCGACGTCGGCGAGCAGCAGGGTCTCCTCCAGCTCGTCCCAGTCGTCGTCGGTGAGCCGGTCCCGGGACAGCACGGCCAGGAGCCGGGCGCCCAGGGGCGACCCGGACCGGGCCAGCCGGTCACGGAGCCGAGCGAGACGGCCCTGGGTCGGCGCGGGGGTCTCCACCGCGCCCGGAACGGGTGCCTGAGGCGCAGGGGCTCGGGGGGGCGCAGGCTCCTCGACCACGGGCGGTGCAGCCGGCGCCGGCGCCGGTGGAGCTCCCGGCTGCGGGCGGGTGGGAGCCGGCGCGAGCTCGTCGTGCGGCGGAGCGGCGGTCGGTGCCGGCGGGCGGGGGGTCCTGCCGCGGCGTCGTACCGCGACCGTGGCACCGGCGGCGATCGCGACCAGCGGCACGCCAGCGGCCAGCAGCCAGGTCAGGATCTCGTGAGTCACCGGGACAGTCTGTCGGTCCGCGCGGGCCGCACGCGACTCGCGGTCGGGTCAGGCCACGACGACGACGACGCCCCGCGGGTCACCCCGCCGGCCCGGCTCAGCGGCCGGACGCCTGGTCGTCGTCCCGGCCGCGGCCGGGCAGCACGCGCACCGCGGCCGCATGCAGCGACCCGGAGAGCTCCCCCGGTCGCAGGTAGCCCGCCCCGACCTCCACGTTCGCGCGGAGCATCTGCTCGAGCGACACGTCGACCGGGCCGGCCGCCGCGGCACGCGCCTCGGCCCGCTGCTCGGCGTCGGGGCGCCACCAGGAGCGCACGCCACGGGCGAACGCCCGCAACGGGTGCTCACCGTCACGCCGCGGGGCGTCGGCCGTCGCGAGCAGCACGACGGCGGTGGCGGCGAGCAGGGCGAGGATCACGACGACGAGGACGGCCATGCCGCCATCGTCGCCCCGGTCATGGGACGTCTCCACCCGAACGGCGACACCTCACCCTTCGCGTCACCGAACCTTCACCGCATGGCCCCCTCAGGCGGGCACGTCCTCCCGCAACCGCTGGCTGATCACCGTGGAGACCCCGTCGCCGCGCATCGTCACGCCGTAGAGGGCGTCGGCGATCTCCATCGTCCGCTTCTGGTGCGTGACGACGATGAGCTGGGAGCTCGCCCGCAGCTCGCGGAGCAGCTCCAGCAGGCGGTCCAGGTTGGTGTCGTCCAGGGCCGCCTCCACCTCGTCGAGCACGTAGAACGGCGAGGGCCGCGCCCGGAAGATCGCCACCAGCAACGCCACCGCGGTGAGCGACCGCTCGCCGCCGGACAGCAGTGACAGCCGCTTGACCTTCTTCCCCGCGGGACGCGCCTCGACCTCCACACCGGTGGCCAGCATGTCGTGCGGTGCGGTCAGCACCAGGTGGCCCTCCCCGCCCGGGAACAGCCGGGGGAAGACGATCTCGAACTGCGCGGCGGTGTCGGCGAAAGCCTCGGCGAACACCTGCTCCACCCGCTCGTCGATGTCGGCGACGATCTGCAGCAGGTCGGCCCGGGACTTCCTGAGGTCGGCCAGCTGCTCGGTGAGGAACCGGTGCCGTTCCTCGAGCGCGTCGAACTCCTCCAGCGCCAGCGGGTTGACCCGGCCGAGCAGGGCCAGCGCACGCTCCGCGGCGGCGAGCCGCTTCTCCTGCTGCTCCCGCACGTAGGGCATCGCCGGCGGCGCGTCGTCGGGGTCCGCGTCTGCCGGCCGGACGACCGGGACGTCCCGGTGCGGCCCGTACTCCTCGACCAGCAGCTGCGGGTCCAGACCGAGCTCGTCGACCGACCGCTGCTCCAGGGCCTCGACCCGCAACCGCTGCTGGGTGCGCACCACCTCGTCCCGGTGGGCGACGTCGGTCAGCTGGGCGAGCTCGGCGGCGAGCGACTCGGCCGCGGCGCGGGCCGCGACCAGCTGTCCGTCACGGGCGGCACGGGCCGACTCGGCGGCCGCCCGCTCGTCGGACGCCCGGGCCAGTGAGGCCTCGATCACCGCCAGCGCGCGCACGGCGCCGGCGTGGACGGCACGAGCGGTGGCCGCCTGCCGGGCGCGGACGGCCTCCCGCTGGGCGACCCGCGCGCGTGCCTCCCGCTCCGCCCGCGCGGCGCGCTCGAGCGACTCGGCCCGCCCGGACAGCGCCCGCGCTCGTTCCTCCGCGGTGCGCAGCGTCAGCCGAGCCTCGGTCTCGTGCGACCGGGCCTGCGTGGCCAGCGCCGCCAGCCCGTCCCGGTGCGTCGTCCCGTCCGCGATCCGCGTCTCGGACTCGGCGGGCTCCGCCTCGACGGCGGCAAGGCGTGCGGTGAGCTCGGCGAGGGCGGCGGCATCCTCGTCGAGCGCCCGGGTGGCGACGTCGAGGGAGGCCTGCAGGCGGTCCGCCTCGGCGCGGGCCGATCGCGCCACCGAACCGAGGTTGGCCAGCTGCTCGGCGACGGCCGCCAGCGCCGCGTCGGACTCGTTCAGCCGGTCCAGCGTGTGGTCGTAGTCCGCCAGGGCATCGGCGCGCGCCTGCTGCGCGGCGACGAGCTCGAACCGCAGCCGCTCGGCGCTCGCGGTCGCCGCCTGCGCGCCGGAGCGCGCCTGGTCCAGGGCCGCCTGAAGGTGCAGCGCGGACGGCGCGCCCGACGAGCCACCGGACGCCCGCCGCCCGGACAGCAGGTCGCCGGCCCGGGTGGCGACCACCAGGTCGGGACGCGCGGCCAGGACGGCGCGGGCGGTGGCCAGGTCGTCGACGACGACGACGCCGGCGAGCAGGGCCCGGACCGTGGGCCGGACCCGGGACGGCGCCTGCACCAGGTCGATCGCGGCCTGCGCCCCGGGCGGCAGGTCACCCAGCGCTCGTGCCTCGCCGTCCGGGGACCCGACCAGCAGCGTGGCCCGGCCGGCGTCCTCGGAGCGCAGGTAGCGGATCGCGTCGACGGCCGCCTCGACGGACTCGACGGCAACCGCGTCGGCGAGCGGGCCGAGCGCGGCGACGATCGCCTCCTCGTCCCGTGGGTCGACCGACAGCAGCGCCGCCACCGAGCCGATGGTGCCGGTCAGCGCGTCGGCGGCGAGCAGGGCGCCGGCACCGTCCTTGCGGGACAGGCTCAGCTCGAGCGTCTCGGCCCGGGCGGTCAGCGCCCCGCGGTCCCGCTCGGCGGCCGCGAGATCGTCGGACAACGCCGACACCCGGGCGCGGGCCGCCTCGAGGGCGGCGGCGGCGGTCTCGTGCGCGGCGTCGAGCCCCTCCTCGCCCTCCTCCACGCCGGTGACCTGGGTCTCCAGCTCGGTGAACCGGGTGTTCGCCTCGTGCGCACGGTTCTCGGCCGCGGCCAGCGCCGCACGCAGTCGCCCGATCTCCTCGCCGTTCGCCTCGAGCCGGCTCCGGCGTGCGCCGACCTGGCCGGCCAGCCGCGCGACACCCTCGCGCCGGTCGGCGGCGGCGCGCAGGGCGGTGGCGAGCTCGCGCTCGGCTGCCTCCGCGGCCTGCTCGGCGGACTGGCGCGCGGTGACCGCTCCGTCCAGCGCGGCGCGGGCCACCTCGACCTCGGCAACCAGCTCGGCCTCGGCGGCGCGGACCCGCGCTGCCTGGGCGACCAGCTCGTCGACGTCCTGGCCAGGGGTGCGCTCCGCACCGGGGTCGCCGAGCAGACGCGCCCGGTCCGCGGCGAGCGAGGCCGTGCCGCGGAGCCGCTCGCGCAGCGCCGACAGGCCGTACCACAGCTCGCCGGCCTCGGCGACGGCGGGCGCCGCCTCGGCCGCCTCCCGCTCCAGGCCGGCCAGCCGGGTGCGGGTCGTCGTCAGCTGCGCCTCGACCTCGTCGCGCCGCTGGCGCAGGGCGGTCTCGTCGGCGACCTCCTGGGCGAGCTGCCCGTGCAGCTGGGCCAGGTCGTCGGCCAGCAGCCGGGCGCGCGCGTCGCGCGCGTCGGCCTGGACCACCGCCGCCTTGCGGGCGACCTCCGCCTGGCGCCCGAGCGGGCCGAGCTGGCGGCGGATCTCGGCGGTCAGGTCGGTCAGGCGGGTGAGGTTGGCCGCCATCGCGTCCAGCTTGCGCAGCGCCTTCTCCTTGCGCCGGCGGTGCTTGAGCACCCCGGCCGCCTCCTCGACGAACGCGCGCATCTCCTCCGGGGTGGCCCGGAGCACCTCGTCGAGCTTGCCCTGCCCGACGACGACGTGCATGGACCGGCCCATGCCGGTGTCGCTGAGCAGCTCCTGGATGTCCAGCAGGCGGCAGGTGCGGCCGTTGATCGCGTACTCCGACCCGCCGTTGCGGAACAGGGTCCGCGAGATCGTCACCTCGGAGTACTCGATCGGCAGGTGACCGTCGACGTTGTCGATGGTCAGAGCGACCTCGGCGCGGCCCAGCGGCGGACGCGCCGAGGTGCCCGCGAAGATGACGTCCTCCATCGTGCCGCCACGCAGCGTCTTGGCGCCCTGCTCCCCCATCACCCAGGTCAGCGCGTCGACGACGTTGGACTTGCCGGACCCGTTGGGCCCGACGACGCACGTGATCCCCGGCTCGAGGGTCAGCGTCGTCGCCGAGGCGAACGACTTGAACCCGCGCAGCGTCAGGGTCTTCAGGTGCACGGGGGCAGCCTAGGCGGGACGGGCCGTGCCGGGCGGGAGGCGGGTCGCGGACCGCTCAGAGGGCGGGGAACCCTCAGAGGGCGGGGAACCAGAGCGCGATCTCACGCGCCGCCGACTCCGGGGAGTCCGAGCCGTGCACGACGTTCTCGATCACCGACGTGCCCCAGTCCCGGGCCAGGTCCCCGCGGATGGTGCCGGGCGCCGCCGCCGTCGGGTCGGTCGCCCCGGCCAAGGCGCGGAACCCCTCGACGACGCGGTGCCCCTCGACGACCACCGCGACCAGCGGACCGGACGCCATGAACTCGACGAGCGGCGCGAGGAACGGCTTGCCCGCGTGCTCGGCGTAGTGCTCCTCGAGCAGGGCGGGGGCAGCGGTGCGCAACTCGACCGCGACCAGCCGGTACCCCTTGGCCTCGATCCGGTGCAGCACCTCCCCGACGTTCCCCCGCCGCACGCCGTCGGGCTTGACGAGGACGAGGGTGCGCTGCAGGTCGGTCATGGTGGGCACCCTATCGGCCCTGGCCGAGACCCCGGGGCGGCCGCGGCGGCTCCACCGCGTCCGGGTGGGCGGCGTCGAAGGCGGCCCGCTCACGGTCGATCCGGCCACCCAGCCGGAGCATCGCGACCCACATCACGACGAAGATCCCGCCGATGAGGAGCATCATCGGCACCCAGAACGCGCCCGCCAGCACCGCCACCTGCGCCACCGAGCCGACCACACGCCCCCAGCGGTGACGCTGGACTGCGGAGAGCAGGGCGAGGAGCGCCGCGGACCCGAGCCCCACGCCCCACACGACGCCGGCCGGCGCCACCCGCAGGCCGAACGCGACCAGGGTGGCGAACCCCAGCAGGAGCGCCTCCAGCAGCAGCATCGTCTCGGCGAAGACGACGGTCGCCGGGCGCTTGCGCCGGATCCCGGGAGCCCCGGAGGCGCGCTCCGACGGTGCGGCGGTCACGTCGCGGACGCGGCGGTCACGCCGCGGAGGCGGCGTCGGCCGCCGCCCGCAGGATCAGCTCGCTCGACCGCGCACCGGGGTCCAGGTGACCGGCCGACCGCGGTCCGAGGTAGGACGCGCGACCCTTCGTCGCGATCAGCGGGATCGTGGCCAACGCCCCGGCCTGGGCGGCGACACCGGCCGCGGCGAGCACCGCCGCGGGTGACGCGCCGTTGTCGGCGGCGGCGACCGCGGCGTCGACGGCCGGCGCCCAGGCGTCCACCATCGTCTTCTCCCCCGGCCTCGCGTTGCCGCGGGTCGTGATGCCGTCCAGGGCGGCCTCGAGCAGCGCGACGACCGCCGACGCGTCGAGGTCCGGTGCCGCCGCAGCCTTGGCCGCCCGGAGGAAGGCCGTGCCATAGAGCGGCCCGGCCGCACCACCGACGGTGGACATCAGCGTGGTGGCGGTGAGCCGCAGCACGTCACCGACCTGGGCGGGCGGCTCCTCCAACGCCTCCAGCCGGGCGAGCACCGCCGCGAAGCCGCGGTCCAGGTTCGACCCGTGGTCACCGTCGCCGATCTGCCGGTCGAGCTCGGTCAGCTCGTCGCGGTGCTCGGCGATCGCCGTCGCCGCGCCGCGGACCCAGGCCAGCGCCCAGTCCACGTCCAGCGTCATGCTCCTCCTCCGCCTCGGCATGCACGGGATCCCCCGGCGCCGGAAGCGAGCGGGCAGGCTGGACCCACGGGGCGTGGCACGCTCTCGACCCTAGACGAGGAACCCGGCGCCCCGAAGCGCGGGCCCCGAAACGTTGGCAAACGGCAACGTTGCGCCGGTCCCTCGCAGACTCACCGGCCGGCCCGACGTCAGGGCCGCCCGAGCAGCACCCGCGCCTCGGCGACGACGTAGAGCGAGCCGGTGACCAGCACCCCGGCGCCGCGTTCCACCTCCGACTCGGCCAGCTCGACGGCCAACGCGATCGCGTCGTCGAGCCGTTCGGTGCGGTGCACCCGGTCGGGCCCGAACACCTCCTCGGCGATCTCGGCGAGCTGGTCGACATCCATCGACCGCGACGTGGCAGCGTGCGTGACCACGATCTCGTCGAGCGCGGGCTCGAGCAGGCCGAGCATCCCCTCGACGTCCTTGTCGTCCATCACCGCCACCACGCCGACGAGCCGGTCGAAGGCGAACGCCTCGGCCAGCGCCGCGACCAGCGCCTGCACCCCGTTCGGGTTGTGCGCGCCGTCGACCAGCACGGTCGGTGACGTGCGCACCACCTCGAGCCGCCCGGGCGACGAGGCGTCGTCGAAGGCCGTCTCGACCACCGCACCGTCCAGCGCAGCGCCGCCGGTGATCAGCACCTCGGTCGCGACCAGCGCGAGCAGCGCGTTGTGCGCCTGGTGCTCGCCGTGCAGCGGCAGGTAGATGTCGGTGTAGACGCCGCCGAGCCCGCGCAGCGTCACCATCTGCCCGCCGACGGCGACCACCCGCTCGACGACCGCGATGTCGACGTCCTCCCGGATGACACGGGCACCCTTGGTGGCCGCCTCGGCGAGGATGACCCCCTCGGCGATGTCGTCCTGCCGGGAGACGACGACGGTCCCGCCCTCCTCGATGATCCCGGCCTTCTCGCCGGCGATCTCGGCGAGCGTGTGGCCGAGGTAGCGCTCGTGGTCCATCGCCACCGGGGCGATCACCTGCACCTGGGAGTGCACGACGTTGGTGGAGTCCCAGCGCCCGCCCATGCCGACCTCGATCACCGCGACGTCGATCGGGGCGTCGGCGAACGCCGCGAACGCCATCACCGTGAACACCTCGAAGAAGCTCAGCCGCGGCCCGCCGCGGTCCAGGCTGCGCTGGTCGACCAGGTGCACGTACGGCGCGACGTCCTGCCAGACGCGGACGAAGTCCTCGTCGGAGATCGGCTCGCCGTCGATCGCGATCCGCTCGGTGACCCGGGTCAGGTGCGGTGAGGTGAACCGCCCCGTGCGCAGCCCGTGCTCGCGGACCAGGCGCTCGATCATCCGTGCTGTCGACGTCTTGCCGTTCGTCCCGGTGACGTGGATCACCTGGTAGTCGAGCTGCGGGTCGCCGAGCAGGTCGCACACCTCGCGCACCCGGTCCAGGGTCGGGTCGATCTCGTGCTCCGGGGCGCGTTCGAGGATGCCCCGGTAGACCTCGTCGGCGGCCTCACGGGCGGCGCGCGCCGCCTCGTCCCGGTTGTGGTCCGCGCCCGGCGAACGTTGCGTCATGCCTGCGCCACCCCCAGCTCCACCGTGACCTCGTCGGCCGGCCGCACGACGAGCGAGACCGCAAGCGTCTCGCGCGCGACGAACTCGCGGAACGCCTCGACCGCCCCGACCTGCTCGGCCGGCACGCCGAGCACCAGGTCGATCCGGTCCGAGACGTTGAGGCCGGCCGCCTTGCGCGCGTCCTGCACGGCACGCACCACGTCGCGCGCGGCGCCCTCGGCCCGCAGCTCGTCGTCCAGCGCCAGGTCGAGCACGACGAAGCCGGCGCCGTCCGGCAGCACGGCCGCCGCGACGTCGCTGCCCGCGTGCTCGTCGACCACGGTCGTCAGGTCGTACTCGCCGGGCTCGAGCGGGACCGCCCGGCCGTCGACGACCACGACGAGCCCGCCGTCGTGCTCCTGCCACTGCCCGTCCTTGGCGGCCCGGATGACACCCTGCACGGCCCGGCCGAGGCGCGGGCCCACGGCACGGGCGTTGACCGACAGCCGGCGCGAGATGCCGAACCGCACCCGCGCCTCGGTGTCGTCGCGCACCAGGTCGACGCGCTTGACGTTGAGCTCGCCCGCCAGGAGGTCGGTGTACCGCGCGGTCTCGGCGAGGTCGCCGGTCACGGCGAGCGTCAGCGAGCGCAGCGGCTGACGGACCCGGACCTGGTGGGCCTTGCGCAGCCCGAGCGCGGTCGAGACGGCCTGCCGCACCTGGTCGATCGTGCCGGTCAGCGCGTCGTCGGCGACCAGCGGCGCGTTCGCGGTGGGCCAGTCGGTCAGGTGCACGCTGCGCCCGCCGGTCAGGCCGCGCCAGATCTCCTCGGCCACCATCGGCGCGAGCGGCGCGGTCAGCCGGCAGAGCACCTCGAGCCCGGTGTACAGGGTGTCGAACGCGTCCTCGTCCTCCGCCCAGAACCGGTCCCGCTGCGTGCGCACGTACCAGTTGGTCAGCACGTCGAGGTGCTCATGGACCAGGGCGCAGGCCCGGGCGATGTCGTACGTCTCCATCGCCGCGGTGACGGCGACGACGAGGTCGTGCGTGTGCGCCAGGAGGTAGCGGTCCATCGGTGGCAGCCCGGCCACGCGGTCCGGCGCCACGGTCTTCGCCCGGTAGCCGGTCCCGCCGTTCGCCGCCCCGGCGTACAGCGTGAAGAAGTAGTAGGTGCTCCACAGCGGCAGCAGCACCTGACGCACGCCCTCGCGGATGTTCTCCTCGGCGACGACGAGGTTGCCGCCGCGCAGCACGGGAGACGACATCAGGGCCCAGCGCACCGCGTCCGAGCCGTAGGTGTCGAACATCTCCATCGGGTCCGGGAAGTTGCGCAGCGACTTGCTCGCCTTGCGCCCGTCGTCCCCGAGCACGATGCCGTGGGACACGCACGAGCGGAACGCCGGGCGGTCGAACAGGGCCGTGGCCAGCACGTGCATCGTGTAGAACCAGCCCCGCGTCTGCCCGATGTACTCGACGACGAAGTCGCCCGGGTTGTGGTGCTCGAACCAGTCGCCGTTCTCGAACGGGTAGTGCACCTGGGCGTACGGCATCGACCCGGAGTCGAACCAGACGTCGAAGATGTCGGTGATCCGGCGCATGGTGGACCGACCGGTCGGGTCGTCCGGGTTGGGCCGGGTCAGCTCGTCGATCCACGGCCGGTGCAGGTCCGGCTCGCCCGCCTCGTTGCGCGGCAGGCGGCCGAAGTCGCGCTCGAGCTCGGCGAACGAGCCGTAGACGTCGGTCCGGGGGTACGCCGGGTCGTCGGACACCCAGATCGGGATGGGCGTGCCCCAGTACCGGTTGCGGGACACCGACCAGTCCCGGGCCCCGGCCAGCCAGTTGCCGAAGATGCCGTCCTTGATGTGCTCCGGCACCCAGGTGATCTGCTGGTTGAGCTCGACCATCCGGTCGCGGAACTCGGTGACCCGGATGAACCACGACGAGACGGCCTTGTAGATCAGCGGGTTCCGGCAGCGCCAGCAGTGCGGGTAGGAGTGCACGTAGGACGCCTGGCGGAGCAGCCGGCCGTCCTCGCGCAGCCGCCGGATGATCGGCATGTTCGCCTCGAACACCTGCAGGCCGGCGAAGTCCGGCACCACCGAGGTGAACTTCCCGCCGTCGTCGACGGAGAGCAGCGTCGGGATGCCCGCCGCGTCGCAGGCCTGCTGGTCGACCTCGCCGTAGGCCGGCGCCATGTGCACGACGCCGGTGCCGTCCTCGGTGGTGACGAAGTCGCCGACCAGCACCCGCCACGCGGTGCCGGTCGCCCAGCGCTCGGTGTCCGCGAAGTAGTCGAACAGCCGCTCGTAGCGCAGCCCCTCGAGCTGCGCGCCGGGCAGCTCGCGGGTCACCGCCGCCACGACGTCGTCGGCCGAGGCGTAGCCGAGGTCCTTGGCGTAGCCGGCCAGCAGGTCCCGGGCGAGCAGGAACGGCCCGGCGCCGGCGCTGGTCCCGAGCGGCCCGGCGGGCACGACGACGTAGGCGATGTCCGCCCGGACGGCGAGCGCCTCGTTGGTGGGCAGGGTCCACGGGGTGGTCGTCCAGGCGAGCGCTGCGACGCCGGCCAGGCCCGCCGCCTCCGCCTCCGGCCCGGTGAACGGGAAGCTCACCGTCACCGTCTGGTCCTGCCGGTCGGAGTAGACGTCGTCGTCCATCCGCAGCTCGTGGTTGGACAGCGGGGTCTGGTCGCGCCAGCAGTACGGCAGCACGCGGTAGCCCTCGTACGCCAGGCCCTTGTCGTACAGCGTCTTGAACGCCCAGATCACCGACTCCATGAAGGTCGGGTCGAGCGTCTTGTAGTCGTGCTCGAAGTCCACCCAGCGCGCCTGGCGGGTGACGTACTCCTGCCACTCGTGGGTGTAGCGGAGCACCGACTCGCGGCACGCCGCGTTGAACGCGGCGATGCCCATCTCGTCGATCTGCGTCTTGTCGGTGATGCCGAGGATCCGCTCCGCCTCCAGCTCGGCCGGAAGCCCGTGCGTGTCCCAGCCGAACCGCCGCTCCACCCGGTGCCCGCGCATGGTCTGGTAGCGCGGGACGACGTCCTTGACGTACCCGGTGAGCAGGTGGCCGTAGTGCGGCAGGCCGTTGGCGAACGGCGGGCCGTCGTAGAAGACGAACTCGTTCGACCCGTCGTCCCCCGCGGGGCGCGCCTCGACGGAGGCGACGAAGGTGCCGTCGGCCTGCCAGTAGGCCAGGACGTCGCCCTCGACGGCCGGCAGGTCCGGGGAGGCGGGGACGGCGTCGGTCCGGTGCAGCGGGTACCCCACGAGCGGTCCTCCTGTGCGTGCGTCGTACTGCGACGCGAGGACGACGAGCCCGGGCCTGCCGGGACCACCGCGGTACCACCCCGCTTGCCGGGGCCTGCTGGTCCCGGCCACTCTCCGACGGCTGTGACGGGCCTGCCCCGTCCGGTTCTACTGAGATCGGAACCCCGAGGCGGTCGCCCGGGGCACGGTCCGTTCTTCCGGAGGCTCGCCGGTGATGGCCGGGTCGACGCCTGTGCGGCCGAGTCTACGCAGGCCCGTCGGTTGGGTCGTCGAGCGACGCGACGACCGCGACGAGCCAGGCGAGGGCCGCGTTCCAGTTGACCGCCATCTCGTTGACGCCGAAGGCGCCGATGTCGTCGACGTAGCAGCGCTGGGCGGGCCGGCCCGCGAGCGCGGCGCTCACCGGGTCGGGCGTGCCCGAGTTGGGGCCGCCGGACAGGGTGCCGGGCGGCGGGTCCGGCAGCGACGGGTCGAGCGCCCGTGCGTACCAGCGCGAGTGCTGGTGGTGGGCGTAGGCGGTGCCGTAGCCGGTCACGTACGACAGGCCCATCGCGTTGCGACCGAGGAGGTAGTCCACGCCGGCGAGCGCGCCGTCGCGGTGGCGCGCGGCTCCGCTCACCTCGGAGGCAGCCGCGACGATCGCCGCGCAGTTGGCCACCATGCCGTTGGAACCCCACGCGTACCGACCGTCGGGGGGTGCGTAGAGCTGACCGAAGGGCTCGTCGGTCGCCAGCAGCGCGTCGGCCCCGGCGACGAGCGACGCACCGACGTCGGTCCGCTCCGGCAGCGCGCTCGGCACCGTCGCGAGCTGCACGCGCACCCACGCGGCGACGTCGCGCCAGTCGAAGCCGTGCGGCACGAAGGCCTGCTTGCCACCCCCGAGGTGGTACGGGTTGGCGCGCAGGTCGTCGAGGAACTCCTGCTCACCGGTCGTCAGGTACAGCTCTGCCGCCGCCCAGTACCGCTCGTCGTCGACCTCGAGGTCGTCGTAGGGACCGCCGCCGCAGTCCGGCAGCACCGAGGTGTCCGGGGCGAGCAGCACCGGGTGCTCGGCCGCGGCCCGGTAGGCGGACCGGGCCACCTCCAGCATCCGACGCGCGTACGACGCGTCCTGCGCCGCCGCCACCCGGGCGGACTGCGCGGCGACGGCGGCGAGGTTGAGCGTCGCGGCCGTGGACGGCCGCTGGAGGAACCGGCGCTGCGGGTCGGCGGCGGGAGGCGTGGGCAGGGGCGTCCAGTGCTCGTCGTGCAGCGCGTGGTGCACCATCCCTGCCAGCGGCAGGCCGGCCGGCACCTGCATCCGGACCATCCAGTCCAGCTCCCAGCGCGCCTCCTCGAAGGCGGCAGCGGCAGCGGTCGTGAGGCTCGCCCCCCCGCCCAGGCGCCCCACGCGCTCGACCAGGCCGAGCAGCTGTGCGACCGCGATGCCGCCGTTGACCACGTACTTGCCCTGGTCGCCCGCGTCGTACCAGCCACCGTGCGCGGCCACGACGTAGTCGCCGGTCCACCCGTCGTAGAGGTCGACACCGTCGCTCGTGGTCGCCCCGCCCGCAGGCAGCGGCCGCACCGCGCCGTCGCCGAGGTTCGGTGCCACGTCGAGGTGGCCCGCCGCGCGCGCGTAGTCCGGTCCGGCAACGTCCGGACCGATCGGCATGCCGCTGCGCTGCAGGGTGAACACCGTGAGCGCGTCGCGCAGCAGGTCGTCGTACCGGCCGCCGCCGATGGTGACCGGCGGGCTGCTCGCGCCGTCGGCGACGAGGTGCAGCCGGGTGCCGGGGGTGCGCACCGCGCTGAAGTCGACCGTGTGGACCGGGCAACCCGCGGTGACGTCGAACCCGCGCGGCACGGTCTCGCCCTCCGCGACCAGCCGCCCCGACACGTCCCGCAAGGCCCAGGCCTGGGGTGCGTCCTCGCCGCAGACGAGCGTGGCCCGTTTGGGGCCGCCGGCGAGGTAGCCCACCTGGTTCACGTGCAGCCGGGACCGGATCATCGTGTGCGACGCTACCGGCGCCGGACGCCGCCGGCGGTGGAATCGCGGGAGGACAATCGTGGGATGACTGTGCCGCCGCTCGTCCTGCTCGACCTCGACGGCACGCTGACCGACTCGGCGCCCGGCATCGTCGCCTCGGCCCGGGCCGCCTACGCCGCGCTCGGGCTACCGGCGCCCGACGAGGCGACGCTGCGCAGCTTCGTCGGACCGCCGATCGTGGCCTCGTTCACCGACCACGGCGTGCCCGGCGGCCGGATCGCCGAGGCGGTCGCGGCCTACCGCGCCGCCTTCACCGCCGGCGGCATGTGGGACAACGCGGTGTTCGACGGGATCCCGGAGGCGTTGGCCGCGCTGCGAGCCGCCGGCGTGACGCTGCTCGTCACCACGTCGAAGCCGACCGTGTACGCGCGTCCGATCACGGAACGGTTCGGCCTGACGGACCTGCTCGACGGGGTGTTCGGCGCGCCGCCCGACGCGATCCCGTCGTCCAAGGCGACGGTGATCGGCGAGGCGCTGGCCTCCCTGTCCGGACGGGGCGGGCACGACCCGGCACGCACGCTCATGGTGGGTGACCGCGAGCACGACGTGCTCGGCGCCGCGGCGCACGGGATCGCCACCCTGGGCGTGGCGTGGGGCTACGCACGGGCCGGCGAGCTCGAGCGCGCGGGGGCCGTGGGCATCGTGCGGCGGCCAGACGACCTGGCGGCGGCCGTCCTCGCCCGGGTCAGCCGAGTGCCCGCGCGACCGGCGGCAGAGCCGCTCACGAGAGGCTGACCCGGCCGTCGGTCCGCCCCGAGAAGATCCCGGCTTGACCTTGACGCAACGTCAACTTCTACCGTGGTCGGCATGGAGACGTCGATCCACGAGGTAGCCCGCCTGGCGGGCACCACCAGCCGCACGTTGCGCCACTACCACGACGTCGGGCTGCTCGCACCGAGCCGGGTCGGCGCCAACGGCTACCGCTGGTACGACGACGACGCACTCGTCCGGCTCCAGCGGATCCTGCTGCTGCGCGAGCTCGGGCTCGGGCTGGAGCAGATCCGGCAGGCGCTCGACCGGCGGGACGACGAGGCGGCGGCGCTGCGGGCCCACCTGGACTGGCTGCGCAAGGAGCAGGAACGGATCGGCCGGCAGATCCGGTCGGTCGAACGGACGATCACGGCCCGCGAGAAGGGACAGGACATCATGGCTGAGCAGGCGTTCGACGGTTTCGACCACACCGTCTACCGGGAGGAGGTCGAGGCGCGCTGGGGCACGGAGGCGTACGCACGGTCCGACGCGTGGTGGCGTGAGCTGGGCACGGAGGGTCGCCGTCGCCAGCAGGAGGTCGTCGAGCGGCTGCAGGCCGACTGGTCGGCCGCCGCCACCTCAGGTCTGACCCCGCAGTCCGACGAGGCGCAGGAGCTGGCCGCACGGCACGTGGCCTGGCTCGGCTCGATCCCGGGGACGCCGGGCGCGGGCGGCGTCCCGGTCCGGGCGTACATCGAGGGGTTGGCCGACATGTACGTCGCCGACGAGCGGTTCGCCGCGCACTACGGCGGCGCGACCGGAGCCGAGTTCGTCCGTGACGCCCTGCGGGTGTGGACGGCAGCCCGGCTCTGAGGCACCTCGACTGGCAGTCCGCCCGGCGGGTCAGCGCAGGGAGGCCTGCCAGTCGGCGTGCAGCCCGGCGAAGTGGCCGCCGGCGGCGACCAGCTCGGCGGGCGACCCGTCCTCGACGATCCGGCCGCCGTCGACCACCAGCACGCGGTCGACGCCCATCACGGTGGACAGCCGGTGGGCGATCACCACGGCCGTGCGCCCGGCGAGCAGCCGGCGCAGCCCCTCCTGCACCAGCTGCTCGCCCGGCACGTCGAGCGAGCTGGTCGCCTCGTCGAGCACCAGCAGTGCAGGGTCGGCGAGGAACGCACGAGCGAACGACACCAGCTGGCGCTGCCCGGCGGACAGCCGCAGGCCGCGGGTGTTGACCCGGGTGTCGTAGCCCTCCGGCAGCCCCACGACGAGGTCGTGCACGCCGACCGCCCGCGCCGCCGCCTCGACCTGCGGCCGGGTCGCGTCCGGGTCCCCGAGCGCGATGTTGTCCGCGACGGTGCCGGAGAACAGGTAGGCCTCCTGCGTCACCATGACCACCGAGCGGCGCAGGTCGGTCGGGTCCAGCTCACGCAGGTCGACGCCGTCCAGCCGCACGGCACCCGAGCGCACGTCGTAGAACCGGGTGAGCAGCTTGGCCACCGTGGACTTGCCCGCCCCGGTCTCGCCGACGAGTGCGATGGTCTGCCCCGCGGGGATGTGCAGGTCGAGCCGCGGCAGCACCGCCGGTCCCTGCCCGTAGCCGAACTCGACCTCGTCGAACACGACGCCGCCGCGCGGGCGGGCCAGGTGGACCGGATGCACCGGGTCCGGCACCGACAGCTCCTCGGCGAGCAGCCCGGCCAGCTTCTCCAGCGCCGCGGACGCGGACTGGAACGAGTTGTAGAAACCGCCGATCTGGGACAACGGGGAGAAGAACCGTCGGGCGTACAGGACGGCGGCGGCCAGGACGCCCACCTCCAGGCCCCCGTCGAGCACCCGCAGGCCGCCGACCAGCAGCACCGCCGCCACCGTGACGTTCCCGATCAGGGTCAGCCCGGTGTCGAACACCCCGTTCACCCGGATCGCCTCGGCGCTCACCGCGCGGTAGTCGTCCGCAAGGTCGTCGTACACGCGCGCCACCTGAGGCTCGCGGCGGAACGCCTGGACCGCGCGGATGCCGGTCATCGTCTCGACGAACCGCACGATGAGCCGTGCGGAGGCCGTCCTCGTCTTGCGGTACTGCACCTGCGAGCGCAGCTGGAACCACCGGGTCAGGATCGCGCCCGGCACCACGGCGATGAGCAGGACGACGCCGGAGTGCCAGTCGAGCAGCACCAGCGACGCCGCGGTGAGCACCATCTGGAGGGCGGACGAGGCCAGCACCGTCACGCCGCCGTCGAGCAGCTCGCGGAACGCGTCGAGGTCGGACGTCTGCCGGGAGATGATCCGGCCGGACGTGTAGCTCTCGTGGAACTCCAGGGACAGCCGCTGCGTGTGCCGGAACACCCGCCGGCGCAGGTCGAGCAGGATCGCCTGGCTGGCCCGCGCCGAGGCGCGGACCATCGCCGCGGTGAGCACGCCACCGACCAGCGCCGCGACGACGTACCCGCCGGAGGCCCACCCCAGCGGCCAGCCGGTGTGGCCGTCGCGCAGGCGCGGCAGGGCGGAGTCGATGCCGTAGGCGACCAGCGCCGGTCCGGCCACCGCGGCCGCCTGCGAGCCGACCACGAGCACGACGGTCCACCAGACGAGCCCGGACACCGGCCGCAGCAGCGAGCGCAGCAGGTCCACCGAGCGGGCTCGGATCGCGCGGGCCTGCGCCGCGTCGCGCGGTTCCTCACGCTCCTCCGGCAGGCGTGCGGCAGTGGCCCGGCCCGGGCGGGCGCTGCTCATCGGGCAGTCAGCCCCTGCGCCGGCTCGGCGCGCTCGCTGCGTGCGGCGGTCAGCACGTACCGGTAGTGCTCGTGGGTCGCCAGCAGCTCGGCATGCAGGCCGTACCCGGTGATCCGCCCGTCCTCGAGCACGGCGACCCGGTCCGCGAGGGCGACCGTCGAGGGCCGGTGGGCGACGACTAGCGTCGTGGTCCCGACGAGGGTGGCGCGCAGCCGGCGGGTGACGGCCGCCTCGGTGGTGACGTCGAGCGCCGACAGGGGGTCGTCGAGCACCAGCACCCGGGGCCGGGCTGCGACGGCGCGGGCCAGGGCGATCCGCTGGCGCTGGCCGCCGGACAGGCTCAGCCCCTCCTCCCCGATCACCGTGTCCAGGCCGTGCGGCAGGCGGTGGGCGAAGCCGGCCCGGGCCACCTCCAGGGCCTCCTCGACGAGCGCCGCAGCCGCCTGCGGCTCCTCCCGGGCGAACTCCTCGGGCAGCCCGAGCAGGACGTTGTCCCGGACCGACGCGGAGAACAGGATCGGGTCCTCGAACGCGACCGCGACGGCGCGGCGCAGCTCGGCCCGGGGCACGTCCCGCACGTCGACGCCGTCGATCCGGATCGCCCCGCCGGTGACGTCGTACAGCCGCGGCACCAGCTGCAGCAGCGTCGTCTTGCCGCTGCCGGTCAGGCCGACCAGGGCGGTCGTCGTGCCCGGCTCCAGCACCAGGTCGACGCCGGCCAGCACGTCCCGGCCCGACCCGTGGCGGAACCGCACGTCGGTGAACGTCACCCGGCTGCCGCCGGGCGGCGTCGGGGCCAGCGCGACGGGGTGCTGCGGGTCCTGGACCGACGGCACCAGGTCCATCACCTCGAGGAACCGGTCGGTCGACGCCCGCGCGTCCAAGTGTCATCGCCAGCAGCTGCCCGAGACGCTCCACCGGCGTGTTCACCACGGCGGCCGTGGCGAAGAACGCCACCAGCGCACCGAGGGACAGCCGCCCGCTCGCTGCGAGCGGCACGCCGACGCCGAGCTCGACGGCCAGCACCGCCTCAGGCAGGGCGCCGAGCGCGAACGAGACCCGCGACAGGGTCTTCGCCTTGGCGACCTCGGTGTCGCGCAGCTGCTCCGCCTGGAGCACGAAGTCGTCCAGCGCGTCCTCGCCCCGGCCGAACGCCTTGAGCACGCGGATGCCGTGCACCGACTCCTCGACCGTGGTGGCCAGGTCCCCGGCCTGGTCGCGGGCTCGGCGCGCGATCACCTTGTAGTCCTCGCGGAACCGGAAGCCGAGCCACACCATGGGCACCGCACCGGCGAGGTAGACCAGCCCGAGGATCCAGCTGGTCGCGATCATCAGGCCGATCCCGACCACCGCGGTGGTCGCGGAGACGACCAGCATGATCAGCGCGAAGACGATCCACCGGCGGATCAGGCTGAGGTCGCTCATGATCCGGGAGATCAGCTGCCCGCCCGACCAGCGGTCGTGGAACGCGACCGGCAGGTCGAGCAGGTGGCGGAACATCGCGTCGCGCATCACCCGCTCCACGGCGGTGCCCGGCGTGGCGATGAGCGCCCGCCGACACCAGACGAGGAACGCCTCGACCACACCGAGCAGCAGCACGAGGCCGGCCGCACGCTCGACCGCCGCGCGCGAGCCGGACGTCAGCAGCGGGCCGTTGACCAGGGCCCGCACCACCTGCGGAACGACGAGTGCGACGAGGCTCGCGCCCAGGGCGGTGAGACCACCGGCGACCACCTTGGGCAGGGCCGGCCGGGCCCAGTCGACCAGGCGCAACAGGGCGCGGGTGGTCGAGAGGTCGGGCTGGGGCACGTGGCTCACCTTAGGCACGAGGCGCCGACCGACCCGGCCGTGACCACGACCACGACGACCGGCACGGTCCTCCCATCCAGGAGCGGCTGTGCTGCGAACACCCGGCATGACGACCCTCGTCCTCGTCGGCCTCGTCTCCGGCATCATCACCGCGCTGTCGCCGTGCGTGCTGCCCGTCCTGCCCGTCGTCCTGACGACGTCGGTGCAGGGCGGCCCGGCGGCGCGGCGGCGCCCGTGGCTGGTCGTCGGTGGCCTGGTCACCTCGTTCGGCGTGTTCACCCTGGTCGGCGGGGCGTTGCTGTCCCTGCTGCACCTGCCGGCGGACCTGCTGCGCTGGATCGGCATCGTGGTCCTGGGGGTCGTCGGGCTGGGGCTGCTCTGGCCGGCGTGGGGGCACCTGCTGGAACGGCCGTTCGCCACGCTCCGGATGCCCCGGCTGAACCGGGACGGCAACGGGTTCCTGCTCGGGGCCGCCTTCGGGCTGGTCTTCGTGCCGTGCGCCGGGCCGGTGCTCGCCTCGATCACGGTGCTGGCCGCGACGGCGAAGGTCGGGCCGGGCCTGGTGGTGCTGACCGCCGCGTTCTGCGCCGGGATCGCCGTCCCGCTGCTCGTCGTCGCCACCGCGGGCCGGCGCCTGGCGTCCCGGGTCCGGGCCGTGCGCGAGCGCACCCCGGCGGTCCGCGTGGTCGGCGGGGTCGTCATGCTGGCCACCGCGCTCGTCATCGGGCTCAACCTCGCCGAGCCGCTGCAACGGCTCACCCCCGGTTGGCTGTCCGGCGTCTCGGACCGGATCGAGGCGCACTCGCAGAGCCAGCTCGACGCGCTGGCGGGCGGCACCGCCGCTCCGGCCGCGGGCGGCGGCACGTTGTCGTTCGACCAGTGCGCCAACGACCCGACGACCCTGCACGACTGCGGCCCGGCCCCCGAGCTGACCGGGATCACGGGGTGGGTCAACTCCGGCCCGCTGACGCTCGCCTCGCTGCGCGGCAAGGTGGTGCTGGTCGACTTCTGGACCTACTCCTGCATCAACTGCCAGCGCACCCTGCCGTACCTCGAGCGTTGGGCCGCCGACTACGGCCCGGCCGGGCTCGTGGTGATCGGCGTGCACACGCCCGAGTTCGCCTTCGAGCACGTCGCCGGCAACGTACGGGCCAATGCCGCGCGGCTCGGCGTGACCTATCCCGTCGCCCTGGACAACGGGTACGCGACCTGGCAGGCGTACCACCAGCAGTACTGGCCGGCGCACTACCTCATCGACCAGCGTGGCGAGGTGCGCCAGGTGCACTACGGCGAGGGTGCGTACGACCAGACCGAAGCCCTGATCCGTGCCCTGCTCGACGCCCCGGCCCCGACCAGCCAGGTCTCCCCGCCTGCCGACCTGGCCGGCACCACCCCGGGGCAGTCGCCGGAGACCTACCTCGGCGCGACCCGGATGGGCGCCCTCGCCAACGGCAGCCCCACGCTCGGCCGGCCGGCCACGTACCACTTCTCGGGCGACCCGGCGCGGGACTGGTTCGCCCTGGACGGGACGTGGACCATCGGCGACGAGGACGCGGTGGCCGGTGACGGCGCCCGGCTCGCGTACCACTTCTACGCGAGCCGGGTGTTCCTCGTCCTCGGGGGTGAGGGGACCGTCGACGTCACGCTGGCCGGCGACCCGGCCTTCCACCGGACCGTGACGGTGACCGGCGCCCCGACCCTGTACACGCTGTACGACGCCGGCGCCCGCAACGACGTGCTCCGGCTGTCGTTCTCCCCCGGTCTGCAGGCCTACGCCTTCACGTTCGGCTGAGCGACCCATCCGCCAGGGCCCGCCGTGCGAACACCAGGCGTCCCACCCGCACTGCCGGCCCGAGGAGGACCCATGACGCTGCACCCCACCCCGAGCGGCACGACGACGGAGGGCACGACGAGCACCTCGCCCGACGCGATGATGAGCGGGACCCCGGACGCCATGGCGACCGGGCACTGACGGCTCGCGACCCCGGGGACGGCGTGGACGACTACGGGCTGCACGCGGTGCCGGGCGAGGACCTCTCGCCCGGTGCCCCCGTCGCGGACACCCTGCTCGCGCAGGTGGCCCGGGGGGACGCCGGGGCGTTCGAGCGGCTGTACCCCCTGGTGGCGGGGGCGGTCTACGGGTTGGCGCTGCGTGTGGTGCGCAACCACGCGCTCGCCGAGGAGGTGAGCCAGGAGGTGCTGGTGGACGTGTGGCGGCAGGCGCCCCGGTTCGACCGGACCCGGGGCAGCGCGATGTCGTGGGTGCTGACGATCGCCCACCGCCGCGCCGTCGACCGGGTCCGGCGCGAGGTGTCCCAGGCCGACCGGGCAGCGCGCGCCGCCGCACTGGCGCCCGAGGGCCAGGTCGCGGTGGCCGACCAGGTGGAACGGGGCTGGGAGGCGGCGCGGGTGCACCACGCGATGGCCCGGCTGACCGACCCGCAGCGGGAGGCGATCGAGCTGGCGTTCTTCTCCGGCTACACCCACCAGGAGGTGGCCGGCGTGCTCGGCATCCCGCTCGGGACCGCCAAGACCAGGATCCGCGACGGCCTGATCCGGCTCCGGGACGCACTGGGGGTGGAGCGATGAGCGCCGAGAACCCGCACGCCCTGACCGGCGCCTACGCCGTGGACGGGCTGGACCCGGCCGAGCGCGCCGCGTTCGAGGAGCACCTGGCGACCTGCCCGGAGTGCCGTGACGAGGTCGCCGGCCTGCGCGAGACCGTGGCCAGGATCGCCGTCGCGGTCGAGGTGACCCCTCCCGCCGGCCTGCGGGGGCGGGTGCTCGCCGAGGCGGCACGGACCGCGCAGTGGACGCGGGACCCCCTCCCAGCCACCCACGGGTCGGCCGGCACGGCGCACCTGGTGCACCGCTCCCCCGACCCTGCGGACCTGGCCGCCCGACGACGGCCACCCGCGTGGCGCCGGTGGCCGGCAGCCGTGGCGGCCGCCGCCGTGCTCGTCGTCGGCGGCGCCGCGGCCGGCGGGCTCGCCGTCCGCCAGCACCAGGCCGACCAGGCCGCCGCGAGCGAGCAGGCGCACATGATGCTCATCGCCACCGCGCCGGACGCGGTCAGCCACACCATCGCCCTCGGCACCAGCCACGTGGTGATGAGCCAGACGATGGGGGCCGCTGCGCTCGTCGGCGAGAACGTGCCGATGCCGGAGCGCGCCGGCATGGCCTACCAGCTCTGGATGGTGCACGCCGACGGGTCCACGGCGCCCGGGCCGACGTTCGTGCCCGACCGCGGCCAGGTCCTGGCATTCGTCGCGGGCGACCTGTCCTCGGTGACGACGCTGACCGTCACCGAGGAGCCGGCCGGCGGCTCGGCCGCACCGACCGGGGTGGTGGTGGCCAGCGTCGCGCTGTGAGCTCACACCCCGGCGTTGCGGGCCGTCTTCGTGTTGCTCACCTGGGCGACCGGGCGGACCACGAGCAGGTCGACGTTGACGTACGACGGACGGGTCAGGGTCCAGGCGATCGCGTCGGCGACGTCCTCGGCGACCAGCGGACGGTAGCCGGCGTAGACCGCAGCAGCCTTGGCCTCGTCGCCGGCGAACCGCACCCGGGAGAAGTCCGTCTCGACAGCGCCCGGGGCGATCTCGATCACCCGGATCGGTTCACCGGCCAGCTCCCAGCGCAGCGTCGTCGAGAGCATCCGCTCGGCGTGCTTGGCCCCGGTGTACCCGGCGCCGCCCTCGTACGGCCCGTGCGCCGCGGTCGACGTCACGACGACGACGTCGCCCCCGCCGCGCTCCCGGAGCAGGGGAAGCAGCGCCTGGGTGACGCGCAGCGTGCCGAGGACGTTCGTCTCGTACATCGACCGCCACTGGTCGACGTCGGCCCGCTCCACGGGGTCCAGGCCGAGCGCCCCACCGGCGTTGTTCACCACGGCGTCGACGCCACCGGTGTCGCGCAGGTGCGCCACCAGGGTCGCGATGTCCTCGTCGGAGGTCACGTCGACCGTCAGGGCGGTGGCACCGGTCTCGTCGGCCAGGGCCGCCAGGCGGTCCGCACGCCGGGCGGTGGCCACGACGTCCCAGCCGTCGGCACGCAGCCGGCGGACGGTCGCCGCACCGATCCCGGACGAGGCCCCGGTCACCACCGCCCGGCGCGGGCCGGTCGTCGTTGTCTCGCTCATCGTGCTCATCGTCCCGTCACCTCGTCGAGTGCTGCAGCCAGGATCTCCACGCCGCGGGCTGCCTCGTCCGGCGTGATCACGCACGGCGGGACCACGTGGATCCGGTTGTCCGCCGTGAACGGCAGCAGCCCGCGGTCCATCGCCGCCTTCTTCACCGCGGCGACCGTGCCGGCGGTGACCGGCTCACGGGTCGTCCGGTCGCGGACCAGCTCGACCGCCCAGAACACCCCGGCACCCCGCACCTCGCCGACCAGGGGTCTGGTCTCGGCGAGCCCTGCCAGGGCCGGCGCGAGCACGTCGCTGCCGACGCGGGCCGCGTTCTCGACCACCTTCTCGTCCTCCATCGCCTCGATCGTGGCGACGATCGAGGCCATCGCCAGCGGGTGCCCGGAGTAGGTCAGACCGCCGGGGAACACCCGGTCGTCGAAGGTGCTCGCGATCGCCGCGCTGATCAGCACGCCCCCGGCGGGCACGTACCCCGAGTTCACGCCCTTGGCGAAGGTGATGAGGTCCGGCACCACGCCGTGCTGCTCGAACGCGAACCACGACCCGGTCCGGCCGAACCCCGCCATCACCTCGTCGAGGATGAGGACGATGCCGTACCTCGTCGCGATCTCCCGCACCCCGGCGAGGTACCCGGGCGGCGGCACGAGGACGCCGGCGGTGCCGGGCACGGTCTCCAGCAGGATCGCCGCGATCGTCTCCGGGCCCTCCGACTGCACGACCCGCTCCAGGTGGTGCAGCGCGCGCTCGCACTCCTGCTCAGGCGTGCTCGCCCAGAACTCCGACCGGTACAGGTAGGGGGTGAAGACGTGGACGTGGCCGCGGGCGTACTCGTTGGGGATGCGACGCCAGTCGCCGGTCGCCACCACGGCCGCGCCGGTGTTGCCGTGGTACGAGCGGTAGCCGCTGATCACCGTGTCCCGCCCGGTGTGCAGCCGGGCCATCCGGATCGCGTTCTCGTTGGCGTCGGCGCCGCCGTTGGTGAAGAAGACCTTGGCGAAGCCCTGGGGCGCGTGCTCGACGATCTTCGCCGCGGCCTGGCCCCGGGCCAGGTTGGCGACCGCCGGCTGGACCGTCACCAGCCGGTCAGCCTGGGCCTTGATCGCCGCGACCACCTTCGGGTGCTGGTAGCCGATGTTGACGTTGACCAGCTGGCTGGAGAAGTCGAGCCAGCGGTGGCCCGAGCCGTCCCACAGCGTGCTGCCCTGGCCGCCGGCCACGACGAACGGCGACAGGTGCGCCTGCGCCGACCAGGAGTGGAAGACGTGGGCTCGGTCCAGGGCCAGCGCGAGGTCGTCGTCGTTCCCGGCCACGGCCGGGACCTGCTGCTGCATCGTGGTCACTTCCTTGCCGGTGCTGTTCTTCGCCCGCACGGGCGCCACGGGTGATCGTGCCAGGTCGGGGGCGACGTGGCACGGGCGTCCGGTCCCGGCCGGGCCGCTCCGGCGCCCGTCCCAGGCCCGTCCGGGACAGGTCCGCCGCGTGGTCGGGCCGCGTCTCGTGATGCGCCCCGGAGGCAACGGAGAGCACCATGGGGGATGGCCGTGCCAGCCCGTGCCCGTCCGTACGTCCTCCGGTTCAACCGGTTCGCAGGGACCTTCGCCGACCGCGTTCCACCATTCGTCGTCGTGCACAACGTGGGGCGCAAGACGGGCCGGCCGTACCGGACTCCCGTGGTCGCCTTCGCCGGGCACGACGACGACGGCTCCCGCGTGGTCGCCACACCGCTCGCCTGGGGCCGCGATGCCGGCTGGTGCGTCAACGTCCGCGCGGCCGGCACCTACACCCTGACCCGCCGACGGCACGACTACCAGGTCGGCGACCTGCGCATCGTCGGCCCGGACGAGGCGGTCCGGCTGGTCGGCGCGGGGGCGCGGCTGACCAACGCGACGGTCCGGCCGCAGGAGTGGATCGTCGGCCACATGCAGCGCAGGCCCGTCGTCTGACCTGCACTTGCACCACCGAACCCCCGAGTGCCTAGGGTTGGGCTGCGGAACCCGGCCGGATCTTGGCGTGGGTGGCACCGCCCCTCGTCTGGGCGGCCTTCCGGGGAGCGACGTGCTCCCGATCCCTCTCGGCGCACGGCCGCGCCCGCGACCGGCCCGCGCGCGGGTCGCGGCGAGCGCCGTGCCACGTGCACCCGAAGGAGTCCCGTGCCCCCGCTCCGCCCTCGCCGGACCGCCGCCGTCGCCGCCCTGGTCGCCCTCGTGATCCCGCTGGCCGCCTGCTCGACGGCTGCGCCGGGTGGCGGCACATCCGCGCCGGCGCCGGCGCCCGCCGCGTCGACCAGCGCGGCCTTCCACCCGGTCACCGTCGACAACTGCGGCACCTCGGTGACCGTCACGGCACCGCCGTCCCGGGTGGTCACCATCAAGTCGACGCCCACCGAGATGATGCTGGCGCTCGGTCTGGGCGACCGGATCGTCGGCGAGGCCTACCAGGACGGACCGGTGCCGGACCGGTGGGCCTCCGCGGCGGCGGGCATCCCGGTGCTGTCGGCCAAGATCCCCGGGCAGGAGGCGGTGCTGGCGCTCAACCCCGACTTCATCTACGCCGGGTGGGAGTCGAACGTCACCGCGGCCGGCGGCGTCGGCGACCGTGCGGCGCTGCTCAGCCGCGGCATCGGCAGCTACGTCTCCCCGTCGGCGTGCAAGGAGCCGGCCTACCAGCCCGACCCGTTGACCTTCGACGACGTGTTCTCCGAGATCACCGAGGTGGGGAACCTGTTCGGCGTGCCGGACAAGGCGGCAGCCCTGGTCGCCTCGCAGAAGTCCGACCTCGCGGCGATCACGCCGGTCTCGGGGGTGTCGGCGTTCTGGTGGTCGTCCGGAACGGACACCCCGTACGCCGGGGCCGGGATCGGGGCGCCGGCGATGATCATGAAGGCCGCCGGGGTGACCAACATCCTCGCCTCGGTGCACGACACCTGGGCCCCGGCCGGCTGGGAGGCCGTCGTCGCGGCCGACCCGACGGTGCTGGTGCTCGTCGACGCCTCGTGGAACACCTACGACCACAAGGTCCAGTACCTCGAGTCGAACCCGGCGCTGTCCCAGCTGACCGCGGTGAAGCAGAAGCGCTTCATCAAGGTCCCGTTCGCCGCGACCGAGGCCGGGGTGCGCAACGTCGAGGCGACCGCCTCGATCGTGCAGCAGCTGCACGCGCTGGGGCTGGGCGGATAGCCGATGACCCGGAGCACCACCGAGCAGGCGCGCACCGGCGCCGGGCGCGACGAAGCGGGGGCCGCGGGCCGGGCAGCCGGGCCGGGGCCTGGGTCTGACGAGCCCACGGCTGGGGCCGGGGCCGACGAGCCCACGCCCACGCCCGGGTCCGGGTCCGACGAGCCCACGGTCGGCCCCGGCCGGATGACTGCCGACCGCCGCGAGCCCCGGGCCGGGGCCAACTCGTCGCCTTCCCGCGGGCCCCGCCGACCACCGCTCGCCCTCCTCCTGGGCGTCGGGGGCGCCCTTCTGCTGGCGACGCTCGTCATGGCGATCACGATCGGCCCGGCGCACCTGGCGTTGTCCGAGGTGCTCCGGTCCGTGCTGGCGCACCTGGGACTGCCCGTGCAGCCGGTGCCTCGGCTGCACGACGCGATCGTCTGGGAGCTGCGGCTGCCGCGCGTGCTGACCGCGGCCGCGGTCGGCGCGGGCCTGGCGATGGCCGGTGCCGTGATGCAGTCGCTCACCCGCAACCCGCTGGCGGACCCCTACCTGCTCGGGCTCTCGTCCGGCGCGTCGCTCGGGGCGGCGTTCGTGCTGCTGCTCGGGGCGAGCGTGCTGCTGCCGGTCGCGGCCTTCGTCGGTGCCCTGGTGGCGCTGGTGGCGACGCTGGCGCTGGCCCGGACCGGGGGCGGCGCGCTGACGCCGACGCGCGCAGTGCTCGCCGGGCTGGCCGTCGCCCAGCTTGCCTCGGCCGGCACCTCGTTCGTCATCTTCTGGACCGCGAAGGGCGACTCGTACCAGGAGATCCTGGCCTGGCTGATGGGCTCGCTGGCCGGGGCGACCTGGGGCTCCGTGGGCATCGCGACGAGCGCGTTCGTCGTGGGCGGCGTGGTCCTGGCGTTCTGGGCCGGCCGGCTCGACGCGTTCGCGTTCGGCGACACGGCGGCGGCCTCGCTCGGGGTGGACCCGAACCGGACCCGGTGGTTCCTCATGACGGTGGTCGCCCTGCTCACCGGCGCACTGGTCGCGGTGAGCGGGTCGATCGGCTTCGTCGGGCTGCTGGTACCGCACGCGGTGGGCCAGCTGACCGGTCCGTCGCACCGGCGGCTGCTGCCGGTCGCCGCGATCGCCGGCGGCGTGCTGCTGGTCTGGGCGGACACCCTCGCCCGGACCGTGTTCGACCCGCGCGAGCTGCCGGTGGGGATCGTCACTGCGCTGCTCGGCGCACCGGTGTTCGCCTGGCTGCTCCGGCGCGGTCGGGGGTCGGCATGGAGCTGACCACGCGGGGCACGGAGCCAGGGGGTGGCTCGTGGAGCTGACCATCGCGGGGGTCGGCACCCGGCTCGGGGGCCGCTGGGTGGTCGACGGCATCGATGCGACCCCGCCCACCGGGGCGCTGACCGGCCTGCTCGGTCCCAACGGCGCGGGCAAGACGACGCTGCTCCGGCTCGTCGCGGGGCTGCTGCCGGCCGGCGCGGGTGCGGTGCTCGTGTCCGACGAGGTGACCGGGGCGCCGGTCCCGGTCGCCACCCTCCCGCGCCGCCGCCGCGCGCAGCGGATCGCCCTGCTCGAGCAGGAGTCGTCCGCCGCGGTGCCGCTGCTGGTCCGCGAGGTGGTGGCGCTCGGACGGGTGCCCTACCGCTCCTGGTGGGGCGGCGATCCGGACGACCTCGCGGTGACCCGGGCGCTCGACGCGGCCGGGGCGGCGCACCTGGCGTTGCGCACCTGGGACTCGCTCTCCGGCGGCGAGCGGCAGCGGGTGCACATCGCCCGGGCGCTGGCCCAGGAGCCGGAGCTGCTGCTGCTCGACGAGCCGACCAACCACCTGGACGTCTCCGCCCAGCTCGCGCTGCTGTCGTTCGTGCGAGGGCTCGGGGTGACCGTGATCGCCGCCCTGCACGACCTCAACCTGGCGGCGTCGTTCTGCGACCACGTGCTGGTCCTCGCCGAGGGGCGCCTCGCTGCGGCGGGACCCCCCGCCGACGTCCTGACGCCGGACGTGATCCAGGCCGTCTACCACGTGGAGGCGGATGTGCTCGAGCACCCGCGGACCGGGCGGCCGGTCATCGCCTTCTCCGGGACGGCGTAGGGCACGCAGGCACGCAGGCACGCAGGCACGCAGGCACGCACGGCACGCAGGCACGCACGGCACGCAGGCACGCAGGCACGCAGGCACGCACGGCACGCAGGCACGCGTGCAAGGCACGCCGGTGTCCCGCCGGGCGGCCCGCACGGTTCGGTGCTCGTCGCCCCGCTACGGCCCGAGGCGGGCGGATGGCGCGGTCGTGTAGCGCCGGCCGGTGGGCGTGGTCCAGGTCACGGTGCCGCCTCCGGTGTGGGTCACCGTCCAGCCCAGCTCGTGCTTGAGCCGATGGTGCTTGCGGCACAGGTGCTCGAGGTTCGCGATGTCCGTGCCACCGCCGTGCTCCCAGGCCGTCGAGTGGTCGATGTCGCAGCGCATCGCTCGGCGGCGGCAGCCGGGGAACCGGCAGGTGCCGTCGCGGATCATCAGTGCGGTCTTGAGGTCGGCCGGGACGCGGTAGCGGTCGCGCCCGACGGACAGCACCGCTCCGGTCTCGGGGTGCGTCAGCACCCGGATGAACGACGGCGCCAGCGCGCACAGCTCGCGGGCGGTCTCGATGTCGATCGGGCCGAAGCCCTCCAGGTCGGCCGGCTCGTCGGAGCGGCCCAGGAGCGAGAGCACGGGGACCGTGAGCACAACGGTCGGCGCGATCCCCTGCAGCCCGTCCTCGACGCTCGCGGGGCTCGACCCGGTGCCGGTGAGCAGCAGCTCGCACATCGCGTCGGCACGCAGCTGGTCCGCTGTGCGGGGCTCGTCGGGCCCCGAGGCCTTCGCGGCGAGGTCCGAGAGCCTGTGGTAGACGGCCATCGCCTGGGCGGCGGGCAGCAGCGCGGTGAGCCAGCACAGGTCCTCGTCCGCCGGTGACACCTCGACACGGCGGTCGGCCAGGTTGCGTCGGCGCTCAGCGTCGGTCTTCGGGATGTGCCGGGCGCGCCACCGGCGCGCGGACACCCGCAGCTCGGACGCCGTCACGGTGAGCGCCCGGTCGACGAGCGCGGCGTCGGCGGCGGCGACTGCGGCCTCGTCGTCCACCCCGCCGAAGACGTCCAGCATGACGTCGCAGTGCCAGGACGAGAGCAGGCCGGCAGCGTTCGCCTCCCGGAACCGTGGGAACGCCGCGAGCGCCGCCTGCCGGGCGAGCCTCCTAGCCAACGTGCCCTCGGGCATCCGCAACGCGCACGCCAGCTCGGCCAGCATGCCGCGCGCGCCCCACTCGCGGCGATCCTTCGCGGGCAGGTGGGTCAGCCGGGCCGCGTACTCCGCGGCACCCTCGCGGTAGGCGGTCGCCACCAGCTCGTCGCGGAAGAAGGCCGCCATCGTGGCCAGCCGGTCTGCCTGCGCCACCGCGGTGGTGAGCCGGTGAACGGGGTCGTCGGACGCGTCCTCCGGCGACATGTCACCGCCCAGGTCCAGCAGCGGCAGCCGCGCGGGGTCGAGCTCGGGCAGCACCAGACCCGCGAGCTCCCGCCCCGAGCCGGGTACCAGCGCCACCATGTCCACGACGCAAGTCCATCACCGACCACTGACATCACCCCTGGTCACAGGCGGTTTCGGTTCACCCGTACGGGTGGTGTTCGCGACGAGTTCCACCACCCGAGCTCCACCACCCGAGCGCCTCCCGCCGAGCCCCCGCACGCCGCACCCTCCCTGGCCGCCCGCGCCCCGCCGCGCGCAGGGTCGCCATCCCGTCGCACCATGGACCCATGCCCCTCTGGCTCACCGGCGACCCCGCCGCCGACCACCTCCTGGACACCGACCCGTTCGCCCTGCTCGTCGGCATGCTGCTCGACCAGCAGGTCCCGATGGAGGCCGCCTTCGCCGGCCCGAAGAAGCTCTTCGACCGGTTGGGCGGCCTCGATGTCCACCGGATCGCGGAGATGGACCCCGACGAGTTCGCCGCGATCGCGGCCCAGCCACCGGGGATCCACCGGTTCGCGCGCTCGATGGCCGGGCGCGTCCAGGGACTGGCCCGGCACCTGGTGGACGAGTACGACGGCGACCCGGCCCGCATCTGGATCGACGGCGCCCCGGACGCGGCGACCGTGCTGGGCCGCCTCCAGGCGCTCCCGGGCTTCGGCGAGGAGAAGTCGCGGATCTTCCTCGCCGTCCTCGGCAAGCAGCGCGGGATCACGCCGCCCGGCTGGCGCGAGGCGGCAGCCCCGTTCGGCGAGCCGGGCACGACGAGGTCCGTCGCAGACATCACCGACAAGCAATCCCTGCTCGAGGTCCGGGCGACGAAGAAGGCGATCAAGGCAGCAGCCCGGACCGGCGGGTAGCCGTCGCGCCCCCGGCCGGCCGGTGGCTACCTGAGGAGCTGCGCCTTGAGCGCCAGCACCCGCCGCGCCGACTCGTCGACCCGCGCGGCGAACGCGGGGTCCGCCTTGGCCTTCGCCACCACCGCGGCCACGGCGCCGGGCACCACCTCCGGGTCCTTGGAGAACAGCACCAGGTCGCAGCCGGCCGAGATCGCGTCGATCGCCCGGTCCCCCGGTGACCACGCGGCCACCTGGGTGGCCCCGGACAGGTCGTCCGTGACGATCACGCCGGAGAACCCCAGCACCTCGCGCACGCCGTGCTGCACCACCTTCGAGGAGAACGCGGCCGGCACCGTCGGGTCCATCTGCGCGTAGATCGCGGTCGACATCAGCACCGTGGTCGCCCCGGCCTGCACCCCGGCCTTGAACACGCCGACCGACGCCGAGTCGAACCCAGTCACCGTGTCCGTCACCCCTGCGGTGGCGTCCGTGTTCCCGGTGACGTACCCGAGCCCCGGGAAGTGCTTGATCGCCGTGCCGACGCCGGCCGCTGACATCCCGGCGATGAACGCCCCGGCATGCGTCGTCACCGAGTCCGCCGTGAACCCGTAGCTGCGCTGCAGCGCCCCGATCGGCGGGTTCTTCGCGGCCGACGACGCCGGCACCAGGTCCATCACCGGCGCGAGGTTCCAGCTGACCCCGGCCGCGGCCAGCTGCCGACCCCAGGTCGTCGCCTCCTCCCGGAGCTGGGCGGGGGCCACGGTGGCCTGCTTCGTCGCCGAGGGGATCGTCGAGAAGCCCGGGCCCTGCAGCGACTGCACCAGGCCGCCCTCCTGGTCCACCGCGACCAGCATCCGCTCGCCGTGGGTCGTCGTCGGCGAGACGAGGGCGGTGAACCCGTCGACCTGGGCGCGCACCGCAGCGACACCGGCCGTCGAGCGGCCGTGCAGGAACACGTTGCCCACGTGGTCCTGCGTCACCGCGTCGGTGCTGACCTGCTTCGGCGTGCCGAGATCCAGCCCGACGACGAAGAGCTGGCCGACCTTCTGCTCGAGGGTCCACCCGGCCAGCGGGTCGGGCGCGGACGAAGGCGTGGGCGACGGGGTCGGCGTCGGGCTGAGCGTCGGGCTCACGCTCGGTGTGGCGGACGACGAGCTCGTCGGACCAGCCGTCACCGGACCGACCGGGTGGTGCACCGCGGCCCACGCGGCGACGACCCCACCGACGGCGAGCACGGCGACGACCCCGGCGACCCAGGCGCCCGTGCGCCCACGACGTTGCCGACCTCCGCGTCCCCCGGACCGCGCCGCACGACGAGCCACACGACCACCTCCCTGCGCCACCCTGCCCGACGAGACGACCCGCGGGGGCGCGGACACGGCGAAGGCGTGTCACTCGTCGCCGATTCCCGGGCGCTCCCCAGGGCGCCGCGACGGGACCGGGACCCGGCGAACCTCGTCGGGCCGCGCGAGCCCTACTTTGCCGAGGCGGCCTGCTGCGCGGACTGCGGCGTCGACCCCGGCTCACCGGCCGGGATCGGCTCGACGATCGCGCCGGTCCCGTACGCGCAGACCTCGCTGAACTGGCCGATCGCGCCGTTGTCGAACCGGAACATGAGGATCGCGTTGGCCCCGCGCCCCTCGGCCTCGGTCACCATCCGGTGCATCACCTCGGCGCGGCTCTCGTACATGATCCGCGTGAACTCGGTGATCTCCCCGCCACCGATCGACCGCAGCCCGGCGACCAACGTGCCGCCGATGTTCGTCGACCGGACCGTCAGGCCCATCACCTCGCCGATCACCGCAGTCACCCGGTAGCCCGGCACATCGTTCGTCGTCACCACGATCACGAGGGTGATCCTTGCAGGCCGGGGTCCCGATCGGGAGCGGACTCGCGCACCGATCTGCGCCCCGCCTCGAAGGCCTCCGCGGTCCCGAGCCGGAACATGTCCTGGTCCGGCGCCCGCAGCAACGCCCGCGCCCCCGGCCCGTCGTCGTCGATCACCAGGTGGCCGACCCCGCGGACCACGGCCACCGGCCGCCCGGACACCTTGCCCTTGACCAGCTCGGCGGCGGACGCGATCTCGTCGGCCACCGCCGCAACGGTCGCCTCGAGCGTCCGGCCGAACGTGTCCTGCGTCCCGCGCAGGTCGTCGAGCACCCGGAGCCCGGCCGCGCCGATCGTGATGTCCGTCAGACCCTCCCGCCAGGCCCGGCCCGCGGTGTCCGTCACCAGCACCGCCAGCCGCACGCCGAACCGCTGGGCCAGGCCGGTGCGCAGCACGCGCGCCGAACCGTCCGGGTCCTCCGGCAGCAGCAGCACCACACCCCCGGGTGTGTTCGACGCGTCGACCCCGGCGGCGGCCATGACCAGCCCGAGTCGGTTCTCGACGATCCGGGTGACGCCCTTCGCGTGCCTGCGGGTGGCCACGACACGCACCGTCTCGTCGGTGATCGCCTGCTCGCGGTCGTCGGCCGCGACCGCCCGGCCCTCCGCCTTGGACACCACCTTCGACGTGACGACGACGACGTCACCGTCCGCGAGACCGTGGCCGGGACTGCGGGCGGCCTCCCCCGCGAGCGCATCGCCGACCAGCCCGACGAGGTCGTCCCCCGCCCGCACCTCCGGCATCCCCCCGGGCGCCCACACCCTCAGCTCGCTCACCCCGCACTCACTCATTCCCATTCCCCACCCCCGCGAACGCGGCAGCTCGTGCCCAGTGCGGCAGTCCTGGCTGCCGCGTTCGACACGAGCTGCCGCGCTCGGCGAAGGGGCACTGGTCCGGGGGGGTCAACGGTGGAGGGAGGGGAGGACCGAGCGGGCGAACGTGTCGATCCACTCGCGCTGGTTGCGGCCGACGTTGTGCAGGTAGATCCGGTCGAAGCCGAGGTCCACGTAGCGCTGGATCTCGGCGCGGTGCACGTCCGGGTCGGCGGAGATCACCATCCGGCCGGCGAAGTCCTCCGGCCGGACCAGCTTGGCCATCGCCTCGAAGTCGAACGGTGAGCGCACGTCGCCCTTGCCGAACTTCATCCCGCCGTTGGGCCACTCGCGCACCGCGTTGGCGGTCGCCTCCTCGTCGGTCGCGGCCCAGGACAGGTGCAGCTGAAGCACCTTCGGCATCGTGTCCGGGTCCTTCCCGGCCTCGCGCGCGCCCTCGGCGAACTTCGCGAACAGCCCGCCGATCTTCTCCAGCGGCGCGCCCACCGTGATGAGGCCGTCGACGTGCCGGCCGGCCCGCTTGGCCGTCACCGGGCCCGCGGTCGCGACGAGCACCTCCGGCGCCTGCTCCGGCATGGTCCACAGCCGGGTCGACTCGAGCTTGTAGTACTGCCCGGAGAACTTGGTGTCCTTGCCTGCGGCGGACGACGAGAACAGCTTGGTGATGATGTCGATCGCCTCGAACATGCGGTTGATCCGCTCGGGCGCCTCCGGCCAGTAGGCGCCGGTGACGTGCTCGTTGAGCGCCTCCCCGGAGCCCAGCCCGAGCCAGTGCCGACCCGGGTACATCGCGGCCAGGGTGGCCGACGCCTGCGCGACGACGGCCGGGTGGTACCGGAACGTCGGCGCGGTGACACCGGGTCCGAAGTCGCCCGTGGTCCGCTCGCCGACCGCGGTCAGCACGTTCCACACGAAGGCCGACTGCCCCTGCGCCGGCACCCACGGCTGGAAGTGGTCGGCGGCCATCACGCCGCTGAAGCCGTGCTGCTCGGCGTACGCCGACAGCTCGACGGCCTCGGTCGGGTGGAACTGCTCCAGGGCCGCCGCGTACCCGATGGTCAGGCTGCTCGCCACGAGGACACCCTCTTCTCTGGTCCGGAGCGCGCCGACGTCCGGGCCGGCCGGGCAGCGCGCATCGCGAGACTAACCCCGACGAGATGGACCGTGCCGACCGGTTTCCCAGCACCCGATACAGATTGGGGGAACGGGTGCCGATGGTCGTAACGTGCGGGGAGTCGAATCGATACGAACCTAGCCGCTCCCGAACCAGGACCCGACAGTGCCCCCGGCTACCAGCGTGCCGACGAGCCGCACCGCGACCGCCTCCACCGCCTCCCCTGACTCCCTCGCCTCCCCCACCCGGATGCCCCTGCGCGACTCGTTCGGTCCGCTGCAGGTGCACAACTACCGGCTCTACGTGCTCTCCCAGGTCCTCACCAACACGTCCGGCTGGGCCGCCCGGGTCGCGCAGGACTGGCTGATGCTCACGCTCACCGGGTCGACCGCGATGGTGGGCCTGACCGTGGCCCTCCAGTTCGCGCCGATGGTGGCGTTCGGCCTGCTCGGCGGCGTCGTCGCCGACCGGCTCGACCGCCGGACGGTGCTCATGGTCACCCAGTCGGTGTTCGGCCTGTCGACCGGCATGGTCGGGCTCCTCACGCTGTCGCACCACGTCGCCGCCTGGCACATCCTGGCCGCGGCACTGCTCTCCGGAACCGCAACGGTGTTCGACAACCCGGCGCGGCAGGCGTTCGTGCACGAGGTCGCCGGGCCGACGAACCTGCGCCAGGCGATCAGCCTCAACTCGGCGGTGTTCCAGCTCGGGGCACTGGTCGGGCCCGCGGTGGCCGGCGGCCTGATCGGCGCGTTCGGCACCGGCTGGGCGTTCATCGTCAACGCGAGCGCGTGCCTGGTCGCGGTCACCCTGCTCGCGGCGATGCACCCCGAGGAGCTCACCGCCGCCCCGGTCGTGGCACGTGCCAAGGGACAGCTGCGCGAGGGCCTGGCCTACGTGCGGCGCACCCCGACCATCCTGTGGCCGGTGGTGCTCATCGGGTTCGTCGCGGTCACCGGCGTCAACATGGCCACCGTCCTGGCCTCCTACACCGCCACGGTGTTCCACAACGGCGCCTCCGGCTATGCCCTGCTCACCTCGATGCTCGGGCTCGGCGCGGTGACCGGCGCGCTGGCCTCCACGCGCCGCCGCCGGGTGCGGCTGCGCCAGCTGGTCCTGCTCGCCGTGCTGATCGGAGCGGCCCAGCTGGTGCTGTCGACGATGTCCGCGCACGGGCCGTTCCTCGTCCTGCTCGTCGTGCTCGGAGCGGTGATGCTGCTCTACATCACGGGTGGCAACACGCTGGTGCAGACGACGGTCGCCGGCGAGCTGCGCGGCCGGATCATGGCGCTGTACATGCTCGTCTCGCTCGGCGCGCAGGGCGCGTCCGGGCTGGTCATCGGCTGGGTGTCCGAGCACGTGGGCGCCCACCAGGCGATGGCGGTCTGCGCGACCGGGCCACTGCTCGGGGCGGTCGTCGTCGGCTGGGCCGTGGCGCGCTCCGCGGGGGTGCGCCGCCCGAAGGACGCCGCCCGCATCCTCGCCGCGCGCGTCGCCCGCGCTCAGGCCGGCAGGCGGTCCAGCGCCCGCGCTCAGGCCGGCAGGCGGTCCAGCGCCAGGGCGGGCGCGGCAGCGTCCCCGGTGCCGACCCCGGCCGTCTCCCCCGCGCCGACCCCGGCCGCCTCCCGGGTGTCCACCGCACCGTCCGGGTCCGTCCCGGAGCCGCGGCGGACCAGCGCCACACCGGCCACGACGAGCCCCGCACCGAGGACCTGGACCGGCAGCGGTGCCTCGCCGAGCAGCAGCCAGGCCAGCACCACGGCGAACAGCACCTCGGCCAGGGCGACGAAGGACGCCACGCGCTCACCGAGCATCCGGACCGAGATCACGCTGATGCCGAACGCGACCGCCGTCGGCACCGTGCCGACCAGCAGCGCCGGGACCAGCCACGACAGGTGCCTGCCGAGCACCACCACCTGCGTGGCGGGCATCGCGAACGGCAGCACCCCGGCGATGCCGAGCAGCCCCACCGTCGCGGCGCCGATGACCATCCCGGCGCCGGCGAGCGTCACCGGCGGGACGGCCAGCGGCCGGGCGGTCACCGCCCAGTAGGACGCGTTGCCGACCGCCGCGACCGAGGCGAACAGTAGGCCGAGCGGGTCGAGGTGGACCGTCCCCGCCACGTCGAGCACGAGGACGAGGCCACCGGCGGCCAGCGCGGCTCCGGCCAGGACGGCCCGGGACGGCGCACGGCGGGTGCGCGCCCAGGCCAGCGCGAGCAGCAGCAGGGGCGCGGTGTACTCGACGAGCAGGGCGACCGCCACCGGCAGCCGGTCGACCGCCAGGTAGTACATCGTCGACCCACCGCCTACCGACAGGACACCGAACACGGCCAGCACGCGCCACTCGTCGCGCAACAGGTGGTAGCGGCCGCCCAGCGCGTGCAGTGCCGGGCCGAGGAGCAGCAGGGCGCCCAGCGACAGCCGGACCATCATCGCGCCGCCCGGGGTCCAGCCGGCCTCCAGAAGGGGTTTGACGGCTGGCCCGCTGGTCGAGAAGCAGAGGGCTGCCGCCAGACCGACCACCAG
Source organism: uncultured Actinomycetota bacterium (assembly GCA_963769855.1). Classification (GTDB taxonomy): domain Bacteria; phylum Actinomycetota; class Actinomycetes; order Actinomycetales; family Cellulomonadaceae; genus Cellulomonas. The sequence goes on from CAVYNN010000003.1 coordinate 468,366, forward strand.
CCCGGTCCGCCTGCTGCCGGTCCCGAGCACAGCGAGCCTCCTCCACCCGTCGCGCCCGGCCGTCCGCGTAGGATCACCCGTCAGGCGTCAACCACTTGTTCGGCCGTGACCTTACGGTCCCACCATGACAGGGGTCAACTTGACTTTTGCTCCTGACACCGAGGCGGCACTGCAGGCAGCGGCCACGCTGGTCAACACCGGTCTGCGCCGGGACGGCACCGACGCGCTGTCCACCGTCGCCGACCTCGACCGGTTCTACGCGGCGTACGGCTACACGGGCCGGCACGACCGCGACGACACCGAGGTTGCCCAGGTGCGCGCGGTCCGGGACAGGCTGCGGCCGCTGTTCTCCGCCGGGCGCGACGAGGCCGCCGAGATGGTCAACGCGATGCTGCGCGAGGCGCAGGCGCTGCCCTACCTCACCCGGCACGACCAGTGGGACTGGCACCTGCACGCCACCGCACTAGAGGCGCCGGTTGCCCAACGGATCATCGTCGAGGCGGCGATGGCGTTCGTCGACGTCATCCGGTCCGACGAGTACGCCCGGGTCGCCGTGTGCGCCGCACCCGACTGCCAGGCCGTGCTCGTCGACCTGTCCCGCAACCGGTCGCGCCGGTTCTGCGACGTGAACAACTGCGCCAACCGCGCGCACGTCGCCGCCTACCGGGCCCGGAGGGCGGCCGAAGCCTCCTGACCGGGGCGACGGCCGCCCACGCCCGCACTCCCGCACTCCCGCACGCCCGGACCGCCGCCCGACATACGATGGCAGACCGTGTGGGGCCCGCAGAGCATCGCCGTTCTCGTCGTGGCGATCGCGCTCGCGGTGGCCACGATCGCCGCGACCCTCTGGGGCTGGGCCCGGGTCCGCGGCCCGGCCGTCCTGCGTGGCCTGCAGCGCATCGGGCTGGTGCTCCTGTGCCAGGTGACGGCGGTGGCCGTGGTCGGCGTCGCGATCAACCGGCTGGATGGCTTTTTCGCCACCTGGACCGACGTCGCCGGCATCCTGCAGGACGTCGGCGGCACGGTGCCGACCGACATCCCGTCCTCCCTGTCCGGGCACCGCGCCGTGACCGTGCGCCCGCCGGACGCGGACGCCGCACGCGGACCGTTCAGATGGTCGGGCGGGGTGTGGCGGGTGCACAACCGCGGTGCCGACTCCGGGGTGACCGGCGACATCCTGGTCTGGACGCCACCGGGCTACGACCGGCACCGGCCCGGCGGCTACCGGGTGCTGCTCGCGCTCAGCGGCTACCCGGGGACGCCGGTGACGACCATCAACGGCCTCGACCTCCCTTCGGCAGTGGCGTCGCGGATGGCTGCCGGGCGGCTGCCCCCCACGCTCGTCGTCACGGCGACGACCAGCATCGGCGGACGGAACTGGGACTGCGCCGACATTCCCGGTGGTCCCCAGGTGGCGACCTGGCTGACCCGCGACGTCGTCGCGCTCGTCCGGACGAATTTCGACGTCGCACCCGGCCGGTGGACCGCGATCGGCCCGTCCACCGGGGCGTACTGCGCCGTGCGGCTGGCCGTCACCGCGCCGGCGCAGATCGGCGCCGCGATCGCCATCGCGGGCGAGAACGCCGCCGATTCCCCCGCATTCGGCCGGGACCGCGCCCGCGCCGAGGACCTGTGCACCCTCGCCGCTTCCGGCGCGCACCCCGCGGTGTCGCTCTTCCTCGCCGCCAGCCGGCAGGACGGCAGCACCGCCGAGAACGCCCGGGCGCTCGCCGCGGCGGCCGGGCCGGGTGTCGCGGCGAGCGTGCACCTGGCGGACGGCGGCGGGCACAGCTGGCGGGTGTGGGCCGGCCTGGCCGGCCAGGGGCTCGACTGGCTCGGCGCGCAGCAGGCCGGCTGACGCCCGGTCGGCGCACCAGGCCTCGGCCGTCTGCGAAAATGGCGCCCATGCCCGACGCGACCCTCCCCGTGACCAGCGACCCCGCGACCCTCGTCGCGCGCGCGGTACCCGAGAAGGTGTCGCTGGACGGCATCGAGGACCGCTGGGCCGGTGCCTGGCAGCAGCAGGGCACCTACGCCTTCGACCGGTCGCGGTCACGCGAGCAGGTCTACGCGATCGACACCCCGCCGCCGACGGTGTCCGGGTCGCTGCACGTGGGCCACGTGTTCAGCTACACCCACACCGACGTCGTCGCCCGGTTCCGCCGGATGCGCGGCGCCGAGGTGTTCTACCCGATGGGCTGGGACGACAACGGCCTGCCCACCGAGCGGCGCGTGCAGAACTACTACGGCGTCCGCTGCGACCCGTCGTTGCCCTACGTCGAGGGGTTCGTCCCGCCGCACCAGGGCACCGACGGCAAGTCGGTCAAGGGGTCGGACCAGGTGCCGGTCTCGCGGCGCAACTTCATCGAGCTGTGCGTGCGCCTGTCCGCCGAGGACGAGCAGCAGTTCGAGGCCCTGTGGCGCCGGCTCGGCCTGTCCGTCGACTGGTCGATGACCTACCAGACGATCGGGGAGCAGGCGCGCGCCGTCGCCCAGGCCGCCTTCCTGCGCAACCTCGCCCGGGGCGAGGCCTACCAGGCCGAGGCGCCCGGGCTGTGGGACGTCACGTTCCAGACCGCGGTCGCCCAGGCCGAGCTGGAGGCGCGGGACTACCCCGGGTTCTTCCACCGGGTGGCGTTCCACCGCCCCGACGGCACGCCGGTACCCATCGAGACGACCCGCCCGGAGCTGCTCCCGGCGTGCGTCGCGCTCATCGCGCACCCCGACGACGAGCGTTACCAGGCACTGTTCGGCAGCACCGTGACCAGCCCGGTGTTCGGTGTCGAGGTGCCCGTGCTCGCCCACCCGGCCGCCGAGCCGGACAAGGGTGCCGGCATCGCGATGTGCTGCACGTTCGGCGACCTGACCGACGTGCAGTGGTGGCGCGAGCTGCAGCTGCCGACGCGCTCGGTGGTCGGCCGGGACGGACGCCTGCACCGCGAGACCCCCGACTGGATCTCGTCGGCCGCCGGCCGGACCGCGTACGACGACCTCGCCGGCAGGACGACTTATGCGGCGCGCGAGGCGGTCGTCGCGCGGCTGCGCGAGACGGGCGACCTGATCGGCGAGCCGGTGGCCACCCAGCGCAAGGCGAACTTCTACGAGAAGGGCGACAAGCCGCTCGAGATCGTCACCAGCCGGCAGTGGTACATCCGCAACGGAGGACGGGACGCCGAGATCCGCGCGGCCCTCCTGGCGCGCGGGGCCGAGCTGGACTGGAACCCCGAGTTCATGCGGGTGCGCTACGAGAACTGGGTCGGCGGCCTGAACGGCGACTGGCTGGCCTCCCGGCAGCGGTTCTTCGGCGTGCCGTTCCCGGTCTGGTACCCGCTGGACGAGGCGGGTCAGCCGCTCCATGACGCCCCGATCGTGCCCGACGAGTCCGCCCTGCCGGTCGACCCGTCGTCCGAGGTGCCGGCCGGCTACACCGCCGGGCAGCGCGACGTGCCGGGCGGCTTCACCGCCGACCCCGACGTGATGGACACGTGGGCGACCAGCTCGCTCACCCCGCAGATCGTCGGCGGCTGGTTGCACGACCCCGACCTGTACGCGCGGGTGTTCCCGATGGACCTGCGCCCCCAGGGCCAGGACATCATCCGCACCTGGCTGTTCGCCACCGTGGTCCGCTCGCACCTCGAGTTCGGCCGGCTGCCCTGGTCGCACGCGGCGATCAGCGGGTGGATCCTCGACCCGGACCGCAAGAAGATGAGCAAGTCCAAGGGCAACGTGGTGACGCCGATGGACCTGCTCGTCGAGCACGGCTCGGACGCGGTCCGGTACTGGGCGGCCTCGGCCAAGCTCGGCACGGACGCCGCGTTCGAGGTCGGCCAGATGAAGATCGGCCGCCGCCTGGCGATCAAGGTGCTCAACGCGAGCAAGTTCGCCCTGAGCTTCGGCGAGGTCGACCTCGAGCCAGCGGCCGTCACCGACCCGCTGGACCGCGCGATGCTCGCCGGGCTGGCGGACGTCGTCGACGGCGCGACGGCGGCCCTCGAGGCGTACGACCACACCCGCGCCCTCGAGCTGACCGAGTCGTTCTTCTGGACGTTCTGCGACGACTACCTCGAGCTGGTCAAGGACCGGGCCTACGGCGCCGACGGGGACCGGGCCGCCGCCACCTCGGCCCGGGCCGCGCTCGGCCTGGCCCTCGACGTGCTGCTGCGGCTGTTCGCCCCGGTGCTGCCGTTCGCGACCGAGGAGGTCTGGTCGTGGTGGCGGCCGGGCTCGGTGCACCGCCAGCCCTGGCCGGAGCCCGGGCCGCTGCGCACCGCCGCGGCCGGTGCCGACCCTGCCGTCGTCGCCGCCGCGGGCTCCGCGCTGGCCGCGCTGCGCAAGGTGAAGAGCGAGGCCAAGGTGTCGATGCGCACACCGCTGCTCGCGGTGACGCTCGTGCTGCCGCCCGCGCTGCGCCCCGGGATCGAGGCCGCCCTGGGCGACCTGCGGGCCGCCGGTCGGGTCACCGGGGCGCTCGACCTGGTGGACGACGACGTCGAGGTGCCCGAGGCGCGCGGCGCCGAGCTCGGTGAGGCCGAGGCCCGGGCGTGAGCCACTAGGGTCGTCCACACCATCTCCACAGGAGCCCTCATGGTCGAGTTCGCTTCCCCGTCCCTCGGCACGTACGACGAGACCCTCTCCATCCCCGGCCTGCTGGCCGAGCGGCTGGCGCGCGACCCGGACGGCGCCTTCCTCGAGCGCACCGCCGGCATGGGCGGCAGCTGGGTGCCGATGACGGTCTCCGCGTTCGTCGCCGAGATGACCGCCGTGGCCAAGGGCCTGGTCGCCTCGGGCGTCGAGCCGGGCGACCGGGTCGGCATCATGAGCCGCACCCGGTACGAGTGGACGCTGGTCGACTTCGCGTGCTGGGCGGCCGGCGCCGTCGGCGTGCCGATCTACGAGACGTCGGCCGCCGAGCAGGTGCGATGGATCGCCGGCGACGCCGGGATCTCGCTGGTCGTCGTCGAGACCGCGGCGCACGCCGCCGTCGTCGGGCAGGTGCGCGACGAGCTGCCCGATCTCAAGGACGTCCTGGTGCTCGACGAGGACGCCGTCGGCACGCTCGTCGACCGTGGTGCCCAGGCCGGGATCAGCGACGAGGAGATCGGCCGGCGGGGCAAGCTGGCCGACGGGGAGTCGCTCGCGACGATCATCTACACCTCCGGCACCACCGGGCGGCCGAAGGGCGTCGAGCTGACCCACGGCAACTTCGCGTCGCTGACCCGCGAGGGTGCCGTGGGCCTGGCCGACGTGTGCGCCAAGCCCTACTCGCGGACCCTGCTGTTCATGCCGCTGGCGCACGTCTTCGCCCGGTTCATCGAGGTGCTCTGCGTGACGACGGGTGCGACGCTCGGGCACACGCCAGACACCCGCAACCTCATCGCCGAGCTGGCCACGTTCAAGCCGACGTTCGTCCTGGCCGTGCCGCGCGTGTTCGAGAAGGTCTACAACGCCGCCGAGCAGAAGGCCGGCCCAGGGGTCAAGCTCCGGCTGTTCCGCTGGGCGGCCAAGGTGGCGATCACCTACTCCCGTGCCCTGGACACTCCGGGCGGTCCGGGGCACGTCCTCAAGGCGCAGCAGGCGCTGGCCGGCGTCCTGGTGCACCGCAAGCTGCGCGAGGCGCTCGGTGGTCGCGCCGAGTACGCCGTCTCCGGCGGCGCCCCGCTGGGTGAGCGTCTCGGCCACTTCTTCCGGGGCATCGGCGTGCACATCCTCGAGGGCTACGGGCTGACCGAGACCACCGCCCCGACCGCGGTGAACCGGCCGGAGCTGACCAAGATCGGCACGGTGGGCCCGCCGATGCCGGGCACCGCGGTCCGGGTCGACGACGACGGCACCATCTGGGTCAAGGGCCCGCACGTCTTCCGCGGCTACCGGCACATGCCGGAGGAGACCGCGCACGTCCTGGTCGACGGCTGGTTCGAGACCGGCGACCTGGGCCGGCTCGACGAGGACGGGTGCCTGACCATCACCGGCCGCAAGAAGGAGATCATCGTCACCGCCGGCGGCAAGAACGTCGCACCGGCGCTGCTCGAGGACCGGCTGCGAGGTCACCCGCTGGTCAGCCAGGTGGTCGTCGTCGGCGACGGCAGGCCGTTCATCGGCGCCCTGCTGACGCTCGACACCGAGATGCTGCCCGGCTGGCTCTCGATGCACGGCCTGCCGCCGATGGAGGTGCAGGCGGCCGCGCGTGACCCCAAGGTGCTCGAGGCGCTCGAACGTGCCGCCGAGCGGGCCAGCCAGGTCGTCTCCCGGGCCGAGTCGATCCGCAAGATCCGCGTGCTTACCAGCGACTTCACCGAGGCGAACGGGTACCTGACACCGTCGCTCAAGGTCAAGCGCGGCCAGGTGCTCAAGGACTTCGCAGCCGAGATCGACGAGCTCTACGTCGACACGCGACCGGGTCACCAGCCGGTCGCCGGCTGAGCGGGTCGGTGACGGCTGACCGTCAGCCGTCACCGGCTAGCCCAGCGTGCGCAGCCGCCCCTTGTCCGCGGACTGCGACAGCAGCGTGCCGCCCGGTGTCGAGTCGTCCGACCAGCGGAGCAGCGCGCCGACACCGTCGGTCAGCGACACCTCGCCCTCCTCGGCCACGGTGACGCCGGCGTCCTGACCCAAGGCAGCACGCACCAGGGCGGCGGGCGCGTGCATCCGCCTCGACGGCCCGGCCAGGCCGAGCCCGTCGAGGCCGGCCAGGGTCGTGGCCAGCTGGAGCGGCTCGGGGCCCACCGACAGGTCGCGCGCCCCGAGCGGCCCGTCGAGCGCGTCGGCCGCGACCACCAGCTCGGCAACCTGACCGCGACGCAGCACCTCGACGACGTCGGCCAGCCCGCTCACACCCCCGTCGCCCCGGCCGAGCGCCTCGGCGAGCCGGGCGAGCACGCTGCCCCGGCGCCGGGCGCGATAGGCCGTGACCACCGAGCCGAGGTGAGCCTTGAACGCCTCCTCACGCACACCTTCGCCGCGCCCGCCGCCGGGCACCTCGGTCAGCCGCTCCCGGACCGACTGGCCCACCGCGTCCTTGACCAGAGCCATCGTGCGCTGGTCCCCGGTCAGCACGACGAGGTCGGCCGGCTCGTCGGCCATCGACCGGTCCACCGCGCGAGCGACCGCCTCGGCGTTGCGTTGCCACGAGTCCTCGGCACGGGTCTGCGTCCGCCGGGACAGGTCGCCGTCGCGGGTCTTGTGCACGTCGTCGTGGCCGCCGGCGACGGTGGTCATCGTGCCGCGGTCACGCTCGCCGGTCGTCAGACGGGTGAGGTCGGCGCCGGAGCGGTCGACCGCCGCGACCAGGAGGCGGACCGACTCGTCGGCCGCGCGGATCACCGGCAGCAGCTCAGGGGTCGGCCCGACATCCACGCGGGAGGCCGCCGGCGGGGCGGCCAGCAGCCGGTCGACGACCACGCCGTGCGCATCGGCGACGATGACCCGGCCGTGCGGGGTGCGCCGCCCGTCCGGCACGGCGAGCCGCTCACCGATCTCGTCCAGCACCGCGGCCGGGACGCCGTCCGCAGCCCGGATCGTGCGGCGCAGGCTCTTCCATCGCTCGGCCGCCTCCTGCTCGGCCCCGACGTCGATCGGCGTCGCGTCGAGGTAGACGGTGGTGAACGGGGCGGGCCGGCCGAGGAGGGGCTTCAGCCAGTGCAGGTGCATCGACACCTCCGGTGCGGCTTCGCACTCCCCAGGCCGTGCGCCCGACGAGGCACGAGGTCCTTCTACGATGGGCCACCGCCCGCCACCGCGCCACCCGACCGTCACCCGCCCCATCAGTGGAACGAAACCATCCCGATCCGCGGCGAGTCGGCGCGTGTCTGTTCCACTGGAACGGGGGAAGGACGGGGGGTGGGTCGATCCGCGGGGTGAGCGGTGTGCGTGGCCGCCGGGCGCAGGTGGGGCGCTGAGCGCTCAGGACTGCTGCGCGCGGTCCTGCGCGATCGCTTCGTGGTGCCGGATCACCTCGGCGACCAGGAAGGCCAGGAACTTCTCGGCGAACTCCGGGTCCAGGTCGGACTCGTGCGCCAGGGCGCGCAGCCGGGTGATCTGCTGAGCCTCCCGGCCGAGGTCGGACGGCGGCAGCCCCAGCTCGGCCTTGAGCACGCCCACCTGCTGGGTCGCCTTGAACCGCTCGGCGAGCAGGTGCACGAGGGCTGCGTCGATGTTGTCGATGCTGTGGCGCAACCGGGCCAGCTCCGGCGGCACGCTCGCCGCCGACGGCTCGGTCACGCGCTCTTCTCGCGCGGCGGGCGCTTCTCGCGCGGGACGTCGCGCGGCACGAGGGTCGGGTTGACGTTCTTCAGGACGACGCCGCGGGTGATGACGACACGGGCCACGTCGTCGCGGCTCGGCACCTCGAACATCACCTGCTGGAGGACCTCCTCCATGATCGCCCGCAGGCCGCGCGCACCCGTGCCGCGCAGCAACGCCTGGTCGGCGATCGCACCGACCGCCTCCTCGTCGAACTCGAGCTCGACGCCGTCGATCTGGAACATCCGCTGGTACTGCTTGATCAGCGCGTTGCGTGGCTCGGTGAGGATGCGCACCAGGGCCGACCGGTCGAGCGGGGACACCGTGGTGATCACCGGGACGCGGCCGATGAACTCAGGGATCAGGCCGAACTTCAGCAGGTCCTCCGGCATCACCTCGCCGAACACGTCGACGTCGTCGGCGGTGTGCAGGGAGGCGCCGAAGCCGATGCCGCGCCGGCCGGCCCGGCTGGTGATGATGTCGTCCAGCCCGGCGAACGCCCCGGCGACGATGAACAGGACGTTCGTCGTGTCGATCTGGATGAACTCCTGGTGCGGGTGCTTGCGGCCCCCCTGCGGCGGCACGCTGGCCGTGGTGCCCTCGAGGATCTTCAGCAGCGCCTGCTGCACGCCCTCGCCGGACACGTCCCGGGTGATCGACGGGTTCTCGCTCTTGCGGGCGATCTTGTCGATCTCGTCGATGTAGATGATCCCGGTCTCGGCCTTCTTGACGTCGTAGTCGGCCGCCTGGATGAGCTTGAGCAGGATGTTCTCGACGTCCTCGCCGACGTAGCCCGCCTCGGTCAGGGCCGTCGCGTCGGCAATGGCGAACGGGACGTTGAGCATCTTCGCCAGCGTCTGCGCCAGGTACGTCTTGCCGCACCCGGTGGGACCGATGAGCAGGATGTTCGACTTGGCGATCTCGACGTCGTCCGTCGTCCGCTCGCCGGCCTGGACGCGCTTGTAGTGGTTGTACACCGCCACCGCGAGCGAGCGCTTGGCGGGCTCCTGCCCGATCACGTACTGCTCGAGGAAGTCGAAGATCTCCTTCGGCTTGGGCAGCTCGACCATGCCGGACTCGGTCGCCTCGGCGAGCTCTTCCTCGATGATCTCGTTGCACAGCTCGATGCACTCGTCGCAGATGTACACACCCGGGCCTGCGATGAGCTTCTTGACCTGCTTCTGCGACTTGCCGCAGAACGAGCACTTGAGGAGGTCAGCTCCGTCTCCGACACGAGCCACTGGCATCCCCTTCCTCGTGCAGCTGTCGTCGCGGTTGGTCGTCGCGCGGTTCCGCCCCCCATTGCACACCACCGGGGGCCCCCTGTCAGCCGTAGTCGGCCGAACCGGCGTGTTGCCACGGTGCAGCACGGCCCCGGCCATCCGCGCGGTGCGGGGCCGGGGCCGGGCGCCGGGTCAGGAACCTTGGGCGGTAGCCGCCACGACGCCCTTCCGGCTGGCCAGGACCTGGTCGACGATCCCGTACTCCGCCGCCTGCTCCGCGGTGAGGATCTTGTCCCGCTCGATGTCGTCGCGGACCCGCTCCATGGTCTGGCCGGTGTGCTGCGCCAGGGCCCGCTCCAGCCACTCGCGGATGCGGATCAGCTCGTTCGCCTGGATCTCGATGTCCGACGCCTGGGCGTACCCGCCACCCTCCATCGACGGCTGGTGGATCAGCACACGGGCGTTCGGCAGGGCGAGCCGCTTGCCGGGCGTGCCGGCCGCCAGAAGCACGGCCGCCGCGGAGGCCGCCTGGCCCAGGCACACGGTCTGGATCTGCGGCTTGATGTACTGCATCGTGTCGTAGATCGCGGTCAGCGCGGTGAACGAGCCGCCGGGCGAGTTGATGTACATGATGATGTCGCGGTCCGGGTCGGTGCTCTCCAGCACGAGCAGCTGGGCCATGACGTCGTCGGCCGAGGCGTCGTCCACCTGCACGCCGAGGAAGATGATCCGGTCCTCGAACAGCTTGGTGTACGGGTCCTGGCGCTTGAAGCCGTAGGCGGTGCGCTCCTCGAACTGCGGCAGCACGTACCGGCCCTGCGGGGCGCCGGAGGCGCCGAAGGCGCTGCCGCCGAAGCCGGCGAGCCGGTCGGCCCGGGCGACGAACTGCGATGCGGTGCTCACTGGTGTTCTCCTCGAGTCGTGCGGTCGTCGGGCCGGATCAGTTCGTGCCGCCGCTACCGGCGACGGAGCCGGCCGAGGTGACGACGTGGTCGATGAACCCGTACTCGAGCGCCTCGGTCGCGGTGAACCAGCGGTCGTGGTCCGCGTCCGCGTTGATCTGCGCGATCGTCTTGCCGGTCTGCTCCGCGGTGAGCTCGGCGAGCACGCGCTTCATGTGCAGGATCAGCTCGGCGTTGATCCGCACGTCGGTCGCCGTCCCGCCGAAGCCGCCGGACGGCTGGTGCATGAGCACCCGGGTGTGCGGGGTGGCGTACCGCTTGCCCTTGGCGCCCGACGAGAGGAGGAACTGACCCATCGACGCGGCCATCCCCATCGCGATCGTGGCGATGTCCGGCTTGATGTACTGCATGGTGTCGTAGATCGCCATGCCGGCCGTGATCGAGCCACCCGGGGAGTTGATGTACAGCCAGATGTCCTTGTCCGGGTCCTCGGCGGCGAGCAGCATCATCTGCGCGCAGATCGCGTTCGCGTTCTCGTCACGCACCTCGGAACCGAGCCAGATGATCCGCTCGCGCAGCAGCCGGTTGTAGATGTGGTCGTTGAGGCCGAAACCCGGGGAATCGGTCCGGGCGATCGCCGGCACGTGCTCGTTCACGACTCGCTCCTCTGCTCGCGTTTGCCAGTGACACTAACGCCCGCGCGGAGACGTTCTGCCCCGCGCGGGCGTCGTTTCGCTGTCGGCGCAGGGCCCGACGAGCGGTGGGATCAGGGGCGCAGCATCGAGGAGATGTCGGTCGCGGCGTCGGTGTCGACCGGGGCCAGGTCCGGCTCGACGGCACCCGTGCCGGCGGCCGCCTGGACCACCTGCTCGACGGCGGCTGCGGCAGCAGCGGCCTCGTCGTCGGCGTCCGTCCCGATGTACTCGCTGAGGTCGACCGGCTGGCCCGCGGGGTCGACCACCGCCACGTGGCGCAGCGCCATCGCCAGCGCCTTGCTCCGGGCGACCTCGCCGACCATCGCCGGGATCTGGCCCTGCTGGTCGAGGGTCTGGATGAACGTCGTCGGGTCCATCCCGTACTGGCCGGCGGCGTTGACCAGGTAGTCGATCAGCTCGCCCTGGCCGACCTTGACCTCGAGCTGCTCGGCGAGGGTGTCCAGCAGGATCTGGTTGCGCAGCACGGTGGTCGTGTCGGTGCGCACCTCGGCCCCGTGCACCTCGTCGCCGACCCGGTTCTCCGCCTCGAGATGGCGGACGACCTCCGCCTCGACGACACCGGTCGGCACCGGGATCTCGGCCCCGGCGACGAGCGCCTCGAGCAGCTTGTCCCGCGCCTGCACGGCACGGTTGGAGCCCTTGATCCGCGCGACCTGACCGGTCAGGTCCGCCTTGAGCTCGTCGAGCGTGTCGAACTCGCTGGCCAGCTGGGCGAAGTCGTCGTCCGCATCGGGGAGCTGACGCTCCTTGACGGTGGTTGCGGTGACGGTCACCTGGGCCGTCTCGCCCGCGTGGTCGCCGCCGACGAGCGCGGACTCGAAGGTCGTCGTCTCCCCGCGCCGACAACGACGTGAGGGCCTCGTCCAGCCCGGCGAGCATGTTGCCCGAGCCGATCTGGTAGCTGACGCCGGCGACCTTGTCGATCTCCTCGCCGTCGATCGTCGCGACCAGGTCGATCTGGACGAAGTCGCCGTCCTGGGCGGGCCGGTCGACGCCGACCAGGGTGCCGAACCGCTCACGCAGCGCGTCGAGCCGGCCGGCCACGTCCTCGTCGGTCACCTGGTCGCCCTCGACCTCGACGGTGATGCCGTCGAGCGCAGGGATCTCGATCGTCGGACGGACCTCCACCTCGGCGGTGAAGTGCAGCTCGCCCTCCTCGCCGGGGGTGGTCGAGGTCAGCCCGGGCACCTGGGTGACGTTGACGTCCGGCTGGCCGAGCGGGCGCAGGTTGTTCTCCCGGACGGCCTCGGCGTAGAACGTGCCGAGCCCCTCGTTGACCGCGTGCTCGATGACGGCCGGCCGGCCGACCCGCTGGTCGATGATCCGGGGCGGGACCTTGCCCTTGCGGAAGCCGGGGACCGTCACCTGCTCGGCGATGTGCTTGTAGGCCTCGTCGATGTTCGGCTTGAGCTCGTCGTAGGTCACCTCGACGGTCAGCTTGACCTTGGTCGGCTCCAGGGTCTCGACGGCGCTCTTCACGATGCTGCTCTCCAGATGGCTCTCGGGGGTGCCGGCGACTCCGGCGGACGCTGCGCTGCGGCGGACGACGAGGACGCGCGGCGCGCGCAGGCGACCCCCGATCGTACGTCAGCGAGGCATGCCGTCCCAACCTCACCGGCTGGCCCCAGGCTTGCGGCGGCCGCCTCAGCCGGTTCGTTCCCAGCTCGCGACCGGGCCCGGGACCACCACGAACACCGGGTGCGGCGCCGGGACTGCCGTGCGCCAGCGGACCGCGTCCTGCGGGCTGCGCCGGTCGAGCTTGGCGCCCAGGTGGTGCCACTCGAAGGCGAGCTGGCCCTCGGTGACGTCGAGCAGAGGCTCCGGCGGGCCCGGCTGCAGGATCCGCCCCTGGTCGAACCGGTAGCCGCGAGCACCCGCCTCGAGCGCCAGACCGGTCAGGTAGGCGCCGATGCAGGCCATCGGGTCGGTCTCGTCACGGAACCGGTCCAGCTGCGGGTGCCGGGTGTAGCCGCGGGTGCTCCCGGCCAGCACCGCCTGGGCGAGCAACGCCTCGCGCCAGCAGGCGAGCAGCCCCTGCCGGTCGAGGAACCGGGGATGGACCGACCAGATCCGCACGTGGTCACCTCCCGATCTGCCGGCTCTGTCGGCATCCAGGGTCGCATTCGCCGGGGTGGCCGGACCGCCCCGTCCGGTACGATCGGCCGGTCCCGACGGTCGTCGGCCCGTGCTGTGCAGCTCGCAGGCGGCCGACCGACCCGACCCGGGGCCTCGCGGCCGTAGCTCAATGGCAGAGTCCCAGTCTTCCAAACTGGCTACGCGGGTTCGATTCCCGTCGGCCGCTCCCAGTGTATCGACGCAGTTCAGAGGCCACTTCTGGCCTTCGGGCGGACGTCGCGGCGAGGGTTCTCGGAACCGAGATGGGCCGAAGCAGCCGTGTTTCGGTACCCCCTTCAGTTCCAACTCGGATACCGAGACCTGGCATCAGACTGGCGATGTAACTCGTCGATGGGGGTGCCCCATGGCGAGCGGCCGTTCGGCGGGGTCCGTGAGCGCGCCGGCTGTGTGGCAGGCGTACTACCCCGGCCCGGACGGGCAAGCGGGTCCACGAGAGCACGCAGTTCGTGACCTAGCGAGGAGCGCGCGGGTGGCTCGGCGACCTGGCAGCCGGAACGAACCGGGGCGCGCTGGCATCGACCCCGCAGCCGCACACCAGCGGTTCGACCAGTTCGCGACGGCCTGGCTGGCGTCCGCACGAGTGCCGAGACCACGCGCGAGCTGTACGCGGCGTACCTCGACAACCACATGCTCCCCGTTCGTTCGGGATGCTCGAGCTCGCGGCAGATCAAGCCGCCACTGGATTCGCCAGTGGTTCGCTGCGATGGGGAGAAGAACGTGCCGACCGCGCGGGCTCGGTCCTACGCCTGCTGCGGGAGATCCTCAACGTCGCGGTCAACGACGGGGCGATCGTTGCGAACCCGTGCCGTCTGAAGGACGTGGCCAAGAGCGTCCGGCACAGGACCAAGCCAACGCCGGACTTGCAGCAGTTTCGGCGGATCGTCGCGAGGGTGCCGAAGCGCTACCGGATGCTGCTCTTACTTGCGGTGGGCACGACGGCCCGATACGGCGAACTTGTGGCGCTGCGCAGGCGCGATGTCGACCTCGCCGCCGGCTCGGTGACGTTCGCGCGCCAGTGGTACCGAGGCAGCTTCAAGGAGACGAAGCGTCCCGCTTCGGACCGGACCGTCTACCTGCCCGCAGAAGTGACGGCGCTCCTCAGCGTGCACATGCGCCTGTTCGTCGGGCCCAGCCCCGACGCTCTCATCACGACAACACGGAACGGAACTCCCCCGCCGACGAACCACATCAACAACTACGTCCAGGAAGCGTCAGAAGCCATCGGTGTAGCCGGCTGCACCTTCCACTCGCTGCGCCACTTGGGCGGCACGTTGACGGCGCAGACGGGTGCGTCAGTCCGGGAGGGCATGCGGCGAATGGGCCAGGCCACTCCGCGCGCGTTTATGATCTACCAGCGCGCATTCGACGATCGCGACAAGGCCATCGCTGCCCAGATCGGGAAGGGCGCAGCAGCGGGCGGGACTGTCCTTCCGCTGCCAACGCCGGACGAACTGGCGGCGCGGCGCGAGCGGCGGGACGGGACGGGCTAGGCGACTTTCTTACGGATGGCGTCCCGTGCGGAGAGCACTGGACCGCCGCCGGTTGCCCTGCTCGGCTTGACCAGGGCAACTGGCGCCATCGCGTGCGTCTTTGGTGGGGCGGGTGTGACAGTCCCGAGCACGGCCCCAACGGACGTGGCATGCACAACGCTGCGGCTAATCCACGCCTCGAGGTCGACGGTCCGCCACATCATCATCTCTCGCGCTCCCACGCCGCGCCCACGGAGCGGTACGTACGTGACTTCGCCTGCCAGCGCCGCCTCACGGAGGAAGCGCCGCGAGACACCGACGTACGCGGCGGCCTCGACGTTGTTGAGCAGAAGCGGAGCGGGGGCGGGGCGCTCCCCGGGGTCACGGGGCCATAGCGCGAGATAACTGAGCGCCGGGAGTCGGATGCAGTTCTGTGTGCACGTTCCTCACCGTATAGACGGCGCTGGATGTGACCAAACCGGATTTGTCACGCTAGCGTGCTACATGGCATCTGACCTGGGCATTCGTCCCGATTCTTCACCCAGCACGCTTGCGTGCTAAATGGTCCAGCCAGCGTCACACTGTCACATTCCCACATGGTCGCATTGCTACATTGTCACTGCCCGAGCGCTCGCATTCCGCCCCCGTCGCACGAGCTCCTCAAGCGCACGGCAGGCGGCGAGTGCGCGCCGGTCGACCCGTGCCTCGGCGTCCCTGACTTCGCGCTCGCTCCAGGGGTGCACGTCCGCGAGCTCGGGCAGTGCGTCCCGGAGCTGCTCGATGCCGGCGAGCCCCTGTTCGAGCACGGTGCGTTCGTCCCAGCCGGGCCACGCGCCGCAGGGTGGTGCGAGCTGTGCGAGCTGTTCCCGGAGCTCCCTTGCGAGCGCAGCAGCCTCCTCGAGCGCCACCCACTCCGCCGCCGTCCAGGAGCGCCCCGTCCGCCCCGCGACGTCCAGGCCCAGCACGTCGCTCACGGGCGGCTCACCACGGCGTCGTCGGAGAGGTCCCCGGCGAACCGCTCCGCTGGGTCGGCCACCAACACCGGCCGGCTGGCAGCCAACGCGAGCTTGTGGAGGTGGTTCACCGCCACGCGCGCCAGCGTCTGCACGGGTGCGTCCACGAGCGTCCGGGAGACGGCCACCAGCCACGCAAGGTGCCGGTCCGTGAGCCCGGGGACGGCTAGGACCAGTTCGTCGCAGCCTGCCAACGCCCGCGCCGCAACCGTCGCGAGCGCCTCGTCGTCCCCAGCCGCCCTGGCTGTGACAAATCGACCACGGAACGCACAGGCCGCGTTCTGGGCGCGACGAACCGCGTCTGCGGCGGCGTTGTCGGGCGGCTCCATAGAACGGCACGGTACCGGCCCCCACTGACATTCCCCCGGCCATCCCATTCGGAATAGGGTATTCCGCTTGTTGTAGGACCCGACGGGTATGGTCGACGTATCGCCCAATCAGTGGCGAAACGGCACCAGCGGTCCAGGAGGACAGCATGAGCACCAGCACCGAAACCATTCCCGTCCCAACAACCAAGCCAACCAGGTCGACCCGCAAGGAGCGCACCCGCCTCTACGGGGGCGCCGCTATCGTCGGCCTCGTCGCCGGCCTCGGCATTGGCGCGCTCACCGACCACCGTGACCCAGCTCCGGACGCAGCCACGGTGCAGCACACGGTCACACTCGACGACGGCACGGGCGTCGTGCTCCACGCGGGCGACCCGCTCCCCACCCAGGTCGTGACGGCTCTGCGTGACCCCCACCAGGCATTCGAGGTCGGTCTCAAGCTCGAACGAGCCACAGGCAGTCACGTCCTGCTCGTCCAGGCACACGGCACCGGCTTCGTGGGCCTCGACCCACTGGCGTCCGGCACGGGTGTTGTCGTGAATGACACGCCAGTCGCCGAGCTCGCTCTCCAGGAGGCAACCGACTACACCGTGTCGCACACCGTGGCTCCGGACGGCTTCCCGTGGCAGGTCGTGGACCTCACCAAGTGAGGCGCGCTCGCGGACAGCGAAAGACCCCGGCCGATTCCTGACCGGGGTCTTTCTGCACCTGCACCACACGCACGCGGGGCACCAGCCCGCTAACCACACGCCAAAGGCTAGCCGGCGGGTTCTACGCGCCTGTTTGCGGGCTGTATCTGGCTGCGTCCATGACGGTTCGTCCTGGCCCGCAACGGGCTCCTACGGGGCTTACGCGGCTTCTGCGGCTGTCTGGACGCGCCGTGCAGCCCGAATGCGATTCGCTACGAGCTGCCACGCCACGCCCTCCTGCGCGGCGATAGCGGTCACACGCTCACCGGCGATGACGCGCGCCGCCCACGCCCGACCTTGTGCGAGGTCGGCCTGCTTCTGAGCTTCCTTGCGCGCCCGTGTCTGTGCGGCACGCGCAGCACGCTGAGCCGCCAACTGGTCCTTCATAGCCTGCATCTCGGGGCTCATGTGCGTGACGTTGGCGCCAGCCAGGAGCTGCTTGATCCGTCGGGTGCTGACCCCGGCTTCGGCGGCGAGCACCTCCACTGGCGCGCCCGCCGAGTAGCGGTCATTGAGCGTCCGGGTCCGCTCCTCGCGAAGCCTGCGCAGGTACCCCGTCTGAGGGTCTGCGAGCGCCCGGTCGATACGTGCGAGCTGACGAGACCTGCGAGCGAGTCCCTTGTGCCGGCTGGCCTGCCTCAGGAGCGCATCGAGCAGCGCGAGAGCTGCGTCAACGGCTTCGTTGTCCAGGCGGTCGAGCGCGTCAAGCTCGGCACGCGTGCTCGGTGCGGTCAAAGGATTCCGGGGCCAATAGCAGCCTGCACGTGCAGTGCGGGCGCGAAGCGTCTCGAGCTCGAGACGCGCCTGGTCGTACGCCGCGGCGGCGACCTCGACACCCGGCTGGCCGGCCCAACGCATCACGTCGAGCAACTCGTCCCGGTCCGTGCTGCTCATGATCTCGAACTCGCGGCGTTCGGCGTCCGGCAGTGCAGCAGCGAACGCCCGCTGCCGGTCCGTCAACGGCTCGGGACGGTCCGGCTCGGGGGTCTGCGTCTCACTGTCCACGTTGGGGCTCCTTGCATTCTGCGATTCACTACGCACAGTGTACAAGGTCAGCCCCACAACAAGCGGAAGAGGGTATTCCGATTGGTATGGCTCGCCGGCTATACTGGACACACGTTCGAAGACCTACCAACAGCACCGGCACACCGAACTGCAGGAGCCGCCATAGACAGGAGTTACGAAATGACCGTCCAGAAGCTCATCGCCATCCCACTCACCGCCCTCGTCCTCGCGGCCACGCTGGCGGGCTGCGCGAACACATCGCAGCGCACCGCCGACGAGCCGACGCAGACCGCCACAGCCGCCGCTACCCCTACGGCGGCTCCCACCAGCGCCGCACCGGCCCCCGTGACCACCCCTGGCCCCGTGGCTGCTGGTGCCACCGTCGCCGCCGGGCTCAAGACCGTCAGCCTGTCGGACGGGACGACCTACGCGCTCGACCCGGCCGTCCCGGTCCCCGCCCCCGTCCTCGCCGACCTCGCAAAGCCGATCACCGCGCTGCTCGCCGACACGGCAAGCAAGCACAACGTGAACCTCGCCGCGATCGACGGGCAGGCATCGGTCATCGACGCCCAGACCGGCCGCACCACCATCGTCCTGAACCGCCAGTGGACGAGCCCTGACGGCAGCACCTACATGTGGCGCTTCTACGCCGACGCGGCGGGCAACCCGGACGGCATTGCGAAGTCGACGAAGGCGGCGAGCAAGGCCCAGCTGTTGTCGAACGTGACCGCGTGGATGGCAACACACGGCGGCGCTGCGAAGTTCGACCTTGTGGACGGGACTGGCGTGTAACCGCACCACTCAGGCGAGACAGAAGAGGGGCACCCCATACTCGGGGTGCCCCTCTTCGTTGCTCCCTCCGTGTCAGCTAATGGACAACTGCTGCGCGGTCCAGCCGGACGCGCCCGTCGCGTTCACCGCGCGCACATGGATTTGAATGGCGGACACCCCGGCGATGGCCACGGGAGCGTTCAACTGCCTCATAATCCCCGCCGTGGTATCCCCGCCGCCCGGGGGCTGTGGAATGTCGCTCTGCGAGATTGCCACCCACTGTTGCCATTCGCCGGCCTCGTTAGCTTCCCGGACCTTTGCTTCATACGAGGTGGCGTACTTGCTGCTGCAGAAGTTCATGTACGCCGTTCCAGAGCTGCCGAAGACGG
This sequence comes from uncultured Actinomycetota bacterium, assembly GCA_963769855.1. GTDB lineage: Bacteria > Actinomycetota > Actinomycetes > Actinomycetales > Cellulomonadaceae > Cellulomonas. The sequence continues at coordinate 487,243 of CAVYNN010000003.1, forward strand.
TGTACGACAGGTCTTGGGCGCATGACGGTGCGGCTGGTGCTGGCGTGGCGACGGTGACGGTGCCGCAGTTGACGCTGCTGGACCGGTTCGCGCCGTCGGTGGCACTGGCGGTGCCCATGAACGTGCCGGGGTTGCTCAGGCCGAATGTGGTCCCGCTGGCGTACCAGCCGGACCCGGCGGCGGCGACCTGGCTCGTGCCGTTCGACCCGGACGCGCTGACCGTGATCGACCCAGAAGGTGCCGTCCCACCACCGCTGACCGAGCAGCTTGGCTTCGTCAGCAGTGCCGTCGATGCGGTGACGCTCGCCTGCACGGTGTTGTCGCCGTCGGTGTTGGTCGCCGTGACCGTGTAACCGGTTGCGTCCGCGAGCCCGTCCCACGCACCGCTCGTACCCGCCTGAGCGCTGCCGCTGAGGGCGATCGACTGGCTCGTCCCCAGCCCGGCCGTGAAGCTCGCCGTGACTTTCCGGGTCGTCGAGGACCATGCCGGCACGCTCGCAGTGAGGAGGTCGGTCGCACCGGAGCAGCTGGTGATGTCGCTGTAGCCACCGTTGGCGGTGCTGCCGTTCTGGCTGCGGGTAGCGAAGCTGTGCGTCGTTCCGTCAGCGAGCCGGTCCACGACCCGCGTCGTCACGGCCTGCACCCCGGTGTTCGTCGGGGCACCAGTGTCAGCACCCACCCCGCCAGCGACGTCGTAGCCGGTGTTGGGGATCGTGGCCGCCGCCGGGGTGATCGTCACGAGCTCCTGCTTGGTCGTGACACCCGTCGGCGTTGCCGTGCAGGAGGCGGGCTTGCTCGGTCGCTGCAACGCGCCCTGTGGAGCGCTCCATGGGGAGCAGCCGAAGGCGTTGCAGGTCGCCGTACGGAACCACCGCCACCGGCTCGCGGTTTGCGCTTCGGTCGAGCTGCCGGTGGTGTAGCTCGTCGCGCTCACTGCACGGCCCGTGAACTGGGTGCCCCACACACCAGATGGGGCCGCGCCTGGCCCGCCGTCCACGCCCGCATTCCACGTGAGGTCGCGCGCCTGGCCAGTCTTCGTGGTCGGACCGCTACCCACCCAGCCCGCGGCGATGTAGTCGAGCCGGTAGTTCCACACCAGGTTCGCGGCCACGGCCAGCGTCGGTGCGGCTGGTGCGGTGAACGCCCCATCGGTGTTGCTGGTCAGGCGGACCCCGCCACGGGGGTAGGCGAACGTGGCTGCGTCACCGAGGCTGACGCGTCCGTTCTGGGAGCCGACAGTCAGCAGGCTTTCCCACCGGTTTTGGGCGGTCACGGTGTAGGTGTGCGTGTGTCCATAGCCGAGATTGCCTGGGTCGGCCGGGTTAGCAACCCAGCCGTACGCGCTTGGCCCGTCAGTGAAGGTGTCGACGTCGCCCAGGCTGGCGGCGAGCTTGCCGTCACGGTAGACGTCGTAACCAGTCGCACCGATGGCTCTTTTCGTCCAGGTGAGCTTGATCGACGCGTTCCCGCCCGTGACAACCAGGCTGGTGATCACGGAAGGACGCAACCCGGTGACAGCCTGGTTCGAGGTGGGGCCGTTCGAGCCGTCCGAGAGGGTTGGCCTGAGTACGTACTGCGCCGTGTAACCCGCAGGCAGCGACCCGTCCGTGAAGTTCGCTACGGCGGCCGGGAACGTTGGGCCGACCTGCTGCCAGGTGGAGCGTGCCGGGTCAGTACCAGTAGTGCCCTCAGGGTTCGCGGATCGGAAGAGCGTCCACGATGCGACGTACCCGGCGGGGTTGGTGTCCGACCAGGACATCGCCGGCGGGTTCTTGCCTTCACTGGTGCCCGTGACGACGGTGAGGATGGGCGCGGTCGCCTGCACCCGAGACACACCGTCGCCGGACTGGTCTCGCCCGCTCCACTTCGCAGACCCCGGGTGACTGATCGGCTGGTCAAACCCGGCCGGCAGCGAAGCGATCGTCCAGCCAATGCGCCCCACGCCGTTCATGTCGGTGATGTCGGCGATGGGAAGGTCCGTGTCGGCCGCGTAGTAAGTGAAGATCGTTGCGGCCGTCAGGTCTGAGACGAGCGCTTCGGTCTTCACGACATTTGCACCGTTGCAGTCCGCGGCCTCGTAGTACGTCGTCGTGACGGTGAGCTTCCCTGCGGCCTTCCAGTCCCTGGTCCAGCACGTGCCGTTGCGGACCACGTTGACGCGGAGCTCGGTCGGCGTCGCCACCAGCAAGCCGCTGCCCTCGTTCACGTCCCGCGCGAGCAGCGACAGCGCGTTGAGCTGTGTATCGACGACCGTCGAGCGCGTCACGCTGTGGACGTTTCGCTGCGTCAGGCTGTGCAACCACATCGTCCCGAGAGTGCTGAGGATGCCGAGCAGCACCATGGCGACCAAGAGCTCGGCGATCGTGAACCCGGCCTCGTCGGACCGAGCCGAATCGTTCCGGGTCGTACCGGCACGTCGCAGCCGCCCAGCGAAAGCGGCCACCAGGCCGCGCGATCCGTGGTTCTCCACGGTGACCACCCCATCTCCGGGCCGGAGCCCGGCTTGCACCCAGCCGGGCTGTCCGGCTGGGGAGCTTGTTGGGCGGGACCCGAGTGAATCCGGGTGAAGGGCCCCGCCCTAGCCGGCGCCACCGGGGTGGTGGGCGTGACGCCGGCCAGGTCGCTCGAGCCCAATGGTGGAGGACTCGAACAGACTTACGATACCTCTAGCTGTATACGGTCTGACCTGCAGAAACGGCCTGCGACAGCCAGGACTGGATGACCGACTTGCTCGCTCCGACGGCGTCCGCGATCTGCCGCTGCGATTGCCCCTGCGCGGCCAGCGCGAGCGCCTCCGCACGCTGCTCCGGCGTGTAGGTGCGCTTGGAACGAGGCGACCCGTCCCGGTCCACCACGTTCACGTTCTGCGCCTGGCTACGCGGCTGCTGCGGCTGCAAAGCGACCGGGGCGGCAACCTCGAGCACGGGAGGAGGAGCAGCGAGGGTGGCGCGCTGGGCGGCGCGCTGGCGACGAGCAGGTGCGACGTCCTCGTCCGGGCCCGCCACCGCCAGATCCGCGAGTTGGTGGACGCTGAGGGCCGCAAGGATCGGCGCGAGCGCCGCGATACCTGCACCGACCGCACGGACCCACGGTGCGTCGAGCGCGGCCGTACCAGCAGCGAGCACGTGGACGGCGTTGGCTGTCGCGCTGAGGGTCGTCCCGGCGATCACGCCGATCCACGCGAGGCGGGTGGACTCTCCGCGCGCGCGGCGGACGAGCGCGGCGGCCGTGTAGACGAGGATCGCGCCGTCAAGGCCGACCGGGGTCGTCCAGCGCAGTTCGGGGCGCAGGCGTGCCCACTCGGCGACAGCGATGAGACCGCTAAAGCTGGCCGCGAGCGATGTCGCCCCGAGCAGCGCCACGAGTACCACGACGGTGTACACGAGTACGCGGCTGTCCGCGTTGAGCTTGACGGCCAGGCGGCGGCGGGCCGGACGGGCAGTGGTCTGGGTGCTCATGCTGCGTTCTCCTCGTCTGCCGCGTCGACCACGTAGCCGTACGCGAGTGCGGTCTCTCCGTCTGGTGCGAGCCAGGGGCGCCCGACGCCAGTCACGTAGACGCGGGCGACGTTCCCGTTAGGGGTGAGCACCTCGACGACGCTCTGTGCGGCTTGTGCGCGCAGGAGCTCGACGACCGGTCCGACAGCGACCCAGGTGCCTGCCTGTGTTCGCCGTCCTGGGTAGGTGTCCATCCCCTGCTCCTAACTCTGATGTACCGTCAGAGATAAGACTACCGGCAGGTTCCGACAGCGACCTAGGGATTCACTGACGGACCGTCAGAGATACGCCGTAGACTGGATGCATGAGCCAGCCAGCAGACCTCGCCGCGGCACTCGGCGGCCTCGCCACCGTCAACGACGTCGCGGCCATGCTCGGCGTCAAGCCGGGGACCGTCCGTCAACATGTGCATGCCGGCGTGCCGTGGCTGCCCGCTCCGACGCGTATCGGCGGACGCCTCTACTGGCGGCACGAGGAGCTCGATCACCTGCTCGAAGAACGTCAACCCGCACACAGGCCCGCACGACGCAAGCCCGCTCCCGAGCCGCCCACGTCGGCCTGACCGTCCCAGAACGCACGAAGGCCCGGCGCCCCTTGGTAGGTGCCGGGCCTTCGTCTTGCCGTCTGCGGGCTAGTGCGCGGCCTCGTAGGCGGTCCGCACTTCGGCGGAAATCCGCCCGCGCTCGGACACCGTCCGCCCAGTCGACTTCGCCCAGTTGCGGATCGCAGCCGCGTCGCCACGAGCCGCACGACCCGGACGCGGTGCCCCGGTGCGCACCCCCCTGCCGCCCACCTTGCGTGCGTGACCAACCCACGGCGCCAACGCGTCACGCAGGGCTGCGGCGTTGCCCGCCGACAGATCGATCTCGTAGCTGACGCCGTCGAGTGCGAACGTTATCGACTCGTCCGCCGGCACCCCGTCGATGTCGTCTACGAGCAGGACTTGCACCTTCTGTGCCATGCGTTTTGTCCTTCCAAGGCCGGGGTTTGCGTTTACACGGCCAACGCTACCGGTTCCAGTTCCGCCTCCTGCGATGATGATGCCGTGCCATCCGAGCCGCCTGACTGTCAGCAGTACGACCGCGCGCACATGGAACTGGCCCTGACGCTCGCGCAGAAGAGCGAGGGGCCGGCTCGCGTTGGTACGGTGATCGCATCTGGCGCACTCGTACTCTCGACCGGCTTCAAGGGCGAGCGGCCCACAATGCACGCTGAGCAGGTTGCACTCGTGAAGGCCGCCGAAGACTCCGTCGATACCCGCGGCGCGACTCTCTACACGACGCTCGAACCCTGCGCCAATCTCGCTACTGGCCGAGTGCCCTGCGCGCAACTCATCGCCGACGCCGGAGTCTCGACGGTCTTCATCGCCACATACGACCGAAACCCCCGTGTTTACCGTCACGGCTGGAAGGTGCTCCGCGACTCCGGCGTGGCGCTGAGGGACTTTCCGGCGGATCTTCGGGCAGCAGCGCAGAGTCTGGGCGCGGTCTTCGATTCGCGCTTCACTGAGGGCCTTGGCTCGACGGGCGGCGCCAAGTTCGACTGGACGCAGAACGGCGGCCGCTTCACGATCCACCTCGACGAGAGTCCCGACGCGCCAACTTGGGAGACGCGGTGGAGCACCCGCGGACGCACTTCGATCTACGCGTACGGCGGGCATCCCGGCCAGGTCGCCCTGGCCCGGTTCGCGAGCACCTTCGACGAGATCGACGACCCTGATGCGCTGGACTACGCCGGATCGTCCGCGCCGGTGAGTATCGGCGAAATCGCCGTCTTCCGGAACGACCACGGTCACGTCTTCTGCAAGGTCGAAGCGATTGAGCCCACCAACGACCACGGTGGAGGGGACCACGTATCGGTGCGGATCACCTGGCAGGTTCGTCCCGCGGCGGAGGTCTAGGTCCGCCGCCGGCTTGCGTCTTCGTCCAGGTACGCGATCAGAGCAGTCAGCAGCAGCACGACCTGGGCTGTGTTCCGCGGCCCGTATTGGCGGTGTGAGACACCGTGGGTGGACGCGTGCCGTGAGTACACACGAGGGATGAGGTCACCCCGCTCCGGGAAGTAGCGACCGTGTGCGTGCCAGATCGGCGTGAGTACCAGGAAGGTGCGAACGCCCTCGTCGTCGAGCGCAGCGCGCACCTTTGGGTCCTGAGCTGTTGCCGCCTTGCGGTCCGGTAGCAGCCCAAGCGTCGTGTCCAGGGTGTTGGTGAGCAGCGCTTGCGCCGCCTCGATGTGTCCGGCGCGAGCGGCCGCGATGGCGGAGCGCGCGAACAACGACGACTCCCGAGCCCGAGATGAGGTGCACACGTCGAGCACCGCGTCGCAGTCGTCGAGGATCTGCGGAAGCGCTCGTCCGAGGATGGCTCGTCGTGCCGCCTTGTCTGGTGCCCGCAGTAGTCGTTCTGTGACGGAGCGACCGGGAACCCGGTAGAGCGTGATGCCTTCGGCGGCGAGGGTCGTGAGGAGGTCTAGGTCGAAGCCGAGTCCGTGGAGGTTCGGTGGAAGGAACCGCGGGAGGGTGATCGTCGGGAACGTCGGCAGCGTGATCTTTGGCAGCGACGCAGCGATCTGCTCGGCCAGCCGTTGGTAGCCCGGGGACAGGTAGAACTGCAGTTGGTCTACGAAGGCGAAGTCCAGCTTTGGCATGAGCGCCGACACGTCCAACTTCGGCATCACTGACATCGCGATTGCCTGCGTGGTCTTCGCGACGGCGCTTGCACCTATCGCGTTCGCGATCGCGTCCTGAAGCCCAGGCGTCAAGAGCTTGGAGGCCGTGAATGCGATGTCCGTCTGGCGCGCCAACCGCTGTAGGCCGGCGGTTCCGCCCACCACACGCAACGTCTGCTCGACGTCGGCAGCGGCCTTCGCGGCTAGGCGTGCGAGGTCATCGCTGCTCATGGCAGGACCCTAGAGGGAGCTGTCGCTCCCACGGGCTCATCCCGTTGGGACTTCCCGACCGGCCAATCCGTGACGGCACGGCGGCAGACCGTCTCAACGGCACGCCGTCACTGTTGACCGCTCGCCGACCACGACCGCACCAGACCGGCCAGACCGCCACGACCGCCACCGCCCACCTGGCGCTGGCCCGGATGCGTGCTAGCAGCGGCAGCGGCAGCGGCCCACGGCCGAACCGCACCGGCCAGGATGCTGGTCGTGGCGCGGCGACCAGGCCGCGCACCCCGACCACCACGTTCCTGGGAGTGTTCGTGCACGCGTAGCCGGCAGCCCGGAGCCGCCCCGTTCAGGGGCGATCGCAGGGCGCACCCGGCGGAGCGTGCACGAGCACGGACGTATCCACGCGGGTCGTTCCCGACCACCGGCCAGCCAGCCGGCAGCCGAACCCGGTCGCCGTCCAGGCGACCGGTCGGCGAACCGGCGGTCACCGACCGGCCAGCCCAGCCACCGGTCGACCCACGGACCGGACCAGCTCGCCCCGGATCGACCACGGCCAGTCACAGTCCAACGGACCGGACCAGCTCGCACTCATCGACCCTGGTCGCAACAGCATGTCGCAGACCGACGCGGGTACCGCTGGCTCAACTGAGCAACAGCGCCGCACGCAAACAACACCCAAATACCTCCTCGTACTTGACGCACAGGGCCTCCAGGGACGAAATCGGTGTTTCTGCTGGTCAGGGTGCGATTCGCCGCAGTTCGTCCCACCGAATGCAAATGCCCACCCCTGGGGCGTCGAAGTCGGTGCCGTTATTGGGGTTGCTGTGGGCCCTGGGACGTAACGTTGAACGCGTCAACCTTTCGGTTGGGGCCGGGATGCTAGTTCGCAACAGCAGCCCGTCACACAGCACGCAGAAGGGTCACCGACAAATGACCGCAACCCCGCCCCACTCCCTCCTCCCGATCGACGTCGCCGTCCTCCGCCAATGCATCCGCTGGACGATGCTCCGACCAGTGCATTTGGTCGCACTGTCCGGCGCTTCCCCGTGGACGATCCGCGGCTCGCTTCGCCGGTTGACTGCGACCGGCATGGTCACCAGCGAGCCAGTCACAGCCACCCTTCGTGACCAAACCGGTCGGTTGCGTCGTACGATCACATTCGTCTACGTGGCCACCGCAAAGGGTGCCGGTCACGCGGGCTCGTGGGTTGTCCCCGGCACGGGTGGCGTCACCGTGAACCTGCCGGCGCCACGGCCGAGTGCTGCGCTCAGCGACCATGTGCTCGGAGTGGCGGACTTGGCGGCCTGGTACGCCTCGTTCCACGGGCCGGCGGCGGTGGTTGCAGAGCGGGAGATCCTCAGCCTCGAACGGCCGTCGAAACTGACACCGGCCCGTCAGGTGTCGTCGTACTGGTCAGTGCCCGTTCCCCGACGGGTGGGCATCCACCCACCGGACCTTGGGCTGGTCGCCCCTGACGGGTCCAGGTGGGCGATCGAGTTGGAGCGCGCCACGAAGTCGGTCGCCGACTACACCGAGGTCGTCGCGGCCTACCAGCAGGCCGGGATGGGCCAGGTCTGGCATGTGCTGTCGAAGTCGACTGGGCAACGGCTCGCCCAGGCGTGCCACCAGCTAGGGATCCGGGTGGCAGCCACTTCTGACGGCGTGAATGTGTCGGCCGACGGCAAGTTCCGCCTCCAGGGTTGGCTACCTGCCCAGAGTTCGGGTGGTGGGCCGGAAACGTGGCAGTCGAGCCGGCTCGTCCCTGTCTCAGCACCTGGCGGCCTCCCCACCCCAGCGCAGCGACCCGACCTATCAGCTTCGTGGCGGCGCGGGTCTCTCGTCGACCCCGAGGACCCGTGGGGGGCCGAGAGCGTCCTCGTCGCCTAACCCCGCCTTCCGCAGCACACCGCCGCCCCCAACCAGATCGCCTGGCTCGGGGCGGCGGTCGTTCGTGCCGGGGCGAGCCGGATCACGCCGCCTCGGGAAGTGCGGCCACGGCCTGGTACAGCACGTCCAGCGACACGGTGCCGTCGGCGGCCTCGGCAGCCGCTGCCAGGACGTCCGGCACGGGGACGCTCGACCGCGCCGCGGCGGCCTCAGTAGCGCGACGAGCAGCAAGGCGCTCCGCCATCCGACGTTGGTTCTCCTTGTGCGTCACGGCGACGACATGCCCGACGCCGATGCGAACGCAGAGGCGGTTGCCGCACTCGTGGTCGAGCTCCAGGCCAGCAGGGACCGGGCCGCCCGTGACCAGCTCATACCGGACGATGTGCGTGGCACGCACCGTGCCGCGGTCGCTCACCGCGCCGTACCCGTTGGATCCCACCGCGCGCATCCATCGGTCACACTCGTCGCCGACCCCGTGCCGGATGCCCGACTCGACCCGCTCGGCACGCGTCAGGGAGCGTGGTCGTACTGGCGATGGGCGGCCGTGGAGCGTTGCGACTGGTTCGCCCGCCGCAACGAGCGACGCGTGCTCGACACACAGGTAGCCGACGCCCTGGTGCCCAGTAAGCGGGCAGCCGGGAATTTGGCATGGGGCGCTCAAGCGCGCTGCGGCGCGCGCCGCGACGACGTCGTGCAGGTCGCCACGGCGGTAGAGCTTCACTGCGCCGTGGCGGTCGGCTGGCTCGATGTGGAGCGTGCCGGCGGAGCGCACCGCAGTGAAGCTGCGCGTCGTCATGCCAAGCTCTGCCGCAGCTTCGGCCGTCGTGAGAAGTTCATCGGCGGCAGGGATGGGGTTGGTGGTCATCTCAATGCTCTTTTCCACTAGCGTTTCGAATATCTCCCAGTTAGGAGATACGTCGACGCTATGTGGCCATTACCCGAATGCTCTAAGGTTTCCCCGCTAGCATGTCAATGAGTTTCTATCCGGCCCGATGTCAATGCGTATACACGTTTGTCGAATATGCTGGAATGGCTGTGACGGTGCGCAGCGGCACCCAGCTCACCCGGCCACCCACCCAGCCACCCACCCAGCCAGGAACGCCACGAACCGCCCCGGTCCACGACGGACTGGATGTGACGGGGCGGGGTAGCGCGGGTGGTCGGGTGAAGGCGAGCACCCGTTCGAGCGAACCCAGACCAGGGCGCCGCCGTGCGCCGTCCGCGAGCCATACGGTGCCTGGCATGAACGCCTTGGCGGTCTCCAAGCGGGTGCCGTGGGCCTACCCGGACGCGCTGACCATCTGCTGGGGCGGCTGGTTCGTCTGGGTCGCAATCGCAGGTGGACACCTGCCGGTGCCGTGGTTCTGGACGGCGACTGGGAGATCGTGGTTCATCGCCGGTCTAGGCATCGCTCTCACGCTCATCGCGATCTACGTCGAGCGCTCCGTCCGCCTGAGCGCACTCCCGCCTGAACTGGACGAGAAGCTGCACCGCCAGCGAATGCGCCACCTCAAGCAGATGCAGAACTCCATGGAGGCGTTCGAGGTGCCCGGCCCGGACGCCACAGTGCACTTGGGCCTACTGGTGGACTGGCCGGACTACGACGCCCTCACGCAACTGCACAACAGCAGGCCCGCCAACGAGGGCGTCGCCGCACCTGCCCGTTCACTTCGCCGGCTAGTGAGAGTCGACGAGGGCGTCGTCGAGTTCCTGCTAACCAAGTCCGGCCGGCGCATGGTGTTCGCGGCGAACTTCTTCGACGGCACCCCAACCTTCGCCCAGTACGGGTGGGCGCTGCAGATCCTGACCATTTGGCAGGATCAAGTCGGGGAGGCTCGTTGGTTCCCTGGCTACGACCCGGGCGCGAACGTGCGCATCCTTCCGGAAGGGCAACCTGATCCGGACGTCTCGAATCAACCAGAGTAGGTCGCGCCGGAAGGCGAGTGCCGCGTCCCGCCACCAGCCACCCACCAGCTGCGGGCCAGGAACGCCACGACTCGCACCGGTCCACAACGGACTGGATGTCACGGAACGGGGGTAGGCAGGCCGGGCGGGGACGTGGGGCGCTGCTAAGCGGCGACGACCTCGTTCACGTTGTCCGGGTCGCCACCGCCCAGTTCTTCGTGGATTCCCGCAGGCCACACCCGGGGTCGGCACTACGCTGCGGCCATGTCGGCCAGCAAAGCCAGGACGCTACGGATCGTCGGCGGTGCGCTCATCGTGCTCGGGCTCCTGAGCTCACTCGTCCCGCAGTACCGGTACTCGCTGTGGACGTACGGAGAGGAGAAGACCTCTCTTGTTCCACGGACCACCCCGAAGCCGGCCAGCTGTAGCGAACCCCAGACCCCAAAGATCGCTTCGAACGGGCTCGACTACTCCTTGTTTACGTCCGACTGCGGTGACAAGGTCATGTCCTCCCGGTGGGTGGCCGAGCCGTTCTCGCAGGAGGCCCTTGCTGAGAATCACACTCCGCTAACGGCCATGATCCTGGCCCTGATCGGCGGCGTGGTGCTGCTCATCGTCGCTGCCGAGGGCTCCACCGCAACACGCCGGGCACCCGGGGCAACAGGAGCCGCCGCGCCTACTTCAGCCACTCCGGCAGCGGCGGCCTCACCGCCCGCCACGCACAGCACGTTGGCTGCCCGGCCCTTGAGCCCGGCGGTCGAGCAGCAACTGGCACGCCTGCGCGAACTACATACAGCAGGAGTCTTGTCCGACGACGAACTCGCACGGGCGCAGCGCCGCGCCATCGACAACGACCGCTGAGCGCCAGGCCCACCCAAGGCTGGCGGGCAGGAGCGACTACGCCTACCAGGGAGAGCGACACCGGCGGCTCCTCGCGCGATCAGCGCTAGCGGCCGAGTGCCGCGTCCCGCCACCCACCCACCTACCAGCCAGGAACGCCACGACTCGCACCGCCGACGCGACGGAGCTGGACGTCACGCGGCGGGGGTTGGGGAGGTGGCCGGGAGAGCCCGGTGGGTGGCCGGGGGCTACGCCGCGACGGCCAGGTCGTCGGCGGGGTCCCACTCCTGTGCCCCCGGTTCCTGCACGCGTAGTTCGTCCACCAGCCCATCCCCGTCGTCGTAAGCAGCGTCGGGGTCGCTGAACGGGCGCACCGCGATGGGCCGCACCACCGTCGGCACCGCCCGAACCTGTGCAGGTGTCGGCTCGACCTGCGTCGGCACATCCCCGTCGCGTTCGAGGCGGGCAAGCTCGGCTTCCTCCAGACCGTCATCGGCCGGCGCCAAGTGCTCGGTGTCCTCGCGCTCCATCCCGGCCACCGCGCAGGCCATGTCGTGGTCGGCCTGCGCCTTGACCGCGTACGCGCGGCTCCGCTCCGCCTTCGGCAACTTGTTGCGCTCGATGCGGTCGTCGTCGTCGGCCCGCTCGGCAAGGTGCCGGTCGACCACCTCCTCATAGCGCTCCACACCACCGAGCGCGAGAGCGGCGGCGGCGAAGCTCGTCGAGCCAGCGCTGAGCGTCTCCCGGTCGGCGGTGACGAGCCCGGCCTTCGCCATGCCAGCGACGACCTGCGACAGCCGCTGCGGTGTGAGGTCGAACCGCTCCCGTGCCTCCGCACGAGTTACCGCGCCGCGCGTGAGCGCGAGCAGCAGGTCGACCTGGGTCGGCCCAATCCCGGTGGCATGCACCAGACGCGAGCGGAGCAGAGTGTCTACGTAGGACCGCAACGGCACCCGCACCGTCGTCTCGGGGGCGACCGCCAGGGCCGGGTTGAGTACCCAGGTGGACTGGGCGCGGTCGCCCGTGCGGTCCTCGCCACGTCCACCCTTCGCGGTGCCGGTCGGGAGCTCGAGCCAGGGCAGCAGTTCGGCCGCAGCCAGGAGCGTCTTCCATGCGGCGCCGGCTTCCTCGACGAGGCGGCGCTTGCCCAGGTCGACACGAATCTCGCCGGTCTGCTCATCAACGCGGCCGACCCGCGCGACCAGGTCCAGCACGACGGCCAGAACCTTCACCAGGTGGCAGGGGGCATCCGCCGGGATGGCCTGCCAGAGAGACTCCGCCACGGCGTGATTCCGGCCCACACCCTGCGTCGTGCGCATCGCGTCGTAGCGCACGACGTCCCGAGTGAGGCCCCGGACCTGGGCCTCGTCGGAGCGTCCGAACGCCTCCAGGTAGGCGCGGACTCCGGAGCCACCGGCGGCCAGGACCTGCCTGATGTCCTCTGGCGTCGCGCCCCGGGCGCGCATCGACGAGAGGCACCGCCACGCTGCCTCGCTGGCGCTGTCCGTACCATCGGCGTTCTTGTAGCGCTGCCCGAGCACCTTGAGGTCCGCGTTCAAGTGCCAGCGCACCGGCGCACCCATCCCAGCGACCCACATCGCCGCGTCTGCGCCGAGCGGGCGGCGCGTTGGCGCGAGATGCACCCGGTCCCCGGCTACTGATGCGGCCGGGATTGTCACGGCGTCCGCAGTCCGGAGGACGCGAGCCGCCTCGGCGGCCGGCACCGGCTCGACGCGGGTTGGACCGACCTGCGGCTGCTCAAGCGGCCGAATGAAGGCATACCCGACCTCTGAGTCGACCTTCACCGACGCCATGCATGGCAGCCGGGAGAGTTCGTGCGGGCGGGCAACATGCCGGTCCGGACGCCGCAACCCCCACTCGTCGGCGAGCACAGCCATCCGGTCGTGGATGGCGTCCGCGACGGCGTCCCGGTCGGCCGGTGGCACCAGCATGACGAGGCACAAGTTGCGGAACCCGGTCACTGAGCGTGAGCCCGAGTACGCGCCCAGGAGCGGGTGCCCCGCCGACTCGGCGACGTCCATGGCGGCACGGACGGCGAGTTCCGAGTCACCGTCGACCGGTAGGTAGCACGCGCGCCACGGGTGCAGGGACGGGATACCCCGCTCGAGGAGGAACTTCGAGATGTCGTTGCTCTTGAATCCCCTGGAAACGAGCACCGCCAGCGCACGGCCACTCTCGCCGCGCACCAGCATCCACGGCCGCAAACGGTCCTCCGGCTCCGTGTCGACCAGTGCGAGCAGCACATCACGAACATCACGAGCAGCCCGCCGAGCGCCCGCCCGCGGCTTCCATGCGTTCGGCCCGTCGCACACGTCAGGGCGGCCGGTGACCCGCTCGGCGTACGTCGCCGACACCTCGACCACCGACCCCTGCCCCTGGCTGTCGAAGACCAGTTCGGTGAAGCCGCCACGCTCATCGGGCACTAGTGCCGCGACCGGAACCCCCCGGGCGACGATCACGGTCTCGGTGGGCGACCGCCACCCGCGAAGCACCCGCTCGTGCTCCTGCTGCTCGATGTCTCGGCAGGCACGGTTCACGAGCGCCCACGCCGGGTTCAGCAGGTAGCCCACCCACTCGGTCCCGTCGGGCGTCCACCGTCCGACCACGCGTAGTCCGTGGCGGGCTGCGATGTGGGCCACCGTGTCGAACCCGTATGCGTCGCCTCGGGCAATCATGACGGCACGAACGCCCTTCACGGGCGTCGCCAAAGCTTCGGGTCGGCGTTCGACGTCGAGCAGGTCGTCGGTCTTGACGTGCTCGCCGGCGGCGTCGATGACTGTCGCGGTGGCGTTGTGGCCGTGCACGCGACGGACGACCGCCCAGGCGGTGTCGGGCACGCGGAATGGTCGACGTGAGTCTCGGTCGTCGTCTAGACTGCCACTAGTCACTTCGAGGGTCCTCCTGGTCTCTCCCCGCAAGAGCCGCCCCGGCCAGGGCGGCTCTTCGGCTTTCTGGTCACTGACGGTTGCTCGAGCCTGCCTGCACGAGTTGGTGCACCCTCTGGTGCGCAAGGCCGGACGACGCCGCCAGCGCCGCGCCACGATGCGCCCGTTGCATGCGCGTTGACCAGCGCAGCGGCGAACCTCGCATGCGCCTCCCGCTTAGCGACACGTGCGGCATGCAGGTGCTCGGCCGCCGTTGCGGCAGCCAGGTCGGCCGCCTCGCGCTCGCTCGCCGCCCTGCGAACTTCCTCGACTGTCGTCATCGGACAACTTCCTCTCTCGTTGCGTCAAGTCTAGGTCATCGTCTAGACGCAACCCACGAACATCCCCGACCCTGCCCGCCAAGGCCAGCCACTGATACCCCAGGCCAACCCTCTAGGACTGCCATACCTCTCTCCCGAGATACGTGTGGGCACTGGAACGCAACGTATAGACGCGGACTCGTTGAAGTCGCTTCGACATCGTCCCCGGCAGGTGCCAGATATCCGGGCACTGGAACGCAACATCCGCAGACGACCGTCTAGACGTGCCAGGATGTGGCCGTGACCACGTACCCCGGTGAGGACGGCCCGCTCGCCATGCGCTACGGCGGTGAGCCCATCACCGCCGATGAGGCGCTCGGCGTCGCACGCCGGCACGCACGCGTCATGCAAACCCAGGGCCGCACAGGACGCGCGTCCGCGATCCCCGATGCGCTACCGCCCGTCGAGGGTGGGCCGACCGTGCTGGGCACCTACAAGCTGCCGACAAGGCTGCTCGCCTTCGTCAAGGCCAAGGCCGAGATGGAGGGCGTCACCGTCACCGACGTCGTCCGCGAAGCGCTCGAGGCGTACGCGGCCGCGTCGCCGGGCGCACGCGTCGCGTGGAGTACGCGCGGTCGCTGACCGGCCTCCCCACGCACCGGGCCGGCCAGGTCCGCACCGTCGCGTCCTGGCCCTGTGCGCCCCAGGAAGGTCCGAACCGGGCGCGCACCTCACGCCGGTGGTCCGGGCGGTCTTGCGGCCGTCAGATGGTCGTCTGCGCGCTGTGGACGCGGGCGACGAGGCTGTCGAGCTCGCCTGTGTCGAGGTGGTCGCGGATCAGGGTCACGGTGTTGTCGTCGGCTTCCACGATCGTCCCCGCCAGCGTCACCTGCTCGTCCCAGGTGACGCGCCCGTCGGGGGCGGCGAGCAGGGCGGCGGCGAGGCGGAGGACCGCGGCCCAGTTGCCTCGCAGGAGCGCGAGAGTGACGGCCTCGTCGAGCGTGTCGACCCAGTACGCCGGTACTAATGCGAGGTCCGCCAGGTCGCCGTCCGCGCCGCCGAACATGTACGTGACGTCTCTGAGTGCTTCGTCGTCGCCGGTTCGCACGACGAGCTCCGCTTCGGCGAGTGGGCCAGCCATGGTCACGGGCACCATCCATCGTGGCGGGACCGGGCCGCCGAGCCCGTGCGAAATGCCGCTGCCGTCTGCCCGCGCGACGAGGTCACCGCCAGGGACGTTCTGATGCATTCGTGCGATGGCATGCCCGGCTTCGTGCACGGCTGCTAGCACGAGCTCCGGCAGGTCGCCCTCGATACCGGCAAGGAGATCGGGTCGTCCGAGCGCGGCCAGGTCGGGATGGGTCGTCACGAGGCGGCAGGGTCTCACGCAGCCGTGGCAGCGGCGAAATGCCCGTCTCTGCCCTCTGCCGGCGTCGTCCTGGTCCGGCCTGTCAACGGGGCCGTGCGAGCCGCTCCTGGGGCTGTGGGGGGGCGTCTGTGCGCTCGTGCGGGCCGACCGGGTGACGTGCCCCGCGAACCGGCCCCACGCCGGCGACGGACCGGCCAGGATGTTCCGCGTCGCGTCGTAGTGCTCCCTGCCCAGGGGCCGTGGCGCGCGCAGGTCCCGCCCGCGCCACGCCCGTCGTGCGCGGGCGGGACCACCCCCGTGCGACACGCCCGCGCTGGACCTATACGCACATCAGTTCGACACTGTGCAGGTGGCAAGGTGGCGGGAGCTGGGGCCGGGGCGGCTTGTCCTCGTCCCGCCCGCGAGCTGTCCAGGCTGCGGCTGGGGTTGGCCGGTCACCGGGCTAGACCGTCCCGGCGAAGGCTTCGTGGGCTGCTCGTGTGCGGGCGCGGGCAGTCGGCGTGGGCACACCGCGTGGACCTGCGCGGTTTGCGGCTCGATGGCGGCGGAAGGCTGCGCTGACGTCGATCAGTGGCATGCGGCGACGGTCCCCGTGGGCCTCCCACGTGGTCTGCGCTGGGCTGTGCCGGAGGTGACCTGACCCACCCCCGCCCAGCCGCTGCTGTGGCGTGCTGTGCGGCCCGTGGACGGGCTGGACAGGCTGTGACGGGTGATTGGGCGGGTCCGGGAGCAGGGCCGTCAGACGGGCGTGTAGCGCCTCTGAGCAGGGTGTATACGTGGCGCGACCCCCGCACCCATGTGGGCCGGGGGTCTCGTTGTTAGGGGTGGCGGTTAGGCGTGCCGCAGATCCCGCCGCCGCACCACGGGAGCCACGGGACGGTCCGTGGCGTCCTGGACCAGTTCGGCCACAACGGGCGGGGTGCTGGGCGCTTCGTGACGAGCCGAGCCAGTACGACGACGACCCGTGCTCGTCGGCCACAGCAGCAGCACGGCCAGCCCCGCGAGCATCCCCAGCCGAGCCGGCACCGTGTTGACCAGCCGCCACGCGGTCGCCTGCCCGCCCGCTAGGTGCGCGACCACGACGCCTTCCACCTGTGACGGGCGAACCTTGAACGGGTCCGCCTGCGGGTTTCCGTCGCCCTTCAACGTGAGCTCGCCCGACGCCGGGTCGATGCGCACGACTCGGTGCACGTAGGGCGTCCCGTCACGATTCGCCCGCACCACATCACCGACGTGCGGGATCTGCTGGTGCGTCAGCACGACGTCACCGACGGAGTAGGTGCCGTCCATGCTGTGGCCGTCGACGGTCCCGACGGCGAGCGCCGCCCGGGGCAGGGCAAGCCCCACCGGGAGCAGCAACGCTGCCCCCAGGATTACGGCTGCCCCACCCCGGGCGAACGCCGCGCCCATTAGAGGGAGATCGAGGCGGTCGTGGGGTCACCTGGCGTGCCCGCCTGCTGCGAGTCGACGTTCAGGTCGAACGTCGCCGACCCTGGCAGTGCAGCCCAGGCCGTGTTGTCAAGCTCGATGTCGTAGGCGAGCGTGACCGTGAGGGTCACGGGAAGTGCCGGCGCCAGGCCCGTGATCGTGACCGTGCCGTCTGTCCAGGAAGCCGAGCTGAAGCTGCCAGCGGCCCCACCAGCGAGCGTGACAGTGGCGCTAGCGACATCAAGCAGCTCGCGCCCGCCCGCGACGTTGAACGTGATCAGCGTGTCGGCAGCGACTGTGCCCGTGTTTTCCACCGTGAATGTGCCGCTGTAGACACCACCAGGCAGGACGTCAGTGACCGTCATCGGGGCACCGGTCGCGGTGACCGCGAAAGCAGCCTTGCTGACCGTGTTGCCGGTGATTTGGGCGTGGTCGGTAAGGACCGCGCCGACGAGAGTGGCGGGGACGGCCAGGGCGGCGACGGTAAGGACCGCGATGAGCGCCTTCCGGCGACGCTTCGGTTGGTGATCTGCGGTGTGTCGGCCTGTACTGGCAGGTGCTGCGTGACGCATTTCGTTCCGTTCTGTGCGTGCCCCGGCCGAGAAAGGGTTTCGGCCTTCAAAGGCACGCTTACCGTACGTTATGGCCCATACAGTGGTGCGCTCGTTTGTATGCGTTTGCGTCGGACCGAGCACGTAGCGTTTGCGCATGAACCAGCACCGCGCCGAGAGCGCCACAGGAAATACCACACAGAATGCCGAAGCGACCAGCGCAGATAGCATTCAACAGGGCGCATCGAAGCGCTCAACGCTCCCCGCCGGGCTGCTCACCGTGACCCAGGCGGCGGCCTTCGCGGGCGTCCACCGGGCCACCGTCCGCCGGGCTATCGCCGCAGGCCGGCTGCCCGCGTACCGGCCCGGCCATACAGGTCACTGGCGCCTCGCTGCGGGTGACTTGGCGGCATGGCTCGAGCCGGCACCACCCCGCCCGCAGCGTCCTGGCCGTGACGGTGGCTTCACGCTCATTGAGCTCCTCGTCGTCGTCATCATCATCGGGATCCTCGCCGGTATCGCCATCCCCGTCTTCCTCAACCAGAAAGCGAAAGCGTACGAGGCGTCCGTGAAGTCCGACCTGACGCACGCAGCGACCGTCGTCGAGACCTACTGGGCCGGGGAGGACCCGTCGTGGGCCGACCTGCGGGCACGAGCCGGCTCGCCACCAGCGGCGTGGTTCTGGACGGTTCGGGCAGCCGACGGCAGCTCACCGTGGAACAACGCCGGGCTACCGATGCTCGTCGCGTCGTCGGGTACCCAGCTCACACTCGCGGACGTGAGCTCGCCGTCTGGGGTATGGACCCATGTGCACAAGGCCGGCGAAACCTGCCTGACAGCGGTCAACGCGAAGTCGAGCCGCTACAACTACGTCGCCGGGAGCGGGGCGGCTCACTATGACCGACTCGCCCTCTGGGACTCGAGCCTTGGCGGGCTTGTGACGATCCGTGACGTCGCGCGCGCGGTCCAGGCCGGCCAGAGCCCGTCGTGTCAGGGCTACGCGTCGGCGTGGCTGGCGGCGGGCGGCACCGTCTGAGCCTCCGCCTGCCCGCGAAGCGCCCCGCACCGGATCGTGACGGTGCGGGGCGTTTCGTTGTGCCTCGTGCCGCCACCCCTGGCTGGTGCCGGATTCACGTGTCCCCTACCCGTGGCCTGCGGGTTCGTGTCGGCGCGGCTCGCACGGTGCGTGCTAACCCCGGAGCTTGCGTTCCGCAATCGACCACCAGCCGCCGGGGGCCTGTGCGCAAAGTGACGGCCCGCCACCAGGAAGGAAGCGGGCCGTCACGGCGAGGCGGGGTTAGCGGGCGAGTGTCTGCACCACCCCAGCCAGCACGAGCGCCCCCACACACATACCCAGCCACGCGTGCAGCTGGCCGCTCGTCCGCAGTGGCAGCAGGAGCCGCACCAGGGCCCCACCCGCCCCGTACGGGTCGGAGGCCGGGTCGAGCAGTTCGCCCGTGGTCGGCGTGAGCGCCAGGTCCCGGACCATCTCCCGGCGGGTCGCCTGCCTCCATCGCGCCCACCGGCCCGCTGGTACATCCAGGACCGGGCCGCACGGGTCGACCCCGTGCCGCGCCCACTCCCGGGCCGCCAGCTCACGGTCAACCGGCTGTGCCCGGACCGCCGGCAGGGCCACCTTGGTCACCGTCATCGGCACTGGCATCCCCGCATCCGCGAGCTCCCAATCGCGCGCCGCGTAACGAAACTGCCTGCCACCGATCTGCTCCCGCACCTGCACCTGCGTCGTCGTTTCCATGGTCCTGCTCCTTCGTCTTGTGGTTGGTCCTGCACCCCGGCCCAGCAGTAGGTGCTGGGCCGGGGGTCGTGCGTTAGCTCTGCGGGCCGTCCTGAGCCCGTGCGGGCTGCACCGCGTCTGCGGCGCGCTGCCACACCGCAACGTCCTGACCGTCCAGGTGCAATGCCTGCGCGGCCTGCTCGAAGCTGCTCCCGGCCCGCAGGTGCGCGTCCGCGGCAGCGCTCCAGTCACTCGGTGTCTGCTGCGCCACCTGCAGGTGCACGTCCGCGTCGCCGAGCGTCTGGCGTGCCCGCTGGAGGCTCGCCGCGAGCTCACCGGCACGGTCAGCTACCGACTCCTCGGCCCGCTTTCGAGCGAGCGTCGGGTCTTCCCCACCAGCAACCGCGTCTGCGGTCCGGCGCTGCACGAGCCCGTCGCTTGCGGCCTGGAACTCGCGCATCGCTTCCTCTGCGCGCCGCAGGTCGGCTGCCGCGTTCGCGCGAGCTTCCCGGTGCGGTCGCAGCTCCTCGTCCCGACGAGCCCTGGCTGCAGCGGTCTGGTGCAGGTCCGCCCAGGCTTCGTGCGCTTCCGCGGGCGCACCCCGCTCCGGACCCGGCCGTGAACGACCCGCCGCCGGCGGCACACGCACCCCACCCGGCAGGGTCGGCGGCTCGCGCCGCGCAGCCCGCTGTGCCTCCGCCTGTGCCTTCCGCTCCGCCGCCACCCGCTTCTGCTCGTCCACGCCCCGCGCCTGGCCGGCCTTGACACTGCGGCCCGCTCGGTCACCCGCCGTAAACCCATGCCGGATGGCGTCGCCACCGACGGCACCAGACCGCATGAGCGCCTGACCGGCCCCCATGAGCCGCAGCCCGGACCCCGCCGCCAGGGCACCGGACGCTGCCGCGGTACCAATGCCGATCGCCTTCTTTGCGAAGGACTCCCCGGCGTCGCCCTCGGGCAGGTGCATGCCGCCAAGGATCATGTCCCGAATCTTGCCGAGCATAATGAACCCGACGATCATCGACAGGAAGCAAATGATGGCGGTAATGAATGGGAACACCCATGGTGGCACCATTGTTAGGCCATCTCCGACGGTGGTCAGCGTAAGGATTCCCGCTTCGAGGTTTCCCACCATCCACAGAATGAGGCCGAGGACGAGGCCGGCGGCGACGCGCTTCACGAGTGCGGCACCAATCTGCCCGCTCCATTTCTTTGCCACATTTGGGTTGCGCAGTGAAAGCAACCCGACGAGGGGTGAGATGAGGAACAGGAAGATGAGCTCGAGCATGTAGAAGAGGGTCATGAACCCGATGATTGAGATGCCGGTAGCCAACGGCAGAACGCCCAGGCCGGACATGCCTGCCGAGACTCGCATGGTGCCCTGACCAGCCATTTCACCATACGAGGCCGGGTAGGTTTGCGCGATATAGGACACGACAGCGGCACGAACGATCCACTTGTAAGCACACAACTCGCCACTAATGCTCCCAAGGTCCATATTCGTGCCGCTGGACTTCGACAATGCGGTCACGTCTGGCGAGTTGTCTCGACCGCACGCCAAGGCCGGATTGTCACGCATTGCAGCCATTTCGGCCGACGTGTACGTTTGCGTCCACCGCCACACATCACCAAACGTACGATGCGCACCCGACGCCGGAATAGCATCCGCAGGAATAGGCACCGTAATCTGCCAACCGTTACCAGCACGGTTGTCGGAGTGAATGTTTGGTGCACCATCATGCGCTTGGAAAGTGATCTGGGTCAGCTGGTTGCCGTTCTTGTCGGCGAAAGGTGCGTTCGCCAGGGTGCCAAGTGCACCAGCCGCCCAGATCGGGGCGTCCAACGTCTCCACCATCGAGTTCGACAGGTCCTTCAGTGAGCTCATGCTTCCGTTTTGGTCGCACGCACCGCTGACAGCGAACACCGCGCACACCGTGGCCTCCTGTGTCGCTTCGTTCACGGTGCGCAGCAAAGCGGTCCCCGACGGGGAGGCGAGGATCCCCATGCAGATAATGACGCCCATGAGCCAGCCGAAGTCGCCCACGCCCTTCTGGACGCGGCGTCGCGCCACATTCCACAGCGCCACGATCATCGTCAGGGCGATAAAGAGCGGCGCGTACCCAACGAAGATGTTTTGGTGCATCTGGCTCACGACCGGTCCGACGAGACCCAGATTCTGCGGGGTCCCGTCGCCGATGATGAGGTTCGTAATGAGGGTCCCGAAGTTGAACACCAGGAGCACGACGAGGCCAAGGATTCGGGCGGGAAACTCGGCAAAGATCGAGAACAAGAAGTTCGCGATCATCGTCGTGCCGTTTTGGGAGAAGTCCGCGCAGGAGGTCCCGAACGTGAACCACGTCATCCCGCCACCCTGATAGGCGGCCCCGGGCGTGTAGCCCTGCGCAGACACCCAGGCCAACGGGATCGTGGCGTTGGGGCTGCCAACGGCCGTGGTCTGCGCCTTGGGTGCGTTCGGGAGCGTGCTACCTGCGGCGAGCGGTGCTGCGAACGACTGGTCTGCCTTGCAGAAGTCCCAGATGGCGGCGTTAGCGGGCTGGGCACCTGCGAGCCCGGCGATCGCGATGCCGAAGACCAGGGCGCCGAGTGCGGCGAGTGTGCCGAGGCGGCGGCGCAGTTTGTGTGGCCGTGGGGTGCTGGTGCTCATCGCGATGCGCCTCCCCGGCCCGTGACGGTGCGTTGCAGTGTGCGTGCGACGAGCCAGCTTTCGAGCTCGCCGATGGGCACGACGCGGCGTCTGGGGCTGATTGCTACGGCACGAAGCTGACCGGCCGCCACGGCGCGCTCGAGCGTGCGGCGGGAAACACCAACGGCCGCGGCAGCAGCGTCATACGGGAGAGCCAATGTGGGGAAGCGGGGAGAGACGGTCATTTCTGTTCCTTATGTCGCGGTCTGTCACGTTCTGTCGGACTAATCCTCTCTCCAGCTCCATACAGAAACAGCACGTTTCCCCGCACACCGGGTCTGCCAGCCGGAAATAGATATTCGACACGCGCCCGGTGCTGTACGCGGGCAACAGGAAGGGCCGTCACACCTGAGGAGCGCGACGACCCTTTCTGATTCAGTTGTGAGGCGGATGCCTCAGCTGACGCCGATCCACCCAGGACCGTCTTGCCCATGTCGAGGACAGACTGCGGGTTCTGCGCCAAGTAGGCGAGGACCCCGACAGCCAGGAGCGCACCAACGCCGGCGCCGACGTTCTTGGACTGCCCGAGGAAGAACTTGAAGATGATCAGCGCCACGGCGCCGAGGATGACCACGAGCCCAACTGCATCAAACAAGTGGGACGCGAGGCTCGACCCCGAGTAGAGCTCTCCAAGGACGGGGCTTGGGATTAGGCTTTGCATGCGTGGGCTCCTGTGTGTTGCTGGTGCGTGCTGTGGCTTTCTGTCACTACAGTCTCTCTCGAGCTCCATACTTCGCCCCAGAAATTCCCCTGCTTTTGCCCCCGCGCAGCAGGAAGGGCCACCCCGCACCTGCCGGGGTGGCCCTTTCCGTCCTGTGCGACCCGCAGCGTTATGCGGCGACGCGTTCCTGAGCTACGTGCCTGCGTGCGTCCGCCCACAAGCGCTCCGACTCCACCGTCGGCACGTACAGCGCGCGCGACTCGGACGGGTCGTCCGCCTCGGCCGGGTCGTAGTCGGCCAAGCCGCGACGCCACGCGCGAAGCTCGTCCTCGTCCAGTCCGAACCGGTCGCGGAGCACCTGCTCCTCACGGCTCACCGGCACGGGAGCCGGTGCAGGAGCCGCCCGGCGAGCCCGCGCGGTCGCCAGAATCTGCGCCTGGGTAGCCGCGTACCGGTCGGCTTCCGCGCGGTAGTGATTGGCGAGGGCGTCGTACCGCTCTGCTGCCTGGTCGTTGATCGTCTGCGCGTCGTCTGCCATGTGCTCGTATGCCTGGCACGCGAACTTCAGCGTGCTGCCGGTCGTTCTCAGCGGTGTCCCAGCTGACCTGCTCGTCCGTCGTGAGCTCAACGGCACGAGCCGTCGCGTCCCGCTCCGACCAGCGCTGCTCGAGCTTCGTGTGCGCCGCCGCGAAGTACGTGCGAGCTGCCTCCCGGTCGGCGTCGGTCTCTGCGTCGCGCAGCATGTGCTTCGCAAGCTTCACATGCCCGTGGAGTTCGCCGATGCGATCCGTGCTCGCAAGCGTTGCGGCCATTAGGAGGCACGGCCGGGGCGAACCCGGGTATGCCTGCTGGAACCGTCCGAGCGCCCTCTCCAGGCGCGGAAGCGTGTGTCCCGCACACCGCTCCCCGCCGCACACCTTGGCCCTACACATACCCGCCACCCCGCTCTACCCCGCCACGCACCCGGTGACGGCGGCAGTGTCGACGATGCCCGCTGAAGTGCCAAAACACCTACGAATCCCCCTGGCGGTGGGCCAGGGCAGGGTGTGACAGTCAGCACCCGAGCCGCTTCTGCTCGCGAGGGAAGCGCGCCACCACCCAGCCCGGGACCGCCACGTCCGGCGGGAGCTGGTAGCCGCGCGTCGCCGCCCACGCGTGCACCTGCGTAAGGGGCTCGTCGGGCGGCATGCCCCGTCATCGGCGCGCGGCGGGGGTGACGTTGATCGGCCGTCCGGGTAGGCCAAGCGGCGAGGCGTAGCGCGGTCACACACCGCGCGAGAGCGCCATCGTCAGGCGCTGGTGGTCCCCGCGGCCGAGGGGTCGATCAGGTGCGCACTGGCCGGGTCGTTGCGGCACTCGCGCAACGTGTCCGCGACCTGACTGGCCGGATAGCCCTGCAGGAGCCATCCCAAGACCGTGGTCTCTCCCAGCCGACCAGGCAGGTCCGCCGGACGCAGGCCCGCCATGAGGCAGTCGTACGCGAGGTCGGCGTTCGTAGAGCCGAGTCCAGCCTCGAAGAACGCGGTGTAGGTGTCGTGGTCGATGACCAGATCCACCCAACGTCCGCCGTATCCATCGGAGCCCGGCTCGACGGCGGCTTGCACGCGCCGTTCACCGAAGATCGTGGTGAGCTCGGCCCGTTGCGATCCCGACAGCGTCGAACGTGAGGGCTGCGTCGAGCGGTGGTGTTCCGACAGGCGCGGGGCACGTCGCACGGCGAGTTGCGGAATGCGCCGACCAGGAACTGACGTGGACGACCGTGGGATGGACGAACGCGTGCTCGGTGGCGTCGCGCCATATGCCTCGCGGACTCTGCGCACCACGGGCGCGTCGATTGTGCTGCTCGGGCTGCGGACGAACTGACCCATCTCACCGAGCCTGGTTACAAGTGCCTTGCTATCGATCCCGAGCTCTTTGGCAAGCTCGTACACGCGGACCGCCATTGCACTCCTCACGACGAACCGACTGGTCACTAACCAGTGTGGCCCTCGTCACTGACAAACCCAGACAAGCAGTGCGTAAGCCTGTGGATAACGACGCTGATCGAGCGCGCCTGCTCAGTTCCGGTACACGACCCCGCCGTCAGGGGTCCGCTCGTCCGGCTGTCGCACCGTGGAGCCGGGTAGGTCGTCGATCGTCCCTGCGCCGGATACCTGGACACCTCGTGTCCCGGCATTGGTCAATCTGCCGTCGACTCGCATCGTACCGAGCGCTACGGCACCCGCTGCGATTGTGGCCTGAGCTCCCGCATGTATGTGCAGCGTCCCGCTGGCGCGGCTGTGGAACTCGGCGTCTGATCCCGGAGAGATGCTGACGGTGCCGCTCACGGTCCCGCGGGCGATCAGGTGCCCGTCCTTGATTGCGACCGTTCCGGTCACGGTTGCCCTGGTGACCACCGTGGCGCCGTTCTCGATCACGAGGGTCCGGCTCACCGGCTCGGTGATCGTCGTTGACTCGCGGATGACGACGTCCTCGACTTCGACCATGTGACCGTCGCGGAACTCGAAGCTGGGCACCATGCGCCCGAGCGTGCCACAAGGGAACGCCAAGCGGACCCGTATCGAAACCTTGGTTCCGGGAGTCGTTGCCAGTGCCCTGGTGAATCGTACGAATCGGACACCCGCGCCTCTCAAAAACTGTTACCAAAACGAGGTCCCGGAATCGTGTGCGCGAACCGTGCCATATCGATACGGTCGACGACATGCCCCCCACCGAGAACACCCCCGCGCCGCCGGCCGGCGTCCTGCTCGGGTACGCGCGGGTCTCCACGACCGCGCAGCACCTCGACCGGCAGATCGCCGCACTCGAAGCCGCCGGCGTCCCAGCCGAGCGGCTGTTCGTAGACAAAGCGACGGGCGCGCACACCCGCCGTGAGGGCCTACAAGCGATGCTCGCGTACGCGCGCCAGGGCGATCTGGTGCTCGTCTACACGCTCGACCGGCTCGGTCGCAGCCTGCGCGACACCCTCAACCTCGTCCACGAGCTCAGGGAGCGTGGCATCGGGTTGCGGACGCTGGCCGATGCCATCCCGATCGACACGAGCGACGAGTCCCCGACGGCGACACTCGCACTCGCGTTGCTGGCGCTCTTCGCAGAGCTTGAGAGGGTCTACAACGCCGAGCGCGTCGCTCACGCGCGCGCCGTGTTGGAGGCCAAGGGCGGCGCTGTCGGCCGTCCGCGCGCTCTGTCCAGCGACCAGGTGGCGTACGCGACTCACCTCCGCGACGTGCTCGAGCGCACCGTCCCCGACATCGCACGCGAACTCGGCGTGGGGGTAGCGACGCTGTACCGAGCACTCCCGCCCCGCCCTCCGGTGGCACCGACGGCCAACGGCTCCCCGGCCGGTGCGCGATGACCGCCCCGCTCACGCTCCGTGCCCACGAGTTGCGTCCCGGTGACGTGCTGCTCGCCCCGGTGGGTCTGACGGTCACGCATGTGCAGGTGGACGCGCCGGGCCAGGGCGGGCGGCTCGTCCACGTGACGCACCAGCTCGGCCTGGCCAGCCTGCCGCTCAACGCGCTCGTCAACGTCCGCCGCACCCGTGTCCCCGCACTCTGACCAGGAGAAACACCGATGACCACTATGCCCACCACCCCGTACGGCGGCTACGCGATCACAGGCATGAAGGAGGCCGACGGCCACGAGGGCACCATGTTCTCCGCGTACATCACGCTGGAAGGCGAGAAGATCCTCGCCGTCAGCAACGACGGCAACGGTGGCTGCCACCGCTACGACGGCGTCAGCGGCGACCACGAGGCCTTCCGGGAGGCGCTGCGCGCATTCGAGGACTACGCCCGGCACTGGAACCAAGACGACCGCTACGCCGGCATCGAGGACAGCGACGCGTTGACCTACCGGCTCCTCGAAGTGGCCGATCTCAACCGCAAGCGGACGCCCATCTTCCTGCTCGACGACGAGTCCTACTTCGAGACGGGCCGGGCGCACGGCCTGCGTGCGACTAGCCACGACGAGGCCGTCCCGTACCTCCGCCGGGTCTATCCGGGCCGTGACGCCCGCCTCTGGGACCGCCAGCGCTCCGACTTCGTCCCGGTCGACTAGCGCCCGCGCCACGACCAGCACTGACCCGCCACAGACCGCAACGACCTCAGGAGGCACCACCGTGACCGCGCCCCGCACCTACACCGTCGGACTACCCGTCGCGATCACCGTCCAGGACGACGGCACCGTCACATACGAGGTCGACTTCAGCGAGGCTGACGCCGCGCCCGACGAGTGGGACGACTCGTGCATGACGATGTTCGAGCCGGACGGCGAACCCCTGACCGTCACGGACGAGCTCCGAGCTGCGGACGCCGAGCGCATCCGGGAGTGGCTCGACGCGCGGCCCAGCCAGTGAGCGACACGACGGCCGATGTGGTTCCTGGCCGACCGGATCGCGCACAGCATCACCCGACCAGGGCAGCGCCGGGGTGGTCGCGTGGCTCGACATGGCCGACCTGAGCTACGCCGTGCCGGTGGACTCGCGTAGGACGCGCAGGCTCATCGTGGACGGACCGCTTGCCGGGATGGAGGCATGTTCCGATGCGCGTTGTGTCGCCGAGACGGTGCTCGAATGGGTCGTCGGCTGGCGTGCCCACGAGCGATGAGCACGGGTTTCCGTGTCCCCTGCCCGACTTGCGGTGCGTGGCCAAAGCAGCGCATTCCCGGTCAGATGGGTCCGGAGCAGCCCCACTTACCTAAGCCTCAATCCACCGATGGGCTTCGGTGTGGACCCGGTTGTGTGTTGAGATCGCTCGAGGTCGTCTTGGGCGAGCAGAAACTGCCGGTGTGCCCGGCATTTCCACGCGGGTTCCTGGGTCGTGGGGACAGGGGCTCGAGGTTCAGGTCGCGCGTGCGGGTCGGGCCATGACGGTGTCGTAGAGCGTCGAGAAGGCCGTTTCCCAGGGCCAGTGTGTCGGTAGGTGCAGGTGCAGCTGGCGGGCGGTGCTGGCCACGCGTGCGGGAACGGCGATCAGCGTGCGGCGGATCGTCGAGGTGGTCGCCCGGGCCATGGACGGCTCCTTCGTCAGGGTCGCTGCGGCGCGGGTCAGGTTGAACGCCATGACTGCGCAGGTCAGCCAGACGGCGTTGGCGTTGAACACCCCTGAGGGCAGGTGCGCCAGGGCGGAGGCCTTCAGGTCGGCGTGGACGTTCTCGATGATCGCGTGGCGGCGGTGGACCTGGTCGGCGGTCACGGTGTCGAGCTGTTCGAGCGGTGTGGTGGTGAAGAACGCGTGGAACCGCCAGGTGGTGAACAGCGTGTCCTGGCCCTGGTCGGTCTTCGGGTTCAGGTCCGGGATGCGCCGGGCGACCAGACGCCCGGGCACCTGCTCGGATGTCGTCTTGGAGGTGAACGCGGTGAACGGGACCTCGGCAACCTCAGCCTTGGAGACCCAGGTGCCGCTTTCCTGGTCGAACAGGGCGTCGGTGTAGTTGATCGTGGTCCACGCCTTCGGGTCGATCGAGGCGATCGCGCGCTTGACCGCCGGGTCCATCCGGACCGTGATCGAAACGTCCGCGCCGGTCTTGACCACCGCGCGCACCAGGGTGTGGGAGTAGAACGCGGAGTCCGCCCGCAGCAACACCGCCCGCCCCGCCAGATGGGTGCGGCGGATCAGCGCCAGGGCGTCTAGCGCGGCCCGGGCGGCCCCGCGCGGGGAGCCGACGTTGCCCTTGCGCAGGCGTTGAGCCGCGATCACAGGGGCGAACGTCGGGCCCGAGACCGTGGCCAGCAACGCGTTCAGGCCCCGGACGCGGGAGTAGCCGAACGCGGCGCCCTGCTTGCGGTGGCCGTGGACCTCCACGACCGTGTCGTCCAGATCCACCAGCACCCGCCCGGTGTCATCGGCGTTGCCCAACACGGCGGTCTGCTTGGCGAGGTTGCGCGCGAACCGGCAGGCCACGGCGTCGACCTGGCGGACGTGGCCGAAGGTGAAGACCCGCAGAAACGAGCCCAACGTCGAGGGCGCGTAGCCACCGGGGGCGATCTTGCCCATCGCACCGTGGCGCAGCAGAGCCATGTCATCGATGCTGTCCGCGCCGGCGGCCATCCCCGCGACCAGCGAGGAGATCTTCAACCCGGCGTGGGCGCCCTTGTCTGTGGGAACCCGCACGTGCTCGTCGGCCAGCTGACGCAGCCCGGCCTGCTCGGCCAGGCCCATCAGCGGAACCAGGCCCGCCACCGACACAAGGTTGGGCTCATCGAACGTCGCGGAGACCACCGGGCGAGTGTGCGAGAGTTGCATCTACGAGATGCCCTTCTTCAGCTGCCGAGACCGACCCTAGACAAGTCGTATTCTCCCAGTTCAGAAGGGCATTCTCATGCTCCCACGCGCCAGCCCAACACCACGCCAATCGGTGGATTGAGGCTAAGTGCCGGCGTGACCCGGCGGCGATGTCTGAGTCCCGGAGCTTCGCTCGGCATCCGAGGCAGTAGCCATCGGGGACGGTGGCAGGGTCAACGATGGGTGGAGGGCGGTGATGGTGCTCCGCCTGTGCTCGCTGCGGAAGGGGTGCGGTGACAGCGGACACGAGAAACTGCCCGGAGACGGCCAAATAGCTGCCCGGTGGCGGTCATGAATGTTGCCCGCTGGCGGTCATGAGATCTGCCCGACACGACGTCGTTCGCCTCGCCGCCTCCCGCGGTTGAGGCCCCTCCTGGGATGCGGTTGGCGGTGCTGATGCGCTTGCCGCCCCCAGGAGGGACACCGTGAAGTCTGCCGAGGAGATCATGAACATGTTGGAAGCGTTCGACTTGACTGGGTCGTTGCGTGATGCCGGGGAGCTGGCGGGGGTCTCCCACCACACCGTGGCCCGCTATGTCGCGGCCCGTGACGCCGGCGGTCTGTCTGATCGTGCCGCGCCGCGCCCGCAGCTGATCGATGCTTACTTGGCCAAGGTCGAGGAGTGGGTCGAGCGGTCCGCGGGCAGGGTCCGCGCGGACGTGGCCCACGACAAGCTCGTCGCGTTGGGCTTCACCGGTTCGGAGCGCACCACACGCCGGGCGGTGGCGGTGGTGAAGGCGAACTACCGGGTCGGGCGGGTCCGGGTGCACCGCCCGTGGGTGACCGAGCCCGGGATGTGGCTGCAGTACGACTTCGGCGACGGGCCGATGATCGACGGGGCTCGCACGACGTTGTTCGTCGCGTGGTTGGCGTGGTCGCGGTTCCGGGTGGTGCTGGCGATCAGGGACAAGACGTCGCCGTCGGTGATGGCGGCCCTGGACGTGACGATGCGCCGCCTGGGTGGGGCGCCGACGTATGTCCTGACGGACAACGAGAAGACGGTCACGGTCGAGCACGTCGCGGGGATGGCGGTGCGGAACCCGGCGATGGTCGCCTTCGCCCGCTACTACGGCGTGACGGTCTACACGTGCCAGCCGGTGGACCCGGCCTCCAAGGGCGGGTCCGAGTCGAGCGTGAAGGTCGCCAAGGCGGACCTGGTCCCCAAGGACACGAACCTGCTTGATCAGTACGCGTCGTTCGCGGACCTGGAGGTGGCGTGCGAGGCGTTCTGCGCGCAGGTCAATGCCCGTGAGCACCGCGTCACCCGGCGGGCCCCGGATGTGATGCTCGCCGAGGAACGGGCCCGGTTGCACCCGGTCCCGGCCGACCCGCACACGCTCGCGTTCGGCCTCACGCGCACGGTCCCGGCGAAGATGCCGATGGTCACGTTCGAGGCCGGGCAGTACTCCGTCCCGCACGAGCTGCTCGGGGAAACGGTGTGGGTGCGGGTGCACGGCCGGGGCGTCGACGAGCAGGTGGTCATCGTCCACGTCGGGCCCACCGGACCCCTGGAGGTCGCCCGCCACTCCCGTGCGACGCCGGGCAGCCCGCAGATGATCGACGCCCATTTCCCGCCCCCACCTGCGGGAGCACTCGGCCGGGTCCCGTTGGCCCGCAACGTGTCCGAGGCCGCGTTCTTGTCCCTGGGTGATGGCGCCAGGGTGTGGTTGGCCGAGGCCGCCGCGGCCGGCACCACGAAGATGCGCGTGAAGATGGCCCAGGCCGTCGAGCTCGCGAAGCTGTTCTCCCGGGCGGAAGTCGACTGGGCGTTGGGTCATGCGGCGGTCCATGCCCGGTTCGCCGAGGCTGACCTGTCCTCGATCCTGGACCACCACGCCACGACCACCGCGGCCGGGCCCGTGAGCCAGGCGTCCGAGGACCGGTCCCTGACCCAGGGCACCGGAGGATGGGCCGCACTGGGCTCCTCGGCGTTCGGTCCGTTCATCGAGCCTGACCTGTTCGAGGTCGCACCGTGAGCGCCCCGATCCGGGCGCGGGACGCGTCCGTGCCGGTCGCCGGGGTCCCCCTCGCGCCAGCGATGCCCGAGGACGTCCAGGCGCTGCTGCACCGGCTGCGGCTGCCGCACATCCGCGCCCACGCCCCGGACGTGATCGCCACCGCGAAGGCCCAACGCTGGGAACCGGTCGAGGTGCTGCGCGCCCTGCTGGTCGAGGAAGCCGCCGGCCGGGAACGGTCCGCGTTGGCGACCCGGCGGGCCGGCGCGGGGTTCCCCACCGGCAAGACGTTCGCCGCCTGGAACCCCGGGGCGTCCTCGATCCCGGCCCCGACCCAGCAGGCGCTACGCACCCTGGAATGGGTGCACCGGCGCGAGAACCTCGTTCTCTGCGGACCGTCCGGGACCGGCAAGACGTTCCTGCTCGAGGCCCTGGGCCAGCATGGCGTCGAGCAAGGACTACGCGTGGCCTGGTTCACCCTGGAAGACCTCGGGGTGCTCCTGCGCCGCCACCGCGCGGACGACTCGGTGACCAAGGCCATCGCCCGGGTCCTGCGCGCCGATCTGGTCGTGGTTGATGACATCGGCCTGTTGCCGGTGGCCCAGGACGCCGCCGAGGGCCTCTACCGGCTCGTCGACGCCGCCTACGAGAAACGCTCCGTGGCGATCTCCTCGAACCTGCACCCCGCCGCGTTCGACGAGCTCATGCCCAAGACCCTGGCCACCGCGACCGTCGACCGGCTCCTGCACCACGCCCACATCTGCCAGACCACCGGCGAGTCCGTCCGACTGTCCCAAGCCCTCGCCGGCCAAGGGGTGAGCCCCTTGAACTAAGAACCCACGGCCGACGATGGTCAGCACTGGGCAGATCCCATGGCCATCACCGGGCAGTTCTCATGACCGTCACCGGGCAGGTCTCACGACCGCCTCCGGGCAGAACTCAATGGCCCTTGACAGTGCGGCCGGCCGGCCCTGACGCTCCCGGATGAAGGACTCCGGAGATTCGGCACCGCGAGCCTGACGCTGGTGGATGAAGGACTCCGGGTAAGAAGCCTCGATGCCGCGTGGCTTCGTGGCTGCATCCGCCCCGGGCGGTGCCATGGTCACCGTGCCGTACTCGCGCCAGCGTCCATTCCGGATCCGACCAGTGCGCAGGACACGTCGTCTGTGCAGCGTCTGGCTCCAGTCGTTGATGAGCAGCCTAGAGCACGGCCGGGTTCTGCTGAAGGCCCAATGCCGCCACTCCGGCGCCGAAGTCGCTCTCCTTGATCCACAACGACTGAGATTTCAGTGGGACACCGGCGCCGACGGCGTGCAGGTAGGCGGCGGTCTGCCAATACCGGTGGTCGATCCCGACGTACGACGAGCTGATCTCGGGGTACTCCACGCAGATCGCGTCGAACACGTCCGGCCCGTACAACCCGAAAGCACGCCGCTTCGCCTCCGACTGCTCCCAAACGGCTGCGTGCGCGTCGTCACTGCCAATCAGAACGGGCCGGCAGTCGAGGACCTTGTCTTTCAGCGACTTGATTGCACGGGCGGGCGCCACCACCCTTAACGGGTTCGCGGGAAGCGATGACCCGAACTTGCCGAGTCGGTCCCGATCGTCGAGCGCTCGGGAGAACTCGTTCGTCCGCAGGCCGTCGCGTGCGAGCCGCACGTCCGTCAGAGGGGTGACGTTGACGTGCGTGACGTAGCCCCGGGTCGCAGGAATGACGAGCTCGACGTCAGCCCGCCCTGGCGGGTTCGTGCGCACACCCGCCCACGCGATCGTGTTGTCGAGCGGGTTGATCCACCAGATAGGCACGCCAGCCGCCGCTGCCGTCTCCTGGACAACGTTCAACGACGCTCCCTCGCCGCTGCGGCGAAAATGCACCCCGGTGTGGCCCCATAGCCACACTTCAACGATGTCGTGGGCGACGTACCAGACATGACGGACCTGCCATTCCTGCACCGACAACCCGGCGTACTGGACTTCGAACGCGAGCTTGTTCCCGTTCGGGGAGACCGCGAACACGTCCGGCCGGCGCACACCACCCTCGAGTGGCACTTCCGGGTCGATCTGCACATCGGGGTACGTGGTACGCACCCACGTGAGCAGAGCAGCTTTGCCCTGCTGGTGCAGGACGGACTCCGGTCTGTGCGTCTTTGGGTCGACCTGCCCGAGGTGGACGAACCCGTCACGCTTCCGAGCGCGATGCGCAGCCGTCAGCGGGACCGTGCAGCCGGGGACGATGCACCCGAGGGTCTCCTTCGTCCACGCGCGGTAGGCGGCATCTACCTCATCGTCCCGGACGTAGACGATCTGGCTCGGGTCGTTTCGGTGCACAGCCCAAACCATGCGTGTGTCGGCGTCCGCGTTGAACGTCGCCAGCGTGACCGCATCATGGCCCACAGCTCCGCAGGTTAGAGGAACGCGGGGACAGCGAGTCCCGCCTCGGCGGCCGAAAACAGAAGGGCGGCGCCGCGCGCTGGACCGGTTGCCGCGGAATCACAGCATCTCCCCCGATTCGGACCTGAGTGCAACCGCGCGTCGTTGCCGCGCAGAGACTCCACCGACGGGCAATCCGCCGCCCTAGGCTAAGCAGGCGGGACCTCGCCCCGTCCTAGCTGACCGTCGAACCAGCCACCTTCAACGCAGCCCAGGACTGCGCAGCCTTCACCGCCGTCTCAGACGCCAGCAGGTAGCCCCAGTGGGCATGCACGTTCTCCGACGCGTTCACGGCAGCGACCCACTCCTTTGCCGCCGCGGCCTTCGCAAGGACGTCCGATGCCGCCATCTGGTCGTCCGCTTTACCCTCGACGATCCACCAGCCGCCCTGATCGTCAAGCACGATGAAGTCCGGTATGTACTTGTGCTGGATCGCGCCGACGAAGTACGGGATGGTCAACGGCATGTCGCCGTCGATCCGAGCCCACGCCTTGATCCCCGACGCGACTTCGAACAACTCGGCGAGCTTGAACTCGGTCGAGTACGCGTGGAACGCGTTCACCGGGTAGATCGATCGCTCCCAGCCGGCATACGGGTAGCCGACCTCGAACACCTTCGACGACGTGACCAGCTGCCGGTCGGCGAGCCGGCGCGCCTCGGTGCGGTTCGGAGGCTCCGGCCAGATCACGTTCTCGACGTCGACGACCTTGCGCGCCGGGACCAACGCGCGTTTGGTGTTGATCCAGTCCACAAGTTTCGCGGTCGCCGCTCGGCCATGCTCCGCCCGCCAAGGGGTCTTTTCGGTGACGTTCGCGCCGATCATGAACGCGCGAGCTATTGCGACCGCTGCGTTCAGCTCCGTAACAGTCTGCTCGACCGCGTCAGACTCCATGAGGCGCTTGACGAGGTCAGTCTCAATCGTGTCGAACTTCATTGGCAGCGTCGCTACGTGCACTGGGTCCCCGGCAAGGGTCCGGATGTCCACCTCGACAATGTTGCTGTCGTCGCGGTGGGCATCCAGCGCCTTGCGCACCAGACTCGGTGCCTCGTCCTCCGCGAACTGCGCCCCGAGCGCCTGCACGTCGACCATGTTCAGACCGGCCAGGGAAAACTTCTCCCGCTCCCATCGCAGCGACACCCTCGGCAGGTACAGCGGGATGTTCACACCAGGGAAGTGCTTGGGCGTGATCGTGTGGGTGATCGCGAGCCTCTCCCCTGCGACGCCAGTGCGAGACTCCAGCGTTGCGAACTGCATGGCGACTTGACCAGCGGCTAGCGTCGGCTCAACCTGACCAGTACCCCACATCTCGTCGGCATCCTCGTCGAACGAGCCTTGGTCGGGATGAACTCCCCATGTGGTTCGGAACTCGACGGTGGACGTTCCCGACGGCACCAGCACACCCTCGGGCGTCAGGATGCCGTTCGTCGGCACAGCAGGGTTGACCGTTCCCGCCGACGGGCCGCGCAGACCGGGAAGCGGGTTCACTACAACTTCGGTGCCGTTCGCACGCTCACCTAAGGTCTGCTTGAGGAGCACCTTGGCCTCGGCGAGGAGCGTCGCGAACGAGTGGTGCGAAAGCACTTCCACGGTGTCGAGCATCTCGTTGCCGGTGCGCTTGACGAACGGCAGCCGCAGCCCACGGCCAAGAATCTGCTCGGTGAGCAGCTGGGACTCCATCGATCGCACCGACGCGATCACGTAGATGGACTTGACGTCCCAGCCTTCCTTCAGCATCGACACCGACACGACGGCACGCACCGGCGACGATGTGCTCTCCAGCTCGTCGAGCTTTGTCAACGCGGCGTCCGGCTCCTCAGACGTCACAAGGAGCACCTTGTCCTCGCCGCCCAGCAGCGTCGGACCGGCGAGGATGTCCTTGATCTCGTTGGCTTCGTTGATCGTCTGCGCGACAACGAACATGACCGGTTCGACATAGGTGTTCTTCGTTTGCTGACAGTAGGACCGCATCGCTGCAGCCTTGACGTTCAGCAGTTCCACACCGTCGGCGAGCTGCATCTTCCAGTCCGGTGCCTTACCTGCGCGGGCGACGAGCACCGGGATCTTCACGAACCCGTCTGCGATCGCGTCTGCAAGTGGGTACTGGTAGACCACGTCCTTCTTGGACGCCTCGTGCGGCGTGGCTGTCAGGCCAATGAGAGCGAACGGGTGCAGGTCGTCGATCGAGGCCCGAAACCTCTTGGCACCCTGGCTGTAGTACACGTGGTGCTCGTCGGCGATGACCACCAGGTCGTCTGCGTTCCGCAGAAAGTCCGACAGCGACTGCCCAAGCGTCTCGTGCTCACGGTGTGCCCGACGAGCATCCTTCGTATCTGGCCGTAACAGCGACTGCACAGTGAGCACGAAGACCTTGAACTCGTTCGGGTTCTCCAGTGCCTGGGCGACCTCGCCACGTTCCAGCGTGTCGAGCGTGATTACCGTCGGC
The DNA here is from genome assembly GCA_963769855.1 of uncultured Actinomycetota bacterium. Classification (GTDB taxonomy): domain Bacteria; phylum Actinomycetota; class Actinomycetes; order Actinomycetales; family Cellulomonadaceae; genus Cellulomonas. The sequence goes on from CAVYNN010000003.1 coordinate 523,033, forward strand.
TTGCACTGCAAGCCCCGCAGGTACTTCGGGTTTCCTGGCGTCAGGTTTGCGATCGTCTTGCGCTGAATCGTCGAACCCGGTGTCACGAGCACGACGTTGCGCACCCCGGATTCATACAGGTAGTCCAGCAGTGCGCCAGCGATGTAGGTCTTGCCTACACCAGTTGCGAGGTCCGCAATGTACTGCTGGCCCCACACTCCGGAATCGAGCGCTTTCGCCAGCGCGTCAAGCGCATCCCGGTTCGGCTTCCGCAAATCGAGCGTGTGTGCAACCTGCTCAACCAAGCCCTCGTTGTAGTCAATGTCGACGCTCATGCCAGCACCGCCCTAGCGCGTTGCGCACGCTGAGTGGCCGGCGCGAGGACATCACGCGGAGCCTTTCGCACGCGTGACCCCTTTGACAGGGCTGCGAGAACCGACTCGGCATCCGGCATTACGGCCTTGGCGACGATTGTCACTCTCTCCCCTTCCGGGAGCGCCGCAACGATCGACCGCACCTCCTCCACGCCCAGCGCACCGTCCAGCACAGCAAGGCGCATGCGCCCGCGAGCTCCGCAGAACGGCGCGGCATCCGGTTGGAACTCGAAGCCCAGTTGGCCTGCCACAGCACGAGAGAAGCGACCGTTGGTCGCCCAGTCCGCGAGCACAACTCCGAACGGTGTCACTTCATACATCGACGGGGCGACGACGAGCGTCCGGAAGCCCTGCCCATCGAGCGTGTCAGCGACCTCTGCCAACCTTGGTCGCATGAACTCGTCGGTCGTCTTCGCAAGGTCGTCGCCCGTCACCCATCGGCGATCGCTCTTCGATGCTGCTACGGCGGTCGTCCCTGACCCGCCAAAGACGTCGACCACGATGTCACCTGGCACAGTTGCCATCGAGATGATCCGCTGCATGAGCGCCTCAGGCTTCTGCGTGTCGTACCCAGTGCGCTCTTTCGACTGGCTGTTCAGCACGCTGATATCGGTCCACAGGTCACCTAGAGCAACGCCTCCTTCGCCGTCGAGGTAGAACTTGAATCTTGGCGTCCCTGCTCCGTTCCTGGGGAGTTGGATGTACCCAGCCACCAAGAGAGCGTCGAGCTTCTCGAGCGTCGTCATGGCTTTGGCGGCTTCACCGAGGATTGCGTCGGCCTGCGGCGCACGCCAATGGTTTCCCTTGGCAGTCGGGTCGCACCCCTGCCACACTTCGCCGCTTGGCCCAGTGCGGGCGCCCGACGCTAGCAGCGACGTTAATTGGTAGGGCCCCCTGTCATCTGTATTGCTGTACTTGGTCCTGACGTACTCGTCACCGTACGGGAGCAACACTGGCCGCAGGGCGGCAGTCGCACCGGCACCATAGATCAAGATGTTGTCGTACATGGTGCCCATGCCACGACGGGCAGCAGCCTTAGCGCCCGTGCGCTTCCAGACGACCGTGTTGATGAAGTTGTCGGCCCCGAACACTTCATCGGCCAAGACGCGCATCCTGTGTGCTTCGAAGTTGTCGAGGTGAACCCATACGGTGCCGTCCGGCGCGAGTAGGTCCTTGATGAGCAGCAGCCTGTCGCGCATGAATGACAGCCAGGTGGAGTGCTCCATCCAGTCGTCGTAGTGCTCGAACGTGGCACCCGTGTTGAACGGCGGGTCGATGTAGACGAGCTTGACCTTGCCTCTGTACTCGCGACGGAACTCCGCCGTCTCGTTCAGGATGCGCAGGACGTCGAGGGAGTCGCCGGTGAATAGGAGGTTGTCTGCGTACGGGTTGTCGTTGTCGATCTGCCCGTACGCGCCGGTGAAGTCGGCGAGGCGCACCTCGGATGCAGCCGGGTGATCGGGTGCGACCCACACCGGCTTGCCGTTGTCGTCCTTCGGTACCAGAAGGAACTGGTCCTTGTTCGGCCAGGTGAGTTCGAGACGCATCGTTACGGCTGCTCCGGTCGATCGGCTTACTGGCACTGTCTGCCGCACGGACCGGGGCACCTGCACCGGCAAGGCCGTGGTCGACCGCGCCGCAGATGGACGGCGAGTCGAGACGCACGGGTTCTTCCGACTGCGTAGCAGGCCCCTCCGGCACGGCGATGTTGTCGCCGTTGCCGGGCCGGTTCGTTACAGCACGCTAGCGTGCCAGTCTGCCCGGGCTAGCGGGCCAAGACCCGCCGCGGGGCACGGCAATCGACGAGACGAACCCGCTAGAGTCCGCGCGTGCAGGCGTATCTGCTTGTCATCGGTGACCGGGAAGCTCTCGGCTGGGTGCTTCGGTCTGGCCAGATGGCGTTCCCCTCACGAGCACGCCGCGAGGTGAATGCCCTGAGCGCTGGGGATCGACTGTTCATCTACACGACCCGCGGCTGCTTTAGGAACCCCACACGAGACCGTGGCCGCGTCATCGGGCTCGCCGTCGCATCGGAAGCCGTGCGCCCAATGGCCGAGACCGTCGAGTTCGCCGGCAGGGAGTTCGCCAGGGGATGCCGCATCGAGCTACTCGATCTGCTGCCGCACGGCAGCGGAGTGGAACTCGCGCCGCTGGCACCCGACCTGCACGCCTTGACGTCCAACTGGGCTCCCAAACTTCGGCGCCCACTCGTCGCGCTCGACGGGCACGACGCGAACGTCCTCAAGGCAGCTCTCGTCAGCGCGGGAAGCGTCGAGCCAAGTGAGAAGGTCGTTGCCCCCTACTCACTTTGGTGGGATGCACGCACGGCTAATCCGAGGCGTCGGCCGTAGCCCCGACGCGAGCAGTCGATACCGACCCAGTACCGACTGGCTACCCTTCGGAGACCCCGGTGCAGGTCACAGCGCTTCTCTGCCCAGTCTTCCAAACTGGCTACGCGGGTTCGATTCCCGTCGGCCGCTCCCATGCTTCACTGAGCGGCGCAGTCCGTCCGCGTCTCCCGACCGACCTGTCCCCCGCCATCGTGGTGCTCGGCATGCACGGACCCGTCAGCCGTCGGGCGGCCTGCGGCTAGTCCAGCTCGCTGAGATGGACCATGGCGTCATAGAGCTGTTCGCTCGTCATCGGCGGCTCGGGGATTGAATGCGCCCGCTCAGCCCGGTAGGCGTCGAGCATCAGATGGAGGTAGCGCCGCCAGGCGTCCGGGGCCGCGGTGCTGGTCGCGTCCATGATCCGTCCGTTGGACCAGATCAGGTTGACGATGTCGGCCTGCGTGATGTCGGGGCGAGCCTGGCCTGATTCCTGGGCCCGGGTGAGCACGTCTTCGATGTGCTGGCACATCTGGTCGTGGATCCGCTCGGTCTCGGCGTTGTCGGTGAAGCGGCGGGAGAGGAAGTCATTGAAGCCCCGGTCCCCGGCCTGCATGGCGAACAGGTTCTCCAGGTAGTAGACGAGCCCGTTCCACGGATCGGCGATCGCCAGGGCTTTGGCCGCCCCCTCCAGGAACTCCTCGAGTCGGGGTCTGAAGGCGGCCATCAGCAGGTCCATGCGCGTCGGGAAGTGACGATACAGGGTGCCGATCGCCACGCCGGCCTCGCGCGCGATCTTCTCCAACGAGGCATCCACGCCGTGCGCGGCGAACTCGTGCTGCGCCGCGGCGATCAGCCTGCTGCGGTGCTCCCGAGCATCGCGCCGCTGAGGCATCCGCGCCTGCTGCCCCTCGCTCATCGTCACCCCGCCACTCTACCGAGAAGACTGAGGCACCCCTCCGGAATAGCGTGAGGCACCCCTCCGTTTAGAAGGGAGTCCAACAACCGGAGTGGTGCCTCATCTCAGCGCTCCACCGCGACCCCGAAGGAACACGCCATGACCACCATCAGCATCATCGGCTCGGGCAGCATGGCCGCCGCTATCGGCACCCGGGCGGCCAAGCATGGCCACAGCGTCGAACTCATGAGCCGCAACGCCACCAAGGCCCAGGCGCTCGCCGACAGGATTGGCAACGGAACTACCGTCGGCGCGTACGGCGCGAAGCCGGCGGGTGACATCGTCATCCTGGCCGTCCTGTACCAGGGCGCGGTCGACGTCGTCGCGCACTACGGCGACGCACTGGCCGGCAAGGTCCTCGTCGACATCACCAACCCGTTCAACACCGATGGCAGCGGGCTCGCGACGACCGCGGGCAACTCGGTGTCCGAGCAGATCGCCGCCGCGGCCCCCCAGGGCGCCCACGTCGTGAAGGCGTTCAACACGATCTTCGGAGGGGTGATCGCTCACGACGGGCCGCTCGACGCGTTCCTGGCCGGCGACACCCGCGAGGCTCGGGCACGTGTCGCGACGTTCCTGGAGAGCCTGGGCATGCGGCCCCTCGACGCAGGAGGACTCAACATGGCTCACGCCTTGGAATGGGCCGGCATGCTCCTCGTGGGCGTGGCACGCAGCGGCGCCGGTTTCGACCTCGCCCTGGGCGCCGACCGCGGCTGACCAAGCTTCGTGGTCCGAGCGGATCGGCGATGCCGTCCGCGCTGAGACCGCGGCCCGCATGTGCGCCACCACCCACGGGGCGCCTCGCCACGCCGGCGTGAAGCTCAGCGAGCGCAACAGGACCTTCATCGACGACGAGCTCCGGCGAGGCCCGAGCCTGCGCGCGCCGGAAGCCTTCAGTTCCATTTCGGTTCCGACTGGAGATGACGGTCGGTCAAGCGTTGGCTGCTGGCTACGCGGGTTCGATTCCCGTCGGCCGCTCTCCGGCACCGATGCAGGGCAGTCGTCTGGTCCCCGTACGAGGTGACTACTCGTGCAGCAGGCTGAACCGCCCGAGGGCGCGGTCCAGCCAGCGGGGGGTCCACCAGTTGGCGCGGCCGAGCAGGAACATGAGCGAGGGCACGAGCAGGAGCCGGATGACGAAGGCGTCGATGAGGATGCTCGCGCCGAGGCCGAGCGCGAACATCTTGACCACGACGTTGCTCGAGGCCAGGAACGCCAGGAACACGCTCGCCATGATGAGTGCCGCGCAGGTGATGACGCGGGCCGTCACGGACAGCCCCTCGACCACGGAGGCCGTGTTGTCCCGGGTGCGCAGCCACGCCTCGCGGACGCGGGACAGCAGGAACACCTCGTAGTCCATCGACAGGCCGAACACGATGGCGAACATCATCATCGGCACGTACGACTCGATCGGCACGCTCGAGCCCAGGCCGAGCAGGCTGGCTCCCCAGCCCCACTGGAAGACCGCGACGACCACGCCGTACGCCGCAGCGACCGAGATCACGTTCATCACGGCCGCCTTGATCGCCAGCACCGGGGCACGGAAGGTGACCACGAGCAGGACGAACGAGGCCAGCACCACGGTCAGGATGATCCACGGCAGCCGCGCGTTGACCTCGTCGCGGAACTGCAGCTGTGCGGCGAGCACGCCGGTGACGTAGCCCGTCGCCCCTGTGCCGGCCAATGCATCTGGCACCGTCGTGTGCTCGAGCGTGTCGACCAGGTCGTTGGTGGCGCTGCTCTGCGGGTCGCTGGCAGGGATCACGGTGGCGACTACGAGCGCGCCGTCGGGTGTCGGGCGCGGCGGCGAGACCGAGGCGACGTCGGGGACGTGCCCGAGAGCCGAGGCCAGCGCCGCCGACACCGACCCGGCGTCGGCGCGCGAGCTAGCGGCGCCGAGGTCGGCGACGACAGTGATCGGGCTGTTCGCGCCGACACCGAAGCCGCTGGCGATCGCGTCGTAGGCGCGCCGGTCGGTGAACGAGGTGGGATCGGCGCCGGCGTCGACATGACCGAGCTGGATGGATGCCAGCGGGACCGCGAGCGTCCCGAGGACGAGGATGCCGGCAGCCAGGAAGAGCCAGGGTCGGCGTGCCACCGTCCGGGCGTAGCCGCGCCAGCCGCCGGCATGGTCCGCGGCAGGCTCGGCGACCGGTCGCCGGCGCACCCGCACGACGTCGATGCGCCGACCGGCCAGGCCGAGCATGGCGGGCACGAGCGTGACAGCGGCGAGCGCACCGACGACGACCGCCACCCCCGCGGCCAGGCCCATCTTGCCGATGAAGGCGAGGCCCGACGCATACAGGCCGAGCAGCGCGATCACCACCGTCGCCGCTGCGACCAGCACCGCTCCCCCGCTGGCGTCGTTGGTCCGGGCCGCGGCCGACGTGGGGTCGACCCCGTCCATCACGAGCTGGCGATGGCGGGTCGACAGGAACAGGGCGTAGTCGATGCTCACGCCCAGGCCCATCATGACCGCCAGGGTCGGGGAGACGGACGGGAACGTGACCGCGGCGGCCAGCATCCCGAGGATCGACAGTCCGGACAGGGCCGCGATCAGCGCTGAGGCGATCGGCAAACCGGCGGCCAGCACGCTGCCGAAGCCGACGAGCAGGATCACGATCGCCGCCGCGATGCCGACTGCTTCAGAACGCACGTCGTTCGCCTTGGGCCGCGACGCCACACCGAGCTGGCCGCCGTAGTCGACCTGGACGCCGTCGGCCCGGGCCGGAGCGACGGCGCGGTCGACCTGCGTGACGTAGTCGGGGCCGTAGCTCTGCGGGTTGGCGGCGAAGTGCACGGTCGCGTACGCCGTGCGGCCGTCCGGGGACACCTGGGCGAGCGGATCGCTGACCGACACCACATGGGGCAGCGCCGCCACGGCGGCCCGGGTCTGCTCGATCGCCGTGCGGTGGGCTGTCAGCGTGCCGGTGGAGACCGTGTACACGACCTGTCCGCTCGGGCCGCCCGCGCTGGCCCCGTGCGCTGCGAGCAGGTTCGCCCCCTGCTGGGCCGAGGAGGCCGGCAGGGTGAAGTCGTCGGCGTACGTGCCGCCGAAGGCGCGAAGCCCGGCCACCGACAGGACGAGCACGACGATCCACCCGGCGACCACGAGCCTGCCATGGCGGGCGCACGCGTACCCGAGGCGACCGAGCGCGCCGAGCCCGTCGGGGCGGCCGTCACGATGGCCTCGGGGTTCGCCGTCCTCGTCCAGCACCTGTGCCCGCCGCCTTCCGACCCGCCTAAACTGTCGGAACTGACGGTAACACCCGCAACTGTCATACCTGACAGAACTGGATCCTCAACGTGGACGACGAGCGGCCGCCAGGCCGACGCGAGCAGCACCGCGACGACGTGGTGCGACGCACCCGGCACGCAGCCCGCGAGCTGTTCGCCGCGCAGGGCTACGCCGGCACCACGGTGCGCGAGATCGCCGACCGGGCAGGGATCAACGAGCGGACCTTCTACCGGTTCTTCCCCGCCAAGGAGGACATCGTGCTGGGCGAGGTCCGCGACCTCATCCCGGCGATGAGCGCGGCCCTGCGCGCACGGCCACCCGGCGAGCCTCCCCTGACAGCGATCCGCGCCGCGCTCGACGAGCTCGCCGGCCGCACGTCGGTGCCGCTCACGCTCCTGGTCACGGGGGTGCCGGATCGCGACGGGCCGACGAGCAAGCCGCGCCGCGCCCTGCTCATCGACTTCGAGGACCAGCTGGCGACCGACCTGACCGAACGCTACGGCGACGACCCGGAGTTCACCGAGCTGCACGGATCGGTCGTCGCCCGCGCCGTGCTCGGGGCGTTGCGGGCAGCCCTCATCGAGCACGTCCGACTTCGCGAGCTCGGGACCCCGGTCCCGGTGGGCCGGACCGTGACGCGCGCCTTCGACATCCTGCAGCGAATTGACGGGTGACGTGAGCCGAGCGGAGCGTCGGCGCCACACCCGTCCGGTCACGGCGGTCCTCCGGGGCGTCCAATATTGTGAACGTTGACAAAATTGGACCGTGTCGACCACACTCCGGGGCATGGCAAGTGCTGACCTGCTGCTGCACCCGGTGCGGCTGCGGATCGTCAAGGCGTTTCTCGGGGACCGGGCGCTGACCGTCAAGCAGCTCGCCGCCGAGCTGTCGGACGTGCCCCCGGGCAGCGTCTATCGCCACGTCACGCTGCTGGCCGACGCCGGGGTGCTCCAGGTGGTCGCCGAGCGGCGGGTTCGGGCGACCACCGAGCGGACCTACGCGTTGCGGATGTACGCCGCGCAGATGCAGCCCGACGAGATCGCGGCGATGAGCCTCGATCAGCACGTCCAGGCCTTCCTCGCCTACCTCGCGGGAATGCTCGGCGACTTCGACCGCTATGTCGCCGGTCAGCCCGAGCATCCCGGCGAGGACGGCACCGGCTACCGGGTCGCCGCGATGTGGCTCACCGATGCCGAGCTGGGCGAGTACCTGCGGGACCTGGCCACGATCACCGGACCCCGACTCGCCAACACCCCTGGCGGCGAACGCCGGCGGCGGATGTTCTACACCGTCCTGCTCCCCGTTCCAGGGGCCTCGCGCGACGAGTCCGACCAGGCACCGCGCAGAAGCCGCCCGACGAAGAAGAAGGAGAGCTCATGACCTCGACCGAGCCGCAGACCGTGGCGCTGGCCATCCTCGAGCTGGCCATGGAGGGGCGGTTCGCCGACGTCCGGGACCGCTTCGCGTCGAGCCTGCGGCCGATGGTGAGCGCCGACGCCCTCAGAGCAGGTTGGGAGGCGGAGCTGGCGCAGCTCGGTCCGGTGCAGTCCGTCGGTGCACCGTTCAGCGAACCCGCTGACGGGCCCGTCACGGTCGTCAACATTCCTGTGGCCTGCGAACGCGGCACGCTGACGCTCCAGGTGTCGCTGATCGCCACCGGCGAGCTGGCCGGACTACAGCTCGTGCACACCGACCCCTCGGCGCTCCGCCTGCCGTGGGAACCGCCGCCCTACGCGCACCCGGACCGCTTCGACGAGCAGCCGGTCATCCTCGGGGACGGACCGTTGGCCGTGCCGGGAACGCTCACCCTCCCGACCACCCCACGGCCCGTGCCGGCACTCGTCCTGCTGGGTGGGTCCGGTCCGACGGATCGCGACAGCACGATCGCCAGGAGCAAACCGTTCAAGGACCTCGCCTGGGGCTTGGCCAGCGCCGGCGTCGCCGTCCTGCGCTTCGACAAGGTGACCCACGCCCACCCCGACCAGGTCAGAGCCCACCGCGACTTCACCGTGGTCGACGAGTACCTGCCGCACGCCCTCGCCGCGATCCGCCTCCTGCAGGCGCACCCTGCCATCGCCGCCGAGCGTGTCTTCCTCGCCGGTCACAGCCTCGGCGGCACCATCGCCCCCCGGATCGCGGCCGCCGACCCATCGGTCGCCGGGCTCGTCATCCTCGCCGGCGGGACCGAACCGTTGCACTGGGCCGCCGTGCGTCAGGTCCGCTACCTCGCCTCGCTCGACCCCGCCACGGTCGCCGCCGCCCAGCCCACCATCGACACCATGACCGCCCAAGCCCAGCAGGTCGACAGCCCCGACCTCTCCCCGGACACCCCGGACGACCAGCTGCCCTTCGGGGCGCCGGCGCCCTACTGGCTCGACCTACGCCAGTACAGCCCGGTCGCGACGGCCGCCGGCCTCGACCTGCCGATGCTCATCTGCCAAGGCGAGCGCGACTACCAAGCCACAGTTGCCGACGACCTGTCCGGCTGGCAAACCGGGCTCCGGGCACGCCCTGACGTCACCGTCCGCACCTATCCCGCCGACAACCACTTCTTCTTCCCCGGCACCGGCCTCTCCAACCCCGCTGAGCTCGCCGCCCTGCAGCACGTGGACCCGCAGCTCATCGAGGACATCCACGACTGGCTGGCGGCCGTCGCTCGCCCGACGTCATGACACTGCGGCACCCGCCGGACGTCCCACACCGATGACCGCACGATCCACCGGATGCCGCTGCGCGGTATGGAGCCTCACCCCCACCGAGGCGTCAGACCGCCCCGATGTGCATCGCCGCCAGGAGCGCAGCTGCCGGATCGGGCGGTCTGCGCTCCTGGAGCGCCGCCAGCAGGTGCCGCGGTGCCGCGGTGCGCGCATGGTCGGCCTGGGCGAGGGTGATGCCGCGCGCCAGCACGGCCCGCAGCCCCGAGGTGAGGGGCAGGTGCCTGACCGCTCGGGATGCCCGGGGCTCGGGCAGGACGTCAAGGTCGATACCCACCGTCGCGAGTGCTGCCAGGTCCAGGTCCTGGCCGGCCGCACGGGCTTGCTCGGCATCGACGCCGAGTACGTCTCGAACGGCCGGATCGTGGAGCAGGCCGAGAAGCAGGTGGTCGGTCCCGACGCGGCGGTCCCCACGCCGAGCCGCCTCTTCTCCAGCATGCACTAGGGCGCCGGCGGCAGCAGGCGACAGGGGTCCCTTCACCGCGGCCTACTCCTTCCCGTACCTGGCGTGAACGGACTGGCGGGACATGCCCAGTGCGTCGCCGATCTGCTCCCAGGACCAGCCGCGTTCCCTGGCCGCCCGGACCTGAGCTGCTTCCACCTGCTCCGCCAGGCGGTGTAACGCCCCCACCGCCCGCAGGCCGACAGCAGGGTCGACGGACTGCATCTGTGCCGCGATGCCACTCTTCGCCACGGCTGTCAGTCTGTCTTGACAAGCCCAGTCTGTCAACGCAGACTGACGGGGATGTCAGGACAGACTGACACGAGGAGGAATGGTGATGGACGACGAAGAGCTCGCCGTCGAGGTCGAGGGGCTACGGATGCGTTACGGCGCGCGAACGGTGCTCGACGGTGTGCATCTCAAGGTCCGCACCGGCGAGGTCGTCGCCCTGCTCGGCCCGAACGGGGCAGGCAAGACGACGACGATCGAGATCCTCGAGGGGTTCCGGACGCGATCGGGCGGGTCGGTCCGTGTGCTGGGCGTCGATCCAGCCCGGGCGGACGAGAGCTGGCGCGCCCGGGTCGGCATCGTGCTGCAGTCCTGGCGGGACCATCCCCAGTGGCGGGTCGGTGAATTCCTCACCTACCAGGGGTCCTACTACGCCCCGTACGGGTCACCAGCCGCCCACCGGCCGTGGCCGGTCGCCGACCTCTTGGAGGCGGTCGGACTGACCGAGCAGGCGGGGACCCCGATCGGACGGCTGTCCGGTGGGCAGCGTCGCCGGCTCGACGTGGCCGTCGGCATCGTCGGTCGCCCTGACCTGCTGCTGCTGGACGAACCCACGAACGGGTTCGACCCCGCAGCCCGGGCCGAGTTCCACCAGATCATCCGGGCCATCACGACCCGGTCTCGCACCACAGTCCTGCTCACGACGCACGACCTCGACGAGGCAGAGAAGCTCGCTGACCGGGTGGCAATCCTCGACCACGGAACGATCATCGCCCACGGCACCGTCCAGCAGCTTGCCCGGCTCGTCGTCGGCCAGGACGACGTGCGCTGGACCCAGGACGGATCAGCGCACACCCGGGTCGTGGCCGACTCCACCGGGTTTGTTCGCGAGCTCCTCCGCCAGCACGGCGAGGCCATCCGTGACCTCGAGGTCCGTCGCGCGTCGCTGGAAGACACGTACCTCACCCTGGTCCGGGCAGCAGAGAGCGCCCACCAGGGTGGCACACCACGGGCGGCGGCATGATCCCGACGGCGGTGCGCGCCGGCGCCCGCGCCGGTCTGATCGAGCTGCGCCAGAACTTCACCGGCACAGCGCTGATCGGCCAGCTGTTCTGGCCGGTCGCCACCCTGGTCGCGATCTGGCTCCTGCGCGACACCTCCGTTGCCGGCCTCCGGCTGGGCCCCCTGGTCCTGCCGAGCGCGGTGGGGATGTTCGTCGCGCTGGGCATGCTGCTCACGGCCCAGCAGCTGGCCGCCGACCGAGAAGACGGCACCCTGCTACGGGCCAAAGCCACGCCCAACGGCATCCGCGGCTATCTGACCGACAAGCTCGTCAACGTCTCCGCCACCGTGCTCGCCTACCTGATCGTCCTGCTCCTGCCTGGCGGCCTGATCATCGGTGGCCTGTCCGTCACCGCCACTGGCTGGGTCACCTTCGCCTGGGTGCTCACCGTCGGGCTCGTCGCGACGCAAGCGCTCGGCGCGATCCTCGGCGCCCTCGTCGCCAGCTCCCGCGGCGCCGGGCTCCTGTCCGTGCCCGTCATCGGTGTCATCGCCGTCTCCGGCGTCTTCTACCCCATCACTGCGCTACCCGGCTGGCTGCAGGTCATCGGGCAGAGCTTCCCTGTCTACTGGCTGGGCCTCGGCATGCGCTCGGCCCTCGTGCCGGACGCCTCGGTCGTCGAGATCGACCACACCTGGAGGCCAGCCCAGACCGCCGCCGTCCTCGGCGCGTGGGCCATCGTCGGGACCGTCATCGTCCCTGTCGTGCTCCGGCGGATGGCACGACGCGAATCCGGTTCACGCGTGAACCAACGACGCGAGAGCCTCCAGCAACACGTCGGCTGACTCGCCGTGCCGAACCCGCATTGCTCATCCGTCGGGCGCCCGGGACGAGCAGCAGCCGACCTCCCTGTTCTGGTGGGGTGGCGGACCCAGGGAGCGGCCGAGAGCCCGGTAACAGGACCTCAGCCGCCCCCGCGTCAGTCCGGTCAGCCGACCGTGGCCGTGGCCGCCGCCGAGCCGGCCGCATCGGTGCCGAGGAACGACGCCGTCCAGGTCCCGGCTGACGCACCGGCAGCGGTCACGGCGAACGCGCCGCTCGCGTCGGTCGTCGCGGAGAAGGTCTGCACCGCTCCGCCGCCGGTCGGCCGGAACACCAGGTTGACGGGCACGTCGGCCACGCCCTGGTTGGTGCCGGCGACGACCAGGGTCCCGGACGCCTTGCCGTTCGTGGCGGTGAGGGTCAGGGTGCTCGGCTGCTGCACCGGTGCCGGCGCCGCCGAGGTCGGGGCGGCGGCTGCGGCGGGTGAGGCGGTCGGCGAGGTCGTCGGGCTCTGCGACGGTGCCGACGACGCCGTCGCAACGGCGGACGGGGTGGCCGACGGCGTGCCCGACCCGGTCGAGCTCGAGCAGGAGGCGAGCAGGCCGGCGGCCAGCACGGCGCTCAGCGCGACAGCAGGAATGGTTCGCTTGTTCATGATCTAGCTGCTCCCAGCATGGTGTTCTCTGCACTCCGGCGGCATGCCGGAGGGACGTCTCTCGACGAGACTCTTCGGTGGTGTCCTGTCACCCTAGCCACTCGTCCGGGCGGTCCGAAATCGATATCGCACGAACAAGACGAGCCCGGATCACTCCGGCAGCGCGGCGATCCCGTCGATCTCGACGAGCGCTCCGGGGAGCCCCAGCCGGGAGACGAACACGACGGTGACCGCGGTCCGGTGCTCGCCCCACGCGGCGACCGACGCCCGGTAGGCCTCGCCGGCATCCACCGAGTCGACCAGGTGGATGGTGAGCTTGGCGACGTCGTCGGGCGTGGCACCGGCGGCGGCGAGGACGGCCACGACGTTGGCGATCGCCTGGGTGGTCTGGGCGACGATGCCGTCCGCCATCCGGCCGGAACCGTCGATGCCGTCCTGCCCGCCCACGTAGAGCGTGCGGCCGGCCGGTGCGACGGTGCCCTGCGAGAACGCCGGACTGGTGGGCAGGTGCTCAGGGTTGACGTGCTCGATCATGGTGGGCCTCCCCCTCGGTGCGATCCCGACGACGTGGAAACCGCACCACGGTAAGGGGTGGGTCCGACACGGGGACTGCCGTGGCACGATGCCCCGGTGCCCACCGCCCGCGCCCACCCGTGGCGCGCGCTGGTGAGGCATCGCAGGGCGATGCTCGTCCTGTTCGCCGGCGCGGTCGTGGTGGCCACCTGCGTTCCGGCCGCGGTCGCGGTTCGCGCCGAGCAGCGGGTCGACGAGCAGGCCCGGCAGGCCGCCGGCCTGCTCGACGCGGCACAGCGCGGCGTGCGGGTCACCACCAACTCGGCCGACGACGCAGCGGCCCAGCAGTCGGCCGCGTCGGCTGCGCTGGCCGCACTGCTCGGGCCGCACGACGTCATCCGCACCCGGATGACCTACCCGCTCGACGCGCACGCGGCCGATGACCCGGCCGGCCCGGCCCGGCCGGTCGTCCTCGCCCACGTCGCGGACTGGGCCGACCGGGTCGAGCTGGTCCAGGGGCGCGCACCCCAGGCCGGCGACGTCGTGGAGGTGGTGGCGCCGGTCGCCGCAGGCCTGGCCACCGGAGAACGTCTGCTGGTCGGCGACGCGGGCCTGCCGGTGCTCGTCGTCGGGACGTGGCAACCGCGCGACCCGGCCGACCCGCTGTGGTTCGCCGACCCGGGCCTGTCCCGCGGCACCCTGAGCGACCGGAACGACGCCGTCGGTCCGCTGTTCACGGCCGACGACGCAGCCGTGGACCGGGCCGCCGACCGGCCGTTGGTGCGCTGGACGATGGCACCCCCGACCGCTGGCCTGACCGCCGCGCAGATCGGCCGCCTCGGTCACGCCCTCGATGCCGCACCGGGCGCGCTCGCCGCTGCGGGCGTGGTCGTCCAGGGGGCGACGATCGAGGCCGCGGGCGGTCCCGCCCTGACGGCGATCGCCGACCAGGCGGCGACGGTCCGACGCCAGGCGTCCGCCGCGGTCGGCGTCGGGTTCGGCGCCGGTGTGCTCGGGCTCCTCGCGGCGGCCGCCACGCTCGAGGCACGCACCCGGCGGGAGCGTGAGCGGCTGCTGGCCCGGGGCGCCGGGCGCGGCCGGCTGCTGCGGCGCGACGCGACGGGCGTCCTGCTCGCCACGGTGCTCGGTGCCCTCCTCGGCTGGGCAGCGGCGACCGCGGGCGGGGCTCTCGTCACCACCGGCGGCGCCGCCGCGGCCGCCCGTGGTCCGGCTGCGGCGGCCGCCCTGGCCGGCACCGTGATCGCGCTGGCGACGTCGGTGCGGCGCCTGCCCGTCGACGCACCGGCCGCCCGGGCCCGTGCCGCCATGACTGCGGCGCTGGTCGCGCTGCTCGGGGTCGGGGCGGCCCTGGCTGCGTGGCGCCTGACGCGCACGCCCGGCGCGCCGGACACCCTTGCCCAGGCTGCACCACTGCTGCTGCTCGTCGCAGCCGGGCTGCTGGTCGGCCTCGCCGCCCGGTCCCGTGGGTCCGGGGCGGCGCGCCCCGGCAGCGGAGGGTCCGGAGCTCGGTCCCGATCCCTCGGGACCCTCCATCGGGCATGGCTGCAGCCGTGCGTGCTCACGCTCGTCGGCGGTGCCGCCGGTTACGCCGCGCGCACCGCCGACCGCACGCTCGCCACGGCCTGGGGTACGGCGGCCGTCGGCGCGGCGGCGGTGGCCGTCGTGGCGCTGGTCGCCGACGCCATGGCGCGCCACGCCGTGCTGCCCGCACCATCCGGTCCACCACCGGCCGGTGCATCAGCCGGCCGGGCGGTGCTCGGGGTGACCGTGCTGCTGCTGGTCTCGGGTGGCCTCGGCCTGGCCGTCGCCGTGGCCACCGCCGGTCTCGTCGTCGGGGGTTCACGGTGACCTGGGCGAGGCTCCTGCTGCGGCACCTGCGTCTGTCGGGTACGCGCTGGGCCGTGCTCGCCCTCGTGGTGGCGCTGACGTCGGCGCTGGCGATGGCCTGGCCGCGCTGGCTCGCCGGCACGACGAGCGACGAGCTGCACCGGGACCTCGGTACGGCGTCCAGCTCGTTCGTCGATCCCGCCGCGGCGCCCGGCTGGCTGCCTCTGGCCACGACGGGCAGCCCGTGGGGCATCCTGGCCGCCGCGCTCGACGAGCACCGGGCCGGCCTTCCCGAACCGTTGCGGGACGTCCTGGGCAGCCCGGGCTACTGGATGGCCTGGATGGCGATGCCCGTGGTGGACGCGGCGGTCGCCGACCGCGACCAGATGGCGGTGCAGCCGGTGAGCGCCCCGCAGCTGCTCGACCACGCCCGGATCACCCAGGGCCGCGCACCCGCGGCCGACCTGCCCGCCGGTGGGACGGCCGGGACGCTGGAGATCGTCCTGTCCGAGCAGTCGGCGCGCGAGCTTCGCTGGCCGGTAGGCGCGGCCCGCCCCAGCAGTCGCGTCGGCCCGGACGGCCACACGCCGCTCGACCTCGTGCTCGTCGGCACGTTCGCCCCCGACGACGCCTCCTCGGGGTACTGGCAGGAGGCCGCGACGCTGCTCCGTCCGACGGTCGTAGAAGGCACCAACGGCATCTCGGTCACCGCCCGCGGGCTCGTCTCACCCGGCTCGGCGGTGAGCCTGCTCGCGAGAACCACCCCCGTGGCGGGGTCCCGCGTGTGGTTCCCGCTCCGGGCCGACCTGATCGACGCGGCCGATGCCCGCGTCGTCGCCGGCCAGCTGCGCTCCGAGCTGGCCGCGGTGCCGCTCGGCCCAGGCCGCACGGCGGCACTCGCCACCGACGCGCCCGAGCGGATCGAGGCCGTGCTGGCGCGGGCGAGCACCGTGCAGGCTGTGCTGGGGCTGGCGGTGGCGGCACCGGCCGGCGTCCTGCTGGCGCTCCTGGCGCTGGCCGCACAGGTCGTCGTCGCGCCCCGGCGCAACGCCCACCTGGTGGTGGCGCTGCGGGGCGGCACGCTCGTCCAGCACCGCATGCTGCTCGGCGTCGAGGCGACGTTGGTCTGCCTGCCGGCCGCTGCCGCCGGCGGCCTGCTCGCGCAGGCCCTGGTCCCGGCCGATGTCGGCCCGTGGTGGTGGCTCGGGCCGGTCACGCTCGGCCTGGTCCCCGTGCTCGCCCTCGCGACGGCGTCCCCGACGCCCCGCGACACCCCCGCGCCCCGTGTCGCGGTCGAGGTGGCCGTCGCCCTGCTGGCCGCCGTGGCCGTGGTCCAGCTCGCCGTGCGCGGCACCCGCGGCGGCACCGACCTGCTCACCCTCGTCGCGCCGCTGCTGCTCGCGGTGCTCACCGCCCTGCTCTGCGCACGGGCGGTCCCGTGGCTGCTGCGGCCGATCGCCGCCCGGCTGCGTCGCCGGGCCGACCTGGTCGACCCGCTCGGGGCTGTGCTCGCCACGCGCCGACCGCAGCCGGTCGTCGCGTCGGTCGCCATGGTCGCGGGCACCGCGGTCGCTGTCCTCGGCGTCCTGGTCACCTCGACCGTCGACGCCGCCCGTACGACGGCGGCCCTCCGCGACGTCGGGGCGGACGTGCGCGTGCTGGGCAGCCTGGACGACGCCCAGGTGGCGGCGATGCGCGCCGTCCCGGGCGTGGCCGAGGTCGCTGCGGTCGCGGCCACGTCCTCGGTCGGGCTGCAGACCGGGGCCAACACCCGCCTGGTGACGACGCTGTACGCCGCCGACGCCGGGCTGACCGACGTGCAGCGGGGCGTCCCGGGAGCGGTCGCCGTGCCGCCGGTCGGCAGCATCGCCCTGGCCGGCGGGCTGCCGGTCGGCGACGACGGCCGTGCCGGGCTCACCACGTCCCCGCCGCTGTCCCTCACCGTGGCCACGCGAAGCCCGAGCGCGCCCGGTCTGACCAGCGCCCGGACCTGGATGCTCGTCGACCGCCGGACGCTCGAGGGCACGAACGTACGGTTCGTCGTCACCGCGGCGTACCTCGCCCTGGACCAGCACGCCGACCCGGGGGCGGTCGCCACCGCGGTCCGCGACGTCGTCGGGCCCGGTGTCGCGGTCAGCACCGCGCGCGAGCAGCTCGACCTGCGGCGCACGGCTCCCACGGCGCGGGCGCTGAGCACCGGCCTGCTGGTGGTGGTCGTCGCCGGCCTGCTCGCCGCGATGCTCGCCGCCGCCCTGGCCCTGGCCGCACGCTCGGCGAGCCGCACCCGCACCGTGGCCGTGCTCCGCACGATGGGCCTGCCGGCCCGCGCCGAGCTGGGCCTGGTCCTGTGGGAGGCGACCCCGGGCATCGCCCTCGCCGTCCCGGCCGGTGCCGCCCTCGGGTTCGTCCTGACCCGGCTGCTGCTCACCGCGATCGACATGCGACCCTTCACCGGTGGGGACGGGCAGCCCCGTCTGACGGTCGGGGCGAGCCTCGCGTGGGCGCTGGTGGCGGTGCTGGTGGCCGCCGCGGTAGCCGTCCTCGTCTCCGCGTGGGCGGCCACCCGCCGCAGCGCCGCCGTGGTCCTGCGAGCCGGGGAGGAACGATCGTGATCGTCTGCGAGGACCTCTGGCGGGTCTACCGCGGCCAGGGCGTGGAGGTGCAGGCGCTGCAGGGCCTGGCCCTGCGGGTCGACGAGGGCGACCTGGTCGCGGTCGTCGGCGCGTCCGGCTCGGGCAAGTCGACGCTGCTGGCGATCCTCGGCGCGCAGGACGTGCCGAGCGCCGGGTACGTCCGAGTCGCCGGGTACGACCTGACCACGCTCGACCGGCGGGGCCGGGAGCGGTACCGGCGGGAGGTGGTCGGCTTCGTCTGGCAGCAGACCGGTGAGAACCTGCTCGGCTACCTCACCGCGGCGCAGAACGTCGAGCTGCCGATGCTGCTCGCCGGGCGGCGCGACCGCACCCGGCGCGCGCAGGAGCTGCTCGACCTGCTCGAGGTCGGTGAGCTGGCGGCCCGGCTCCCGCACGAGATGTCCGGCGGCCAGCAGCAGCGGATCGCGATCGCGATCGCCCTGGCCAACGACCCCCGGCTGCTCCTGGCCGACGAGCCCACCGGCCAGCTCGACGAGGCGACGTCGGCCGAGGTGTTCGAGGCGATCCGGACCGTCAACCGCGAGCTCGCCGTCACCACGGTCGTCGTGACGCACGACCGGGCCGTCAGCGAGCACGTGACGCGCACCATGCAGATCCGGGACGGGCGCGTCTCCACCGAGGTGGTCCGCAGCGGCAGCGAGCACCACCTGGCCGAGGAGTTCACCGTCATCGACAAGGTGGGCCGGCTCCAGCTGCCGCACGACTACGTCGAGCGGCTCCGCCTCGCCGACCGGGTCCGGCTGACCCTGGAGCCGGACCATGTCCAGGTGCACCGCGGCCAGGACGGCGGGGACGGCGGGGACGACGAGCGCGACGAGCCCAGCGGGGACGACAAGGCATGACCCCCGTGCTGACGGCGGTCGCCCTGTCCCGCACGTTCGTCTCCCCCGCCGGGCCGGTGCGTGCGCTCGTCGACGCGTCGCTGACCGTGGACGGTGGGGAGCTGGTCGCGGTGCGTGGACGGTCCGGTTCGGGCAAGACCACGCTGCTCAACCTCATGGGGGGGCTCGACACGCCCACCTCCGGGCACGTCGAGGTCGAGGGGGTCGACCTGACGACCCTCGACGAGCCGGCACGTCTCGCGCTGCGCCGCGAGCGCATCGCGTTCGTCTTCCAGTCGTTCGGGCTGATCGCCGACCTGACCGCCGAGGAGAACGTCGAGGTGCCGCTGCGCCTGCTGCGGGTCCCGGCCACCGAGCGGGCCGACCGCGTCGCCGCGGCGCTCGAGGCGGTCGGCCTGACCGACCACGCGCGGCACACGCCGGCCCAGCTGTCCGGTGGCCAGCGCCAGCGGGTCGGTCTGGCCCGGGCCTTCGTCGGCTCGCCGACAGTCCTCCTGGCCGACGAGCCGACCGGTCAGCTGGACTCCGCCACCGGGCGGGAGATCATGGCGCTGCTGCACCGCCTCGTGCACCTCGGCGGGATGGCGGCGCTGGTCACCACCCACGACCCGCTGCTGCTCCAGGACGCCGATCGCGTGCTGGAGATCCACGACGGCCGGCTGTCCGCGCCGGGTCGCGGGACGTTCATCGCCACCGGTCCGCCGGTCGGCTAGGGACGGACCCCGGTCAGCCCCGGGTGGCCACGACGACCAGCGTGTCCTCGTCGTCCCAGGCCGGCACGGCGTGCGCCGCCAGCCCACCGGCCGCGCACGCGGCGAGCGCCGCGGGCCCTTGGCTCGGGTTGACCTCGGTGACCAGCGAGCCGCCCGGCGCCAGCCAGCCGGCCGCCTCCCCGGCCACCCTGCGCAGCAGGTCCAACCCGTCGGCGCCGCCGTCGAGCGCCACCGCCGGCTCGTGCTGCCAGGCCTCGCGCGGCATCAGCCGCAGCTCGTCGTGCGGCACGTACGGGACGTTGGCCACGACGAGGTCGAGCGTGCCGCGCAGCGTGGGCGGCAGCGCGGCGAACAGGTCCCCGAGGTACACGGCTCCGCCGATCGGCTCGAGGTTGCGCCGCGCCACGCGCACCGAGACCGGGTCGACGTCGGCCGCCACGAGCGTCACACCGGCCACGCGGTGCGCGACGGCCAGGCCGAGGGCGCCCGAGCCGCAGCACAGGTCGAGCACCGCCGCGCCCGGCCCGACGAGGCCCACGGCCACCGCCACCATGGCCTCCGAGCGGCGCCGCGGCACGAACACGCCCGGCTCGACCGCGACCCGCAGTCCGTCGAACTGTGCCCAGCCGACAACGTGCTCGAGCGGCTCGCCCGCGGTCCTCCGGGCGAGGAGCGCCGCCAGCTCGTGCTCGTCACCCGCCGACTCGAGGAGCAGCGTGGCTTCGTCCTCCGCGAACACGCAGCCCGCAGCGCGGAGCGCAGCCTCGAGCGCGGACCGGTCGGCGATCTGCATGCCTCCAGCGTCGCTCATCGGCGCCGCGGCATGCAGCACAGTCGGGGTGGCGAGATTCGAACTCGCGACCTTCCGCTCCCAAAGCGGATGCGCTACCAAGCTGCGCTACACCCCGCGGGCTCACGCCCGGGGCTCCAGCGTAGGGCGTCGCTCAGATGAACAACGTCGTGCCCGAGCCCGCCGCCTCGCCGAGGAACGTCGCCACGCCGCCCAGCTCGACGCCGTCGATCAGGTCGGACGCCGCGATGCCGAGCAGGTCCATGGTCATCGTGCAGGCGATCAGGCGGGCGCCACCGTCCTGTGCCGACGCCACCAGCTCGGGCAACGAGGGCACCGCGTTCTCCTTCATCACCTTCTTGATCATGGCGGTGCCGGCACCCAGCATGTTCATCTGCGACAGCGACAGCTTGTCGGCCCCCTGCGGCATCATCTGGCCGAACATCGTGTCCATGAACGGCTTGTCCCGCTTGGGCGGGTCGGCACGCCGCAGCGTGTTCAGACCCCAGAAGGTGAAGAACATCGACACCTGCTCACCCATGGCGAGGGCGCCGTTGGCGATGATGAACGCCGCCAGCACCTTGTCCAGGTCGCCGGAGAACACGACGAACGAGTTCTTGCCCGGTCCGGTCGGTGCGACCGCCACGGTCCCGGCTGCCGGCGCGGTGGCGCCGCCCTTGCGGATCGTCGCCACGTAACCCGGCCCCTCCGGGTCGAGGGTGAGCAGGGCGTGCCCGTTCCGGGTCGCCCAGGCCGGGGCGTCGTTGGCGAAGCCGGGGTCGGACACGTGCACCCGCACCTCGTCACCCGCCGCCATGCCCTTGACCGTGGCGGCGAGCTTCATCAGCGGGCCGGGGCAGGCCAGGCCTGCGCAGTCCAGCTCGACGACGACCCCCGTCCCGTGCTCGGCGACCTGCCGGGCCGCGACGACCTCGCGCACCTCGGCGGCCTCGCCGTAGGGGGTGCTGGGAACCGGGTGCGACGCGGTGGGCTCGACGTCGTTCCAGGCCCGGAACGTCTGCGACCCCCCGGACAGGGTGGCCACGTCGGTGAAGCCGCGCTGGACCAGCGACCGGTAGGCGAGGTACGAGCGGAACCCGACGGCGCAGTACAGCCGGATCGGCTGGTCCCGGTCCCAGTCTGCGCACGCGGTCCGCAGCGTGCCGAGCGGCACGCTCTGAGCACCGGGCAGGTGCCAGAGGTCGAACTCGTCGGCCGTGCGCACGTCCACCAGGCGGGACCCCTCGACGGC
This sequence comes from uncultured Actinomycetota bacterium, assembly GCA_963769855.1. Lineage (GTDB taxonomy): Bacteria > Actinomycetota > Actinomycetes > Actinomycetales > Cellulomonadaceae > Cellulomonas. The sequence continues at coordinate 544,385 of CAVYNN010000003.1, forward strand.
CTGCGGGTAGTCCTGGGCGTACCAGAGACGCAGGTCGCCGCGGATCGTGTTCGCCGCGACGAAACCGGCCATGTTGACCGGGTCCTTCGCCGCACCGAACGGCGGGGCGTAGGCCAGCTCGAGCTCCTCGAGGTCGAACACTGTCGCGCCGAGGCGGAGCGCTGTGGCCAGCACGTCGATCCGCTTGTCGACGCCGTCGAAGCCGCACGCCTGGGCGCCGAGCAGTCGCCCGTCCTCGGGGTCGAACATCACCTTCAGGTGCATCGTGGCGGTGCCGGGGTAGTACCCGGCGTGCCCGGTCGGGTGCACGTGCACAGCACGGTGGGGCACCCCGGCGGCGACCAGCTGCCGCTCGTTGGCGCCGGTACCACCGGCCACCATGTCGAACACCTTGACCACCGACGTGCCCTGCGTGGAGCGGTACTCGCTGTCCCGACCGCACATGTTGTCCGCCGCGACGCGCCCCTGCCGGTTTGCCGGTCCGGCCAACGGCGCCAGTCGCAGGTCGCCGAGCACGGTGTGCGGCGTCTCGACCGCATCCCCGGCGGCCCAGATGTGCGGGTCCGAGGTGCGCATGTGGGTGTCGACGACGATCCCGCCGTGCGGGCCGAGCTCCAGCCCGGCGGCCCGGGCCAGCCCGACGCTCGGCCGCACACCGACGGCGAGCACGACGAGGTCGGCGTCCAGCACCGTCGAGTCCTGCAGCTCGACCCGCACGCACTCCGGCGTCGGTTCGAACGCCGCTGCTGCGGTGGACAGCCGCACGTCGATCCCCCGGCTACGCAGGTGCTGCTCGACCGGGATGGCGATCTCGTGGTCCAGCGGCGGCAGGATCTGGTCGGCCAGCTCGACGACGGTCACCCGGGCACCGCGGTGGTGCAGGTTCTCGGCGAGCTCGAGACCGATGTAGCCGGCCCCGACCACGATCGCGCGCAGCGCTCCCCGGTCGCCCGCGGCGTGCCGCGTGCATGCCGCGTCGACGACCGCCTTGATCCGGTCCATGTCCCCGATCCGGCGCAGCACGTGCACCCGCGGGTCGTCGATGCCGGCCAGCGGCGGGCGCACCGGGTCGGCGCCCGGGCACAGGGCCAGGGCGTCGTAGGGCTCGTCGTACTCCCGGCCGCCGTCGACCTCGCGCACGTGCACGGTGCGTGCCGCGGGGTCGATCGCGAGCACCTCGTTGCCGGTCCGGACCTCGATGTCGAGCATCTCGCGCAGCGACTCCGGCGTCTGCAGGAGCAGCCGTGACCGGTCCGCGATCACCTCGCCGACGTGGTAGGGCAGCCCACAGTTCGCGAACGACACGTGGTGCCCCCGCTCGAGCACCACGATCTGCGCCTGCTCGTCGAGCCTCCTGGCCCGCGCTGCCACGGACGCACCGGCGGCCACGCCGCCGACGACCACGATCTTCACGACACCCTCCCTCACCGAACCTGTGGTTCCACCGTAGGAGGACACCCCTGCGGGTATGCGGGACCTAGGCCGGGGGGCGAGAGGGCGTGGACACGCAGGGGGGCGGCGGGTGGTGGCCTGCGCCCCACCCGCCGCCCCCGGTTGCGGTCCCGGTCAGAACACCCGGATCGCGATCTCCGCGGGCGCCGTCAGCAGCTGCTTGATCTCGTCGTCCACCTTGACCAGCGTGAGCGACGCGCCCGCCATCTCCAGCGAGGTGCAGTACTCGCCGACGTAGCTGCGCCACACGGTGATGCCCTTGGCGGCCAGCTTCTCGTGAGCGATCCCGTACAGCAGGTACAGCTCGCTGATCGGGGTACCGCCGAGGCCGTTGATCATCAGTGCGACCTCGTCGCCCGAGCTGTAGGGCAGGTCCGGGACCACCGCGTCGAGCAGCTCGTCGACGATCCCGTCGGCCGGCAGCAGCTTGGCGCGACGGCGGCCCGGCTCGCCGTGGATGCCGACGCCGACCTCCATCTCGTCGTCCGCCAGCTCGAACAGCGGCGAGCCCTTCGCGGGCGGCGTGCAGGCGGTGAGCGCGATCCCCATCGTCCGTGTGACGGAGTTGACCTTCTCGCCGATCCGGACGAGCTCGTCGAGGTCGGCCCCGGCCTCGGCAGCGGCCCCGACGGCCTTCATGACGAAGAAGTTCCCGGCCACCCCGCGGCGCCCGATGGTCCAGGTGGAGTCCTGCACCGCGACGTCGTCGTTGATGAACAGGGTCTTGACGTTGATGCCCTCCGCCTCGGCCAGCTCGGAGGCCATCTCGAACGCCATCTTGTCGCCGGTGTAGTTGTTGACCAGCAGCAGCACGCCCTTGTCGGACTTCAGCAGCTTGGTGGTCTCCAGCACGTACTCCATCGGCGGCGCGGCGAACACGTCACCCGGGCAGGCCGCGTCGAGCATGCCCTTGCCGACCACCATGACGTGGGCCGGCTCGTGACCGGAGCCCGACCCCTGGATGACCGACACCTTGTCGTTCCGGGGGCCTTCGGCCCGCATGATGAGGTTGTACTCCGGCACATAACGCAACGTGTCCGGGTTGGCCAGCGCGATGCCCTTGAGCATCTCCGGGACGAAGTTCTTCGGGTCGTTGACGAACTTCTTCATTGCCGCCTCCACATCGTCGTGTTGTCGAGCACGTGCTCAGCCGGAGTGCACGGTCGTCACTCCGACGGTTGCCCCGGTCGTCCAGGAAACGGCCAGGGACGTTGATCACCAGGTCTCGGCGATCTTCTCCGCGAGCACCGCGATGGCGATCGCGCCCGGGTCGACCGAGCCGATGGACCGCTCGCCGGTGTACGACGCGCGGCCGCGCTTGGCCTCCAGCACCTTGGTCGCCTCGGCGGTGGTCCGGGCGGTGATGGCGGCGGCCTTGAGGGCCTCGGCGGGCGAGTCACCCGCGGCCAGCCGCTCCTCGATCGTGTCCGTCATCGGGGCCAGCGCGTCGAGCAGTGTCTTGTCCCCCAGCGACGCCCCGCCGCGCGCCTTGATCCCCTCGATCGCCGCGCGCAGCATGGCGACGACGTCCGCGCCGGTCAGGTCGACCTTGCCCTTGGCGACGCCGGCCGCCCGGAGGAAGGCCGTCCCCCAGATCGGGCCCGAGGTGCCCCCGACCCGGCCGGTGATGACGATCGCGGTCTTCTGCAGGAACGTGCCGATGTCGGTGCGGTCGAACGTGTCCCACTGGTCCCGCACGTTCTCGAACCCGCGAGCGAGCGAGAACCCGAAGTCGCCGTCGCCGACGACCGAGTCGAGGTCCCCGAAGTACTTCTCGTTGGCGATGCAGGTGTCCCTGATGGTGCGCACCACGAACTCGGCACGATCGAAGGAGTACGTCACAGTCTGGCTCCTGTCGGTTCGGTTCTCAGGGGGTGGGTGAGGCCGCTGCGATCGTCCGCAGCCGGTCGACGACGTCCAGGTGCACCTCGTCGCCGACGGCGAGGTGGTACGGGTTGGCCAGCACGCGGGCGGGCGCGTCGGGCAGCTCGCCGAGGGAGCTGACGACGAGCGCGGCGCCGGTGAAGTCCTCGTCGGCCGTGTAGCTGCTCACGGTGACCAGTGTGCTCAGTCCGGCCGCCCGCGCGGCGGCTAAACCGTTGCCAGAGTCCTCGACCACGACGACGTCGCCCGGGGTGAGGCCCAGCTCGCGCAGCGCCAGCAGGTAGATGTCCGGCGCGGGCTTCTTCGCGGGGACGATGTCGCCGGCGAACACCGCGACGTGCCCGGCCAGCTCGGCGCCGACCGCGTGCTCGAGCACGGCGCGCACCGACGGCTCCGCCGAGGTCGAGGCGACGGCCAGCTGCCAGCCGGCCCGCACGGCCTCCCCGACGAGCCGGGCGATCCCGGGCCGACCGGGCAGCACGCCCGAGGCGATGAGGGCGGTGTACCGGGCGGTCTTCGCCTGGTGCCACTGCCCGATCAGCGCCTTCTGCTGGTCGGGCTCGGCTGGCAGCCCGTACCGCCGGATGTTCTCCGGGGTGAACACGGTGCTCAACCGCTCCTTGCCGCCACCGATCGCGAGCAGCCGCCCGTACTCCGGCACGGTCCACCGGATCGGCAGACCAAACTGCTCGAACGTCGCGTTGAAGGCGGGCAGGTGCCCGTCCCGCTCGGTGTCGGCCAGCACGCCGTCGCAGTCGAAGACGAGCGCCGGGCTCACCGGGCGACCCCCGCGGACACCGCGCCGGCAGCGTGCCCTGCGGCACCGAACCACTCGATGTGCGTGCCGATCGTGTCCTTCACGGCGGTCTGGATCGCGCGGAACATCGTCGGCGGATCCCACGCGTCCGTGGCGCGGGCGACGTCCAGGTGGGCGGCGGCGGCCTTGAGGTACGCCATCTTCACCGCGGTGGAGATGTTGATCTTCGACACGCCGACCTCGATGAAGCTGCGAAAGTCGTCCCGGCTCAGCCCGGTGCCGCCGTGCAGGACGATCGGGATGTCGGTCAGGGCCGTCAGAGAGCGCACCCGGTCCGGCCGCAACACCGGACGGGCCTTGTACTGGCCGTGCGCGGTGCCCAGCTGGGGGGCGAGCAGGTCGACGCCGGTGCGCGCGGCGATCTCGGCGAGCTGCTCCACCGAGTAGGCGTGCAGCGCCTCGTCGGATCCCACGCCGTCCTCGACACCGACGATGTTCTCGATCTCGGACTCCACGTCGACCCCGCGCGCGTGCGCCTCGGCGACCACCTCGGCGGTCTCCCGCTCGGCGTCGGCGAGCTCGCGGTCCGAGGCGTCGAACAGCACCGACGACCAACCGGCCGCGACGACGTCGGAGATCACCGCCCGGTCAGGGCAGTGGTCCAGGTGCAGCGCAACCGGCACCGGCACGTCCTGCGCGGCGAGCCGGAACGTCGTCGTGGTCAGCTCGGTGCCGAGCTGCTTGAGGGTCTTCACCGAGATCTGGATGATCAGCGGCGCGGACGCGTCGACCGCGGCCGCGACCACCGCGCGCAGGCTGATGTCGTCCAGGACGTTCACGGCCGGCACCGCGTAGCCGTTCTCGCGGCCGTGCCTGGCCAGTGCCGACGTCGATGCGATCATCCCCGACCCCCTCGTCGTGAGCTCGGCGGTGGACCGCCGGGATGGCGGCAGTCTAGACAGGTCTACTCACGAACGACCACCACTGGCGCGAGCCTGCCTCGTCCGGTCGGCGGCGCGGAGGAACCGGCGCTGGTAGGAGACCACCTGGTTGGTCGAGGTGAACCGGGCCAGGTACGCCGGCTCGGCGGTGACCACCACCCGGCGGACCATGTCGGCCAGGTCCGGCTCGGTGAGCATCCGGTCGATGTCCGGGTAGCTCTCCGGGCCCTCCATCGAGCAGATGATGAGCCGGGTGTCGGGCAGGTTCGCGTCCCGCAGCACGCGCAGGTTGTGCCGTGCGTGGTCCAGCCCGTCGGCCCCGTCCGGCTCCCGGATCCGACGATAGGCGACGACGCGCTCGGCGATCCGCCGGCACTCGGCCAGGTCGAGCCCGGCGTCCGTTGTCGCCAGGTAGTCGTTCTCCAGCAGGTAGGACCGCAGCGCGAGCAGCGGTGCCTCGTCGCCGGTCGCGGCGTGCTCGTCGAGCAGGGCGGCCAGCCGCCGGGACTGCGCCGCGCGGTGCCGCACGAAGGAGTTGATGAAGGAGGGCCGGGCCTGCAGCGCGAGCCGCGCCTGGTACGGCTCGAACATCAAGGTGAAGTTGACCCGGAAGCCGTGCTCGCGCAGCGTCAGGGCCAGCCGGTGGCCCCGGAACGCGTCGGCGGTCGGGGCCTGGTCGTACCGGACGTCGAGGTGACCCTCGCCGGACAGCAGACGCGGTGCGTTGGCCCGGTTCACCGGGCCCGTGTGCGGCACCTTGATCACCACGCGGTACGCCGTGACCAGGTCCCTCAGGTGCTCAGCCTCGTCGAGCACGCGCTCGACGTCGTCGAACGGGTCCTCGAGCTCGATGCTCATGTCCGCGCCCGGGCCGAGGATCCGGGCGATCTCGGTCATCACCTCGTCCCGGTCGCGGAACAGCCCCCCGACGTTGGCCCGCGGATCGGACAGGAACAGGTCCCAGATGATCGACGGGTTGCAGGTGAGGTTCGCGACCAGGGGGGCGACCGGGGCGATCTCGTACGGGTTGGCGCTGTCGACGCTGAACAGCTGGCCGGTGGGACGCGGCGTGCCGTCGGTGTCGCAGGAGATGTCGCGACGCAGGTCGAACCGCAGGGTGCCGTCCGCCTCGAGCTGTGCCACCACGCGGAACCCGGCAGGTGTGTGCCCGGCCGGGGTGCCGAACAACCGCACGACGTGCGCCAGCTCGTCGGTCACCCCCAGGCAACGGGCCGACCGGCGCAGGTCACGGGCGGCACCGAGATCGAGCGGCTGGTCCAGCACCCGGTCGACGTCGGCCTCCTGCCCGGTGACGGGCGGCAGTCCCAGCCCGCGCACCGTGGTGACCGGCACGAGCGGCGGAGCCAGCGACGCGGTCTCCACGGCGGGACTCCTTCGCCTCGACGGTGTGGCGACGGTCCACGATGGGCCGGCGTTGACTATACAGGTATAGGTTGCCCGCGGCGATGCGGCGGGGCCGAGGTCCCCATCGGTACCCCGGACGCTCGCTACGATGCGCCGACAGGAGGCGAGGTTCGATGACCGAGGTGCTGGAACGTGACTCGGCGGTGCCGCTGTACGCCCAGCTGGAGCAGATCCTGTCCGGGAAGATCACCAGCGGCGAGTGGCAGCCCAACCAGCGCATCCCGTCGGAGAACGAGCTCAACCGGATGTACGGCCTGAGCCGGATGACGGTCCGCGGCGTGCTGACCAAGCTGGTCAACGACGGGCTGCTGCTGCGGGTGCCGGGCAAGGGCACCTATGTCGCGCCGACGAAGATCAGCGCGGTCTCCCCCGCCTACCGCGGGATCCGCGAGCAGCTTGAGGCGCTCGGCTACTCCACCACGACCCGCCTCGTCTCGTTCGAGCGCGAGGCCGCGACGTCGGTGGCCCGCGACCGGCTCGGCCTGGCGCGCGGCGACGAGGTCTACGTCATCGTCCGCGTCCGGTCCGTCCAGGGCGAGCCGATCAGCCTGCACCGCTCGCACGTGCCGGCCGCCCTCGCACCCGGGCTGGACCAGCGCGACGTCGTGTCCGAGCAGCTGTGCGTCATCCTCGAGGAGAGCTACGGCCTGCCGATGCGGCACGTCCGCGAGCACCTCGAGGCGATCGCGGTCACCGGCACCGAGGCGAGGCAGCTGGACATGCACCGCGGCGACCCGGCCCTGCTGCTGCACGACGTCAACGCCGACGAGGACCGGCGGCCGTTCGAGTACTCGACGATCGTGTTCCGTGGCGACCGGCTCAGGCTCACCTTCGACTACGACCTGTAAGTCGTCGGGAACCTTTGCGCCCCCGCCGGTGTTACGGCTAGCGTCAGCCGACGAGGACGGTTCGCCCGTCCACCCCGGGAGGAGAGCCATGAGCGTGCAGAACGCCGCCGGCTCCCTCCGTGCGTGCAGCTGCGCGCGCTGCTGTCTCTGTCGGTAGAGCGCTGACCCCTCGCGCCTTCGTGGCGCCCCCCGGACCGTCGTCCGCGCGCGGTCAGCGCTCGTCCCCCGGTGCACGCCCACCCGACCCGGACCACCCGAAGGAACGCCATGCCCCGCATCTACGACGACGCCACCCAGCTGATCGGCAACACTCCGCTCGTCCGCATCACCAAGATCACCGACGGCGCACCCGCGCAGATCGTCGGCAAGCTCGAGTTCTACAACCCGGCGAGCTCGGTCAAGGACCGGATCGGGGTGGCGATCGTCGACGCCGCCGAGCGGTCCGGCGAGCTGCAGCCCGGCGGCACCATCGTCGAGGCCACCAGCGGCAACACCGGCATCGCGCTGGCCTTCGTCGGCGCCGCGCGCGGCTACCACGTGGTGCTGACCATGCCGGAGTCGATGAGCAAGGAGCGGCGCGCGCTGCTCCGCGCGTTCGGCGCCGAGCTCATCCTCACCCCGGCGGCGGAGGGCATGAAGGGCGCCGTGACGCGGTCGGAGCAGGTCGTCGCCGAGCGTCCGGGCGCGATCCTGGCCCGTCAGTTCGCCAACGCCGCCAACCCCGAGATCCACCGCAGGACCACCGCTGAGGAGATCTGGGCGGACACCGACGGGCAGGTCGACATCTTCGTCGCCGGCATCGGCACGGGCGGCACCATCACCGGCGTCGGCCAGGTGCTCAAGGCCCGCAAGCCGGGCGTCCAGGTGGTCGGCGTGGAGCCGGCCGAGTCGCCGATCCTCAACGGCGGTGCGCCCGGCCCGCACAAGATCCAGGGCCTCGGTGCGAACTTCGTCCCCGAGGTCCTCGACACCACGGTGTACGACGAGGTGATCGACATCGACGGGGACACCGCGATCGCGTACGCCCGCCGGGCCGCCAAGGAGGAGGGCCTGCTGGTCGGCATCTCCTCGGGCGCGGCGATCGCCGCCGCGATCCAGCTGGCCAACCGGCCGCAGAACGCCGGCAAGCTCATCGTGGCGATCATCCCGAGCTTCGGCGAGCGGTACCTGTCGACCGTGCTCTACCAGGACCTGCTCGACTGAGATGACCCACATCCCGCTGCGCATCGCCCTCCGTGAGGACCTCGAGGCCGCCCACTCGCACGACCCCGCGGCCCGGTCGCGCCTGGAGGTCGCGCTCGGCTATCCCGGTGTGCACGCGGTGTGGGGCTACCGCATCGCCCACCTCATGTGGCGGGAGCCCGCCCTGCGGCTGCCCGCCCGGCTGTTCTCCCAGGCGGTCCGAGCCGCCACCGGGGTGGAGATCCACCCCGGTGCGCGGATCGGCCGGCGGCTGTTCATCGACCACGGGATGGGCGTCGTCATCGGCGAGACGGCCGAGGTGGGCGACGACGTGGTGATGTTCCACGGGGTCACCCTCGGCGGCACGTCGATGCGGCACGGCAAGCGGCACCCGACCGTCGGCGACCGTGTGCTGATCGGCACCGGGGCCAAGGTGCTCGGGCCGGTCTACGTCGGCGACGACGCGCGGATCGGGGCGAACGCGGTCGTCGTGCACGACGTGCCGCCGGGTGCCGCCGCCGTGGGCGTGCCGGCCAAGGTGCGCTTCCCCGCCGCGACGGCCGACGAGTACGCGGACGACCCGGCGATCTACATCTGACGCGGCGGCTGAGGCCTCGATAGCCTGACGCCCCGCGACAGGGAGGTCGTCATGCGCATCGGGTACCACACGGGCTACTGGGCCGGCGGGCCGCCGCCGGGTGTCGCCGAGGCCGTGGCGGCGGCCGACGAGCTCGGCCTGGACTCGGTCTGGACCGCCGAGGCGTACGGCTCGGACGCGTTCACCCCCCTGGCGTGGTGGGGCGCCCGCACGGCGCGGGTGCGGCTGGGCACGGCGGTCGCCCAGATCTCGGCCCGGACCCCGACCGCGACCGCGATGGCCGCCCTGACCCTGGACCACCTGTCGGGGGGCCGGGTCGTCCTCGGGCTGGGCGCGTCCGGGCCGCAGGTGGTCGAGGGCTGGTACGGCCAGCCCTATCCGCGGCCGCTGGCCCGGACCCGCGAGTTCGTCGCGATCGTCCGCCAGGTGCTCGCCCGCGAGGCGCCGGTGCGGTTCGACGGCGAGTTCTACCGGCTGCCGCTGCCCCCCGACGCGGGGGCCGGCCTCGGCAAGGCGTTGCGCTCGACGGTGCACCCGCTGCGCGCCGACCTGCCGATCCACCTCGCCGCGCAAGGCCCGCGCAACGTCGCCCTGGCGGCCGAGATCGCCGACGGGTGGTTGCCGCTGTTCTACTCCCCACGGCTCGACGGTGAGCTGCGGACCTGGCTGGCCGACGGGTTCGCCCGCCGGGACCCCGCGGCTCGCCCGGCCGAGCAGTTCGAGGTGGCCGCGACCGTGCCGGTGGTGCTCGGGCCGGACGTCGAGGCCGCCGCAGACGCGGTGCGGCCGTTCGTCGCGCTCTACGTCGGTGGGATGGGCGCGGCCGGCGCCAACTTCCACCGTGAGGCGCTCGCCCGGCTCGGCTACGCCGCCGCGCTCGACGAGGTCGCCGCCAGGTTCGCGGCAGGTGACCGGACCGGCGCGGCCGCGGCGGTGCCGACCGACCTGGTCCGCGACGTCGCGCTCGTCGGGACGCCCGAGGACGTGCGGGCGCAGGCGGCCGCCTGGGAGGCGACCGCGGTGACGACGATGCTGGTGCAGACCGACCCGCGGATGCTCCAGGCGGTGGTCGCGGCGTTGCACCGCTGACGGGAACCGGAGTGGTTGGCTGGGGTCTCGTGCCCACCTCCACCCCGGCGCCCCGGGTCGTGCCACGCCGGTCGCACCGCCTGGCGACGACGGTCTGGACGCTCGTCGTCCCGCTGGCCGTGCTGGCGGTCGCGGTCGGCCTGGCGCTGTCCTGGCGCCATGAGCTGCCCAACCCCGTCGCGTCGCACTGGGGGGCGGCCGGACCCGACGGGTTCTCGTCGCTCGACGGGACGCTGACCGTCATGGTCGTCACGGTCCCCGTGCTGACGCTGACCCTCTGGCTGGTCGGTCTGCTCGCCGGTCGGACGTCGATGGTGCGCCGCTGGGTCGCCTTCATGGCCGTGTGGTTCGCCGTGTTCATCTGCGCGCTGATCGTCGGCTCGCTGGCGGTCCAGCGCGGCCTGGCCGACGCGCACGAGGCGCCCGGGCTCGGGGTGGTCATCGCCGTCGCGCTGGCCGGGGCGGTCCTGCTGGGTTCCCTTGCCGCCGCGGCGACGCCGGCGGACGCGCCGCTGCCGGCGACCGGCCCGGTGCCGCCCGACGCGCCCCGGGCTCGGTCGGCCGGCACGGCGGGCGCGTCCTGGACCGGCATCGTGGCGTTCACCCGGCCGTGGCTCGCCGCGGCGGTCGGTGCGGCGATCGTCGCTGCCATCGCCCTGCTGACCCGCTCGGTGGGCCTGACCCTGCCGATCGCCGCGGTGCTGGGCCTGACCGGCCTGACGCTGGGACCGTGGACCGTCACCGTCGACGAGCGCGGCCTGACGGTCCGCACCCTGGTGCCCCGCCCACGCACCGTCGTGCCGCTGGACGAGGTGGAGTCAGCCGAGGTGGTGCACGTCGACCCGATCCGTGACTTCGGCGGCTGGGGCTACCGCGTCGGCCGGTCCGGACGCACCGGGATCGTGCTGCGCCCGGGTGAGGCGATCCTCGTCCACCGGTCCGGCGGGCGCGAGCTGGTCGTCACGGTCGACGACGCGCACCGCGGCGCGGCGCTGCTCAACACGCTCGCGGAACGGAGCCGCTCGGGCCCACACCGCCGGTAATCCCTCGCCCGGCACCCACCCGGCCCGGCACGATGGGCGGATGAACCTTCCCGAGGGGTACCGCACCGTCGTCGTCCCGGAGGCGCGCCGCGACGAGTTCATCGGCGCTGACGCCCTGACCTGGGCGCAGGGCCTGGAGCCCGAGGTGCTCGAGCAGGCGCCCCCGGCGCTCGACTGGGACCGCCGGACGGTGGCCGTCGAGGCCGCCGGAGAGCTGGTCGCGGTGCACGGTTCGTACGCGTTCACGCTGCCGGTGCCGGGTGGCGCTGTGCCGTGCTCCGGCCTGACCTGGGTGGGCGTGCGGCCGGAGCATCGCCGGCGCGGCCTGCTGACCGCGATGATCGACACCCACTTCGAGCGCTCGCTCGGCCGCGGCGAGCCGGTGTCCGCCCTGTTCGCGGCCGAGGCGGCGATCTACGGCCGGTTCGGCTACGGCTGCGCCGCCGACGACCTGCGGCTGACCGTCCCGCGGCACGCGGTGCTCCGGCCCGTCCCCGGGTCCGACGAGCTCACGGTCCGGTTCGCCACGGTCGACCCGGCGACCCACCGCGACATCGTCGATGCCGTGCACCGTGCCGCGGGTGCCGGCCGGCCGGGCTGGATCACGCGCGACTCCGCACAGCTGCAGGCCAACCGGGTCGCCGACCCGCCGCCGTGGCGTGACGGTGGCGAGCCGCTGCGGATCGTCACCGTGCACGCGCCGGACGGTGCGCCGCGTGGGTACGCCCTGGTCCGGCGCAAGGAGAAGTGGGGCGACGCCGGACCGGAGTACCCCGTGACGGTCACCGACCTCGCCGCGCTCGACGCCGCCGCCGCCCACCGCCTCTGGGCGTTCCTGCTCGACCTGGACCTCACGTCGCAGGTCGCCACGCCGATGCTCGCGGTCGACGACCCGCTGACCGCGCTGCTCGTCGACCGCCGGGCAGCACGGCCGAAGCTCTCCGACAACGTGTGGCTGCGGCTGCTCGACCTGCCGGCCGCCCTGGCCGGCCGACGCTACGCCGCACCGCTCGACCTCGTCCTCGAGGTGACCGACACCCGCCTGCCGGCCAACGCCGGGCGCTGGCGGGTCGCCACCATGGACGCGTCCGGCGACGGCTGGGGCGCACAGGTCACGCCGACCGACGCGCCGGCCGACCTGGCCCTCGACATGCGCGAGCTGGGCGCTGCCTACCTCGGCGGGCGCTCGTTCGTCGCGCAGGCGACCGCCGGGCTGGTGACCGAGCGGACACCCGCGGCCGCCGCCCGAGCCTCGATGGCCTTCTCGTCGCCGCTCGCCCCGGTGTGCAGCTGGGTCTTCTAGCTCTCCGGCCACCACACGGCGCGGCGCAGCGCGACGCGCGTGCCGTCGGCGGTCAGCGGCGTGCCCTCAGCGCGCAGCCGGTCCAGGGCGTCGGTCGCGTAGGGCGCCGGCGGCGCACCGGAGGCGTTGACCACCCGCCACCACGGCACGGCTCCGCCCGAGCCGGCCAGCACGTGGCCCACCTGGCGCGGGCCACCGCGGCCGAGCCGCTCGGCGAGCACCTCGGCGACCAGGCCGTACGTCATCGCCCGGCCCGGCGGGATGCGTTCGACGAGGTCGAGGACAGCCTCCGCGTAGTCCGCGGGGGAGGCCTGGTCGGCGGGGCCGCTCATCGCAGGTGCGGCGTCGTCGGGCCCGGGGTCAGCGCGTCGCCTCGTAGGCGGTCAGCTCGTCGATCCGGCGCTGGTGCCGCGGGTCGTGGCTGAACGGCTCGGCGACGAAGAGCTCGACCAGGGCGATCGCCTCGTCCGCCGTGTGCTGGCGCGCCCCGACCGCGACGACGTTGGCGTCGTTGTGCTGGCGGGCCAGGCGCGCGGTGTCGTCGTTCCAGGCCAACGCGGCGCGCACCCCGGCGACCTTGTTCGCGGCGATCTGCTCGCCGTTGCCGGAGCCGCCGATGACCACGCCGAGCGACCCGGGGTCGGCGACGACCGCCTCGCCGGCCGTGATGCAGAACGCCGGGTAGTCGTCGAGCGGGTCGTAGGCGTGCGCGCCGTGGTCGACGACCTCGTGCCCCGAGGCCCGCAGGTGGGCCACGAGCGCGCCCTTGAGCTCGAACCCAGCGTGGTCGGAGGCGACGTGGATGCGCATAACGCCATCCTGCCGCACCGCCGCCGGACCGCGCCCGGGCGTGTCGCAACCCGCCCCTACGCTGGACCCATGACCCGCAGCGGCATCGACCTCTCCGACCTCGACCCCTCCGTCCGGCCCGCCGACGACCTGTTCCGCCATGTCAACGGCCAGTGGATCGCCAGCCACGAGATCCCGCCGGACCGGGCGATCGACGGCTCGTTCCGCACGCTGCACGACGAGGCCCAGGAGCACGTCCGGGACATCATCACCGACCTCGGGGAGCAGGTGAGGGCCGGCACCGCCGACCCGGAGCAGGCCGCGATCGGCGCCGCGTACGCCTCGTTCATGGACACCGAGCGGATCGAGGGGCTCGGCCTGGTCCCGCTCGAGGAGGACCTCGCACCGGTGCGCGCCGCCGCGGACAAGGACGCCCTGCTCGTCGCGCTCGGCACGCTGCAGCGCACCGGCGCGGCCGGCGCCGTCGGGTTCTACGTCGACAACGACGCCAAGGCGCCCGAGCGCTACGTCGTCCACCTGCTGCAGGCCGGCCTCGGCCTGCCCGACGAGGCCTACTACCGCGACCCCACGTACGCCGAGGTCCTGGCCGCCTACCGGCCGCACGTGGCCCGGATGCTCACGCTGGCCGGGTGGGTGGACGCCGACGCCGCGGACCAGGCCGCCGGGCGCGTCGTGGACCTGGAGACGAAGCTCGCGGCGCACCACTGGGACGTGGTCAAGGACCGCGACGCGGAGCTGACGTACAACGCGGCCACCCTGTCCGCGCTCGTCCAGGACGCCCCCGGGTTCGACTGGCGCGCCTGGGTCGGCGCGCTCGGCGCCGTCGAGGGGTCGATGGACGCGTTCGTCGTCCGCGAGCCCGGCTACGCGACCGGGTTCGCCGCCCTGTGGGCGAGCGAGGACCTCGCGGCATGGCGGGACTGGCTGGCCTACCACGTCATCTCAGCGCGCGCGCCCTTCCTCACCCAGGAGGTCACCGAGGCGAACTTCGACTTCTACGGGCGCACCCTGACCGGGGCTCAGCAGCTGCGCGAGCGCTGGCGCCGCGGCGTCGGGTTCGTCGAGGGCGCGATGGGCGAGGCGGTCGGCAAGGTGTACGTCGAGCGGCACTTCCCGCCGGCGCACAAGGAGCGGATGGACACGCTGGTCGCCCACCTCGTCGAGTCCTACCGACGGTCGATCTCTGCGCTGGCCTGGATGACCGACGAGACCAAGGCGAAGGCGCTGGCCAAGCTGGACGCGTTCACACCGAAGATCGGCTACCCGGCGAAGTGGCGGGACTACTCGGCCCTGGTGATGCGGGCGGACGACCTGGTCGGCAACGTCCGCCGGGCGAACGCCTTCGAGCAGGACTACGAGCTGGCCAAGATCGGCCGGCCGATCGACCGCGACGAGTGGTTCATGACGCCGCAGACGGTCAACGCCTACTACAACCCCGGGATGAACGAGATCGTCTTCCCCGCGGCGATCCTGCAGCCCCCGTTCTTCGACGCGGAGGCCGACGACGCCGCCAACTACGGCGGCATCGGCGCGGTGATCGGGCACGAGATCGGGCACGGCTTCGACGACCAGGGCAGCAAGTACGACGGCGACGGGCGGCTGGCCGACTGGTGGACCGCGGAGGACCGGGCCGCCTTCGAGGCGCGGACGGCGGCGTTGATCGACCAGTACTCGTCGTTCTCGCCGCAGCAGCTGGGCGGGAGCCACCACGTCAACGGCGCGCTGACGATCGGCGAGAACATCGGCGACCTGGGTGGGCTCGCGATCGCGATCAAGGCCTACGAGCTGGCGCTCGGCGGTCCGGTCGAGGACGGGCCGGTGATCGACGGGCTGACCGCCGCGCAGCGGGTGTTCTTCGGCTGGGCGCAGTCCTGGCGCGCCAAGGGGCGCGACGAGGAGGTGATCCGCCGGCTCGCGACGGACCCGCACTCCCCCGACGAGTTCCGGTGCAACGGCGTGGTGCGCAACCTGGCCGCGTTCCATGAGGCGTTCGGGGTGCAGCCGGGCGACGGGCTCTACCTCGCCCCCGAGCAGCGGGTCAGCATCTGGTGAGGGTCACGGCAGGATGGTCAGCGCCTCGCGGGCCAGTCGGAAGCCCACCCCGTTCGGGTCCGTGCAGGTGACGCCGTTGGTGGCGCTGGTGCACGTGTACCGGCCGACGGTGCTGGTCGAGCCGTAGAACAGCATCGGCACGCTCGACCCGACCGGGGTCGGCGCCGGGCCCGGGACACAGGGCTCGGACACGCCGGTCGCGTCCAGGACGACGGTGTGGCCCACCGATCCGGTGCATCCCTGGACGGGCGGCGGGGTGAACGTGGCGCTGACGATGGTGCACGTGACGGAGTCGGCCGTCATGGTGCACGCGATGTTGTCGCTCGGCAGCCGGAACCGTGGCGGGCCCGGCGTGGGGCTTGGCGTCGGCCCGGACGCCGCGCCGGCGGGCAGGGACCCCCCGGCGGTCGCAGTCCCGCCGGTGCCAGCCGGGTTCCCCAGGCCACCGGGGCGGACGACGACGAGCAGCACGAGCAGGAGCACGACCGCGACGAGCACCGCGTCCAGGGTGACCAGGGTCGGCAGCCACGAGCGGTGGTGCGCACCGGGCGGGCGACCGTCGGGTGCGCCCCCCGCACCGGCTGTACCCGGTGCGGTCACGGCCGGCGCCCGGGCGGCGCGGCTGTCGCGCGCCTCATCCCAGCGGCCCCCGCCGCGGGAGCCTCGAACACGGGGCCCTCGGTACGACTGCGCTTGAGCTCGTAGAAGCCGGGGACGCTGGTCATCAGCGCCAGCCCGTCGAACATCGCCAGTGCCTGGTCCCCGCGCGGTGCGGGCGTCACCACCGGTCCGAAGAACCCGACCCCGTCGATCGCGACGACCGGTGTCCCGACGTCGTGGCCGACCAGGGCCAGGGCATCGGCCGTCGAGGCGCGCACCAGGTCGTCGTGCTCGTCGTTCTGCGCCGCGGTCGCCAGCGTCGCAGGCAGGCCCACCTCGGCGAGCGACTCGGCGACGATCGCGGCGGTGTCCGTCCGGCCCCCGGGGTGCCGGCGCGTCCCCATCGCGTCGTAGAGCGGCTTGACCACGCCGTCGCCGTGACCACGGGCGGCGGCAGCGACCACCCGTACCGGACCCCACGCGTCGTCCATCAGCCGTTGGTAGGACGCGCTGAGGTCCCGGCCCTCGTTGACCACCGACAGGCTCATCACGTGCCACCGGACCTGCACCGGGCGCAGCCGGGCGACCTCGTCGATCCACCGTGACGTCATCCACGCCCACGGGCATACCGGGTCGAACCAGAAGTCGACGGTCTGGGGCACGATGCAGGTCCTCTCACAGGGGCGGACGGCCGGATGTGTCGAGTCTGCCCACGTCGGCGCCGCTGTGCATGCCCATCCCGCCCGTCGGCGCCCGCCGGGCCGCGCCGACGCACAGCGGACCTACCTGGTCGTGCCATGATCGGCAACGATCCGCACCACCTCGTCAGGGAGACATCCGTGCCTGGTCAGAACCTCACCCGTGCCGAGGCGCGCGAGCGTGCCGCGATCGTCGAGACGCGGTCGTACGACGTCGAGCTCGACCTGACGACGTCGGCGACGACGTTCGCCTCGCGGACCACGATCAGGTTCGGGGCGACCGCTGGCAGCTCGACCTTCGTCGACCTCATCGCGCCCGCCGTGCGCGTGGTGCGGCTCAACGGCCGCGACCTCGACCCGGCCGGCGTGGTCGCCAACTCGCGGATCGCCCTGAGCGAGCTGGCCGCGGACAACGAGCTGGTCGTGGAGGCGGACTGCGCCTACATGAACACCGGCGAGGGGCTGCACCGGTTCGTCGACCCGGTGGACGGCGAGGTCTACCTGTACTCGCAGTTCGAGGTGTCCGACTCACGCCGGGTGTTCGCGGTCTTCGAGCAGCCCGACCTCAAGGCCCGGTTCACCTTCACCGTGACGGCGCCGGCCCACTGGACCGTCATCTCGAACTCGCCGACCGCGGCCGAGCCCCGGCCGGTCGCCGGCGCGGTCAACCACAACGGGCCCGGCACCGGCGTGCGGCGCTGGTCGTTCACACCGACGCCGCCGATCTCCTCGTACATCACGGCCGTCGTGGCCGGGCCGTACCACGGCGAGCACCGCGAGCTGACCAGCATCGACGGGCGGACCATCCCGCTCGGTGTGTACTGCCGGACCTCGCTGGCGCCGTTCCTCCAGACCGACGAGATCGCGGACATCACCCGCGCCGGGTTCTCGTTCTACGAGGACGTCTTCGGCCGGCCGTACCCGTTCGAGAAGTACGACCAGATCTTCGTCCCGGAGTTCAACGCCGGCGCGATGGAGAACGCGGGCGCCGTGACGTTCGTCGAGTCGTACGTGTTCCGGTCCGCCGTGCCGGAGGCGACGGTGGAGCGGCGCGCCGTGACCGTGCTGCACGAGCTGGCCCACATGTGGTTCGGCGACCTGGTGACGATGCGCTGGTGGGACGACCTGTGGCTGAACGAGTCGTTCGCCGAGTTCCAGTCGACCCGGGCGACCGCCGAGGTGACCCGCTGGACGAGCGCCTGGACCACGTTCGCCTCGCTCGAGAAGCGCTGGGCGTACGCGCAGGACCAGCTCCCGTCGACCCACCCGATCGCGGCCGACATCCGCGACCTCGAGGACGTCGAGGTCAACTTCGACGGGATCACCTACGCCAAGGGCGCCTCGGTGCTGCGCCAGCTCGTGGCATGGGTGGGGCAGGACGCGTTCGACGCTGGGGTGCGCGCGTACTTCGACAAGCACGCCTGGGGCAACACGTCGCTGTCCGACCTGCTGACCGAGCTCGAGACGACCAGCGGGCGAGACCTGACGGCCTGGTCGCAGATCTGGCTCGAGCAGGCGGGTGTCACCCTGCTGCGTCCCCGGATCGAGACGGATGCGGCCGGCACGATCACCGCCTTCGACGTCCTGCAGGAGGTGCCCGACGAGCACCCGGTCGCCCGTCCGCACCGCCTGGCGATCGGCGGCTACGACGTCGCCGCCGACGGGACGCTGGTCCGCACCTGGCGCGAGGAGCTCGACGTCGACGGACCGGCCACCCCGGTCCCGGCGCTCGTCGGACGCCGGCGCCCGGCCCTGGTCCTGGTGAACGACGACGACCTGGCCTATGCCCGGATCCGGCTGGACGACGCGTCCCGGCTGACCGCCGCCGCGCACATCTCGGGTTTCACGTCGTCGCTGCCACGCTCGCTCGTCCTGGCCGCGGCGTGGGACGGCACGCGCGACGGAGAGATGTCGGCGCGGGACTACGTCCGCCTGGTGCTCGGCCACGTCGCGCACGAGAGCGACTCCACCGTGGTGCAGGTGCTGCTGCGCCAGGTGCACACCGCACTCGACCTGTATGTCGCCCCCGAGCACCGGGCGGCCGCCACCGCCGACGCGGCCGACCGGCTCGCCGCCCTGCTCGACCGCGCGCCGACCGGCTCGGACACCCAGCTCCAGCTGCTCAAGGCGTTCGCGTCGCGCGCCTCCACCCCGGCCCAGCTCGACCAGGTGGCCGACCTGCTGCACGGCCGGCGCGTCCTGGCCGGCCGGACGATCGACACCGACCTGCGCTGGGAGCTGCTCACCGCGCTGGTCATCGGTGGCCGCGCCGGCGAGCCCGAGATCGCGGCGCAGCTGGTGGCCGACGCGACCGCGACCGGTGAGCGCGCCGCTGCGGCCGCCCGCGCCGCCGTGCCGACACCCGAGGCCAAGGCGGCCGCGTGGTCGGCGCTGCTCGACCGGGCCGACCTGCCCAACGCCGTGCAGAGCGCGACGATCAGCGGATTCGGCCGGGTGCACGACCTCGGCCTGCTGGTGCCGTTCGTCACGTCGTACTTCGCTGCGCTGGAGTCCGTCTGGGCGTCCCGCACCAACGAGATCGCGCAGAACATCGTGTTCGGCCTGTACCCGCTCGACCTGACCGGAGACCCCCGGGTCGGCGTCATCGCCCTGACCGACGGCTGGCTCGCCGCGCACCCCGACGCCGCGCCGGCACTGCGGCGGATCGTCGTCGAGCAGGGCGACGACGCCCGGCGAGCGCTGGTCGCGCAGGAGGCCGACCGGCACCGCCCCTGAGCCGCCGCGGCCCGGTCAGCCGCGATCCATCACCGCGGCCAGGGACGTCAGCCGGGCGTTGTCGAACAGGTCCTCGAGGAGGACGACGCGACCGGCGGAGTCGGCCAGGGGCACCTTCCAGTTCGGGTACTCCTGGTCGGTCCCGGGCTGGTTCTGCGCGCGCCGCTCGCCCACCGCGTCGGCCAGCGACACGCCGACCAGGACGGCCGGGGTGGCCAGGACCCAGCGGTGCAGGGCCTCGACGACCTCACGCTCGGACGGCTGCTCGCCGACCAGGCCCCGGGAGCGCAGTGCCGCGAGCATCCGCTCGCGCTCCTCGTCGGCCTCCGCCGCGACCTGCTCGACGGGGCGGGTCAGCAGGCCGAGCCGGGCGCGCAGGGCGACATGCTCGTCGGCCAGGTAGCCGGCCGTCGGCGGCAGGTCGTGCGTGGTGACCGAGGCGAGCGCGAGGCGGCGCTGCTGCTCGGGCGGCAGCGGGTTGCCGAGGTAGTCCTTCTCGAACCACAGCACCGACGTGCCGAGGATCCCCCGCTCAGCCAGGTAGTCGCGCACCCAGGGTTCCACGGTGCCCAGGTCCTCGCCGATGACGACCGCACCGGCCCGGTACGCCTCGAGGGCGAGGATCCCGACCAGCGCCTCATGGTCGTAGCGCACGTAGGCGCCCTCGGTCGCCGGGTAGCCGCGGGGCACCCACCAGAGCCGGAACAGGCCGATGACGTGGTCGATCCGGACCGCGCCCGCGTGCCGGAGCAACGTCCGGAGCATGTCGCGGTACGGCCGATAGCCCGCCCGGGCGAGAGCCTCGGGCTGCCACGGCGGCTGCGACCAGTCCTGGCCGTGCTGGTTGTACATGTCCGGCGGGGCGCCGACCGTGGCACCGGACGCCAGCACGTCACCGAGCGACCAGACGTCCGCCCCGTACGGGTGCGCGCCGACCGCGAGATCGTGCATGATCCCGATCCGCATCCCGGCCTCGCGCGCGGCGCGCTGGGCGACGGCGAGCTGCTCGTCGGCCAGCCACTGCAGCCACTGGTGGAAGCGCACCCGGTCGGCCAGCTCCTCGCGCGCGGCCGCGACCAGGTCGGACGACGGGTCGAGCGCCTCGGCCGGCCAGCCGTCGCGCGGCCCGTACCGCTCGGTCAGGGCGCACCACAGGGCGAACGTCTCCAGGCCGGGGCCCTCGGCCGCCATGTAGTCGTCGAACGCCTGCTGGCGGGCGGGTGACCGCGGGACGGCGAAGACCACCTCGAGCGCGGTCTTCTTCGCGGCCCAGGCGACGTCCCGGTCGATCTGGCGCGGGTCGTCGTCGAGTGCCAGCGCGGGCTCGGCCGACCACTCGAGGAGCGCACGGTCCGCCGACGACAGGTAGCCGGCCTCCCGGACGTCCTCGACCCGGATGTACAGCGGGTTGACGAACCGCCGGGTGGTCGGCAGGTACGGGCTCGGGGTCATCGGCGTGGTCGGCTCGGCCGCCGCCAGCGGGTTGACCAGGACGAAGTCCGCGCCGCTGCGCCGGCCGGCGAGCGCGACCAGCTCGGCCAGGTCGGCCAGGTCGCCGATCCCCCAGGAGGTGCGCGAGCGGACCGAGTACAGCTGCGCCAGGTAGCCCCACGCCCGGCGCCGGTCCAGGTCGCCGGGCAGCTCGAGGCGACCGGGCGTGACGACGACCGGGCAGTGTGCGGTGCTGTCCGACAGCCGCACCGCCATCTCGTGCCAGCCGAGGGGCAGGTCGTCCGGCAGCGTGAAGGTGGCCCGGCCGACCAGCCGCCCGTCGACGGTGCGCGGCTCGACCCACACGTCGGCCTGGACCAGGTCGAGCCGGCCGCCGCCTGCGTCGCCGTCCAGCTCGAGCCATGCCGTCACCGGTTCGCCGTGCGCCACGTGCACCGGCACGTGCACCAGGCGCCCGGCGCGGACGACGACAACCGGCGGGAGCACGCGGCGCCACGGGGCGCTCGCGACGTCCTGCAGCGCCACCTCGATCCGGGACGGGGTCGACGCGTCGACGCCGAGCGCACCGAGCACCGCCGCGAGGGTCCCCGCCGACGCCGCATGGTGCTGCCCGTCATGCCCGTGGTAGTCCGGCACGACGCCGTAGGCCGCGGCGAGCCGCAGCAGGGCGTCGCCCGGGGGCGTGACCTCGTCGGACATGGCGCTCATCCTGTCATCGAGGATGCACCGCGTCCGTCCGCCACCCTGGGCGCCGGCGAACGGGTCCAGGACGTCAGCCACGTAGCCTGCGGTCATGACCCTGGCCTACCCCGGCGCACGCGCCGACGACCTCGTCGAGCAGCTGCACGGCCGTCCCGTCGCCGACCCGTACCGCTGGCTCGAGGACGCCGCCTCCGACGAGACCGCGGCGTGGTCCGTCGCGCAGGACGCCCTGTACGCCGGGTGGCGGTCGGGGCTGGCGCAGCGCAGCGCGGGCACGGCGTTCGCCGAGGGGACGCTCGAGGCACGGCTGGCGGCGCTGCTCGGGGCGGGTGCGGTCGGGACGCCCGCCTGGCGCGGTGAGCGGTGCTTCCTGACCCGGCGCGAACCGGGCGCCGAGCACGGCGTGGTGCTCGTCACCGAGCCCGACCCGGACCGGCCGGGGATGCGGCGGGAGCGGGTGCTGGTCGACCCGATCGCGCTCGACCCGACGGGCGGCACGACGCTGGACTCCTGGCAGCCGTCGAAGGAGGGCGACCTGCTGGCCTACCAGGTCTCGACCGGAGGCACCGAGGAGAGCGTCCTGCGCGTGCTCGATGTCGCCACCGGTGCGGTGGTCGACGGGCCGATCGACCGGGCGCGCTACTCCCCGATCGCCTGGGTCCCGGGCGGCGAGGCGTTCTACTACGTGCGCCGGCTGGCACCCGAGCTGCTGGCGCCGGACGAGCGGGCGTTCCACCGGCGGGTGTGGCTGCACCGGGTCGGCGCGGACCCGCGGACCGACCTCGAGGTGTTCGGCGCCGGCCGCGACCTGTCCACCTACTACGGGGTGTCGGTGTCCCGCGACGGGCGGTGGCTGCTCGTCTCGGCGTCGGTCGGCACGGCGCCCCGCACCGATGTCTGGGTCGCCGACCGGACCGCGCCGGCCGACGGCGCCCCGGCCTTCCGGGAGGTCGCCGTCGGCCTCGACGCCGAGGTCGGGGCGTGGGTCGGCCGGGACGGCCGGCTGTACGTGCACACCGACCTGGACGCTCCACGCGGGCGGCTCGTCGTGACCTCGCCGGCCGACCCCGGGCCGGCCACCTGGCGCACGCTGCTGCCCGAGGACCCCGACGCGGTGCTCGAGGACGTCGCGATCCTCGACGGGGGCAGCGGGTCCACCGTCCCGACGCTGCTGCTGGCGTCCTGGCGCCGGCACGCGGTGAGCGAGCTCGCCCGGCACGACGCCGTCACGGGCGAGCGGCTGGGCGACGTCCCGCTGCCCGGCCTGGGCTCGGTGTCCGGCCTGGTCACCCGGCCGGAGGGCGGCCCCGAGGTGTGGTTCGGCTACACCGACCACGTCACGGTGCCGGCGGTGCACCGGTTCTCCGGCGACACCGGCGAGGTGGACCTGTGGGCGAGCCCGCCCGGCCGGATCCCGGACATGACGGACATCGTCGTGCGGCGGATCGTCGCCACCAGTGCCGACGGCACGGCGGTCCGCGCGTTCGTCGTCGCACGCTCCGACGCGCTCGACCCGGCCGGCCGGCCGCAGGCGCCCGCGCCGACCGTCCTGTACGGCTACGGCGGCTTCCAGATCAGCATGGACCCCTCCTACTCCGCGGCGACGCTGGCCTGGGTCGAGGCGGGCGGTGTCTACGTCGTCGCCAACCTGCGCGGGGGCGGGGAGGAGGGCGAGGCGTGGCACCGGGCCGGCGAGCGCGGCGCCAAGCAGCACGTCTTCGACGACTTCTTCGCGGTCGCGGAGCGTCTGGTCGACGACGGCTGGACGACCCGGGACCGGCTCGCGTGCTGGGGCGGGTCCAACGGCGGGCTGCTCGTCGGCGCCGCCGTGACCCAGCGCCCGGATCTCTGGGCGGCCGCGGTGTGCTCCGCGCCGCTGCTCGACATGGCCCGGTACCAGCTGTTCGGCCTGGGCCGGACGTGGTCCGACGAGTACGGCGACGCCGCCGTGCCCGAGGAGCTCGGCTGGCTGCTCGGCTACTCGCCGTACCACCACGTGCGGGCGGGAGTGGCCTACCCGGCCATCCTGTTCACCGTGTTCGAGGGCGACACGCGGGTCGATCCGCTGCATGCGCGCAAGACGGCTGCCGCGCTGCAGGCGGCGACCAGCGCACCGCCCGACGAGCGGCCGGTGCTGATCCGTCGAGAGACCGGGGTCGGCCACGGCGGACGCGCCCTGTCGCGGACCGTCGCACTGACCGCGGAGCAGCTCCGCTTCGTCGCCGACCGCACGGGCCTGGCCGCCGACCCTCCCCGGTAGGTCAGTCGGCCCAGTCCAGCAACGGCTGGCCGGCGGCGATGGTCTCGCCGGGCTCGAGCAGGGGCGTCACCTCGTCGGGGGCTGCCTGCAGGGCGACCACCGGGCAGATCGTGGCGAGCCCGGCGGCGGCGACGTCGATCGGGGACCAGGTGACGATCCGCTCGCCGGCCTGCACCTCCTGCCCGGCGACGACGTGCGCTTCGAACCCCGCACCGGCCAGCGTCACGGTGTCGACGCCGAGGTGCACCAGCACCGACCGCTCGTCGGACACCCGGATCGCGAACGCGTGCGGGTGCAGCGCCGCGACCACACCGCTGACAGGGGCCAGCACGTGCTGCACGGCGGTCCGCACCGGCTCGACCGCGATGCCGGGGCCGACCATCCCCTCGGCGAAGACGCGGTCCGGCACCGCGCTCAGTGCCCGCACCGTGCCCGCGACCGGGCTGGTCAGCAGCACCGTCGGCACCTCACCGCATCGAGTCGATCTCGGCCGCCAGCCCGTCCGCGTCCGGGCCGACGATCACCTGCACGACGCGCCCCGACCGGACCACCCCGAACGCACCGGACGTGCGCAGCCGGGCGTCGTCGACCAGGGTCGCGTCGGTCACCTCGACCCGCAGCCGGGTGATGCACGGTTCGACGTCCACCACGTTGGTCGCACCGCCGAGCGCGGCGAGGATCTGCTCGGCCCTGCTCATCGACCCTCCGTCCACGAGGCCTGCTCGGGCGTCCGCCCAGCGTAGGTCCCGCCCGGGCGGTGCGCGACAGCGTGTGAGGATGTCCCGGTGCGGACCTTCTACGCGGCGGTGGGCGGCCACGACACGTTCGTCCGGCTCGTCGACGCGTTCTACCGCCGGGTCGCCGACGACCCGGTGCTGCGAGCGCTCTACCCCGAGGACGACCTGGGCCCGGCGGCAGATCGGCTGACCGCCTTCCTCGAGCAGTACTGGGGTGGCCCGACGACCTACTCGGAGACCCGCGGCCACCCCCGGCTGAGGATGCGGCACGCCCCGTTCCCGGTGACCCCGGCGGCCCGGGACCACTGGCTGATGCACATGCGCGCCGCGGTCGACACGCTCGACCTGGCCCCGCTGCACCGGGCGGAGCTGTGGGACTACCTGGAGCGGGCGGCGCACTCGCTCGTCAACACCGCCGAGGAGCCAGTGCAGCGATGAGCCCGGACGACGACCCGATCACCCCCGTCCTCGACGTCCTGCGCCTGCGCCCCGGTGCGGCGCCGGACACGTTCACCGGCGACAGCATCCAGGTGCCCACCGGCCGGGTGTTCGGCGGCCAGGTGCTCGCCCAGGCGGTGCTCGCCGCCGGGGCGACCGTCGACCCGGTGCGGCTGCCGCACTCCCTGCACGGGTACTTCCTGCGGGCCGGCGACGTGACGGTCCCGATCGAGTTCGACGTGGAGCGGATGCGCGACGGGCGCTCGTTCAGCGCCCGGCGCACCCATGCCCGCCAGGGTGACGGGACGCTCTTGTCGATGATCGCCTCGTTCCAGGAGGCCCAGCCGGGGATCGACTTCGAGGAGCACGCGCCGTCCGGGGTGCCCGGACCGGAGGACGTCCCCTCGGCTCAGGAGCACCTCGCCGCGGTCGACCACCCGGTCGCCCGGTTCTGGGTCGAGAGCGCCTTCGACCTGCGGCACGTCGGCGGGGCCGTCTACCTGCGGCCGGACGACGAGCGCACCGGGCGGCAGCTGGTCTGGATGCGCACGCGGGGCGCGGTCCCGGGCGACCAGCTGCTGCACCGCGCCCTGCTGGCCTACGCGTGCGACCAGGTGATGCTCGAGCCGATCCTGCGGCACGCCGGGTTGTCCTGGTCGTCCCCCGGCCTGTCGATCGCCTCGCTCGACCACGCCATGTGGTGGCACCGCGACGTCCGGGTCGACGACTGGCTGCTGTTCGTCCAGAACTCGCCGTCGGGACAGGGCGGCCGGGGCCTGGGCGCGGCGCGGGTGTTCGACCGGTCCGGGACGCTGGTCGCGTCGGTCGCCCAGGAGGGCATGGTCCGGGTCCCGCTGGACTGACCCCACAGCCCGACTGTCCGACTGCCCCCACAGCCCGACTGTCCCCACGGCCCGACTGCCCCGCGCAGTGGAACGAAACCGCCCCGTGACGCGGCGTGTCGCAGCGTGTCCGTTCCACTAGCGGGTGCGACGTGGCCGGAGTGGAACGAACCTGCCTCCGGACACGGCGTGTCGTGGCGTGTTTGTTCCACTGGTGGGGTGGGGGCGGTCAGTGCCGGCGGCGGAAGGCGATCGGCTCGTCGACGTAGGGCTCCCAGGCCGCGCGCTCGGCGTCGCCGATCCGGCGGGGCCGGCCCGTGACGGTGTCGATGAGGACGATGGTGGCCGCCGCCCGGGCGTACACCGCCGCCTCCTCGCCGTCGTCGCGCACCTCGTAGCAGACCTCGATGCTGGCCCCGCCGATCCGCCCGATCCACAGGTCCACGATCACCGGGGTGCGCCGGTAGCCCAGCGGCACCAGGTACTCGATCTCCTGACGCGCGACGAGGGTCGACACCTGCGCGCCCGGGCCCGCGTCGAGGACGGCGGTGGGCCATGGCTCGCGTGCGTCGTCCGGGTGCCGCCAGAACGCCTCGATCCGCGCCTCCTCCAGCAGCTGGAGCATCGCCGCGTTGTTGACGTGCTGGTACGCGTCGACGTCGCCCCAGCGCAGCTGCACCGGCATCGCAAGCCTGGTCATCGCACTCCCCTCGTCGTCGTGCCCGGCCATCCTGCCGTGTTCACTCCCGCGAGGCCGCGCGGGCGGCGTGCCGGCGGCACGCCTCGAGGGAAGCCAGCTCGTCCGAGACGGGCGCCAGAACGCGGCTGCGCGCCACCCGCTCGACCGCGTCGCTCAACCGACGCCGGACGGTCCTGGCCCGGCGCCGGGCGCCGAGGTGGCCGGCCAGCGCCCCGAGGCCCGCGACCAGCCAACCGGACAGGACGCCACCAACCGCCAGCCAGGTCGGCGCCGGCAGCGCGGCCCAGTGCGGCGCGGGCAGCGCCGGCAGCTGCAGGTACCCGAGCAGCCAGACCAGCCCGAGCCAGGCCAGGCCCACGACGGCCGCCGCGAGCAGCACCCACTGCACCCCACCCACGGCCCGGGACCACGCGGCGGGCCGGTCGGGCAGCAACGGCGTGCCGGCGACCGCGCGGTCGAGGTCCTCGGCCAGCCCGTCGGTCGTGGTGCGCTCCCGCGCGGCGACCTGCCAGGCCTCCGGTGCGCCGGCGAGAGCGTCGGCGACGAGGTCACGCACGGCCACTCCCGCGCGCGCCCTCGCCGCCGGACCGGCCGGCGGCAGAGAGGTGTGGTCCGGCGTGGTCGTGCCGACCGGTGGCCCGCCGAGGTGCAGCCGGCGCAGCGGGTCCGGACGCAGCCGCGCCAGCCAGCGCAGCGGCGGCCAGCCGGTCTGCCCGCCGGTCCGGCGCACCGCGGCCCGCCGGACCGCGTCGGTCACCACGTCCACGCCTGCCACCTGCTCGAACGTGGCCAGGAGACGGTCGACGGCACCGGTGGCGACGGTGACCGTGAGGCCTGGTCCGCAGGCCGCGACCACCCGCTCGGCGACGGCGCGCTCGTCGGCCGCCCAGCGCTCCGCAGCGGCGTGCCGGCGCGTCGCCGCCTGGCCGAGCAGACCGCGCAGATCGTCGACCCCCTGGCCGGTCTTCGCCGAGACGGCCAGCACGCGAACGTCACGCAGGCCGTCGGCCGCGGCCAGCCGGCGCAGGTCGGCGAGGACCGCGGCGGTCTGCCCGGCGTCCAGCCGGTCGGACTGGTTGAGGACGAGCACGGTCACCGACTCGTGACCGGCCCAGTGCCGCAGGTACCCGGCGTGCAGCACCGCGTCGGCGTACTTCTGCGGATCGACGACCCAGACCAGCAGGTCCGCGCGTTGCACCAGCCGATCGGCACGCACGCGGTGCTCGTCGACCACCGAGTCCTGGTCCGGCAGGTCGAGCAGGACCAGGCCCGTCGCAGGCGCCGACGAGCCGGACCGGCGGCGCAGCCGTGCCGCGACCCCGGGCCCCATGTCGTGACGCTCGCGCACCTCGAGCCAGTCCAGCAGCGGCCCGGCGCCCGGACCCCAGACGGCGGCCAGGGCGTGCGCCGTCGTCGGGCGCTGCACGCCGGTGCGAGCCAGGTCGGCGCCGGCCAGGGCGTTGAACAGCGACGACTTTCCGGTCCCCGTCGCACCCGCCAACGCGACCACGGTGTGCTCGGCGGACAGGCCGCCCCGCTCCGCGGCGTGCTGCAGCACAGTCCGGCCGCCCGCGACCAGGTCGGCCGGCAGGCGGCCCTCGCCCAGGTCGAGCGCGGCGGCCAGCGCCGTGCTCCGTTCGGCCAGCGTCAGCGCCACGTCTCCCCCTCGGCCAGCGTCAGCGCCGCGTCCTCCCCCTCGGCCTCGGCGCCCGCGACGCCGGCCGACCGGCGGGTCACCGGGGCCCCCCGCGGCGGATCAGGCGGCGCCACAAGGGGGCGCGGCCCGTTCCGCCCTCCGGGACGCCCGATCCCTCGACCGCCGTACCCGTGCGCCACCGCCCCGCGCCGCGCAGTGCGCGCCCGGCGCCCCGCACGGACTCCCGCTCGGCTGCCGGCCGGGCGCCGCGCTCGGCGCGGGCCGCCTGCTCGACGGCCCGGGCCGCTGCCCGCAGCCCGGCACCCCCGGCCGACGTGCCGAGCTGGTCGAGCACGCCGGTGTACCGCGCCGCCTCGACCGCCAGCACGTCCCGCACCCGCTGGTCGAGCCGCTCGCGCGCCAGCGTGGTCAGCCGGCGGACCGCGTCATCGCCGAACACCGCCTCGAGGAGCTTCTGCGCCACCACCGCGGTCCCGCCCGCGATGCCCACCTCGGCGCCGGTCAGGCCGCCGGTGGAGGCGAACGCGACGACCATCAGCGCCACCCCGGCCGCGTTCACGCCGAACGACAGGTACCGCGCCATCCCACGCCGGCTCGCTCCCTGCTCGCGCACCAGGTCGAGCACGTCGCCCTGCCAGGCGCGGACCTGCTCTCCGGCCTGTCCACGCAGCGCGGTCGACGACCGGGCCAGGTCGGCTCCGGCGACGAGCGGACCACCCGCAGGGTCGGTGCGCCACGCCGCGTGGGTCAGCTCCGCAGCCTCGTCGGCGGCGTCGACGAGAACCGCCTCGAGACCGGAGACGATCGCCTGCTCGAGGCGCGGCTCCGCCGGCGGCCGGCCGCGGAACAGGTCAGTGATCCGGTCCCGCAGCCGCCCGACCCCCTGCTCGATCGAGCGGAACAGCTCGCCCGTCCCGACGAACTCCTGCCACCTCGCCAGCACCTCGCCGCGCAGCATCGCCCCGTCGGAGGTGACCTTCTCGACCCGCGCGACCGCCTCGGCGTACCGGCGCTCGACGACTCCGCGGAGCCGCTCGTCGGCCCGCACCTGCTCGTCGCCCGCCCCGGCGAGGGCCACCGCGCGGCGGACCAGGTCGTCCACCACACCGTCGCGGGTGGCCAGGGTGACCGCCCGCCGCGCGTCGGGGTCGGCGCCCAGGTCGGACAGCCAGCCGGCGATCTGGCCGACGACGTCCTCGGGGAGCAGGCCCTCGACCAGCTCGGTCTCCGGCACGACGAACAGCCGGGCAGCGGCCAGGTCGTTGCCGTCCATCATCCGGCGCAGATCCCCGACCACGGCCTCCGCGCCCGGGTCGACCCGGTCGACGACGAGCGCGACCTGGGCGTGCCGGGCGGCCGCGCCGCGGAGCAGCGCCCAGGGCACGGCGTCGGCGTACCGGGCGGCGGTGGTGACGAACAGCCAGAGGTCGGCACCGGCGAGCAGCCGCGCGGCCGTCTCGCGGTTCGCCTCCTCGACGGAGTCCACGTCCGGTGCGTCGAGCAACGCCAGCCCCGGCGGGACCGCGTCGCTGGCCACCACCTGCATGCCGGCCGCGACCACGACCGGCGCGGAGGGCGGCACCGCGGCATCGTCGGGCAGGTCGACGCCGTACCAGTGGGCGTCCTGCGGGTGGTGCACCAGGACGGGTGCGCGCGTCGTCGGGCGCAGCACGCCGGGGACCGAGACCTGCTCGCCCAGCAGCGAGTTGACCAGCGTCGACTTGCCCGCCCCGGTCGACCCGCCGACGACGACGAGCAGCGGCATCGCCGGCGCCGCCAGCCGCGGCAGCAGGTACGTGTCGAGCTGCTCGAGGGCCGCCTGTCGATCGGCGCGCGCGCCGTCCACGCCGGGAGTCGCCAGCGGCAGGTGCAGGGTGGCCAGCTCGTCGCGCAGCCCGGTCAGCGAGGCCGCCAGCGACGGCTCGGCCCGGCCGGAGCCGTCCACCGCGTCGTCGGGTTCGGCACCGGTCATGGGGACAGTCTGCCGAGTGCACCCGGTTCCGGCAGGCGAGCGGGTCGACGAACGTCCCGGCAGGTCAGTCCCGGCGCAGCTTGCGGTACGTCACCCGGTGCGGCCGGGCCGCCTCCAGGCCGAGCCGGGCGACCTTGTTCTCCTCGTAGGAGGCGAAGTTGCCCTCGAACCAGTACCAGCGGGCCGGGTCGTCCTCGGTGCCCTCGTAGGCCAGGATGTGCGTCGTCACCCGGTCGAGGAACCACCGGTCGTGCGAGACGACGACCGCGCAGCCCGGGAACTCGAGCAGGGCGTTCTCCAGCGAGCCGAGGGTCTCCACGTCCAGGTCGTTGGTCGGCTCGTCGAGCAGCAGCATGTTGCCGCCCTGCTTGAGGGTCAGCGCCAGGTTGAGCCGGTTGCGCTCCCCACCGGACAGCACGCCGGCGGGCTTCTGCTGGTCCGGGCCCTTGAACCCGAACGACGCGACGTACGCCCGCGAGGGGATCTCGACGTGGCCCACCTTGATGATGTCGAGCCCGTCCGAGACGACCTCCCACAACGTCTTCTTCGGGTCGAGGCCGGCCCGGTCCTGGTCGACGTAGGAGATCGACACCGTCTCGCCGACCTTGAGCTCGCCGCCGTCGAGCGGCTCCAGCCCGACGATGGCCTTGAAGAGGGTCGTCTTGCCGACGCCGTTGGGTCCGATGACGCCGACGATGCCGTTGCGCGGCAGGGTGAACGAGAGGTCCTCGATCAGCCGGCGGTCGCCGAACCCCTTGCTCAGGTCGTCCGCCTCGAGCACCACCGAGCCCAGCCGAGGCCCGGGCGGGATCTGGATCTCCTCGAAGTCCAGCTTGCGGGTCCGGTCGGCCTCGGCCGCCATCTCCTCGTAGCGCTGGAGGCGGGCCTTCGACTTCGTCTGGCGCCCCTTGGCGCTCTGCCGCACCCAGTCCAGCTCGTCGGCGAGGCGCTTGGCCAGCTTGACGTCCTTGCGGCCCTGCACCTCGAGCCGCTCGGACTTCTTCGCCAGGTACGTGGAGTAGTTGCCCTCGTAGGGGTAGAGCCGGCCCCGGTCCACCTCGCAGATCCAGCCGGCGACGTTGTCCAGGAAGTACCGGTCGTGGGTGACCGCCAGCACGGCGCCGTGGTACGAGGCGAGGTGCTGCTCGAGCCACTGCACGGACTCCGCGTCCAGGTGGTTGGTCGGCTCGTCGAGCAGCAGCAGGTCGGGCTTCTCCAGCAGCAGCCGGCACAGGGCGACCCGGCGCCGCTCGCCACCGGAGAGCACCGACACCTCGGCGTCCGGCGGCGGGCAGCGCAGCGCGTCCATCGCCTGCTCGAGCTGGGAGTCGAGGTCCCACGCGTCGGCGGCGTCGATCGCCTCCTGCAGGTGACCCATCTCGACGAGCAGGGTGTCGAAGTCGGCGTCGGGCTCGGCCATCAGGGCCGAGATCTCGTTGTACCGGTCGATCTTGGACTTGATCTCGGCGACGCCCTCCTGGACGTTGCCGAGCACGGTCTTGTCCTCGTCGAGCGGCGGCTCCTGCTGCAGGATGCCCACGGAGTACCCGGGGGCGAGCCTGGCCTCCCCGTTCGAGGGGGTGTCCAGGCCCGCCATGATCCGCAGGATGGTCGACTTGCCGGCACCGTTGGGTCCGACGACGCCGATCTTCGCCCCGGGCAGGAAGTTCAGCGAGACGTCGTCCAGGATGACCTTGTCGCCGTGCGCCTTGCGCGCCTTGTACATGGTGTAGATGAACTCAGCCACGCGTGTCGTCCGCTCCAGGGTTGGCCGATGGGGGGCGGCGGGCCTCGCCGCGCCGGCACACCAGCCTAGGCGATCGCCCGCTCGTCGTCGGCCTCGGCCTGGTCCGGCCCGGTCACGAGGCCCTCGTCGACGTCGCCCTCGTCCAGCTCGGGCTCCTCGCCGTCGTCGGGCGCCTCGGCCAGCGCGCTGACATCCACCGGGCCGTCCGGCTCGGACCCGGCCGCACGACCGGCCGGAGCCAGCGTGCGCTCGAACTTCGCGGTGCCGAAGGTCAGGTCGTGGCCCAGCGCGGTCGCCTCGATCACCACCGAGGTCCGCGGACCCTCCGGGCCGACCCACTCCTCGGTGCGCAGCCGGCCACTGACGATGACGGGCTCACCCTTGCGCAGCGACTGGACGACGTTGGTCGCCACGTGCCGCCACACCTTGACCGTGTACCACTGGGTCGGCGCGTCGCGGAACGTCTGGGCCGCTCGGTCGTAGATGCGCTGCGTGCTGCCGAGCCGGAACGACGCGTAGGGGACGCCGCCCTCCTTGCCGACCGAGAACCGGACCGACGACCCGACGAAGCCGGTGACCGTCAGGGTGGACTGCGTGCTCATGGTGCCTCCCTCGCGTGGCCCCGACCGTCGCGGGGCGTGTGGGGGCACCGTCCCGGGCTCGGGCCACGGTCTGCCGGGAGGTGCCGGCCACCGGTGCGCGGCGACGGTCCGCAGCCGGGCTGTGGGCGCCTCAGGTGCCGGGGACCGCGGTGCGTGCCGAGGCCACCAGATCGCGGGCCCGGCGGTGCTCGCCGAGCAGGCCCTGGGTCGGCTCGACGAGCCGGGCGAGCGCGACCGCCTCGATCGCTGCACGGCCGTCCGCGACGACCGTCGCGGCCCGCCGCCGACCCGCCGCCGTGCGCAGCACCGACGCCAGCCAGCGCGCCAGCGCAGCGGCCAGGACGCTGCCCACGGCCCCGCCGACGAGCGGCCAGGAGACCGGCTCACCGCCGAGCCGCAACCCGGTCGCCAGCCCCGCGCAGGTCAGGGCGACGACCACCAGCATCGCGGCGACCACCAGCAGCGCCGCCGCGCCGCGGGACCGCCGCGCCGCCAGCGTCACCTGGGCCAACGCGGCCGTCAACGCCTCCCGCAGCTCGTCCACACCGGCCACCCGGTTCGCAATGTCCAGCGCCCACGCGCGGGGCAGCCCGTCCGCGGCCGACTCCAGCCACGAGGATCGGACCAGTCCGACCGCGTCGGCCGGCACCGACCCGAGGTGCGGCACCACGGCCGCACCGCCGCGCACCACCGCGCCGACCGCGGCCGAGACCGCCGGCAGGCCGACCGCGTCGGTCAGCGCGTCGACGACGGGGGTGACCGCCAGGCGCGCCGGCGCCGGTTCGCTGACGGCCAGCTCACCGGCGAGCGCCTGCGCCGCGTCGTCGACCTCGGCCCCGGCCCGGCGTGCGGCAGAGGAGCGCCGAGCGACGACGCCGGCGAGCTCGGCGCGCAGCTCCGCGATCCCCGCCCCGGTGCGGGCCGAGGCCTGGAGCACCCCCACACCGGTCAGTCCGTCCTCGCCGAGCAGCCGGCGCAGGTCGTCCGCCAGCTCGTCGCGCACCTGGGCCGCCAGGGCGTCCACCTGGTTGAGGACGACGACCATGGACGCCTCGTGCCCGACCATCCGGCGCAGGTAGCCGGTGTGCAGCGCGTCGTCGGCGTACTTCTGCGGGTCGACCACCCAGACCAGCAGGTCGGCCAGGGGGACCACGCGGTCGACCACCGCGCGGTGCTCCGGCGAGACCGAGTCGTGGTCCGGCAGGTCGAGCAGCACGAGGCCGCGCAACGCGGCCTGCTCGTCGGCGTCCAGCGCGCTCTCCCGCTCGATCCGGTCGTCCGGGCCGACGCCGAGCCAGTCGAGGAGCGGTCCGCCGTCGCCGCCCCACACGCAGGCCGTCACGCGCGAGGTGGTCGGGCGCTTGACGCCCACCTCGGCGAAGTCCAGCCCGGCGATCGCGTTGAACAGGCTCGACTTGCCCGACCCGGTGCCCCCGGCGAGCGCCACGACCGTCTGGTCGACCCCGAGCTCGAGCCGTTCGCGGACCTGGGCCGCGGACCTGCGCACCCGGTCGGCAACCCCGTCCGGCACCCGTGTGCCGACGACGTCGAGCGCGCCGAGCAGCGCCTCGACCCGGCGCCGCAGGTCGGCGGTGTCGGCGCCGTGCACCGCGCCGACGGTCATGTCAGCCCCTTCAGCACGGCGAGCCGCAGCCGCAGCCGCGACGACGCGTCGACCGCCAGGTCGCGATCGGCCAGCGGTCGGCCGAACGCCGCGCGTTCCAGGTCGACCAGCCTCGATGCCAGGGTGGCCAGCTCGTCGCGCAGCGCGGTCACCGCCGCGTCGCCCGCCTCGCCGAGCAGGTCGTGCAGCAGTGTGCCGGCCTCGGCCAGCCCGGCCGCGGCGGCGAGGGCGAGCGGCGCGAGGACGCCCTCGCCGGTGACCTTGAGCGCCTTGGCGCGCCGCCTGGAGTCCCGGCCGCGGGCCGGCCGATGGGCGGCGAGGGCCGCGTTGACGGTCCGCACGCCCTGCGCCACCCAGCCCCGGCCGGCCGCCTCGGCGGCCGCATCGCGCACCGTGTTCCGCGACCCCTCAAGGGTCGCTGCCGCCACCACCGACGAGCCCGCCGGTGCGTCAGGCGCCCGCAACGCGGCCCGCAGCGACTCCTCGGCATGCTCGCCCACGGCCCCGAGCATCGCGCCGGCCGCCCGGGTCAGATCGTCGAGCAGCGGCGCGCAGGCCGCCTGGCGGGCCGCCGCGGCCCGGGACCGGCCCCGGGCCACGCCCGAGGAGGAGACCAGCCCGGCCAACGGGCCGCCCGCCGCCGTCAGCTGGGCCCACCGGGCCCGGACCGCACCGTCGGCGATCAGGCCGGACAGCACGTGCTCGCGAGCGGCCTGCCGGGGGCCGACGACGGCGGCATCGAGCGCGGCACCGATCGCCGCCGCGGCATCGGCCTGCTCCTGCACCGCGTCGGCCAGCTCATCGACCCACGGCCGCAACGCCTGCAGCGAGCCGCGCAGCGTCCGGGCGATCACCGTGCGGGACCGGTCCGGCCCGGCGAGCATCGCCAGCCAGCGCCGGATCGGGGCGACCACCGCCGCCGGCAGCAGGTCGACGTCAGGCCCGAGGTCCGGTACGACGAACAGCGGCGAGCCCTCCAACCCGTGCGCACGCAGCCGCTCCAGCAGGTCGCCGCGCACGGTCGGCAGCGAGTCGGGCTCCACCCGGTTGAGCACCATCGCCACCGTGGTGCGCCGCTGCACCGCCTCCTCGAGCACCCGCCACGGCAGGGCGTCCCCGTAGCGGGCGGCCGTGGTGAGGAACAGCCACAGGTCGGCGGCCTCCATCAGCCGGTGCGCCGTCTCCCGGTTGGACTCCAGCACCGAGTCGAGGTCCGGGGCGTCGAGGAGGGCGATGCCGCGGGGCACCGCCTCGTCCGCCACCACCTCGACCTCGGCGAGCACGGGATGGTGAGCCAGCAGCGCGGCGTCCGCCGGGTGGTGCACCAGCACGGGGTGCCGCGTCGTCGGCCGGAGCACGCCGGCCAGCGTCACCTGGGCACCGACCAGCGCGTTGACCAGGGTCGACTTCCCGGCGCCGGTGGACCCGGACAGCACGACGATGGCCGGCGCGGACAGCTGGGTCAGGCGCGGGACGAGGTGCTCGGTCAGCTGGTCGACCAGCCTGCGGCGTGACGCCCGGGCCGAGGCGGCACCGCTCAGCTCGAGCGGGAACGAGGTGGCCTCCACGTCCCGGCGCAGGTCCTGGACGGCGTCCAGGAGCGATGTCGCCGCGAGCGGCTGGTCGAGGACGGACCGCGGGTCGTCACCGAGGTGCCGGGCGTGGGTCGGCGCCGGGGCTGCCGGCTCGCTGGACCCGATCACGCGCTCATTGTCGCGGTGCATGCCTGAGCAGGACAAACGCGGCACTCGGGTGACATGTCGCGGGTTCCCGCGAGGCGGCGCGAAAAACGCGTGACGCGGGCGGCGGGCCGTGATGGTCTGGCACCACCGCACCGAAGAACCTGGGCCCGTCGGGGCCCGGCACCGCCACGCCCATGGGGCGAACAGCGAGCACGCACCCACCCCATGAGGAGCCTCATCATGAATCCCCAGACCCTGATCGACCTGGCCCGTGCCGAGCACCGCGACCGCCTCGAGGAGGTGCAGCGTGAGCTGCGCCGCCGCCGGGCGGCGCGGCGCCGAGCGCGGGGGCACGCCTGGTGGCGTCCTCCGTCACATCGGGCCGAACCGCTCGTCCCGGCCTGGTGACCTGCGCGGACGCTACTCAGCCGGCAGCTGCACGGTGACCGTCGGGGCGTCCGCCGTCAGGTGGCAGCCGGCGGTGCGGTCCCCGAGGGTCACGGTGTACTGCCCGGCGTACGCGTCGAGCGCGAAGCTGCCCTGCTCGTCGGTCCGCACCGTCGTCTCGGCGAGCCACCACTCGCCCTTGACCAGGCCGTAGAGCGCCTCGTACGCGGGCTTCGGCGTCCCGTCGGCACGGACGAAGCCGGACGGGGCGCCGAGCCACGACCCGTCGTCGGTCAGCCCCCAGTAGGTCGCCCCCTGGACCGCCGGATGGGCGAACAGCGTGGTGTAGTGCCGGACGACCTCGTCGGCCTGCCGCGCCTCGCCCTCCGGCGTCGAGGGCCACTCCGGCACCTGGTAGTCGTTGAGGTCCTCGATCTCGGGCGGCATGAGGTGGCCGGACAACAGGGTCGTCTCGGTCATCTGGAGCGGCAGCCCGAACCGGGCGAACCGGTCGAGGATGGCGAGGGTCTTCTCCTCGCCCCAGTAGCCCTGGTGCATGTGCGACTGCAGGCCGAGCGCGTCGATCCGGACGCCGGCCGCGAGGCAGTCCTCAACCAGCCGCTCGTAGTCCGGCGACATGTTGAAGTCGTTGAGCAGCAGGGTGACGTTCGGGTCGGCGCCGCGCGCGGTGTCGAACGCGAGGCGCACCATCCCGACCTGTCCGGTCCGCTGCGCCAGCCGCGTGATGGCGTTCTCCTCGGCGGTGAACACCGGCATGATGACGACCTCGTTGATCGCGTCCCACGTGTCGATGACGCCCGCGAAGTCGCTGACCTCGCGGACGATCCGGGCCCGGACGGCGGCCTCGACCTCGTCGTCGGTCAGCGGGAGCAGCCACTGGGGTGCCAGCGTGTGCCAGACCAGGGGGTGACCCTTGACAGCGACGCCGCGCGCCGCGAACCACCGGGCCGTCGCCAGCAGGCGCGCGGTGTCCGGGTGGCCCCGCTCCGGCTCGAACGAGCGCCAGTAGAACGGCAGGGTCGCCGTGTTGAAGAGGTCGACGTAGAGCTCGCCCAGCTGCTCCAGGTTGCCGTTGGCTCCCCCGAAGAGGTTGCCGCGGATGTCGCTCTCCCCGTTGGCCAGCGGGATCAGGTCGAACCCGATGTTCCCGAAGACGAACTCGTGGCGACGCTGGGCGACGCGCACGTCCGTGTCGGGCAGGGGGCGCCCCGCGGCGTCGGTGACGGTCAGGACGGCGCGCGCCGTGCGGTGGGCATAGCGATCGGGGCGCGGGACGACGACGTCGTGCATCTCGGGTTCCTTCCGGTCAGGGTTGGGGCTTCAGGTCAGGGGCACCGGCACGACGGAGTCGACGGCCACGTCGGCCTCGCTCCAGCGCGGGCTCGCCAGGGTGATCGGGTGGACCTCGCCCACGAGCTCGGTGGCGGCCTCGGTCTCGCGCACCTCGCACGACGGACCGACCCACAGCTCGACGACGCCCGGCTCGACCGCTCGCACCAGGTCCCGTCCGGAGAACGCGAGGCGGGCGGTCGGCACGACGAACCGGACCTGCGCAGACTCCCCCGGCTCGAGCACGACGCGGACGTAGGCCAGCAGCTGGGCGACGGGCCGGGTGATCGACGCCACCGGGTCGTGGCCGTACAGCTGGACGACGTCGACGCCGGACCGCAGCCCCGTGTTCGTCGCCCGGACGACCGCCTCGATCGTGCCGTCGGTCGGCACCTGGGCGGCGGTCACCTCGAGGTCGTCGTGCGCGAACGTCGTGTAGGACAGCCCGAGCCCGAACGGCGCCGCGGGTGCCGGGTCGAGGTTCGACACCGAGGACGCACCGCCGAGCGTGGGGTGCAGGTAGGTGTAGGGCTGCGCGCCGCCGGACCGGGGCAGGCTGACCGGCAGCCGGCCCGAGGGGTTCACCCGGCCGGACAGCACGCCGGCGATCGCCGCGGCGCCCTCCTCGCCCGGGAAGAAGGCCTGGACCACTGCCGCGCAGGCGTCCATCGCCCAGCCGACCGCGTACGGCCGGCCGGTGACCAGGACGAGCACCACCGGCGTGCCGGTCGCCAGCACCGCCTCGACCAGGGGACGCTGCACGCCCGGCAGGTCGAGGTCGTCGGTGTCGCACCCCTCCCCGCAGGTGCCCCGGCCGAACAGCCCGGCCTGGTCCCCGACGACGACCACGGCGACGTCCGCAGCGGCCGCCGCCGCGACGGCCTCGGCGAAGCCTGACCGATCCGGGTCGGTGACCCCGCAGCCGGCGGCGAAGCGGACGTCGGAGAACTCGGCGCGGACCGCTTCCAGGACTGTCGGCACGTCGATCCCCAGCTCGACGCCGGGGAAGTTCGCCAGCACGTGGTTGGTGAACGAGTAGCAGCCGAACAGGGCCTCCGGGCGGTCGGCGTTGGGTCCGATCACCGCGACCCGGGCGGACGGCCCGAGCGGCAGCGTCCCGTGGTTGGCGACCAGCACCACGCTCTCCTCGGCCAGGCGCGCCGCCAGGGCCCGGTGTGCCGGCGGGTCGAGCGAGCCCACGTCGGCCACCGGCTCGTCGAACCGCTCGTCGAGCAGGCCGAGCTCGGCCTTCTGCGTCAGCACCCGGAGCACCGCCTGGTCGACCAGGGCCTCGTCGACCGCACCCGAGCGCACCGCGCCGGCCAGCGGCGCGAGGTACGCGTTGCCGGTGGGCAGCTCGACGTCGATGCCGGCAGACAGGGCCTGCGCCGCAGCGTCGGCGAGGTCCGCCGCCACGCCGTGCAGGGAGGCGAGGAAGGCGACCGCGAAGTAGTCGGCGACGACCACGCCGGTGAACCCCCACCGCTCGCGCAGCGTCTCGGTGAGCAGCTGGTGGCTGGCGGCGGCCGGCAGGCCGTCGATCTCGGCGTAGGAGTTCATCACCGAGCGCGCCCCACCGTCGACCACCGCCATCTCGAACGGTGGCAGCAGCACGTCGGCCAGCTCGCGCGGGCCGACCGAGACCGGGGCCAGGTTGCGCCCGGCGCGGGAGGCGGAGTAGCCGACGAAGTGCTTGAGCGTCGCCACCACGCCGGCGTCCTGCATCCCCCGCACGTAGGAGGTGCCCACGGTGCCGACCAGGTACGGGTCCTCGCCGATGCACTCCTCGACCCGGCCCCAGCGGGCGTCCCGGACGACGTCCATCAGCGGGGCCAGACCCTGGTGCACGCCCAGCGCACGCATGGTGTCGCCGATCGCCCGGCCCATCTGCTGGACCAGCTCGGGGTCGAACGACGCGCCCCACGACAACGGGGCCGGGTACGTCGTCGCACGCCAGGCGACCAGCCCGGTCAGACACTCCTCGTGCACCATGGCCGGGATGCCCGGACGGGTGTGCTCGACGAGCCAGCGCTGCCGCTCCCGCAGCGCCCGTGCCGCGGCGACGGGCTCGAGCGGCCTGGTGCCGTAGAACCGGGTGATCTGCCCCAGCCCGTGCCGGGCGAACTCCTCGAACGGCGGGGTGTCCTGCTCCATCGCGTCCTGCATCGGCGCGACCTCCGCGCCGCCGCCGGCCTCGACCCAGACGCCGACCAGCTGGGCCAGCTTCTCCTCCAGGGACAGCCCGGCGAGCACGGCGCGCGCGCGTTCGATGTGGGACACGGTGTCAGCCTTTCGTTCCGCGGGCACCGGGATACCAGTCCCCGACGTGATTGTCGGTGATGACGACGAACACGTCGTCGGGACGCACACCCTCAACCTCGAGGTTGCGCACGATCGCGTGGAAGGCCGCCTCCTTCTCGGCGACCCCCCAGCCATGGGTCATCTGGACCCGGACGTACAACGGGTGGCGTCGCTCGCCGCCGAGGTAGTGCGGGTCGGCGATCAGGTGGTCCGCCGGCAGCGGGTGGATCACGCAGAAGTGGTCGTCGACGTCGATCCGAAGGCCGTCGACCAGACCCCGGTGCACGGCGTCGGCATAGCCGAGTCGGGCGGCCGGGGGCACGGTGTCGGCCACCTCGATCGTCACCAGGGGCATGGGGGCAGTCTCCTCGTCGTGGGCTAGACCTGGCTCAGCCCACCGTCGACGACGAGCTCCGCCCCGGCGACGAAGCTCGACTCGTCGGAGGCGAGGAACAGCACGGCGGCGGCGATCTCCTCGGGCCGCGCGATCCGACCGACCGGGATCTGCGCCTCGACCTGGGAGATGACGGCGGCGTCGCCGTGGAAGAAGTCGGCGAACGTGGCCGTGCCGGTCGGCCCGGGGCTGATCGCGTTGGCCCGGATGTGCCGCTCGCGCAGCTCGGCGGTCAGGGTCCGGGCCAGCGAGCGGACGGCTGCCTTGGTCGCGTTGTAGACCGCATGCCCGGGCCCGCCGTTGCTGCCGGCGATCGACGCGGTGAGCACGACGGTGCCGCCGTCCCGCATCAGCGGGACGACAGCCTGCGTGGTGAAGAACGCGCCGCGGAAGTTGAGGTCCGCGACCGTGTCGAACTGCTCGGCAGTGGTGTCGACGACGGCGGTGGCCGGCACGTCGCGGCCGGCGTTGACGAACAAGACGTCCACCGGGCGGCCGAGGCCCCGGAGCAGGTCGGCCAACGCGGCGAGGTCGGCCAGGTCGCTCGCGTCGCCCCGCGCGGGGATCGCGTGCGGGCCGAGCGCCGCGACGGTCTCGTCGAGCTCCGCCTGGAACGGCGAGACGACGACGACGTCGGCCCCCTCGGCGATGAACCGGCGCGCGGTCGCCCGTCCGATCCCGGCGGTCCCCGCGGTCACCACTGCCAGCCTGCCGTCGAGCAGCCCCATCACTCCTCCTCCTGCGGGTAGCGCACGCCGACCTGCCGGCGCACCTCGTCCAGCACCTCGAGCACGCCGAGGCCGGCCGCCAGCGGCATGTCCTCGCTGTCCGTCCGGCCGTCGGCCAGGCACCGCTCCACCTCCGCCACCTCCAGGCCGTAGCCGTTACCGGCGGGCAGCGGGTGACGCTCGGTGCGGCTCCCGGCCGCGGTGCACACGGTGAGCTGCTCGGTGCGGAAGACCATCGGGGCCAGCTCGATCCAGCCCCGGGTCCCCAGGACGGTCGCCGTCGAGCCGGCATCGCTGACCGCCGAGCAGGTCAGCTGGGCGAACCGGCCGTCGTCGTAGGTCCAGCTCATGGCGTCGGAGGCGTCCACACCGGTGGGTGCCAGGGTGGCGCCGGCCTGGACCCGGTCCGGCCGGCCGAGCGAGCAGCCACGCCAGGGCCGCGGGGTACACCCCGAGGTCGAGCAGGGCTCCCCCGCCGACCGCGGGGTCGAACAGGCGATGCGTCGGCCGGTAGTCGAAGACGTGCGACAGGTCGGCCCGCACCGCACGAAGCTCGCCGATCTCACCGGAGGCGACGATCTCCGTCAGCCGCCGGACGGTCGGGTTGAGCCGGGTCCACATGCCCTCCAGGCAGAGCAGGCCGCGCTCGGCCGCCGCGTCCGCGATCTCGCGACCCTGCCGAGCGTTGAGGGCGAGCGGCTTCTCGACCAGCACCGGCTTGCCGGCGTGCAGGGCGAGGAGCGCCGCGTCCCGGTGCTGCGCGTGCGTGGTCGCGACGTACACGACGTCGATCCCGGGGTCCGCGACGAGCTCGTCGTAGGAGCCGTACGCGGCCGATGCACCCAGGCCGTCGGCCAGCGCCCGGGCCCGGCCCAGGTCACGCGAGGCGACCGCGTGAA
Source organism: uncultured Actinomycetota bacterium (assembly GCA_963769855.1). GTDB lineage: Bacteria > Actinomycetota > Actinomycetes > Actinomycetales > Cellulomonadaceae > Cellulomonas. The sequence goes on from CAVYNN010000003.1 coordinate 586,277, forward strand.
CCGTGCTGCGCCGGGAGGCGGCGATGTCCGCGCCGACCGTGGCCGCGATACCCCCGGCGCCGAGGATGCCCCAGCGGACTTGCCGACCCATCTGGCCTCCTTGCCAGGAAAAAGCAACTTTCGCTGGAACTTTCCTGCGGCTACGATAGGCACCGTGATGCTGGGCGTCAACCGGCGCCTGACCTGCGCGCAGGGGGTGCTCCGATGAACGGCCGGCCGATCACGATCGCCGAGATCGCGGCAGTGGCGGGCGTCTCCGTGCCGACCGTCTCGAAGGTGCTCAACGGCCGCAAGGGGGTCTCGCCGCACACCCGCAGCGAGGTGGAGCGCCTGCTGTCCGAGCACGGGTACCAGCGGCGCCACCGCGGCCCGCAGGGCTCCGGCCTGATCGACTTCGTCATCTCCAGCCTCGACACCCAGTGGGCCACAGCGCTGCTCCGCGGCGCCCAGAACGAGGCGGCGCGGCTCGGCTTCGACCTCGTCGTCACGACGACCCACGGCAACCCCGTCGGCGCCCCGGACTGGCTGGACCACCTCGCCGAGCGCGGGTCGGACGGCGTCGTGCTCGTCGTGTCCCGCCTGCTGCCCGCCGCGCAGGCCGAGCTCGACCGGCTGCGGATGCCGATCGTCCTGGTCGACCCGGTCGGCGCCGGCGACCAGACGCTCACCACCGTGGCCGCGACCGACTGGGCGGGCTCGCGTGATGCGACCGAGCACCTGATCGGCCTGGGGCACACCCGGATCGCGATGATCACCGGGCCGATCGACCTGTCCTGCCACCAGGACCGCCTCGACGGCTACCGCTCGGCGCTCCAGCGCGGCGGGATCCAATACGACCCGTCGCTCGTCCGGTACGGCGACTCCCTCGTCGCCGGCGGCCTGGCGCACGGCCTGGACCTGCTGGGACTGGCCGAGCCGCCCACGGCGATCATCAGTGGGTCGGACGAGCAGGCCTACGGGGTGTACCAGGCGGCGCGGCAGCGGGGCATCCGCATCCCACGGGACCTGTCCGTCGTCGGCTTCGACGACGTCGAGCTGTGCCAGTGGATCTCGCCCCAGCTGACCACGGTGCACCAGCCGCTGGCGGACATGGCCCGGGAGGCGACCCGGATCGTCATCGAGCTCTCCCGGGACCCCTCGCGCCCGGCCCAGCACATCGAGCTCGCATCCTCGGTGATCGTGCGCGAGTCCACCGCACGCGCCAAGCGTTAGCACCGCCGACCACCTGCGGTCCGCCGGACCTGTCGACCGTCCCTGCCCAGGCACCCGCCCAGGCGGCTCCGCGCGCGCCGACGCCCGTTCGCCAGGTTGCGATAGTGCAACGTTTCGACACGCGCTGGCATCACACCCCTTGCCGCCCCGGGGCGCCCTCCGCTAGCGTGACCCTCACGGAAAGCGATAACGAAACTTTCCATGCAGGCCAGTCGAGGAGGACGGCCCGAGGCGATGCAGTCGATCACCGTGCCGAAGCCCCGACCCTCGACCACATCCGCGGATATCCCCGCACCACATGTCTCGATGACGAGAAGAGAAAGGGAAGCGAGATGTCGCTAGCACCACGAGCAGGCAGGACGAAGGCGGTGGCCCTCGGAGCTGTCGCGTCCCTCGCCATGGCCGCCCTGGCCGGCTGCGTCAGCACCAGCACCGGCGGCACCGGCACGCCGACCGGCGAGTCGACCGCGGTGGGCACCGGCGGCGCCGTGGCGTCGAAGGACCTCGCCGGGAACATCGTCTGGTGGGGCTACACCCCCGGGTCGCCGGTGAACGAGCAGTACATCGCCGGCTTCAACAAGGACTACCCGAACATCAAGGTCACCTGGAAGCAGACGTCGATCGACGACTACGACGCCGCCGTGCGTCCGGCGCTCGGCAACAGCACGGGTCTTGACGCCTACCAGATGTCGGCCGGCTCGGCCAACGGCGGCGTCGCCGTCTTCGGCGGCAGCGCGATCGACCTGACCCCTGCCGTCCAGGCCGCGCTCGGCTCGGACTGGAAGAGCAAGCTCGCCACCACCGGCGTCACCGCGCTGACCGTCGACGGCCAGCTCAAGGCCCTCGCCGCCGGTGCCGTGTTCGCCGGCACCATCTGGGTCGACCAGGACCTGTTCGACAAGTACGGCCTGACGCCGCCGAAGACCTACGACGACTGGAAGAACGTCTGCGCCACGTTCAAGAAGAACAACGTCGGCTGCTTCATCCAGGGCGCCAACCAGGGCGCGTTCAACATCGACACGCTGCACGCCATCGCCGACAACGTCTCCCCGGGGACGTTCATCAAGGCCACCCGCGGCGAGGTCCCGTGGACCGACCCGAACCTCGTCAAGTCCTTCCAGCTGTGGAAGGGCCTGTTCACCGACGGCATCATGCAGGAGGGTGCGCTCGGCCAGATGCAGTACCCCGACGCGAACAACGCGTTCATGTCCCAGAAGTACGCGATGGTCATGATGGGCACCTGGTACAGCCAGTACCTCATCCCGGACGTCATGCAGTCCGCGATGCAGGCCGCCGGCTCGACCGCCAAGCCCTTCACGATGATCCCGATCAACTTCCCGGACATCGCGGGCACCGGGAACACCGGCAGCCTGTTCGGTGACGTGGACTACGGGCAGGGCGTCAGCGCCAAGTCCTCCAACCAGGAGGCGGCCACCGCGTTCGCCGTCTGGCTGGGCACGTCGCAGGCCGGCCAGCAGGCCATCGCCGACAGCCTCAACCTCATCCCGGCCCTGAAGTCGGTCACCCCCAACTGGGACAACGTGAAGCTGGTCAACCCTGCCAAGCAGCAGGCACCTGAGAAGGACCTCGTCCAGCGCGCCTCGGCGGTCACCGACAACCCGCGGTTCGCGACGATCAACGCCGACATGAACCAGGCGCTGATGCAGGCCCTGTCCACCGTCGCGGCCGGCCAGGCCACGCCGGAGCAGGCGACCCAGACCCTGCAGCAGGCGCAGCAGAGCGTCGGCTGATCACACTCGGGACCCCGGCCGGGCGCGGATGCCCCCCAACTCCGCGCCCGGCCGGGGCACCGGCCTGGAGGGCGACACATGACGACGACGTCACCGACGACCACGACGACGCCCCTGCGGACCACCGATGCCGGTGGGCGCCGCCGGAAGCACGGCACCCACCTCAACGGGCTGCCCTGGATCCTGCCCGCGTTCATCTTCGTGGTCGGGCTGATCTACTACTCGGTCTTCTACACCGGCTACATCTCGACGTTGGACTGGGACGGCCTGGCCCCCACCGCGAAGGCGGTCGGTCTGGGCAACTTCACCAAGATGCTCGCCGACCCGGTCTTCTGGGCGGCGCTGCGGCACACCGCGGTCTTCTACGTGGTCACCTTCACCGTCCAGACCGCCCTGGGCTTCATCCTCGCGGCGATCATGCACTCGCGGGTGAAGCTCGCGATGCTGCACAAGGTCGTCATCTTCATCCCCACCGTCCTGGCGCCCGCGACGATGGCCCCGGTCTTCCGGCTGATCTTCGCCGACGACGGCATGGTCAACTGGATCTTCCGCCACGTCGGGCTCGGCGCGCTGGCCCACCCGTGGCTTGCGGACGGCCGGACCGCCCTGCCCGCGCTGATGGTGATCACGATCTGGCAGTGGACCGGGCTGACGTTCATCCTCTACTACGCCGCGATGAGCCAGATCGAGCCCGAGCTGCTCGAGGCCGCCCGGCTCGACCGCGCCGGCAACTTCCGGACCCTGTGGTACATCGTCTGGCCCGGCTGCCGCGGCACCACGGTGTCCCTCGCGATGCTCGGCTTCATCGGGGCGCTGAAGACGTTCGACATCCCGTACCTCGTGACGACGGGCGGCCCGTACCACTCGACCGAGTTCCTCGGCACGTACATCTACCGGATGGGCATCCGGCAGGCGCACATCGGGTACGCGGCAGCGATCTCGATCGTCCTGCTCGTCCTGGCGGTCGCCGGCGCCATCGTCATCGGCCGCGCGAACCGGAAGGGGGTGAGCGCCTGATGTTCGACGTCCGTCGTCGCAGCTCGAAGGTCATCCTCCAGATCGTCCTGCTGCTCCTGACCATCCCGTTCCTGCTGCCCCTGGTGCAGATGGTGATCGGGGCGCTGGGCGGCATCGGCTGGCGCAACTTCGTCGTGGTCTGGGACACCGGGGTCATCCCGACGTTCTTCAGGAACTCGGCGATCCTCGCCGCGAGCGTCATCGCCATCGTCTACGTCCTGTCGATGACCGCGTCGTTCGGCTTCTCCAAGCTGCGGGTGCTCGGCAAGGAGATCTACTTCTGGCTGATGCTGGCGGCCCTGACGCTGCCCGAGGTCATCCTGCTCTCACCGCTGTTCGTCACCGCGACCCAGCTGCACCTGTACAACACGCTCACCGCGGTGGTGCTGCCGCTGGCCGCCCTCCAGCTGCCGTTCGCCATCCTGCTGACGCGCAACTACTTCGACGGCATCCCGACCGAGCTCATCGACGCCGGGCGGATCGACGGCGCCAACGTGGTCCAGACCTTCTGGCACATCGTGATGCCGCTGACCAAACCGATAGCCTCGGCGGTCGTCGTGCTCACCCTGATCAACTCGTGGAACAGCTACCTGCTCCCCCTGGTGTTCCTCCAGGACCGCAGCAAGCAGGTCGTCACGCTGCTCCCCCAGTTCTTCGTCGGCGAGTACACCAACGACCAGACGAAGATCCTGGCCGCGGCCGTCATGACCGCTGTCCCGACGGTCCTCGCCTACATCCTCATGCAGAAGAACTTCGAGCGCGGCCTGTCTGCCGGCGCCCTCAAGTAGAGAAACAGACAAGGAGCGAACAGCCCATGCCCATGATCCAAGTCGACCTCAGGCGCGACCTCTTCCGGGAGAAGGGGACGGCGATCTCGCAGGCGATCCACGAGGGGCTCGTCGAAGGCCTCGACATGCGCCCGGACGACCTGTTCCAGGTCTACCGCCCGCACGACGAGGGTGAGCTCGTCTTCTCCCCGGACTACGACGGCGCCGACCGCCAGGACCTGGTCCTCATCCGGATCACGATGGTCCACATGTTCCCGGCGGCGACCAAGCAGCAGATGTACCAGGTGATGGTGCGCAAGCTCGAACAGGCCGGGCTGCGGCACGACGACATCCTCATCTGCGTCGTCGAGGTCGGGTTCGAGGACTGGTACTCCGGCGCCCCGCTGAGCAAGTGAGCGGCACCACGATGCGTGACTACCTCAGCGTCCTGTTCGTCGGCGGCACCGGCGCGATCAGCAACTCCTGTGTCCAGGAGGCCGTCGCCCAGGGACTGACCGTCACCGTCCTCAACCGTGGCCGCAGCTCGCGGCTGCGCTCCCTGCCGGAGTCGGTCGAGGTGCTCACCGGCGACATCACCGACCCGGCCAGCGTCGAGGCGGCCCTCGGCGACCGGCAGTTCGACGCCGTCGTCAACTTCCTCTGCTACGGAGCGGAGGACGCGGCCCGCAACATCGCACTGTTCACCGGGCGGACCAGCCACTACGTCCACATCTCGTCGGCGTCGGTGTACCACCGGCCGTTGCCGAAGGGTCCGGTCAGCGAGTCGACCTACGCGCACAACCCGCACTTCCCGTACATGAGGGACAAGGTCGAGGCGGAGAAGGTCTTCCTCGAGGCGTTCGCGCAGCAGGGCTTCCCGGTGACGATCGTCCGGCCCGCGCACACCTACGACGAGGCGATCGCCCCGCTGGCCGGCGGCTGGGCGGTCGTCGACCGGATCGAGCGCGGCGAGCCCGTCGTGGTGCAGGGCGACGGCACGTCGCTGTGGACCTACACCCATGCCGCCGACCTCGCGGTCGGGCTGGTCGGCCTGCTGGGACGGCGCAGCGCGTTCGGCGAGGCCTTCCACATCACCAGCGACGACGTGCTCAGCTGGAACCAGATCTACCAGGCGATCGGGCACGCGCTCGGGGTCGAGCCGACGATCGTCCACCTGCCCACCGAGTTCATCCTGCTCGCGGAGCCGGACTGGTTCTGGTCGGGGCTGCTGGACGGCGACCTGTCGCACTCGGAGATCTACGACACCACGAAGATCCGCAGCTACGTGCCGGGCTTCCACCCGACCCGGATGTTCGAGCGCGAGATCTACCGGATCATCGCCTGGCGCAAGGCCCACCCGGACCTGGCCATGGCCGATCCCGCCGAGGTCGCCGTGCAGGCTCGCCTTGTCGCCGCCTACCAGCGGGCCCGGACCGCCGTCGCGGCCCACTGAGGAGCACGGATGCCGCACGTCGCCGCCCTGCGCGTCGAGCACGTCACGGACGGTGTGGTCGGCGTGCCGGCGCCCCGGCTGTCCTGGCAGGTCACCTCGGACCACCCGGGCTGGGTGCAGTCCGGCTACCAGGTCCGGGTGCGACGGGCCGGCGCCTGGCACGAGGCGCCGCCCGTCGCCACGAGCGACCAGGTGCTCGTGGCCTGGCCGTTCGCCCCGCTCGCCTCGCGCGAGGTGGTGCAGGTCGCGGTCCGGGTCACCGGTCCGGACGGGATGGGTGACTGGTCGAACCCGCTACAGGTCGAGGCCGGCCTGCTCGACCGCGCCGACTGGGTGGCCGGGCTCGTCCGCCCGCCGCGACATGGTGACGACGAGGTCGCCTACCTGCGACGCGAGTTCGCCGCCGGCGACGTGGTGCGGGCTCGCCTGTACGCCACCGCGCAGGGCGTCTACGACGTGCACCTCAACGGGCAGCGGGTCGGCAACGACCGGCTGGCGCCGGGCTGGACCAGCTACCACCATCGGCTGCGCTACCAGGTGTACGACGTCACGGCGCTGGTGCAGAACGGCCCGAACGCCCTGGCGGTCCGCCTGGCCGACGGCTGGTTCGCCGGCCGGCTCGGCTGGTGGCACGGCGGGCTCCGGCACAACTGGGGCGAGGCGACCGGGTTCGTCGGGCAGCTCGAGCTGACCGGCGCCGACGGCTCGGTGACGGTGGTCACCAGCGACGGCGCCTGGCGGTCCGGCCCTGGCGGCATCGAGCGCACGTCGTTCTACGACGGCGAGACGTACGTCCAGGACGACGAGCCCACCGGGTGGCAGCTGCCCGGCTTCGACGACTCCGCGTGGGCGGGTGTCGAGGTGGCGCCGCTGCCGGGCGCGCGCCTCGTCGGCCCGCAGTTCCCGGCGATCCGGGTGGTCGACACGCTGTCGGTGCGGCACTGGCTGGCCAGCCCGTCCGGCGCGACGATCGCCGACCTCGGGCAGGTGATCACCGGGCACGTGCGGCTCCGGCTGCGCGGAGCTCCGGGCAGCGTCGTCACGCTGCGCGTGGCCGAGGTGCTCGACGCCGGGGAGCTCGGGCTGCGCCCGCAGCGCACCGCGGCCAACACCGACCACGTGCGGCTGGGCGCGGCCGGCGACCTGCTCTGGGAGCCCGCGTTCACGTTCCGCTCGTTCCGGTACGTCGGCATCGACGACCCGGCCGGCGTGGTGGTGCTCGACGAGGTCGCAGGCCGCATGGTGCGCAACGGCGTGCCGCGCACCGGCTGGTTCTCCTGCTCCGACGACGAGCTGAACCGGCTGCACGAGAACGCGGTGTGGGGCATCGGCGACAACATGCTCGACGTGCCGACCGACTGCATGCTGCGCGACGAGCGGCTGGGCTGGATCGGCGACGCCGCGCACTACGCGCCGACGGCGGCCTTCCTCTACGACACCGCAGGCCTGGCCGACTCCTGGCTCGAGGACCTCGCCGCGGACCAGCGGCCGAACGGCTCGCCGACGATGATCGTGCCCGCGATCCCGCTGGAGCCGTTCCCCGGCGACTACCCGGTCGCCGTGTTCAGCGACGCGGCGTGCATGGCGCCGTGGTCCAGCTACGAGCGGTTCGCCGACCGCGACATGCTCGCCCGTCAGCTTCCCTCGATGGCCGCGTGGGTCCGGTGCGTGGCCGCCGAGGTGCTCGGCGGGTTCCGCACGCCGGGGTTCCAGTTCGGCGACTGGCTGGACCCGACGGCCCCGCCGGACAACCCGGAGAACGGACTGACCGAGTACGACGTCGTGATGACGCTGGGCGCGATCCGCTCGGCGCGGCTCGCGGTGCAGGCGGCGACCGTCGTCGGCCGGCCCGACGTGGCGGAGGAGATGTCGGCGCTCCTCGAGCGCCTCCTGGCGTTCTTCGCCGCCGAGTACGTCACGGCGCACGGCCTGGTCGCCTCCGACTCCCAGACGGCCTATGCGCTCGCGCTGGCGGTCGACGCCCTGCCGGAGTCCCTGCGTGCGGCGGCGTTCGACCGGCTGGAGCTGCTGCTGCGCCGTCGGGGCAAGGTCCAGGCCGGCTACCCGGGCACGTACGCGCTGATGGATGTGCTCGTCGACGCGGGGCGCGCCGACCTCGCCTACCGCCTGCTCGGCTACGACGGCATCCCCGGGTGGCGCTGGGCGGTGCGTCTGGGCGCCACCACGTTCTGGGAGCGCTGGGACTCCCTGCTCGCCGACGGCTCGCTCAACCCGGGCGACATGCTGAGCTTCAACCACCCGGTGTTCGCCGGGATCGCCGACTGGATGCACCGGGTCGTCGGCGGGCTGGCCCCGGCAGCACCCGGCTACCGGGCCGTGCGCGTCGCGCCGCTGCCGGGTGGCGGCCTGACCTGGGCGAAGACCACCCACGAGACGCCGTACGGCCGGGTCGAGGTGGCCTGGGAGCTGGCCGACGAGGAGTTTCGGCTGGACGTCGAGCTGCCGCCCGGCGTCGTCGCCGAGGTGCGGCTGCCGGGTGCTCACGACGCGCTGACCGTCGGCTCCGGTCTGCACACCTTCAGCTGCCCGGCCGCGCAGGTACCGGTCGACACCGACACCGGGCCGTGGGGCGCGCACGCGCACGTGGCCGATCCGCCCCTCATCTGAACGGGTCGCCGTGCTCGGCCGGTGCCGGCCGGTGCGGTCCGCGGTGCGCTGATCTCGCCGGGCGGGCACCGGTACCCGGTGAGATTCTGCGAGACATGGACCATACGTTCCGCTCGTCGGCCGGCCGGGCCGGGAACAGCCGTGCCATGGAGAGCGGGGCACGGTTGGGCTACGCGGCCAGCGGTGTGCTGCACCTGCTGCTCGGCTGGCTCGCGCTCCAGCTCGCCCTGGGCCACGCGGCGACCGCCGACCAGACCGGTGCGCTCGCTTCCCTCGCCACCACCGGCCCGGGCAGGGTGCTGCTCTGGCTGCTGCTGGCGGGGTTCGCGCTGCTCGGCCTGTGGGAGATCGCCGAGGCCTTCGGCCGGACCGGCAAGGCCCGGCTGAAGCCCGCCGCGAAAGCCGTCGTGTACCTGGCGCTGGCCTGGACCACATTCAGCGTGCTCCGCGGCGCGGCGACGAACAGCAACCAGCAGTCCACCCAGACCGCCGCCACCCTCATGGCGCACCCTGCCGGCCGGCTGGCGGTCGGGGCGGTCGGTGTGCTCGTCGTGGTGGTCGGCCTCTACCACATCGTCAAGGGCTGGCGGGCCCGGTTCCTCGCCGACCTGCGGCGGAACCCCAGCGACTGGGTGATCCGGGCCGGCCGGCTCGGCTACGTCGCGAAGGGCGTCGCGCTGCTCCTCGTCGGCGGCCTGTTCGTCTCCGCGGCCGTGAAGGCCGACCCGAGCAAGGCCCAAGGCCTGGACGGTGCGCTGCGGGCGCTCCTGGCGCTACCGCTCGGCCGGGTGCTCCTGGCTCTCGTGGCGGTGGGCCTGGCGGCCTACGGCATCTACTCCTTCGGCCGCGCGCGGTACGCCCGGGTCTGATCCTCCCGCTCGGACGTCCCTCGCTCCGGGCGCCACCGGTGCGGCGTGCCGCCCACCGGTCCGGGACGTCGGGGCGGTCCCGATCGACGGGGCCAGGGGCGCGCCCGCCGCGAACGACGACCCCTCGCGCGAACGGGCAGCCGCGCTCGTGTCCCGGCGCAGGTAGAAGTAGGCCAGGACGGCGCACACCCCGCCGTTGAGGGCGCCCGCCACGACGTCCGTCACGTGGTGCATGCCCCGGTAGACCCGCGAGTAGCCCACGACGAAGGGCACCAGGACGCACACCACGGTCACCAGCACCCGTAGCCACGTGATCCGGATCCGCTGGGCCAGGAGCGCCAGGCTCCACCACAGCGCCGCTGCGGCACCGGCGTGCCCGCTGGGATAGCTCGACGTCGGCGGGGCCTGGTCCAGGTGCGGCACGTCGGGCCGGGGGCGGCCGATGATCGCCGTCGTGGTCCAGAACACCGCCAGCTGGAGCACCACCGCGAGCGCCGGCACGATCGCCGACCACCACTGCCGGGTGCCCCACCACAGGAGCAGCACCGCCAACGCCGTGCTGGCCGCGATGACGGAGGTGCTGCCGGTCATCGAGCCGTAGTCGGTCCAGGTGTTCATCGTCGCCGTGCGGCCGGCCGCCAGCGAACGGTTGACCGCCTGCTCGGCCGGCAGCCCGTGCAGCGGCCCGGTGATGATCAGCCCGATGCCGACGACCACCCCGAACAGCACGACGGCGGGCAGCACAGCACGCACCAGGGCGTCGTGCGCGGCCTGACCGGGCGTCGGCGCCGAACGGTCGTCTTCGTACCGGGTCAGGGCGCTCGTCACGGGTTCCTCCCGGGCAGCGTGGTGGTGGGCGGTGCCGGCTGCCGCTCAGCCGACGAGTCGTCGTCCGGGTGCGGGGCTGCGGGACCGCGCCCCAGGTAGCCGAGCGCGGAGCCGAGCGCGACGGCGGCGCCGAGCAGGTAGCCACCGAGGACGTCGGACGGGTAGTGCACACCGAGCATCACGCGGTCCAGCCCGATGAGCAGGACGAGCGCGACCACCAGCACGACGGCGACGGTGCGGCCCCGATGCCGCAGCAGGGGCCACAGGAGCACCAGCAGCACGATCGACGCGACCGTCGTGTTGGTCGCATGGCCGGACGGGAAGCTGTACCCCGGCGCGTGGTCGACGGCGTTCTCGACCACCGGCCGGGCCCGGGCCACCAGCTGCTTGACCACGTTACCGAGCCCCCAGCCCAGCGCCACGGTGATCGCCGCCCACAGCGCGCGGCTGCCGAGGCCGCGTCGTAGCCACGCCCACACGCAGACCAGTGCGACGGCGGAGTTCACCCACATCGGCTGGAACGCCGCCTGGACAGCCAGCAGCGCCGACCGCAGGGCGGTGCTGCCGCGCGTGACGGAGGTGGCGGCCCGAACGGCGGCCTCGTCTGCATGCACGACGCCGGGCACACCGACGCGGACGACGAACGCCAGTGCGACCACCGGGACCCCGAAGGCCAGCGACAACCCGACCGCACGCAGCAGCCGCCGGCCGCGGGACGACGTCGGTCTCATCCCTGCACGGTAGGAGCGGGGCGCCGAAGCCGCGCGGCGGGCGGACGTCATTACTTGAAGTACTCTTCATCTGCTGATGTGTCCTAGTCATCAAGTGCGGGAGGGCCCGACATGAGCGAGCTCTACAAGGTCAAGGCGGAGCTGTTCCGCACGATCGGGCACCCCGCCCGGATCCGGATCCTGGAGCTGCTCGCCGAGCACGACCGGCCCGTGCACGAGCTGTTGGCCAGCATCGACATCGAGCAGTCCAACCTCTCCCAGCAGCTGGCGGTGCTGCGCCGGGCCGGGCTCGTCAGCCAGCGCCGCCAGGGTGGCGAGGTGCTCTACGCCGCGAGCGTCCCGGCGGTCGCCGAGCTGTTGCGGATCGCGCGGCGACTTCTCGTCGACCTGCTCCAGGGGCAGCAGACCCTCAAGGCTGAGCTCGAGGACTCCACCGCCGAGGCGGCGCCCCAGCTCCCGACCGTCAGCGCATGAGCCTCGCTGACCTCGCCCGCCTGATCCACCGCACCGGCCGGATCGCCGAGCCGGCACCCCCGGCACCGGAAGGACAACACACCGGCGCCGGGGCCGACCATCGCGACGCCACGTCCACCAGCACGCTGCCCCGCGCGCTGCGCGGCAGCGCCCAGGTACGCCATGTCGACGCCGGGTCCTGCAACGGCTGCGAGATCGAGCTCGCCGCGGTGTTCGGCCCGGTGTACGACGCGGAGCGGTACGGCGCCCGGCTGGTCGCCTCACCCCGGCACGCCGACGTGGTGCTGGTCACCGGGGTGGTGACCCGCAACATGGCCGAGCCGCTGCGGCTGACCGTTGCTGCCACCCCGGAGCCTCGGGTGGTGCTGGCGGTCGGCGACTGCGCACGGGACTGCGGCATGTTCCGTGGCGCCCACGGAGTGGTGGGTGCCGTGCACGACGTGGTCCCGGTGGACCTGGCCGTCCCCGGCTGCCCGCCCACCCCGGCGGACATCGTCGCCGCCCTGCGGCGGGTCACCGGCCGATGACCGCTCTGGCAGGCGGACTCCTGGCACAGGGGGTCCTGACCGTCGTCGCCGTGCTGGCGGCGCTGACCACCCGCGGGCGCACCCGCAACGTGCTGACCGGCTCGGCGTGCGCAGCGCTGTCCGCCGCCGGGGTCCTCACCGGCTCGCTCGCACTGGCCGGCGACACGCTGACCCTGCGGATCACCACCGCACTGCCCGGTCCGCCGCTGGTGCTGGCGCCGGACCGGCTCGGCGGCCTGCTGATGCTGCTGGTGGGCGCCGTCGGCGTGCTCGCCTCGGTGTACGCGATCGGCTACGTGCACGGCACCTCCGCGTCCCGCACGCAGTGGGTGGCGCTCGCGCTGTTCCTGCTCGGCATGCAGCTGGTGCCGGCGGCGGGTGACGTCGTCTCGTTCCTGCTCGCCTGGGAGCTGATGGCGGCGGCGTCCACGGTGCTGGTGCTCGCGGAGCACACCCACCGGCGCACCGCGCGCGAGGCGGCCGTCTGGTACGCGGTGATGACCCACCTCAGCTTCGTGCTGATCCTCGCCGGGTTCGCGGCACTGTCCGCCACCGGCGGCTCCACGGGCTTCGCCGCGCTCGCCGGCACCGACCCGACGCGGTCCGGCGCCACCGTCGCCTTCGTGCTGCTCGTCGTCGGCTTCGCCGCCAAGGCCGGTGTCGCCCCGCTTCACGTCTGGCTGCCACGAGCCCACCCGGAGGCGCCCAGCCACGCGTCCGCCCTGATGAGCGCCGCGATGGTGTCCCTTGGCGCCTACGGGATCCTGCTGGTGGGCGTCCGGCTGCTGCCCGGCGGCCCCACCTGGTGGGCCGTGCTGCTGATCGCACTCGGTGCCGGCTCGGCCGTGTACGGCATCCTGCAGGCCGGCGTCGCGACCGACCTCAAGCGCCTCCTGGCCTACTCCACCTCGGAGAACCTCGGCCTGGTGGTGGCCGCGATCGGCCTGACGATGCTGCTGCGCACCCACCACGTCCCCGGTGCCGCGAGCGCCGCGCTGGTCGCGGCCCTCCTGCTGCTGATCAGCCACGCCGCCTTCAAGTCGACGCTGTTCCTCGGCGCCGGCGCCGTGCTGCGCGCCACCGGCGAGCGCGACCTGGACCGGATGGGCGGGATGGTGCACACCATGCCGTGGACCGCCGCGACGTTCGGCATCGCTTCTCTCGGCGCCGCCGCGCTGCCGGTCACCGGCGGGTTCGTCGCCGAGTGGACCCTGCTGCAGGCGTTGATCCACGGCGTGCGGCCGACGGACCGCGTCGTGGCCGTCGTCGTGCCGCTCACCCTGGGCCTGATCGCCCTGACCGCGGGGCTCGCGCTGGTGACCTTCGTCAAGGCGTTCGGCATCGCGTTCCTGGCCCGGGCCCGGTCGGTCGCGGCATCGGGTGCGCAGGAGGGCCCGCTGAGCATGCGGGTCGCGATGGTGCTGGGCGCGCTCGGCGTGCTGGCGCTGGGTGTGCTGCCCGGTCCGGTCGCGGCGGCCGCAGCAGCGGCGGCCGGCCTGACCGGCGACAACGGCGCCCGGGCCGTCGGCCTCGGCGGCGTGGAGCTGACCGGCGTGGGCGCCGTGCTGAGCCCGACCGCGCTGGTCGGGCTCTGGGCTGTGGTGGCACTGCCCGCCCTCGTCGTGGTGCTGGTGGTGGCCCGCCGCCGGCCGGCGACCACCGACGTGCTCGGCTGGGGCAGCGGCGGCGTACGCACCAGCCCGCGCATGCAGTACAACGCCACGTCCTACGCCGAGCCGGTGATGCGCATCTTCGACGACGCGCTGCAGCCCAGCCGGGACGTCGTCGTGACCCACGTCGCCGAGTCCGCCTACCTGGCCGAGCGCGTCCGGTTCGCCCAGCACGTCGACGACGTGGTGGAGGCGCGCCTCTACCGTCCGCTGGTCGCCGCGGCCGACGCGCTCGCCGACCGGGCCCGCCGGGTGCAGAACGGCTCGATCAACCGTTACCTCGCGTTCTCCTTCACGGCGCTCGTCGCCGTGCTGCTGGTGGTGGCCGGATGAGCGTCGCGCCGCTGGTCGTCGCCCTGGTCCAGGTGACCGTGGCGGTGCTGTTCGCGCCGCTCGTGATCGGCGTGACGCGCCAGACCAGGGCACGGCTCGAGGGTCGCGTCGGGCCCGGCGTGCTGCAGCCGGCGCGGGACCTGCGCAAGCTGCTCGCCAAGACCCCGTTGCGCGCCGCCGGCACCAGCCCGGTGACCGTGGTCGCACCCGTGGTGCTGCTGACCTCGAGCCTGCTGCTCGCCGCGCTGGTGCCGCTGGTCGCGGCGCTGCCGCTCGCCCTGGTGCCGGGCGACCTGTTCGTGGTGGTCTCCGTGCTGCTGCTCGGCACGGTGGCGATCGCCCTGCTCGGGCTCGACGCGGGCTCCGCCTTCGGCGGCATGGGGTCGAGCCGGCACATGACGATCGCAGCCCTGGTGGAACCGACCGTCCTGGTGGCCGTGTACGCCCTCTCGATCCCGGTGGGCAGCTCGGCGCTGCCGCTGATCGTCGCGGCCCGCCGGGACCACCCCGCCAGCATCGCCAGCCCGGCCGGCGTGCTCGCCGTGGTGGCGCTGGCCATCGTGGTGCTCGCCGAGACCGGCCGGCTGCCGATCGACAACCCGTCCAGCCACCTCGAGCTGACGATGATCCACGAGGCGATGGTGCTGGAGACCTCCGGCCGGGACCTCGCCTGGGTGGACCTGGCGTCGTGGCTGCGGCTGTCCGTGCTGCTCGGGCTGGTCGGCAACCTGCTGCTGCCCTGGGGGGTCGCGGGGACCGCCGCGCTCGGGCCGGTGCTCCTCGGGGCGCTCGCCCTGGCAGGCAAGCTCGCGCTGCTCGCCACGCTGCTCGCCACCGCCGAGATGGCGATGGCCAAGCTGCGGCTGTTCCGCGTCCCGGAGCTGCTGGCCGGCTCGTTCGTGCTCGCCTTCCTCGCCGTCACGGCGTCCTACCTCGTCGCATGAACGTCGTCGGAGAGGTCCCCGCCATGTCCACCACCGGATCGGCCGCCACGCAGCTGATCGCCCTCGCCGCGGGCGCCCTGCTGGTGACCTCCGTGCTGCTGGTGTGGCGGCGCGACCTCTCCGCGCAGGTGCGGCTGCTGACCGTGCAAGGTGTCTCGCTCGCGGCGCTGGCCGTGACGATCGGGCTGGCCGGCCCGGGGTCGGCGCGGGCCGAGCTGCTGGTGGTCGCCGTGCTGGTGCTGGTGCTGCGCGCGTGGCTGCTGCCGTGGGTGCTCGGCCGGCGGCTGCGCGCCGGGATCGAGGCCGGCGACGCGGCCCGCGAGGACGGTGCCCGGCTGAACCCGACGGCGAGCCTCGTCGTGGTGGCGCTGCTGACCACCGTGGCGTACCTGGTCAGCCGGCCGATCTCGGACGGCGTGGCCACGGGCTCGGGTGTCGGGGTCTCGGGGCCGGCGGCCTTCGCCGTCCCGGTCGGCGTCTCGATGGTGCTGATCGGCTTCCTGCTGCTCGTCGGCCGCCGCCGGGCGATGTCCCAGCTGATCGGCTTCCTCGTGCTGGACAACGGCATCGCCACCGTGGCGTTCCTCACCGCGGCCGGCGTGCCGTTCGCGGTGGAGCTGGGCGTCTCGTCGGACGTGCTGCTGGTGGTGCTGATCCTGGCGGTGCTGTCCCGCCGCATCCACGCGCAGATCGGCTCCACCACGCTCGACTCGATGACGGAGCTGAAGGACTGATGACCGCGATCCTGCTGCTCCCCCCGCTCGCCGCCCTGCTCGTCGGCGCGGTCGCCGCCACCCCGCTGTCCAGCCTGGTCACCCGCCTGTCCGGCGTGCTCACCAGCGCCGTGCTCCTCGCGACCGGCGTGGCGCTGCTCACGCACCGCGGGCCGGTCCCCACGCTGGGCGGCGACCTGCTGCGCGCCGACCCGCTCTCGGCGCTGATGCTGGCGATCATCGGCGCTGTCGGGCTCACCGCGACGTGGGCGGGCCTGGCTCCCCGTCCGGGTCCCGACGAGGGGCCACGACCGGCCGCCACCCGCGCCGACCGCCGCTACGCCGCGCTGGTCACCCTGTTCCTCGGCGCCATGGCGATCGCTGTCACCACCGACAACCTCGGCGTGCTGTGGGTGGCCGTCGAGGCGACCACCATCGCCACCGCCTTCCTGGTGGGCCACCGCGGTGGACCGCGATCCCTCGAGGCCGCCTGGAAGTACGTGGTGCTCGGGTCGGTCGGCATCGCGATCGCCCTGCTCGGCACGGTGCTGCTGTACGCGGCGAGCCGCAGCGCCGGCGAGGCGACCCTGTCCTGGACCAGGCTGGTCAGCGGCGAGCTGCCGCTGGACCACGGGCTGGTCCGGGTCGCCGCGGGCCTGGCGGTGCTCGGTTTCGCCACCAAGGCGGGTCTGGCACCCATGCACTCCTGGCTGCCAGACGCCCACAGCCAGGCGCCGGCGCCGGTGTCCGGGCTGATGTCCGGCGTGCTCCTCGCGGTGGCGTTCTACGCGATCCTGCGGATCCGGGCGATCGCCGACGTGGTGCTCGGCCCGGGCCTGGTCCGCGGCCTGCTGCTGACCGCGGGTCTCGGGTCGCTGACCGTGGCCGCCGCGCTGATCCTGCGGCAGCGGGACCACAAGCGGATGCTCGCCTACTCGAGCATCGAGCACATGGGGGTGCTCGCCATCGGGGCCGCCGTCGGCGGGCCGATCGCCCTGGCCGCGGTGCTGCTGCACCTGATCGGGCACGGGCTGGCCAAGGCGAGCCTGTTCGTGGTGGCGGGCCGGATGCTGGCGTCCGAGGGCACCACGACCATGGCGGACGTCCGCGGGCTGCTCGCGCGCCGGCCCGACGTGGCGGTGCCGCTCGTGGTCGGCATGACGGCCCTGCTGGGCTTCCCGCCGTTCGCGCTGTTCTTCTCCGAGGTGGCGATCGTCCTGGCCGGCTGGCGGGCGGGCCTGGGCTGGGCGATGGGCCTCATGGTGGCGCTGCTGCTCGCCGTGGTGGCGGGCCTGGTGCGGGCGACCGCTGCGATGGTGCTCGGCCCGGCGCACGACGACCTGCCGGCCGATGCCCCCGAGGATCGCTCATCCAGCGCCGACGGGCTCCCGCCCGGAGTCGATCGGCTCCCGACGGCGCCCGCGCACGGGCCCGGGGCCGACCGCGGGCCGATGACACCCCTGGTGCTGGCGCTGGCGGTGACCGCGGTGATCGGGTTCGTCGCCTTCCCCGTCGGCGATGTGCTCGCCCGGGCTGCCGCAGCGCTGGGGCTCGCGTGACCGCGCCTCGCCCCGCGAACCCGTCCCGCACCATCGCCCGGGACGACCTTCCTGCGCAGGTCGGAGCCCTGATTGCCGAGGGCCACCGACTCGCCCTCGTCGCCGGCCACGACGATGGCCCGACGGGCTTCCGCGTCGTCTACGCTTTCGCTCACCCCGGGACCCACCGCCGCTCCGAGCTCACCGTCGCGCTGCCGCGCGACGACGCCTGGGTGCCGTCCCTGTCGACCGTCTCGTTCCCGGCCGGTCGCTTCGAGCGGGCCATCCGCGACGGCTTCGGCATCGAACCTCGCGGCCATGTCCGCCCGCGTCGGCTGATCCGCCACGCGCACTGGCCCACCGGCTGGTATCCGATGCGCCGCGACGCCGCAACCGACCCGGCGTTCGGTCCCGACGAGAGCGGGTTCGCCTTCGTGCCCGTCGAAGGTCAGGGCGTCTACGAGATCCCCGTCGGTCCGGTGCATGCCGGGATCATCGAGCCGGGCCACTTCAGGTTCTCCGTGGTCGGGGAGACCATCGTCCGGATGAAGGCCCGGCTGTGGTTCGTGCATCGCGGGGTGGAGAAGCACCTGCAGGGCCGGACCCCGCAGGCGGCCCTCCTGCTGACCGAGCGGATCAGCGGCGACACTGCGGTGGGCCACGCCCTCACGTTCGCGATGGCCGTCGAGGATGCGCTCGGCATGACGGTCAGCGAGGAGGACCGCCTGGTGCGCGCCCTCCTGCTCGAGCTCGAGCGGCTGCACTGTCACACCACCGACCTCGGCGCGATGGCCAACGACGTGGGCCTCGGCATCCTGGCGACCCACACCCTGCGGCTGCGCGAGTCGTTGCTGCGGTCCAACGCCGAGGTGACCGGTCACCGCCTGCTGCGCGGTGGGATCAGCATCGGCGGCGCCCGGCTGCGGGCGCTGCCCAACCTCGATCTGATCCGCTCGGTGGTGGCCGAGGTCGCCGACCTGGTGCGGATCGCCCTCGGCACGGCGGTGCTGGTCGACCGGTTCACCGGCACCGCGGTGCTGCACCGCGAGGCGGCCGTCGAGATGGGAGTGCTCGGCTACGTCGCCCGTGCTTCCGGCCTGGACGTGGACGCCCGCCGCGACCAACCGTTCGTGGACCTGGGACCAGCGTTCCGCGTCTGCACCGCCGACGACGGTGACGTGATGGCCCGATTCCGCGTGCGTGCCGAGGAGGTGCAGGTGTCCGCCGCCCTGGTCGCCGATCTGGTGGCGCGCCTGGACGGACGGTTGGGCTCAGGCCGGCCGTGGTCCGGGTCGACGCCCGACGACGACTCCGCGGCCGACGAGCACCAGGGCCCGGCTGCAGACCCAGGTGCCCCGGTCACGGCGGGCATGGCCTTCGTCGAGGCCTGGCGCGGCACCGCGTGCCATCGGGTAGAGCTCGATGCCGCCGGGCGGCTGACCAGGGCCGCCATCGTCGACCCCTCGTTCTTCACGTGGCCGGCGCTGCCGGTCGCCCTGGCGGACACGATCGTCCCGGACTTCCCGCTGGCCAACAAGAGCTTCAACCAGTCCTACGCCGGCAACGACCTGTGAGCGGTCCCCTGCCGAGATGTCGTCGAGCGCCACGGGCGGGCCACGACGTGACCCGCATGCTGGCCGGGCTCGGCTGGGGCTTCGAGGTGATCACCCCGGACGCCCTGCGCGACGAGGTCCTCGCCCTGTCCGACCGCCTCCGAGTCAGCGCGGTGGTCATAGGCGGAGGAGGTCGTCCAGTGCCTCTTGGGCCCGCTCGACGCCTTCGTCCGCAAGCCGTTGCAGCGCGCGGAGATCCCGCCTGGCGATGGCTCGGCTGGCGAGATGCCTGCCGGCAAGTTCGCACCCTTCGCCGAGGAGTTCGTTGAGTTCGTCCACGTCGTTTCGCTCGTTCGCGAGCTCGGCGAGTCTGTCCAGTGCGGCCTCGTTGCCAGCGTCGGCGAGATCCCGCAGAGCATCGCGATCGGACTGACCGACGGGCTCGATTGGTGCGCTATCTGACATACCCTGAGTCTGCAACCTTCCATCTACTAGAAGGTCAAGCCCAGGAGGCTCGGTGCTGACGATCGGGCAGCTGGCTAGCTACACGGGCGTCTCGGCGAAGACCGTGCGCTACTACCACACGATCGACCTGCTCGTTGAGCCCGCGCGGGACGCCTCGGGCTATCGGCGCTACGCGGCCGCAGACGCCATCGCCCTCGTGAAGATCCGCGCGCTGGCCGAGGCCGGCGTACCGCTCGCGCAGATCCCAGCCCTCCTCACGGCCGGCCCCGAGGAACGAGCCGCGGCGCTCGAACGGATCGATGACGACCTGGAACGACAGGTCACGCGCCTCCAAGAGACCCGGCGCCGCCTGCGCGGCCTCGCCGTTCCCCAATCCAGTTTGCCCCCGGGTGTGCAGGACTACCTGGACCTTCTCGCGCAGATCGGGCTCAGCACACAATGGATCGGCATGGAACGCGACCTATGGCTCCTCGCGTTCGCCACCCACCCCGAGTCCGCGGCCCGGTTGCTGGCCGAGCAGCACGAGGCCAAGACCCTGCCCGAGGTGCAGCGGGTCTACCGCGACTACGACAGTGCCCGTGGCCTCGATCCCGACGACCCCGAACTGAAGGACCTGGCGGGTCGAATCCTCCGGATCGCCCAAGACCGCTACTCCGGCCAACCAGCGCCTGAGCCACCTGTCGACTCGCCCATTCCCCGGCTGATGCAGGACATGATCAATGGCGCATCTCCCGCCTGGAGACGCGTCGACCATTACCTCCGGAGCGGGCTCGGCGACCTGGCGCCGTGAATGTGTCAACCAGACCGACAGCAGTCCCGACCGTAAGCCCGGGCGCGGCGCAGCCGGCGGGCCAACCCGATGGAGTCGACACCGTCGAACGGCACCTGCACGCCGCTGATCCGCGCCGGCACCCCCGCCACCGAAGACGTCGGGTTGGCGACGGCAGAGATCACGTCGCCGATCGTGACCTGCTGCGGTGTCGACGGATCAGCCGGACCTGCTCGCCGCCGACCGGTGACGATGATCGGTTTCGTTGACGGCGGCCGTGCCGCGGTGGAGTCAGCCACACCCCGCACAGTGCCCGCCCCAAGACCTGTGGCATTGGCCTTGACTGTTGAGTTGCCCGAAAATCGCGCCGAGTTCTGTGAGCGCAATGGACGTTTCACACGTGGCGGCCGTGTAACTGCAGTTCAGAGGCCCACCCTCGTTGCGGCTGCGCCACCGGTGGGCCGGTCTTCTCACGTGCGGGTGCTGGGCGCCGATGGGCAGCGTGGCTGGCTGGATCAGTGGTGGCTTGCCGACACGGTGCACTGCAGATCGGAGCCGTCCGGCCCCGCTACGGTCAAGTCCTGGGGAGTGGTGTAGCGGTTCGGCGTGACCCTGGTGTTGTTCAGGCGGTCAGGGCCAGGGGTGGGTCGGTGACCTCCTCTTCACCGGGGACGAGGGCCACTCGGGCCTTGGCGAGCAGGTCGAGGCCGAGGTAGCGGCGTCCTTCGGCCCATTCATCGTGCTGCTCGGCCAGTACGGCCCCGACGAGGCGGATGACCGAGGTGCGGTCGGGGAAGATACCGACGACGTCGGTGCGTCGGCGGATCTCCCTGACGAGCGCATCACCGCTGTCCGCCGCCGTGAATTCGGCGGCGGACAGTCCGCCCGCACCCGGCGATCAGACCCAGGGCGCCCCAGTTGTGTGTTCACGCGCTGGTGAGGTCGCGTCGGTTGAACAGGATGTTTGCGGTGATGGCCGAGACGATGGCCAGGCCAGTGAGCCAAGCTACGCTGGTCCAGTTGGGTTCGGCGGCGGGAACCGGTCTGATGTGGTAGAGGACTGAGGTATCCAACAGCCAGCGGTTGGTGATGACGGTGGCCATGACTTCGATGAGGAATGACCAGGCAACCAGCCCGTAGGTGATGGTCGGGGCCTGGCGTGGCCATAGGGCGTAGGCGAGGCTGCCCGTGCCGAGGATCAGCAGCGCGGGCGGGGCGATGTTGAGTCCGGCCTCGACGAGTTGGCTGAAGCCGAGGTCCGTGCGTTGGGTGGCCAGGCCGAGCCACCCGGCCAGGCCCGCTGCGGTGCTTGCGAGGATGATCAGGCCGGCTGCAGCGACGAGTCGACCGGTCAGCCAACGCCAGCGCGCCAGCGGGCGAGCTAGGAGGTGATCGAGATACCCGTCGGCTTCTTCAGTGCGGATGGCTGTGATCTGGCCGGCGGCGGCGAGGCTGACCAGGGCGGCGCCGATCAGGTAGATGATGCCGAGGTAGGCGGCGCTGCCGGTGTGGGCACCGAGCCGACCGATGGTCTGTTGGATGGCCGCGGAGTCGCTGATCGCCGTGGCTGCCGAGGGAGCGGCCAGCCCGCCGACCAGCCCGAGGACGGCCATGCCAGCGGCCCATCCGATGATCATGGGTCGGGTCAGTCGGATGGTCAGGCCGGTGGGGCCGCGCAGCAGGTCGGGGTAGGCGCTGGGCACGTGCCGGGTGCGCAGCGCGCCCGCGGCCAGGTCCCGGCGTGCGGCCAGGACGCTGGCGGCGACAGCCAGGACAGCCAGGACAGCCAGGATCGGGACGAACGCCAGGGGATTCGGGGTCGTGAGCGGGCGAAGCTGCTCGGCCCACCCCAGTGGGGTGACCCACCGCAGCCAGCCCAACCCGGATCCTGAGTCGGCCACGATGCGCAGGAGCACGCTCGCGCCGAGAATGGCCGCGGCGATGGCGTTGGCCCGTCGACGGCTGGGGGTCAGTTGGGCGACAAGCACGCCGACAACCATGAACACAGCGGCGGTGGAGACCACGGCCGTGGTCAGGAACAGGGCGCCACCGACCGGGATGCCAACTCTGGCGGTGGTTCCGGCGGCGACGGTGATTGCCGCAGTGATCGCCCAGAGGACTACCAGTCCGGCACCGAGCCCGGCGATAGCCTGTCCGACCGCGCGACGGCGGGTGGTCTGGCCAGCCAAGAGCAACTCGAGGCGGCCGGCCTCCTCCTCACCGCGGGTCAGCCGGGTGGCGGTCAGCAGCCCCCAGATGGCACCCAACGGGGTCAGGACACCCATCACTCGCCAGGCGGTGAATCCCGCGACGGTGGCCAGTTGCTGGCCTTGGCCGAACAGGGCGACCATACCGGGATTGGCGCCCAGGGACGCCGCTACCTGCTGGCGCCCCGCAAGGCTGGGATAGCTGGTGGCGTACTGCACCGCTGCGTACGCGACGTAGCAGCCGAACACCACTCCCCACAGCACGGCCGAGCGGGCCGCACCGCGCGCTGTGTTGACCGCGATCACTCGCCCACTCGACCGGACGTCAGCCCTGTCACCGGCCATCGGATGCCGCCACGTCGGGTTCGAGGGCTCCGTACTGGGCCAAGAACAGCTCTTCCAGCGAGGGCTCGGTGATGAGCAGATGGCTCACCTCGGCGGCGGCCATTACCGTGAGCAGAGGCTGGATGTCGCCGCTGACCTGGCAATTCACCCGGCGCCCGTTCGCCGACACGACTGCGACGACCCCCGGCAAGGAGGACAGGTCCGGTGGTGGGCCAGCGAACTCGACGTCGACAGACAGCGCCGACAGGTGCCGCAACTGCGCCATGGTGCCCACCTCGACCAGCTGGCCTTCGCGCAAGATCGCGACCCAGTCGCACAGCGCCTCGACTTCGCCGAGGGTGTGCGAGGACAAGAACACCGTCTGCCCGCGATCATGGGCTTCGCGCACGCACTCACGGAAAACCTGCTCCATCAACGGGTCCAGGCCGCTGGTCGGCTCGTCGAGCAGCAACAACTGCGCATGGCTCATCAGAGCAGCCACCAGCAGCAGCTTCTGCCTGTTGCCCTTCGAGTACGCCCGCACCCGCTTGGACGGGTCCAGGTGGAACCGATCGATCAACACAGCCCGGTAGGCGACGTCCACGCGGCCCTGCACCCTGCCGAGGAGATCAAGGGTCTGAGTACCGGTCAGCTGGGGCCACAGGCTTGCCTCTCCAGGCACGTATGCCACCTTGCGATGAGCCTGCACCGGATGACGCTGGCAGTCCGTCCCGAAGATCTCAGCCCGGCCGGCGCTCGCTTCGATCAAGCCGAGCAGCAGTCGGATCGTCGTGGTCTTGCCCGCGCCATTGGGCCCCAGGAAGCCCACCACCTCCCCCGGAGCCACCTCGAGGTCCAGCGACCGCAGCGCCACCGCGGTTCCGAAGACCTTGGACAACCCGTCGGTCTGTATCGCCGCGCCCATGACACTCCCTCCGATCGGGCGGACCTGAACTCGGCCGCTGCTTACACTCAGAGTAATACTACCCTGACTGTAACATTCTACTGATGGGAGTATCCTCGCCGTATGGCCGAGGACCTGGGACGCCGGGAGCGCAAGCGTCAACGCACCAGGCAGGCGCTCATCGACGCCGCAATGCGCTTGTTCCAGGAGAAGGGGTATGACCAGACCACGCTCGCGGAGGTCACCGCCGCCGCGGACGTGTCCACCAAGACCTTCTTCAACTACTTCGCCAGCAAGGACGAGGTCCTCTTCGCCGAGCAGGGTGCCCGCTTCGACGCCGGGATCCGCATCATCGACCAACACCTACCCGGGGAAGGGATGGTCGACGTCCTGATCCGTGCCATGGAGCACATGCTCAGCGACGCCGTCGACAACGACCTGACCAACGGGCTGGCTGCCAGGCGTCTGCCCCTGCTCATGTCCGTTCCCTCCGTCCAGGCCGCGACACTGCGGCGCTATTTCCTCGCCGAGACCCAACTGGCTCACGCACTGCACCGCGCCTACCCCGACACCCTCGACTGGCCGACTGCGGCCACAATTGTTGGCGGACTCATGGGAGCCGTCATGGGCGCCAGCGTTGCTAGCCTGCAGCAAGGTGACACACCCGATCAGGTGCGCGACGCGACTCAACGCGCCATCAAGATCGCCGTGTCCGGACTACGCACGGCAGAAGCTACCCCCGACCCGAGCCGTCCAGACCAACTCGAACTGCGCAACGAAGTCACTGCTGACCGGTCGAGCGCCGCTCGGCCGCGCGGTCAGGGGCCCGTACCAGTAACGGGGTAAGTGCGAACTGGCCCGACACGCGACTGACCTCCCGCACTGGTCTCTGCTCACCACAACGAGCTCACGAGGGCCCTCGATCAGGCCGATTATCTCGAGTTCGGCACCAAGGCCCTCACGCGTCACCCGCGGCGCGTCACGGAACAGTGACCCGCGCCCGCTACGCTCCAGCGCCTGGATCGCACGCCCCGGCGCGGCGCCCACTGGGCATGATCAGATCACCCCCGACTTCGCCTGGCCTCTTGATCGGGTCGCGACCCCACCCTCGACAGCCAAAGTCATGAGGCCGACTTCCTGTCCACCACGCGCGGCAGATTCCGCGACCAACCGGCTGCCTTCGTCGCACCGACCACCCCGGCGACGCGAGGCACGTGTCGATGCCGCGTGAACACTGACCCCTTGGCGCCGGGCGAAAGTTGACCCCCCTTCGCTGAAGAGTGAGGGAGTGATCACCGTGGAGGACTGGGCTGAGATCCGTCGGCTGTATCGGGCTGAGGGGTTGGGGATCAAGGCGATCGCGCGTCGGCTGGGGGTCGCGCGGAACACCGTGCGGACGGCGCTGGCCGCCCATGAGCCACCGAAGTACCACCGCGCGTCGGCCGGGTCGGCGGTCGACGCGTTCGAGCCGGCGATCCGGCGGCTGCTCGGCCAGTTCCCGGACATGCCGGCCACGGTGATCGCCGAGCGGGTCGGGTGGACGGGTGCGTCCTCGGTGCTGCGGGCGCGGGTCGCGCAGATCCGGCCGGTGTTCCGGGGTGCGGACCCGGCCGACCGGACCAGGTATGAGCCCGGGGAAATCGTGCAGTGCGATCTGTGGTTCCCGGCCAAGGTCATCCCTGACGGCGCCGGTGGGTTGCTGGCACCGCCGGTGCTGACGATGGTCGCGGCGTACTCGCGGGTCGTGATGGCGCTGATGCTGCCCTCGCGGGTGTCCGGGGACCTGCTGGCCGGGATGTGGCAGCTACTGGCCGGCCTGGGTGCGGTGCCCAAGATCTTGGTCTGGGACAACGAGTCCGGGATCGGTCAGCACCACCGGTTGACGTTGCCGGCGCGCACGTTCGCCGGGACGTTGGGGACCCGGATCTACCAGACCGCCGCCCGTGACCCCGAGGCCAAGGGCATGGTTGAGCGGGCCAACCACTACTTGCAGACCTCGTTCATGCCCGGGCGGGCGTTCACCTCCGGGCCTGACTTCAACACCCAGCTGGCCGACTGGCTGCCGCGGGCGAACACCCGGCTGGTCCGGTCCACAGGCTCCCGGCCGGTGGACCTGCGCGAGGTTGACGTCGCGGCGATGGGGATGCTGCCACCGGTGGTGCCCACGACCACGGCACCGGTGCGGGTCCGCCTTGCGCGGGACTACTACGTTCGGGTGGCGGGCAACGACTACTCGGTGAACCCGCAGGCCATCGGCCGGTTCGTTGACGTGAGCACGGAACTGGCGCGAGTGCGGGTCAGCTGCGCGGGCCAGGTCGTCGCCGACCACGCCCGGTCCTGGGCGTCCCGGCAGGTCATCACCGACCCCGAACATGTCCAGGTCGCCGCAGGTCTGCGGACCGCGTTCGGCCAACGCAGCGCCGCGACCCGCGGCCGGCCCGCGGCCGGGCCGGTGGCCGTGGGGCTGCGGTCGCTGAGCGACTACGACGAGATCTTCGCGTTGTCGGTCCCGAGCGTTCGCCCGGACCTGCGGGTCGTGCGATGAGCCCGACCGGTAAGGACACCGCCGGGCAGATCACGTTCTGCACCCGCGAGCTCAAGACTCCCGTGATCGCCTCAACATTCGCCGCCCTGGGCGACCAGGCCCGCACCGAGGGCTGGTCCCACGAGGAATACCTGGCCGCGGTCCTGGGCCGTCAGGTCGCCTCCCGCACCGCCAACGGCACCCGGATGCGGATCGCCGCCGCGCACTTCCCTGCGGTCAAGACCCTGGAGGACTTCACCTTCGAGCACCTGCCCGGCGCACCCCGCGACGTCATCGCGCACCTGGCCACCACCACGTTCGTGGCCCGCCGGGAGAACGTCGTGCTGCTCGGCCCCCCCGGCACCGGCAAGACCCACCTGGCGATCGCGTTGGCCATCAAGGCCGCCGAGGCCGCACTGCCCGTCGCGTTCGACTCCGCCACCGCCTGGATCACCCGGCTGACCACCGCCCACGCCCAGGGCCGCCTCGAGCGTGAACTACGCCGGCTGAACCGCTACCGAGTCCTGGTCATCGACGAGGTCGGCTACCTGCCGTTCGACCCCGCCGCCGCCGCCCTGTTCTTCCAGCTCATCGCTTCACGCTATGAGACCGGATCGGTGATCGTGACCTCGAACCTGCCGTTCTCCGGCTGGGGCCAGACCCTCGGCGACGACGTCGTGGCCGCCGCAACCATCGACCGCCTCGTCCACCACGCCCACGTCATACCCCTGGACGGTGACTCCTACCGCACCCGCGCCCACCGCAAGACGCCGTAGTCAAGAAGACCAGGGGGGTCAAAATCCGTTCAGCAGCAGTGGGTCAGTTTTCGCCCGGCGTTGACAGCACGACTCGACTCAAGGGGCTCATCGCGAACGAGAGTGTAGGAGTGGTCTGAAGCCGCCGGTTTCGAGGAGCGAGCGGGCGATGTAGTTGGTGAGGTTGCGGAAGCCGAGGGCGGAGCCGCGCAGGTGTTCCAGGCGTCCGTTGAGCGCCTCGGTGGGGCCGTTGCTGGTGCCGGGCAGGTCGAAGTAGGCCAACACGTCGCGGGCG
The DNA here is from genome assembly GCA_963769855.1 of uncultured Actinomycetota bacterium. Lineage (GTDB taxonomy): Bacteria > Actinomycetota > Actinomycetes > Actinomycetales > Cellulomonadaceae > Cellulomonas. The sequence continues at coordinate 613,528 of CAVYNN010000003.1, forward strand.
CGGCGCGTCAGGGTGCGGCCGAGTCTGCGCAGCTCGACCAGGGCGGCTGGTACGTCTCGGCGTAGGGAGTCGATGACGGCGTGCAGTTGGCGGCGTCCGGCAGCCCGGTCGGGGTCGCGGTAGGCCGCGACGATGCGCTGGTAGACGGCCCAGGTGACCTCGACCTCGACGTGGGCGTCGTCGGCAAGGGCGGTGTCGATGCGGGCCCGTTGGCGGTCGGTGAGCAGCTCCCGCCCGGTGTGCAGGGCCGCATCGGGTGTCCCGGTCAAGCCCGTGAGTTGTGTTGCTACTTACGGTCAAGAGCGGCGCCTACGGCGCCGCGCGCGGGTCCCACGGCTGGGCCTCTGCTCCAGCGACCGCCCGAATCCTCGACACAAGTCGCCCACTACCGCCTCGAATCTGCTGGCATTGCAGACCACAACAGTCACGGGAGTCCGGCCGGGCGCCGGGCCGCAAGTGTGCGAACTGAGCCAACTTGCCAGGCGGGCGGGTGATGGCATATTTGACGTCGGTGGCTTACTCCGTGAGGCCCAACCGTCGGAGGTGTCAGATGGCCGAGCTCCCGCCGCCCCCAGAAGGGATCGTGCTGGCCCACTTCATCGTCTCGGACGATGTCGAGCGCTCGCGGCGCTTCTACACCGAGGTACTCGGCGGCAGGGTGGTCTTCTCCGGCCCCGGAGGGCTGACCTACGTCGCCCTCTCCAACACGTGGGTCATCATCAATGTCGGCGGAGGCCCGACCGACGACAAGCCTGCGGTCACCCTGGAGACGCCACGCGAGCCCGACCGGGTCAGCAGCTTCCTCAATATCCGGGTGAGAGACATCGCGGCCGTTTACCAGGCGTGGAGCGCCAGGGGCGCTCGATTCCTGACGCCGCCAAGACAGCACCAATACGAGATCCGCTGCTACCTCCGCGATCCCGACGGCCACCTGATCGAAGTGGGGCAAACCACGGACCCGGCCGGGGACTGGTCGCCCGACCACTGGCCTGCGAGCCCCTTCGACCAGAAGTCGGAGGGAATGCCCGGTTGACCGGCGAGGCGTGGGTAGACACTCGGTCAGATCGGGGCAGTAGCCTGGGGGATGTGACTGCTGTTGCGCTTCTGAGTGGCCTGATGTCCGCGATCGATGATCATCGCTGGAGTGACTTGGGCGGCTATCTTCATGAAGATTTTTCCTGCCGATATGTTCATACCGGCGAGTCCTTCGACCGTGTGTCCTGGATACGGCTGAACGCGGAGTATCCGGGATTCGAACACTTGCTTGTCGAAGAGATCGTCGGAGATTCGGATCGCGCGGCCTGCCGTTCGCATGTCACGGGGCGAGGGCACGAGGGCTTGAACCACTTCGAGTGTGCGACGTTCGTCCGAGTGCGGGACGGACTGATTGAACAGATGACCGAGGTCTGGACAGACGTTGCTCAGGCCGCGCCAGTCGGGACCCGGCCAGACGCGCAGTCTTCCACTTGACATGTCTCCGCTGGCCCGACGCTGAGACATTGCAGGGTGGCTGCGAGGCAGAGGTCAGGCGTGGTAGTTACGGGCGGACTGCCGCGACAGCGATCACATCTGCCTGGTGGTCAACGCTGCACTCACAGGCTCGACCGTCGCCGATGACAACTAGTGTGCTGTTGCGCCGCACGGCTACTGAGTGCCGTCTCCCTGGCCGCCAGGAGGTGACGAGCGGCGGGATCTCTTCGCGTTCTTCCGCTCTCTCACGCCTGAGGATTGGGAAACGCCTTCGCTGTGCCCGGGCTGGTGCATCAAGGATGTGGCGGCGCACCTGCTGGTTGACGAGCCCGTGCAGGCTGGAGCGGTCCGACGCGTTCTGCCGATGCTCATCCGAGGTGGTTTCTCGGTTGACGGCGCGAACGCCTGGTGGGTGGAACAGAATCGGTATAGGGCCGCGGAGACCATCACCACGTGCTTCTTCGAAGACAGCCAAAGAAGAGTGGGATTGTTGGGCCACGTCTTGGGTCCAGGTGTCGCGCTTCGCGCGCTCTTGATCCATCACCTGGACATGCGCAGGGCTTTGCAGCGCAGCCGCAACATTCCCGAGAGCGCCTGCTCGCCACCCTCCACGCCCTGCTGACATGCAGAGGCACGATCAGTGTCGGTTCCCGCGCTCGAGCACGAGGGCTCCGGTTCCGAGCAGTCGATGTGGACTGGTCGCACGGCGCGGGACCAGAGGTCCGCGGGTCTGCCGAGGCGATCATCTTGAGTCTGGCCGGGCGGCAAGCAGCCGTGATGGACCTGATGGGCGAGGGAAAGGAGATCCTGCGCGGCCGGCTGGCCTAAGGTTGCCAACCCGTAGCCGAACGGGCCGCCGCTCTGAGCTGACAGCTGCCCGACTCGCGGGCCGGTTCGCGCCGTCGAGAGCCGTGTCTTCCGGGAACGCCGACGCACGCAGTCGGACGGTGAGCCCAGCCCTCTGACCAGAGGGCCAGTCCCTGGGTCGGGTGCGAGGGATCCGAAGAACGTCCGCACGCGGACGCCGATCGTCGGCTCGACGTTTGGGACAGACCGTTCAACAGAGTGCACAACCGGCCGGCCGAGCGGCTCAGTCGGCGCTGATGCCGGGCCCGGTGCGAACCCCACTCCGGCGCCAGGAGCCTGCAGACCAGCCAGAAGGTGTCAGGGACGGCGCGCCGGGTGTTGGGGGCGCCCGAGCTGGAGCCACATCACGCCCCCGACCACGTTTAGCAGCACCAGCAGGACCATCCACATCGGCTTCGTGAAGGTACGCATCTGTTGCTCGTCCGTCCGGGTGAAGTCGACCAGGCAGTAGGCCCACAACGCCACCAGGGGAAGGATCACCACGACCCCGGCGAGTGCCAAGGTCTGGTTGCTCGCCATGACCATCCCGTCTTCGGACACGAACCCGCTGGCTGGCGACCGCCCCCATCTGCCGGGTGCAAGTCTCCCCACCGGGCACAACGCACTGCATCAGATCCTAGGTCTGCTCCCACCGACAAGTCGGCCCCGTGCTCGGGGTGCCGGCGCCCCGACATGGAGGCAGGGGGCGCCGACGCAGACCTGAGGGTTTGCACCGCAGATTAGCCTGTGCATACTATGTGGGGTGAACCTGAGCAGGTTGATGATCCTGGGGCTCCTCGCGGAGCGAGGCCCGATGCATGGCCATCAGATCCGGCGCACGGGCGAGCTGACGAATGCCGAGGTGTGGGGCGGAATCACTGGCGGGGCGATCTATGCCGAGCTGCGCAGGCTCCACAACGACAGCCTTGTGCGCCAGATCCGCGAAGAGCAGGTCGGACGTCGTCCCGCTCGGATCATCTATGACATTACTGATGAGGGTCGCCTTGAGCTGATCGTCCAGCGCGAGGCCGCTCTCGACGCCGTCTTCCCTTCCGCTGACCCGGTCTCGGTGGTGTTGCTGTTCGCTGCCGGTGGCGAACCCGGCGAGCTGAGCGAGCGGCTCGCCGCGCGCCGTCACAAGATTCAGATGCAGCTCGACGCGATGGTCGCGGAGCGCACGCGCCTTGTCGGGTTGGGGGTGCTGTCTTCGATGGCGGTGGCTGCGTTCCGTCGTGGGGAGCTTCGCCTGGAGTCTGAGCTTCGTTGGCACGAGGAGTTCAAGAACGAGCGTGCCGGGGCGAGCCGTGGGCAGGGCGGTGTCACGGTCGTGCGCCAGCCTGACGCCCAGCCCGATCCACCGGGTGAGGCGCGGGGTCCAGCATGAGCAGTCGCGTTGTCGTGATCGGAGCTACTGGAACGATCGGGCGGGCGCTGTGCAGGGTGCTCGTGCAGCGCGGTCACGAACTGGTCGTCTTCAGCCGGGACCCTGTGCGTGCCAAGGATCTGGTTGCTGGCGCTGAGGCTTACGTGTCATGGAGCCCGGAGGACCTGTCGCCGGAGTGTGTCCACCGCCTCGGCTCGAGCGACGCGGTGGTCTACCTGGCCGGCGGTCCGCTGTTCGATGGTCGTCGTCACACTCGCACCGACGTCGAGCAGGAGACAACTTCTCGGGTCCGAGGCATCGACGCACTAGTGACCGCGCTCGGCACGATCGACCACCCTCCCACGACGCTGATCGTCGCCTCCTCGGTCGGGTACTACGGCTACGGCGACCACACCGACGCCGACTTTTCGGAGACAGGCCCGCAGGGCGGAGATTGGTGGGGCGCCTCCAGTGCGGCCATCGAGCAGTCCGCACTGGCAGCGGCGCACCTCGGCATCCGGTGCGTGCTGCTCAGAACCGGCTACGTGCTCACCAAGCAGAGCCTGCACTCGCAGGTCGCGCAGTTCAGCCGCCACTTCGGCGGGTGGATCGGCCGGGGCCGTGGCTGGATGTCGTGGATACACATCGCCGACGAGGTCGGGATCATCACCACCGCTCTGGAGGACCCCACGATCCAGGGTCCGATCAACGCGACCGCACCCGAGCCGGTCCGGGCCCGGGAGTTCTCCCACGTCCTGGGTAGCATCCTCGGGCACCACGCCTGGCTTCCCGTGCCCACCCCGTTGGTTCGGATGGGTCTCGGCAAGGTCACCGACATCCTCGTCAAGGGCAAGCGCGTGATCCCAGCGCAGGCAGCCGCGAACGGGTACCACTTCCGGTTCGAGAACCTGGACGACGCACTACGAGACCTGCTCACCGGGCCGGGCGCAACCCCACGGCAGGTGCCATGACGGTGACCCGCACACGCCATGTGCACTCCGGCCGGGACCTTCAACGGTCCCTCCTGGTCAACCTGGTCGCCTGCCTGGCACTGGTTGCGCAGTTCCTGCTCGGCATAGTCGTCAACTTGTTCGTGACGATCCCCGACCAGCACCCGGGAGCCAACGCCCCTGAGTTCTTCACCGGGACAGCAACGGCAATCCTCTGGGTGATCCCTCACGGAGCCCCGATGCTCACGGCCCACATCGTCCTCGGCCTCGTACTCGTCATCGCCGGCCTGCTCAACATCCTCTGGGCACCACGAATGACCAGCAGGCCCTACACCGCCCTAGCCTTCCTGGGCGCCATGGCGCTCCTGGGGGCCGCGTTCAACGGAGCAAGCTTCCTCAACTACGGACACGACTTCAGCTCCATGATCATGTCCGGACTGTGGGCGCTGGCCATGTGCTGCTACCTCGCCTGCCTCTACATCTCAGCTCGTCGTCACATCACGCCCAGGCGCACGGTCAGGGGCCCCTCCCAGTAACGGGGTAAGTGCTAACTGGCCCGACCCGCGACGGCTCCGGCCGGGGCGCTTCATACGGTCTGGGCTGGCTCGCCTGGCGCATCGCTGGACCGCATCTCCCCGAGGGCCAGGGCGAAACGCTTGCCGAGATTCAGGACCACGTGCTGGTTGAGTTCGCCCGCTGCTGCGTTCAGAAGGTCGGGGATGGACAGGCCCGGCCGGCGACGGGCTGCTGCGGGGTCGGGCACGCGCCGCGGACCCGTCGTCGAGGCCAGGGTGTCCTAAGCGACAGCCGCCGAGGCGGGCGAGGTCTCGGCGCGCTGGCGCAGGGCGAGGTAGCGGCCACCCACGATCAGCTGCCGCGAGCCCACCTCCGCCAAGACCATCAGCAACAGGCACGCAACGATGGCGTTGGGGGAGGTGATGTCCCAGGAGCGCATCCACCGGCCGATCTCACGATCGGCTGAGGCCCCGCCGTCAGTGGCATACAGGCTGAAGGCCGTGCGCAGCACAACTCCTACGGTCCAGAACGCCGCCGCAAGCAGACCCGCCTTTGCATAGATGCCCTTGTCGCCGAAGTAGACCCGGGTGAACAGGCCGGCCCCCAGCCCGAAGACGAAGCCCAGGGCCACGCCGGCAGCGATCAGCAGCAGATCGTTGCCAGCCGTCGGCACACCTTTGAGGTAGGCGAACAAGAAGTAGACGACGATCGCGATCGGCAGGAGCAGGTTGCGCGGCGTGAGCCGTCGACCCCTGAACTGGAAGAAGATCGTCGCCACGAGCACGGCATCGAGGACGTAGTCCAGCGCGTTCATCTCACCTCACCACCCTCAGGTTCGCGATGTGCAGGTCAGGAGACACCCCACCCAGAGAGCTCCGGCTACCACGGAATGGGACCCGCCTGACGCTGAGTACGTGCCGGCCGCTCCGTCGCCTCGAACGAGACTCCGTCCATGTCGCCGCTGGTACCCGGGGGTGGGTACCTCGCTGATAGCCTACAGGTCGATTCGACCTATAGGAAGGTTCATGTGCCTCCACCCCGCCGGCTGACCGACTTCGAACAGATCCTCATCGGTTTGACCGTCATCAGCCCACGCTCCGGGTACGACCTCAAGCGCTACTTCGCCTCGACACCCGCCGCCGTCTATGAGCCAAGCTCAGGCGCCCTCTACCCCGCGCTGCGCCGCCTTGAGCAACGCGGGCTCCTGCGATCCGAGCTCGCCGTGTCCGTCGGCAAGCGCGAGCAGCGCCGGTACGCCCCCACCGCAAGCGGTCGTGACGCCCACCTCCGATGGCTTCGCGAACCGGTGGACAAGGCAACCGTCGGGCGAGACCTCGGCATCCACTTGATGCGGTTCGGGATGGCCGAGCAGCAACTCCGCCCGGAGGAGGTGCTCGCCTTCCTTCGCGACCTTTGCGACGCCCTGGAGTCCTTCATCACCGCCATGGAGACGTACCTCCGGGACACCCCCTTGCTTGGTCGACACCCCGCTCTCGCAATCGAACACGGCCTAGCCGTTCACCAAGCCAGCCTGGCGTGGGCACGTTCCGCCATTGAACAGCTGCGGCTGTCGGCTCTGTCGACGACGGCTGAACACTGAGCCGTAATCGACGGGTGAATCTTGAGCGCCCGGGAGTACGGCTTGGGGTGTGATCACTGTGGAGAACTGGGCCGAGATTCGTCGGCTGCATCGGTCGGAGGGTGTTTCGCAGGCGGGGATCGCCCGCAGGTTGGGGATCTCGAGGAACACGGTGGCAAAGGCGTTGGCCTCGCAGCGTCCGCCGAAGTACGAGCGGGCGCCGGCGGGTTCGAGCGTTGACGCGGTCGAGCCGACGATCCGGGTGTTGCTGGCGGAGTTCCCGACGATGCCGGCGACGGTGATCGCCGAGCGGATCGGGTGGGACCGGTCGTTGACGGTCTTGAAGGACAGGGTCCGGCAGTTGCGCCCGTTGTTCGTTCCGGCCGACCGGGTTGAGTACGACCCGGGGCAGGTCGCGCAGTGTGATCTCTGGTTCCCGCCGGTGGCGATCCCGGTCGGCGGTGGCCAGGAGCGGATCTTGCCGGTGCTGGCGATGACCTGCGGGTACTCCCGGGTCACGGACGCGATGATGATCCCCTCGCGGCGGGCCGGGGACATTCTGGCCGGGATGTGGGAGGCGACCACCGGGTGGGGCGCCTGTCCGCGGACGTTGGTCTGGGATCGGGAGTCCGCGATCGGTGGGACGGGCAAGCTGACCGCCGAGGCGGCCGGTTTCGCTGGGACGCTGGGTGTGCGGATCAAGCTCGCCCCGGCCCGTGACCCGGAGTTCAAGGGCCTGGTCGAGCGGCGCAACGGGTTCTTCGAGACCTCGTTCCTGCCCGGGCGCACCTTCACGTCCCCGTTCGACTTCAACGCCCAGCTCGCGCAGTGGTTGGCCGAGCGGGCCAACACCCGTCACCTGCGCTCGATCGGGGGCCGACCGGTCGACCGGTGGGCCACCGACCGGGCCGCGATGGTCGACCTGCCGCCGGTCGCACCCGCGGTCGGGTTGACCAACCGGGTCCGTCTGGCCCGGGACTACTACGTGCGGATTGGCTCGTGTGACTACTCGGTCGACCCGCGGGCGATCGGCCGGTTCGTCGACGTGCTCGCCACCCCGGCCCGCGTCGTGGTCACCTGCGCGGGGCAGGTCGTGGCCGACCACACCCGGTCCTGGGCTCATGCGGCCACGATCACCGACCCCACCCACCGCGAGACCGCCCGGCTGCTGCGCGCGGACCTGGCCCAGCGGCGCCGCACCCAGACCACCCGGGCCCACCCCGACGGGCACGTGGTCGCGATCCGGGCGCTGCCGGACTACGACGCCTTGTTCGGCGTCGACTTCGACCCTGGCCCCACGCGAACCGAGCCGATGACCAAGGAGCGCAGATGACCACCACCAGGACCGCCACGACCGACGCACCACGACCCGACCAGCTGGGGTCCAAGCTCGCCTACCTGACCCGGGTCCTGAAGACCCCGACGATCGGGCGGACCTGGGCCGATCTGGCCGATCTGGCCCGCACCGAGAACTGGTCGCACGAGGAGTACCTCGCCGCGGTCCTGGAGCGTCAGGTCGCCGACCGGGAGTCCGCCGGGGCCACGATGCGGATCCGCACCGCGCACTTCCCGGCCGTCAAGACGTTGGAGGACTTCAACCTCGAGCACCTGCCCTCCCTGCGCAAGGACCTGCTCGCGCACCTGGCCACGGTCACGTTCGTGCCCAAGGCCGAGAACGTGGTCCTGCTCGGGCCGCCCGGGATCGGTAAGACCCACTGGCCATCGGGTTGGGCATCCGCACTGCCCAGGCCGGCTACTCCGTGCTGCTCGACACCGCCACGAACTGGATCGCCCGCCTCGCGGCCGCCCACCACGGCGGGGCGCTGGAGGCCGAGCTGAAGAAGATCCGCCGCTACCGGCTGATCATCATCGACGAGGTCGGCTACATCCCGTTCGACCACGACGCCGCGAATCTGTTCTTCCAGCTCGTGGCCTCCCGCTACGAGCAAGGCTCGATCATGGTCACCTCGAACCTGCCCTTCGGCCGCTGGGGCGAGGTCTTCGGCGACGAGGTCGTGGCCGCTGCCATGATCGACCGCCTCGTTCACCACGCCGAAGTCCTGACCCTGGCCGGCGAGTCATACCGCACCCGCGCCCGCCGCGAACTCCTCGCCAAGGACCGCGACCACTGACCCGACCTGCCCCAACTCGGCCGGGGCGCGACAGCCCGCCCTGGCCGACGCAGTGCAGGGCGCGCGGATCGCGGCATGTGCGGATGCCGACGCGGGCAGTTGCCGCCGTGGTCGAGCGCGATTCCCGCGCTATGGCGAGCGATGACCTGGCTCACGACCAGCGAGGGTGTGGCTCTAAGGATCAGCCCCGCTGAGTCCGCTTGCCGGCCGCACGTAGCATTGGCGCCAGCGTCGCGTGTCGGTGGCAGGCTGTGCCAGGCATGGAGGCGTGGTTCAGAGAGGGCGACGCTGTGCGCGGCGCTAACCCACACACCTCCTCGTTGCGGTCACCCAGTCCGGCGGAACACCCGTTCATCTCCTTCGCCCTGCTCCCCGCGTACGGGCACGTCTTTCCCGTGATGCCGTTGGCGGATGCCACCCAGCGGGCCGGTGCTCGCGTCCAGATCGCGGTCGGCAGTCCGTTCCACGGCAACCTTCCCTTGCCCACCGTGCTCGGATCAGACCTGGACCCGATCACCAAAGCGGTTCCCGAGTTGACCCGCGCGCGCTTTCCCGCGGTGGTCGACGATGTCCCGCGCCGATGGGTTCAGGCGTTCTTCGGCGTGATGCACGGCCTGCCGGCTGTCGCTGCGCTGCGCCGGGCATGGCAGCACGACCGACCCGATCTGGTCGTCTACGACCCGGCCAACCCAGGCGCTGCCGTTGTCGCCGAAGAGCTCGGTATACCTGCGGTGCTCTTCAGCGTCTTCCACTACCACCCGTTCATCCTCGGGCTGCCCGGCATCACGCGCCGGGCGCTCGATCACCCCGACGTGCTGCCCTGGGAGCCGTTGCCCGAAGGTGCCCAACCCTCTCGCCCGTACATCGACCCTGTGCCGCCGGCTCTGCAGATCGGTCTGATCGCCGAGCACGACGACGTCATCCCCATCCGAACCGTCCAGTGGGACGACCCGAAGGCGACATCCGTCCGGCCAACCGACCGCGATCAGACGCGACCCTTGGTCTACGTGACTTTGGGGACCGTCGTCGGCACCCCGGAGCTGCTTCGCGACGTCATCCTCGAGGCGGCACAGATCGGTGACGTGATCGCGTCGATCGGCCCGACCGGCAGCCGAGCCCAGCTCGGGGACTTGCCGGCAAACGTCTCAGTCCATCAATTCGTCCAGGCGCGCTCAGTGATGGCCGCAGCTGATCTCGTCGTGCACCACGGAGGCATGGGCACGACCCTTGCCGCCGCCGCCCACGCGGTCCCGCAGCTGCTCCTGCCCCAGATGGGCGACCAGTTCGCGAACGCCCAGGCCGTGAGCAGCGCGAAGATCGGCCAAGCCCTGATCGGGCCGCGCGCGGACGGAGCCATCGCCGGCACGCTCACAGCTCTGCAGAACGACCCCGCAGTCAGGGGCGCCGCCCACGCCGTCGCACGCGACATCGCAGCAGCCCCGGACCCTTCCCAGGTCGCACGAGAACTAATCAGTCGCGCCAGCGTCGGTCCCTGATCCGCTGCACCGGAGCTGGGTCGAGCATGCGGACCACTCGGTGACGGGAGCCGACGACAAAAGCGCCCGGACACGAACCCAGGCGGCCGCCGCCTGCCGGAGTCTCCCGGCGGAGAGGCGCAGCGGAGCGCCAGCGGAAGAGTGGGGCAGGTCCGGGCGAGCGTCCCCGCCCTCAACGCGCCCACGACCGTGCGACGGTGTGCCGCCATGCCGGACAGCAGCTATGACCGGGCGTTCAGGCCGGCCGAATTCGGGTGCCTGCGTCCACGGCCGGTTGTTGATCTGAGGGCTTGTTCAGCGCGTTGTAGGTGTTCACGTCGGGCGTCGGGCCGTCGGCCCACCCCGTGCCCGGACGTCGAGCCACGTCCCTGCCTGAACCCGGAGCGCGCCAGATCCGGTCAACGCCATGTCGCCGTGCCGACATCGCCGACCGCGTCGGCTACTACGGCATCTGGCAGTACGCGTCAGCGGTGCGAACCTCGCTCTGCACGACGGCCACCGTGCCGTTCGCTGGGCAGGGGCTCTTGCCTTCGCCGTACTGCGGGCTCGTGCCGGTCACGGTGTACGTCCCCGGGGCCAGCTGCATCGTGTAGCTGCCGTCGGCACCGACCGTGGCCGTGTGCCGCCCGCCAGGGCCAGTCGCTACGACCGTCCCTTCAACGGCACGCGGCGTCCCAGGCGCCGGCCCGCCGACCACGTAGAGGTGCCCCGACAACGCCCCGCGACCCGATAGACCACCACAGCCCGCGAGCAGCACCAGGCCGATGAGCGACACGCCAAGACGCCGCACGGTCGCGCCCCGGGTCTCCCGCATGATGTTCATGGTGATTGGACGCACGGGTCGTCGCAACTGTTCGCCGAAGAGCCCCCACGCCCGCCGCCCCGACAGCGGCTATGACCGGGCGAGCGCGGGACGCCACTGGGGCCCGGGTCGTCGTGGGCGATCTACTGCCCCTCCAGCGTGAGTGCCACCGTGTAGCCCACGCAGGACCCGTTCTTCTCGCAGTCGTCGTAGGGACTCCCTGTGACGACGATCCTGGCCCGACCCGGGGATACGTCAGTCGGGATCGTCGCGTTGAGCGTGAAGTGACCGTCCACATCGGGATGAGTTCTGCCGAGCGTCCACGACTGATCGGATGTGACAAGAAGAACGGCGTACTCCGTCTGCTTTGCGAGGCTCAGGTCGCAGCTGGCGGCGGGTGCCGACACTGTTGCGACGTCGCCGGCGCGGACGGCACCAGGGGCGACATGAAGGGGTGCGGGCAAGCACCCCGGGACATTCGCGCTGCACGCGGGGACAGCGAGAAAGGGGATGCCCACGGTGATGATGAGCATCGCGCGCCGAACAGGTCCCATTGAAAGCCCCCGTGCCCCCGATTCTGGCTTCGGGCCGAGTGTTCTCCTGGTCGAGCCCGGGGGGCAAGCCGAACGACAGGTCGCCCTTGGGTCATCGAACGCCGCGAGGGTAACCGCTCGATGCTCGCTCATCGGCATGACCGCGCAGATCGCAGAGCGGCCATCACACCCCAATCGCATACGGCCGACATGCTCAGTTTTCGGCCGTCGATACCTGCTCAGGATTCAGCCGTCGTTGACAGTCGAACTGGCCACCCTCGGCTGGGTCCACTGGCACAACACCCAGCGCCTGCACGGCTACCTCGGCGACGTCCCGCCCACCGCGTACGAGACCACGTTCTACGCTACCCACCGGGACGACCAGCCCCTGGTCGAAATCCCATAGCCCGAGCCTCCATCAGACCTAGGGCGCCTCAGCCGCCCTAGGCGCCTGACCGCCGTGGCTTGGCACCTAGACTCTGGCCCGGGCCTGTCGCGTAGCCTGATCGCCGACGCTTGGCGACCGGCCGGGTTTTCACCATGGTTCTCACCAGGGTTTTCCCGGTTATTTTCACCAAGCCCCGCGCCCGTGGGGCTTGGTGAAAATAACTCTGACCTGCGGACCTGCCGTTGACCTGCAACTTCGCCTCATCCGATCCTGGGACGCGTTCGTGGCTCCGTTGGAACGCGTCGACCGGCTTCTTGGTACGTCGTCCGACCGGCGGACCGTGCGGCGAGCGCCTGGCACCGGCAGTGTCGGCACGACGATCCGCATCGCAGATCGCGCGCCAGACGGCGGAGGTTCGCGACCGAGTCGGCCACCTTCGACCGAGTCTGGTGACGTTGGCCCCTCGATCAGGTTTGCGGTCCCTGATGCGTCGATCCGAGGTGGCCGGTTCGGGCGTTCGTCGTAACTGCCGACAGCCCATCGGTGCGGTGCCAGACTGCGGGCATGGCGGTCAACCTGCATCTTTCGGCGTGGCATCGGGCAGACGCAGACGACGCTTGGGGCCGGGAGTTCGTCGGCTGGCGTGCGGACATGAGTGACCAAGAATTGTGGGATCGCAACCGCGGGATCGTGGGACTGGGAGCCAGCCGCCTTCTCGGCGGCATCGGCAAAGACTCGGGCCGGCGGCACGTACGCCGAGCAGTGGTCGATCGGTACTCGATCGGGCGGCATCGGGGCCGGCGACCGAGCGTTCTTGCTGCGGCTTGGCCGGCACGGACGCGGCCTCATGGGCAGCGGCACGATCACCGGGCCGATCTTCGCTGAGGAGCATTGGGACGGATCCGGCCGACCGAACAGGTACGTCCCCATCGACTGGGACGCCCTCGTGGAACTCGACGACCGCATCGACACGGCCGAGCTCGAGCTCGCCTTCCCGGCACAGCACTGGCACCCGCAGGGCAGCGGCACTGTGGTGCGCGCGGAGGTCGTCGAAGGTCTTGAAGCACTCTGGGCCGATCACCTCGTCTCACGCGGGTTCGCAAGCCTCTCCCGAAGCGGCAAGGGCGGCCAGGGATGGCAGGACGACCCCGTCGTCCGCAAGGCCGTGGAGGACGCGGCACAGGACCGGCTGGAACAGCACTACCGAGACAACCTCGGCTGGCATGTGGAAGACGTCAGGTACCAGAAGCGCGGCTACGACGCACTGGCGACGAAGGATGGGGACGAGCGATACCTGGAGGCCAAAGGCACGCTCAACGACGGGACAAAGGTGAGCGTGAGCAGGGCGGAGGTCAACTTCGCTCGCAGCCACCCCGGCCAGTGCGTGATGGGCATCCTGTCGGACATCCAGCGCATCGGCGACCACGACGTGGATCCGGCCAGCGGCACGTTCCGGCTCGTCGACTGGAATCCCATTGTCGGAGACCTTGACCAGCGGCACGTTCCGGCTCGTCGACTGGAATCCCATTGTCGGAGACCTTGAACCGACGGCCTTCGACTGGACTCCCCCGATTGCCCCCTGACGGCCGCCAACCGTCACGCCCTGTCTTGTCCGACCTGCCTTGTCCGACCAGCTTGACGAGCTTGTTGCCGACGAGGTGAGCCGGTTCGCTTCGCCGGCGGACCATTCGTCTTCAACCGAGAGCAGCACGACGAAGAGGTCGAGCGGTTCGTCGAGAGCTGTGACGCGGTCCGAGTGTCGGCACCGCTCTGGCGAGTGCTGGCTTCCCGAAGCAGCACCTCACGCGGTCGCCTCCGGTCCCTGTTCCGGGCCCTACGACATGGCCCCGAGGGCGGCTCATGTGGCTCGCCGCCCTACGCCCCAGCGGCCTGAGCGACTCGGGCGATCACGGCACTGATCTGCTACAGGTAGCACTCGCCGCCGAAGACCAACCTCCACCCACCCGTGGAGCACGACCCTAGAGCTGCTTGACCCAGAGGACATTCGTGGGGCCGTCAAGTTTGCTGCTCATCGCTGTTCCACTCAATCGGTTCGATCCGTCGTAACTCAATGCGTAACTGATCGTCGTGGGGACACCATCGCCGATGTCGTTGTGCAGGACGAAACTCACTCCACTATCGGTGACAGCGATGTCCGAGAAGGTGTACTGCTCGTGGGTCGTGCAGTAGATACTCAGCTCCCCGCTCCCATTGGCGGTTACGACGTATACATCCTGGTACTCAACGTCTGTCGATTGGCCAGGAGCCCAGGTTTCCACCCAGCGACCTGGTAACTCGTTGCTCGCCAGGTTGACACCCGACGACGAGGAGGCTGACCCGGTGGGCGCTCCGCTTGTCGGATCAGCCGTGGGCTCGGCGGCTGAAGAGAGCTGGGGTGTCGCGGCAGGGGCGCCCGGCCGGGACGACTGCACAGCGCATCCACCCATCGCGAACGCAGCCACCGCTAGCAGTGACATGACACCGACTCGGGACAGGTGCATGACGCTCTTCTTCCCTTTCGCCACACGCCTTTGGCGCTTCCCAAACCGCCTTGCCACAAGTCGGCACGCCAGGCTAGCAGCGCCAGCGCTCTCGGGCGCCCGCCGATGACCGCGAATGTCCAGGTAGACCGCATTTGGCGCCCCACGCGAACGCGCCCGTACCGCCCCACGCGGTGGCATATGGGTCCCGTTGCCGGGTCCGACGCGGGTCTCCGAGATCCGCAGCGAGCACGTCTTGGCGATGCTCGACACCATGGTCGAGGCAGAGCATCCGCCAGCACGATGCCGCTGACTGAACCTGACCCGGCGCGTGCTGCGGTTCGCCATGGCGCGCGATGCCGTGTCCCGCAACGTCGCCGACCCGGTCCTGGCCCGCCGTGGCCCGCACGCCGAACGCAACGCGTTGACCCCCAATGAGCGGGGCCGACGATTCTGGTTCACTGACAGCAAGACAAGCGCGGGAGCAGTCCGACCCCTAATCGTCAATCCGGCACCCGGAGGAGATCCCGTGCGGCCACGCCGAGACGAAGCTGCGGTGACGCGACGCGTGACAACCTCGCTCCGATCTCGTAGAGGAAAAGCCGACTGAAGTCTCCCGACCGTCACACAAAAGGAATCGCCCTACGTCACCCCTCGGGACGCCCACGACGACCGCGCGCAGTGGGATCCTCCATGCACGGGACCAGGTGGCTCTTGGCGGAGCTGGCCCGCTGCGTCGGGTCACCCGAAGCAAGGCGCTCGACAGACCCGCGAGACCCCAGGAAGGCGACAGTGAGCAACCTCGGCAAGTACCAGGACATCGTCAGCGCTGCCAAACAGCAGGGGGTGTCGAGAACCTGATCAGCAAGATCGAAACGGGCGCCGTCGACAAGGCGGCTCCAGGACTGTTGGGCAAGGGTGCGCTGATTGGCGCAGGGGCCCTTCTAGGTGCTGTGCTGGGGAAGCAGTACTGGGATAGGCGCAAGGTCCGGATTGCCAACGCGAACGACGCCAAGGATCAGTTGCGGGCCACGGTCGAGGAGTCGGAAGTCTCGGAAAGTGCCAACGCCGGGGATGACAAGACACCGAGTGGTGCCGATGCGGAGGCGTAGACGTCGATCAGTCCCACGAGGACTTCTGGAGCGGCGTCGGATGACTCGCGCTGGAAAGCCCGCGGTCCTGCGATCAGTCCATGCCGGCGGCGCGGCGTAGTTCAGCCTCGCTGTACCCGAACATGTAGTCCTCGTCCATGCCCTTGGACTGCCAGATGTCTGCGGCATCCCACACGTTCAACCGCTCTTCTGCCGCATCCTCAGCGTGATCCTCGCCGATCATGCAGCGGCAATCCTCCTGGTACTCGACGAGTTGCCCCCCCCTCCATCTCCTCATGGATGCGGTAGTGCTTCGGCCCTGTGGGCATCTGCTTGTCACCTTCCTCAGACCGATCTGACGCCCGACCGCCGTGGCGGCCGTGCCCGATGGGCAGCCGGTGCTACCCCTCGAGGTCGTCGCCAACGAGTACCTCCATGGCCGCGAACAACTCTCGCAGTGACCCCTCGTTGCCAGCGACGTCGGGCAGGTATACCGACGGCCACTTCTTCCACCCACTCTCGCGAGCGGCGGCGATCTTGCCCGCCATCGACGAGATCTGCTCCAGGTGTCCGGCGGCCAGCGTCGCCCGCGCTTCACCTCCGAACCTGACGATGGTGTCCAGGTAGAACAGCAAGTACGCGCGGGTCTGGTCTCGTGAGTCGTTGAGGTTCAGCGACCAGGTCGCGGTGGGTCGGCCATTGATGCGGTACCAGCCACTGACACCGGGCGTCGCCGCGCGGCCCCACGCAAGGTGGTCACCACTAGCTCCGGCGTGCTCCAGGAGTCGATGAACAAGGTCAATCTCGGCACTCGAGCACCGTTCCTGTGCCGCCAGGAGGAAGGAGTCTCGATCCCACACGACGCCAGCGCCGGCCGACTTCTTCGCAACGGCAGCAAGGGTCTGCCCGATCACCTTAGGGACATAGACGACCTGCCCCTCTCCGACGAACTGGTGCAGCTCGACGCCGAGAACCTCGGCCGGCGACATCTGCGCGTTCAGGAACTCGATCACGCGAACCAGCTCAGGAGGCAGCGAGTCCGCGACGAAGACCAACCGCACCCGCCCGGCACGCAGATTGGTTTCGACGGCCTTCCAGAAGTCGTCCAGCTCACCGGATGACCACACCTCTGCGATCGCTTCGTCGACTGTCCGGCCCTGCTGTTGAACAGTGACCGCGAGCGCCTCCTGCAGCTGGGCGATCGGCCAGTACGTGGTCGCGTTGGCGGCGTAGTCGAGCATCTGCCCGATGACCTCACGCCGGATCCGAGTGTCGCTAGACCGCTTGACCTCGACGAGTACCGGAACCCCGTCACCATCAACGAAGAGATGATCGAGGGCGAACACGCCCACCCCGCCGTCTGTCCGCGGGATCAGCGCCTCGCGACGGATAAGCAACAGGCGCCCGCCATCGCCGCTCGTCGTGGGACCGGCGAGGACCTCGGGGAACGTCGCAAGCGCCTCCTGCAGCACCGCTTCGGTGTCGTAGGGCCGCTCATGCATGACCTCGAGCCGACTACCGGAGCGAAGGAACACGCCTTCGGACGTCATGCCCGCACGCTAGCGCCACACCGCTGCGCGCGGGGCGGTCGCACGGTTCGTCCCGAGCCTGCTTAGCCGCCATGCGGCGACCGAGCTCGTCGTACGCGATCGTCTCGACGCCGCCCTTGCTTAGGCCCGTGTGCGAGTACAGCTAGCGCCTGCCGAGGCCAGGCAAGCCGCCGTTCACCACTGAGACCACCCTCGACGGCTGAGCCCGCCTCTCCCTGCTCGCGGGTCGGCGTGCAGTCGTCTTGGCGACGTTCTCCGCGAGCGCTTTCTCGATTTGCGCAAGCTCGGCAAGCTTCTGGCGACGCCTATCGCTGGTCGCCTCATCGTGGGGCACAACGTTCGTGGCCTTGCCTCGCGATCCCAACCCCAGTTCCTTGCGTAGGCGCACTCGCCGGGAACGGGCTTGGCCCAGGGTGAGGTCCGATCCCTGCAGAGCGACCTCCAGGTCCGAAAGCGCCAAGAGCATCCACTGCGCGTGGCGCAACCGCTCAGTATCCGCGGCGCTCAGCGCCAAACCGTTCCGTCGCCGAACCTCCAGACGCCTGCGGATCCCCACGGCCCGAGCCAATGCGCGGCCACGTTCGGCAGGCGTCATCGCCTGCAGGTCCCTTACCACGTCGAAAGTATGACGCCCCCGCCCGGCAGCGGGTCTCGGGTGAACGCCGGGTGAAAGCCGACCCATTGCTGCGCCCTCGTCCGAGAGTCAGTCTCAGCGCGTCGTCGAGAGCGTTCCCCGCACGTTCACGCAGCGGCCCTCCTACGCCCCGAAGGGGATCAGCGCGAGCAGATGGTCCACGAAAGTCCCAGCGCAAACCTCGCCCGCGACGCGGCACCGGTCGATACCGTGTAGAGCACATCTTCCGGGGGGAAACAGATGATTGCGTCGTTCGAGCTTGCGTCCGCACCGTGCTTCGGCGATCGGCCGGTCACCATCGGCCCGCTCAACCAGGTGAACTTCGTCTTCGGTGCCAACGGATCTGGCAAGACAACGATCAGCCGGGCGCTCGCGGACACGCTGCGAAGCGGCAGCGCGATCACCTGGGACCCGGCTGGCTTTCCGCTCGGGATCAGGGTCTACAACCGCGACTACGTCGCGAAGACCGTCGCCGATGCCGATCGACTGGCCGGGGTCTTCCTGTTAGGCGCGGGCGGCCAGGACGTCCGCAAGGAAATCGAGGAGCTCGACGGCCCGGCCGGGACCATCGCCACACTGCAGCAGAATCTCCTCGGGTTGCAGTCCACCCTCGGCGACGAGGTCCAGGGCACCGGAAAGCTCGGCGAGATCAGGGCGACCCGCACCCGCCTAACCGAGGCGGCGTGGGCCAAGCGGGGCGACATGCCGGCCACGCTCGAGCCCATGTTCGGCGGAACAAAGGGCAGTAAGGCGAAGTTCCTGCAAAAGCTCCTCGACCTAGCCGGCAAGTACCCCTCAGATGACGCCAACGTCCAGAGCCTCGTCCGCGAGGCGTCCAGCATCTTCGATGACACCGCCACAGAGATCGACGAGCTACCTGCCGTGATCGAGCCCGAGCCCGAACAGATCGACGGGTTTGACCTACTGGACACCGCGATCGTCGGAAGCAGCGACGTCGCCCTCGCCGCGCTCATCGAGGAGTTGCAGAACAGCGACTGGGTATCCCAGGGCCGCACCTACTTCGACCACGCCGACGGCCGCTGCCCGTTCTGCCAGCAGCAGGCTCCCCGCGACCTGCCGGAGCAGCTGCGCAAGTATTTCGATTCCCGCTTCGCCGAGCAGGTGGCGTTGCTCGGCACATTCGTTGAGCGGCACGACGGTGAGACACAGAAGCTGCGCGAGGCACTCGACGCGATCGAGGAGCGCTCCGCCACCCAACTCGATGCGGCAACGTTCGCAACCGTCCGCACCGATCTGGAGACGACCCTCTCGGCGAACTCCCGCGAGCTCGCGGAGAAGCAGCAGCACCCGTCGACCACCGTGAAGCTCGAGCCAGTCAGCGACGACGTCGCCGCGGTCAACACGGTGATCGAGGCCGCGAACGTCCTCATCCGGGAGCACAACAGCCGAGTTCGCAACCGGGCAGCGGCGAACCAGGCGCTCGTCGAGAAGTGCTGGCGTTACTTCGTTCGCAGCACCAATGCTGCCGAGATCGCGGTCTACGAAACGGTGATGCCCGGACTGGAGGCCGCCAAGAAGTCTCTCGAGGACAAAATCGCCCAGACGGCCGAGAAGGTGCATGCGGCTGAGCGTCGGCGGCGCTCGCTCGAACGTGAGATCCGATCGAGCAAGCCCATCATCGAGGAGATCAACAAGACGCTGGCCTCGGTCGGCTTCGAGAGCTTTCGCCTCGCCGCCTCCCCCGACTTGATCGACGGCTATTCGCTGGTGCGCCCCGGGGGCAAGCCTGTCGCCGAGTCGCTCAGCGAGGGCGAGCGAACCTTCGTCACCTTTCTCTACTTCTTCCACCAACTCCTGGGCGAGCCCGACGATGCCAACGAGCCCCGTGACCTCGTCGCCGTCATCGACGACCCGATCTCCAGCCTCGACAGCGACATTCTCTTCGTCGTCAGCAGTCTGACGAAGCGGCTGATCGCCGGCATCCGAACCGGGACCGGCCGCGTGCGCCAACTTGTCGTCCTCACGCACAACGTCTACTTCCACAAGGAAGTCACCTACGCCCGCACCCGCATCGGGGAATCGGATGGCGGTCGGGCGTTCTTCGTCCTCAGGAAGCGCGCCGGCCAACCGAGCGAACTCATCGCCCACGCGGAGAACCCCGTCAAGACCGCCTACCGCAGTCTGTGGGATGAGGTCCGCACCGCCACGGAAGAACCGCCGCTGACTCCCACCGCTCTTCAGAACGTCATGCGGCGCATCATCGAGAACTACTTCCGGATCATGGGGGACATCGACGAGAACGAGATCGTCGCCATGTTCTCCGGAGGTGACCAGGCGGTCTGCCGCTCGCTGTTCTCCTGGGCACACGAGGGGTCGCACACCATCATCGAGGAGCTCGACTACTCCCCGACCGAGGTCAGCACGGAGGCGTTCCTCCGTGTCTTCGAGGCGATCTTCGACCATGCTGGGCACGCAGCCCACTACACGATGATGATGCGGCCGACTATCTGAGCCTCACACGCCAGATCATCGCGCTGCGGTGGCGACACCGGCTCGGCCGGTGCAGATTGCCGGCCGCTGAGTCTGCCCGCGTCCACGGTCCACGCGGTGCTGGTGCGCTCGGATCAACCGGCTCTCACGTCGCGACCGGGTCACCGGCGAACCGTTGCGCCGCTACGAGCACGACCATTCCGGCGCGATGATCCACGTCGACGTCACCAAGTTCGGCAACATCCCTGACGGCCGCGGGTGGCGCCACGTGGGGCGCCAACAGGTCGAGAAGATCCGCTCGTCGACCGTCGAGAGCGCGCCGGCACCCCGCGCAGTGGCGCGACCCGCTGCTCGGCCGGGCCTACCTGCACACCGTGATCGACGACCACTCCCGGGTCGCCTACGTCGAGATCCACGCGGACGAGACGGCCGCGACCGCCATAGCCGTCCTGCGCCGGGCTATCGCCTGGTTCGCCAACCACGGCGTGAACGTCGAGAAAGTCCTATCCGGCAACGGGTCCGCCTACCGTTCCCGCGCCTGGCGCGACCCCTGCACAGCTAGGGGGACTCAGGCCCACGCCGTCACCCAGACAGGGGCCACTTCCCGTCGGGCCCCCGTCGGTCGGAGACCCGGAACGGGGTGTCCCCGGGAGCCGCGTTCGTGACCTCGAGGTCCTTGAAGACCAGCTGAACGCGGTGGGCATTGCCCTCGATCGTCGCCTCGTGCATCTCGAAGCCAAGACGTCGTGACCACTGTTCGGCGAGCGTCGAACGCGCGACGAGCTCGAGTCCGGGGTAGAGAACCTGCCAGTCCACACCCCACACGTAGCCGTCCAGCTGGTCGGCCGTGGCCGTCGCGTGGTCGATAAGCCGGTCATCGAGGGACTTCTGCCAGACCCGGTCAGCAACCGTCGTTCTGACGTTCGCCTCGACGCAGCAGGTAAACCGGTAGCGAAGGTGGTCCGGCTCGATCCCGGTGGCGGGATCTGCGGTCGCGTAGATGAACAACTCGTAGTCACGCATGTGCTCCGTGTAGCCATGGAAGAGAAGCGCCTGGTCGAACACCTCGCCAAACGCGGACACCATCGAGTCCCGGTCCACGCCGACATCCTGGCCCACGCACACCATTGCGGCACGTGCGGGCGTTGGTCTCGGGCCTGCCCAGCCTCGACCAGCGCATCTCCGCCTGCATCCTCGGCGTCCACGACTGTGATGTCTCCGGACATGGGTGACGGTTCTGCATCAGGACATGAGTGACGGTTGGTGTGTCAGGACTTCGGTGACACTTCGGGGTTCTTCGGGCGGGTTCCTGGTGGTCGGCCGCTGCCGACGTAGCGGATGCCGGGGGCGGGGCGGGTGTGTTCGGCGAGGATTTCGCCGTGCAGGTCGGTGACGATGATCGTGTTGGCGTCGGCGATGACGAGGACCTGCTCGAAGGCATGGCCGGGGTCGACCTTGTAGCGCGCGTTGTCCAGCCCGATGGTTCCTGAGCTGCTGACCGTCCTGATGCGGGTGTCTGCGGGCAGGTCTGCGGGTGGCGTGGGTCGGGGACGGCGGCTGGGAGCGGGCGCCTGGTAGATGGGCCGGTCTGGCTTCGGGCGGGGCGGGTCGGCCTTGACGGTCGCCTGCCACGCAGCACGTGGTGTGAGGCGTCCGGGCAGCCCCTGGTGCGGACGCTGGGTGTTGTAGATCTCGTCGAACGCGTCGACCTGGGCCTGCAGCTCGGCCAGTGAGCCGGCCAAGGGCTGCTTGTCGAGGTAGCGGAACAGGGTCTGGTGGAAGCGTTCGTTCTTGCCCTGGGTGGTCGGCTTGTAGGGCTTGCCGGTGATCGCCTCCACCCCGAGCCGGGACACGTGTGCGACGAGCTGGCCGATGTGCCCGCGCCGCGACGGGTTCAGGGCCAGCCCGTTGTCGGACAGCAGTCGTTGGGGCACGCCGTGGGCGGTCACCGCCTTGTCGAAGACCGCGACCGCGTCGTTGGCGGTCTCAGCCCAGGCGACGTGGGACGCGACGGCGTAGCGGGAGTGGTCGTCGATGAGCTGGAAGATCACGCACTTGCGCCCGCCGGTCAGGACGTACTCGGTGGCGTCCAGCTGCCAGCACGCGTTGGGTGCCGGGTAGACGAAGCGCCGCCAGGCCGATCGTGGCTTCTTCTTCGGCTCGGCGCGGGCGACGCCGGCCTGGCGGAAGATCCGCGCCAACGACGCCGTCGAGGGCACCAGGTCCAGGCCCATCGCGAGCATCTTGTCGTGCACGCTGATCGGCCCGTGGTCCAGTCCGGACGCCTCCAACGCAGCCCGCACCCCTATCGCCTGCACCTTGACCTGCTCAGTCAGCGTCGACGGGCTCGTCCTCGGGCGCCGGGTCCGGGGCTCGAGCACCGCCGCTGGCCCGTCGACCCGGGCACGCTTGCGCAGCTCGTAGAACGACTTGCGGGAGATGCCGTGCTCGGTGCAGAACGTCGAGACCGCCCCGCGGGGCGCGTCATCAGGCCACTGCGAGATCGCGAGACGGACACGGGGATCGATGGGTTCAGTGGCAGCCACCGCCCGAGCCTGAGGGCAGAAGTGTCACCACCAAGACCCGCGGAAGTGTCACCGATCTCCTGATGCAGAACCGTCACCGATGTCCTGCGACATGACACTCGGCGTCCACGACTAGCCACCCCGTCATCGAACGCATGTTCGACTACTGTTCGGGTGTGGCGGAGGTACCGCGCCGGTTGGCGAACCATGAGATGCCACCCCAGGGCGTGCCCGTGCGTCCCCAGGGGTCGATTCCGGTGGTCGCCCGGTTCGTGTGGTCGGACGGGGCCGAGGACTGGCGCCCAGCGCGGGCGATCCGCTGGACCGCCAGCCACGTGATGATCGTGTGGCTGCTCGACGGCGCCGATCCGCGTTCGGAACGGACAGCCTGGCTGCGTGCCGGGGACGTCGCGCGCTCGGTGAGCTGGCTGGTGCCGCCGGGCCGTTCAGCAGTCGCTCCCCCGCGCGGATGATGTGCCCTAATCGAGCGTGACGGCAGGTCCTGCGAGCGCGGCTCGGTCGGGAAGTGAAGCTCGCGGCGCCCGGCCAGCCTGCGCGGGCACATCACCTGTTGGCGCAGCACGATCCGTCCGGCGAGTTACGCCACCGCCGAGAACCGCGAAGCGACGCCCACCGCCACCGGGGTGGTGGCGGTGGGCTGGGTCTTCTCCCGAGGTCCCTGGTCGCACGCGTCGGGCTGCTGCCGGATTGTGCAGCGTGCTGGGGGTTAGGCGGCGATGGCCTCGGGGTGGGCGCCCTGGCGGGCGACGCAGAGGGTGCAGGCCGGGTTGTGCTGGCCGGGTTCGTGTCCGAACGTAGGTGTTGCGGGTCAGCCAGACGGGCAGCAGCGCGTCGTAGGCGTGCGGGTAGCGCTCCTGCAGCTCGGTCTCGACGACGGCGAGCAGGCCGATGGTGTCGGCGTACTCGGGCAGCTTGTGGCTGCCCTGCTCGACGGCCAGACGGGCGAGCTTGTCGTGCTGGCGCATCAAGTGGGCCAGGTGCCTGGTGGTGGGCGCCGCCTTGTTGTCGGGGACGGCGCACTGCTCGTCGGAGGACGGCTCGGTGTGGCGGGGGCGGGCGGTCATAGTGACCTTCCTTCGTTGGGCACGCGGATCGGCATCTGCCAGTTCGTCGTGCGGAACACCCAGGGGTGTTCACGCCCACCACTGGACGCACCGGCCGGGAACGCAAGCCCTTCAGGCGGCTTGGTCACGCTCGCGCAGCTCAAGCAGGATCGCTCGGATTAGGGGTGTGGCGGCCAGCCAGTCCCAGGGGTGACGGTGGCGATGCAGGTACCGGTCAGCTCGTACAGGTCCAGCTCGAGGGCCAGGCCGTCCTCGTCGTCGTAGATGAGCTGGGCCAGGGCGTGCACGTGCAGTTGGACGGCGATGTCGCCGAGCATCGCCGCGATGTTGACCAGGTGGTCGCGGCTCATGTCGGTAAGCCGCAACACCTTGGCTTCCCCGGTGACCCAGAAGGTCCCCTGGTCCAGTATCCGGTGGTCCAGGCGGCCAGGGACCACTCGGCGCATCCACTCCGGTGCGGCAGGGGCCGTGGCGTCGTCGCCGTCGTCCATGCGGGTGCTCACTTCCCGGTCAGCGGGCTCAAGGTGGTATGCCAGTTGCGTAACGCTCCCGACCATGGGAGTGCGATACGGCTAGCGACGACGGACGGGGCGTCGGCCAGGGTGTTGACGCCGGGATCAGCTCGACCGTGGTGGCGGGTCGGTGAGCTCCATGCAGGCGGCGCCGTGCCCGTAAACGCCCGCCGCCCGCCGCCCACCGGATCGGGAAGCCCGACCACGAACGTCCAATGAGGGATGGGCATGGACCGTTGCATCGGCGAGCAGATCCACGACAGCAGCCACCCACCCGTGTCTTCGCACGTGTCTCCCCCAGGTGCTTCGCCCTGACGGGTCGGCAGGGCGCCGATGAGCCCGCTGCATGCGCACGCCTGCGCCACCGGGACTGGGCGTCGGCGTGTCGGGGTGTTCACGACGGTTCACCCGCCATCACCCGCGCTGCTACGCAGAGCTCCTGCAGGGTGCCGGCCCAGTCGGCAGCCAGTGCCAGGGCCGCGTCCCGGGCCCGGTCAGGCAGGGCGTCGATCCCCTGGATCCAGGTCAACAGCCGCCGGTGGGACCAGTTGCGACGATGGTCGCGAGCCAGCAGCGGGGCGCCAGCAGCCACCCACTCCGGCACTTCTAGGCCCCTGCCTGCATCCGGGTCGGCCTGGTGGTCGACGCCGCTGGTGGCGTGCAGCAGCCGCTGGGTGCTGAGCCCGCCACCCAACAGCCGGCGGGCGATCTCACCCAGGTCGGCGTCCTGGCGGCAGTCCGGCAGCACGCAGACCCACCAGGGGTTCACCCCGTAGTCCTCCGGCCACGGGCACACGAAGCCCACCGCCAGACTTCGCAGGTACCAGTCGAAGTCCGGACCGTCTGGCGCCGCCATGCCGGCCAGCTCCCACTGACCCACCCGCACACCCCCAGCAGCGCCGCGGGCGTAGGCGGCGAGGACCTGCCGGCCCAGGCGCCGCGACCGCGCCGAGTCGTACGGGACCTGGACAGGCACCAGCCGCGGCGCGGTCCCCATCACGCCGGCCCGACGATCGCCATGGCGGCCTGAGCGAGCTCGGCGGGGGTGCCGGCCCAGTCCTGCTGCGTCCACAGCCAGACCCCGGCAGCCCGGGCACCCTCGCCTAGGTCGTTCAGCACGCACAGCAGCTCCAGCTGCCGCAGTCCGTCCTGGACCTCCACCGGGCCGCGGGGTGTCCCATCAATGTTGACCCAGGTGAACGGCAGTCCAGCCAGGTGCCCGCCAGCATCCAGGGCACGGACCTCCGCCAGCAGCCCCGGCAGGGTCAGGCTCGCGTCCAGGCGGACCCGGATCGCGGCGATCGTGGCCTCCAGGCCGTCCGACACCGCGAACAACGGGGTCGCCAGCAGCCAGTGCCCGGGCGTGCGCCACGGCACATGAACCATGACCTGCAGCAGCCAGCGGGCCGGCACCTCGGCAGACTGGGTGCGCGCCACTGCCAGCATCCAACCGCCCACCGTAATGAACTCCAGCGGACCGTAAGCCAGAGCGCGGCGCAGCCGACGGGCCAACCCCAGGGAGTCGACACCGTCGAACGGCACCCGCACGCCGCTGATCCGCGCCGGTGTCCCCGCCACCGAAGACGTCGGGTTGGCGACCGCAGAGATCACGTCACCGATCGTGACCTGCTGCGGTGTCGACAGATCAGCCGGACCTGATCGCCGCCGACCGGTGACGATGATCGGTTTCGTTGCCGGCGGCCGTGCCGCGGTGGAGTCAGCCACACCCCGCACAGTGCCCACCCCCAGGCTCTGTGACATACGCCCCGACCTGCAACTTCACCAACGAAGTCCCGTCACGCGGCGCCTGCCACCCATCGCGCTCATGTCCACGGCCCGCACCGGCGGCGCCCGCCGGTGCGGCGGACCATGCTGAGTGCCATGACGTGGAACCCCAGCCCCAGCGAGCTGGCCGCCGTGCAGCAAGCCGTCCAGGACACCGCCGACCAGGGCTCCGGCCAGTTCCGGGACCAGGTCACCGGTCTTCTGGACCGGTTCCTGGCCCGCCGCGACGTGACCTTGCCCGAGCCGTACTACTCGCAGATCATCGAGCGCATCTGCGCCGGCGAACCACGCGTACGCCTCGAGCTGTGAGATGAGCGACCCCGTCACCATCGACCAGCTCCTGGCCGCCTACGCCAACTGCAGCCAAGGCTCGGTCCGATACCGGCCCCGCACCTGGGTCACCGCTCTGGACGGTTTGGCTCCTGCCGCGGTGCTGGCCGTGCTGGGCGACGAGACGATCGGCCAACCCTCCGCCGGTCACCCCGGTGACCGGCTCCTGGCCCGACGCGACGTCCAGCAGGTCGTCGACCACATGGACCTGGACGACGAGCACGGGCTGTTGCGCGCATTCCTCCTGGTGCAGGCATGGGGCACGGGGCCAGGCAGCGGACGGATGATCGCGCACACCAAGACCGCCCTGACCGCCCACGACAGACTAATGCGTTCACTGCAGGACTCCGCGAGAACGCTCCGCTCGGCCACCGACCCGAGCACGCTGGCCGAGGCGTACAACGCCTGGGACGCACCCGGTGTCAGCCGATCGTTCTTCACCAAGTGGTTCGCCTACGCCGGACGCGCCCAGGCGCGTGCCTGGCAGCCGCTGATCCTGGACAACCGCGTCCTGGCCACCCTCAACGACACCCTTGGATTCACCACGCTCGGCCTGGCCGGTGGAGCCCGGAACTGGGGTGCGCGCTACCAGGCGTACGTGACCACCGCACACCACTGGGGCCACGAGTTCCCCGGCGGGCCCGTTCCCGCCGAACGCGTCGAGTGGGTGCTGTTCGCCCACAACGGCGCACCCGACGCACAACCTCAGTGCGCCTAGCGCACTCCAGAGCCCTCCGGCACCCGGGCGAAGGCCACGCCATGCGGGCGGCACGGACGCGAGAGGGGCAGCTGGGCCGACTGACCCTCCATACGGCGGCAGGCTGGCAAGGCGACGACACCTTCGCCCGCTCATCGCGAACGAGGGTGTAGATGGGGTCTGACTGTGAAGACCGCGTCTCCGGACCGACCGGAAGTCATGGAGCGTGGTCAGCCCTGGGCTGTGCGAATGGGCTACCCGAGTGGGCCGGGCGTGTACAGGTCACTGGTGAACTGCTGACCGTTGATCATGACCAGCGGGGTCCCGAACGAGGCGCCGAAGTCCCTGTCCGCCTGCAACGCAAGCGATCGGCTCATGCATCACGCGCACTTGGTCGAAACCCTGGGCGATAGCCACCGTCGCCGAGGCCCTGGCCGGCCACGGAGTGGTGCCTGTGCTCTGGCCTGAGACGGGCGCCGCGCCTTTGGAACTACCGGGCGGGGTGGACGGCGATGAGGATGGCGCCGACCACCACGATCACGATGCCGATCCATCCCAGGACGATGCCCGCGGTGGCCAGGCCCGTACCCGTCTTCCTGCCCGACGAGTCCCTGATCTCCCTGCGCGCCCGGTAGCCGAAGACCAAGGCGAGGACGGCACCGATCCCGGCGAACCACAGCACCGCCATCAGCAGTGAGGCGATGGCCAGACCACTGAGCTGGCCCACCGCGGTGCTCGAGTCCTCCGATGCGTCGAGGGCGGCCGCAGCGACCTCCTCGGGTGCGCCGAGCCGTTCCAGCGCGTTGCGCACTCCGGCCTGGTCACCTTCGGGGACTTGGCGCAGGGCCTCACGCAGGTGGCCGCGGATCTCAGAGACCAGCTCCAGGCGCCGGCCTGCCGGCAAGCCCGCCGCGGCCGCCTCCAGACGGCGCAGATACTCGTCGACCAACGGGTCAGTGTGCACGTTCATCGCCCATCTCTCCTTGCGTTGTCACTAACGCATCGACCGCGCCGCGGAAGCGGATCCACTCCGCGCTGAACTCGCCCAGCGCGCGCTGGCCCATGTCGGTCAGCTCGTAGTAGCGGCGCGGCGGCCCGGACTCGGACTCCCGCCACTCCGTGCTCACCAGGTCGTCTCGGCGCAAGCGGCTCAGCAGCGGATAGATGGTGCCCTCGCTCACCAGCAGCCCCTCCGCCTCCGACAGCGCCCGGACCAGCTCGAACCCGTAACGCTGACCGTCACGAAGCAGCGCCAGAACGCAGTACTCCAGCACGCCCTTGCGCAACTGGCTCACAGGGTTACGTGCTCGACCAGGTTCCATGCATAACACAGTACCATGCAATGAGCAGCCCGCAAGGGCTCTCGTCCCCCTTCAAGCACGAGATCGGCCGAAGAACCGCACGAGCCCGCGTCAGATGCCGCCGGTGAGGACTCCGCTGGCCATCAGCATCGGAAGACCTGACCGCCCAGACGGACGATCACCTGCAGGTGAACCGCCCTCTGGCTTCCAGCGGTGCTCGTGGGTAGCGCGTGCCGATCGACCCCGTCCCCAAGCCCGACCAGCCCCCGCCGGCCGCGACACACCCCTCACGAGGGCGGCAGATCGTCGGCCACGAGACCCGCGTGACGCGGCGTCGCGAATGCGCCGTGGCGCACGTCGAGGTCCTTCGGAAGGACGGTTTCAGGTCCCCTTCCTCGGGAGACCTCAGCCCGTAGCCCACCGAGCACACCACGTCCCCACACTTCCAATCGCGAAGCGCCCATGCGCCGTCGAGACGGTGGCGTGGGCCATTCGTCGACCAGGGCGCAGGTGATGCGCCTCTGCCGCCGCCTTCCCCCGGTTCCACTGAGCCTGCAGCAGCTACCAGGCTGACGTGGCCTCGGTCAAAGGCCCAGCTGAAGTGGGCTGCGTTCCCCAATGTCAGGTGACCGTCCGCAGGCACGTTCGGTTCATGGACAGCAACGAACCGAAGACGACACTCGACCTGACCGAAGGCGGCCTGTGGCGCATCCGCAGCAGCAGCCAAACCATCTGCTACCTCGACCTGGACCGACACCTCCTGCTGCGCGACCGAGGCCCCGGCAGCCCCGCCCTGCCCCACGACGGCGAATGGGTCCCCCTCGTGCAGGTGCGCTCACCACGAGGGGACGCCACCATTCGGATCGGGGACCGACACGAGTTCCTCACCGACCCCGACGGAGCCCTCGCCGACTACCGGTGGTGGATCCCACGCGCATGCACCGCCATCGAACCCATCACCGAGCAGAACACCCCCGCATCGCCCCCAACGAACAACGAGTCATGACCAGTCGGTGAATCCCATTCCACCCGAACGGCAAACCCCATTGCCACCACTCGCCGTCAAGACACTTTAGTGTCCCAACGGCAACTATTGTTGCCCAGCGCCCCCTCTTTGAGCTCCGTGTGATAGGTGCCAGTGTCGCTTCACACCGCCCCCGGGCGGTGCGGTAGTACCAGCAACCGCATGTTCTACGGGCCTGAACCGCCGCCGACGAGCCGCCACTGGCCGTCCGTCTGCTGCTTCAAGACGTAGAACCAGGTGCGGTAGGAGTCACCGTCCAGGGGTATGACGTGGGCGTGGTGGACGAGGCGGTCGATGGTTGCGGCGGCCACGACGTCGTCGCCGAGGGTCTGGCCCCAGCCGGAGAACGGCAGGTTCGAGGTCACGATCACCGATCCGGTCTCATAGCGTGAAGCGATGAGCTGGAAGAACAGGGCGGCGGCGGCGGGGTCGAACGGCAGGTAGCCGACCTCGTCGATGACCAGGACTCGGTAGCGGTTCAGCCGGCGTAGTTCACGCTCGAGGCGGCCCTGGGCGTGGGCGGTGGTCAGCCGGGTGATCCAGGCGGTGGCGGAGTCGAACGCGACGGGCAGTGCGGCCTCGGCGGCCTTGATGGCCAACGCGATCGCCAGGTGGGTCTTGCCGGTGCCGGGGGGGCCGAGCAGCACGACGTTCTCCCGGCGGGCCACGAACGTGGTGGTGGCCAGGTGCGCGATGACGTCGCGGGGTGCGCCGGGCAGGTGCTCGAAGGTGAAGTCCTCCAGGGTCTTGACCGCAGGGAAGTGCGCGGCGGCGATCCGCATCCGGGTGCCGTTGGCGGTGCGGGAGGCGACCTGACGGCCCAGGACCGCGGCCAGGTATTCCTCGTGGGACCAGCCCTCGGTGCGGGCCTGGTCGCCCAGGGCGGCGAATGTTGAGGCGATCACGGGAGTCTTGAGCTCGCGGGTGCAGAACGTGATCTGCCCGGCGGTGTCCTTACCGGTCGGGCTCATCGCACGACCCGCAGGTCCGGGCGAACGCTCGGGACCGACAACGCGAAGATCTCGTCGTAGTCGCTCAGCGACCGCAGCCCCACGGCCACCGGCCCGGCCGCGGGCCGGCGCGGGTCGCGGCGCTGCGTTGGCCGAACGCGGTCCGCAGACCTGCGGCGACCTGGACATGTTCGGGGTCGGTGATGACCTGCCGGGACGCCCAGGACCGGGCGTGGTCGGCGACGACCTGGCCCGCGAGCTGACCCGCACTCGCGCCAGTTCCGTGCTCACGTCAACGAACTGGCCGATGGCCTGCGGGTTCACCGAGTAGTCGTTGCCCGCCACCCGAACGTAGTAGTCCCGCGCAAGGCGGACCCGCACCGGTGCCGTGGTCGTGGGCACCACCGGTGGCAGCATCCCCATCGCCGCGACGTCAACCTCGCGCAGGTCCACCGGCCGGGAGCCTGTGGACCGGACCAGCCGGGTGTTCGCCCGCGGCAGCCAGTCGGCCAGCTGGGTGTTGAAGTCAGGCCCGGAGGTGAACGCCCGCCCGGGCATGAACGAGGTCTGCAAGTAGTGGTTGGCCCGCTCGACCATGCCCTTGGCCTCGGGGTCACGGGCGGCGGTCTGGTAGATCCGGGTCCCCAACGTCCCGGCGAACGTGCGCGCCGGCAACGTCAACCGGTGGTGCTGACCGATCCCGGACTCGTTGTCCCAGACCAAGATCTTGGGCACCGCACCCAGGCCGGCCAGTAGCTGCCACATCCCGGCCAGCAGGTCCCCGGACACCCGCGAGGGCAGCATCAGCGCCATCACGACCCGCGAGTACGCCGCGACCATCGTCAGCACCGGCGGTGCCAGCAACCCACCGGCGCCGTCAGGGATGACCTTGGCCGGGAACCACAGATCGCACTGCACGATTTCCCCGGGCTCATACCTGGTCCGGTCGGCCGGGTCCGCACCCCGGAACACCGGCCGGATCTGCGCGACCCGCGCCCGCAGCACCGAGGACGCACCCGTCCACCCGACCCGCTCGGCGATCACCGTGGCCGGCATGTCCGGGAACTGGCCGAGCAGCCGCCGGATCGCCGGCTCGAACGCGTCGACCGCCGACCCGGCCGACGCGCGGTGGTACTTCGGTGGCTCATGGGCGGCCAGCGCCGTCCGCACGGTGTTCCGCGCGACCCCCAGCCGACGCGCGATCGCCTTGATCCCCAACCCCTCAGCCCGATACAGCCGACGGATCTCAGCCCAGTCCTCCACGGTGATCACTCCCTCACTCTTCAGCGAAGGGGGGTCAACTTTCGCCCGGCGCCAAGGGGTCAGTGTTCACGCGGCATCGACATGTTCTTCCCGTTGTTCATGGAGGCGTCGGCACCCGTGACCGACAGCACGGTCGAGAAGATCGCCTCACCGTTGCCGGGAAGCCCCGGCTGGCCGGGTTCCGTGTACGACTGGACCGTGAGGTGCCCGCAGAGCTCGCCGTTGCCGAAAGAGAAGGTCGCCGTGGCCAGCTTGCTCACGGTCTGGCAGTCGCCCGCCTTGAGCGCCTCGAGGTAGACGGACAGGACGGTCCGTGCGTCGGCCCCGGCGGACGGGAGTGCGATGGGGCGGTTCGAGGTGCTTGCGCAGCCAGCCAGCAGGCCGAGCGCGAGCGCGACGCAAAGCGCGCGACGTCCCCACACGAACTTGAGCATGGCAGGCCGCACCCACCCGCGGGGCCGAATTGCGCCGGCGATCCACGGCCTGTGGAGACGTGGACAGGACCACACGAAGGAGCACGCGGGGGGCTGGATCCGGGCAAACCAGTGCGGGTGGCTACCCGCTCACACCGGAGACGTCCGTCCTCGAGGTGCTGCTACGTCTTGCGATAATCCTGCTGACAGCCCGACCCGTCGATCGAACAACTGCCGACGTGTGCGCCGTCCTGGCACGGGTCGCCGCGCTGAAGCTCGCCAGCACCATCTCCGGGCCTGACCGTCGTCTCCGCGGCGCACTGGCAGAACACCATCCTGCTTGCCTGAACTCGGATCGATGTGGCCCCTTGAGCACCCGGTCGGTCTTGTCACAAATGGGAGGAAGGGGGACTATTCGGGAGTCGCAAGGGGCCCAACTGTGATCCGATCTCGTAGGAACAACGCTGGCGCCGGGGTTCTGCTGCTCCTCGCCGCGATGCTGATGGGGTTCAGCGCGGTTCTGCCCTGGGCTCGGTTCGTTGGCCCGTCGCTGAGCTTGGGCCGCGCCACGACCCAGGTCGGGTACGACTACACGCCGGGCGTGAACGCTCCCGATGGGGACGCCACACGACCCCTCATCATCGGCTTCGCGATAGCGCTCGGAGTCCTTGCTCTCGCACTCATCGCCACCCGTGTCCGCGGGCTCGGTGTCCTGTGGCGCCTGCTTGCGCTGCTGGTGCTGGCGCTCCCTGCGTGGGGCGTTTGGGAGTTCTGGGCCATCGCGATAGCGCAGCCCGACCGCTTCCTTGCCGACGACCCGACCACGGCCGGCCAGATCTTCGGTGCAGGATTCCGGCTTGCTGAGCTCATCGGGGCGGTCCACGTCGACGCGGGCGCCGGCCTGTGGGCGATTTCGGCCGCCTGTGTGCTCGGACTGCTTGCCCTGGTCATACCTGCCGGCAAGTCGGTCGTCGGGCCAGTGAACGGCGTCGTCGGGCCGCCCTACGGCGCTGGCTACGCGCCCGGGTACCCGCCACAGGCATATCCGCCCCACTACCCGCCTACCGCGCCGGGCCAGAACTACCCGCCCCGTATCTGAGGCGATACCTGCCGGATTGGGTGCGCGAGCGCTGTCGCGGTACCCGTCGGTCACGCGGGGTCGCCCAGGCAGGTCAGGCTGCAGCGCGCACTGATTCTGGACGGCACGGCCAGCCCGCGCTCTGAGCACGATCACACCGCGTTCCATTGAGGGCTCGTGTGCCTGGTCCGAGAGTTGCTGAGCCGCGCACTTGCATCCGCCCGGTCTGAGCCGAGGGCACCGTCAACTCGCGTGCCCCAGCGCGCTGTCGGCCACCGCGGGCGTTGGCGACGCAGCGTTACCTGCCGCCTTGGGTTTCGGAGGCCGCCCCACCGTCTTGCTGAAGCCTTCGACCGTGGCGCAATCGCGCACTAACTTCTCGACGAAGGCTCCTGTGTAGACATAGTCACCGTGTGGCTTGTCGTACAACGCGTATTTCTCGTCGGTCTTCTCCGGACTCGCTGCTCCACGAGGAGGTCGCACTGCCAGTGACCTCCATGCGGCGGCGAAGTCGTTCATGGAGAACCTGAAGGCGATCTGTTGCTCGACCGCGGTCTGGACCTGCTTGGGCTTGAGCAGATTGAGCCCCACGATCGACCGCTGCCGCTCGCGGACGACCACGAGACCTTTCCGTCCAGCCTGCTCCACTGCGGCTCTTTGAGCCTGGTCCATGTCATCGAAGCGGGTGAACTGGATCGGAAGCGCATCAGGTCCAGGCTTTGGCGCGAGCTCCTGAAAGACGCGTAGCCGGAACTCGTATCGGCGGTCGTTGGCAACGCTGGGGTCGAGGCTCGACTCCCACTCGGCGATGAACCGGCGCAGGGCCGGCGGGAGGTCGCGGTACAGCTGCGACAGCGCTCGCTCACCGGTCGTCGTGAACGAGCCAATGAACACCGGGAACCGCAAATAGGTCGCAAGCGATTGTCGGGCTCCGAACCCCTGCACGAGTTCTTCCTCGTACCTGACTTGGGTCATCTCTTGTCGTCTGGAAGGATCGCGGCGCGCTGACCTGTGGTGATGGTTGTGGTTAGTGCGCGTTCAAGGCACTAAGCAGGCCGGTAGGTTGGGGGTGTGGCGTGGGTTCGACGGGTGCGGACGGCGTCGGGGGCGACGGCCGTGCAGATCGCGGAGTCCGTCGACGGGCGCCGGCGCATCGTGCGCCATGTCGGCTCGGCGCATGACGAGGCTGAGCTCGGCTTGCTGATCGCGGAGGCGAACGAGCTGCTCGCCGACGATCGCCAAGGCGAGCTCGAGCTGGGGTTGCTGGCCTGGCAACGTGCGGCTGTGCTGGTGGCTGCGCCGTCGCTGCCAGTCCTGTTCGGCGTGCCGGCGCGTCCTGCTCCGCGGCGGCTGGTGGCAGCCCCCACGGTGCGACGCACGTCCTCACGGCTGCTGTACGACACCCTGGCGGGGGTGTTCGACGACCTCGGGTTCAACGTCGTCGCGGATGAGTGTTTCCGGGATCTGGTGATTGCCCGGATCGTAGAGCCGACCTCGCTGGCCGATGTCGACCGGGTGCTGGCCGGCCTGGGCCGGGCCTCGGCGAGCTTGTCGACCCGCAAGCGCACCCTGGCCCGCGCCTGGTCCGGGCACTACCGGGACCAGATCGCCGCAGCCTGCTTCGCGCAGGCGGCCACCAGCGGCGATGTCTCTTTGGTCTTGTACGACGTGACGACGTTGTACTTCGAGGCCGAGAAGGAAGACGACCTGCGCAAGGTCGGGTTCTCCAAGGAACGCCGCGTCGACCCGCAGATCGTCGTCGGCCTGCTCGTGGACCGGCGCGGGTTCCCCCTGGAGATCGGCTGCTTCGAGGGCAACAGGGCCGAGACGCTGACGATCCTGCCGATCATCCGCCGGTTCCAAGCCCGTCACGGCATCCAGGACATGGTCGTGGTCGCCGACGCGGGCATGTTGTCCGCGAGCAACCTCACGGCGCTCGACGAGGCAGGGTTCTCGTTCATCGTCGGGTCCCGGCAGACCAGCGCGCCCCTGGACCTGGCCAGCCACTACCGCTGGCACGGCGAGGTCTTCGCCGACGGGCAGATCATCGACACCCTGACCCCCAAGCATCGCGGCTCGACCCCGGAGAACGACACGAACCTCAAGGCCGAGCCGGTCTGGACGCCCGAGGAGAACCCCGCCTCGTGGCGGGCCGTGTGGGCGTACTCCGGCAAGCGGTTCGCCCGGGACAACAAGACCCTCAATGCCCAGGAGGACCGCGCCCGGGCCGTGGTCGGCGGCCAGAAGACCGCCCGCACCCCCCGGTTCGTCAAGACCACCGCAGGCGCCCGCGTCCTGGACGAGAACGCGCTGGCCAGGGCACGACGCGTGACAGGACTCAAGGGCTACCTCACCAACATCCCCGCCACCGTGATGCCCGCGGCCGAGGTCATCGCCAGCTACCACGACCTGTGGCACGTCGAGCAGTCGTTCCGCATGTCAAAGACAGACCTGCAGGCCAGGCCCCTGTTCGCCCGCACCAGGGACGCGATCGAAGCCCACCTGACGATCGTTTTCACTGCCCTGGCGATCTCCCGGACCGTTCAGGACCGCACCGGCCTGTCGATCCGGAAGGTCCTGCGAGAACTACGCCCGCTGCGCTCCGCAACCATCGAGATCAACGGCGTCGTCCGCACCTTCCCGCCCACCATCAACGACGACCACCAGACCCTCCTCAACACGATCACCGCCAGGCACTAAGGCCTCTGACCCAACTCAGGTCGTAGTTGAGCAGCAGAGCTTGAGCCTGCCCCCCGATGAGCGCAGTCAGTGCCTTGTGGGTCTTCTTCGAGTAGCGATGCTCGACCTTGTTGCGAAGCGCGATGAAGAACTCGAGGTTGACCCGAACGGGGTCTCGATCACTCGCCCATCGTTCGCGGGCACAGCGAGCCAGTTCCCACTCCTTGGGCTCGCCGTCGACAAGATCCAGAACTCGACGCTTGCCCTTGTCCCTCCAGTACCGGTAGTCGACCTTGTCCCGCGTGAACTGGCCGTGGAGGAGGTAGAGCCAGGCCATGTGCATATGGACGATGAATGCCTCGAAAGACCGCGGCTCTGCGGGATCGTTGTAGAGCCGAACCGCCAGCTGCGCCTCTTCGCGGGAAGCTTCGACCATCTGCATGGCCCGACTCGGTGGAGCCACCCTGCATCACCTCGATCCCTTCCACCAAGGCTAGGAGAGCGGCGCCGGGAAGATGCCGGATACGGCCGCCGTCCCCTAGAGCGAGTGCGCGCCCTGCCCGATGAGTGCGAGCACGTGATCGCGCCGCAGCTGTTCGTGATACGCCTGGTTGCGGTAGACGCGCAGGCATCGGTGGCAACTGGTCTCCGGGCCGCAGCTGCACGATGCGACGCGCGTGATGGCGGCGTCGACAACGGTCGTCAGCCCTTCGGCGACGCGTTGTGCGAGCCCGGCCCCACCGGGCACGGCGTCGTAGATGACCACGGCGTCGCCCTGGCTGGGCAGGACTGCGCCGTCGATGTCGTCGCGGGCGAGCTCAAGGCCGTCGGCGGCGCCGGCGAGCAGCGCATACAGCAGGCTGCGGGCCTGGTCGGTGCCGGCAATTCCTGGCGGGTTGAGGACCAGCACATCGGTCTGGAACCGGTGGCCAAGTGCGAGCGCCTCGAAGTGGCCTCGGCAAGGCCGGCCGGTCAGTGGGTTGGTGTGGTCGCTGCCACTACTGCCACGGCCCGTGCCGCGGGTGGTGCCGGCGCCGCAGGAGTCGCAGATTTGGTACAGGGCGTGATTCGGGCCTTCGTTGATCACGCATAGGGTGCCGCGGACATGAAGCCGCCAACCGAGCGCGCCTAGTGCCGTCGGCGTCGAGCCTTCGCCGACGAGCTCACCCTCGGCTTCGACGTACTGGTGGCTCCACCAGCCTCCTTCGGGTCGTGACATCCCTACGGGTCGCAGATGCCAGCCGGCGACGAAACCGAACTCGGGTGTTACGAACGACTTGCGGGCGCCGGTGCGCGGTTGACCGCACTGACAGATTGGCGAGATGTCATCCAGCGACACTTCGAGCCGTTCGCACTGGGGGCACACGGCGTAGCGGCGGTGGACGAGGTCTCGCTTCGGGAACCGGTACAGACCCGCCGATTCGACGATCTTGCCGCGGGCGACGATCGAGGTCCCCGGCGCGTACTCGTTGATCGCTACCGACAGGTCGCGCGACAGGTCGAGGGTTGCTGCCACCGCGTCGGAGTCAGGACGCAGCTTGAGCTCGACGGTGTCGACGGGGAAGCCGTACTTGGGCATGACGTTGCGGCGCGCCAGGTAGGCGAACAGCTGTTGACTGCTGACGGTTGCCAGGACCCGTTGCAGGGCGGCGGCTTGGTTGAACTTCTGAGCTGCGACCGCTTCGTTCATGCGGTCGCGGAAGAAGCCAGCCTCGGTGCGGTACTCCTCGCCGGCTAGGTCGACCAGTCGGCTCATCTCTTCCGGCCACGTCGTGTCCGGCGGGTCCAGTTCGCTGAACACCGATGCCGGTAGGACCTGCCGCACGGCGTCGACGACTTCCACCGGCAGGTTCGCCAGGCGGTCGCGCAGCATCTGGTCGCCTGTTGGGCTGTCGCCGTCGAAGAAGTCGCCGACGGTGCGAAACTCCCGACCCGACTCGTCGAAGATCTGCCGGAAGAACGCCGCCAGGACGACGGAATGGGCGTGGCGGCGGCCAACGCGCACGTTGTGCTCGGCGACGACGGGGGCACGTACCGTGCCCTGGACCATGGCGGCCGGTTCACGGAACATCGCCTGGTCGTGGCTGCGCAGCGGGGCGTAGGTCAGCACAAGCGCGGCACTGTCGGTACGTCGCCCGGCGCGCCCGGCGCGCTGCACATAGTTGGCGGTCGTGGGGGGCACGTTGCGCAGAAAGACGGACTGCAGTGCGCCGACGTCGACGCCCAGCTCGAAGGTCGTGGAGCAGGACAGAACGTTGACCTTGCCGGCCACGAACTGCTCTTGCAGGTCGGTGGCGGTGTCGGCGCCGATCTGCGCGGTGTGCTCTTCGGCCCGCAGCGTCAGGGCGTTCATCGTGCGGTAGGTGACCTCGTAGTGGTTGCGCGGATTGCGCTGTACCGGTTCGCGAGCCAACTGACCGGTGCACCCGTTGGTGGGGCACACGCCACGTACCGAGTGAGCCGACAGGCGATGGCACACCGAGCATCGCCACCGCGTGAGGTCCTCGTCTTGCCAGCGCCACCGCAGGGCGGAGGGGTCGATGCGCCACACCGGACCGCGTTCGCGATCCATGACGTTGACGAGCCAGCCGGGGCCGTACTCGCGGTTGGTGAGGAAGTCCCAGATCTGAACGAGCATGACGCCTGGGTCGGCCGACTCGCCGAGCTCGGCCAGCACACGAGCCAGGTAGTTCAGGCGGCGGTTGGAGCGGGCCGCCCCCGAGGGGGCCCACGACAGCACGCCCTGCCTGGCATCTGAACCAGTACCCCGCACGTAGACGGGCCGGTTGCGCGGCGCCAGTGATTCGTCACTCAAGTCGACGCTGTCCTCGACAGGTGCGACCGCGCCTTGGGTTCGAAGGGTCTGGACGAGCTGGTCGAGCAGCCCCCAGGCTTCTTGGTTGTCCAGCCCCATGTTGCGCAACGCGGCCGGGGCCAACCCGGCCGGGTGTGCGAGCCTGACTTCGGCGAGGCCGACGCCTTCCAGACTGGTTCGTTCGCCGCCTTCCAGCATCTCGCGGTGCAGCCAGGTGGCCACTTGGACTCGTTGGTTGAATGCGGTGTCCTTCGGGTCCAGATAGCCGAGCTTGAGGGCAACCTGCCGGGTGGCGGCCGCGAGGTCCGCGGACGAAAAGCTCCTCGCCGGCTTGGCCCTCGAGTGCATGGGCCAGCAGCGCACGCTGCACGAGTCCGGCATGGGTTTGCTGCAGATAGGGGGCGGCGAAGGCCGCCTGCTGGCGGGAGTCGGAGAACATCAGCAGTCGGCGCGCGCCGTCGTTCTCAGGCAGGTGCTGGTACAGCGAGGTGGCCAGGACACCCGCTGCCGCGTCCAGTCCGGATTCGAATCGGCGCACTTGGCGAGGACCGCGTCCGCCACAGCCTCGGCAGCTTGTCAGGTCGCGTGCGGCGTCGATGCGCAGCACGGCCCTCATCGCCGTGGCAGCGCACCGGGGACATGACGAGGCTCCGGGGCCGGCGAATGCGCCGCAGCGAGTGCACAGCGCAGCGGCCTGGGGGTCGGCTGCGTGGGCAGCTGCGACCGTGTCGTCGTCCTCGTCTTCCGCGGTGGTGGGCTCGCCGACGACCACCCAGTGCGAGCGCACGTGCGGCATGGCGAACGCCATGGTGTCCTGGGCGCCGTCGCGCACCACCCGCCCGTACAGGTGCAGCTGCCCGCACTGCTTGCACGCGGCCAGCTCGAACATCGCCGACCCGCAGTCGGGGCAGTGTGCGTGGCGTGTCAGGCGCACGTGCGGGCCTTCGGGCGACAGACACGCGAAGGCGCCCTCCACTGCGCTGGCGAACAAGTGGTAGCGAGCCGACAACACGGCACCACCGTTGGCGGCGTGCACGTGGTGGCCCAACTCGACCAGGTCGGCGACGGCCCGCCGGGCGCCCTGCACATCCAGTTCCGGGTACACCGCCCTGGCCAGGCTGCCCAGGGACTCCGGGACCGATGCGAGGCGCCGTTGCAGCTGCCGCATGGAGTGTTCGTCCTCAAGCCGGCAACCGGGAAAGTCGCGTTCCCACGCCCTGGCCGGGTCCGCCTGGATGACGAGGCTGTGCAGTTGTTCGGGGGTCAGCGGTCCCCAAGTGTCCCCGTCGGGCAGCTCACGTCGCGCAGCGACGACGACGTCGCCGGGCCGGGTAGCTGACGGCGCCTCGAAGTCGGCGCCGAACAGCGCGCTGCCGAATTTTGCGATGCGGTCGAGGTTCGCCCCGACGGTGGCCGACGAAGCCAGGTACTGCAACCGTGATCCGGCCGCGACGCGTTGGCGTACCCGGCGGATCAGCATCGCGATCTCGGTGCCCTTGACCCCGTCATAGACGTGGGCTTCGTCCACGACCAGGAACTTCCAGTGCCCGGCCGAGGCCCCATCGAACAGCTCGATGTCGCGCGGGCGCAGCAGCAGGTACTCGAGCATCGCGTAGTTGGTCAGCAGGATCTGCGGCGGGTTGTCGCGCATCTCCGAACGGGAGATCAGCTCATTGGGCAGCGGGTCGCGGCCATGGATGGTCCGGTAGTGCTCACGGGCCCTGTCCGGGTCGTCCTTCGTCTCGCCGGTGTACCGGCCAAACGTCACCTCGGGGACGGCAGACAGCAGCGTGCGCAGGCGGGCCAGTTGATCGTTGGCCAGGGCGTTCATCGGGTACAGCAGCAGGGCCCGCACACCAGGACCGAGCGTGCCTGCGGCGCGCTCACGGGCCAGGTGGTCCAGGATCGGCACGAGGAAGCTCTCCGTCTTGCCCGAGCCGGTACCGGTGGCGACCACCACGTTGCGGCCGGCCACCGCACGCCGGATCGACCGCTCCTGGTGCAGGTACAGGGGGCGGTCCCCGGGCAGGTCTTTGGAGAAATAGCGCGTGAAGCCGGGGGCGAGCACCCCCTCGTCGACCAGCTGCTGCAGGCTCGCGCCGGCCAAGAAGGGCGGGGTCATCTCCAGCAGTGGACCGTGGAACACGGTGCCGGCCTCGGCCAGCCGAGCATCGACCTGAGCCAGGAGCTGCTCGTCGCGTAGCGGCAGGAGCGAGCCGAGGTAGCGCTGGTAGGTCTGCACGATGCCGTCACTAGTGGCGATCGGATCGATGGCAGTCATTGTCGGATCGATGGCAGTCACCTGAGGGCTCCGATCACCGCGGCGTCCGCGCGGATGAGGTCAATCGCGACGAGGTCGGGGGCGTACAACGCGAGGGTGCCGAAGATGCGCCGACGGTCATCGGTGAACCGGCGAGCCAGCCCCTCCTGGTAGGCCGCCAGCCGAGCCACAAGGGCAAATGCGATGGACAGCGCAGGCAAGGCGATCACGCCGTCGTGTGACAGGCGCGCCTGGATCAGCGGCCACAGGTCTACGCCATGCTTGTCCAGCACTCTGCGCGCCACATTGATCTGAGGCAGTGCTGACTCGGCTGGCCCGGCGAGTGATCGCCGCAGCTGCCACATCTGGTAGCAGGCGGCGGTGCGGCTGTCGTCGTCGAGCAGCACCTTGGGCACGGGCGCCAGGTAGTCGTAGAAGATGCGCGGCAACTCAGGCTTGCGCTCAAACTCGGGCTCGAACCGGCCGACGGCCGCATCGTCGAAGTGTCCGCCCCACAGGTCGAACAGCGGCTCTCCGAGCTCGCTGGCCAGCAGTGCCGCGGCGGGCGTGGCGACCCCGTGTCGCCGGACTGCCGCACTGGCGGCGAGAGCCGCGGCCAATGGCGAGCGTGACAGCAGCGCCTCGACGAGGTCAGGCCGGTCCATCGCCTCGGCTGGGGCGCTGACCAAGCCGGATGCCACCAGCGCGTAAGTCACCTTCGCCGTCGACGCGGACGTCGCGCTCAAGCCCTCCAGCGACACCTTCGGGTTGAACCGGAGCACGTCCCCGACGGCCAGGCGGACCGCGTCGATGACCGGCAGCGCGGACGCTGCCATGGCCTCGACCGCGCAGTCGATGGTCCAAGGGGTGACCTCAGGCTCCTCGTCCAGATGGGCTCCGACGAGCTTGCCGCACACCCAGCGGTTCGACGGAGACTCCAAGCTGGCGTCCCACCGCTGGTCGACGTCGAAGATGTCGGTTCCCTTCACCGGCAGGCCAGACGGGGTGGCGGCCACCCACTCGTCGACACGCCGCACGAGCACACGCAGCGGCCCGCAGTCACGCAGGCCCGACGGCAGGTCCACGGAGTCCGAGTCGCACCGCAGCACTCGCGCGGGTTCCCACGGGGCGGCCAGCCGGTGCACGACCAGCTCAAGAGGCTCGCTCACGGTGGCGCCCACGCGAAGGCGCCCGTGCTCGATGTCGGCCCATTCGGCCAGTCGCTTCGGCCGGACCGTCGCCACTCGGGCTTCGTCGGCCGATCCGGCCAGGATGAGCGTGCCTGAGCCGGCCTGGTTGACCGCGTCGCGCAGCGAGGCCAGGTTGAACTCGCAGCTGGCACGCCGCGCCCGCTTGGGCAGCAGCTCCTGGCGCATGAAGCCCGAGGCGAACACCAGGTGGGGAGGCGGGCCCTCGGCGAGCCCGTCCACTCGCAGGGTGCCTTCGGCGATGTGGTCCGAACTGATCACAACGGGTTCGACCGTCCACGGTCCCGGTATGCCGCGGTTGACCCATGACAGCGAGGTGTGTGGCGGGGTCACCACCAGTTGCAGTCCGTCGACCTCGACCTCGGCGGTGCGCTGCGATGCCCCCAGGTTCCACCGGCCGAGTTGAACGCCGTCCTGGCGCACGACGGTCTCGCCTTCGACCAGTCCCCCGTACGGCGCCAGTGGCCGGTAGACAGGACTGCACTCGACGTCCAACCGCTCGGCAACGACCACGCGCCGCTCGACGCCACGGCCCAGCGGGCCCTTCACCGACACGACGAGATCCGCCGCGACGAGGCCACGCCTGTGTGAGAGCAGATGGACCGAGTGCGTCGCGGGAATCTGGCGTTCGAGGAGGTCACCGCCGCGGTTGGAGACCTGCACCACCCAGTCACCTGGTTCGGCCGCCATCGGAAGCTGGACCGTCGGAAGGTCGCCGGTCACGTCGAAACCGTCGAGTGTCTGGACCCACGGCTTGCGCTCACCGGTCACCACACGGGCCTTGTCGGCCCCGGCGACCCGGTGCGCCGGCCCCTGGTTCCAGCGCAGGATCTCGCCAGTGGAGACCGTGCCCTGCCGCTGGGTCCACCCGTCCCAGCCGTAGGGCACGTCCACGTCGTCGCCGAGCCAGCGTGTCCCGTCGCGACCGAGCGGTGGCTGATCGCTCCCGGCCGGCCACATGACCGTGACCGCGCCTGCCGGGATCGGGCGCGTGGTCGGAACCAACTCGCCGTCTGCGTCGAACACAAGCAGCGGATCCTCCGAGCGCACCAGCGGCAGCACCGTGGCCGATCCGTCGCGCTCGACAGTGACGTCCCGAACCGGCGCAACGACCTCAACCGAGACGGCGTCGGTGACCTGCGCACCGGCGATCCACGGGACAGTCGCTGCAACTGACTCGACCGTGCCGCCCTGGCGCACAGACCACCGCACCTCACGCTCCGGGCCCGAGAGGCGCACACCCGGAAGTCGCAGGATCAGCGACCCGGTGTCGAGCACAGCGAAGGTCGGCCGTGCCTCGCGGCGCCCGGTGGGCTTGGTGACCCGTCCCTCGGCGATGAGTGCGTCGAGGCGCTCACGCACGCGTCGCGGCAAGATCGCATCCTGCCCGTCGACCAGGTCGATGACGCGTCCGACAAGGTCTGGGGCGAAGTCCCCCCCGTAGTGCAGGAACCGAACCAGCGCCTTGGGTTGCGTCTCAACGGTGCGCGGGTTGAGGCGCACCCACTCCACGAAACTCTCGCCGGACAACGACGCATCACGGTGCCGGCGGGCCGTCAGGAGGTCGAGCAGTTCGTCGAGGTGGTCCAGCGGAATGCCGCCGTGCAGCAGCACAGGTGTGACCCAGCGCATGCCACCGGCCTCATCGAACTTCGGCAAGTCGAACTTGTCGAGGCACTTGTGGAACGCCTTAGTGGCATCCTCGACGGCGTCCTTCGTGCAACCCATCGAGGCGGCAACCTTCGCGTAGAACGTGCCTTCCTCCCAGCTGGTCATCCCCGCATAGGTAAGCGCGACCAAGAGGAACGCCGGGTGGTGGATGGCAATCGACGACGCCACGTTGCGGCGCAGGACCGCACCGAGTGTGCGGATGGCGCGCTCGGCGTCGTCGTCGTCCACCTCGAGCTCGGCGACCAGCGAGACCCGGCGCAAACCAGCAGCCCAGGTGTCGTTGCGGTCATCGACCCATTCACGAACATCCATCAGTGCGATGCCGCCCCTGCCCCTGAGACTCGACTGACTTCACCGAGGGCCCGGCCTGAAGGACCTGCGCCTCTGCATGAACACATCGGTCGTAGCCACCGACTCGTTGAGGCTCGGGCCCTCGCGTCGATGCTTCATCGCA
Source organism: uncultured Actinomycetota bacterium (assembly GCA_963769855.1). Lineage (GTDB taxonomy): Bacteria > Actinomycetota > Actinomycetes > Actinomycetales > Cellulomonadaceae > Cellulomonas. The sequence goes on from CAVYNN010000003.1 coordinate 657,859, forward strand.
CCGTCGCCGCCAAAGTCCACAGCGATGCTTCAGCCGCTTCCTCAGGTCGGAACTTACCCGCACCGGCCGACCGCAAGGCCAAGAACCAGCCCGTCGTGTCCATTCGGCGGCTCCAACTGCTGCGGAACACCTTCGCCACCGGGGGCGATATCACGACGAACACAGGCAAATTGCCGGGCAGCTCAAAACCGAGGGCTACTGCCATGAGGTCAAGCGCCGGCACGGTGCCGCCGCGTTCGGAACCGACGGTGTTCCGCGCCGGAGGTGACTCCCCATGGCTCGTCGCATCACCGCGCCCCCACCCAAAGGGCTACGACGCACATCCCAGGCGCTGCCGTCGGATCTGGACGGCGAGCTGAGGGTGGTGCTGGCCGCGTGGACCAGCCAGCAGCTGCACGCCGAGCAGACCCTGACCCGCATGTGCGAGACGGTCGCCCGGTTCTCCGGCCGGCTGAAGGCCACCGGTGTGCCGAGCTTCACCCAGGTCAGCGCCCAGGACGCGGCCGGGTTCGTGCTGGCTCACCTGCCTGACGGGAAGGCCCCCCTGGTACCGACCCAGCATTGGCGGCGCACCTCGGTACGGGTCCTGTTCGGCACCCTGCGCGGGCTCGGCTACCCGGTGAGCGACCCGACGATCGACCTGCGGCTGGCACCGCGTGGCCTGCCAGCGGTGCGTCCGCTCAGCGCGGACGAGGTCACCTTGTGCCGGGCCACCGCCTTGGCCACGGCCGGTCCGACGTCGGTGCGGGCGGCGGCGTGGGCGCTGGGTGAGGCGACCGCCACCAGTTCCGAGATCGCCCGCACCCGCATCATCGACCTGGACGATCCCACTCATCCGGTCCGGGTTCAGCTGCCCGGCACCGCCCGGGTGCACCCACGTTGCGCAACCTTGACGCCATGGGGCGCGCTGATCCTTGCGCAACGAGTCGCCGCACTGACCCGCCACGGCGCGGGCAGCGAGGAGCGGATCGTGTACCGGGGCGCCCACTCGCCGGGCGGACCGCAGGCGCAGGCCAGCGTGTGCAATGCGGTCCGCGACACGATGCACGCCGCCGGACTGGGTGGTGAGCCCGACCTGCGGCCGGAGTCGTTGCGCAACTGGGTGGGCCGGGCCGCCTACGACACGGGCCTGCCGCTCGAGCAGGTCGCCGTCCTGCTGGGTAACCGGTCCTTGGACACCACCGCCGGCGACATCGCCCTGGACTGGGACACCCTGGCGGTGACCCGGTGAGCGTGCTCCCGCTGCACCGCCAGGTGCCGGCACCCGAGCGGTTGACGATCGGCGAGCAGGTGGCCGCCGTGTTCACCCACCCCGCCCTGTACACGATGGGTGAGGTCGTACCCGACAAGGACCTGGTGGGCCGGCCCCGGCTGTTCCCCGCCTACCAGCTGCTCGGGTTCGGAGCGCTGATCCGCCTGTACCGGTCGGGGGCACGCACCGCCCACGAGCTGGCCAACCCCGCCACCTGGCAGGTGGTCCGGGACGCCGTGGCCACCGCCAAGGACACCTACGACCTTCCCATCGAGGTCCCCGGCGGCCGGGCACCGGACTGGAACGCCTACCGGTACGCCCGCAACACCCAACTGACCGACCCCTACGTGCTGACCCGCCTGCGGGCCACGTTCACCGCCTGCGCCATCGACCAGGCCCACGCCTTCGGCCTGCTCGACCCGGCTGGGCCCGGGTCCCTGTGCCACCCGCACCCCTCACGCACGATCTACGGGGACGGCACCGTGGTCCGTCCCATGTACCGGCCACCGGCAGCCCGGCTGCAAGTCGACCCGATCAGCGGCATGAAGGTGCCCGTCTACCTCGACGCCCACGGCAACCCCATCGACGCCCCGACCCGCCGGTTCGACCCCGACGCCGCCGACTACCACGGGCACGCCGGCAACGTGCACGGACAGAACTTCGTCGCCTGGTCCGTGCGCGGACCGGGCGCCCACCAACGAGTCGTGCTCGCCGTGGGACGGGTCCCCCGCCCCGGCCTGGAAGCCGACCGTGCCGTGGAGATCCTCAAGGACCTGCACGCCCTGGCCGGATCCGGTATCCAGGCCGTGGTCTACGACGGGGCGATGCGCGGGGTGCACATCGACGACGTGATGACCAACCTGGGCCTGGTCGTCATCAACAAGGTGCACGCCTCGGCCAAGACCGCCGCCCGCAAAGGCAAGAACACCCGGCCCCGCTGGCACGCCCTAGGCACCTGGGTCCACGACAGCCCCACCGGCACCTGCAGCCACCACCTGGCCGCCGTCGACGGGGCCGTCGCCGAGATCGTGCTCGACGACGCCGGCCACGAGGTGGTCCTGGCCCGCCTGGACCGCAAGCAGGTCAAGCGCCCGCAACGCGCCTCCGGCCGCTACCACTTCTCCGTCGCCTACCAGGTGCCCTGCCCCGCCGGACAGTTCTGGGCGTGGGTCACCCCACATGCGCTGGCCGAGGAGACCGACCACAAGCGCGCCGACGCGGTCCGGGTGATCGCTGAGGGTGAGCCCGACTTCGAGGTGCTGTACGGGTTGCGCAACGACTCCGAGTCGTTCAACAGCCAGCTCAAACGCACCCTGCTCGTCGACCGGGCGATGAGCCTGGGCGGGGCCCGCCAACTGCTGGACGTGCTGTGCTTCGCCCACCTGCACAACGCCGTCAACGCCGCCCACGCCGGCATGCTGCCCGTCGTCCTGCCCCACCGGCACCTGGCTGCCGCCTGACCGGCTTCGTACCGCATTGTCCGGTCTGTCTCCCCCGAACAGCGGAGAGACGCCACGGATGACGGAGAACGAATATCGGATGTTCACCGGATCACATCGCCAGCGCAATTCGCGAGGCTTGAGGGACGCCATTCGAACGAACGGAATCCCTCACATGAGCGCCATGACCGCCACCACAAAAACCCTGCTGCGCGAGACCGGCTCGGCGCGGCACAGCAACATCGACCAGATCCTGCAGCTGTTCCAATTCCCTGGGTTGCGCAACTTGGCTACCGCCCTTGAGCATGACGACGCCCAGCGCAGCCCTCGCGGTCGTCCGTGCGACTACCCGGTGCAGGCGCTGCTGACCGTGGCGGCCTGTGCCCGCGTCACCGGCTCGCTCCCCTCGGCGCTGACGTTGCTGCGCGAAGGGGACCTCTGGGAGCAGTGCCGGGCCATCTACCTGGCGATGCATGGTGTGACGCTGCCGATTGCGGCGCCGACCCGCCATCACATCCAGTACCTGTACGCCCGGGTCACCACCCGAGAGTCGGCCCTGAGGGCGCTGCTGGGAGCGTTCGTGGAGGCGTCGGTCAAGCAGGCGCAGCTGCTGGGCAATCTGATCCCGGGGGCCGAGCCGGACTGGTCAGAGTTTGACGCGCGACACACGATCTTCGGTGACGGCACCATCCTCAAGCCGTTCTCCGACGTGGTCGCCGTTACCCATCCGCTGACTGGGCGGCCCGTGGCCCACGGCAGCCGGGCCGCCAGTTTCGAGACCGCACGCATCCAGTGGGAGACCCGCAAGGCCGGTGTGGACGAGAAGTCCCAGGCCGGCATCAACCACGGGTGGATGCACACCGAGACCGAGGCCGGGGGTGTCGTGCTGGCCCTCGGACTGACTCTCATGAGCGAACTGCCGATGGCGCTGGACCTGATCGACATGATCATGGCCGCCGCCGGAAACGGTGTGCACACCCTGGTGCACGACATGTTGATCACCGGCTGGGCCGTCGACTACCTCATGGCCCATCACCGCGTCCAGGTCCTGGGCAAGGTGCCCCAACGTAGGATCGTCAACGACCCCGAGTGGCTGCCCACCATCCACCTGACCGAACGAGTCGCGGCCCTGGCGGCAGAAGCCCACGTACCGGTCAACGCGCTGACGACCCCCGTGCTGCGCGAGCGCGTGCTGAACGACATGAACCTAGGCCACCGGCTCGGACGTGTTGGCACGAGTGTGTACCCCAAGAAGTCCGTCCGATCCGCCCCGGACCGGGGCCCCGGCGGCGATGGGCGACCGTACGACGTGATCCACGGCTACTTCGCGTTCCTGCAGGCCGACCACCGCCTGCCCGACGGCGCCACCTGCAGCCACGACCTCGTCCTGGACGACGGCGCCCTGTTCACCGTCGGCCTGGATGAGTACGGCGAGGAACTGGTCAAGACCACCCACCTGCGTTGCACCAGCGCAACCCCGTTCCGCACCCCCACCCACACCTGGGGCACCAGGAGCACCTACACCGTGCCGTGCGAGCACGGCGACTTCACCTACACCCGCACCTACACCCCACCCGCAGACCGGCACAGAGCCCCCGGAGGCGAGCTGCCCGACCCGATCGGCAACAGGCTGCGCCCCATCCCCCGCGCCGACGCTGAACGCTTCGCCCACGTCGAGCGGGACCGCAACGCAATCGAGTCGTCCAACGCCTGGTACAAGCGGTCCCTGCCAGGCAAGCGCCGAGAACGCGCCGCCTCGATCAGCGCCGCAGGACAACAACTCGACTTCCTCCTTGGCGCGGTGCTCAACAACGCACTCACCTGGGCCAACGCTCAAGGACGCTGACCGCCCCGGAACCACCCACGATGCCCGCACCTCCACGAACAGGAGGTGCGGGCATCGTCATCTGAACTTCAGCCGGCCCACAGCGTGCGACGACTGACACGGGCCCGGAGGCCCCGGACGGTGCGGCAGGTCACAACCGAACGGCCCGAAAGGCACCGCGACCATGTCCCGCCCCACCGCCACCCCACTGCCCGACACGCTGCACACCATCACCATCGACGAAGCCCGCACCGACTTCGACACCCTCGACCAGGCGTGGGGCATCATCCCGAACACCCACCGCTCCCGGTTCGAAGAAGACTGGGCCAGCATCCGGCGAGCCGCCACCGAGCAGGGCCTGACCCACACCGCCCAGCTGGTCACCGCTCAGAGCCGGCTGCTGACCGCCCTGACCGGCGAAACCGAGCTGTCGACGTTCAAGCCGTTCGTCGTCGCCGAGCAGCTGCACCGGCTACGCAACACGGTCCTCATGGTCGTCGCCGGGGCGGCCGGCGCCAGCGGCCTGCCCGTCGAGGGCATCTACGCGCGGTCCGTCAACTGCCTGCAGCGACGCACGGGCCACACGCACCGCCCGTTCCTGGACGACGAGATCGCCCTGGCCCGCACCGCCGCGGTGATCACCATCACCCAGACCCCCACCAGCCAGGCCGCCGGCACCTACACGCTGCTCGACGCCGGCCAGAACCTGATCGAGACCACGCAGACCACGCTGGCAGACCTCGACGACGCGACCCAGCCCACCCTCGTGGCCGCCGCCGGGACCGGAGCCGGCATCGCTGGCCGCATCCTGCCGCTGGACACCTTCCACAGCATGCTCCTGGCCACCATCGCCGCCACCACCCCAGACGACCAGCGGACACCGCTGACCTACAAGCCCCGCACCAGCGTGCCCGGCACCAACGCCGCCGCCTGCTCGGCCAGCGGGGTCATCAAGCGCTTCCTGGAGCCGTTGCACTTGTACGGCGTCGGCATCTCCCCGGCCAGCATCACCCGCTGGCGCGTCGCCCACGCCTGGGACACCCACGAGGACAAGGCATGGGCCATGGAGATCGCCGGCACTCGCGACCTGGCCCGTGCCACCCGCATCGCCGACCGCGAACTGGAGGTGATCGCCGCCCCGCTCCACTTCGACATCAACGAGTTCTGACCACCAGGCATCCACGCCATCGCACCTTGACAACTGCACAGCGGAAACACACGGCACAAGCGGACAGCCCTGCCCGACAACCAGGACGCGGAAGAGGAGGTGATACGGCACCCGCGTCCAGGCACGGCCCGGACGGCACCGCGAGGCGAACCCAACCAACCGGACGCAGACACGGAGGTGATACGACACCTGCGTCCGCCCACCGCCCACGCTTCGCGGGGCAAGATCAGGCGTAAGAAGCCGACGAGTAGGAAGGCGAAGATCATGGACGCCGCCTCAGGGCGACCTCTGTTCGTCTACGGGAGCCTTCGTCCAGGCCAGCTGGCTCACCATCAGATCGCACCGTTTGTTGATCGCAGCGAGTATGCGTACGCCGACGGGTACGGCATCTGGGTCCGGGACGGCCTGCCCTTCATCGAACCGGCACCCAACGAGACGGTTCGCGGAGATCTGCTCTGGGCAACCCCCGACAGCGCGGACAAGCTCCACGAGCAAGCGCGGGCCTACGAGAGCGACGAGTTGTACGACGAGAAGCCACTGAACGTTCGGATCGCCGACGGCAGCAACGTCCAAGCCAGAGCATTCATGGGGAAGCGCACCGGCCGCGGCAACCCCGAAGCCATGGTCCACGGCGAGTGGTCCGCGCAGGCGGAACCGCTGTTCATCTGGGGACTCGACACCATCACGGGCATCGCCCGCCAGATCCTGGCGCCGATCGAGGGTCACCCCAGACGCGTCAACGCCCCGGCCGAGTCCTCCGAGTTCTGGGATGCCTACATTCCACTCGAGGGTCTGTATCTCGCGCTCTGCAGCGTCCTGGAGCGGTACACCACCCTTGCCTACGGCGCGGGAAAGGACCCGATGAAGCGGCTCAGCCTCCTCGGTTGCGACCCGGACGCGGCCGAAGCCGTCCGGCTTGCCCACCCTCCGGCAATCGCCGCAGTCGACTCACGCAAAGCGGCTTCCCCGAAGACAACCGCTCACCACGCGCCCTTCGCAGCCTGGTACTTGGTGCGCAACAACCTCAGCCACCGCGGCAAGGGCGCGATCCACGACTACCAGCTGCTGGCTGACGCCCTCGTCGGCCTGCACGACGCCCTGCGGTTCCTCCTCGACCTGAAACTCACCCCGGAGTCGATGCAGCGATTCGCACCCGCGGACAAGCTCCTGCGCAGCCTGCGCTAGCTTCCTTCTCCCGCTTCAACCGGATCGGCTCGCAGCGCTCCGCAGTCCGGTTCACGCCTTCGCCGCGCCGCACCAGCCCTACGCTGACCTTCATGCCCGATGAAGCGATCCGCTTGCCTGCGGAGACGCGAGCGCGGGTGCTCATCGACTCCCAGCTGACCGCGGCCGGCTGGGTGGTGCAGGACCGCAAGGACCTGAACATCGTCGCCTTCCCTGGTGTGGCCGTCCGTGAAGCCGTAATGGCCCCCGGGCATGGCCGGGCGGACTACCTGCTGTACGTAGATCGCAATGTGGTCGGGGCGATTGAGGCCAAGCCCGAGGGCACGCCGCTGTCGGGGGTGGAGTGGCAGTCGGCGATGTACGCCACGGGCCTGCCGGAGTTCCATCGAAGCAAGGCCGTGCAGGTGGACGGTCGCCTGCCGTTCGTGTTCGAGGCGTCGGGATCCGAGACGCACTTCACCAACGGGTTCGATCCCGAGCCGCGTGCCCGCCTGCTGCGCGGCGGGTTCCCGCAGCCGGCAACGTTGGCGCGGATCGTGCGGGCGGCAGCCGACGACCCCACCAACCCGACGTGGCGGGCCAAGGTCCGCCGTCTGCCACCGCTGGACGTCACGGGCCTGCGCGACGCCCAGGTTGACGCGATCGGCGGCGTGGAACGGTCCCTGGCCGAGCAGCGGTTCTCCCGTTCCCTGGTTCAGATGGCCACCGGGGCCGGCAAGACCTTCGCGGCGGTCACTCTGGCCTACCGGCTACTGAAGTTCGGTGGCTTCAACCGCGTCCTGTTCCTCGTCGACCGGCGCACCTTGGGCGACCAAGCCAAGGGCGAGTTCATGAACTACCGCACCCCCGATGACGGACGCCGATTCACCGAGCTGTACCCCGTGGACATGCTGACCAGCGCCGGCATGCTGCAGTCCACGTCGGTGGCGATCTCCACCATCCAACGCGTCTACAAGGTGCTGTCGGGCGGCGAGGCGGCCGATCTGGACGACCCCGCCCTCGACGGCTGGACCCCGGACACCCCGATCACCATCGCGTACAACAAGGCGCTCCCGCCGGAGTCATTCGACCTGATCATCGTCGACGAAGCCCACCGCTCCATCTACGGGGTCTGGCGGTCCGTGCTGGAGTACTTCGACGCACACGTCGTCGGCCTTACCGCCACCCCCGGCAAGCAGACCCTGGCGTTCTTCGAGCAGAACCTCGTCTCGGAGTACACCTACCCCCAGTCGGTGGCCGACGGCGTCAACGTCGACTTCGACGTGTACCGGATCCGCACCCAGGTCACTGAGCAAGGCTCAACGATCGAGGCCGGCACCATCGTCCCGGTCGTCGACCGGCGCACTCGGCGCCAGCGCTACGAGCAGCTCGATGAAGACCTCGACTACGACGCACCCTCCCTCGACCGTGCCGTCACCGCCCGCGGCCAGATCCGCCTGGTCCTCGAGACGTTCCGCGACCGGTTGTTCACCGAGATCTTCCCCGGCCGCTCAGCGGTCCCCAAGACGTTGATCTTCGCCAAGGACGACACCCACGCCGAAGAGATCGTCACCCAGGTGCGAGAGGTCTTCGGCAAGGGCAACGACTTCGCCGCCAAGATCACCTACACCGCCACCGACCCCAAGGGTGAGCTGCAGGCGCTGCGCACCTCCCCGGCCCTGCGCGTGGCCGTGACCGTGGACATGATCGCGACCGGCACCGACGTCAAACCCCTGGAGTGCGTGTTCTTCCTCCGTGACGTGCAATCGGCCCGCTACTTCGAGCAGATGCGCGGGCGCGGCGTGCGCACCATCACCCCCGCCGACTTCCAAGCCGTCACGCCCGACGCCACCGAGAAGACACGGTTCGTCCTCGTCGACGCCGTCGGGGTCACCGAGCACAGCTTCGTCGAACCCCCACTGGACCGTGCCAAGGCAGTCAGCCTCAAGCAGCTCCTCGACAAGGCCGCCACCCTCACGCTGACCGAGGACGAGACCGCCACCCTCGCCTCACGCCTGTCCGCCCTGGAACTGCAGCTAACGCCCGACGAGCGCACCGAGCTGGACCGCGTCGCCGGCGCACCCCTTCGCCACCTGGTCCGCGGCCTTGTCGACGCCATCGACCCCGACAAGCAGGCCGCCGCGATCGACGCCAACCCCGGCACGACACGGGATCAGGTCATCGCAGACCTCGTCGAGCAGGCCATCACACCCCTGGCAGGGAACCCCGAGCTGCGCGCCCGCATCCTCGAGCTGCGCCAGACCCACGACCGCGTCATCGACGAGGTCACCGTCGACAGCCTGCTCGACGCCCACGGCGTGGTCGACACCGCCCGCGCCAAGTCCATCGTCGAGTCCTGGCGCGCCTACCTCGATGAGCACCGCGACCAGATCACCGCCATCCAACTCATCAGCGAAGCCAAGACCCGCGCGATCCCCTTCGACTCCATCAAAGAGCTCGCCGATCGCATCGCCCGACCACCCCACCACTGGACCGTCGACACCGTCTGGGCCGCCTACGAAGCCGTCGAGGCAGGCAGAGTCCGCCACAATGACCGCGCCCGGCTCACCGACCTGGTCTCTCTCCTGCGCTTCAGTCTCGGCACCGACGACGAGCTCGTCCCCTACGCCGACAGAGTCCAGCAGCGCTACGCCGGCTGGCTCCTACAACAGCAACAGGCCGGCGTCACCTACAGCCCCGTCGAACACTGGTGGCTCGACAACATGGCCAAGGTCATCGCCTCCTCGGCCTCGTTGTCCGACGAGGACCTGGCCACTCCGCCGTTCACCGAACGCGGCGGCATCGACGGCGCCCTCCGAGACCTCGGCCCGAAGACTGAGACACTCATCAACCAGCTCAACGAGGAACTCACCGCATGAGTGAGGTTCCAGAGGGCTGGCACTTGCTCACGCTCGGTGACGTCGCACGGTGGGGATCGGGCGGGACACCGACCGCCGGCCGCAGCGATTACTACGACGACGGCGACATCCCCTGGGCCGTCATCGGTGACCTCCCCGACGGACCCGTCACCTCCACGCAGTCACGCATCACTCGCAGGGGGCTGGCCGAGTCCAGCGCCAAGCTCGTGCCACCGGGGGCGATCCTCGTCGCCATGTACGGCTCGATCGGGAAACTCGGCCTGACCGAGTTCGAACTCGCCACCAACCAAGCCATCGCGTTCGCCATCGCTCACGACTTCATCGTGGACCGCTACCTGTTCTGGTACCTGATGTCACAGCGCGGCGGCCTCACAGAGGCGGGCAAGGGCGCCACCCAGAAGAACATCGGCCAAGGCGTCCTGAAGTCATGGCCCATCCCCATCCCACCGCTCGACGAGCAGCGGCGGATCGTCGACATCCTCGAAGACCACCTCTCTCGCCTCGACGCCGCCAATGACTCCCTCAACCTCGCGCTTGCTCGCCTGAATCGGATGACCACGTCGGCGCTGTGGCGGACAACTCACGAAATCGCCGAAGCGCATCAGGTCCGACTCACGGACGTCGCAGACGTCCGGTTAGGTCGACAGCGCTCGCCGGCGAACCACTCGGGCAACCGCATGCGGCCGTACCTGCGCGCAGCAAACGTCGACTGGGACAGACTGCGCCTTGACGACGTCAAGTCCATGAACTTCACGGAAGCGGAGGAACAGATCTACCGACTGGAGCCCGGCGACGTCCTCTTGACCGAGGCGTCTGGGAGCCCGGCGGAGGTTGGTAAGTCCGTTCTGTACCGGGGGGTGCCTGAGGCGGTCTGCTTCCAGAACACCCTCCTTCGCATTCGCTGCCACGATGCCGACCCTGCATTTGTCCAGAAGTACCTGCTGGCAGAAGCACGCGCTGGCAGATTCATGCCGGAGTCCCGCGGAGTTGGAATCAACCATCTTGGCCGGACGCGGCTCGCGAATCTCGAAATGCGTCTCCCGAGAGACCAGAACACACAGCAGCGCGCAGCCGACGCCTGCGAGACTGTCTTGAGCTCCGCCTCGGCCATCGAACATGCGATCCGCAACCAGCGCGTTAGGTCGTCGACACTTCGTCGTGCGCTGCTCGCCGCCGCGTTCTCAGGTCGGCTGACCGGCCGTTCGTCCGAATGTGACCTCATGGAGGAGGCAGTGTCGTGACCGTCCCCGACTACGAGACTTTCATGCGGCCGCTGCTCGAGCTCCTCGCAGACGGCGAGACGAGGGCGGTCCGCGACATCAGAGATGCCCTCTCTGACCGGTTCAAGCTGACAGATGCGGACCGCACCGAACTGTTGGCGAGCGGCAAGCAGACCGTGGTTGCGAGCCGCGTCGGTTGGGCCAACACCTACCTCACGCAGGCGGGGTTGATCGAGCGGCCATCCCGCGGCCACGCCACGATCACGGACGCAGGTCTGAAGCTACTCGCCGAGCATCCAGGAAAGATCAACAGCAAGACGTTGGAGTCCTTTACCTCCTTCCAGGACTTCCTGCGACGAAGCTCCGAGCACGCCGCATCCACTGCGATCGTCCCCGCCCTTGCAAGCGGTGAGGAACTGACTGCCGGGCCGTCGGTGGCCGACGGCCGAGCGCTTCAGAACCCGCAGGAGACAGTTGACCTGGCTGTCGCGCAGAACCGGGCCGCCGTCGAAGGCGAACTGCTTCGACGATCGTTGATGGTCGACTCCACCGGCTTCGAGCGACTCGTGCTCAACCTCCTGGAACAGCTGGGGTATGGACGAGCCGGGAAGATCGAGCACACCGGCGGCCCCCACGACGGCGGCATCGACGGGCTGATCAGCCAAGACCCCCTAGGACTAGATCGCATCTACGTGCAGGCCAAGCAGTACGGCTCGGGAACCGTCGAGCGACCGGACATCCAGCGGTTCGTCGGGTCCCTGGTGAGCCATCAGGGCGACCGCGGAGTGTTCATCACTACCAGTACGTTCACCAGAGAGGCCCGCGACGAATCGGCAAAGGTGCCGCAGCGCATCGAGCTGATCGACGGTCGCGAATTGGCTCGCCTCATGGTCAGGCACGGCGTCGGCGTCCGGGAAGACAGCCGAGCCGTGCTCTACGGCATCGATGACGACTTCTTCGACTCGCTCTGACAGGAGACACTGACCCGTGGCTGACGCTCGTCGTCTGGTGGACAAGCTGTGGTCGTACTGCAACGTGCTGCGCGACGACGGCGTCGGGACACTGGAGTACACCGAGCAGCTGACGTACCTGCTGTTCCTGAAGATGGCCGACGAGCGAGCGAAGCGGGCCATCAAGCCTGAGAAGATCGTCCCGGACGACCTGTCGTGGCAGCGGCTGCTGGACGCCGACGGGGTGCAGCTCGAGGTCGAGTACACGAAGATCCTCATCGGCCTGGCCAACCAGCCCGGCACGCTGGGCACGATCTTCCGCAAGGCGCAGAACCGCATCCAGGACCCGGCAAAGCTCAAGCGCCTGATCCACGACCTCATCGACGCCGAGCAGTGGTCACAAGCGGACGTCGACATCAAGGGCGACGCCTACGAGTCCCTGCTGAGCAAGGGCGCGGAGGACGTCAAGTCCGGTGCCGGGCAGTACTTCACGCCGCGGCCGCTGATCCGTGCCATGGTCGAGGTCGTCCAGCCCACCGTGGCCGACTCGGCGATGGACCCGGCCGCGGGCACCGGCGGGTTCCTGCTCATCGCACACGAGTACGCCTCGTCGGACGCCGAAGATCTGGACCCCACCCAGCGCGCCCACCTGCGCGACGGGTTCGTCCACGGCGTCGAGCTGGTGGATGGGACCGCCCGGCTGGCTGCGATGAACCTGCTGCTGCACGGCATCGGCCAGCCCAATGGCAACTCGCTCATCGAGGTCAAGGACTCCCTGATCGCTGACCCTGGGCAGCGTTGGAGCGTCGTGCTGTCCAACCCGCCGTTCGGCCGCAAATCCTCTCTGACGATGGTCGGCGCCGACGGGAGGGAAGCCCGCGAGGACTTGGAGATCGAGCGCCAGGACTTCACAGTCACCACGAGCAACAAGCAGCTGAACTTCCTGCAGCACATCATGACCATCCTCGGCATCCCCGGCAGGGCCGCAGTGGTGCTGCCAGACAACGTGCTGTTCGAGGGCGGTGCCGGCGAAACCCTGCGCCGGCGGCTGCTGCGGGACTTCGACCTGCACACGATGTTGCGGCTTCCTACCGGCATCTTCTACGCCCAGGGCGTCAAGGCGAACGTGCTGTTCTTCGACAAGAAGGCGGCCGCCGAGCACCCCTGGACCGACCGGCTCTGGGTCTACGACCTGCGCACCAACCAGCACTTCACGCTCAAGCAGAACCCGCTCACCCGCCCCGCGCTCGACGACTTCGTCGCCTGCTACGCCCCCGACCGGCCCCGCTCCGAGCGGGTGGAGACCGAGCGCTTCCACTCCTTCGGCTACGACGAGCTCGTCGCTCGCGACAAGGCCAACCTCGACATCACCTGGCTGCGCGACGAATCCCTCGAGGACCTCGACAACCTCCCCGCGCCCGAGATCATCGCCCGCCAGATCGTCGAGGACCTGTCCGCCGCCCTCGCCGAGTTCGAAGCCGTCGCTGCCGCCCTGGAGGGGCCGAGCGACTGAACCCGCCGGCGAGCAGCCTCAGTCGCGTAGCCTGGTCGCCAACGCTTGGCGAGCGGCCGGGTTTTCACCATCGTTCTCACCAGGGTTTTCCCGGTTATTTTCACCAAGCCCCGCGCCCGTAGCTCAACGGATAGAGCAGCGGCCTTCTAATCCGCTGGTTGGGAGTTCGAGTCTCCCCGGGCGCACCCGACGCACATGGTTCGGACTTCGGCCCGACGAGTCATCGGCACACGGCTCCTCGCGGCACGCGGGTGTCGGTGGCCCCTCATAGCCTGCCGCGGTGACGACCCTTCCGTTCCACACGGTGCTCGTGCCCGCGCTGCTGTGCTCGCCACGGCTCTACACGCCCCTGCTGCCGACCGTCTGGGCCCACGGTGCCGCAACGATCGCCGACACCCGTCGGGACGAGTCCATCGCCGGCATGGCCGACCGGCTGCTCGCGACCGCCCCCAAACGCTTCGCGCTGGTCGCCGTCAGCATGGGCGGCTACGTCGCGCTCGAGGTCGCCCGCCGCGCTCCCGAGCGGATCATCGCGCTCGGACTCATCAGCACCTCCGCGCGGCCCGACACGCCCGAGCAGGTGATGGGCCGGCTCGCCCAGAACGCCGCTGTGATCGAGGGCAGGTTCAGCGAGCTCGTCGAGAGAACGTTCCCCGTGCTCGTCGATCCGGCCCACGAGCAGGACGCCGACCTCATGGACTTCTGGTGCCAGACCGCGTCCGAGGTGGGCGGTGACGCGTTCGTCCGGCAGAACCTCGCCGCCGTGAAGCGAGCGGACATGCGGCCACTCCTGCCCAGCATCACCGTCCCCACCGCAGTCATCCACGGCCGCGGCGACCGGCTGATCCCACCCGAGCACGGGGAGGCGCTCGCCGCCCGCATCCCCGGCGCCCTGCTCACGTTGATCGACGATGCAGGTCACCTCGTCGTCCACGAGCAGCCGGTCGCGGTTGCTGCAGCGGTCGATGCGCTCCTCACCAGGTGCGACCAGCGGTAGCCGCTTGCGCCCCGTGCTATTCAGTGTTACTACTTACCAGTAGTCAGTGACACTGCATAGCAGGGAGGTCGGTGCCCGGTGGGCAAGCAGATGACGGAGATGCTCAAGGGCACGCTGGAGGGCATCGTCCTGGCGATCTTGTCCCTCCAGCCTGCCTACGGCTACGAGATCACCGCGTGGCTGCGCGAGCGAGGGTTCTCCGACATCGCCGAGGGCACCGTCTACGCCCTGCTCGTCAGGATCGAGCGCAAGGGCCTCGTCGACGTGGAGAAGATCCCCTCCGAGAAGGGGCCACCACGCAAGGTCTACTCGCTCAACGCCCAGGGCCACGCCGAGCTCGACGAGTTCTGGGGCACGTGGAGCTTCCTCACCGAGCGGCTGGACCAGCTGCGCACCGAACCCGCAGGACGAGAGGACTGACATGGTCGCCAAGTGGATCGAGACCCTCACGGGCTCGCTCGAGCAGAAGAAGCAGTACAAGCAGGCCAAGGCCCGGCTCGACGGCCTGCCCGAGCCGTACGGCTCGGCAGCGAAGGCCATGCACCGGTACCTCATGTACTACGGCGGCATCACCGACGGCGACACCCTCGTCGCGATGTTCGACGACCTGGCCGACCTGTGGGAGCGCGCCGCGCTCGACGGCACGCCGGTGCACCAGATCGTCGGCGACGACCCCGTCGCCTTCGCCGAGACCTTCGCCCAGTCCTACGGCGGGGAGCAGTGGATCGACAAGGAGCGCGCCCGCCTGACCAAAGCCATCGAGGACGCGGAGCGAGGGGGCGAGCAGTGACCACCGAACCTGCCATCCGCGTGCAGGGCATCGTCAAGTCGTTCACGGACGTCCACGTGCTCAAGGGCGTCGACCTCGACGTGCCCGCCGGGACCATCGTCGCGCTGCTCGGCTCGAACGGCGCCGGCAAGACGACGCTGGTGCGGATCCTGTCGACGCTGACCAGGGCCGACGCGGGGACCGCCGTCGTCAACGGCTTCGACGTCGCCACACAGCCCGCCGCCGTGCGTCAGTCGATCAGCCTCACCGGTCAGTTCGCCGCCGTCGACGAGATCCTCACCGGACGGGAGAACCTCGTGCTCGTCGCCCGGCTGCGCCACCTGAAGGACTCGCGCACCATCGCCGACGAGCTCCTCGCACGGTTCGGGCTGACCGACGCGGCCGCGCGCAAGGTGGCGACGTACTCCGGCGGCATGCGCCGTCGGCTGGACATCGCGATGAGCCTGATCGGGAACCCGCCGGTGATCTTCCTCGACGAACCGACCACCGGGCTTGACCCCCAGGGCCGCCTCGAGGTGTGGCGGGCCGTCAAGAGCCTCGCCGCTAGCGGCACCACGGTGCTGCTCACCACCCAGTACCTGGACGAGGCCGAGCAGCTCGCCGACCGGATCGCGATCCTCCACGAGGGCCGGATCCTCGTCGACGGCACGCTCGACGAGCTCAAGGCGCTGCTGCCACCCGCCACGGTCGAGTACGTCGAGAAGCAGCCCACGCTCGAGGACGTCTTCCTCGCCGTCGTCGGCAGCCACGGAGAGTAGGGAACGACCATGACGAACCACGTCCTCGGCGACACCGCCGTCCTGCTCGGGCGCTCGCTGCGTCACATCACCCGCAGCCTGGACACCATCATCACCACCACGATCACGCCGATCGCGATGATGCTGCTCTTCGTCTACGTCTTCGGTGGCGCGATCCACACGGGATCGGGCTCCTACGTCAGCTACCTGCTGCCTGGCATCCTGCTCATCACGATCGCCTCGGGCATCTCCTACACCGCGTTCCGGCTGTTCCTGGACATGAAGAGCGGGATCGTCGAACGGCTCCAGTCGATGCCGATCGCACGGTCCTCGGTGCTCTGGGCGCACGTGCTGACGTCCATGGTCGCCAACCTGGTCTCGGTCGTAGTCGTCGTACTCGTCGCGCTGATGATGGGCTTCCGGTCGAGCGCCGGACTGCTCGCCTGGCTCGCGGTGACCGGCATCCTCGTCCTGTTCACCCTCGCGCTGACCTGGCTGGCCGTGATCCCGGGCCTGACCGCGAAGTCGGCGGACGGCGCTAGCGCGTTCGCCTACCCGCTGATCTTCCTGCCGTTCATCAGCTCGGCCTTCGTGCCGACCGCCACCATGCCCGGACCGGTGCGCGCCTTCGCCGAGCACCAGCCGGTGACGTCCATCGTCAACGCGACCCGTGACCTGTTCACCCAGCAGCCCGTCGGCACCGACATCTGGATTGCGCTCGCCTGGTGCGTCGGCATCCTCGTCCTCGCCTACGCGCTCGCCCAGGTCGCCTACCGGCGGACGATCTCCTAGCAGGTCGGCGCGCTCGGGGTCCGCGCCGGCCGGAGCCGATGAGCCTGCAGGTGGACCGGGTGCACCGCGGCGTCTGCCACGATGTCGCACATGCCCGAGCGCTCCGCGAGCCGCTGATGGCCCGGCACCGCACCGCCCTCTCGCCGCAGGAGCGGCGACAGGTCGTGCTGCGCTGGGCCGGCCGCGCCGCGGTGTGGCTGCTGCTCGGCGCGGTCGTCGGCGGGGCGGCCTGGGGCGCGCTGACCTGGGCCGGGTCGTTGCCGGGCATCCGCCTGTGGGTCGGCCTGGTGGCAGGCGTCCTGGCGGCCGCTGCCGCGGGCGTCGCCAGCACCGTCCCCGGCCCCGAGGCGCACGACGACCCCCCGCGCGGACCTTCGCCATCCTGACCCGTCGCCGGCCCGCCGTAGGCTGACCCGGTGACCAGCACCGCCGCCAACGGGACCAGCGACCGCATCGTCTGGATCGACTGCGAGATGACCGGGCTCGACCTGACCGCGGACGCGCTGGTCGAGGTGGCCGTGGTGGTCACCGACTCCGAGCTGCACGCGCTCGACGGCGGCGTCGACGTGCTCATCGCTCCCCCACCGGAGGCGGTGGTGCAGATGACCGACTACGTGCGGACCATGCACACCACGTCCGGCCTGCTCGACGAGCTCGTCGGCGGCATGACGCTCGAGGCCGCGCAGAAGGCGGTGCTCGACTACATCCGGCAGTGGGTGCCCGAGCCGGGCAAGGCGCCGCTGGCCGGCAACTCGGTCGGCACGGACAAGACGTTCCTCGACCGCGACATGCCCGAGCTGGTGGCGTACCTGCACTACCGGGTCATCGACGTGTCGAGCATCAAGGAGCTTGCCCGCCGCTGGTACCCGAGGGTGTACTTCAACGCCCCCGCCAAGCACGGCGGCCACCGTGCCCTGGCGGACATCCTGGAGAGCATCGACGAGCTGCGCTACTACCGCGCAGCCCTGATGCCCCCGGCGCCGGGGCCCGACTCCCATGCCGCCAAGGCGATCGCCGCCCAGATCGCGGCGACCTCGGTGGCGGCGGCGCACCAGGCGTAGGCCTGACTCGCACAGAACTGCGCCGGGGCGCTGCAAGTAGTCACCCGCGCACAGCGCGCAATCGTCGCGGGCGCCACGGTCACCCCAGTGATCAAGTACGGCTCCGGGAATGCCTACCGCGTCGTCGCCGACGCCGACGATTGGCCTCCGGTAACGTTCTGCCGTGACATTGCGAGACTACCGCGGGTTGCGGATCGTCGACCCGCATGCGAAGTTCGCATACCTGCTGTTGTCCTCGTTCTTGGTCCCTGCGGTGTACATCACGCTGTGGTCGACGCTCGGGTCCTGGGCTGCAACCCTGAGCTCCGGTCCGCTGCTCCTCATCATCACGGGGTACGCGGTACGGAACTTCCGAGACCCGGACGTCGAGCCCTATGCGGCACCCCGCGAGTGGTGGCGCATGACGGCCCGACCCGCGTCGGGCTACGTATTCGGGAGCATCTTCCTGGCGCAGGCGCTGTGGGTCGCGCTCACCGCGGTTTGGCGGCCCGACGCATGGGCGCTGCTGTTGGGCGCGACCACCGAAGCCATTCTTGGTGTCACATTCTTCCGCTCGTCCGCGAAGCTGAGGGGGGCTTCAACCCGAGCGTGTTGACGAGGTAAGGACCTGGTGGGCATCCGGCTCACCGCACGAAAGCTAAGCGAGCTCCAGCCGCATGAGCACGCGCGGCATCCGCGCGGCGACGGCGGCGGTGTCGGAGACCTTGGTGAAGCCGGCCTTCTCGAACATCGACCGCGTCCCGACGAACACCAGGGTCGCGTCGAGCCGAGTGCCCTGGTTGTCCACCGGGTAGCCCTCGACCACCGGCGCGCCATGGGCTCGGGCGAGGTCGACGGCGCCGGCCAGCAGGGCGCGCGCGACGCCCTGGCGACGGTGGCCGCCGGCGACGCGGAAGCAGAACACCGACCAGACGGGACGCTCATCGAGCCAGGGCACCCGCGAGCCACGCCGGAACGCGTACAGCTCGGAGCGCGGAGCGACGCCGGCCCAGCCGACCACCACACCCTCGTCGTACGCGAGGACGCCGGGGGCCACGTCGCGCGAGCACAAGGCCCGGACCAGGTCGGCCTGGCCCTCCGGTCCCAGCTGTTCGCGCTCCGCGGACCGGATCCGGTTGGCCAGGCACCAGCACGCCTGGCCGCCCGGGCGCGCCGGGCCGACGATCGCCGCGAGGTCGTCGAACCGCTCCGCCGACGCCGGCACCACCTCGATAGCCATGGGGCACGCTAACCCGGGACGACGACAGGGCGCCGACCAGGTGTCGACGCCCTGTGCTGGGGTGGCTGACGGGACTTGAACCCGCGACCCCCTGGACCACAACCAGGTGCTCTACCAACTGAGCTACAGCCACCACGGTCGGCTCGTCGTCCGACGAGGACCGACGGAAAGTGTAACGGCCCGGCGCTGCCCCGCCGAACGGGCTACAGCCGCGCCGCGACGGCGTCCGCTGCCCGCTCGGCCGAGCCGGGAGCGTGCGCGAGAAACAGCGACGGCTCGGTGAGCTCGACCTCGAGGATCACGGGGGCGCCGTCGTCGTCCGGGATGACGTCCACCCGGGTGTAGAGCAGCGGCCGGTCCAGCGCGGGGAAGACCTCACGGAGCGCGCCGACCACGCGGTCGCCGAGCTCACGCTCGGCCGGGCTCGGCTCGCGCGCGACGATCACCTCGCCGCGGTACAGCGCGCCGTCCAGCTCGCCCTCGCGGAACGGCCCCGACAGCAGCGCGCTCTTCCGCACGGCGTGGCTGTACACCCCGTCGAGGTAGACCATCCCGGTCTCGCCGGCCGTGTCCACCGCGCGCAGGTAGCGCTCCAGCATCACCGTGCGGCCGACCGCCATGAGGTTCTTCGCGTGCGT
Organism: uncultured Actinomycetota bacterium; assembly: GCA_963769855.1. GTDB lineage: Bacteria > Actinomycetota > Actinomycetes > Actinomycetales > Cellulomonadaceae > Cellulomonas. Next base: position 677,503 of record CAVYNN010000003.1, read on the forward strand.
GATCGCCATCATCCGCTGCTGGGTCGCCGAGGCGTCGTACCGGCCGGTGTCCCGCGAGCCCGCGCTGATCGTCGGCTTGATGACGAACTCGCCGAACGCGGGCAGCCGGGAGTTGATCGCCCGCGAGCCCATGTTCCGCTCGGGGTCGAGCCAGATCGTCGGGACGATCGGCAGGCCACGCTCCTCGAGGTCGCGCAGGTACGTCTTGTCGGTGTTCCAGGCGATGACGTCGGCCGGGTTGAGCAGCTGGCTGGTCTGCTCCACACGCCGGGTCCAGTCGACGAACTGCGCCTGCCGGTCGGTGTAGTCCCAGGTGGAGCGGATGACGACATGCGGGTAGGACGCCCAGTCGACCGTCGGGTCGTCCCAGACCGCCACGTCGACGGCGATGCCCCGCGCGACGAGGGCGTCGCGCAGCAGCTGGTCGTCGGGGTCCAGGTCGGGCAGCTCGGCGCAGGTCGCGAGAGCCAGGCGGGCAGGTCCGGAGGGCTGGGTCGTCACCGGGGAAGCCTACCCAGGGCGCCGTCAGGCGCCGAGCGCGTCCACCGCTGCCCGCAGCCGGCGGCAGCCCTCGCCGAACTCCTGTGGCTGGGGCAGCAGCGACAGCGCGAGCGCGCCCGAGCCTGGCAGGTCGTAGAACCAGCCGGGATGCACCGCGAGGTGCGCGTCGCGCAGCAGGGCCAGGACCAGGTCGTCGTCGGGCAGCCAGCGCGGCACGTCCACCAGCACCGTCCAGCCGCCGTCGCACCGGCGCACCCGCCAGCCGGCGTCGTCGAGCAGCGCACGGGCCGTCGCCAGGTTGGCGACCAGCCGGGCCCGGGTGGTCGCCACGGCCTCGTCGGCCAGGTCCAGCAGCTCGGGCAGCGCGAGGGCGACCGGCGCCCCGACCGACAGGTACGTGTCGGCGATCGTCTCGAGGGCGGCGCTCGCCGCGGCGACGTCGTCGGGCGGGCCGGAGACGCGCAGCCAGCCCAGCTTGAGCTGCGGTGCGCAGAGCAGCTTGGACAGCCCGTCCAGCGCGACGGTCAGCACGCGGTCCTCGCCCGCCAGCGTGCGAGGTGCCGGCGCGTCCAGGTGGTAGGGGCCGAACACCTCGTCGACCACGAGCGCCGCTCCCCCGGCCCGTGCCGCGGCGACCAGCGCGGCGCGCTCGTCGTCCGCGACGTACGCGCCGGTCGGGTTGCCGGGGTTGACGACGACCACGCCCCGCACGTCGGGGTGCGCGGCGACCGCCGCCAGCGCCGGGGTGTCCGTCGACCAGCCGTACGGGTGCACGTAGTGCACCGGGTAGGCGACCGTGCGCACCCCGGCCAGCCGGGCAAGCGGCTCGACGAGCGGGTAGCCCGGCGCCGGGACGGCGACCGCCTCGCCCGGGTCGGCCAGCAGCGTGAGCAGCCAGCCGTACGCCTCGGACGTGCTGGCGGTGAGGAAGTACTCGTCGGGGGCGCCACCGTACCGGGCGGCCAGCGCCTCGCGGGCGACGAGCGGGCCGCGCGGGTCCGGCTGGTAGCGCCCGGCGCGTGCCGTGGCACGCTGCACGGCGTCCAGCAGACCAGGGTGGGTCAGCCCGTGCCGAGTGGGGTTGGAGTCCGTCAGGTCGAGCACCTCGGTGCCGGCGGCGGTGAGCTCGCCCCGCAGTCGGGCGATGGCGTTGGGGGTGCCCTCGGCGGTGGCGCGGGCGGCCAGGTGCACCGGATCAGCGTACGGGCAGGCGTCCGGCGGCCAGGCACGACGAAGGCCGCCGCCCTGCTCGGCGACGGCCTCGACCGGTGGTACACCGCCAGGGACTTGAACCCTGAACCCGCTGATTAAGAGTCAGCTGCTCTGCCAGTTGAGCTAGCGGTGCGCGGTGAACGAGATTACCAGCCCAGCCGGGTGCGAGGCGAACCAGCACCACGGCTACAAGTAGAGCCCGGTGCCCTGCCCCTCGCCGTGCGGCTCGGCCACGGCGTGCACATCCTTCTCGCGCAGCAGCAGATACGTCGCGCCCGCGAGCTCCACCTCGGCGCGGTCCTCCGGGTCGAACAGGATCCGGTCCCCGACGGCGACCTGGCGCACGTGCTGGCCGACCGCCACGACCTTGGCCCAGGCCAGCCGACGCCCGACCGCCGCGGTCGCAGGGATGACGATCCCCGCGGACGAGCGACGCTCACCGGCCTCCCCGTCGAGGGCGACCAGGACGCGGTCGTTGAGCATCCGGATCGGCAGCGCGGCGCCGGCCTGGGCGGTGGGGGCGGTCACACACGGGACCGTACCCGCACCCCTAGGCTGGTCCGAAACGTCCCCAGCCTCCAGGAGTCCTCCGTGCCCCGACTCTCCGCCGGCGACCTCGCCCCCGACTTCACCCTGCCGACCGCCGACGGCGGCTCGGTCACCCTCTCCGCCCTGCGCGGCTCGCACGTGATCGTGTACTTCTACCCGGCCGCCGGGACGCCCGGCTGCACCCTCGAGGCGGTCAACTTTCGCGACTCCTCGGCGCTGCTGGCCGCGGCGGGGTACCGCCTGGTCGGCGTCTCGCCGGACAGCACGGCCCGGCTCGCCTCGTTCGCGGCCGACGAGAACCTCGACTACCCCCTGCTGGCGGACCCGGAGCATGAGGTGCTCGAGACCTGGGGCGCCTGGGGTGAGAAGACCCTCTACGGGCGGCTGATCACCGGCGTCATCCGGTCGACCGTCGTCGTCGACCCGGCCGGGCGCGTCGAGCTGGCCCAGTACAACGTGCGCGCCACCGGCCACGTGGAGCGCCTGCTGCACGACCTCGGGCTGCAGCAGTCGGCATCCTGAGAGGATCGGGTTCGCGGGAGTGGTGAAACGGCAGCCACGCCAGGTTTAGGTCCTGGTGCCCGAAAGGGCGTGCGGGTTCAAATCCCGTCTCCCGCACCGGGAACGAGGAACGGCCCGCCTCCGTGAGCCGGGGGCGGGCCGTTGGTCGTCAGGCGCTCAGGCCGGGCCGTTCGTCGTCAGGCGCTCAGGCCTTGGCGTGCTCGCGCTGGGCGATCTGTGCGCGCACGTCGTCCATGTCGAGCGCCTTGACGGCGTCGATCACCTGCTCCAACGCCGGAGCGGGCAGCGCACCCGGCTGGTTGAAGACCATGATGCCGTCGCGGAATGCCATGAGCGTGGGGATCGAGGTGATCTGGAGCTCTCCGGCGAGCTCCTGCTCGGCGTCGGTGTCGACCTTGCCGAAGACGATGCCCTCGTGCTTCTCGGACGCTGCCTCGAAGATGGGGCCGAACATCCGGCACGGCGGGCACCAGGTCGCCCAGAAGTCCACAAGGACGATGTCGTTCTCCTGGACGGTGCGGCCGATTGTCTCGCCGGTCAGGTGGGTGGTGGCCATGCGTTGCTCTCCTCAGGTCGTGTGCTCGCAGATCCTCAGCGCCGATGACGACGCCGGTATTCCGCGCTCGTCGTGCGTGCCGCCACTGCGCCACCGGTGGCAGCACGGTAGAACAGCACGGTGACCGACACGGCCGAGTTCCCGAGAGACCCGGAGCAACCCTCCGGCTGGCTCTCCGACCACGAGCTCGCCCAGGCGCGGGCCACGCTGCCCATGCTCTACGTCGACGCCGTCCCGGTCCGGGTGGACGACTGCGGCGATGTGGTGGCGGTCGGCCTGCTGCTGCGGGTCACCGGCACCGGGGCGATGACCCGCGACCTGGTCTCCGGGCGCGTGATGTACCACGAGCGCGTGCGGGACGCCCTGGTGCGGCACATCGAGAAGGACCTCGGACCGGTCGCGCTGCCGCAGATCCCGGCCTCCCCGCAGCCGTTCACCATCGCCGAGTACCTGCCCACGCTCGGCGTCACCCCGTACCACGACGCCCGCCAGCACGCCGTCTCGCTCGCCTACGTGGTGCCCGTGCTGGGCGACTGCAGGCCGCAGCAGGACGCGCTCGACCTGGCCTGGCTCACCCCCGAGGAGGCCTGCGCCGACACGGTGCAGGTGGAGATGACCGGGGGCCGGGGCCTGCTGCTACGCCAGGCGATGGCCTGGGCGGGCCGGCTGCCATGAGGACCACGGCCCGCCTGCTGCACGCGATCGTCGCCCTCGCCGCCACGGCGGGGGTGCTGCTCGAGCTGGAACGTGCCATCACGGGCGGCGCGGGCGTGGCGCCGACCCACACCGAACGGATCGTGCGGCTGTTCAGCTACTTCACCATCCAGTCGAACATCCTCGTGCTGGTCACGTCGTGGCTGCTCGCGTGGCGGCCCGACCTGGGCGGGCGCGTCTTCCGGGTCGCGCGGCTCGACGCCCTGCTCTGCATCGCGGTGACGGGCCTCGTGTTCCACACGGTGCTCGCCCAGGACGGCGCCGAGCTGACGCCGTCGGGGAACCTTGCCGGGTTCCTGCTGCACACCCTCAGTCCCGCGGGCGCGGTGATCGCCTGGCTCCTCGTCGGACCGCGGCCGAGGTTCGACGGAGGCACGGTGTGGTGGTCGGTCGCCTACCCGCTGGCCTGGATCGTCTACACGTTCGTCCGCGGGGCGTTCGTCGGCTGGTACCCGTATCCGTTCATCGACGTCTCGACGATCGGGCTGGGCCGGGCCCTGCTGAACACCGGTGCAGTGGCCGTGGTGTTCCTCGCGCTGGCCTGGCTTCTCGGGGTCGTCGACCGGCGCCTGCCGGCGGTGCCGTCGGCGAACGCGCCGGGAACGCCCTAGCCGAGCTCGAGCTGCGGCCAGTCGGCGAGGTCGGCGCGCATCCGACGATCGTGCGTGGCGACGACCACAGCCGCGCTGGTCGCGCGCAACGCGGCCGTCAGCTCGTCGACCAGCGCGACCGACAGGTGGTTGGTCGGCTCGTCCAGGACGAGCACGTGCGGCGCGTGCAGCAGGGCGCGTGCCAGGTCGAACCGACGCCGCTGACCCACCGACAGATCGGCCAGCGGACGGTCGAGATCGTCCTCCGAGAGCAGGCCCAGTGCGGCGACCGGGACCAGCTCGTCCGGGTCGAGCGCCCCGGCGGCCAGCAGCTGCAGGGCGTGGTGGGCGTAGGCGTCGAACGAGGAGCCGGTGGGCTCGTCGTCCTTCTCCTGTGCGAGGACGCCGAGCCGCACGCCGGGGGCGACCTCGCGGCTCCCCCGTTCCGGGACGAGGGTGCCGGCGAGCACCGCCAGCAGCGTCGACTTGCCCGACCCGTTCGGACCGGTGACCAGCAGCCGGCCGCACGGCGGCAGGGCGATCCGGCGGCCGGGAAGGTCGAGCCGCCCCGCGACCCGCGGGGCGCGCACCTCCAACAAGGTCCCGGCGGCGGTGCCGCGCGGGGTGGCCGGAAGGTCGGGGAAGGTCAGCGCCGGTGGTGGCACCGGGACCGCCACGGCGTCGCGCTCGAGCCGCTGCATCGCCCGGTCCACGGTCTTGACCTGCGACCGGGCGCGCGTGGCGCGTCGGTTGCCCTGGCTGCCCTTCGGCGGGCGCCAGGCGTCGCTCAGACCCTCGTACGACTCGTCGAGCCGCTCCGCCAGTGCCGCCGCGCGCTTGCGCTCCATCCGGTAGCGCGCCCGCCAGCGGCGCAGCATCTGGTCCTTGGCGAACCGGTAGTCCGCGTACCGGGTCGCGCCGTAGAGCGCGGGGCGGCCGTCCATCGCGGGGTCCAGGTCGAGGATGCCGGTCATCACGTCGTCCAGCAGCTGGCGGTCGTGCGTGACGACGACGAGTGCGCCCGGCCAGTCGCGGAGCTGGCCGGTGAGGTAGTCGACCCCGCTGTCGTCGAGGTGGTTGGTGGGCTCGTCGAGCAGCAGCAGCTCGGCGCGCTCGGCCAGGCTGGCGGCCAGGCGGACGCGGTAGCGCTCGCCGACCGACAGCGTCGCCAGCTCGCGGTCCAGGTCGCGCGGCGCGTCGAACCGGGTGAGCGCCTCGTCGGCGCGCCGCGGCGCGTCCCAGGCCGCCATCTGCTCGTAGCGGGCGACGGCCGCCGCCAGCCAGCCGGTGTCACCCGCCTCGTGGTCGAACGCCGCGATGGCGGCCACGAGCTCGTCCGACGCCGCGCGGGCGGCACCGAGGGAGCGCTCGACGATGTCGCCGACCGTGGCACCGGGAGGCGCCTCGAGCTCCTGGCCGACGACCGCGAGCGTGCCGTGCCGGCGCACCTGGCCGGCCTGCGGCACCAGATCGCCGGCGAGCACGCGCAGCAGCGTCGTCTTGCCCGAGCCGTTCTCACCCACCAGGCCGAGCCGGGTCCCGGCGGCCACGACGAGGTCGAGCCGGTCGAGGACGGGCCGGCCGGGGTAGCCGAAGGTCACGCCCTCGGCGACCATCTGCACCTGCCCCGGGCCGGTGCCCGCCATCAGCCGCCCAGCGCCCGCGTCACCGCGGGGACCAGCGCGCGGAACGCCTGTCCGCGGTGGCTGATCGCGTTCTTCTCGTGGGGCGACAGCTCCGCGCAGGTCCGGGTGTCGCCGAGCGGGACGAGCACGGGGTCGTAGCCGAACCCGTTCGACCCGCGCGGGGACGCGGTCAGCGTGCCCTCCAGCGTGCCGTGCTCGACGACCTCGAGGCCGTCCGGCGTGACGAGCGCCGCGGCGCAGACGAACCGGGCGCCGCGGTGCGGTGCGGCGATGTCCTCGAGCTGGGCGAGCAGCAGGTCGAGGTTGGCGACGTCGTCGCCGTGCCGGCCCGCCCACCGGGCGGAGAAGATGCCGGGCGCCCCGCCGAGGACGTCCACCGCGAGGCCGGAGTCGTCCGCGACTGCCGGCAGGCCGGTGGCGGCAGCAACCGCGCGGGCCTTGATGAGGGCGTTCTCGGCGAAGGTCAGGCCGTCCTCGCGCGGCTCGGCGGCGCCGACGTCGCCCGACGTCACGACGGCCTCGAGGTCGAGGCCGGGCAGCGCGGGGTGCAGGATCGCCCGCAGCTCGGTGAGCTTGTGCCGGTTGTGCGTCGCCAGCACCAGGCGGGGCGCCGCCGTCACGCCGGTCCGGTCGTCGTGCTCACGCGGGTGCCGGTCGTCGTGCTGACCCGGGTGCCGGGGGCCGCCGCGAGCGCCTCGACCTGCAGCGCGGCCAGGCGCGCGTTGCCGGTCAGGGCCAGGTCGAGCAGGGCGTCCAGCTCGGCCCGGTCGAACGGCGCGTGCTCGGCCGTGCCCTGGACCTCGACGAACCGGCCACCGCCGGTGACGACGACGTTCATGTCCGTCTCGGCGCGGACGTCCTCGACGTACGGCAGGTCGAGCATCGGCGTGCCGTCGATGATGCCCACGCTGACCGCGGAGACCGAGTCGTGCAGCACGTCGCGACCCACCTTGACCAGCCCCCGCTGGCCGGCCCAGGCGACCGCGTCCGCGAGCGCGACGTAGGCGCCGGTGATCGAGGCGGTGCGCGTGCCGCCGTCGGCCTGCAGCACGTCGCAGTCGAGGACCACGGTGTTCTCGCCGAGCGCCGCGATGTCGATGATCGCCCGCAGGCTGCGCCCGACGAGCCGCGAGATCTCGTGCGTGCGACCGCCGACCCGCCCCTTGACCGACTCACGGTCGGAACGGGTGCTCGTCGAGCGCGGCAGCATCGCGTACTCGGCGGTGACCCAGCCCTCGCCGGAGCCCTTCTTCCACCGGGGCACGCCCTCGGTGAAGCTGGCGACGCACAGCACCTTGGTGCCGCCGAACTCGACGAGGACGCTGCCCTCCCCGGCGTCGAGGTAGCGGCGGGTGATGGCGACGGGGCGCAGATCCTCGGGCCGTCGCCCGTCGACGCGCAGCCCCTCGGGCGACAGACTCATGGCGGCAACCCTACCGACCCGCCCTGACACCGCTTCCGGCCCGCCGCCCCGCCGGGCCAGTCCCGGCCCCCCACCGGCCCCCCGCCGGGCGTCCGCCCCCCCGGCCAGTCCGCGCCCCGCCGGTCGTCGGCGCCCCCCGCCAGGCCAGCCCCCACCGGCCCCCCTGAGTGACACCCTCGTCGGTCGAGTGCGACCCTCCGGTGGGCCGCACTCGACGAACGTCGGTGGCACTCGAGGAACAAGGGTGGCACTCGGGGGTGTCGCTGAACTGGAGGACAGGGCAAGGAACCAGGTCAGCGGACACCGGCGGCGCGCAGCAGCTCCGCCATCGGCCCGCCGCGCCACGCGTCGTCCCAGGTCCATCGGACCACCGTGAGGCCCAGCGCACGGAGGCGGTCTTCACGCCGCTTCTCGTTCCACACCCGATCGGCCGTGGCCCGCGGGTCGTCTGACCCGTACTTGCTCCGGCCGTCGAACTCGCCGACGACGCCGAGCCCCTCCCACAGGAAGTCGACCCGCGCGACGAAACCGTGACGATCATGCAGCTCTCGCTGGAGCGCTGGCGCCGGCAGGCCCAGCTCAGCCATCCGGACCCGGCTCAGCGACTCCCCCGGTGACTCCGCCAGAGGATCCATCAGCGCCACCGCGCGACGCGCCGTCCGGACCCCGCGGCGTCGGCCGACGGCCACCAGCTGGGCTGAGAGCTGAGCACAGGTCACCAAGCCGGAGCGCAGCGCGGCGTCGCCAGCAACGACGGCCGGCAGCAGTCCGCCGTCACATGCGAGGTCGACCAGCGTCCTCGCCGGAGTCGTGACGCGGATCTGGTCCACTCGAGTCTCGTCGGGCGTCGCCCCCGCCTGGTGACGCCGTACACCGCGCCGGGACCGGCCGCCACCCTTCGGAGCCAGTGTGAGGTGCACCGTCCCGTCGGGTCGGCCGACGAGCGGAAGACCCATCAGTGCCGCGGCGGACCAGTGCGACACCAGAGGGTTGGGCTGCGCTGCGGCGGCCGCCCTGACGACGAGGCCATACCGCGCGTCGTCGTCGAGGCCGTCCCAGTGGTCGACTCCGATGTAGACGCCGCGACGCAGGCGCCGCACGTCTCCGCGGGCGCTGGCTTGCGACAACGCGTCGGCATCCGGACGGCCGGCGACGCCGTCAGCGCGTCCGGCGAATAGGAGGCCCGCGGATCGAAGGACGTCGGCCATGGCGGGACGGTCTCACGGCATGGGGGTTCGTCATGGTTCTCATCCACAGCCTTCGACGGCGCGCGGCCCACCCCGCGTCCGTCGGGTGACACCGAAGACCGTCGAGTGCGCCCAATATGAGGGGGGCATTCGACGAAGGAGGGGGTCGCTCGACGAACGAGGGGCTCGCTCGACGAACGAGGGGCTCACTCGACGGACGAAAGGGCGGCTCGAGGGGCCAGGGGCGTCACTCGCGGGTGAATGTGGCACTTGACGGACGCGCGACGAACTCGGGGGACCCGGGCGCGGAGGCGCGCGGGCTACAGGAGGAAGCGGGCGCCGGGGGTGGCGACCGTGACCAGACCGTCGAAGACCGCCTTGGCCTCCGCCTCGGCTACCGACGGGTCGTTCCAGGCCGGCAGGTGGGTCAGGACCAGGTGCCGGGTGCCGCCGTGACCGGCTGCCTGAGCGGCACGCCGGGCGGTCAGGTGGATGCCCCGGAACGCGTCGTCCCGGCCCTCGTGGAAGGCCGCCTCGGCGAGCAGCAGGTCGGCGTCGTCGGCCAGGGCGTCCAGTCCCGGGCCGGCGTCGGTGTCGCCGGTGTACGACAGCGTGACGGTCCCGGACGAGCCCGCCGCATCCGTGTCCCGGGGAGCACTCGGTGCCCCGGCTGCGCGCCGGACAGCGCAGCCGGTGCCCAGGACGCGCGCGCCGCCGGACTCCGACGGCCCAGTGATCCGGACACCGAAGCACGGCACCGAGTGGTTCATCGGCACCGGCGCCAGGGTCAGTGGCCCCACCCGCACGGGCGCCGCGGGATCCCACCGGTGCACGTCGAACTGCCCGTCCGTGCTGGCGGCGGGGTCGTCCGTGCCGGCGATCTGGGCCAGCCGCTCCGCGGTCCCCTCCGGTCCCCAGACCGGCAGCGGCGGCAGGGTCCCCTCCGGGCGGTAGCGGCGCGCCACGGCGAGCACGGCCAGGTCGGCCACGTGGTCCGCGTGCAGGTGGGACAGCGCGATCGCGTCGAGGTCGCGCACGTTCCAGAACCGCTGCAGCGGGCCGAGGGCGCCGTTGCCGAGGTCCAGCAGGACGGTCCAGGTGCGCCCGTCCTGGTCGTCGGCCTGCACGAGGTAGGCCGAGCACGCCGACTCCGCCGACGGGAACGAGCCTGCGCAGCCGACGACGACGAGTCTCACCGGATCGCCGCCAACGACTCGACGCGTTCCACCTCGGGGCCGAGGAAGCGCCGGGCCAGCGTCGCGAACGACTGTGGGTCGCCGGTGGCGAGGAACCGGTGCACCGGTGGCCCGGCATGCGGGCTGCGCTCCAGGTCGTGCGCCACCAGCGTGCGGTAGACGTCCTTGGCGGTCTCCTCCGCCGACGACACCAACGTCACGTCCTCGCCCATCACGTAGGAGATGGCACCGGTGAGCAGCGGGTAGTGCGTGCAGCCCAGGACGAGCGTGTCGACCCCCGCCTCGCGGATCGGGTCGAGGTACTCGTGCGCCACGGCCAGCACCTCCGGCCCGCTGGTCTGGCCCGCCTCGACCAGCTCGACGAACCGTGGGCAGGCCCGGGACACGAGCTGGACGCCGGACACCGCGAAGGCGTCGTCGTACGCCCGCGAGTCGATCGTCGCCCGGGTGCCGATCACGCCGATCTTCCCGTTCCGGGTGGCTGCCGCCGCCCGGCGGGCCGCCGGCAGGATCACCTCGACCACCGGGATGCCGTGCCGCGCCGTGTACCGCTCCCGCGCGTCGCGCAGCATCGCCGACGACGCCGTGTTGCAGGCGATGACCAGCATCTTCACACCCGCCTCGACGAGGTCGTCGAGCGCCGCGAGCGCGAACGCCCGGACCGCGGCCAGCGGCTTGGGGCCGTACGGGGTGTTGAGGGTGTCGCCGAGGTAGAGCACCGACTCGTGCGGCAGCTGGTCGATGATCGCCCGCGCCACGGTCAGCCCGCCGACGCCGGAGTCGAAGATGCCGATCGGCGCCCCGTTCACGCCGTCCACCCTAGCCGCCGCACCTCCCCCATCCCTCCCGCCCCCCGGACCGCACCCCCACCCGGACCCACATGGCCCGGCCCGCACTCACCCGGCCCGCACCGGCCGGCCGTTGGTGCCGCCCGCACCCGCCCGCCCCCGGTCGCACCCAGGTCGCCCCGGTCGCGAGATGGGCACATCCGCGCGAGATGTGCACCTGCAAGTGCCCACCTGACGCCGATGTGCCCATCTCGCCGGGGAGGCGGGGAAGGGCAAGGGGTGCGGCGTGGGGAGGAGGGGAAGGGCAAGGGGTGCGGGCGGGGAGGGGGGCGTGGGGGGCGGGCGGAACTAGGTTCGGGTCATGACTGAGAGCACGGCCCTGCTCACCGACCGGTACGAGCTGACGATGTTGCAGGCCGCGCTGGCCGACGGCACCGCCCACCGCCGCTGCGTGTTCGAGGTGTTCACCCGGCGCCTGCCCCACGGCCGGCGCTACGGCGTGCTCGCCGGCACCGGCCGCGTCCTGGACGCCCTGCCGCGGTTCCGGTTCGGCGACGCCGAGCTGGGCTGGCTGTCCGACGAGCACGTCGTCGACGACCGGACCTTGGCCTGGCTGGCCGACTACCGGTTCACCGGCGACGTCGTCGGCTACGCCGAGGGTGACGTGTTCTTCCCGCTCTCGCCGGTGATGGTGGTCGAGGGCACCTTCGCCGAGGCCGTGCTGCTGGAGACCCTCGTCCTGTCGATCCTCAACTACGACTCGGCGGTCGCCTCGGCCGCGAGCCGCATGACGAGCGCCGCGGTGGACCGACCGTGCCTGGAGATGGGCGCCCGGCGGGCCCACGAGGAGGCGGCGATCGCGGCCGCGCGGGCTGCGGTGATCGGAGGCTTCGTCGGGACGTCGAACCTCGAGGCGGGCCGCCGCTACGGGCTGTCGACGATCGGCACCGCCGCGCACGCCTTCACGCTGCTGCACGACGACGAGACCGCGGCCTTCGCCTCGCAGGTCGCCGCGCAGGGGGTCGGAACGACGCTCCTGGTGGACAGCTACGACGTGAAGGCGGGGGTGCGGCACGCGCTGGAGGTGGCGGGCACGTCCCTGGGAGCGGTCCGGCTGGACTCCGGCGACCTCGCCGTGCAGGCGGAGGAGGTCCGGCTTCAGCTCGACGCGGCCGGCGCCCACGACACGAAGATCGTGGTGACCTCCGACCTCGACGAGTACGCCATCGCCGCGCTCGCCGTCGCCCCGGTCGACTCCTACGGCGTGGGCACGTCCGTGGTCACCGGCTCCGGGGCGCCGACCTGCGGCATGGTCTACAAGCTGGTCAGCCGCGAGCGCGCGGACGGCACGATGGAGCCGGTGGCGAAGGTGTCGCAGTCCAAGACGAGCGTGGGCGGCCTGAAGGCTGCCGCGCGCCGGCTCGGCCCGGACCGACGAGCCATCGAGGAGGTGCTGGTCACCGGGGACGAGCCTGCCGTGCGGGACTGGCGGGAGCGGCAGTGGGCCTCTCCCGACGAGCTGCTGCGGCCGCTGCACGTGCCCCTGGTCCGCCACGGCGAGCCGGACGAGCGGTGGACCGGCACGGCCGGTGTGGCCGCCGCCCAGGTACGGCACCACGCGTCACGCGACGAGCTGCCCCGCGGGGCGCGACGCCTCTCGGCGGACGAGCCGGCGGTGCCGACGGTCACGTTGACCCTCTGACGCCACCGCCGGCCCGCCGGCGCTGCGCTAGGCCCTGCTACGCCGCATCAGACCCATGATGAGGCTGATGACGAGCACGGCGATCCCGACCCAGATGAGGAACTTCGCCGCTGCGACGGCGACCCCGAGGATCAGCAGGACCACTCCGATGATGATGAGGATGAGCCAGGCCGACATGGCGGCCTCCTTTCGTCCCCTGCGTGCCGGATCCGGAACGGTCCCGCCCGGGTTCGACTCTGTGAGCCTGGCAGGTCCGGCAGCATCCCGCGCGGCGAACGGACCCTCCGGCAGCCGGATCGCGTCGGGTCAGCGCCGCCCGACGAACCACTCCCGGAGCATCGCCACGCGTGCCGCGATCTGGTCGGCGCTCGCCTGCGCCACCTCCGGGCCACCGCACCGGCGGCGCAGCTCGGCGTGCACCGCGGCATGCGGCTGCCCGCTGCGCCGGGCCCAGGCGGAGACCAGCTGGGCCAGCTCCTTGCGCGCCGTCGCGTGCCGGCGGTGCTCGGACTCGGCCAGGGCGACCGGGTCGGTGGCATGGTCGCGGCGGCGGGCACGGACCTGGTCGGCCTGGTGCTGGCGGAGCAACGTCGTGACCTGGTCGGCGTCGAGCAGGCCGGGCAGGCCGAGGAAGTCCAGCTCCTCGTCGGACCCGACCGCGGCCTCCAGCCCGAACTCGTCGCCGTCGAACAGCACGCGGTCGAACGACGCCTGCGCCTCGAGCGCCTGGAAGGTGCCGACCAGCCCGTCCGGGCCGACCGTGTCCGAGGCCTTCTCCTCGCGGTTGGCGTCGGCGAGCAGCCCGTCCTCGGCCACGAAGTCACCCTCGGGCAGCGGCCGGTCCAGGGCGTGGTCGCGCTCGACCTCCATCGAGTTGGCCAGGGCGAGCAGCGCCGGCACGTTGGGCAGGAACACCGACGCCGTCTCCCCGCGCCGCCGGGCGCGGACGAACCGGCCGACCGCCTGCGCGAAGAACAGCGGCGTCGAGGCGCTCGTGGCGTACACCCCGACCGCCAGCCGGGGCACGTCGACGCCCTCGGACACCATCCGCACGGCGACCAGCCAGCGGTCGTCGGACCCGGCGAACTCCTCGATCCGGTCGCCGGCGCCGTCCTCGTCGGACAGCACGACGACCGGCGGGCGACCGGTGATCGCGGCGAGCCGGTCCGCGTAGGCCCGCGCGTCCGCCTGGTCGGTGGCGATGACCATCGCGCCGGCGTCCGGGACCGTGCGCCGCACCTCGGTCAGCCGCCGGTCCGCGGCGGCCAGCACGGACCCGATCCACTCGCCGTCCGGCGCGAGCGCCGTGCGCCAGGCCTGGGCGGTGACGTCCTTCGTCGTCGCCTCGCCGAGCCGTGCCGCGACCTCGTCGCCGGTGCGGGTGCGCCACCGCATCGAGCCGCCGTAGGACAGGAAGATCACCGGGCGCACCACGTGGTCGCGCAGCGCCTGCTCGTAGCCGTAGGTGTAGTCCGCGACCGAGCGCCGGATGCCGTCACCGTCCCGCTCGTAGCGCACGAACGGGATGGGCGCGGTGTCGCTGCGGAACGGGGTGCCGGTCAGCGCGAGCCGGCGGGTGGCGCCCTCGAACGCCTCGCGCACCGCCTCGCCCCAGGTCAGCGCGTCCCCGCCGTGGTGCACCTCGTCCAGCACGACGAGCGTGGGAGCGGCCGCTGTCCGTGCGGCGTGCAGCGCCGGCCGGCTGGCCACCTGGGCATAGGTGACCGCCACGCCGTCGAAGGACCGCCCGTGCCGGCCCTGCGCGTTGCGGAACCCGGGGTCGATCCGGATGCCGACCCGCGCCGCCGCGTCCGCCCACTGGTGCTTGAGGTGCTCGGTCGGCGCGACGACCGTGATCCGGCGCACCACCTTGGCCGCGAGCAGCTCGGCGGCGACCCGCAGCGCGAACGTCGTCTTGCCGGCACCGGGCGTGGCCACCGCGAGGAAGTCGCGCGGCGCGGCCTCGCGGTACCGCCCGATCGCGTCGGCCTGCCAGGCACGCAGCCGCTCGGCCGTCCCCCAGGGCGCACGACCGGGGAACGCCGGCGGCAGCTGCGAGGCGGCCGACGTCGAGACGTGCGAGCTGGTGGGGGCGGACCGATCCGGGCGATGCTCCGGGGGCCTCACTTGCCGCCGGAGCCGCGGCCGAACCAGCCGCGCCGGCCGCCGGAACCCCCGGCCCCGCCGGAGTCGTCGCCGCCGTCCTGAGGCGAGCGCAGGCCCTCGTAGATCTCCTTGCAGACGGGGCACACCGGGAACCTCGACGGGTCACGACCGGGCACCCAGACCTTGCCGCAGAGCGCGACGACGGGCTTGCCGCTCACCGCCGACTCGAGGATCTTCTCCTTGCGCACGTAGTGGGCGAAGCGCTCGTGGTCGCCGGGCTCGAGCTCCTCGTGGACCTCCTCACGCTCCAGCACCGAGGTGGAGCGGCCGGTCTCGGGCGCGTCGTCGGGTCCGGGCGCGGGGGGCAGTGGCTCGCTCACGTCGACGATCCTAAGCACCTGGCGGATGGTGCCTCGGCCCGCGGCGGGGACGCGGCTCGGATCACAGCACGGGTGCGGCGGCGAGCAGCAGGTCGGCGAGCTGCGTCACGTGGGCCATCGCGGTCCACCGGGGACCGAGCCGGTCGGTCAGGTACGCGACGACCAGGCCGCGGTCCGGGTCGGCCCAGCCGATGCAGCAGTCGGAGCCGTTGTGGCCGAACGCCCTCGGGCTGCTCAGGGTGCCCATCGGGGTGGCCGGACCCGGTGCCGTGCGAGGTCCGGCGAGCTGGAAGCCCTGGCTCCACCGCACCGGAAGGCGGGTCACCCGGTCCACCTCGCCGTCGCTGGTCGGGCGCACCGCCTCGGCGAGCGTGGCCGGCGGGAGCAGCGGGGGCCCGGCCGGCGTGCGGCCGGACAGGAGCGCCGCGTAGAAGGCGGCCAGGTCGCGTGCCGTCGTCGAGACCCCGGCCGCCGGGATGACGGACTGGCGCGCGGCGCGGCGGTTCACCGCGGCCGCCACCACCGCCAGGCCGGTCGTGGCCGGCTGCACCCGGACGTGACGGGGCCAGGCCTCGTCGGGCAGCCCGAGGAAGGTCTCCCGGGCGCCCAGCGGGGTCAGGATCTCGGCCTGCAGCAGCTCGGGCAGCTCGCGCCCGGTGACCCGTCGGACCAGCTCGCCCAGGACGAACCCGAACGCGAGGTACTGGTAGGCGGGAACCTCGCCGGGCGCCCAGCGCAGCCGGGTCCGCTCGA
The DNA here is from genome assembly GCA_963769855.1 of uncultured Actinomycetota bacterium. Taxonomy (GTDB): domain Bacteria; phylum Actinomycetota; class Actinomycetes; order Actinomycetales; family Cellulomonadaceae; genus Cellulomonas. The sequence goes on from CAVYNN010000003.1 coordinate 693,328, forward strand.
GCCGGCGCACCATCCGGTCCCAGTCGGTCAGCGCCAGCGCCTCGCCCAGCGGTGCGCCGGCCGTGGCGAACCCCGACCGGTGCTGCAGCACGTGGCGCACCGTGACGGCGCCCTTGCCGTACCGGGCGAACTGCGGCCAGGACGCCGCGACCGGCTCGTCCAGCCCGAGCAGCCCCTGCTCGACCAGCCGGTGCACCAGCACCGCGGTGTAGGCCTTGCTCGCCGAGAACGTGAAGAACAGCGCGTCCGGCGCGCAGCCGAACGACCGGTCGAGCACGGTGCGACCCTCACGCAGCACGACGAGCTGGGCGCGCGCGCCGCGCTCGCGGACCAGATCGACCGCGGCCGCCAACGCGTCCGGCGAGACCCCGGCGCTCTCGACCTCGTCCCCGACCGCCTCGAGCCCCGACGTCATGGGCCCATCGTGCCGCTCGGACCTGTTTACAGGCCCTGCCAGACGGGCTTGTTCGCGTACGTCTCGCGGAAGTAGTCGGCGAGCTGGAGGCGGGACGCGGCAGCGTCGTCGACGAGCACCGTCGCATGCGGGTGATGCTGCATGATCGTGCCCGGCCACATCGCGCTGACCGGCCCCTCGACCAGCTGGTGCACCGCCTCGGCCTTGCCCCGGCCGGTGGCCAGCAGCACCAGGTGGCGGGCCGCCATGATCGTGCCGAGCCCCTGCGTCAGGCAGTGCTGCGGCACGGCCTCCACGTCGCCGTCGAAGAACCGGGCGTTGTCCTCGCGGGTCTGCCGGGTCAGCGTCTTGATCCGGGTCCGCGAGGCGAGCGACGAGCCCGGCTCGTTGAACGCGATGTGCCCGTCCGTGCCGATCCCGAGGATCTGCAGGTCGACCCCGCCCGCGGCGACGATCGCCTGCTCGTACCCCGCGCACGCCGCGGCCAGGTCGTCGGCCAGGCCGTCCGGGCCCCGCACCGCGCCGGGCGCGAAGTCGACCTGGCCGACGAGGTCGCGCTCGATGACATTGCGGTAGCGCTCGGGGTGGTCCGCCGGCAGGCCGACGTACTCGTCGAGCATGAAGCCCCTGGCCTGCGCGAACGACACCGTGCCCGCCTCGTGCCGGCGGACCAGTTCCTGGTAGACGCGCAACGGGCTGGACCCTGTCGCCAGGCCGAGCACGGCGCTCGGCCTCGCCCGCAGCAGCCGCTCGACGGCGTCCGCCGCCAAGGCGGCGAGCTGCGCCTCCGGGGCGATGACGACCTCCATCAGGCCTCCCTCCGGCCGAGCAGCGCGGCCCCGACAGCACCGACCGGGACCCCGGCCGGCGCCAGCGCGACCCGCTGCGCCAGGCGCATCGAGGCGAGGAACCGCGACTCGGCGGCCTCCCGGTCCAGCTCCGCGCGCACCGGGCCGCCGAGCCGCTCCCCGAGCTCGCTCACCCCGCCGCCCAGCACGACGAGCCCGACGTCGCAGGTCAGCACGAGGACCCGGACCGCCGCAGCGACCGCCCGGACGAACTCGTCGCGCACCGTCACCGCGGCCGGGTCGCCTGCGTCGGCCGCGTCGAACAGCGCCAACGGCGCGGGCACCGGCTCGCTCGTCGGCCAGAGCGCCGCCAGGGCGGAGCCGGACGCGTACCGCTCCAGACAGCCGCGCTGGCCGCACGGGCACGCCCGGCCGTCGGGGATGTAGACCAGGTGCCCGATCTCCCCGGCGGCACGGTGCGCACCCCGGCGCAGCGTGCCGTCCAGGAGCAGCCCGGCGGCCAGGCCGGTGCCCAGGGCGAGGAACGCCAGGTCGGCCTCGGGTCGGCCGCTGAGGTGGGCCGCTCCGAGCACGGCGCAGTTGAGGTCGTTCTCCAGGTGCACGGGCAGGTCGCCCAGGCCGCCCGCCACCAGCCCCGCCAGCGGCACGGTCTCGCCGACACCGAGGTTGACGGCGTGCGCCACCTCGCCTCGCATCGGGTCGACGATGCCCGGCAGGCCGATGCCGACGCCGGACAGCGCGGCCAGGTCCAGGCCGGCCTCGTCGACCAGCCGCCGGGTCGCCTCGACCGCCGTGCCCGCGATCCCCGCCCCGCCGTGCCGGCTGGGCAGCCGCATGCTCGTGACCACCTGGCCGTCCGGCCCGACCAGCACGCCGAGCACCTTGGTGCCGCCGACGTCCAGTCCGACCGACCAGCCCGCGCGCGGCGCGGTGATCACCCGGGCCGTGCGCAGCTCCGTGTCCGAGACGCTCACGTCAGCCCTTCACCGCTCCGGACACCAGGCCACCCGTCATCCGTCCCTGCACGATGAGGAAGAAGATCACCACGGGGATGGCAACCAGGGTCGAGCCTGCCATGAGCCCGCCCCAGTCGGTGGCCCGCGTGGCCTGCTGGAAGGTGCGCAGCCAGACCGGCAGCGTCATGTACTCCGGCCGGGACATGATGACCAGCGCGAACACGAACTCGTTCCACGCCTGGATGAACGCGAAGATCCCGGTCGAGACCAGGCCCGGCGCCAGCAGCGGGAACGTGATCCGCCAGAACGCGCCGCTGCGCGAGCAGCCGTCGATGGTGGCCGCCTCCTCGAGCTCCTTGGGCACCGAGGCGACGAACCCGCGCAGGGTCCACACGGTGAACGGCAGCACCGAGGCGATGTACACCACGCCCAGGCCGAGCACCGAGTTGAGCATGTGCCAGCCGTCGATCAGCCGGAAGTAGGTCAGCATCATCGCTTCGCCCGGGATCATCTGGATCACCAGGATCGAGATGATGAACGCCTTGCGGCCGCGGAACCGGTAGCGCCCGAGGGCGACCGACGCGAGGAAGGCGAACACCAGCGCGACGATCAGGGTGAGGAAGGTCACCTTGAGCGAGTTGCCCAGCGCCGGCAGGAACTTGGCCCGCGTGGTGTCGAACATCGCCGTCTGGTAGTTCCGCACGGTGAAGTCGGCGCCCGGGAAGAAGGTCGGGGTAGTCGCCCGGACCTTGTTGGTCGGCAGGAACGACGAGCTGACCATCCAGTAGACCGGGAACACCGAGCAGAGGAAGACGCCGACCGCAATGAGGTTGAAGCCGGCCCGGGACCAGCGGCTGCGCGTGGTCGGGCGCCGCGTCGTGGTGCCGCCGGCGGTGGCGATCCGGACGGGGCTGGTGGCGACGGCGACGCTCACTGGTCGTCCTCCTCGAGGGTCTGGCGGACGTAGGGCAGGGCGATCGCCAGCATCATGAAGACCATGATCACGGCGGCGGCCGCGGAGACCCCGTAGTCCCCGCTGGCCGTGCCCTTCTGGTAGATCCAGACGCCGAGGGTGCTCGTCTTCTCGGCGATCCCCCCGATCCCCTGGAGGGCGTAGACCTGCGCGAAGACCCTCAGGTCCCAGATCACCGAGAGCACGACGAGCACCACCACGACCTGGCGGACGTACGGCACGTGGATCCGCCAGAACCGCTGCCAGGCGCTCGCGCCGTCGATCTGCGCGGCCTCGGTGACGTCGCGGTCGATCTGGGTCAGGGCCGCGTACATGGTGAAGGCGATGAACGGCACGCCCTGCCAGACGATGATGATGCCGAGCACGACGAAGAAGGACAGCGGGTCGATGAGCCACTGGTGGCCCATCCAGTCGTTGCCGGTGATCTTCGACATGAGGTAGTTGACGACGCCGTAGTCGGTGTCGAACATCCAGCCCCAGACGATCACCGAGGTCAGCGCCGGCATCGCCCAGGCGAGCAGCAGGCCGACCGAGACGAGCGTGCGCATGCCCTTGTGCAACCGCTGCATCAGCAGTGCCAGGAGCGTGCCGATCACCATGGTGAGGAACACGGCGGCGACCATGAACGCGACGCTGCGGGTCAGCATCTGCCAGAACGACGGGTCGGTGAGGACCTTCGTGTAGTTCTGCACGCCGGACCACGTCGCTGGCTTGCCGAACGCCTGCTCACGGCCGAAGTGCTGGAACGAGGTGATCGCGAGCTTGACCACCGGCCAGCCGACCAGCGCGATCAGCAGCAGCAGGGACGGCAGCATGAGGACGTAGGGGAAGAAGTTGACCTTGCGCCGGCCGGGGCCGGGCGGGGCCTCGCCGACCTTCCGGCGCGGGCCGGGGGCGAGGACCGGGATGGTGCTCATCGTGTGCTCCAGGAGACGTCCGGCACGGTGCAGCCGGCGCGTGCACGGCTCGACGGTGGCGACGGGCGACGCGCGCCATCAGGCTGGCACGTGACGGCCCCACAGGCGTGCCCATCGCCGGGCGCGCCGTGCTCGCCCGGTGGTGCCCACCGCGGACGGGGTGGGCACCACCGGACTCGACGAACGGCGATCAGCCGTTCAGCGTGGCGTTGATCTTGGCGTCGAGGTCGGCCGCGACCGTCTTGACGTCCTGGCCCTGGGCCAGCTTGCTGAACGCGTCCTCGAGCGCCTGCGACGCCTCGACGTCGGCCCACTTCGGCGAGGCCGGGGTGAGCTTGGCGTTGGCGGCAGCGTTGGCGGCAGCCTGCGAGAAGACGTCGCTCGGCAGGAACTTCGCCTGGGAGACCTTGGCCGGCACGAGGCCGTTCTTGGCCATGATCTGCTGGTAGCCGTCGGACAGCACGATCTGCAGGGCCTTGTACGCGAGGTCCTGGTGCGCCGACTTCGCCGGGATGGCGATGTTGGAGCCACCGGCGAGGACTGGGGCGAACGTGCCCGCGGTGGTGCCGGGCAGCGCGAACGCCGAGAGCTTGTCAGCGGCACCGAGGGTCGAGACGCAACCCGGGGCCTTGGCGTCCTCCTTGGCGGCGATGGACCAGCGGATCCAGCTCGGGGCCATCAGGTAGCCGATCTGGCCGGCGCAGAACGGCACCTGCTGGTCGGTCTCCACAGCGTCGGTCGGCGCGTGGTTGGCGTGCATCGCCAGGTCCTGGAACTGGGTCAGGCCCTTGATGGCGCCGGCGGACTCGAAGCCCGCGGCCCACTTGCCGTCGGAGCCCTGCGTGGCGATCTCGCCGCCGTTGACCCAGACGAACGTGACGAAGTCGTGCCAGTCCTTGCCCGCCATCCACAGGCCGGAGACCTTGGCCGTCGTCAGCGCCTTGGCGTTGGCGACGAACTCGTCCCAGGTCTTCGGGGTGGCCTTGTCGCCGACGATCGAAGCGGTCGTCGTGACGACGCGCGCGCCGCTGTAGTACGGGGCCGCGTAGAACTTGCCGTCGTACGAGCCCGCCTCGACGAAGCCGGGGAGGAGGTCGTCCCCGCCGAGCTCGGCCTTCTTCGACGTCAGGTCGGTGAAGGCACCGGCCGAGGTGAACGCGGCGGCCTGCGTGTTGCCGATCTCGACCAGGTCGGGCGAGTCGGAGCCGGACAGCGCGGTCGTGTACTTGTCGACCAGGCCGGTCCAGGACTGCTCCTCGATCGTCAGCGTCGAGCCCGGGTTCTGCGCCTCGAACGTCGTCTTGAGGTAGTCGCGGGCGTCCTGCGGGGTGTCCGTGCCGACCAGCCAGACGCGGATCGCTGCCGCGGCCGGGGCCGCGGCGGTCGTCGTGGCGGCACCTGCCGGGGCGGAGGTGCTCCCTTGACCTGCCGTGTTGTTCGAGCTGCAGGCGGTGAGCGCGAGCGCTGCGACAGCGCCGACGGCCGCCATACGTAGGATCTTCACGTTGGTGTTTCCTCCCAGATGGATGGCGGACCTTCGTTGGTTCCGCCGGGTGGTGACTACCGGCACTGCAGTGGCCGGCTCGGGGTCGTCACGTGACCCCGAGCTGGCCCGACAGGACGAGCACCGCGGCCCCCGAGAGGGCTCGGTCCTCGCCGACCGAGGCTGTCCGCATCTCGAGGTCACGCCCGATGAGGGGCATGGTCCGCGCGCGGACGGTGTCCAACGCCGCCTCCCGCAGAGCGCCGCCGACCAGCTCGCGCGGTCCGGACAGCACCACCTCGGCGAGGTTGAGCGCACTGACGACGGGAGCCAGGGCGATGCCCAGCTTCCGCCCGACCGACGCGAGTGCCGCGTCGGCGGCTTCGGGTGACAGGCCGGCCACCCGCCGGCGGAGCGCCGGCACCGACAGCACGGTCTCCAGGCAGCCGGACCGGCCGCAGGCGCAGGGCAGGGGCGCCGGGTCGCCGTCGCGCACGTCCCGCTCGTCGACCACGGTGACGTGGCCGATCTCGCCCGCGGCGTCGTGCCGACCGCGGACCAGCATGCCGTCCAGCACGATCCCCGCGCCGACGCCCTGCCCGATGGTCAGCACCATGAGCGAGCCGCCGGCGCCGCCGTAGGTGTACTCGCCGAGCGCCTGCGTGTTGGCGTCGTTGGCGACGTGCACCGGCACACCGAGGGCGGCCTGCAGCCGGGCGGCCAGCGGCACGCCGTACCAGCCGCGGTTGGGCGCTTCGACCACGACACCGTCGGGGTCGATGACCCCGGGCGAGCCGATCCCCACGCCGATCACGGGGCGGGTCGCCGCGGCGAGCAGGTCCCGGCACAGCCCCTCGAGCACCGCGACGGCCTCGTCCCCGGTGCGCCCGTTCAGGGCGGCGGTCCGGCGGGCGATGACGTCGCTGGTCAACGACATGACGGCGCCGGTCAGGGCGGAGTCGTCGGTGAGGTCGACGGCGACGATGTGGAAGGCCTCGGTCTGCATCCCGACGAGCGTCGCGGGCTTGCCGACGCCGCCGCCGACGCGCACCCCGAGCTCGGCGACGAGGCCCTCCCCGATGAGCTCGGCGATCAGGTCGGAGACGGTCACCCGGGTCAGCCGGGTGCTCCGCGCGATGTCAGCGCGCGACGAGGGGCCGGAGTGGAACAGGTGGGCCAGGACGAGCGACCGGTTGTGCGCCCGGGCGTGCTCGGGGAGCACCTTCTCGGTGGGCCGCAGAGCCTGGCCCATGCGGGCGGCCCGGGACACCGTCGTCGTCGTCACGTTTGTTAGTAGAGCGTCCTTACTAATTCACGTCAACCTTTGGCGGGCTCCGTGACCACATCGTGATGATCCCACCCGCGGGGCCGATTCATAGGATGTTTCCCCTGCTCACCCCCATCACCTCCCCCTCCCTTCCCCCAGTGGAACAGACACGCAACGACATGCCGGGGGTGGTGCGTGCTTCGTTCCACTGGAGGCCGGCGCGGCGCACGGCGGGCGGCACAGCGCACGGCGGGCGGCGGGCGGCCGTCCACCGCGGCGGGTTACGTCCCCCGCGGCGGGTTACGTCCACCGCGGCGGGTTACGTCCCCCGCGGCGGGTCACGTCCACCACGGCGGGTTATCAATGTGCGGTGCACGACGAGGGTCCGGCAGCATCGGCCCATGACCGACTCCCCCGCCTGGCGGATCCTCGACGCCCTCGACCACCCCTGGGCGGTCGAGGCGATCGTCGGGGTCCAGCGCGAGTCCGAGACCGCCACGTGGGGCGACGCCGACCTGGCGGTCCCGGCGCCGGTGTGGCGCGCCCGGCTCGCGGGGACGGCTGACGCGACCCACCTCATTCGCCTCGCGGTCCCGGCCGACACCGCGCAACCCGACCCCGGCGACGTGGCCGGCTTCTGGCACGCCCACCTGCCGTTGAGCGGCAACACGCACCTGGCCCATACGGACGTGCAGGTGCGGCCGGCCCGGCGCCGCGCGGGCGTGGGGACCCTGCTGCTGAGCGACCTCGAGCGGACGCTGGCCGACGGGGGACGCACCACGCTCATCGACTACGTCGGCGCAGGCGTAGAGCCGGAGCCCGGACCGCACGCGCTGCAGGCGCCCACCGGCAATGGACGTGTCGCTGCCGACGCACCGTCCTCGCGGTTCTCGCTGGCCCACGGGTGGTCCCTCGAGCAGGTCGAGCGGCACAGCGTCCTCGCCGTGCCCGACGACCTCGACCCCTTCGCCGCGCTGCGGGACGGCGCGCTCGCGACGGCCGGCCCCGAGTACCGGCTGCACGGCTGGCACGACGAGATCCCCGAGCAGTGGCTCGATGCGATGGCGGTGCTGTTCTCCCGGATGGTCACCGACGCCCCGATGGGCGCCCTCGACTACGAGCCGGAGCCGTGGGACGCCGAGCGGGTCCGGCGCTGGCTGAGCTGGACCTTGGTCGACCGGGAGGAGCACGTGACGATCGTCGTGGCCGAGCACGTGCCCACCGGCGTCCTGGCGGCCCACACCGAGCTCGCCTACGGAGCGCCCGACGAGCCCTGCGCGTTCCAGCAGGCGACGCTCGTCCGCGCCGACCACCGCGGCCATCGTCTCGGGATGGCCGTCAAGGCGGCGAACGTGCTGCTCGCACGCTGGCACCAGCCTGCGCTGCGGCGCATCCACACGGACAACGCCGAGGAGAACGCGCCCATGCTGGCGATCAACGTCGCCCTCGGGTTCGCCCCGGCGGGCGTGTCCGCCGCCTGGCAGAAGCGGCTGTAGCGAGGCGCAGCCTCGCTCGTCGTGCGTCCGCCGGCCGACTCCCCTGAGGCCTCGTCCTCCCTCTGGCCGACTCCCCTGCGGCGTGGACCGCGAACCACGATCCAGGGTTCAGGGAAGTCGGCGGGCGCGGGGCGTTAGGGGCGCGGGGCGTTAGGGGCGCCGGGCGTCAGGGGCGCGGGGCGTCGGGGGTGCGGGGCGTCGGGGGTGCGGGGCGTCGGGGGGGCGGGCGGGTCCAGCCCAGGGCGCCCGGGTGGAGCACGGACCGGGTGGCGACGACGACACCGTCCCGCAGCGCGGCGAGCGGGTCCACGCCGCGGGCGAGGCCAGCGCCCACGGCGCCGTGCAGCACATCGCCCGCGCCGAGCGTGTCGACGACGTCCTGCGGCGCCACCGCGGGCGGCGCCACCTCGTCGTACATCCCCGACGGCAGCAGCACGCGCACCCGTCCCGCGCCGGCGGAGCGCGCGACGAACGACGGCCCCAGCCCGGCGACCCGGTCCAGCACGGCATCGCCGGCCCCGGCGGAGCCCGCGCCGGGCACGACGAAGTCGGCCGACACCACCGCGACGTCGACCAGAGCCAGCAGCCGTTCGAGGCCGGGCTTCCAGCTGCCGCCGTCGGCCAGCACGGGGATCCCACGCCGCCGTGACGCGCCGGCCACGGCGATGCCCGCCGCGAGGTGGTGGCCGTCGACGAGCACCGCGGTGGCCTCGTCGAGCAGGTCCTCGGCGGCACGCGCGGCAACGGGGCCGAGGTCGTCGGGCCGCAGGGAGGCGTTCGTCGAGACGACGGCGCGCTGGCCGGTGCCGACCGTGACCAGCACCGTCGACACCGGCGGGTCGCCGGGGTCGTCACCGGCAAGGTCGACCACCCGCACACCCGCCGCCACCAGCCCGTCGCGCACCAGCCGGGCGATCGGGCCGGCGCCCAGGGCGGTGACCAGCACCGTCGGCACGCCGAGCGCCACGGCCGTCGCGGCGGCGTTGGCCGCCGGACCACCGAAGGTCACGTCCAGGCTCTGCGCGACGACCTTCTCGTCGGGCCCCGGCACTGCCTGCACCCGTTGCACGACGTCCAGCGTCGCCAGCCCGCAGCAGAGGAGGAACGGCGCCGTCACGGCCGCCAGCGTAGGGCGGTCCCGGTCGGTGTGCGCCGCACCAGGCGGCGTCACTACGGTGGAGGAGCCTCAGTCCAGCATCCCCGGGAGACCCCGTGCGTACCGACCCCGTCGACCCCACCACCACGACCGCCTGGCAGGCGCTGTCGGAGCACGAGAGCACCCTGCAGCCGGACCTGCGGGGCTGGTTCGCCGCAGACCCCGGCCGGGCCGAGCGGCTGACGTTCGGCGTCGGGGACCTCACGGTCGACCTGTCGAAGAACCTCGTCACCCACGAGACGCTGGACCTGCTGGTGCGGCTCGCCGAGCAGGTCGGCGTGCCCGAGCGGTTCGCCGCCATGCTGCGCGGCGAGCACATCAACGTCACCGAGGACCGCGCCGTGCTGCACACCGCGCTGCGCCGGCCGGCCGGGGCCACACCCCCGCTGGTCGTCGACGACCAGCAGGTGGACTCCGACGTGCAGGCGGTGCTGGCGGCGATGGGCACGTTCGCCGACCGGGTCCGCTCCGGAGCCTGGACCGGCGCCACCGGCGAACGCGTCAGGACCGTGGTGAACATCGGGATCGGCGGGTCGGACCTGGGGCCGGCCATGGCAGCCCTCGCCCTCGCGCCCTATGTCCAGGACGGGCTGGAGCTGCGGTTCGTCTCCAACATCGACCCGACCGACCTCGCGGAGAAGACGCAGGACCTCGACCCGGCGACGACCCTGTTCATCGTCGCGTCCAAGACCTTCGGCACGCTCGAGACCCTGACCAACGCCCGCCTGGCCCGCGCCTGGCTGTGGGACCGCCTGGTGGCCGAGGGCCGGATCGACGACACCGACGCGGCCCGCACCGCCGCCGTGGCCCGGCACTTCGTCGCCGTCTCCACGGCCCTGGACAAGGTCGCCGAGTTCGGCATCGACCCGGCCAACGCGTTCGGGTTCTGGGACTGGGTCGGCGGCCGCTACTCGGTCGACTCCGCGATCGGGCTGTCGCTGGCGATCGCGATCGGGCCGGACGGCTTCGCGGACTTCCTGCACGGCTTCCACGTGGTCGACCAGCACGTGGCCACCACGCCGCTGGCACAGAACGTCCCGGTGCTGATGGGCCTGCTCAACGTCTGGTACGTCAACTTCCTCGGTGCGCACACGCACGCGGTGCTGCCCTACGACCAGCACCTGTCCCGGTTCCCGGCCTACCTGCAGCAGCTGACGATGGAGTCGAACGGCAAGTCGGTGCGCTGGGACGGGTCGCCCGTGACGACGACCACCGGCGAGGTGTTCTGGGGCGAGCCGGGCACCAACGGCCAGCACGCCTTCTACCAGCTGATCCACCAGGGCACGCGGCTCATCCCGGCCGACTTCATCGCGATGGCCAACCCGACGCACCCGCTGAAGGACGGCGACGTCGACGTGCATGCGCTGTTCCTGGCGAACTACTTCGCCCAGACCAAGGCGCTGGCGTTCGGGAAGACCGCCGACGAGGTGCGCGCCGAGGGGACCGCCGAGAACGTCGTGGCGGCGCGGGTGTTCAGCGGGAACCGGCCGACGACGTCGATCCTCGCCCCCGCCCTCACGCCGTCGGTGCTGGGCCAGCTCATCGCGCTGTACGAGCACATCACGTTCGTCGAGGGGACGGTCTGGGGCATCGACTCGTTCGACCAGTGGGGCGTCGAGCTCGGCAAGAAGCTCGCGCTGGAGATCGCGCCTGCCCTCACCGGGGACGAGTCCGCGCTGGCCGGCCAGGACCCGTCCACCCGCGCCCTCATCGAGCGCTACCTCCACCTGCGCCGGTAACCCCGCCGCCCGCTCCCCCGCTCCCGCCGTCCCCGCCCGTCCCCGCGCCAGAGGTGGGCGGGCGGCAGTGAGAGGGTGGGGGCGTGAGCGGGGCTGGGGGTGCCGGGGCAGGCGCGAGGGTGGCGCCGGCCGGGGTCACGCGGGCGCGGGTGGACGCCTGGACCTGGGCGGTGCGCCTGTTCCCGACGAGGTCCCAGGCGGCGGCCGCGGTCCGCGCCGGCCACGTCCGGGTGAACGGCGAGCGGGCCAAGCCCGCCACGCACGTCGTGCCGGGAGACGAGGTGCACGTGCGCGGTGGCGACTCGCGCGAGCGGCTCGTCGTCGTGCAGCGACTCATCGTCAAGCGGGTCGGGGCGGACGTCGCCGTGGCCTGCTACCTGGACCACTCCCCGCCCCCGGTGCCCAGGGAGCAGATCCCGGTGCTCGGCATCCGCGACCGCGGCGCGGGCCGGCCGACGAAGCGTGACCGGCGCATCATCGACCGACTGCGCGGGCGCTGACCGGGCCAGCCCCGAGGCGGTCGGCGAGCGCCATCGCGTCGAACGGGGCCCGGACCTTGACGTCGTTGTCGAAGTACACGTGCACGTCGAGACCGGCGTCGGCCCAGCCGCGCACACGCCGCGCCCAGCGGTCGAGCGCCTCGTCGTCGTAGCCCGAGGCGTACAGCTCGGTGTCACCGTGCAGGCGGACGTACATGAAGTCGGCGGTCGGCTCGTCGAGCACCGGCCAGCGGCCCGCGGAGTCGGCGACCACCACGGCGACCCGGTGCCGGCGCGCCAGTGCCGTGAACGCCGGGTCGCGGAAGGTGTCGTGACGCACCTCGATCGCGTGCCGCAGCGGGCGGTCGCGGTCCACCCGCAGCCACGCGCGGGCCTTGAGCCGGCCGTCGTGCCGGCGCGCCATCGCGGACGCCGCACGGGTGGAGTGCGGCAGGAGCGCGAGGAACGCGTCCAGCACACCCTCGTCGAACCGGACCGACTCCGGCAGCTGCCACAGGACGGGCCCCAGCCGGGGACCGAGCGCGAGCACGCCGCTGGCGAAGAAGTTGGCCAGCGCGGTCTCCACCCCGACGAGCCGCTTGAGGTGGGTGACGAACCGGCCGCCCTTGACGGCGAACAGGAAGTCGTCGGGCGTCACGGCCGCCCAGCGCCGATACCACGCCGGGCGCTGCAGCGCGTAGAACGAGCCGTTGATCTCCACCGTCCGCAGCCGCGTCGCCACGTACTCCAGCTCGGCGCGCTGCGGCAGCCCGCTCGGGTAGAACACGCCGCGCCACGGGGGGTAGCGCCACCCGGAGATGCCGATCCGGACCTCCGCCACAGGTCAGTCTGGGCACATCGCGACCGTGGTCGCACGACGAGCCGGGCGTCGCGAGGCGGCAGACTGTACGGGTGGACACCCCCCGTATGAACGTCGAGTCGTTCAACCTCGACCACCGCACCGTCAAGGCTCCGTACGTCCGCCTGGCCGACCGCAAGGTGCTGCCGCACGGCGACGTGCTGGTGAAGTACGACATCCGGTTCACCCAGCCGAACGTGGCGCACCTCGAGATGGAGACGGTCCACTCCCTCGAGCACCTGTTCGCCGAGAAGAGCCGCAACCACTCGGACCGCGTGGTCGACTTCTCCCCGATGGGCTGCCAGACCGGCTTCTACCTCATCCTGGCCGGCGTGTGGCCGTACGACGAGGTGCTCGACCTGGTCGAGGCGACGCTGGGCGACATCCTCGTCGCGACCGAGGTGCCCGCCGCCAACGAGGTGCAGTGCGGCTGGGGCGCCCACCACACCCTCGAAGGGGCGCAGGCCGCCGCCCGGGAGTTCCTCGCCCACCGCGCCGAGTGGGCGCAGGTGACCGTGTGAGCGGACCCGTCGCCGTCGCCGTCGCCATGGCGGAGGAGGCGGTGCCGTTCCTCTCCCGCGCGCAGTGGCAGGGGGCCGAGCAGGTCCTCGGCGGCGCTCGGCTGCGACCGCTGCGGCTCGCCGGGCGCGACGTGCTGCTGGTCACCACGGGGATCGGACTGGTCAACGCGGCGACCGCGGCGGCGGTGGTCGCCAGCGGCTTCGCCCCGGTCGCCCTGGTCAGCGCCGGCAGCGCCGGCGGGCTGGGCGTGGACGTCGGCGTCGGCGACGTCGTCGTCGGCCTCTCCTACGCCTATGCCCGCGCCGATGCGCGGGCCTTCGGCTACGTGATGGGCCAGGTGCCCGGCATGCCGGCGACGTTCGCCGCGGACCCCGCGCTGCTCGACGCCGTCCAGGGCTACGACGGCACGCTGCGCGTGCACGCCGGCGAGGTCGTCTCCGGCGACACGTTCGTCGACGGGCCGCTGGTCGACGAGGTGCGGCGGGACTTCCCGGCCGCGTTGGCCACCGACATGGAGTCCGCGGCCCTGGCCCACGCCGCGCACCTGTTCGGCGTGCCGTTCGTCTCCGTGCGGGCGATCAGCGACCTGTGCGGTGTGGTCGAGTTCGCGCAGCACGTGGACGACGCAGCCGACCGTGCGGCCGACGTCGTCGTCGGGCTGCTGGAGCGCCTGGCCTGACGCCCGCTCCGGCGCGCTCGTGGCGGGTTACCGTGCGAGGGTGATCCGCCGCCGGCGTCACGAGGTCGTCGTCATCGAGCTCGACGGCGATATCGGCGCGCCCCAGACCGCGGACCTGGCCGGGGCACCGAAGGCCGGCGCGGGCCTGGTCGTCGGGCGGCCCGACGACGACCTCGGGCCCGAGCACGACGAGGCGATCAGCGGCCCGTCGCGCGAGGCGCGCGCACCGAGATGGGGGCAGGCGGCCGTGGCGGGCGGCCTGGTGGTCGTCGCGCTGGTGACCTGGGGCGTCACCGCAGCCGTCCACGAGCACCAACGGGTGGCGCGGCTCCTCGACGCCCCCGGCGGCGTGCTGTCCCTGGCCCACGCCCCGTCCACGCGGTGGTCGGCGGGAACCGACTCGGCCGACGCCACCGCGTTCATGCCGGGCCTGGTCGTCGTGCGCCGCGGCACCGAGCTGCACGGGCTCGACGCGGTAACCGGCGCGGACCGCTGGCAGGTCGAGGTCGGCGGCGATCCTACTTGCGCGTCGTGGGCGTGGGCTCCCGACACACCCGCCGTCGTCGACCCCTTGGTCTGCTGGAGCGGCCCGGCCGCCGGCACGTCCACCGTGATGCTGGTCCACGCCGACGGAAGCTCGTCCACCCGCGTGCTGCACGCTCACGTGGACGCCGTCGCCGGGACCGTCGGCGGCGGCCTGGTGACGGCGCGGCGGGTCGGACCGGCGCCGCCGACCCCACTCGTCGCCCTGACGTTGATGGATGGTGGCGGGTACACCATCTCCGGCTCGCTGCCGCGCGGCCAGGACGTCGTGGTCAGCCTCGAGGACGCCGCCACCGGCGCCGTGCGCTGGGAGCGGACGGTGCCGTTCCGGCCGGTCGCCGACGTCAACAGGTGCAGCTCCCTGACCGTGGTCGACAGCCCCGACGGCCCCAGCGTGGACGTGACGAGCCTGTCGCTCAGCACGTACCCGTCGTTGATCCAGCTGCACGGGTGCGGCCTGGAGGCCGGGTTCACCCCGTCCGGCGACCTGACGACGGACGGCCTGACGACCTTGCCGGATGCCGGACCCTTCCCGTGGGTCGTGCCCTACGTCGACGGCGGCATCCTCGAGCGGGTCGGCAGCCCGACCGGCAACCAGCCGGTCGCGAGCGTCCTGCGCGCACCTGACGGGACCGTGGTCGGCCGCTTCCCGCAGCAGGTCCTCCAGCCTCGGGCGACCGACGGCACGTCGCCCGACCTGGTGCTGGCGGGCTCGTCGGGGGCACCCCTGCGCGCGTTCGCCCGCGACGGCACGCTGCGCTGGCAGAACCCCCGTGTGTACCTCGACGTGCTGGTCCGCACCGCCGGCGTGATCGTGGCCCAACGCGAAGACCTGGCGATCAGCGGTCTGGACCCCGGGACGGGCGAGGCACTGTGGACCGACACCGACCTGCTCAGAGGCACGTCCACCGCCAGCGCCCAGGACTTCGTGCTCGCGGCGTTCACGGACGGATCGGTCGCGGTGATCGCCCTGGCCCACTCCGACAGCACCCCGACCGACCTGGTCGCGCTCGACCTGGCGACCGGTGCGGTGCTCTGGCGCTCGACGGTGAACGGCTCCTGGCCGCAGCTCGTCGCGGTCCAGGGGCGGCTGGTCGAGGTCGTCGGCGGCCAGGGATCCCAGCTGGTCGACGACGGGCACGGCGGCACCATCCGGCGCACCCCCGGCACGGTGACGCTCCTCGGCTGACGGCCGGCCGGGTCGGCGGGCCGTCCCGGGCCGGTGTCGGCCGGACCGAGCCGGCGGGTACCGTGCTACGGCGACCGGCTCCCCGCCGGGTGCCCGTCCGGCGTGAGCCCGGCGGCGACCCGGGTGCGGGCGTTGGCGTGCACCGACCAGCGGGGCACGGTCCACTGGAGCACGGCCGCCGCGACCAGTCCCATGCCGCCCATGACGAGCACGCCGCCGGCGAGGCTGCCCAGCGCGGCTCCCGCGGCGACGACGAGCGGCCCGGCGGCCGCGCCGGAGTCCGAGAACAGCCGCCACACCCCGAGGAACTGCGCCCGCAGCGCGGGTGGCGCCACGTCGGCACCGAGGGTCATGATCATCCCTGAGCCGACGCCGTTGGCCAGGCCCATCGCCATCGCGACGACCGCCAGCCACATCGTCGTGCGAGCCAGGGGCAGCGCCGCGATCGCCAGCCCGAGAGCGATCATCGACGGCACCGCCACCCAGAGCCGCCCGCGGCGGTCCATCAGCTTGCCCGCGGGGTAGAACACGGCTGCGTCCACAGCGCCGGACAACCCGTAGATCAGGCCCGTCGTCGCCGGGGCCAGCCCGAGGTGGACGCCCCACAGCGGCAGCGCCACCTGCCGGGCGCCGCGCGTCGCGCCCACGAGCAGCACCGCCATGCCGAGCGTGACGAACACCCGGCGGTGGTCCACCGTGACGCGCCACAGCGACACGTGCGGACCGGCGGCCCTCGTCGGGCGCCCCGCGTCGACGTCCGGGACCAGGGCGACCACCACCCCGGCGAGGGCCACCACCACCAGGGCCAGCCAGAACACCGACCGGGTGCCGGCCAGGTGCACCACGCCGGCACCGAGGAACGGCCCGACGAACGTGCCGATGCGGCCCACCCCGCCGAGCGTCGACATGGCGCGAGCACGGAACAGCGGCGGGGTGATCTCGGTGAGGTAGGCCTGGCGGGCCAGCATGTAGACCGAGTTGGTGGCCCCGGTGAGCAGCACGGCGGCGCCGAACACGAGCGGGCTGGCGGCCAGGGCGCACGCGACGAGCGTCACCGTCGACGCCACGGCCGCGGCAAGCAGC
Source organism: uncultured Actinomycetota bacterium (assembly GCA_963769855.1). Classification (GTDB taxonomy): domain Bacteria; phylum Actinomycetota; class Actinomycetes; order Actinomycetales; family Cellulomonadaceae; genus Cellulomonas. The sequence goes on from CAVYNN010000003.1 coordinate 709,893, forward strand.
GCGCGCCGGTCACCGATCCGGGCGGCCAGCGCCCCCGCCGGGGCGTCGCCGAGGATCTGCCCGACCGCGAGGAGTGCCGCCAGCACGCCGGCGCCGGCCAGGCTGGCGCCCAGCTCGACCGAGCGCACCGCGATCATCGGCGTGATCGCGCCCATGCCGATCTCGAAGCACAGGGCAGGCAGGTAGACCCCGAGGATCGCCCGCCGGGACAGGAAGGTCGCGGCCTCGGGGTCCGTCCTGGTGGTCACCGGTCGAAGACGGCTGCGGGGTCGTCGGACAGCGCGCGGTCCAGCCGGGCGCGCATGTGGGGCGGCATCGCCGGCAGGGCGTCCAGGTCGAACCAGGCGGCGTCGGTGTTCTCGCCGTCCGCCGGGTTCGGCTCACCGGAGACGTAGGCGAACCGGAACGTCAGGTCGAGGTACTGGGACCGGTCGCCGTTGGCGTAGGTGATCGGTTCGGTGACCCCGACCGCGGCGAGCCGCACCGGCTGGGCGACGACGTCGGCCTCCTCGAGCACCTCGCGCGCCGCCGCGACGGCCGGCGCCTCGCCGGGGTCGACGATCCCGGTGACCGGGGTCCACTCGCCGTTGTCCGCCCGCCGGACGAGGAGCACCTGCGGCCCGTGCGGCCCGTCGCGCAGCACCACGGCGGTGACGCCGGCCAGCCAGAGGGGGTCGTGGCCGATCTTCGCGCGCAGGGCGAGGACGAAGTCGGGTGTGGCCACGGTCAGCGATGCTACGGCTCGACCTCGAAGCCGACCCAACCGGCCGGGTCGGTGTCGGTGACGACGACGCCGGCCACCCGGGCCCAGCGTGGCCCCTCGCGCAGGCCCGCCAGCAGGGCGTCGACCGCGGCCGGATCGCCCTCGGCGTGCACCTCGACCGTCCCGTCGTCCCGGTTGGCCACCCACCCGCGCACCCCGAGCTGCTCGGCCCGGCGCGCCGTCCACCACCGGTACCCCACCCCCTGCACGTCCCCATGCACCACAACCCGACGGGCAATCACCCCCCCATCGTGCCCAACCCTCGACTTCCCTGAACCCTGGACCACGGTTCACGGTCCCTGGTTCAGGGAAGTCGGGGAGGGCGGGCAGGGCGGCGGCGTTGGGGAAGTCGGGGGGCGCGGGCAGGGCGGCGGCGTCGGGGAGGGGCTGCGACGGGCAGGATGGGGGCCGTGACCGACCTCGTGGTAACCCCGACCGAGACCCGCCGCCTGCGCTGCGCGCTGTTCGTCGACTTCGACAACGTGTACCTGGGCCTGCAGCGGCTCGACAAGAAGGCGGCCGAGGCGTTCGCCACCGACCCCGGGCACTGGCTGGCGGAGCTCGGCACCGGGACGGACCCGGACGGTCCGTTCGCTCGGCGGTTCCTCGTCCTGGCCTGCTACCTCAACCCGGCGGCGTTCTCCCAGTACCGGCCCTACTTCACCCGGGCCGGGTTCCAGGTCGTCGACTGCCCGTCGCTCACCCAGCAGGGCAAGTCGAGCGCGGACATCAACCTCGTCCTCGACGCCGTCGATGCCCTGGCCGCCACGACCCGGTACGAGGAGTTCGTCATCGTCTCGGCGGATGCCGACTTCACACCCTTGGCCCAGCGCTGCCGCGCCGCCGACCGGCGGGTCTCGATCATCACCGCGAGCCCCGCGGCCAGCGCCTACCGGGCGGTCGCGGACACCGTGGTCGGCGCCGACGCGTTCGTCGAGCTGGTCACCACGACCACCGGGCTGGCCGACGACGACCCGGCGACGCTGCCGACCCTGACCCCTGCCACGGCGGCGCCCGACGAGCCGGCGGCACCTCCCACCCCCGCGAAGCGCACCCGGCGGGTGGCCACCCGGGCGGGAGGCAAGGCCACCGCCGTCGCACCGCCGGACGCCGCGGCCCCGGAAGCGGCCCAGGTTCCCGCACCGGCACCGGCGGCCGCACCGGCCCCCGCCGCAGCACCCGCCCCCGCAGCGACACCGGCCCCCGCAGCCACGTCGGCCCCGAGCGCCACGTCGTCGTCGGCGGCCCGACGCGCCGTGCGGCAGATGGTCCGCACCGCCGACCGCCCGGTCTCCCTCGGCACCGCCGCCCAGGCGGCCCAGCAGGCCGACCCCGCCCTGCCCGGCTCGTCCTGGGGCGGGGCCCGGACCTTCGCCGCCTGGCTGGCCCGCGAGCTGCCCGAGCTCGGCATGACGGCCCGCCCGCCGGGCTACGTCTGGGACCCCAAGCGGTTCGACGAGGACGACCTGCCGGGTGCGGTCACCGTGAAGGACTCCAGCGCCCTGCAGCGCCAGGTCGTCGCAGTCACCGACGTGCCGGGCCTGTCCCAGTCCGACTACCGGCAGCTGCTCACCCACCTGGCCGACGACATCGCCCACCACCCGTTCGAGCGGGTCGAGACCGTGCGCCGTGTCCGGGACGCCTGCCAGAAGGCCGGCGCGAAGGTCGGCCGGGCCTCGGTGAACTTCGTCATCTCCGGGATCCTCTACGGCGACGCCGACCTGGCCACCAAGCCCGACGCCGCGCAGCTGGCCAAGGCGTGGGCGGACAACGTCGTCGGGCTGGCCCGTGGGGCCCGGATGGAGCTGAGCAAGCCCGACGAGCGGGCGATCCGCGCCTGGGTGGGCGGGGGCCTGCCCGAGGCCTGAGGTCACCGCGCGTCGAGGAAGTCCTCGACGATCCGGGCGAGCACCCGGGGACGGGTCAGCGGCAGCATGTGCCCGGCGTGCTCGACCGTGGCCAGCCGGGCCTTCGGCAGGCTGCCCACGATGAGCTGGGTGTGCTCCCGCCGGACGGCGTCGCGGCGCCCGACGACGACGAGCGTGGGGATGTCCACCCGCGCCAGGTCGGCCGGCCGGATGTGCGGGTCGTCGGTCATCAGCGCCCAGCGCTCCCCGGTGCCGTGCAGCCGCGGCACGGCACGCGCTGTGAACCGCACCACGGCGTGCGCCGCCACGGTCGGCAGCAGGCTCGCCGCCGTCAGCCCGTCGGGGAACAGGTTGGCGCCCACGACGACGAGCGAGCCGGCCCGCCCGGGGTGCCGGACCGCCAGCTCGAGGGCGATGTTCCCCCCGTCGGAGAAGCCGAGGACGTCGACGGCGCGCAGGTCGAGCGCGTCAAGGGCCGCGTCGACGTCGTCGGCCATCCGCGCGATCGTCAGCGGGCCGTCGCCACGCGGGCTGGCCCCGTGGCCGCGCGAGTCCAGCCCGACCAGCCGGTGCCGCTCGGCGAGCAGCGGCACCATCCGGTCGAACACGTGATGGCTCTCGCCGTTGCCGTGCAGCAGCACGAGCGGGCGCCCGGTGCCGGTCTGCTCCGCCCACAGCGGCCCGGCCATCGCTCCCATGCCGGGACCCTACGACGCGAACGTGTGACCTACCGGCGGGGTCGGGCCCGCCCGTCGCAGCTCGACGAGAACCTCGTCGTGCGCGGTCTGCGGGAACATGTCGAGCAGCCGGGCGCGCACCGGGCGCAGCGAGGGCATCGCCGCCAGGTCGCCGGCCAGGGACTCCGCATGGCACGACGAGTACAGGACGCGCCGCACCCCGGAGGTCTCCAGCCATCCGGCCAGGGCGGGGCCGATGCCGCGCCGCGGCGGGTTGACGACGACCACCTCCGGCACCTCCGACGAGCCCGCCGCGAACGCCGTCGCGTCGCCGGCCACGAACTGGGCGTCGATGCCGCCGTCGGCTGCCGACGTGCGTGCGCCGGCCACCGCTTCCGCGCTCGCCTCGACCCCGACCACCTGCCGACCGGGCGCCGCCGCGTGCACCGCGAAGCCGCCGACCCCGCAGTACAGGTCCCACAGGGAGGCCGGCGGGTCGTCGTCGAGCCAGGCCCGCGCCTGGGCGTAGAGCGCGGCGGCGACCGCGCTGTTCGTCTGGAAGAAGCCCTGCGGTCGCAGCCAGAGGTCGAACCCGTTGAGCCGCATCCGCAGCGCCGACGCCTCGGTGAGCAGGATCTCCCGCTCACCCTCCAGCAGCGCCGCGTGCGCGGGCAGGACGTTGACCGTGGCGACCGCGACGTTCGGCAGCTCGGCGAGCAACGTCGGCAGGTGCTTGCGGATCCGGGCCAACGCCTCGGTGGAGCGCAGCACGAACCGCACCATGAGCTCACCGTCCGGCGACACCGTGACCAGCAGGTGCTTGAGCTCACCGGTCTGTTCCGGGACCGCGTACGGCGGCAACCCCGCCAGGGTGACGAATCGGGCCAACGCGGGGAACGCCGCCGCGAGCCGCTCGTCGTACAGCAGGCAGTCCTGCAGGTCGACGCCGCGGTGGTCGGCGTCGAGGATGCCCAACGTCGGGGCGTCCGTGCTGCCGCCGACGACGAGCTTCGCCTTGTTCCGGTACCCGGCCGGCGCGCTCGGCACCGGCGGCTGCCACGCGATCTCGCCGAACGGCGCCAGCAGCCGCTGCACGTGCGCCGCCTTGCCGGCCAGCTGCTCGTCGTACGGCACCGCGAGCAGCGTGCACGAGCGGCACCTGCGGTCGTCGTACGCGGGACAGAACACCCGACGAGCCTACGGACCGGCCAAGGGCCGGACGTCACCGGACCGCCGCGCCGACGCGGCGCAGGATGAGGGCGACCACGGACGAAGGAGCATGCGATGCCACTGATCGGGGACTCCGACCTGGAGGTGCTGCCACTGGCGGTGGGCGGCAACGTGTTCGGCTGGACGGCCGACGAGCCGACGAGCTTCGCGCTGCTCGACGCGTTCTCGCAGGCCGCCGGCATCTCGATCGACACCGCCGACGGGTACTCGCACTGGGTCCCGGGCAACACCGGCGGGGACAGCGAGACGATCATCGGCCGCTGGCTCGCCGCCCGGCCGGGCGCCCGGGACCGGGTGGTGCTGGCGACCAAGGTGTCGAGCCACCCGCAGTTCCGTGGCCTGGCCGGCGCGAATGTCGCCGCCGCCGCACGGGCCTCGCTGCAGCGTCTGCAGACCGACCGGATCGACCTGTACTGGGCGCACCACGACGACCCGTCCGTGCCGCTCGAGGAGACCGCCGCCGCGTTCTCGCAGGTGGTGGACGAGGGGCTGGTCCGCTGGATCGGCCTGTCGAACTACTCGCCGGAGCGGATCGACGAGTGGTTCGCCGTCGTCGAGCGCGAGCACCTGCACCGGCCGGTCGCCTACCAGCCGCAGTACAACCTGCTCGAGCGGGAGTTCGAGGGGGCCCGGCGCGAGCGGGCCGAGCGCTACCACCTCGGTGTGCTGCCCTACTACGCGTTGGCCAGCGGCTTCCTGTCCGGCAAGTACCGGGCCGACGAGCCGGTGCCGGCCACCCCCCGCGCAGACCGGGCGGCGCACTACCTGGACGACCGGGGCCGGCGCGTGCTGACCGCGCTGGACGCGGTGGCGGCGGCGCACGGCGTCGCGGTGGCCTCCGTGGCGCTCGCCTGGCTGCGCGCCCAGCCGACGGTCGTAGCACCGATCGCCAGCGCGAGCCGCCTGGACCAGGTGCCGGCGCTCCTCGCCTCGACCACCCTCGACCTGACCCCCGACGAGCTCGCCACCCTCACCACCGCCTCCGCCTAACCCCCCCCCGCTCCCCCCGCCGCCCCCCCCCGCCGGTCCCTCCGCCGGTCCCTCCGCCGCCCCCTCCGCCGGTCCCTCCGCCGAGCGCCACGTTCGTCACCGAGACCCGGCGTTTCGGCGCCCGCAACACCCGCACTCGGTGACGAACGCTGCGCTCGCGGAACGGGCCGCAGATGTGAGACCGGTAGCGTCGGCGGGGGCGGTGGAAGCCTGCAGGGCAGTGCGGAGGCGGGCGAGGGCCGCTCGGAGGCAGGCGAGGGCGTTCGGAGGCCTGCCGGGTGGTGCGCGGGCGGGCGAGAGGCGGACGGTGCGGGTCACGCAGTGGGTGATGGGTCAGGACGAGCGTCGGACGCTGCGTCGGCTCCGCCGTGACCTGCCGGCACTCGCCGGGGAGCACACCGGCCCGTCCCGCCACGGCCTGGCCGGGATCCGCACCGAGCTCGACCCGATCGTCCGGCGCACGCTCGGCCTGACCGTGCACGACGAGCAGTGGCTCGCCGTCCTGGTGCTGCTCGACGGTCGCGTGGTGAACCTCGACACGGGCGAGGGCAAGACGCTCGTCGGCGCGCTCGCGGCGATCGCCGAGGTGCGACGCGGACGGGGCGTGCACATCGCCACGGTCAACGACTACCTGGCCGCCCGCGACGCCGACTGGATGCGCCCGGTCTACCAGGCCGCCGGCGTGACGGTCGCCGCCGTCACCTCGACCCTGCCGCGCGACGAGCGTCGCTCGGCCTACCGGGCCGACGTGGTCTACGCCCCGCTCACCGAGATCGGCTTCGACCTGCTGCGGGACGGCCTCGTCGAGCGTCCGGACGACCGCGTGCTCGGCGAGCTCGACCACCTCGTCGTCGACGAGGTGGACTCCCTGCTGGTCGACCAGGCGCGGATCCCGCTCGTCGTGGCCGGCGCATGGGGCGAGCGGGAGGGCGACCTGGCCGTCCGCGCGGCCGAGGTGGTCGAGGCCCTCACCCCCGGCGCGGACTTCCAGGTGGACGAGGCGCGGACCGCGGTCTGGCTGACCGACCGCGGCACCGACCGGGCCGAGCAGGCGTTCGGCGGCCAGGGCCTGTACGACGAGGGCGGCACCGCCACCCTGACCGCGGTGAACCTGGCCCTGCACGCCCGGGCGCTGGTCGCGCGGGACGTCGACTACCTCGTCGTCGACGGCACGGTCAAGCTCGTCGACACCGCCCGCGGGCGGGTCGCCCACCTGCGCCGATGGCCGGACGGGCTCCAGCAGGCGGTCGAGGTGCGCGAGCGCCTGCAGCGCTCCGAGGCCGGCGTCGTCCTGGACCAGACGACGGTGCCGGCGCTGACGCTCGCCTACCGCTCCGCGGTGGGGATGAGCGGCACGGCGGCCGGTGCCCGCGACGAGCTCGACCTGCTCTACCGCCTCCAGGTGGTCCGCGTGTCGCCGCACCGGCGGTGCGTGCGGGTCGACGAACCCGTGCGTGTCTACGTCGACGCCTCGACCGCCGACCGCGCGCTCGTCGACCGGACCGCGCAGGCGCACCGGGCAGGCAGGCCGGTCTTGCTCGGCACGCAGTCGGTGATCGCCTCCGAGGAGGTCGGCGCGCTCCTCGGGGCGGCCGGGGTGCCGTATGTCCTCCTCAACGCCAAGAACGACCGCGAGGAGGCCGCGCTGGTCGCGCACGCCGGCGAGGTCGGCACCGTCACGGTGTCGACGCAGATGGCCGGGCGCGGCACCGACATCCGGCTCGGCGCCGGCGCCGCCGAGCGGGGCGGCCTCCTGGTGCTGGCCCGCGGCCTGTACCCCAGCTCACGGCTCGACGACCAGCTGCGCGGCCGGTCCGGCCGGCAGGGCGACCCGGGCGGCTCGGCGGTCTACGCCGCGCTCGACGACGACCTCGTGGCGACGGCGACGGACGCCGACTGGTCCGGCTCGGCCGGCCCGGACGGCGAGGTCGAGGCGCGCGGCGCCCGTGCGGTCGTCGTGCACGCGCAACGTGTCGCCGAGGGCTCCGACCTGGCCACGCTGCAGGACACGTGGCGCTACCACGCGGTGATCGCCGCCCAGCGCGCCGCTGTCCAGGCGGAACGCTCGCAGATCCTCCAGCGGGACGACGACCTGTGGCGCGCCGTGCGCCTCGCGGTGCTGGACCAGGCATGGAGCGACCACCTCGGCCTGCTCACCGACCTGCGCGAGTCGGTCCACCTGCGGGTGGTCGCCCGGATGAACCCCTGGCTGACGTTCAACCACGACGCCGAGGAGGCCTTCGCCACCCTGCTCGAGTCCGCCCGGGACGAGGCTGACCGGCTCGTCAGCGGCCACGCGGACGCGACGAGCCTGGCCGACCTGGGCCTACGACGACCCTCGGCGACCTGGACCTACGTGCTGCACGACATGGTGCTCGGCGACGACGTCGACCGGGTGACCCGCGCCCTGCGCCGCGGTGCACGGCGGCTCACTGGTCGCGAGGGGTCCGAATGATCGGGATGCCGAAGATCGACGGCGGCGGCTCGGGGAGCTCGTCGTACCCCGCCTCGATCGCCGGGAAGCCGTCGGCCGGCTCCGGGCCGACCCAGATCCGGAGGTACCGCCCGTCGAAGTACAGGACCCCGGGGGTGATCACCGCGGTCTTGCCGGCACCGGCCAGCTGACCTCGCAACGCGGCCAGGTGCGAGGTGGGCACGAATCCGATGAACCGGTTCCGCCACTCGACCACCACGCGCTCGCGGGCTCCGCTGGCGAACTGGAGGTCGATGAGGAACGGTGCGTGCCGGCCCTCCCCGGGGTGCAGCGCCGACCGGATGGCCTGCTGCAGCGCCGGTGCCTCGGTCGCGACGAAGCCCCCGCCGACGTCTGCGGTGATGGGCGGGACTCGGTTCCGGGACAGGAACGAGGTCACGAACGCCATGGTCCCACGACCTGGGCCGGCCGGCCGAGCCATCCGGTGGGTCCGGACCGGAGAAGGCACCGAGAAACCGACTGGCACGCACTGTCCGGCGAGGTAACGTCACGATCGGGCCTTCGGCGGACGAGGGACGGGGGTCGGCGGATGACGGTCGGGGTGGCGGGCGGCGCCGGACAGGCCGTGGACACCCTTCGACCCGGGCGACACCTGCGGCTCGTCGTGGTCGTCCCCTGCCTGGACGACGCCGCGTTCCTCGCGGTCTGCCTGACGGCCCTGGCCCACCAGACGCGGCCGCCCGACGACGTCGTCGTCGTCGACAACGGCTCCACGGACACCAGCCGGGACGTCGCCCGGCGGGCCGGCGTGACGCTGGTGCACGAGAAGCGCCGCGGGATCTGGCCGGCCGCGGCGCGCGGCTACGACGTCGCCGCCCGCAGTGCCGACGTGATCGCCCGGCTGGACGCCGACTCGGTCCCGCCGACCGACTGGGTGGCGCGGGTCGCCGCGGCCTTCGAGGCCGAGCCCACGCTCGAGGCGCTGACCGGGAGCGCGACGTTCTACGGCGGCAACCCGCTAGTCCGGTACGCCGGCGAGCACTGGTACATCGGCGGCATGTACACGGTGCTCACGCCGGCGTTCGGCCACCCCCCGGTGTTCGGCTCGAACTTCGCGATGCGGGCGGACCTGTGGCGGCGGATGCGCCGGCTGGTCTCGTCCAAGGACGCCCAGATCCACGACGACCTCGACCTGTCCATCCGGTTCCCGGCCGGCACCCGCGTCGAGTACGACCCGACGCTGACGATGCCGGTCTCGGCGCGGCCGTTCGCGACACCGGCCGCGCTCGGGCTGCGGCTGCGCAAGGCCGTGTGGACGTTCCGGCGGTCGTGGCCGGCGGGCGCGCCGTGGGTCAAGCGCGGCTGGGGCCGGCGCAGCACCGGCCGCACCCGCCAGCGGGTCCGCTCGTCGTAGGTCCGCCGGCGGTCGGCTCGTCGTCCGGCCCTGGCGGTCGGCTCGTCGCTGGGCCGCCGGCGGTCGGCTCGTCGTCGGCGTGGTCGAGGCTGCTACCGCTGCCCGGCGCGGTCAGCCTCCGCCAGGAACGCCACCAGGTCGGCGGCCATCTCCCGGGGCACGGTCTCCATCGGCGAGTGCCCGGTGCCGTAGACCCGCACCTGGGCGCCGATCCGCAGCGCGAACGCGCGGTGCCGGGCCGTGGTCCACAGGTCGCCGTGCCCGGTGGTGACCAGCATCGGGATCCCGCTGACCAGCAGCTTGTCCTCGATGTCGGGCACCCGCATCATCGCCGCCATCGCGTCCAACACCGATGCCGTGCGGGTGTACCGCAGCCGACGGTTGACCAGCCGGTAGCGAGGTCCCGGAGCGCGGTTGAGGTTCCACCGCACCCCCCAGGTCATCAACCCGGCCGCGCCCCGCGCGCCGATGACGCGTCCGAGCGGGCCGATCACCCGGATCCGCGCCAGCGCGTTGCCGGGGACCGGGGGCGCCGAGACCAGCGTCAGGCTGCGCACCCACTCCCGGCGCCGCACGACGAGCTGCATCGCCACCTCGCCGGCGAACGAGCAGCCGATGACGTGCGCCGGTCCGTAGGCGTCCAGCAGCGCCTCGGCGTCCGCCACGTGCAGCGCGAGGTCGAACCGGCCGCCAGGCCTCGGCCCGGCCGCATGGGACTCGTACTGCCCGGCCAGGTCGACCGCGATCACGTGGTGACCGGCGCGCCCCAGCAGCGGGCCGACCAGCGCGAAGTCCTCCTTGGACCCCGTCACCCCGGGAAGGGCGATCACCGGCGTGCCGTCGTCGGGCCCCCACTCGGCCGCGGCGAGCAGGCCGCTCGGGGCGTCGAACGTGCCCAGACGGGTCGACTCCGGCAGCGTCACCCAGTCGAAGTCGCGCACCTGGTCGGCTGTCGGCCAGTCGTCGCCCACCGTGTCCGGACCGCGCCCCCGCGCGTCGCCCATCGTGCGTCCTCCGTCCTGACCGCGGTGGCGGTGCCACCACCCACGCCCGCGCGAAGCTACCCGCGTCCGACAACAGCGCCCAGGACGGCCGCGCTGTTCCCAGCGTGGCCCACCACCCGCCGTCGAGGGACGGCCGCGTTTCACTCGATCGGGTGACGCGGATCCGTCCGGTCGGCCCCGCCGGGCCGGTGCTACGTTCGGGTCGCCATGACGACGCCTGTCCCTGAGAACCCGTCCTCGGACCGGGACGCGGAGGATCGACCCAGCCCGCCCGAGGGGATCCGGCAGCGCCTCGACGACGACCCGTACGCCGGCGACTCGTGGGTGCTCGGACTGCCCAAGCACGCCATCCCCGCACTCGAGTCGGACCCGCGCCGGGTGCACGACGCCGTCCAGGACGAGCTGATGCTGGACGGGGTCGCCCGGATGAACCTGGCGACGTTCTGCACCACCTGGGTCGAGCCGGAGGTCGCCGACCTCATGGGGCAGTCCTTGAGCAAGAACATCGTCGACAAGGACGAGTACCCGCAGACGGCCGAGATCGAGTCGCGCTGCGTCGCGATGCTTGCCGACCTGTGGCACGCACCGGCCGGGACGCCGGTCGGCACGTCGACCACCGGGTCGAGCGAGGCGGCCATGCTGGCGGGTCTGGCGGCGACGTTCCGCTGGCGGGCGCGCCGACGGGCCGCCGGGCTCGGCACGGCCTCGCCCAACATCGTGTGCGGGCCGGTGCAGGTCTGCTGGGAGAAGTTCGCCCGGTACTTCGACGTCGAGATCCGCCAGGCGCCGATGACCGCGTCGAGCCTGGTCCTGACCCCCCAGCAGGTCGTCGACCGGTGCGACGAGAACACCGTCGCCGTCGTCGTCACGCTGGGCCAGACCTTCACCGGCCTGTACGAGGACGTCGCCGCGATCGCCGCGCGCCTCGACCAGCTCCAGGCCGAGACCGGCCTGGACATCGACATCCACGTGGACGCCGCGAGCGGCGGGTTCCTCGCCCCGTTCGTCGCGCCGGACCTGGTGTGGGACTTCCGGCTGCCGCGCGTGCGGTCGGTGAACGTGTCCGGACACAAGATGGGCCTGTCGCCGCTCGGCTGCGGCTGGGCGATCTGGCGGGACCGGCCGTCCCTGCCTGACGACCTCGTGTTCACCGTGAACTACCTGGGCGGCTCGATGCCGACGTTCAACCTCGGCTTCTCCCGTCCGGGCGGGCAGGTGATCGCGCAGTACTACCTGTTCGTCCGGCTCGGCCGCGAGGGCTACCGGCGGGTGCACGCCGCCGGCTATGCCACGGCCCGCCACCTGGCCGAGCAGATCGGCGCGATGGGCCCGTTCGAGCTCGTCTTCGACGGCCGGCCCGACGCCGGCATCACGGCGGTGACCTGGCGGCTGCGCGCCGACGCGGACGTGCGGTTCAGCCTGTTCGACCTGGCCGAGAAGCTGCGTTCGCGCGGCTGGCTGGTGCCCGCGTACACGTTGCCGGCGGACCTGACCGACCTCGCCGTGCAGCGGATCGTCGTCCGGCACGGCTTCTCCCGGGACATGGCCGACCTGCTGCTGGACGACATGCGCCGCGCCGTTGCCGCGCTGACGGCGGCCCCGCCCTCGGTGCCGTCGACCGCCGAGCAGAACGGCTCGTTCAGCCACGACGCGCGGCCCTTCCGACCCTGACACCGGCCGGGAATGCGGCGCGCCGCCAGGCGTTGCAGCCCGCGTGAAGAACATCGGGTTCCTGTCGTTCGGGCACTGGACACCCTCGCCGTCCTCGCAGACCCGCTCGGCGAGCGACGCGCTGCTCCAGTCGATCGAGCTGGCGGTGGCGGCCGAGGAGCTCGGCGCGGACGGCGCGTACTTCCGGGTGCACCACTTCGCGCGCCAGCTGGGCTCGCCGTTCCCGTTGCTGGCGGCGGTCGGTGCGCGCACCTCCCGGATCGAGATCGGCACCGCCGTGATCGACATGCGGTACGAGAACCCCCTGTACATGGCCGAGGACGCCGGCGCGGCCGACCTCATCGCCGGCGGCCGGCTCCAGCTCGGCATCAGCCGCGGCTCACCGGAGCAGGTGATCGACGGCTGGCGCTACTTCGGCTTCGTGCCGGCCGAGGGCAGCACCGACGCCGACATGGCGCGCTCGCACGCCGAGGTCTTCCTCAAGGTCATCGAGGGGGACGGGTTCGCCCAGCCCAACCCGCGCCCGATGTTTCCCAACCCGACCGGGCTGCTCCGCGTCGAGCCGTACTCGCAGGGTCTGCGCGAGCGGATCTGGTGGGGCGCCGGCTCGAACGCCACCGCCTCCTGGGCGGCGACGCTCGGGCTGAACCTCATGAGCTCCACGCTCAAGGACGACGAGAACGGCAAGCCGTTCCACGTCCAGCAGGCCGAGCAGATCGCGGCGTTCCGGCAAGCGTGGAAGGAGGCCGGCCACGAGCGCGAGCCCCGCGTCTCCGTCAGCCGCAGCATCTTCGCCCTGACCGACGACCGCGACCGGGCGTACTTCGGCCACGGCGGGCAGGACGAGGACCAGGTGGGCTGGCTCGACGAGACGACGAAGGCGATCTTCGGCCGGACCTACGCGGCCGAGCCCGACGAGCTGGTCGACCAGCTCAAGGACGACGAGGCGATCGCCGCCGCGGACACGCTGCTGCTCACGGTGCCCAACCAGCTCGGCGTGGACTACAACGCCCACGTTCTCGAGTCGATCCTCACGCACGTCGCCCCCGCGCTCGGCTGGCGCTGAGCCGATGGCGACGAGGCGGTCAGCCGACGGGCTGGACCTCGGCGACCCGGCCGCCGGTCGCCAGGGGCACGAAGATCTCGTCGGACAGCCGGACCAGGAAGGCCGTGTCGAGGGGTTCGCCGGAGACCAGCAGCCGGTAGGCGATCATCGCCGGCGGCACGCTGGCCAGCAGGTCGAGGTTGATGCCGGGAGCCAGCTCGCCCCGGCGGGCGGCGCGCTCCAGGAGCCCGCGGACCAGGCCGACCCGGGGCCGGACCAGCCGCTCGTGCACCGCCGCCGCCAGCTCCGGCGCGTGCGGGATCTCCGACACCAGCCCGGCCATCGCCAGCCAGACACCGTCGTCGTGGTGCTTGAGCGCCCGCAACGCCTTCAGGTCGCCGGACAGCGACCCGGTGTCCGGCACCATCTCGAGGGTGATCGCGGCATCGGCCGTGCAGGCGACCGCGTCGATCACCAGCTCGGCCTTGGACGCCCAGCGCCGGTACACCGTCGCCTTGCCGGCGCCCGCCCGAGCGGCGACCGCCGCCATCGTCATCCGTTCGTAGCCACGCTCGGCCAGCTCGTCGCGCGCGGCTTGGAGGATCTCCGCGTCCCGCGTGAGATCACGTGGTCTGCCCAGACGCCGCGGCTCCATCGTCGTCGTCGCCATCGTGGCCCTGCCTCCCGCCCTCTGGGGTCTCGCCCCATCCTTTCGCGCGTGGCGAACAAGATTACGGTACTCACCAGTTCCAGAACTGATCAGTTCCGTTTAGTGTAGCGCTCATGCCCCAAGAGACTCGCCGCTGGTGGATCCTCGCCACCGTTGCCCTCGCCCAGCTGATGGTCGTGCTCGACGCGACCATCGTGAACATCGCGATGCCGTCCGCGCAGCACGATCTCGGCTTCTCGGACAACAACCGGCAATGGATCGTCACCGCCTACGCGCTCGCCTTCGGCAGCCTGCTGCTGCTCGGCGGCCGGCTGTCCGACCTCATCGGCCGGCGCACCACCTTCCTCATCGGGCTGGTCGGGTTCGCCGGCGCCTCGGCTCTCGGCGGCGCGGCGCAGAACTTCACCTGGCTGGTCGCCGCCCGCGCGCTGCAGGGCGCCTTCGGGGCCGTCCTGGCACCGGCCGCCCTGTCCGTGCTGACCACGACCTTCACCGAGCCTCGCGACCGCTCCCGCGCGTTCGGCGTGTTCGGCGGACTGGCCGGCGCCGGTGGCGCGATCGGCCTGCTGCTCGGCGGCTTCCTCACCGAGCGCTTCAGCTGGCGCTGGACGCTGTACATCAACCTGTTCTTCGCCGTGCTCGCCATCATCGGCGCGACGACCTTCCTGCACAGCTCCCGCGGTGAGAAGCAGCGGCTCGACCTGGCCGGGGCCGTCCTCGGCGGCGCCGGGCTGTTCGCGCTCGTCTTCGGCTTCAGCCGCGCCGAGCCGGTCGGCTGGAGCTCGCCGCAGACGTGGGGACCGCTGATCGCCTCGGCCGTGCTGATGGTGGCGTTCGTCATCCGGCAGCGGCTGGCCGGCCACGACGCCCTGCTCCCGCTGCCGGTGATCATCGACCGCAACCGTGGTGCGGCGTTCCTGGCCATCCTCGCCGCAGGCTCCGGCATGTTCGGTGCGTTCCTCTTCGGCACCTACTACATGCAGACGCAGCTGCACTACACGCCGTGGCAGACCGGCCTGGCGTTCCTGCCGCAGATCGTCGTGCTGGCCGGGTTCGCCCAGCTGTCCACGAACGTGCTGCTCCCCCGGCTCGGCCCCAAGGTGATGGTCCCGGTCGGCCTGGCGCTGGCCGGCCTGGGCATCGGCTCGCTGTCGCTCATCACCACCAGCAGCACCTACGCGGCGAACCTCCTGCCGGGCCTGCTCGTCATGGGCATCGGCATGGGCACCGCGATGCCCGCGGCGATCCAGACCGCAACGCTCGGCGTGCGTCCCGAGTACGCCGGGGTCGCGTCGGCCGTGGTCTCGACCAGCCAGCAGGTGGGCGGCGCGATCGGCACCGCCGTGCTCAACACCCTGGCGACCACCGCGGCGGCCGGCTACGTCGCCACGCACGCCACGACCAACCCGCCGGCACCGGGTGTGCTGGTCCAGGCCGCGCTGGACAGCTTCACCACGGCGTTCCGGTGGTCGTCGGCGATCTTCCTGCTCGGCGCGCTCGTCACCGCCTTCATCTTCCGCAGGCGTGCCGCACGGCTCACCACACCCGCGGTGGAACCGGCCGGTAGGGTTCCCGCGCCCGCGCTCTGAGCAGCGGTCCGACCGGACTCCGGCCGGGTCCCGAACGGTGCACCCCACCTGCACCGGCGGGACCCGGCCGGTCGCTTGTGGAGGCTTCGCGCAGGATGCCGCCGCAGGCCGGCGAGTTCTGGCGATAAGGGCGCGGGAGGCGCACCATCGAGCCATGGCCTCGCTCTCCGTCGTCGCTCGTCGTTCCTCCGCATGGCGGTGGGTGGCCCCCGGGGTTGCCGTCGCCCTCGTCGCCGCCGTCGCCGGTTTCGCGGCGACCTCCGCGTCCGCCAACGACCATCCCGTGCTGCCGCCGATCTCGGCGCAGCAGCTGCTCACCGACGCCCTGCAGCCGACCACCCAGGCCCTGTCCGGGACGGTCACGATGAACGCCGACCTCGGGCTGCCGGAGCTGCCCGGGCTGACCGGCGCCGTCGGCAGCACCGGCGTGGTCCCCGGCTCGGCCACCTCGCTCGCACCGGGCGCCTCGTCGGGCGGCACGTCCCAGGCCCTCACCGGACTGTCCACGCTGCTGTCGGGTCGGCACACCCTGCGGGTCTGGGCGGACGGCCCGGGCCGCTCGCGGGTCGCCGTGATCGCCGACGGCTCGGAGTCCGACGTGGTGCGCAACGGCACCGACCTGTGGCTCTGGCAGAGCTCGGGCCAGCAGGCGCTGCACGCCACGCTGCCCTCGCCCTCCGCGTCCGCCGGCAGCACCTCGCCGGGTCTGTCCGCACTTCTCGGCAAGGACCCGACCGCCCTCGCCCAGCTGCCCACCACCCCGCAGCAGGCCGCCACGATGATGCTCGCGGCCGTCGGCCCGACCACCGACGTCGCCACCGACTCGACCACCTCCGTGGCCGGTCGCCCGGCCTACCGGCTGGTCGCCACACCGAAGGACCCCGGCTCGCTCGTCGCGCGCGTCGTCGTCGCGATCGACGCCCAGACCCACGTCCCGCTGCGGGTGGACGTCTACTCCACGCAGCGGACCAACGCAGCGTTCAGCCTCGGGTTCACCGACGTGAGCTTCGCCACCCCGGCGGCCAGCACGTTCGTGTTCACGCCTCCGGCCGGCACCACGGTCCAGCAGTGGCAGCCGCCCACGACGAGCACCACGAAGCCTTCCGGCACCGCCACGCACCCGACCGTGCGGACCACCGGCACCGGCTGGGCCAGCGTGCTCGTCGTCACCCCACCGGCCGGCGCCGGGCAGTCGAGCACGAAGCTCGGCAGCCCCGCCGGGACGACCGGCGGCGTTCTCGACGCCCTCCCCCGCGTCAGCGGCCCCTGGGGCAGCGGCCGTTCCCTCAGCGGCACGCTGTTCTCGGTGCTCGTCACCGATGCCGGCACCATCGCCGTCGGCGCGGTGCCCGTGGGGGCCCTCGAGAACGCCGTCGCCCAGGGCGGCACCAGCGGATCCGGCCAGTGACGCCGGCCCTCGCCACGGCGGGGCTGACCAAGCGTTTCGGCGCCCAGACCGCCGTCGACGGCATCGACCTCGACGTGCCGTCGGGTTCGGTCTACGGCTTCCTCGGCCCCAACGGCTCGGGCAAGACGACGACGATCCGGATGGCGCTCGGCCTGGTCCGGCCCAGCGCCGGAACGGTGACGCTGCTCGGCCGGCCGATGCCCGGTGACCTGCGCGAGGTGCTGCCGCGCGTCGGCGCGCTCGTCGACGGGCCCGCGTTCCACCCCTACCTGTCCGGGCGGGCCAACCTCGAGCGCCTCGACGCCGCGGACCGGTTCGCCGACCCCCGCACGTCACGGACCCGGGTCGACACCGCCCTGGACCGGGTCGGCCTGCTGCACGCAGCCCCCAAGCGCTACCGCGCCTACTCCCTGGGCATGCGGCAGCGGCTCGGGATCGCCGCCGCCCTCCTGGTCCCGCGCGAGATGCTCGTGCTCGACGAGCCCACCAACGGCCTCGACCCCCAGGGCACGCGCGAGGTCCGGTCCCTGGTGGCCTCGCTCGGCGAGGAGGGCGTGACGATCCTCATCTCCAGCCACCTGCTGAGTGAGGTCGAGCAGATCTGCACGCACGTCGGCGTCATGCGCACCGGGCGGCTCGTCGCGCAGGGCGCGATCGAGGAGCTGCGGGCCGCGCAGCAGGCCACCGTCCACGTGACGACCCCGGACGGTGCCTCCGCAGCCCGGGTGCTCGCCCGGGTGGGGCTTGCCGACGCGGCGATGTCCGACGAGGGCGCCACCGGGCTGCTCGGGGACGTGCCGCCCGAGCGCGTGGTCGCCGCCCTGGTCGGCGCGGACGTGGCGGTCCGGGAGTTCGTCATCGACCGGCCCCGCCTCGAGGACCTGTTCATCGAGCTGACCGGAGAGGGCTTCGATGCCGGCGAGTGACGTGCAGCCGCACCCGGCCGTGGTCAGCGCCGGGCCGCCCGAGCCGGTCGTGCTCGCGCCCCGCCCGCCGGTCGGCGCCTGGTTCCGGTACCTGCGCTCGGAGATGCGGCTCATGCTCAGCCGTCGGCGCAACCAGGCCGGGCTCGCCGTGCTCGGCGCGATCCCGGTGGTGATGGCGATCGCGGTGAAGATCGCCAACCCGAGCCACCAGCACCAGGGCGAGAGCTTCCTCTCGCTGGTCGTCGGCAACGGGTTCTTCGTCGCGCTGGCCGCGCTCACCGTGGAGATCGGGCTGTTCCTTCCGCTGGCGATCGCGATGCTGTCCGGGGACGCGATCGCCGGAGAGGCGCAGATCGGCACGCTGCGCGGGCTGCTCGTCGTGCCCGTGGGACGCACCCGGCTGCTCGCGACCAAGTACGTCGCGCTGGTGCTCGGGTCGCTCATCGGGGTGCTCGTCGTCGTCCTCGCGGGACTGGTCGCGGGTGGGGCGCTGTTCGGGCTGCACCCGGTGACCACGCTGTCCGGCAGCACGCTGGGGCTCGGCATCGCCCTGGGCCGTCTCGGCCTCGTCGTGCTCTACGTCACCGCGTTCCTGGCCGCCCTGTCGGCGCTCGGGCTGTTCGTCTCCACGCTCACCGAGCAGCCGCTCGGCGCAACCGTCGCGGTGGCGCTGATCAGCACCTCGATGTGGATCCTCGACGCGATCCCGCAGCTGGACTGGCTGCACCCCTGGCTGCTGGTGGACAAGCAGGTGGCGCTGACCGACCTGCTGCGCGACCCGATCTACTGGCCGTCGATGCGGCTCGGCCTGCTCACCGACCTGGCCTACGTCGTCGTGTTCCTCGCCGCCGCCTGGGCACGGTTCTCCGACAAGGACGTCAGCGGCTGACCGGCACGCGCCGGGGCAGCACGACGAGCGCGGTCGCCACGGCGATCATCGCCACGGCCACCCCGGTGGACCAGCGCGCCCCGACGCCTCCGGCGACGTCGACGAGGACCGCGGTGACCATCTGCCCGACCACCACGGCCAGCGTCAGCGCCAGCGTGCCGAGGTGCCGGATCGCCCACGCCGCGCACACGGTGATGGCAGCGCCGAGCGGGCCGCCGAGGTAGAGGTACCACTGGCCGGGTGCGCTCGGCATGGTGACCCCGTGCAGCCGGCCGACCGCCGCCGCGAGCCCGACCAGGACGCTGACGCCCACGGTGCCACCGATCACCGAGGTCAGGGCGGGCACCACCGGGTCGCCGGTGAGCAGGTTGACCCGGCCGTTGCCGGCCTGCTGGCCGGCGAGCACCGCGCCGCTGACGAACAGCACCACGCCCAGCCCGACGATGGTGCCGAGCCGCGCGGTGGAGCCCGAGCCGACGGCGACCGCAAGGCCCGCCACCGCCACCGCCGCCGCGACCAGCCGCCGGCCGCTGAGCCGCAACGGGGCCGGGACCCCGATGCCGCGCGCATCCAGGCCGAGCCCGGACACCGTCTGGCCGGCGACGGAGCAGACCGAGGCGATCGCGACGCCGACCAGGGGGATCCCGACGGCGAACGAGACGACGATCGGCACGCCGCACAGGCCGACGGCGTACCACCACCAGCGCGAGTCGCGCCGCAGGATCCGCGCGGTCCAGGCCGCCCGGCCCCGCACCAGGACGACCACGACGAGCGTGACAAGGGTGCCGGCGTAGGACGACCAGGCGGCCAGGAGGGCTCCCGCGCCGGCGGTGGCCAGGTCGCCGTTGAACCGTCCCTGCGCGGCGATCAGCGCTCCGGACAGGGCGGCCACCAGGACCGCGGGGACGACCAGTGCCTTGCCGCTGCTCACCGTCCCGGCCGCCACCACCCCGTGACCCTACGCGCCGCCGCCAGGTTCACGCGACGTTCATCCCGGGCGGCTGCGGCGTTCAGCACCGTCCGCATAGACCGTTCCCATGATGATGCGCAGACGCCTCTACGGGCTCTCCACCGTTGTCGTGACCGGTCTGGCAACCGCCGGTCTCTTCGCCGCTCCCGCGGGGGCCGACGCCGGACACGGCGGGCCGCACCCCGGGACGACCACGATCACCACCACCGGGCTGCAGCCCGGTCAGGTCAAGCACGTGTGGCTGATCATCCTCGAGAACAAGTCGTACGACGCCACGTTCACCGGGCTGAACCAGAACAGCTACCTGTGGAAGACGCTGCCGTCGCAGGGCGTGCTGCTGAAGGACTACTACGGCACCGGTCACTACAGCCAGGACAACTACACCTCGATGGTGTCCGGCCAGTCGCCGTCCTTGGACGTCCAGTCGGACTGCGACGTCGCGAACACCAACCTGGGCAGCAACGCCACCATCGTCACCACGCACACCGGCACGTCGTTCGGGCGGACGGACAGCTACGGCCAGGTGTTCTCACCGGCCGGCGCCAACGCGCCGGACGGCGCCAACGGGTGCACCTTCCCCTCGGACGTGCCGACGCTGTTCAACCAGCTCGACGCGGCCGGTGTGACGTGGAAGGGCTACGCCCAGGACCTGCACAACCAGGCGGGACGTGAGGACGGCCCGGCGGGCGCACCCGGCACCGCCGCGAACAACCCGAGCACCAACCCCACCGTGATGACCTCCCTGCCGGCCGGTGTCACCTCGTTCACCGGCGCGCAGGCCAACGACCAGTACGTGGCCAAGCACTTCCCGTTCCCGTGGTTCCACTCGATCGTCGACGCCGACGTCACCACGCCGGCCGGCGGCGGCACGGACATCGACCCGAACCACATCGCCAACCTCGACGACCCGGCGTACGGACTGATCAACGACCTGAAGAAGCCGGCCGACCAGGTCCCGGCCTTCTCCTGGATCACGCCGAACAACTGCTCGGACGCCCACGACGCCACCTGCAAGGGCAACAACCTGTCCGGCCTGTTCGACGCCGCCGGCAACCCCGACTACACCAAGCCGCTGAGCACGCCCGCGGTCGAACTCGACCGGTGGCCTGTACGCCGCCGACCTGTTCCTGAAGTACTACGTCCCGCTCATCGAGCGCTCAGCGGCGTTCAAGGACGGTGGGCTGATCGACATCACGTTCGACGAGGCGAACCCGCCCTTCACGAACATGTCGTTCAACAACGCCACCGACCAGACGACCGTGGCCAAGGCCGCGGCGAAGAACGAGCTGTACAGGTACTCCGTCGCCCTCGGCGAAGGACCTCGCCGCCGGGTACCAGAACCGCGCAGCCGGGACCTTCCCCGGCGCCAGGCCCCCTGGCGACGGACTACGTCAAGGCGGATGCCGCAGGCCAGAACATCAACGGCAAGAACGTCGACTGGGAGCCCACCGGCCCGAACTCGACCCTGGCCGCCGACGCGAACGGCAACCAGCTGTTCCCCGGACCGGGTAACAACGGCTTCATCACCCGCCCGCCGTCATGCCAGCAGGACACCGCGCTGGTGAACGCCGACCAGAGCAACTGCGTGTCCGGGGCGAAGAACACCGGCGCCAGCTACGGCTACTCGAAGGCCAAGACGATCGCCGCGAGCGCGACGGCCGATGCCGGCACCGTCGTCGGCCCCGTGTCCACCACGGACATCGGGCGTGCGGTCACCGGTGCCGGCCTCCCCGCCGGCGCCTACATCGGCACGGTGATCAACTCCGGCCCGGTCATGGTGTCCCAGCCGAGCCAGTCGGTGACGGTCTCGTCGTTCACCCTGGTGGACGCCAAGGGCAAGAGGCTGACCACCACCGGCCCGGTGACCGGCGTCACGCTGTCCGCCACGGGTGTCCCCGGGCACCTGGCGAGCGGCCAGACGCCGCTGGCCACCTTCGACGCCCAAGACCCGACCCCGGGCGGCGGCATCACCGGCTCGGTGCTCATCTCCCCGCTGATCAAGCCCGGAACCGTGTCCACCGTCAGCTACAACCACTACTCGTGGCTGCGAACGATGGAGGACATCTTCCAGGTGTCCAGCGGCACCGACCACACCGCCCTGACCGCTGGCACCGTCAGCGGCGGTCTCGACGGTCAGGGCCACCTGGGCTTCGCCGCGCAGGCGGGCCTGCGGCCGTTCGGCCCCGACGTGTTCACCAACGCCGGCCGGACGCGGCACTGACCCGTCCCTCCCCCGGTGGTGCCGGTCGGCTGCCCCCGCGGCCGACCGGCACCACCGTCCCCCTGATCGGAGGCGAACCGCGATGGTCCGAGCGAGATCGGCGCTGGTCGTCCTGCTCACCACCAGCGCCGTCGTGCTAGCCGGCTGTGCGACCGCGCCGAGCGCCGCCCCGGCCGAGACCGCTGGGATCGGCGCCTGGCCGACCTTCCTCCCCACGCCGTCACCCGCCGGGACCGCGCACGGCAGCGCCGCGGCGCCAGCGCTGTCGTACGCCGGCAGCCCCGTGGTCGTCGCGCTCGACCAGGGCGCGGTGACCGCGAACGTCCAGGGGCCCACCTACCCCGCCGGGACCACGGTGGGAGCAACCGAGGTGACATGCACGTTCACCGTCGTGCTGAGCGGGGCCAGCGCGACGGTCGCCGTGGACAGCACCCGGTTCGACGTGCTGGACCACCAGGGCGGCGTCCATCCCGTGCAGCCGGCCCCGGGGCCCGACGCCGCCCACTGCTGTCGAGCCCGGCCAGACGCGTGACGCTCGACCTCGTCGCGACCGTGCCCACCGGAGAGGGCCAGCTCCGGTACGCGCCGGACGGCACGCACACCGGTGGCCGCCTGGGACTACGTGACGGAGACCGACTGACGTAGCTCAGGGCGGCCGTGCGGGCGAGGACCGGGCGCGCCGGTGCGGGCTCCGGCCGCCGGCCATTCCCGTACCGTGACGCGCGTGCATGTCCACGTCGTCTACTGCCACCGTCGGAAGCCTCGTTCACGGCACAGGTGCGCGACGAGATGGTCCGCGGTCTGGCCGATGCCGGTCACTCGACGACCGTCTCGGACCTGTACGCTCAGGGCTTCGTCACCGACATGACCGAGGACGAGTACCTGCGCGACGCCTACTACACCGCCGAGCGCCCTCGCGCCGACGTGCTCGCCGAGCAGTCGCTGATCGACGCCGCCGACGCACTTGTCTTCGTCTATCCGGTGTTCTGGACCGAGGCGCCGGCAAAGCTCGTCGGCTGGTTCGACCGGGTGTGGCGGTACGGGTACGCCTACGGTCCTGACCGGTCGCTGCGGACGCTCGCGCGGGTGCTCTTCCTCGCGATCGCCGGGCACGACGAGGACGAGCTGGCCGCTCAGGGCCGGCTGGCCTCCATGCGCAACGTCATGCTCGACGACCGGATACACGACCGCGCCCGCGCCAAGGACCTTGTGCTGCTCGGCGGGACCGACCGACACGACATGGCGCGCCGCGAGGCGAGCTGCGCGCGGAACCTTGCGGGGTGCGAGAGCTGGCAGTCGGCTCGGCCTGTAGTCGGGGCTCAGCGCGTGCTGCGCACCTCGTCGACGAACCGCGCCGACCGCTCGCGCAGCTCGCCGATCCGGCGCTCGACGATCACGTCGCGCATCGCCTCGGCATCGTCGCCCACCTCCGAGCGGGTCGGTGGGCGTCGCACGTTCTGGCTGCAGCCGAAGTCGGTGCAGATCAGGGTGCCGATCGTGTTGCCCGCCTTGCCGGAGGCGCCGGCTCGTCGGGCGACGTAGAGGGTGACGTCGTCGGTGGCCACGACGTCCGTGCACCACTGGCAGACGGCCTTCCGGCGCCGGCCGCCCTTGTCACCGGCGCGCAGCAGCACACCGACGGGCTCGTCCTCCACCGGCACGACGACGTACGCCGCCAGCGGCGCCCGGCGATCGGTCCAGCCGAGGTAGTCGATCCGATCCCAGTCCACGGCGTCGAGGTCCGGCAGGGTTGCGTCGGCCACCTCGCGCTTGGAGGCGTTGACGAACGACGAGCGGATCTGCTTCTCGGTGAGGGGGTGCATGCGAGTCTCGGGCCTTCGGGGTTCAGGGGCCCGACGAGGCTACGACACGGCACACAGCGCGTGGGCGATGACGCTGGCGTCCGACCGACATCCCTGGCGGCCGGAAGGTCCGTTGACGACGAAGCCCGGCACCCCGATGCTCAAGCCATGAGCAGCCCAGCGTCGCGGCCGCAGTCGACCTGCGGCCGGGGCTGAGCGCGACGGGCCGGCGAACGTGACGTGACCGAGCGCTTGACGCTCTCCGACTACCTGGAGATCCAGCCCGACGCGGCGCTGCGGCAGTGGCGCGAGATCCTTGCGCGCCGGACGCCCGAGCCTGGCCAGCACCAAGAGCCCTTCGTTCCCGTCGAGACGCTGCTCTGCACCGCCGCGATGTACGTGGTCGAGGGCCGCCGGTATGGCAGCAGCTCGGCCGCCCGCGCGCCGACACCTGTGCCTGAGCTGGCACGGCTCTTCCACCGCCCGCCGACCTCGATCACCGCCAAGATGGCCAACCTCGAAGGGTTGTGGGAGCACGGCGCACGCCTCGACCGGCTCGTCGGCGGCGAGATGTCGGACGACATCGAGCGGCTCACGCAGATCTACCGGGTGCTGCTCGCCACCGCGCGCGCGGCAGGCATCGAACCCTCATCGCTTCCCGACTTCCTGCAGGTGGAGCACGGGGGCCTGTTCCATCTGCTGGGCCAGGACGAGCTCGCCGAACCCGGCGCACGGTCGGTCATCGAACGCGAGCTGGAGGCGCACCTCGCGATCGACCCGACCCTGTCGGAGCTCGCCACCGAGCGCCTCGTTCTCGGCGCCGTGCGGGTCGGCCAGCACCGGTTTGCGACCGACGTGCTGCACAACTGCGGCGGTACCTGCGTCTTCTGCGGGTTCGTCGTGCGCGGCGCACCGCCGTCAGGTCTGCTCCGCGCCAGCCATGTGAAGCCATGGCGGGACTCGTCCCACAAGGAGCGGCTGGACGTCGCCAACGGCCTTGCGGCCTGCCCGACCCACGACGCGGCCTTCGACTCCGGGCTGCTCACCGTCGCCCACGACCTGACCATCGTGCAGTCGGCCCGTCTGTTGGTGGCCCGGTCGCAGAGTCCAGCAGTGGAACAGTTCTTCGGAACACCACCGTTGCGGCGCACCATCCACCTTCCCAACGCCGCGACGGTGGTCGACGAGGCCTACCTGGACTGGCACCAGACCAAGGTCTTCGTCGACTGACCGCCCACGGCCGCCTGAGCCCCGCCGGCGAGTGAAGCGGGCCTCCGCTGATACATTTGTTTCATGTCAACCCTTCGCGAGATGCGGGAGCGCTCGGGGATGACCCAGCAGGAGCTCGCCGACGCCACGGGTGTCGCCCGGGCGAACATCGCCGCCTACGAGACGGGCATCCGGCCGCTCACGCCGGCGATGCTCGACCGGCTCACCCGACCTATGCGGCGACCGTCCCAGGCGCTCGAGGAGCACCGCCACGCCGTGCGCGCCAAGATCTCCGCCGCCGGGATGACGAACCCGCGCGTCTTCGGCTCGGTCGCCCGCGGGCAGGACACTCCCGCCTCGGACATCGACATCCTCGTCACCGTGCCCGCGGGCACCGGGTTGTTCGCCTTCGCCCGCCTGCGCCAGGAGCTGGAGGACGAGCTGGGCGTTCCCGTCGACCTGGTCTCGGACGGCGGCCTCAAGCCGCGGCATGCCGGCGTGGTCGCCGAATCGGTGCCGCTGTGACACGCCTCGACGACATCGCCGCCCGGTACGGGGCGAAGACCACCCAGGGACTCTGGGACCTGCTCGACCACGCCGCGATCGCGGCGGAGCTGGTCCGGCGCCACGATGCCGCGGACGACGAGGACCAGGTGCTCGATCTGGCCGCCGAGGCCGTGCTGATCCACGTCGGTGAGGCCGTCCACCGGATGAGCACGGAGTTCGTCGCGGACCACCCTGATCTGGGGCTGGCGGACGCGCTCGCCATGCGTCATGTCATCGCCCATGGGTACGACATCGTCGACTACGACCAGGTGTGGGAGACCCTGAGGACCGACATCCCGCGACTCGCCCGCGGCGTCGGCCCGCTGATCGTCGGGTAGCGACTGGCTCTCGGCAGAGCCAGCCCTATCCCACCGGTACGACCGGCTCGCCGCACATGTCGCACTGCGTCTGGTCGATGTCCTCACCGGGCGCGAGCACGCCGCTCGCTCCGCAGAACTCGCAGACCCACCGGACCCGCCCGTCGCTTCCCATGCGGACAGTCAACTGCTCCGCGCCGACATGGCACATCCGTCAGAGGTCGCTGCGGCGGCGGACCTGGCTGCGCGCAGCACGTGCGGCCGAGCCGTTGGCCGTAGCCTCAGCCGGCCGCCAGTCGGACCAACGGCGCGAACCGCTCCAACGCCGCCAGGTGCTCCGCGGGCGTCGTCAGCCCGGCGTCGGTGGCGACGAGCGACGCGTGCGTCGCACCGACCGCGCGCCAGTCGTCCAGCAGCGCCGTCCACTCGTCGGCGTCCCCGCGGCCGTACGGGATCCGCGCCTCGAACCCGAACGACGAGCGGTCCCGTCCCGCCTCGGCCAACGCCTCGTCGAGCACGGCCAGCGCGGGCGCCGCCTGCGCGGCGGACCCGAACAGCGGCATCCAGCCGTCACCGACCCGGGCCGCCCGCCGGATCGCCGCCGGCGAGTCCCCGCCGAACCACAGCGGGATCGGACGCTGCACCGGCAGCGGGCAGATCCCGGCGTCCGGGATCGAGTGCCATCGGCCCTCGAACGCCACGTGCTCGTGCGTCCAGAGCGCCCGCAGCACCTCGATCTGCTCGTCGAGCCGCCGGCCGCGCGTGCCGAAGTCCTCGCCGAGCGCCTGGTACTCGATCGGGTTCCAGCCGACGCCCAGGCCGAGCCGGAGCCGTCCGCCGCTCAGCTGGTCCAGCCCGGCCGCCTGCTTGGCGATGAGCACCGTCTGGCGCTGCGGGGCCAGCAGCACGCAGGTGGACAGCTCGATCCGGGTGGTGACGGCGGCCACGAACGAGAACAGCACGAACGGCTCGACGAACGGTGTCGCGTTGGTCACCCACCCGGTCCAGCCGCCGGGCCGGTCCGGGTTCGGGCCGATGACGTGGTCGTCAGCGCTGAGGTGCGCGTAGCCGAGCCCCTCGGCCGCCTGCGCGTAGTCGCGGACCGCCGCGGGGTCGGTCGGGTACTCGAAATGGGGGTAGACGACTCCGATGCGCACGACCGGCATGATGGCACCCCGCGCAGGGCATGCCGCACCAGCGCTGGTCGACGACCTGGGCGCGCCGGGGCTACCGCTTCGGGTAGAGCAGGGCGAACTGCTCGCACACCACCGGCATCTCGTCGTCGAACGCGTGCCCGGCCGGCAGGGTGCGACGCCAGTAGCGCTCGTGCTCGGCACGCCAGGACGCGAGCGTGCGGTCGCCCTCGCCCTCCCGTCGGGCGTGCTCGGCGGTGACGGCCGAGAACGGAACCACCTCCACCCTCGTCGTGCGCAGCAGGGCCCGCGGCGTTCCGCCGCCGTCGAGGATGATCGACAGGTCCCCCACGCGCGGTAACGGCTCGTCCGCCGCCTGGTAGGCGCCGACGAGCTCGGCGGTGGCGGTCTTCGTGCCGGCGAGCACCAGGTCGAGCAGCTCGTCGGCCAGCGCCGGGCTGTCCCCGAAGCTCCACACCTGCGGCGCCACGGACGCGGCGGGCGTCTGGCCGAGCACGCCGCCGAGCGTGGACAGTCGCGCCTTGACCCGCGCAACCTGCCAGAACTCGTCGATCGCCCGCCCTGCCTCGTCGTCGGTCATGGCGCCCATCTTGCCCGGCGTGCTCCGCTCGGCGCGCGCGGGCCGGCGCCCCGCCCTAGCGTGGCGGCGTCCAGCCAGTTCCTCCCGAAGGAGATGCGTGAGATGAAGCTCCGTGCCCGCCGCTGGTCCCGCCGCTCCACCATCGTCGCGGCGTTCGTCGCCGCCACCGCCGTCGGCGGCGGCGTCGCCTACGCCGCGACCGCCCAGCCGGCCATCATGACGTCCACACCCAGGTCTGCCGACCAGGTGACGAACCTCGATGTGCTGCGCCAGCAGATCGCCAACTACTACGGCGACCCGCTGAAGACCGGCACGTTCAGTCCCACCAGCAACTACGCCAAGGAGGCGGCGAAGGTCGCCCGTGAGGGTTCCCAGTGGCTCGCCGCGCGCGCCCAGCACGGCACGTGGGACGGCATGAAGCACGGCCAGGCCACGAAGAAGGCGATCGTCCTCGACGTCGACGACACGACCCTGACCACCTGGAACTACGAGGTGGCGAGCAACTGGGCCTACAACCCGACGACGAACGCCCAGTTCGTCAACGACCAGCGGTTCCCCGCCACTCCGGGCATGGTCGACATGGTCAGCAAGGCCGCGGCCGAGGGCTATGCGGTGATCTTCATCACCGGCCGGCCGGCCAGCCAGGAGGCCGTGACCCTGGGCAACCTGACCTCGGACGGCATCGGCGTCGACGCCGGCTACCCCGTGCCGACCACCCTGACGGACGGTGAGGACGGCCTGTTCACCAAGCCGGCCGTCGTCGACTACCCGGACTACCTCAAGGCCGCCTGCGCCAGCGACCCGAACGGTGTGTGCACGACGATCCACTACAAGTCGGCCACCCGCGGGCACATCGAGTCCCTGGGGTACGACATCGTCGCCGACTTCGGTGACCAGTACAGCGACCTGACCGGCGGATTCGCCGACCGGACGTTCAAGATGCCGAACCCGAACTACTACCTGCCGTGAGCCGGTAGCCGGTCGGCAGCCGTCCTGTCGCCGACCGGCTCGGCCCGCCGGGGACAGGACGTCCCCGGCGGGCCGACACGGTGCCTGCTGGGTAGCATCGGCAGCGGACGGCCGGCCCGTTCGGTGCGGGCCCCACCAGGGAGGCTCGTCGTGAGCAGCGTCGCGCGGAACCAGACCCCGACCGCAGGTGAGCGCAAGGCTCGGGAGGTCGCCGAGGCGGCCCGTGAGGCTCAGTGGACCCGGCCCAGCTTCGCCAAGGGCCTGTACCTCGGCACGTTCGACGTCGGCCTGATCCACCCCTACCCCACGCCGGACCCCGAGGCCGCCGCGCGCGGCACCGAGTTCCTCGCCGCGCTGACCGAGGTGTGCCGGACGATCGACGGCCGGGCGATCGAGCGCGACGACCACATCGCCGACGAGGTGATCGACGCGCTGCGCCACGTCGGGGCGTTCGGCATGAAGATCCCGCGGCGGTACGGCGGCCTCGAGCTGTCGCTGGTCGACTACGGGCGTGCGTTGATGCTGGTCAGCACCGTGCACCCGAGCCTGGGCGCGCTGCTCAGCGCCCATCAGTCGATCGGTGTGCCCGAGCCGGTGCACCAGTTCGGCACACCGGAGCAGAAGCAGGC
Source organism: uncultured Actinomycetota bacterium (assembly GCA_963769855.1). Classification (GTDB taxonomy): domain Bacteria; phylum Actinomycetota; class Actinomycetes; order Actinomycetales; family Cellulomonadaceae; genus Cellulomonas. The sequence goes on from CAVYNN010000003.1 coordinate 738,868, forward strand.
CTACCTGCCGCGGTGCGCGGCCGGGGCGATCTCCGCCTTCCTGCTCACCGAACCCGACGTCGGCTCCGATCCCGCCCGGCTCGGCACCACCGCCACCCCGACCCCGGACGGCTCGGCCTACCTGCTGGAGGGCACCAAGCTCTGGACGACGAACGGGCCGATCGCCGAGCTGCTCGTCGTCATGGCCGCGGTCCCGCCGCACGACGACCAGCGCGGAGGGATCAGCGCGTTCGTCGTGGAGGCGGACACCCCGGGCATCGTCGTCGAGCACCGCAACCACTTCATGGGGCTGCGCGGCATGGAGAACGGGGTCACCCGGTTCCACCAGGTCCGCGTGCCGGCCGCCAACCGGCTGGGACGCGAGGGTCAGGGTCTGAAGATCGCGTTGACGACGCTGAACACCGGCCGGCTCTCGATCCCGGCGATCTGCGCCGGTGGGAGCAAGTGGGCGCTGGCCATCGCCCGGCAGTGGTCCACCCAGCGGGTCCAGTGGGGCCGTCCGATCGGCGAGCACGAGGCCATCGGCGCCAAGCTCGCGTTCATCGCCGCCACGACGTTCGCGCTCGAGTCGGTGTTCGATCTGTCGGCACGGCTGGCCGACGCCGGGCAGAAGGACGTCCGGATCGAGGCGGCCCTGGCCAAGCTGTGGGCCAGCGAGATGGGCTACCGGGTCGCCGACGACCTGGTGCAGATCCGCGGCGGGCGCGGCTACGAGACGGCGGACTCCCTGGCGGCACGCGGCGAGCGGGCCGTCGCGGCGGAGCAGCTGCTGCGGGACATGCGGATCAACCGGATCTTCGAGGGGTCGTCGGAAATCATGCGGCTGCTCATCGCCCGCGAGGCGGTCGACACCCACCTGGCGGCAGCTGGCGACCTCGCCTCGCGCGACGCCGACCTGCGGGCCAAGGCCCGGGCCGCCGTCGGCGCGAGCGGGTTCTACGCCCGGTGGTTCCCCACGCTGCTCACCGGCCAGGGCGTACGCCCGGGCGCGTACGCCGAGTTCGGCCGGCTGGCCCGGCACGTCCGGTTCGTCGAACGGTCGTCCCGCGCGCTGGCCCGCCACACGTTCTACGCGATGGCCCGCTACCAGGTGCGGCTCGACCGCAAGCAGGTGCTGCTCGGCCGCATCGTCGACATCGGCGCCGAGCTGTTCGCGATGTCGGCGGTCTGCACCCGGGCCGAGTCGATGCGCCGCGCCGACCCATCGACCGGGCCGGACGCGGTCCGGCTCGCCGACGCCTTCTGCGAGCAGTCCCGGGCGCGGGTCGACGAGCTGTTCCGCGGGTTGAACGGCTCGACCGGCGCGTCGGACGGAAGGCTCGCGCGCGCCGTGATGGACGGTCGGCTGCGCTGGCTGGAGGACGGCATCGTCGACCCGTCCGAGGGGACCGGGCCGTGGATCTCGTCCACCTCGCCGTGACGTCAGCCGACGGCGGTGGCCGGCTCGGGTGCCAACCCGGGCTCCTTCGAGTCCAGGGCCCACCGGATGGTCGCGGTGATCGTCGCCCCGCCCACCCGGCGGAGCGGGTCGAGCACGGTCGGGGCTCGCACACCGAGCTCGCGCCGGGCCCACGGCGGCAGCAGCGCGAGGGCCCCTGAGGTGACCAGCCCATAGCCGGGGCGGACCATCCACGGCACGGGCGGGTTGTGCAGCAGGAACGTCGCGACGCCCCGCGCCGCCTCGGTGCTCGCCAGCTCGCTGCGGAACTCGGCCAGCTGCGCGTGCAGGCCCACGACCGTCACCGGCGGGTCCTCGACCCCAAGGGCGCGGGCCACCACGGCGGTCTGCGCCACGTACTCGTCGCAGCCTGCGGCGTCCAGCGGCCGTCGGCCGAACCGCTGGTGCGCGAGCAGGAAGCTCTCCGCCTCACCGAGGTGCACCCAGGACAGCAGGTGCGGGTCGGACGCGGCGTACCCGGCACCGTCGGGCATGGTGCCGTACACCCGCTTGTGCACGGCCTTGACGATCGCCACCGCCCGCTCGGCGGCCTCGCTCGTCCCGAAGGTGGTGGCGGCGATGAAGGTGGCGGTGTTCCGCAGCCGCCCCCACGGGTCCATCCGGTACTCGGAGTGCTCGGCGACGGCGGTCATCACCCGCGGGTGCAACGACTGCAGCAGCAGGGCACGCACTCCCCCGACGAAGATCGACGCGTCGCCATGGACCCGTCCGATCGGGCTGGCCGGGTCGAACCAGCGAGGACCCGGGGCAAGGTGGATGCGGGCCCTGGCCTCGTCGGGCTCCGGGCCGGCGACACGACGCAGCAGGGCGTCGGCGAGGGCGGCGCGCGGGTGCAGGACGGGACTCACCCTCTGATCGTCACACGCGCCGCGCCGAAGCTCGCGGTCGGGACGGCAACGGTGCGCCAGGACGCCGGGTGGGGCTCACTGCCTGTCGTGGATCGTCACGACATACCCGTCCGGGTCGGCGAAGGCGAACGTCCGGCCGAACGGTCCGTCGAACGGCGGCGTCACGATCGGCACCCCGGCCGCCTCGAGCGAGTCGTGCAGCACCTGCGCATCGGTGCTGTGCAGCCACAGCGCGACACCCAGGCCCGGCCGGCCCGCATCGTCCAGGTCCGTGCCGGGCTGCAGGTCCCGGACCGCGAACGGGACCGGTGCGGTGGCGAAGACCACCGCGTGCGGAGGGCCGAACGGAGCGCGGCGCAGGCCGAGCCGGTCCTCGTAGAAGGCTGCGGCGCGCTCGAGGTCGCGCACCTGCAGGGCGATGAAGTCGGGTCCGGTGACGGTCATGACGCTCTCCTCCGTATGTCAATCTCCTGACATCGACACCGTATGTCAGGATACTGACATGGAGCAACACCAGGTCCTCGGTCCGGTCGAGAACGCCGTCGGCTACGTGCTCAAGCAAGCCGCGGTCGCGCTGCGGGACGCGTTGGACGAGGCGCTGCGCCCCCTGCACCTGACCGTCACGCAGTACGCATGCCTGGAGCTGCTCGGGCAACGTCCCGGACTGTCCAACGCCGACCTGGCCCGCGGCGTCTTCGTCACCCGGCAGTCGATGAACGTCGTCCTGCGCGGCCTGCAGGAAAGGGGCCTGGTCAGCCGACCCGCCGTCGCACCGCACGGGCGGCAGCTGCCCACCGAGCTGACGCCGGCTGGCCGCGACCGCCTGGACGAGGCCAGCGCGGCGGTCCTGCAGGTCCAGACAGCGATGTGCGCGGGCCTCACGCCGGCCCGCCAGCGAGCGCTGCTGGAGAGCCTGGCCGTCTGCATCCGCAACCTCGCCGACGGCTCCTGACCCGGGCCGGTCCGGGAGTCGGCGGTCCGCTGCCGGGCACCCTCGCGGACTCCGTGAGAGAAATGTCCGTGGCGGTGTCGGATCGGCGGGCTGCCGTTCGTAGCAGGGGTGAAGGGCGGCCACCGGGGCCGCAGGAGGAGTCGTCAGATGTCGCGATACCTGATCTCGTTCGACCGCGGGTGGATGAGGTTCCCCGAGGAGGACCTGCCCGACGTCGCCCAGGCGGCCCATGCCGTGATCCAGCAGGCCGCCGAGGCCGGGGTCTTCGTCTTCACCGGCGGGATCGCCGACGACGAGCAGACCACGCTCGTCGCCACCGACGGGACCGCCACCGACGGGCCCTACCCCGAGACCAAGGAGCTGGTGGGGGGCTTCGTCGTCATCGACGTCCCCACCCGGGCCGACGCGGTCGCGTGGGCCGCCAAGGTCGCGGCCGCCTGCCGCTGTGCGCAGGAGGTCCGTGAGTTCCTCCCTGACCCCGTCGTCGACGCGCTGCTCGCGCACTGAACCCGAAGGAGACACCGAGATGCCCAAGTACCTGCTGTCCGTGTACGGACCCGCCGAGCGCACCGAGTTCGGCTCCTACCCCAGCAAGGAGGCCATGCTCCAGGCGTTCGCGGACACCGGCGCGTTCAACGACAAGCTCGTCGCGGACGGCTACTTCGTCTTCGCCGACGGCCTTGAGGCGGCCGGCACCGCGACGGTCGTCGACGGTCAGGGCGACCAGCCGGTGCTCACCGACGGGCCCTACCTGGAGGCCAAGGAGTACCTCGGCGGCTTCTGGGTCATCGAGGCCCCCGACCTGGACGTCGCCCTGCGCCTCGCCGCGGAGGGCTCGAAGGCCTGCCGGGGCAAGGTCGAGGTGCGGCCGTTCCAGACCGAGGAGTCGTTCCAGGCGCTGCTCGAGCGGTGACGACGGTCGAGGAGGCGCTCACCCGGGCCCACCACCAGGAGTGGGCCCGGGTGGTCGCCACCCTGGCCCGGCGCTTCGGCGACCTCGACACCGCGGAGGAGGCCGCCGCCGAGGCGTTCGCGACCGCGGTCGAACGCTGGCCGCGCGACGGCGTCCCCCCGAACCCGGGCGCGTGGCTGACGACCACCGCCTCCCGCAAGGCGATCGACCGCCTCCGCCGGATGTCGCGCCGCGACGAGAAGCACCGGGAGGCCCTGCTGGTGTTCGACGACGATCCTCCCGAACCGCTCGGGGCCGTCGACGACGACCGGCTCCGGCTGCTCTTCACGTGCTGTCACCCGGCCCTGTCCCCGGAGGCGAGGATCGCGTTGACGCTCCGGATGGTCGGCGGGCTGACCGTCCCCGAGATCGCGCGTGCCTTCCTGGTCCAGGAGGCGACGATGGGCCAGCGGATCACCCGGGCCAAGGCCAAGATCAAGGCCGCCCACGTGCCCTACCGGGTGCCGACGGCGGACGACCTGCCGGCGCGGCTCAACGGCGTCCTGACGGTGCTGTTCCTCGTCTTCAACGAGGGCTACCTCGCCACCGGCGCCGGGACCGACCCGGTCCGCGCCGACCTGACTGCCGAGGCGATCCGGCTCACCCGGCTGGTGCACCAGCTGCTGCCCGACGAGCGGAGCGGGGGCGGGGAGGTCGTCGGGCTGCTGGCGCTCATGCTGCTCACCGAGGCCCGTCGCCCCGCCCGCATCTCGACGACCGGTGAGCTGGTCACGCTCGACGAGCAGGACCGCGGCGCCTGGGACCGCACCCTCGTCGAGGAGGGCCACCGCCTGGTCCGCGAGCGCCTCGCCGCCGTGGCCGCCGGCGGTCCGCCGCCCGGCCGCTACCAGCTGCTCGCCGCGATCAACGCCGTCCACACCGACGCTCGCGAGGCACGCGACACCGACTGGTCCCAGGTGGTCGCCCTCTACGACCGGCTGGTCCGCGTCGATCCCTCACCGGTCGTCGCGCTCAACCGCGCCGTCGCCGTGGCCGAGCTCGACGGACCCGAGGTCGCACTCGCCCTCGTCGACCACCTGCCGCTGGACGGCTACCACGCCTTCCACGCCACCCGCGCCGACCTCCTGCGGCGCCTGGGCCGCAGCAGGGAGGCCCGGCTCGCCTACGACCGTGCCATCGACCTGGCCAGCAACACCGCGGAGGCCGCGTACCTCACCCGACGGCGCGGCCAGCTCGCCGACCAGGACGAATGACGGTCAAAGCCACCCGGCCCGGCTCGCCCGCTCGATAGCCTGCCGCCGGTGAGCACCACGGCACCCCCTGGCTGGTACCCCGACCCGTGGGGGCAGTCCCCCCAGCGGTTCTGGGACGGAGCGCGGTGGACGCCGCAGCTGTCCGGCGGCGGCGTGGCGACGCGCGCGCGCCTCCCGGAGGGTGCGCCCATCTACGGCACGAGCATCTGGCTCCTGGCAACGCTGCCCCTGCTGAGCGCCGTCAGCGTGTGGCTCATCCGCATCGACGCATCGTCGCTGGGCGACTACATCGGGGCGAGCCAGGCGTTCCAGTCCGGTGGCAGCTCGTCGGGCCCGTTCTTCAACCCGTACTCGATGCTGGGCCCCGGCTACCCGGTCGCGATGCTGCTAGGCCTGGCGCTTCAGGTTGCGCTCGTGCTTCTTGCCTATCGCGACCACAAGCACCTGTGCCGCCTGGGGCTGCAGCGCCCGTTCCACTGGGGGTGGGTCTTTCTGGGCGCCATCGTCTACGTCATCGGCCGCAGCGTCGTCGTGCGCAAGGTCGCCGAGCCCCGCGGACTGGCCCCGATGTGGGCGGGCATCGCCACCGACGCCGTCGTGCTCGTCTCCTTGGGCATCTGGATGACGACCCTCATGGGCTCGATCACGCGACAGCTGCCCATCCCGTTCGGCTGACCGCGATGGTGGTCGGCTCGTCTGGCGGCCGCCCGCCCGAGATCTCGGTTGCGCGCGGCGTCCCGCACATGCGATCGTGCCGCCGACCGTGAACCATCTGCGAGGAGGTGAGACCCATGAACGCAGTACCCGCTCTGGGTGCTCCCCCGCAGTCCACGATCGCGCGCGGCTGACGTAGCCGCGGCCGGGAGCGCCCGCCACGCACTTCGCGAAAGGCGACTTCCATGAACGCGTCTGCTTCGTCGTTCCCTCCTGTCCCCCCGGCGTCGGCGTCCGAGCGCCCAGCGCCCGACGACGACACCCCGATCGACGCCACCGGGCGGATCCCCGCTCATGGCGAGCGAGCCCTGGTCCTCGGTGGCGGCGGATCGGCCGGCCACGCCTGGCTGATCGGCGTCATCGCCGGCCTGTACGACGCCGGGCTCGACCTCACCCAGGCCGATCTGACCATCGGCACGTCGGCCGGCGCGACGGCCACGGCCCAGCTCGTCACCGCGACCCCGGCCGAGCTGTACGCCCACACCCTCGCCGCCACACCCCCGCAGCGGCCCGCCTTGGCCGGGCCGCCCGGCGGCGCCCCTCGCCCGGCGGCCGACCACATGCAGCGGCTGACCGGCATCATCGCCTCCGCCACCGGCCCCGCCGACCTGCGGCGCAAGCTCGGCGCGGCGGCCCTCGCGGCCGACGCCTCGTCGGACGGCTCCGGCCAGGCACGGTGGCGCGCCATCGTCGCTACGCGCCTGTCCGGCCAGGACTGGCCCGACCGAACCGTCCTCGTCACGGCGATCGATGCCGAGACCGGCGAACCGGCCGTCTTCGACCGCCACAGCGGCGTCGACATCGTCGACGCGGTCGCCGCCAGCACCTCCAACGGCTTCGGGGTCGGTCCCTACGGCATCCGCGGCCACCGGTACCTCGACGGCGGTTACCGCCGCAACGAGAACGCCGACCTGGCGGCCGGGTTCGCCCGGGTGCTGGTGCTCTCCCCTCTGGGCGGCCGGACGCTCACGCCGCCGGAGTGGGGCCACCAGCTGGCGGTGCAGGTCGACGAGCTGCGTGCCGCCGGCAGCAGGGTGGAGACGATCCTGCCGGATGCCGCCTCCCTCGAGGCCTTCGGCGGCAACCTGATGGATCTGACCAGGCGAGCACCCGCCGCGCGAGCCGGCTACGACCAAGGCCGGGCGCTCGTCGGCCGCGTCACGGAGCTCTGGCGCTGACACCAGCGGGCGGCCGCGCGTCGGGTGCGTGCGGCCGCCCGCGCAGTTCGACCTCGCGACGACGAGCCGGATGACAAGCTCCCTTGACTCACCGGCATCTCTCGCCTACCGTCGAGAGATGACAAGCGACCTTGACTCCGAGAGGGAGCCGCCCCTCGAACGACACCGCCAGCGCGTCTTCCGGGCGCGGATCTGGACCGGGGTGGCAGCGTTCCTTCTGACCGACGTCGTGCTCTACCGGTGGGGCCACCTGGACGGGACCAGCCCATGGCGCCTCGCCTGGGCCGCGCTGCCCCTGCTGGCCGTGGTGTGGCTCGTCGTCGTCATCGTGCTCCGGGTGCGCCAGATGGACGAGTACCAGGTCAAGCTGTTCTTCCCGGGCCTGGCGGTCGGCTTCACCGTGGCGATGGTCACGGCCGTCACCCTGGGCACCCTCAGCTCGGCCGGGCTGGCCGTGCCCAACGGTGGATGGGCCGTGGCCGTCGCCGGCCTGCTCGCCTGGGAGGTCACCAACCTCGTCATGGGGGCACCCCGAGTCTGATGGAGAACCTCATCCGTGCGGAACGCGAGAAGCGGGGATGGACCCAGGCGGTGCTCGCCGAGCGTCTGTACGTGTCGCGGCAGACGATCGTCGCGCTGGAGACCGGCAGGTACGACCCGTCGCTCCCCCTGGCGTTCCGCATCTCCCGCCTGTTCGACAAGCCCATCGAAGCGCTCTTCTCGCCGGCCGACGACGCCTGAGGCGGGCCGCCCATCGGTCCGGGCCGGTGGGCGGGGCGTCGTTGACCCCGTCGCCGACCGTCGCGACCTGGGTCCGCCCGCTGATACCGTGTCTGTATACCCATTCCGGGTATAGGTATCGAGCGTTCGGCCGCAAGACCGGCAGCACAGCGGAGGTCACGATGATGGGTTGGTACGGCGGCGGCATGGGTGCCGGAGCCTGGGGCCTGATGTGCTTCTTCGGGGTGCTCCTGATCGCTGCGATCGTCTGGCTCGTCGTCCAGCTCGCGTCGCCGGGGCGCCGTTCGGCCCCGCCGGCATCGGGACCGTGGGACCTCGCGGCCCGGGGCCAGGCGCCGGCCGCAGTGACCGCCCCGACGCCCTTCGAGGTCCTCGACCGACGGCTCGCAGCGGGCGAGATCGACCTCGCCACCTACCAGCAGACCCGCGCCGCACTGCTCGAGTCGCGTGGCGGCCGGCCGTGAGCCCCGACGTCCGCACGACCAACCCGGCCCAGTCCCATCCGGACGCAGGCGCAACCGGTCGGGTCGAGGGACACAGGCGGGCCTGGCTGGTGACTGGCCTGGTGGTCGCGCTCGCGCTGCTGGTCGGGTCGGTGGCGGGCGCCATCGTGTGGACCCGCGGAGGCCAGAGCACCGCCGTGGGCTCGACGAACGACGGCTCCTACCGCGCCGGGATGGGCGGCCGCGTCGCGACGGGTGTGCCTGACCTGCCCGGAACGACGGTGCAGGTCACGGCCGTGGACATGGGCGCGATGATGGGCGGCGGCGCCCGCATGGGGCTGACGGAGAACCGCGCGAGCGTGCCGGCCGGGACCGTGTCGCTGGTGCTGCTCAACGCCGGGTTCAAGACCCACGAGCTGGTGGTGCTGCCGCTGGCGGACGGCCAGCAGCCCGGCACCCGCGCCGTCGACGCGGACCGGAAGGTCGACGAGACCGGCAGCCTCGGCGAGGCCTCCCGTTCCGGCGCGGCCGGCGCCGGTGACGGTGTCGAACCTGGCACCGCAGGCTGGGTCACCCTCGACCTGCCCGCCGGCCGGTACGAGCTGGTCTGCAACCTGCCCGGGCACTATGCAGCCGGGATGTACGCGGAGCTCATCGTCGGCTGAGGTTCGTGCCCGAACCGGGTGGCCCGTCGAGGGTGAGCTGGCGCCGGTGGTGCTCGAAGTGCAGCGCCGGGTAGCGGTAGAGGTCCGCCAGGGTCATCCGCTCGGCGAAGTACGGATCCCAGCGGGTCGGGAAGGCCATGCTGACCCGCAGCGCCGCGGCGCTCTCGCGATCCAGGCGGCGACACAGCGCGGTGACGACCCGGTCCATCCAGGCGAGCATCCGGGCCGGGCTGAGCAGTCGCCCGCCGACGACGGAGCCCCAGTAGTTGATGCGGTCGAAGGGGCGCGTGCCCGCAATGACGATTAGCCTCGTCTGATGCCGGGCTGGACGCGTCGATGATCGAGCTTGAGCTGGCCGACTGGCGCCGGGCGGTGGCCGAGCTGTACGCGGTGGTCCGCACGGAGCCCGACCCCGTCACGGCCCACCGGCTGTGGCGCGCGGGCCGCGACCGGCTGTTCCGCACGCACCCGCAGAGCCCGCTGCCGCCCGACGACCCGATGCGCGCGACCGGCGTGCCCTACTGGCCGTACGACCCCGCGATGCGCTTCGACCTGCCCCTGGAACCGGCCGATCCCCAGGAGATCGCGGTGCCCACGGACGGCGACGGCCTGACCCGGATGCGGCGCGCCGGGCGTGTGCGTCTGCCCGCGCCGTTCGACGCCACCCTCGACGTCTGGTGGCTCAACCAGTACGGCGGCGGGCTGTTCCTCCCGGTCCGCGACGGCACCGCCGGCACCACCAGCTACGGCGGCGGCCGCTACCTGCTCGACACCGCCAAGGGCGCCGACCTCGGCAGCCACAGCGACCTGCTCGTGGTCGACCTCAACTTCCTGTACCACCCGTCGTGCCGCTACGACGTGGCGTGGCAGTGCCCGCTGGCGCCGGCCGGGAACACGATGACGGCCGACATCCCTGCCGGCGAACGGCTGTGACGGCCGGTTAGAGACCCAGGCGCGTGACGAAGGTGTTGTCGAACACCGGCGCGCCGCCCGCTGCGAGGTAGGCCCGGATCGCGGAGAACGCGGCGAGCCGCGTCATCCCACCCGCGTACGGCTGGTGCAACGGGGTCCCGACGAGGTCGGCAGCGCCGATCCGGTCGTTCTCCAGCCCCCAGTGCAGCAGCGGCTTGAGGCCGTCGGCCGGCGACCACGCCTTGGCCTTGTCCTGGATCGCGTCGATCACGCCGGCCGCCTGCGGCGACCGGTAGGAGACGACCTCGATCATCACCGAGACCGGTGCGAACTGCTGCATCCCCAGCAGCGTCTCGGTCTGTGGGCATAGCCGCACGGAGATGTACCCGAGCAGGGGGTTGTTGGCCGCCGCAGCGTCGGCGAGCACCTCGTCGAAGATCTGGGTCTGCAGGAAGGTGAACGCGTTGGCCGGGTCGAGCGCGATCTCCAGCCCCCGGCCGGGCAGGCCGGTGTCCGGCCAGCCGATCGCGCCGACGCGATAGGCGACGTTCGTGAGGTCGGCGTTGCCGCCGTCCCGGGTGGTCCCGTCCGGGTTCTGGCCCTGGGTGGTGCCCTCCAGCGCATGGAAGAACCCGGTGAGCACGTCACCGACGAACGACAGCCCGCGGTCAGGATGGCCCGAGGCGTTGAGCGCGTTGAGCACGGCCTGGGCGCTGCCCGCCGCCAGGATGCCGCCGAGGGGGTCGCTCAGGCCGCCGACGAAGGCAGCGAGCCGGGCCGCCTCCGCGAGCGTGCTGCCCAGGTCGGGCTGGTCGGTCGCCCAGGAGAGGAAGTCGAAGATCCGCCCGACGACGACGCTCTCGGTGAAGCGGTCGACGTCGCGGGCGCCCAGCGCACGCGACAGGGCCGTGAGGAAGTCACCGGCGCCGGCCGATCCCCCGTCCGGGTCGTCGGGCAGCGTGAGTGTCACCTGCCGGTTGACCACCCAGCAGTCGCGGTTGATCGGGTTGATCGCCAGGTCGACGTAGACGTTCTGCTGCAGGCTGTTGTCGTTCGGGATTCCGGTCCCGTTGATCGTCCCGTCCATGAGCGCAGTGAGGACCAGCTGGTTCGGCCCCGCGGTGCCCTTGCGGAGCTCGCCCTCCGACGTGCCGGCAGCCGCCAGCAGCGCCGGCCACGTCGTCGGGTGCACCACCTGGCGCAGCCCGAACTGCGGCACCACCGACAGGACGACGGAGTAGATGACACCCATCGCGCCCATCGACACGGCCACAGCGCGCAGCACGTCCTGCGCGCCGAGGCCGGGGACGCCGGACCAGCCCGCGCCGATGAATCTGATGCCCGGGTACCGGGCGGCCAGCTTCACCGGGTCGGCGACCGGCACGTCGCCCTCGATCCACCACTGGACCCCGCCAGGCCCGACGAGGTGCACGGCGCGCACCCGGTCGACGAGCAGCCGCCAGCGGAACTCCCCACCGTGCGTCGCGGTGGACAGCGTCCCGGCGAGCGTCGCGCCGGGCGAGCCGCCGGTGGCCTGGATCGCCAGGCGGGGGAACTGGTGGTCGAGCAGCTGCTGGAGGTCGCTCATGGTGATGCCGGCCTCGACGTGGAACAGGATCTCCCGCAGGTGCCGCGGCCGTCCCGGGCCCACCGTCGTCGTGGCCCGGATCTGGTCGAACTCACCCTGCAGGCTCGAGGCCAGCGCGCGGGTGTCGATGAGGCGCACCGCCCCGGACGCCGGCAGCTGCGGGCCGCTGGCGGTCACCTGGCGGAGCGCGGGGCGGTCGAACATCGTCGAGAAAGCCACGTTGCGGGTGACCGCCTGCGGGTGCAGGTCCATCGGCTGGATCGGGGTGTCGCCACGGCCTTCCAGCACGTTGCGCACGTCCTGGTGCTGCCACTCGCCGCGGTGCAGCACGGAGGCGGCGTCCACCTCGGCCGTCGTGGTGAAGGGCAGCGCCGCGTCGCTGAACGACCACCCGCCGCCCACCGCCTTCACGGGCGTCAGGTCGGGGCGGTCGACGTTCCCGGCGCCCTGCACGGCCTTGACCAGGTCATCGAGCGTGCGCGGCAGCGACCGGAAGGGCGCGACGTAGCCGAACGTCTTGCCCCAGTTCTCCCACCAGTACCCGGCGCGCGGTCCGGTCGGCAGCAGCAGGGCAGGGTCCGACCACGCGGTCTCGTCGGGCGCGGTGTCGCCCGCCTTCGGCGCGAACGCCTTCGGCGGCCAGGAGGTGACCTTGGGCGACACCGTGCCCGTCACGGTGATGCTGCTTGCGGCCGAGAGCAGCCGGATCACCCCGGCCGCCACGTCCTTGCCGATGGTGACGGCGCCCCCGGCGGCCAGGTCGACGGTCGTCTTGTCGTCGTGGATGCCACCGCCCAGGCTGATCGTCCCGCCGGCCAGGCCGACGACGAAGCTCTCGCCGTCGATCGTCGGGTCCTGCGGCCCGGTGGAGCCGATGGCGACGTCGGTGGCGGCGGTGAGCCACACGCTGCTCTTGCCGCCCACCTTCCCGGTGACCGTCACCGAGCCGCGGTTGCTCACCAGCTCCACCCGGCTGGGGCCGTGGTCGAACTCGTTGCCCTCGATGTCGCCGGTCAGCACGATGTTCCCGTCGGCGACCTGGCGCACCCGCGCGCCGTAGTCCACACCGCCGGTGCAGGTGATGCTGCCGTGCGACCGCAGCGTGACGGCACAGTTGTGGATCGGACCGCCGAACGTCACCGCGCCGCCGGCCGTGACGTCGACGCTGCTGCCGCCGTCGACCTTGCCGTTGTCCCCGCCGGACTGGCCGACGACCACCGGCCCCTTCGCGTCGATCGTCAGCGAGCTGTGGCCGTCCACCTTGCCGGTGACGGTCACGGTCTGCTTCGGATCGGTGCAGACCAGGACCACCGTCGAGTGGTCGTCGATCCTGCCGGAGACGGTGATCGGACCTTCGTCGACGATCTGCACCGTCTGGGCGACGATGTCGCCCTTGCTGTCCCAGGCCATCAGGCGTCTCCCTCGACCGATGCGGGTCCCCCCGGCGAGTATCAGGCGAGTCGAACGACCGCGCGCGGCGGAACCGGGGCCGGAGACGTCGTCCCAGGTCAGTGGCTGTGCGGCACGCCTAGTTCGTGCAGGCGTTCGTGCTCCTCGCGTGCGCGCTGGCGGGCCGCGACGCGTGCTGCGACCTCCTCGCGGCGCAGCGGCGGCAGCGTGGACGGCGGGTTGCGGCGCTCGGGCAGGTCGGTGAGCACCTGGGCGGTCGCGGCTGCGACCGCGGCGACGGCGGCCTCGAACGACCCACGGGTCACGTCCGTCACCTTGGTGATGCCGGTGACCTTCCGGACGTACTGGACCGCGGCGGCTTCGATCTCGTCAGCAGTGGCGGGCGGCTCGAGCCCGCGCAACGTGGTGATGTTGCGGCACATCCCTCGACGCTACGCGAGCCGGCCGCCGTCGGCCCGGCCGGTGCGGCGCCGGCTCAACCAGGGCGTGCGCAGGGGAGGCGAGCCCGAGCGGCCGCTGGGCAGCGGCCGTCCTCAGCTGAGCGGCTGCGCGCCGATGACGGAGAGCAGCTGCAGCTTGTCGTGGCTCTCCGTGCCGGGGACCGCCGTGTAGACCAGCAGGGAGTGCGACTGGGCGGGGTCGATCAGGGTCTGGCAGGTGAGCTCCAAGGTCCCGAGCTCTCGGTGGACGAAGTGCTTGACCTCGGGGGGCCGGAGGCCGACCTCGTGCAGCTCCCAGACGGCGCGGAACTCCTCGCTCCGGCCGAGGAGGTCGTCGGCGAGCTGCGCCGCGCGCGACTGCCGGCCGCGCAGGCCCATGACCTCGCGCAGCCCAGACACCCAGAGCCGCGACAGGAAGGGGTGATCCTGCGGCGCGTACAGCTGCCGACTGGAAGGGTCGGCGAACCAGCGGTATCCGATGCTGCGGGCCGGCCCGGTCAGGTTGGCGGTGTCCCCGGTGAGCGCGACGCCCAGCGGCGTCTGACGCAGCGTCTCGCCGAGCTCGGTGACGATCTCGGCGGGCGTGTCCTCCAGCCGGTCGAGGATTCGGAGCAGGCCGGGACTGATGTGCTCGTTCGGCGCGCCCCGCGCCGGAGGTTGGTGTCCGGCCAGCCGGAACAGGTGGTCGCGCTCGGCGACCGACAGGTGCAGCCCCTGCGCGATCGAGGCAATCATCTGCTCCGATGGCTGCGGCCCGGTGCCGCGCTCAAGGCGGGCGTAGTAGTCGGTCGACATGTGGCAGAGCACCGCGACCTCCTCGCGGCGCAGGCCGTCGGTCCGCCGACGCCGGCCGCGCGGCATGCCGACGTCCTCGGGCTGCAGGCTCGCGCGGCGGTTGCGCAGGAACTGCGCCACGCCCGGTCGGTCGATCGCCATGCGCCCCCCGGTGACGTCCCGGGTGGTGGTGTAGTTCCTGGCCTTGGGCGTCGTGGTGACCGCGACGAACAAGGCCATCGTGCGATGGTCAGTGAGACCGGACTAGGGAACTCACGGAAGGACATCGCACGATGGCTATGGACCAGTCTGCCCTGCTTGACCTGCTGACCGCGTTGAAGGACACCGAGGTCAGTGACCGGGTGCGGGTCGCGACCGAGCACCTGTATCAAGAGCTGATTGACGCCGAGGCGACCGCCCTGATCGGCGCCGGCCCGTGGCAGCACACGCCCGAGCGCACCACCCAGCGCAATGGGAGCCGACCGCGGGTGCTGACCACGACGGCCGGGGACCTGGACCTGCGGATCCCCAAGCTGCGCACCGGCTCGTTCTTCCCGAGCCTGCTCGAGCGGCGCCGGCGGGTCGACCAGGCGTTATTCGCGGTGGTGATGGAGGCCTACCTGCACGGAGTCAGCACCCGCAAGGTCGACGACCTGGTCAAAGCCCTGGGCGCGGACAGCGGGATCTCCAAGAGCGAGGTCAGCCGGATCTGCGCCGGGCTGGATGAGGAGGTCGCCGCGTTCCGGGACCGGTCGCTGGCCGAGGCGGGCTTCCCCTACGTCTACCTGGACGCGACGTACTGCAAGGCCAGGGTCGGGCATCGGGTGGTGTCCCAGGCGGTGGTGATCGCTACCGGGGTGCGCGCCGACGGCAACCGGGAGGTCTTGGGCTTCGACGTCGGCGACTCCGAGAACGGCGCCTTCTGGACCAGTTTCCTGCGGTCCTTGAAGGCCCGCGGCCTGACCGGGGTGCAGCTGGTCGTCTCCGACGCCCACGAAGGGTTGAAGACCGCGATCGCCTCGGTGCTGCTCGGCTCCTGTTGGCAACGCTGCCGGGTCCACTTCACCCGCAACGTGCTGGACGCGGTGGCCAAGTCCAACGCGGAGATGGTCGCCGCGGCGATCCGCACGATCTTCGCCCAGCCCGACGCCGCCCACGTCGGCGAGCAGTTCGAGGTCATCGCCACCATGCTGGCCCGCTCCCACCCCAAGGTCGCCGCGATGATGGCCGACGCCCGCGAAGACCTGCTCGCCTTCACCGGCTTCCCGGTCGCGCACTGGAAGAAGATCTGGTCGACCAACCCCCTGGAACGCCTCAACAAGGAGGTCAAGCGCCGCACCGACGTCGTGGGAGTCTTCCCCAACCCCGCCGCCCTGCTCCGGCTGGCCGGTGCCGTCCTGGTCGAGGCCCACGACGAATGGGCCGCCACCGACCGGCGCTACCTATCCGAGAACTCCATGGCACAACTGGCCGCCATGACCCTGACCAGCCAGGAGGTGGACACCCCCGAACTACTCACGGCATGATCCAAACGCTGACCCGCACGGTGTCGAGAACTCCACCACTCAGCGGGACGTCACCCGCCCCCCTCGGGTCGTCCTGACAGTTCTACAGCGCGGTCAACCGGGTAACCACTGACCCACAAGCCCTGGTTACCGATCCCCATCCGCGCAACCGTTGGGCCACCACAACGACCTGGGAGCAGCCCCATGGCACGCAGACCTCTCGACCTCACCGTCCCCAGCCTGATCGGCACGCGGGCGGTCCTGACCGGCGGCAGCGACGGGATCGGGCTCCGCATCGCCACCCGGCTCGCCGCGGCGGGCGCCGACGTAGTGCTGCCCGTCCGCAGCCTCAGCAAGGGCGAGGTCGCCGTCGCGACCATCCGCGCGACCGTGCCGGCCGCGTCCGTGTCGCTGTACCAGATGGACCTCGCGTCCTTGGAGTCCGTCGCGGCCTTCGGCGAGGCGCTGCGCGGCGAGGGCAACCCCGTCCACCTGCTCATCAACAACGCCGGCGTGATGACCCCACCGGACCGGCAGACCACGATCGACGGCTTCGAGGTTCAGTTCGGCACCAACCACCTGGGCCACGTCGCCCTTGTCTCACACCTGCTACCCCTGCTGCGCGCCGGTCGTGCGCACGTGACGTCGCAGGTCAGCGTCGCAGCGAACCAGGGCGCGATCAACTGGGACGACCTCAACTGGGAGCGGTCGTACGACGGCATGCGCGCCTACAGCCAGTCGAAGATCGCCTTCGGCCTGTTCGGTCTCGAGCTGGGCCGGCGCAGCGAGGCCAACGGGTGGGGCATCACCAGCAACCTGTGCCATCCGGGGATCGCGCCCACGAGCCTCCTGTCCGCGCGCCCCGAGCTGGGGCGCGCCGCGGACACCCGGAGCGTGCGCGTGATCCGCTGGTTGTCCGCCCGGGGCATCCTCGTCGGCACCCCGGAGACCGCCGCGCTCCCCGCGCTCTACGCCGCGACCTCCCCCGACGCCAAGACCGGACGGCTCTACGGACCTCACGGCCCTGGCCACTTGGGCGGCGGACCCGCCGAGCAGACGCTGTACTCCCGCCTCCGCAGCCAGGACGAGGCCCGCCGCGTCTGGCAGGTGTCCGAGGATCTGACGGCGACACCCTTCCCCGTCGGCTGATGAGATCGATGTCCTCGCTGAGCCGCGCGTCCGCCAGGTAGGTGCGCGGCGCTGCGGCAACGACTCCCCTCACGCCAGGGCGAGGCGGACGGCACGGGCCGGCACGCGGATCTACCTTTGCTGCATGGCGGTGGCGCGAACCCGCAAGGCCAGGGCCGCACGCAGACGCAAGCGTCGGATGGCCAGAGTCGAGCACGACTTGACCGACGAGCAGTGGACGGCGATCCAAGCCGCCTGGGGTGGCTGCGCGTACTGCGGCGCGACCGGCAGGTCGCTGCAGCGCGACTGCGTCCTGCCAATCTCCCGTGGCGGGCGCTACACGCTCGACAACATCGTGCCGGCCTGCGGCTCGTGCAACGCCAGCAAGTGCAACGACGAAGTCACCGGCTGGCTGCGGCGCAAGCGGCTCGACGAGCGCGCCTTCCTGCTGCGGCACATGGAGATCGCCGCGGCGCTCGTGCGGCGATTCGCCGTCGAACCTGACTCCGCGCTAGCGGCGCCGGAAGCGAGTGCGTCCTGACCTACCGAGGGCGATGGAGGATCGGACCGTTCAAGGTCTTGGCCCCGGCCCCTGACGCGGCCGCCTGATGGTCCGGCCCGAGTTCTCCAATCCGGTGTACGGCTGTGGTGTGCCCCTCAGGCGTACACCCGAGACCGGAACCGGTACCGAGCCGGTCCGCGAGCCGCCGCCACGACGGGCAGACACAGACAAACGGCCCCTCTCCGAAGAGAGGGACCGCTTGCTCGAGCTGGCTCCGGCAAGCGTTCGCCAGGTCATGCATGGTGGAGGTGGCGGGAATCGAAGTGTCCGGATAGTGAGACAGGAGCGGCCGAACTGCGGAAATGGCGGGATCGGCCGGGCTCCGATGGCCAGCATGTGGACGCCACGCCGACGGAGCGTTGACATTTGCGACGCGGAGTTCGCCGCGCGAGCAGTACTGCTACTCCAGCGCCCGTAACGCGGCTAGGTCACGCGACCCACGAGGGCACGACCTGGGCGAGCCGGCCCGGGTCGGTCAGCGTACGGATCATGGTGATGACGCCTTCTGTGACCGTGAAGCCCATGACAGTGACGGGCCGCCCGTTCACCGTGATCAGGACGCCTGGGGCGCCGTCGACGAGCGCCGGATGGGCAACGCCCAGTCGTGCCCCCGCCTTCGCTCGCGTGACGACCTGTCCCGCACCGCGCACGACGATGGTCCCCTTGGGGCTGCGTGCTCGCAGCTCGGCGTCAGGGTCGAGCACGGCGAGGAGCCCGGCGATGTCGCCGCGGCTGGCTGCGGCGAGGAAGGCGTCGATGACCTCCCGGGCTGCGGCGTCCGCTCCGGTCGCCGTCGGCGTCCCCAGGCGGATCCGGCCTCGGGCCCGGCTGGCCAGCATCTTCGTGGCGGCGGTGCTGCGGCCCAGGATCGCCGAGATCGCGTCGAAGGGGACCTCGAACACGTCGTGAAGGATGAACGACACCCGCTCCGCAGGCGTGAGGGCGTCCATGACGACGTACAGCGCGAGGCCGACGGCATCGGCGAGCAGTGCCTCGTCCTCGGGATCGGCCCGCCCGGCCGCGGCCGCCTCGCGCGGCAGCACGTCGATGGTGAGCTCGAGCGGCTGCTCGTCCCGCACGCCCCGTCGGCGGAGAGCATCGAGGCAGATCCGCCCCGTCACGGTGGTGAGCCAGGCGCGCAGGTTCTCGATGTCCCCGCCACCGGTGCGGGCGAGACGCAGCCACGCTTCCTGCCCGGCGTCGTCCGCGTCCGCGTGCGATCCGAGCATCCGGAATGCGATCGCGTGAAGGTAGGGGCGATGGGTCTCGAACTCGGCGGCGAGCTCTTGTTCCGTCATGGTCCTCCTCCGCGCGCCGGTGCCACCACCAGGACGCATCGCGCGCCGACGAGGTAACACGGCGCTTCGCGATCAACGGTCTGGTCGAGTGTGCCGACCTGGTGACGTCCTGCCGACTGCACGGCCCGGCCGACGTTACCTTCCGCCGCGGCCGCTCGTCGTAGTGCCGTACAGCAGTCCACGATCCGCTCCATGGAGGAACGATGACGGCACGCATTCAGAACGCGGTCCAGCCCGATGTCACGACGGGCGTCCAGCACCTGTACAAGGCCGTGTACGCCGGGGGTGTGCCGCCGCAGACGCTGGAGCTCGTTCACCTGCGCGCGAGCCAGATCAACGGCTGCAGCGCTTGCGTCGACGCCGGTATCAAGAGCGCCACCAAAGCCGGTGTCAGTCCCGAGAAGTTGCTCACCGTCGCCGCGTGGTACGAGAACCCGCTGTTCGACGACGCCGAGCGGGCCGCGTTGGCGCTCGCTGAGGCCGCGACCCGGCTGGCCGACCGGCCCGGCGCCGTCACCGACGAGATCTGGGCCGAGGCCGCCAGGCACTACGACGAGCACCAGCTCGCGGCCCTGGTGCTGATGGTGGCGATCACCAACTTCTTCAACCGACTCAACACGACCATCCGCGTGCCAGCCGGGACCGAGTGGGACTGACGCCAAGCCGGCGACCGTGTCACGGCCGCTGTCGTCATGGCCACGTAGAGGCACCGCCTCGCGCTTCATCATCGGAATGGTCACGGGGGCCGTTGAGCGAACTGCGGCCCCGCAACCGGCACGCAACGCTGCTGTGGGCGGCAAGCGCGGGCAACGAAGGTGCCTCCTGGATCGCGCTGGTAGCCGTCTTCGTATTCGTTCTTCGCCATTTCCCGGCTTCTTCACTAGCGATCGTGGAACTCGTCGGCTCGCTGCCTGGCCTGTTGTGCATGCCGTTCGCCGGCGCGATTGCCGATCGCGGCGATGTCCGGCGGCTGGCGCTGGGATCCATGACGGTTCAGGCGTTGGGCCTGCTGGGCGTGCTGGTGATGCTGAGGGTCGGCCTGTGGGAGGTCGCGGCCTGCTACGGCCTGCAGGGGGCCGCCGGCGCGGTGTGGCCGCCGGCGCGGCAGCGGTGGCTGTATGCACTGGTCCGCGAGGACCGCGGTCGCGCCGCCGCCAACGCCGCGATTGGCTCAGTGAGCGGCGTCATGACAATCACTGGCGCGGCGCTGGGCGGGGTCTTGTCGGCGTGGAGCACCAGCGCTGCGCTCTCGGCAGCTGCGGGACTTCAGCTCGCGGCGACGGTGCCCCTGCTGCTCCTCGCACGGCCTCCATTCCCGCAGGGTGCGCAGGCAGGCGGTGCTCTCCAGTCTCTGCATGCCGACCTGGCTGAGGGCTTTACCGGGCTGCGGGCCCTGCCCTTGGCGAGGTCAGTGATCTGGGTAGGCATCTCCTGGGGCCTCATCGGCGGTGCCTACAACGTGTTGCTCGCGGCCTATGTCACGAACGACTTGCACGGCGCCACTGCTGCTCGGCGTGTTCTACGTTGTGGATGGCGCCGCGGTGATCCTGGGCTCGGTGCTGGCGGTCCGGCTCGGACGGGGCTCGCATCTGGCCGCCTACGCCCTGGCTTATGTGCTGCAGGGTGCCGCGTGGAGCGCAATGTTCCTGGGAGATTGGCCCGCATTAGGCGCGGCGCTGCTGGCGGTCATGCGCACCGCGAGTGGCGTGATCATCGCCCTCGACACGACGATCCTGCTGTCTACCGTGCCCGAGCGACTGAGGGGCAGGATCACCAGCTTGCACATGACGACCTATGGCGCGGCGTCCAGGGTGGCGTTGGCGGTCTTCGCCGGACTGCTCGCGGTGACCGGGGTCAGGACCGTAGGCGTCGTCGCTGGCGCGGCCTCGGCCGTCTTCGGGGCCGCGTGGTGGTGGCTGAACGGGCGGCGCGCCGGTCCTCGCTACGTGGGCGCGACATCCGCGGCCGACGCCCCGGGCGATCCCGATACATGGTCCCGCCAAACCGCAGGCGGAAAGGCTTGCCACCTCTAGCTGCGCTCGAGCTGCTCAGCCAGCGAGCGAGCTTGCGCGAGTTCACCGTCGAAGAGTCCGTCACCCGAGTCGTTCATCGACGGCCAGTGCACCCTGCTCTCGTCCGCCATCATGTTGGACAGCCGGCATAGCGCGGCGCCCGCGTGAGCAGCGCCCCGCACCGGTGGCGTCCGTCCGTTTCGACACCAGTGGCGTCGGGGCATCCTGACCCGCGGCACGGCCCACGAGTCACCCCGCGTGACGAGGCCGGTCAAGGCCGCAGTCCGTGTCAACGAAATCAGCGCCGCGAGGGGTTACCCCGCAGGTCAGAGTCGTGGGGTGACGGGAATCGGAGTTTCCGAACGGTGAGACCCGAGTGACGACCTGCGGAAATGGCGGGACCGATCGGGCTCCGATGGTCGGTATGTGGACGCCGGGCTGACAGAGAGTTGACAGGTGCGACGCGGAGTTCGCGGCGCGAGCAGTACTGCTGCACGGACTCGTGGTCGGGCTGTCGGTGACCCATCAGCCAGCTCTGGTGAAGGGTCGCTGGTCGGTGCGACGATGGCTCGTCATGGAGCAGGGAGAGCCGACCGTCCTGACGGTCATGCTGATCGTCACCGATGCGGCCGCGGCCGTTGGCTGGTACACCGAGGCGCTGGGTGCCGAGCTCGTGTGGGACCTGGGTGGGGTCGCCGCGTTGCACCTGCAGGGAGCGCCGTTCCTGCTGCACGAGGCGGTGCCGGGCAAGAAGCAGGAGCTCAGCCCGACTGAGGCGGGCCTGACGACCACTCGCATCGAGGTCTTCGTCGACGCACCCGAGGACCTGGTAGGGCGCGCTGCTGCGTCGGGAGCCTCAGACGTGGAGCCTGTGACCGACCACGATGCCCCGTGGGGGACCCATCGCCAGGGCGGCTTCACCGATCCCTTCGGCCACCGGTGGTCAGTCGGCGACCGGTCTCCGCTGCAGTAGTGGTCGGATGGGACAACACCGAATCGGCAAGGCGCGATCGCGTGAAAGCACGAGCGCGACCCTTGAGCACCGGCCTGAACCAACGAGGGCACCGGGATTGAAGCTCCTCAGGCGTCCCGGTGGGCTCAGAACCAGACTCGCGAGGCGCTGTGGCCCGCGGTGATGTCCGGCGGTCAGAGACGGGGATCCACCGGCTCGGACTCCAGCGCAAGGATCGCGAACACCGCCTCGTGGACACGCCACATCGGCTCACCCGCAACCGTCCGCCGCAGCGCTTCGAGGCCCAAGGCGTACTCGCGCAGGGCGAGGTTCCGCTTGTGGCCGAGGCTCCTGGAACGCAGGCGCTCGAGGTTGGCCGGCTCGGTGTAGTCCGGGCCGTAGATGATTCGCAGGTACTCGCGCCCGCGAACCTTCACGCCGGGCTGAGCCAGGCGACGGCGGTCCGGATCGAGGTTGACCAGCGGCTTGACGACCATGCCCTCGCCCCCGGCGGCCGTCAGCGCCTCCCACCAGGCGACGCCGTCGGCGACGGAGGCCACGTCCTCGGTGTCGACCACGAGGTGCCGCGTGGTCTGCAGGACGCCCGCGGAATCGGCGCCCGCCAGGCGTTCGGCGACGTCGAGGTGCCACAGGTGGCTGCGGTCCTCGTACGTCCCGGCATCGGATGCGAGCAGCTGGAACGGCGCCAGCAGCACGCCCATCCGGCACTAGTTTCCGCACAACTGGTTGGGTGGGCCTGCGTCGGGGCGTGGGTATATGCAGCCGAACAGTGTCATGAGCTGTTGGGGGACGTTGCTGTTGGCGATCTTGGAGTTGTTCCCCCCGTTCGTCGCTGAGGCGCACCCTCCGAGCTTGATCAGCACTTCGATCGCCTGGTCGGCGTCCTGGAAGTATGCGACGACGATCTCTGCGGTGCTTGAGCCGCAACCGCCGCCGGTGAACCGTGTCGCGGCGACGTTCAGGTCGGTCGCGAGCGTGGCAGCTTTCGTGGCGTCCGTCATGTCGAGCTGTTTGGAGAACCCTTCGGTGTATCCGCTCGGGTCTGCGGTGGACGGTACGTCCTTGTACAGGCACAGCACCGCGGACGTGGGTGTGAACGGCACCAGTTTGCGTACCGCGGCCGTCAGCGGACCGTGGGGGCCAGGTTCCTGCGGCACTGGCGGGCATTGTGCTGGCGCGTTCGGACCAGCGAACCGGCCGTCGGCGGCCCCGTTGTCGCAGCCCGCCGTGAGTAGTGCGGCGACGGCGAGCGTCACCACAGCCACGGCATGGAGCGACCGTGACCGTGGCGACGTGTGGTTCATCAGCACTTCTCTCGCCATCCGGGATTGACCCCGTACACCGTGAAGTCACCTGAACTGGAGATAGCTCCAGGGCACGCAAGCAGTGTCCTCGTGTCGCTCGGTACCTGGTCAGTGGTGGCACTGGCGGCACCGTGCACTAAACGTCGTTGTTCAGCACTTGCTTTTCGGTCCACGTCTGCGGTGACGGGAACAGCTTTTGCTTGGTTCGATAGGTCATGGTCCGCTGTGCTCAGAGATATATCACTGGCGAACGGTGGCGGCAAGAACCTGTTTCGGCTTCGCGCACACCTCCCGTTTCTGGACAGTTGTCCGAGTGAGGTCGTGCAACGAGCAGCCTGCATGCGGTGCGACCTCGCCGAGCGTGGGTGACAACGACGGTTACTGGCGCCCTGACGTGAACCCGGGTGACGAGTTCTACGAGTTCATGGGTTGAGGTGGGCTGGGCGGCGGGGTGGGTGCTCGCCGGCGGCGTAGTGCTTCCAGGTGGCGCCGTACTCGGTAGCGATGTGCTCGGCGGCGCCGGAGGTGTAGTGGAGCATGCCGGCCACGACGGCCGGGGGCGCCTGGCGCAGTAGTTCGCGGATGGCTCGGCTGCGGGCGGGCAGGTTCGGGATGCCGAGGTTCGCCAGGCGCAGCCGCATCGAGTTGATCTGCAGGGGCTGGCCGGCGCGGCGTCCGGGGAACAGCCAGCTGCTGGCGGGGTTGGTCGCGGTCATCAGGTTGCCGCGGGCGGTGAGGTACTGGCCGAACACCGCATCGAACGGGGCCGGCACGGGTGCGGGCGGGGTGCCGAGCCGCACGAGCATCTGCCCTTGGTCGTCGGTAGTGATGTCGGCGCAGGTCAGGTGCTGGATGCGGGCCAGTGGCTGGGCGTAGAGCAGGACGAGCAGGGCCAGCACCCGGTCGATGAGCTCCATCTGCTGGCCGTGGTAGGTGCGGGCGATGAGTGCCACCCGCTGGGACTGGGTGATCAGCGTGACCGTCGTGGGGGCCTGGGCTGGCAGCTGCAGGTGGGCCATGCGTCGGGTGCGCATCGCCCACTGAAGGAACGGGCGCACGCTGGCGCGGGTGGAGTAGTTCGCGTGGGCCAGGATGCGGTCGAGGTCGGCCTGGGTGCAGGTGGTCAGGGTCCGCCCGGCAGCGGCCAGTTCGGTCAGGAACCGTGCCGCCACGCGCAGGACGTGACGGGCGTTCTGCGGGCCCTGGTGGCTCAGCGGGCCGTCGGCGGCGGTGGCGCGCAAGGACCGCAGCACCTGCCAGGTGATGAAGTAGCGCAGCGTGCGGCGATGGTCGGCCTCGTGGATCGTGGCCAGCCAGGTGGGCCACCACTGCTCGAACAAGAACAGGCGCCGGTCGATCGGCGCCAGCACGCCGGCGGCGACCATCAGGTCGCGGATGTAGATGCTCGAGCGCACCGGTTCGATGGCGTGGATCGCTTCGTGGGTCAGCGGGAACCTCGCGGGGGCGATCGTGGCCAAGACGTGCTGGGGCCCGGGGCGAGACAGCCAGTGGATGCCCGAGCGGGGTCGGGCCATCGCGGTGATGTGCTCAGCCAGGGGTCGCAGCTCGGGGCGGATGGTGCCGGTGCCGTCGTCGAGCAGCTCGCCGATGCGGTCGCTCAGCACGCACCAGCCGCAGGTCCCGCGCCGCCCGCGCCAGCCCTCGCGGCCGCAGCGGGTGCAGGAGAAGTCGCCCAGGCCGCCGGCGCAGTCGGTGCACCAGCGCTGGCCAGCCGGTCCTTGACCGGGCAGCAGCCGCTCGGTGCGGCAGCCGTCGCAGGTCCCGAAGACCTCCAGCGCCTTGGCGCGGCAGCCGACGCAGATCAGCCCCTCAGGCCATCTGGCGGCCACGGTCACGATCCGCTGCCCGTCCGGAGTGCGCCGCGGGTGGTTGCCGTGGGTCGGGCGCACCGGGCGAGCGCAACGCGCGCAGTGGCGCTGCCGCTCACTGCTGGTCGGCGCAGGGTCCGGGCCGTTCACTGCTCAGGCAGCACGCGGGCGCGCTTGGGGCGCAACGCAGCCAGTTCGCTCGCCGAGGAGACTCGCCCGCCGCCGGCGGCGGTCTTGCGGGTGGTCACGTCGACGGCCGTGGTGAGGATCAGCTCGGCCGAGGTGACGGCGAAGATGTCGCAGAGCGCGGCCAGCACCGGCAACGACAACCGCTCCGGGGTGGTGGTGACCAGCCGGTGGACCTGCGAGACCGACAGGTCGATGCCCCGCTCGGCCAGCAGCGGCACCAGCTCGGTGGTGGCATACATGCCCCGCTCGGCCATCAGCTGACGCAGCTGCCAGCGGTAGGACACCGTGCGCTTGGGACGACTCATCGCGTTTCCCCTTGTTCGGTGGTGTGCTGCTCGACCGCGTCGGCGACCAGCCGGTCCAGGGCGCGACGCAGCGTGCGGATCCGGAAGTCCGAGGAGACCCCGGTATAGATCGACGTCGTCGAGGCGTGCTCGTGACCGACCTGGTCCTGCACGAACTTCGGGTCCCAGCCGTCCTCGATCAGGTGAGTGACATACGAGCGACGCAGCGAGTGGAAGTCCAGCACCCGGTCCAGTCCGAGCGCATCACGGTAGGTGGCCAGCCGATGGTCCAGTGACGCAGCGCTCACCCGCACCGTGCGCTCCGACGGCCAGGCCGCCGGGTTGGGCCTCTGGGCGACGAACAGCGGACGGACCTCACCGAACCACTGCTGCAGGACCTCGACGGTCCACGGCCAGACCGTCAGCACGCTGCGCCGCTTGGCCGGCGAGGCCCGCTTGGCCTTGCCGTGACGCACGTGCACCACCCCGAACGCACCGAACTCGCCAGCCTCGGGGTTGCGGCCGAAGTCGGAAACGTCCAGCATCGCCGTCTCGGTGCGTCGCAGCCCGAACGAGTACGCCGTCTTCAGCAGCGTCGCGTCCCGGAACGCGGCCAACCAGCCCTTCTTGCGGTGCGCCCGCTTGAGCGCGACCTGCTCGTCGGCGTAGTCGAACAAGTCCTGCAGCTCGGCACGGGTGAACGCCCGCTTGGCCGGCACCGACTCCACGTCGCCCACATGCCGGGCCGCGTTCAGCTCGGTGATCACCTGCACCGGATGGGTGTCGAATCGGCCCAGGCACTGCTCGACCCAGCCATAGGCGGGGTCGGTCACGAAGGTGCAGAACCCGCGCACCGCGACCTGATAGCCGCGCACCGTCGAGCGCGTGCAGTGATGCACCGCCCGCAGGTCGGCGAACCACTCATCGGCATGCTCACTCCTCCACGCCCACGGGAACACTCCCGAGTGTGCCTGGAACGCTCGCACCTGCCGCTCCCGGGCCGTCACCGTCGCCGGCGCCAGGTTGCGGGCCAGCCCCTGGTTGCGCCAGCCCTCCAGCATCGCTTCGAACACCTGCTCGTCCGGACGCAGCAGCGCGACCCCGTCGAGCAGGACCAGCCGGGCAGAACCCGCCAGCGCGACCTCGTCCGACGACACGCAACCCCCTCCACAGCCCTCGCATCAAACGCGACATTATCGCATCAAATGCGGGCGCCGGGACAACTACCAGGCCAGACGCACACCCACGAGCACCCGTCGTTAAGCCGCCGAGACCACGCCTCCAAACAGGTCAAGGCACCACCCCGCTGACCTGCGGAAACATCCACGACGACGGGTCAGACAACACCAGTGACGAGATCGCATCCAACGCGATTCGTCATCGTCTGCCGGCGAATGCCAGAGGAGTCCGGATCTCTGTTCGGTCGGTTGGGCAACGCAGGTTGTCATCGCAGGCCGTTTGCCTCCGGCCGTGGAGATTGGCGACGGGAGTAGGCGTCAGGGCGAGCGCAGGCGTTCGGACTCGAGGGCCGGGGCGATGTCGGGCTGAGGGGTCAGCGCCGCCGCGTCGCGGAGGCACGACTCGCTGATCCCCGGATCGGCCGCGACCTTCGCGACCGGCCGCTGACCGATACGGGCGAGGTCCACTGCTGGACGCCGGAACTCCAGCGGCTGGGCTGCAGGCACAAGGACTCCTCGAGCCAATCGGTTGTCGATGGTCGCGGGAGCGGTGACGGCAGTCGCTGCCGTGGGTCTGGCGTTCGCGCCAGGTGCTGCCGCGGACCCGTCAGTGCCGCCACCGCCGTTCGCCACCACCCCGATGATCACGACCGCGACCCCGTTCGCAGTCGTGCCGCCTGTGGGCCAAACCGTCACCGTGCGGGGCACGGACAAGCTGACCGTCTACATGTCCCCGAGCACGGCATGCACGCAGAGCATGTCCGTGTACACCCCGCAAACGAGCGGCGGTTACGTGTGGGCGGACTATACGATGAGTGCAAGCGCCTGATGCATCGTGGCCGTCGCCCAGTTCAACCTGCAGAAGCACGCCGCGTTCGGATGGAGCACGCAGGCGGGAACAGGACTTATCGGCGTCAACGGCGGGTGGTCGCTGTCGTCGAGGTTGTCCGTTCAGTGCACCAACACCAAGGCGACGATCTGGCAGATGACAGGCCAGTGGAACGGTGGTGGCACAACGTTCACCGCGGGACCCGTTACCTACTCTTGCGGCACCTGATCGGAAAGGTGGGCGAGCATGTCCAGTGTTCCGGCACCTTTGGGCGCCTCGACGCACAGACTGGCGACGGTCATGCGCACCGTGGGCGCGGGTGTGGTGGCAGGGGGCGCCGGCTTCGTGGCGGCCTCCCTGTGCGCGTCAGCGTTCTACCGGGCCGCGGCGTACGGCTGGGTCTGGCTCGTGCTCATGGTCAGCGTCGTGCTGTTCGCTGGGGCCACGGTCCTGGCGTGGCGGTACCCGCGGCTTGGGATCGTTGCCGCCGCGACGGTGCTGGGGCTGATCGTCGCGCAGCTGGCGACGAGCACCTACATGGGGCCCGCGTGGTGGTCGTTGTGGGACTTCATCTCCCTGTTCAGCTTTGGCGCACGCAGCCCGCTCCTGGCGGCCCTGGTCGCGGCCCTGGCCACCGTGTCGTTGCTGCGACTGCGTGACCAGCGCACGCGCCCCTAACGACCGACCGGTCGTCAGTGCTCATCAAGGGAGCGCTCCTTGTGTGAGCGGGTGCGCCTGCGCATGGAGGACGGTGACAGCATGAAGCTAAGAGCGGCTGTCGTCCGTCTGCTTCCCGCCACCGTTGCGCTCGTCTGCATGCTCATCTACGACTGGACGACCAGCGTGTACCAACTCGGGTGGATGCTCCTGATCGGAGCGGCCGGGTTCGTGGTCACCCGCGCAGCCATCAGGCTCTACCGGCGGCGTCAGGCAACGCCTGGCGGCTAGAGCGCGGCCGCCCTGGAAGCGCGCCGTTGGCGACGAAGGCCCTCCGGACTGCTCTATGGGTCGGCGGTCTGGGTCTGCTGTCGTCGGTCTGGTTGACACCTGTTGTGGTTGGTCATGCTGCGGTCCTGGCTGCTTGTGGGGCGAAGGCTAGTTCGTACTCGACCGGGGTGAGCTTGCCCAGGCCGCGCTGGCGACGGCGGCGGTTGTAGGTGTGCTCGATCCAGTAGACGATCTCGTAGCTCAGGTCGGTGCGGGTGGCCCAGGACTGACGGTTGAAGACGTTCTTCTGCAGCAGGGCCCAGAACGACTCCATCGCGGCGTTGTCCGCCGCGGCGGCGACCCGGCCCATCGAGCCCTGCAGGCCGGCGGCGACGAGCACGGCCCGGAAGGACCTGGCTCGAAACTGCGAGCCGCGGTCCGCGTGCACGATCACGACCTGGTCGGGTTGGCGTCGGGGCGAGCGCAGGTGTTCGGACTTGAGGACCAGGGCCATGTCGGAGTGACGGGTCAGCGCCGCCGCGTCGCGTGTTGGTCGCGCTCTGCACACCTGTTGGTAGGGAAGCGATCGCTCGCTGTCCGTCGCGAGCCGTCGGAGACGGTTGCGGCGAAGACGGGCCGCTCCCCTGCCGGGCGTCGGCACGGGTCCCGCGCCCCGCGTTGACCATCGTGAAGGGCCGCCACGGCCCGCGGCAGGTGGGAGGACACATGGGCAGGGCGCCGCGTCGCTACCGGCCACAGAAGGTCATCGCACGCTCGTCGTACGCCGGGCCCGGCGACGCGCTTCCCACGACGACGGCGTCGAACGTCGGGCACGTACCCGAGCCGCGGCGTTTCGTCTCCTACAGCCCGGAGCCTTCGTGGACTGCCGCGGCGCGCTACGCAGATGCGCGTGCGCTCCAAGCCGCGCTGCGCGCCTTCGCCGAGCTGGCCGCGGAGCGCGACGAGGCGCGCCTTGTCGTCGCCGGGCACGACGAACAGATCCGCAGCGCCGTCGCTCACCTGCGCGTCGACGGCGCCAGCTGGGGTCAGATCGGCGGGGCGCTCGGCATCAGCCGGCAAGGCGCGCGCCAGCGGTTCGACCCGGCCGCGCGAGCCGCCCACAGCTCCCGACCGATCCACGCGCGATCCACAGATCTTGCCGACGAGGTCCCGCCGGCGCCCGAACGACGCACACCAGCGGACGACGAACAGGAGGATTCACGATGGACAAGCTGGAGACCCTAAGCCCCGAGGAAGTCGCCACCGCGATCGGGGCGTCGCCCTGGTGGGTGCGCGAGCAGGCACGTCGCGGGCGCATCGCGCACCTGCGCCTCGGCCGCGGCCGCATCCGGTTCCTACCCGAGCACGTCGACGCGCTCATTCGTCGCGCCACCGTGCGCGAATTCGAGACGCATCCCGAGCCGGTGGACCTCACACCGCTCGGCGCGACCGATCGCTCGGTGCGAGCGCACCTCGTACCGCGCCGCGGTGAGGCCGATGGGCTGTTCTGAGGCAGCCGGCCTTGCGCAGTCGCGTGCGCGATCCTGCCGTTGGCGGCGGGCCGGGCGACCGTCCGCACATAGCCGATGGGCGGATGTCGTCGGGGTGCCGTTGTGATGTTCGGGTCAGTACCAGAAAACCCGGTCTGCTGCGCGAGCCTTGGCTCAGGGCTGCCGTGCGGGCTGCTCTCGGAGCCTCACGGCACGTCGCAGCGAATCTCGACAGTCCGGATGTCGCCCGCCTTCACCCTCGTGACAGGTGCGGCATCCTCGGTCGGCCCGCAGTAGGTCGAGAAGATCACGTAGGCACCCGGGGAGAGCTGAAGCTGAGCGACTCCCTGCTGGTCGGTGGTGGCGTCCCAGGTCGCGCCATGGGCGTCGCGTGCCGTGACGTTCACGCCGGGGGCAGGCTTCCCTTCCAACGCCATACCGCCAGTGGGTTGAAGCGGCCCGCCCCAGAGGCCGACCTTCACGCTGACCGCGGCGTCGTCGGCCTGGGGGGTGGCGCCGTTGGTGGTCAGCTGGGCGGCGGAGGCGGTGGAGCCCGCCGCGGACAGGTCGACGTCGACCACGGTGCGCTCCTTCGAGGCACCGAGCGGCGGGTTCGCGGCGTTGAGCTGCACCACGAACGGCCCGGTCGGCAGCAGGGTGCGCTTGACCGCGACGACGAACGAGTGCGGTTTGGCATCCGCGGCGCACGCGGAGCCCGGGCCATAACCCGGCACGACCATCTGCCCGTGCAGGGTCGAGCCGTCCACCACGACCCCGTCCAGGCGCACCGGGCAGCCGCTGGAGTCCACCGCGCCGAGCCACACGGCGATCTCAGCCTGCCAGTCCACAGCCGGCGCCTCGCCGCCAAGGCCCGACTCGCGCCACTGCGCCGCGAGCTGCCCGTCGGTGGTGGCCACGCCGGTGCGATACACCTCACCGGCGCCCTCCGCCTGCCCAAGCAGCCGCCAGCCCACACCCACGGTGGGCTGGTCCCCCGCGGGCACACGCGGACCGGCGCACGCCGCCAGAACCACAGCCAGGATCAGGGCAAGAGCACCGGTTCGACGCCTGCGGGCGGACACCCCCGCTCCCGTGAACGACGGCTCCATGAACAACCGCCCCCTTCGCCCTCACGCCGAACACGGCCGGAGCCGGTTCGCGCGATCCTCCCCCTGCACCTACACGGTGACTGTCGCTACCGTCCCCACTCTTGCACCTGTCTTCGGCAACGACCGCGAGGGATCCCGCCCCGTCCGGAGCTCCACCGCACCCTGCACGGATCGGTAGACCGCGACGTGGCCTCCCCCGGCTGGTCACTCGCAGTCCCTGGTTCTCGAGAATCGCGGCGAGGGCCTTGCGGCTGGCGTGGTAGCCGATGGCGTACGCACCCTCGGGGTCGTTCTCGACGACCGCGCGGGCGCTGACCAAGTGCTGGCGCGCCTGGTCCAGCAGTAGTTCGCGTGCTCGCGGGTGGCCGGCACACGCTGGAGTTCCCCGGACGAGAGCATCGCGTCGATCTCGGCGCGGCCCTGGTTCCACCTCACGCTGCGCCCCTGCCAACTAGGGCGTGTCTCTCATATGCGTGTCCAGGTGATGCAGGCGGCTAGACGACGGCGGCGCGGTAGGTGATGGCGAGCTTGTCGTAGCGGGTGGCCAGGGCGCGCCACTGCTTGGTGAGCGCGAAGTGGCGTTCGACGACGTTGCGGTCCTTGTAGGTGTCGGCGTCGAAGGTGGGTGGCCGTCCGCCGCGTGAGCCTCGCCGCTGGCGGGCGGCGATCTGGTCGACCTTCTCGGGGATGACGATCCGGATGCCTCGTCGGCGTAGCTCGCGGCGGATCACGCCGGTCGCGTAGGCCCGGTCGGCCAGGACGGCGTCAGGACGTGTGCGCGCCCGGCCCCTGCCCAGGCGTGGGACGTGGATGTCGGCCAGGACCTCGGTGAGCATGGCGCCGTCGTTGCGTTGTCCGCCGGTGATGACGATCGCCAGTGGTCGTCCGTGGCCGTCGACGCCGGCGTGGATCTTCGTGGTCAACCCACCCCGTGACCGTCCGATGCCGTGACCTGCAGGTTCACACGCGATCAGCGGCAGATTCTTGTGATTCGCACGAGCCCCCTGTGTCCTGCTCGGGCCGGGTCGTGTTCGTCGCATGCTGATGGGCGCGGTTGATCGTGGCGTCCACACTCACCATCCAGTCGACCAGACCCGCCGCATCCGCCTCGGCCAGCAACCGGGACAGCACCCGGTCCCACGTCCCGTCGGCCGCATAGCGGCGGTGCCTCTTCCACACCGTCTGCCACGGCCCGAACTCCCCACGCGGCAGGTCCCGCCACGGGATACCCGTGCGATACCGGTAGACGATTCCCTCGACCACCCGCCGGCTATCGCCGAACGGATGCCCACGACGGCCAGCGTTGCTCGGCAACAACGGCTCGATCCGAGCCCACTGCTCATCCGCGAACACCGCAAACCGCGAAGACGACGCCACCTGCTCAGGCTGCCGCGAGCCCCATCGAACATATGGGAGACACGCCCTAGATGGTGTCGGACGTCTCGTGAGTTGGAGAGAAGCGGTCGTTGATCCCGGCGATGTTCGTTAGCCGCGTGGCTGCGGCGTCTCGCGCATCAGCGCCCAGACATCAGCCACAGGGCCGATGTGGTGCAGCTTGTCGGGGTTGATGACCGAGCGCACCACCTGTATCTGCCCGTCGCGTACGTCGAGCACCATCACGTTGATGACCAGGTCGTCCGCGTTGCGGAGCACGGCGCCCGGCTGGCCGTTAACCTCGCGCCGTTCCACGCGCAGTCCGGAGCCGGCGAATCGTTGACCGATCCCGGCGAGCATCCGGGCCACGTTGTCGACACCGACGATCACCCTCGCCCACTGTGGAGCCTTGCCGCCGCCGTCGCCGTACACCTCGACGTCGGCGGCGAGGAGGTTGCGCAGCCCATAGACGTCGCCGGCCGTCAACGCGTTGAAGAACCGTCCGGCCAGCGCGTCGCGCTGGCGCCGGTCCACGTCGAACCGCGGCCGGCCGTCCTCAACAAGGCGCCGGGCGCGGGACCCGAGCTGGCGGCAGGCGGCCTCGGACTTGCCGATCACGTCCGCGAGCTCGGCGAATCGGTAGCCGAACACGTCGTGCAGCACGAACACCGCGCGCTGCTCTGGCGTCAGCCGCTCCAGCAGCAGCAGCGACGTCATCGACAGCGAGTCCGCGAGTTCGGCCGCGCGCTCCGGATCGCGGTATGTCGTAGTGTCGGCGTCGGTCAGAATCGGTTCGGGCAGCCACTGCCCGATGTAGGACTCGCGGCGTACCCGCGCCGACCGCAGCACGTCGATCGACACCCGCGTCACCACGGCCGCCAAGAACGACTTCAACGAGATCGGCGGCGTCGTGCTGGCGTGGTAGCGCAGCCACGTCTCCTGCACCGCGTCCTCGGCCTCGCTGACGCTCCCGAGGATGCGGTAGGCGATCGAGAACAGCAGTGGCCGAAGGTCCTCGAACTCCTCCGTGCTCACCATCGGGCTCCCCTCTCGGCTCACTCCTCCTCCATCGCTAGGCCTTCCCGGAAGCCCTGACGCCACGACGGGTAGCGCAGCTCCCATCCGAGTGTGCGCTTCGCCCGCGCGTTGGACGCGCCACGGGTTCGGGTCATCATCGACACCGCGACCTCGCCCGCGGCCATCCTGGCCAGCCAGACCGGTAGCCGCAATGGTGCGTTGGCGCCGAGGCACTCGGCCAGGTAGGGAACCCACTCCGACGCAGGTGCGGGCACGTCGTCGACGACGTTGTAGGTCCCGCGGGCGTTCTGCTCCAGCGCGAGCACGGTGGCGTGGGCCGCGTCCTCGAGGTGGATCCAGGACATGTAGCCGGTGCCGCCGCCCACGATCGGGATCTGCCGCTTCCGGATCATCCGGAGCATCGGGTCGTCGGCGGAGCCGTAAAACCCGCCGTACCGGAGAACGGTGCCGTCCACTTTCGTCACGGTCTCCTCGAGGTAGCGGAGGGCGGCCAGCGACTCGCGTTGTGCCTTCGGCGGCGCCGGGTCGAGCGGGTCCTCCTCGTCCTTGACCCAGCCCCCGGATCGGATGTTCGGCCACCCGGTGTAGCTCTGGGCGACGATCTGCCGCACCCCGCTCGCCTGTGCCGCTGCGACGAGGTAGTCGGTGCCCTCGGTGCGGAGCCGGTTGGTGAGCGCGAAAGACCGGTCGAAGTGCTTCGGATTCAGCCCGGACGATAGCGCGGACATCTGGTGGACGACGGCGGCCGGCTCTGCGGTCGCCACCGCCTCGCCGACGGCGTCGCTGTCGAGCCCGTCGACGACCAACGGGTGCGCACCGAGCCGCTCAAGCAGCAACAGCTTCGCGGAGTTCGTCGTGGTCGCGGTCACGCGGTGCCCGCGCTCCACGAGTTGCGGGATCAGCCTGCTGCCGATCGCCCCGGTACCTCCAGCGATAAAGATGTGCATCGCACTCACCTCTCGAACCGACAGTCTGTCGATACGAGAGACGAGACAGCCCTCCGAAACGTGACGAAGGTCTTCCCCGGCCACCATCAACCACAGCGTGTCGGCACCCGGCCCGAGAGATTGTCAAGACCCTTAGATGAACGTC
The DNA here is from genome assembly GCA_963769855.1 of uncultured Actinomycetota bacterium. Classification (GTDB taxonomy): domain Bacteria; phylum Actinomycetota; class Actinomycetes; order Actinomycetales; family Cellulomonadaceae; genus Cellulomonas. The sequence goes on from CAVYNN010000003.1 coordinate 773,279, forward strand.
TCTACGCAACTGGCCTTGACGGGCCAGCTGGTGCCGGTGGTTGGTGGCTCCGGTGCGGGCCGGAGGGGTCGTGGCCGTAGCCCCGGTCGGTGGGTTGGGTAACCTCGATGGCAGTCCCGTTCGACGAACTTGCCGTATTCGAACCGGCTCTGGCCGCGTTTGCGCCTCAGGTGGCGTGCATGCGGACTGCCTAGCGGTTCGTCGCATCCCGGTAGGTGGCATCAGGGCCGCCTGTAGCGATGGCGACCAGGAAGGCTGCGGCGGCGAGCGCGTTGAGGTAGCCCAGGGCGAAGATGACGCGCAGGAACGGACTGGGGGGACTTCAGTTGCGCTGCGATACCGCCGCGGCCGCCGCTGAATATGCTCAGCACACCACGGTGTGGGTGTAAAAGAGTGCCTGGGTCGCGAGGAACGTCGCCAGCAGTCCTGACCCGAACCGGGCCCGGCGCAGGTAGCGGCGGTACGCCAGGAACCAGCCGAGGGTGAGGGCCAGAAGCACCGGGCCAGGACGGTGGCACATGCCCACGGAACCTGCAGGGAGCCAGCGATGACCTCACTCAGCCTGGACTGGTCATCACGAAAACCGACCGGACCGAACAAACCGGACCCGCCAGCGTCCGTCACCGACGGCAACGGACGTCTTGCCGACGTCGACAGTGGAACTCAAGACCGGCAAGGCATGGTGAACGGACACGACCCACCTCCGGGGGTGCCGGAAGGCCGACGCGCCAGCCGAGCGTCAGACCTTCGGCTGAGGAACCTGACAGGTCCCTTCCTGGCACCTCCGGAGGTGCACCTGTGAAGGACTACTTCACAAATTTCAATGCCACGTAAGTTGCGACGTGCCCCCAGGGAACTGCCGCTCAAGCAGGGCTTCGCCATCAGCCCGGGAGCCACCGTGGTCTGGTCGCACGCTCTTGCGAACACGGGGGAGTCACGCAGCGCGACGTGGTGTGCCCCGGACGCTTGACCGTTCGGCATCTTGGCCGCGAATTGCGCCGCGGTCCCTTGGGTAGAGCGCCGGTCCGGGGAGTCGGCGGCTGCCTGGGCGGTAGGCCCAGGAGATGAGGGCGATGGCGGCGACGACTAAGGGTGGTACGTAGTCGCCGGGGCCGTTGCCGACGGCGATGTGTGAGGCCGCAGCGCCGAGCATGTTGATCAGGATGCCCGCGTAGGCCCATTCCTTGAGGCGGGGGAGGCGGGGCAGGGCCACGGTGAGGCCGGCGAGGATCTTGGCGGTTCCGAGGATGGTGGCCAGGTACGCCGGGTAGCCGAGCTGGGCCAGCATCGGGAAAAACGGGTCGAGGCGGAACAGGTCGTACGTGCCGCCGACGAGGGCCTCGGTCACTAGGAGCGCGGTCGCGGTCCGGTATGCGATGGCGCGCCGGCGCGACTGCCCCTGCGTCGGGGCCGCGAGCTGGGTGGCGGTCATGGTGTCTGCTGGCCGATGGTCGGGGCGGGGACGGCACAGGCAGCGCCGTCGCTGAACCCGGCGGCGCCGATCCCTAGGGCCAAGTTGAAGCGGCCGCGATGGTTCTCCAGAGCGATGACGTGGGTGAGCTCGAGGAGCTGAGCGTCGTCGAGGTGCTCACGTAAGGCCGTGAAGAGCTCGTCGGACACGACGACAGGCGTGCTGTTCATCGCTGTGGCGTAGTCGAGGACAAGCGTGTCGAGGCCACTGAACAATGGGTTGGACCGGTACGTCGCCAAGGCGAGGATCTCCTCATCGGTCAGACCCCACCGTCGCGCGACCTGGGAGCCGAGGTCGATGCAGAACGCGCACGCGATCATCGTCGCGGCCCGCAGTTCCGCAAGGGCCCGGAGCCGCCTGGGCAGGGCGTTCAGCCCGGCTGTGGTGCGTTCGATCGCGGCATACCCGCGCAGCAGCCGAGGATTACGGGCGTAGACCTGGATCGGCTCGATCATCGCCCCCGGCCGCCGGTCGGTGAGCCGTTCGAAGGCCCGGCCGGTAAACCGGCACTTCACAGTCCATGGTGCTGTCGGGGTCTGACCCTCGCCGCGGCGTTCACGACTGGCGCCAGCAGCGATGCGTACTCCGCCGCCGTGAACTTCGTCATCGATGGCAATCCGATGACGTATCTGCTGAACAGTAGACCGGACAGCGTCGACACCGTCGCGGCCGCACGCTCGCTCGCGTGGACGCCGCCGAAGTATTCAACGAGCGGCGCCACCAGCTCGCGTTCCAGGTAGCCCGCGAGAGCGGCGCGCAGCGTCGGGTCCGCTGCGGCGTGACGAACGAGGTCTGCCAGCCGAGCCCCTGCCTCCTGGTCCTCCCAGGCCGTGAGCAGCCCCACCACGAGTCGGCGACCCACGGTCTCGGGGTCCCCGGGAAGCATCGCCGCCAGTACTTGCGGGGGTCCGAGGGTGAGTTGCATGACCGCTTCGAACAGCCCGTGCTTGGAGCCGAAGTAGTAGCCGATCAGCGCCACGTCACACCCTGCAACGGCAGCGATCCCCCGCAAGGTGCTGTGTGCGTAGCCGTCGCGGCGGAATGCGGTGAATGCAGCCTCGAGGATCGCGTCACGCCGATCCGGTCCTCCGGCCGGAGGATGTCCGCGTCTATTCAACACGGTTGAAACCTACCTCCTCGCGGGCGAGGGTTATCCCCATGAAGCGTCAGGAACTCATCACGACCCAAACCGGAACGGCGCGATCCGTGCTGGTTACCGGCGCATCCAGCGGGATCGGGCGTGCGACGTCCCTCGCCCTGGCGGAGGCGGGCTGGCGAGTGTTTGCGGGAGTGCGCAGCCGCGACTCGGCACCGCAGGTACAGGGTGTGACCCCGCTGGTGATCGACGTCGCCGATCCCGAGTCGGTGCGTGCCGCCCTGGAGAGCGTCGCCGAGGACCTCGACGGCCGCTCTCTGGATGCGCTGGTCAACAACGCCGGAATCGGTCAGCTCGCGCCCATGCAGTCCGTGACGGCGCACGAACTGAGGTCGGTGTTTGACGTCAACGTTTTCGGCGCGGTGGAGGTCACGCAGCGAGCTCTCCGACTTATGAGCTCAGGCAGTCGGCTGGTCTTTATCGGCTCCGTCGGCGACCGGATTACGATGCCGTTCGGCGGTCCGCTCACGTCGTCCAAGTGGGCGGTCGCCTCCATCGCCGAGGCGTTCCGATTGGAACTCGCCGGCGCCGGCATCCGCGTCGTGCTCGTCGAGCCCGGTTCGATACACACCGACGCCGTGCAGAAGGTCGAGGATGCCGCCCGCGTGACGGCCGCGCGGATCGCCCAGCATGATCCCGAACTCAGCCGACGCTTCGAGTTGGCGGCACGAATCGCGGTCGCCAATGAGCGCGGCGGCTCGAAGCCGGAGGTCGTCGCCGCCACGGTCACGCGCGCCCTGAATGCATCGAGACCGCGCACCCGCTACCTCACAGGGCAGCACGCCCACCTGCTTGCGATGCTCGGACGGCTTCCGGACAGGGTCTTCGACCGCTTCCGGCTGCGACTGTTCGGGCAGACGGCCCGAGCAGCGCGATGAGCATGCCCGGCGCAGACCGGCTCGCCGCGATCCACCCCGCGTTTGCCGCGGAGGCGGAGCGGCTGGGCCGGGCGGCTTGGTTCGGCACGGCGCGCACGCCCCGCCAGACGGCTGCCGCGTTCCTCGGCTGCGATCTGGCGCTTGGGCTCACCGGTCTTCCCCTCGACCTCCACCTGACCATGGCGCGCGCACTCGGTCTCGGGGATGTCTTCCTACGCGATCTGATCGTCCAGTTGGCGCCCAGCGTGGGATTTCCGATCGCCGCTCAAGCGCTGATCGCCCTGAATCCTCAAGATGACGGCACCACGGACGAGGCGACCGCAGGCGAGGTCGAACTCGCGCGATCAGCCGCAGCCGCCGTCCTGGGCCGGGGCGCGGTGGCAGCCCGCGTCGCCGACATCGTCGCTGAATACGGGACCGCACGCTTCTGACGCGAGAAGCGATGCATTGACCGTGCTCGTCGACGTCCGCGGCGACGTGGATCCGACTGTGGGTGTCGATCCCTCGCCTCAACACCTCAGAGAACTTCTCGAGTGGACGGCTGGCCTCGGAGTCGAAAAAGTCGCGGTCGAGGGCTGCAAGGGCTACGGCCTGCCCCTCGCTCGGCTGCTCGTAGCTGCCGGACATCTCGTGGTCGACGTCTCCTCGAATTTGACCGCGGACGAGCGTAAACGCTCACGGCGACCAGGCAAGGACGATGAGGGTGATGCCGTCGCCATCGCCCGCATCGCTTGCGCGAGCCTGATCTTCCGATCATGGACGCTGCCCAAGTGGACGCCGACCTCAAACTCCTCGTCGACGCCCGCGACCAGCTCGTTCAAGAGGAAGGTCGGGTCCGCAACCGCCTACACGCACTGCTCCTGGCCATGTCGCCCGGCTACCAAACGACCACCGGCTCCCTGAACGGCCGGCCTGCATTCGGCCGGGCGAGAGGGCTCGTCCTCAAGGCGCGCCGGACAGACCCCATGCGTGCCAAGCTCGCGCTGGCTGCGCTACGCAGGCTCAACGCCCTGCGTGATGAGCAAGCAGAGCTCGAGAAGGACATCGACGGCGAACTCGCGCGACGAGCACCTACCCACCTACTAGGGCGTGTCTCCCATATGTTCGATGGGGCTCGCGGCAGCCTGAGCAGGTGGCGTCGTCTTCGCGGTTTGCGGTGTTCGCGGATGAGCAGTGGGCTCGGATCGAGCCGTTGTTGCCGAGCAACGCTGGCCGTCGTGGGCATCCGTTCGGCGATAGCCGGCGGGTGGTCGAGGGAATCGTCTACCGGTATCGCACGGGTATCCCGTGGCGGGACCTGCCGCGTGGGGAGTTCGGGCCGTGGCAGACGGTGTGGAAGAGGCACCGCCGCTATGCGGCCGACGGGACGTGGGACCGGGTGCTGTCCCGGTTGCTGGCCGAGGCGGATGCGGCGGGTCTGGTCGACTGGATGGTGAGTGTGGACGCCACGATCAACCGCGCCCATCAGCATGCGACGAACACGACCCGGCCCGAGCAGGACACAGGGGGCTCGTGCGAATCACAAGAATCTGCCGCTGATCGCGTGTGAACCTGCAGGTCACGGCATCGGACGGTCACGGGGTGGGTTGACCACGAAGATCCACGCCGGCGTCGACGGCCACGGACGACCACTGGCGATCGTCATCACCGGCGGACAACGCAACGACGGCGCCATGCTCACCGAGGTCCTGGCCGACATCCACGTCCCACGCCTGGGCAGGGGCCGGGCGCGCACACGTCCTGACGCCGTCCTGGCCGACCGGGCCTACGCGACCGGCGTGATCCGCCGCGAGCTACGCCGACGAGGCATCCGGATCGTCATCCCCGAGAAGGTCGACCAGATCGCCGCCCGCCAGCGGCGAGGCTCACGCGGCGGACGGCCACCCACCTTCGACGCCGACACCTACAAGGACCGCAACGTCGTCGAACGCCACTTCGCGCTCACCAAGCAGTGGCGCGCCCTGGCCACCCGCTACGACAAGCTCGCCATCACCTACCGCGCCGCCGTCGTCCTAGCCGCCTGCATCACCTGGACACGCATATGAGAGACACGCCCTAGCTCCAGCTCAACGAGCGGCCTCGTTCGGACCGACTCCAGGAACGCATTATTGGCCGGCGGCTTGGCCCAGCTTGCCGAGCTGACCCGATGGATCGCGACCTCCCGCCCGAGGCGCCGCCCTGCCACGCGGGCGACCTCGTCAAGGACATCGAGATCGGCGGTGCCGACGACGAGCACGTCGACGTCACCAGGGACCGGGCCCGCCTCGCCCTTGTACCGCGCGGCCCACGAACCGTAGACGTAGGCCGCCTCGATGCCGGGAACGCCGGACAGGGCGTCGGTGAGCACGGGCACGGCGCCGTAGGTCACCGCCAGCAGGTCCGTCAGCGGGCGCGTCAGGGGTGTCTCCGGACCACGGCGCACCAGCCGGAGGTTGCCGGCTCGACGATCGGCAAGCAGACCCGCCTCGACGAGACGCGCGACCTCGTGCGCGGCCGCTTTGACGCTGACCCCGGCGCGCTGGGCAAGGTCGGTCACACTGAATTCGGCCCCGGGCGCCAGGTAGACCGTCGCGAGGATGTCGCCCTGGACCTGCGAGCGCAGGAGAGGCAGCAACGCGGGCGGAGCGGTTCGCATAAAAGCTCCTCTTTCGTTACCTCTTAGGCGACCACGGTACGGCGCCCTGGGACTCAACGTCAGCCTTGTTCTGGGCGCGCGACCGCCAGCTGCTCGCTTGGTCAGGACGGCGACTGGTTCGATATGCCGTCGTCCCCCATCTGGAGGCTGGCTCGCGCGGCCTCGTGCAGTTGCTCGGCGGTCAGGTGGAGTCTTCGGACCTCGGCCGTGCGCTCGGGCCAGACGAGGACGATGTCGGGCTCGGGAGCCTCCAGTCGCGAGAGGTCCAGCGGGAACCACAACTCGAAGACCGCGCGCACTCGGCCTTTCTCGAGAAACAGCTGGTGGGAGGTGACGATGTTCGACAGCACGACTTCTGTGCCGGCTTCAACCCAGATAGACGGCCCTGGGCTTCCTGGGGCGCCCAGGCCCGCGATGTCGCCCAGCTCGCCTGCGCCGGCGGCCAGGATCTCAACGTGGACGCAGAGCCCCTTCGTTGATGCACGAGGGAAGCCCAGCACCGCCGCGAAGTCCGGCCCGCGCAGCGGGTCGACCCGAGCGTCGAAGACCTCCCCGAGGATGACCAACGGATCCGGCCGCTGCCGCTGCCGCTGCATGCTGGAAGGCTCCCACTTCCAGGTTCAGGAGTTGTCCGGGAACACCGCGCACTGTGCGTCGTGCGTGTTGCCGACGTTCTTGACGTAGTAGCCGAGCGGGTCGCTCTCGACGACCGCGCGGACCCCGACTACCGCAGCCGGGCGTGCCGTCGTGAGGATCAACCCCTCGTCGACGCCGGGCCGCGACTCGGACCCGCCGCGGCCCAGGCAGCCCGCACGGCTGCCAGCGCCTCACCGGCGGTGACGGTGAGGCGAGTCTGGTGGCCGAGCGCGCGGAGCCATGTCTCGTCGTCGGGTCCCGAGCTGAACACCCACATCCCAGGCGGCTTCCCCGTCGGCCCGTGGCGGACGAAGACGTCGAGTGCCGCGCCGTCGATGAGGCCGCGCTCGCTCATGGCCCATTGGTCGTACAGGTCACGGGGTGCACGTCGGTCCATCCATGCGGCGAGCTTGGCGGCCGCGAAGGCGGGAGCGGTCAGGGTCCGCAGTCGCGCGGGCGGGGCATCGCTGTACCGCTGCTCGATGTCCAGGACCTCGGTGGGCCAGGTGTACCCGTCGCCGGCGAGCAGCTGGACCTGGATGCCGTCGAGGCCCTCGACCGACAGCGTCGCCGCCTGGCTGCCCGACGTCGCGGTCAGCGCCGGGAGCCACGAGACGCGGCCGTGGGATCGGGCGAGCCCGCGCGCCACGGCGGACTCAATCGCGCCGGCGAGCTGCGCCCGAGGTACCAAGGCGATGAGATCGATGTCCTCGCTGAGGCGCGCGTCCGCCAGGTAGGTGCGCGACAACGCGGTGCCACCGAAGAACACGACGTCGTCGGTGGGCACGCGAGCGGCTATCGCCGCCAGGACGTGTGAGAGCAGGTGGTCGCGGCGGACCTGTGCGAGGTCGGCGTCGAACCGCTGGGCAACCGCTTCGAACTCGTCGTACAGGCTGTAGCTCATCGGCCGACCACCACGCGCGCGTAGGTCGCCTTCATCCGCTGACGGCCTGCGATCTGGCCGAGCCGTTCGGGATCGCACAGCGGCCACAGCGCATCGATCGCCTCGCGCGCGTCGATGTCCTCTCCCCGCGGGTCCAGACGAGCCAGGTCGAGGACCGTCTGCTCCGGCGTGGTCGCCAACGCCTGCCCAAGGTCGGTCGTCACCGCAACGGCGTCCAGCTGCGCGACCGCGCGCATGACGAACCGGATCTCCCCATCCCGGTCGGCCAACCTCAGGGGGCGCCGTTGGGTCGGCACGGCCACGTAGCCGACGCCGATGGCCCGCGGCAGTGCGCGGTGCACGCGTGCGGCGGTCAGCCCGGTGAGCACCGGGACTCGATCCCCGTACGTCGCCGTCGCCACAGCGGCGCTCGCCGCTTCGATGGTCGGGACGCCATGTCCCGCCGACGTACTCAGGCGGGACCGCGCAATAGAAGCCGTAGGCGAGCTTGTGGACCACACCCCGCCGCTCGAGAATCGCCAGCTGCGGCCCGGGGCGGGCATAGACATGGGCGAGGTCGGCCGCGCGCACGGTCCGCAACGGAGCGCGCGAAATGAGGCGCTGAACCTCTCGCTCGTCGTTCACTATGCAGAGTTTAGTCAGGACAACTAAACTTTGCATAGTGCTAGGGCCTCGACACCCGAGGGACGAGGCCACTGAGGGTCTTCGCGGCCGCATCCGCCGCAGCCTTCTGCTGGTCGGGCATCAAGTGCGCGTATGTCTCCGTCGTCGTGGTGATCGACTCGTGGCCGAGCCGCCGTTGCAGCACGAACAGGTCCGTGCCCGCCGCCAGCATCCACGACGCGTGTGTGTGACGCAGGTCGTGGACGCGCGGGCGCTTCGTCAGCCGCGGCGCGTCCGGGTCGGACGTGCCGTCCGCCTTCAACGGGTGGCACGCCGCGTCGAGCGCCGGCGTCCACGTCGAGGTCCAGAAACGGGACGACGAAAGCCACTTCCCGGCCGTGTTGGGGAACAGCAGCTCATCGGGTCGCTTGGAGGCCAGCAGCGGCAGCAGCACGTCGACGAGCTCGTCGGGCAGCGAGACGGTGCGCCGAGCGCGCCGCGTCTTGGGCGGGCCGACGTAATAGCGCGAGTCCTCGTCGCGCTTCCACGCCTTCGTCACGCGGAGGGACGCCGGCTGCGTCGAGGTGTCGACGTCGGAGGCCGTCAGCGCGGTCGCCTCGCCGAACCGCAGGCCTGTCGCGACGAGCGTCAGCACCAGCGGCTGGTAGAACGGCGCGACCTTCGAAAGCAGCAGCGCGAACTCGTCGCGCGTCAGCACGGTCATCTCGTCGTGCGTCAGCTGGGACTTGGGCAGCGAGACGCCGACGCACGGGTTGTCGGGCCGGTAGCCGAGCTTCACCGCCGTCGTCATCGACGCCGACAACAGCCCGTGGATGTTGGCGATCGTCTTCGGCGACAGACCCTTGGCCAACAGCCCGCGGATGAAGCCCGCGACCTCGCGGTAGCCGATCGCCGTCACCGGTTGGCCGCCGAGCAGCGGCCCGATGTGGTGCTTGAGGTATCGGCCGTAGGACGCCCGTGCGTTCGGCCCGATCCCCGTCAGCAGGTCGATGTGCTCGCGCACCAACATCGCGATGGTCGGGCCGGGAAGCGACGGGGCGAACGACGACGATCGCTGCGACGCGCTCGTCGAGATCGGTGATCCGTTTGTCGATCGCTGCGCCGAAGCCTGTGATCGGTTCGTCGATCCGGGCGCGGACAATGCGCCCGCGCGTTCGTCGTGCGAAGCGACCGACGCGGCGATCCGCGCCGCTTCCTTCGGCTGACCGTGGGCCGCCTCGAGCAGCTCCATCGCGACCCGCGCCTCGTTGCGCGACGCATAGGTCATGGACGACTGGCGACCCGTGCGAGGGTCGCGCCAGAGCACCGCGTACGCGGTGGAACCGTCCGCCCGACGGCGTTCACGAAGGGACGCCACAGGCCGCAGAGTCACCCCGCCCGGCGCTCCGTGTCAACAGAACCGGGGTCCGTGTCAACGAAATCAGCACCGTGACGGGGTGAACCCGCAGGTCAAACATGGTGGAGGTGGCGGGAATCGAACCCGCGTCCGATGTCGGGAACCCAGGGCTTCTCCGGGCGCATTCTGCAGCTGATTTTCTCAGCCCCCACGATCACGCAGACAAGTCGTGGACGGGCTCAGTCACCTGATAGTCCCCGCGGCCTCGATGACGAAGGCCGACGAGCAGTGGCTCTCTAGATGACGCCAACTACCGGATCGAGAGCACTCCCGGGTTGACGGACTTCACAGCTCGCTCAGGCGGCGAGGGCGAAGTCGGTGCTGTTGTTATCGGCACCTGTGTTTTGCACGGATCGTTGACGAGATAACCGTGCGTCCTCGGCCCGCTTCTCCTGGATCGACGAACACCGTCGAAACCGATCACCCCCATGTTCAGTTGTCAACGCCACTGCACCGCGGACGGGCGGTGGCGCCCGCACTCAGTCTACGGGCAACCACCAGCACCGTCCTCGCTATTCCGGCCGCGGCCGGTGCCCGGGCGTCAGTTCGCCGGGCCGGCCATCAGGGTCACGGTGGCCGACGACGAGGCCCCGGTCGTCCCGGACACCCAGGTGATGGTCACCCGGTCGCCGGGCTTGTGCGTCGCCAGCGCGGCGGACAAGGCGTCGGAGGTCGAGATCGACGTGCCGTCGACCTTGGTGATCGTGTCCCCGGCGACCAGGCCGGCGGATGCGGCCGGCGTGCCGTTGATGACGGCCGAGATCGTCGCCCCGCTGGTGGTCGTGCCCGGCGCGTTGCCGCCGAGCCCGCCGGACGGGTTGGCGGAGAACGCCACCCCGAGGAACGCCGGGTAGCCGATCGTCACGCCGTTCGCCGTGCTACCCGACTCGATCTGGTGCACCACGGCCAGCGCGTTCTCGATCGTGATCGCGTAGGCGATCGTCGTGCCCGGGCCGCTCGAGGCGGCGGTCGTCATGCCGACCACCTCGCCCTGCGAGTCGAGCAGCGGACCCCCGGAGTCGCCGGAGACGACGTCGGCCTGGAACTGGATCATCCCGTTGAGCGTCTCGGCGGCCGCACCCGTCTCGGTCTGGGCGGTCATCGTCTGGTCGGTGGCGCCGACGGTGCCGGCGGCGGCAACCAGCGTGCCGGTCCCTTCCGCGTTCCCGACGGCGGTGATGCCGTTGCCGGTGACGACCCCACCGTTGGTGTCCAGCGTCACCGGCGTCAGGCCGGAGGCGTTCTTCAGCTGGAGCAAGGCGACGTCGGCACTCACGTCGGTGCCGACGACCGTCGCGGTGTACTGCTTGCCGGTGGACTCGTCGGTCACCTGGATCGAGGTCGCGCCGTCGACCACGTGGTTGTTGGTCAGCACCAGCCCGCCGGAGGACAGGATCATGCCGGTGCCGGCCGACGTCGCGCCCTGGTACTGCAAGGTCGCGTCGATGGTGACGACGCCCTTCTGCTGGGCGGCCGTCGCGGTCGTGGCGGCGGTGCCGCCGTTCAGCTGGCTGCCGCCGCCGGCGAGCCCGCCCTGCCCGCCGGCGAGCCCGCCCTGCCCGCCGGGTACGCCGAACCCGTACCGGTCGCCGTCGCCGTCGCCACCCCGCGGCGTGAAGCCGCCCTGGCCACCGGACGACGAGCCGCCGGACGACCCCGACCCTGCCGATCCGCCCAGCCCCTGGCCCGACGACCCCGCCGACGATCCGCCCGACGAACCCGACGGCTGGGCCGACGACGACTGGCCGGCGCCGGAGTTGACCGCGCTCGTCTCGGTAGGCTCGCCAGCCTGGACGGCGACCGTCACCGCGAGCGCAGCGGCGATCACCGCGGCGGCCCCGCCGGCGACGAGGATCCGACGGGTCCGCCGACGGGGGTCCACCGCCACGACGCCCACCTGCTGCGGCGGGATCTGGTACACGGGCCCGACGTACGGCCGCGGCGGTGCCCAACCCATCGGCGCAGGCGGCACGGCTGCCGGCGGCACGAGCGGCTGCCCACCTGCCGGCGGCACGAGCGGCTGCCCGGCCATCGGCGGCACCGGGCCCGGCTGCGCACCGGGCGCGCCCGGCGTACCGGGCGTCGGGGGCTGCGTCCACGGATCCTGCTGCGGCTGCTGCTCGGACATCTCTGGCACCTCCTCGTCGGCACCGCCCTGGCGCCGACAAGATCCATGACAGACCGCGCACCGGAGAGAGTGCTGGATCTTGTCTGTGAGCCAGGGATGAGGGTCAGTCGGCGAGCAACCGCTCGATCAACCGCTCGGCGACGCCCGGCGCCTCGGCCGGGTCGTCGAACAACGGGGCGAAGATCGCCGCCAGCGTGTGCACGGCGACCAGGCCGAACGCGGTGTCGCGCTCGGTCCGGGTCGGGTCCCCGCCGTCGGCGGACCGCGCCCGATGCACCACGACGGCCACGTCGTCGTAGGCGCGCGCCAGGACGGGAACCAGGCCCGGCCGCGCCTCGGGGTGCCGGATCGCGTACACGTAGAGCTCGAGGGCGAGCAGCATCTGCGCCGTGGCCTGCTCGTCGGCGGGACGGACCGCGAACGTCTCGCGCAGGTCGCCGACCGGGGAGTCCGCGTCCGCCAGCGCGGCGTCGGCGGCCGTGAGCTCGCGGGCCAGCTCGAGGAACAGGTCCTCCTTGGAGCCGAAGTTCGCGTACACCGCGCCCTTGGTGTACCCGGCGGCGGCGGCGACGTCCCCGACCGAGGCGCCCTCGTACCCCTTGGCGGCGAACACCTGGCGTGCCGCGGCGAGCAGGTCCGCGCGGGTGCGCTCGACCTTCGCACTGCGGGGTTGCTCGGCGAGGTTCCAGCCCATCTGCGCGGCGGCGTCGTTGAGCTCCTTGCTCGCCTGCTGGAGCTCGTCGGCGATCTCCTTGCCGGCCTGCACCCCGGCCTCGGCCAGGCTCTGCCCGAGCGCGCGGCTGAAGGCGGACGCCGCGTCGCGCAGGGCACGGGAAGCGGACCGGATCTCCTCACGCTCGCTGGACATGACCCGATGGTACATCCCGATCGGTATGGGGTTGTCAATACCGTTGGGAATGCTCTAGGGTCGCGCCGATACCAGATGGTACGGAATGGGGATCGCGATGGACGACGTGCTGGTGATCGAGGGCCTGCGCAAGCGCTACGGCAAGGGCCCACGGGCGGTGCAGGCCAACGACGGCATCGACCTGCGGATCGGCGCCGGCCAGGTGGTCGGCCTGCTCGGCCACAACGGCGCCGGCAAGACGACGCTGGTCAACCAGGTGGTCGGCCTGGCGCTGCCCGACGAGGGCTCGATCACCCTGGCCGGCATCGACGCGATCGCCCGGCCCGACGAGGCGCGCCGCCTCGCGTCGGTCCAGGCGCAGGCGAACGTGCCGATCACCGGGCTGACCCCGCGCCGCGCGATCGACCTCGTCGGACGCCTGCGCGGCGGGTCACGGACCGACGTCCGGCGGCGCACGGAGCACCTGCTCGACGCCCTCGAGCTCGGGCCGTGGGCCGATGTCACCGCGGAGAAGGTGTCCGGTGGAGTGGCCCGGCTGGCGGCGTTCGCGATGGCGGTGGTCGCCCCCGGCGCGCTCGTGGTGCTCGACGAGCCGACCAACGACGTCGACCCGGTGCGCCGCCGGCTGCTCTGGGCCGAGATCCGGCGGATCGCCGACGAGGGGGCCGCGGTCCTGCTCGTCACGCACAATGTGCGCGAGGCGGAGACCGTGGTCGACCGCGTGACGATCCTCGACCACGGCCGCGCGCTGGCCGACGAGACGCCCGCCGGCCTGGCGGCCGTGCACGGCGGCGACGACCTGGAAGACGTGTACATCACGCTCGTCGGCACCGGCGAGCACGGCGCGGAGGACGTGGCATGAGCACCCTGGCGATCCACCCGGCCCCCACGGCGCGGCAGCTGGGGCTGCTGCTCCAGTGGCAGTTCCGCCGGATGTCGCGGCTCCTCCCGCTGCTGGTCGTCGTGCAGATCCTCCTGGCGGCGACCACCGTGCTCGGCTACGGCCTGCTGGTCGGCACTCCCCCGCCGGAGCAGGCGCTCTACCTGGCGACCGGCGCGTCCACCGTGACGCTCGTGATGGTCGGGCTGGTGATGACCCCGCAGATGGTGGCGCAGGCGCGGACCGAGGGCAGCCTCGACTGGATGCGCACGCTGCCGGTGCCCCGGCCGCTGTTCCTCGGCGCGGACCTGGCGCTGTGGACGATCATCGCCCTGCCGGGAATGGTGCTCGGCGTGGTGGCGGGTGCGGCGAAGTTCCACGTCGCCCTGTCGCTGTCGCCATGGCTCCCGGTCGCGGTGCTCGTCGTGTCGCTGACCTCGGCCTGCGTCGGGTACGCCATCGCGTGCCTCATGCCGCCGCAGGTGGCGCAGCTGATCTCCCAGGTGCTGGTGTTCGTCGTGCTGCTGTTCTCCCCGGTGAGCTACCCGGTCTCACGCCTGCCGGGCTGGCTCGCCGAGGCGCACCACTGGCTGCCGATCGAGCCGATGGCGGACGCGATGCGCGCCGGCCTGGTCAGCGACCGGTTCGCCATGCCGGTGCGCTCGACGATCGTCCTGGCTTTCTGGTGCCTCGCCTCCCTGGCCGCCGCCACCTGGTCCCTCCGCCGCCGCACCTAACCCCCACCCCCGCACACCCCCCCACACCCCCCACGCACCCACGCACCCACGCACCCCACCCCAACCACCCCACCGAACGCGGCAACTCCATCCGAACGCGGCAGCTCCACTCGAGAGCGGCAGGTCTGCCTGCCGCGTTCGACACGAGCTGCCGCGTTCGACACGAGCTGCCGCGCTCGGCGCGGGGGGCTACCGCGGGGAGAGAACCTGGGCCAGGTCGTAGCCGACCGGCTCGTCGAGCTGGTCGTAGGTGCAGGAGCGCGGATCGCGGTCGGGGCGCCAGCGGCGCAGCTGGGCGGTGTGCCGAAACCGAACGCCCTCGAGATGGTCGTAGGCCACCTCGACCACGCGCTCCGGGCGCAGCGGCACGAACGACAGGTCGCGGCCGGCGGCCCACCGGCTGTGCTCCGCCTCGCGTGCCGTTCGGCCGGTCGCGGCCTCGCCCCACGGGTGACCTTCCAGAGTCGTGACCAGCGGTGCCAGCTCGGTGAGCAGCTCGCGCCGGTACGCCATCGTGAACGCGCCGGCTACCCCGACGGACGCGAGCACACCATCGCCGGTGTACAGGCCCAGCAGCAGCGAGCCCACCGCATCCGGTCCCGAGGTGTGCAGCCGGTAGCCGGCCACGACGCAGTCAGCCGTCCGCCCGTGCTTGACCTTGGTCATCGTGCGTTTGCCCGGCTGGTACGTCCCCGCCGGGTCCTTGGCGACGACCCCGTCCAGCCCGGCCCCCTCGAACTGGTCGAACCAGCGGTGGGCTGTAGCCAGGTCGTCGGTCTGCGGCGTCACCGAGACCGCGCCCGACGAGGTCCCGACGATCGTCGCGAGCCGCGCCCGCCGGTCGGCGAAGGACAGGCCGCGCAGGTCGTCGTCCCCGACTGCGAGGACGTCCCAGAGCACGAGCCGGGCCGGCGTCTGCTCGGCAAGCAGCCGCACCCGGGAGGCCGCCGGGTGGATCCGGTCGAGCAGCGCCACGAAGTCCAGCCGGGTGCCGTCGGCGCTCGGCACGACGATCTCGCCGTCGACCACGCAGCGCTCGGGCAGATCGGCCAGGACGGCGGCGACCACTTCGGGGAAGTAGCGCTGCATCGGCTTGGTGTTCCGCGAGCCGAGCTCCACCTCGTCGCCGTCCCGGAACACCACGGTGCGGAAGCCGTCCCACTTTGGCTCTAGTTGGACGTTCGGGATGGCGAACGCCTGCTCCAGCGTGCCCGGCTTCGCCAGCATCGGCTCGACGGGCGGCATCACCGGGAGGTCCATCCGGACACGATAGGTCTCAAGGTGCTGGGCGTACCTTCGATGGGGTCCTCCAACCCCACCCACCTCGATTTCGATCGGTCGAGCCAGGCAGCTGGCTTCAGTGAGCTTCCAGCAGCAGTGTCGGCCCGGCGCGCAGTCGACGAGCACGCGGAGTAATGCGGCTGCTCGGTTCCCTCGGTGGACGTCCTGCGATTCTACGCAAACCCCCAGGAGCGGCAGAGCCGCAGGTCAGCGACAATTCGGGCGCTGATTGAGGCGCAGACACCTGATGAGAGTCAAACCCCCAGGATCCTCCCCCGGCGCTTCGCTCAGCTGACGAACGAGCAGGTCGCCGCCTTGCTCGACGCCTACCAGGCCGGCGACAGCACCTACCAGATCGCCGAACGCTTCGGAGTCCACCGCCAGACCGTGGCGGCGACGCTGCGCCGAGCCGGCGTCGCGACCCGCGGGCTGGAACGCGTCGAGCTGACCGACGAGCAGCGAGCCGAGGCTCAGCGGCTCTGGGCCGAGGGCGTGTCGTACCAGTGGAGTCCGTCAGAGTGGTGTATCGGTAGTTCGGTGATCGTGTCGTCGTAGACGAGGGCGCGGTCACCGCGTGACCCTTCGAGTGATCTCTCACAACCGACTCGAAGAAGGACTCCACGATGACCGCTCCCACGAGTATCGACCCGGCCCGTTTCCTGCACGAGCAGCTGGAGCAGGCCTCGCCGGACCTGATGCGTGACCTGTTGTCCACGTTCATCGACGCCCTGCTGTCGGCCGAGGCCGACGCGGTCTGCGGCGCCGGGTGGGGCCAGGCCAGCCCCGAGCGGGTCAACCGGCGCAACGGCTACCGGCACCGGGACCTGGACACCCGGGTCGGCACGATCGACGTCGCGGTCCCCAAGCTGCGCGCGGGCTCGTACTTCCCCGAGTGGCTGCTGACCCGGCGGCGGCGGGCCGAGGCAGCTCTGACCAGCGTGGTCGCGACGTGCTACCTGCTGGGGGTGAGCACCCGGCGGATGGACAAGCTGGTGCAGTCGTTGGGGATCACGGGCCTGTCGCGTTCGCAGGTCAGCGAGATGTCCAAGGACCTGGACGCCCAGGTCAGCGCGTTCCGCACCCGCCCGTTGGACGCTGGCCCCTACACGTTCTGCGCCGCCGACGCGTTGACGATGAAGGTCCGCGAGGCCGGCCGGGTGGTCAACGCGGTGGTCCTGGTCGCCACCGGGGTCAACGCCGACGGGCACCGGGAGGTCCTCGGGGTCCAGGTCACCACCGCCGAGACCGGCCCGGCGTGGCTGACGTTCTTCCAGGACCTGGTCGCCCGCGGCCTGAGCGGCGTGAAGCTCGTGACCTCTGACGCCCACGCCGGGCTGGTCGCCGCGATCGGCGCGACCCTTCCCGGAGCCACCTGGCAACGCTGCCGCACCCACTACGCCGCCAATCTGATGTCGGCCTGCCCGAAAAGCTCGTGGCCCGCGGTCAAGGCGATGCTGCACTCGGTCTATGACCAGCCGACCGCCAAGGACGTGGACGCCCAGTTCGACAAGCTCCTGGACGCGGTCACCGACAAGCTTCCCGACGTCGCCGAGCACCTGGACGCGGCCCGCGCCGACGTGCTCGCGTTCACCGCCTTCCCCAAGGACCTGTGGCGTCAGATCTGGTCGAACAACCCGAACGAGCGCCTGAACAGGGAGATCCGCCGCCGCACCGACGTCGTGGGGATCTTCCCCGACCGGACCTCGGTCATCCGTCTCGTGGGCGCCGTGCTCGCCGAGCAGCACGATGAATGGGCCGAAGGACGCCGCTACCTCGGCCTCGAACTGCTCGCCAAGGCCCGCATGACAATCGTCCCCGACGAAGAGGAGGCGGCCGACCCACCCCTGGCCCTAACCGCCTGACCAACACCAGGATCACGCCGAACCGCTACACCACTCCCCAGGACTTGACCGTCGTACCACCAGATCGGCATCACGCTCGGCGTGAGCGAGCGGGCGGTGTCACGGACCCTCCGCGAGGCTAATGAGCAACGAGCAGGTGCGTGACGCGTAACAACTGCAGGATGGACGTCGTGAAGCGGTGCCAGCGGTTCGCCGAGATCATCGCCGAGGCGAAGGCCGCACCGACGGCGCAGCCCGAAGTCCCCGCCGGCCCCTACAACCGAGCGGGCGACCTATCCGGAGCCTGACCCGAAGGCGAGCCGCCGACGATCATCGGAACGGGCACCACGGCGTGCAACAGGAGTCCACCCACCAATCCACGCCCGCGAGGTGCAAGATCGGGCGCAGCAGCAGGTGGACGACATCGGTGACCACGATGCCCACGACCGTGGCGAGCCGGCGCACCGCCCGGAGGCGGATCCGTATTCCACGGCCGACGACCAGCACCAGGCTCGTCGCGGCCACCAGCAGGTTCGATTGGATGGTGCTGGTCGCGCGCGGCGACGGCAGTCGCCGCTGTGAAGAAGGGCCCGCTGCACGGATGAGTGACCAACTTCTGGTCTTGCTCAGCGAGGCCATCCCTCCGAGGCAGAGGTTAGGAGGCGCCGCGTCGTCGTCAGCCCCCAGTCGTCGAGCGTGGCGAGGCGGTCGGAACTGACCACAGCCCCCCGTGTCGCCTTGACATGGGCGGCCCACTCCTCGCGTTGCTCGACCTTCTCGCCGACGATCAGGCAGTCCGGATCGTTGACGAAGAGGAGGCCGTTCATGAATTGCCGACCTGTCGCGCCGAGGCGTGCGGCAGCCTGGCTCGGCGAGCTGCCGGAAGAGGGCGGGGTGCTCGTAGTCGGCGGCGCGCGCGACGGCCGGCTGGTACGGGGCCAGGTGGCTGGTGACGGCGGCGATGGCCTGGTAGTGCTGCAGCGTCTGCTTGACGCGGGCTGGAGGGGCGATCACGCGACGGACGCCGGTCAGTTTGGCCTGTGCGGTGGTCGGGTCCTCGCTGAGGAGGTCGCCGTCGAGTAGCCGGGTCGGGACGTGGATCTGCTCGGAGCGGGCCAGGGTCGCGAACGTCGCCTGGTTCATCCGGGCGACCTGGCCCATGACCTCGCAGGCCCCGTGCAGGGCGGACAGGGTGGCCCGCGTGGTGGGGTCGGAGATCGTCAGTGGGCGTGTGGGTCGGTGCAGCGGGGCGATCTGCATGAGCAGCTCTCTGGCGGCGAGGATGTCCATCCGGATGTCCGGGTCGGGTAGGCCGGGGGCGAGGTAGTCGCGCAGGTCGATCATCAGTTCCTGGAACGCCTGGGCGGTGGCGACGAGCCGGTGTGGGGACTGGGCGCCGGGGTGCAGGCCGTGGGCGATCGCGGTATGTAGATGGGTGGCCATCCCGAGGCCGGCCAGGTCGTGCAGGGTGACCACGGAGTAGTCGGGGGTTGTCGCGGCGAGGCCCCAGGCGGCGTGCCGTAGCCGCAACATGCGGTCGCCGAGCTCGACCACAGGGTCGTCCTCCCGCACCGGGTACAGGTTCGCGGTGATATCCCGCAGGCCGCGGCCGTCGCCGTGCTGGGCGGCCAGCTCATGCATCCGGTGGACCAGCACCTTGGTCGCGTCCCGGTCGGGCAGCCACTTGGTGACGGTCTGCCAGGGGATGTCCCGGTGCCGGCAGGCCGCGCCGATGGCCGAGTCCGCGCTCATGGTGACGCTGGTGAGCATCGCGACGAAGCCCAGGGCGCCGCGGCGTTGGCCCGGATCCAGGACGAGCGACGCCTGCTCCGAGCGGGGCTCGCGGTGCGGACCGAGGTGGGTCTCGAGCAGGTCCGTCGCGGCCCCGATCTTGTCCGCGGCATCGCGCCACGGGTGGTCGAAGTCGGGGTCGGGATAGGGCAGCCAGACCGGTCGTTGTGCCAGCGGCCCGAACCCGGCGAACAGGCGGGCGGCCACCATGTCCAGGTCGCTGTCGTCGGGCTTGCGGTGCATCGCCCGGGCCAGCTCTTCCCCGCGGGCCCGGGCCGGATCAATGAGCCACCAGGTGTGCGAACGCAGCGCGGCCAGCAGGTCATAGTAGGCACCGACGGTGTTCTGGGCCTGCTTGTGGTCGACGAATCCGCGACGCATGACCCGCAGCAGCCCGGTGTGGATGTCCACCCCAGCCGCGCCGACCAGGTCGCCGTAGGTGGCGATCATCGCGCCAGCTCCTGGAGCACCTCGCGAGCGGAGCGGACCCTCCAGGTGATCTGCCGCGACAAGCTGCGCGTGTCGGGGTCCAGGTCGGCGTCCTGCAGCACGCTCAGCCGGTCGGACGCGGCATCCAGCAGCCCGACGAGGACTCGCGGTGGTGGCCGGCAGGTCGATGACCGGGCCGATCGGGCCCAGGTCGACGGCGATCGCGGTCAGGGGTACTTCGGGGTGCGCCCAGGCGACCTCGTCGCGCGCCTCGCAGATGTCCATCCCTGCGTAGGCCAGCTCGGCGCCCACGTCGATCGGCAGCTGCAGCGAAAGCCGGAAGGTCCCCTTGCCGGCCGCGTACAGCAACGACCACACCCCGTCCCAGTCGACGGCCGTGTGCTCGAGCACCGCGTCGGCGCCCGTGGACCACGTGTACCCCATGACGTGCCTCCCGTTGCCTCGCCACCGCCGCAGGATCGGTCGACACCGGCGGCGCCGGCCCTGGCGACCGCGAACCTGTGGACGTAAGGCCCCACACCAACAGGTGTGCACAACTCGTCGAACACGCGACGGGCACGACCAGCCGATCGCAGCCCTCCCCCCACGGGCACGACGAACCGATCACAGGCCCTCCCTCACGCCCGACACCCCCACCCGCGCGGCCGCCACACCGTCACCCGACATACACCGCCAGACCGCCCCGGCGCCCGCCACCGACGACGACAAGACGAGCGGACTGACCCGTGAATGTCCGGAAGTGGGCGCGCGACAGCGTCCGGGCGTAGCCCGGAGTCGTTGCCGGGGGTGGGTTCAGCTGGCCTTGTCGAGGCTGACGGTGTGGCCGAGGTCTTCCAGCTGGTGGACCAGGCGGCGGGTGCGGTCGGCGGTGCGGCGGGGGTCGAGCAGCCAGTCGGCCCCCAGGTCGTGGTAGGGCTCGTCGCGGATGAGCATCCAGTAGGCGCTGACCAGGATGGTGTGGGCGACGGCGACCGCGGCTCGCCCGGCGCCGCGGCGGGCCGCGATCCGCTTGTACTGCCCGGCCAGGTAGGTGGTCTTGGTGCGCGAGGCCGAGCCGGCTGCCTCGACCAGCATCGAGGTCAAGAACCGGTTGCCGTGTCGGGATCCGGCTGGGGTGCGTTTGCCGGCCGACTCGTGCATCGCCGGGGCGACACCAGCCCAGGCCGCCAGGTGCCCGGGGGTGGGGAACCGGCGCATGTCGGCGCCGGTCTCGGCAATGAACGTGTGTGCCACAACCGGGCCGACGCCCGGGATGGTGCACAGCAGGTCGACCTCGTGCTGCCAGGGTGCGACCTCGATCGCGATCTGGGCGTCGAGGTCTGCCAGGGCTTGCTCGACGTGGTTCACCCGGGTCAGCAGCTGCCCGACGATCAGCGCGTGGTGGTCGTCGAACCTGCCGGTCAGCGCCTCGGTCAGGTCCGGGATCTTGCGCCGCAGCTTGGACCTGGCCAGGTCCGCCAGCACGGCAGCATCGCGCTGGCCGGCCACAAGCTGGCCGAGCATGGCTCGCGAGGAGGTCCCCACGATGTTGGAGGCGACCGCGGACAGCTTGATCGAGGCGTCCTCCAGCAGCGACTCCAGCCGGACCGCGTCACGAGTCCGGTCGCCTTGCAGCTGGACCCGGTAGCGGGTCAGGTTCCGCAGTCGACGGATCGCCGGCGGCGGCACGAACGAGGGCCGCACCAGGCCGTGCTCGACGAGCTGGGCGATCCACTCCGCGTCGCGCACGTCGGACTTACGCCCCGGCACCGCCTTCATGTGCGCCGCGTTCAGCAGCCAGCACTCCATCTGCTCCTCCAGGCAGTAGAACACCGGCTTCCAGTACGTCGCGGTGGACTCCATCGCCGCCAGCGTGACCCCGCACCCCACCAGCCAGTCCGCCATCAACGCCAGCGACCTGCTCATCGTGCGGAACGTGCGCGTCTCGGCGACCCGACGCCCGTCCGGGCCCGGCACACGCACACAGACC
This sequence comes from uncultured Actinomycetota bacterium, assembly GCA_963769855.1. Lineage (GTDB taxonomy): Bacteria > Actinomycetota > Actinomycetes > Actinomycetales > Cellulomonadaceae > Cellulomonas. Next base: position 794,924 of record CAVYNN010000003.1, read on the forward strand.
ACGACGATCGCCTTGCCGATGTCCAGCCCAGCGACCCGCTCGACCATCACGTCCATGTCCAGCTCCCTCCACTCGCACCGACAGGTGCCACCCGGAGGGACCAGCAGCAAGAAGACAGACCCACGTGCTCACGGCAACAATCCGACACGCTCCAGGTCCCCGCGTCGAACTCTTCTACGGGCTCACAGGCACCAAAGTCTCGCGACGTCGCCGGGCGACCACCCCATTCTCACGACCTCGACCGGGCCACGAGCCCCAGCGAGCGGCCACACATACTCCTCTGGCATCTCTGGGATGACGATGACGAATCGCGTTGGATGCGATCTCGTCACTGGTGTTGTCTGACCCGTCGTCGTGGATGTTTCCGCAGGTCAGCGGGGTGGTGCCTTGACCTGTTTGGAGGCGTGGTCTCGGCGGCTTAACGACGGGTGCTCGTGGGTGTGCGTCTGGCCTGGTAGTTGTCCCGGCGCCCGCATTTGATGCGATAATGTCGCGTTTGATGCGAGGGCTGTGGAGGGGGTTGCGTGTCGTCGGACGAGGTCGCGCTGGCGGGTTCTGCCCGGCTGGTCCTGCTCGACGGGGTCGCGCTGCTGCGTCCGGACGAGCAGGTGTTCGAAGCGATGCTGGAGGGCTGGCGCAACCAGGGGCTGGCCCGCAACCTGGCGCCGGCGACGGTGACGGCCCGGGAGCGGCAGGTGCGAGCGTTCCAGGCACACTCGGGAGTGTTCCCGTGGGCGTGGAGGAGTGAGCATGCCGATGAGTGGTTCGCCGACCTGCGGGCGGTGCATCACTGCACGCGCTCGACGGTGCGCGGCTATCAGGTCGCGGTGCGCGGGTTCTGCACCTTCGTGACCGACCCCGCCTATGGCTGGGTCGAGCAGTGCCTGGGCCGATTCGACACCCATCCGGTGCAGGTGATCACCGAGCTGAACGCGGCCCGGCATGTGGGCGACGTGGAGTCGGTGCCGGCCAAGCGGGCGTTCACCCGTGCCGAGCTGCAGGACTTGTTCGACTACGCCGACGAGCAGGTCGCGCTCAAGCGGGCGCACCGCAAGAAGGGCTGGTTGGCCGCGTTCCGGGACGCGACGCTGCTGAAGACGGCGTACTCGTTCGGGCTGCGACGCACCGAGACGGCGATGCTGGACGTTTCCGACTTCGGCCGCAACCCCGAGGCTGGCGAGTTCGGTGCGTTCGGGGTGGTGCACGTGCGTCACGGCAAGGCCAAGCGGGCCTCGCCGGCCAAGCGGCGCAGCGTGCTGACGGTCTGGCCGTGGACCGTCGAGGTCCTGCAGCAGTGGTTCGGTGAGGTCCGTCCGCTGTTCGTCGCCCAGAGGCCCAACCCGGCGGCCTGGCCGTCGGAGCGCACGGTGCGGGTGAGCGCTGCGTCACTGGACCATCGGCTGGCCACCTACCGTGATGCGCTCGGACTGGACCGGGTGCTGGACTTCCACTCGCTGCGTCGCTCGTATGTCACTCACCTGATCGAGGACGGCTGGGACCCGAAGTTCGTGCAGGACCAGGTCGGTCACGAGCACGCCTCGACGACGTCGATCTATACCGGGGTCTCCTCGGACTTCCGGATCCGCACGCTGCGTCGCGCCCTGGACCGGCTGGTCGCCGACGCGGTCGAGCAGCACACCACCGAACAAGGGGAAACGCGATGAGTCGTCCCAAGCGCACGGTGTCCTACCGCTGGCAGCTGCGTCAGCTGATGGCCGAGCGGGGCATGTATGCCACCACCGAGCTGGTGCCGCTGCTGGCCGAGCGGGGCATCGACCTGTCGGTCTCGCAGGTCCACCGGCTGGTCACCACCACCCCGGAGCGGTTGTCGTTGCCGGTGCTGGCCGCGCTCTGCGACATCTTCGCCGTCACCTCGGCCGAGCTGATCCTCACCACGGCCGTCGACGTGACCACCCGCAAGACCGCCGCCGGCGGCGGGCGGGTCTCCTCGGCGAGCGAACTGGCTGCGTTGCGCCCCAAGCGCGCCCGCGTGCTGCCTGAGCAGTGAACGGCCCGGACCCTGCGCCGACCAGCAGTGAGCGGCAGCGCCACTGCGCGCGTTGCGCTCGCCCGGTGCGCCCGACCCACGGCAACCACCCGCGGCGCACTCCGGACGGGCAGCGGATCGTGACCGTGGCCGCCAGATGGCCTGAGGGGCTGATCTGCGTCGGCTGCCGCGCCAAGGCGCTGGAGGTCTTCGGGACCTGCGACGGCTGCCGCACCGAGCGGCTGCTGCCCGGTCAAGGACCGGCTGGCCAGCGCTGGTGCACCGACTGCGCCGGCGGCCTGGGCGACTTCTCCTGCACCCGCTGCGGCCGCGAGGGCTGGCGCGGGCGGCGCGGGACCTGCGGCTGGTGCGTGCTGAGCGACCGCATCGGCGAGCTGCTCGACGACGGCACCGGCACCATCCGCCCCGAGCTGCGACCCCTGGCTGAGCACATCACCGCGATGGCCCGACCCCGCTCGGGCATCCACTGGCTGTCTCGCCCCGGGCCCCAGCACGTCTTGGCCACGATCGCCCCCGCGAGGTTCCCGCTGACCCACGAAGCGATCCACGCCATCGAACCGGTGCGCTCGAGCATCTACATCCGCGACCTGATGGTCGCCGCCGGCGTGCTGGCGCCGATCGACCGGCGCCTGTTCTTGTTCGAGCAGTGGTGGCCCACCTGGCTGGCCACGATCCACGAGGCCGACCATCGCCGCACGCTGCGCTACTTCATCACCTGGCAGGTGCTGCGGTCGTTGCGCGCCACCGCCGCCGACGGCCCGCTGAGCCACCAGGGCCCGCAGAACGCCCGTCACGTCCTGCGCGTGGCGGCACGGTTCCTGACCGAACTGGCCGCTGCCGGGCGGACCCTGACCACCTGCACCCAGGCCGACCTCGACCGCATCCTGGCCCACGCGAACTACTCCACCCGCGCCAGCGTGCGCCCGTTCCTTCAGTGGGCGATGCGCACCCGACGCATGGCCCACCTGCAGCTGCCAGCCCAGGCCCCCACGACGGTCACGCTGATCACCCAGTCCCAGCGGGTGGCACTCATCGCCCGCACCTACCACGGCCAGCAGATGGAGCTCATCGACCGGGTGCTGGCCCTGCTCGTCCTGCTCTACGCCCAGCCACTGGCCCGCATCCAGCACCTGACCTGCGCCGACATCACTACCGACGACCAAGGGCAGATGCTCGTGCGGCTCGGCACCCCGCCCGCACCCGTGCCGGCCCCGTTCGATGCGGTGTTCGGCCAGTACCTCACCGCCCGCGGCAACCTGATGACCGCGACCAACCCCGCCAGCAGCTGGCTGTTCCCCGGACGCCGCGCCGGCCAGCCCCTGCAGATCAACTCGATGCGGCTGCGCCTGGCGAACCTCGGCATCCCGAACCTGCCCGCCCGCAGCCGAGCCATCCGCGAACTACTGCGCCAGGCGCCCCCGGCCGTCGTGGCCGGCATGCTCCACTACACCTCCGGCGCCGCCGAGCACATCGCTACCGAGTACGGCGCCACCTGGAAGCACTACGCCGCCGGCGAGCACCCACCCCGCCGCCCAGCCCACCTCAACCCATGAACTCGTAGAACTCGTCACCCGGGTTCACGTCAGGGCGCCAGTAGGTGGCTCGGTCCCGGAGGTGTTCCGGGGCCCGCGGCGCCGTCGGGATGGCTCGTCCTCTGGCTGCCCACTCCGGTGTGGCTCTCGTGTAAATGGGTGCCTCCCGGCGGCGTTCGACGGGACGGCGGTGACGCCCGATAGAGGGCTGGGACTTGTCCCCAGAGATGCTTGCGCTCCGCCGACCCGCGCGGCTTGGCCCGAACGCGGAGGTGCGCGATGTTCGTCGGGATCGACACGCACAAGGACACCCTGGCAGTCGCGGTCTGCGACCCGGCGGGGACGCTGGTCGAGTGGACCGAGGTGGTCAATGAGCCGGCCGGCTTCGCCGAGCTCGAGCGGCGGCTTGAGGCGATGGCGGTGGTGCGGGTAGGCATCGAGGGCTCCGGGCACTTCGGCCGGGCGGTTGCCGCTCACCTGGTCGGCGTCGACTACGACGTGCGGGAGGTGCCCACGTCGATGACTTCACGCGAACGTAGCTCCCGGCCGGCGCAGGGCAAGACCGACGCGGTCGACGCGTTAGCGATCGCCCGGATCACCGCCCGCGAGGCCGGACTGCCGTCGGTGCGGCTGAAGGTCGGCCTGGCCGCGGACCTGCGGGCGTTGCTGGACTACCGCGACGCCCTCGTGCGTGAGCACCATGCACTGGCCAACCGGGTCCACGCCGAGCTCGTCGGCCTGCTGCCGGGCTACCACCACACCCACCCGCACCTGACAACGTCGGTGCAGGTCAACGCCGTGCTGGCGCTGTTGGACGGGGACGGGCGGGTTCGTGCGGGGCTGGCCCGTCGGCGCCTGGAACGGATCGCGGTGATCATGGCCGAGGTCCGGGCCCTGACCCGCGACGTCGGTGTGCTGGTCACCGGGCACGCCGACGCCGTCCAAGCCATCTACGGGGCCGGACCGATCGTCGCGGCACGGTTCCTGGCCGAGATCGTCGACATCGACCGCTACCCCAACCGCGACGTGTTCGCCTCGGCCAACGGCACCGCACCACTGGCCGCCTCCTCGGGACGGACCGTCCGTCATCGGCTCAACCGCGGCGGCAACCGTCAGCTCAACCGCGCCCTCTACACGATCGCGATCACCCAGATCCGCACCGACACCGAAGGCCGCACCTACTACGAGCGCAAGCGCGCCGAGGGCAAGACCTCCCGCGAAGCCATCCGCTGCCTCAAGCGGCGGCTGTCGGACCAGGTCTATAGGGCCATGCGCGCAGACGCCGGAACGCCGGCCAAGGCAGAACCGTCGGGCTCGCCCGCGCTCGCAGCGTGAGAGGAGGGGCGGGCGTGCATCTCGCCGGCTGCCGCGCCGTCCGAACCGGGCTCGTCACCGGCACGGCTGCGCGAGACTGGGGCCATGCCGCCGGTCGACTGGGATGAACGCTTGATCACCGTCCCGCTCCGTTGGAGGGGACGCGAGGCACTCCTGGACCTGTTCACGGAGGCAGCGCCGCCCAACGACCTGGGTCCGGAATACGTGAAGTCCCGGATCGCCCTGAGACTGCGCTCACAGCCCGAGTTGATTGACCAGTGGCAGACGTACTCGTACGACAAGCGGGCAACGCCGGAGCCATACCTCGATGGGCTCGAGGTTGGGATGTTCGACGCGGGCCGCCACGAGGTGGAGACCTACACCGACCCAGTCGACGCGTGCGCCGACTTCATTCACCGCGAGGTCCGCTGGCGTCTACGCGAGCGGCCATCCGCTCGCTGACGCCGACGCCCAGCCTCGCCCGGCCCCCGTCTGGAAGGCGGACAGTCGCCGGCTTGCACATAGAGGCCCATTTCGAGTAGGACGGGATCTGTCGCCTCCGTCGCGTGTTCGTCGTCGGCTGCACACCTGTTGGTATGGGGACCTTCAGGCGGTGGTGGGGCGGTGCGGCGTCGTGGTCATGACGATGCACAAGCTGACTGCCGGTGCCGGTTACCGGTACCTGCTGCGCAACATCGCCACCGGCGACTGCCAGCGCGCCGGCGCGGACCCGGTGGCGGCGTACTACACCGAGTCCGGCAACCCGCCGGGCCGATGGATCGGCTGCGGCCTGGCCGGACTGGGCGGCGCCGGATCGACGAACACGCCGGGGCTCCGGGTCGGCACGGTGGTCGACGAGCAGGCGATGGCGCGCCTGTTCGGGCACGGGACCGATCCGCTGACCGGCACGGCGCTGGGTCGTGCCTTCCGCACCGCGACTTCTCCGGCCGACCGGGTCGCCACTGCGGTCGCCGCGCTGCCCGCCGGGATGGACGCCCGGGCGCGCGCCGACGCGGTGGAGGCGATCACCCGCGTCGAGCTGGCGAAGGACACCCCGCACGCGGTCGCGGGCTTCGACCTGACGTTCACGGTGATGAAGTCGGTCTCCACGCTGTGGGCGCTTGCCGACCCGGCAACCCGCCAAGCCGTCCATGACGCGCACGCCGCGGCGGTGAGCCAGGCGATCGGGTTCCTGGAGGACCGTGCCCTGTTCACGCGCACGGGCGTGGACGGCTGCCGACAGGAGTCGACCCGCGGCGGCCTGGCCGCGGCGTTCGACCATTGGGACTCGCGTACCGGCGACCCGAACCTGCACACCCACGTGGTGCTCGCCAACAAGGTCCAAGGACCCGACGGGGCGTGGCGGTCGGTCGACTCCCGGGCCCTGCACCACGCGATCGTGGCCGTTTCGGAGGTTTACGAAGCGTTCCTGGTCGACGAGGTCGCCCGCCGGCTGCCCATCACCTGGGGCTGGCGCGGGCGGGGTGCCCACCGCTCGCCAGCGTTCGAGCTAACCGGCGTCGGCGACGACCTGTTGGCGACGTTCTCCCAGCGGTCCAGCCAGATAGACAACGCGATGACGGTGCAGGTCGCACGCTTCATGGCCGCCCACGGCCGTGGACCCAACCGCATCGAGATCATCCGGCTGCGGCAGCAGGTCACCCGCGCCACTCGCCCGGCCAAGAAGGTCCAGCCGCTGCGTGACCTGCTGACCCGCTGGCGGCACCAGGCCCAGCAGGCTACCGGGCTGACCGCTGAGGAACTGACCGCCCAGGTGCTGCGCGGCGGCCAGGTCCGGCCACTGCGGGTCGGCGACGTGCCCGGCGTCGCGATCCAGACTCTGGCGGACCGGACCTTGGCCGGGGTGCGCGAGCGGCGCGCGACCTGGACCCGCTGGAACGTGCTGGCCGAGACGACCCGCCTGACCAAGGGCATGCTGGCCGCCAGTCCGGAGGACCGGCTGGCCATCCTCGACACGATCACCGACGCCGCCCTCGCACGGTGCGTGAGCCTGGAAGCGCCCGAGGTGTTCGTCGCCACCGGCCGCTACGCGCGCCCCGACGGCGGGTCGGTGTTCGACCGGCCCGGCGAACACACCTACACCGACCAGGTCATCCTCGACGCCGAACAGCACCTGCTGACCGCCGCAGCCGACACCACCGCCCCCACCGCGCGAATACTCGACGAGGCCGTCACACTTCCCGGCACCAACCGCAGGCTCGCCGACGACCAGGAGGCGGCCGTCCGCCAGATCGCCGCCTCGGGGCGACGGGTCGGTCTGCTCGTCGGGCCGGCCGGGTCGGGCAAGACCACCACCCTGTCCTCGCTGCGCCGGGCCTGGGAACGCGAGCACGGCCGCGGCAGCGTCATCGGCCTGGCGCCCTCCTCGACCGCCGCCGCCAACCTGGCCGCAGCCCTCGGCATCGCCTGCGAGAACACCGCCAAGTGGTTGCACGAGTCCACCGGCCCCGGCGCTACCACCCGCGCCGCGATCACCGAGCAGCTCATCGCTATGCGTGGCGACCTCGTCGGGCCGAGCAGTCTGGGCCGGCTGCGCACGATCGACACCGCTCTGCTCGGGCTGGACCGCGACCGGCAGCGGTGGGCCTTGAGCCCGGGCCAGCTTGTCGTCGTCGACGAAGCCTCCCTGGCCGGGACCCTCGCGCTGGACGAACTGGCCCGCCAGGCCGCAGACGCGGACGCGAAGCTGCTGCTGGTCGGCGACCATGCCCAGCTGTGCGCCGTGGACGCCGGCGGCGCGTTCGGGCTGCTCGCCGACCGCGTCGGCGGCGCCCAGCTACGCACCCTGTGGCGGTTCACCCACCCCTGGGAAGCCACCGCCACCACGGCGCTGCGCGCCGGCAACCCGCGGGTGCTCGACGACTACGACGACGCGGGACGCACCCACGCCGGTCCCGGCGAGTCGATGCTCGAAGACGCCTACACCGCATGGTCGTCCGACGTCGCCGCCGGGTGCACGACGATCCTGCTCGCTCCCGACGCCGCCACCGTCGCAGCGCTGAACACCCGCGCCCACAACGACCGCGTCCAGGACGGCCTCGTCGCCCCCCAGGGGACGACGACCCGTGCCGGGGTCGCGATCGGCGTCGGAGACCGGATCGTCACCCGCCTCAACGACCGGCACCTGACACGCCCCGGCGGGTTCGTGCGCAACGGTGACCTGTGGGACGTCCAGGTGGTCAACACCGACGGGTCACTGACCGTGCTGCCCGCCCGCACCGTCCTGGCCCGCCGCGGCCTCGTCGGCACGCCCGGGTCCGACGACGACGTCGCGGTCCTCCTCCCGGCCGGCTACGTCGACCAGAACGTCGACCTCGCCTACGCCACCACCACCCACCGAGCCCAAGGCATCACCGTCGACCGGGCCCACGTGCTCGCCCACGCCGGAATGACCCGAGAGAACCTGTACGTGGCGATGACCCGAGGCCGGGACACCAACCACGTCTACGTGGCTGTGGACCAGCTCGACGCCGACTGCGACGACCTGCCCGACCCGCACGCCGCCCTCGATGCCCGCGACGTCCTCGCCACGATCCTGGCCACCACCGGCGCCGAGCAGTCCGCCACCGCGACCATCGCCGCCCGCCAGGACGAGGCCGCATCCCTGCGCAGGCTCGAGCCGATCCGACGCAGCCTGTACGCCGACGCCGCCGAGGCCCGATGGAGCAGCCGGCTGGAAGCTCTCGGCGTCGAGCCCGGGGTCGTCGCGACGATCGCCAAGTCCCCGGATGCCGGGGCGCTGTACGCGACTCTCGATCGCGTGGCCCTCGTCAGTGGTGAACCGCTGCGAGATGTTCGCCGACTCTTCGCCGACCTCGACAGTGAGGCCGACCCGGCAGCCCGGCTCCGGGCTGCCGCACAGAGGTGGCTCCAGCGCCACGTGTCGGACGTCCACGACGTTCCAGCCGCGCGTGACCCGACCGGCCTCGACCCTGACGGGCGAGCGCTCCTCGATCGGATCGACCGCCTCATCGACGACCGCGTCCGAGCACTCACGGAAGCGGTGCTCGACGAGCAGCCCGGCTGGCTCGAACGCCTCGGACCCGAGCCAGCCAGCCCGGACGCCCACGACGCATGGCTGGGCGAGATCGCCGCCACCGTCGCCCACGCCGACACCGCTCCGTACGCCGCACCCGTCACCGCTGCGACCCCGGTCGCCGCGATCTCCCGTTAGGAGGCACCCATGGCCGACCACGACTCCTTCTACCCCGCGAAGCGACTGCCGCGACTGGAGCGACCGCCGGTCCCGTTCGCGTGGTCGTCGCTGAGCCCGGATGACACGCTGCTGTTCCTGGAAGATCTCGACCTGTGGGTCGGCTGGCTCGTCGAGCGTTACAGGCTCGACCGCCGCACCGTCCCCGACTGCTGGCGACAGCACCCCGAACTCATCGAAGAACTTTCGGCGCTGCACCTGGCCTGGCAAGGCTCCTTCGCCCTCACCTCCAACCACGACGCACCCCTGATCTGGCACGAGCACTTCGCCAATGCCTGCCAGCGCATCGCGGACTGGGTCGCCCGCACCGGCTGCCGGCCAGACAGCCATCGCGGCAGGTGACGGGCCCAAGGCGCAGTCGACCTCCGCTGTCCGTCGAGACCCCAGCATCGACAGCGTTCGTCCGTCGACTTCAGGAGATCGTCTTCAACGACACGACCCTCAGGAAGCCCGACCCTGTCTCGCCGTCGATGGTGAGCTGGACGTCCTCCACGACCATCTCGACCTTCATGCCGTCCTGCCATCCGGCCGCGTCGGACTTGTTGGCAAGGACTTCCATGTGGCTTGCTCCACCCGCGTCCTGCACGAAGACGCCGAAGTCCCCACTCACAGTGGGCGCCCAAACGTCGGACCCAACGAACTCGGTGGTCAGTCTGAACTGATCCCCGACCTTGACTCCGCCCATGCCGGCTGAGTTGAGCTTGTCGTACAGCGCATCAACGGTGATGTCCGTGACAGTCGTGCTGGCCGGGACGTGGGCGCAACGGAGGGAGCACCTTCTTTCGTCGGCGTCGTGGCCGGCTCCTCGGACGGCTGCTCGCTCGGTGTGCTCGCGGTCTCGGCAGGTGTTTCGGCTGGCGCGGTTGTGCTGCTGCCGCAGGAGCGGTCCACCGTTAACTGCGGGGCGTCTGTCACGGGCTGTCCCGCCGCGGGGTGCTGGTCGCAGACCTGCCAGTTTGAGTCGACGACGACGCCCAGCACCCCGCCACCCACGACGTCGACCTTGTCCGAGAATCCCGCGTCCTTAATGTCGCTCTTCGCAACATCGAGCTGCTTACCGGGTCAAGTCCTTGGAAGTGGTGTAGCGGTTCGGCGTGACCCTGTTGGTCAGGCGGTCAGGGCCAGGGGTGGGTCGATCACCTCCTCCTCGCCGGGGACGGCGGCCAGGCGGGCCTTGGCGAGGAGCTCGAGGCCGAGGTAGCGGCGTCCTTCTGCCCACTCGTCGTGCTGCTCGGCCAGGACCGCCCCGACCAGGCGGATGACCGAGCCGCGGTCGGGGAAGATCCCGACGACGTCGGTGCGTCGGCGGATCTCGCGGTTCAGGCGCTCGACCCTTCTATGTCTGTCAAGTCGCTGGCGCGGCGTCGTTGAGTGTGCGGTAGATCTGCCGGGCAAGGTAGCGCTTGAGAGCGCGACGGATCTCCTTGGTGGTGCGTCCCTCGGCTGTGCGTCGCTCGACGTATCCACGGTTCCGCCGGTTGGGAGCCTCTTGATGGCGGGATCCGGGCGAACGTTGCCGCGCTTGAGCCTCTGACCGGTGGGGTGGTTCCGCGAGAGCTGGTCGTCTCGACGGGGAGCGCCGAATGGACGGCGATCTTCGACTGCGGGATCGACCGCGGCGATCCGAGAACGACGGTGAGCTATCTCGCGCGCACTTTGATGGTCCAGGGAGTCGCTGTGGTCTCCATCCCCGACCTGCCCGCGAGCGGGGTCGGCCGGTGCGGTACGGGGCTCGTCAGTTCGAGATGTTCGGTCCGATCGCGACCAGCTTCCTGAACCACGTTCGGGCGGTCTCGTTGGTCAGGGATGGAGAGCGCTGGAGGTTCGACGCCGCCGGCACGGTTCAGGACTTCGAGGACGTCGAAGCGTACGAGCGGCGGAGGATCGCCGACCGGTTCACCTCGTCCATGCTGGTCGACTATGCCGCAGCCCTGGGGTTGAGGCCGTTCGAGGAGGAGTTCTTCCCGGGCCCGTGTGCGCTCGTGCGCAATCCAGCCGTGCCGCCGCCGAACGCCGTCGTGCTGAGTCTCCGCGATGCCCAGCGGCGAGCGGGGATCGTTCCGGCGCAGCGGTGATGTCGTCAGGGAGCCTGGCCCGGCTTCCCGGACAGTTGCGGTGTGGTGATCATGCCGCCGCGGTCGCGGCGGTGTGAAGGTCCTCGAAGTCGTTCGGGGACCGGTAGCCGAGGCCGGAGTGGCGTCGGAGTGGGTTGTAGAAGCCTTCGATCCATTCGAAGATCGCCGAGGCCAGCTCTTCACGGCTGAGCCAGGTGCGGCGGTCCAGCAGCTCGCGCTGCATGGTCGACCAGAACGACTCCATCATCGTGTTGTCCACGCTGGAGGCGACCCGGCCCATGGATCCGAGCAGGCCGGCCTGCCGCAGCCGGTGCCCGAAGATCCAGGACGTGTACTGACTGCCCCGGTCGGCGGGACGATCGCACCGGGTGCGGGGTGGCGGCGCCAGATCGCCATCTGCAGGGCGTCGACGACCAGCTCGGAGCGCATGTGGTCCGCGATCGACCAGCCGACGATCTTGCGGGTGAACACGTCCAGCACCGCGGCGCAGTAGACCTTCCCGGTGCTCGTGGGGTGTGACAGCGGACACGAGAAACTGCCCGGAGACGGCCAAATAGCTGCCCGGTGGCGGTCATGAATGTTGCCCGCTGGCGGTCATGAGATCTGCCCGACACGACGTCGTTCGCCTCGCCGCCTCCCGCGGTTGAGGCCCCTCCTGGGATGCGGTTGGCGGTGCTGATGCGCTTGCCGCCCCCAGGAGGGACACCGTGAAGTCTGCCGAGGAGATCATGAACATGTTGGAAGCGTTCGACTTGACTGGGTCGTTGCGTGATGCCGGGGAGCTGGCGGGGGTCTCCCACCACACCGTGGCCCGCTATGTCGCGGCCCGTGACGCCGGCGGTCTGTCTGATCGTGCCGCGCCGCGCCCGCAGCTGATCGATGCTTACTTGGCCAAGGTCGAGGAGTGGGTCGAGCGGTCCGCGGGCAGGGTCCGCGCGGACGTGGCCCACGACAAGCTCGTCGCGTTGGGCTTCACCGGTTCGGAGCGCACCACACGCCGGGCGGTGGCGGTGGTGAAGGCGAACTACCGGGTCGGGCGGGTCCGGGTGCACCGCCCGTGGGTGACCGAGCCCGGGATGTGGCTGCAGTACGACTTCGGCGACGGGCCGATGATCGACGGGGCTCGCACGACGTTGTTCGTCGCGTGGTTGGCGTGGTCGCGGTTCCGGGTGGTGCTGGCGATCAGGGACAAGACGTCGCCGTCGGTGATGGCGGCCCTGGACGTGACGATGCGCCGCCTGGGTGGGGCGCCGACGTATGTCCTGACGGACAACGAGAAGACGGTCACGGTCGAGCACGTCGCGGGGATGGCGGTGCGGAACCCGGCGATGGTCGCCTTCGCCCGCTACTACGGCGTGACGGTCTACACGTGCCAGCCGGTGGACCCGGCCTCCAAGGGCGGGTCCGAGTCGAGCGTGAAGGTCGCCAAGGCGGACCTGGTCCCCAAGGACACGAACCTGCTTGATCAGTACGCGTCGTTCGCGGACCTGGAGGTGGCGTGCGAGGCGTTCTGCGCGCAGGTCAATGCCCGTGAGCACCGCGTCACCCGGCGGGCCCCGGATGTGATGCTCGCCGAGGAACGGGCCCGGTTGCACCCGGTCCCGGCCGACCCGCACACGCTCGCGTTCGGCCTCACGCGCACGGTCCCGGCGAAGATGCCGATGGTCACGTTCGAGGCCGGGCAGTACTCCGTCCCGCACGAGCTGCTCGGGGAAACGGTGTGGGTGCGGGTGCACGGCCGGGGCGTCGACGAGCAGGTGGTCATCGTCCACGTCGGGCCCACCGGACCCCTGGAGGTCGCCCGCCACTCCCGTGCGACGCCGGGCAGCCCGCAGATGATCGACGCCCATTTCCCGCCCCCACCTGCGGGAGCACTCGGCCGGGTCCCGTTGGCCCGCAACGTGTCCGAGGCCGCGTTCTTGTCCCTGGGTGATGGCGCCAGGGTGTGGTTGGCCGAGGCCGCCGCGGCCGGCACCACGAAGATGCGCGTGAAGATGGCCCAGGCCGTCGAGCTCGCGAAGCTGTTCTCCCGGGCGGAAGTCGACTGGGCGTTGGGTCATGCGGCGGTCCATGCCCGGTTCGCCGAGGCTGACCTGTCCTCGATCCTGGACCACCACGCCACGACCACCGCGGCCGGGCCCGTGAGCCAGGCGTCCGAGGACCGGTCCCTGACCCAGGGCACCGGAGGATGGGCCGCACTGGGCTCCTCGGCGTTCGGTCCGTTCATCGAGCCTGACCTGTTCGAGGTCGCACCGTGAGCGCCCCGATCCGGGCGCGGGACGCGTCCGTGCCGGTCGCCGGGGTCCCCCTCGCGCCAGCGATGCCCGAGGACGTCCAGGCGCTGCTGCACCGGCTGCGGCTGCCGCACATCCGCGCCCACGCCCCGGACGTGATCGCCACCGCGAAGGCCCAACGCTGGGAACCGGTCGAGGTGCTGCGCGCCCTGCTGGTCGAGGAAGCCGCCGGCCGGGAACGGTCCGCGTTGGCGACCCGGCGGGCCGGCGCGGGGTTCCCCACCGGCAAGACGTTCGCCGCCTGGAACCCCGGGGCGTCCTCGATCCCGGCCCCGACCCAGCAGGCGCTACGCACCCTGGAATGGGTGCACCGGCGCGAGAACCTCGTTCTCTGCGGACCGTCCGGGACCGGCAAGACGTTCCTGCTCGAGGCCCTGGGCCAGCATGGCGTCGAGCAAGGACTACGCGTGGCCTGGTTCACCCTGGAAGACCTCGGGGTGCTCCTGCGCCGCCACCGCGCGGACGACTCGGTGACCAAGGCCATCGCCCGGGTCCTGCGCGCCGATCTGGTCGTGGTTGATGACATCGGCCTGTTGCCGGTGGCCCAGGACGCCGCCGAGGGCCTCTACCGGCTCGTCGACGCCGCCTACGAGAAACGCTCCGTGGCGATCTCCTCGAACCTGCACCCCGCCGCGTTCGACGAGCTCATGCCCAAGACCCTGGCCACCGCGACCGTCGACCGGCTCCTGCACCACGCCCACATCTGCCAGACCACCGGCGAGTCCGTCCGACTGTCCCAAGCCCTCGCCGGCCAAGGGGTGAGCCCCTTGAACTAAGAACCCACGGCCGACGATGGTCAGCACTGGGCAGATCCCATGGCCATCACCGGGCAGTTCTCATGACCGTCACCGGGCAGGTCTCACGACCGCCTCCGGGCAGAACTCAATGGCCCTTGACAGGGGTGCTCGGTGATGTCGGTGCACCACAACCGGTCCGGGCCCTCGGCGGTGAACCGGCGCCGGACGAGATCGTCGTGCGGTGCCGGCAAGGGCCGCTGCCCGCGGCGTTTGCGTTGGTGACAAACGCCGACCAGCCCAGCGTGACGCATCAGCCGCGCCACCCGCTTGCGCCCGCAGGCCACCCCGAGACCGAGCCGCAGCTCGGCGTGGATCCGCGGGGCACCGTAGGTCGCCCGCGAGCCATGGTGGATCGCCACGATCGTCGCGGTCAGCCCCTGGTCGGCGACCTGACGGGCACTGGGCGCTCGACCGAGCGCCTCGTAGAGTCCCGATCGCGAGATGCCGAGCACCCGGCAGGTCAGCGCGACGGGCACCCCGTCGACAGCCAGCTCCTGGACCAGCCGGGCACTCATTTTGGGAGGACGTTCTCCCGGGCGAAATAGGCCGAGGCCCGCTTGAGGATCTCGACCTCCATCTCCAGCACCCGGGTGCGGCGCCGCAGCTCGACCAGTTCGCGGCGCTCGTCGGTGCTGATCCCTTCGCGCCGGCCGACGTCGATGTCGTCCTGGGCCATCCAGCGGCGCAAACACGACTCGCTGATCCCCAGATCGGACGCGATCTTCGCGATGGGCTGCTGACCCGAACGGGCCAGGTCCACGGCTCGACGCCGGAACTCCGGCGGCTTGGCAGCAGGCATCCAGGACTCCTCTCCGAGGCGATCATCACCTCAGACCAGGTGTCCGGAGAAGCGGGTCAGGCTCCGCTAGGCAACGACGAGTTCGTCGAGAAGCCGTTGATCAAGTGGATAACTCCAGGTAGCGATCTCGACGTAGCCTCCGTCATGCCAGCCAAAGCTGAGCGTGCGCATCCGGGCGTCATTCCATCGGGTTCGGGTCACCGTCACACGCTGCCCCAGAACAACGCCGTCTTCCTGAACAGCCTCGACGGCCGCCACATCTTCCCATGCGGGCCCGCTCTCAGCAGCCAACAGCAGTCGGACTTCCGACTCAGGGTTTTCAGGACCGCTCGGCGCATGCACTCCTTGACCAATGACGATGGTGGGAGCGGTCGCTCCCGGCAGGTAGTAGCAATGCGTAACGGTCGCGGATGCTGATGGCTTGCCACTCCACATATGCGGCCTCTGCAGGACCATACCGCGCATGGCCGTTGTCCGCGTTCCGGTCCACCGGCGAGGATCAACGACGAGCCACGGCCTCGAGTCCGGACCGGACTCGAGGCCGTGGTCACCGACGGGAACGTGACGAAGCCTCGCGACTGTTCGCCGCAGCGTCATGTGGACCCGAGGTGCGATTCTCACCCTAGGAGTGAATCGTCTCGCAGGGCTTGCCGCCGATGAGGAGCCACGTGTTGCACAGGACCTCGCCATTGTCGAAGGGCTCGTCGTACCCTGCGGTGAGCGTCTCCAAGACTCCATCACCGCAGACGACGGCGCCGGTGAACGCCACGATGCCACCCTCCCAGAACGCTGCGTAGGAGCACATGTTTCCGGTGGTGTAGCCGAAGGTGTTCCAGTTGCTCACGGTCAGGCCCTTGCCGATGACCTCGATGCACACTTCGGTGCTGCATCCCGAAGCGTTGGCCGGCTGCATCGTCGAGAGCTTCGAACCTGCAGCAGCCACGAGGGCGGCGTGCAGGTCGCGCGCCTGCTGCGTGTCGAGGTAGACCGTGTCCGGCTGCAGACCGAGCCTCGCGGCTTCCGACGTGGTCAGGACGCCGTCGTGGTCGGCGATCGACTGCGCTACCGCTGCGCTGTCGATGTGTGCGACGGCGGTCGGCTCAGGCGTGCGGTCGGCGGCGCTCGCACCGGTGGCGGCGAACGGGATGACGAGCGCAGCGACTGTCACCGCCGCGGCCAGAATCCTTCGAGACAACATCAAGATCCTCCAAAGCGTCTTCTGATGAAGCGCGGCGATCGAGTGAGTGGTCGATCAGATCCCCCTGGGCCCCCTCCACGCCGCGGACCCCCTCACGCCGCGTACATGTTCAGCCCACATCTAGCAGGCCTAACACCGCGCGGGACTTTAGTCCGGTCTTGTTGTCCAGTTCACGCTCCTGACCTGGACGAACGTTCATATCAGGTTCGCGGACGCCGTCCGACAGGACTGCTCTGCAGCGGTCCTCGATCCAAGACGACCTTCCCGATCTGAATGGACGTATGCTGCATTCGATAGTTGCAACTACACGGAGCCTGACCCGCTTTCGCGGACAGTTTCGGTTGGTTGATCATGCCGCGGCGGTGGCCGCGGTGTGAAGGTTCTCGTACTCGACCGGGGACAGGTCGCCGAGGCTGGAATGCCGTCGGCGGGGGTTGTACCAGGCTTCGATCCACTCGAGGATCGCCGAGGCGAGCTCGGTCCTGGTGGTCCAGGTCTTCTGGTCCAGGAGCGCGCGCTGCATGGTCGACCAGAACGACTCGCTCATCGCGTTGTCCACGGACGAGGCGACCCGGCCCATCGAACCGAGCAGGCCGGCTTCGCGCAGCCGGTGGCCGAAGACCCAGGACGTGTACTGACTGGATTCAACTGGTCGATGCAACACCGGGTTGTTGGAGCAACCGTAGATGCTCGTCGAGGACTTCGGCCGGTGTGCGCCAGCCGAGGGTCTTGCGGGGCCGGGTGTTCAGGGCATGGGCGACGGCCTCGATCTCCTCGGCAGACCAGCGCGATAGGTCGGCGCCCTTGGGGAAGTACTGACGCAGCAGCCCGTTGGTGTTCTCGTTCGTGCCGCGCTGTCAGGGACTGTGCGGGTCGGCGAAGAAGACGGGGATCCCGGTGGCGACCTTGAACTGGGCATGCGCCGACATCTCCTTGCCGCGGTCCCACGTCAGCGACCGGGCCAGCTGCGCGGGCAGCGTCGACATGGTGTCCGCGAGGGCGTTCTTCATCGCGATCGCGCCGTAGCCGGCCACAGCCCACTACGCGGCCCTCAACCGAGAGCCGCAACCCGCATAGCAGCGGCCGAAAACCTGGGGCGCTTCATACTCCGACTCATGATCAGGGCGAGCCTCACTGAGCATCCTCAGCGCCCGCTCCCGGAACTCCGGTTGGTAGATGCGCGACACGGTCCCATCCTCCAAACATCAGAAGCGGAACCAAACCCAGGGCGGTTCACCTGCCGCCCGCGACGCTGGACGGGCAAGCAGTGATCGACGCCTATCACGACCTCTACCAGGTCGAACGCACCTTCCGGATGGCCAAGAGCGACCTGCGGGCACGACGTGTCGAAGGGAAAACTGGGCCGTAGTCGACGGGTGAATCTTGAGCACCCCGGGGTACGGCTTGGGGTGTGATCACTGTGGAGAACTGGGCCGAGATCCGTCGGCTGCATCGGTCGGAGGGCATCTCCCAGGCCGGGATCGCCCGGACGTTGGGGATCTCGCGGAACACGGTGGCCAAGGCGTTGGCCTCGGACCGGCCGCCGAAGTACGAGCGGGCGCCGGCCGGCTCGAGCGTGGACGAGGTCGAGGCGCGGGTCCGGGTGCTGCTGGCCGAGTTCCCCACGATGCCCGCGACGGTGATCTCCGAGCGGATCGGCTGGGACCGGTCGTTGACGATCCTGAAGGATCGGATCCGCGAGCTGCGCCCGTTGTTCGCCGGGGTCGACCCCACGGACCGGGTCGAGTACGACCCGGCGAGGTCGCCCAGTGCGATCTGTGGTTGCCGCCGGTGGGCATGCCGGTCGGCGGCGGACAGCAGCGGATCTGCCGGTCCTGGCGATGACCTGCGGATACTCCCGGATCACCGACGCGATGATGATCCCCTCGCGCAAGGCCGGGGACATCTTGGCCGGGATGTGGGAGGCGACCATCGGGTGGGGCGCCTGCCGCGGACCCTGGTCTGGGACCGGGAGGCCGCGATCGGCGGGACGGGCAAGCTGACCGCTGAGGCCGCAGGGTTCGCCGGGACGCTGGGGGTCCGGATCAAGCTCGCCCCGGCGAGGGACCCGGAGTTCAAGGGCCTGGTCGAGCGCCGCAACGGGTTCTTCGAGACCTCGTTCCTGCCCGGGCGGACGTTCACCTCCCCGCTGGACTTCAACGACCAGATGACTGAGTGGTTGGCCGAGCGGGCCAACAGCCGCCACCTGCGCTCGATCGGCGGGCGCCGGTCGACCGGTGGGCTGCGGACCGGGCCGCGATGGTCGCGTTGCCGCTCTTCGCGCCGGCGGTCGGGCTGACCAACAGGGTCCGCCTGGCCGGGACTACTACGTCCGCGTCGATGCCAACGACTACTCGGTCGACCCGCGCGCGATCGGCCGGTTCGTCGACGTGCTCGCAACCCGGCCCGTGTCGTGGTCACCTGCGCAGGGCAGGTCGTCGCCGACCACGCGCGCTGCTGGGCCACCGCAGCCACGATCACCGACCCCACCCACCGCGAGACCGCCGGCTGCTGCGCGCCGACCTCGCCCAGCGCCGCCGCACCCAGGCCACCCGGTCTCACCCCGACGGGCACGTGGTCGCGATCCGAGCGCTGCAGACTACGACGCCTGTTCGGCGTCGACTCGACCCCCGCGCGTCCCAGACGGACCCGATCACCAGGGAGCGCAGATGAGCACCTGGACCAAGACCACCACGACGACCGCGGCCGGCGCCGAGCACCTGAGCTCAAGCTCGCCTACCTGACCCGGGTCCTGAAGACACCACGATCGGGCGGACCTGGGAGCAGCTGGCCGACGCGGCCCGGACCGAGAACTGGTCCCGCGAGGAGTACCTCGCGGCCATGCTCGAGCGCTAGGTCGCCGACCGCGAGTGAGCAGGGGCGACGATGCGGATCCGGACTGCGCACTTCCCGGCGGTCAAGACCCTGGAGGACTTCGACCTCGACCACCTACGGAGTCTGCGCAAGGACCTGCTCGCCCACCTGGCGACCGTCACGTTCGTGCGCAAGGCCGAGAACGTGGTCTTGCTCGGACCGCCCGGGATCGGCAAGACGCACCTGGCGATCGGGTTGGGCATCCGCACCGCCCAGGCCGGCTACTCTGTGCTGTTCGAGACCGCGACGAACTGGATCGCCCGCCTGGCCACCGCCCACCACGCCGGGGCCCTGGAGGCCGAGCTGAAGAAGATCCGCCGCTACAAGCTGATCATCATCGACGAGGTCGGCTACATCCCCTTCGACCACGACGCCGCGAACCTGTTCTTCCAGCTCGTCGCCTCCCGCTACGAGCAAGGCTCGATCCTGGTCACCAGGAACCTGCCCTTCGGGCGCTGGGGTGAGGTCTTCGGCGACGAAGTCGTGGCCGCCGCGATGATCGACCGCCTCGTCCACCACGCCGAAGTCCTGACCTTGGCCGGGGAGTCCTACCGCACCCGCGCCCGCCGCGAACTGCTCGCCAAGGACCGCGACAACTGACCGCAGGTGCTCAATTTTCGGCCGTCGAAACCTGCTCAGTTTTCAGCCGTCGTTGACAACCGGTGTTCCACCACGACCGCGACGCGATCGAAGCCCACCTGACCGTTGTGTTCGCCGCGCTGGCCGTCGCCCGTGAGTTGCAAGCCCGCACCGGCGTGAGCCTGAAGAAGCTCGTGCAGACCCTGCGGCCACTGCGCACCGTGACGATCGACATCGACGGCCACACGATCACCGCCAAGCCCCACCTGACCGACGACGCCGAACACATCCTCGCCACACTGCCGCCCGTCACGGGGTGACTAACGTGGCACGAGACAGGTCAGGCAGCTACGCGGTAGCGTGGATGGATCTGGCAACCGGCGCTCTGGGTCGACTGGCAGCGTTCCTCGAGTCGACGAGCACAACCAGGGACCGGACGCCCAACGCTACGGACCTCGGCGTCGCAAGCGATGGCCTATCCGCGTCGGCCGCGTTCACCGCTGGCGACCGAGTCACCTTGGCGATCGACAACTCGGACGGGACAACCCGCGGCTTCATCGCGCTCGACCCGGCGACCGGTGACGTCCACGTCTGATGGCGCGCTGACGTCCTCGATCAGCAACGACTGGACTCCGGACTACACGGTCGCCAGCCATGTGATCTTGCCGGTGGTCTCCGCCCTGACCCCAGGCCGCACCCCTCGTCGGCGCCTGGCACTGACTGCTCGTCAGCTTGCCAGGGAGGTTCCAGTTCTGGCGAGGAGCGAAGAGACCATGCGGTCGGGTGCGCCCCGCCAGGGCCGCTGTGCGGGTGGGCGCGCAAGGGTCCAGGGCCAGGCGCGAACTCCCGCCGGCGGCCTCCCCGACGCCGGTCGGAGCGAGCACTCGTTGAGGTCCAGGGCGCCTGTTCAACTCAGGGTGTACGGAGGACGTGCACTGGGTCTTGGCGCGCGGCCGCGAGAGCGGGAAGGGTCGTGGCTATGGTCGTGGCGACGAGGGCGAGGACGGCAGTCGCGATCGTGAAGGTAGGGTCGGGGTGTTGCCCGGTCCGGGTGACCACGAGCACGGTTGCGACTGTGCCAATAAGGGCTCCCGCGAGGGCCGCGAACATGGCTCGAGTTATGAGAATAGTCGTCAGCGCCCAGCGGGGGGCGCCCAGCGCTCGTCGTCGTCCGATCTCGGTGCGACGGATCAGGACGTCTGCCAATGCGACAACGGCGACGAGGATGCCTCCGGCAAGCTGGACGAGGATTACGAGGGACTGGTTGTAGTTGGCGAGGGCGCCCAGGACATCGGTTTGGACTTGGGCAAGGGTTTCGGGCGAGGTGACCGTCAGGTCGGTCGGGTCGGCCCGGTTCAGGAGGGCGAGCGTCGCAGCTTGTGCGTCAGTCGCATCGGTCGCGGTGGTAGAGATGACGTCGAGTCGATGCACCGTGGCGTCGGGTGGGGCCGCGACAACCAGGCCTACCTCCAGTTCCGCAAAGGGGTCACGGGGGGCGAACGAGCCGACGATCGGATAGGACGCCCGCACAGCCGACAAGTCAGTGGCGGTGGTGATCGCCCCGAGCGGTTCATCGAGCCCAAGTTCGGACTGTGCAGTGACCGAGATAAGGGCTTCACCCGGTCTGGGCCAGCGTCCTCGAATGAGAGTGACGGCTACTCGCACGTCGCCGACAATGAGGACAGCGGGCACACGGGTGCCCCCCACTCCTGTAGCAGCGTTGACGGTGTCGATGGTGGTGGCGAAGCCTACTGCCCGTTCGACGGCTGAGAAGCCGCTCGCCTGGGTGACGGTCGCGGCGCTCATGAATCCGATTGACTTGGCGTCGGTGATGCTCAAGTGGCGTGAGCCGGCGGACTCCATGCGGGCGGTCACGTCTTGTTGTGCGGCAGCAACCCGCCCCACCGTCAGCCCCGTCGTGGTGCACATCGCCGCCACGAGAGTTGCTATCAGAACCGTTGGAACGAGTGCAGCTAAGGCAGACCGCCACGCCTCGGCTATCAGTTGAGTCACCCTCATCGGGCGCCTTCATGGCGGCGTGATTGGGAGCGGGCGGCGATAGCAGCGACGTAGCGGGTCATAGCGCGAGGATTTGGCCGGCACGGGCGAGAACGACCGGATCGTGGGTTGCGATGACGACAGTGCGTCCGGTCGCTGCCGCAGCATGAAGGGCGTCCAGGACGTGGATGGAGTTTTCGCTGTCGAGATTCCCCGTGGGCTCGTCGGCGAGGATGATCCCGGGGTCTGTTATCAGTGCACGAGCGACGGCGACACGCTGAGCCTGACCGCCACTGATCTCGCCGGGTCGGTGGTCGGCACGATGACCGACCCCCAACTCGTCAAGCAACTCGCGTCCTCGGGATCGTAGGTCACGGCGGCATGCCCGCCCGTATAGACCGGGTTCGATAACGGAGTCAATCACGGTACGGGACGGGTCGAGGACGGCGTCTTGGAAGACGAAACCGATCCGGGTTGCACGAATCCATGAACGCAGGGCGTCCGTTTGGCCGCTGGCATGTACTCCGTCAACCAGGACCTGTCCGCTTCCTGGCCGCAGCATGAGCCCGAGCAGGTACAGCAGCGTCGACTTTCCACATCCCGATGGCCCGGTGACGACATTGACCACGCCAGAAGCAAAGTCGTGGTCGAGCCCACCGAACAACTCTTCGCCGTCCCGACCGTACGTAAACCGCAAGTCTCTCACCGCCAGCTCTGCCGAACTCATGCAGAACCGCCCGTGGATGTCGGCCCTGAGGCGCCCAGGACCACAATCTCACGTCCGACTTCGATCCCGTCGATGACCGCAATCCCGTCACCAGAAGCCTTCACGGTCACAGTCGTCTTGGTTCCGTCGGGAGCGAGGACGTAGGTGGAGCCGTCGGCAGCGGTCCGCAATGCTGCTATGGGCACCCCGGGGCCGGCTGTTGCTGGCACGACATAAATGGCGGACATAAGTGTCGTATGATCAGCGTGCCCTAGTCGATCGCAGTCGTTGCCACAGATGCGCCCGCCAAGTGGGGCGGTGAGAGCGATGCTGGTGCTGCCGTTCTCATCGATGGATGATTGGCCGACAACCGCATGCCAAATGATGGCGGGCCCTGCGCCGTCTGGCAAGGTGATGTCTACCACCGCGCCAGAAGGAACCAGGTTCGCCTGATCTGAACTTAGGACCAATGCAAATGAAGGGTCGCCGTTGCGTGCAAGCACTGCGGTTTCTCCGCCAGCCACCGGATCACCGCGGACGATGGCGTCGCCCAGCCGCACCACTGCGGGCAAACTGGGGATCGCCAAGATACTCCCGAGAGTCACGACTCCGGTCGTGGCTTGTCCGGTCTTCACCTGCCACGCTCTAACCTGCGAGCGTGTGGAGGTACCAAATCTGCCCGCATCCTCATCCGTGGCGGCGACGGGATATCCCCATTCCTTGAGCGCATTCTGAAGTTGGGCCACATCCGTCCCCACCGCACCCCAACTCAGGTCCCGGTAGAAAGGCGTCTCTCCACTCACCGCATAGACGTCCCGCCCGGCAACCGCGTAGAGCATGTCGCCCGAGACAACGTTTCCACTCGTGCCAACGTCCGTCACGATCCCGATTAAACTGTTCGTTGCCACGGAAACAAACGGCTGTGTCACCGTCACCGCATAGTTCAGCGTACGCCCAACAGACACCTCTCGAACTTGCGCCGTGACAACGGTATTCGGACTGCTGACCGGTGCGGCGGGCGGGAGCAGGGTCACCCGTCCCGACCACCATCCTCCAACTCCGACTGCCACCAACGAGACGAACAGTGCGACCCGACGCCTCCACCGACCTCGTCGGCGATCCATCGCAGACACGTACAGCCCTCCAGTATTCGGAAAGACACGATGGTGGGGCGAAGGCGCTCACAGAGCACCTCCACCCCACCATTGCGCCGTGCGACGTCGTTCTCCCACCTCGTTCTCACTCTTGTGGCGAGGGAGTCCTACTTGCGACCCTCCGCGCCAGACACGAGCGGCAACTCCTACTGGTAGTTATAGGCAACGTTGCACAAGGCTTTCGAGACAATGAGCACTCCGCCCGCGTCGGTGTGCGCACTGAATGTCACTCGCTGCAGGTTCTGCTGAGTTGCATAGAAGACGGTGAGGGCGGAGTAGTGTGTCGTGATGATGTTGTTGACGTTCCAGTACTGGTACGTGGTGTACGGCTGGGCATAGCTGGTGTGCATGGTCTCGATGCCCATGGTCGTGACCGACGAGCAGGAGTAGGTGATTGGCGAGACGTCCGAGGCGCTCGCCGGCGCGGCGACCAGGACCATCCCTCCGATTGCCAGCGCTCCCGCGCAAGCAACTCCAACTGCTCTGTTTCTTGCTCGCATTGCCTATCTCCTTTCGGTTGACTCGATGATGACGGTGGCGTTATCGTCGATTGACGGGAGAACCCATCAATGCTGAACAATCTGACCCGCTGGCGGGTACTCTGGGCACGACGTCAGCGCGGCATTGACCTTCGACTGATCTGCATTTCTACCCATCGCCTTGAGTAGTTCACCTGACGGCGACCAATGCCCGATAGCATCTTGCTGAGCCAGGAATGTCTGCTCGGTGGGGGGCTCTGGGATCTTGTAACCGAGGTTTGCGAGACACGCAACTTCTGTGTCCACCCAATAGGATCGGATGAACAGCAGTTGACTGTTGGTAAGTGGCTGAAGGTAGACTTCCTTCACCGGGTATCGCGCATTGCAAGTGTAAAGGGCGAGATTGAACGCATTGAGTTGGTCTGCCGGATAGGACCAGTTCCCGTTTGCGTCGGCGGTCCAGCCTGATTCAGTCATGCACCTTGGAATCACCGTGTTCTGCTCGTTTGGGGTGATTTCTCGAACAACAGGAACGGTCGGGGGCGAGGTGAGATTCATGAATTTCGCTAGATCGGCGAGAACACTTTCTTGCGTGACCCAGCCGGTAGGAGCCGGACCGGGAGTGACCGGGGGCAGTGCACCACCGCCGACTGCTGGCGACGCGGAACCGAGTTGGGAGCTGTCCGGCGCGGTCGGACTCGTCGACGTGACATTTCGCTCGGCGCATCCTGTAAGACAGGGCAGCGCGCTTAGCGCGAGCATTGTGAGACCCAGGAATAGTTTCCTATGCACCGCCGCCCGCCCCCTTTGTTCTGTATGCCAGCCTGCGATGCACAAGGTCCACCCCCGCACTCATCGAGGGCGTACCAATTGCCGTGCCCCCAGGACCTGCTCGCGGCGCCTCATCGCCGATTGCTAAGGGCGTGCCACGCACGCTCTAGGCGAGACGGTAGTACGGCGGCCGATTCTGTGTGGCTCGTTTGAGGACCCAATTTCGGACGGCGTCGTCGATCTGGGCCGTCGCCCGTGGGCCGACTGAGACCGGCTGCCAGGTCACGGAAGCCGTTGCCGCCACGAAGTCCTGCATCTGGTTGTCGGTGTGCTTGTCCAGCGCGGACGGGGTGTAGGCGATCACCCGGGACGAACTGGCCAAAGACACCCCACGCGCGGTCGCGGGCTTCGACTTGACGTTCACGGTGATGAAGTCGGTCGCGACCCTGTGGGCGCTGGCCGACCCGGCCACCCGCCAGGCCGTGCATGCGGCCCGCGCGGCCGCGGTGGGCCAGGCGATGGACTTCCTGCAGGGTCAGGCCCTGTTCACGCGCACCGGCGTGGACGGCTGCCGGCAAGAGTCGACGCGCGGCGAGCTGGCGGCAGCGTTTGATCATTGGGACTCACGAGCCGGGGATCCCGACCTGCACACCCATGTGGTCCTGGCCAACAGAGTCCAGGGCATTGACGGGGCGTGGCGATCGGTCGATTCCCGGGCGCTCCACCACGCCGTGGTGGGCGTCTCGGAGGTCTACGAGGCGTTCCTGGTCGACGAGATCGCCCGCCTCCTGCCCGTCACGGGGGGCTGGCGGGGACGCGGCGCCCGCCGCTCACCGGCGTCCGAGCTAGCCGGGGTCGACGACGAAGTGTTGACGACCTTCTCCCAGCGGTCCGGGCAGACATGCGAGGCGATGACGGCCCAGGTCACAGCCCCGTCCCCGCCGCCACGGGAGGTTGTCCCGGGTCTCGTGGAACTTGAGGTGGCGGTCCCCCGCCTGATGCCTGCCGTGGGGTAGGTGTTGGGCGTCCGCCAAGACGACCCGAGGAGACAGGGGACCACCGTGACCAAGGGCTACCAGACGAAGGACGCCGGTGTGCGTGACGCGCTGGAGCTTGCTGTTCCCGAGCGGGTGAGCGTGGTGATGGCTGACCTCGCCCAGGACCTGCGCGAGGGGCTGCTGGCTCTTGCGGTTGGTGCGGGCCTGCAGGTGATGAGCGCGCTGATGGACGCGGACGTGACCGCGTTGGCCGGTCCACGCGGGCGCCACGACCCGAATCGGGCCGCGGTGCGTCACGGCACCGAGACCGGGTCGGTGACCCTCGGCGGACGCCGGGTGGGCGTGCAACGCCCACGGGTGCGGGCCGTGGACGGCTCAGGAGAGCTCGCGGTGGCGTCCTATGAGCTGTTCTCCTCCACGGAGGTTCTGGGTCGGATGGCGATGGAACGGATGCTCTCGGGCCTGTCGACCCGCCGCTACCCGAGCGGTCTGGAACCGGTCGGGGATCGGGTGATGACGACCGCGACGGCGACGTCGAAGTCGGCGGTCTCGCGCCGGTTCGTGAAGATGACCGAGACGGCACTGGGCGACCTGCTGGCCGCGGACCTGTCGGGGGTGGACCTGGTGGCGTTGATGGTCGACGGGGTGCACTTCGCCGAGTCGTGCTGCGTCGTGGCCCTGGGCATCGACATCGACGGCGTCAAGCACCCGTTGGCGCTGGTCGAGGGCTCCACGGAGAACGCGACCCTGGTCACCGAGCTGTGCGTCGGGCTGCGTGAGCGGGGCCTGGACGTGACTCGGCCGGTCCTGGCGGTGCTGGACGGGTCCAAGGCGTTGCATCGGGCCGTGCGCGACGTGTTCGACCACCCCGTCATGGCCCGCTGCCAGCTGCACAAGATGCGCAACGTTCGAGATCACCTACCCGAGCGACTCAAGGGACCTGTCGAGCAGCAGATGCGGGCCGCCTACCGGGCCGAGTCCGCCCTGGACGCCCAGGCACAGCTGAACGCGCTGGCCCGCGAGCTGGACAAGACCCACCCGTCCGCAGCGGCCAGCCTGCGCGAGGGCCTGACCGAGACCCTGACCGTGCTCACGCTGGGCGTGCCGCCGACCCTGGCCCGCACACTGAGATCGACGAACGCGATCGAGTCGATGATCGGGATCTGCCGCGAGCACGCCAAGAACGTCAAGCACTGGCGCGACGGGAAGATGGCGATGCGCTGGTGCGCCGCCGGGATGATCGAAGCCAGCCGGCAGTTCCGCCGCGTCAACGGCCACCTGCTGTCAACGACGGCTGAAAACTGAGCAGGTTTCGACGGCCGAAAACTGAGCACCTGCGGTCAGTTGTCGCGGTCCTTGGCGAGCAGTTCGCGGCGGGCGCGGGTGCGGTAGGACTCCCCGGCCAGGGTCAGGACTTCGGCGTGGTGGACGAGCCGGTCGATCATCGCGGCGGCCACGACCTCGTCGCCGAAGACCTCACCCCAGCGCCCGAAGGGCAGGTTCGAGGTGACCAGGATCGAGCCTTGCTCGTAGCGGGAGGCGACGAGCTGGAAGAACAGGTTCGCGGCGTCGTGGTCGAAGGGGATGTAGCCGACCTCGTCGATGATGATCAGCTTGTAGCGGCGGATCTTCTTCAGCTCGGCCTCCAGGGCCCCGGCGTGGTGGGCGGTGGCCAGGCGGGCGATCCAGTTCGTGGCGGTGTCGAACAGCACGGAGTAGCCGGCCTGGGCGGTGCGGATGCCCAACCCGATGGCCAGGTGGGTCTTGCCGATCCCGGGCGGTCCGAGCAGGACCACGTTCTCGGCCTTGGGCACGAACGTGACGGTTGCCAGGTGGGCGAGCAGGTCCTTGCGCAGACTCGGTAGGTGGTCGAGGTTGAAGTCCTCCAGGGTCTTGACCGCCGGGAAGTGCGCAGTCCGGATCCGCATCGTCGCCCCGGCTGACTCGCGGTCGGCGACCTGGCGCTCGAGCACGGCCGCGAGGTACTCCTCGTGGGACCAGTTCTCGGTCCGGGCCGCGTCGGCCAGCTGCTCCCAGGTCCGCCCGATCGTGGGTGTCTTCAGGACCCGGGTCAGGTAGGCGAGCTTGGAGCTCAGGTGCTCGGCGCCGGCCGCGGTCGTCGTGGTGGTCTTGGTCGAGGTGGTCATCTGCGCTCCCTGGTGATCGGGTCGGTCTGGGACGGGCGGGGGTCGAAGTCGACGCCGAACAGGGCGTCGTAGTCCGGCAGGGCTCGGATCGCGACCACGTGCCCGTCGGGGTGAGACCGGGTGGCCTGGGTGCGGCGGCGCTGGGCGAGGTCGGCGCGCAGCAGCCGGGCGGTCTCGCGGTGGGTGGGGTCGGTGATCGTGGCTGCGGTGGCCCAGCAGCGGGCGTGGTCGGCGACGACCTGCCCGGCGCAGGTGACCACGACACGGGCCGGGGTTGCGAGCACGTCGACGAACCGGCCGATCGCGCGCGGGTCGACCGAGTAGTCGTTGGCGTCGACGCGGACGTAGTAGTCCCGGCCGAGGCGGACCCGGTTGGTCAGCCCGACCGCCGGCGCGAAGGGCGGCAACGCGACCATCGCGGCCCGGTCCGCAGCCCACCGGTCGACCGGGCGCCCGCCGATCGAGCGCAGGTGGCGGGTGTTGGCCCGCTCGGCCAACCACTGAGTCATCTGGTCGTTGAAGTCCAGCGGGGAGGTGAAGGTGCGCCCGGGCAGGAACGAGGTCTCGAAGAACCCGTTGCGGCGCTCGACCAGGCCCTTGAACTCCGGGTCCCTCGCCGGGGCGAGCTTGATCCGGACCCCCAGCGTCCCGGCGAACCCTGCGGCCTCAGCGGTCAGCTTGCCCGTCCCGCCGATCGCGGCCTCCCGGTCCCAGACCAGGGTCCGCGGGCAGGCGCCCCACCCGATGGTCGCCTCCCACATCCCGGCCAAGATGTCCCCGGCCTTGCGCGAGGGGATCATCATCGCGTCGGTGATCCGGGAGTATCCGCAGGTCATCGCCAGGACCGGCAAGATCCGCTGCTGTCCGCCGCCGACCGGGATGCCCACCGGCGGGAACCACAGATCGCACTGGGCGACCTCGCCGGGGTCGTACTCGACGCGGTCCGTGGGGTCGACCCCGGCGAACAACGGGCGCAGCTCGCGGATCCGATCCTTCAGGATCGTCAACGACCGGTCCCAGCCGATCCGCTCGGCGATCACCGTCGCGGGCATCGTGGGGAACTCGGCCAGCAGCACCCGGACCCGCGCCTCGACCGCGTCCACGCTCGAGCCGGCCGGCGCCCGCTCGTACTTCGGCGGCCGGTCCGAGGCCAACGCCTTGGCCACCGTGTTCCGCGAGATCCCCAACGTCCGGGCGATCCCGGCCTGGGAGATGCCCTCCGACCGATGCAGCCGACGGATCTCGGCCCAGTTCTCCACAGTGATCACACCCCAAGCCGTACCCCGGGGTGCTCAAGATTCACCCGTCGACTACGGCCCAGTTTTCACGCGTCGCCGACACCTGCACATCCCCGCCCTACGCGCAGCCCTCGAACGCCACGTCGCCGAGCAGAATGTCAGCCCAGAGCGTCAAGATGAGAACGTGAACGCCGCCTGATGATCATCGGGCCGCCACCGAAGTTCCACGGAACTCGGGACAACCTCCGCCACGGTGGCCGCGATCTCACGCTCGGAGGCACCCCGATGAGCGACAGCCCCGGACCGGTAGCAACGGCGCTGCTTCGGTCGCGTCATCGGGTTGTCTACCGGTCCGTCTATTGCTGTGGCACACCCTGAAGGCCTCTGTCCCACCCGGGAGGTCCGACCATGTCCACCACTGCATGGCTCGTGCTCGTCGCACCGGAGCCACGTCGGCGGTCGGCCGCGCCGGAGCAGGTCGCCAACGTCGGCGTACTGCCCGACGAGCGGCTGCTGCTACCCGTCGTCGAAGCTGCCGGTCGGCTCGGCATCGGGCGCGCTTGATGCACGAGTTGCTCGACGCCGGGGTACCGCAGCGCAGCCGCGGTGCCGACGGGTCCGGTCTGGACAGTCGCTCGTGTCAGTGACACTGACCGCCGAGCAGGACGTACGCGCGGTACGCGCGCTGGCGACCTTCAAGGCGAAGCGCGAAGCACTCCGCGCCGGGCTGCCGCTAACGCAGCTCGACACGGATGGCTGGGTTGTCGACGTGGATCCGCTCAACCCCGAAGTCGCGCAGCAGTGCCCGCCTCACGGAAACCGGAACCGACTCATCGGCCAAGCCGTCGGCTAGCTCGGCGAAGCGGTCGGCGATCTCGCCGACGAACGGGAGCACCTCGACCATGGCCGCCTGACCGAGCTCAGCAAGTGCCGCCTCGGCGGCGGTGATCGTCGCTTCCGTCTCGGCCTTCGTCGACGCGAGGTCCTCGTCGTCGAGGAGCCCCTTGATCGCCAGACGCTTGGCGTTGTTCCACTCCGTCTCCGCTTCGGCGATGCGGGCATGGAGGCGCGCTTGCTTCCGGTCTTGCTCGACCGCGGCTGTTCCGCGCGTCACGGTCACCGTGACGGCCCCGCCACCGCGGATCGGCTGAGAGCCGATGCCCTTGACGATGCGGTCAGCCAACATGCTGTTGACGGTCCGGCACGGCTCGGCGAATCCGGCTTTCGCGACCATGCCCGGTCGCGCCCCCGGACAGTAGAACCGGATGCGGACCTTGACGGCCTTGCCCGGGTTGTCCGGCCTCGCATACATCCGGTGGCCACACCGCCCGCAGTAGACCGTCCCATCGAGCACATTCTCGGGCACCGAGCGCTTCTTCATCAGCCGCTCGCCCCGGCGCGCCATACGGCCACCGTGCACGCGGTTCCAGCGTTCGGCGTTCACGATCGCGCCCAGCGGAGACTCCCTGACCACCCGGCCCGGATCGTCTTCGGCACGGGCTTCCAGATACGCCTTGCCGTTCTCGTCGCGGAGGACCTGCTGTCGGCCCCACACCAGCTCGCCTTTGTAGAACGGGTTGTCGAGGATCCCGTTGACCGTGTTGGACCGCCACTCGGCCCTGCCGGACTTCGTCGGCACACCTTCTTCGGTCAGTCGACGGGCGATTTCGTCCGACGCCACGCCTTCGTCGGCCCACTTGAAGATGTGCAGGAGCCACGGGTACTCCTCAGGATGCAGCTCCAAGACCCCGGAGCGCACCTTCCGACCGCCGATGAAGGCCGGCATACCACTCGGGAGCTCCACGCCCTCGATCACCAGCGGCTTCATCCGCACGCCGAACGCCGGCCGCATCGCCACCGTGGAACCACTGATCACCTTCGCCCGGAGGTTGCGGCGGGTGCGCCGGCGCACCTTCAAGACCTCGCCCTTGGCGTTGACCGCGCGTACGTCTGCGTCGTACATCGCGTCTTCGTCGTGCGGGTCGATCAGCCCGATGTCCTCCGTGGCCAATGTGATCCCGAGTCGCTTGCACAACGCCGTGATCTGCTGCCGCTGACCCACCCCGGCCGTGATCCGCTCGAGCTCGTTGACGGCGAGGTAGCGAACGTCGCGGTTGGCCTCCAGGTAGTCGAAGACCTCGCGCAACCCCGGACGGTCAGCGAGGGTGCGCGAAACGCCCTCGTCGGTAAACGTCTCCAACAGCGTGATGTCGTACTCGGCCGCAATGCCCTCGTTGATCGCACGCTGCTCTGCGGTCGAGCCCTGTTCTTCGGTCGAGTACCGCGTGTAGCCCACCCCAAGCTTCGTCGCGGCCTTCGTGCTGGTGCGGGTGCCCTTGCCGCTCATGGCCCCAGCATAGTTCGAATACCGTCAACACCCATGGATGCCGTCCCACTTCGGCTCGTAGAGCATCGCCGGTGGGATCTCCGGAGCGACCTTGGCCAGCATCGGGTCGACGGGCGGCATCACGGGCAGGCGCACACCCCCATCCTCACCCGCCCCCTCACTCCCCGCCCCCGATCCCCCCTCACTCTCCTTTCCCCCCACCCCCACCCCACCCACCGCGAACGCGGCAGTTCCCGTCGAGCGCGGCAGTCCTGACTGCCGACTTCGAACCGGACTGCCGCGTTCGCCAGGACGAGGTCGCGGGGGATCAGCGGGGGGTGCGGTGATCGAGTGCGGCGCGGGCGCGGGCAAGCCAGAGGTCGGGACTGTCCAGGTCTGCCCACGTCACGCGGATGATGAGCCAGCCCTGCTCCTCGAGCGCCTCCTGCCGGCGCTTCTCCGCGACGACGACATCCGTCGCCGGCCCGAACCCGCCCGAGTACTTGACCAACCCGTCGAACTCGATCGCGACCTTGGCAGCGCGCCACGCGAGGTCCAGCCGAAACGTCCCTCGAGATGTCCGGACGGTCACCTGAGGCTCTGGTGCCGGGAGGCCGGCCTCGAGGACCTCCCATCGCGCCAGGCTCTCACCGGGCGACTCGAGCTCTGCCGTCGCCAAGGTCCACCACGCGCCGCGCCCGCCGGACCCCACGGCGGCCGCCACGCATGTCGAGCAGTCGCCGGATCGTGCCCTCGTCGGCCCCGAGCCGCAGGGCCGAGTCGAGGATGACCAGCGCCTGCCGGCCAGGCAGTGATGCCGCACAGTCGACAGCGGCGCGCTCGAGCGTGGTCACCGGGAGGCCGCGCGTCGTGGTTCTGTCCGCTCCGGGGAGGTCGAGGGTGTGCCGGATGAGGTTCGGATCACCGCGCCTGCTCGCTCGCCATCCTTGAGTGACGTGGGTCTTGCCGCTGAGGCCGACGACGTCACAGCCCCAGATCAGCGCCGCGGTCTCGTGGCTGAACCAGTAGTCGCTCCGCAGCTGCGATGCCACCGCCTCGATCTGGGCCAGCGCATGGTCGCGGCGGTCGACGGCGACCCCGCGCGAGGGCCCCGGGATGACGTAGGCGCCGCGCCGGACACGCCGGATCGCCTCAGCGCGCCGCCACGCGCGCATGTCGGAGGGATCGCACGAGGCCGAGAGGACGAGTGACGCGAGTGCGTCCGCACGCCGAGACCGCGGACGAGGCGGGGGGCAATCCATGCCCGTCACCCTGCCCCGGCGCAACCCCTACCTCGCCGCAGCGCCTCGACCGGCCCCATTCGGCACATCGACGCCGGGCTGTGGTCGCCTCACATCATCCGCCGAGCGCGAGGGGGCGCGACGACGAGGCGCGTCACCAGCCCCCGCCGCCCCCGCCGCCGACGCCTCCACCGGAGGACCCCCCGCCACCGAACCCGGAGCCGCCGGACGAGCCCGGGGTCGGGGCGGACAGCGAGTCGGTCGCCACCGAGGCGAACCGCTCCATCGACCCGGCGAACGCCGTGCCCCAGAACAGGCCCGCGGCCGGGTTGTAGTAGCCGACGTACCAGCTGGGCTGCGGCACCTGCGCGCCGGACGCGGCGAGCTCGCCGAACACCCGCGCCCAGCGGTCGGCCAGGCCGAACACGATCGCGTACGGCAGGTACCGGCTGAAGACGTCCTGCCCCTCCTCGAACCGCAGCTGGTTCGCCTCGGCCGTGGCCAGGTACCGGCGGAAGCCCAGCGTCTGGGCCAGGACGGCGGTGCCGTCGGGCGTGCGCGCCGGTGCGGTCTTGCCCAGCACGACGACGGCCACCCCGATCAGCGCCACAGCCACCCCGATCAGCGCCACCCCACGGGCCTGGACCCGGGCGTTGACCAGGACCACGGTCAGCCCGATCCCGGCCAGCGCGAGCACCAGACCGGCGGCACGCCACGCGGTGCGCACCGAGCGGGGGTTGGCCCGGAACCAGCGGTTGTCGGTCACGTGCTGGTACAGCCCGACCTGCACGGCGGCCATCGATGCCGCGAACGTGGTCCGCAGCGCCGACAGTGCCACCTGCCGGCCGTCCTGGAACAGCCGGCCCAGCAAGGTCCGCTCGAAGTCGAGCAACCGGTCGTCGGGGTCACGCAGCTGGATGAGCGTCCAGTCGTTCGGCTTGCGCTTCGGGTTCTCCCGCGGGACCTCCTCGATCCGCAGGTAGCCACGCACCGCCAGGTCGACCAGCGTTGCGGTGACGTCCACCGGGTCGGCCTTCTCGTCGACGAGGGTGCCGATCTCCCCCGGCCGCGTCCCGTCCGGCGGTGCGAACTGCACGGTGATCGCCGCTCGGCGGCGCGGGCCGACGAGGGTCTGCTGCCCGCTCGCCGGGCGCAGTCCCGGCGTCAGGCCGAGGTACTCCTGGTCGCGGCCGACCCGGCGCACCCGCACCGCCGCCAACCCGATGCCGCCCAGGAGCAGCGCGCCGGCCACCCCGCCGCCGACACCGGCCGGGTTGAGCGGCGCCGTCGCGTCGTACCGCGGGCCGAGGATGGGCGGGGCGTCGAACGTGCCGGCCGGCCAACCGGTGACGGTCGTCCACTCGTCCCCGACGGGTAGCTGGTCCTGTGCGAAGGTCGCGCCGTTCGCGGCGGCGGCGCCCGACGTGCACGGGGTGGTCGCGCCGTTCGGGCCGGCGAAGCAGACCGCGTCCTGCGCGGCGCCCGGCCCGGTCACGGTCGCCGTCAGCCGGGACAGCGGCACGGTCCAGCCGGAGCCGATCACGTTCCAGTTCAGCTCGTCCCCGCTGTGCTGGCTGTTCGCCTGGTTGACCCAGCCCTTGACGGTGTAGCTGACGACGTAGCGCTGCACGCCAGACACGTCACCGTTGTTCGGGTCGCCGATGCGCAGCACGATCGCGTTCGGGTCGTTCTCACGGTTGACCTGGGCCGGGGCGCCGGAGGGGCTGGACGCCGAGATGTCCGAGACCTGGTACAGCCGGTCGTGAGAGTCGTCGTACCGCTGGCGTGTGACGAGCGTCAGGTAGGGACCGTGCCCGGGGCTGTTGCCGAAGTCGAAGTCGAAGTCGGTGGTGACGTGCGCGGTGCCGTCGGCGTCCAGCGTCGCAGTGATGTCGTACCGCGTGATCTCGCGCCCAGAGGTCTGGTCGGGCGCCGCAGCCACCGCGCTCCCGACCCCGAACCCGAGCACCAGGAACGCCACCACCCCCGCGAACGCGGCAACTCGTGCCGAGAGCGGCAGGTGGAACTGCCGCGTTCGCGCCGAACTGCCGCGTTCGGCGCTGGGGTGGGTCGGGGTCAACGGTCGCGCCGCTCGCGGACCGCGCGCTGCGCCTCGAGGGTGTCCTGGCGCTCGCGCAGCGTCTGCCGCTTGTCCCACTCCCTCTTGCCACGTGCCAGCGCGATCTCCACCTTCGCCTTCCCGTCGAGGAAGTACAGCGACAGCGGCACGATCGTCTGCCCCTTGTCCTGGGTGCGCTGCTCGAGCCGGACGATCTCGTCGCGGTGCAGCAGCAGCTTGCGCTTGCGCCGGGGGGCGTGGTTGGTCCAGGTCCCCATCGCGTAGACCGGGATCTGCATGCCGTGCAGCCACGCCTCGCCCCCGTCGATCTCGCACCACGAGTCGGTCAGGTTCGCGTGACCGTCGCGCAACGCTTTGACCTCGGTGCCCATCAGCACCAGGCCCGCCTCGAACACGTCCTCCACGACGTAGTCGTGGCGCGCCTTCCGGTTCTGGGCGACGAGACGCCGCCCGGTCTGCTTGGCCATCTCGCCTCCTGTCGTCGCCGGCCGACCAGCGAGCCTATACGTCGCAGAAGCGAAGGTCAGCGGGATACCGCCGGGTTCGGTCGCCCGCAGGGGACCCGACGACGACGCCCGGTCAGAATGCCGCGATCGAGCGCGGCGCCCGCTCCGCCCGGGAGAGCGTGCGCAGCACCGCCGGGAGGCCGTGCTTGCGCACCGCCACGGTGGTCAGCACCCCGAGCACCGGGGCGACGACCTCCTCCGGCCAGGCCACCGGCTCCAGCCCGACGCTGACCGTCAGGTCGTCGGCGTGCACGACGATCTCGAGCATGCGGGAGCGCAGGTAGTCCTCGAGCGTGAGGTTCCAGCCGAGCCACGGCGGGCGCACCCGGCGGTCCGCCGGCTCGTCGGGCAGCGCCGCGCGGGCCGTTGCGAGCGCCTCGAGCGCCCGGGCGAGCACCTCGGCCGGGCCAGGGGCCGCGTCGGTGACCGCGCGCGCCCGGATGGCGACGTTCGGCTCGTCGTCCGGCCCGGAGGTGGCCCAGGCCGAGCGCAGGTAGTGCTCGACCAGGGAGATCGGGCGCTCGTCGGGCACCGGGCTGGCCAGCACCTCCGGGACGCGGGTGACCTGCCGGGCGAGGTGCGCCGCGAGCGCGCCCACCGTCATCCCCTCCAGGGCGCTCGGCTGACCCCAGTCCTGGGCGACCCGGGGCGAGCCGACCAGCTCGAGCCCGCCCATCGCCGCCTCGATGAACACCGCGCGCACCGATGCCACGTCCGCCCCCCTCGCCCGTCGTCTCCCGGTCTCCGGCGCCACCGCGGCCTAGATCCCGAGGTAAGGCCGGGGGTTCACCGGCACCCCGTTGATGTGCACCTCGAAGTGCAGGTGGCAACCGGTGGAGTCGCCGCCGGTCATGCCCGCGTACCCCAGCACCTGGCCGGCGTTGACGTGCTGCCCGGCGGAGACGATGAACCGGATCATGTGGCTGTAGCTGGACATCAGCGACGTCCCGTTGACCCAGCCGTGGTCGAGCATCACCTGGTTGCCGTAGCCCGCGAGGTACTTCGCCCAGATCACCGTGCCGTCGCGGCCCGCGTACACGGCCTGGCCGCAGTGGTCCATCAGGTCGATCCCGGCGTGCAGCCGGTAGATGTGCAGGATCGGCTGGAGCCGCATGCCGAACTCGCTGGTGACGTAGATCGGGGTGTTCGCCGTCGGGTTGGCGAACAGGGCGCCGGGAAGTGCTTGGCCCGGCGTCGCGCTGGACTTCTGCAAGGCCGCCTGCTGGCGCTGCTGGTCGATGATCTTCTGCAGGTCCGACTGCATCTGCGCGGTCGAGGCTTGTAGCGCGGCGTCCTGCTGCTTGGCCGTGTCGTACTGGCCCTGCTGGGCCGCCTGCTTGGCCTGCAGCTGCTGGTTCAAGGAGTCCAGCTGCGCCCGGGCGTCCGCAGCGTCCTTCGTCGCCTGGTTGGCGTCGGCGACCTTCTGATCGGCCGCCTTCTTCAGCTCGGTGATCTTCAGCTGCACCGAGTCCAGCCGGGCGGCCTGGTTGCGCGCGGAGGCCTGAAGGTCGGCCAGCCGGGTGAACACCTCGGTCTGCGCGCGCTGCGCGGCGGCGAGCATCGTGTAGCTGTCGACGAAGTCGCTGGTGCTCTGGGCGTCCAGCACGACGGTCAGGGCGGAGACGTCACCGCCGTTGCGGTAGGCCTCGCGGGCCATCTCGCCGACCGCGATCCGCAGCTGGGCCTCCTCCGCCTGGCCGTCGCTGATCTGCTGCGTCAGGGTCGCCTGCTGGTTCTTGGCGTCGGTGAGCTGGTCGGCGATCTGCTGCTGCTCGCGCTGGGCCTTGTCGAACGCCGCGTTGGCGTCGTCGAGCTTCTGCTGCGCGGCAGGGATCTGCGCCTGGATCGCGGCCAGGTCTGACGCCGTCTGAGCCAGCGCGCCGGACAGGTCCTCGATCGAGGCCTGCAGGGCGGCCTGCTGCGTCTGCGCGGCCGCGATCTGGGACTCGACCTGCGAGCGCTTGTGCGACAGGTCGTCGGCCGAGGCCGACGGGGCCACCCCCGCGAGGATGAGGAACGCCGCGGCGACGAGCGCCGCGGTCAGGCGTCGGGTTCGTGTCATGTCACACCCTCGTGAACCGGTTGAGGGTCACCACCGACGAGATCGTCGCCAGCATGATCCCGATGACGATGAGCACAGGGGCGATCCGGGTCAGGTCGGACTCGTTGACGTACGGGATCCACTGGATCGAGGAGCCGAGCCAGTCGGCGACCAGGTACTTCAGGCCAGCCCATAGTGCGCCGACCGCCAGGGCGGCGCCGATCGTGGCGGCGATGGCCCCCTCGAGCATGAACGGCAGCTGGATGAACAGGTTGGAGGCGCCGACCAGCCGCATGATCCCGGTCTCCCGGCGTCGGCTGATCGCAGACAGGCGGATGGTCGTCGTGATGAGCAGGATCGCGGCGAGCAGCATGACGGCAGCCAGCCCGCCGGAGAGCAGCGTGGCGCGGTCCATGATGAGGAACAACCGGTCGAACAGCGCGCGCTGGTCCTGAACCTCCTCCACGCCCGGCTTGCCGGACAGCACGTCGGCGACCACCTGGTACTTGGTCGGGTCGGCGAGCTTGATCCGGTACGACGAGTTCATGTCGTTGACCGTCGCCAGGCTGGCCATGAACTCGCCGGCGAAGCGCTTCTCGAACGAGGCGTACGCGGCCTGCTTCGACTCGAAGTAGATCGGCTGCTGGATGTACGGGGCAACCTCGGGCGCGTTGAGCGCGGCCTCGATGGCGGCCTTCTGGTCCGCGGTCACCTCGCCGGCGGCGCACGTGGGCACGGTGGAGTGCGCCGGGCACAGGTAGACCGCCACCTCGACCTTGCCGTACCAGTCGTCCTTCATCCTGCCGATCTGCGCCTGGAGCAGCCCGGCCACCCCGACGAAGGTCAGCGACACGAAGGTGACGAGGATGACGGAGATCGTCATCGACAGGTTGCGGCGCAGGCCGATGCCGATCTCGCTGAAGATGAAGCGCAACCTCATCGGGTCACCGGTCCGATCCGTAGACGCCGCGCGACTGGTCGCGCACCATAGCGCCGGTCTCCAGCTCGACCACCCGTTTGCGCATCTGGTCGACGATCTCGTCGTCGTGCGTGGCCATCACCACGGTGGTGCCGGTGCGGTTGATCCGGTCGAGCAGCCGCATGATGCCCAGGGACGTCGTGGGGTCGAGGTTGCCGGTGGGCTCGTCGGCCAGCAGGATGTCCGGCCGGTTGACGAAGGCGCGGGCGATCGCGACGCGCTGCTGCTCGCCGCCGGACAGCTCGTGCGGGCGGCGCTTCTCCTTGCCCGCCAGACCGACCATGTCCAGCACGTCGGGCACGGTGGTGAGGATGTGGTGGCGGGGTTTGCCGATCACCTGCAGGGCGAACGCGACGTTCTCGAAGACGGTCTTGTTGGGCAGCAGCCGGAAGTCCTGGAACACCGCGCCGATCTTGCGGCGCATCTGCGGCACCTTCCAGCTCGACATCGTGCCGAGCTCCTTGCCGGCCACCCACACCCGGCCAGCACTCGCCCGCTCCTCGCGCAGGACGAGGTGCAGGAACGTCGACTTGCCGGAGCCGGAGGCGCCGACCAAGAAGACGAACTCGCCGCGCTCGACATCCAGGCTCACCCGGTCCAGCGCGGGGCGGGCGCCGCGCGCGTAGACCTTGGTGACGTTCTCGAACCGGATCACGTGACCTCGTCGGACCTCGCGGCCCGCAACGGACCTTCGCAGGACCCGGCGCACCGGGTCGGCCCACCGGTCGCGGGCCATCTTCGAGGCTACGAACGCCCTTCCGGTACCCCGGGCAGGACACGCCGGGCGGGCCACCTGTGAATCCGGCTGACCGCCCGTCGAGCGTCACGGACCTGACAAACCGCCCGTATCCCCTTGGCGAGGTGGCGGCTAGCTCGCGGCGTGCGCCGAGCGGCGCCAGCGGATCCCGGCCTCGAGGAACCCGTCGATGTCGCCGTCGAACACCGCCACAGGGTTGCTGACCTCGTAGTCGGTGCGCAGGTCCTTGACCATCTGGTACGGGTGCAGCACGTAGGACCGCATCTGGTCGCCCCAGGACGCCTTGATGTCGCCCGCCAGCTCCTTCTTCGTCGCGCTCTCCTGCTGCTGGCGCAGCACCAGCAGCCGGGACTGGAGCACGCGCATCGCGGCCGCGCGGTTCTGGATCTGCGACTTCTCGTCCTGCATCGACACGACCAGCCCGGTCGGCAGGTGGGTGATCCGCACCGCCGAGTCGGTCGTGTTGACCGACTGCCCGCCGGGACCCGACGAGCGGAACACGTCGACCCGGACGTCCGACTCCGGCACGTCGATGTGGTCGGTCTGCTCGATGAGCGGGATCACCTCGACCGCGGCGAAGCTCGTCTGGCGGCGGCCCTGGTTGTCGAACGGGCTGATCCGGACCAGCCGGTGCGTACCCGCCTCGACGGAAAGGTTGCCGTACGCGTACGGCACCTTGACCTCGAACGTCGCCGACTTGATGCCGGCCTCCTCGGCCAACGAGGTGTCGAGCACCTTCGTCGGGTAGCCGTGCCGCTCGGCCCAGCGCAGGTACATCCGCAGCAGCATCTCGGCGAAGTCCGCCGCGTCGACGCCACCCGCCCCGGACCGGATGGTGACGACCGCCTCGCGCTGGTCGTACTCGCCGTTGAGCAGCGTGCGCACCTCGAGCTCGCCGAGGTCCTTGTGGATGTGCACCAGCTCGGCTTCCGCCTCGGCGAGGGAGTCCGCGTCGTCCTCCTCCGCCGCCAGCTCGACGAGCGCCTCCAGGTCGTCGATCCGGGCCCCCAGCCGGTCCACCCGGTCCAGCTCGGCCTGCGTCGCGCTCAGTGCCGAGGTGATCTGCTGCGCGCGCTCCGGGTCGTCCCACAGGTCCGGAACGGAGGCCTGCGCGGACAGGTCCGCGATCTTCACCTTGAGCACCGTCGGGTCGCTCACCGACCGGATGGTGTCCAGCGTGGCGCGCAGCTCATGGATCTCGGTAGCGAAGTCGGTGGTGGCCACGACCGTCCAGGGTACCGGGCCACGCTCGGGGCCGGACTCGTCGGTCCCACGCGGAACTGGGGGCCCGCGGCGCAGGTGTGAGACCCTTGTGCCCTGAGGGCGTTGCGAACAGCTCGCCCTGCGTCGTGGAGATCTCCCCCGAGCCCCCTTGCGTCGTCCCGATACGGCCGCGTTCCCGCGGCCCCGGCGGCGACACCGGCCCGGTCGCTCGCGCGGCGGACCCACGACTTCCCGTGCCGCTACCTCGCGGCGCCCCGACCTGCCACGGCCCGTGCCGCGGCGCCCGAAAGGCATCCCCATGGCATCGTTCGCCGAGCTCGGCGTACCCACCACCCTCGTCTCTCGCCTCGCGGAGCAGGGCATCACCGACCCGTTCCCGATCCAGACCGCCACCCTGCCCGACTCGCTGGCCGGCCGGGACGTCCTCGGCCGCGGTCGCACCGGCTCGGGCAAGACGCTGGCGTTCGCGCTGCCGCTGGTGCTGCGCCTGGCGGCAGCCGGCTCCGCAGCCTTAGGCACCCGCACTGCCGACGGCCACCCGGCCGCTCGCCGGGCGCGGCGCCCGCGCGGTCTGGTGCTGTGCCCCACCCGCGAGCTCGCGACCCAGATCGACGCGACGCTCGCACCGCTGGCGGCCGCCTACGGCCTGCGCACGACGACCATCTTCGGCGGCGTGTCCCAGGGCCGGCAGGTGACCGCCCTGGACGCGGGCGTCGACATCGTCGTCGCCTGCCCCGGGCGGCTCGAGGACCTGCTCAACCAGCGGAAGCTCACGCTCGACGACGTCGCCATCACCGTCCTGGACGAGGCCGACCACATGGCCGACCTCGGCTTCCTACCCGTGGTGCGACGGATCCTCGACCGCACCCCGAAGGTCGGCCAGCGGATGCTGTTCTCGGCCACCCTGGACAACGGCGTGGACATCGTCGTCCGCCGGTACCTGAGCAACCCGGTGCACCACTCGGTCGACACGGTCGACTCACCGATCATCCAGATGACGCACCACGTGCTGGAGGTCGCCGACGTCGCGGCCAAGCGCGAGGTGGTCGAGCAGCTCGCCGGCGGCACCGGCCGCCGGCTGCTCTTCCTGCGCACCAAGCACCAGGCGAAGAAGCTGACCAAGCAGCTCGTCGAGGCGGGCATCGCCGCGGTCGACCTGCACGGCAACCTCAGCCAGCCGGCCCGCGAGCGCAACCTCGCCGCGTTCGGCTCCGGGGAGGCGAACGTGCTGGTCGCCACGGACATCGCCGCGCGCGGCATCCACGTGGACGACATCGAGCTCGTCGTGCACGTCGACCCGCCCGCCGAGCACAAGGCGTACCTGCACCGCTCCGGGCGGACCGCTCGCGCCGGCGCCGCGGGCGTCGTCGTGACGCTCGTGCTGCCCGAGGAGCGCGCGGACGTGCGCGCCCTGACCCGGGCGGCGAAGATCACCGCCCAGCCGCGGGCGGTCCACCCGGGCGACGCCACCGTGACCGGGCTGGCGGGTGTGCAGGCGCCTCGCCGTGCCGTCCCGGTCGCCGTGGCCACCACCGCCACGCCGAGCCGGTCGTCCCGGTCTGGTTCCGGCGCGTCCAGCCGGCCGGGCTCGTCCCGCCGTGGCGGGTCGTCGGCCCGGCCCGCCGGGTCCGGCCGACCCGCGTCGTCCGAGCGTTCGGCCGCGCCGCGGTCCGGTGCGCCGGCCCGGTCGGCAGGGTCGACCAGGTCCACGCCGTCGAACCGCGCCACCTCCCTCGCCTGGTCGACCTCAACCGGCGGCTCCTCGTCCGACCGGTCCGCCGAGCCGACCCGGTCCGCCTCGTTCGCCAGCCCCGCGCCGGCGCGCGGCCACAGCGCCGCTCGGTCCGCGACCGGTGCACCGCGCGAGTGGGCCCCTCGCCGCGACCGGGGCGGCCGTCGCTCGGCCTGACCTGCCTCGTGCCGGTTTCCTGACGTCTCGGGCGTGATCCACACCCGAGACGTCAGAGAACCGCGGCGCTGTCACCAGGCTCGGGCCGACGAGGACGCCTCGATCGCGATCCCGCCCGTGAACGGAGCCAGCACCCAGGCCGTCCAGGCCGGCCGCACCACCGCGCCGAGGCGCACCCGCACCGTGCTGCCGTCCGGTGATCCGGCCTCGAGCACCCGCAGGTCGGTCCACCGCGCCGCCGCGTCGGGATGGCCGACGAGGTAGGCGTCGACCCGGGCCGCGATCTCGGCGTCGGACAGGGCCAGCGCCTCCCCGGAGGGGACCCGGCCATCGTCGGGCGGCGGCTGGAAGTACGCGGCGTCGGACACCTGCCCGGCCGCGTCGAGCACGGCCGGGTCCGCCAGCGCGGCCAGCCGGGCGCGTTCCAGGTGGACCTGCGTCGCCGAGACCACCACGGCAACCAGCGCCAGCGCCACGACGACGAACCCGATGACGAGGATCGTCACCTGCCCGTCGTCACGGCGCGGGCGGGTCACGGCGCCTCCCGGTACTCGTCGACGACGGCTGTGCGCCGCGCCACGACCGGGACCTCCATCGGCACCGCGCCCCGCAGGAACCTCGGGACGAACGGCAGCGGCACCCGCAGCCGCACGTCGACCGTCACCTCGCTGCCGGGGGTCAGGCACGCCGCCGAGCACGCGATCGAGACCACGTCGGCGGGATCGTCCGGCAGGCCCTGGTCGGCCAGCGCGATCCCGGCCGCCGTCAGCGCCCGCGGCGCGGCGTCGGCAGGCGCGTCGGACGCGACGAAGACCCGTGCCGCCTCGCGCGCGGCGCCCTCCGCGGCGAACGTCGCAGCCTGCAGCCGGCCGACCACCAGCACGAGGTAGACCAGCGGCACCAGCAGGATCAGCGTCACCGCGACGAACTCGACCACCGCGCTGCCCTCGTCGCCCCGCGCAGCGCGGCGCTCGACGAGGCGACGGCACCGGCGCGTCACGGGCCCTCCTCCATGGCGTGCCCGCGCACGACGAGCGTCCCGGTCGGCCCGAGAAGGCCGAGCACCGGCAGCGGCGCCCGGACGGTCACCTCGACGACCTCGACGCCGTCCATCTCGACCCGCCCGGCCGTGACGTCCCGGGCGTAGGCCGCGGACAGCTCGGCCGTGGCCAGGTCGACCGTGCGGCCCACCCCGTCGGACGGCTCGCGCCCGGCCGCCGCGGCGTACCGGGCGCCCTGCGCCGCGCAGTCGATCAACGTGGCACGCACATGCAGCACGAGCGTCAGCTGCACGATCGCCACGAACAGCACGGTGACCAGGCCGCCGACCAGCACGAAGTCGACGACGGCCGCGCCGGCGTCTACGGCGCGGCGGGGGTCACCGTGCTGATCGCGTTCTGGAACACCGCGACCAGGGCGTCGCCGGCGACGAACCACAGCACCGAGACCAGCCCGGCCGTCATGAGGGTCACCAGCACCCAGCCGGGCACATCGCCCCGATCCGCGCGGCCCCCGGCTCGCACCCGGGCCACCAGCACGGCGATCAGCTGCACCATCTCCCACCCCTTCCTGCCGGCCGTGGGCCGGATCCCGGACACTCACATCCCCACCCGCAGCACCACCACGCTGGGGAAGACCGCGAACAGCACCGTCACCGGCAGCACCAGGAACACCACCGGCAGCATCTGGAGGATCTCCTTGCGCCCGCCGGCCTCGAGGAGGGCACGTCGGCCCTCGCTCCGGACGTCCTGCGCCTGGGCGCGCAGCACCTCGGCCAGGGGTGTGCCGCGCTCCATCGCCACCGCCACCCCTTCGGCGAACCGCGCCAGCGCCGGCAGTCCGGTCCGCGCGGCCAGCCCGTCGAGCGCCGCGGTCAGCGGCCGGCCCGCCCGCGCATCGGCGAGGGTGGCCCGCAGCTCGTCGGACAGCTCGCCGCGGGTCGACCGCGCGACCCGCTCCAACGCGGCTGCCGCGCCCTCGCCGGCCCCGACCGCAAGGGCCAGCAGCTCCGCGACCGTCGGCAGCTCGGCGAGCAGGCGGGCCTCGCGCGCCCGGACCGCCCGCGTGAGCAGCCCGTCCCGGGCGAGGACGGCGACCACCCCGGCGACCAGCACGAGCACCGCGAGCGCGACCGGGGACCCGCCGCGCGCAGCACCGAGAAGGAGCGCCGCGGCCAACCCGCCGGCCAACCCGCACGCACCCCAGACGACCTGGCCAGCCCGGAACTGCTCGACCGTTTCCGCTCGACCGGCGCGGGCCAGGCGCCGACGCAGCTCGGCGGTCGGCGAACCGAGGCGCCCGACGAGGCGAGCCAGGTCTGCCAGGAAGGGTGCGGCGAGCCGGGCCAGGCCCGCCAGCGGTGTCGCCGGCTCGCCGAGCAGGGCCGACTCGGTGCGCCGTGGTCGCAGGTAGGGCGCGAGGCGGCGGTCGAGCGTGGGGCGGCGGGCCTCCCGGTACGCGGCCAGCAGCACCAGGCCACTGCCGAGCAGCAGGCCGGCGAGCGCCCCGGCGTTCACGCGGCGGTCCCGGAGCAGGTCGGCGCGGTGAGCCCGGCGCCCTTCGGCGCGGTGAGCCCGGCGTCCTTCGGCCCGGCGGCCCCGGCGCGCATCAGCGCAGCACCCGGGGGTCGTCGGGCAGCCGGCCGAGGCGCAGCATCAGCCAGTACGCGAAGGCTGAGCACGCCGCCCCGGAGAGCAGGACGAGCACCCCGGTGGGCGTGTCGTAGGCG
The DNA here is from genome assembly GCA_963769855.1 of uncultured Actinomycetota bacterium. Lineage (GTDB taxonomy): Bacteria > Actinomycetota > Actinomycetes > Actinomycetales > Cellulomonadaceae > Cellulomonas. The sequence goes on from CAVYNN010000003.1 coordinate 839,910, forward strand.
GCAGCCGCCTCCGCGCGCGAGCCGAGCATCGCCAGCACCACCCACGGCGCGGCGACGGCGAGGCGGGCGGCGTTGACCGTCCAGGATGCGCGCGCCTCGAGCTCGCCGCGGGTCGCAAGGTCCTCCCGGACGAACGCCGACAGCGTGCGCAGGAGCCGGCCGAGGTCGGTGCCGCCCACCTCGCGGGTCAGCCGCAGGGCTTCGACGATCCGGTCCGCGACCGGGTCGGCCAGCCGGTCCTTGAGGGCGTCCAGGCTGTCCCCGAACCGGCCGGAGGCGCGGTAGTCGACGGCGAACGCGGCGAACGGCGGCCGCAGCTCGGCCGGGCCCCGCTCGCCGAGCGCGCCGAGCGCCTCCGGCAGCGACAGCCCGGCGCGCACCGCGGAGGCGAGGTCGTCGACCACCTGTGGCCACAGCCGGCGCAGTCGCGCCACGCGGCGCCGGGCCCGGCCGCGCAGCAGCACCCAGGGCAGCCCGGCACCGAAGGCTGCGGCCACCCCGGCGACGGCCGGCACGGGCACGACGAGCAGCGCGAGGCAGCCGACGACGAGCGCGCCGGCCAGCGCGGCCGGCAGCAGCACCGCCGGCCCGACCCCGGTCACCCCGGCCTGGACCAGGGTGTCCCGGACCCGGTCGGCGGCACGGTTCGTCGTGCGCTGCGCGGGCGCCGGCCAGAACGACCACCAGACGCAGGCGAGCCCGGCGCCGAGCAGCAGCCCCAGCAGCACCCCCATCGCGTGGCCCTCAGTCCCGGGTCCGCAGCAGCGCCGCGAGGTCGACACCGATCCGGGCGAACCGCTCGGGGTGTGGCGGGAAGCCGTCGCCGCGGACCAGCCGCCCGCCACGGGAGACGAACACCTCGGCGGTCTCCACGACGCCCGCCTCGACCCGGCCGGGCACGGCGAGCACCTCGCGCACGGCCCGCCGCCCGTCCGCCTCCAGGTCCAGGTGCACGACGAGGTCCACGGCGCTCGCGACGGTCGGCACGACGAACGCCGACGAGACGTTCTCCCCGGCCAGCAGCGGCAGCGTGCACAGCTTGACCAGGGCCTCCCGTGCGGAGTTGGCGTGCAACGTGCACATCGCGGGGATGCCGGCGTTGAGGGCCAGCAGCAGGTCGAGCGCCTCGGCCTCGCGCACCTCACCGACGAGCAGCCGGCTGGGCCGCATCCGCAGCGCCTCCTTGACCAGCCGCCGCAAGGGGATCTCGCCGGTCCCCTCGAGGTTGGGCTGGCGGCACTGCATGGCCACCCAGTCCCGGGCTGTCAGGCGGAGCTCGAACACCTCCTCGCAGCTGATCACCCGCTCCCGGGGCGGGATCGCGCCGGCCAACGCGTTGAGCGCGGTGGTCTTGCCGGCCTGGGTCGCCCCGGACACCAGGATGTTCAGCCCGGCCCGCACCGCCGCAGCGAGGAACGCTGCGGCCTGCGGCGGCAGGGAGCCGAGCGCGACGAGGTCGTCCAGGCTGGTCGCCCGCACGACGTGCTTGCGGATGTTCACCGCCCACCGCGTCGTGACGTCCGGGATGACGACGTGCAGCCGCTCCCCGCCCGGCAGGCAGGCGTCGACGAACGGCGAGCTGAGGTCCAGCCGGCGGCCCGAGGCCTTGAGCATCTGCTCGACGAGGTCGCGCACCCGCTCGTCGGTCAGGATCGTCGTGGTGAGCTCGGCGACGCCGCCGCGGGCGACGAACACCTGGGTCGGCGAGTTGATCCAGATCTCCTCGACCGACTCGTCGTCGAGGTAGCGCTGCAACGGTCCCAGCCCGGCGACCGCGTCGACCACCTGCTTGTGCACCGCCGCGGCGTCGTCCAGCGGCGGCACGGCGCCCAGCACCGACCGCTCGTCGTAGTCGGCGATCGCCGCCGACACCAGTGCGTGCACCCCGCCGGGGTCACGCACCGGATCCAGCCCTCGCCGGCGGATGAGCTCGCGCACCTCACGCTCGACGAGGACGGCACCGTCCCAGGACACGTCTGGTCTCCTCGCGCTCCGCCTGCCCACCGCAGCTCGATGCGCCGGACGGTAGGGCATCGGCGGATCGCGCGTGGCCGGCTATCCACCGCATTCACCCCGGGCGGGTGCGCGCCACCCGGTTGCGCGCACGATCGGGTGACGCGTCTGGGACCCACGGACTGCGGTATCGGGCACTCGTCCAGGTACGGTGCGGGATGTGACTCCCCCACCCAGCGGCGCCCAGTACCACCTGCGGTTCGGTGACCAGGAGGCGGTGATCGCCGAGGTCGGGGCCTCCCTGCGGGTCTACCGTGCCGGCGGCTCCGACGTGGTCCGGCCGTACGACGAGACCGAGCTGGCCCCCGCGTTCTCCGGCATGGTCCTGGCACCGTGGCCCAACCGGCTGGCCAACGGCCTGTACGAGTACGAGGGCACCGTGCACCAGGTGGCGGTCAGCGAGCCGGCCCGGATGACCGCCCTGCACGGGCTGGTCACCCACGTGCGCTGGCAGACCGCCGGGGCGTCCGACGACGGCTCGTCGATCGAGCTCACCCACCGGCTGGTGCCGACCGCGGGGTACCCGTGGCCGCTACGGCTGGTCGTCGGCTACCAGCTGGGTGAGGCCGGCCTGACCGCGAGCATCACCGCGACCAACGCGGGTGACACGACGGCGCCGTACGGCGTGGGGGTCCACCCCTGGCTGTCGACCGGTGGGGCTGCCGTGGACGAGTGCACGCTGCGGGTCGACGCGGCCCGGCACGTCACGGTGGACAACCGGCTGCTGCCGACCGGCACCGAGCCGGTCGCCAACGGGGTCGACCTGCGCGAGGCCCGGCTGCTCGCCGGGCGGGCCTACGACGACGCGTGGACCGACCTGGTCCGCGACGGCGACGGACGCTCCTGGCTGCTGCTCGGCCGGCCGGACGGCACCACGGCGGCGCTCTGGGCCGACGAGGCCGCGCGGGCGTGGCAGGTGTGCACCGGAGACGAGGTCGAGGCGATCAAGCGGACGTCCGTCGCGGCCGAGCCGATGACCTGCGCCGCAGACGCGTTCCGCACCGGGGACGACCTGGTCCACCTGGCGCCGGCCGCCTCGCACACACTGACCTGGGGCCTGGCGCTGCGCTGAGGTCCAGCGGGTAGGGCCCCGAGGGCCGCGGGCCGCTGCCGACCCGGGGCTCAGCCCAGGTACTCGCCGTCCTCCTGGACGCCCTTGGTGAACTCCCAGTGCCACGGCTCGTGCGGGCCGGAGCCGCCCAGCTTGGCCCAGGACGGGTTGTTGAAGCCGTACACCGGGCCGTTCTCCTGCAACCAGGTCCACCGGACGCCCTGGGTCTCCTTGGAACAGAAGTCGACCGCCAGGCCCCAGCCGTGGTTGCTGGTCCCGGGCACCGCGGCGAGCGAGCCCCGTTCCGCCTTCACGGTGTACTGCTGGGCCAGGGTGCGGTAGCCGGAGGCGAGGCACATGTCCGCGCCGAACTTGGCCACGTACGCCTCGTTGAGCTGTGCGAGCGCGACGGCCGCGTCGGCCCGTAGCTGCGTGTGCCCGTCGAACAGGGTGCACAGGCTGTCGGCCGGCAGGGCGCCGTTGGTCTTGGCGGGCCGACGGATGCCGTCGCAGCCGGGCAACGGGCTGCGCTCGACGGACCGAGACACGCGCTGCACGTCGGCCAGGTTGATCCCGACGGCGGCACCGGAGGCGGAGACGAGCGAGGCGGGCGGCTGCTGGGAGGCTGGAGTGGCGGTCAGCGCGTCGACGGTCGACGGCAGCGCGACGTGGCTGGCGAACACGGAGATGGTGCCGGTGCCGGCGTCCGCGAGGGCCGCCTGGGAGACCGGGACGATCACGGTGACGCCGACCAGGGCAGCGAGGACGCCGAGCCGGCCGAGCATCCGTGCCGCACCGGGACGACGTCGGGGCGCGGCGTGCGCCTCGGGCAGACGGGCGACGCTGGGGGGACGAGGCGACGGCGAGACGGGCTCGTGGCGATGCGACCCCACGACACCTCCGTCCTCGACCGCTGGGCGTCGCTCGAGTGCGACGGTCCGATAACGGCTGCAGCCTGCCCCTGGTCACGGAACCATAACGGGCTTTCGGTGGTGGGGCCAAGCCCCTCTGGACGTCCGTCCAGCCGAATCGTCCGCGCCCGGGGCGACACGCCGTGACCATAGGACCAAAGTCGCAGCCTCCGGCGCAGGCGTGGTCAGTCCGTGGACAGCGGTGGCGCGCCGGTCGTGCCGGTCAGGTCCCGTCCGGGATCTGACCGCGCTGCATCGCGTCGCGCACCTCGCCGACGAGCTCCTCGAGGATGTCCTCCAGGAAGACGACACCGACCGCCGCCCCCGCCTCGTCCACCCTGGCGAGGTGGGCGCCGGAGCGCTGCATCGCGGCGAGGGTGTCCTCCACCTCGTCCTCGGGTCCCACCACCGCGAGCCGGCGCACCCGCCAGACGGGCACCCGCTCGAACCGGGTCACCGCGTCCGCGTACAGGACGTCCTTGACGTGCAGGTAGCCGACCAGCCGGCCGGCGTCGTCGCGCACGGGGAACCGGCTGAACCCGGTGCGTCCGACGAGGTGCTCGACCTCGTCCGGGGTCGCGTCCTCGTCGACCCGCACCAGGTTTGCCAGCGGCACCATGACGTCCCGTGCGGTGCGGTCGGAGAACTCCAGCGCGCCGGACAGCAGCCCCTGCTCGTCGCTGATCAGGCCCTCCGCGGCCGAGCGTTCGACGATCGACTGCACCTCCTCCGCGGTGAACGACGAGGCGACCTCGTCCCGCGGCTCGACCCCGACCAGGCGCACCGCGTGGTTGGCCAGCCAGTTCAGTGCCGCGATCACGGGCCGGACCAGCCGGCCCAGCCAGACCAGCGGCGGGCCGAACAGCAGGGCCGCACGCTCCGGGCCGGCCACCGCGAGGTTCTTCGGCACCATCTCGCCGAACACCACGTGCAGGTACACGACGACCAGGAGCGCGATCGCGAACGCGACCGGCTCGGTCCACACCGCGCTCGCGCCCAGCGCGTGCAGGGGCCGGCCGACGAGGTGCGCGATCGCCGGCTCGGCGACCAGGCCGAGGCTCGTCGAGCACACCGTGATGCCCAGCTGGGCGCCCGCGAGCATGAGCGAGACATGCTCCATCGCCCAGAGCACCGTGCGGGCCCGCCGGTCCCCGGCGGCAGCGAGCGGCTCGATCGCGCTCCGGCGGGCGGAGATGACGGCGAACTCCGCCCCGACGAAGAAGGCGTTCCCGGCCAGGAAGACCACGACGAGGACCAGGGCCAGGGAAGTGCTCACCGGTCCTCCCCTGCACGTCGCACGCCGAGCCGCTCCACGCGGCGGCCGTCCATCCGCTCGACCTCGAGCCGGACGCCGTCGACCTCGACGACGTCGCCCTCTGCCGGGATGCGGCCGAGCCGGGCCATGACCAGGCCGCCCAGCGTCTCGTACGGCCCGTCGTCGGGCACGCGCAGGCCGGTGATCTCGGCGAGCTCGTCGGGCCGCATCACCCCCGGGAAGCCCCACGAGCCGTCGAGCCGTCGGGCGGCGGAGCCGCGCGCGCGGTCGTGCTCGTCCGCCACCTCCCCGACCAGCTCCTCGACGACGTCCTCGAGCGTCACCACGCCCGAGGTGCCGCCGTACTCGTCCACCACGACCGCCATCTGTGGGCCGCGCCCGCGCAGCTCGACCAGCAGCGGCCCCAGGTGGACCGTCTCGGGGACGCGCAGGACGTCGACCATCAGGGCGGCGGCGGGCACCTCGCCGCGCCGCTCGTAGGGCACGGCGACCGCGCGTCGCAGGGGCACCACGCCGACGATGTCGTCGCTCGACTCCCCGATCACGGGGAACCGCGAGTGGCCGGTGGCGCGGGCGGTGCGCAGCACGTCGGCCGCGGTGTCCTCGCGCCGGACGGTGACCAGGCGCAGCCGGTCCGTCATGACGTCCACCGCGGTCAGCGCGCCGAAGTCCAGGGAGTTGGTCAGCAGGGTGGCCGTGGACTCGTCCAGAGTGCCCTGCTCGGCGGACCGACGAACCAGGGCGGCCAGCTCGCTCGCCGACCGGGAGCCGGAGAGCTCCTCCCGCGGCTCGACGCCGACCCGGCGCAGCAGCCCGTTGGCACTGCCGTTGAGCAACGCGATCAACGGCGCGAACAGGGTGGTGAACGCCAGCTGGAGCGGGGCGATCGCCTTCGCCGTGGCGAACGGCGCCGCGAGGGCGAAGTTCTTCGGCACCAGCTCGCCGAGGAGCATCGAGAACGCGTTGACCAGCACGAGCGCGACGACCACCGAGATCGCGGTCGCCGCGGCGGACGGCACCGCACCGTGCAGCGCGCGTGCCATCAGGCGGCCGACCGCCGGCTGGGTGGTGTAGCCGAGCAGGACCGTGGTCACCGTGATGCCCACCTGGGCGCCGGACAGCTGGGTGGACAGGCTGTGCAGCGCCCGGAGCACCCGACGCCCGGCGTGGTCCTCCGCGGCGTGCGCCTCGACAGCACCGGGATCGAGGGTGACCAACGAGAACTCGCCGGCGACGAACACGGCGGTGCCGGCGGTGAGCAGCACTCCCAGGCCGACCAGCAACCAGTCGGTCAGCACGGCCGGCTCGCCTGGGCAGGCCTGCGGTGGCGGACGGAGGACGTGCCGGCACCGGTCGAGCCGCCGCGAGGCCGGCGCCGACGGCTGGAAGAGCCGCTCATGGTGCCGCCATCATACGAAGCCGCGGCCGGGCGGGCCCGGGTGTCCCCGCCGGTTCGTCCCGACTGTGCCACGCTGACGCCATGGCGAACTCGCACCAGACCCCGGGTGTGCCGACGACCACCGTCCTGGTGGTGGAGGACGAGCCGGCGATCGCGCAGGCGATCGTCCACCGGCTGTCCGCCGAGGGCTGGTCCGTGCACGCGGTCGGGGACGGCCTGGCCGGGGTGGACGCCGCGAGCCGGCTCCAGCCGGACCTCGTCGTGCTGGACGTCATGCTGCCCGGCATCGACGGGCTCGAGGTGTGCCGGCGGATCCAGGCCGAGCGCCCGGTGCCCGTCCTCATGCTCACCGCGCGCGACGACGAGACCGACATGCTCGTCGGGCTCGGCGTCGGCGCCGACGACTACATGACCAAGCCGTTCTCGATGCGCGAGCTGGTCGCCCGCACCAAGGCGCTGCTCCGCCGCCAGGAGCGGGCCGCGGCGGCGGTGCGGTCGGGCCAGCTGCACGAGCCCGACCCGCCGCTGGTCATCGGCGACGTGACGATCGACCAGGCGCAGCGCCGCGTCATGCGCGGGCCGGACGAGGTGCACCTGACCCCCACCGAGTTCGACCTGCTCGTCGCACTGGCCACCAACGCCCGCACCGTGCTCACCCGCGAGAAGCTGCTGGCCGACGTGTGGGACTGGGTCGACGCCAGCGGTACCCGGACCGTCGACTCCCACGTCAAGGCGCTGCGTCGCAAGCTCGGCCCGGACCTCATCCGGACCGTGCACGGCGTCGGGTACGCCTTCCAGCCCGCGGACGAGCCGGCCGGCGCGCGGCACGCGGAGCCGTGAGCACCGGAGCCCTGCCCGGTCCCGCGGCGTCGTCGCGGGACGTGCCGCCGGGCATCGCGACGCCGGACGCGACGAGCCCGGCGTCGTCCGGGGGCCCCCGGCACCGACGGCCGATCGCCGAGCGGCTGCCGGACATCCGGCCGCTCGACCGGGTGTCATCGATCAAGGTCAAGCTGGGCGTTCTGGTCGCGGCGACGGTCACCATGGCCGCGTTCATCACGTGGCTCGGCCTGTACCGGCACCTCGGCCCGACGCGCACGCTGCCGCTGGCGATCGTCCTGTCGCTCATCCTCACGCAGCTGCTGGCACGCGGGATGACGTCGCCGCTGCGGGAGATGACGGCCGCGGCGCGCGGGATGGCGGCCGGCGACTACAGCCGGCGGGTCCGCTCGACGAGCCGCGACGAGGTGGGCCAGCTCGCTGCGGCCTTCAACACGATGGCCGACGACCTGCAGCAGGCCGACCGGTTCCGCCGTGAGCTGGTGGCCAACGTCTCGCACGAGCTGCGCACCCCGGTCACCGCGCTCCAGGCGCAGCTGGAGAACGTCGTCGACGGCGTGGTCCCGGCCGACCCGGCGACGATGCAGGCCGCGCTCGCGCAGACCGAACGCCTCGGCCGGCTCGTCGCCTACCTGCTCGACCTGTCCCGGCTCGAGGCCGGTGACGTGCCGCTGGACGTCGAGCAGCTGCACCTGGCCGGCTTCCTGCAGGAGGCTGCGGACGAGGCCGCTCTGGTCGGCGCCGCACGCCGCGTGCGGTTCGAGGTGAGTGTGACGCCGCCCGACCTCACGGTTCCCGCGGACCCGGAGCGGCTGCACCAGGTGGTGGCGAACCTGTTGCACAACGCGGTGCGGCACTCTCCGATGGACGACGTCGTCCAGCTCGTCGCACAGCCGGCCGGCCGGTCGGTGCAGATCGACGTCGTCGACCACGGACCGGGGATCGCCGTGGCGGACCGGGCGCACGTGTTCGAGCGGTTCGTCCGCGGCAACACCCCGGCCGCGACCAGGCAGGTCTCCACCGGGGGCACCGGGCTGGGCCTGGCGATCGTGCGCTGGGCGGTCGAGCTGCACGGCGGACGGATCGAGGTCGCCGACACCCCGTCCGGCTGCACGATGCGCATCACGCTGCCTCGCGAATGGCCGGCACCGGGCCCCGAAATGTGATATCACTTCGCTATCGCATCGAGCGGGGGAGGTTCACGTGTCAAGCGCAGTCCCGGGTGCCGCCGGGCTCGTCGTCGAGGTCAGGCACCTCTCGAAGTCGTTCGGCCCGGTGCGGGCCGTCGACGACCTGTCGTTCACCGTCCTGCCGGGCCGGGTCACCGGCTTCCTCGGGCCCAACGGCGCCGGGAAGACCACCACGCTGCGCTGCCTGCTCGGGCTGGTGCGGCCGACCGCAGGCTCCACCACCATCGGCGGCAGCCCGTACCACGCGTTGACCCGGCCGGGCCGCGTCGTCGGTGCCGCGCTGGAGGCCGCCAGCTTCCACCCCGGCCGGAGCGCGCTCGACCACCTGCGGGTGTACGCCCCGCAGGTCGGCGTGCCCGACTCCCGGGCACGGGAGGTGCTGCACCTGGTCGGGCTGGACGACGCGGCCGACCGTCGGGTCGGCGGGTTCTCCCTCGGCATGCGGCAACGGCTGGCGCTGGCCACGACGCTGCTCGGCGACCCGCCGGTGCTGCTGCTCGACGAGCCCGCCAACGGCCTCGACCCCGAGGGCATCTCCTGGCTCCGCGGGTTCCTCCGGGCGCTCGCCGGGCAGGGCCGCACGGTCCTCGTCTCGAGCCACGTGCTGTCCGAGGTCCAGCAGACCGTGGACGACGTCGTCATCATCAACCACGGCCGGCTGGTCCGGGCGTCGTCGCTCGCGGAGCTGGCGGCCGACTCCCGGCCCCGGGTCCGCGTCGCCTCGCCGGACGGCGCGGGCCTCGAGGCGCTGGTCGCGGCGAGCGGCTGGCCGTTGGCCGGCGTCCGGCGCGACGCCGCCCCGGTCGGCGCACCGGCGACGGTCGAGCTGCTCGACGTCGACCTGCCCGCCGTCGGCGCCGCGGCCTTCGCCCACGGTGTGGAGCTGCACGAGCTGAGCCGGCTCGACGCCGGGCTCGAGGCGATGTTCCTCCGCCTCACCGGCGATGCCGGCCCGGACGTTCCCGCAGGCAGAGCCCCGCTCGACGGCGCTGGGAAGGTGGCATGATGCGCGCGGCCCTGCTCGCGGAGTACCGCAAGGTCGTCACCACGCGGCTGTGGTGGGTGCTCCTGCTCGTCATGGTCGGTTACATGGCGTTCCTCGCCGCGATCCTCGCCTGGGCGCTCACTCAGGGCGCCGTGACGAGCTCCACCGGCAACGTGCCCGCCGAGCTGTCGACCGAGGCGATCCTGCGCTCGGTGTACACGGTGACCGTCTCGCTCGGGTACGTGTTCCCGCTCCTGGTCGGCGCCCTGCTGGTCACCGCCGAGTACCGGCACCGCACCATCACCCCCACGCTGCTCGCCGAGCCGAACCGGGATCGTGTCGTCGCGGCCAAGCTGCTCGTCGGCGCCGGCCTCGGGCTCGTCTTCGGCCTGCTCGGCACGGCGGCGTCGACCGCCGCCGGGCGCCTCCGTGCTCGCCCTGCTGCACAAGCCCACCGGCCTGCAGGCCGGCTCGACCTGGCGCACGCTGGGTCTGTCCGTGCTCGCCCTCGGCGTCTGGGCGCTGCTCGGCGTCGGCTTCGGAACGGTGGTGACCAACCAGGTCGCCGTCATCCTCGTCGCACTCGCCTTCACCCAGTTCGTCGAGCCGGTGCTGCGCATGGTGCTCGGCCTGACGTCGTGGGGAAAGGGCATCGGCCAGTACCTGCCCGGGGCCGCGGGCGAAGCGGTCACCGGGGGGAGCATCTACTCCACCGGCGGGCTGGCGACGCTGCTGCCGCACTGGTGGGCGGGCCTGCTCGTCCTGCTCGCCTACGCGTTGGTGCTCACCGTTGCCGGGCGCCTGACGACGCTCCGCCACGACGTCGCCTGACCGCGTCGACACGGCCCAGCCGGGGCGTCCGGCGAGGCGTCCGCCCTCTGGCGGGACCAAAGGCCTGATGGTCGTAATCTTGTCGTCAAGAGATCCGACGATGGCGCGGTTGACGGCCGTGCTGGAAGCAGGCGAACGTCGCATGGCGCAGACGACCGGTCCCGCGTCACTGGGTGCCGAATTCGGCGCGAACGAGTGGCTCGTGGACGAGTTGTACGCCCAGTACCGACAGGATCCGGCGAGTGTCGACCCCGCCTGGTGGGACTTCTTCCAGGGCTACCGCCCGATGACCCCGGAAGGCCAGGCCACCGAGACCCGGGAGGCAGGCGCGGCTGCCGCGACCGCCCCGGTGCCGACGACCGGTGCACCGGTCGGCAACGGGCACGCCGCGACGGCGCCGACCAGGGCCACCGCCACGGCCCCGGCGCCGTCACCGGCCGGCACCGAGCCGCCCACCACCACGTCGCCGATCGCCGAGGCCCAGCCGGCCACCGCGCCCTACGCCGAGGTGGTGGTCACCAAGCTCCCCGGACACGACACTGCCGCGGGTGCCGACGAGGTGCAGCGCCTGCGCGGGCCGGCCGCCCGCCTCATCACCAACATGGAGGCCTCGCTCGAGATCCCGACCGCGACCTCGGTGCGGACGATCCCGGCGAAGCTCATGGTCGACAACCGGATCGTCGCCAACAACCACCTGGCCCGGCGCCGCGGCGGCAAGGTGAGCTTCACCCACCTCGTCGGCTTCGCCCTGGTCGAGGCGCTGGCCGACATGCCGGTGATGAACTCGTCGTACGTGCTGCAGGACGGCAAGCCGGCCCTGCACACGCCGGCGCACGTCAACCTCGGCATCGCGATCGACCTGGCCAAGCCGGACGGCACGCGCCAGCTGCTCGTCCCGTCGATCAAGCAGGCGGACACGCTGGACTTCCTGGGCTTCTGGAACGCGTACGAGGACGTCGTGCGCCGGGCCCGGGCGGGCAAGCTCACCGTCGACGACTTCGCGGGCACGACGATCTCCCTGACCAACCCCGGGACGCTCGGTACGGTCCACTCGGTGCCCCGCCTGATGACCGGCCAGGGCACGATCATCGGCGTCGGGGCGATGGACTACCCGGCCGAGTTCGCCGGCACGTCCGAGGACCGGCTCAACGCGATGGGCGTGTCCAAGGTCATCACGCTGACCTCCACCTACGACCACCGGGTCATCCAGGGCGCCCAGTCCGGTGACTACCTGAGGATCATCGGCAAGAAGCTGCTCGGTGAGGACGGCTTCTGGGACCGCGTGTTCGCGTCCCTCAAGGTGCCCTACGAGCCGGTCCGCTGGGTGCGCGACGCCCGCAGCGACCCGGACAGCGAGGCGATCAAGCCGGCCCGGATCTTCGAGCTGATCCACGCCTACCGCAGCCGCGGCCACCTCATGGCCGACACCGACCCGCTCGCCTACCGCCAGCGCAAGCACCCCGACCTCGACGTGCAGAACCATGGGCTCACCCTGTGGGACCTCGACCGGACGTTCCCCACCGGCGGGTTCACCGGCACGTCCCGCTCGACCCTGCGCGACATCCTCGGCCTGCTCCGGGAGAGCTACTGCCGCACCGTGGGCGTGGAGTACATGCACCTGCAGGACCCACGCCAGCGGCGCTGGCTGCAGGAGCGGCTCGAGGCCGGCCATGCTCGCACCGCGCGCGAGGACCAGCTGCGCATCCTGCGTCGGCTGAACGCCGCCGAGGCCTTCGAGACGTTCCTGCAGACCAAGTACGTCGGCCAGAAGCGGTTCTCGCTGGAGGGCGGCGAGTCGCTCATCCCACTGCTCGACGCCATCCTGTCCCGGGCTGCCAACGCCGGGCTCGACGAGGTCGGCATCGGGATGGCCCACCGGGGCCGGCTGAACGTGCTGGCGAACATCGCCGGGAAGTCCTACGCGCAGATCTTCGGGGAGTTCGAGGGCAACCTCGACCCGGGCACCGTCTTGGGCTCCGGTGACGTCAAGTACCACCTCGGCACCGAGGGCGTCTTCACCGCGGAGTCCGGGCGCACGACGAGGGTCCACCTCGCCGCCAACCCGTCCCACCTGGAGGCGGTCGACCCCGTCCTCGAGGGCATCGTCCGGGCCAAGCAGGACCGGATCGACCTCGGCGGCGACGGCTTCTCCGTGCTGCCGATCCTCATCCACGGCGACGCGGCGTTCGCCGGCCAGGGCGTGGTCTACGAGACGCTCAACCTCGCCCAGCTGCGCGGCTACCGCACCGGCGGCACCGTGCACGTCATCGTCAACAACCAGGTCGGGTTCACCACCGGCGTGGCGTCGTCCCGCTCCTCGCAGTACGCGACCGACGTGGTCAAGGGCCTGCAGGTGCCGGTGTTCCACGTCAACGGGGACGACCCGGAGGCGTGCGTGCGGGTCGCCGAGCTGGCGTTCGAGTACCGCGAGCAGTTCGACCGCGACGTCGTCGTCGACATGGTCTGCTACCGCCGGCGCGGGCACAACGAGGGCGACGACCCGTCGATGACCCAGCCCCTGATGTACAACCTCATCGAGGCGAAGCGGTCGGTCCGCAAGATCTACACCGAGGACCTCGTCGCGCGCGGGGACATCACGCTCGACGAGGCCGAGCACGCCCTGCGCGACTACCAGACCCAGCTCGAGCGGGTCTTCGCCGAGACCCGCGACCTGCACAAGCCGCGCGCCGCGGATGACGAGACGGTGGCCGGCCTCGAGCGCCCGGAGGCGCAGCACGAGGACGCCGGGGTGATGGTCGGCTGGCAGACCGCGGTCCCGGCCGAGGTGCTGGCCCGGATCGGCGCGGCGCACACCCGCCCGCCGGCCGGTTTCACCGTGCACCCCAAGCTGGCCAGCCTGCTGGCCAAGCGCGAGCAGATGAGTCGCGAGGGCGGCATCGACTGGGGCTTCGGCGAGCTGCTGGCCTTCGGGTCGCTGCTGCTGGAGGGCACGCCGGTGCGGCTGACCGGCCAGGACTCCCGGCGCGGCACGTTCGCGCAGCGGCACGCGGTGCTGCACGACCGCCAGACCGGTGCCGAGTGGACGCCGCTGTCCTACCTGGCCCGTGACCAGGCCAAGTTCTGGGTCTACGACTCCGCCCTGACGGAGTTCGCCGGCCTGGGCTTCGAGTACGGCTACTCGATCGAGCGCCCGGACGCGCTGGTGCTCTGGGAGGCGCAGTTCGGGGACTTCGCCAACGGCGCGCAGACCATCTTCGACCTGTTCGTCTCGTCGGCTGCGCAGCGCTGGGGCCAGCACTCGTCGCTGGCGGTGCTGCTGCCGCACGGCTACGAGGGCCAGGGGCCGGACCACTCGTCGGCCCGGATCGAGCGGTTCCTCCAGCTGGCGGCCGAGGACAACCTGACGGTCGCTCAGCCGACGACGCCCGCGTCCTACTTCCACCTGCTGCGCCGCCAGGCGTACGCACGGCCGCGCCGGCCGCTCGTCGTGTTCACCCCGAAGTCGATGCTCCGTCTCAAGGCGGCGGCCTCGGACGTCGACGAGTTCACCTCCGGGACGTTCCGGCCGGTGATCGGCGACGCGCTCGCGCAGGCGCGGGCCGAGCAGGTGACCCGCGTGCTGCTGTGCTCCGGCAAGGTCTACTGGGACCTGCTGGCGCACCGGCTCACCAGCGGCGACCGGCACACGGCGATCGTCCGGCTGGAGCAGATCTACCCGTTCGACGTCGACGGCGCCCGCGAGGCGCTGGCGCCGTACCCGGACGCCGAGCTGGTCTGGGTGCAGGACGAGCCGGAGAACCAGGGGGCCTGGTCGTACGTGTCGTTGCACGTGCCGCACCTGCTCGGCCGGCCGCTGTCGGTGGTGTCCCGGCCGGAGTCGGCCGCCACCGCGACCGGCTCGGCCAAGCAGCACGCCGCCCAGCAGGCCGAGCTCCTCGACGCCGCCTTCCGCCGCTGAGGCCGCCGCACGTCGCTGAAGCTGCCTCCCACGGCTGAGACCGCCCTCCGCCGCTGAGGCTGCCTGCCGTCGCTGAGGCCGACGACAGCACCAGTTCGCTGCCTCGTCGCGCCGGTGTGCCGGCGAGCCAGCGGTTGCCGGTGGCTCAGGCCGGCGAGCCGCATCCGATCGCTGTCTCGTCGGACGCCCGTCGGGTGAGCCAGTGGTTGCCGGCGGCTGGCGCGCCGTCCCGGGCCAGCGGCGACCACCTGGGAAGATGGTCCCCGGTTCGGCGCACGACGAGGGCACGGGGTGGTGATGGGCGTGGCAGGACGGCCGTTGCGGATCGTGGTGGTCGGCGACGAGCTGGCGGCCGGGACGGGTGACCCGAAGGGACTCGGCTGGGTCGGCCGGGTCGCGGCGCGGACGGCCGCACCCGTGACGCCGACGTTCCTCACCCTGGCAGTGCCCGGCGAGAGCACCGGTGGCCTGGGCGCCCGCTGGGAGGCCGAGACGGTCCGCCGATGGGCGCCGGAGACGGACAACCGCCTGGTCGTCGCGCTGGGCCGGGCCGACGTCGCGATCGGCCTGTCACCCGCCCGCAGCCGGCTCAACCTGGCCAACGTCCTGGACGTCGCCGAGCACCACCGGGTGCCGACGTTCGTCGTCGGCCCGCCGCCCGGCGCAGCGGCCGACCACGACCGACTGGCCGAGCTCTCCGCCGCCTTCGGCGACGTCGCGAGCCGTCGTCGGGTGCCCTACGTCGACTGCTTCACCCCGCTCGTCGCCCACGAGCAGTGGCTGGCCGACCTCGCGACCGGCGACGGGCTGCTGCCCGCCCAGGCCGGGTACGGGCTCATCGCCTGGCTGGTGCTGCACACCGGCTGGCACGTCTGGCTCGGCCTGCCCGAGGACCTGTAGGCGCCGTTCCGGGTCCTCGGCTCCGGCGGTCAGCCGCGCAGGGTGCCGCGGACCGCCGACAGCGCGGAGCTCAGCACGGTTCGCACGGTGGCGACCGTCAGGTCGGTCACCTCTCCCACGGCGTCTGCCCGGCGCAGGTCCGCGCGCAGCTCGTCGGCAAACCGGCGGACCGCCGCGTCGGCGTCCATCCGGCGGGCGTGCGAGGCGGCGCGCGCGTCGTGCAGCGGGTTCTCCTCGACACGCGTCGCACCGGCGCGCGCCCGCTCCGCAGCACCGGCGAGCTCGTCGCGCAGGTGGGACATCGCCTCGCGTACGTCGGCGCGGACCGCGCCGGCACGGTCCCGGACGGTGGCGGCGATGTCCGCCTCGACCGCTGCCAGGTCGGCGCGGCGCCCATCCAGCTCGCGCCGGCCGGCGTCGGTCAGTCGGTACGTCGTCTTGCGTCCGTCGTCGGCGTGCGCGACGAGGCCTTCCTCCTCGAGCCGGGCCAGCCGCGGGTAGACCGTGCCGGCGCTGGGCCGGTACGTGCCGCCGAACCGGTCCGACAGGGCGACGATCAGCTCGTAGCCGTGCCGCGGGCCGGCCTCGAGCAGAGCGAGCAGGTACAACCGCAGCTGACCGTGGGCGAACACCGACGCCATCAGGGCGCCTGCGGCGCGCCACGGAGCACGGTGAGGTTGCCCGAGACCGTCGTCACCTGGATGTGGCACGTGCCGTCACCGCTGGCGACGTCGACGGTGCGGGTGCCCGGCCGGCGGCCGTACTCCTGCTCGTCGACCACCACGCGGCCGGACACCGACTGCCCGGTGACGTGGACGCCCTTGCCGGCCGGCAGCCGCAGCGTGACGTCGCCGGAGACCGAGGTTGCGGTGACCGAGGACGTGCCCGACGAGACGTCGAGGGTCACCCGCCCGGACACCGACTTGACCGACACGATCGTGAGGTCGCCCGAGGCAGCCAGCTCGCCCGAGATCGAGTTCAGCGCGAGCGCGCCGCTGTGCCCTCGGACGGCGACGTCGCCGGAGACGGTGCGTGCGGACAGGTTGCCGCGCGTGCCGTCGACGACGACCGACCCGGAGACCGTCGACACCGACGAGTCCTCCTGCACGCCGGCGAGCAGACCCTCGCCGCTGACCGTGCCCAGCCGGACCGCGACGTGCGCCGGGACAGCGATCGTCACGTCGGCACGGTCGCTGCCACGGAAGTGGGTCAGCGTGTCGAGGAACTGCTCCCACCCGCCGAGCGTGAACTGGTAGCCGAGCCGCAGCTCGCCGTCGCGGTAGGTCACCTCGAGCGGACGGCCGTGCACCGTGTGCACCTCGACGCGGACCACCGGCTCGTCGTGCACGACGACGTCGGCCCGCCCGCCGACGAGGCCCACCCGCAGCCGCGTGACGTCGTCGACCTCGATGACCTGTGGTGCATCGACCACCCAGGAGTCGGTTGCCATGATCGTCCCCCAATCGCGATATATCTCGTTAGGGGACACGTTATATCGCGTTTGGTGGACCACGCAAGACCAGCGTCGGCGGCCGGCCGCCCTCAGGCGAGGATGCCCGCGGCCTTGAGCTCCACCGTCAGGTCGTGCGGGTTCGAGGAGGCCGTCATCGCCTCGTCGTAGGTCACCACGTCGTCCCTCACCAGCCGGAACAGGTGCTGGTCGAAGGTCTGCATCTTGTAGAAGTCGCCCTCACGGATGAGGTCGGTGATCGGCGCGTTGTCCAGCGGCTCGACGATCGCCTCGGCGATGCGACCGGTGTTCACCATCACCTCGACCGCCGGGACGCGGCCCGAGCCGTCGGCCTTGCGCACCAGCCGCTGCGAGACGATCCCCCGCAAGGCTTGGGCCAGCGCGATGCGGATCTGCTTCTGCTCGTACGGCGGGAAGAAGTCGACGATGCGGTTGATCGACTCGGCGGCGTCGATCGTGTGCAGCGTGGACAGGACGAGGTGACCGGTCTCGGCGGCGGACAGGGCGGCCCGGACCGTCTCCTGGTCACGCATCTCGCCGACCAGGATGACGTCCGGGTCCTGGCGCATCGCCGCACGCAGCGCAACGGCGAAGTCAGCCGTGTCCTGGCGCACCTCGCGCTGGCTGACGATCGCCTTCTTGTCGTGGTGCAGGATCTCGATCGGGTCCTCGATGGTGATGATGTTCACCTCGCGGTACGAGTTGATCAGGTCGACCATCGACGCGAGCGTCGTCGTCTTGCCCGAACCGGTCGGCCCGGTGACCAGCACCAGCCCGCGCGGTTCCAGGGACAGCTCGCCGACGACCTCGGGCAGCCCGAGCTCGCTCAGCGACTGCGCCCCGACGGAGACCCGACGGAACACCATGCCGAACGTGCCGCGTGCCTGGTAGGCGTTGACCCGGAACCGCCCGACGCCGGGCAGCGAGAAGGCGAAGTCGGCCTCGTGGGTCTCCCGGAAGGTCCCGACGAGGTCGTCCGGGATCACCTCGTCGAGCATGCGTTCGGTGTCCGCCGGGCGCAGGTCAGGCGCCTGCAGCTTGCGCAGGCGGCCATCGACCCGCACCCGCGGCGGGGACCCGACCTTGACATGCAGGTCAGAGCCGCCCGTGCTGGCAAGGGCATGGAGGAACGGGATGACCGAGACCTGCTGTCCCGCCGGAGCATTCACCCCAGGAGTATCGGATGAGGCTCCGCCCGACTTGAACCCGGGGATCGGACGAACCGGACGGTGGCCACCCCGACTCGGGCGTCCACACGGCCGGTCCGCGCACGGCCGGCCGTGTGGGACGATGGACGCCGACGTCGCGCCCCCGCAGGTGCGCGAACCCCGCACCCGAGGAGACGACCGATGAGCAAGCGTGGCCGCAAGCGCAAGGGCCGTGCCGGGAGCGCCGCCAACCACGGCAAGCGCCCCAACGCCTGACCCCTGAGCACACAGAAGGCCCCGACCGGCGGTCGGGGCCTTCGTCGTTGTCAGGGAACGTCCGCTGGTGGACGAGCTACCGCGGGCCGGGCCCCTGGAGCAAGGTCTGCTGGATGCGCACCCGCAGCCCGTCCGGAGCCTGCTCGTGGCAGGACCGCCGCACGACGCTCTTGAGCACCACGTCGATCGAGTACTCGGCCAGGCACGGCGGGCAGCCCGCGAGGTGGTCGCGCAGGTCGTCCTCGTCCTGCGGGGTCAGCTCGTGGTCCAGGTACCCCCAGAGCCGCTGCAGGGCGGCTGCGCACGCGTCGTCGTCGGTGAGCGGCTGGGCGTCTTCGCCCGGCTCGCGGTCGGCGTCGGTCATCATCGTCCCTCCGGGTCGCCCGGGCCCGCCCCGACGAGGCCACGCTCCTGGGCGTAGTCGTGCAACAGATCACGCAGCTGGGCGCGCCCCCGATGCAGGCGGGACATCACCGTCCCGATCGGGGTGCCCATGATCTCCGCGATCTCCTTGTAGGCGAACCCCTCGACGTCGGCCAGGTACACGGCCATCCGGAAGTCGTCGGGGATGCGCGCCAGGGCGTCCTTGACGTCGGAGTCCGGCAGGTGGTCGAGGGCGTCCGCCTCGGCCGAGCGCAGCCCGGTCGAGGTGTGCGACTCCGCCTTGGCGAGCTGCCAGTCCTCGACCGTGTCGGTGTGCGACTGGACGGGCTCGCGCTGCTTGCGGCGGTAGGAGTTGATGTAGGTGTTGGTGAGGATCCGGTAGAGCCAGGCCTTGAGGTTGGTCCCGGGCCGGTACTGGTGGAAGGCGGCGAACGCCTTCGTGAAGGTCTCCTGGACCAGGTCCTCGGCATCCGCCGGGTTGCGCGTCATGCGCAGCGCAGCGCCGTAGAGCTGGTCCAGGTAGACCAGCGCCTCCGCCTCGAACCGCCGGCTGCGTGCCTCGTCGTCCTCGCCGGCCGGTACCCGCGTCGTGTCGCTCATCGTGGTCGAGCCTAGCCGCCGCGCCTGTGCGTCAACCGAGCGCGCCGGGAACGGCACGGCGTACGACGAGCGCACACGAGCCGCGGGCGCCGAGGGACGCTCAGCCAGGGCACAGGTCACGAGAGGCTCAACGCCTCGACCGGCGGTGCCATTCCCCCCAGGACTAGCGTGGAGGCCGGTACCCGCCGCACAACGAGGAGGAACGCCGTGCTGCTGCGTTGCGTCGCCCGACCCCTGTTCGCGTCCTGGTTCGTGGTCGAGGCCGTCGACCAGATCCGTCATCCCGGCCCGCACGCGACCGCGGTGCGCGAGGGGATCGCCGCGGTGCGCGGTCACGTCGGCCGCATCCCTGGGGTGAGCGATGCCCTCGACACCGCACTCACGTCGGTGGGCGACCGAGGGCTCCGTTCGGCCGTGCAGCTGCACGGCGCGGCGACCCTCGCTGCAGCGGCCGCGCTCGCCATGGGTAAGGCGCCGCGCACGGCCGGACTGGCCCTGGCACTGTTCAGCGTGCCGATCGCCGTCGCCTCGCTGCCCGCCGGGAAGGTGCTGGCGAAGGCGCCGGACGAGCACGAGGCCGCACGCCGCCGCAAGTTCTGGTCCTCGCTGTCCGGTCTCGGCGGTGCACTGCTGGCCGCGGGTGACCTCGCCGGCCGGCCCGGCATGGCCTGGCGCGTGCAGGCCGCGCACGAGGCACGCGCCGCCGCCCGCGACTCCGACTGACCCACCGCCCGCCCCCACCCCCAGCCCAGCCCCCACACCCAGCCCAGGCCGGGCCCGGCCCCATCCCCCCGGCCAGCCCAGCGCCCCAGGCCCCAGGCCCCCCGGCCACGGCAACTTCCCTGAACGGTGGACCGCGATCAACGGTCCCTGGTTCAGGGAAGTTGGGGATGCGGGGGTGGGGGCTTGGGGTTGAGGGGGGCGGGTGGACCGGGGGCCGTAGCCTTGGGGCGTGACCGGCACCTCAGCGTGGACGGCGCCGGTGGCCGGCGGGCCGCTCGACGCACTCGTCGAGGTCCCCGGGTCGAAGTCGCTGTCCAACCGGTACCTGGTGCTCGCGGCCCTCGCCACCGCACCGTCCCGGCTGCGCGGCGTGCTCGACTCCCGTGACACCCGGCTGATGGCCGGCGCGCTGCGGGCGATGGGCACGAGCGTCGAGACCTCCGGTGACGACTGGGTGGTCTCCCCCGCGCCGTTGCGCGGCGAGGCGGCGGTCGACTGCGGCCTCGCCGGGACCGTGATGCGGTTCCTGCCGCCGGTCGCCGCACTGGCCGACGGGCCGGTCCGGTTCGACGGCGACCAGCAGGCGTACGCCCGGCCGATGGGGCCGGTGCTCGACGCGTTGCGGGCGTTGGGGGTGCGGGTCGACGAGCACGGTGCACCGGGACGGCTCCCGTTCACGGTGCACGGGCGCGGCGGCCTGCCCGGCGGGGCCGTCGACGTCGACGCCTCCGGGTCCAGCCAGTTCGTCTCCGGCCTGCTGCTGGCCGGCGCCCGGTACGCGCAGGGACTGACCGTGCGGCACATCGGGCCGACGCTGCCCTCGCTGCCGCACATCGCGATGACGGTCGACGTGCTCCGGGCCGCGGGCGCGACGGTCGACGACTCCCGCCCCGGCATCTGGCAGGTGGCCCCCGGCGAGATCGCCGGTCGGGACGTGCGCGTCGAGCCCGACCTGTCGAACGCGGCACCGTTCCTCGCGGCGGCGCTGGTGGCCGGCGGCACGGTGCGTGTGCCGGGCTGGCCGACGACGACCACACAGCCGGGCGCGCTGCTGCCCGGCCTGCTGGAGCAGATGGGCGCGCGGACGTCGCTCGTGGGGGACGTCCTGGCGGTGACCGGGACCGGAGCGATCCACGGCCTGGACGTCGACCTGCGGGCCGCCTCGGAGCTGGTCCCGACGGTCGCCGCGCTCGCCGTGCTCGCCGACTCCCCGACCCGGCTGCGCGGCATCGCCCACATGCGCGGCCATGAGACCGATCGGCTCGCCGCCCTCGCCACCGAGATCACCGCCCGCGGCGGCTGGGCGCAGCAGACCTCGGACGGCCTGGTCATCACGCCTCGGCCGCTGGCCGCCGGCCCGTGGCACGCCTACGCCGACCACCGGATGGCGACCGCCGGCGCGCTCGTCGGGCTCGCCGTGCCGGGCATCACGGTGGACGACGTCGACTCGACCGCCAAGACGTTGCCCGGCTTCGTCGGACTCTGGGCCGCGATGGTGGGGACCCGCGCCTGATGGCGCAGCGCAGGTACGACGAGTCGGACGCCCGAGTGCGACCGGGGCGTGGCTCACGGCCTCGCACCAAGCAACGGCCCGAGCACGCCGACGCCCGCACCGGCCTGGTCATCGGGGTGGACCGGGGCCGGTACGCCGTGCTGGTCTCGTCCGGGGTGGACGGCGCGCGGGCCGGCGAGGGCGGCACCGACGGCGAGCACCTCATCACGGCGATGAAGGCCCGCGAGCTGGGCCGCGACCGGGTCGTCCCCGGCGACCGGGTGGACGTCGTCGGCGACACATCGGGTGACGACGGGTCGCTCGCGCGGATCGTCCGGATCGGCGAGCGCCGCACGGTGCTGCGGCGCAGCGCCGACGACACCGACCCGATCGAGCGCGTCATCGTCGCCAACGCCGACCAGCTGGTGATCGTCACCGCGCTGGCCGACCCCGAGCCGAGACCACGGATGATCGACCGCTGCGTCGTCGCCGCGTACGACGCCGGGATGTCGGCCCTGCTCGCGCTGACCAAGGCCGACCTCGCCGACCCGGAACCGTTGACCTCGCTCTACCGGCCCGTCGGGGTGCAGGTCGTGGTGACCCGGCAGTCCGGCGCCCGGATCGACGGGCTCGACGAGCTGCGCGCGGCGCTGGCCGGGAAGGTCTCCGTGCTCGTCGGGCACTCCGGGGTGGGCAAGTCGACCCTGGTCAACGCCCTGGTGCCGGACGCCCGGCGCGCCACCGGCGGCGTCAACGTGGTGACCGGCCGGGGCCGGCACACGTCCTCCTCGGCGGTCGCGCTGCGCGTGCCCGGCGACGGGCCGCCGACCTGGGTGATCGACACGCCGGGGGTGCGCTCGTTCGGGCTGGCGCACGTCACCGTGGACAACCTCCTGGCGGCGTTCGCCGACCTGTCCGAGGTCGCGGCCCAATGCCCGCGCGGGTGCACCCATGCCGCCGACGCGCCCGACTGCGAGCTCGACGCCTGGGTCACCGGCGGTCCGGACGAGCCGACCTGCGCCGCCCGCGCCGCACGCGTCGACTCGTTCCGCCGGCTGCTCGTCGCCCGCATCGGTGCGCCGGAGCCCGAGGAGCAGGTGACGGCCCCCTGAGCCGCTAGCGTGTGCCCCGGAGCGAGGGAGGCCGGCCATGGCGACGCCACGGTACGACGACGACCTGCGACTGGCCCACGTCATCGCCGACCAGGTCGACTCGCTGACCCTCGAGCGGTTCCGCGCCCAGGACCTGCAGGTGGAGACGAAGCCGGACCTGACGCCGGTCACCGACGCCGACCGCGCCGCCGAGCAGACCATCCGCGCGCAGCTGGCCCGGACCCGTCCGCGCGACGCCGTGCACGGCGAGGAGCTGGCGGACACCGGGCACGGGCCACGGCGCTGGGTGGTCGACCCGATCGACGGGACCAAGAACTTCGTCCGGGGCGTGCCGGTGTGGGCGACCCTGCTCGCGCTGATGGACGGCGACGACGTCGTCGCAGGCGTCGTGTCCGCGCCGGCCCTGCACCGCCGCTGGTGGGCTGCGCTCGGGTCCGGGGCATGGACCGGCCGGTCGCTGTCGTCCGCGGAGCGGATCCACGTCTCGGCAGTGGACCGGCTCGAGGACGCGTCGTTCTCGTACTCGGAGATCGGCGAGTGGGAGGACGCCGGACGGTTGGGCGGCTTCCTCGACCTGTCCCGGCGGGTCTGGCGCACCCGCGGCTACGGCGACTTCTGGTCGCACGTGCTGGTCGCCGAGGGCGCCGTCGATATCTCGGCCGAGCCGGAACTGGCGCTGCACGACATGGCCGCGATCGTGCCGATCGTCACCGAGGCCGGCGGGCGGTTCACGTCGATCCGGGGCGTGCCGGGTCCGCTCGGCGGCTCGGCGTTGGTGACCAACGGCCTGCTGCACGACGAGGTGCTCGAGATCCTCGACCCGCTGCCGCGCTGACGCGGCGCCCCGGCGCCCCGGCGCCCGAGCGCCGAACTCATCATCGAGACCGTGCCGTTTGGTGTCGGGAACGCCCGGGCTCGGTGACGAGTGCTGCGCTCGGCGAGGAGTCCTGCGCTCGGCGACGAGCGATGCGCGCGATGAGGAGTTGTGCGCTCGGTGACGAGCGCTGGGGCCGATGAGGAGTTCCGCGCTCGGTGACGAGCGCTGCGCCCGGCGCGGGTCAGGTCAGGTGCAGGTGGGCCGGCAGCTCGGCCAGCGTGTGGATCACCGGGACGTCGGCCTCGGCCAGCTCGTCATCGGTCACCTCGACGCGGCGCCCGCCCGGACGGTCCAGCCAGATGCCAACCAGTCCCGCCGCCGCCGCGGCGGCGGCGTCGATGTCCAGCTCGTCGCCGACGTACACGGTGCGCGCCGGGTCGGTGCCCAACCGACGGGCGCCCTCGACGAACACCGCCGGGTCGGGCTTGCCCACACCCAGGGTGTCCACCCCGACGAGCATCGGCACCCGCCCGGCGAACCCGGTGCGGGCGAGCTTGTCCTCCTGGTAGGCCACGGCGGCGTTGGACAGCGCCCCGACCGGCAGGCCGGTCGCCAGCAGCAGGTCCACCAGCGGGGACGCATCCGGGTGCGGGTGCCAGCCGGCGACGAAACCGCCGTCGAACACCTCGTCCCATGCGGCGAAGTCGTCCAACGACAACCGCGGCCCGCCGTACAGCTCGTGCAGCTGGTTCGCCCGGTGCCACCGCTGCTCGACGAAGCCCAGCTCGCCTCGGGTGTACGCGCGGTAGTAGCCGCCGGAGTCGGCGCGCCAGGTCGTCAGCATCCGGCCGACGAGATCGGCGCCGTTCGCCGGTAGGTAGACCTCGGCGACCGCGGCCAGGGCGTGGACGAACGCCCCGCGGGTGTCGACCAACGTGTCGTCGACGTCGAACAGGACGCCCTGGATCGGGCCGACCGGTGTCACAGGCTCGCAGCCAGCCGGGCGATCCGGGCCAGGGTGGACTCGCGGCCGAGGATCTCCATCGACTCGAACAGCGGCGGCGAGACCCGCCGGCCGGTGACGGCCGCGCGCAGCGGTGTGTACGCGAAGCGCGGCTTGACCCCCAGGCCCTCGACCAGCGCGGCCGCGAGCGCCTCCTGGGTCGCGGCGGCGGTGAAGTCCGGCACCGCGGCCAGGACGGTCGCTGCGGCGTCGAGGATCGTCGCCGCGTCCTCGCGGAGCGCCGCGCGCGCCTCGTCCTCCACCGCCAGCGCGTCGTCGGCGACGAACAGGAAGCCCAGCATCCCGCCTGCCTCACCGAGCAGCGTCATCCGCTCCTGGACCAGCGGCGCGCCGGCGTCGAGGCGCCCGCGCTCGTCGGGCGTCAGCTCCTCGTACGACGACGCCGAGACCAGCCCGGCCTTGGCCAGGTAGGGCACCAGCCGGCCGCGGAAGTCGTCGGGCGCGAGCAGGCGCAGGTGCGCGGCGTTGATCGCCTCGGCCTTCTTCAGGTCGAACCGGGCCGGGTTCGGGTTGACGTCGGCGATGTCGAACTCCTGCACCATCTGGGCCATCGAGAACACGTCGTGGTCCGGGGCGATCGACCAGCCGAGCAGAGCGAGGTAGTTGAGCAGGCCCTCGGGGGTGAACCCGCGGTCCCGGTGCAGGAAGAGGTTGGACTCCGGGTCGCGCTTGCTCAGCTTGCGGTTGCCCTCACCCATCACGTACGGCAGGTGCCCGAACAGCGGCAGCACCGACGCGATGCCGAGCCGGAGCAGGGCCTGGTAGAGCACCACCTGGCGGGGCGTCGAGCTGAGCAGGTCCTCACCGCGCAGCACGTGGGTGATCCCCATCAGGGCGTCGTCGACCGGGTTGACCAGCGTGTACAGCGGGTGGCCGGTCGAGCGCACGATGACGTAGTCCGGCACCGAGCCGGCCTTGAAGGTCACCTCGCCACGGATGACGTCGGTGAACGTGACGTCCTCGTCGGGCATCCGGACGCGGATCACGGGCTCCCGGCCCTGCGCCCGGTAGGCGGCCTTCTGCTCGCCGGTCAGCCCGCGGTCGAACCCGTCGTAGCCCAGCTTCGGGTCGCGGCCGGCCGCGACGTGCCGCGCCTCGATCTCCTCCGGGGTGGAGAACGACTCGTACGCGTCCCCCGCCGCCACCAGCCGGCGCGCGACATCGGCGTACACCGCCATCCGCTGGCTCTGCCGGTAGGGGGCGTACGGGCCGCCGACCTCGACCCCCTCGTCCCAGTCCAGCCCGAGCCAGCCGAGGGCGTCGAGCAGCTGGCGGTAGCTCTCCTCCGAGTCGCGCGCGGGGTCGGTGTCCTCGATCCGGAACACGAACGTCCCGCCGACGTGCCGGGCGTAGGCCCAGTTGAACAGCGCGGTGCGGATGAGGCCCACGTGCGGCGTCCCGGTCGGGGACGGGCAGAAGCGGACCCTGATCGGGGAGGTGGGGGTCACGGGGGTACAGCCTAGTTGCGACGCCCGACGAGGCCGCCCGGCGCCGGAGCGCGGGTGGTCAGGCTCGCGGCACGCCGCGGTTGGCCAGCTCGTCGGCCTTCTCGTTGCCCGCCTCGCCGGCGTGCCCCTTGACCCACACCCAACGCACCTGGTGCCGGGCCAGCTCGGCGTCCAGCGCCTGCCACAGCTCCTGGTTCTTCACCGGCTTGCGGTCCTTGGTCAGCCAACCGTTGCGCTTCCAGCCGGCCATCCACGAGGTGACGCCCTGCATGACGTACGTCGAGTCGACGTGCAGCGTCACCGGGACCGACCGGGTGAGCGCCCGCAGGCCCTCGATCACCGCGGTGAGCTCCATCCGGTTGTTCGTCGTCAGCCGCTCCCCGCCGAACAGCTCGCGCTCGTGGTCGCCGAACCGCAGCAGCGCCCCCCAGCCACCCGGCCCCGGGTTGCCCTTGCAGGCCCCGTCGGTCCAGATGTCGACACCGGGCTCCGCCGCCGGATCGTCGGCCGGGCTCACCGGCGGATCACCGGGTTGCGCAGAACGCCGATGTCCTCGACCTCGACCTCCACCACGTCGCGCTCGACCAGCGGGCCGACCCCGGCCGGCGTGCCGGTGAGGATGACGTCGCCGGGGAGCAGCGTGAACACCTCGGACACGTAGGACACCAGGTAGGCGACGTCGAACACCATCTGCGACGTGCGCCCGTCCTGCCGCAGCTCGCCGTTGACCCGGGCCCGGACGGCCAGGTCGTCGACGTCCAGCCCGGGCACGATCCACGGGCCGAGCGGGCAGGAGGAGTCGAACCCCTTGGCCCGGGTCCACTGGGCATCGGAACGCTGCACGTCGCGCGCGGTGACGTCGTTGGCGACGGTGAAGCCGAACACGCGGGACAGCGCCTCGGCGGCGGACACGTTGCGGGTCACCTTGCCGATGACGACGGCGAGCTCCGCCTCGTGCTCCACCTGCTCGGACCAGTCCGGCAGGACGATCGGGTCGTCCGGCCCGATCACCGAGGTGTTCGGCTTGAGGAACAGGAGCGGTGCCGGCGGGACCTGGTTGCCCAGCTCGGCGGCGTGCTCGGCGTAGTTGCGCCCGACGCCGACGATCTTCGACCGCGGGATCACCGGCGCGAGCAGCCGCACGCCGTCCTCGGCGAGACGGATCTGCTCCCCGGTGGGCTGGATCGGCTGGTAGATCGGGTCGCCGCTGAGCACGTGGAGCTCCTCGCTCCCCGGTTCGCCGTCGACGATCGCGTACCGGGGGTCTCCCCCGGTGGTGAACCTGGCGATGCGCACGGCGCCACCCTAGGCCCGGGCGAGCACCTCGCCGTGCAGCACGACGAACCACCCGTCGGGCGCCGCGCCCCACTCCCGCCAGGCCTCGGCGAGCTGCTCGAGAGCCACCTCGTCGGCCAGCCCGTGCGCGATCGCCTGCCGGGCGAAGTCGGACGAGACGCACCGCTCCGCCCACAGCCCGGCCCACCAGGCGCGCTCCTCAGGGGTGGCATAGCACCACGTCCCCGCGCCGACCGTGGTCCCGTTCGGGGCGAACCCGGCCGAGCGGACCCACGACGACAGGCGGCGGCCCGCGTCGGCCTGCGCCCCAAGTGCGGCCGCCACCTCGCGGTAGAGCACGCGCCACTCGTCCAGCCCGGGGCTCTGGGGGTACCAGGTGAAGCCGCCGTAGTCGCTGTCACGCACCGAGACGAGGCCGCCAGGCCGGGTCACCCGGCGCATCTCGGCGAGCGCGGCGACCGGGTCGGTGAGGTGCTGGAGCAACTGGTGGGCGTGCACCACCTCGAACGAGGCGCCGGGAAACGGCAGGGTGTACACGTCGCCGACCTCGAACTGCACGTTGCCGACGCCCGCCTCCGCGGCGTGCGTGCGGGCCTCGTCGAGCACGCCGCCGGCGGCGTCGACGCCGACCACCCGCCCGGGGGCGACCGCACGGGCCAGGTCGACGGTCACGGTGCCCGGGCCGCACCCGACGTCGAGGAGGCTCATCCCGGGCCGCAGGTGCGGCAGCAGGTGAGCCGCGGAGTTGGCCCCGGTGCGCCAGCGGTGCGAGCGCAGCACGGAGTCGTGGTGCCCGTGCAGGTACACGTCGGGGCGCCCGGTGCTGGTCACCTGGCCATGGTAGGCACGGCGACCACATCCCGGGACGGTTCCGTTCACCTGTCGAGACCCACGGGACTGGCGCCGATCCGGGCGCGGCGCCGCCGAGGCCCGATCCGGCGCCGCCCGGCCCCCGGGGCACCCGGCCCGACCTCCGGTGCCGGCCGCCACGGTGAGAGGATCGCGGCCGTGCCCCCCCGCTCCCTCGCCGACCGCGTGCCGGCGGACCCGTTCGACCCGGACGCGCTCTACGCCGCGTTCGCCGGGTGGGCGCAGGACCGCGGGCTGCGGCTCTACCCGCACCAGGAGGAGGCGCTGCTGGCGCTGGTCACCGGCGAGCACGTGATCATCACGACGCCCACCGGCAGCGGCAAGTCGCTGGTCGCCGAGGCGGCGCACTTCATCGCCTTCGCCCAGGGCCGGCGCACCGTCTACACCGCCCCGCTCAAGGCGCTCGTGTCGGAGAAGTTCTTCGCCCTGGTGCACGCTTTCGGCTCGGCCAACGTCGGCATGATGACCGGCGACTCGTCGGTCAACCCGGACGCGCCGATCCTGTGCTGCACCGCCGAGATCCTGGCCAACCTCGCGCTGCGCGACGGCCCGGACGCCGACGCGGCGCAGGTGGTGATGGACGAGTTCCACTTCTACACCGACCCGCAGCGTGGCTGGGCGTGGCAGGTGCCCCTGCTCGAGCTGCCGAGCACGCAGTTCGTCCTGATGAGCGCCACCCTCGGCGAGGTCGGCTTCTTCGTCGACGACCTGCGGCGTCGCACCGGGGTCGAGGTCGCGGCCATCACCGGCACCGAGCGTCCCGTGCCGCTGACCTACGCCTACAGCGTCGAGCCGCTCCACGAGCTGCTCGAGGAGATGGTCCAGACCCATCGCGCACCGGTGTACGTCGTGCACTTCACCCAGCGCGAGGCGGTCGAACGGGCGCAGGGGCTGGCGAACTCATCGGTCGCCACCCGCGCCCAGCGGGACGCCATCGCCGACGAGCTCGGCGCCTTCCGGTTCGGCCCCGGCTTCGGCCGGGCGCTCAGCCGCCTGCTGCGCCAGGGCGTCGGCATCCACCACGCCGGGATGCTGCCCCGGTACCGGCGGGTGGTGGAACGCCTCACCCAGCAGGGCCTGCTGCCGGTGGTCTGCGGCACGGACACCCTGGGCGTCGGCATCAACGTGCCGATCCGCACGGTCGTGCTCACCTCCCTGGTCAAGTACGACGGCGAGCGGATGCGGCACCTGACCGCCCGTGAGTTCCACCAGATCTCGGGCCGGGCCGGCCGGGCCGGCTTCGACACCCTGGGCGAGGTCGTCGTCATGGCGCCCGAGCACGTCATCGAGAACCGGCGCGCCCTGGCCAAGGCCGGCGACGACCCGAAGAAGGTTCGCAAGATCGTCCGCAAGCAGGCGCCGCCCGGCCACGTCAACTGGACCGACAAGACGTTCGAGCGGCTCCGCGACGCGCCGCCCGAGCCGTTGACCTCGTCGTTCGCGGTGACCCACGCCATGGTGCTCAACGTGCTGGAGCGCGGCGCGCTGCACGGCGCCGACCCGGTGGCGGTGATGGCCCACCTGCTCACCGAGAACCACGAGCCGGCCGGGGCGCGGCGCCGGCACGTCCGGCGCGCGGTCGAGGTCTACCGCTCGCTGCGCGCCTCCGGCGTCGTCGTGCGGGAGTGGGTGGACGACCCGGCCGCCCCGCGCGGCCGGCGCAGGACGGTCCGCCTGGCCCATGAGATCCCGGCCACCTTCGCGCTCAACCAGGCGCTGTCCCCGTTCGCCTACGCCGCGCTCGACCTGTTCGACCCGGCCGACCCGGGCTATGCGCACGACGTGGTGTCCGTTGTCGAGGCGACCCTGGACGACCCGCGCCAGGTGCTCGCCGCCCAGGAGAACCGCGCGCGCGGCGACGCGGTCGCCCAGATGAAGGCTGACGGCCTGGAGTACGACGAGCGGATGGCGCTGCTCGAGGGTGTCGGCTACCCCAAGCCGCTGGCCGAGCCGCTGGCCGCCGCGTTCGCCGCCTACCGCACCGGCAACCCCTGGGTGGCCGACCTGGAGATCTCCCCGAAGTCCGTCGTCCGCGAGATGCACGAGCGGGCGATGACCTTCCCCGAGTACGTCAGCCAGTACGGCCTGGACCGGACCGAGGGCGTGCTGCTGCGCTACCTGGCCGACGCGTACCGCGCGCTGCGCCAGACGGTGCCCGACGAGCGCCGGACGGAGGACCTCGACGAGATCACCGAGTGGCTGGGCGACCTGGTCCGGCGCACCGACTCCAGCCTGCTGGACGAGTGGGAGCGGCTGGCCCACCCGGACGAGCAGGTGGCCCGGGGCCCCGACGCCGAGACACCGCCACCTCCGCTGTCCGGCAACCCGCGCGTGCTCCGCGCGCTGGTCCGCGGCGCGCTGTTCCGCCGCGTCGAGCTCGTCGCGCGCGAGGACTGGGCCGCGCTGGAGCGCCTGGGTGACGTCGACGAGGACGGCGGCCCGTGGACCGCCGAGCGCTGGGCGGCGGCCCTGGAGCCCTACTTCGCGCAGCACGACGACGTCGGCATCGCCGCGCCGGCTCGGGGCCCGGCCCTGTTCCAGGTGGCCGAGGAGGGCACGACCTGGCGGGTCGACCAGGTGCTCGACGACCCGGCCGGCGACCACGACTGGCGGATCGAGGCCGTCGTGGACCTGGCGGCATCGGACGAGAGCGGCGAGCTCAGGTTGACGGTCCGGGCCGTCGCGGCCCTGGGCAGCGTCTAGGACCTTAGTCCCGACATTAGGTGAGGCTATCCTACGTTTGCGCAGGTCAGGGCAGGTACGCCTTGGGTGACAAGTCCGGCATCGCCACGTACCGTGGCCCGGTGACCAGTCTTCCGGAGACCCAGGACCAGCCCCTGTCGGCCGCCCTCGTGACCCCCGGCCCGTCCGACTCGGCCCCGGCCGACGACGTGTTCTCCGGTCCGTCGGCGAGCGATCTCAACTGGCTGCGGGCCGGTGTGCTCGGCGCCAACGACGGCATCGTCTCAGTCGCCGCGACGGTTCTGGGTGTCGCCGGGGCCACCCCTCAGATCAAGCCGATCTTCATCGCGGGGGTCGCAGCCCTCGTCGCCGGCGCCCTGTCCATGGCGGTCGGCGAGTACGTCTCGGTGAGCAGCCAGCGCGATGCCGAGATGGTCTCCGCGCGGATGCGAGGCCTGGACCACCGCACCGTCGAGCTGACCAACCCGTGGCATGCCGGGATCGCCTCGCTGTCCGCGTTCGCCGTCGGCGCCCTCATCCCGATGCTCGTCGTGCTCGGCCCGTGGGGCGGGGGCCGCGTGGCCGCGACGTTCCTCGCCGTGCTGATCGCCCTGATCGTCACCGGTCTGGCCAGCGCACGGTTCTCCGGGGCGAGCGCCAGCCGGGCCGTGGTGCGCAACATCGTCGGCGGAAGCCTGGCGATGGCCGTGACGTTCGGTATCGGCTCGCTCGTCGGCATGGCCGTCTGAGACCCTGGGGCACGTGGCCCGCAGGGAACCGACGGGCACGCCCGCGCTCGTCGTGCTCGAGGCGTCCGGCGTGCCGCACACGGTGCACTCTTACCAGCACGACCCGCGCACGCCGGTCGGCTACGGGCTGGAGGCCGCGCTGACGCTGGGCATCGACCCGGCGCAGGTGTTCAAGACCCTGGTCGCCGAGGTCGACGGCCGGCTGACCGTCGCCGTGGTCCCGGTCACCGGGCACCTCGACCTCAAGGCGCTCGCCACTGCCTGCGGTGCCAAGCGCGCCGCCATGGCGGACCGCGCCGACGCCGAGCGCGCCACGGGCTACGTCGCCGGCGGCATCTCCCCCCTAGGTCAGAAGCAGGTGCTGCCCACGGTCGTCGACGAGACGGCCGTGCTGCACGACGAGGTCTACGTCTCGGGCGGACGCCGCGGCCTGGACGTCGGCCTGTCGCCCGACGACCTGCTCCGGCTGACCGGAGCGACGCTGGCGGACATCGCCCGCAGCTGACGGCCCGGTCAGCGCCAGGGCAGCGCGGCGCGCTCGGTCCAGTACTGCCCGGCCGGCTCGGCGAGCGCGCGCAGTGCGGCCGGTGACGTGCCGGGCGGGCGCGCGGCCAGGTTGGACCGGAGCTGACCAACGGTGACCGCGCCGGACAGCACCAGGTCGGCGAACGGCTGCGCGAGCGCCCAGCCGATCGCGTGCGCATCCGGCGTCTGACCGTCCTCGTCGGCGAGCGCCGCGTAGTCGGGCTGGTCGCCGCCGGGCGCCAGTCGCCCGTTCGCCAGGGCCTCCTTGACCAGGACGAACCAGCCCGCGGCATGGGCCCTCGCCAGAGCGTCTGCGGAGGACGGCTCGAGGGCGTTCCACGTCGTCTCCACCGCGGTGAACGGCGAGCCAGGCGTCCCCAGCGCCGCGTCGATCGCGTCGCCCTGCCCGGGCCCGCTCGTCGAGAACCCGACCCGGACGCCGCGCGCGACGAGGCCGCGCAACCGTGCGAGGAGCTCCGGGTCGGTCAACGCCGGGCTGTCCGGGGTGACGGAGTGGACGTTGTAGAGGTCCGGCGCGCCGCCCAGCGCGGCCAGGGTCTGCGGCCACTGCGTATCCAGCATGGCCGCGCTGTGCTCCTTGATCTCGTGCACGTCGACGTCCGTCCGCCAGTCCGCGACATACCGGTAGCCCCACTTGCTGCCGATGACGAGTTCCGCGCGGCGTCCCGGGTGCGCGGCGAGCCACGAGCCGAGGAACCGCTCGGACCGGCCGTACGAGCGGGCCGCGTCGACGTACCGGATCCCGGCGGCCCAGGCGGCGTCGAGCACCTCATGGGTGCGCGCCTCCATCAGCTCGACCGGGCGGTCGGCTCCCAGCGCGGCGAGCCGGCCGAGCGTGATGTAGGCCGGCCGGCCGAGCGCCGCCAGGCCGATGCCGATCCGGGGCACGCCGGGCGCTGTCAGAGGACCCTCCGGGAGTGCCATGTCCACTCCTTCCCGCGGTGCGCCGCGGCCGGCCTCAGCCGCAGGCGGTGGCGAGCCTACCCGCCGGCCTGCGGCGGCCCGCCCGGGCACGGCGAGCTTCGGCTTCACCGGCGTAGGACTCATCGGATCGAACAAGGAGGTTGACCATGTGGCGCAACGTGTCGGTCGTGGTGGTCGGGATGCTCGCCCTGGCGGGCTGCAGCTCGACGGGCACAGGAGGTGGCGGGACCGGGACGACGGCACCCCCGGACAGTGCTGCCATGACGACGGCGGCCACGGCGCCGCCGACCAGCGCGGCAGCCATGGACACCGCGACCCCGACGACCGAGGCGACCGCCCAAGGGGTCGCCGTCACCGTCGACCCGTGCGCCGTCTACCCGCAGGGCGAGGCGAGCAGCCTGAGCGGGGTGACCCTGCAGGCCGGCAACCCGCAGACGTACGATCAGGGCAGCAAGGGCTGCTTCTACTCCGGCGGCACCGAGGGGGTGACCGGGATCACCATCGCCCAGGGGACCAGTGCCGCCGACGCGAACGCGGTCTGGACCCAGGAGGAGACGAAGGCGCAGCAGGAGCTCCAGGCCGGCCTCCCCTCGGGGGTCACCTTTACCCCGACGCTGACCGACGTCACCGGGATCGGCGACCGCGCCTCCCTCGCGTCGTTCTCCGGGAGCATCGGCCCGGTCACGCTGTCCGGCGGCGCGATCTATGTTCTCAAGGGTGCGACGTTCTTCTCGGTCAGCGTGATCCGGCTGAGCGGCACGGCACCGACCGCCGACGCCTTCAAGGCAGAGGCCACGACGATCCTCGGCCGCCTCTGAGGCTCCCCTCGCCGGTACCGGATCGGGTGGCTGTACCGTTCCGGCGTGGACGACGAGCTGAGCGCACGGCTGGCTGGCGTGCATGCCCGGATCGACCGGGCGGCAGCGTCCGCCGGCCGTGCGCCGGCCGACGTCACGCTGCTCCTGGCGACGAAGACCCAGCAGGCGGACGTGGTCCGGGCCGCGGTCCGGGCGCACACCGCCCTCGGCCACGTCAGGTCCCTGCTGCTCGGCGAGAACCGGGTCCAGGAGCTCGTCGTCAAGGCGCCCGCGCTGGCCGACCTGGGCGTCCCGTACCACCTCATCGGGCCGCTCCAGACGAACAAGGTCAACGCGGCGCTGCGCTGGGCGGATGCGGTCGACTCCGTGGAGTCGGTGGACCTCGCCCGACGCCTGGCCGAGCGGCGTGGCTCGCGCCAGGACGCCGGCCGCCCGGACGAGCTCGCCGTCATGGTCCAGGTGAACGTCTCCGCCGAGGCGACCAAGCACGGTGTCGCGCCCGACCAGGCGGCGGCCCTGGCCGTCGCGGTGGCCGCCCTCGACGGGCTGCGGCTGGTCGGGTTCCAGACGATCGGGGCGCGATCGGCGGACCCGCTCGTCGTGCGCGCCGGGTTCGCCGCGCTGCGCGCCGTGCGCGACGAGGTGCTCGCCTCCGGTGCGCCCGGCACGCGCGGGGCCGTCGGGCTGTCGATGGGGATGACCGGCGACCTCGGGCTCGCCATCGCGGAGGGCGCGACGATCGTGCGCGTCGGCACGGCCGTGTTCGGGCCGCGCGGCTGACCGTTACGGCAGCCGGGCGGTCCAGGCGGGGCTCTCGAACTTCTCCCGGCGGAGCAGGTCGGCGCGGGCCACCTCGTCGGACGTCAACGTGCCGTCGACGGTGCGGTACCGCGACCGGAAGTGCTTCTCGAACGCCGCGATGACGTCCTCACGCGGCAGGTGCGTCTGCGAACGGACCGGGTCGACCCGCTTGACCGCGCTCGGCGTGCCCTTGTCGGACAGCTTCTCCCGGCCGATCCGGAGCACCTGGTTCATCTTGTCGGCGTCGATGTCGTAGGCCATCGTCACGTGGTGCAGCACCGCGCCGCCGACCAGCCGCTTCTGCGCCGACCCGGCGAGCTTGCCCTCGGGCGACGCGATGTCGTTCAGCCCGGTCAGGCTCGCCTGCACGTCGACGTCCGCCAGCGCGCCGAGCACCCACTGGTTGAGGAAGGCGTAGGACTCCTCGTAGCTCAGCCCGTCCACCAGGGACTCCGGCACGACGAGCGAGAACGTGATGCAGTTGCCGGCCTCCATGAACATCGCGCCGCCACCGGAGATCCGGCGGACCACCTGCACGCCGTAGCGTTCGGCCGCCTCGAGGTCGACCTCGTTGCTCAGCGACTGGAACGAGCCGATCACCACCGCCGGACTGTCCCACTCCCAGAACCGGAACGTCGGGCCGCGCCGGCCCGCCGCCAGCTCCTCGGTGAGCACCTGGTCCAGCGCGACATGGGTGGCGGGCGGCAGCGGGCCGGTGTCGAGCAGCGTGAACTCCTGGTCGGCCCACGAGGTCGACCGGCCCAGCGCGCGCCGCACCCCGACCGCCACGTCACGCGTCGTCGCACCGATCAGCTGGCCGCCGGGCAGCTCGGCGGCGACCCGCTCGTCGAGCGCCGCGGTCAGCTGACGCACCGTGCTCGACTCGGGCAGACCGTCCAGGGCCCGGGTCAGGACGTCGAGCAGGTCGTCCGGCTCGGCGAAGAAGTCACCGGAGACGACCACGTCGGTCAGCCGCCCGTCCCGCACCGCGAGGTCGACGACGACGAGCTTTCCCCCGGGGACCTTGTACGCACCGTGCACCCCGCCACTGTAGGCACGGTCAGCCGGCGGCTCGGACCGCCGCCAGCACCCGGTCCTGGACCGTGCCGGCCAGCGTGTCGGGCGACCCGAGGGTCGCCACGTCGTTCGTCGTCCACAGGGTCCAGGTGACGATCGCGTTGCCGATCAGCAGGTGGCCGCGGTAGCCGTTGGTCGTCGCGGTCGGGCCCTCGAAGGTCACCTGCTGGACGAGGGAGGGGTAGAGCCCCTGGCCCTGCACGGCGGGCTGGGTGGTCCACCGGCCCGGGCCGGTCACCGGGTCGACCTCGGTGTACTGGGCACAGGCGTCCACCGTCCCGACCAGGGTCGCGAACGCGTGGCGTGCCGTGACAGGACTGTCCAGCAGCGTGATCTCCTGCCGGAACGTCACCTTCGGGCCGACCCAGTCCCGCGCCAGGTACCCGGTCGGCGGGGTCGCCACGACCGTGCGCGCGGCCAGGCAGGACGCCGGGATGACCGCTCCACCGGCCGGCAGCCCCCAGGTCGGGGAGGGCGCGACGGACGCGACGAGCGGCCCGAGGCCCGACGGCAACGCGCCGGCGATCTGGTCGGCGGTGACGAACAGCGCCTGCGCGCCGGCGACGTCGAAGACCGTCTCCTGGCCCGGCGGGGTCGGTCCGGGCGAGACGTTGGAGGTGGACGTCACCGACTGGCTCGGCAGCACGGAGGGCGACGGCCCGGGTGACGTGCCGCCTGTTGACGGCGCCGCGGTCGAGGAGCCCGTGGCCAGCGCGATCGGCGGGGCGACCGCCCAGGTCCGCCAGACGGCGAGCACGACCGCGAGGACGACGAGCACTGCGATCAGCCACCACCAACGGGCACGGGACCGCGGACGAGTCTCGTCGGCCCGCGGTGGCGTCGTGCTCCAGCCGCCGGACACCGCGCGCTCCCTTCTCGTGCCACTGTGAAGGCTATGCGTCCTGGTCGGCGGACGCGACGGCGGACCCCGGATTCATAGC
This sequence comes from uncultured Actinomycetota bacterium, assembly GCA_963769855.1. Taxonomy (GTDB): domain Bacteria; phylum Actinomycetota; class Actinomycetes; order Actinomycetales; family Cellulomonadaceae; genus Cellulomonas. Next base: position 876,424 of record CAVYNN010000003.1, read on the forward strand.
GGATCGACACCCAGATGGTGCAGTCCCCAGATCGCGGAATCGGTCAGCGCCTCCCAGGACGCCTCGATGAGGTTCGGCCCGACGCCCACCGTCATCCACGTCGTCGCGCCGTCGCTGGTCTCGATGAGCACGCGGGTGGTCGCGTCGGTGCCGTGCTGGGTGTCCAGGATCCGCACCTTGAAGTCGATCAGGACGAACGACTCGAGCTGGGGGTAGACCCGCATGAGGGCCTGACGCAGGGCATGGTCGAGCGCGTTGACCGGGCCGTTCCCCTCGCCGGTCGCCACCACCCGCTCGCCGCCGGCGACCAGCTTGACCGTCGCCTCGGCGAGGGCGGGGGCACCCCGGCCGCCGCGGCGCTCGATGATCGTCCGCCACGACTCGACCGTGAAGTAGGCGGGCCGGCCGACGCCGGCCTCCTCCAGCAGGAGCAGCTCGAACGACGCGTCCGCCGCCTCGTACGTGTACCCGTTCGCCTCGGCGTCCTTGACCCGGTTGGTCACCCGGGACAGCACGTCGGGCCGGCCGGACAGGTCGAAGCCGAGCTCGCGGCCCTTGAGCTCGACCGAGGCCCGGCCCGCCATGTCCGAGACGAGCATCCGCATGTCGTTGCCGACGGACGCCGGGTCTGCGTGCTGGTACAGGTCCGGGTCGACCCGGATGGCGCTGGCGTGCAGACCGGCCTTGTGCGCGAACGCGCTGGTGCCGACGTACGGCTGACGGGCGAACGGCGAGATGTTGGTGATCTCGCTGATCGCGTGGGCGGTCCTGGTCAGGTCGCGCAGGCCCCCGCCGTCGAGCGCGCGCAGCACCGGCCGGCCGTACTTCAGCTCGAGGTTCGCCACGACCGTGAGCAGGTCGGCGTTGCCGGTCCGCTCGCCGTACCCGTTCACCGTGCCCTGGACGTGGCTGACGCCCGCGTCGACCGCCGCGAGCGTGTTGGCCACCGCGCACCCGGAGTCGTTGTGCGCGTGCATGCCGAGCACCACGTGCGGGCCGACCGCCTCGCGCACGGCGCCGACGACGTCGCTCACCCAGCGGGGCAGCATGCCGCCGTTCGTGTCGCACAGCGCGACGACCTCGGCGCCGGACTCGAACGAGGCGAGCACCGCGGCGAGCGCGAAGTCCGGGTCGTACCGGTAGCCGTCGAAGAAGTGCTCCACGTCGACAACCACCCGACGGCCTTCGAGGACGAGGTAGGACACGGTGTCCCGGATCATCGCCAGGCCCTCGTCCCTCGTCGTGCGCAGGGCCCGCTCGACGTGCCGGATGTCGCTCTTGGCGACCAGGGTGACGATTGGCGTCTCGGCGTCCAGCAAGGCCCGCACCTGCGGGTCGTCGGCCGCGCGCACGCCCACCTTCCGGGTGGCGCCGAACGCGGCGAGCTCGGCGTTCTTCAGGTCGAGCTCCTTGGCGGCACGCTTGAAGAACTCGGTGTCCTTCGGCACCGCACCTGGCCAGCCGCCCTCGATGACGCCGACGCCCAGCTCGTCGAGGAGCGGGGCGATCAGCAGCTTGTCGGCCACCGAGAGGTTGATCCCCTCCTGCTGGGCGCCGTCGCGCAGGGTGGTGTCGTAGACCTGGAACAACGGACCTGCTCCTTCGTCGTGACGTCGCGGGACGGGCGGTGGGTGGGACCCGGTACAACAAAAAGACCCCCCGGGGTACGGGAGGTCTGCGCGTCGGCGGGTGGGCCGACGCGCTAGCCGATGATCAGCGAGTACTGCTGCACCTGGCCATGGTCGCACACGTCTCGCCGGGCGAGAACCCCCGGCCCGACAGGCGGACGCCCGAGCTCGTCCGCCGACGATGCGCCGGACCATCGGCAGCGTCGAACGCGTGAGCAGCACGCCGAACCATCGTCAGTGCGGCAGGGTCACGGCGCGAGCGCGATCAGGCCAGGGCACGGACGTCGCCAGGTCGGGTGTCGAACTGCGTTGTGGCGCAGCGCCTGCACGATGACGTCACCGAGCAGCACGCCGGTCACGTTCCGAGCACGACTCCGGTGATGGCGAGCACGCCGCCTGCGCGAGGCAATGTTCCTGCGGGTCTGGCGAGGCGCGACGGCTCCAAGGTCGCGAGGTCCGCCGACTCGGCCGGCGAGGGCGACGGCGACGCCGGTGGCCAGGATGGCGACGACGAGCGCGGCAGCACGACGACCACACGAGCCGGCCGAGCGACTGCTGCGGCCCCCGCTCGACGCGATTGCGCTCCAGCGCGCAGTGCCGAGTCCGCCGCGCTGCGTCACCTGCGCGTGTGGCATCTGCGTCGTCGAGGCGACGAGTCCGGCGACCTGGGGCTCAGGCCGAGCGGCGAGCGCGTGGGCGGCAGGATCACCCTGAACTGGCCGATGTTGCTGAGGTCGACGGCAACCGCAGGCACGTCCGAGGCAACCGCGGCGGGCTCTCCCCCACCGTCCACCCAGCTCCGCACCTCGAGGTGGACGGTGCCGTTCCCCTGAAGGTCGAACGGCGAGTCCACAACGGCCTTCCCCGCGGCGAGCGCCCGCGCCGCGTCGTCAGAGCCGGGCAAGCCGAGCAGGCTGACCACCGTCCCGTCGTCGACGAGGAACTGACTCCACGTCACCGGGTCGAGCCACGGCACGTTCACGTCGGCGGGGCTCCAACAACGCAGGTCCAGGCTTCGGCCGTGGACGGGGCTCGCCGGGCACAAGTTCTCCGACGGGCGCACCTCGGTGAGACTGACGAGCGGCCCGGGGCCGATGCCAGCGCGGCCCGCGGCATCCAGGCCGAGCGCCGGGGACGGCGCGCCGGCGACGACGGCAACGCTCACGGGCGCCACCGCGGCGATCGGCAGCGCGCACGGAGCACGCCCTCGGCGGTGGTGACGTCGGCTGCGCGGGGCTCGCTGGAGCCGGGCGCTCCCGTCACCGAGACGGTGACGGTCCCCGGGGTCCCGACGGGTTCGTGGTTGGCGTCGATCCGCGCCTGCGCCGAGCTGAGGTACACGACGCCCGCCGCGGCGCCGGCCATCGCCGCGATGATCGCCGCCAGAGCGGGCGCGGTACGCACGCAGTGTCGCGCTGCGTCACGCACCGCGTACCGCCCGGCCGGGCGCAGGTATGGCGCGAGCAACCCGACGAGCGAGACAATTCCACCCGCCGCGAGCACAATCCCGAGCTCCAGCACCACGACGCCACCGACGAGCAGCACAGGCCTCCTCGTCGTCGCGCCGGCAAGGGAGGCCGCGAAGCCCGCGGCGGCGAGGACGACGCCGGCGATGGGCACCGCGCGGCGGGAACGCGCCTCCGTGCGCCGTACGCCGAGCGCGGCGACGACGTCCATCCGGGCGGCGCGCCTGGCTGGGACCAGCGCAGCGGTCACCCCGATCGCAGTCCCGGCGCCGACGAGGAGGGCAAGCGCACCCCACGGCACGCGCAGGTCCGGCAGGCCGAACGGATCACTGCGCACCACGAAGCACCTGACGACCGCGGCGGCGCCAATGCCGAGCACGGCTCCGGCCGAGGCAGCGCCCAGGCCGACGACGAAGCCGTTCACGAGCAGCACACGGCGCACGTCGCGCGGATCGCCGCCGCTCGCGGCCAGGAGGGCCGATTCGCGCCGGCTCCGCTGCTGCCCGACCGCGAACGCGGGACCGATGAGCAGCACCACCTCGACGAGACCGATCGCCGCCGCTGCACCGACCACACCGAGCGTCGTGGTGTTGACCGCACGGGTGGCGGCGGGTGGCGCAGCCTCTGGCGGCGGGTCGAGCGTGACCGACCGGCTCTTGACGACCGAGCCGAGCGTGTTGATCCGGACCACCGTGTCCCAGTCGACGGGCCAGTCGCCGAGGACCACCCACGACGCGCAACCGGTCGAGCACTGAGCGTGCGGAGCGCCGGGCAGCACGCTCCCGGGAGGCGCGACGACGTCGGGCCCTGCGGCCACGCCGCCATGACGCCGGTGACGTGGGCCGTCACCGGTCCGCCCGCGCCGGGGGCGGCGGTCGGGGCAGTGTTCCCGCTGATGAGCGGCGCAACCGTCAGCTCGTCTCCGACGCCGATGCCGAGCCGCTCCGCGCTCGGGCCGAGAGCGCGACCTCGCCGCGGCAGCGGCAGGCGGCCGGCGGCGAGCGGGGCGGCGACGACCTGCCCATGTCGTCGGTGGGCGCCTCCTCGATGGTGTCGGCGCCAGGCATCTCGACCCGAGCGGAGGTGGACAGCTGCGCCGGATCGGTCGCACGCGCACCAGCCGGTCCCCCTTCGGCAGCACCGCGACGAGCCTCGACTCGTACTCGTCGAGCGCGAGCGGTTCACCCTGGCGCCGGGCGGGAGCGCGATCTGGTCGCCGGCCGCATCCTGCGCGAGACCGGCTGCGGAGTACGCGCCGACGGTCGCCTGTGCGTGCTCGCCCCAGCTCCCACTCAACCTTGTGGCGGGCCGACGGGTACTGCGACTGGAGCAGCGTGGCGATGAGAGTGGCCGCGAGGACGGGCAGGCCGATCATCGCCGCGACGAGCGCGGTGCGCCCCCTGGCTCGCACCGCGTCCCGTGCGGCGATCCGGCCGGCCACCCGCCACGATCCGGCCCACCGCGACATCCTGCTCATCGATGGTTCCGCGGCCCTGCCAGGAGCAGCGACTCCGGCCCATCGGGCTCGCCGGTGGTGTCCACCACCAGCCCGTCGCGCAGGAAGATGGTCCGGTCTGCCCATGCGGCGAACCGCGGCTCATGCGTGACGAGCAGCCAGCCGCGCCGGCGTCGACACGGGCGCGCAGCAGCCGCATCACGTCCTCGCCGGTAGTCGAGTCGAGGGCTCCGGTGGGTTCGTCGGCCAGCACGAGGCGCCGCGGTCCGACCAGCGCCTGGCGATCGCGACGCGTTGCTGCTGGCCGCCCGACAGCTGGTCGGGGAACCGGTCTCCCAGCCCCTCGAGCCCCACCTCGGCGAGTGCCGTGAACGCCTCGAGCCGGGCGACACGGCCCGGGATGCCGTCCAGCTCGCGCGGCACCGACACGTTCTCTGCCGCCGTGAGTGCCGGGATGAGGTTGAAGTCCTGGAACACGTAGCCGACCGACCGCCGCCGCAGCCGCGCCCGGCCGGCCTGGTCGAGCCCGACGAGCCCGTGCCGGCCAGCAGCACCGAGCCGGCCGTCGGGGTGTCCAGGCCGCCAGCGATGTTGAGCAGCGTCGTCTTGCCCGAGCCGCTCGCCCCCATCACCGCGACGAGCTCGCCGAGCCGCACCTCGAGGTCGACGCCACGGAGCGCGTGGACGAGGTGCGCGTCGCGTCCGTGGTCGCGACTGACGCCGCGCAGCGTCAGCAGCACGGGGCCCGGCGCGCTCACCGTGCGTTCCTCGTCATGGCCTGATTCGAGGCCGACGAAGCCGCGCCTGCCGAGCGGGCGGCGGCAGGCGCCTCGGGCGCGGCCTGGACCTTGCCCCCGGCGCGCGTAGCGCGCGCCTCGACGTGATCCAGCCACCGAACCTCGGCCTCGGCGGCGAACACGAGGTGGTCGAGGACGAGTGACCACGCGAGGTCGTCGTCCCCCACTCGTCCCTTGAGCCGCGTGTACTCGTGGAGGGCGCGCATCGACGCGGTGCGTTGGCGCTGGACGACGTCGCGCACGTCCACGCCCGGCGCGGTCACTGCGAGCGCGAGCTTGATGACGAGCTCGTCGCGCGCCGGCTCGCCGCGGTCGACCGGCGTGGTCCACCACGCGGCAACCTCGGCACGACCGGTTTCGGTCAGGCGGAACCGGTCGACCCCGGCGGCCTCGTCGTCGGACAGCGGCTCGATGAGCCCGTCGCGGACCAGCCGCTGGACCGTCTGGTACACCTGCCCGATGTTGAGCGGCCACGTGCCGCCGGTGCGCGCCTCGAATTGCTGACGCAGCTGGGACGTATGCATCGGCTGCTCCGCGAGCAGTGCCAGCAGCCCCTGCCGGACCGACATGTCGCCCCCTGGTTACCGAGTAACTGTGAGAGAGGTTACTCGGTAACCATCGCTCGTCAAGCAGGCGCCGGGCGCGGCGAGAGGAGGTCGAAGGGCTCGACGTCACCGCAGCCCTCGAGTCAATCCGCGCGGACCGCGCGAGGGCCGCTCAGCTCGAGCGCGATGCCACCGCGCGTGCGACCGCCCTGGCCCGCAGCCTCGCCGCTCGCAGGCTCACCGTGCGCGACATCGGCGCCATCCTCGGCGTCTCACACCAGCGCGCCCATCAGCTCGTCCAGGCGCGAGCGCGTCAGGCCAACCGGTACAACCAGCCGTGCGTGTCGCTGGTGCGACCGTTCTGGATGTCGGTCAGCTGCTCCCGGATGGCCACCGTCACCGGGCCGGCGCCGCCGTCGCCGACGGTCAGGTCGAAGTCGTCCGACGCCAGCCGGCCGATCGGGGTCATCACGGCGGCGGTGCCGCACGCGAACACCTCGGCGACCTCGCCGGAGGCCAGGCCGGCGCGCAGCTCGGCCAGGAGCACCGGCTCCTCGGACACCTCGTGCCCGGCCTCGGCCAGCAGCGTGAGGATCGACGAGCGCGTGACGCCCTCGAGGATGGTGCCGGAGATCGGCGGCGTGGCGACCCGGCCGTCGCCGTGCACCACCATGACGTTCATCCCGCCGAGCTCCTCCAGCGTGGTGCCGTCCACCGAGTCGAGGAAGCACACCTGGTCGAAGCCCTGGGAGTACGCCTCCTGCTGCGGCAGCAGGCTCGCGGCGTAGTTGCCGCCGCACTTGGCGGCACCCGTGCCGCCCGGGCCGGCCCGGTGGTAGTCCCGGGCGACCCAGATCGACACCGGCTGCACGCCGCCGGAGGCGAAGTAAGGACCGACTGGAGAGGCGATGGTGAGGAACTCCACGGCGTTGGCCGGGCGCACGCCGAGGAACCGCTCCGAGGCGTACATGAACGGGCGCAGGTAGAGGGCGGCGTCCTCCCCCGACGGCACCCAGTCCACGTCGGCGTTGACCAGCGCGGTGATCGCACCGAGGAAGTCCGCCTCGGACAGCACCGGCAGCGCGAGGCGATGGGCCGACCGGGCGAACCGGGCGGCGTTGGCCTGCGGCCGGAACGACCAGACCGACCCGTCGGCGTGGCGGTAGGCCTTGAGGCCTTCGAAGATCTCCTGCGCGTAGTGCAGCACCGCAGCGGCCGGGTCGAGGGACAGCGGCGCGTACGGCTCGACCCGGCGGTGGGTCCAGCCGTCGGTGGCGGTCCAGCTGACCCGCGCCATGTGGTCGGTGAAGACGGTGCCGAACTTCGGGTGCGCGAGGAGCGCGGCGCGCTCGTCGTCGGGCACCGGGCGGTCGGTGCGGTGCAGCTCGAACAGGTCGGCGGGGGTGGTGGTGCTCATGGCAGGTGGCCTTTCACGGGAGTCGGGACGACGGTATCCGCGACGACCGGGGTGGGACCAGACCGGACTAGATCCGCGCGACGAGGTCCGCGCCCACCTCGGCCGTCGACCGTACTCGGCCGCCCCGCTCGGCAAGGTCGGCAGCGACCGCGGCATCCACCCGCGCCGCCTGGTCGGCCAGACCGAGGTGGTTCAGCAGCATCGCGACGGACAGCACCGTCGCCGTCGGGTCGGCCTTGCCCTGGCCGGCGATGTCCGGCGCCGAGCCGTGCACCGGCTCGAACATGCTCGGCGCGGTGCGGTCGGGGTTGATGTTCCCCGAGGCGGCCAGCCCGATCCCGCCGGTGATCGCCGCGGCCAGGTCGGTGAGGATGTCGCCGAAGAGGTTGTCGGTGACGATCACGTCGAACCGGCTCGGGTTCGTGGCCAGGTAGATGGTCGCCGCGTCCACGTGGCAGTAGTCGACGGTGACGTCGGGGAACTCGGCGTTGACCGCATCGACCGTGCGCCGCCACAGGTGGCCGGCGTGCACCAGCACGTTGTGCTTGTGCACCAGCGTCAGCTTCCTGCGCGGCCGTGCCGCCGCCTGCGCGAAGGCGTAGCGGACGACGCGCTCGACGCCGAACGCCGTGTTGACGCTCACCTCGGTCGCGATCTCGTGCGGCGTGCCGACGCGCAGGGCGCCCCCGTTGCCGACGTACGGCCCCTCGGTGCCCTCGCGCACGACGACGAAGTCCACCTCCCCCGGGTTCGCCAACGGGCTGGTGACGCCGGGGTACAGCCGGGACGGGCGCAGGTTGACGTACTGGTCGAGCGCGAAGCGCAGCTTGAGCAGCAGACCACGCTCCAGGACGCCGGACGGGACGCCCGGGTCGCCGACCGCGCCGAGCAGGATCGCGTCGTGCTCGCGGATGGCAGCGAGGTCGTCGTCGGTCAGGGTCTCGCCGGTGGCGTGCCAGCGGCTCGCGCCGAGGTCGAACGCGGTCGTCTCGAGGATCGCCGCCCCGCCGAGCGCCTTCTCCAGCGCCAGCAGCCCCTGCTCGACGACCTCAGGGCCGATCCCGTCCCCGGCGACGACCGCGAGCCGCAGCAGGTGATCCATGCCCCCACCGTAGCGGGGCGTCCCATTGGTCGGGACGACGGTCTCGACCTGCGGACGCGCCGGGCGCAGCAGCACGCCCGGCGCGTCCCCGTCGTCCGATCAGATCGCCGCCGACACCACCCGGGTCAGGGTGACCGGCGTCGCGTTGCCGATGTTGTCGGCCACCGGGCACCGGGACTCGGCCGCGACGAGCAGCTCGTCGATCTCGGCAGCGGAGGCAGGCGAGTCGATCTCCACCTTCGCCGTGACGGACTCGAACCCCGCGCGGTTGCAGGTCTCCTTGCCCATGAACTTCGCCGGGTCGAGGTTTCCGGCCAGGGAGATGCGCATCGCGTTGATCGGGATGCCGCGCTCCGCCGCGATGACGTGGATGATGACGTTGCAGCAGCCGGCCAGAGAGCCCAGGAGGTACTCCACCGGGTTCGGCCCGTTGTTGGTGCCTCCCATGTCGACCGGCTCGTCGACGACGAACTCGAACCCCCGCACCGACACACGGATGTCGGTCGCAGACTCCGACACCCCTGAAACGCCGAAACTCAGAGCACTGGCCATCGCAGACTCCTCGGGCTCGTGCCCGCGACCACCGTGGCGCGGGCTCACCCTCAGCGTTCCGCTGCGGGCTCACCCTCAGCGTTCCGCTGGCCCGACCAGGCAGATCGGGACCTTGGGCCACACCTGAGACCCGCGCCCGGCCGCGAAAGGTGCACTCTGGTGCGAGATCGGCACTCGGAAGTGCCGATCTCGCACTGTTGTGCCCATCTGGCGGAACAGGGGGCCGACGAACCCGCGGTCAGCGGGCCGACGAACCAGCGGTCAGCGGGCCGACGAACCAGCGGTCAGCAGGCCGACGAACCAGCGCCCGCGGTCAGCGGGCGGCCGAGCCCTCCTGGTAGTCGCTGTCGGCGGGCTTCACCCAGGCGAACAGCTTGCGCAGCTCGCGGCCGACCGGCTCGATCGGGTGGTTCTGCCCCTTCTCGCGCAGGGCCTTGAACTCCGGGGCGCCGGCGTCCTGGTCGGCGATGAACCGGCGGGCGAACGTGCCGTCCTGGATGTCGGCCAGCACGGCCTTCATGTTCTCCTTGACGTGCGGGTCGATCACCCGCGGGCCGGAGACGTAGTCGCCGTACTCGGCGGTGTCGCTGACCGACCAGCGCTGCTTGGTGATGCCGCCCTCGTAGATGAGGTCGACGATGAGCTTCATCTCGTGCAGCACCTCGAAGTAGGCGATCTCGGGCTGGTAGCCCGCCTCGGTCAGCGTCTCGAAGCCGTACTGGATCAGCTGGGACACCCCGCCGCAGAGCACCGTCTGCTCGCCGAACAGGTCGGTCTCGGTCTCCTCGGTGAACGTCGTCCTGATCCCGGCGGCGCGCAGGCCGCCGATCCCCTTGGCGTAGCTGAGCGCGAGCGCCCAGGCGTCGCCCGAGGCGTCCTGCTCGACGGCGATCGCCACCGGCACCCCACGCCCGGCGACGTACTCGCGCCGGACCAGGTGGCCCGGCCCCTTCGGCGCCACCATGAACACGTCCGCGTCGGGCCGCGGCGTGATGTAGCCGAACCGGATGTTGAAGCCGTGGCCGAAGACCAGGGCCGTGCCCGGGTTGAGGTTCGGCTCGATCTCCTCGGCGTAGACGATCCGCTGCACCTGGTCCGGGGCGAGGATCACGACGACCTCGGCCTCGCGCACCGCCTCGGCGACCGACACGACGCGCAGGCCCTGCTCGGTGGCCTTGGCCACCGACGACGAGCCGGCCCGCAGGCCCACCCGGACGTCGACGCCCGAGTCACGCAGGTTGAGGGCGTGCGCGTGCCCCTGGCTGCCGTACCCGATGACGGCGACCTTCTTGCTGGCGATGACGGACAGGTCGGCGTCGTCGTCGTAGAACAGCTCGGCCACAGTGGGTCTCTCCTTGTGTTGTCGGGGTCAGGCGGACCGGGCGACCCGCTCGAGGGCCCGGTCGGTGATGGATCGCGAACCGCGGCCGATCGCCACGGTGCCGGACTGGACGATCTCCCGCACCCCGTACGGCTCGAGGGACGCCAGCAGTGCGGTGAGCTTGCTCGGCGAACCGATCGCCTCGATGACGACGGTCTCGGTCGAGACGTCGACGACGTGGGCCCGGAACAGGTCGACCACCTCGAGGACCCCGGTGCGCTGTGCCGCGTCGGCCCGGACCTTGACCAGGAGCAGCTCACGACGGACCGAGGACTCGTCCTCGAGCTCGACGATCTTGATGACGTTGATGAGCTTGTTCAGCTGCTTGGTCACCTGCTCGAGCGGCCGCTCCTCGACGTCCACGACGACGGTGATCCGGGAGATCTCGTCGTGCTCCGTCGGCCCCACGGCCAGGGAGTGGATGTTGAACGAGCGCCGGGCGAACAGCCCGGCCACCCGGGTCAGGACGCCCGGCTTGTTCTCGACGAGAACCGACAGGGTGTGCAGGGTCATCTCACTCCTCCCGGTCCCACGCCGGGGAGATGCCCCGCGCGTACTGGATGTCGTCGTTGCTCACACCGGCCGCGACCATCGGCCACACCATCGCGTCGCGCGAGACGGTGAAGTCGACGACGACGGGCCGGTCGTCGATCTCGTTGGCCTTGCGGATCGTCGCGTCGACGTCCGACCTGCTCTCGCAGCGCAGGCCGACCGCGCCGTACGCCTCGGCGAGCTTGACGAAGTCGGGGATCCGCACCGTCCCGTGCCCGGTGTGCAGGTCGGTGTTGGAGTACCGCGACTCGTAGAACAGCGTCTGCCACTGCCGCACCATGCCGAGCGAGGAGTTGTTGATCACCGCCACCTTGATCGGGATGTCGTTGATGGTGCAGGTGGCCAGCTCCTGGTTGGTCATCTGGAAGCAGCCGTCGCCGTCGATCGCCCAGACCGTGCGGTCCGGGGCGCCGACCTTGGCCCCCATCGCGGCGGGCACCGCGTAGCCCATCGTGCCCAGCCCGCCGGAGTTGAGCCAGGACCGCGGCCGTGAGTAGGCGATGAACTGCGCCGCCCACATCTGGTGCTGTCCGACGCCGGCGACGTAGACCGCCTCCGGCCCGGTGATCGCGCCGATCCGGGAGATGACGTGCTGCGGCGCGAGGTGGCCGTCGGCGGGCTCGTCGTAGCCGAGCGGGAAGGTCTGGCGCCAGGAGTCGATCTGCCGCCACCACGCCTCGAGGTCCGGCTTGCCGTGCTGGGCGTGCTCACGCTCCAGCTCGACCAGGAGATCCGCGATCACCTCGGCGAGGTCGCCGACGATCGGCACGTCGACCCGGACGTTCTTGCCGATCTCGGCCGGGTCGATGTCCGCATGCACGATGGCCGCCTGCGGCGCGAAGGTGGACGCCAGGCCGGTCACCCGGTCGTCGAACCGCGTGCCCAGCCCGACGACGAGGTCGGCCCGCTGCAGCGCGGCCACCGCGGCCACGTTGCCGTGCATCCCCGGCATGGCGAGGTTCTGCGGGTGGTCGTCGGGCAGCGAGCCGCGGGCCATCAGCGTGGTGGCCACCGCCGCACCCGAGGCGTCGACGAGCGCGCGCAGCAGCGCCGCCGCACCGGCCCGGATGATCCCGCCGCCGGCGAGGATCACCGGTCGGCGCGCCGTGGCCAGCATCCGGGCCGCCTCGCGGACCTGCTTGGAGTGCGGCTTGGTCACCGGGTGGTAGCCGGGCAGGTCGATCGACTGCGGCCAGCGGAACGTCGTGCGGGCCTGCATCGCGGACTTGGCGATGTCGACCAGCACCGGGCCGGGGCGCCCGGTCGAGGCGATGTGGAACGCCTCGGCGATCACCCGCGGGATGTCGTCGGGGTCGGTCACCAGGTAGTTGTGCTTGGTCACCGGCAGCGTGATGCCGACGATGTCGGCCTCCTGGAAGGCGTCCGTGCCGATCAGGCTCGCGGAGACCTGGCCGGTGATCGCGACGACCGGGACCGAGTCCATGTTGGCGTCCGCGAGGGCCGTGACGAGGTTGGTCGCCCCAGGCCCGGACGTCGCCATCGTCACGCCGACCCGCCCCGTGACGTGCGCGTAGCCGGACGCCGCGTGCCCGCCGCCCTGCTCGTGCCGGACGAGGATGTGCCGCACCTTGGCCGAGTCCATCAGCGGGTCGTAGGTGGGCAGGATCGCGCCGCCCGGGATGCCGAAGACGACCTCGACGCCGGCCTCCTCGAGCGAGCGGACGATCGACTGCGCGCCGCTGACCTCCTCCGGGCCGATCGTCGGCGCGGGGGCGTGCCCGGACGACGACGCCACGGGCCCGCTACGACCGGACGGTCGCGGCGTCGGCGACGTCGCCGGCGTGGATCGCTGTGCCATCACAACTCCTCGGGACGGTGGTCGTCCCCAGACAACAGAAAACCCCTCGGCCCGGGGACGGGCTGGTCGAGGGGTGCGCGCAGGCGTGGGACGAGGCCTCAGCCGGCGCGCCCAGGACGTACGACGACGAACGTGATCTGCACGGTTCGTGACCCTACGCCCCGGCCCCGGCCGGTGTCACGTCTCTCGGGCTGTGTCTCGACAGGTGGTTCACGATCTCGCATCGCGGACGGCCCCGAGTTGCTCGCGGACCGTCAACGCACCGGGGCCAGGCCGGCCGCGAAGCCGTACAGGTCCTTCGGGTCGTCCGGCTCGGCGACGAGGTCGACGTCCCGGAACAGGTCGGTGCCGGCGATGTCGTCGCGGACGAAGCACAGCGCCGAGAAGTCCTCCAGGGCGAAGCCGACGGAGTCGAACACCGTCACCTCCTCGCGTGCCGTGCGGCCCGGGACATGGCCGGCGACGACCTCCCACAGCTCGGTGACCGGGAACGTGCCGGGCAGCTGCTGGATCTCGCCCTCGAGGCGCGTCTGCGGCTCGTACTCGACGACGACCCGGGCCCGGCTCAGGATGGCCGGGTCCAGCTCGGTCTTGCCCGGGCAGTCGCCGCCGATCGCGTTGACGTGCATGCCCGGCTCGACCTGCGCGTCGGACAGGACGACCGCGCGGACCTTGTCCGCCGTGCACGTCGTCACGACGTCCGCGCCACGCACGGCGTCCGTCCCGCTGCTGGCGGCGCGGACGTCGAAGCCGAGGCCGGTCAGGTTGCGGACGGCCTTGGCGATCGCGGCGGGATCGGTGTCCCACACCCGCAGCGTGTCGATGCCGAGCAGCTCGCGGAAGGCGATCGCCTGGAACTCCGACTGGCTCCCGGCGCCGATCAGGGCCATCGACCGGCAGTCCGGCCGGGCCAGGACGCGCGCCGCCAGCGCCGACGTCGCTGCCGTCCGCAGCGCCGTGAGCAGCGTCATCTCGGCCAGGAACACCGGGTAGCCGGTGTGCACGTCCGCCAGGACGCCGAAGGCGGTCACCGTCTGGTGCCCGGTCGCCGGGTTGAACGGGTGGCCGTTGACGTACTTGAAGGCGTAGGTGTCGGCGTCCGCGATCGGCATCAGCTCGATCACGCCGAACGGTGTGTGCGAGGCGATCCGCTCCCGCTTCTCGAACGAGGGCCACCGGCGCAGGTCCGACTCGAGGCGCGCGGCGATGCCGGCGACGGCGGCGGCCGGGCCCCTCGTCGCGAGCCAGCGCACCATGTCCTCGACGCCGACGAACGCGGTCATCTCACCCTCCCAGGCCGATCCTTGCGCACCGACGGCACCGGCCGGCGAACCGCTCGCCGACTGCGCCGTGCCGCGCCGGGGCGGCACGCCCATACTGGCCGGGTGAGTGCCGTGGACCTCGCCGACGAGGCCGTTGCGCTGGTCCGCAGCTGGCTCTCCACCGCGCCGCAGGCCCGCCCTGACCCCGGTGCCCGCCGCCTGGCGGCGCTGCTGCGCGACCCCGCGGGCCTCGAGTTCGCGGTCGGGTTCATCGATGGCGTCGTCCGGCCGGAGGACCTCGAGGTCGCGGCTCTCGCGTTCCGGCGGCTGGCCCGTCGACCGCCCGCGCTCCTGTCCCCCGTGCTGCGCGCGGGCATCCGGGTCGGCGGCGCGGCGGCGCCCGTGCTGCCGGGTGTCGTCGTGCCTGCCGGCCGTGCCGTCCTGCACGCCCTGGTCGCCCACCTCCTGCTCGACGCCGACGACCCCGGGCTGGCCCGCGGCCTGCGCCGGATGCGGGCCGGCGGTGCCGAGCCGAACGTCAACCTGCTCGGCGAGGCGGTGCTCGGCCCGCGGCAGGCGCGCCGCCGGCTCGACGGCACCGCCCGGTTGCTCGCCCGGGGCGACGTCGGGCACGTGTCGGTGAAGGTCTCGGCGACGGTCGCGCCGCACGCCCCCTGGGCGTTCGACGAGGCGGTCGACGAGGTCGTCGGCGCCCTCGAGCCGCTCTACGCCCGGGCCGCCGCGAACGGCACGGTGATCACCCTGGACATGGAGGAGTACCGGGACCTCGACCTGACGCTCGCCGTGTACCGCCGGCTGCTGGACCGACCGCACCTGCGGGGCCTGACCGCGGGGGTGGTGCTCCAGGCCTACCTGCCGGACGTCGCGCGGGCGTACGACGAGCTCGTCACGTGGGCCGTCGCACGACGCGCCTCCGGCGGGCCGCCGGCACGGGTGCGACTGGTCAAGGGCGCCAACCTGCCGATGGAGCGCGTCGACGCCGAGCTGCACGGATGGCCCCTGGCGACCTGGTCGTCCAAGCGGGAGACGGACAGCGCGTACGTGCGGCTGCTGGACCGCGCGCTGACGCCGGAGCGGGTCGCCGCCTTGCAGGTCGGGGTGGCCGGGCACAACGTGTTCGACCTGGCCCTGGCGCTGCTGCTGGCCCGGGACCGCGGCGTGCGCGACGGCGTCGCTGTGGAGATGCTGCTCGGGATGGCGCCCGCACAGGCGGAGGCGGTCCGCCGGGAGGCCGGAGGGCTGCTGCTCTACACCCCCGTCGTGCGCCGGCCGGACGCGGACTCGGCGATCGCCTACCTGGTCCGCCGGCTCGACGAGGGCGCCAGCCCGGACAACTTCCTGGCCTCGGCGTTCGCCCTGGCCGACGACGCGGCGGCATTCGCCCTCGAGGAGCGGCGGTTCCGCGACTCGTTGGCCGCGCTCGACGAGCCCGTCCCACCGACCCATCGCGACCAGGACCGGCGCGGCGTGCGCGGCACGACGAGCAGTGCGCTACGCGACTCCGGCGCGTTCCGCGATGCCGGGGCGTTGCCCGATGCCGGGGCGTTGCCCGACGCCCCCGCCGGTCGCGACGCCCCCGGCTTCCGCAACGCCCCCGGCTTCCGCAACGCCCCGGACTCCGACCCGGCCGTCCCGGCAACGCGGGCCTGGGCCCGCGAGATCCTCGGCCGCGCCCGGCACAGCACGCTCGGCCGGGACGCCGTCTCGGCAGCGACGATCCGCGACGAGGACGCCGCGTCGCGCGTGCTGGCGACCGCGGTCGCCGCCGCCGCCGACTGGGCCGGCCTGCCTGCCGCCGCCCGTGCCGACCTGCTGCTGCGTGCCGCGGACGTCCTCGAACGCCGGCGCGGCGAGCTGGTCGAGGTGATGGTGGCGGAGGCCGGCAAGACGTTCGACCAGGCCGACCCCGAGGTGTCCGAGGCGGTCGACCACGCGCGGCACGACGCCGAGCTGGCGCTCGCCGCCGGCCGGCTCGACGGTGCGGTGCTCGACCCGGCGCGGGTCACGCTCGTCGTGCCGCCGTGGAACTTCCCGTTGGCCATCCCGGCCGGATCGACCCTGGCTGCGCTCGCCTCCGGCTCGGCCGTGGTGCTCAAGCCGTCACGGCGCGCCCCGCGCACGGCCGCCCTGCTGGCCCAGGCGTTGTGGGACGCGGGCGTGCCGCGCGAGGTGCTGGCGTTCGCGCCGGTCGCCGACCCGGCGCTGGGCTCGCGCCTGGTCGCCGACCCCCGGGTCGACCAGGTGCTGCTCACCGGCGGCTACGAGACGGCCGAGGCGTTCCGGGCCTTGCGCCCGGGCCTGCGGCTGCTCGCCGAGACCAGCGGCAAGAACGCGATCGTCGTCACCCCGAGCGCCGACCTCGACCTGGCGGCGCGGGACGTCGCAGCCTCGGCGTTCGGCCACGCCGGCCAGAAGTGCTCGGCGGCGTCCCTGGTCATCCTCGTCGGCACGGTGGCCCGCTCCGCGCGGTTCCGCGACCAGCTGCTCGACGCGGTCGACGCGCTGCGGGTCGGCGAGGCGTGGGACCCGACGACGCGGATGGGTCCGCTGATCGCCCCGGCCGAGGGCAAGCTGCTCGACGCCCTCACCCGGCTGTCGCCCGGGGAGTCCTGGGCACGCCGGCCGGAACGCCTCGACAAGGCCGGCCGGTTGTGGACGCCCGGCGTCAAGACCACGTATCAGGGCTCGTCGTTCCACGTCACGGAGTGCTTCGGGCCGGTGCTCGGCGTGCTGACGGCGCGCACCCTCGACGAGGCGATCGCCCTGCAGAACGCGGTGCCGTTCGGCCTGACGGCGGGCCTGCACTCGCTGGACGCCGACGAGGTCGCGCACTGGGTGGACCGGGTCGAGGCCGGCAACCTCTACGTCAACCGCGGGATCACCGGCGCGATCGTGCGGCGCCAGCCGTTCGGTGGCTGGAAGCACTCGGTGGTCGGCCCGGGAGCCAAGATGGGCGGTCCCAACACCGTGCTCGGGATGGCGTCGTTCCGGCGCACGACGTCCCGCGAGGCTCCCGACGAGCCGTCCGGGCCGGCCCTCGCCCGCCTGGCGACGGCCTTCGGTGCGGGCCCGGGCGCGGCTTTCCTGCGCCGCTCGGCAGCGAGCGACCGGCGCGCGTGGGCCGACGAGTTCGGTGTCGTCCGGGACGCGACCGGCCTGCGGGCCGAGCGCAACGCGTTCCGCTACCGCCCGGCGCCGGTGACCGTCCGGGCGTCTGCCGGCGCCGCACCGGCCGATGTGGCCCGGGTGCTGCTCGCCGGGCTGGCGGCGGCCGCTCCCCTGGAGCTGTCCGTCGCCGCACCCCTCGGGACCACCGAGGCGGCGGCGGTCCGTGCCGCCGGGGTCGGGCTCCGGGTCGAGGACGAGGGGGCCTGGGTGCGGCGCGCTGCGACGGTGCGGGAGGCACGGGTGCGGCTGGTCGGCGGATCCGCCGCGCAGCTGCTCGAGGCGGTCGGCGGTCGCACCGACCTCACCGTCCACGACGGACCGGTCACCGAGTCCGGCCGGGTCGAGATGCTGCCGTTCCTGCGCGAGCAGGCGATCGCGATCACCGCGCACCGGTTCGGCACGCCGAGCCGGGTCGTCGACGCCGTTCCGCTGACCGCGCCCGCCTGAGACCGACCGCTACGCGACGTCGCGGCGCTGGAACACCCGCACCGCCAGCAGGCTGACGACCGCGACGAGCACCGCCAGGGTGAGGCCGCCCTGCGTCATCGACAGCGACTTCTCGACCGGGGCGCAGACCATCTCCCCGTTGAGGCCCGTCGTGCACGGAACGTCCTGGTAGTACGTCGTGCCGGCGTGGAGCCAGGCCGCCAGGTTCAGCTGGACCGTCCAGAGGGAGGCGTGCAGCAGCCCGGACAGCAGGATCCCGTCGATCGCCACGAACCAGCCGATCACCACCGCGATGACTGCGGCCGTGTGCCGGAGCACGAAGGCCAGGGCGGCGCCGAGCAGCGCGGCCCCGGCGGCGGCACCGCCGATCCGTCCGACGGTGTTGCCCAGGTCGATCCAGAGGGCCGGCGTCATGGTGCCGACGGCGTGGTGGGCCGCCGTGGCCGCCCAGCACGCGGCCGCGGCGAGGGCGACCACCACCAGCGCGACAAGCCCGGTCGCCACGGTGACGACGAGGGCCTTGCTGGCGAACACCCGGCCGCGACGCGGCTCGAACGTCAGCCATGTGGTGATCGACCCGGTGCTGAACTCCGCGGCGACGAAGGTCGCACCGACGATCAGGGCGAGCAGCAGGACGAAGACGGCGACCTCGCTCACCCAGTCCGACCCGGACTGGACGAAGGTGGCCTGGGCCGGCAGGAAGTTCGCCAACGTCGGCGCCATCCGGTCGCAGGCGAAGTCCGGCTTCGGACCGCTCGCCGGCGTCTGCTGCTCCTGGGCGGCCAGGCACGAGGCGACGATCTGCTCGCCGTTCTGGGCCCAGTCGGCCTGCGCCATCTGGTACTGCTGCTGCGCCTGCTGCAGCAGCGCCGGGCTCGGTGGTCGGCTCGACCGCCAGGCACCGAACGCGGTGAGCAGGACGACCGCGAGCATCCCGACGACCAGCCAGCGGACCCCGGCACGGGCCGTGTAGCGGCGCAGCTCGACGAGCGAGAGTCGGCGGAACGCGCCGGTACCCAGGGCCGGCGTCTCCTCGACCGGCGTGCTGACGTCCCCGCTCACTTCGCCCTCCGTCCGGTCGGCGCGACCGGTTCGGTCTGCGTCAGGGCGAGGAACACCTGCTCCAGGTCGGCGTGCTCGGTGCGCAGCTCGTGCGCGTAGAGGCCGTCGCGGGCCAGCGTCTCGTTGATGTCGCTGGCCGCCGCGCCGGTGACCACCAGGTCGCTGCCCTCGTCGGACACCGTCCAGCCCTTCGCCCGGAGCAGGCGCGACGCACCGTCGCGGTCCCGCACGCCGACGCGGACCGGGGCGGCCCCGCCGCCCGCGACCAGGTCGTCCACCCGCCCGGAGGCGACCAGCCGGCCCTGGGCGACGATCGAGACCGTGTCCGCGATCTGCTGCACCTCGGTGAGGATGTGGCTGGACACGAGCACCGTCTTGCCCCGGTCGGCCAGGCCGCGCATCGTCGAGCGGACCTCGCGGATCCCCGCCGGGTCGAGGCCGTTGGTCGGCTCGTCGAAGATCAGCAGGTCCGGGTCCTTGAGCAGCGTCGCCGCGATCGCCAGCCGCTGTCGCATGCCGAGGGAGTAGGTGCGCACGTCGCTGTCGGCGCGGTCGGCCAGCCCGACGTCGGCGAGCACCACCGCCACCTGGTGCCGGTCGACGCCGATCGCCTGGGCGAGCAGCTCGAGGTTGCGCCGTCCCGAGAAGGTCCCGAAGAACTTCGGCGCCTCGACGATCGCCCCGATCCGCCCGACCACCGCCGGCAGGTGCCGCGGCACGGACGTGCCGAACACCGTCATCTCGCCCCGGTCCGGGCGGATCAGCCCGAGCAGCATGCGGATCGTCGTCGTCTTGCCCGACCCGTTCGGCCCGAGGAAGCCGTGCACGCCGCCGGCCGGCACGTCCAGGTCGAGGGCGTCGACGGCGACGATCCGCCGGCCGGGTGTGCGGTAGGTCTTGCGCAGCCCGCGGGTGCTCACCGCCAGGTCGGCCATCGGTCCCCCTTGCCCGGGCGACGCGACGGTGCGGCGCCCGCGGTCACCCTAGCGGGACGCCTCCCGACGGCCGGGCGTGTTTCGAGCCTGGTGTCAGCCCCCCGCCTCGGCACGGCCGACGACCACCGCGACGTCCACCTCGTTGCCCTCGGGGTCGGCCAACGTCCACCAGAACGGCGCATGCGCATCGGTGACCAGCCGGCCGCCGGCCGCCAGTGCGGCCTGGACCCGCGCGCCCGCGACGTCGTCGGGCACGAAGACGTCGACGTGGATCCGGTTGCGCTGCGCCCGGGGCTGGTCCATCTGCTGGAAGAAGACCGAGGGCCCGCGGAGCAGCGGGTCGAACAGGTCGGTCTCCTCGCGCGCGGTGTAGCCGAGGACCGCCGCCCAGAACGCCCGGACCGCGGGGATGTCGAGCGCGTCGAACGTCAGCTGGACGTCGCGCAGCACCGCCGGCTGCCCGACGAGCGACAGGTCGCGCGCCGCCGCCTGGATCCGCCGGCACAGCTCGAGGTGGGCCCGGTCCATCCACTCGTCCTCGGGCGGTGCGACCCGGATCGTCGTCCCGGCGTAGCGCAGGTCGGCGTAGACGTTGAGCCGGGCGGCGGCGGCGAGGTCGGCGACGGCCGAGGCCAGCTCGACGCCGCGGGCCAGGCCGTCGGTCGGGTAGTAGGCGCTCGCGCCCTGGAGGAACCGCCAGTCCTCCACTCCGGGCGCGGCGCGGAACGCGGCCGGCGTCAGGTACGGCTCGGGCAGCGTCTCGGGCGCCTCCCACGCCTCGACGTCGGCCTCGTTGCCCTCGGCGTCGGCGAGCGTCCACCACGAGGGGGCGTAGGTCTCGTTCGCCAGGTGGCCACCGGCCGCCAGTGCGGCGGCAACCCGGGCGGCGCGCTCGTCCTGCGGGACGAAGACGTCCAGGTGCACCCGGTTGCGCAGCGGTCGGCCCGCGTCCATCTGCTGGAACCAGATCCCCGGCCAGCGTCCGTGCGGGTCGGCGAGGTCCTCCTCGCCCTCCGGCCGGTGCCCCAGCACCGCCGCCCAGAACGGGCGGACGGAGCCGATGTCGAGCGCGTCGATCGCCAGCTCGACGTCCTGTCCCGCGGTCGGGTCCGCGGTGACGTCGAGCTCCCGCGCCCAGGTCGAGATGCGCCGGGCGAGGTCCGCGTCGCGGGCCGACAGCCCCTGCACGTCGTGCGAGACCAGGCGCACCGCCACGGCCCGCGGCCGCAGGTCGATGTCGGGGTGATGGTTCGCGACGTCGGCCAGCGCACCGATCCGCTCGACGAGCTCGGCACCGGCCTGCAGCGTCCCCGTGCGGAAGACGGCCACGGCGCCCCGCCCGAGGGCACGCCAGTCGCGGGTGCCCTCCGACCGCTGGAACTGCCGTGCCGTCAGCGTGTCGGCCATGGTCCCTCCCGTAGCCCGGGTCGCGACTCACGACCCAGGATCCAGGAGATCCGCCGGGGCGGCGACCTCAGCGCTGCGGCAGCAGTGACACGTCGCGGACCGCGCCGCGGTCGGCACTGGTCGCCATCGCGGCGTAGGCGCGCAGGGCCGGGGAGACGTAGCGGTCGCGATGGGCGGGCCGCCACGGGTTCTCCGAGGCAGCCATCTTCGCCCGGCGCTCGGCGATCACCTCGTCCGGCACGTTGAGCCTGATCAGCCGCGACTCGACGTCGATCTCGATCTCGTCGCCGTCCTCGATCAGGGCGATCGCGCCGCCGGACGCCGCCTCGGGCGAGACGTGGCCCACCGAGATGCCGCTCGTCCCACCGGAGAACCGGCCGTCGGTGATGAGCGCCACCTGCTTGCCCAGGCCGCGGCCCTTGATGAAGCTCGTCGGGTAGAGCATCTCCTGCATGCCGGGCCCGCCGGCCGGGCCCTCGTAGCGGATGACGACGACGTGGCCGGGCGTCACCTGCTTGGCCAGGATCTTCTCGACCGCCTCCTCCTGCGACTCGCAGACCAGCGCGTGCCCGACGAAGTGCCACAGCGCAGGGTCGATCCCGGCCGTCTTGATGATCGCCCCGTCCTCGGCCAGGTTGCCGCGCAGCACAGCCAGGCCGCCCTCGGCCGTGTAGGCGTGCGCGGCGTCGCGGATGCAGCCGTGCTCCGCGTCGGTGTCCAGGCTGTCCCAGCGGTTGGAGGTGGAGAACGCCTTCGTCGTGCGCACACCACCGGGCGCGGCGTGGAACAGCTCGAGCGCGGCGTCGGTCGCCCGGCCGCCGCGCACGTCCCAGTCGGCGAGCCAGGCGTCGAGCGTCGGGGTGTGCACGCTGGTCACGGAGTGGTCGAGCAGCCCGGCCCGGTCCAGCTCGCCGAGCAGCGCCGGGATGCCACCGGCGCGGTGCACGTCCTCCATGTGGAAGTCCGGGTGGTTCGGCGCGACCTTGCTCAGGCACGGCACCTGGCGCGAGCGCCCCTCGATGTCGTGCAGCGTGAAGTCGACCCCGGCCTCCTGGGCGGCCGCCAGGATGTGCAGGACGGTGTTCGTCGAGCCGCCCATCGCCATGTCGAGGGCCATCGCGTTGCTGAACGCCGCCTTGGTCGCGATCGCGCGCGGGGTGACGGAGTCGTCCTCGTCCTGGTAGTAGCGCTGCGCCATCGCGACGATCGTCCGGCCCGCCTCGAGGAACAGCTCGCGGCGCGCGGTGTGGGTGGCCAGCGTCGAGCCGTTGCCGGGCAGCGCCAGGCCGAGCGCCTCGACCAGGCAGTTCATCGAGTTGGCGGTGAACATCCCGGAGCACGAGCCACAGGTGGGGCAGGCGTTCGCCTCGACCAGGCCGAGCTCCTCGTCGGAGACGCTCTCGTCGGCGGAGTCGTTGATCGCGTTGATGAGGTTGAGGTGCTTCGACGCGACACCGTCCGCGACGACCGCCCGGCCGGCCTCCATCGGGCCGCCGGAGACGAAGATGGTCGGGATGTTCAGCCGCAGCGCGGCGTTGAGCATGCCGGGCGTGATCTTGTCGCAGTTGGAGATGCAGACCAGCGCGTCGGCGGTGTGCGCCTGGACCATGTACTCGACGGAGTCCGCGATGAGGTCCCGGCTGGGCAGGCTGTAGAGCATCCCGCCGTGGCCCATCGCGATGCCGTCGTCGACGGCGATCGTGTTGAACTCCTTGGAGACGCCGCCCGCCTCACGGATCGCCGATGCGACCAGGTCGCCCATGTCCTTGAGGTGCACGTGGCCCGGGACGAACTGCGTGTACGAGTTGGCGATCGCGATGATCGGCTTGCCGAAGTCGCCCGAGCCCATCCCGGTGGCGCGCCACAGCGCGCGGGCACCAGCCATGTTGCGGCCCTGGGTCGAGGTGTTGGAGCGCAGCGGACGACTCATCGCGGGCATCTCCTTCGGCGGACGAGGCCGCCACGTGGTGATGGTGAGACAGTCCACGGTACGTCCGTCTCACATGAAGGTGCGGCAGATGTCCGACAGCTGGCCCGGAGTCCGACGAGCTCGGGTCCTGGAGCCCGTCGTCAGGTCTGCGCGACGACGTTCACCGGCTCGCCGCCGTCGAGCAGCGTCTCGAGCTGGCGACGGACCAGCGCGGCGGTCCGGGGGTGGGTCGCGTCGGTGTTGCCGCCCTGGTGGGCGGTGATGAGCACGTTCGGCGCGTTCCACAGCGGGTGGTCGGGCGGCAGGGGCTCGGGGTCGGTGACGTCCAGCGCGGCCCGCAGGCGGCCGGCCTGCAGCTCGGCGAGCAGCGCGTCGGTGTCGACCACCCGGCCGCGCGCGACGTTGACCAGGAGCGTGCCGTCCTTCATCCGGGACAGCAGGTCCGCGTCGACCAGGTGGTGCGTCGTGTGGTCCAGCGGCACGGTGAGGACGACCACGTCGGCGTCCGCGACCAGACCGGGCAGGTCGGCCACGGCGTGCACCGGGCCGTCCGGCGCCTCCCGCGCGGTGCGGGCCACCCGGGTGACCTCCACCTCGAACGGCCGCAGCCGCGCGACGACCGCGTCGGACACCGAGCCTGCGCCGACCACCAGCACGCGACGGTCCGCCAGCGCCGGGCCGAACGGGTTGCGCCAGGTGCCGGTACCCATCGCGCGGACCGAGTCGACCAGGCCCCGCTGCATCGCCAGGATCAGCGCGAGCGCCAGCTCGGCGGTACCGGTGCTGTGCACGCCCCGCCCGTTGCACACCGTGACGCCGGCCGGCATGTGCGGAACCGCGTGCTCGAACCCGGCGCTCGGGAGCTGCACCAGGTGCAGCCGAGGCAGCGTCGCCAGCACGTCGAACCCGCCGGGGCGGATGAAGTAGTGCGGGATGACGACCATCTCGACCTGGGCCGCCGTCGGCTCGTCGAGCGGAGCGGCCAGGTCCCAGAGGACGAGCCGGACGCGGTCGGTCAGGTCGGCCAGGCGGTCGAGCAGGTCCGGGGTCGGGACGGTGACGGTGAGCATGCTGTCCTCTCAGGCGTGCTGCCCGGCACGGTACTCGTCCTCCAGCAGGCCCATGACGATCCCGTCGGTCCATCCCGCGCCGTCGCGGAACGCGTCCCGCAGCCGGCCCTCGACGCGGAAGCCGAGGTTCTCGTAGAGCGAGTGGGCCCGGGCGTTGATCGCCGGGACGACAGCCCCGACGCGATGCAGCCCCAGCCCGTCGAAGGACATGTCGAGCACCAGGAGGATCGCCTCGGTGCCGTAGCCGCGGCCGCGGTAGCCCGGGCGCATCGTCAGGCGCAGGTTCGCCGAGCCGACCCGAAGGTCGATCCCGTCGAGGACGATCTCACCGAGGTACTCGTCGGCGCCCCGGGCGGTGACCGCCAGGTCGATCCGGTCGTCGGACCGGGCGTCGCCGGCCAGCCAGCCGGTGACCTCCGGGCGCGTCCAGTCCCGTGTGGTGCCCGACATCCGGCGCGCCTCGGGGTCGGTGACCAGCTCCCACATGGCGTCCGCATCCTGCGGGCCGATCGGGCGGAGCAGGAGCATCTCGCCGTGCAGGGTCGGCTTGTCCATCAGACGTGCACCTCCGGGTCCGGGCACCGGCGGCCCGCCGGACGCGATGGTACGGACGGCATGTGACCGCCAGGTTGCCGACGCGAGTCAGGCCCGGACGCGCTCCAGCACCAGCTCGCGGACCCGCGCCGCGTCCGCCTGACCTCGGGTCGCCTTCATCACCGCGCCGATGATGGCCCCGACCGGGCCCAGGTTGCCGCCGCGGATCTTGTCCGCCACGTCCGGCTGGGCGGCCAGGGCCTCGTCGATCGCGGCCAGCAGGGGGCCGTCGTCGGACACCACCGCCAGGCCGCGGCGGGCCACGACCTCTTCCGGCGAGCCCTCGCCGGCCAGGACACCCTCGAGCACCTGGCGGGCCATCTTGTCGGTCAGCCGTCCGTCGTCGACCAACGTCTGCAGCGCACCGATCTGCTCCGGCGTCACCGGCAGGGTCTCCAGGTCGATGCCCTGCTCCTTGGCGGTCCGGGCGAGCTCGCCCATCCACCACTTGCGGGCGGACGCGGGGTCTGCACCGGCGGCGACGGTCGCCTCGATCAGGTCGACCGCGCCGGCGTTGACGACGTCGCGCATCTCGGCGTCGGCGTAGCCCCAGTCGGTCTGCAGGCGCCGCCGGCGCGCGGCCGGCAGCTCCGGCAGGTTGACCCGGATGGACTCGACCCACGCCGGGTCGGGCACGATCGGCACCAGGTCCGGCTCGGGGAAGTACCGGTAGTCCTCGGCGTCGGACTTGATCCGGCCCGACGTCGTGATGCCGGTGTCCTCGTGCCAGTGCCGGGTCTCCTGGACCACGGTCTGCCCGGCGTCGAGCACGGCGGCCTGCCGGGAGATCTCGTACCGCACGGCGCGCTCGACCGAGCGGAACGAGTTGACGTTCTTCGTCTCGGTGCGGGTGCCGAGCGGGGCGTCCGGGGTCGTCCGCAGCGAGAGGTTGACGTCCGCGCGCACGTTGCCGCGCTCCATCCGCGCCTCGGAGACGCCGAGCGCCCGGAACATGTCCCGCAGCGTGCGGACGTAGGCCCGCGCCACCTCGGGCGCGCGGGCACCGGCGCCGGCCACCGGCCGGGTGACGATCTCGACGAGCGGCACGCCGGCGCGGTTGTAGTCCACCAGGGAGTAGGTGGCGCCGTGGATGCGCCCGCCCTCGCCGCCGATGTGCGTGTTCTTGCCGGCGTCCTCCTCCATGTGCGCGCGCTCGATCTCGACGCGGAACAGGGTGCCGTCCTCGAGCTCGACGTCGACCCAGCCGTCGTGGGCGATCGGCTCGTCGTACTGGCTGGTCTGGAAGTTCTTCGGCACGTCCGGGTAGAAGTAGTTCTTCCGCGCGAACCGGCAGGACGCCGCGATGGTGCAGTTCAGGGCCAGGCCGATCCGGATCGCGTACTCCACCGCGGTGCCGTTGATCGCGGGCAGGGCGCCGGGCAGCCCGAGCGACACGGGCGTGATCTGCGTGTTCGGGTCGGCGCCGAAGTACTGCTCGGCGCCGTCGAACATCTTGGTCCGGGTGCCCAGCTCGACGTGCACCTCGATGCCGAACACCGTGTCGTAGCGGCGGACCGCCTCGTCGTAGTCGACCAGCGCGTCGTTGCTCATCGGGAGACCTCCAGCTCGGGCGCCCGGGCGAGGAGCGGGCCGCCCCAGCGCGCCTGCAGAGATGCCTCGAGCGCACCCGCCACCCGGTACAGCCGATCGTCGGCCCGGGCCGGCGCGATCACCTGGAACCCGGCCGGCAGGCCGTCGTCGGACAGCCCCGACGGGACCGACATTCCTGGCACGCCGGCGAGGTTGGCCGGGATGGTCGCGACGTCGTTGAGGTACATCGCCAGCGGGTCGTCGAGCTTCTCGCCGAGCCGGAACGCCGTGGTCGGCGCTGTCGGCGAGACGAGGACGTCGACCTGCTCGAAGGCGCGGGCGAAGTCCCGCTGGATGAGCGTGCGGACCTTCTGCGCGCTGCCGTAGTACGCGTCGTAGTAGCCGGCGGACAGCGCGTAGGTGCCGAGGATGATCCGCCGCTTCACCTCGTCGCCGAAGCCCTGGCCACGGGTGGCGGCCATCACCCGCTCCGCGGTGGCCGGTCCCTCGCCGGGCTCGACGCGGATGCCGTAGCGCATGCCGTCGAACTTGGCGAGGTTGCTGCTCGCCTCGGCCGGGAGGATGAGGTAGTAGGCGGCCAGCGCGTACTCGAAGTGCGGGCAGGAGACCTCGACGATCTCGGCGCCGGCGTCCCGCAGCAGGTCCAGCGCCTCGGTGAACCGGGCCAGCACGCCGGCCTGGTAGCCCTCGCCGGACAGCTCGGTGACCACGCCGATCCGCATCCCGCGCACGTCGCCGCCCAGGCCGAGCCGGGCCGCGGCCGGGTAGTCCGGTACCGGGTCGGTCAGCGAGGTGGAGTCGTGCGGGTCGTGCCCGGCGATCAGCTGGTGCAGCAGCGCCGCGTCGAGCACCGTGCGGGTGACCGGTCCGGCCTGGTCGAGGCTCGAGGCCAGGGCGATCAGCCCGTACCGCGACACGCTGCCGTAGGTGGGCTTGACCCCGACGGTGCCGGTGACGGCGGCCGGCTGGCGGATCGACCCGCCGGTGTCGGTGCCGATGGCCAGGGGCGCCTCGTAGGCGGCCACCGCCGCAGCGGAGCCACCCCCCGAGCCGCCCGGGATCCGGTCGAGGTCCCACGGGTTGTGCGTGTTGCCGTATCCCGAGTGCTCGGTCGAGCTGCCCATGGCGAACTCGTCCATGTTGGTCTTGCCGAGGATCGGCAGGCCGGCGGCCTTGATCTTGGTCACCAGGGTGGCGTCGTAGGGCGGCACCCAGCCCTCGAGGATGCGTGAGCCGGCGGTGGTCGGCAGGCCGCGGGTCACGACGACGTCCTTGACCGCGATCGGCACCCCGGCGAGCGGGTGCAGCGGGGTGCCCTTCGCCCGGGCCTCGTCGACCGCGCGGGCGGTCGCCAGGGCCTGGTCCGCCGACACGTGGAGGAAGGCGTGCACCGGGCCGTCCACGGCGGCGATCCGGTCGAGGTGCGCCTGCGTCGCCTCGACCGACGAGGCCTCGCCGGACGTCAGGGCCGCCGCCAGGCCGGCCGCGGTGAGCCGGGTCAGGTCGGCGCTCATGCGTCCTCCCCGAGGATCTGCGGGACGAGGAACTTGCCGTCCTGGGCGGCGGGCGCCTGCCCCAGCACCTCGTCGCGGTCCAGCGGCGGCTCGGGCTCGTCGGCCCGGAAGACGTTGCTCAGCGGCAGCGGGTGGCTGGTGGCCGGAACGTCCGGCGTGGCGATCTCGCTGACCCGCGCGACCGACTGGACGATCACCTCGAGCTCGCCCGCGAGGCGGTCCAGCTCGGGCGGTGTCAGGTCGATCCTGGCCAGGCCGGCCACGCGCGCGACCTCGTCGCGCCAGGGGGTGGACATGGGGGCGAGTCTACTGACGGTCACGAGGACCCGGCGCGCGCCGCTCGCCCGGGCCAGGCACCCGAATCACCCGACGGGGTGATCCGGAGTGTGGCGCTGACCAGGGCAGATGTCACCGTTCCGTGCTATCATCGAACATGTGTTCGACGTGGCGACGGACGTGAGAGGCGGTGACAACGGGGTGATGCAGACCCGACCTGTAGCGGACGAGCGCGGGCCGCTGCTCGACGACCGGTCGCCGGAGGTGCCCCGCGCGCCGTGGGAGTCGTTGGCAGGCGTCGAGGACGTGCCTCCGGACGGGATGCTGGCGCTGGTGCTGGAGGAGGTCGACATCACCGCGGTCGACGACCACCTGCTGGTCGAGACGATCGCCGGCTGGCAGCGGATCGCCGCCTGGGCCGAGCTCAACGCCGCCCTGGGTGCCGCGGAGCTGTCCCGGCGGGAGTCGATGAACCCGACCTGGAACGTTCCCGCACCGGCGAACAGGAACGTGGCCGGCGACGAGCTCGCGATGCGGCTCGCCTGGTCCCGGCGCGCCGCCGAGCGGCTAGTGCGCGACGGACGCGCCCTGGAGAACGAGCTGCTGGCGACCGCCGAGGCCGTGCGCCAGGGCCGGATCGACGGCGCGCGGATGCGGGTTCTGACCGACCGGCTGCACGACCGGCCCGCCGAGCTGGCCTGGGCCGTCCAGGAGCAGGTCCTGCCCGGCGCCACGACCCGCACACCACGCCAGCTCGCCGACGACGTCGACCGGGCACTGCTCGAGGTCGAGCCGCTCGACGCCGCCGACCGGCTCACCCGGGCCGTCGCCGGGCGACACGTGTGCCACCCGAAGCGTCTGCCCGACGGGATGGCGGGCATCTGGGCGGTGCTGCCGGCCGACCGCGCCGTGCGCATCGACACGGTCCTGGAGGCCACCGCGCGCACCGCCCGGGCGCTGGGCGACCCCCGCACGCTCGACCAGCTGCGCGCGGACACCTTCGTCGAGCTGGCCACCGGTCAGGTTCTCCCGGTCGGCACCGGCGTCGCCCCGGACGACGACCTTCCACCGGCTGGCGGGTCCGGCATCGGCACCGCGCCACGGGTCGTGCCCGTCCGGCTCCCCCGGGTGCACATCGACGTGACCGTCGCCCTGAGCACGCTCATCGGGCTGGACGAGAAGCCCGCGGACCTGGCCGGTTTCGGGCCGATCAGTGCCGACCAGGCCCGCGCCCTCGCGGCCGGCGGCGTCTGGCGACGGCTGGTCACCGACCCTCTGACCGGGGCCGTCCTCGACGTCGGCCGTGCACGCTACCGACCACCCCGGGCGCTCGCCGAGCACGTCCTGGCGCGCGACGCGGTGTGTTCCGCACCGGGATGCTCCGTGCCGGCATCGCAGTGCGATCTCGACCACACGGACGAGTACCACGGACACGCCGCCAACGGCGCTCGCGCGCCGGGCGCCACCGCGGCGGACAACCTCGGCCCGCTCAGCGACCGCTGCCATCGGATCAAGACCGACGGCGGCTTCACGCTCACCCAGCCCGAGCCGGGCGTCTTCGAGTGGCGCACGCCGGCAGGCCTCGCATACCGCGTCGTGCCCGGCGACCGTGGACGCGCCGAGCGCCTGGCGGCGGGACCCCGTTCCGGCTACCCGGATGAGCCACCGTTCTGACACCTGCGTCGCCGAGCCGGAGCGCCGAGCCTCCTCAGCCCGTCACGACCGCCAGAAGGGCGAGCAGCGCCTCGGCATAGGCGTCGGCGGGGTTGTCCGAGCCGAACACCTGCTCCGGGCGCCCCGGCACCTCGAGCAGCACCTCGAACCAGCCGGTCGTGGAACGCGCCAGGCTGCGGAACGCGGGCCCGAGCAGCTCACGCAGCTGGTCCTCGCGCGGCAGCCAGAGCGCGTCGTCCTGCTGGACGGAGTCCAGCGCCCACTCCGTGGTGCCGTTGAAGCCGAGCACTGTGCCCGTGCTGTACTCGTGCGGCTCGACCACCATGTCGCTGATGGTGAACACCTGACCCATCAGCTGGTCCGCCCGGACGGTGAACCGGTCACCGGCCGCCGGGTGCCAGACCAGTCCGGCGCGGGCGAGCCGCTCGGCCGCCGACAGGGAGATCACGGCGCCAGTATCGCGCGGCCACGTTCGCCGCGCGGCGCCCGACGAAGGTCGGCTCAGGCCAGGACCACCGAGGTCCAGCGACTGTCGTCGGCGGCGGACCGTTCGACCGCCTCCAACACCCGCTGCACCTGGAGCCCGTCCGCAAAGGTCGGTGCGGGGTGCTCGTGCGCCGCGATGCCGCGGACAAGGTCCACCACCTGGTGCGTGAAGGCGTGCTCGTACCCGAGCGCGTGACCCGGCGGCCACCAGGCGCCGCCATATGGGTGCCCGGGCTGCGTGACGTCGATCCGCCGGAACCCGGCCGTCTCCGCGGGCTCGCGGGCGTCGAAGAATGACAACGCGTTCATGTCCTGCAGGTCGAAGGCGAGCGACCCGTCAGAACCGTTGACCTCGAGCCGGATCTGGTTGCGCCGACCCCAAGCGAGGCGCGTGGCCTCGAAGACGGCCAGGCCACCTCCGGACAACCGGCCCAGGAAGGCGGCGGCGTCGTCGACGGTCACAGGTCGCATCGGGGCGCCGACCGCGGCTGAACCGCCGAGCCCGTGCAGCTCGTTCGGCACGGGCCGCTCGTGGACGAACGTCTCGAGCAGGGCCGACACGCCGCCGACGACCTCGCCGGTGATGAACTGGGCGAGGTCGACCACGTGGGCGCCGATGTCACCGAGGGCACCCGATCCGGCGCGCTCCCGGTCGACCCGCCAGACCCAGGGCGCCTGCGGGTCGGCCAGCCAGTCCTGCAGGTACTGCGCCCGCACGTGCCGCACGATGCCGATCCGACCCTCCGCGACGAGTCGGCGGGCGAGCTGGATCGCCGGCATCCGCCGGTAGGAGAACCCCACCATCGCGACGAGGTCGGGGTGGGCGGCTGCTGCCGCAACCATCGCCTCGGCGTCGGCAACCGAGTTGGCCAGCGGTTTCTCGCACAGCACGTGCTTGCCGGCCGCCAGGGCGGCGATGGCGATCGGCGCGTGCGTGTCTCCGGGCGTGGCGATGTCCACCAGGTTGACGTCGTCGCGCGCCACGAGCGTGCGCCAGTCCGTCTCGACGTCCGCCCAGCCGAGCCGCTCGGCCGCCTCGCGGACCGCAGCCTCGGAGCGCCCGCCGAGCACCACCATCCGGGGCCGGAGCGGCAGGTCGAAGAAGCGGTGCGCGCTGCGCCAGGCCTGGGAGTGCGCGGCGCCCATGAACGCGTACCCGACCAGCCCGATCCCCAGCTCGGGGCCCGGCGTCATGCTGTCTCCAGCCGTCGTCGGTCGCTATGCGTCGCCACGGTCCCGAACCAGGTAGCGGTACCCGTCGGCGAGCCCGAACCCGAGCTCGGTGTAGAGCGCGGCCGCGCCGGCGTTGCCGGCCTCGACCTGCAGGAACACGCGGCGGGCGCCCTGGTCGGCCGCCAGCGCGAGACCCTGCCTGGTCAGCGCCCGACCCAGCCCGGTGCGCCGCGCCCCCGGGGTGACCGCCAGGCACGACAGGCCGGCCCACTGCTCGGCGTACGCCACCCGCAGCGTGCCGACCGGTTCGCCGTCCAGCACAGCGGTCAGGTAGTGCGCCGGTGCACCGCCGAGCACGCCGCGGGCGAGGTCCGCCTGGCCGCTGCCGCCCTTCACCCCGAGGAATGCCCGCAGCCAGGCGTGGTCGGGCTGGTCGGACACGTGCGTGCGAGGGGGGTCCGGAGAGCCCGGTGCGGCACCGTGACGCTCGGCGGCTGCCGTTTCACCGGCGGCCCGGACCAGCACATCGGTCCTGGCGCGCTCGAGATAGCCGCGACGAGCCAGCTCGTCCGCGAGACCCGCCGGAGCGCCGGTGTCCAGCCGGACGATCGACGGCAGGCCGGACTGCGCGTACACCGCCTCGACCCGGCCGACCGCGACGGCCAGGTCCGCAGGATGAGCCAGCGGCAGCGCGGAGTTGGCCCGCCGGGTGAACCCGCCGGAGACGCCGACCCGCCAGCCGTCGGCGGTGAGCGCCGTGCGCAGCGGCGGCCAGGTCGCGACCTCCACCAGCGCGCCCGGCGCCTCGGGCGGGGTCCAGGTGTAGACCCGCAGGTGCACCACCTCGTGGCCCCAGTCGCGGTCGGGCTCGCGGACGAAGCCGAGGCGGTCGTACAGCCGCTGCGCCGCGACCATCGCGTCCTGCGTCGACAGCACCACCCGCCGTGCCCCGCCGGCGAGCGCCTCGCGCAGCGCGGCACGCATCAGCCCCGCGGCGATCCCCTGGTGCCGGGCCTCGGGTGCGACGGCCAGCATCCGCAGCTCGACCTCGCCCGGCTCGGACACCTCCGCGTACGACGAGCCGTACGGCGCCACCGTGATGCTGCCCACCACGGCCTCGCGCCCGTCCGGGGTGGCGGAGACCGCGACGAGCAGAACTGCCTCAGCCGCCCGGCGCTGAGCGTCACGCAGCTCGGCGGCGTAACCGTCGTCGTCGTCGAGCAGCCCGTCCGCGATGTACGCCTCGGCGGTCAGTGCTCCCGCGGCCGCGACGTCGTCCGGTCGCGCGACCCGGACCACCGGGCCGGTCACGGGTGCGACGCTGCCGGACGGGACCACGTCGCCATTGTGCTCGTCACCGGCCCGCCACCGCCGCCGGACCACCGTCGAGCAGTGCGACGAACTGGTCCTCGTCGAGGATGGTCAGGCCGAGCTCGCGCGCCCTGGTCTCCTTGGACCCGGCGTTCTCCCCGACGACGACGAAGTCGGTGCTCTTCGACACCGACCCGGCCGCCTTGCCGCCGCGCGCGATGACCGCCTCCTTGGCCTCGTCCCGGCTGAACCGTTGCAGGCTCCCGGTGACGACGACGGTGAGGCCGTCGAGGGTGTGCGGGGTGCGCTCGTCGCGCTCGTCGCGCATCGCCACCCCGGCGGCCGCCCAGCGGTCGACGATCTCGCGGTGCCAGCCGGACTCCTGCCCGGTGAACCAGTCGACGATCGACTCCGCGATCACCGGTCCGATGCCCTCGACCTGCGACAGCCGGGCGAGCGCGGCTGCGCGGTCGCCGAGCAGCTCGTGCAGGGAGGCCATCGAGCCGAACTCGGCCGCCAGGGCGCGGGCGGCCGTCGGGCCGACGTTGCGGATGGTCAGGGACACCAGGACCCGCCACAGCTCCTTGGTCTTGGCCGCGTCCAGCTCGTCGAGCAGCGTCCGTGCCTGCTCGGACGGCTCCCACTCGGGCAGCGGGCGGCCCGCACCGGCCGCGGCCCGCAACGCAGCCTTGGTGTACTTGAGCTGCCGGCGGAAGGGGGCCCGGCGGCGCTCCACGCCGTCCTCGTCGGCCCGGGGCAGCCCGGTCTCCGGGTCGCGGACCACGACCTCGACCAGGGCCAGCAGCTCGGCACTGGCCGCGCGGACCCGGGCCTTCTCCTCGTCGGGGGCGCCGGCGGGGTAGCCCACGAGATCGAACAGGAACGCCTCGGTCGGCACCGGCGGGCTGGCCGGGACCTCCGGCTGGGTCAGCGCGGCGGCGGTCACCTCGCCCAAGGCCTCGATGTCGAGCCCCCCGCGCGAGCCGATGTGCTCCAGCCGGCCGCGCACCTGCGCCGGGCAGGACCGCGCGTTGGGGCAGCGCAGGTCGATGTCACCCTCCCGCATCGGACGCAGCGGGGTGCCGCACTCCGGGCAGTCCGCCGGCATCTGCCACTCGACCCGGGGCACCGCGTCGTCGGGCGCGGCCGGTGCCGGGCCGACGATCTCCGGGATGACGTCGCCCGCCTTGCGCAGCACCACCATGTCGCCGATCCGCACCCCCTTGGCCTTGACCACCTCCTGGTTGTGCAGCGTGGCCCGGCTCACGGTGCTGCCCGAGACGAAGACCGGGTCCAGGACCGCGTACGGCGTCGCCCGGCCGGTGCGCCCGACGCCCACCTTGATGTCCAGCAGCCGGGTGTTGACCTCCTCGGGCGGGTACTTGTAGGCGATCGCCCAGCGAGGGGCCCGGCTGGTCGCGCCCAGCCGACGCTGGATCGCCAGCTCGTCCACCTTGACCACGATCCCGTCGATCTCGTGCTCGACGTCGTGCCGGTGCGCCCCGAAGTGCTCGACCATCTCCCAGATCGCGGCCGAGCCGATGACCACCTGGTTGTGCGTGCTCGTCGGCACACCCCACTCGGCGAGCAGCTGGTACACCTGCGACTGCCGCTCGATGCTCCGCTCGCGGCCCTCACCCCAGTGGAGCGCGCCGAAGCCGTGGGCGTACACGCGCAACGGCCGGCCGGCCGTCACCCGCGGGTCCTTCTGCCGCAACGAGCCCGCCGCGGCGTTGCGCGGGTTGGCGAAGGGTGCCTTGCCGGCCGCCACCTGCGCCTCGTTGAGCCGGGTGAACTCGGCGACCGGGAAGAACACCTCGCCGCGCACCTCGATGAGGTCCGGGTGGCCCGCCGGGTCCCCGGCCAGGCGGTCCGGCACCGTGGCGATGGTGCGCACGTTGGGCGTGACGTCCTCGCCGGTCCGGCCGTCACCACGGGTCGCCGCCCGCACCAGCCGGCCCTTCTCGTAGAGCAGCGCGATCGCCAGGCCGTCGATCTTCAGCTCGCACAACCAGTGCGGCTCGTCCGCCGCGTCGACCACCTCGAGGTCGCGCAGCACCCGCTCCGTCCACGCGACCAGCTCGTCCCGGGAGAAGACGTTGTCCAGCGAGAGCATCCGCTCGACGTGCTGCACCGAGGCGAACGTCGTCGTCGCAGCGCCGCCGACCGTCTGCGTCGGGCTGGTCGGGCTGCGCAGCTCGGGGAACTCGTCCTCGAGCCGCTGCAGCCGGCGCAGCCGCGCGTCGTAGTCCGCGTCCGACGAGACCGGGGCGTCCCGCTCGTAGTACGCGATGCGATCGGCCTCGACCTGTTCTGCCAGCGCCGACCACTCGTCCCGTGCCCGGCTCAACGCCTCGGCGCGCCCGGTCGCGTCGCCGATCGGCTGCGTCACGTCGTCCATCGGGCCATCATGGCGCCCACCACCCACGTCCACGACCAGGGCGCGGCGCCCGAAATCCGCTGGTCGCGGGCGGCCACCGGCGGCCACACTCAGCCGCGTGAACCATCTGGACGTCTCGCTACGACGCACGGATCCCCGCGACCAGCGCGCCGTCGAGGAGCTGGCCCGCGACGCCTTCTGGGGCATGTTCACGCCCCGGTGCGACGAGCACCTGCTGGTGCACCTGCTGCGCGAGAGCCCGGCCCTGGTGCCGGAGCTGGACGTCGTCGCCGAGGTCGACGGCCTGCTCGTCGGGCACGTGCTGTACTCCCGCGCGTCGGTGGTCGAGCCCGCGACCGCCGTCCGGCGCGACGTGCTGACGTTCGGCCCGCTCAGCGTCCGGCCGGACCACCAGTCGGAAGGCATCGGCGGCGCACTCATGCGCCACACGCTGGCGGCGGCCGCCGCGCTGGGGCATCGCGCGGTCGTCGTCTACGGCCACCCGGACTACTACCCGAGGTTCGGCTTCCGGCCCGCGGCCACCGCGGGGATCACCGCGCCCGGCGGGAGCTCCTTCGACGCGTTGATGGCCCTGCCGCTGCTGCCCGGCGGCCTCGACTCCGTGACCGGCGAGTTCCACGAGGACCCCGTGTTCGAGGTCGATCCGGCCCGGGTCGTCGAGTTCGACCGAGGCTTCCCGCCCCGACCGGATGCCGCGCTGCACCCGCTCGAGACGATCGCCGGGCACCTGCCCGCGGCCGCGACGGGCGCCCTCCGGACGGCCGGGATCCACCACCTGGAGGACCTGCGCCGGCTCAGCCGCGCCGAGGTTAGGGCGGCCACCGGCCTGGACGACGACGGCTGCGACGCCCTGCCTGAGCTCCTGGCCCACCAGGGCATCCGCTGGGGCACCGATCGAGGTCGGGCCGCGGAGGCGTGGACGCGCCGCGCCGACATCTCGTAGCGTGCCCGGGTGGCACGCATCGAGGCGGACGACCTGCGCAAGACCTTCCGCCGCCCGGACAAGGGTCCCGGGCTGGCCGGCTCGTTGCGGCACCTCGTCGACCGCCGCTACACCGAGAAGGCCGCGGTCGACGGCATCAGCCTCCGGGTCGAGGCGGGCGAGGCGGTCGCCTACGTCGGGCCGAACGGCGCCGGGAAGTCGACGACCGTCAAGCTGCTGACCGGCATCCTCGTCCCCACGTCCGGCGAGGTGCGGGTCAACGGGATCGTGCCGCACCGCAACCGGATCGAGAACGCGCGCGGCATCGGCGTCGTGTTCGGTCAGCGGACGAGCCTGTGGTGGGACCTGGCGGTACGGGACTCGCTCGAGCTGCTCCGGGACATGCACGGGCTGAGTGCCGCGGAGTACCGGACGAACCTCGACCGCCTGGTCGAGATGCTGGGCATCGGCGACATCCTGTCGTCGACCGCCCGCCGCCTGTCGCTGGGCCAGCGGATGCGCGCCGACCTGGCGGCCGCGCTGCTGCACAACCCGCCCATCGTCTATCTCGACGAGCCGACGATCGGGCTCGACATCGAGGTGAAGGACCGCTTGCGCACCTTCCTGCGGCAGCTCGTGGCCGACGGCACCACGCTCGTCCTGACGACGCACGACCTCGGTGACATCGAGGACGTGTGCTCGCGACTGGTCATCATCGACCGAGGACGCATCGTGCACGACGGCGGCCTGCGCCAGGTGATCGAGACCTATGCCCGGGAGCGGGTGATGCACGCCGACCTGGCGACCCGGCCGGCGTCGCTCGCGGGGATCGCGGCCCGCCTCACCGGGGCGACCGTCACCGAGGAGCGCGACGGCCTGGCGGTGGCGGTGGCGTTCGACCCGTTCGCCCACACGGCGGGCGACGTGCTGACGGCGATCCAGCAGGAAGCGGACGTCGTCGACCTGCGGATCGAGGAGCCGGCGATCGAGGACGTCGTCCGCCGGATGTACGCCGGCCGGCTCGGCGGCGTCGACGAGCACCCCGCCTGATGGCCGGGTCCGACGTGCGCCGCGCGGCGCGTGCCTACCGCGCGCTGGGCCGGGCCGCGTTCCGCAGCCTGGTCGCCCACCAGACGAGCTTCCTGTTCGGGCTGCTGGCCACGACGCTGGCCGCGGTCGCGATGCTCTACCTGTGGCGGTCGGTGCTCGCCGCCGGGACGATCAACGGCTTCGACTGGCCGGCGATGAAGGCGTACCTCCTGGTCGCGTTCGTCGCGGGATCGCTCGTCTCGAGCTACGTCGACTACCGGATGGCGGGTCGGATCCAGCAGGGCGACGTCGCGCTGGACCTCGTCCGCCCGGTCGACTACCAGCGGTCGCGGTTCGCCGAGGCGCTCGGCTTCGGCGGCTACGAGCTGGGCACCGGCCTTGTGGTGGCCGCCGCGGCAGCGGCCGTGTTCGGCGGCGTCCCGGCGCCGGCCCACCGGAACCTCGTGCTGCTCGCGGTCTCCGTCGTCCTCGTGCTGCCGCTCCGGTTCGGCATCGTCTACGTCTCCGCGCTCGTCGTGTTCTGGACCCGGAACTACATCGGCGTGCAGTCGGCGCGGATCGCGCTGATCACCCTGTTCTCGGGTGGGCTGGTCCCGCTGGCCTTCTTCCCGGGGTGGCTGCAGGGGGTCGCGGCGGCGCTGCCGTTCGCGGGGATGGCCTCCACGCCGGCGCTGCTCTACGTGGGCGGCCTGTCCGGTGCCGGCGCCTGGCGAGCCGTCGTGGTGCAGGCGGTGTGGACGGTCGGCCTGTGGTGGCTCGGACGGGCGATGTGGCGCGGTGCGAGCCGCCAGCTGACGGTGCACGGAGGCTGACATGCGACGCAACATCTGGCTCTACCGGCGGTGCCTCGGCGCCCAGCTGCGCGCCACCCTCGAGTACGAGGGCGACTTCTGGATCATGTCCGTCGCCGCCCTCATCACCCAGGGCATGGGGGTCGTCTTCCTCTGGGCGATCTTCCGGGCGATCCCCCAGATCAACGGCTGGCGGTTCTGGGACGTCGTGCTCATCTACTCCCTTGTCGCCCTGACCGAGGGTATCGCCGTGCTGCTCGCTCAGGGCGCGTGGTCGATGGCCGTCACGGTCAACCTCGGCGGCCTGGACACGCTGCTGGTGCGGCCCTTCTCGCCGCTGCTGCAGGTGCTCAGCTCACAGATCGGCATGAACGGCCTGGGCAACCTCGCGCTCGGCGGCTCGCTCTTCGTCGCCGCGCTGGTCCACGTCGACGCGTCGTGGTCACCCGAGCGGATCGCCATCGCGGCGCTGGTCTTCGCCTGCGCTCCCCTGGTGAAGCTCGGGCTCAACATCCTCACCAACTGCACCGCCTTCTGGCTCAAGACCCCGTGGTCGATGGTCCCGTTCGCCTTCCACACCCTCGGCGAGCTGGCGCGCTACCCGATCAGCATCTACGGCGTCGTCGTGCGCCTGATCCTGTCCCTCGTCCTGCCCTACGCCTTCATGAGCTACTTCCCGGCCACGGCCGTGCTGTCCCTCGGCAGCACGCCCTGGCTCGGCCTGCTCACGCCGGTCGCGGCGGCCTGGTGCCTGCTCCTCGGCCGCTGGGCGTTCCACCGCGGCCTCCTGCGGTACGAGAGCGCGGGGAACTGACGACCCTGCGTCAGGCCAGCGCGCGGTCGACGACGACGCGGGCAGCGAGAACGGCGTCGCCGAGCGCCGATCGGGCGGCATCCGGGGTCCAGGCGCGGTCCGGCCGGCCGGCCACCAGCACCGTGCCCGCCAGGGCGGCCACCGGCAGCCCGACCCGGAGCCACGGCCCGACGAGGCTCTCGGCATGACCCTTCGGGTCGGCGCCCCCGCCCTGCGCCGGCGTCGCCGCCGGCAGCTGCGCCCACAACGCCGTGCCGCCCTCGACCGCCCCGGCGAGGGCCTCCCAGGCCGGCTCGTCCAGCCCGGCCAGCTCGAGGCCGACCGCGTCGGCGCCCGCCGCGCGCGCTGCCCCCAGCACTCCCCAACCCGGCCCGACGTGCACGGTCACCCCGACCGCGCCGGCGGCCCGCGCCGCGGTGACCACCGCGCCGATCCGCTCGGCGGCCAGCTGTCCCTTGATCGCCCGGAGCTGGCCACGCCCGGAGAACGTCGGCACGGCGCCGGCCATCGCCTGGCCGAGCAGCGGCTCGTGCAGCAGCACGCGGGGCTGAGCACCCGGCAGCACGCGGACCAGCGTGGCGAGGTGCTCCGCCAGACCAGCGGCGAGCGAGTCGGCGGCGTCGTGCAGCGCCGCCGGGTCGGACAGCACCCGGTCGCCGTGGGCGAGGTCGGTCCGGGCGGCCAGGCTGATCGGACCGAGCACGGGCACGACGAGCGGGCCGGTGTACCCGTGCGCGGCGACCGCCAGCGCGTCGAGGTCCTGGCCGGCGAACGAACGGGCACGCGTGACGTCGGCGCCCGGGTGGTCGGCCAGCTTCCAACCGTGCGGCCCCAGCTCCGCGGGCAGGTCGACGAGCAGCGCGATCGACCTGCCGAGCGGGTCGGCCCACGGTCCGCGGTCGACGAGCAGGACGGCGAACGGCAACCCCTGCACGTCGTCCGGGACGTCCGTCAGGTCGCCCAGCACCGTCGACTGCGCCGCGAGCGGGTCGGTCCCGGGCCACGGGCCGGCGCCGGTGATGCCGGTCACGCCGGCACCGCGGCCGGCCGGCCGATGCCGGCCCCGGAGCGGGGGCCGACCACCCCCGCCTCGTGCCCGGTCGCCTGCACCGTGGCCTGCCCGAGCACCCGCGTGCCGGCGTAGAGCACCACGGACTGGCCGGCGGCAAGGCCGCGAAGGGATGCGCCCTCGGCGAGCGTCACCTCGAGGGTCTCGTCGTCCGCCCGGCCGACGAGCACCGGCACCGGGGTCCCGTGCGCGCGGACCTGGGCCACCACCCGCGACCCGATCGCGGGCGGCGCGCCGAACCAGACCGGGGAGCCCGCGGCGAGCGACGAGACCGCAAGCTCGTCGGCGGGACCGACGACCACCCGGTTGGCGACCGGCTCGATCGCCAGCACGTACCGCGCCTTGCCGTCGGCCGCCGGCCGGCCGAGGGCCAGCCCGCGGCGCTGGCCCACGGTGTACTGGTAGGCCCCGTCGTGACGGCCGACGACCTCGCCGGCGGTGTCGACCACGTCGCCCGGCCGCGCCCCCAGGCGCTCCCGCAGGAACCCCTGGGTGTCCCCGTCGGCGACGAAACAGATGTCGTACGAGTCCGGCTTGGCCGCGACCGACAGCCCGCGCGCGACCGCCTCGGCCCGGGTCGCCGACTTCGACGCCACGTCCCCGAGCGGGAACATCGCCCGAGCGAGCCGGTCCGGCCCCATCACCGCGAGCACGTACGACTGGTCCTTGTCCGGGTCGGCTGCCCGGTGCAGCTCGCGTGTGCCGTCGTCGGCCACCGCGATCCGCGCGTAGTGCCCGGTGCACACCGCGTCGAAGCCGAGCGCCAGCGCCTTGTCCAGCAGCGTGGCGAACTTGATGTGCTCGTTGCACCGCACGCAGGGGTTGGGCGTGCGGCCAGCCGCGTACTCGGCGAGGAAGTCGGCCACGACGGTGTCCTCGAACCGCTCGGACAGGTCCCACACGTAGAACGGGATACCGAGCCGGTCCGCGGCCCGCCGCGCGTCCCCGGCGTCCTCGATCGAGCAGCACCCGCGCGAGCCCGTGCGGAACTGCGCCCGCGAGCGGGACAGCGCCATGTGCACCCCGACCACGTCGTGCCCGGCGTCGAGCGCGCGCGCCGCGGCGACCGCCGAGTCGACCCCTCCGGACAGCGCGGCGAGGACCCGCATCAGCCGTGCACCGTGACCAGGCCGGCGGCGCGTGCCCGATCGACGACAGCCGGCAGCACCTCGAGCACGCGGTCCACGTCCGCCGCCGTCGAGGTGTGCCCGAAGGAGAACCGCAACGCGCAGCGCGCGTCGTCCTGCCCGACACCCATCGCCAGCAGCACGTGGCTCGGCTGCGGCAC
The DNA here is from genome assembly GCA_963769855.1 of uncultured Actinomycetota bacterium. Lineage (GTDB taxonomy): Bacteria > Actinomycetota > Actinomycetes > Actinomycetales > Cellulomonadaceae > Cellulomonas. Next base: position 917,355 of record CAVYNN010000003.1, read on the forward strand.
ACCCGCCTGGCAGGCCGACCCGGTGGATGCCTCGATGCCCGCCGCGTCGAGCAGGTAGAGCAGCGAGTCGCCCTCGCACCCGGCGAACGTCAGGTGCGCGTTGGCCGGCAGCCGGAGTGCCGGGTCCGCCGGTCCCCGCAGGGTCGCCTCCGGCACGGCGTCCAGGATGCCGCGCACCAACCGGTCGCGCAGGGCTGCGACCCACACGGCGAACGACGCCCGCTCGCCCACCGCTGCCTCCGCCGCCACGGCGAACGCCGCCGCCAGCGGCGCCGACAGCGTGCCCGAGCGCAGGCCGCGCTCCTGGCCGCCGCCGTGCAGCACGGGCTCCAGCGCCAGTCCGCGCCGGGCCAGCAGCGCACCCACCCCGACCGGCCCGCCGATCTTGTGCGCCGTGACGGTCATCGCGTCCAGCCCGCTCGCGGCGAAGTCCACCGGGACCTGCCCCACCGCCTGGACGGCGTCGGCGTGCACCGGGATGCCGTACGCGTGGGCCGCTGCGACCACGTCGCCCAGCGGCTGCAGCGCGCCGACCTCGTTGTTCGCCCACATCACGGAGACCAGCGCGACCTGTTCGCCGTGCGCCGCGAGCTCCTCGTGCAGCGCAGCCATCTCCAGAACGCCGGCGCGGTCCACCGGCAGCGGCACCAGCTCGGCGCCCTCGCGGGCCGCCAGCCACGCCGCCGGGTCGAGCACAGCATGGTGCTCCGCGGCGGAGACGAGCACGCGGCGACGGCCCGGGTCCTCCGCTCGTCGGCCGCGGAACAGACCCACCACGGCCAGGTTGTCCGCCTCGGTGCCGCCGGACGTCAGGACGACCTCCGACGGTCGTGCCCCGAGCGCGGCCGCCAGCCGCTCCCGTGCCTCCTCGACCGTGCGCCGGGCGGCCCGTCCCGAGGCGTGCAACGAGGACGGGTTGCCCGTGCGCGTCAGCTCGGCGGCCAGCACGGCCGCTGCGGCTGGGAGCACCGGTGTGGTCGCGGCGTGGTCCAGGTAGACAGACATCGGGTCGAGTCTACGAACGCCGCGGCGGACACCGATCATCGTCTCGGTTTCCACCTGGCAAGATGTGCCCGTGAGTGCCGACGACGCCGTCACGCTGCCCCACGCGTTCAGCGGGCAGCGACTGGACTGGCGCGACCTCCCGCGGCACATCCGGCGCCGGATCGACGAGCTGTCCGGGGCGCAGGTGAGCGCCGAGATCACGGCGACCGAAGGGTTCTCCCCGGGGTTCGTCGCCGTCCTGGAGCTGGCCGACGGCCGCGACGTGTTCGTCAAGGCGATCTCCCGCGAGATCAGCCCGGTCGCCCTGCACGAGGCACGCCTGGAGATCGCCACCGCGGCCGCGCTGCCCGAGGAGGTGCCTGCGCCCCGCCTCCAGTGGTCCGACGACGACGGCGAGTGGGTGCTGCTCGGCTTCGACGCGGTGCACGGCCGGTCGCCCGAGATCCCGTGGCGCCGCTCGGACCTCGAGCTGGTGATCGGTGCCGTCGACGTGCTGTCCCGTGCCCGGCCGCGCCCAGGGCACCCGCTGCCGCGCACGATCGACCTGCTCGCCGACGAGTTCACCGGCTGGTGCCGGCTGAGCAGCGCGTCGCACGAGGTGAGGGCGGAGTTCGCGGCGTCCGGCGGCCCGCTCGCCGACTGGGCGCTCGGGCACCTGGACACCCTGGTCGGCTGGGAGAAGGGTGCGCCCGACACGTGCGTCGGCGACGGGATCGTCCACGGCGACCTGCGGGCGGACAACGTCCTGATCGACGCGGACGGCAAGGTGTGGCTGATCGACTGGCTGCACGCGTCGGTCGGCGCCGGCTGGCTGGACCTGGCCTACCTGCTGCCGGCGGTCGCGGCCCAGGGCGGCGGAGACCCGGCGGCGATCTTCGCCGAGCACGCGCCAGGGGTCTCGTCGGACGACCTGCGGGCGGCGCTGGCCGGACTGACCGGGTCGCTGGTCTGGGGCTCGCTGCAGCCGGCGCCGCCCGGGGTGCCCAACCTGCGCACGTTCCAGTCGGCGCACGCCGGCGCCGCGCTGCGGTGGCTGCGCGACCTGTCCTGAGCGTCGCGCGGGCTCAGCCGCGCAGCCGGCGCAGCTCGGCGGCCGCCTGGGGCAGCACCTCGAACAGGTCGCCGACGATCCCGTAGTCCGCGATCTCGAAGATCGGTGCGTCGGGGTCGTTGTTGACCGCCACGACCGTCCCCGCAGCCTGCATCCCGCCCCGGTGGTGCACCGCACCCGACACGCCCGCCCCGATGTAGAGCCGCGGCGCGATGGTCACCCCGGTCTGGCCGATCTGCGCCTCGCGGGCGATCCAGCCCTCGTCGGTGGCCACCCGGGTGGCCCCGATCGCCGCGCCGAGCGCGTCGGCCAGCTCCTCCAGCGGGCCGAAGTCACCCTCGGTGCCACGCCCGCCGACGACGACGACCTGCGCACCGGCCAGGTCGGGCCGGCCGGTGCCGGCTCGCTCGGTGCGCTCGACGACCTCGACCAGCCCGCCGACGGACGTGGCAGGGGCGGTGTGCTCGACGACCTCGGGCACCCCCGCCGGCTCGTCGGCCACCGCCGCGCCGGCCTTGACCAGCACCACCGCGAGCGGCGCGACCACCTCGGTGCGGGTGGTCCACGTGCCGGCCAGCACGGTCTTGCCGGCGACCACCCGCCCGTCCTCGACGGCGACGGCGTCCGCGTCGGTCACGACGCCCGCCCCCAGCCCGACGCCGAGCCGCGCCGCGACGTCCTTGTTCTCGAAGGTCGCGGCCAGGAGCAGCACGCTCGCACCGGTCGCCCCGGCCACGGCGGCCAGCGCGTCCGCGACGCTCGTCGCCAGGTGCTCGTCGTGCGTCACCGCGACGCGGTGCACCCGGGCCAGCCCGGCCGGGAGCGTGGCCGGCAGCGGCGCGGCGCCGACCCACACCCCGTCCACGGGGTCGCCCAGCGTGCGAGCCAGGGCGACCAGCTCGGGCGCGCTGGAGCGCAGGTCGCCGGCGTCGGCGTGGTCGAGCAGGACGAGCACGGTCACGTGGTCCTCCGGGTCAGGCGAGCTTGTGCTCGACGAGGTAGGCGGCCAGCCGGGCACCGGCGTCGCCGGTGTCGGTGACCAGCACACGGTTCTCCCGCGGCGGCCGGAGGGCCGCCTCGACGATCCGGGTCCGGGCACCCGACGTGCCGACGGACGCCGGGTCGACGCCCAGGTCGGCGAGCGACCAGACGGTCACCGGCTTCTTGCGGGCGGCCATGATCCCGGCGAAGTTCGGGTAGCGCGCCTCGTTGGCCCGGTCGGAGACCGAGACCAGCGCCGGCAGCGCGGCGCGCAGCGTCTCGTCGGCATGGTCCAGCTCCCGACGCACGGTGACCGTCCCGGCGGCCACCTGGACCTCGACGGCGAGGGTCAGCGCGGGGATGCCCAGCTCGGCCGCGAGCGCGGCCGGGACCAGCGAGGTCAGCCCGTCGGTGGCGGCCATGCCGGTCACGACGAGGTCGACCGGCCCGTCGGCGGCGATCGCACGCACGGCTGCGGCCAGGACGTGCGCGGTGCCCAGGGCGTCCGAGCCGGCGGCCTCGTCGTCCCGCACGTGCACCGCCGAGTCGGCGCCCATCTGCAGCGCCCGCCGGGCCGCGTCGACGGCGTCGTCCGGACCCATCGTCAGCGCGACCACCTCGGCGCCGCCCGACGACTCCGCGATCACGAGCGCCGCCTCGACGGCGTTCTCGTCGACCTCGTTGAGCGTGCCGTCCCCGCCGTCCCGGGCCAGCCGGCCGTCCGCTCCGAGGGTCCGCTCGGCCTGGATGTCCGGGACGTGCTTGACGGCGACGACGATCCTCACGCCACGGAACGTTACCTGGCACCGCGCGCGCGTCCGACCTTCGTCCCGGTTCCCGTCACAATGGATGCGTGACATCCCCCCATGCCCGTCCGCCGCGCCTCGGCGTGCACGTGACGGACGAAGGGGTCGAGGTGGCCGTCCTGGCCCCGCACGCCGAGGCCGTCGAGCTGTGCCTGCTCGACGAGGCCGGCGAGCGGCGGGTGCCGCTGTCCGGGCCTCGGTTGGGCGTGTTCTCCGGCGAGGTGCCGGGTGTCCGGGCCGGTCAGCAGTACGGGTTCCGCGCGCACGGACCGTGGGAGCCGGCCTACGGGCTGCGCTACAACCCGGCCAAGCTGCTCGTCGACCCCTACGCCCGCGGCCTGGTCGGTGAGCTGGGCTCGGGGCCGGCCACCTACGGCCACATCGTGGACGACGAGCTGCACGGCGACCCGTTCGGGTCGCCCGACCCCCGTGACTCCGCCCGCCACGTGCCGCACGCGGTCGTCGTCGACACCCGCCTGCTGCCCGGCCCGGACCCGGCGGCGAACCGGCCGTGGACCCCGTGGCGGGACACCGTCGTGTACGAGGCCCACGTCAAGGGCCTGACCATCGACCACCCGGCGATCCCGGACGAGCTGCGCGGCACGTACCTCGGCCTGGCGCACCCCGCGGTGATCGAGCACCTGCTGCGCCTCGGCGTCACCGCGGTCGAGCTGCTGCCCATCCACGCGTTCGCCACCGAGCCCAGCCTGGTCGCCCAGGGGCTGCGCAACTACTGGGGCTACAACACGCTCGGCTTCTTCGCCCCGCACGCCGCGTACGCCACCGCGGCGGCCCGCGCAGGCGGCCCGTCCGCGGTGCTCGACGAGCTGCGCGCCGCGGTGCACCGGCTGCACGCGGCCGGCCTCGAGGTGATCCTCGACGTCGTCTACAACCACACCTGCGAGGGCGGGCTGGTCGGCCAGCACGTGTCCTGGCGAGGCCTGGACAACGCCCTGTTCTACCTGCACGACGGCAACATCCCGGCCTCCCTGGTCGACGTCACCGGCGTGGGCAACACGCTCGACTTCCGCCGGCCGGAGGTGATCCGGCTCGCGTTGGACTCCCTGCGCTACTGGGCCGAGACGGTCGGCGTCGACGGGTTCCGGTTCGACCTGGCGGTGACGCTGGGCCGTGGTCAGCAGGGGTTCACGCCGGACCACCCGCTGCTCGTCGCGGCCGGCCAGGACCCCGCGCTGCACGGCATCAAGCTCGTCGCCGAACCGTGGGACATCGGCCCCGCCGGGTGGCGCACCGGCCAGTTCCCGGCACCGTTCGCCGAGTGGAACGACCGGTTCCGCAACGCGGTGCGCTCGTTCTGGCTGGCCGACCCCGGCCGGGCGAGCCACGGCCTGCCCGGGCACCGGATGCGCGACCTGGCGACCCGCCTGTCCGGGTCGGTCGACCTGTTCGGCCACGGCACGCCGCCGCTCACCCGCACCCCGACCGCGTCGGTCAACTACCTCACCGCGCACGACGGCTTCACCATGGCCGACCTGGTCGCCTACGACCACAAGCACAACGCCGCCAACGGCGAGCAGAACCGGGACGGGTCCGACGACAACCGGTCGTGGAACCACGGCATCGAGGGACCGGTCCACGCCGACTCCCCCGGCGCGGACATCCTGCCGCTGCGCCGCCGGTCGATCCGCAACCTGTTCGCCACCCTCGTGCTGGCCGCGGGCACGCCGATGATCACCGCCGGCGACGAGCTGGGCCGCACGCAGGCGGGCAACAACAACGCCTACTGCCAGGACAACCCTGTCTCGTGGGTGTCCTGGGACCTGTCGGAGTGGAAGCGCAACCAGCTGGCGACGGCGCGGTTCCTCCTCGTCCTGCGCCGGGCGCACCCGGCGCTGCGTGCCGGCTCGTTCTACACCGGGCTGCCCACCGTCGAGGAAGGGCCGCCCGACCTCGGCTGGTACACCCCGGAAGGGGACGAGTTCGACCACGCGCGCTGGCACGACGCGTCCCTGCGCACGTTCCAGATGGTGCGCACCACGCCGGAGGGCGACGCCGTGCTGCTCGTCGTCAACGGCGCGCTCGACCCGGTCGACGTGCAGCTGTCCGCCGTCGCCGGGCCGTGGGAGCTCGCCTGGGACTCGGTCTGGGACCACCCCGACGAGGCACGTGACGCGGCGATCAACGGTGGCCTGCACCCGGAGCCGGACGAGGTCGTCACGCTCGAGCCGCTCAGCCTGCGCGTCTACGTGCCCCGCGCCTGACGCCAGCCCCACCCGCGGGAGGGGCCCAGCGTCGCCACCCCGGTTTCCTGAGGTTTGCGGCGGTGATCGCGCCCCGAACGTCAGGAAACCGGCCGTCGTCGTACCCTGCGGCGCATGACGGATCGTCACGACGTCGTGGTCGTCGGCGCCGGGCTGGCCGGGCTGGTCGCCACGGCCGAGCTGACCGCTGCCGGACGGCACGTGCTGCTGGTCGACCAGGAGAACCGGCGCAGCCTCGGCGGCCAGGCCTTCTGGAGCTTCGGCGGGCTGTTCCTCGTCGACTCACCCGAGCAGCGCCGGCTCGGCGTGCACGACAGCGCCGACCTGGCCCTGGCGGACTGGCTCGGCTCGGCGCAGTTCGACGAGTCCGACGCGATGGGCCGCGCCTGGGCCGAAGGGTTCGTCGCGTTCGCCGCCGGCCCGATGCGCGAGTGGCTGCACGGGCTCGGCGTGCGGTGGTTCCCGCTGGTCCAGTGGGCCGAGCGCGGCGGGCACTACCCGGGCGGGCACGGCAACTCGGTGCCGCGGTTCCACGTCACCTGGGGCACCGGCCCCGGCATCCTCGAGCCGTTCGTCCGCGCCCTGCTCGAAGCCCGCGCCGCAGGCCTGGTCGAGGTGCGGCTGCGGCACCGGGTGACCGGGCTGGTCACCACCGACGGCCGGGTGACCGGGGTCCGGGGCGACGTCCTGGCGCCCGACGACGCCGCCCGCGCGGTGCCGACGAGCCGCGCCGTCGTCGCGCCGTTCGAGGCCGACGCCGACGCCGTGCTCATCGCCACCGGCGGCATCGGCGGCAACCACGACCTGGTCCGGTCGCTGTGGCCGCCGTCCGCCGGCACCCTGCCCGCACGGATGCTGTCCGGCGTTCCCGACCACGTCGACGGCTCGGGCATCGCCGCGGCCCGCGCCGCCGGGGCGGCGGTGGTCCACGAGGACCGGATGTGGCACTACCCCGAGGGTGTCGCCGACCACTCGCCGGTGTGGACCCGGCACGGCATCCGGATCATCCCCGGGCCGTCGTCGCTGTGGCTGGACGCGGACGGCGAGCGCCTGCCGCCGCCGCTGTACCCCGGCTTCGACACGCTCGGCGCGCTGCTGCACGTGACGCGCCGCGGCGACGACCACTCGTGGTTCGTCCTGGACCGGACGATCCTCGGCCGCGAGTTCGCCCTGTCCGGCTCCGAGCAGAACCCCGACCTGACCGGCCGCGGCATCCCGCTCCTGCTGGACCGGCTCCGCCCCGGCGCGGTCGGACCGGTTGAGGCGTTCGCCCGGCTCTCCCCGGACTTCGTGCACGCCGACTCCCCCGAGGCCCTGGCTGCGGCGATGAACGCCCTGACCGGCGCAACCCGGATCGATCCCGCGGTGCTGCGTGCGACGATCGAGGCGCGCGACGCACAGGTCGCCACCGGCCTCGGCAAGGACCCTCAGGTGGTCGCCACGGCCGCGGCCCGCCGCTACGTCGTGGACCGTGCCATCCGGGTCGCCGCACCGCACCGCCTGCTCGACCCGGCCCACGGCCCGCTCTACGCCGTGCGGCTGTCCGTGCTCACCCGCAAGACCCTCGGCGGCCTGCACACCGACACGGTCGGCCGCGTGCTGCGCCCGGACGGCACCGCGCTGCCCGGGTTGTGGGCCGTGGGCGAGGCGGCCGGGTTCGGCGGCGGCGGTGTGCACGGCCACCGCGCGCTCGAAGGGACCTTCCTCGGCGGCTGCCTGTTCACCGGCCGGACTACGGGGCGCGCGCTCGCGGGCTGAGTCGCACAGGCGTTGCAGATGGCTCCTGCGCCGGGCGCCGGATAGGTTCGGCTGCGTGGCGACCCTGTCGAATGCCGCGCGTCCGTCGTCGTCCGGCCCCGCGCATGCCGGTGCACCGACCGCGGGGCCGGTCGAGCCCGGCACACCCGTGACCGCCGCCCGGTCCCGGATCGGCCGGATCCCCGTCCTCGACGTGTATCCGGTGAGCGAGGAGGGCCGCTACCCCGCCAAGGCCGCCGTCGGCGAAGCCGTCCCCGTCCGCGCCACGGTGTTCCGGGAGGGCCATGACGCGTTCGGTGCCAGTGCCGTCCTGGTCCGGCCCGACGGCACGGTGCACCAGCGCGAGCGGATGGTCGACGTGGCCCCCGGCCTCGACCGCTACGAGGGCTGGGTCCAGCCGGACGCCCCTGGCCTGTGGAGCTTTCGCGTCGAGGGCTGGAGCGACCCGTACGGCACCTGGACGCACGACGCGCGGATCAAGGTGCCGGCCGGGATCGACGTCGCACTCGTCCTCACCGAGGGCACCCGCCTGCTCGCCCGGGCGGCGGACCGACCCGAGCTACCGGCCGAGGATGCTGCCACCCTGCGCGCCGCGGCAGCGGCGGTGGCCGACGAGCGCCGGGCCCCCACAGATCGCCTGGCCGCCGCCCTGACCGACGACGTCGCCGCGGCCCTGGCCCGCACGCCCCTGCGTGACCTGGTCTCCCCGTCCCGGGACTACCCGCTGGTCGTCGACCGGCCGTTGGCCCTGGCCGGCGCGTGGTACGAGATGTTCCCGCGGTCGCACGGCGCCCACGTCGACCCGGCGACCGGCCGATGGGTGTCCGGCACGCTCCGCTCGGCCGCCGAGGAGCTCCCGCGGATCGCCGCCATGGGGTTCGACGTCGTCTACCTCACCCCGGTCCACCCGATCGGCACGACGTTCCGCAAGGGCCGGAACAACGCCCTGGCGGCGGCCCCCGGCGACCCGGGCTCGCCGTACGCGATCGGCTCGCCGGACGGCGGGCACGACGCGATCGAACCGAGCCTGGGCACGTTCGACGACTTCGACTTCTTCGTCGGACGAGCCCGCGCCCAGGGCCTCGAGGTCGCGCTCGACCTGGCGCTGCAGTGCTCGCCCGACCACCCGTGGGTGCACCAGCACCCCGACTGGTTCAGCCGACGCGCCGACGGGTCGATCGCCTACGCGGAGAACCCGCCGAAGAAGTACCAGGACATCTACCCGCTGAACTTCGACCACGACCCGGCCGGCATCGAGGCAGAGATCCGGCGGATCCTCGAGCTCTGGATCGGCCACGGCGTCACGGCGTTCCGGGTCGACAACCCGCACACCAAGCCCATGCCGTTCTGGGACCGGCTGCTGAGCGACGTGCGGACCGCCCACCCGGACGTCCTCTTCCTGTCCGAGGCGTTCACCCGGCCGGCCATGATGCTGACGCTGGCCAAGGTGGGGTTCCACCAGTCGTACACGTACTTCACCTGGCGCAACACCAAGGAGGAGCTCGAGGAGTACCTGGCCACGGTCGCCGGCGACCCGGCGGCCTGGCTGCGCCCGAGCTTCTGGCCGACGACGCACGACATCCTCCCCGGCTACCTGCAGGCGACCGGGCTGGGCGGGTTCGCCGTCCGTGCCGTCCTCGCCGCGCTCGGGTCGCCCTCCTGGGGCATGTACTCCGGCTACGAGCTCGTCGAGCACGTCCCGCGGCCCGGCGTCGAGGAGCAGGTCGACAACGAGAAGTACGAGTACAAGCCGCGGGACTGGTCGCAGGCCGACCGCCTCGGTATCGCGCTGCTCGTCGGAAAGCTCAACGAGATCCGTCGGCTGAACCCGGCCGCCCGTCAGCTGCGCATCCAGCGGGTCCACCCGACCAGCGATCCCGCACTGGTCTGCTTCTCCCGCCACCTGCCGGCCCGGTTCGCCCCGGACGGAGTTGCCGAGACCCTCGTCGTCGTGGTCAACCTCGACCCCGTGCACACCCGCGAGGGGTCCGTGCACCTCGACGGCGCCGCGCTCGACCTGCCGGACGGACCGTTCGAGGTGGACGACCTGCTGGCCGGTGGCCGCTTCGGCTGGTCGGCCGATCCGTTCGTCCGGCTCGACCCGGCGCTGAGCTGTGCCCACGTCATGCGGGTGGTCCGTTCGTGAGCCGCCACGAGGACCACGCCGCAGGCCTGGCGCCGCGGCGCGAGGAACCGACCACCGCGGCGCTGGCCCTGCACGGCCTGCCGGCCCGCCGCCAGCCACCGATCCCCGCGGCCGACCACCCGGGCCGGGTGCCGGACGATCCGCAGTGGTACCGGACCGCGGTGTTCTACGAGGTGATGCTCCGCTCGTTCTCCGACTCGACGGGTGCCGGCACCGGCGACCTCCAGGGCCTGATCGGTCGTCTCGACTACCTGCAGTGGCTCGGCATCGACTGCCTGTGGCTGCCGCCGTTCTACCCGTCCCCGATGCGCGACGGAGGCTACGACGTCGCCGACTACACGGCGGTCGCCTCGCAGTACGGCAGTCTGGCCGACTTCACCCAGCTCGTCGGGCAGGCCCACGAGCGCGGCATGCGGGTGGTCGTCGACCTCGTCATGAACCACACCAGCGACCAGCACCCCTGGTTCCAGTCCTCCCGCTCCGACCCCGACGGCCCCTACGGCGACTTCTACGTCTGGCGCGACGACGCCACGAGCTACCCCGACGCCCGGATCATCTTCGTCGACACCGAGACGTCGAACTGGACGTTCGACCCGGTGCGCCGGCAGTACTTCTGGCACCGGTTCTTCAGCCACCAGCCGGACCTCAACTTCGAGAACCCGCACGTCGTCGACGCCCTGTTCGACGTCGTACGGTTCTGGGCGGGCCTGGGCGTCGACGGCTTCCGGCTCGACGCCGTGCCGTACCTGTTCGAGGCCGAGGGCACCAACTGCGAGAACCTGCCCGAGACCCACGCCTTCCTGCGCCGGCTGCGGGCGATGGTCGACGCGGAGTATCCCGGCCGGGTGCTGCTCGCCGAGGCGAACCAGTGGCCCGAGGACGTCGTGGAGTACTTCGGCACCGCCGACGAGCCGGAGTGCCACCTCTGCTTCCACTTCCCGGTGATGCCGCGCATCTTCTACGCGCTGCGCGACCAGCGGGCGACGCAGATCGTCGACATCCTCGCCGACACACCCGCGATCCCCGGCGGCTCGCAGTGGTCGACCTTCCTGCGCAACCACGACGAGCTCACGCTCGAGATGGTGTCCACCGAGGAACGCGCGGCGATGTACGGCTGGTACGCGCCCGACTCGCGGATGCGCGCCAACGTCGGCATCCGCCGGCGGCTGGCGACGCTGCTGGACAACAGCCGCAAGGAGATCGAGCTGGCCAACGCCCTGCTGCTCTCGCTGCCGGGCAGCCCGTGCCTGTACTACGGCGACGAGATCGGCATGGGGGACAACATCTGGCTGGCCGACCGCGACGCGGTCCGCACGCCGATGCAGTGGACGCCGGACCGGAACGCAGGGTTCTCCACGGCCGACCCCGGCAAGCTGTACCTGCCGCTGGTGCAGTCGCTGGTGCACCACTACGCGCACGTCAACGTCGAGGCGCAGCTGGCCCAGCCCACCTCGCTGCTGCACTGGGTACGCGGCATGCTCGCGGTGCGCCGGCTCCATCCGGCGCTCGGCGGCGGTTCGCTGGTCATGCTGCGCACCGAGAACGACGCCGTGCTGGCCTTCCTCCGGCGGACCGAAGGGGAGACGATCCTGGTCGTCGCCAACCTTGCCTCGACACCTCGAGCGAGCCGTGTGCAGCTGCCGGTGGAGATGGCGGGATGGTCCGTCCGGGACGCCTTCGGCGGCTCACCCTTCCCCGGCGTGCCCGCCGACGCCGGGTCGACCTACACGCTGGGATCCCGCGAGTTCTACTGGCTCGAGCTGGTGGCGCCATGACGCTCATCGCCGCCCTCCCGCGTGGCGGGCCGGCCGACGACGTGCTCACCGAGCTGCTGCGGGCCTGGCTGCCCGCGCGGCGCTGGTACCCGGCCAAGGGCCACCTGCCGCAGGTCGAGCTGGTCGGGACGTTCACCTTCCCGGACGACCCGACCGGGTCACGGGTGCGGGTGGCACTGGTGCGGGTGCGAGCCCCGGGGGTGGACGCGGTGCTCCAGGTGCCGCTCGCGTTCGGCCCCGGCCCGGGCGACGTGATCGGCACCCTCGACGGGGTGACGGTGCGCGACGGGACCGGAGACCCGGTGTTCCTGCGGGCCTGGGTGGGCACCGCCGACGGGCCGGGTGCGGCGGGGCCGGGCGTCGACCCGGCCGGGGCACGCGTGCTGACCGGCGAGCAGTCGAACACCTCGGTGGTCCTCCCGGCACCCGGCGGCGGACGACCGGTCGCGATCCTCAAGGTGCTTCGCACCGTGGCGGACGGTGCGAACCCCGACGTCGACGTCCCGCGACGGCTCGTCGAGGTCGGCTGGGACGGTGTGCCGGCGCCGCTCGGCTGGCTCGTCGGGCGCTGGGCCGTTCCCGACGACGGACCCGCCGGTGCCACCGCGGAGGGTTACCTCGGGGTGATGAGCGCCTTCGTCCCGGATGCCGAGGACGGCTTCGAGCTCGCCTGTCACCACGCCCGCGAGGGACGCACCTTCGCCGACGACGCCGCGCTGCTCGGCGCGCTCGTCGCGGACATGCACGCCGCACTGGTCCGTGGCTTCGGCGCGCTGCCGTCCCCCGACGGGACCGCCCTCGTCGCCGGCCTGGTCGAGCGCCGGTACGCCTGGGCCACCGGCCAGGTCGCCCTCCTCGAGCAGTACCGGGCAGGGGTCGGCCGCGTGCTCGGCGAGCTGCGCGCCACGCCCGGCGCACCCGAACGGCAGCGGGTCCACGGTGACCTGCACCTCGGCCAGGTGCTCCGCTCGGGGGACCGCTGGTACGTCACCGACTTCGAGGGCGAGCCGCTCGCGCCGCTGGCCGAGCGTTCCCGGCCCGACTTCGCCGTGCGCGACATGGCCGGGCTGCTGCGCTCGTTCGACTACGCGGCCGCCGTGGGGGGCCTGCGCGGCGACGCGGCCCAGGCGTGGTCGGGCCAGGCACGCCGGGCGGCGCTGCTCGCCTACGACCAGGCCGCCGGCACGACGCTCGCGGACGGCACCGGCGCGGCCGGCTGCCTGCTCCGCGCGCTGGAGCTGGACAAGGCGCTGTACGAGGCCGTCTACGAGGCGCGCAACCGTCCCGACTGGCTGCCCATCCCCCTGGCCGGGCTGGATCGCCTCCTGCTGCCCCGCTGACCTCGGGCCCCTGCCCGTGACCGTCCCGCCCGCCGCCGACCTCGGCCCCGCCATGCCCACCGGGTGGCGGTGGGCGAGCGGGTGGAGGCGAGCAGCCGCGGTCAGTGGTTGGGTAAGGGAATGACGACGGTCGCGCCTGCCCCGGTTCCTGTCGACGACGACGTCCTGCGGCGGGTGGCTGCGGGTCTGCACCACGATCCGCACTCCGTCCTCGGTGCACATCCCGGGTTCGGCGCGGTCACGGTGCGCGCGCTGCGACCGATGGCCGACCGGGTCGTCGTCGTCACCGCGGACGGCGAGGTCGAGGCGCGCCACGAGCAGGACGGCGTCTGGGTGGCGGTGCTGGACCGGCTGGACGTCCCCTCGTACCGCCTGGCGACCACCTACGGCGGCACGACGACGGTGACCGACGACCCCTACCGCTTCATGCCGACGATCGGCGAGCTGGACCAGCACCTGCTGCGCGAGGGCCGGCACGAGCAGCTGTGGACGGTGCTGGGGGCCAACGTGCACCGCTACCCCGACCCGCTCGGCGACGTCGAGGGCACCGCGTTCGCCGTCTGGGCACCGAACGCCCAGGCCGTGCGCGTCATCGGCGACTTCTCGTTCTGGCAGGGCCAGCAGTACGCGATGCGTTCGCTCGGCGACTGCGGGGTGTGGGAGCTCTTCGTCCCCGGCGTCGGGCCGGGTGCGCTGTACAAGTTCGAGGTGGTCGGCTCCGACGGCGTGTGGCGGCAGAAGGCCGACCCGCTGGCCAAGGCCGCCGAGATGCCGCCGGCCACCGCCTCGGTCGTCGTCGAGTCGTCGTTCGCCTGGCACGACGAGGCGTGGCTGACGGCACGTGCGGCGAAGGACCCGCACGACGGACCGGTGTCGATCTACGAGGTGCACCTCGGGTCGTGGCGCTGGGGGCTGGACTACCGCGGGCTGGCGGAGCAGCTGACCGCCTACGTCGTCGAGATGGGCTTCACGCACGTCGAGTTCATGCCCGTGGCCGAGCACCCGTTCGGCGGTTCGTGGGGCTACCAGGTCTCGTCGTACTTCGCCCCGACCGCGCGTTACGGCTCGCCCGACGACTTCCGAGCCCTGGTCGACGCCCTGCACCAGGCCGGGATCGGCGTCATCGTCGACTGGGTGCCGGCCCACTTCCCCAAGGACGAGTGGTCGCTCGGCCGGTTCGACGGGTCGTCGCTCTACGAGGACCCCGACCCGCTGCGCGGTGAGCACCCGGACTGGGGCACCTACGTCTTCAACTTCGGCCGGGCCGAGGTGCGCAACTTCCTCGTCGCGAACGCCACCTTCTGGCTGGAGGAGTTCCACGTCGACGGACTGCGCGTGGACGCCGTCGCCTCCATGCTCTACCTCGACTACTCGCGGGAGAACGGCCAGTGGCGACCGAACCGGTACGGCGGGCGGGAGAACCTCGAGGCGATCTCCTTCCTTCAGGAGGCGAACGCCACCGCGTACCGTCGCACCCCCGGCATCCTCATGATCGCGGAGGAGTCGACGGCCTGGCCCGGGGTGACCCGTGACACCGAGCACGGCGGGCTCGGGTTCGGCCTGAAATGGAACATGGGCTGGATGAACGACACCCTGCGCTACATGCAGGAGGCCCCGATCAGTCGGCGCTACCACCACAACGAGCTGACCTTCTCCCTCGTCTACGCATTCTCCGAGCAGTTCGTCCTGCCGCTCTCGCACGACGAGGTGGTGCACGGCAAGGGCTCGATCTACGGCCGGATGCCCGGCGACCACTGGCAACGCCTGGCGGGCTGCCGCGCGCTGTACCTGTACCAGTGGACGCACCCGGGCAAGCAGCTGATCTTCATGGGCTCGGAGTACGCCCAGGGTGGCGAGTGGACCGAGGCGCACGAGCTCGACTGGTTCACGCTCGACGACCCCGGCCACGCAGGGGTTCGCCGGTGCGTGGCCGACCTCAACCGCGTCTACCGGCAGACCCCCGCCCTGTGGCGTGAGGACCACGAGCCCGAGGGCTTCGAGTGGATCGACTCCGACGACGCGGACGACAACACCGTGGCCTACCTGCGCAAGGCTCCCGGCCACCCCGCTGCGGTGGTGGTCGTCAACTTCGCGGGCATCCCGCACGAGCAGTACCGGCTGGCCCTGCCCCACGGCGGGCGCTGGCGCGAGGCCATCAACACCGACTCCGAGCTCTACGGAGGCTCCGGCGTCGGCAACCTCGGTGGCGTCCTCGCCGACCCCATCCCGCACTACGGCCGGCCCTTCTCGGCCTCCGTGCGGATCCCGCCGCTCGGCGGTGTCATCTTCGTCGCGGACGCCTGAGCCGCACCTGCCCCGGGATGCAAGAATGCCCCCCACCGTGGGGTGGGGGGCATTCTTGAATGGGTGTCCGGCGGCGTCCTACTCTCCCACATCCTGGCGGGTGCAGTACCATCGGCGCTGAAGGGCTTAGCTTCCGGGTTCGGGATGGGACCGGGCGTTTCCCCTTCGCTGTGGCCGCCGTGACTCTATGGAACCATGTCAACCATTCTCCCTGGCACCCCTTTTCCCGGGGTGTGTCCCGGGGTGGGGGGTGGGGTGGTCGTGGTTCGGGAACCGCACAGTGGACGCGAGCAAAAAGTGTTGTGGTGAAGTGTTCGGCTGATTAGTACCGGTCAGCTGCGACGGTCTTTAGTCCCGTCTTCCACGTCCGGCCTATCTACCCCGTGGTCTAGCGGGGAGCCTCTCACCCCTCGAGGGGGCGTGGAAACCTCATCTTGAAGCAGGCTTCCCGCTTAGATGCTTTCAGCGGTTATCCCTCCCGAACGTAGCCAACCAGCCGTGCTCCTGGCGGAACAACTGGCACACCAGAGGTTCGTCCGTCCCGGTCCTCTCGTACTAGGGACAGCCCTTCTCAAGTTTCCTGCGCGCGCAGCGGATAGGGACCGAACTGTCTCACGACGTTCTAAACCCAGCTCGCGTACCGCTTTAATGGGCGAACAGCCCAACCCTTGGGACCTACTCCAGCCCCAGGATGCGACGAGCCGACATCGAGGTGCCAAACCATGCCGTCGATATGGACTCTTGGGCAAGATCAGCCTGTTATCCCCGGGGTACCTTTTATCCGTTGAGCGACGGCGCTTCCACAAGCCACCGCCGGATCACTAGTTCCGACTTTCGTCCCTGCTCGACCTGTCGGTCTCACAGTCAAGCTCCCTTGTGCACTTGCACTCGCCACCTGATTGCCAACCAGGCTGAGGGAACCTTTGAGCGCCTCCGTTACATTTTAGGAGGCAACCGCCCCAGTTAAACTACCCACCAGGCACTGTCCCTAGACCCGATCAGGGTCCGAGGTTAGGCATCCGAGGCGACCAGAGTGGTATTTCAACGTTGACTCCACCGACACTGGCGTGCCGGCTTCCCAGTCTCCCACCTATCCTACACAAGCCGCACCGAACACCAATACCAAGCTATAGTAAAGGTCCCGGGGTCTTTCCGTCCTGCTGCGCGTAACGAGCATCTTTACTCGTAGTGCAATTTCGCCGAGTTCGCGGTTGAGACAGCGGAGAAGTCGTTACGCCATTCGTGCAGGTCGGAACTTACCCGACAAGGAATTTCGCTACCTTAGGATGGTTATAGTTACCACCGCCGTTTACTGGGGCTTAAATTCTGAGCTTCGCCTTGCGGCTGACCCGTCCTCTTAACCTTCCAGCACCGGGCAGGCGTCAGTCCGTATACATCGTCTTGCGACTTCGCACGGACCTGTGTTTTTAGTAAACAGTCGCTTCTCCCTGGTCTCTGCGGCCTTCCACGCTCCCCTGGCTAGCAGGTTCACGCTTGAGGCCCCCCTTCTCCCGAAGTTACGGGGGCATTTTGCCGAGTTCCTTAACCACGATTCGCTCGATCGCCTTGGTATTCTCTACCTGACCACCTGAGTCGGTTTGGGGTACGGGCGGCTAGGACCTCGCGTCGAGGCTTTTCTTGGCAGCTGAGGATCACCCTGTTCGCGCATGCGCGCTCACCGTCGGTTCTCGGGCTATGTGCACAGTGGATTTGCCTGCTGTGCGCCCTACGGCCTTGGACGTGGTCAACCATCGCCACGCCGGGCTACCTTCCTGCGTCACCCCTGTTAATACGCTTACCTACGACCGGATCGGGTCGCAGCCAGGTCACCACCAGTCCCCGAAGGGACACGGCGACGACCCAGGTGCTCAGCATCACCGGGCTCGGTATGGGCGGTCCTTCGCCGGTACGGGAATATCAACCCGTCGTCCATCGACTACGCCTGTCGGCCTCGCCTTAGGTCCCGACTTACCCAGGGCGGATGAACCTGGCCCTGGAACCCTTGGTCATTCGGCGGACGGGTTTCTCACCCGTCATTCGCTACTCATGCCTGCATTCTCACTCGTGTGGCCTCCACCGCTGGATCACTCCGCGGCTTCGCCGGCCACACGACGCTCCCCTACCCATCCACGCACCTGGGCCGCCCCGAAGGACGACCGGGTCGAGCGTGAATGCCACAGCTTCGGCGGTGCGCTTGAGCCCCGCTACATTGTCGGCGCGGAATCACTTGACCAGTGAGCTATTACGCACTCTTTCAAGGGTGGCTGCTTCTAAGCCAACCTCCTGGTTGTCTGTGCAACTCCACATCCTTTCCCACTTAGCGCACGCTTAGGGGCCTTAGCTGGTGGTCTGGGCTGTTTCCCTCTCGACGACGGAGCTTATCCCCCGCCGTCTCACTGCCACGCTCTGTCTTACCGGCATTCGGAGTTTGGCTAACGTCAGTAACCTGGTCGGGCCCATCAGCTATCCAGTAGCTCTACCTCCGGCAAGAAACACGTGACGCTGCACCTAAATGCATTTCGGGGAGAACCAGCTATCACGAGGTTTGATTGGCCTTTCACCCCTAACCACAGGTCATCCCCCAGGTTTTCAACCCTGGTGGGTTCGGGCCTCCACGCGGTCTTACCCGTGCTTCACCCTGCCCATGGCTAGATCACCTCGCTTCGGGTCTAGAGCACGCGACTATAAACGCCCTGTTCGGACTCGCTTTCGCTACGGCTTCCCCACACGGGTTAACCTCGCCACGCACCACTAACTCGCAGGCTCATTCTTCAAAAGGCACGCCGTCACCCCTGCTAGGGAGGCTCCGACGGATCGTAGGCACACGGTTTCAGGTACTATTTCACTCCCCTCCCGGGGTACTTTTCACCTTTCCCTCACGGTACTAGTCCGCTATCGGTCACCAGGTAGTATTTAGGCTTGCACAGTGGTCTGTGCAGATTCACTCCAGGTTTCTCGGGCCCGGAGCTACTCGGGAACACCCACGGCAGGTCGCATCATTTCGTCTACGGGGGTCACACCCTCTGTGCCGGGCCATTCAAGACCCTTCGACTATGACACGACTTTCTGACTGCCCGATGGTGCGGCAGCACCATCAGCGGGGTCCCACAACCCCCAGCACGCAACGCCCGCCGGCTTGAACACGTGCCAGGTTTAGCCTGATCCGCTTTCGCTCGCCACTACTCACGGAATATCTCTTCCTGCCGGTACTGAGATGTTTCACTTCCCGGCGTTCCCTCCACCCGCCCTATACATTCAGGCGGGGGTCGCACCACATGACTGGTGCGGGGTTTCCCCATTCGGACATCCTCGGATCACGGTTCGTTTGCCAACTCCCCGAGGCATATCGCAGGCTACCACGTCCTTCTTCGGCTCCTGGTGCCAAGGCATCCACCCTGTGCCCTTACAAACTTCAACCACAGAAAACAAAGATGCTCGCGTCCACTGTGCAGTTCTCAAACAACGACCAGGACCACCACCGGCACCACCCACCGACACCCGCACCCCCACCAGGACACTGCACCCGATACGACCACGAGCCGATCTGGACGACCGACAGCCCCGACCAGCCACACCCACCCCCGACCCCCCACACGGGGAAACCCAGGACCAGGTGCGACCCGCCCGACGAAACACACCACCTACGCGGCTGTTCCCTCAGGACCCAACAGTGTGTCTTGGCGCCACCAGCGTCCCGCACCCCCCACCCGTTCCAACCACCGGCGAACCGGCGACGTACTAGGACAACAGATACGGCAGCCTGACAGCTGTCATCGATGTTCCACCCATGAGCACCACCCCAGGCACGAACGACCCAGGCATGGCCCCTGGCCGACCGAGGCGAACCCCGACCAGCAGGACGCTCCTTAGAAAGGAGGTGATCCAGCCGCACCTTCCGGTACGGCTACCTTGTTACGACTTAGTCCTAATCGCCAGTCCCACCTTCGACCACTCCCCCCCTCACGGGTTGGGCCATGGGCTTCGGGTGTTACCGACTTTCATGACTTGACGGGCGGTGTGTACAAGGCCCGGGAACGTATTCACCGCAGCGTTGCTGATCTGCGATTACTAGCGACTCCGACTTCATGGGGTCGAGTTGCAGACCCCAATCCGAACTGAGACCGGCTTTTAGGGATTCGCTCCACCTTGCGGTATCGCAGCCCTCTGTACCGGCCATTGTAGCATGCGTGAAGCCCAAGACATAAGGGGCATGATGATTTGACGTCATCCCCACCTTCCTCCGAGTTGACCCCGGCAGTCTCCCATGAGTCCCCGGCATAACCCGCTGGCAACATGGGACGAGGGTTGCGCTCGTTGCGGGACTTAACCCAACATCTCACGACACGAGCTGACGACAACCATGCACCACCTGTGCACCAGCCTTGCGGGGCGCCCATCTCTGGACGTTACAGGTGCATGTCAAGCCTTGGTAAGGTTCTTCGCGTTGCATCGAATTAATCCGCATGCTCCGCCGCTTGTGCGGGCCCCCGTCAATTTCTTTGAGTTTTAGCCTTGCGGCCGTACTCCCCAGGCGGGGCACTTAATGCGTTTGCTGCGGCACGGAATCCGTGGAATGGACCCCACACCTAGTGCCCAACGTTTACGGCATGGACTACCAGGGTATCTAATCCTGTTCGCTCCCCATGCTTTCGCTCCTCAGCGTCAGTTGCGGCCCAGTGACCTGCCTTCGCCATCGGTGTTCCTCCTGATATCTGCGCATTCCACCGCTACACCAGGAATTCCAGTCACCCCTACCGCACTCTAGTCCGCCCGTACCCACTGCACGCCCCAGGTTGAGCCTGAGGATTTCACAGCAGACGCGACGAACCGCCTACGAGCTCTTTACGCCCAATAATTCCGGACAACGCTTGCGCCCTACGTATTACCGCGGCTGCTGGCACGTAGTTAGCCGGCGCTTCTTCCGCAGGTACCGTCACCCGAAGGCTTCTTCCCTGCCGAAAGCGGTTTACAACCCGAAGGCCTTCATCCCGCACGCGGCGTCGCTGCATCAGGCTTTCGCCCATTGTGCAATATTCCCCACTGCTGCCTCCCGTAGGAGTCTGGGCCGTGTCTCAGTCCCAGTGTGGCCGGTCGCCCTCTCAGGCCGGCTACCCGTCATCGCCTTGGTAGGCCATCACCCCACCAACAAGCTGATAGGCCGCGAGCCCATCCCCCACCGCCAAAGCTTTCCACCCCCACCCATGCAGGCAGAAGTGAATATCCGGTATTAGACCCCGTTTCCAAGGCTTATCCCAGAGAGGAGGGCAGGTTGCTCACGTGTTACTCACCCGTTCGCCACTCACCACCCCAGCAAGCTGGAGTGATCCGTTCGACTTGCATGTGTTAAGCACGCCGCCAGCGTTCGTCCTGAGCCAGAATCAAACTCTCCGTCAAAAACGATCATCACCCCCCAGCCAAAACCAGAAGGCAACGTCACACGAAGCACAACACAGAAACTGGCATCACAGAGCCCCCAGCCCACGGGGACGCGGACCAGGAAACCCCATCAACACCAAGCCCACTCACGTGGACATCGGCATCAACAACATCAAGACACACTGTTGAGTTCTCAAGAAACAGACGCTCATCCATTCGGCCGTGACGGCCGCTCCGGAGGCAACTGTCCTAACTTAGCCGCCGGAACCCCCCGGGTCAAACCGCGAGGACGGGGCCGCGTTCTCGCGGGCAGCGCCCGCGTCAGTACAGCGCGCTGGCCAACGCGCGACGCGCCGCCACGACCGCCGGGTCTTCACCGCCGACCACCTCGAACAGCTCGACCAGCCGAAGCCGGACCCGTTCCCGCTCGTCGCCGGCGGTGACCCGGACCAGGTCGACCAGGCGGCCGAAGGCGTCCGCGACGTGCCCGTTGAGCAGGTCGACATCGGCGACGGCCAGCTGGGCGTCCACGTCGCGGGGTGTCGCAGCCGCGGCTGCCCGGACGGTGGCGGCGTCGATGCCGCTGGTCCGCTCCAGCAGCCCCACCTGGGCCAGGCCGGCCCGCGCCATCGCGTCCCGCGGGTCCTGCGCCAGCGCCTGCTCGTAGGAGAGCCGCGCCGCAGCCATGTCGCCCTGCATCAGGGCGTCGTACGCAGCCTGGTGCAGCGGCGGCAGCGGCGGCTCGTCCGGCTCGGCCGGCTCCTCGGGCTGCGCACCGGGGGTCACGGTCGCGGTCAGCCCGTTCGCCTGCGCGGCTGCGAGCACCTGGTCCAGCACCTGACGCACCTGTTCGGGCGCCGGGGCGCCCTGGAACAGCGGCACGGGCTGACCGGCGAGCACAGCGACCACGGCCGGCACCGACTGCGTTCCGAAGGCCTGGGCGATCTGGGGGTTCGCCTCCGCATCCACCCGCGCGAGCAGCCAGTGGCCCGCGTCCTCGTCGGACATCGCGGCCAGCTGGGCGACGACCGAGACGCTGAGCTCGCTCCAGGTCGCCCAGAGCACGACGACCACGGGGAACTGGGTGGACCGGCGCACGACGTCCGCGAACGACGCCTCGTCGACGTCGACGACGTACGGCCCGGGCGTCGGCAACCCACCGGGGGTGCCGGGCGGAGGGGTCGCCGGTCGGTTCAGCGTGGACAGGTCGACCGCGCCGTGCACGTCGAGGCGCGGCCGGGACTGCGAGGGCTGGGACATCACGAGCTCCAAGAGGTCGGACGGAGGCCGAGGGTCATTGTGCGCTGACCGAGGTCAGCACCGCCTCGGCCGCGATCAGCTGCACCTGCGCGCCGGAGCCGGCCCGCGGCACGTGGAAGACGAGCACGTCGGTGTACGTGCGGGTGAGGGACTTGCCCGCCTGCGCCACGCCGGCCGCGGCCGCCTCGAACGGCGACAGGGTGAGCGTCGCGCCGGCGAGCGTGATCGTCACCGTGGACAGGGTCGACATGGCACCGATGACGAGCGCCCCGCCTTCGGCGTCGCCGATCACCGTCAGGGGTGGGCCGCTCGGCGTGTAGGTCTCGGCCACCGTGCCGACCTCCTGCACGTTGCTGGTCAGCGTCTCACGGGTCTGGGCGACGGAGTCGCGGAACGGGTCGGCGGCGAACGACGCGGCGGACGTCGAGGCGTCGCCCTTGGCCATCACGTCCGCGTACGCGGCGAGCACCTGGCCCGGCCGCATCACGAGGCCGGGGGCGTCGGGCGCTAGGACCGGGCTGCCCTTCTCCGCGTCGGTCGTGCGCGGGGTCGAGGCGTTGGGGAACATCCGGGCCCAGCCCCACAACGCGTACCGGTCACGGGGGGCCGGCTGCTCGAGGATGAGGACGCGGGGGGCCTGCAGGTTGTCCGGCTGCACTGTGACGACCAGCTGAACCCGAGGCCACGTC
Source organism: uncultured Actinomycetota bacterium (assembly GCA_963769855.1). GTDB lineage: Bacteria > Actinomycetota > Actinomycetes > Actinomycetales > Cellulomonadaceae > Cellulomonas. Next base: position 940,068 of record CAVYNN010000003.1, read on the forward strand.
GTCGTCTGCGGCACGATCTGCACCTGCGCCGTCGTGGGCAGGACGGTGGGTGTCAACTGACCGCCCGTCGCCTTGTCGCGCAGGTACTCGGCGGAGCGCATCGCCAAGGCCGGTCCGATCACCCGCGGCGCCAGCAGCGAGGGGTCCAGGGCCGCGTCCGCGGTCGACAGGACGCTCCCGAGGTCGCCGAGCACCGCGGTCGACTGGTCGACCGAGAGGGCAGGTGGTGCCACGGCCGCGGGCGGCTCGGGCGTCGGCGCCGGCAGCGGCGTGGCGCAGGCCGAAAGGGTCGCGACGACGCTCAGCAGGACGACGAACGGACGGATGCGCCTCATCGTTCCTCCTTCTCGGTGTCCAGCGGAGGCAGGCCCCACGCGCGGCGCCAGGCATCGGCCCGCGACACCTCCTCCGCAGCCGGGCGTGAGGGCTGCGGCTCCGGTGCGTCGGCCGACGAGGGCGGCGCGCTTCCGTCCGGCGGCTCGACGGCCGCGGGCGGGGTGGCGTCGTCAGCGTCGTCGGCGTCCCAGCGCGCGGCCGCCCGACGGAGCCAGGCCGGCTGCGCGGTGGGCGTGCGCTCGGTCGTCGGCGGGACGGGTGCGACCCGCCGCGGCGGCCCTGCCTGGTCGCGCGCCGCGGCCGCCTGGTCGCGCACCGCGGACGCCTGGTCGGACGCCGCCGACGACGTCGCGACGTCGGGCCGGGCGGACGGCGCCGCGGTGTCCGGCTGATCCGGGGACGGCGGCGGCATCCAGGTGGGCCGGGCCGCGGCCGCCGGCCGCGCCGCCCCGGCAGCACCGGGCGCCGGGCTCGGTTGGCCCGGGACCGGCCCACGCGGGGGCGTGGCGCCGACGACGGGCTCGACGACGGGCGCCTCCGTGGCGGCCTGACGACGGGCGCGCCGTCCACCGGGGGCGGGGGCCGTGACGAGCCGTTCGGGGGTCGGGGCGGCTTCGTTGGCCGGAACGGCCGCAGGACTGTGCTCGGCGCCTCGGCGATGGGGTGTCGCACCCGTCGCTGCGTCCGTCGCCTGTGCCACGACATCCGGTGCGGCATGTGCCACTACATCCGGTGCGGCCTGCGCTGCTGCCCCCGGCGCGGCCGGCCCCGCTGCACCCGGTGCGGTCTGTGCCGCTGCCTCCGGTGCGGCCTGCGCTGCTGCCTCCGGTGCGGCCTGGGGAGCACGGACATCTGCCGACCGCCACCGCGGGCGACGTCGGTCGGCGGGGCGGCCGGCGACGCCCTGGGCGCCGGTGGCTACCGACCCGACCGCGCTTTCCTCGCCGGTGGCGGCGAGCTCAGTGTCGCCCTGCCCCCCGGCGGCGGCGGACTCGTCGGCCCCGGCGGCGGTGGTGGACTCGTCGGCCCCGCCATGGGTGGACACGTCGTTCTCGGGACGCACTGCCTCGCGTGCCGCGGGCGGTTCGTCGTCCACGCGCTGGGGGACGACGGCGACCGGGGCGGTCGACGGCGCCGTGGCGGGCGCGGCGGGTGAGTGCACCTCCTGCGCGGCCGAGACCGCGGGCACCACGGGCAGCTGGCCGGTCCGGGCCATCTCGTGCATCTCGCGCATCTGGCGGCGGGTCAGGGCGGACGGAGCCGCACCGGTCACCACGGGGATCGCGTCGGTCAGCACAGGCGTCCAGTCGGCCGCGCTGCCGTGCCGACGGCGCAGGTCACGCCAGAACAGCAGAAGGCTGAGGAGCACGAGGAGCCCGCCGGCCACCGACCCGGGGACGAGGTAGGGGGTGGTCACGGTCCGCGGCCACGCCATCGACACCGTCGGCGGCACGCCGATGCCGTCGACCGTCGAACCGACGACGAGCAGGCTCCACCGCCCGGGCTGGTCCTGCCAGGTCAGCGTCGCCGACCCGGTGCCCTGCGCCGTCGCGACCCACATGTCGGACGTGGCATCGGGGACGGTCGAGGGCGCAGCGGTGGGGCCGGCAGCCGAGGCGGCTCCGGCCGCGCCGGACACCGAGGGCGTCGGCGTGCCGGCGTCGGTCGGCACCGGCGTGGCACCGGCCGCCTGTTGTGCCGCACTCGCCGTCCCGCTCGCCGGGACCGGTCCGGACGGTGCCGGGGAGGCCGTGGGGCTGGCCAGCGCGAGCGTGTGCCACCCGGCGAGGCCCGTGACGCGCTGGTCCGGGCCCGTGCCGACCCAGCCGGCGACGTCCGTGTCCCGCCCGATCGCCAGCGTCACGTGGTCGCCGGCCGGCACGGTGGCCGTGACCGTCACCGGGTCGCCGCCCATCGCGAGCACGCCGGGGTCGGTGAGCACGATCGCCTGGTTCGCGGCGGCTGAGGCCCGCAGCACATCACTCGCCCGCCAGGCCGTCGCCGACGCGATCGCCAGGCCGATCAGCAGCACGCCGACGACGCCGACGGCGGCGTAGATCAGTCGATTCCGCACACGCATCCTCTCCGGAGGGGCAACCCAGGATAGGCGACCCGTCCGGGGCCGGGTGCGATCCGGCCGTCCGGGGTACCGCTACCAGGGCAGCGGCCCGACGGCCGACCCGCGTATCCTTGCGCCGAACTCCGGCACGGGCGCTGCGCCCGCCTGCCGGAGCGCAGCCCAGCGTTCTGGAGGATCCGTTCGTGGCCGACGACACCGCTGCCTTCCCTGTGGTCAACTTCCGCGGCTATGACCGCGGGAGTGTGGACACCCGGATCACCGACCTCGAGCGAGCGCTCGCCGAGGCACGCTCGCAGGTGGAGGCCGCCGACGCCAAGACGCTCCAGGCCGCCGGCGAGCTCTCCGAGGCACACCGCCAGCTCCGCGAGGCCGACCGTCCCACCTACTCGGGCCTCGGCTCGCGGATCGAGCAGCTGCTCCGCTCCGCCGAGGAGCAGTCCTCCGAGGTGATCTCGCAGGCGAACGCCCAGGCGGCCGACACCCTCGCACGGGCCAAGCTGGCGGCCGGCCAGCTGCGCGCACGAGCCGAGAACGAGGTCGCCGAGCTGCTCGCCACCGCCCGCCGGGAGGCCGAGGAGGTGCGCACCACCTCCGCCACCGAGGCGGAGAGCCAGCTCACCGCCGCACAGCGTCGCGCCGAAGAGCTCGTCGGCTCCGCCGAGCGTGAGGCCCGGCGCATCCAGTCCGCGATCGCCACCGAAGAGCGCGAACGAAGGACTGCGCTCGAGCGCGAGCTGGGCACGCTGCGCGCCACCACCGAGCACGAGGCCACCCAGCTGCGCCTCCTCACCGAGCGGACCGCCAGCGAGCTTCGCCAGCGCACCGTGGCGGAGACCACGGCGCAGCGCGAGGAGGCCGACCGCTACTCCCAGGACCTGCGCCAGGCCGTGGACGCCGAGACGACGACGCTGCGCCAGCGCACCGAGGCCGAGGCTGCGACCAAGACCTCCGACGCGGACGCCTACGCGGCGCGCGTTCGGGAGGAGGCGGCCGACGAGGTGGCCACCCTGCGCCGGCAGGCGACCGACGAGGTCGCCACCCTGCGCGCGCAGGCCGCCGAGCAGTCCGACCAGGTGCGGGCGATCGCCGAGCGCGAGGCCGCCGCGCTCCAGCAGCGGGTCGCCGCCGAGGTTGCCGCCCTGCGCACCGAGGCCGAGCAGTACTCCGCGTTCGTCCGGGCCAGCGCCGACCGGGAGACCGGTGAGCAGCGCGCCACGGCAGCCGACGAGATCGCCGCTGCGCGCACCGAGGCCGAGCAGTCGGTCACCCAGCTGCGCAGCGACGCCGAGCAGTACGCCGCCGAGCTGCGCGCCACCGTGGTCCGCGAGACGAACGAGCTGCGCGAGCGGACGCTCGCCGAGACCTCGCAGCTGCGCACCAGCACCGAGCGCGAGGCCGCCCAGCTGCGCGACACCGCCGAGCGTGAGACGACCGAGCTGCGCTCGACGACCAGCCGGGAGACGAACGAGCTGCGCGAGACGACCCGGCTCGAGGTGGAGCGGATGCTCACCGAGGCGCGCCGGCAGATCGCCGACGAGACGGCTCACGCCAAGGGCAACGCGGACGCGCTGGTCCAGGACGCCGAGCAGCGGCTGGCCGACGCCGAGATCGAGGTCGCGTCCCGGCGGGCGGCGGCGGAGAAGGCCGACGAGGAGCACGCCGCCCAGGTGCGCGGTGAGACCGAACGCCTCGTCGCCGACGCCGAGGCGCACGCCGCGGAGGCCGAGGAGCGCGTGGCCAAGGCACTGGCTCAGGCCGACAAGGTGCGCGCCGACGCCGAGGCGCACGCCCACGACCTGGTGTCCAACGCCCGCCGCAACGCCGACCGGGTGGTCGCCGAGGCGCGCGAGCACGCCGAGAAGCAGATCTCCGACGCGATGACCGAGTCCGAGCGGGAGCGCACCGCCGCCCAGCGTCAGGTGGAGGACCTCAACCGTCAGCGCGAGTCGATCACCAGCTACCTCGACGAGCTGCGCAACCTGCTGGGCCAGAACCCCGACCGCAGCGTCCTCGAGCAGGCCGGGCGGGTTCAGGCCGAGCTGGCCGAGGCGCACCCGACGCCGGCGCGGTCGGGTGCCCGGTCGGGGCGACCCACGACTGGGAAGGCGAAGGGCCGGCCGGCCCCGGTCTCCGCCGCGATGCCGGTCGAGGCGAGCTCCGCGACGGCGCGCGACGAGGACGGCGAGCCCGAGCCGGGAGGGACCGAGGCGAGCGCCGAGCCGACCGCGACCGACGTCGTGAGCTCCCCCGCCGAGCCGGTCCCGACCGAGGGCGACGGCCAGGAGGCTCGCGCCACGATGGACGCGTCGTCGGGCGAGGACGCGGCAGACCCGACGGCGGACGAGGCTCCGGCCGGTCCGCCTGCGGACGATGCTGCGGCCGCCGAGCTCGAGGACACCGGTGTGATCCCCGTGGTGGTCGACGACCAGGAAGCGGCCGCAGGACGGTGACCGGGCGGACCGACGCGTCCGGCGACGAGGCGGCGCGCTGGCGCGAGGAGCGCCGGGCAGCCGCCGACCACCACGCGCGGGCCCTGGCCGCCCGGCAGGCGGCGGAGTCGGGCCGGGCCCGGGAGATGCTCGCCGGCCTGGTCGCACGTGCGCTGGCCGAGGGGCCGGCCCCCGAACCGCTCGTCGTGCGCAGCTTCGACGGGCGGCACCAGTACCGCACGCCCCTGCACGGCTGGTACCTGCGCCAGGACCGGTCGGTCGGGGTCGACACGGACGGCGAGTTCTACGTGCTGCGGGCGCCGAGCAGCCTGGGCGCGCTGTGGCGCGGGGTGCGGCCGGACCCGTCCGAGCCGCCGCTCATCCTGGGCGCCGGGGGCAAGGACGGTGAGTCGCTCGACCTCGACGTGGCGATCGCCCGGGTGCTCGCCGGCGGCGGCCCGCAGTAACGGGCCTCAGTAACGGGCCTCAGTAACGGGCCTCAGGCGGCGTCGGCGCGCTGCGCGAGGTCCGCCAGCGCCGCGGCCACCGCAGCGGGATCCTCGACCGCGGACAGGTGCCCGGCACCCCGCACGACGACCAGTGGTGCGCCTCCGGCCACGGCGGACATCTGCTCGGCCATGGCGACCGGCGTGATCGCGTCCTCGTCCCCGACCAGCACGGTCACCGGTCCGGCGAACCGGTGCAGCACGTCCGTCCGGTCCGGCCGGGCCGCCATCGCCCGCTGGGCCCACGCCAGGCCGGCCGGGACCTGCTCCCGGATCCACCCGACCACCTGCTTGCGGACCTCGGGGCGGGCGGCCCGTGTCGTCTCGCCGAGGAGTGTGTCGGCATCGGGCAGCACCTCCGCCACGGTGCCGGACTCGTCGAGCCGCAGGGCCCGCGCCAGCCGGTTGGCCGCTGCCTCCGGGGCGTCGGCGACCAGTTTCGTGTCGAGCAGGCCCAGGCCGACGACGAGCGACGGGTGGCGCTCGAGCAGGGCGAGGGCGGTGTACCCGCCCATCGACAGCCCGGCCACGACCGCGCGGGTGACTCCCGCCTCGGCCAGCGCCGCGGCCACGAGGTCGGCGGACGCGTCGAGCGACGGCGGGGAGGGAAGCGCATCGGCGTGGCCCGGCGAACCCGGCAGGTCGACCACATAGACGGCACGGCCCCCGGGAACGAGGGCGCCGACCGCGTCCCACATCCGCGAGTCCATCGGGAACGCATGCAGCAGCACGAGGGGCAGGAGCGCCTCGTCGCGCGCGCCACCCGCCATACGCCGCACCGCCACGGCGCTCATCGCCGTACCCGGATGCCGTTCATGCGTCCTCCCCCGTCGGGTCGGTCCCGCTCCTGGCCAGAGTGCTGGGGCCGTCCCACACCGTCGGCAGCGGAGGGTGGCCGGGCAGGACGTGGGCGACGATCTCGTCGAGCACCCGGCGCACCTGGGTCTCCCCGACCCACAGGTGTCGGGCCCCGGCGACCGCGATGAGCTCGGCGTTCGGCACCCGGGCGAAGTGCGGGGCCGCCTGCTCGGGGACCAGGAAGTCGTCCAGCTCGGGGACCAGGGCGACCAGCGGCCGGCCGAACGCCGCCCAGGCGTCCAGGTCGTCGTCGGTGGCCCGGCGCAGCGGCGGGGAGAGGAGGATCGCGCCCTCGACCGCCGGGTCCCGGCCGTACCGCAGCACCAGCTCGGTGCCGAACGACCAGCCGACGAGCCAGATCCGCGGCAGGTCACGGAACTCCGCCAGCTCGAGCGCGGCGGCGACGTCGAACCGCTCGCCGACGCCCTCGTCGAACGTGCCCTGCGACGTGCCACGTGGGCTCGTCGTCCCCCGCGTGTTGAACCGCAGCACGGCCATCCCGGCCAGCGCCGGCAGCCGCCAGGACGCCTTGCGCAGCAGGTGGCTGTCCATGTAGCCGCCGTGCGTCGGCAGCGGGTGCAGGGTGACCAGGGTCGCGGCCGGCGTGACGGGGCTGCCGTCGGCATCCACCGGGAGCGCCAGCTCGCCGACGAGGGTCAGCCCGTCGGCCGTATGCAGGTCGACGTCCTCGCGCAGCGCGGGGAGCACGGTCAGGGAACGGATCGGGGTGCCGGTCTGCGCGCTCATCGGTTCGAGCCTATGCCCGCGCCGGTCCGCGGCCCGGAGCCGTCCGAGCGCAGCAGGGTGGCGTCCAGATCGGTGGCGACCAGCCGCGGCGCCCTCATCGGCGGGCGGGTCCGCGGCGGGAACGGGCCTGCCAGCAGGACGTGTGCCAGTGCCGCCGGCCCGCCACGCCGTCGCCGAGCAGGTCGTCGGAGCGCCACGCGACCAGGTGGGGCGTGCCGACCGGGATCATCTGGTCGCAGCCCGGGCAGCGGTACTCCTTGTCCGAGCCGTGCAACCGCTGGACCACCCAGTCGCCGTCGGGCCCGCTCTCGGCGGCGCGCCCGCCGGTCGCCCGGTCCAGGTCGAGCGGCAGGTGGGGGGCGGTGTACGGCCGCTTCCCGGACCTGCGGCTGCTCGGCACCTGGCCATCATGCACCGCACCCGGTGCCCGACGAGCGGCGCCGACCGCTATGCCACGACCGGCGGGGCCACCGTGCGGCTGCGGATCACCTCGGCGTACCACCGGCCGGAGTCCTTCACCGTCCGGGTGCCCGTCGGGTAGTCGACGTGGACGATGCCGAACCGGCGGTCGTAGCCGTACGCCCACTCGAAGTTGTCCATCAGGGACCAGACGTAGTAGCCACGCACGTCCGCGCCGGCCTCGATCGCCGCCCCGACGGCGTCGATGTGGTCGTGCAGGTAGTCGACGCGGTCCTGGTCGTGCACCCGGCCGTCGACGACCTCGTCGTAGAACGCGGCACCGTTCTCGGTCATCGCCAGCGGCTGGCCCGGATAGCGGGTGGCGAGCGACACCAGCAGCCGGGTCAGGCCCTCGGGGTGGATGCCCCAGTCCATCGCGGTGCGCGGACCCGGGCGGCGCACCCACTCGACGTCGTCCGCGCCGACCCACGGGCTGTGCGGGGAGGTCTTGTGCCCGTCCGGGCCGGGCTCGCCGGCACCGGTCGGTGCGACGCCGTGGCGGACCACGGCGTCGTCGTAGTAGTTGAGGCCGAGCACGTCGATCGGCACCCGGATCAGCTCCAGGTCGCCGTCCTGCACGAACGACCAGTCGGTGACGCGCGCCGTGTCGGCGAAGGCGTCGGCCGGGTAGCGGCCCTCGAGCAGCGGCTGCAGGAACACCTCGTTGCCGATCGTGTCGGCCCGCCGGCAGGCTTCGACGTCCTCGGGGGCGTCGGTCGCGGGGGCGAGCACGTGCAGGTTGAGCGTGATGGAGATCGGGGTGCTCGCACCGAGCTCCTCGCGGATCGCCCGGGAGGCCAGGCCGTGGGCCAGGTTGAGATGGTGCACCGCCCGCAGGGCGCGCTCGTCGTCCATCACCCCGGGGGCGTGCACCCCGGAGGCGTAGCCGAGGAACGCCGAGCACCACGGCTCGTTGAGCGTGCTCCAGGTGTCCACCCGGTCACCGAGCGTGCGCGCGACGATCCGCGCGTAGTCCGCGAAGTGGTACGCGGTCTCGCGGTTCGACCAGCCCCCGGCGTCCTCGAGCGCCTGGGGCAGGTCCCAGTGGTACAGCGTGACGACCGGCTTGATCCCCGCGGCGAGGAGCCGGTCGACCAGGTCGGAGTAGAACGCCAGGCCCTCGGCGAGGGGCTCGCCGGTCCCGGTGGGCTGGATCCGGGGCCAGGCGACCGAGAACCGGTAGGCCTCCAGGCCCAGGTCCTGCATGATCGCGACGTCCTCGGCCACCCGGTGGACGTGGTCGGCCGCCACGTCGCCGGTGTCGCCGTGCAGCACCGCGCCCGGTGTGTGGCTGAACGTGTCCCAGATCGACGGTCCGCGACCGCCCTCGTGCACCGCGCCCTCGATCTGGTAGCTGGCGGTCGCCGAGCCGAAGACGAAGTCGGCGGGGAAGGTGCGACCGGACGGGCGGGACGTCGCCATGGGATGCCTTTCACGCAAGATGTCTCGGCGGCCGCCGCCTTCCGGCGGCGCGTGGGAACGCTACCATCTCCCACCGACAAGGTCGTATCGATTCGATCGCCCCCGGGGCGGGTGCGCTCAGACCCGGTCGACGACCCACCGGCCGGCCCGCAGCACCCCGTGCGGGCGCAGCTCCTGGTCGACCACGACGACGTCCGCCCGGCGGCCGGCGACGAGGGCGCCGACGTCCGCGCGGCCCAGCACGACGGCCGGAGTCAGGCTCGCCGACCGCACCGCGTCGGCCAGCGGGACGCCCGCCCGCACGGTCCGCCGCACGACGTCCAGCAGGTGCGCCGTCCCGCCGGCGATCGAGCCCGACGATCCGTCCGGCTCGACGATCCGTGCCACCCCGCCCACAACACGCACGTCCATCGGGCCGAGCCGGTAGTCGCCGTCCGGCATCCCCGCCGCGGCCATCGCGTCGGTGACCAGCAGGACCGCGTCCGGTCCGACGAGGTCGAACACCGCCCGCACGGTCGCGTCAGCCAGGTGCGTGCCGTCCGCGATGAGCTCGACCACCAGCTCGCCGCGCGCCGCGGCGGCCAGGCACGCGGCGACCGGCCCGGGCGCACGGTGGTGCAGCGGGGCCATGCCGTTGAACAGGTGGGTGGCCGTGGGGCGGCGCGAACGCGCGCCGGCGGCGGCCAGCAGCCGGTAGGCCCGGGCGATCCCCGCCTCGGTCTGCTCCGCGGTCGCGTCGGTGTGCCCGACGGACGGGATCGCCCCCGCGTCGACCAGGGCCGCCATCACGTCCTCGGACGTCCCGACGACGCCGGGGACCTCGGGTGCCACCGTCATCGTCACCAGGTGCCCGCGCGCCGCCTCGGCCATCCGGCGGACCAGCCCGGGGTCCCCCGCGGCCAGGTGGTCCGGGCTCTGCGCGCCGCGCCGGTCGTAGGACAGGAACGGGCCCTCGGCGTGGATACCGACCAGCACTCCGGCCTCGACCGCGTCGGCCAGCAGCGCCGCGCGGGCGACGAGCACGTCGGCCGATGCGGTGACCGTCGAGGCGACCAGGCTCGTCGTGCCGTGCCGCAGGTGCTCCGAGGCGGCCTGCACGACCTCGTCGGGCGTCGTCGCGTCGGGGAAGCTGGCCCCGCCGCCGCCGTGGCAGTGGATGTCGACCAGGCCGGGCAGGAGGGTGTCGCCGGTCGGGGCACCCAGCCCGCCCCGCCACGCCTCGGGCAGATCGGTGGCGGCGCCCACCCAGGCCACGGCAGTCCCGTCGACGGCGACGATGCCGTCCTCCACCTCACCGTCCGGCGTCACCACCCGGCCACGGAGCACGAACGACGAGGTGGGCAGCGGGTGCGACGTCACGGCGTCATCCTTCCAGAACGCCCCAGGCCCCCACGCCCGGCGCGCGCGCGACCCGGCTCAGAACAGGCGGGTGGTCGTGTCGTCGGCGCCGCGCATCGCCTCGTAGTCGAGCAGGAGAACGTCGATGCCGCGGTCGGCGGCCAGGACGCGGGCCTGCGGGGCGACCGTCTGGGCCGCGAGCACCCCGCGCACCGGGGCGAGCAGCGGGTCGCGGTTGAGCAGGTCGAGGTATCGGGTCAGCTGCTCGACGGCGTCGATCGTCGCGCGCCGCTTGATCTCCACCGCGACGTGACGCGCGCCGGCCGACGGGTCCCGGGCCAGGATGTCCACCGGCCCGATCGCCGTCGGGTACTCCCGGCGGACCAGCGTGTGGCCCGGACCGAGCAGCTCGATCTGCTCCGCGAGCAGAGCCTGCAGGTGGGCCTCGACGCCGTCCTTGACCAGACCCGGGTCGAGGCCCAGCTCGTGCGCCGAGTCGTGGACCACCTCGTACAGCTCGATCACCAGCCGGTCGTCCGACTTGGCCTGCTGCACCGTCCACACCTCGGTGACCCCCTGGGCCGCGGCGCCGTCGGACGGCGCCGCCACGGTGAGCGTGCACGGCGGGCTCATCCAGTTCAGCGGCTTGTACGAACCGCCGTCGGCGTGCAGCAGCACCGAGCCGTCGGCCTTGACCACGAGCAGCCGGCGGGCCAACGGGAGCCGGGCGTCGAGCCGGCCGGAGTAGGTGGCCGTGCACGTCGCCACGACCAGCCGCACTAGATCACCGATCCGACGGACGACGTCGGCGCCGCCTCGATCCAGCCGGCGAACCCGGCGTAGGCGCCCGGCCCCATCTGCAGCCACAGCTCGGCCGGGCCGTCCGGCGCCTGGACACGGCAGTGCACGACGACCGTGACCGGGCCCTGTCCCGGCCGCAGGCGGTCCGCCGGGAGGGCGTGCCGGTCGAGCACGACGAGTCCCTGGCGCTGCCAGACCAGCGCCGCGCGCGGCACCAGCGACGCCCGGCGCCACCAGCACATCCGGACCCGCCCGTACTGCGCGACGCCCGCCCGCCACGGACCGGCCTCGGTCGGCGCGATCTGGCACGGGAAGGAGCCGACGCGCCGGTTCAGCGTCCTGGTCCGCGACACCCAGAGCGCGCCGACGGCGACGAGGGCGACGGCGAGGGCCAGTCCGACCAGCAGACCCACCGTCGCCCCGCGCACGCGCCGGACCTCAACGTGTCTCGGTGGCGGGCCGTGCGGCGTCGACGACGATCGTCACCTGGTCCGAGTCGACGGAGATGAACCCTCCGTCGACCGCCCAGCGCAGGGCGGGTTCCCCGGCGTGCTCGGTCAGGCGCACCTCACCGGGCCGCAGCACCGCCAGCACCGGCGTGTGCCCGGGGAGGATCCCGATCTGCCCGTCGGCGGCCGGGGCCGAGACCTGGCGGGCGGCACCCGACCAGACCTTGCCGTCGGCGTCGACGATGTCGACCTCGAGGTTCGCCATGGTCAGACCCCGTAGTCCTTCTGGATCCGCGCCCAGTTCTTCTCGAGGTCCTCCAGGCCGCCGACGTTGAAGAACGCCTGCTCAGCGATGTGGTCGAACTCTCCCTCGGCGATCTTCTTGAACGCCTCGACCGTCTCCGCGACCGGAACCGTCGAGCCTTCGACACCGGTGAACTTCGTCGCCATGTACGTGTTCTGGGAGAGGAACTGCTGGATCCGGCGGGCCCGGGCGACGACGGTCTTGTCCTCCTCGGACAGCTCGTCGACACCCAGGATCGCGATGATGTCCTGGAGCTCCTTGTTGCGCTGGAGGATCGCCTTGACCTGCGTCGCGACGTTGTAGTGGTCCTGGCCGACGTACCGCGGGTCGAGGATGCGGCTGGTCGAGGCCAGCGGGTCGACCGCCGGGTACAGGCCGCGCGAGGCGATCTCCCGGGACAGCTCGGTGGTCGCGTCCAGGTGCGCGAACGTCGTTGCGGGCGCGGGGTCGGTGTAGTCGTCGGCCGGCACGTAGATCGCCTGGAGCGACGTGATCGAGTGGCCCCGGGTCGAGGTGATCCGCTCCTGCAGCGCACCCATCTCGTCGGCGAGGTTGGGCTGGTAGCCCACGGCGGACGGCATGCGCCCGAGCAGGGTGGACACCTCCGAGCCGGCCTGGGTGAACCGGAAGATGTTGTCGATGAACAGCAGCACGTCCTGGTGCTGCACGTCGCGGAAGTACTCCGCCATCGTCAAGCGCGGACAGCGCGACGCGCAGCCGCGTCCCGGGCGGCTCGTCCATCTGGCCGAACACGAGGGCCGTCTTGTCGAAGACCCCAGCCTCGACCATCTCGACGATGAGGTCGTTTCCCTCGCGGGTGCGCTCCCCGACGCCGGCGAACACGGACACGCCGCCGTGCTCCTGCGCGACGCGCTGGATCATCTCCTGGATGAGCACGGTCTTGCCGACCCCGGCCCCACCGAACAGGCCGATCTTGCCGCCCTCCACGTAGGGGGTGAGCAGGTCGATCACCTTGATGCCGGTCTCGAACATCGTCGTCTTCGACTCGAGCTGGTCGAACGCCGGCGGCTTGCGGTGGATCGGCCAGCGCTCGGTGATCTCGAGCTTCTCGCCGGGCTGAAGGTTGAGCACGTCGCCCGTGACGTTGAACACGTGGCCCTTGGTGATGTCGCCCACCGGCACCGAGATCGGCGCGCCGGTGTCGGTGACGACGGCGCCGCGGACCAGGCCGTCGGTCGGCTTGAGCGCGATCGCCCGGACCAGGGAGTCGCCGAGGTGCTGGGCGACCTCGAGGGTCAGGCTGTGGCTCGACTCGCCCTCGCCCTGGCTGACCAGGCTGATCGGCACGGTGAGGGCGTTGTACATCTCCGGGATCTGGTCCGGCGGGAACTCGATGTCCACGACGGGCCCGATCACCCGGGCGACGCGGCCGACCCCGGGCGTGTGGGACGCGGCGGCCCGGGGGTCGACGGTGGTGGCGGTCATTGTCCTGTCCTCGCTTCGGTTCGTCAGGAGGCCGTGGCGAGCGCGTCGGCGCCCGACACGATCTCGCTGATCTCCTGGGTGATCTCGGCCTGGCGGGCCTGGTTCGCCAGCCGGGTGTACGTGCGGATGAGGTCCTCGGCGTTGTCGGTCGCGGTGTGCATCGCCCGCTGGCGGGCGGCCAGCTCCGAGGCGGCAGCCTGGAGCAGGACGGCATGGATCCGGGCCCGCACGTACCGCGGCAGCAGCGCGTCGAGGACGACCTCCGGGCTGGGCTCGAACTCGTACAACGGCAGCACGTCGTCGAGCCCGGGCTCGACGACGCCCTCGACCACCTCGAGCGGCAGCAGCCGGATGACCCGTGGGCGCTGGGTGACCATGTTGACGAACTGGGTGTACACGACGTGCAGCTCGTCGACCCCGCCGGCGTCGGCCGGCGCCGTGTAGGCCCCGAGCAGCGCGTCGGCGATCTCGTCGGCCAGCGCGCTGGTCGGGGCGTCCGACTGCCCGGTCCAGGCCTGCTCCGGGGTGCGCTGGCGGAACGTGTAGTAGGACAGCGCCCGACGGCCGCAGACGTACAGGGCGACCTTCTTGCCCTCCTGGGTCAGCCGGCGGATGAGCTTCTCGGTCTCGCGGATGACGTTGGCCGAGTAGGCCCCGGCCATGCCACGGTCCGAGGCGACCAGCAGCACCGCCGCCCGGTGGGTGTCGTGCCGCTCGACGAGGAACGGGTGGGACACGTCGGAGTGCGTCGCCAGGGCCGACACCGCGCGGGTGATGGCGCGCGAGTACGGCGTGGCCATCGCCATCCGGTCCCGCGCCTTGCCGATCCGCGAGGCCGCGATCAGCTCCTGGGCGCGGAACATCTTCTTCAGCGCCTGGGTGGACCGGATGCGCTGGCGGTAGACGCGCTGCGAACCAGCCACCGCTAGGCCTTCTTCTGCCGGACGATCTGCTCCTGCTCGACCTCGACCGGCCCGGTCTCCGCCTCGCCGGAGCCGACCAGCGGCGTTCCGTCGAAGATGAGGAACCCGATCCGGAAGGCGTCGACGGCCTTCTCCAGCTCCGCCTCGGTCTCCGGCGTGAGCAGCCCGGTGGAGGCGATCGTCGTCAGCACCGAGGTGTTGCGACGCAGGTGGTCGAGCAGGTCCTTCTCGAACCGGCGCACGTCCTCGATCGGGACGTCGTCGAGCTTGCCCTTGGTACCGGCCCAGATCGACGCCACCTGGTCCTCGACCGGGTACGGCGAGTACTGACCCTGCTTGAGCAGCTCCATCAGTCGCGCGCCGCGGGCGAGCTGGGCGCGGCTGGCCGCGTCCAGGTCGGACGCGAACATCGCGAACGCCTCCAGCGACCGGTACTGCGCCAGGTCGATCTTCAGCGTGCCGGCGACCTGCTTCATCGCCTTGACCTGCGCCGCGCCACCGACGCGGGACACCGAGATGCCGACGTCGACGGCCGGGCGCTGGTCGGCGTTGAACAGGTCGGACTGCAGGAAGATCTGCCCGTCGGTGATCGAGATGACGTTCGTCGGGATGTAGGCGGAGACGTCGTTCGCCTTCGTCTCGATGATCGGCAGGCCGGTCATCGAGCCGGCGCCCAGGTCGTCGGACAGCTTGGCGCAGCGCTCCAGCAGGCGGGAGTGCAGGTAGAACACGTCGCCGGGGTAGGCCTCGCGCCCCGGCGGGCGGCGCAGCAGGAGGGACACGGCCCGGTACGCCTCGGCCTGCTTGGACAGGTCGTCGAACACGATGAGCACGTGCTTGCCCTGGTACATCCAGTGCTGGCCGATCGCCGACCCGGTGTACGGGGCGAGGTACTTGAAACCGGCCGGGTCCGAGGCCGGGGCCGCGACGATCGTCGTGTACTCCAGCGCGCCGGCCTCCTCGAGCGCGCCCCGGACCGCGGCGATCGTCGAGCCCTTCTGGCCGATCGCGACGTAGATGCAGCGGACCTGCTGCTGCGGGTCGCCGGTCGCCCAGTTCGTCTTCTGGTTGATGATCGTGTCGATCGCGATCGCCGTCTTGCCGGTCTGCCGGTCGCCGATGATGAGCTGGCGCTGGCCGCGACCGATCGGGATCATCGCGTCGATCGCCTTGAGGCCGGTCTGCAGCGGCTCGTGCACGGACTTGCGGTGCATCACGCCGGGCGCCTGCAGCTCGAGCGCACGGCGGCCCTCGGTGGCCACCTCGCCCAGCCCGTCGATCGGCCGACCCAGCGGGTCGACGACCCGGCCCAGGTAGCCGTCGCCGATCGGCACGGACAGCACCTCGCCGGTCCGCTTGACCGGCTGGCCCTCCTCGATGCCGGCGAACTCGCCGAGCACGACGACGCCGATCTCGCGCACGTCGAGGTTGAGCGCGAGGCCCAGCGTGCCGTCCTCGAACTCGAGCAGCTCGTTCGCCATCGCGCCGGGCAGGCCCTCGACCTGCGCGATGCCGTCGGCGGCGAGCGTGACGCGGCCGACCTCCTCGGCCGCCGCGGCCGGTGGCACGTACGACTGGACGAAGCGGTCCAGCGCGGCGCGGATGTCGTCCGGCCGGATCGTCAGCTCAGTCATTGCTCGTCTCCTCAAGGGTCGCACGCGGTACGTGCGGGATACGTGTCATGGTCAGCTCGCCAGCCGACGCCGCGCGTCGGCAAGTCGGGCCAGCACGGTCGCGTCGATGACATCGGCACCGGACTGCACGCGCAGCCCACCGACGACGGTCGGGTCGACCACGACGTTGAGCTCGATCTGCCGACCCAGCGCCCGGACCAGCACGCCGGACAGCCGGCGCTGCTGAGCCTCGTCGAGCGGCGCGGCGACGGTGACCGTCGCCACCCGCCGGTTGCGGCGTTCGGCGATGAGGTCGGCCACGTCGCCCAGCCGGGCCACGAACCGCCGACCGCGCGGGGTGCCGGCGGCCCGGCGCGCGATGAGGCGGGTGGTCCGGGTACCGCCGTCGCCGAGCACCGCGTCGATGAGCGCAGCCCGGGCCGCGGGCGGCACCGACGCGTCGTGCAGCGTGCGCCGCAGCTCGCGCTGGCCGGCCAGCGCCCGGACGATCTCGAACAGCTCGGCGGCCACCGTGTCCAGCTGGCCGGCCGACTCGGCGGCCGCCAGCTCGGCGTCGACGCCGAGCTGCTCCGTGGCGTCGGCCAGGTCGCGCTCACGGGACCAGCGAGCGGCGACGAGATCCTGCGCGACGGCGACGGTCCGCGCGTCGGCGCGCTCGAGGAGCCGTGCGGCGACGGCCGCCTTGGCCGGAGCCTCGGTCGACGGGTCGGACAGGATGCGGCGCAGCGAGCCGGACGAGTCGAGGGCGTCGACGAGCGCGAACAACTCGTCGGCCAGCGTCAACGCCTCGGCACCGGCCGCGTCGAGCACCGGCGTCCACCGGTCCTCGACACCCGCCAGCGACGCCCGGCTCGTCCCGCGCATCAGGACTCCGACCCCTTCGCCCCGGCCACCGTCGACGCCTCGAGGTCGTCGAGGAACCGCTCGACGACGCGCGACCGGCGCGCCTCGTCGGCCAGCGACTCTCCGACGATCCTCGACGCCAGCTCCGTGGCCAGGGTCCCCACCTCGCCGCGCAGCGAGACGGACGCCTGCTGGCGCTCCGCCTCGATCTGCTTGCGGGCGGTCTCGGCGATCCGGTTGGCCTCGTCCTGTGCCTTGTGCTTGAGGTCGGTGATGATCTGGCCACCCTCGGCACGCGCGTCCTCGCGGATCTTGGCGGCTTCGGCACGGGCGTCGGCCAGGTGCTGCTGGTACTCGGCGAGCGTCGCAGCGGCTTCGGCCTGCACGAGCTCGGCCTTGGCCAGCCCGCCCTCGATCTTGGCGGCCCGCTCGTCGAAGACCTTCTGGAACGTCGGCATGACGTACTTCCAGAACGGCCAGGCGATGATGACGATGACGACGAGCGACCCGACGACGTCAGCAGCCGCCGGGATCAGCAGCCTGATCCCGGCAACGTCCTGCCCTGCCGCGGCTGTCAGGGCGACCGCGGCGACCGCGGCCGTGCTCACGGGAAGAGGAACCCGGTGATCAGGCCGAGCAGACCGAGCACCTCGACGAAGCCGATGCCGATGAACATCGTGGTGCGCAGCTGGCCGGAGACCTCGGGCTGGCGAGCCATGCCCTCGATGGTCTTGCCGATGAGGATGCCCAGGCCGATACCGGGGCCGATCACCGCGAGGCCGTAGCCGATGGTGGCGAGGTTGCCGGAGACGGCGTTGGCGGCCGCGAGGATGAGACTGGTGTCTGCCACGGTGGCTCGATTCCTTCCTGTGCTGCCCGGCCGGTCGGTCGGGCACGTTGAATCAGTGCTCGTCAGCCGTCGCGAGGCTGATGTAGACGGCGGCAAGGATGGTGAAGATATAGGCCTGGAGCGCCGCGACGAAGGCCTCGAACAGCATCATGACGAACGCGCTGACGAAGGTCAGCACGCCGAACGCCTTCATCGCCGGCGCCGCCTCGAGGAGGAAGTACTCGGTCGCCACGAAGCACAGGGCGAGCATCAGGTGCCCGGCGATCATGTTGGCGGTCAGTCGCAGGGCGAGCGTCGCGGGCCGCAGCACGAACACCTGGAGGATCTCCACCGGCGTCAGCAGCACGTACATCAGCACCGGGACGCCGGGGGGGAACAGGCTGTTCTTCAGGAAGCCGCCGACGCCGAACTTGCGCACGCCGGCAGCGAGGTAGGTGATGTACACCCAGAGAGCGAAGAGCACCGGCAGCGCGATCCTGCTGGTGCCCGCGATGTTGAGCCCGGGGACGATGCCGGTGAGGTTGAACCCGAGCAGCGCGACGAAGAGCGTCGTCAGCAGGGGCACGTAGCGCTCGCCGTTCTCCTTGCCGAGCACGTCCGACACGACGTTGCCGCGGACGAACTCGAGGATCCACTCGATCGCGGACTGGAACCGACCGGGCACGAGCGTTGCGCGCCGGGCGGCGACGACGAAGATCGCCACGATGACGACGGCAGCCACGAGCCGCGCCAGCTCGATCCGGTCGAACTGGAACCAGCTGCCATACGAGAGGACGGGCGCAGGGAAGAAGTCCGCGATCGTCGGGGGCTGGAACCCACCTTCACCGCCCGCCGCGAGCGCCGGCACCGTTACGAGGCTGGTCAGAACTCGCTCCCGTGGTCGTGGGGTCAACAGACGCTGCGCGTCACCTGGGTGCGCGTCGTGGGCACCCTGGCCGTCATGGTCGGTCGTAAGCGTAACCGATGGTCCAGGCCAGCACTCTTCACCGAAGGTCCCGCCGGCGGACCCCGGTCAGTGCCGTCCCTGCACCCCGATCAACCCCGTCCCTGCGGTTCGACGTAGGGCACGCGCCCCCGGCTCACGGCGCGGTAGTCGAGCACGGCGGAGCCGATCACGCCGACCGCCAGCACGGCGCCCAGCACGGGCGCGGAGTAGAAGTCCAGCGGCCGCAGCACGGCGAGCACCACCACGACGAGGAGCACCTTCGCCAGCCAGGTCCCCATGACCACCGCCGCCATCGTCGCCGGCGACGAATGGGCGGTCCGCATCATCGCGATGATCGTCGTCGTCGAGAACGCCACCGCCAGCCCCCAGCCGACCAGCGCGCCCCACACGCCGGGCATCTTCGCCACCAGGGCGCCGACGCCGAGCGCGAGCACCAGGAGCACCACGAGCAGGATCGTCACGTCGCGCAGCGCGCGGCGGAACACCGCCTCGGCGGCCGATCCGGGGGCCGAGTGACCCGTCCCGTCGGGCATCCCGCTCATTGCGCCTCCTGGCGTCGTACGGACCGGCCCCGCAGGGGACCGAGGGTCAACAGTGTCAGGACGACGACGCCGACGCCGACGCCGATGAGCACCGTGGTGGTCGACCACCGCACCAGCGCCGCGGCGCCGAACGCGAACAGCGCCGTCCACAGGTACATGATCGCCACCGCCCGGCGATGGGAGTGGCCCAGCGCGAGCAGCTGGTGGTGCAGGTGCCGGCTGTCCGGATGGAACGGCGAGTGGCCGGATCCGACCCGGCGGACCACGGCCAGGGCCATGTCGAGCAGCGGCAGGACGAGCACCGCGAGCGGCAGGATGATCGGCAGGTAGGCCGGGAACGATGCCCGCGGGGACACCGCGCCCGGGTCGATCTGGCCGGTGACGACGATGCCGGCGGCGGCCATGACGAAGCCGAGCAGCATCGCCCCGGAGTCGCCCATGAAGATCCGCGCCGGGTACAGGTTGTGCGGCAGGAAGCCCAGGCAGATCCCGACCAGGACGGCGAGCACGAGGGTGGTCAGGCTCGCGTAGTCCTCGCTCGTCCCGACGGTGAGCAGGTAGCTGTACACGAGGAACGCGGTGCCGCCGATCGCGAGCAGGCCGGCTGCCAGGCCGTCGAGGCCGTCGACGAAGTTCACCGCGTTGATCGCCACCACCACGGACAGCACGGTGACGAACAGCGAGATCCGGTCGGACCAGGCGGTGACGCCGAACAGCGGCATCTGGTAGAGCAGCACGCCCTGCCAGGCGAGGAACACTGCGGCGAGCACCTGGCCGATGAGCTTGGTCAGCCAGTCGAGGTCCCAGATGTCGTCGGCGACGCCGAGCGCGCAGACGATCGCCGCGCCGCCGACGATGCCGATGATCGGGTGCGGGTTGTCGAACACCGAGTGCAGGAACGGCAGCCGGCTGGCCAGCGCCATCGCCACGACCAGACCGCCGAGCATCGCCATGCCGCCGAGCCGCGGGGTGGGCTCGAGGTGGACGTCGCGGGCCCGCACGGCCGTGATCGCACCCCACGAGAAGGCCAGCCGGCGGGCGACGGGCGTGAGCAGGTACGTCGCGGCGGCGGCGACGACGAGCAGCAGGAGGTACGCCCTCACCGGGCGTCGCCCGGGGCGCCGTCCACCGGCCCGTCGCCGGCCGAGGGCGGCTCGCCCTGGTCGTCGGGCCCGGCCGGTCCGTCGTCCGGGGCCGGCGCGGGCTCGTCGTCCGGGGCCGGCTCGGGCTCGGCGTCCGGGGCGGGCGCGGGCTCGTCGTCCGGCCCGTCGACCTCGGCCACGGCACGCAGCTCGGCGAGTGACAGCGCGCCGAGGCGGACCACGCGCAACCGGTCCCCGGTGGCGTCGATGATCGTCGACGGTGCGTTGCCTGGGGTCGGCCCGCCGTCGAGGACGACGGCGATCGCGGACCCGAGCTGCTCGGCGGCGTCGGCCGCGGTCGTCGCCGCAGGGTGCCCGGTGAGGTTCGCGCTGGACACCGCCAGCGGCCCGGTCCGGCGCAGCAGCGCGAGGGTCAGGGGGTGGTCCGGGACGCGCAGCGCCACCGTGCCCCTCGTCTCGCCGAGGTCCCAGGTCAGCGTCGGCTGAGCTGTGACGATGATCGTCAACGCTCCCGGCCAGAACGCGGCGGCGAGCGCGCGCACGGCGCCCGGGACCGCGGTGGCCAGGCCGTCGAGCGTGCGCACGTCGGGGATGAGCACCGGCGGGGGCATCTGCCGGCCGCGGCCCTTGGCGTCGAGCAGCGCCTGGACCGCGCGCGGGGCGAACGCGTCGGCGCCCACGCCGTAGACGGTGTCGGTGGGCAGCACCACGAGCGCGCCGCGGGCGACCGCGTGCACGGCTTCGTCGAGGGCGGGACCCCATGTCTGGGGGTCGGTCGCGTCGAGGATCATGGGCGGACCAGCGCGTGCTCGTGGTGACGGCGGGCGATCCGGGCAGCAGGCCTCACGTCGGGTGAGTCTTCCACGTCACCCCGTGGGGTCACGCGGTCCGCCGCGCGAGCAGGGCTCGCGGCCGGCCGGACAGGTCGGGCACCGTGCGCGCGTCCTCGAAGGCGCCGGTGGCGGTCGCCGCGGCGCGCAGAGCGGCCGCCTGCACCTCGGCGTGCTCGACGACGAGCAGGCCGCCGGCCCGCAGCAGGCGTGCCGCAGCGGCGAGCACCGCGCGCGGGACGTCCAGGCCGTCCGGCCCGCCGCCGTAGAGCGCCAGGTCGGGGTCGTGGTCACGCACCTCGGGCTGGGTCGGCTCTGCGTCCGGCGGGATATAGGGCGGGTTGGCCACCACGACGTCGACCCCTCCCGCGAGCTCGGCGAGCAGCGCCGGGTCCCGCACGTCGCCGAGCAGCACCCGCACGTCGGCCCCGGCCGCCTCGGCGTTGCGGGTGGCGAGCCGGACCGCCGCCGGGGACACGTCCACCGCCACCACCCGCGACGCCGGGACCTCGGTGGCCACTGCGACCGCGATCGCCCCGCTGCCCGTGCCCAGGTCCACCACCACCGGCTCCCCACCCGCCGCGACCAGCGCCGCGGCCTCGTCGACCGCCAGCCCGGCGACCACCTCGGTCTCCGGCCTCGGGACGAAGACGCCTGGCTCGACGGTCAGCCGCAGGTACCGGAAGCCCGTGCTGCCGACGATGTGCTGCAGCGGCTCGCGTCCCGCGCGCCGCTCGACCAGCCCGGCGTAGGCGGCCGAGAAGCCGTCAGGCAGGGCCGGGGGCAGCACCAGGTCGACCCGCTCCGCGCCGAGCGCGAACGCCGCCAGGGCTATCGCGTCGTGCTGCGCCGAGGGCACCCCGGCCGCCTCGAGCAGCCGCGTCGCCCCCTCGACCAGCTGGCGCAGCCCGACCCCGCTCACGCCCCCCACCGTTCCCCCCGCCAGCCGCACCGTTCCCTCCGCCCGCGGCACCGTCCGCCCCGCGAGCACCACCCTCCGACCCGCGAGCGCGATACTCCGACACCACCTCGACACTTCGAGGTGTCGGTCCGGTGCCGACGTATCGAGCCGGGCGCGGGTGGGGAGGCCATCACGAGGTGGCCGCGGCGAGCCGGGCCGCCTCGTCGGTCTCGATCGCCGAGGCGATCACCGGGCCGAGGTCCCCGTCCAGCACCTGGTCGAGGTTGTAGGCCTTGTAGCCCGTGCGGTGGTCGGCGATCCGGTTCTCCGGGTAGTTGTACGTCCGGATCCGTTCCGAGCGGTCGACGGTCCGCACCTGGCTCCGCCGCGCCTCGCTGGCCACCGCCGCCGCCTCCTCCTGCCGCGCCGCCAGCAGCCGGGCGCGCAGCACGCGCATCGCCTGCTCGCGGTTCTGCAGCTGGGACTTCTCGTTCTGCATCGACACGACGATGCCGGTCGGCAGGTGCGTGATCCGCACCGCCGAGTCCGTCGTGTTGACCGACTGCCCGCCGGGGCCCGACGAGCGGAACACGTCGACCCGCAGGTCGTTGGGGTCGATCTCGACGTCGGCCTCGTCGTCGGCCTCGGGGAACACGAGCACCCCGGCCGCGGACGTGTGGATGCGCCCCTGGGACTCGGTGACCGGCACCCGCTGCACCCGGTGCACGCCGCCCTCGTACTTCAGGTGCGCCCAGACGCCGTCCTCGGGGCTCGTCGTGCCGCGCGCCTTGACCGCGACGTGCACGTCCTTGTACCCGCCCAGGTCGGACTCGGTGGCGCCGAGCACCTGGACCGACCAGCCCTGCCGCTCGGCGTACCGCAGGTACATCCGCAACAGGTCGCCGGCGAACAGGGCGGACTCCTCGCCGCCCTCGCCTGCCTTGATCTCGAGGATGGCGTCGCGGGCGTCGTCGGGGTCACGCGGGACGAGCACCCGGTGCAGGTGCTCGGCGGCCGCGTCGGCCGCGGCGCGCAGCGCGGGCAGCTCGCCGGCCAGCGCGACGGCCTCGTCGTCGTCGGACTCCGCGGCGAGCTCCGCGGCGGCGGCGGCGTCGTCGGACGCGGCCTTCCACGCCCGGTACGACGAGACAACGCGGCCCAGCTCGGCATAGCGCCGGCCGAGCCGGCGGGCCAGGGCGGGGTCGGCGTGCACCGCCGGGTCGGACAGGCGGGCCTCGATCGCCGCATGCTCGTCCAGCAGCGGCGTGACGGCGTCGAACGCTTCGCTCATCCCAACCTCCCCCTCATCCCAACCTCCCCCTCACTCCTCGCCGAGTTCGGCAGCTCGTGCCGAACGCGGCAGTCCCACCTGCCGATCTCGAGCAGAACTGCCGCGTTCGACGACGTCTGCGCCCGGACAACACAGCAGCGCCGGTGCGAGCGGGCGAACCCGCCGGCACCGGCGCTGCCGGGACGCTACTTCGCGGTGCGCTTGCCGTAGCGCGCCTCGAACTTGGCGACGCGGCCGCCGGTGTCGAGGATCTTCTGCTTGCCCGTATAGAACGGGTGGCAGGCGCTGCACACGTCCGCGTGGATGACACCACTGGTCACGGTCGACCGGGTGACGAAGGTGTTGCCGCAGGTGCAGACCACCTGGGTCGGCACGTACTGCGGGTGGATACCAGACTTCACGGGAATCTCCTTGGTGGGGATGTCGCCGGGTCCGAGCGCGCGACGCGTCGGTGAACCGGCAGACCAGCAAACCATGATGCCAGAACACCGACCGGCCCCGAAATCGTCCCGCCACCCCGCCGAGCGCACCCTGCGCCCCGGCACCCCCCCCCCCACCTCCACCGAGCGCAGCGCCCTCCACCGAGCGCAGCAATCGTCAACGAGCCCG
This sequence comes from uncultured Actinomycetota bacterium, assembly GCA_963769855.1. Lineage (GTDB taxonomy): Bacteria > Actinomycetota > Actinomycetes > Actinomycetales > Cellulomonadaceae > Cellulomonas. Next base: position 963,715 of record CAVYNN010000003.1, read on the forward strand.
TGTCTTCCCGCGCCCGGAACCCCCGGTCTCGGCGACGAACGCTGCGTTCGGCGACGAACGCTGCACTACAGGAGGCCGGCCAGGCGGGTCTTCTTCGCGTTCTCGCGGGTGAGCCACGCGACGTCGGCGTCGGCGTCGGCCTGCAGCACCCGGAACCGGGGCACGCCCGCGGCGGGGTCGGCCGCCACCGCGACGCTCCAGCAGTACGCCAGCGCTTGCCGCAACGTGCGGACGCCCGCGTCGCGGCGCAGGTCCCGCGGGACGGCTCGCAGCAGGTCGGTCGCCCGCTCGCAGGCGTCGAGCGCGACGGCGCGCAGCAGGGGCGACGGGCGAAGGATCGGCGGCTCGCACACTGCGGCGATCGCCGCGCGGGCGAGCAGCGGGTCGCCGCCGTCCAGCCACCGTCCGACGAGCCCCGCGAGCGCCTCCGGTGACCCCGCGCCGAGGCGCTGGCCGGCCATCGCGGCACCCTCCCGGACACGCCACAGCGGGTCGCGGGCACGCTCGGTCAGGGTCGCGACGAGCGCGTCACGATCGAGCGGGTCGCGGGCACGCTCGGTCAGGGTCGCGACGAGCGCGTCGCGACCGCCATCGTTCCGGGCGCTCCCGGCGGGCCCACCCCGGCTGACCACGCCGTGCTCACCATGCTCCGCGACGGGCCCGGCCTGCTCGGCCGCGTCGGCCGCCAGGAGCAGCCGCCCCAGTGCGGCGGTGCCGCAGCAGCGCAGGTACTCGTCCTCGTCCCCGGCCAGCCGGCGGATCAGCGACGGCGACGCGACGTCGCCGAAGGCGCCGAGCAGCTCGAGGTTGCCGCGCGGACCGGGCAGGCCGGAGCGCGCCGTCAGGTAGGCGGGGATCTCGTCGTCGGGGAGCCCCGCGAGCTCGTCGGCGAACCGCTGCCGCGCGGTCACGCTGCGCCGGCCCTGGGCTCGGCGGGCTGAGGCGGGTCGTGCCACGGCCTGCTGACGGACATCGGGAACCTCCGGGGGTGAACCGCGTCGGTCCTATCCTTGCCGCGTGCCCGCGCCGACGCCTGAGACGAAGCCCCTGGTGATCGGCCTCGTGCTCGACGACGGCCTCGACGCGCCCGACGGCGTGCAGCAGTACGTGCTCACCCTCGCCCGCGAGCTCGCGGCCCGCGGCCACGAGGTGCACCTCGTCGCGTCGACGACCTCGCGTGCGGACCTGGACCGCCTGCACGTGCTCGGTCGCAACCTGCGGGTGCGGTTCAACGGCAACGTGCTGTCCTCCCCGCTGCCGGCCCGCTCGCGCGACATCGCAGCACTGCTCGCCGAGGTCCGGTTCGACGTGCTGCACGTGCAGCTGCCGCACTCGCCGTTCCTGGCCGGTCGGCTGGTCCGGACCGTGCCCGACGACGTGGCCGTCGTCGGCACGTTCCACATCCTCCCGGAGTCACGGCTGGTCGGGGCGGGGACGCGCGCGCTCGGGCTGCTCGAGCGGCGCACGCTCCGGCGGTTCGACGAGGTGATGGCGGTGTCCGCACCCGCCGCGCGGTTCGCACGCTCGTCGTTCGGCGTCGAGCCGGTCGTCGTGCCCAACCCGGTGGACCTGTCCCGGTTCCCGCCTCCCCCGGCAGGCGGACGCACCGGCGGCGACGACCGGCCGTTGCGCGTCGTGTTCCTCGGCCGGCTCGTTGCGCGCAAGGGCGCGCGCGAGCTGGTCGACGCCGCCGCGTACGTCGTCGACCACCGACTGGTGGCGCGACCGTGGCGACTCACCATCGCCGGCACCGGCCCGCTGGCCGACGACCTGCGCGCGCGGATCGCCTACGCCGGCCTGACCGACCGGGTCGACCTGCCGGGCTTCGTCGCGGAGGACGCCAAGGCCGCCCTGCTGGCCGATGCCGACCTCGTCGTGCTGCCCTCGACCGGTGGCGAGAGCTTCGGGATCTCGGTGGTCGAGGCGATGTCCGCCGGCGGGGGTCCCGTGCTCGCGGGCGACAACCCGGGGTATGCCTCGACGATGGCCGGCCTGGAGGACCAGCTGGTCACCCCTCGGGACCGGGTCGCGTTCGGCCAGGCCCTCGCGCGCTGGCTGCTCGACGACACCGCCCGCGCCCGTGCCACCGAACGCCAGCGCGCCGCCGCCCGCCGGTTCGCGGCCGCCACGGTCGTCGACGACGTCGACGCGACCTATCGACGCGCGCTGGCCACCCGCCGACCGCCCCCCACATGACGCGACGTCCGAGCGCTTGTCGGCCAGGGGGTCCAAGCGCTCGGACGTCAGCGGGGAGGGGGTGGGGTCAGGTCAGAACGTGCGGCCGATCTCCTTCTCGTCGAAGGTGCCGCCCGGGGTGGTCTTCTGCACCTGGAGCAGGAACTCGACGTTGGTCTTCGTCTCGCGCAGCTTGCCGAGCAGCAGCTCGATCGCCTGCTGCGAGTCGAGCGCACCGAGCACCCGGCGCAGCTTGTAGACGATGGCCAGCTCGTCCTTGGCCATGAGGATCTCCTCGCGCCGGGTGCCGGACGCGTTGATGTCCACGGCGGGGAAGATCCGCTTGTCGGCCAGGGACCGGTTGAGCCGCAGCTCCATGTTCCCGGTGCCCTTGAACTCCTCGAAGATCACCTCGTCCATCTTCGAGCCGGTCTCGACGAGGGCCGTGGCCAGGATGGTCAGCGAGCCGCCGTTCTCGATGTTGCGCGCCGCGCCGAAGAACTTCTTCGGCGGGTAGAGCGCCGCGGCGTCCACGCCGCCGGACAGGATGCGGCCGGAGGCGGGAGCCGCCAGGTTGTACGCCCGGCCGAGGCGCGTGATGCCGTCGAGCAGGATGACGACGTCGCGGCCCATCTCGACGAGCCGCTTGGCCCGCTCGATCGCCAGCTCGGAGACGATCGTGTGGTCCGACGCCGGCCGGTCGAACGTGGACGAGATCACCTCGGCCTTCGTCGAGCGCTCGAAGTCGGTGACCTCCTCGGGACGCTCGTCGACGAGCACCACCATGAGGTGGACCTCGGGGTTGTTCATCGTGATCGCGTTGGCGATCTGCTGCATGATCAGCGTCTTGCCCGCCTTGGGCGGCGACACGATGAGCCCGCGCTGGCCCTTGCCGATCGGCGCGACGATGTCGATGACGCGGCTGGACAGCTTGCCCGGCTCGGTCTCCAGGCGCAGCCGCTCCTGCGGGTACAGCGGGGTCAGCTTGGCGAAGTCGGGCCGGTTGCGCAGCTGCTCGGGCGCCAGGCCGTTGACGGTGTCGAGCCGGACCAGCGCGTTGAACTTGCTCGGCCGGTTGCCCTGCGGCGGCTGCTCGCCCTCGCGCGGGGCCCGCACCGCACCGGTGATGGCATCGCCCCGGCGCAGACCCGACCGCTTGATCTGGCCGAGCGAGACGTAGACGTCGTTCGCCCCGGGCAGGTAGCCCGAGGTGCGCACGAACGCGTAGGAGTCCATCACGTCGAGGATGCCGGCGACGGGCAGCAGCACGTCGTCCTCGGTCACCTCGATGTCCTCGAGGCCGGTCAGGTCGGGCATGCCCGGACGGATCGGGCCGCGGCCGCGCTTGCGGTCCCGGTCGCGGTAGCGGTCACGGGACCGGCGCCGCCGGCCGCCGCCGTCGTCGTCGCCGGCCTGGTAGCCCTGCTGGTGGTCGTCAGGCTGGCGGTTGTCAGGCTGGCGGTTGTCCGCCGGGCCCTTGTCAGGCTGGCGGTTCTCCAGCTGGCGGCTGTCGGCCGAGCGGTTGTCGACCGAGCGGACGCCGACCTGGCGATCGGCCTGCGGGCGCTGCTCGCGCGGGCCGGCCGCGTGCGTGCCCTGCTGGCTGCCGTTCTGCCCACCGGTCTGGCCACCGGCATCGGCGGGCCGGGCGGCTTCGCCGCCGTCGGCGCGCACGGGCGCCCCGGTGCCGCGGCCGGCGCGACGCGGGCGGCGGTCGCCCCGCAGGTCACGCTCCTCGTGCGCGGTGAGCTTGGCGTCGAGCGCGGCCTCCAGGCCGGCGAGGACGTCCCCACGGTCGCCGCTCCGCGCCTCGTCCGCCTGCCGAGCCGGACGCTCGTCGTCCTGCCGAGCCGGACGCTCCACCGCCTGCCGGGCCGGACGCTCCACGGCCTGCCGTGCGGGACGAGCCTGGGCCGGCGCCTCGGTGCGCTCCACGGCGACCGACGCGGCGGCCTGAACGGGGGCCGGGTCACGCCGCGGCTCGCCGTTCTGGTGCTCCTGCTGCGGGCGGGCAGCCGGTCCGGCCGCACCGATCGCCGCGAGCAGGTCCGCCTTGCGCATCTTGGACGTCCCCTTGACGCCACGTTCGGCGGCCAGGGCCTGCAGCTCGGGCAACCGCAAGGCGGTCAGCGAGCCGGTGCGGGCGGTGTCGACGGTGTCTGTCACGAAGGATCCTTCCCCTCGTCGGGCCTCCCGGTGTTCGGGTAGGCCGGGGCCGGGTCGATCTCAGACCTGGCTTTTGGTGGGTGCCGCGCGGCCGTACACCTGTGCGTGACGGAAGCGGCCGTTCCCGTTCGTCGACTCGTTCGGAACGCGGGTCTTCTCGACCAGCGCGCAGGACCACGAGGAGGTCCGGGGAACGACGTCATCGTAACACCCAGACCGGTCCCTCCTGACGGGTGATTCTCGCGGCGCCTCAGGAGGCGTCGGTGCCGCTCAGCACCGTGGCACCGCCGTCGTCGAGCGGCAGCGGGAGCACCCGCCAGCCGGCCATCACCCCACCGAACGCTGCGGCGATGGCGTCGTCGGCGTCGGTGACCGGCCGTCCGTCCGGACCGGCCGGCAGGCGCCGGGCCAGCGCGAGCACCGCCGGACCCGCCCCGGAGACGACCGCCGCCACCCCACGCTTGCGCAGCGCGCCGACGAGGGCGAGGGACTCCGGCATCACCGCACGGCGGTACTCCTGGTGCAGCCGGTCCTCGGTGGCGGCCATCAGCAGGTCCGGGCGCCGGCCGAGCGCCTCGACGAGCAGCGCCGCCCGGCCGGCCTGGAACACGGCGTCGCTGTGCGGCACCTGGGCCGGCAGCGCGGCCCGTGCGGTCCGGGTCGACAGCTGGTGGGGCGGCACGATCGCCACCGGGAGGATGTCCGGGTGCACGGCGACCCGCACCGCGTGCACGGCATCGTCGGTCCACGCGATGGTCACCCCGCCGAGCAGCGCGGGCGCCGCGTTGTCGGGGTGCCCCTCCATCACCGTCGCCAGGGCCAGGACGGTGTCGTCGTCGAGCGCGCCCGGGTCGGCGAGCAGGCCGCGGGCGACGAGCAGCCCGGCGACGACGGCGCCGGCCGACGAGCCGAGCCCCCGCCCGTGCGGGATAGCGTTGATGCAGGTCAGATGCAGCCCCACCTGGGAAGCGCCGGCATGGTCCAGGCCCTCGCGGATGGCGCGCACGACGAGGTGGTCCTCCCCCGTCGGCACCCGCCCCGCACCCTCACCGCTGACCTCGACGGTGGCGCCGGACATCGAGACCGCCCGCACCTCGACGATGTCGTGCAGCGCCAGCGCGACGCCGAGCGCATCGAACCCGGACCCGAGGTTGGCGCTGGTCGCGGGCACGCGCACACGCACGTGATCGGCTGCCAGACGCATGGGCGATGCCTACTCCAGGCCGAGCGCGGTGGCAATGGCCAGCACGTCAGCGCTCACCCGGACCGGTGTCACGTCGCCGCCGTCGGGCGCGCGCAGCGCCCACGACGGGTCCTTGAGGCCGTGCCCGGTCACGGTGACGACGATCCGCGCCCCGGCCGGCACGCGGCCCTCGTCGGCCAGGGCGAGCAGGCCGGCCACCCCGGCCGCCGAGGCGGGCTCGACGAAGACGCCCTCCCCCGCGGACAGCACGCGGTGCGCCGCGAGGATCTGCGCGTCGGTCACCGACTCGATGAGGCCGCCGGACTCGTCGCGCGCAGCGACCGCCTTGACCCAGGACGCGGGGTTGCCGATCCGGATCGCGGTGGCGATCGTCTCGGGCTCGGTGACCGGGTGGCCGAGGACGATCGGCGCGGCACCGGCCGCCTGGAACCCCCACATCGCCGGGGTGCGCGTGGCGGCCGGCGGCAGGCCCACGCCGTCGTCGTGCCCGGCGTACTCGCGGTAGCCCTTCCAGTACGCGGTGATGTTCCCGGCGTTGCCCACCGGGAGCACGTGGATGTCCGGGGCGTCGCCCAGGGTGTCGACCACCTCGAAGGCCGCGGTCTTCTGGCCCTCGATGCGGTACGGGTTGACCGAGTTGACCAGCTCGACCGGGTAGGCCTCGGCCAGCTTGCGCGCGGCGACCAGGCAGTCGTCGAAGTTGCCCTCCACCTGGAGCAGCCGCGCGCCGTGCGCCACGGCCTGGGACAGCTTGCCCATCGCGATCTTGCCCTCGGGCACCAGCACCGCGCAGACCATCCCGGCGCGCGCGGCATAGGCGGCGGCGGAGGCCGAGGTGTTGCCGGTCGAGGCGCACACGACGGCGCGGGCGCCGGCCGCCGCGGCGGCGGAGATGGCGGTGGTCATCCCGCGGTCCTTGAACGACCCCGTCGGGTTGGTCCCCTCGACCTTGAGCCAGACCTGCGCCCCGACGCGCTCGGACAGCCCGGGCGCCGGCACCAGCGGCGTGCCGCCCTCGAGCAGGGTGACCGGGACCTGGTGGACGCGCTCGGGCAGACGGTCGGCGTACTCGGCGATGACGCCGCGCCACTGGTGGGCCATCAGGCTCCCTCGACTCGCAGGACGGACACGACGCGATGCACCGCCACCAGGCCCCGGACGGCCTCGGCGGTGGCGCGCAGGGCACGCTCGGACGTGGTGTGCGTGGTGATGACCAGGTGGGCCAGGCCCGCCGCACCCGGCGACTGGCGGACAGCCTCGATCGACACCCCGTGCTCGGCGTGCGCGGCGGCGACCTGGGCCAGCACACCCGGCCGGTCCGCGACGTCCAGCCGGAGCTGGAACCGGGCGCGGGCGGCGTCCGCCGGCAGCACGGGCAGGTCCGCGTACGACGACTCGTCGGGCCCGCGGCCACCGGCGACGCGGTGCCGCGCGACCGCGACGACGTCGCCGAGCACCGCCGACGCCGTCGGCGCTCCCCCGGCCCCGCGGCCGAGGAACATCAGCTCGCCGGCGGCGGCGGTCTCGACGAACACCGCGTTGAAGCTGCCGCCGACCTTGGCCAGCGGATGCTCGGCCGGGACGAGCGTCGGGTGCACGCCGACCAGGACACCGTCGACGCCGGTGTCCTCGTCGTGCGCCCGCTCGGCGACGGCGAGCAGCTTGAGCACGTGCCCGGTGCGCTCGGCCCACATGACGTCCGCGCTGGTCAGCCCGGTGATGCCGGTGCGCCCGACGGCGTCCAGCGGAACCCGGGTGTGGAACGCGAGCGAGGCGAGGATCGCGGTCTTGGCGGCGGCGTCGTAGCCCTCGACGTCGGCGGTCGGGTCGGCCTCGGCGTAGCCCAGGGCCTGCGCCTCCTTGACCGCCTGCTCCAGGTCGAGACCCTCGGTCGCCATCTTGTCCAGCACGTAGTTCGTCGTCCCGTTGACGATGCCGAGCACGCGGCGCACCTGGTCGCCGGCCAGCGACTCGCGCACCGCCCGGACGACGGGGATCCCGCCAGCGACGGCCGCCTCGAAGTAGAGGTCGACGCCCGCGGCATCTGCGGCGGCGTACAGCGTCGGACCATCCTCGGCGAGCAGCGCCTTGTTCGCGGTGACCACGGCGGCGCCGTTGCGGATGGCCCGCAGGATCAGCTCGCGGGCCGGCTCGATGCCGCCCATCACCTCGACGACGAGGTCGGCCTTGTCGACCAGCGCGCGGGCGTCCTCGGTGAGCAGCGCGGGGTCGATCACGGGGTCGCGCTCGGCGTGACGGTTGCGCACCGCGATGCCGACGAGCTCCAGCGGTGCGCCGATCCGCGAGGCGAGGTCGGCGGCCTGCGTCGTGAGAAGGCGGACGACCTCGGTGCCCACGGTGCCCGCGCCCAGCACGGCGACCCGCAACCGTTCCACCACCGGTGTGCCCTCCCTCGCTCGTCGGCGCACAGCCTACGGGGGCGGGACCTGCTCGGACCGCCGGTGACCAGGCTCGGACCGCCGCTCGGTGCCCTGGCGCGTGCCGCTGCTCGGCGCCGCTCGCGAGTACCGCCGACCGGTGCCTCGGCCCCCACCCGCTCCCGCTGGCGCAACGGACCGCTGCCTCACGGCAGCCCGCCCCGCCGACCCAGTGGTTGGCCGCGGCAAGCCGGACGTTGCCGCCACCAACCGCTGGCTCGCCGAATCGTGGCCGCATCGAGGCAGCGGATGGCAGCGGATAGCAGGGGCGGAGGTGGCGGCGGAGTCAGCCCTGGTCGAGGGCGAGCAGGTCGGCGACGGTCTCGCGGCGGAGCAGCAGCCGGGCCGCCCCGTCCCGCACGGCGACCACCGCCGGGCGCGGGACGAGGTTGTAGGTCGAGGCCATCGACCGGCCATAGGCGCCGGTGACCGGCACCGCGAGCAGGTCGCCGGCAGCCACGTCCCCCGGCAGCGTCACGTCGTGCACGACGATGTCGCCGCTCTCGCAGTGCTTGCCGACCACGCGCGCCGGCACCCCGTCCTTGGACGACGATCGCCCGACGACCTCCGCGTGGTACCGCGCCCCGTACAGGGCCGGCCGGATGTTGTCGCTCATCCCCCCGTCCACCGACACGTAGGTCCGGACGAAGCCACCGTCGAGGCGCACCGGCTTGACCGTGCCGACCGTGTAGAGCGTCATCCCTGCAGGCCCGACGATGGCGCGACCAGGCTCGACCGAGAACCGTGGCAGCGGCGTCCCGAGCTCGTCGGCGGCGGCGGCGACCGCCCGGGCCAGCTCCTCGGCGACCCCCGCCGGGTCGAGCGGCACGTCGTCCGGCAGGTAGGCGACGCCGTAGCCGCCGCCGAGGTCCACCTCGTCGACCAGCACGCCGGTACGAGCGGCCAGCTCGGCCCGCAGGCCGAGCACGCGGCGGGCGGCGACGACGAAGCCGTCCGGCTCGAGGATCTGCGAGCCGATGTGCGAGTGGATGCCGACCAGCCGCAGGCCGGGTGCGGCCAGCACGGCGAGCAGGCCGGTCATCGCCGGGGACTCCGCGCCGTCGTCGTGCGCCAGCGACAGGCCGAACTTCTGGTCCTCGTGGGCCGTGGCGATGTGCTCGTGCCCGCCGGCGTGCACGCCCGTCGTGACCCGCACCATCACCGGGACCTCGACGCCCCGCGCGATCGCCGCCGCCGACAACCGGTCGATCTCGACCAGCGAGTCGGCCACGAACCGCCCCACGCCGGCGTCGATCGCCGCGCCGATCTCGTCGTCGGACTTGTTGTTGCCGTGCAGGCCGATCCGGTCACCGGGCACGCCGGCCGCCACGGCGACGGCGAGCTCGCCACCGGTCGACACGTCCACCGCCAGGCCCTCGTCGCGCACCCAGCGCGCCACCGCAACGGACAGGAACGCCTTGCCCGCGTAGTAGACGACCACCTCGGCACCGACCTCGGCGAACGCCCGCTGGAACGCCACCCGGAAGCCACGGGCACGGGCCCGCAGGTCGGCCTCGTCGAGCACGTACAGCGGTGTGCCGAACCGCGCCGCCAGGTCCGCGACGTCGACGCCGGCCACCGCGACCGAGCCGTCGAGCAGGCGCTCGACGTTCGACGACCAGGGCGGGCCCATCACCCCCAGCTCCGGGCTCGGCGCCGCGGTGGCCCGCTCCGTCGGCGCGGTCACATCCGCTCCGGGGCGTTCACACCGAGCAGCCTCAGTCCGTTGGCCAGCACCTGCCGGGTGGCGTCGTTGAGCCAGAGCCGCGTGCGGTGCAGGTCCGAGACCTCCTCGTCGCCGAACGGCGCCACGCGGCGCAGGTCGTACCACTTGTGGTAGGCCCCGGCGAGCTCCTCGAGGTACCGGGCGACCCGGTGCGGCTCGCGCATCTGCGCCGCCTGCAGGACGATCCGCGGGAACTCTGCGAGCTGGCCGAGCAGCACCGCCTCGGTCTCGTGGTCGAGCAGCGCCGCGTCGAACCCGTCCTCGCGGCGCACCCCGGCCTCGGCGGCGTTGCGCCCGACGTTCACGGTCCGGGCGTGCGCGTACTGCACGTAGAACACTGGGTTCTCGTTGGTCGCCCGCGCCAGCAGGTCCAGGTCGAGGTCGATCGCCGTGTCCGCCGACGAGCGAGCCAGCGAGTACCGGGCCGCGTCGACGCCGACCGCGTCGACCAGGTCGTCGATCGTCACCACCGTGCCGGCGCGCTTGCTCATCCGCACCGGTTGGCCGTCCTTGACCAGGTTGACCATCTGGCCGATGACGATCTCCAGGTTGACGTGCGGGGTGTCGCCGAACGCCGCGCAGACCGCCATCATCCGGCCGATGTACCCGTGGTGGTCGGCGCCGAGCATGATGACGACCCGGTCCGCACCCCGCTCCCGCTTGTCCAGGTAGTACGCGATGTCCCCGGCGATGTAGGCCGCCTCGCCGTCGCTCTTGACGACGACGCGGTCCTTGTCGTCGCCGAACGTCGTGGTCCGCAGCCAGGTGGCGCCGTCCTTCTCGAAGACGTGCCCGGCCTCGCGCAGCTTGGCCACCGCGCGGTCGACGGCGCCCGACGCGTGCAGCGAGTCCTCGTGGAAGTACACGTCGAACTGCACGCCGAAGTCGCGCAGCGAGCCCTTGATCTCGTCGAACATCAGGTCGACGCCGCGGACGCGGAACGCCTCGAGGGCCGCCTCGTCGGTCAGGTGCGTCGGGTCGGGCCCGCCGGACGCGAGCGCGTCGGCGACCACCTGCTCGGCGATGTCGGCGATGTACTGGCCGCCGTAGCCGTCCTCGGGCGCCTCCTGGCCGCGCGCCCGGGCGAGCAGCGAGCGGGCGAACCGATCGATCTGCGCGCCGTGGTCGTTGAAGTAGTACTCCCGCACGACGAGCGCGCCGGACGCCTCCAGCACGCGCGCCAGGCTGTCCCCGACGGCCGCCCAGCGCACCCCGCCGATGTGCAGCGGTCCGGTCGGGTTGGCCGAGACGAACTCGAGGTTCACGGTCAGCCCGGCGAGGTCGTCGTTGCTGCCGTACTCCGGGCCGGCCTCGACGATGGTCCGGGCCAGCTCACCGGCGGCCGCCGTGTCGAGCCGGATGTTGAGGAAGCCGGGACCGGCCACCTCGGCGGCGGCCACCCCCGGGAACTGCGCCAGCCGAAGGGCCAGGTCGTCGGCCAGCGCGCGAGGGGCGACGCCGGCCTTCTTGGCCAGCTGCATCGCGACGTTCGTCGACCAGTCGCCGTGCTCGCGCTGCCGCGGACGCTCAAGGTGCACCTGGGCGGGCAGATCGGCGAGGTCGAGCGGCAGGGTACCGTCGGCGACGGCATGGGCGAGAGCGGCGCGCACCGCTTCCACGAGCTGGGCAGGTGTCACCGGCACAGCCTATCGACGCAAGTCATCCCCTCTCTGGGCTGGCGGGGGCCATGCTGGGCGGTGTTGACTTTCGCGCACCACGAGCAGCCAGGAGGCCTCTCACCATGTCACGACGCACGGGACTCATCGACTCCGCCGTGGAGTCCCTGAGCTCTCGGATCGCCTCCCGCGAATGGCCGGTCGGTTCACGGATCCCTCCGGAGCCGGCGCTCGTCGAGCTGCTCGGCGTTGGCCGCAACACGGTGCGCGAGGCGGTGCAGTCGCTGGTGCACGGCGGGTTGCTGGAGCGCCGCCAGGGGTCCGGCACGTACGTCGTGTCGAACTCCGAGCTGGCCGTCACCATCGGCCGCGAGATCGCCGCGGCGCGTCAGCGCGACGTGGTCGAGGTTCGTCGGGCGCTGGAGGTGGAGGCGGCCAGACTGGCCGCCCGCCGCCGCACCGCGACCGACGCCGCCTCGCTGCTGGCGTTCCGCGACGCCCGCGCTCAGGCCTACCTCGAGGGCCAGCTGGAGAAGATGGTCGACTCCGACCTCGCGCTGCACCGGGCGATCGTCAAGACGGCGGCCAACCCCGTGCTGCTGTCGCTCTACGAGAACCTCATCGACGCCATCGGGGAGAACATCCGGTTCAACTTCGTCGTCGACACCCACGGAGCGGACGCCCACGACGCTCTCATCGAGGCGATCGTCGCGGGCAACGACCGCCGGGCCGTCGAGGAGACCACCGAGTACCTGTCCGGCCTGGTGCCCGAGTCCTGAGTTCGGGCCCGGCGGCCCCGGGCTGGTAGTCTCAGGCCCGTTCTCGAGGCGGTCTGCGGGCCGCCCGACGACATTGCGCCCGTAGCTCAGTGGATAGAGCGTCTGCCTCCGGAGCAGAAGGCCGCTGGTTCGAGTCCAGTCGGGCGCACGTCAGTTCACCCGGCGCCAACGTCACCACGACAGGGTGGCTAATGCCGCACGCTTGAGCCAGCTCGTACGCGGCCCGCGTTCCAGAATCCACCACGGCCTCAGCGTCCTCAGCGGAACTCGCCGGGCTCGCTGGCACTGGCGCCACGTACTCCTCCGCCACCAACTCGAACCACGGCACCACCGGCCCAGGCTCAGGCTCAGGCTCAGGCTCGTCGTCCTGGGGCTGGTCCTCGAACGGCGGCTCCTCGAACTCGTCGGCCGACCACCTGCAACACGATCAGCGCGAGTGACACACCGGAGACGCCATCGGCGCGACCGGGCACGTGGCGGCCGATCCGTAACGGACTTCGTGGCCGCTCGAGGGCGGCCGGCGAGGGCGTTGGTGACCCATCACGCTCGCAACGCGGACGGGGCAGCGGCTGCGACCGGTGCGGGGAGACCCCCGGCTGCCGACACACATCGAGTTCGCAGGTTGGGCGCGGACGATGGGGCCGTCGTCGGGAAGCGTCGTCGGTAGCGGAGGGCCCGGCATGGTCGACCACACGTCTGTCATCGCCCTGGGTGGTGCCGGTGTGACGCGCCCGCCTGCGGCGGACGCCGGGGACCGTGCCGGTCGCGTGTCGTGGGGGCGCTGGCTCGTCTCGCGGGAACGGGACCGGCGCCGCGAGCGCGTCGTGGGGACCGTCCTGATGGCGGTGGCGGTCGTGCTCGCCGGCTGGACGGTGTACCTGGGCACCTCCGACGCCCCACGGCAGCTGCACCGATGGTCCGTCTGGGCGTACCTCGGGATGAACCCGCACACGCTGGCCTGGGTGGGGATCGACGCTGCGGAGACGGTCGCCCTCGCCCTCATCGGCATCCTGCTGCGCCAGGGTCGCCCCGCCACGCGCACGGTCGCGCTGCTGACGCTGCCGCTGTTCGTGCTCGACGCCTGGTTCGACATCCTCACCTCGGTCACACCGCACCGGCTGGCCCTGGCGATCACCATGGCCGCGCTGTCGGAAGTGCCGGCCGCAGTGGTCTGCGGCTGGGTCGCCTGGAAGGCATCCCGCTTCGGGCTCACGCCAACGAGCCCACTACTCAAGACCGGCGGCTCCAGGCAGCAACCACACCCCCGATGGGGATGAGCCGCGTTGGCGGCTGATCTGAATGCGGCGGCGAAACGGTTCCGTGCCGGGGGCTGTGACTCAGCGTCCGGAGAGATCGTGGCGCCGTACTTTCAGGACGCTGACCAGGCGATCGAGGTGTCGAGCACTCCGAAATCGACAACAGCAACTTCCCCGTGGATGGCACCGTTCAGTTGCGCGTATCCGCGTCCAGACGCGAGCCCGCCCAACTGGTGGTGCGGGCTCTAGCGTCTAGGACGAACGCCCTCGGGAAGGCGCGGGACGGAATGAATGCTATGGGTGGCTCTTGGCAATGTGGAAGGGGGCGTGGCATCCGGTGGCGGGTGTCTGCAACTGGTAGTCGGAGCCTGGCTTGACCGGCAGCGGAGTGTTGTTGTTGCCCCCGCTGTGGTAGGTGGAGGGGATTGTCCAGGTACCGGCAAAGTCGTTGCTGGCTTCAGGCGCGACCGGAATCTCGACACTTGCGCTCGCGGGACCGTTGGAGCCTGGGCCGAGGAAGGTCACGAATCCTGCCGAACATCCCCTACCAGCGATGGTGACAGTGCTGCCAACAGGGCCGGACTCAGGGCAGACCGTGAGCGTCCCGGGGGTTGAACTCCCGGCGCAGGTGGCGATCCCCGCGCGTGAGATCTCGAAGCCAGTTCCCGAGCCCGCACACATCATCCCGCCAGTCATCGACACACACCACAATGGACCCACCCCGGTCGCGCTACTGTAAGGCAGCGTCGGCGTGTTCATTCCCGCGTTGCTGAGGCACATTTCGCCGTCACAGCTTCGGAGGACCGCACCTGTCGTCGATATCAGGATGGACCGCGGCGGCGAAAGGGTCTCGCAATAGGCGCCGTCGGGAACTCTTGCTCGCTGGTAGTCAATCTCACAGCTGATATTCCCCGACGGTGAGACGAACTCTCCGCCGTGAGGAGTCTGAAGCGGCATCTCCGAGACACCCTTCAGGGGAGACGGCGATGAAGTAGCAATCGGTGTTGGGGTGATTGGCGCCGTCGCGGTGCCGGCTGCGGTAGGCGGCTTCGACGAGCTGCCGCACGCGGACACCAAGAGCGACAAGACGAGGCAGAGTAGAACCGGGGCCCCGAGCCGCTTCACTCGTGCACTTCCGTACGCTCTCCCCTTCATCTGTACACCTCTCGGACCTCGTCTTATCCCTCGTCCGCACAGTCGCCCTACGGTGGCAAGTTTCCCTCACCTGCAGCTGATCGTCGAGGTCTGGTCCTTCGTCATCGAACGCCAAGGCATCCTCCGCGGGACCTACACTCCGGTCAACGATCCGGGCGGCCACCCCAGACGAAGTCTCGCCGCCACGACGGCCACGGCAAGTACCAGACCCGCCGCGAGCAACCACCAGCGCCGCGCATCCCTGAGCCGACCACGCAGGCCACGGCGAGGTGCAGGCGCCGTCTGGACGGGCTCACCGTTCACGGCCCTGGACTCGCGGCCACCGAGTCGGCCAGCTCCCCGTCCCACATCTTCGAGCTCGCCCACGACGACGCCTCCGGCGCCTCGGCATCCCGGGGCGGGCCGTCCCGCGTGGCTCACGCGGTGCGTCGTCGACGTAGCCACCACACGCAGAACGCGCCGAGCACCAGGGCGGCCGCGCCGTAGATGGCGAGCTCCGACCATTGCAGTGCCCAGTAGTGGTTGGCCGGCTGGTAGGTCACCAGCTCGTGGTAGGTGGCGCCGATCTTGGTGATGCAAGCGTGCAGCTGCTCGACCCGGTCCTGGGACACCGGGGCGTGGCCCGGAACCGCGGGACCGCCGGCTCCACCACCGCCGTTCGCAACGCCGGGGCAGGTCGCGTCGAGCACCGCGTTGGTCAGGTCGTGCCCGGAGCCGTCGACCACCCGGGTGGAGTAGATCCAGGCGTTCGGCAGGTCCGGGGTCGCCGGGTCGAGCGCGCTGGAGGGACCTCCGTTGAACCATGAGTTCAGCAGGATCGTCGGCGATACCCCATAACCGAAGCCGGTGTAGGCCGGGTCGAGCGCCTGAACCAGGTGGGTCGGGCCGATGATCCGCGGACGGACGACGAAGGTCGTGGTGACGCGGACCACCAGGAATGCGAACAGCGTGACCGCTATCGCCGGCACGGTGCGCCGGACGAGCATGCCGACCGCGACACCGAGCGTGAACGCGAACGCCGCGTAGCCGATCGGCACCAGGTCACGCGAGTCGAACGTGACGTAGGCGGAGGCCGCGGCCTGGTCCAGCGGGTGCGCCCACCAGGTGACGACGAGGCTCACCAGGCCGGTGACGAGCATGCTGGCTGCGCCCACCACGACGAGCTTGGTCACGAGCCAGCGGGTACGGGTGACGCTCTGCGTCCACACCAGCGGGAACGTGCCGGACTCGATCTCGCGGGCGATCAGAGGTGCACCCCAGAACGCTCCTAGCAGCGCCGGGAGGAGGGTGACCAGCGCGTTGAACGATGCCAGCAGGACGCTGTCGTTGCGCGCGAAGGCCTGCATGGCCGACGTGCAGTCGCCGGCCTTCGCGCATGCGGCCGCGGTGGCCGTGTACGCGTGGGCGAGGGATGGGCCGGTGAGTGCGGCGAACGCGGCCACAGCGACCAGCGCGACGAAGGCGACGATCGCGGGCGTGCGGAACTGTCGCCAGGTCAAGCGGATCATGACTGCACCTGGCCGCCCATGTAGGCGAGGACGAGGTCCTCGAGGCTCACCGGTTCGACCGTCCAGGCCGGATCGTCGATCGGCTCGTCGGATCGCACGAGGAGCCTGCTGTTCTCGCTGGTGTGCTCGGCCTCGATGACCTGGATCGTGGCGTGGTCGTGGCTGGCGCCGAGGTCCTGGCGGCGGGGTCCGGTGACGCGGCGGTGGGTGGCCAGGAGCTCCTCGATGGGGCCGGCGACCCGCACGCGGGAGGCCACCAGCACGATCACGAAGTCGCACACGCGCTCCAGATCGGCGACCAGGTGCGAGGACAGGATGACGCTCACCCCGTGCTCGGCGGCGACGTCGCGGATGCCGTGCAGGAAGTCGCGACGGGCCAGCGGATCCAAGCTGGCCACCGGCTCGTCCAGGATCAGCAGGTCGGGGCGCTTCGCGATGGCCAGGGTGAGCGCGAGCTGGGCCCGCTGGCCACCCGAGAGCCGCCCAGCACGCTGGCGGGGATCGAGGCCGAGCTGGGCGATGCGGCGCTCGGCGAGAGCGCGATCCCACCGTGCGTTGAGCCAGCCGCCGAGCCGCAGGTGGTCGCCGACCGACAGGCTGGCGTACGTCGGAGTGTCCTGGGCGACGAAGCCGACCCGGGCGAGCTGCGCCGGGCCCTCCGCGGGCCGCGCGCCGAGCACCTCGACGCTGCCCGCGTCCGGCGCGATCAGCCCGACCGCGAGGCGCATCAAGGTCGTCTTGCCGGCCCCGTTCGGACCGACCAACCCCACCACACGCCCGGCCGGAACCGTGAGGGTGCAGTCGGCTAGCGCCCACCGCCGTCGGTACCGCTTGCCGAGGCCCCGGGCCGCCAGAACCGTGTCGTCCGTCATGGTCCGGATCTCTACACGGCTCGCGGTCACAACCCGGTCACGGAACCTGTAACCCGACCGTGACCCACCGGCTGGCATCCTTGACCGACATGAGGGTGCTGGTCGTCGAGGATCACGCGCTGCTGGCCCGGACCCTGGGCACCGGGCTGCGCCGTGAGGGGATGGCGGTCGACGTCGTGCTGGACGGTGCCGACGCGCTCGAGCACCTTGCGATCACCCCGTACGACGTCGTCGTGCTGGACCGTGACCTGCCGGGCGTGCACGGGGACGACATCTGTCGCGACCTCGTCGCGCGGCGCCTGCCGACCCGGGTGCTGATGCTGACCGCAGCCAGCACGGTCAAGGATCGGGTCACCGGCCTGAGCCTCGGCGCCGACGACTACCTGCCCAAACCCTTCGACTTCGCCGAGCTGGTGGCCAGGGTCCGGGCGCTGGGCCGCCGCGCGACGACCCCGTTGCCGCCGACGCTCGAGTGCGGCGACGTGACGCTCGACCCCGGCAGCCGGGCAGCGTTCCGGGCCGGCCGACGGCTCACGCTCAGCCCGAAGGAGCTCGCGGTCCTCGAGTGCCTCCTCAGCCATGCCGGAGCGGTGATGTCCACCGAACATCTGCTGGAGCAGGTCTGGGACGAGGCCGCGAACCCGTTCACGAACACTGTCAAGACCACGATCAGCCGGTTGCGCGCCAAGCTCGGCGACCCGCCGGTGATCGAGACCGTCCGCGAGGGCGGTTACCGGATCACGGCGCCGTGATGCGCCACACCCTGCGGTTTCGCCTCGCGATCCTCTACAGCAGCGTGTTCTTCGCCTCGGGCGTCATCCTGCTCGCACTGGTCGTCGCACTGTTCAGCGCGAGCAGCACGACGGCGCCGGCGCTCGGTCAGACGGGGACCGGCGGTGCGCCCGTCGCCCCGCAGCATCACGGCACCGATCTCCACACCCTGCTCATCTCCTCCGCGATCGGGTTGGCCGTCATGGTCGTGGTGGCGTTCGTGCTCGGCTGGATCATCGCCGGACGCGCGCTACGCCCGCTGCACACCATGGTGACGACCGCTCGGGCCATCTCGGCCAGCAACCTGCACTCGAGGATCGGCCTGGACAGCCCCTACGAGGAGTTCAAGGAGCTCGGCGCAACCCTCGACGACCTCTTCGGGCGTCTCGATGCGGCGTTCCAGTCCCAGCGGCACTTCGTGGCGAACGCCTCGCACGAGCTGAGAACGCCACTGACCGCCCAACGGGCCCTGCTCCAGGTGACGCTCGCCGAGCCGGACGCGAGCATCGCGACACTGCGGACAACATGCGAGGAGCTTCTGACCCTTGGGGCGACCCAGGAAGACCTCATCGAGTCGCTGCTCACCCTGGCCGTCAGCGAGCAGGGCGTCGAGCAGTGGGAACCCCTGGACCTCGGCACGATCACCGAGGAGGCGATCCTGGTCCGCCAGCCCGAGGTGCGGCGCCGGGAGATACACCTCGTCGCAGCGCTCGCCGAAGCGCCGACGACCGGTGATCCACGGCTCGTCGAGAGCCTGGTCGCCAACCTGATCGACAACGCGATCCGGCACAACGTCACCGACGGGCGGGTCGACGTCACGACATCGCTCTCCGAGGACGGCGCCCGCGTCGCAGTCCGCAACACCGGCCCGGTGATCCCACCGGGCGACGTCGAGCGCCTCTTCGTGCCCTTCCAACGACTGCCCGGCGAACGGGTCCGGCATCCCGACGGGTACGGCCTCGGGCTGGCGATCGTCCGGGCGATCAGCACCGCGCACGGCGCTCTCCTGACCGCCCGGGCGCCGGAGTCAGGCGGACTCGACGTGCAGGTCACGTTCCCGCTCCACGGCCGCACCGACGCTCAGATGCCGTAGGGCGCCGGGACCCAGGTCGCCATCACGGCGTGCTCCGCGCACCACGCGCGGAACCGCGGTTCGGGCAACGGCCTCGCGTGCAGGTACCCCTGGCTGAGGTCACCGCCCACGGCACGCAGAGCCGCGAGCGCGTCGTCGTCCTCCACCCCTTCGCCGACCACCGTCATGCCCAGCCCGTGCGCGACCTGGACGGTGCCGGCGACGATCGCACGGGTGCGCCGGCTCGTGGCAATCTGCGCGACGAACGACCGGTCGATCTTCAGCTCGTCGACGGGCAGGTCCTTGAGGTGGGTCAGCGAGGAGTACCCGGTCCCGTAGTCGTCGAGGCTGAACCGCACGCCACGTCGGCGCAGCCGCTGCATCAGCTCCGAGGACGCATCCGGGTCGCGCAGCAGCATCGTCTCGGTCACCTCGAGGGTGAGCCGCCCCGGGGCGAGGCCGGATGCCGCGAGGGCGTCCTCGACCGCCGCCTGGGTTCGGCTGTCGCCGAGGTCCGCGGCCGTGACGTTGACCGAGACCGCCAGGTGGCGCGGCCAGGCCGCCGCGTCGGCGGTCGCCAGGCCCAGCACCCGGTTGGTCAGCGCCATCGTCATGCCGTGATCCTCGACGATCGGCAGGAACTCGCGGGGCTCGAGCAGACCCAGGCGGGGGTGTGCCCAGCGGACCAACGCCTCGCCGCCGCGCACCGCGCCCGTGACCACGTCCACCTGCGGCTGGTAGTGCACGACGAGATGCCCGTGCTCGCCGGTCACGACCTGGGGTCCGAGCGGGGGTCCGAGCAGGCCACGGAGGTCGACCAGCAGCTGCTGGCGGGAACGAGCGACGACGTCCAGGCGTTCGTCGTGCGGGCGCAGCCCGCCCCCGGACCGCTTGGCGACGTACATCGCGGCGTCCGCACGGCGCATCAGCTCGTCCGCCGCCAGCTCATGGGCCCCCGCCGTCGCCACGCCTGCGCTCGCGCCGAGGACCAGTGCGCGGCCCTCGACGTCGATCGGCTCCGAGGCGCCGGCGAGCAGCGCCTCGGCCACGGCGTGCAGCTGCCCGGGTGGCCGCACCACCGCGGCGAACTCGTCCCCGCCGATCCTGGCCAGCACCACGCCCGTGGGCACGGTCGCTTGGAACCGGGCGGCCAGCGCGGCGATGTACCGGTCCCCTCCGGCGTGCCCGAGAGTGTCGTTGACCTCCTTGAAGCCGTCCATGTCGAGGATCGTCAGGCCGACCCCCTCGTCGCCCTCGCAGGCCTCCGTCAGCGCCTCCAGGAAGCCCCGCCGGTTCACCAGCCCGGTCAGCACGTCGGTGCGCGCCTCGATGCGGGACGCGGCCAGGCGCGCCAGGTCGCGCACCAGGGTGCCGAGCCTGACCAGCCCGAGCGTGCCGGCCAGGGCGCACGCGACCACCGTCGCAGGCGTCGGCCCGCCGGAGACCATGTCGTCGGCCACCACGATCGCCAGGCTCGAGGCGACCACGAGGGTCGCCCCGGCGGCCAACGAGCTCGCGGAGGCATCCCGCGCAAGCCCTGGGCCGGCACGCCGTGTGGCGATGACCGCCGCGGCGACACAGGCCGCCCAGGCCAGGGGCATGATCGGCCCCGTCCCGAGCGGGGCCGACAGCCGCTCCAGCCCCTCCGGCTCGTGCAGGGTCCGCACGGCCACGACGAGGTGGACGGCGACGAGCAGCCAGAGGCTCGCCAGCACGGCCCAGGACCTGAGGTGCTGACCCAGACCGGTCAGCCAGAGCAACGATGTCGCGGTCCCGAGCACGACGACCCACATGGCGAGCTGGATGATGCCGGCCTGCTCGAGCGGGCCGGAGCCGACCGCCAGCCGGGCTGCCACCGCGTTGCCCGCCCCGACCAGCGCGAGCAGACCGGACAGGCCGTTGAACCACTCGCCCGCACGGTGCGTGACACCCGGGCGTCGGTGCAGGTGGAGCAGACCCTGGTAGGCGCACGCCCCGGAGACGAGCGAGCCGAGCGACGCGATCGTCGCCCATACCCACGACCGGTCGCCGGTGGTCCGCACGACCGAGGCCACCGCCAGCATCACCGCGCCGATCGCCGCCGCCCGGGCGAACCAGGTCGCAGCGGTGGCGTTGCCGCCGCCCAGGGCGGTCACGCGCCGCAGCAGCACCACGGCCACGGCGCACCAGAGCGAGGCCAGCATGGTGACGACAACCACCGCCGAACCCCTTCCGCACCCGCTCGCACGGCGAACAGGGCCGCCCTCGGTGTGCCTGTCCAATCGGACGATCCGGGCCCCCGCTGAACGCATCGCCACCGGTTCACCCGTTCGTGGCCGCGTCCCGCGGCGCCTCGTCGGCCCGCGCCTGGCGATGAGGAGGCGCCGCCCTGAGGATGGGACGGACCCGCGGGCGTCAGGAGGACGAGGACATGGCCGGTCGTTTCGTGTACTGGATGAACGTCTCCCTCGATCTGCGGATCGAACGGGCCCGCGACGAGCAGGGCGGCGGCGACTGGCTGCGGATCAGCGAGCCGCTGCACCGCGAGTTCAACGCGCGGGCCCGCGCGCTCTCACTCATGGTCGAGGGCCGGGTGATCTACGAGACGATGGAGGCCTACTGGCCCGCCGCCAGGACCGACGAGTCCCTGCCGGAGGTCCTCCGCGAGTACGGCGAGATCTGGACGTCGAAGCCCAAGGTCCTCGTGTCGCGCACGCGCACCGGTGCCCGGCACAACACGGAGGTCGTCGGTGGCGACGACGCCCTCGCTCAGCTCGCCGCGATCCGGGCCCAGGGCGACGGGGACATCGGGGTGGGCGGCGCGACCCTCGCCACCCAGCTGCTCCGGGCACACCTGCTCGACGAGCTGCTCCTGTTCACCCATCCCGTGATCCTGGGCGAGGGCAGACCGTTGTTCGACGAGCACGACGAACCGGTCCAGCTCGACCTGCTCGAGCAAGCCGCCTTCGACCAGGGCGTGACCATGCACCGGTACGCCGTCCGCGACACCCGCTGACGGGCGGTCGGTCCGGTGAACCAGACCGACCGCCCGTCGCGGGGACTCGACCGAGCTAGACCCGCACCGTCCGACGACGGCGCCGAGCGACGGCCGTGAAGGCTGCGCCGGCCGCGACGAGCAGCCCAGCCGCGGCGAGGAGCGCGTCCGCCGGTGTGCCCGTCAAGGCCAGGACCCCGTCCCCTGCGGTGGCCGCGGGGGCGACCACGACGACGAGGGTCTGCGCCGGGTCGGTGAGGTCGTTGGTCGCGTTGACGGTCACGCTGTAGCTGCCTGCGACGCCGGCCCGGGGGGTGCCCGAGATCGTCGCCGTCCCGTCGCCGTTGTCGACGAAGGTCAGCCCTGCCGGCAGGGTTCCGGAGAGCGCGAGCGTCGGCGTCGGGATGCCGGTCGCCGTCACGGTGAAGCTGCCCGCCACGCCGACCCGGAAGCTCGCCGACCCGGTGCTGGTGAAGGCCGGAACCTGCTTCACCTTGACCGCCAGCGTCTGGTCGACCGACAGGGCAGCGCTGGTCGCCGTCACGACGACCGACTGGTCACCCGGGCCGGTCGGCGTGCCCGAGAGCGTCGCGGTCCCGTCACCGTTGTCGGTGAACGTCAACCCCGCCGGCAACGTGCCCGACGCGGTGAGCACCGGGGTCGGCAGCCCGGTCGCTGTCACGGTGAACGATCCCGCCTGGCCGATGACGAACACGGCGTGATCCGCGCTGGTGAACACCGGCGTCACGTCGACCGCGACCGTCAGCAGCTGGGTCGCCGACGTCACCGAGTTGGTCGCCGAGATCGTGACCGGCGCCGTGCCACCCGAACCGGTCGGTGTGCCCGAGAGGGTCGCGGTCCCGTCACCGTTGTCGGTGAACGTCAACCCCGCCGGCACTGCACCCGCCAGGGTCAGGGCCGGAGCCGGGAAGCCGGACGTCTCCACTGTGAACGTCCCCGACTGCCCGACGACGAAGCCCGCGTGGTTCGCGCTGCTGAACGCCGGAGCCTGGTCGACCTCCACCGTCAGCATCTGGGTCACCGACGTCACCGAGTTCGTCGCCGACACGGTGACCTGCACCGTGCCACCCGAACCCGTCGGCGTACCCGTGAGAGTCGCGGTCCCGTCGCCGTTGTCCGTGAACGTCAACCCCGCCGGCAGCACACTCGACACCGTCAGCGCGGGCGTCGGCACCCCGGTCGCCGCCACCGTGAACGTCCCCAGCTGGCCGACCACGAACAGCCCGTGGTCCGCGCTGGTGAACGCCGGCGCCTGGTCCACCTGGACCGTGAGCAGCTGCGTGACCGACGTCACCGAGTTGGTCGCCGACACCGTCAGCTGCACCGATCCGCCCGAGCCCGTCGGCGTACCGGAGAGGGTTGCGGTGCCATCACCGTTGTCGGAGAACGTCAGCCCTGCCGGCACGGCGCCCGTCACGGTCAACGTCGGCACCGGGACCCCGTCCACCTCCACCGTGAACGTCCCCACCTGCCCCACGACGAACCCCGCGTGGTCCGCGCTCGTGAACGCCGGAGCCTGGTCCACCTGGAGCGTCAGCAGCTGGGTGGCCGACGTCACCCGGTTCGTCGCCGTGACGGTGACCTGCCTCGCGCCGCCGGAGCCCGTCGCGGTGCCCGCGATCGTCGCGGTCCCGTCCCTGTTGTCGACGAACGTCAACCCGGCCGGCAGCGCGCCCGACACGGTCAGCGCCGGAGTCGGCACCCCGCCGGCCGCCACCGTGAACGTCCCTGTCTGCCCCACCACGAACACCGCGTGGTCCGCGCTCGTGAAGGCGGGCGCCTGGTCGACCTGGACCGTCAGCGGCTGGGTGGGCGATGCGACCGAGTTGGTCGCCGACACGGTCAGCACCACGGTGCCACCGGCGCCCGTCGGCGTGCCATCGAGGGTCGCCGTGCCGTCATGATTGTCGACGAAGGCCAAGCCCGCCGGCAAGGTACCGGTCACGCTCAGCGCCGGCACCGGGAACCCCGACGCCGCCACCGTGAACCTCCCGGCCTGCCCGACGACGAACCCCGTGTGGTCCACGCTGGTGAACGCCGGCGCCTGGTCGACCTCCACCGTCACCACCTGTGTGACCGTTCCGGCGAGGTTGGCTGCCGAGAGGGTCACCTGCCCTGTGCCGCCCGATCCGGTCGGGGTGCCCGCGATCGTCGCGGTCCCGTTGCCGTTGTCCGTGAACGACACACCCGCCGGCAACGCACCCGACGCCAGCGTCAGCGTGGACGTCGGGAGCCCAGTCGTGGTCACCGTGAAGGACCCCGCCTGGCCGACCGTGAAGGTCGCGTGGGCAAGGCTGGTGAACGCCGGCTTCTGCTGCACCACGAAGGTGACGTCGATCGGGTCTGACCCGGCCACGTTCTGAGCGGTGACGGTGATCGGGTAGGAGCCACCGGTCCCCGCAGCGGGCGTACCCGCAAGAGTGCCGTTCGACGCGAGGGTCACGCCGCTCGGCAGCGTGCCCGACACGGAGAACGTGGGGGTGGGCGTCCCGCTGGCGGCGAACTGGTAGCTGTAGGGCACGCCGACGGTCGCAGCCGGTGGTGCACCGGAGATCGACGGCGGGACCGGGATCGCGAAGTTGACGGTGACGGGCGCCGAGGCGTCGGTCGGCTGTCCCCACGCGTCCTTGGCGACCCCGGCCGCGAGGGACACCGCCACCGTCCCGTCCCCGGTGAGCGGGCCCACGCTGACCGTGTACTGGGACCCGCTGCCGGTGACCGTGTAGCTCGACGCACCGGGCGCAGTCCCGCTGACGGTGACGTCGCCGCGGCCGAGCGCTGCCCCGGTCGCCACGCTGTAGACGGTGACCGGCTGCCCGCCGGAGGTGAACTGGACGGGGAACGACAGGAGGGTGCCGCTCGGCCCGTAGGAGGGGTCGGCCGGCGAGGTGATCGTCGGCATGGCCGGGTCGGGGATCGCGCCACCTGTCGGCGTCGTCTTGATCGAGTCAAGCTGGAGAGTCGTCGTGCCGTTGGTCGCGTCCTTGTTCTGTGGGTAGAGGATCATCACCGTGACGTTGGTGACCTTCGTGAAGTCCGGCTGCGGGGCGAAGCACGTCACGCTCCCCGGCGAGCACTGGAAGTTCAGGACGATGTTGAAGTTCGTGGTGTTGCTGATGCCGGTGTTGTAGGTCCCGGTGACGCCGCCGCCCGTCACGGAAATCGTGATGCTGGCCGCCTCCGTCCAGGGCTGCGGGGTGTTGGTGCGGTTGATGAGCGGGAAGCCGAGGAAGAACTGGGTGTTGCCTTCGACGCCGGCGGTCAGGTCGACGTTCGGCAGCGCGTAGCTGAGCTGGACACCGCCGACCCCGTTCCCGCTGCCGCTCATGGACATCAGCCCCATGCCACCCGACTGCGTGAACGTGGCCGTCGGAGTGGTCGACGTGTCGGGCAGTGGCAGCAGCGTGACCGTCCGGGTGCCGGCCGTCTGGCCGTTGAAGTCGTCGATCACCACTGGCGCGGGCGCGGCGGCCGAGGCCGACATCGCAGGGACGATCCCGACCCCCAGCACCAGCAGCGCTGTGACGAGCGCCCCGCGGACGGCGATCCGACGACGGTTGGTTCCGAGCGGCATGCGCGTCTCCCGCGGAGGTTCTCAAGGTGGCGCCGGGCGTCTGACCAGCACCGGCGAGGTGCAGCGCGGTAACGCTATATCGACGCGGACCCGTCCAGGCCGGACTTGCCGGGCGTATTTTCGCGATTCGCCCGGGAGGATGACGGCGCCGGCTGACCCCCCGAGTGCGAGCAGCCCCGCGAGGGGCGGCGCGGCCGGTCGCTGGACGGCTCCGTCAGGCCAGGCGGTCTCAGGCGCCCGAACCGACGACGCCGCCCTCCCGTCCTTCGACAGCGGCGGGCCGACGCGTGAACGTGACGTGCACGGTGCCGCTCTCGGCCACCTCGGCGGTCACGTCGTAGTCCTGCGCCCACCCGCGCAGACCGGCCCACAGCGGCTGGTCCCCGCCGAGCAGGACGGGCGCGATCGCGACGTGCAGCCGATCGACCAGACCGGCCGTGAGGAACTGACGGACCACCGTCGGGCCGCCGCCCACCCTGACGTCACGGCCTTCGGCCTGGGCCGTGGCCAGGGCGAGCACCTCGTGCGGGGTCCCGGAGACGAAGTGGAAGGTGGTGCCGCCCGCCATCGGCAGGCTCGCTCGCTGCTCGTGGGTGAGGACGAGGACTGGCACATGGAACGGCGGGTCCTCCCCCCACCAGCCGCGCCAGTCGGGGTTGTCGCCGTACAGGTGGAGGCCGAACATCGTGGCGCCGATGATCTCCGCGCCGACCCCCTCGAACGAGGCGGCGGCGTACCGGTCGTCCACGCCCGTGGTCCCGGCCCCGCTCGTGTCACCGAGGACACGGGCCCGGAACGTGCGCGTCGCGGTGAAGGCCTCGACGAGGCGGGGCCAGTCCTGTCCGATCGGGTCGTCCGGCGTGCCGTCGGACGTCGTCGCGAAACCGTCGAGGGAGATGACGAGGTCGACCCGGACACTCATCGGCTGAACCCTTCGCTCGTGGATGTGAGTGCAGCCGCGAGGCCAAGCGCATCGCCGCGCGGAGCCTCCGGTCGGGGTCGCGACCGACCCCGACCGGATCGGCTCACCGCCGGAACGTGTCCTTGACGTCCTCGGCCGCGTCCTTCACCTTCGCCTTGGCCTGGTCGACCTTGCCTTCCGCGACGAGCTTGTCGTCGTCCGTGGCCCGGCCGGCGGCCTCCTTGACCTTGCCCTCGGCGTTCTCGAGGGCGTTCTTCGCCCGGTCGTCGGCGCCCATCTGGCACTCCCCTCACAGGTGCCCTGTCGTCCGCCGTGTGGTCCTCAGCGGCCAGGGCCTGGTGTGCATCCCCAGCCTCACCCCGCGGCCGGGGTTCCGCATGTTGGTCGGGTCAGTCGGGTCAGTCGGGTCAGTCGGGTCGGTCGGGTCGGTCGGGTCAGTCGGGTCAGTCGGGTCAGTCGGGTCAGTCGGGTCAGTCGGGTCGGTCGGGTCGGTCGGGTCAGTCGGACGAGCCGGGCCAGGTGTCCTCGCTGGTGGCGCTGAGCGCCTCGAGGAAGTCGATCACCACGGCGCGCCGGGCAGGGTCGAGGGCGGCCGCGACACGGAACCGCCGGGCCTGTTCCCGGCCGACGGTCGCCTCCGCCGCCACCCGGGTGTCCTCTGTCACGACGATCGCCAGGGCCCGCCGGTCGGTGGGGTGCGGGGTGCGCCGGATGTGACCGGCATGCTCGAGGCGGTCGAGCAGCTTGGTGGTCGAGGCGGTCGAGATGCCGAGATGACGGGCCAGGTCACCCGCCGTCACGTGCCGGCCCTGGTCGGCCATGACGATCGCGAACCGCAACGCCTTCATGTCCGTGTCCCCCAGCCGCATGAACCGCCGCGAGGCCTCGCTCACCCGCCGCTCCGCCTCGCGCCAGCGGAACAGGGCGTCCATGACGCGGACCGCGCCGGACAGGTCTTCCTCGGACAGTGCCGCGGCATCCACCAGACGGCCCCGGGTGTCCACCACGCGGGGGTCGTGCAGGCGCAGCGCGATCTCCGGAGGGTCTGCCTCGGTCCTCTCGGATGCCATGGCGACAAACTACTCCGCGGCACGTATTATCTGCTGGCTGATTACTAGCCCGGCTAGACACTTGGAGAGCTCGCGATGCGGATTCCCCCCTGGCTGCGTGCCGTCGTCCCGGCCGCGCTGATCCTCGTCTGGCTGACGGCCGCCGGGATCGGCGGCCCCTACTTCGGGCGGATCAGCGAGGTCTCGTCCAACGACCCGACCGCCTACCTGCCGACGAACGCCGAGGCGACGATCGTGCAGCAGCGGCTGACGCAGTTCACCGGGAAGGACGTCATCCCTGCCGTCGTGCTCGTCGTGGGCACGACGCCGCTGGACGCCGGTCAGCTGGCGGCCATCGACGCCCTGCGCACGCGGATCGGCGCCATCGGTGCCGTGTCCGGCACGCCGAGCCCGGCGATCGTCTCCGCCGACGGTCTGGCCGCGCAGATGTTCGTCCTGCTCGACGCGCACGGGTCGGTCGCCACCGCCGTGGCCGACCTGCGTCAGCAGCTCGCCGGCGGGACACCCGCCGGACTGGTGGCCTACGTCACCGGACCGGCCGGGTTCACCGGCGACCTCGTCACCGCGTTCGGCGGGATCGACGGGATCCTGCTCCTGGTCGCCGTCGCCGCCGTCCTGCTCATCCTCGTCGTGGTGTACCGGTCGCCCCTGCTGCCGTTCCTCGTCCTGCTGACCAGCACCTTCGCGCTCACCGCCGCGCTGCTGACCGTCTGGTGGATCGCCAAGGCAGGACTCCTGCTGCTCAGCGGCCAGACCCAGGGCATCCTGTTCATCCTCGTCATCGGCGCCGCCACCGACTACTCGCTGCTCTACGTCTCGCGCTACCGCGAGGCGCTGCAGAACCACGAGCGCCGGTGGGACGCGACCCTCGCGGCGCTGCGCGGGTCGCTCCCGCCGATCCTGGCCTCCGGTGGCACCGTCATCGCCGCGCTGCTCTGCCTGCTGGTGAGCAACCTCGAGTCCAACCGCGCCCTCGGCCCGGTCTCCGCGATCGGTGTCGCGTTCGCGGTGCTCGCCTCGCTCACCCTGCTCCCGTCGCTGCTGCTGGTGGCCGGCCGGGCCGCGTACTGGCCGCGGCGCCCCCGCCTCGCACCGATCGAGGGTGGCGGAGAGCACATCCCGTCCCGGGGGATCTGGGCCGCCGTGCCGCGCTTCGTCGAGCGCCGCTCCCGCCCGATCTGGATCGTGACGGTCGTCCTGCTGCTCGCCGCGGGCGTCGGGATGGTCCAGCTGAAGGCGAACGGCGTGCCGGCAAGCGACCTCGTGCTCGGGCAGTCGGAGGCCCGGACCGGGCAGCAGGTGCTGGCCGAGCACTTCCCGGGCGGGTCGGGCAGCCCGGTCTACGTGATCGTCGGCCAGGACCGGCTCCAGGACGCCGCCGACGTGCTCCTGGCCCAGCCGGGGATCAGCGGTGTCACCGTCGCCTCTGCGGCATCGCCGAGCGGGAGCGCCACGGTGACGGCGGGCGGGATCCAGCCGTTCGGGCCGCCCGGCAGTCCGGTGCCCGCCCCGACCGTGTCCGACGGTCAGGTGCTGCTCGAGGCGACGATGACCACCGCGGCGGACTCGTCCGCGGCGGAGCAGACCGTCCGCGACCTGCGCGCACAGCTCGGCAGCACGGCCCTGGTCGGCGGGGTGACCGCGACCGCGGTCGACTCGAACGCCGCCTCGATCCGGGACCGGACGCTGATCATCCCGCTCGTGCTGCTCGTCATCCTGCTGATCCTCATGCTCCTGCTGCGCGCGATCGTCGCCCCGCTCGTGCTGGTCGCCACCGTGGTGCTCTCGTTCGGCGCGACGCTGGGGATCTCGGCGCTCGTCTTCAACCACGTGCTGCACCTGCCGGGAGCCGACCCGGCGGTGCCGCTGTTCGGC
This sequence comes from uncultured Actinomycetota bacterium, assembly GCA_963769855.1. Taxonomy (GTDB): domain Bacteria; phylum Actinomycetota; class Actinomycetes; order Actinomycetales; family Cellulomonadaceae; genus Cellulomonas. The sequence goes on from CAVYNN010000003.1 coordinate 992,889, forward strand.
TTCGTCTTCCTGGTCGCCCTGGGGATCGACTACAACATCTTCCTCATGACCAGGGTCCGGGAGGAGGCCCTGCACATCGGGGCGCGGCGCGGCATGCTCCGTGGCCTGGCCATCACCGGCGGGATCATCACGTCGGCCGGGCTGGTGCTGGCCGCGACGTTCGCGGCGCTCGCCGTCATCCCGATCCTGTTCCTGCTGCAGCTTGCGTTCATCGTCGCGTTCGGCGTCCTGCTCGACACGATCGTCGTCCGCTCGCTGCTCGTTCCCGCCCTGGGCTACCAGCTCGGCTCGGCGCTGTGGTGGCCGTCGCGGACGATCCGGGACTGAGGCGGCCAGGCAGCCGGACCGCCCGGTCCGGACCAGGACTCGGGTCCGGAACAATGGACCGCGTGACCTACGCGCTCGCCATCTTCGACCTCGACGACACCCTGGCCCCGTCCAAGAGCAAGGTGGACCCGACGATCGTCGACCTGCTGGTCGACCTCAGCCGCGTGGCCGAGGTGGCCATCATCTCCGGCGGCCGGTTCGAGCAGTTCGACACCCAGCTGCTGTCCGCGATCGACGACCGGGCGGCCCTGGCCCACATGCACGTGCTGCCGACCTGCGGCACCCGCTACCTGGTCCATGCCGATGCAGGCTGGGCCGAGGTCTACAACGAGCCGCTCACCGACGCCGAGCAGGCCCGCGCCGCCACCGTCCTCGAGGAGGGCGCGCGCGCGCTCGGCCTGTGGGAGCCGGACACGTGGGGCGACCGGATCGAGCTGCGCGGCAGCCAGGTGACGTTCTCCGCGCTCGGCCAGCAGGCACCGGTCGACGCGAAGAAGGCCTGGGACCCCGATGGGGCGAAGAAGGAGTCGCTGCGCGCCTTCGCGGCCGAGCGGCTGCCTGAGCTCGAGGTCCGGTCCGGCGGCTCGACCTCGGTCGACATCACCCGTGCCGGGATCGACAAGGCCTACGGGGTGCGCAAGCTCCTCGACCGACTGGGCCTGGCGCCCGACCAGGCGGTGTTCTTCGGCGACCGGCTCGACGAGGGCGGCAACGACTACCCGGTGATCGCCACCGGCGTGCCGTGCGTCGCGGTCACCGGCTGGGAGGACACGCCGGCCAAGGTGCGGGCCACCGTGCCGGAGGCGTTCACCGCCTGATCCCCCGGGTTGCCTGACATCTCGGGTGCGGATCACGCCCGAAACCTCGGGAAACCGTGCCAGCGGCGGCGACAGGCGCGGCCGGGGCGGCGGCGTCAGGGGCGGGCGGGGCGGCGGCGTCAGGGGCGGGCGGGCGTGGGTGCGGCAGAGGGGGCCGAGGGCAGGCGCGCCGCCAGCTGGACGGCGTCCAGCAGGGACGAGACCACCGGGGCACCGGTCGCCCTCAGCCGCGCGCCGTCGGTGATGCCCCCGTCGTAGAGCACGATCGCCGCGCCGACCGAGCGCGCGGCCTCGGCATCGTCGACGGTGTCGCCGACGAGCACGGCCTCCCCCGGCGGCACGCCGAGCGCGGCCAGGTGTGCCGCCAGGTGCGGCGCCTTTGGTCCCCCGCCGACGACGGCGCGCAGCCCGTCGACCCGGGCGAGCAGGGGCTCCAGCCCGTGCCGGCGGACCAGGGCGACGAGGTCGTCGTGGAAGAACATCGACAGCAGCGACTGCGTCCCGCGCCATGCGCCGATCGCCGCGAGCGCGTCCACCGCCAACCCCGCCCCGTCCAGCCCGGACCGGTAGGCGGTGTGGAAGGTCTCGTCGAGCCCGACGAACTCGGCAGCCGGCACCGGACGGCGCAGGATGCGCGCGTAGTAGTCGGCGACCGGCCGGGAGAAGTCGCGGCGGTGCTCGTCGAGCGTGACGGCCCGGCCGCCGAGGTGGGCCAGCGTCGCGTTGGTCGCCGCGACGACGAGCGCGGTGTCGTCGAGCAGCGTGCCGTTCCAGTCCCAGACCAGGTGCACCACCCCCGCAGGCTACGGCCGCCCCGCCACCTCCACCCCCGCCCACCAGCCGCTCGCCGCCGCGAGCCGCCCGCGAGATGGGCACATCCCAGCGAGATGTGCAGTTGCGAGTGCCCATGTCGCTGCGCGGTGCACGTCTCGCGATCCAGATCCGGGCCAGGGCGGCAGATTGGGGGCTCGAGCTGGCCGCTGGGGCCCGGGCGGGCAGCTGAGAGTCCGGGCGGGCCGCGGGCACGAGCCGACCGACGGGAGGTCGCGGCGAGTCATGGGACGTATGGCTCAAGGCTTGTGCCTTTCTTCACATAGTCTCGTGGTCATCGCACCGCTGGTCTTCGAGGACGCAGGTCGGCACTGATCGCTACCGACAGGGAGTAACGGTGACCATCACCGCAGCGAGCACCACCCGCGCCACCGCGCGCACGACGAAGACCCCAGCGCCCGCCGCCGCGGCCATACCTCCGGCCGCCGCCGAGCCGCTCGCGGCCCCCGCACCGGTCACATCCGCCCTGCCGGCCGCACCGGTCCCTTCCGCCCCGCCGGCCGCACCGATCGCTTCCGCCGCGCCGGTCCGGTCCGCCCTGCCGGCCGCCGACGAGGCGGCCACCGTCGCCGCCGTGATCGACGGGCTCGTCGCGAACGCGACGAAGGCGCTCGCCGAGTACGCGACCTTCACCCAGGAGGACGTCGACCGGCTGGTGAAGAAGGCCGCCGTCGCCGCGCTGGACAAGCACGGCCACCTCGCCCGCCTGGCCGTCGAGGAGACCGGCCGCGGCGTCTTCGAGGACAAGGCGGTGAAGAACATCTTCGCCTGCGAGCACGTCACCCACTCGATGGCCAACCTCAAGACGGTCGGGGTCATCGGGGTCGACGAGCTCAACGGGATCACCGAGATCGCCGAGCCGGTCGGCGTCATCGCCGGCATCACGCCGGTGACCAACCCGACGTCGACCGCGATCTTCAAGGCGCTCATCGCGCTGAAGACCCGCAACCCGATCGTCTTCGCATTCCACCCCAACGCCCAGCGGTCGTCGGCCGAGGCCGCTCGGATCGTCCGCGACGCCGCCGTGGCCGCCGGCGCCCCGGAGCACTGCATCCAGTGGATCGAGGCGCCGTCGCTCGCCGCGACCAACGCGCTGATGAACCACCCGGGCGTCGCCACCATCCTCGCCACCGGCGGGAACGCGATGGTCAAGGCCGCCTACTCGTGCGGCAAGCCGGCGCTGGGCGTCGGTGCTGGCAACGTGCCGGCCTACGTCGAGAAGACCGCCAAGCTGCAGCGCGCGATCAACGACATCGTCCTGTCCAAGGCGTTCGACAACGGCATGATCTGCGCGTCCGAGCAGGCCGCGATCCTGGACGACGAGATCTACGACGCCGCCATGGCCGAGTTCGTCCGGCTGCACGCCTACCGCACCAGCCCTGCGGAGAAGGCGCTGCTCGAGACGTTCATCTTCGGCGTCGAGGCCGGTGGCGAGAGCTGCGCCGGCGCCAGGCTCAACCCGTCGGTCGTCGGCAAGTCGCCGGTGTGGATAGCGGCACAGGCCGGGTTCACCGTGCCCGAGGACACGTCGATCATCCTGGCCGAGGTCGCCGAGGTGGGCCCGGCCGAGCCGCTGACCCGCGAGAAGCTGTGCCCGGTCCTGGCCGTGCTCCGCGCGACGAGCACCGACCACGGGATCCGGCTCGCGGAGCAGATGGTCGAGTTCGACGGCCTGGGCCACTCCGCCGCGATCCACACGCAGGACGACGCCCTGACCGTCGAGTTCGGCAAGCGGGTCAAGGCGGTCCGGATCATCGCCAACGCCCCGAGCTCGCTCGGCGGCATCGGCGACATCTACAACGCGTTCATCCCCTCGCTCACGCTGGGCTGCGGCTCGTACGGGCACAACTCGGTGTCCAACAACGTCTCGGCGGTCAACCTGGTCAACGTCAAGCGCATCGGCCGGCGGAACAACAACCTGCAGTGGTTCAAGGTGCCGGCCAAGACGTACTTCGAGCCGAACGCCATCCGGTACCTGGCGGACATGGCCGGCATCGAGCGCGTGACGATCGTCACCGACGCGACGATGACCACCCTCGGCTTCGTCGACAAGGTGATCGATGTGCTCAACCGGCGCTCGAACACCGTCGCGCTGCAGATCATCGACCAGGTCGAGCCGGAGCCGAGCGTGCGCACCGTCCAGGCCGGGGCGGCGCAGATGCGCCACTTCAAGCCGGACACGATCATCGCGCTCGGCGGTGGCTCGCCGATGGACGCAGCCAAGGTGATGTGGCTGCTCTACGAGCACCCAGAGATCGTCTTCGGCGACCTCAAGCAGAAGTTCTTCGACGTGCGCAAGCGCGCCTTCACCTTCCCGGTGCTCGGCGACCTGGCCAAGCTCGTCTGCATCCCGACGACGAGCGGCACCGGCGCCGAGGTGACCCCGTTCGCGGTCATCAGCGACCCGGAGGCCGGCAAGAAGTACCCGCTGGCCGACTACGCGCTGACCCCGAGCGTGGCGATCATCGACCCGGTGCTCACCGCGAAGATGCCGCGCTCCCTGGCGGCCGACTCCGGCTTCGACGCCCTGACCCACGCCACCGAGGCGTTCGTCGCGGTCTACGCGAACGACTTCACCGACGGCATGGCGCTGCAGGCGATCCGGCTGATCTTCGACAACCTCGCCCAGTCCGTGAACGGCGACCCGGCCGACCCGGCGACCCGGGACGCGCGGGAGAAGATGCACAACGCAGGCACGATCGCCGGGATGGCGTTCGGCAACGCGTTCCTCGGCATCGTGCACGCCATGGCGCACGTCGTCGGCTCCACGTACCACCTGGTGCACGGCCGGACCAACGCCACCCTGCTGGCCCACGTCATCCGCTACAACGGCAAGGTCCCGACCAAGCTGACCAGCTGGCCGAAGTACGAGCACTACGTCGCCCCGGAGCGGTTCCAGCAGATCGCCGCGATGCTCGGCCTGCCGGCCGCGACCCCCGAGGAGGGGGTCGAGTCGTACGCCCTGGCGATCGAGGCGTTGCGGGCCCGGGTCGGCATCCCCTCGTCGTTCCAGGCGCAAGGGGTGGACGAGCAGGAGTTCCTCTCCCGGCTCGACGAGGTGGCCTACGGCGCCTACGAGGACCAGTGCGCCCCGGCCAACCCGCGGATGCCGATGATCGAGGACATGAAGGACCTCATGACGGCGGCCTACTACGGCACGTCCCTGGACGAGGTCCGCGCGCGCAGGGGGCGCGCGGAGCAGAGCTGACGGCCGACCACCCCATCGGCCGTCGTCGGGCGGCCGTCCCCCGGGTCCTACCCACCCTGGGGGACGGCCACCCGTTCAGGCTCGCCGCCCGATGCCGTGGCTCGGCACCGCTCGCCGCCGCCCTCAGAGGGCGACGATGCCCTGCCCGCCGGCCGCGCCCGGCACGGAGACGGTGGCGGTCGGCGTCAACGACCCGTGCGGACCGATCCGGAACACGTCGACCCCGGCCGCCACGCCCGCCTCGACGTAGAGGTACCCGCCGTCGGAGGAGACCGCGGTGTCGACCGGCCCGGCGCCGGTCGTGACGTCACCGCGGGGGGTGAGCCGGCCCGGGCCGCTCTCGGTGAAGCTGGAGATCGAGCCGCTGCCGGTGTTCGAGACGTAGAACGTGCCGTTCGCGCCGGTCACCCAGCACACCGCCTGCCCCCCGGTCACCTGGGTGTCGAGGTGGCGCAACGTGCCGTCGGGCCGGACCCGGTACGTCGAGACGGTGCCGGCGCCGGCCTCGGTCAGCACGAGGTTCCCCGCGCGGTCGAAGACGAACCCGAACGGCACCGCCCCGACGTCGGTGTTCACCACCGGCGTGGTGGACACGCCGCCACGCCCGAGCCCGAACACCAGCACGCTGTTCCCGTCCGCCTTGGTGGAGACCAGCAGCTGGTGGCCGTCGGGCGTGAACGCGACCTCGCCCGGGGTGCTGACGAACTCCGGTGTGGCGGCCGGGTTGAAGCCGAGGTCACGGTGCCAGGCCGGCACGGCGGTCAGCCGGCCCCGGGCCTGGACGAAGCCCTGCACCGAGCCGCCGCCGCGGGCGTTCAGCACGTAGACCAGCCCGCCCCGGGCGGTGACGCTCACCGGGAAGTCGCCGCCCGAGGCGACGACCTGCTGCCGGACCAGGCGATCGCCCTCGACCGCGAACACGGTGATCGTGTTGCTGCCGGAGTTCACCGCGTAGAGCAGTCCGGTCCGCGCGTCGTACGTCAACGAGCCCTGCGAGGCGAGCTGGTCGGCGACCGCGCCGGTCAGCGTTCCGCCGTCGCCGCCGGTCGGGTACGCGGCGCGCTCGACGAGGCCACCGCCGGGCGTGCGCTCGAACGCGATGACCGTGTTCCCGTCCGCCTGCGCGGTCTGGACCAGCACGAGATGGCTCGGCTCGGGCTCCGGCCAGCCGGGCTCGTGCGCGCTCGCCGCGGTCGGGGCCGCTGCCAGGAGCGCGGCCGCGATGCCGGACGACACCAGGCGCACGGGGTGCCTGAGGATGTGCATGACGATCTCCTTCGCGAGGTCACGGACCGGGCAGATGGCCGGCCCGTCACTGTTCGCGGCCGGCGGCGTCCCGGATGGCTCCGGATCGGCGAGGGATCAGGCGACCGGACCGACCAGGGCCTCCGTGCGCCGCGTGCGGTGGAAGGCGGGCGTGGCCACGGCGAGCACGACGAGCCCGAGCACCGCCGCCGTCACCATGACGGAGGTCATCGCCCGGGCGTCCCCGCCGAGCAGCCCGGACAGCGGGGTGACCGCCCCGCCGATGAGTGCCTGCAGCGACCCGCTGAACGCCGCCGCGGTGCCCGCGACCTCCCCGTGCCGGGTCAGCGCGAGCGCGTTCGCGTTCGGCCCGACGAGGTTGACGAACGAGACCGTGCAGAACAGCACGACGAGCAGCGCCGGCAGCCCACCCGCCCCGGTCACGCCGAGCACGACGAGCACGATGCTCAGCGCGACGATCAGCACCTGCGCGGTGCGCATGATGCGCAACGGGGCGATCCGGTGCACCAGCGCGGCGTTGACCTGGGCGCCGCCGACCAGGCCGAGCCCGTTCACCGCGAAGATCAGCGCGAACTGGGTCTCGGTCAGCCCGTACCCGTCGCGCAGCACGAACGGGGAGCCGACGACGTAGCTCATCAGGACGGCGAAGGTCAGGCCGGGCATCAGCGCCAGCCCGACGAAGTGCCGGTCCCGGAGCAGAGCGAGATACCCCGGCGCCGGCGGCCCGCAGGCCGCCGACCCGCCGTCGTTCGGCCGGCAGGGTCTCCGGGAGCTTGAGCAGGACGACGACCCACAGCACGACACCGAACAGGGCGAGCGCCCAGAACACCGCGCGCCAGCCCCACTGCCCGGCGATGAACCCGCCGATCGACGGCGCGAACAACGGCGAGGCGCCGATGACGAGCATCAGGCGCGACATCAGCTTGGCCGCGTCGGCCCCGATGAACCGGTCCCGGATCACCGCCGTAGCGATCACCGTCGCCGAGGCGTTGAAGAACCCCTGCGCCGCGCGCAGCCCGATGAGCATCCCGATCGCGGGGCCGACGGCGCACAGCACCGACATGACGACGTGCAGCGCGACGCCGACCAGCACGGGTTTGCGCCGGCCGAACCGGTCGGACACCGGGCCGATGACCAGCTGCCCGACGGCGCCGCCGAACATCATCGCCGTGATCGTCAGCTGCGCGGCCGTGGCCGAGGTGTGCAGGTCGCGCGCCACGTCCGGCAGCGACGGCAGGTACATGTCGGTGGAGAAGGCCGGCAGCGCCGCCATGAACCCGAGCATCAGGACGTACCGGTAGTTCGCCCGGTAGCGTCCGGCCGCCGACGTGCCGGCGCCCGCCCGGGGGGTCGCGTTGTCGGTGGCTGGCGCGGACATCGCGCCCATGGTGACATGCCGTCGGGCGGCGTGCCGAATCGATTCGATCCGGTCCCGCCGGGGGCGGATCCCGGCCGTGGCAGCGGCGTCGCGGGGCGGTGCCGGGCACCCGGCGAGTTTCCGCCCCGGACCCTCGGTGGCACGCTGGGGCGCATGTGCGGCCGTTACGCCTCGTTCCGCGAGGACCAGCAGCTGGCCGACGAGTTCGCGATCGCGACGGTCGCCGACGACGTGCGCCTGCTCGGGCCGTCGTGGAACGTCGCGCCGACCGACGGCGTCCGCATCGTCGTCGACCGCCCGGACGCGACCGGCGAGATCATCCGCCAGCTCCGGGTCGCCCGGTGGGGCCTCGTGCCGAGCTGGGCCAAGGACCCGACGATCGGCAACCGGTTCGTCAACGCCCGCGCGGAGTCGCTCACCACGTCGAACGCGTTCGCCCGGCCGTTCGCGGTGCGTCGGACGCTGCTGCCGGCGGACGGCTACTACGAGTGGCAGAAGCTCACCGAGGAGGCCGGGCGCCGCGCCCGGAAGCAGCCGTTCTACCTCCACCCCGCCGATGGCGGTCCACTGGCGCTGGCCGGGGTGTACGAGTTCTGGCGGGACCGGACGAAGGCCGACGACGACCCCGACCGCTGGCTCGTCACCGCGGTGGTCATCACGCGGCCCGCGTCGCCCGAGCTCGAGCACATCCACGACCGGCAGCCGCTGATGCTCACGCCCGACCTCTGGGAGGCCTGGCTCGACCCGGCGGTCGGGGCGGACGGTGCGGCACGCCTGCTGCTCGCCGCACCCCCGATCCTGGAGGCGGTCCCGGTCACCGAGGCCGTGAACAGCGTGCGCAACAACGGCCCGGAGCTGCTCAGCCCGGCTGACGGCACGACGGCCACCGGCTGACGGCGCGACGAGCGCCGGCTGAGGACGCGACCCGCCGTGCCGCGGCCCGTCCGGGTCAGGCGGCCAGGTGGAACGTGCTCGCGAACCGGTCGAGGAGGTCGCCACGGCCACGCAGCACCTCCACCACGCCGGTGGCGATCGCCTGGTCCGGGGCGAGCTCGCCGGAGATGAGCAGCCGGATGCCCGGACCCGCGGCGAACGCGAGGTCGACCGGCCCGTCCCCGCGCGTCACCTCGAGCGCGGCAGCCGTCCACCCGGATCAGCAGCTCGGCCGGCCCGACGTGCGCCGCGTAGGCGGTCGCGGGCAGGCCCGCCGCCACCTGCGGCCGGAAGGCGGTGCGCAGCGCCATCGTCATCGAGTCGGCGGTGACGATCTGCTCCTGGCGCGGGTCGCCCATCGCCTTGAAGCCCCACGCGCCGAGCGCGAGCACGACGGGCTCGAGCTCGTGACCGTAGGCCGTCAGCTCGTAGACGACGACGCGGGAGTGCGGCACCCGGCGGATGACGCCGGCCTCCTGCAGCTCCTTGAGCCGCGCCGCGAGGATGTTGCTCGGGATCCGCGGGAGGCCCGCGGCGAGCTCCCCGTACCGGCGCGGCCCGACGAGCAGGTCGCGGACGATGAGCAGGGCCCAGCGCTCGCCGACGAGCTCCAGGGCCCGCGTGACCCCGCAGTACTGCCCGTACTCGCGTGCGGCCATCGACCTCAGGCCTGCTGGTTCGCGAAGGACTCGGGCCCTTGCTCGGCGGCGACCGGGTCCATGTAGCCGAACTCGAGGATGTTGCCGTCGGGGTCGGTCAGCTGACGCTGGTACATGAAGCCGAGGTCCGTGGCGGGGTGCGCCTCCGAGCCGCCCGCGCCGAGGCCGGCGGCGACGGCCCCGTCGACCGCCTCCCGGGTGTCGAGGAAGATCGCGGTCGCCGCCGAGACGGTGACCGACGGGTCGCCGATCGGCCGGTCACTGAAGGTCTGGAAGTACTCGCGGGTGAGGATCATGAAGTAGCTGTGGTCCTCCTCGACGACGACGCAGGCCGCGTTGTGGTCGGTGAAGAGCGGGTTGATGGTGAATCCGAGCGCCGTGTAGAACGCCTTCGCCCGATCCAGGTCGGTCACCGGCAGGTTGACGAACATCGCAGTCATCGGGGTCTGCCTCTCAGCGGGTCCGGTCGGTGGACCCGCTCACACTTGCAAAAAACAAGTGTGGCGTCAAGACCCTGGCGACGCCCCGCGCGAGAGCCCGCGCCCGCCCGCGTCAGCCGACGACGCGGGTCAGCGCGAACGGCTCCACGCGTCCCAGACCCGCGACCTCGCGCGGCTCCAGCGCCTCGGTCGCGAACCGTTCGTCGTGCGCCAGCGCCGCGGCGGTCGCCGCTTCGGTCCACACCGTGCTCGGCGAGGCGATGTCGGTGAGCCGGGCGGCGAGCGTCACCGGCCCGCCGAAGACGTCCCCGAACCGGGACAGCACCCGTCCCCAGACCAGCGACACCCGCACCGGTGTCACGCCCCTGGCGTCGCCGGCCAGACCCGCGTCGACAGCACCGCCGAACCGGTCGGCCAGGCCGAGCGCCACCATCGCCCCCGTGGCCGGGTCGTCGGCGACGAACAGCACCGCATCGCCGATCGTCTTGACCACCCGACCCCCGGCAGCGGCCACCACGTCCCGTGCCGCGGCCTCGAACCGCTCGACGAACGCCGACAGGTCGGTCGGGCCCAGGCCCGCGGTGCGCCGCGTGAACGAGACCATGTCGGCGAACCCCACCGCCCGCAGCAGCGGCAGCTCGCCCTTCGCCCCCCGACCGTGCACCCCGGCCAGCTCGGCGTCCCACCGGCCGGCGACCGCGGCCAGCTGCCGGTGGAACGCGTAGGTCAGCAGCGCGTCCAGCTCGGGCGCCAGGGCGCCCAGCCGGTCGAGCAGCAGCAGCCGGGCGCCGGGGTGGTCCAGCGCGTACCGGTCGGTCAGGTCCTCGACGAGCGCCTCGACCTGCCAGAGCACCAGCCGGTCCATCGTGTGGCCGAGCGAGCGGACCAGCTCGCCGAGCGTGGCCCGGTCCACGCCGTGCTCGCGGGACAACCGGGCCAGCACCTGCCCGGCCCGCACGTCCGCCTCGGTGAACACCGGTGCGTCGTGCTCCGCCGTCGGCAGGCCGAACATCCTCCGGTAGGCCAGCACCTGCTCGGCGTCCACCCCGACCCGCGCGGCGACCTCGTCGGCGGACAGCACCCGGGCACCGCCGACCAGCGCCTCCTCGAGCGCGGCAACGGTCGGGCGACGGTCCTCGTCCGGTGCGGCGGGAGGCACGCGACGACTGTAACCCGCGTCACATCTGCGGGCTGCGGACCAGCAGGACGTCCCCGGCCAGCACGGTCTGCTCCCCGGCCGCACCGCGCACGACGAGCGCGCCGGCCTCGTCCAGGCGCACCGCCACCCCGTCCAGGCTCGCGCCCCCGGGCAGGTCGACGTGCACGGCTCGGCCCAGCGTGACGCAGACCGCCGCCACCTCGTCGGCCAGGCCGCTGCCCAGCGCGTCGCCGCCCGCGGCGGTGAACCGGGCCGCGACCTCGGCCAGTGCACCGACCACCGCCACCAGCACCGACTCCCGCTCGGCGTGCCGTGCGCCGGCGAGCGCCAGCGACGTCGCGGAGGGCACCGGGAGCTCGTCCGGCCGCTGCGTGACGTTGAGCCCCACGCCGACCAGCACGGCCGGGTCGCCGCCCGGGACCGGCACCACCTCGGTGAGGATGCCGCCGAGCTTGCGCCACGTCCCCCAGCCCTCGACGTGCCCCACCTGGTTGTCGACCACCACGTCGTTCGGCCACTTGAGGAAGGCCCGCACCCCCGCCGTGGCGCGCAACGCGGTCACCACGCCCAGCCCGGCGAGCAGCGGCAGCCAGCCCAGCGCATCGCCCGGCACCCCGGGACGCACGACGAAGGTGCCGGTCAGCGAGGTACCGACCGGTGCCACCCAGGTCCGGCCCGACCGACCCCGACCCTCGGTCTGCCGCTCGGCGAGGAGCAGCCCCGGCGTCGGCCACAACCAGGGCGCCGCGGTCAGCTCACCGGCCAGCGCCGTGTTCGTCGAGCCCACCGACTCGACCACCTCGAGCCGGGCCAACGGCCCGGACGGTGCCAGGAGGAGGCCACGCAGGCGGTCGGCGTCGAAGCCGGTCGCCCCGGCGGGGGCGGCGGCGGGGTGGGCGGGTCCGGGCGGTGTCACCGCCCCATCATGCTTGGAGGTTTCCGACGAGGCCAGGGAGCCAACACGGTCCGCACTCGGCAGGCCGTTGTGCGGCGGCGACAACTAGCCTGGCGCGATGACCCAGACCGAGCCGGACGCCGGTACCGCGGCGAAGCTCGCCGACCTCGCGGCCCGCACCGCCGCGGTCGCGGCCACCGAGACCCAGGCGGCCGACAAGCAGCACGCGCGCGGCAAGCGCACCGCGCGGGAGCGGGTCGAGGCCCTGCTCGACCCGGGCAGCTTCACCGAGCTGGACGCGCTGGTGCGGCACCGGTCGACGAACTTCGGCCTGGACCGCAAGCGCATCCCCGGCGACGGGGTGGTCGCCGGGCACGGCACGGTCGACGGCCGCCCGGTGTGCGTGTACTCCCAGGACTTCACGGTGTTCGGTGGCTCCCTCGGGGAGGTGCACGGGGCGAAGATCACCAAGGTGATGGACCTCGCGCTCCGCACCGGGGTGCCGCTGGTCGGCATCCTGGACGGCGGCGGGGCACGCATCCAGGAGGGCGTCGCCGGGCTGACCCAGTTCGCCGAGATCTTCCGCCGCAACGTCGCCGCGTCCGGGGTGATCCCGCAGATCAGCCTGATCCTCGGCCCGTCCGCCGGCGGGGCGGTGTACTCCCCCGCGCTGACCGACTTCGTCATCATGGCGGACACGACGTCGCACATGTTCATCACCGGACCGGACGTCATCCGCGCGGTGACCGGCGAGGACGTCGGGTTCGAGGAGCTGGGCGGCGCGATGACGCACAACTCCCGGTCGGGCGTCGCGCACTACCTGGCCTCCGACGAGGAGGACGCCCTCGACTACGCCCGGGCCCTGCTGTCCTACCTGCCGGCGAACAACCTGTCCGACCCGCCCGTCTACCAGCACGACTCCTCCCTCGAGCCGACCGACGACGACCTCGCCCTGGACACCCTCGTCCCCGACTCCGACGCCCAGCCGTACGAGATGCGCACCGTCGTCGAGACGGTCCTGGACGCCGGCGTGCTGCTCGAGGTGCAGTCGTTGTTCGCGCCGAACGTCGTCGTCGGCTTCGGGCACGTCGAGGGGCGCCCGGTGGGCGTCGTCGCCAACCAGCCGATGACGATGGCCGGGACGCTGGACATCGACGCCGCCGAGAAGGCGGCCCGGTTCGTCCGCACCTGCGACGCGTTCAACCTGCCGGTGCTGACGTTCGTCGACGTTCCGGGCTTCCTGCCGGGCACCGACCAGGAGTGGAACGGGATCATCCGGCGCGGCGCCAAGCTGATCTACGCCTACGCCGAGGCCACCGTGCCGCTGGTCACCGTGATCACGCGCAAGGCGTACGGCGGCGCGTACATCGTCATGGGCTCCAAGCAGCTGGGCGCCGACGTCAACCTTGCCTGGCCGACCGCCCAGATCGCCGTGATGGGCGCCGGCGGCGCGGTGAACATCCTGCACCGCGGGGCCCTGGCCGAGGTGGACCGGGCCGGCGGCGACGTCGAGGCCGAGCGCGCGCGGCTCACCGCCGAGTACGAGCAGCAGCTCGTCAACCCGTGGGACGCGGCCGACCGCGGGTACGTCGACGCCGTGATCGCCCCGAGCGCGACCCGCTCGGAGATCACACGCGCGCTGCGCCTGCTGCACACCAAGCGCGCCACGCTGCCGGCCAAGAAGCATGGGAACATCCCCCTGTGAGCCACGACCACGAGCACGACGAGGGCGCTCACGGCGCCGAGCCGATCCAGGGCGTCGACGCCACCGCGTTGCACGCGGTGGTGGACGAGCTGTCCGCCGCGCTGCACAGCTACGTCGACACCGCGATCGGCGTACGCGCCGAGTTCGGCGCCACCGAGGCGGACGAGGACCCGCGGATCCTCGCCCTCGAGGCGCAGGTCGGCGCGCTCAACGCGCGGATGTACGACCTGCTCCACGAGACGCTCGGGCTGCACGCCGACCTGACCGGGATGAGCTGGGACGAGGAGGAGCCGGAGGGCCCGGCCGACGAGGACGCGGTGGACACCTTCCACCTCGGGTTCGTCGTCGGCCCGCCGCAGGCGACCAGCGACCTCACGCTCGACTCGGTGCTCGACATGATCGACGCCGGCGGCGCCGACCTGGCCCGCACGTTGCAGGAGGCGGGCTTCGACGTCGTCGAGTGGGGCGCCGCGCGGGGGGCACCGGTGCACTTCGACGAGGAGGACGAGTGAGCCTGCCGTCCCCGCACGACGGTCCGGACGACGAGCCGGTCGGTCCGCCGCCGAGCGCCGCCGACGTCCACGTGGTCCGGGGTGCGCCCGACGAGGTCGAGCTGGCCGCGCTCGTCGCCGGCCTGGTCGCCACGACACATCCGGACGACGACGCCCCGGCGCCCGCCATGGAGTGGGCGAGCCGCCGCCGCATCCTGCCCCGACGCCCCACACCCGCGCCCGGCCCCGACTCGTGGCGCTGGAGCCTGCACCCCTGACGGCACCGGCCGCCGCCGATAGGGTCGAGCCATGACCCGCACCCCCACTGCTGTCGACGCGCTCGCCGACGAGTTCGTCGCCCGGTACGTCGTCCTCGACCCGATCGCCGCCACCGAGATCGGCGTCAAGGGCCACGACCACGAGATGACCGACTACTCCCCGGCCGGCCACGCCGCGCGGACCGAGCTGGTCAGCCAGACGCTGCGCGCCCTCGACTCCGTGGCCCCGCTCGACGACACCGACCGGGTGACGGTCGCCGCGATGCGGTTCGCCCTCGGCACCGATCGGGACCTCGACGACGCCGGCGAGACCCTCGCCCCGCTGAACAACCTCGCGTCGCCGCTGCAGATGCGCGACACGTTCGACCTGATGGCGACCGACACGGACGAGGACTGGGCGACGATCGCGGCCCGTCTGCGCGCGCTGCCGGCGGCCGCCGCCGGCTACGCCGAGGCGCTCCGAGCCTCCGCGGACGCCGGACGGATCCCTGCGGCACGCCAGGTCGAGGAGGGCATCAAGCAGGCGTCCGAGCTGGCCGACCCGGCGACGTCGTTCTTCACCGCGTTCGCTGCCGGCGGCCCGGAGGCGCTGCGCGAGGAGCTCGCCACGGCAGCCGCCGGCGCGGCCGCCGCGTACGGCGACCTCGCGGCCGCGCTGCGTGACCTGGCGCCGCGGGCCCCGCAGGCCGACGGGTTCGGCCGGGACCGCTACGCCCTGTGGTCGAGGTACTTCATCGGCGCGACGGTCGACCTGGACGAGACGTACGCCTGGGGGCTGGACCAGCTCGCCGCGATCACCGCCGAGCAGACCGAGATCGCGCGGCGGATCGCCGGTCCGGGCGCGACCGTCGAGGACGCGATCGCCCGGCTCGACACCGACGCCGCCCGGACGCTGCACGGCACCGACGCGCTGCAGCGCTGGATGCAGGCGACCGCCGACTCGGCGATCGCCGCTCTGGACGGCACGCACTTCACCATCGCCGAGCCCCTGCACCGGCTCGAGTGCCGGATCGCACCCACCCAGACCGGCGGCATCTACTACACCGGCCCGTCCGACGACCTGGCGCGCCCGGGCCGGATGTGGTGGTCGGTGCCGCCCGGGGTCGAGGAGTTCAGCACCTGGCGGGAGCGGACCACGGTCTACCACGAGGGTGTCCCCGGCCACCACCTGCAGGTCGGCACCGCGGTGGTCAACCGGGACGAGCTCAACGACTACCGGCGGCTGGCCTCCTGGACGTCGGGCCACGGCGAGGGCTGGGCGCTGTACGCCGAGCGCCTGATGGCCGACCTCGGCTTCCTCGACGACGACGGCGACCGGCTGGGCATGCTCGACGGGCAGCGGATGCGCGCAGCGCGCGTCGTCTTCGACATCGGTGTGCACCTCGGCCTGCCGGCGCCCGAGGAGTTCGGCGGCGGCACCTGGGACGCCGACAAGGGCTGGGACCTGCTCCGGAAGAACCTGCACCAGGCCGAGGGCTTCACCCGGTTCGAGTGGCTGCGCTACCTCGGCTGGGCCGGGCAGGCGCCGTCCTACCTCGTCGGGCAGCGGCTGTGGCTGGAGATCCGGGACAAGGCCCGGGCGGCCGCGGCGGCGAAGGGCGAGGAGCTGGACCTGGCGGCGTTCCACTCGCGCGCGCTCAACCTCGGCTCGCTGCCGCTCGACGTGCTCGCCACGGTGGTCTGAGGCTGCGCCCCCGCGCGGGTCAGGCGAGCCCCAGGCGGGTCAGGCGAACAGGGCGGCCCCGTAGCGCAGGATCACGAGCACCGCGATGAGCACGCAGAACGCGCCGGTGACGAACCAGTCGTTGCCGGCAGCGACGAACCGGCGCATCCCGGCGGGTGCCGGGATGTTGCCGTCGCGCACGTTGATCCGGGTCAGGCCCGCCCAGACGAACGTCGTGGTGAACGTCACCAGCAGGCACCACGGGCACAGCGCGTGGATGACGAACGTCGACTGGCTGAACAGCCAGAGGGCGAAGAACAGGCCGATCGAGTAGAGCGCCTCGGCGCCGAGCATGATCCACCGCGGGAACCGCACGCCGGCCAGCATCGACACGGAGATGGTCAGCACGACCGTCTCGAAGAAGATGCCGAGGAAGGCGTTCGGGAAGCCGAGCAGGTGCGCCTGCCAGGTCCGGGCCACCGCGCCGCAGCTGAGCACCTGGTTGACGTCGCAGCTGAACACCGCGTGCGGGTCGGCGGCCAGGTGCCAGGCCTCGATGGACAGGACGAACGAGGCGACCAGGCCGACGATGCCGCTGAGGATCATCTCGACCGTGGTGCGTCGGTGCCACCGCACCGAGCCGGTGCCGGACAGGTCGAGGTCCTCGAGGGGATCGAGGTCGTCGAGGGCGTCCAGGTCGTCGTCGTACTGGTCGTCCATCAGACCCGCCCCGTCGTCCAGCACGCCCGACCCGTCGTCCACATGCCCGTCCGCCGTCGTCTCGCTCATCGCCCCTCCCCGAAGTCGGCAGCCCATTGTGCCCCGACCCACCTGTGCCCTCCCAGGACCCCCCCTACGCAACGTCCGAGCGCTTTGCGGCCAGGGCCGCTCAGCGCTCGGACGTTGCGTAGGGTGCGACGGGTGACCCGGCTGCTGCTCGCCTCCGCATCGCCCGCTCGACGAGCCACGCTGCGCGCGGCGGGGGTCGAGCCGGTGGTCGCCGTGTCGGACGTCGACGAGCACGACGTGCTGACCGACGCCGTCGCCGCGGCCGGACCGCTGCCCCCGGCCGAGATGGTGCTGGTCCTCGCCCGGGCCAAGGCGCAGGACGTCGCGGCCCGGCTCGCCCAGCACCCGCGCGTCCGGGACCTCGTCGTGCTCGGCTGCGACTCGATGCTCGAGTTCGACGGCCAGGTGCTCGGCAAGCCGGCCGGCGCCGCCGACGCGGCGGCACGCTGGCGCGCCATGCGCCGCCGGTCCGGCGTGCTGCACACCGGCCACTGGCTGATCGACGCCCGGCCCGAGGACGGCACGGGGGCCGAGACCGGCGCGACCGCCTCGACCACGGTGTGGTTCGCCGACGTGTCGGACGAGGAGATCGACGCCTACGTCGCGACCGAGGAGCCGCTGCGGGTGGCCGGTGCGTTCACCATCGACGGGCTGGGCGGTCCGTTCGTGGACCGGATCGAGGGGGACCACCACACGGTCGTCGGCCTGTCGCTGCCGTTGCTGCGGCGACTGCTGGCCGCGATCGGCGTGCGGTGGACCGACCTGTGGGTCGGTCCGCTCGTCGGAACCCCACAAACGACCGCCCCCGCCGGTGGGGGCGGTCGCCAACTGCCCGGCTGACGCCTCGCGTTACGGTGGACCGTGCCCGTGATCTCCAAGGTCCTCATCGCCAACCGAGGCGAGATCGCCGTCCGCGTGGCCCGGGCCTGCAGGGACGCCGGCATCGACGCCGTGGCGGTCTACGCCGACCAGGACCGCGGGGCGCTGCACGTCACGCTGGCCGACGAGGCGTACGCCCTCGACGGCTCGCGCGCGGTCGACACCTACCTGTCGATCGAGAAGCTGTTGGAGGTCGCCCGTCGTTCCGGCGCCGACGCGGTCCACCCGGGCTACGGGTTCCTCGCCGAGAACGCGTCGTTCGCCCAGGCGGTGCTCGACGCGGGACTGGTCTGGATCGGGCCGCCGCCGTCCGCGATCGCGGCCCTCGGGGACAAGATGAGCGCCCGCTCGATCGCCCGGCGCGTCGGTGCGCCGCTGGTGGCGGGGACCGACCAGCCCGTGACGCTGGACCAGGTGCACGAGTTCGCGACCGCGCACGGTCTGCCGGTGGCGATCAAGGCGGCGTTCGGCGGCGGCGGGCGCGGCCTCAAGGTCGCCCGTTCGCACGACGAGATCGACGAGGCCTACGAGTCCGCGGTGCGCGAGGCGACAGCGGCGTTCGGCCGCGGCGAGTGCTTCGTCGAGCGCTACCTGGACCGGCCGCGGCACGTGGAGACGCAGTGCCTGGCCGACGCCGAGGGCACTGTCGTCGTCGTGTCCACCCGCGACTGCTCGTTGCAGCGCCGGCACCAGAAGCTCGTCGAGGAGGCACCGGCACCGTTCCTCAGCGGAGCCCAGGTGGACCTGCTCATCAACGCCTCGATCGCCATCCTGCACGAGGCCGGCTACGTCGGCGCCGGGACGTGCGAGTTCCTCGTCGCCACCGACGGGACGGTCTCGTTCCTCGAGGTCAACACGCGCCTGCAGGTGGAGCACCCGGTGACCGAGCAGGTCACCGGCATCGACCTGGTGCGCGAGCAGCTGCGGATCGCCGCCGGCGAGCCGCTGGGCTACTCGTCGGTCACCAGCCGAGGGCACGCGATCGAGTTCCGGATCAACGGGGAGGACCCCGCGGCCGGCTTCCTGCCGACGCCGGGCAAGCTGACCCGGCTGCGGTTCCCGTCCGGCCCCGGGGTGCGGGTGGACTCGGGCGTGGTCGAGGGCGACACGGTCTCCGGTGCCTTCGACTCGATGCTCGCCAAGCTCGTCGTCACCGGCGCCACGCGCCGTGAGGCGATCGAGCGGGCGCGCCGGGCGCTGGCCGAGCTGGAGATCGGCGGCATCCCCACCGTCGTGCCGTTCCACCGGGCCGTCCTGGACGACGAGGCGTTCGCGCCGGCGTCCGACGACACCCCGTTCTCGGTGCACACGCGCTGGATCGAGACCGAGTTCGCCGACCAGCTCGGCGCGCTGTCCTCGTCCGGCGGAGCGTCGGCACAGGCCGAGGACGACGGGCTGGAGCGGGTCGTCGTCGAGGTCGGGGGCAAGCGGCTCGAGGTGGTCATCCCGGCCGGCCTGGCCCTGGCGCGGGGCGGGCGCGGGCGTTCGGCGCCCCTGCCGCGCCGCATGCGCCGGTCGGTCGCCCGCTCGTCCGCCAACGGCACCGCGCTCTCCTCGCCGATGCAGGGCACGATCGTCAAGGTCGCGGTCGCCGAGGGTGCGGCGGTCGAGGAGGGCGACCTCGTCGTCGTCCTCGAGGCGATGAAGATGGAGCAGCCGCTGCTGGCGCACCGGTCCGGGACCGTGACGTCCCTGGCGGCGGACGTCGGCGCGACGGTCGCCGCGGGAACGACGATCTGCGACATCGTCTGACCCCCGGGTCCAGGTAGCGTCGCGGTGTGAGCGAGCTGCCGCCGCGGGACCGGTTGCACCACGGCCCGGGCGATGCGTGGGTGCAGTGCGCGTGCGGGCGTCGGCACTGGGGCCTGTTCGGGGCGGCCGGACTGCTGCTGGTGCACCGGGCCGGCACGCACGTCGTGCTCCAGCACCGTGCCGTCTGGAGCGATCAGGGCGGGACGTGGGCGCTGCCGGGCGGCGCGCTCCAGCCGGGCGAGAGCGCTGTCGCCGGCGCCCTGCGGGAGGCGCAGGAGGAGGCCGGGATCCCGCCGGCCTCGGTCGGCATCCGCGGCCAGCACGTCCTCACCCATCCGGACTGGTCGTACACGACGGTGCTCGCCGACGAGCTGGTCCGGGTCGACCCGGTGGCCACCGACGCGGAGAGCCTCGAGGTCCGCTGGGTGGCTCTCGACGAGGTTGCCGCGCTCCCGCTGCACCCGGCGTTCGCCGATGCCTGGCCCGCGCTCCTCGCCCGGATCGCCGGACCCCTCGCTCCCGACGACTGACGCCCGGCGCGCGGGTCACGGGCGCCGAGGCCGAGCCCGCCGCGGCAACGACACCGGACACCGTGGCGGGACCCGTCTCATGGTGCGGAACGCCCTTTTCGCAACACCAGTGTGTTGTAAAGTCTCCGCTGTTAGGTAAGGCTCACCTCACCGCGGCGGGACGGACCATGCTGGCCAACTTCCTCATCGGGCTCCGCGAGGGCCTGGAGGCCGCGCTCGTCGTCGGCATCCTCGTCGCCTACCTCCTCCGGATGGGCCGGCGTGACCTGCTGCCCGCGCTGTGGACAGGCGTCGCGGCCGCCGTGGGCATCTCGCTGGTCTTCGGTGCCCTGCTGACGTTCGGGCCGTCCGGCCTGAGCGACGAGGCGCAGGAGGCGATCGGCGGCTCGCTGTCGATCCTCGCCGTCGGGCTGGTCACCTGGATGATCTTCTGGATGGCGCGTACGGCGCGACACCTCAAGGGCGACCTGCAGCACCAGCTCGACGGCGCCGTGGCCGCGGGTGGGCGGGCCGTCCTGGTCATCGCCCTGCTCGCCGTGGGCCGTGAGGGCCTGGAGACCGCGCTGTTCCTCTGGGCCAGCGCGCAGGCCGCCGGGCGCACCAGCGCCGGGCCGCTGGTCGGAGCCACGGTGGGGCTGGCCGTCGCCGTGGTGCTCGGCTGGGCGCTCGCCAAGGGCTCGATCCGCCTGGACCTGCGCCGGTTCTTCGGCTGGACCGGGATGTTCCTCGTCGTCATCGCCGCGGGAGTGCTCTCCTACGGCGTGCACGACCTGCAGGAGGCCGGCATCCTGCCCGGGATCGGCTCCCTGGCGTTCGACGTCTCGCACGCCGTCCCGCCGACCAGCTGGTACGGCTCGCTCCTCAAGGGTGTCTTCAACTTCTCCGCCGAGACGACGTGGCTCCAGGCCGCCGTGTGGCTGGCCTACGTCGTGCCGGTGATGACGTTCTTCGTCCGCATCGCGTGGGCCCGGCCCCGCGCCGGCGTGGCCAACCGTCCCCAGCCCGCCGCGGTCGGCGCCTGAGGGCGCCCGCCGAGCCGGTCCGATCCCCGGCTCCCCGGCCCGGCGCCGGCCGGCGCCCAACCGATAGCCTCGACCCGTGACCGCCGCGCCCGACCTCGACGACCCTGCGACCGACCCGTTCGTCGTCGCCCGCGAGGCCGCCCGGGTGATCGCAGAGCGGACCGGGGTGGACCGGCACGACGTCGCCCTCGTCCTCGGCTCCGGCTGGGGCGGGGCGGCCGAGCTGCTCGGTGAGACCGTCGCCGAGCTGTCGGCCACCGACGTCCCCGGGTTCAGCGCGCCGGCGGTCGTCGGGCACACCGGCACGGTGCGCTCGGTGCGGTACCGGGCCGAGGACGGCACGACGAGGCACGCGCTCGTGCTGGGCGCTCGGACCCACTTCTACGAGGGGCTCGGGGTGCGCCGGGTGGCGCACGGCGTGCGCACCGCCGCCGCGGCGGGCGCCGCGACCGTCGTCCTGACGAACGGCTGCGGCGGCATCGACCCGTCCTGGGGGCCCGGGACGCCGGTGCTGATCAGCGACCACCTCAACCTCACGGGCGCCTCCCCCTTGGAGGGGGCGACCTTCGTCGACCTCACCGACCTGTACTCCGCACGCCTGCGGGCGATCGCCCATCAGGTCGACCCCGGCCTCGCCGAGGGTGTCTACGTCCAGTTCCGCGGGCCGCACTACGAGACCCCGGCCGAGGTGGAGATGGCCCGGCGGATGGGCGGTCACCTGGTCGGCATGTCCACCGCGCTCGAGGCGATCGCGGCCCGCCATGCCGGGCTGGAGATCCTCGGCGTCAGCCTGGTCACCAACCACGCCGCCGGCGTCACCGGCGAGAAGCTCTCCCACGCCGAGGTGCTCGCCGCCGGCACGGCCGCCGGGCCGCGGATCAGTGCGCTCCTCGCCGAGGTGGTCCGCCGCATCTGAGCGGCGCGGCCGGCATCCCCGTCAGGCGGCGCCCGCCACGACGGCGTGCTCGCCGGTCACGACGCGCTCACCGAAGGCGTCGCGTGTCACGGCGTGCAGCCCCAGCCGGCGGCCCAGGGGCGCCGCGGCGTCGATCACCGTGCGCCACGCCACGACCAGGCGCGCGTGCAGGTCCGACCGGTCGGTCAGCAGCGCCGAGAACATGTGCACGCCGGACAGGTACGACTGGACGGTGGCGCCGAGCTCGGCGGGGTCGAGGCGCTCGACGATGTCACCCGCCTCCTGGGCCCGGGCGAACAGCCCCGACACCTGCTCGATCCAGGCCCGGTAGTGATCCGCCACGGCGGGCTCGACCGGGCCCAGCTCCATCGACAGCCGCGACCCGGCCCGCATCATGGGGTCGCAGACCATCTGGTCGGCGATCGCCCGCGAGCTGTGGATCAACGCCTCGAGCGGTCCGTGCCGGAGCAGCGCGTGGTCCAGCGCGGCGACCATCCGACGGTCCTGCTCGTCGATCACCGCGCGGGCGAGGTCGTCCTTGCGCGGGAAGAGGTTGCGCAGCACGCGCAGGTCGGTGTGGGCGTCGGCGGCGATGTCCCCGAGCGAGGCTCCGGCGTACCCGACGCGGTCGAACGTGCGTGCGGCCGCCTCGACGACGGCGGCCCTGTGTTCGGCGCCAAGCGCGGGGCGGGGGGTGCGTCCTGACATGGCCTGACCCTTCGGAGGTCCCGATCTGACGTCGTCGACGCTAGCCGGAATTGTCCGAATTGCCCCGAATCCGCAGGGACTTCACCCCGGAACCGCCGCGCTGTCACTCGTCCGGCTCAACCGGCCGGCGCGACGCCCGGCCGGTCCGGGGGCGGCTCGGCCGGCGTCGACGGGCGCGCAGCCGCAGGGTCGATATCTTGACCCCATGACCGGCAAGCACGCATGGGACCCCGACCAGGTCAAGGCCTGGATCGACGACGACCCGGACCCCAGCACCAGCGCGGAGCTGTCCGCCCTCCTCGAGGCCGCCCAGCACGGCGACGACGCGGCTCGACGCGACCTCGTCGACCGGTTCGCCGGCCTGCTCCAGTTCGGCACCGCCGGTCTGCGCGGCGCCCTGGGTGGTGGCCCGAACCGGATGAACCGGGCGGTCGTCGTGCGCACCGCGGCCGGCCTCGCCGCCTACCTGCACCACGAGCTTCCGGGTGCCGACCCGGCGCCGAAGGTCGTCATCGGCTACGACGCCCGCCACCGGTCCGCCGACTTCGCGCAGGACTCGGCCGCCGTCCTCGCCGCCGCCGGCCTGGACGTGCTGCTGCTGCCGCGTCCCCTGCCGACCCCCGTGCTCGCCTTCGCCGTCCGCCACCTGTCCGCCGACGCCGGGATCATGGTCACCGCGTCGCACAACCCCGCCGCGGACAACGGGTACAAGGTCTACCTGGGCGGACGTGCGGTCACCGGCGCCGGCCAGGGCGCCCAGATCGTGCCCCCGATGGACGAGCGGATCGCCGCACGGATCGCCGCAGTGCCGTCCGTCGCATCCGTTCCCCGGGCGGAGGACGGCTGGACGGTGCTCGGCGAGGACGTGGTCGACGCGTACGTGGCCGCCGTCGTGGCGCTGGCGGCCGACGACGAGTCGGCGCGCGCCCGCGCCGGGGCCCTGCGGATCGTCCTGACGCCGATGCACGGCGTCGGCGCCACCGTCGCCACCCGGGTCCTCGCCGAGGCCGGCTTCACCGACGTCACGGTCGTGCCCGAGCAGGCCGAGCCGGACCCGGACTTCCCCACCGTCGCGTTCCCGAACCCCGAGGAGCCGGGCGCCCTGGACCTGGCGCTCGCGCTGGCCCGCACGACCGCGGCAGACCTCGTCCTGGCGCTCGACCCGGATGCCGACCGGTGCGCCGTCGCCGTCGTCGACCCCCGGACCGGAACCTGGCGGGCGCTGCACGGCGACGAGACCGGTGCCCTGCTCGGCGCGGACGCCGCGGCGCACGCGTCCGGCGGCACCCTGGCCGCATCGATCGTGTCCTCGCGGCTGCTGTCCCGGATCGCGGCCGACGCGGGACTCGGGTTCGCCGCCACGCTCACCGGCTTCAAGTGGATCTCGCGGACCGACGACCTCGTCTTCGGCTACGAGGAGGCGCTCGGCTACTGCGTCGCGCCCGCCCTGGTGCGGGACAAGGACGGCATCTCCGCGGGGCTGCGCGTGGCGACGCTCGCGGCCGCGGTCAAGGCCGACGGCCGGGGGCTGGTCGACGAGCTCGACGCCATCGCCCGCCGGCACGGGCTGTACCTCACCGGCCAGGTCGCCGCGCGGTTCGAGGACCCGGGGAAGATCGCGGCGGTGATCGACCGGCTGCGCGTCGCGGCACCGACCCGGCTGGCCGGCGCAGCGGTCACCACCGTGACCGACCTGTCCACCGGGGTGGACGGCCTGCTGCCCACCGACGGCTTCCGGCTGTTCACCGAGGCGGACGACCGCATCGTCGTGCGCCCCAGCGGCACCGAGCCGAAGGTCAAGTGCTACCTGGAGGTCGTCGTCCCGCTCGCGCCGGACGCGTCCGACGACACCGTCACGGCGGCCCGGGCCACCGCCCGCGCCCGCCTCGACGCCCTCGCCGCCGACCTCAGCGCCGCCCTGGACCTGCCCTGACCGTCCGACGCCCCTGACAGTGGAACGAACCACCCCGACAGTGGAACGGACACGCACCCGACACGCCGGTCAAGGTGCCGGTTCGTTCCACTGGCGTCAGTAGCTGGTGTCCGCCGTCACCTCGACCGGCTCCTCGTCCAGGCCGGCCAGCACGGCGGCGGTCGCCGAGACGCCCAGCCGGGTGGCACCGGCGTTGATCATCGCGATCGCGTCCGCGGCGGTCCGGATGCCGCCGGACGCCTTGATCCCCAGCCGCCCGCCGATCGTCCCGGCCATGATGCCGACCGCGCGCACCGACGCCCCGCCCGCGGGGTGGAACCCGGTGGACGTCTTGACGTAGTCGGCGCCGGCCGACGCGGCAGCCCGGCAGGACTCGATGATCTCGTGGTCGGACAGCGCGGCCGTCTCGAGGATCACCTTGAGCACGGTCGGGTGCGGTGCGGCGGCGCGCACGGCCAGGATGTCGGCCTCGACGTCGGCGAACCGGCGCTCCTTGGCGGCGCCGATGTCGATCACCATGTCGACCTCGTCGGCACCGGCTGCCACGGCGCCCGCCGCCTCCACGGCCTTGACCTCGCTGGTGTGCTTGCCCGACGGGAAGCCGATCACCGTGGCCACCCGGACCTTGCGCACGCCGCTCTCGTCGAGCGGGATGTCCAGCGGCAGGAACGACGGCGAGACGCAGACCGAGTAGGCGCCGAGCCGGACCGCCTCGGCCACCGCGTGCTCGACGTCCGCCCGGGTCGCCTCGGGCTTGAGCAGGGTGTGGTCGATGAAGTTCGCGAGCGCTGCGGCATCCAAGGGGTGGTGCCCACTCTCGAGGGTGATGTTGTGGTTC
The DNA here is from genome assembly GCA_963769855.1 of uncultured Actinomycetota bacterium. Lineage (GTDB taxonomy): Bacteria > Actinomycetota > Actinomycetes > Actinomycetales > Cellulomonadaceae > Cellulomonas. The sequence continues at coordinate 1,018,307 of CAVYNN010000003.1, forward strand.
ATGCCAGGTGCCTCCCGCCACCGGCCCGGGCGTACCCGGGCGTGATGATCTCGTCGATGAGTGCGGTCCGTGCGTCCTCGTGGACGAACGCGTGGTGTGCGGCGGTCAGCGTGACCTGTCGCAGGTCTGCCAGGGTCCAGCCCGCCTGCTCGACGAGCGCGGACAGCTCAGCGCTCATGGACGTGCCGGACTGCAGACGGTTGTCGGTGTTCACGGTCACGGCGAAGCCGAGCCGGAGCAGGTGGGTGACCGGGTGGTCCCGGATCGAGGCGGCGCCGCCGGTGTGGACGTTGCTGGTCGGCGCGATCTCCAGGGCGATCTGCCGGTCCCGCACCCAGTGCGCGAGGGTGCCCAGCCGGTCGCCGTCGACATCGTCGGCGATCCGCATCCCGTGGCCGAGCCGGCTGGCGCCGACCCGGAGCGCCGCGGCGATCGAGCCGAGCCCGTCGGCCTCACCCGCGTGAACCGTCGCCGGCAACCAGGCCTCGCGCAGGACCTCGAAGGCCTCGGCGTGCCGATCGGGTGGGAACCCCGCCTCCGGGCCGGCGATGTCGAAGCCGACGACGCCCCGGTCGCGGGAGGCGACCGCGAGCGCGGCGACCTCGGCCCAGCGGTCCGCCTGGCGCATCGCGGTGAGCAGGCCGCGCACGACGATCGTCCGGCCCCGCTCGGCGGCGGCGCGCATGCCGTCCTGGTACCCCTCGAGGACGGCGTCGACCACCTCCTCGAGCGTCAGTCCCCGCTCGGTGTGCAGCTCGGGGGCGAACCGCGACTCGGCATAGACCACGCCGTCGTCGGCCAGGTCCTCGACGGCCTCGCGGGCCACCCGACGCAGGCCGTCGCGGGTCTGCATGACACCCGCGGTGTGGCTGAACGTCTCGAGGTAGCGCTCCAGCGAACCCGAGTCCGCGGCAGCACGGAACCAGGCGCCGAGGGCCTCGGGCTCCGTCGTCGGCAGCGGGTGCCCGAGGTCGGCGGCAAGGTCGACGACCGTCGCGGGTCGGAGCCCGCCGTCCAGGTGGTCGTGCAGCAGAACCTTCGGCAGGTCGGGGATGGCGGCCAGCAGGTCCCGTCGCCGGTCGGCGGCGGACGGGACCGACATGGACCCTTCGGGCGACTCGCCCGGGTCGGTCTGGGTCGTCATGCGTTCACCGTAGTGCTCCGGCCGGGGGTCGGGTCATGCCTCGTCCAGGTCGTCGTCCACCGGAACCTCGGTGTCCTGCTCGACGACGTCGGCCTCGGCCGCGCGGTCGTCGAGGTCGGCCCGCGCGAAGTCCGGCGCGTACTCCTCGGGGTCGACCGGCACGTCGTCCAGGTCGACCTCCTCGTCGCCCAGCCGCCGGGGCTCATCGGGCTCCACGGGGACCAGTCCGGCATCCCGCCAGGCGTCCGGTCCAGGAACGGTGCTCATCGCTCCACCTCCCCTGTGCGTCGGTGCACGTCGAGCTCCAGGTCCCATCCTGACCCGGAGCTGTGGGCGCCGCCACCCCCCATGGTCCCTTGGGCCGCCAGCACGTCCGCCCCTACACTGCCCGCCGCCGGGTCCCCCACGCCCGCCGCCGCTTCGCAGCCTGCGCCGGAGCGACCATGGAGTCAGGCGATGCGGTCGAGGATCAGGGGACGTACGGCCGCTGCCTGGTCGCGCACGACGAACGTGCCGGCCAGGGCCTCGGTCGCCCGCGCGAACCGGTCCGGGGTGTCGGTGTGCAGGCGCGCCAAGGGCTGACCGGCCACGACGCGGTCGCCCGGCCTGGCCAGCAGCTCGACGCCCGCACCCGCCTGCACCAGGTCCTCCTTGCGCGCCCGCCCGGCGCCGAGGCGCCACGCCGCGACGCCGACCGCCATCGCGTCCACCTCGGCCAGGACTCCTGTGGCCGCAGCCCGGACCTCCTCGGAGTGGCGCGCCACGGGCAGTGCGGCGTCGGGGTCCCCGCCCTGGGCGCGGATCATCGCCCGCCAGGAGTCCATCGCACGACCGTCGGCCAGCGCGGCAGCCGGGTCCTCGTCGGGCCGGCCCGCGGCCGTGAGCATCTCGCGCGCCAGGGCGACGGTCAGCTCGACGACGTCGGCCGGTCCGCCGCCGGCGAGCACCTCGACCGACTCGCGGACCTCGAGCGCGTTGCCGGCGGTCAGGCCGAGCGGGGTGTCCATGTCGGTCAGCAGGGCGACCGTCCGCACGCCGGCGTCGGTGCCCAGGGCGACCATCGTCTCGGCCAGCTCGCGGGCCCGCGCCTCGTCGTGCATGAACGCGCCGGAGCCCACCTTGACGTCGAGCACCAGCGCGCCGGTGCCCTCGGCGATCTTCTTGCTCATGATCGAGGAGGCGATCAGCGGGATGGCCTCGACCGTCCCGGTGACGTCGCGCAACGCGTACAGCTTGCGGTCCGCGGGTGCCAGGCCGGATCCGGCCGCGCAGATCACCGCGCCGACCGAGCCGAGCTGGGCGAGCATCTCGTCGTTGCTCAGGGCCGCCCGCCAGCCCGGGATCGACTCGAGCTTGTCCAGCGTGCCGCCGGTGTGGCCCAGCCCGCGCCCGGACAGCTGCGGCACGGCGACCCCGAACACCGCGACCAGCGGCGCGAGCGGCAGCGTGATCTTGTCCCCGACGCCGCCTGTGGAGTGCTTGTCCGCGGTGGGACGACCCAGCCCCGAGAAGTCGAGCCGCTCGCCGGAGGCGATCATCGCGGCGGTCCACCGGGCGATCTCGGTGCGGTCCATGCCGTTCAGCAGGATGGCCATCGCGAGGGCGGACATCTGCTCGTCGGCGACCACGCCGCGGGTGTAGGCGGAGACCACCCAGTCGATCTGGGCATCGGTCAGCCGGTGCCCGTCGCGCTTGGCGACGATGACGTCGACGGCGTCGAACGCCTCGGCGGTCATCGCCGGGCACCCAGGTCGTCCGGCCCGAAGGCGCCGGGGAGCACGTCGTCCATCGTCCGCACCCCCGCCGCCGTCTCGACCAGCAGGCCGTGGCCGCCGTGCTCGAACAGCAGCTGCCGGCACCGGCCGCACGGCGCGAGCACCTCGCCGTGACCGTCCACGCAGGTGAACGCCACCAGCCGTCCGCCGCCGGTCGAGGCGAGCGAGGAGACCAGCCCGCACTCCGCGCACAGCGTGACCCCGTACGAGGCGTTCTCCACGTTGCACCCGGTGACCACACGCCCGTCGTCGACGAGCGCGGCAGCCCCGACCGGGAAGTGCGAGTACGGGGCGTAGGCATGGGCCATCGCCGCCGTTGCGGCCGCGCGCAGCGCGGCCCAGTCGACGTCGGTCACGTCACTCCTTGATGTACGGCGTGCCGTCCGCCGCCGGCGCCCGTGACCGGCCGACGAACCCGGCGACCGCGAGCACCGTCACCACGTACGGCAGCATGAGCATGAACTGGCTCGGCACGGGCGCGCCGACCACCGACAGGGTGCCCTGCAGGTTGGTCGCGGCACCGAACAGCAGGGCCGCCAGCGCGGCGCGCACCGGGTCCCACTTGCCGAAGATCACGGCGGCCAGGGCGATGTACCCGGCGCCCGCGGTCATCTCGCGGCCGAAGGACGAGATCGACACCACCGTGTAGAACGCGCCCCCGATGCCCACCACGGCGCCGGCGATGGCCAGCGCGCGGTACCGGGCCCGCTCCACCTTGATGCCGACGGTGTCGGCCGCCTGCGGGTGCTCGCCGACAGCCCGCAGCCGCAGGCCCCACCGGGTGCGGTACAGGGCGTACCAGACCACCGGGACCGCGATGTACATGACGTAGACGAGGATCGTCTGCCGGAACAGCGCCGGGCCGATCACCGGGATGTCGGACAGCCCCGGGATCGCGACGCGGAGGAACCGCGTCGTCGTGTTGAGGCGCTGGCCGTTGGGCACCAGCACCTGCGAGTAGAGGAAGTCGGTCAACCCGTAGACCAGCACGTTGAGCACGACGCCGACGATCACCTGGTCGACCTTGTAGGTGATGGTGAACACACCCAGCACCAGGGCGACGAGCACACCGGCGACGATCGCGGCGAGCAGGCCGACGTACGGGTTGTGCGTGATCGACCCGAGGATCGCCGCACCGAAGGCACCGAACAGCAGCTGGCTCTCGATCGCGATGTTGACGACACCGGCCCGCTCGCCGATGACACCGCCGAGGGCGCCGAAGACGAGCGGCACGGCGAGCAGCACCGACCCGCCGACCAGCGACACCACGGGGAACTCGGCCGTCGACCCGGCCCCGGCCCAGGCCAGGAAGCCGACGATGGCGACCAGTGCGAAGACCGTCGGGAGCCACAGCGGCACCTTGCGCTGCCGGACGACGAAGGCGGCCGCGCCGAGGGCGAGCACGGCGAGCAGCGCGACGCTCAGCCACGCGCTCGTCATGCCGTCGACGGACAGCGTCGGCACGTGCACCCGGTCGCCCGACTCGGAGAACCGGAAGTGCGTGTAGCCGGACCGCCCGTCCAGCCCGTAGAGCAGAGCCAGCAGTGCGGTGAGGGCGACCAGTGCGATCGGGGTCTTGCGGCTGACGACGACGACGCGGCGCAGGTCGGCGGACACCGACGCGGACTCGGCGGGCGCGGTGAGGACGCTCATGCCGCCACCTCCGCCGGCTGCGCCTTGGTCTGCTTGGCCCGCCCGGGCCGTCGCGGCTTCGCGCCGGGCTGCGGCAGCCGGAACACCGCCCGCACCAGCGGCGGTGCAGCGATGAACAGGACGATGAGCGACTGGACCACCTGGACGATCTCGATCGGCACGCCCTGGGCCGCCTGCATCGTCGCGCCGCCGGACTTGAAGGCACCGAACAGGATGGCCGCCGCCAGCACCCCGAGCGGTGACGAGCGGCCGAGCAGGGCGACGGTGATCGCGTCGAACCCGACCCCGGCGTCGATGCCGTCGCCGAACCCGGTGGTGGTCGTCCCCAGCACCTGGGTGACGCCGGCGAGGCCGACCAGGGCGCCGCCGACGAGCATCGAGAACACCGTGGTGCGCTTGACGTCGATCCCGGCCACCCGCGCGGCGGTGGGGTTCTCCCCGACGGCGCGGAACTGGAAGCCCAGCTTCGAGCGCTCGAGCAGCCACCACGCGAACGCGACGGCGAGCAGCGCGAAGACGAACCCCCAGTGCAGGGTGAACTGGGGACCGAACAGGTGCGGCATGATCGCGTTCGGCTTCATCGGCGGCGTCTTCGGGTTCGCCGAACCCGGTGCCTGGAGCAGGCCGGGCGTCGCCAGCAGGTAGCCGAGGATGTAGAAGGCGATGTAGTTCATCATGATCGTGACGATCACCTCGTGCGCACCGGTGGTCGCCTTGAGCAGGCCGGCGATGCCGGCCCAGATGGCGCCGGCGACGATGCCGGCGACGATCGCGACCACCATGTGCACCACGGGCGGCAGGTCGACGGCGAAGCCGACCCAGCCGCCGGCGATGGCCGCCGCGAGCATCTGGCCGCGACCGCCGATGTTGAACAGCCCGGACCGGAAGCCGATCGCCACGCCGAGCCCCGCCGTGATCAGCGGCGTCGCCTGCGTCAGCGAGTTGGTCAGCGGGCGGATCGCGGTGGCGAAGCTCGTCGCGTGGAAGTCCCACACCGCGCCGCGGAACAGCGAGGAGTAGGCCCCTCCGACGGCCTTGCCGATCGCGCTGAAGGTGTCCGTGGGCCGTGCCCCGAAGTAGACCAGGGCGGTCCGGACGCCGTCGTCGGTCGCCGCGATCATGATCGAGCCGACGATCACGGCCAGCACGATGGCGCCGAGCGAGAGCGCCCAGCTGCCGGACACGATCCGGCGGAACGCCGCGCGCCAGCGGTCCTCGTCCTCGGCCGGCACCTCCGGCGTCGTCGCCGTCAGCTGGGCGCTCATGCTGCCACCGTCCCCTCGGGCGCGACGCCCGCCATCATCAGGCCCAGCTGGTCCCACGGCGTGGTGGCCGGCGCGATGCCGATCACCCGGCCCCGGTACATGACGAGGATCCGGTCGCCGAGCGCCGCGGCCTCGTCCAGCTCGGTCGCGACGACCACCACCGGCACACCCGCGTCGCGCGCCGCGACGATCCGTTTGTGGATGAACTCGATCGACCCGACGTCGACGCCTCGGGTCGGCTGCGCGGCGACGAGCAGCTTGAGGTCACGGGACAGCTCGCGCGCCACGACGAGCTTCTGCTGGTTGCCGCCGGACAGCCGGCCGGCAGGCTCGCCGATGCCCTGCGTGCGGATGTCGAACTCCTCGACCGCCGTGCGTGCGAACGCGTCGCGCACGCCGAGCTGGAGCGCGCCCCCACGGACGAACGGCGGTCCGTCGACCCGGTCGAGCACGAGGTTCTCGGCGACCGAGAACGAGCTGACCAGGCCGTCCGTCGAGCGGTCCTCGGGGATGTAGCCCACGCCGGCGTCGAGCACGCCGCGCACGGTCCGACCGAGCAGCTCCTCGCCGTTCAGCCGCACCGACCCGGTGGCCGGGGTCAGGCCGGCAAGCGCCTCGGTGAGCTCGGTCTGGCCGTTGCCCTGCACGCCGGCGATGACGAGCACCTCCCCGCCGCGCACGGTGAACGAGACGTCGTCGACGAGCACCATGCCCTGCGGGTCGCTCACGGTGAGACCGGAGACCTCGAACAGGGCCTCGGAGTAGCGCGGCGGGTCCTTGTGCACGGTCAGCTCGACCGGCCGGCCGACCATGAGCGAGGCCAGCTCGGCATCGGTGGCGCCGGCCTCGGCCTCGCCGACGATCTTCCCGCGACGCACGACGGTGATCCGGTCCGCTGCCTCGCGGACCTCGCGCAGCTTGTGGGTGATGAAGACGATGGCCGCACCGGAGTCCCGGAGCTGGCGCATGATCGCCATGAACTCGTCGGTCTCCTGCGGCGTGAGCACCGCGGTGGGCTCGTCGAAGACGAGGATCTTCGCCTCGCGGGACAGCGCCTTGATGATCTCCACCCGCTGCTGCACGCCGACCGGCAGGTCCTCGACCCGGGCATCGGGGTCCACGTGGAAGCCGAACCGGGAGGCGATCTCCTCGACCTGCGCCCGCGCGGCGTCGAGGTCGAGCCGGATGCCCTTGGTCTGCTCGTGGCCGAGCATGACGTTCTCGGCGACGGTGAACACCGGGATGAGCATGAAGTGCTGGTGCACCATGCCGATCCCGGCCGCCATGGCGTCGCCCGGGCCGGCGAAGTGCTGCACGACGCCGTCGATGACGATCTCGCCCTCGTCGGCCTGGTACAGGCCGTACAGGACGTTCATCAGGGTCGTCTTGCCGGCGCCGTTCTCGCCGAGAAGGCAGTGGATCTCACCGGGCTCGACCGTCAGGTCGATGTGGTCGTTCGCGACGAGCGCTCCGAAACGCTTGGTGATGCCGCGCAGCTCGAGCTTCATGTCCTCGTTCCAGAACTCGCAGGATGGGCGTTCCCCCGCTGACGCACTGCGGGGAGGTCGCGTGCAGCGACCTCCCCGCAGTCGTGCGTCACCAGTCTGCCGTGGCGCGGATCACCGCGGCAGGGGCGTGCGTCACTTCGCCAGGTAGGAGTTGACCTTCACCTTGCCGTTGATGATGTCCTGCTTGAGGGCCTGGACCTCGGTCCACAGCGCCGGGTCGACCTTGCTCTGGAAGTTGTGCAGCGGGGCGATGTCCACGCCGCCGTTGGCCAGCGTGCCGACGTAGGCGGTCGGGTCGAAGCTGCCCTTGGCAGCGGCGGTCACCGTGTCGTACGACGAGGTGTCCATCTTCTTCTCGATCGAGGTGAGGATGACGCTGTCGACGTTCGGGTCGGTGACGAACTGGTCGGCGTCCACGCCGATCATCGCGATGTCCTTGCCGGAGTCCTGGATCGCGGCGAGAGCCGACTGGTAGATCGGGCCACCGACCGGCAGGATCACGTCGACGCCCTGGTCGATGAGCTGCTGCGCGACACCCTTGGCGGTGTCGTTGGCGTCGAAGCCACCGGTGAACAGGCCGTTCTTGCCGTCCCAGCCGACCACCTGGACGTTCTTGCTCTTCTGCTTGTTGTAGTAGTTCACACCCTGCAGGAAGCCGTCCATGAAGATCGTCACGGTCGGGTAGGGCTGGCCGCCGAAGGTGCCGACCTTGCCGACCTTCGAGTAGCCCGCGGCGAGGTAGCCGGCGAGGAACGCGGCCTGCGCCGTGTCGTAGAGGATCGGCTTGATGTTCGCGACGTTGACCGGGTTGCCCTGCGCGTCACTGGGCTGCGCGTCGATGAGGGCGTAGTCGATCTTCGGGTTCGCCTGCGCGGAGGTCATCGTGTCGGCCGTCAGGTTGAAGCCGACCGCGAAGATGAGGTTGCAGTTCTCGGTGGCCATCGCCTGAAGGTTCGGCGCGTAGTCGGTCGCCGCGTTGGACTGGGCGGACGCGAACTGGGCGCCGAGGTCGGTGGTGGCCTTCTTGACGCCCTGGAACGAGAGCTGGTTGAAGCTCTTGTCGTCGAAGCCACCGGCGTCGGAGACGATGCACGCCTTGAAGTTGATCGGGGTGGCCGACGGGGTTGCCGCCGTGCCGGACTCGGTCGTCCCACTGGTGCTCGCCGCCGACGGGGTCCCCGAGGGAGCGGAGCCACAGGCGGTGAGCGCAAGTGCTGCGATCGCTGCGATCGCGGCCGTGCGCAGAATGTTCTTCACGGACTCTCCTGGTCGTTGTGTTCAGGCCGGACGGCGGGATCCGCCCCACGGCGGCACATCGTTGAGCCGCCGTGGGTGCGGGGGCCGGCCGGCACCAATCGCCCCTGACCCTAGTGAGCGCCGGATGTCCTGGCGATGATGCAGCGGTGTCCGGACGGCATCCGTTACCGCATTGGAACATCGGGCCGGACGGTGGACGGTGCCAGGCGACCTGGACCGGCGCGACCCGGTGCGGCGCAGAGCGGCTCAGCGCCGCCCGGCGATGAGCGCAGCCCGGGCGAGCACGAGCGAGCCGACCTCGATCGCGCGCTCGTCGACCCGCAGGTCGCCCTGGTGGATGTCGTAGGTGCGGCCGCCCGGGGCGCGCGTCCCGAGCCGCGCCATCGCCCCGGGGATCCTGGTCAGGTACCACGCGAAGTCCTCGCCGCCGAGCGACTGCTCGGTCAGCTGCACGGCGTCGGGGCCGAGCACGTCGCGCGCCGCGGCCTCGAGCACCCCGGTGCTCGCCTCGTCGTTGACCACCGGCGGCACCCCGCGCTGGCAGCGCACCTCGAGCTCGACCCCGTACGGCTCGACCACCTCGCGCACCGCGGCCTCGAACACCTCGGCGGCCCGCTCCCACGCCCGCACGTCGAGGCAGCGGAGCGTCCCGGTGACGACGCCCGAGGCGGGGATCGCGTTCGCCGCGCTCCCGGCGCGGACCGAGCCCCAGGTGAGGTTGACACCCGACCGCGGGTCGAGCCGGCGGCCCAGCACGGCCGGCACCTGGGTGATCACCTGGCCGAGCGCGAACACGACGTCCGCCGTCAGGTGCGGGCGGGACGTGTGCCCGCCCGGTCCGCGCAGCGTGACGTGGACCTGGTCGGAGGCCGACGTGATCGGGCCGATCCGCGTGCCGAGGTGCCCGACGTCGACCTTGGGGTCGCAGTGCAGCGCGAAGATCGTGCTCACCCCGTCCAGCCCACCGGCACCCATCACGTCGATCGAGCCGCCCGGCTGCACCTCCTCGGCCGGCTGGAAGATCAGCCGCACCCCGGTGGCCAGCTCGCCGGCGGCAGCCAGCTCCGCGAGCGCCAGGCCGGCGCCGAGCACGGCCGCGGTGTGCACGTCGTGCCCGCATGCGTGGGCGACGGACCGCACGGTGGACACGTAGGGCTCGCCACACGTGTCGGCCAGCGGGAGCGCGTCGATGTCCGCGCGCAGGGCGACCAGTCGGGACCGCGCGCTGGTCGGCCCGATGTCGCAGATCAGGCCCGTGCCGGGGAGCAGCGTGGGGGCCAGCCCGGCCGCGGCGAGGCGGTCGGCGACGACCTTCGTCGTCCGCTCCTCGGTCCGGCCCAGCTCGGGGTGGGCGTGCAGGTCCCGGCGCAGGGCCACCATCTCGTCGCGCCGCGCGGCGACCAGGGCGTGCAGCCGGGCGACGGCGGGATCGTCGGGCACCGGCACGAGGGACGTCACCGGCGGGACGGCCGCGGCGATCGGCACCCGCGGCAGGGCGGGCGGGATCGCCCCGTCATGCCCCACCGGTTCCGCGACCACGGCGCCATTCTCGCAGCGTCCGGCCGGGGCGGTCCCTCGCCCGGGCGCGGGGCGACGCTAGAGGAGGTCCTCCCGCGCGGCGGCCCGCCAGGAGTCCACCGCCGACTTGACGGCCTGGGCGTGCGCCGTCGTCGTCACGAGCAGCGCGTCCGGGGTGTCCACGACGACCGCGCCGGGCACGCCGATCACCGACACCGTCCGGCCGCCGGTCACCACGAGCGCGTCGTCGGCGTCGATCCGGAGCACCGCGCCGTCCTGGCCCAGGGTGCGCACGCCCGAGGCGGCCAGCAGTGCCGCGAGCGAGGCGAAGTCGCCGATGTCGTCCCAGCCGAAGCCGCCGGGCACGACGGCGACACCACCGGCTGCGGCCACCGGCTCGGCGATCGCGTGGTCGATCGCGATCTTCGTCAGGCCGGGCCAGGTGGCCGCCATCTCCTCGTCCCGTCCCGGGCCGTCCCACGCGGCGGCGATCCGGCGCACACCGGCGGCCAGCGGCGGGATCTGCGCGGCGAGGTGGTCGAGCAGCACGCCGGCCTGCGCGATGAACATCCCGGCGTTCCACCGGTACTGACCGGTGGCCAGGTACTCCGCAGCGGTCGCGGCGTCCGGCTTCTCGGTGAATCCGACGACGTGCCGGGCGCTCGGCGCCTCCGCGAGGCCCAAGGGGTCACCGGCGTGGACGTAGCCGAACGCCGTCGACGGCTCGGTCGCCTCGATGCCGATGGTCACGACGTAGCCGGCGCGGGCCGCCGCGACGCCCTCGCGGACGGCGCGGGCGAACTCGTCGTAGCCGGCGATGACGTGGTCCGCGGCGAACGAGCCCAGCACCGCCTGGCCTCCGTACCGGTGCTCGAGCACCGCCGCGGCCAGGCCGATCGCCGCCATCGAGTCGCGCGGCGAGGGCTCGGCCAGCACGTCCTGCTCGCTCACCTCGGGCAGCTGGGCGCGCACCGCGTCGACGTGCCCCGCGCCGGTGACGACGAGCACGCCGCCCGGGCCGGTCAGCGGCGACAACCGGTCGACGGTCGCCTGGAGCAGCGTCCGGCCGGACCCGGTCAGGTCGAGCAGGAACTTCGGCCGGGCCGCGCGGGACAGCGGCCAGAGCCGGGTCCCGGCTCCTCCGGCCGGCACGACGGCATGGAAGCCCGCGATCGGCGGGACGGGCGACGGGGGTCCTGGACGGTCCGCGGGCATGGCCGCCAGGGTAGCGGGGCGCGTCGCCCGCCCCCGCGCAGGGCGGCGCGCGGGGGTGGGATCTCTCGACGTCGAGTCACTACAGTGGCATCTGGACGGCGTCGTCCCTCTCGATCCCTCGCCAGGAGGCCGCACAGTGCCAACAGCGCCCATCGCGCGCCCGGCCGGAACGCTCTACCGCGGGCGCGAAGGCATGTGGTCCTGGGTCGCGCACCGGATCACCGGCGTCGCGGTCTTCTTCTTCCTGCTCGTGCACGTGCTCGACACCGCGCTGGTCCGGGTGTCGCCGCAGGCCTACAACGAAGTGATCGGCACGTACAAGAACCCGGTGATGGGCCTCGGCGAGGCCGGCCTGGTCGCGGCGATCGTGTTCCACGCCCTCAACGGGGTCCGGATCATCCTGGTCGACTTCTGGGCCAAGGGGCCCCGGTACCAGCGCGTCATGCTCTGGGTGGTCGTCGGGCTGTGGGTGCTGCTCATGGCCGGCTTCCTGCCGGTGCAGCTCGTGCACACGTTCAGGAGCCACTGATGACGACGATCGCCGAGCCCCGGTCGCGGGCCACCCGCACGACCACCCGCGGCAACGCGGAGATGATCGGCTGGATCTTCATGCGCGCGTCCGGCGTGCTGCTCATCGTGCTGATCTTCGGGCACCTCATCACCAACCTCATCACCGACGGCGGTGTCCACGCGATCGACTTCGGGTTCGTCGCGGGCAAGTGGGCCCAGCCGATCTGGCAGGTGTGGGACCTGCTCATGCTGTGGCTGGCGATGATCCACGGCACCAACGGGGTGCGCACGATCATCAACGACTACGCCGAGCGGACGGGCACCCGGCTGGTGCTCAAGTCGCTGCTGTACCTGGCGTTCGTCGTGGTCGTCGTGCTCGGCACCCTGGTGATCTTCACCTTCAACCCGTGCCCGCCCGGAGCCCCGGCGGACCTGCTGCCCTCCTTCTGCACGGCCTGACGAGGACTGACACACGATGCAGACACACCAGTACGACGTGGTGATCGTCGGCGCCGGCGGCGCCGGGATGCGCGCGGCGCTCGAGTCCTCGACGCGGGCCCGCACCGCGGTGATCACCAAGCTCTACCCCACGCGGTCCCACACGGGCGCGGCGCAGGGCGGCATGTGCGCCGCGCTGGCCAACGTGGAGGAGGACAACTGGGAGTGGCACACCTTCGACACGGTCAAGGGCGGCGACTACCTCGTCGACCAGGACGCCGCGGAGATCATGGCCAAGGAGGCCATCGACGCGGTCCTCGACCTGGAGAAGATGGGCCTGCCGTTCAACCGCACGCCCGAGGGCAAGATCGACCAGCGCCGGTTCGGCGGGCACACCCGCAACCACGGTGACGCCCCGGTCCGCCGGGCCTGCTACGCCGCCGACCGCACCGGGCACATGATCCTGCAGACGCTCTACCAGAACTGCGTCAAGCAGGACGTCGAGTTCTACAACGAGTTCTACGTCCTGGACCTGCTGGTGGACCACGACCTCGCCGCCACGCACGTGGTCGCCGGCGAGGAGGTGCACGTCTCGGGGGTCGTCGCCTACGAGCTGGCCACCGGCGAGATCCACCTGTTCCAGGCCAAGGCGGTCATCCTCGCCACGGGCGGTGCCGGCAAGATCTTCAAGACGACCTCCAACGCCCACACGCTCACCGGGGACGGCATCGCGCTGGCCTACCGGCGCGGCATCCCGCTGGAGGACATGGAGTTCTTCCAGTTCCACCCGACCGGGCTGGCCGGGCTGGGCATCCTGCTGTCCGAGGCGCGCCCGCGGCGAGGGCGCCATCCTGCGCAACTCGGAGGGCGAGCGCTTCATGGAGCGCTACGCCCCGACGATCAAGGACCTGGCGCCCCGCGACATCGTCGCCCGGGCGATGGCCAACGAGGTGCGCGAGGGCCGCGGCGCCGGTCCGCACAAGGACTACGTGCTGCTCGACCTGACGCACCTCGACCCCGCCGTCATCGACGCCAAGCTGCCGGACATCACCGAGTTCGCCCGCACCTACCTCGGCGTCGAGCCGTACACCGAGCCCGTGCCGGTCTACCCGACCGCCCACTACATGATGGGCGGCGTGCCGACGAACGTCCGGGGCGAGGTGCTGCGCAACGCGACCGACGTCATCCGCGGCCTGTACGCGGCGGGCGAGTGCGCGTGCGTGTCCGTGCACGGCTCCAACCGGCTGGGCACCAACTCGCTGCTCGACATCAACGTGTTCGGCAAGAGGTCGGGCCGGTCGGCGGCCGCCTATGCCGCCGACGCGGACTTCATCCCGCTGCCCGACGACCCGGCCGGGCCCGTCGTGGCCGAGCTGGAGGCGATCCGCACCCGCTCCGACGGCGAGCGGGTGGCCGACATCCGCACCGAGCTGCAGCAGACGATGGACACCAACGCCCAGGTGTTCCGCACCGCCGAGTCGCTGGCCCGGGCGCTCGAGGACATCCGGGCGCTGCACAAGCGGTACGCCGCGGTGGGCGTGCAGGACCGGTCGCGCACGTTCAACACCGACCTGCTCGAGGCCGTCGAGCTGGGCTTCCTGCTCGACGTCGCCGAGACCGTCGTCGTCGGCGCGATCAACCGGAGGGAGTCCCGCGGCGGGCACTTCCGCGAGGACTTCCCGAAGCGCGACGACGCCGGCTACATGCGGCACACGCTCGCCTACCGCCGGCCGCTGTCGGTGCTGCCGGCCGACACGGACGGCGACCAGGCCGGCGAGTTCCACGACGTCACGAGGTTCGACGACTACCAGCTCGTCCTCGGCTCCAAGCCCGTCACCGTTACCCGCTACCAGCCGATGGAGCGCAAGTACTGATGACCGCCACCCAGGAAGCCCCCGCTGTCGTCGGCGAGGTCCCGACCTTCGAGGTCCGGCTCAAGATCCGCCGGTACCTGCCGCCGGAGCCGGACACGGCACCTGCCGTACGGCGCACCGGCGCCCGAGGGCACGGCCTCCTGGCAGGAGTTCGTCGTCCGGGTGCACGGCACCGACCGGGTGCTGGACGCCCTGCACAAGGTCAAGTGGGAGCAGGACGGCACGCTGACGTTCCGCCGCTCCTGCGCGCACGGCGTCTGCGGCTCGGACGCGATGCGGATCAACGGCCGCAACCGGCTGGCCTGCAAGACCCTGCTCAAGGACCTGGACCCGAGCAAGCCGATCACCATCGAGCCGATCAAGGGCCTGGCCGTGGTCAAGGACCTCGTGGTCGACATGGAGCCGTTCTTCGCCTCCTACCGCGAGGTGATGCCGTTCCTCATCACCTCCGGCAACGAGCCGACCCGGGAGCGCCTGCAGTCCCCGGAGGAGCGCGCCCGGTACGACGACACCACCAAGTGCATCCTGTGCGCCTGCTGCACGACGAGCTGCCCGGTGTTCTGGAACGACGGGCAGTACTTCGGCCCGGCGGCGATCGTCAACGCGCACCGGTTCATCTTCGACAGCCGTGACAGCGCCGCCGCCCAGCGCCTGGAGATCCTCAACGACAAGGAAGGCGTGTGGCGCTGCCGCACCACCTTCAACTGCACCGACGCGTGCCCCCGCGGCATCGAGGTGACGAAGGCGATCCAGGAGGTCAAGCGCGCGATGATCACGCGCGCCTACTGATCCCCGGCCGCTTCCTCGACCCTCACGGGCGAGTGGAACGAACCGGGCCGGTGGTGCGGCGTGTCGGCGCGTGTCCGTTCCACTCGCGGGGGCAACGGGCGATGGTGCGGCACGGTGGCTGACCGCTCGGCCTCCGGATCAGGCCGTGCACCACAGGCGGGTCCGGTGGCGCGCCCGTTCGCGGTGCGCGACGAGGCGTGAGCGCCACGCCGCACAGGTCTGGGACGAGGCCACGTCCGCCCCGGTCATCGTCACCACCGTGAGGCCGACGTCGGTGCACCGCTCCCTGCGGATCGCGTCGAGCCGCCGCCGGCCCGCTCCCGCGTGGTGACCCCCGTCGTACTCGCCGACCAGGCCGGTCGCCTCGTCGAGCAGGTCCACCATCGCGACGAATCGGCCCTCGCGGTCGTGCACCACGACGTTGCATCCGGGCCGGGGCAGCCCCGCCCGGAGCCACTCGAGGCGCATCACGGTCTCCATCGGCGACCGGACCTGGTCCTCCGCCAGCCGCAGCGCCCGAGCGGCTCGGGCAGATCCGCGCCACCCTCGGCGGTCGTCGATCAGCCGCGCGAGCGACTCACGGTCGACGAGACCGAGGCTCAGCAGGCGGTCCAGCGCGATCACCCCACCGGCGCCCCGGCACAGGCGGGCCAGGTCGAACGCCGTCCGCAGCGGGCTGGTGATCGCTGCACCGCACCAGTCCTCACGCTCGTCGTCGGGCACCCGGCTGCGGAACACGCGACGATCCCGGACGGGCCGCGCGCGATCGGCCGGTGACATGAGCACGAGCACGGGGACGCGGCCGGGGGGCTCGTCGTAGCTGGTCCTGCCGTCGAAGACAGAGAGGTCGTCGGTCGGCGGACGTCGGCGAGCCTCGTGGACATGGGCGGCCGCCCACCCTCCGATCGTCGCCCGCGGACCGGTCATGGCACAGATCCGTGCGATCCGGTGCTCCGCGGACTCGTCGTCCGCCCACCGTGCGACGTACAGCCCGCGCACGTCGTGCACGTACCCCGCTGCCCGGAGGCCGCGCGGACCGAGTCCGAGGGCCACGGCCTGGCGTGTGGTGACGAGCTCCGGGGCGGCTTCCATCCGGGTACCCGACGCCCCCCGAGCCCCCGGCCGGCACCCACCCGGTCGAGTCGGAGGCGGGCGCCTCGGCCGGGAACGGCTGTGGTCGGTTCACCGCCGGCCCCAGTACCAGCCCCTCCCCCCCGAGTGGAACAGACACCCAACGACACACCGGGAAACCGTGCAGGTTCGTTCCACTCCCCGCCCGGCGCGCTCGTCAGTGGAACGAACCGTGCTGATCAGGCGGCGTGTCGGTGCGTGTCTGTTCCACTCCAGTGGGCGGAGGGGGTGGGGGTGTGGGTGGCGGTGGGGAGGGGGATGGGGGTCGGGGTTGGCCGTCCAGGCGGCGGCGGTCAGCACGATCCGCGCGATGAGGTTCACCCATGCCAGCAGCACCGCGACCAGCGCGAAGGTGGCCAGCACCGGGTTGTGGCGCAGGCCGCCGGAGACCGCCGACGCTCCGAGCACCCGCAGCACGCCCAGCCCCAGCGCCGCGATCGCCGCCCCGCCCAGCAGGTCGGGCCACGGCGGCTTCTGCCCGGCCAGGACGCGCACGACGAGGACGAACGTCGCGGCGTCGACGACCAGCGCGACGACGACGCCCAGGACGCGCGCCGTCGGTCCGGCGGCCCCCGGGTGGCCGGACCACACCGCCACCCGGTCCGTGAGGGTCGTCAGGGACAGGGTCAGGACGGCGGACACCAGCACCGCCCCCGCGATGCCCGCAAGGCCCGCCAGCTCGTGCATCTTGCCCACGACGAGGTTCGGCCTGTCCTGCGCACCGAGCATCGCCCGCACCGCGGTGCGCAGGGCGGAGACCGCCGAGACGGCGCTGACCAGGAGCGTGACGACGGCGACAGCCCCGGTGACGGACACCCCGGTGGACAGCCGCAGCTGGTTGGGGTCGATCAGGCCGGGCCGGCCCTGGGTGGTGACCAGCCCGGGCAACGCGGCGTCGATGGTGGCGAGGACCTGCGCCCGCAGCTGCTGGTGACCGCCGAGCACCGCGGCGAACACCGTCCAGCCGATCGCGAGCGCGGAGAACACCGAGAACAGCGTGGCGTAGGCGATGCCGCCGGTGAGCAGCCCGCCGCCGGCGGACCCGAACCGCGCCAGCGCCCGCGCCGGCCGCGTGGCCCGCCACCAGGCCGCCACCGCGTCGATGCGCTCCCGGATCGCCCGCACCCCGGCGAGCCTAGACGGGCCCGACCCGGACCCGGGGGCGGCGGGGCCGCCGTCTCCGGCCCGCCCGGCCAGGTCCGTGTTCAGCCGGCACCGCTGAGGGTGTACCAGATGCCGTAGGCCCCGGCGAGGCACATCAGACCGGTCGTCGCCCAGCCCAGTGACGCCGCCAGCCGCCCGTTGGCGTACTCGCGCATGATCTGCCGGTCCCCGGAGATGAGCATCATGACCAGCAGGAACGGCCCCGCGGCGATGCCGTTGAGGATGGCGCTGAGCACCAGGAGCCCGATCGGGTTGGTGCTGAACAGGCTCATCGCCACGCCGGCGAGGATGCCCGCCACCAGCAGGAGGTAGAACAGCGGCGCCTTGCGGGGACTGCGGTCCAGCCCCCAGCTCTTGTTGACGAGCCCGGCCATCCCGGCGGCGCCGGACGCAGCGAGCACCGGGACGGCCAGCATCCCCGAACCGATGAAGCCGACCGCGAACAGCACCGTCGAAGCGCCGCCGGCGATCGGGGCGAGCGCCTTGGCGGCGTCCACCGCCGTGGTCACCTTGGTGCCGGACTGGCCGAGCGTGGCAGCCGTCGCCGTGATGATCGCGAACATGATGAGGTTGGAGAAGGCCATCCCGACGATGACGTCGAGGCGTCCGTTGCGCAGCGTGCGGCGGGCCGCCTGCGACGTCCGGTCGGTCAGTCGTGGCGCCTTGTCCCCGCCCAGGTCCTCGGCGCGCAGCTGCTCGACCCGTTGGGCCGTCTGCCAGAAGAACATGTACGGCGAGATCGTCGTGCCGAGCACCGCGACGGTCAGGCCCAGGTACCCCGGCGAGAGGCTGAAACCGAGCAATGCGAAGCCACGCAGCACGTCCGCCCAGTTCACGCCCGCCACGAACAGCACGGCGACGTACACCAGCAGCACGAGGCACAGCCACTTGAAGATGCGCACGACGACCTCGAACGAACCGGCGGTCAGGGCGACCACGATGAGGATGCCGGCCAGCGCGCTCCACAGCGGCGCCGGACCGGCGTGCAGCAGCTCCATCCCCTGACCCACGGCCATCAGGTCCGCCGCCAGGTTGACGACATTCGCCACGATGAGCGCGGCGAGCAGCACCCCGATCACCAGGCGCAGCGACCGGGGGAACTTGCGCCGGATCAGCCTGCCGAACGAGTCGCCGGTGGCCTGGGTCATCCGGTCGCAGATCTCCTGGGTGGCCGTCATCAGCGGGAACGTCAGGATGGACGTCCACAGCATCCCGTACTGGAAGGTCGCACCGGCCTGCGCGTACGTCGCGATGCCGGACGGGTCGTCGTCCGCGGCACCGGTGACCAGGCCCGGCCCCAGCACTCCGAGGAACCGGGCGACCGGCGACCGGCGCGGGACGGCGGCGGTCGGCTCCTCAGGCTGGGCCGCCGTCACCGAGGGCGGCAGACCCGGGGAGGGCTCGCTCACCTGACCTCCTCGCGCGGACGGCGCCGCGCCGTCCGGCGTCGATGCTAGGTCGCGCCCCGTCGGGCCGCAGGTCGGCAGCCATCGGCACGGGGCGCGCCCGGAGGGCGCGGGTCGATCCGGCGCAGCTCAGCGACGCGCGTCGGCGCTGTCGGCGCGGGCGGCTGCCCGCCCGGTGAGCAGGAAGCTGCGCACCGGCCGCCACATCCCGTCCTCGTCGTTGACGTACCGGTCGATGCCGGTGACGACGAAGGTGCCGTCGAAGTCGTCGAGCCGCTCCTCGACGGCGTCCAGCGCGTCGTCGTCGACGTCCTGGGCCACCGTGACGTGCGGGTGGTACGGGAAGCGCAGGGGCCCGTCCAGCGGCCCGCAGCGCACCGCGCGCTCCAGCTGCTCGCAGTCGGCGATCCCGCGCGCCAGGGAGACGAACACGACGGGCGAGACCGGCCGGAACGTACCGGTCCCCCGCAGGTGCACGACGAACGGGCCATGCGCGGCCGCGACCTCCGCCAGGTGCGCGTCGATCGTCGGCAGCGTCGCCCGCGCCACGACCGCCGGACCGACCAGGGTCACGTGCGGAGCGATCGTGGTCGCCTCCGGGTCGCCGCTGGCCAGCCGCGCCGCGGCCAGCACGCCCGCATGCGGCCCTGGGACGGTGACGACCACCCCGATGACCACCTCGTCCGGACCCGGCGTCGGCAGGCTCATCCCTGGCGCCGACCGGGCAGCAGGCCCGACCGCTGGTAGACCCGGTCCAGGGTGACCGCCGCGATCTCGCCGGCCCGGCGCGCCCCGTCGGCCAGCACGTCGTCGAGGGCGCCCGGGTCGGCCAGCAGGTGGCGCACCCGCGCCTGGAACGGCTCGAGCGCGTCGACCACCACCTTCGCCAGCTCCTTCTTGAGGTCGCCGTAGCCACGCCCGGAGAACTCGGCCTCCAGGTCCGTGATCGCCCGGCCGGACAGTGCCGAGTAGATCGACAGCAGGTTCGAGATCCCGGGCTTGTGCTCGGGGTCGAACCGGATCTCGCGGCCGGTGTCGGTCACCGCGGACATGATCCGCTTGGCGATCACCTTCGGGTCGTCGAGCAGCTCGATCAGGCCGTTCGGGCTCTCCGAGGACTTGCTCATCTTCGCCGTCGGGTCCTGCAGGTCGAAGATCTTCGCCGTGTCCTTGACGATGTAGGGCTCCGGCACGACGAAGGTGTCCGCCCCGAGCTGGCCGTTCACCCGCTGGGCGACGTTGCGCGACAGCTCCAGGTGCTGGCGCTGGTCCTCCCCGACCGGGACGAACGCCGTGTCGTAGAGCAGGATGTCCGCCGCCATGAGCACCGGGTAGGTGAACAGACCGACGTTCTGGCCCTCGGCCCCGTACCGGGCGGACTTGTCCTTGAACTGGGTCATCCGGTTGGCCTCGCCGAACCCGGTGTGGCAGGACAGCACCCAGGACAGCTCGGCGTGCGCCGGCACGTGCGACTGGACGAAGAGGATCGACCGCTCGGGGTCCACCCCGGCGGCCAGGTACTGCGCCGCCGTGCGCCGGGTCCGCTCCCGCAGCACCGCCCGGTCCGGGTGGGCGGTCAGGGCGTGCAGGTCGACGACGCAGTAGATCGCGTCGTGCCCGTCCTGGAGCGCCACCCAGTGGATCAACGCACCCAGGTAGTTGCCCAGGTGCAGCGAGTCGGACGTCGGCTGCATCCCGGAGAACACGCGGGGCAGCCGGGCGTCACCAGTCATCGAACTTCCTCTCCTCAGGTCGCTTCGTCGTCGTACGGCGCGGGAGCCTCGGACCGGACCGGCCGGGCAACCGCAGGCGCGACCCGTCCGGAGCTCGACGCCCCCGCGGGGTTCGCAGCGCCCGGTCGGGGCTGGCCGGGGGTGCTCGCCGCGTGCGGGTCGTCGAGCAGCGCCTCCCGCACGATGCGCCGCGGATCGTACCGGCGAGGGTCGAGGGCTTCCCAGTCGACGCCCACGTCGCCCAGCTCGTCGTCCACCCGGCGCCGCGCGTCCTGGACGTAGTGACGAAGCTCGCGAGCCCACTTGCCGAGCTGCTCGGCGTAGCCCGGAAGGCGTTCGGGGCCCACCACGAGGGCGATGACGACGAGCAGGATGATCAGCTCGCCACCGTTGATTCCGAACACCGGGACAGGCTAGTCCCACCGGCGTGCGGGCCCGGACGGCGCCGTCCGGCGCCGGGTCAGGGCGTCTCGAAGGCCCGTGCGACGACCGACCAGCCACGCCCGATCCGGGCCGGCAGCCCGTCGTCGTAGGGCGCGGCCGGGAAGGCCGCGACGAGGGCGTCCACGTCGCGCCCGGCCGCCGGCGCGAGCACCTCGACCACCGTGCCGTCGGCCTGCCAGGCGACGTGCCACGGGTCGGACGACAGCAGGTACACGACCCGGCCGCCCACCTGCTGGGTCTCCTGCCCGGCCAGCGCGGCGGCGTCCAGCCGCCCGTGCCGCTCGCTGACCACCGCGGTCGACGAGGGCCCGGTGAGGTCCACCTCGACCTCGTCCTGCTGCGGGCGGGTCGCCGTGACGTGCCACCCGGACGGCAGCTCGGGCACCGTCCAGCCGGCGGAGGCCAGCTGCGCCAGGTCGGAGGTCTGGGCCGACACCGCGACGGCGGCCTGGCCCAGCACGCCGAGCGCCTGCCCCGGGTGGGCGGACGGGACGACGGCGGGCCGCGCACCGAGCGAGAAGAGCCCGGCCGCGACGAGACCGATCCCGGCGACCGAGCTGAGGATGATCCGCGAGGTGGCATGCCCGCCACCGAGAACGTCCCCCCGGAGCACGCCCGACGTGCGGCCCGGCAGGACGCCCGACGAGCGCCCGGGCAGCGGGGTGGTCGGCAGGAACGGGTCGAGGTGCGGGCCGAGCACGGGCGAGCCGGACGGAGCCAGGGACAGCAGGCGGGCCGTGAGGTCCGGGGCCGGTTCGAGCCGCTCCGCCGCGGCGGCGGCCGACAGCGCGCGGTGTGCGGCACGGGCCGAGGCCAGCTCCGCGGCGCACCGCGGGCACGTGGCCACGTGCGCCAGCGCGCGCTCGGTCTCGTCGGGCGGCAGCTGGCCGTCCGCGAGGGCGCTGAGCCACGGGCCGAGGTGCGTCACGCGTGCGCCTCCGCGTCGTCGTGCACGAGGTCCGGGCGCCGGTGCACGAGGGACTCGCGCAACCGGGCGCGGGCCCGGTGGATCCGCGAGCGCACCGTGCCCAGCTTGATGCCGAGCGTGACGGCGATCTCCTCGTAGGACAGCCCCTCGATGTCGCACAGCACGACGGCCGCCCGGTACTCGGGGGGCAGGGCGTCCAGCGCGCGCTGCACGTCGGAGTCGAGGTTGCCGTGCTCGTAGGCACGCTCGGGGGAGCCCAGCTGGTCCGACGACGGCCAGGCCGCGGTCTCGTCGCCGGTGGAGTCCATCCGGATCCGCTTGCGGCGGCGCACCTGGTCGAGGAACAGGTTGGTGGTGATCCGGTGCAGCCAGCCCTCGAACGTCCCGGGCACGTAGGAGTCGAGCGAGCGGAACACCCGCACGAAGGTCTCCTGGGTGAGGTCCTCGGCGTCGTGCCGGTTGCCGGTCAGCCGGTAGGCCAGCCGGTACACCCGGGCAGAGTGCTCCCGGACGATCTCCTCCCACGTCGGCGCCTGCCACTCGGCGGGCTGCGCGGTCATCGGTTCTCCTGTCCTCGGGTCGCCCCACGGGGTCGCCCCTAGTGTCCCAGCAGTGTCTGAACGAGCGCTGAGTCCGGGCGGTTCCCCCGCGTCCGGGCACCGGCACCGATACCCTGACCCCAGGTTCTACCCCAGGAGGCCGCCATCAGCACCGACAAGGCCCTGTCCTGGGCCTACTGCGAGGACTTCGGCAGCACCGAGGACGGCGTGCTGCTCAAGGCCCGCGAGCGCGCCGCCCAGCTCGGCTGCACGCCGGTCACGCCGGGAGTCGGGGCGGTGCTGACGGTGCTCGCCGCCGCGGTCAAGGCGCACGCGGTGGTCGAGGTCGGCACCGGCGCCGGGGTCAGCGCCCTGTACCTGCTGCGCGGCATGCCGGCCGACGCGGTGCTCACCACGATCGATGTGGAGGTCGAGCACCAGCGCGCCGCCCGCGAGACGTTCGCCGACGAGGGGGTCAAGGCCACCCGGACCCGGCTGATCGGGGGCCGCGCGCTGGACGTGCTGCCCCGGCTGACCGACGGCGGCTACGACCTCGTCCTGGTCGACGCCGACCCGGAGAGCTACCCGGCGTACCTCGCCCAGGCCGTGCGGCTGCTGCGCCCCGGCGGGGTGCTGGCGATCGACGACGCGCTGTGGCAGGACCGCGTCGCCGACCCTGCGAAGCGTGACGAGGTCACCACGACCGTGCGCGACGTCGGCCGCGCGGTGCGCGACGACGACCGGCTGCTCCCGGCGCTGCTGCCGACGGGCGACGGGGTCCTGGTGGCCGTCCGCCGCTGATCGGGTGGAACGCACCGGTACGGCCAACCGGCGTGTCGGTGCGGGTCCGTTCCACCCGGGTCAGTGCAGGTCGGCCAGGTACTGCAGGAGCAGGCGCGCGCCGAAGCCGGTGGCGCCCTCGGTGACCTCGTGCCGGTCGGCGGTGGCGCGGGCGGGTCCGGCGATGTCGAGGTGGGCCCAGGGGCGCTGCCCGACGAAGTGGCGCAGGAACAGGGCGGCGAACACCGAGCCGGCCCCTGCCTTCGGCTCGTTCGCGGTCTGCCGCACGTCGGCCAGGTCGGAGTCGGTGGTGGGGGCGTAGTCCTCCACCAGCGGCATCGGCCAGACCCGCTCGCCGGTCGCCTCACCGGCCGCGGCAAGTCCGGCGACGAGGGCGTCGTCGGTGCCGTACAGCGCACCGATCCCTGTCCCCAGCCCGATCCGCGCGGCACCCGTGAGGGTGGCGACGTCGATCAGCACGTCCGGCTCGAGGGTCCGGTCGGCGAAGGCGAGGCCGTCGGCGAGCACCAGGCGGCCCTCGGCATCGGTGTTCTGCACCTCGACGGTCGTCCCGCCATAGACGGTGACGACGTCCCCCGGGCGGTACGACGAACCGCCGAAGTGGTTCTCGGCGAGCGGCAGCACTGCGGTCACGCGGTGCACCGACCGGGACTGCGCGGCACCGATCACGGTGGCCAGCGCGACGGCCGCGCCCGCCATGTCCGTCTTCATCGTCATCATCGACTCGCGGGGCTTGATCGACAGGCCGCCGGTGTCGTACGTGATGCCCTTGCCGACCAGGACGACGTGCCGGCCGCCAGGCTCGGCCGGGGTGTAGCGCAGCACGACGAGCCGCGGCGACGACGCCGATCCGGCACCGACCGCCAGCACCGCACCGAAGCCCTGCGCCGCCAGCTCCGCGGGACCCAGCACGTCGACGGCCAGCCCGGCCGAGCCGCCCAGGCGGCGGGCACGCTCGGCCATCCACTCCGGGGTCTTGACGTTCGACGGGGTGTTCGCCAGGTCGCGGACGAGCCAGGTCGCGGCGGCGGTGGTCCGGGCAGCGACCACTGCCGCGCCGGCGCGCTGCCCGTCGCGGCCCAGCAGGACGAGGTCGGCCGACGAGCCGGTCTCGTCGGACCTGGCGAGCGACGGCATCCGGTAGGCCGCCAGCAGGTATCCCTCGACGAATGCTCGGGTCAGCCCGGCCACGGTGGACGCATCGGCTCGGGCGTCGTCGCCCAGCGTCGTGGCCACGGCGGTCAGCCCCCGCACCGCCCGGGCCAGGGCGGCCCCGGCGCGGCGCAGCGCCGCGGCGTCCCCGGCGCCGGTGCCGACCAGGACGATCCGCAACGGCAGGTCGGTCCACGGCAGCCGGATCCCGGACCCCGCGGGCCGGGGCAGGTGCACCACGTGCGCCTCGCCGGCGGCACCGGTCAGGCCGGCCCGCTCGGCGAGCTCGGACAGGTCGACCCCGTAGCGGGCGGCGATCTGCGCGGTGCCCACCCCGGGGACGAGGCCGTCGTCACCGGGGCGAGCGGGAAGCACGGGCACCGCGACCGCCTGGACGGATCCGTCGGTCAGCAGGGGCGTGCCCGCCAGAGGGGCCCCGGACAGCGTGACGGTGGGAGGCGTGCGGTGCCGCAGCTCGGGTGCGGCCATACGGCGGCTAGCCGACTGCAGAGGCGAGGGCCTCACCGAGCTCAGTCGCCTCGGTGGCGGAAAGCTCCACGACCAGACGGCCGCCGCCCTCCAGCGGAACCCGCATCACGATGCCCCGTCCCTCCTTGGTCACCTCGAGCGGTCCGTCGCCGGTCCTCGGCTTCATGGCGGCCATGCGGGCCCTCTCCTTCGCTTGCGCACCGGTGCCCGGGTGGGCGGCCGGGATTCTGGGTCCCAGTCTAGGTCACGGCACCCTCCTGGGTCCCCGGCCCGGGCTTTCCCACCGGCCCGGACACCGTCACGGGGGCCAGTCGCCGCGCGGGTTGAACAACCAGATCTCGCGCACCCAGAGCACCTGGAGCCCGAGCATGAGCAGCACGACGAACGCCAGCCACGCCGCCCGTCCCCGCCGGGTGCGGCCCACGGCTCCGGCTGTCGCCGCGCCCAGCGGGAAGCCCAGGATGAGAAACCGGGCCAGGCTGCTGCCGGGCTCGACGACCGCGGCGATGTAGCCGACGTAGGCCACCGACCAGGCGTGCAGCTCGCGACCGAGCCGGAAGGCCGACGGCGCGAAGAGCACGGCCGCGGTGAAGACCAGCGCGGGGGCCACCACGACCGGCCAGCGCTGGCCAAACCAGAACTGCGGCACGTAGGTCCAGCCGATGAAGGGCGTCACCGAGTGCAGCCCGCGCCACGACTCCTGCGTGAGCAGGTAGGCGTTCGGGTCGCCGGTCCACCACCCGCAGATCGCGGGCCAGAGGAAGCCGGACGCGACCGCGACCCCGGTCAGCCCGGCCAGGGCGCCGACGGTCCGCGGCGGCAGCTCGTCGCGGCCGTGGCGCGCACCCCACCAACGCACCCCCGCATGCGCGACGACGACCACGGCCATCGGCAGGGCGACCGCCCGGGTCAGCCCGAGCAGGACGATGACGACCGCCGCCCAGGCGTACCGCCGGCGGATGATCGCCAGCAGCGCACCCGCGACCAGGAGCAGCGCGAGAGACTCGGTGTAGGCGGTCTGCAGCACCGGCGACGTCGGGAACGCGCAGACCAGCGCGACCGTGGCCAGCGGCAGGCCGGGCCAGCGCTCGACGGCCCGCGGCGCACCCTCCCCGATGCACCGGTGGATCAGCAGCATCGCCCCGCCGGCCAGCACGGTCGACAGGAGCGGTGCCGCGACCTGCCACGGCAGGTGCGTGACGACCATGACCCCGCGGGCCAGCACCGGGTACAGCGGGAAGAACGCCCAGGCGTTCTGCCGGACGCCACCGGTCGCGTCGAGCGGGAGCGTCGCGGGATACCCGTGCAGCGCGATCTGCTGGTACCACGAGCCGTCGAAGAGCAGCCCGACCCAGGGGAAGTACGACGGGTGCGCCGACGTCCAGCCGTTGGCCTGCTGGTACCCGGCCACCCAGAGGAACACGACCGTCGCGAACAGCCGGCTCGCCGCGTAGACGCCGAGCACCTGGCCCCACCAGGGCCAGGTGCGCGGGTCGGCCCGGCGCCGGACGGTCAGCGCCCGCTCGTCGGCGACCACCTCGCTCATGCCAGTCCCCTCACCGCGGTCGCGGGTGCGCGCTCGCCGCGCACGCTGGCCACCATGTCCAGCACGCGGCGGGTGGCCGCCACGTCGTGGGTCCGGAACACCCGGGCGCCGAGCCAGGCGGCCACGGCCGTGGCGGCGAGCGTGCCCTCGAGGCGCTCGTCGGCGGGCAGGCCCAGGGTCTCGCCGACGAAGTCCTTGCGGGACAGCGCCATGAGCACCGGATGGCCCAGCCCGACCAGCGCCTCGGTACGCCGCAGCAGGTGCAGCGAGTGCCAGGTGTTCTTGCCGAAGTCGTGCGTCGGGTCGACCAGCACGGACGCCGGGTCGATGCCGAGCGCGACGGCGCGCCGCGCCCCGGTGGTCAGCGTCGCGACGACGTCGTCGACCACGCCGTCCAGGCCGTCCCCGTACTGGACCCGGAACGGGTCGGTGCGCGGCTCCGCTCCCCCGGTGTGCGACACGACGACGCCCAGGCCGCGCCCGGCGGCAACCTCGACGAGCCGGGGGTCGTGACCCGCCCAGGTGTCGTTGACCAGGTCCGCTCCCGCGTCGGCGGCGGCGCCGGCCACCTCGGCGCGCCAGGTGTCGACGCTGACCAGCAGGTCCGGGTGGGCCGAGCGGACCCAGGCGACGAGGGGCACGATCCGGGCGATCTCCTCCTCCGGGCTCACCGCAGGACCGCGCCCGGCGCGCACGCCTCCGAGGTCGACGATGAGCGCGCCGTCGGCGGCCGCTCGCCCGATGGCGTCCCGGGCACCGCGCTCGTCGTACCGCGCCGAGGCGTAGAACGAGTCCGGCGTGCGGTTGACCACCGCCATGACGACCGGGCCGGACAGCTCGCGGCCGCGCAGCCGCAGCGGCGGGGCTCCGGGCGGGATGCCGGTCACCACCCGGCGTCGCCTTCGGCCGCCTGGGTGCTGACCTCCTCCTGGGCGCGCAGCTCGGCGCCGCGTTCGACGACGAACCGCACCGCCTCGGCGGGGTCGTCGGTGAGGTGCAGCAGGTCGACGTCGTCCGGCGCGATGAGGCCACGCTCGGCGACGGTGCTGCGGATCCAGTCGACCAGACCGCCCCAGTAGGCGGTGCCGACCAGGACGATGGGGAACCCGGTCACCTTGTGCGTCTGGACCAGGGTGAGCGACTCGAACAGCTCGTCGAGCGTGCCGAACCCGCCCGGCAGCACGACGAACCCCTCGGCGTACTTGACGAACATCGTCTTGCGGGCGAAGAAGTAGCGGAAGTTGACCCCGATGTCGACCCACTTGTTGATGCCCTGCTCCAGCGGCAGCTCGATGCCCAGGCCGACCGACAGCCCGTGCGCCTCGACGGCGCCCCGGTTGGCGGCCTCCATCACGCCGGGACCGCCGCCGGTGATGACCGCGTAGCCCGCCTTGACCAGGCCGGAGGCGATGGTGCGGGCCAGGGCGTACTCCGGGTCGTCCTTGGTGATCCGCGCCGAGCCGAACACGCTCACCGCCGGGCCGACCTCGGCGAGCGCGCCGAACCCCTCGACGAACTCGCTGGTGATCCGCATCACCCGCCACGGGTCGTCGTGCAGCCAGCCGACCTTGTCGGCCCGGGCGAGCAGCCGCTCGTCGGACGTGGTCGCCGGGATCTGCGCGCCGCGGAGCAGCACCGGGCCGCGACGGTAGCCGTTGCTCTTGCGACGCTTGCTGCGGCCGGGCTGCGGGGTGGCGGCGTCGGGCGTGTCCTCGCTCATGGCGGTCAGCGTAGGCCGCGGCCCTCGGCGTCGGAGGCCGTCAGCCAGGCCCGCAGGGCGGCATGGGTCTGCTCGATCTGCGCCACCGGGCACCGCTCGTCGGCCGTGTGGGCCAGCAGCGGGTCGCCCGGCCCGAAGTTCACCGCCGGGATGCCCAGGGCCGAGAACCGGGCGACGTCGGTCCAGCCCAGCTTGGCCACCGGTGCCCGGCCGGTGCTGACGCGCACGGCGTCGACGAAGGCGCGCGCCGCCGGGTGGTCGAGGCCGGGCCGGGCGCCGGCCGCGGCGTCGACGATCTCCACGGCGAAGCCGGCCAGCACCTCGCGGACGTGCGCCTCGGCCTGCGCCACGGAACGGGACGGGGCGAACCGGTAGTTGACCGTGACCGTGCACGAGTCGGGGATGACGTTGCCCGCGGTGCCACCGGAGATGAGGACGGCGTTCATGCCCTCGCGGTAGTCCAGGCCGTCCACCGTCAGGGTGGCCGGCCGGTAGGCCTCGAGGCGGCGCAGCACCTCGCCTGCCTTGTGGATCGCGTTCACGCCGGTCCAGGCGCGGGCGGAGTGCGCGGCGACCCCGGGCACGACGACCTGGGCGCGCAACGTGCCGTTGCAGCCGCCTTCGACCCCGCCGTCGGTCGGCTCGCAGAGCACCGCGAAGTCGGCCGTCAGCCAGTCCGGGTGCGCCGTGGCGACCCGGCCCAGGCCGTTGAGCTCGGCGGCGACCTCCTCGTGGTCGTAGAGCACCCAGGTGACGTCGAGCGCCGGCTCGGCGAGCTCGGCGGCGAGCGCCAGCATCACCGCCACACCCGACTTCATGTCGACCGTGCCACGACCCCAGACCGTCCCGTCCTGCACCCGGCTGGGCAGGTTCGCGGCCACCGGCACGGTGTCCAGGTGACCGGCGACGACCACGCGGCGGTCCCGACCGAGGTCGGTGCGCGCCACGATCGTGTCGCCGTCGCGCACCACCGCGAGGTGGGGCTGCCCGCGCAACGCCTCCTCGACGAGGTCGGCCAGCGCCGTCTCGTCCCCGGAGACCGACGGGACGTCGACCACCGAGCGGGTCAGGGTGAGCAGGTCGGCGGACAGGTCGAGGGCCACGGTCGAAACCCTAGCGACGCCCGGCCGTCACCCGCCGTGGGCGGCGATCCAGGCCAGCAGGTAGGCCCGTGAGTCGCCGTCGTCGATCGCCGTGGCGGGCAGCGCGAGCGCCGCCTGCCGTGCCGCGACCGCCTGGTCGTGCCCCGCCAAGGCCCGGTACATCAGCAGGTAGTCGCCGAACTGCACGCCGTACCCGCCTGGGGTGGCCTCCTGCACCTCGGCCAGGATCCGCGCCGGGGGCACTCCCGTGGCCAGCCAGCCCGACGCGGGGTTCATCGGGATGAGCTCGATGCCGAGCATCGCGTTGGGCTGCGGGCTGAACCAGGTCGCGTAGTCCCGCTTGCCGCCCCAGACGATGCTCACCACCTGGTGGGCGAAGCCGGGGAATGCCGACAGGTCAGGGGCCGTCCAGTAGGCCCGCGCCGCCGCCGCCTCGGTGGACAGCAGCCAGGTGGCCTCCGTCGCGAGGTCGGCCTGGCCGCTGGCCTGCGCCCACAGGCCCAGGCCGTTCCACGCGTTGACCGCCTCCGACACCGACTCCTGGTTGTTCCCGTCGGCGAAGGGCGCGGTGCCGGACGCCCAGGAGTGCCCCGCCCAGGGGTCGAACACCCGCAGCTGGGGCAGCTGCGGGGTGGCGTTCGCAGCGGCGATGTCCTGGCCGAGCAGGTCCATCACCGGGCGTAGGTCGGTGACCAGCCCGGGGTGGCCCGCACCCAGCAGGCCTGCGGCGGACAGCATGTAGCCGTAGTGGAAGTGGTGGTCGTTGAGCTGGTCGGAGCCGAAGGACGGTGTGAGCCCGATGACCGACCGTGCCTGCTCGTCGTACGCGAAGCACCGGGCGGTGCGCTGCGCGCACCCGGTGGGCTGGGCCCACTCGCGCAGCGCCTGCTCGGTCCGCGAGCGCAGGTCCGCGACGACGCCTCCGGCGCCCAGCTGCTCGCCGAGCACCACCAGGGTCGCCGCCCGGTAGAGCGCCTTGCCGCCGAAGTAGGTGTCCGACGGGAACGCCGGAGTCGCGGCGACGTCCGCCTGGATCTGCGCGACGATCGCGGCCCGGGTGGCCTGGTCGACGTGGGACAGGTCGAGCGTGCCCTGCGGGCGCACCGTGGGCGCGAACGCGTCCAGCCGGGAGCCGCGGCACAGCTCGAGGTCGCCCAGCACGCTGGGATAGCTGCCCAGCCCGCAGCCCGGGACGGTCCGGCTGCGTCCCGGCCCGCTGGTGCGGCGCCAGCACGTAGGCCGACTGCCCGCCGCCGGCGGTGCGGTAGTCCAGCGTGGTGCGGACCACGTCGTTGCCCACCCCGTAGCTGACGTCGACCCCGGTCACCGGGTCGGCGGCCGCCTGGGCCAGGGCCGATGCGGCCGCCGGCGACGCGTCCGGAGGCAGCGCGTACCACGTCGCGCTCTGCCCCGCCGTGAGCCGCAGCCGACCGTCGGCGAGCGCCCCGGCGGGCGCGACGAGCCCCCACGTCGCACCACCGGCCTGGGCCGTGGCCGCCGGGCCGTCGCCCGCCGCGAAGCCGGCACCGGCCGACGCCGAGACGTCCTGGTCCGCGGTGAACGAGACGAACGGCGACCCCTCGGCGAGCACCACCCGGCCCAGCCGCCGGCCGGTCCCGTCGAGCAGTGCCACCGTCACCGAGACCGGGTCCGCGGCGATCACCTGGGCACTGGCGGCGCCGACGTCGACGCGCACCGCGGGCACGTGCGGTGCGGCGATCACGGCCGCCCGGGCGACGGGCTTCGGCAGGCCGATCTCGAAGCCGGAACTGGTCAGCGCGAACGACTCCGGCATCGGGAACACCGGCTGGGGCGAGGCCCCGAAGACCAGCCCGGAGTACCACCGGTTCGACGGTGGCACGAGTCCGGGGGCCAGCCGCACCGGGTCGATATTCGCCACCGGGGCGTGCGTCACGGCGCCCACCAGCGCCGCGGTGTCGACCTTCGGGACGCTCGCGTCGGGCGGTCCCGGAACCGAGCCGGAAGCGGACGCACCAGGGGTCGGGGCCGAGCCTGCCCCGGTGGTGCACGAGGCGAGCAGCGTCGCCACGACGACGGCCACGACGACCGGGGCCAGGTGACGGGCCCTCACGGCAGGTACCGGAGGAGGAACGCGTGCACCTGGTCGCCCACCCGCGTCACCCAGCCGTCGTTGCGGAGCTCGAGCGCGGCGACGACCGGTGCCCCGGCGGCGATCAGCCCGCCGCCGCCGGACAGCTGCGGGCTCGTCACGGTGGCGACCGTGCGGGCTGTGCCGTCGACGGTGGTGGTACGCAGGTCCTCGGCGGTGCCGGTCACCGCCGTCCCGTCCGGCAGCTGCATGTGGACCTGTGCGTGCTCGGGCACCCTGGCGTACTGCTTGGGCGTCAGGGTGAACTGGGCCTCGACGTACAGGCTGTTGGTCCGCTGCACGCGGGCCAGCTCCGCGCCGGCCTGCACCGACGACCCGACCTCGGCAGTCACCGACGTCACGGTGCCGTCCGCGGCGGCGTCGATCACCAGGTGGCCCTGGGCGTCGACCTTCGTCGTCGCGGGAACGTCGTTCCGGCCGCTGGCGAGCGCCAGGGCCAGCGCGGGCGCGTCGAGGACGAACAGCTCGTCCCCCTGGTGCACCTGGGCTCCGACGTCCACCGCCCGGGACAGCACCACTCCCCCGTACGGGGCACCGACGACCACCTCGCGGCCGAGGATCTGGGCCGAGGTGCTCACCACCCGGCCCTGGGTCTGGTTGAGGTGGTACGTCGCGCCGGCCACGAGGGACAGCACGAGCAGCACGCCGAACGCCAGGCGCAGCCGCGCCCCCGCGGTCATCGGGCACCCCCGACGAGGACCTCGCGGGTGGCCGGGACGAGGGCGGCGCGGGTGTGCCGCGCGACGGCGGCGGCCCGGCGGCCCCGGTGGCCCTCGCGCAGGGCCGTGACCAGGAACCCGCCCAGGATCAGGGTGTTCGTCGCGTTCCACGCCAGGGCCAGGGAGAGCCGGCCGTCGCCGAGGTCCTTCCACGCGCCGACCACCGTCGTGGCCGCCAGCAGCACGAACATCAGCACCTGCGGCTGGATGAACGCGAACGGCGACCGGTAGGCGCCCTTCGCACCGGTGACGTTCCAGGCCTGGTCGCGCCGCAGCAGCACGTTGACCAGCGCCCGCAGGTAGATCGGGAAGGACACGGCGGCGAGCAGCAGCACCTCCCACCGGAACGAGCCGAGCGAGTAGAACGCCAGCAGCACCTGCAGGACGTAGAAGCCGGAGTAGTAGGCGAACCAGGTCAGCGGGGTGGTCGACAGGTTCATCGGCGTCAGGTTGAAGAAGATCTGCAGCGGCGGCACGAGCAGCAGGAGCAGGGGTGCGATGCCCGTCAGGTAGTGGGTCGCGGTGACCGTGTACTGGACCCGCTGGTCGATCGTCAGCCGCCGGCGCCGCGACCACGGCCAGTGGGTGAGCATGATCTCGAACCCCCCGGTGGCCCAGCGCAGCTGCTGCTTGCTGTACGCCTCGATCGTCTCCGGGGTGTCGCCCACGGCCAACGTGGTCGGGATGTACACCGACCGCCAGCCGCGCTCGTGCAGCAGCAGCGAGGTCCAGACGTCCTCCGACTTCGAGTCGGCGTACAGCCCGCCGACCTGGTCGATCGCCGAGCGCCGGAAGACGACGTTGGTGCCGACGCAGAAGGCGGCGTTGAACCTGTTCCGGCCCGGCTGGATGAAGCGGTAGAACATCGCCTGCATGTACCCCGCACCGCGGGACACGATCGAGTCGAGGTTGCCGTACGTCTGCGGCGTCTGGACGAACGCCACGTCGTCGTCCGCGAAGAACGGCACCGTCTCGTGCAGGAAGTCCGGCTGCGGGACGAAGTCCGCGTCGAAGACGGCGAACAGCTCGCCGCGGGCCAGCGTCAGCGCGTGGTTGATGTTGCCGGCCTTGGCCCCGCCCGTGGACAGCCGGCGCACGTAGCGCGCCCCGAGCTCGGTGGCCAGGTCGCGCACCTCGTCGCTACGGCCGTCGTCGAGCACCCACACGGTGTGCCAGCCACGCATCGCCAGCGCGGCGGAGACGGTGCGGCGCACCACGTCGACGTCCTCCCCGTACGTGGTGACGAACACGTCGATCTCCACCGGCCGGTCGCGCAGGTACATCCGCCAGCGCCACGGCTCGTCCTCGGCCCGCGCCTGGAGGATCCCCGGCCAGTCGTAGAGCCGGTCCTGAGCCAGGTGGAAGGCGAACCGCCGCGGGTTGCCACCCCCGGACAGGATGGTCCACATGGCCAGCACGCAGTGCACGACGAGCACCGTCTCGGCCGTCATCACCAGCAGGTAGGGCAGCCAGTCGCCCCGGTTGCCCGGAGCCAGCAGGAACGTCGCGTAGAGCACGACGCCCGCGGTGGCACCGAGCACCAGCAGGGTGAAGGACGGGCTGCGCGCCGCCTCGTTCTCGGCGCTGCGCGTGGGGTACGGGCCGTCGCTCGGGCGCGGCTCGATGAGCATCCGGTCGAATGTCGACACCTTCGGAACCTCCGGCGTTGGCTTTCGCGAGCGCAGCGACGGGGGAGCCCGTGCTGCGTGGTGCGGCAACGTCATTGACACCGGGTGCATGCGGGCCGACCGGCCTGACCCGCATGGAGCGCCTCGACCGTACGGACCGGTCGTCGGCCGTGTCCAGCGCGGGCCCGCGCCCGTCGCCCGATCCGGGCCGGCGTCAGACCGGACATTCCGGACGTGACCTGCGCGCCGACGGCCGCGGCACCGACCTGGCGCCGCGTCTCACATCGTGGGACCGCCTAGAGCCGCAGGCTCGCGGTGCCGGCGCTGACGGGTGCCGGCAGCTCGCTGCTCGCCGACCCCGAGAGGTAGCAGTCCACGGCACGGGCGGCGGACCGCCCCTCGGCGATCGCCCAGACGACGAGCGACTGCCCACGCCCGGCGTCGCCGGCGACGAACACCCCGGGCACCTCGGTCGCGAACGCCTCGTCGCGGGCCAGGGTGCCGCGCGCCGTGAGCGTGACGCCCAGCTGGTCGAGCAGCGGGCCGCGCTCCGGGCCGGTGAAGCCCATCGCGAGCAGCACCAGCTGCGCCGGGACCTCCCGCTCGGTGCCGGGCACCGGGTCGAACCGCCCGTCCACCGGCACGACGTCCACGATCCGCAGCGCCCGGACCGCGCCCTCGTCGTCGCCGACCATCTCCACCGTCGAGACCCCGTACAGCCGCTCGCCGCCCTCCTCGTGGGCGGACGACGTGCGGTAGACCGCCGGGTGCGTGGGCCAGGGCTGACCGGACGGCCGGTCCTGGGCCGGGCGGGCCAGGATCTCCAGCTGCGTCACCGAGCGTGCGCCCTGGCGCAGCGCGGTGCCCAGGCAGTCCGCGCCGGTGTCGCCCCCTCCGATGACGACGACGTCCTTGCCGGTCGCCACCGGCTGGTCGGCGACGACCTCGCCGCGGGCCACGCGGTTCGCCGGCGGCAGGTACTCCATCGCCTGGAGGACCCCGGCCAGCCCCCGGCCGGGGACGGGCAGGTCGCGCGGGGTCGTCGAGCCGACCGCCAGCAGCACGGCGTCGTACCGGCGGCGCAGCTCGGCGGCCGACACGTCGTGGCCCACCTCGACCCCGAGGTGGAACCGGGTGCCCTCCTCCTTCATCAGCGCCAGGCGCCGGTCGAGGACGGACTTCTCCATCTTGAACTCGGGGATGCCGTACCGCAGCAGGCCCCCGGCGGCGTCGGCGCGCTCGTAGACCGCCACGGTGTGGCCGGCCCGGGTCAGCTGCTGCGCGGCCGCCAGCCCGGCCGGGCCGGAGCCGACCACCGCGACGGTGTGCCCGGTGAACCAGCGCGGCACCTGCGGCGCGAGGAGCCCCCGGGCGAACGCCTCCTCGATGATCGAGACCTCGACGTTCTTGATGGTGATCGGCGGCTGGTTGATGCCGAGCACACAGCCCGACTCGCACGGTGCGGGGCACAGCCGACCGGTGAACTCGGGGAAGTTGTTGGTCTGCAGCAGCCGGTCCGCCGCGTCGGACCACTGGCCGCGCCAGACCAGGTCGTTCCACTCCGGGACGAGGTTGCCCAGCGGGCAGGAGAAGTGGCAGAACGGGACGCCGCAGTTCATGCACCGGCTGGACTGCTCGTGGAGCAGTGCCAGCCCGTCCGGGTCGCCGGGGCGGGGCGCGTGGACCTCGCACCAGTCGTGGACCCGCTCCTCGGCCGGGCGGTCCGGGGGCAGGGCACGCTGCCGGACGGACAGGAAGCCCCGCGGGTCGGCCACGGCGCACACCTTAGGCACCGCGCTGGTGGCACTGCGGTGACCGAAGTCCCGGTCCGCGCCCGCACCGTACGCTGGCGCCATGACCGACCGCACCGCCTGGGGCCACGGCCTGGCCACGGTGACCGACGACGGCACCGTGCTCGACACGTGGTACCCGCGCCCGGCGCTCGGCCCGATGCCCGCCGGCGCGCCGCTGCCGGCCGGGCTGACCGAGGCAGCGGGGCGCGACGACGCGCGGCAGGTGAGCGTCGAGCCGGTGCTCACCGTGATCGACCTGGACGCGCCGCCGGCGAGCACCCCCGACGCGTACCTGCGCCTGCACCTGCTGTCGCACCGGCTGGTGCAGCCCAACACGATCAACCTGGACGGCGCCTTCGCGGTGCTGCCGATCGTCGTCTGGACCTCGGCCGGTCCCTGCGCCGCCGACGACTTCGAGGCCACCCGGCTGCGGTTGCGCGCCCGGGGACCGCTGACCGTGCTCGGCGTCGACCGGTTCCCGCGGATGGTGGACTACGTCCTGCCGCCCAAGGTCCGGATCGCCGACGCCGACCGTGTCCGGCTCGGCGCGTACCTGTCCCCGGGCACCACCGTGATGCACGCCGGCTTCGTCAACTACAACGCCGGGACGTTGGGCGTCGCGATGGTCGAGGGGCGGGTCTCGCAGGGCGTCGTGATCGGCGACGGCTCCGACGTCGGGGGCGGTGCCTCGATCATGGGCACCCTGTCCGGGGGCGGACGGGAGCGGGTCTGGCTCGGCCGGCGCTCGCTGCTCGGCGCCAACTCCGGCCTGGGCATCCCGCTGGGCGACGACTGCATCGTCGAGGCGGGGCTCTACCTGACCGCCGGCACCAAGGTGACGCTGCTCGGGTTCGACGAGGAGCAGGGCAGGATCGTCTCCGCGCGGGACCTGGCGGGCAGCGACGGCATCCTGTTCCGGCGCAACTCGGTGACCGGCACCGTCGAGGCGGTCGCCCGGACCGGCATCGGCGTGCGGCTGAACACGGCGCTGCACGACAACTGATCGAAGGGGAGTCGATGGCCGCGGGACGGAGGCCGCCCCGGCGCCGAGCGCGCCGCTGGTGGGTGGTCGCGCTCGTCGTGGTCGTCGCGCTGGCCGGGGTCGGCGGCGGCGCGGTCTGGGCCGTGGTGCGCTGGCTGGACCGCGCCACCGCGATGCCGATCGTCGCCGCCTGCACCGCGACCGCCGACGGCTCCTCCTACCGGCTCTCCCCCGCCCAGGCGGACAACGCGGCGCTGGTCGCCGCCGTCGCGGTGCGCCGCGGACTGCCGGCCCGGGCGGCGACGATCGCGATGGCCACGGCCCTGCAGGAGTCCAAGCTGATCAACGTCGACCACGGGGACCTCGACTCGCTCGGCCTGTTCCAGCAGCGCCCGTCGCAGGGCTGGGGAACGGCCGCTCAGGTCAGCGACCCGGTGTTCGCGACGAACGCGTTCTACGACCGGCTGGTGAAGGTGCCCGGCTACACCGACCTGCCGATCACCCAGGCGGCGCAGGCGGTGCAGCGCTCGGCGTACCCCGACGCCTATGCGACGCACGAGCCGCCGGCCCGGGCGTTCGCCTCCGCGCTGACCGGCTGGTCCACGGCCGCACTGACCTGCACGTTGCGGCCGGCGGACGCGGCGGGTTCGTCGGACGCGGTGCACGCCCGGGTGGTGCGCGACCTGGGCGACCTGCCCTCGTCGTCGACCGCGGCCGACCCGGCGGGCCGGACCAGCGCCACCGTGACGCTCGACGCGACCACGCTGGTCCCCGCCGACGCGGCGCGGGGCGCCTGGGCCACCGCGCAGTGGGCGGTCGCCGTCGCCTCGTCGTTGTCGATCGACCAGGTCGCCGTCGCCGACCGGGTGTGGACCCGCGGGACCGACGGCTGGCAGCCGGCGACCGGCACCGCCCTGACGCCGGGCCAGGTCGTCCTGACCCTCGCCCGGTGACGCGGACCGACGTCGTGCCGGCCGCGCCGGCTCAGCGGGTCTCGACCGGCGGGTAGGCCCGCTCGACGGCCCCGGTGTAGATCTGCCGGGGCCGGCCGATCTTGGTCTGCGGGTCGAGCATCATCTCGCGCCACTGGGCGATCCAGCCGGGCATCCGGCCGAGCGCGAACAACGGCGTGAACATCGCCTCGTCGAAGCCCATCGCCTTGTAGATGATCCCGGTGTAGAAGTCGACGTTCGGGTAGAGCTTGCGCGAGATGAAGTAGTCGTCGGACAGCGCGATCTCCTCCAGCCGCAGCGCGATGTCGAGCAGCTCGTCCTGCGTGCCCAGGGCCGCCAGCACGTCGTGCGCGGACTCCTTGACGATCGCGGCCCGGGGGTCGTAGTTCTTGTAGACCCGGTGCCCGAAGCCCATCAGGCGGATCCCGGCCTCCTTGTCCTTCACCCGGCGCATGAAGTCCGACGCGTCACCGCCGTTGGCCTTGATCTCGGTGAGCATCTTGAGCACCGCCTCGTTCGCGCCGCCGTGCAGCGGCCCGGACAGCGCGTTGATGCCGGCCGCGACGGACGCGTAGATGTTCGCGTGGCTGGAGCCGACGATCCGCACGGTGGACGTCGAGCAGTTCTGCTCGTGGTCGGCGTGCAGGATGAGCAGCTTGTCCAGCGCCTTGACCGCCACCGGGTTGGGGTCCCACACCTGGTACGGCACCGCGAACGCCATCCGGAGGAAGTCCTCGACGTAGCCCCGCGAGTAGTCCGGGTAGAGCAGCGGCTCGCCCTTGCTCGCCCGCATGACGTAGGACGTGATGGTCCTGGTCTTGGCCAGGATGAGCACGGTCGCCAGCTCGACGGCCTCCTCGTCGAACGGGTCGAGCGACTCGGGGTAGAACGTCGACAGCGCGTTGATCGCCGACGCCATCACGGCCATCGGGTGGGCTCCGCGGGGGAACGTGCCCATGAAGGTGCGGAAGTCCTCGTGCACCAGCGTGTGCCGGTTGACCCGCTCGCTGAACGAGTCGAGCGTCGCTCCGTCCGGCAGCTCCCCGTTGATGAGCAGGTAGGCCACCTCGAGGAAGGTCGACTGGTCGGCCAGCTGGTCGATCGGGTACCCGCGGTAGCGCAGGATCCCGGCGTCGCCGTCGATGTAGGTGATCTTCGACTCGCACGACGCGGTGTTCATGAACCCGGGGTCGACGGTGACCATGCCCGTGTCCCGGAGGAGCGAGGAGACGACGATCCCGTCGGTGCCCTCGGTGGCCTGGACGATGGGCAGGTCCATCGACCTGTCCCCGACGAGGAGCTGCACCGGCGTCTTCGCCGGGGCCGTGAGGGTGTCCGTCATGTGAGGTCCTTCCTGCGCCGTCCCAGAGCGGACGGGTCCGCTCCGTTGCGTCGTTCTGGTGGTCGCAAGGCCTAAGGTTTGGCGAGACTTTACCTGCACAGGGGCGACGTGACCAATCCCCTACCGAGAATTTATCTCGACGTCGAGGCAGTTACGTCGGCAACCATCATGCACCCGCCAGCCGTGCGACCGCTTCGCCGATCCGTTCGTCGGACGCGGTCAACGCGACCCGGACGTGACCGGCACCGGCGGTCCCGTAGAACTCCCCCGGCGCCACGAGGATGCCCAGCTCGGCCAGGTCGGCCACCGTGGCCCGGGAGTCCTGCCCGGACCCGGCGGGGCGCAGCCACAGGTAGAGCCCCGCGTGCGAGCCGTCGACCAGGTAGCCGGCCGCCTCGAACGCCGCAGCGAGCACCCGCCGGCGCAGGCCGTAGCGGGCGCGCTGAGCCGCGACGTGCTCGTCGTCCGCCAGTGCGGCGACCATCGCGGCCTGCACCGGGCCGGGCACCATGAAGCCCGCGTGCTTGCGCACCTCGAGCAGGCGGCCGACCAGCACCGGGTCGCCGGCGAGGAAGGCGGCCCGGTACCCGGCGAGGTTGGACTGCTTGGACAGCGAGTACGCGACCAGCAGCCCGGTGCTGTCGCCGCCGGTCACCTGCGGGTCGAGCAGGCTCGGCACGCCCTCGCTCGCCCACGGCTCGTCCCAGGCCAGCTCGGCGTAGCACTCGTCGGAGGCCACGACCACCGGGCGGCCGTGCCGGGCGCTCGCCGCGCGGGCGGCGTCGACCACGGCACGCAGCTCGGCGACGGAGCGCACCGTGCCGTCGGGGTTCCCGGGTGAGTTCAGCCAGACCAGGCGCACCGCTCCGCCGTCGTCCGACGCCAGGCGCGCCGCCGGGTCCGACGAGGGCTCCGCCGCTGCGCCGGCCAGCCGCGCGCCGACGTCGTACGTCGGGTAGGCGACCCGAGGGTGCAGCACGACGTCGCCGGCGCCGAGGCCGAGCAGGGCGGGCAGCAGGGCGACGATCTCCTTGGAGCCGATCGTCGGCAGCACGCCGGCGGGGTCGAGGTCCGGGACGTGCCGTCGGCGGGCGAACCAGCGGACCACCGCCTGGCGCAGCTCCGGGGTGCCGGCCGTCGCGGGGTAGCCGGGCGAGTCCGCGGCGCCGACCAGCGCCTGGCGGACGACCTCGGGCGTCGGGTCGACCGGGGTGCCGACCGACAGGTCCACCACCCCGCCGGGA
Organism: uncultured Actinomycetota bacterium; assembly: GCA_963769855.1. Lineage (GTDB taxonomy): Bacteria > Actinomycetota > Actinomycetes > Actinomycetales > Cellulomonadaceae > Cellulomonas. The sequence goes on from CAVYNN010000003.1 coordinate 1,058,201, forward strand.
TGCGCGCGGGCACGCGCACCGACGTCGGCAAGGGTGTCCCAGGGGAAGTCCGGCAGACCGTCGGTGACCAGGCCCATGCCCGGGCTACTGGCCGTCGGCGCGCAGCGGCATGGCGGTGATGATCGGGTGGTCGTGGTCGATCTGGCCCAGCTTGGCGGCCCCGCCCGGCGAGCCGAGGGTGTCGAAGAACTCGACGTTGGCCTGGTAGTAGCTGGACCACTGCGGGGGCAGGTCATCCTCGTAGAAGATCGCCTCGACCGGGCAGACCGGCTCGCAGGCACCGCAGTCGACGCACTCGTCCGGGTGGATGTACAACGACCGCCGGCCCTCGTAGATGCAGTCCACAGGGCATTCCTCGATGCACGCCTTGTCCTTGACGTCCACACACGGCTCGGCGATCACGTACGTCACGGCGGGTCCTTCCCCTCGGTCGCCCTAGTATCCCCCACGTGCCCCCACCGTCGACGCCCGCCTGGCAGGACTGGACGCCCGGGATCCGGGTCGTCGTGCGCCGGGTGCTCGACGACGTGGCGCCGGACGCGCCACCGCCGCACTACACCGACGTGGTCGGCGAGCTGCTGGTGGTCGGCCCGACCGGGGTGCTGGTCCGCACCCGCCGGCACGGCGACGTGCACGTGCCGGCCGCGGCGATCCGGCTGACGAAGGTCGTCCCGCCGGCACGGCCGCGCCGACCGGCCTGACGACCTGGCCGACGCCCCGTGCAGCAGCCGGCCGGGCCGTCGGCTACGGGGTCGCCGGTGGCGGACCGCAGACGGTCTGGTTCTGCGGCTGGTAGGTCGTCGTCCAGCTGTGGTCGACCCGCAGCTCGGTGCCCAGGTACACCTTGCGATTCACGGTGACCGTGAAGCCCGGGTTGCCCTTGCCCTGCGGCGTGCACGCGGGTGACTGCTTGTAGACCGTCGTCGGCTGCTGCACGTGCGACCGTGCGCTCGTCGTGGACTGGACCGTCCAGTACTTCGTGCCCCAGATCCGCACGTAGAGCCGCCCGTTGGCCACCCAGCTCTGGACCAGCGCGCCGTACGGGCTGTTGTTCATCCACTTCAGGTCGATCAGGCCGGTGGCGAGCGTCGCCTCGCGGCCCTCCGGGTAGCGGGAGAACCACTGCGAGTGCGGCGTGTGCTCGACGATCTCGAAGCCGGCGAAGTAGGCGGCGTTGAAGGTCGTCGTGGACACCTGCGACAGGCCGCCGCCCATCCCGGTCAGGTCCTTGCCGTCGACGAGGACGCCGGCCTCGACGAAACCGTGCGCCGCGTCGATCGGGCCGAGCGCCTGGGTCAGGCCGAACGTCTCGCCGGGCCGAATCAGCACGCCGGTGATGTTCGCCGCACCCTGCGTGATGTTGATGTCCCGGATGTGATCGCTGGTCAGCGGCGTGTCGAACTCCGAGACGACCTCGGTGACGCCGAGCGCCTGGAGCGCCGCCGTGGACTGCGTCGGGTCGGTGGGCACCAGGTCAACCGTCGCGGTGCGGCCGGTCGCCTGAGCTCGCCGCCGCCGCGACCGCGGTCGCCACCTGGGTCGGGTCGAGCGTGGTGCCGGGCTGACCGGGAACGATCACCGGAGCGTCGTTCTGGAACTCGAAGTGCGCGTCGGCGGCGGGGGTCAGCACGCCGGGCACCTGGCGAGCAGCGCGTCGGTCAGCGCCTGCCCGTTCATCTGCAGCACCAGCGAGCCGCCCTGCGGCACGAACGACGCGTTCGCGGCCAGCACCGGAGCGGCCAGTGTGGCGGTCTGGGTGCCGATCGTGACGCTGACCGGGCCGCCGGACACGAGCTGGGCGACGTCGGTGAGCGCGCGGTCCGTCTCGGCCTGGGTGATGGCGGGCGCGACGGTGGCCGTGGGCAGGGTCAGCGGACGGGCGGCGACGAGCCAGGTGTCGGCGATCTGGCGGACCGCCTTCTCCTGATCCACCTTCCAGCCATCAGCCGCGGGTGTCGCATGCGGGGCGCCGTCGACGAACACGATCGAGCCGTCCACCGGATCGGCGCTCAGGGTCCCGGACAGGTTGTTCACCGCCGACGCGAGCGCGGTGGCATCGACGGTCGTCACCGGGGTGACCTCGCCGATCCCGACGATCTGCCGCCACAGGCGCCCCGGGTCCGTCAGCTGGACGCCGGTCAGGCCGTCGACCGTCGCCTGCGGGTCGAACGCCAGCCCGGCAGACACCGGGTCGATCTCACCCTGGACGTCGTTGGCGGTCACCGTCAGCGGACGGCTCGTCGCGTCCGCCAGCTGGGTGGTCAGGCGGTGCACCGCGTCCGACGAGGTCAGGCCGCCGATCGCGACACCGGCCACGGTCGCCCCGTGGGGCACCTTGTCGCGCAGGGCGTAGGACATGCCGACGTAGGCGGCGGCGAGCAGCACGAGCACGCCGATGACGATCGCCAGGCGCAGCGGCCACCGTCGACGGTGCTCCTGCACCGGGAACACGTCCAGCATCGAGGGCTCGCGCTGCTGCATGGGCACCGGCCCGGCGGTGACGCGCGCGCCCTCGGCCGGCGGGGTGGAGGTCGCCGGGAAGGCCGAGATCCGGGCCGGTGCCGACGCTCCGGCGTCGGCGGCAACGGCCGGGCCGAGGTCGGTCACCGGTGAGATGACGGCGGTCGGGGCGTCGGCCGGCGCCGCGTCGTCCACGGGCTCGACCGCGAGTGGCAGCACAGCCGTCGCGTCGTCAGCCGGCTCCGGGGCGAGCGGTGCCTCCGGCTCGGGCTGCGGCTCCGGGACGGGCGCCAGGACGACCGTCGCGTCGGTCGCCTCGGGCTCGGGCTCGGGCTCGGCTGCGGCCTCCGACTCCGGCTCCGGCTCGGCAACAACCTCGGGCTCGGCCTCGGCAACAGCCTCCGGCTCCGGCTCGGCAACAACGTCCGGATCCGGTTCCGGCTCGGCAACAGCCTCGGGCTCGGGCAGCGTCTCCGTCGCCGGCTCGAGCTCGGGCTCGGGGATCGAGCCGTCCACACCGGGGATCCCGTGCAACCGGGCGATGTCGTCCCAGGTGGGCCACTGGATGCCGTCCCCCGTGGGCACCTCGTCCGCCGCGGGCTGCGCGGGGGTCTGCACCGGCGGCTCGCGGTCGGCTTGACGCGCCATGCGGTGTCCCCCGTCTCTACTGCTGCGCGGGGATTCTACGACCCCCGTCCGCGCCGACCCGGGACTGTCCGGGGCGTGCCGCCCGTCAGGCGACCGGCCGGAGGCGCCCCTGCACGTGGACCAGGGCACCGCGACCGGCGTCGCCCGCGTGAGCCTCGAGCACGTCGCCGACGACGATCAGGTGGTCCCCCGAGGGGTGCACCGCCGACGTGCGGCAGTCGAACCACGCGGCCGCCCCGTCGACCAGCACCGCCCCGGTGACGTCCGACGCCGTGTGCGGCACACGGTCGAGCTGGCCGATCGTCGGGCGCCCTGCTGAGGCGAGCCAGTCCGCCACCGACGCCTGCTCGGCCGCGAGCACGCTGAGCGACCACCGGTCCACGTCGGCGAGCGCATCGGTCAGCCGGGCGTCGGCGTGGACGCAGAACAACAGCTGCGGCGGGTCGAGGGACACCGAGACCACCGAGCTGACCGTGGTCGCATGCACCGAGCCGCGCCAGCGCACGGACACCACGCAGACCGCACCGGCCAGTCGCGTGGCGACCGCGCGGTATTCGTCGGACCCGACGGTCATCTGCCGGGCTCGCCCGCACCCGGTCGTGACGGCTCCCCGGCGGCCGGCAGCGCCGGCCCGGGAACCGGCGCACCTCGCCGGCCGCGCGGCTCGTCGCGGAACAGCCGGGCCGGCAGCAGGCCGGTGGCCAGGGCGAGACCGATCGAGCCGATCACCCACACCCAGCCGATCGCCTGCCCCGCCGGGAGCAGCACGTCGCCCCCGGGTCCGGTCTGCGACATCGCCTGCACAGCGAAGAACACACCGCCCACGGCGGCGATCCAGGTCGGCCAGCCCGCCCAGGCTCGGGAGGTGACCACTGCCGACACCACCAGCGCCAGGCACGCCAGCACGCCCCACGGCTCGTGCCAACGATGCATCACCGTGCCGACGGCACCGACCAGGAGGCCGAGCACGAACGTCACGACGGCCTTGCCCAGCACCGCGGCAGTCAGAGGTCGCACCCGGTCAGGATAGCCACCGCACATGGGCGGGCAGGTCGACGGACGGACCGTCGACCTGCACGTACCCCTCGTCGGGCAGCAGCGGCTGGAGCACGCGATCGGACAGCGCGTAGCAGCCGGCCAGCGCCCGCTCGCCGGCCACGGCGCGCACGGCCTGGACCTGCGTCGGGTAGGCGCGGAGCGCGGACAGCAGCCGGTCGCGCACTGCGGTGACGTCGACGGTCAGGCCGACCTCCTCGTCGGGCGCCGCGACCGACGGGAAGGGGCCGTCCGGGTCCGGCAGGATGAACCGGCCGTACTCCGCCCCCAGGGCCGCCCGGACCCGGGCCGATCGCAGCCCGAGGTACCCGGCGGAGAGCGTGGACCGCCCGGTACGCCGCCACCAGACGGCCGGCTGCCAGTCGTCCGAGGAGGCCACGGCGACCGCGCGCATCGTCACCTGGTGCACCCGCACGTGGTCGGGGTGGCCGTAGCCGCCGTCCGGGTCGTAGGTGACGACGACGGCAGGCCGTCGCGCCCGCAGGATCCCGGCCAGACGCGCCACCGCCTCGTCGATCGGTGCTGCGACGAACGCGCCGGCCGGCACGATCCCGGCCCCCGCGCGGGCGGCGCCCAGCCAGACCATCCCGGAGTCCTCGTACCGAGGGGTCGCACCGCGCCGGGCGTGCGGCGGCGCGCCGGCGCCGGCCGGGAGCGTGTCGAGGAACGCGTGGTCGGTGACACCCAGCGCGGCGAGGGCGGCGGCCAGCTCGCCGGAGCGATGGGCCGCCAGGGCCGGGCCGTCGCCGACCAGGTGCCCGAGCGACTCCGGGATCACCTCGCCCCGTTCGCCCCGGGTCGCGGTCACTACCGTGACCGGGCCCGGTGGCGGCCCACGCCGCCAGCAGGGCACCGGTGGACAGCGTCTCGTCGTCCGGGTGGGCGTGGACGGCGAGCAGGCCGCCCGCCGGCAGGCTCACGACCGCGCGGCCGCCTTGGCCCGCGCCCGGGCCCGGGCCCGTTCCACCTGGTTGAGCTCCACCTTGCGCAGCCGGACCACCTCAGGGGTCACCTCGACGCACTCGTCCTCCTGGGCGAACTCCAGGGACTCCTCGAGCGTCAGCCGGCGGGCCGGGGTGAGGTTCTCCCACGTGTCCGCGGTGGACGAGCGCATGTTGGTCAGCTGCTTCTCGCGCGTGACGTTGACGTCCATGTCCTCGTTCCGCGGGTTCTCGCCGACCACCATGCCCTCGTAGACCTCTTCGGTCGGTCCGACGAAGAACGTCCCGCGGTCCTGCAAGGCGATCAGCGCGTACGCGGTGACCACGCCGGCCCGGTCGGTCACCAGCGACCCGGTGGACCGCGACTCGATGACTCCCGCCCACGGCTCGTAGCCGTCCGCGATCGACGAGGCGATGCCGGTGCCCCGGGTGTCGGTGAGGAACCGGGTGCGGAACCCGATCAGGCCGCGCGCCGGGACCGTGAACTCCATCCGCACCCAGCCGGTGCCGTGGTTCGCCATCGTGAGCATCCGCCCGCGCCGGGCCGCCATCAGCTGCGTCACCGCGCCGAGGTACTCCTCGGGCACGTCGACGGTCATCCGCTCGACCGGCTCATGGACGGCTCCGTCCACCTCCCGGGTCACCACCTGCGGCTTGCCGACGGTCAGCTCGAAGCCCTCACGGCGCATCTGCTCGACGAGGATCGCCAGCGCCAGCTCGCCGCGGCCCTGGACCTCCCAGGAGTCCGGCCGCTCGGTCGGCAGCACCTTGAGCGACACGTTGCCGACCAGCTCGCGGTCCAGCCGGTCCTTCACCTGGCGGGCGGTGACCTTGTGCCCCTTGCCGCCCCGGCCGGCCAGCGGGGAGGTGTTGATGCCGACGGTGACGGAGATGGCCGGGTCGTCGACCGTGATGAGCGGCAGCGGCCGGGGGTCGTCCGGGTCGGTCAGCGTCTCGCCGATGGTGATGCCCTCGATGCCCGCGACGGCGACGATGTCGCCCGGCCCGGCCTGGTCGGTCGGCACGCGCTCCAGCGCCTTGGTCTCCAGCAGCTCGGTGATCTTGACCGTCTGCGTGGTACCGCCGTGCCGGATCCAGGCGACCGTCTGCCCCTTGCGCAGCGTGCCGTTGAAGATCCGCAGCAGCGCCAGGCGGCCGAGGAACGGCGACGCGTCGAGGTTGGTGACGTGCGCCTGCAGCGGCGCGCCCTCGTCGTAGGTCGGCGCGGGGATCTTGTCGAGGATCGTCGCGAACAACGGCTCGAGGTCCGGGCCGTCCGGCTGGGCACCGTCGGCCGGGGCGGTGAGCGACGAGCGGCCCGACTTGGCGCTGGCGTACACCACCGGCATGTCGAGCACGGCGTCCAGGTCGAGGCCGGGGTTCTCCTCGTGCAGGTCCGCGGCCAGGCCGAGCAGCAGGTCGGCGGTCTCGGCGACCACCTCGGTGATCCGGGCGTCCGCCCGGTCCACCTTGTTCACGACGAGGATCACCGGCAGCTCTGCCTCGAGCGCCTTGCGCAGCACGAACCGGGTCTGCGGCAGCGGGCCCTCGGACGCGTCGACGAGCAGCACGACGCCGTCCACCATCGACAGCCCGCGCTCCACCTCGCCGCCGAAGTCCGCGTGGCCCGGGGTGTCGACGACGTTGATCGTCACCCCGTCCGGCTGGCCGTGCGCCGCCGCCGCCGGACCGCGGTACCGGACCGCGGTGTTCTTGGCGAGGATCGTGATCCCCTTCTCCCGCTCGAGCTCGCCGGAGTCCAGCGCGCGGCGCTCGACGTGCTCGTGCTCGCCGAACGCACCGGTCTGCCAGAGCATCGCGTCGACCAGGGTGGTCTTGCCATGGTCGACGTGCGCGACGATGGCAACGTTGCGCAGGTCGGGACGCACGGCAGACATACGGGGGCTCAGCTCTCGACGGGGGATCGCACCACGACGGTGGGTGCAGGCTCGATTCTAGCGGCCGTGGCGCGCTACCCCGGCTGCCGGGCCCACGACCACCACGACGACAGGTCCGCCGAGCCCCACGGGACCGCACCGACCTGACCCGGGTCCGGCAGCCCGGAGCCCGCGGGTCGGGCGACCGTGGCGGTCAGGCTCGGCTGACGCACCAGAGGCGCGACGACCTGCGCGTCGCGCAGCGCGACGCCGACCTGGTCGAGCAGGCCGCTCGCGGCGGTGGGGTCGACCGTGCCGGTCAGCCGGTCCAGCAGGGTGTCCAGTGCGGGGTCCGCGTGGCCGGTGACGTTCGTCGCCCCGCCGGTGCGCCACCGGTCGACGACGCCGGCCACCGGCAGCTCGGCCTGCGTCACGGGCACCAGTGCGGCGTCCCATGAACCCGGGTCCGACCAGAGCGCCGTCGACGGGTCGGCCGGGGTGGCGGTGGTCACCGCGAAACCCGCGGGCGCGGCGGCGGCGGTCAGCGCGGCCAGCAACGCCGCCCGCACCGGGTCTCCGGTCGCGACCAGGACCCGCACCCGTGTCAGTCCGGCCGTCGGGACGGGCCCGGCGCCCGACGGGGCCTGCAGGCTCGTCGTGCGCCCGGGACCCACCGTCGCGAGCACGGCCTCGGACGGCTCGCCGCCCGATGCCGCCCGGTCCAGCCCCGGCACGACGGCCAGGAAGGCGGCGCGCACCCGTGCCGCTGCCGCCGCACCGGTGCCCTGCGACGCGGAGAACGGACCCGCCGCCTCGTTGAGCTCGAGCTGGAGCACCGCTCCGCCCCCGGTCTGCACCCGGACTCCCGGCACCCGGCCGACCGCGGCGGTCACGTCGGGCGTGACGACGGGGGCGACGACATCGACGTCACCCTTGCGCAGCGCGTCCACCGCCGCCAGCGGGTCGAGGTCCCACCGCACGACGATGCGGTCGCGCGCGGCCGGTCGTGGCCCGCCGTACCGGTCGTTGCGCACCAGGGTGACGCTTCCGGCCGGGTCGACCGACGAGATGCGGTACGGCCCGGTGGTGACGGCCCGCGCCGGGTCGGCGGCCAGCGCGGCCGCGCCGAAGCCGGTCCGCCAGACCCGGGCGATCCGGGCCAGCGTCGGTCGGTCGCCGTGGACGATCGCGTCGGCGACGGCCTGCGCCCATCCGTCGGCGGCCCACGGCGCGGCCGCGGCCGACGATGCCGGCGACGGCGTCGATGCCGGTGACGTGGTCGGGGTCGGGGCACCCGCCAGGGCGAGCCGGCCGACGACGTGGGCCGGCAGGTCGACGTCCAGGTCCACCTGCCAGTCGGCCACCGGGTGGTCGTAGACCACGGTCATCCCGTGCTCGTCGAGCGTCGGGGTGGCGCTGACCTGGAGCAGGGCAGCCGACGTCGCGCCGAAGCTCACGGTGTCGTCGGACGTGGGAGGGGCGCCGGTCGCGGCGGCCGTGGCGCTGCTGGTCGATGTGGCACCTGTCGCGGTGGAACCTGCCGGGGCCGCGCCGGTGGTCGCCCCCGCGGTCGGGGCGGTGGCCGGCGCGCCCTCGTCGAACCGTCCGGACCGCGCCGCCCATTCCAGCAGCAGGTCGGCCGGGCTGACCGGGACCCCGTCGGACCAGCGCGCCCCCGCCGCGAGGGTGTACCGCACCGTCAGCGGCGAGTCCGAGATCTTCTCCACGGTCCCGAACGCCGTGTCCGGCACAGCGTTCCCGGCGTCGTCCAGCCCGACCAGCCGGTCCTGGACCAGCCCGCGCACCAGCGTGCTGCCGGAGGTCCGGCCGTCCGGCAGACCCGCGTTGAGCGAGGCGAAGGGCGTGTCCACCGCCACCACCACGGTGCTGGCCCGGTTCGGGTCGACGTGCGCGGAGGTGCACGCCGCCAGGGTCGCGACGAGGGCCAGCGTCAGGACGACGGCGGCCCTGCGCAGCAGACCCCGACCCGTCACGACCCCGTCCGGGCGTGCTCCTCCAGCAGCAGGGCGCGCAGCTCGCGCCGCTCGCGCTGCTTCTCCGGGTTGGGCAATGGCACCGCGGCGATGAGCCGCTGGGTGTACGGCTCGTGCGGATTGCGCAGGATCGCGTCCCTGGTGCCCTGCTCGACGATCCGCCCCCGCTCCATCACCGCGATGCGGTGCGCCAGGAGGTCGACCACCGCCAGGTCGTGCGTGACGAACAGGCAGGCGAACTTCAGCTCGGCCTGGAGCGCCTGGAGCAGGTCCAGCACGTGCGCCTGCACGGACACGTCGAGCGCCGACGTCGGCTCATCGGCCACCAGCAGGGTCGGGGACAGCGACAGCGCCCGGGCGATGCCGACCCGCTGCTTCTGCCCGCCGGACAGCTCGTGCGGGAAGCGGTTGCGGTAGTTGCGCGGCAGCTCGACCTGGTCGAGGAGGTCCTCGATCTTCCTCTGCAGCGCGGCACCCTTGGCGATGCCCGCCAGGTACATCGGCTCACCGATCGACTCGCCGATCGGCAGCCGGGGGTTGAGCGACGACGCCGGGTCCTGGAACACCATGCCGACCTTGCGGCGCAGCTGGAGCAGGGCGTGCCGGTCGCGCACCGTCATGTCGACACCGGCCACGGTGAGCTTGCCCGCGGCGATCGGCAGCAGGCCGACGGCCGCGCGACCGATCGTCGTCTTGCCCGAGCCCGACTCCCCGACCAGCCCGACGACCTCACCCGGCCGCACGACGAGGCTGGCGCCCTCGACAGCGCGGAACGCGGGCATCCGGCCCTGCTTCGGGTACTCGATCGCCACGTCGACCAGCTCGAGGATCGGCGTCTGGGTGCTGGCCGCGAGCACCTCGTCGCGCTCCCGGGTGCGGGTGGCCTCGATCCGCCGGGCGTTCTCCTCCTCGCGCCGCTTCAGCTCCTCCGCCGTCACGTCGGTGACCAGGTTCTCCGCACCGGTCGCCTGGACCAGTGCAGCTGTGATGTCGATCTCGGCGCCGCCGAGGTGCGGCACCGCCGCCAGCAGCTCCTGCGTGTAGGGGTGCCGCGGGCTGCCGAAGATCACCTCGGACGTGCCGGTCTCGACGATGACGCCGCGGCGCATGACGGCGATCCGGTCCGCCAGGTCGGCGACGACACCCATGTCGTGGGTGATGAGGATGACCGCGGAGTTCAGGTGGTCGCGCAGGTTGCGCATGAGGTCGAGGATCTCGGCCTGCACGGTGACGTCGAGCGCCGTGGTGGGCTCGTCGGCGATGAGCAGGGCCGGGTCGCAGGCCAGCGACTGGGCGATCATGGCGCGCTGGCGCTGGCCGCCGGACAGCTGGTGCGGGTACGACCGGAAGGCCTTCGCCGGGTCGGGCAGCTCGACCATGGCGAGCAGCTCGAGCGCGCGCTCCTTGGCCTGGTCCGGTGAGAGCGTCGAGTGCAGCCGCAGGGTCTCGATGATCTGGAACCCGATCTGGTAGACGGGGTTCAGCGCGGTCATCGGCTCCTGGAAGATCATCGCGATCTCGTTGCCGCGGATGTGCCGCAGCCGGGACGACGAGGCCCCGCGCAGCTCCTCACCCTTGAGCTTCACCGAGCCCCGGATCCGCGCGTTCTTCGGCAGCAGGTCCAGCACGGCCATCGAGGTGACGGACTTGCCCGACCCGGACTCGCCGACGATGGCGAGCACCTCGCCGGCCGCGACGTCGAAGTTCAGCCCGACGGCCGCCGGGACCCACCGCTTGTTCACGGCGAAGTCGACCGACAGGTCGCGAACCTGCAGGACCGGTGCGCCGACCGGCAGCGACGTCATCGCCGGGCCCCCGCCTCGGCGGCGCTGCGGGCGATGTCGAGAGGCAAGGTCATCGGACAACTCCTGGGATCATGACGACGTGCCGACGAGCGACAGCGACTGGACGTACCGCCCGCGCAGCTCCATGCCGACGACCGTGGCGATCGCCGTGGTCGCGGCCGGGCTGACCTTCGCGCAGTGGGTGGGAGGCGGCACGGCGGACCTGGTGCGCGCGCTGCCGTTCGCCCTGGCCGGCGCCTTCGCCGGCTGGCTGGTGTTCGGCAAGCCGCACGTGCGGGTCGCCGACGACGGCGTGCAGGTGGTGAACCCGTTCGTCGCGTACGACGTGCCGTGGGGCGCGCTGATCGAGGTGCGCACCCGGTTCGCGTGCACCTTCGTCACCCCGCACCGCTCGGTGCAGGCCTTCGCAGCGCCGGGTCCCAGCCGGTACGCGGTCGCCATGGCGACGGTCGTCGACCTGCGCACCGCGGGCGGTGTCCCGAGCCGGGGGGTCGACCTGGGAGACCTGCCGGCCGCACCGTCCGGCCAGGTCGCCACCGTCGTGCGTCGCCGCTGGCGCGAGCTGGTCGAGTCCGGCCGGCTGGCGCAGGGCGAGGCCGACGAGACGCCGGTGCCCCGCGTCTGGGACGTGCGCTCCGCCACGGTGCTCGCGGCGCTGCTCGTCGTGGGCGTCGCGCTGCAGGTCGCGCTGTAGGGACCGGATCACTGCTCGTCCTCGTCGAGGTCGAACGTCGTCAGACCGCCCGTGACTGCCGCCCCTGCGTCGCCCAGCGGACCGCCGGGCAACGCGCTGGCCAGGGTCTCCTCGAGCAGCGGGTCCGACGCCTGCCTCCCGCACCTTGCGCAGCGCGAGCTTCTTCTGCCGGGGGTCGAACGCGTCGCGCAGGCCGTCGCCGATGAAGTTGATGCACAGGCAGATGAGGATGATGAACAGCCCGGGCCACCAGAACAGCCAGGGCCGCGTGCTGAACGCCGCCTGGTTGTCGCTGATCAGCCGGCCGAGCGACGTGTCCGGGGGCCGCACGCCGAAGCCCAGGTAGGACAGCGACGTCTCGAGCAGGATCGCCGAGCTCATCAGCAGGGTGGTGTTCACCGTGATGACGCCGACCGCGTTGGGCAGGATGTGCTTGAAGATGATCCGCGCGTCCGAGGCCCCGGCGAGCCGGGCGGCATCGACGAACTCCCGCTCCCGCAGGGAAAGGAAGTCACCCCGGACCAGACGGGCCATGCCGGTCCACGCGGTCAGCCCGAGGAGTGAGCCGAGGACGACCACCCCGCCGCCCGCGTTGTAGGCGACGACGGCGCCGAGGATGAGGATCGGGATGATGATGACGATGTCGGTGAACCGCATGAGGATCGCCTCGACCCAGCCCCGGAAGAAGCCGGACGTCGCGCCGATGACCACGCCGACGAACCCGGAGATCAGGCCGACCATCAACGTGATGAGCAACGAGATCTGCGCGCCACGCATCGTCATCGCGAAGTAGTCGTGCCCGATCGTGTCCTGCCCGAACGGGTGCTCGCCCAGCGAGAACGGCCACAGCTTGAGCGTCGGGTGGCCGAGGTTCATCAGCGGAGGGGTGTCGTCCCAGCGGTACTTCCACCAGCCGTGGATCGGACCCATACCCACCGAGCTGATGGCCAGGACGACGACGACCGCGAGCACGACGAGCGAGATGATGGCGCCGGTGTGACCGAGGAACCGCTTGCGGACGAGGGCGCCCTGGGACATGCCCTTGAGCTCGGCCGACACCTCGCGGCTGTCGAGCGTGTCGGTCATTCTGTCTTGAGCGCTCATGCCTTCACCCTCACCCGCGGGTCGAGCGCCGAGTAGGCCAGGTCGGCGATGAGGTTGAACGTCACGGCGGTCATGCCGACGATGAGGAAGAAGCCCATCACCGGGTTGGGGTCCTGGTCTCGCAGGCCTTGGGCGAACATCTGGCCCATCCCCTTGATGGCGAACACGTTCTCGGTGATGACCGCGCCGCCGAGCAGCTGTCCGATGTCGAAGGCGACGATCGTCGCCAGCGGGATGAGCGCGTTGCGGAACGCGTGCCGGGTGACGACCACCCGCTCCGGCAGGCCCTTGGCCCGCGCCGTGCGTACGTAGTCCTGCCCCATCACCTCGAGCATCGAGGCGCGCGAGTAGCGCGTGTACGAGGCGAGCGAGATGAGGATGAGCGCGGCCGTCGGCAGCGCCAGGTGGGTGAACCGGTCGATCCCGTTGAGCCAGAAGTCGCCGTGGAGGTTCGGGGTCTGCGACCCGATCGTGGCGATCGGCCGGCCCCGGGTCTTCGTCATGTAGTCCGGCCAGGAGATCATGAACCGGTCGAGCATGACGAGCGCCGCCACGAGGAACGCCGTCAGGGCGGCGCCCTTCATCGACTGCTCACGGTCGTAGCCGCCCATCAGCCAGCCGACCAGCACGCCTGCCCCGACCGCGATCAGGCCCAGCACGGCGATGGTCCCCAAGGATGCCCCGTCGAGCACCGGGCGCAGCGCGTACATCGCCACCAGGCCGAGCCCGACCATGATGAGCGCCGAGTACAGGGCGCGCCGGTTCTGCAGCCCGGTGAAGACGATCGTCGCCGCGAAGGCGATGGCAGTGCCGAGCACAGCGACGAGCACCGGGCCGAGGCCGGGGTACAGGAACCACTGGCTCGCCCCGAGGTACCACACCACCGCCCCGCCGACGACCGCCGCGATTGCGAACGTGACCAACCGGCGCCGCCAGCTGCCGGCAAGGATGAGCACCCAGATCAGGCCCGTCACCACCGCCACGACGAGGATCGCGTTGAGGTGGACGGCCGGATCGGCGAGGAAGTCGTTGAACCGGATCGCACCGAACTGCTTGAGCAGCACGGCGACCCAGAACACCGGGAGGGAGAAGAAGAGGAACGTGAAGAACGTCACCGTGTAGTCGAGGCCCGAGTACTGGCGCAGCGCGGTGACGATGCCGATGAAGATCCCCAGCACGATGGCCAGCAACGTCGCCGCGAGCACCAGCTGGAGGGTCGACGGGATGGCGCTGGACAGCGCGGAGGTCACCGGCTGGCCCTGGATCGTCTTGCCCAGGTCGCACTTGCCGGGCACGACGCACCGGACCACGCCAGACAACCAGACGAAGTAGCGGGCCGGCGCCGGCACGTTCAGGTGCAGCAGCGCGATGCGCTGCGCCATGAGCTGGTCCCGGTTGGGCTTCGTCGACTGGCGGTACTCCTCGAGAGGGTCGCCGGACATGGCGACCAGGAGGTACACGAGGAACGACGCCCCGAGCAGGATGAGCAACGACACCCCGAGGCGTCGCAGCACGTAGGAGACCATTGCTTCTCGCTCTCGCGCGACGGAGGGCCCGGGGGCACAACCGCGCGGCGTGGTCGCGGAACACCGTGACCGGTGGACAGGGGACCGCCGACCGATGAAGGTCCGGCGAACGGGACACGACTCTAGCGTCCCTCGCGGGCAGGGAGGACCAGGACGCAGGGACGGCGCCGGGAGGGTCAGCTCGCGCTGCCCGTCCCGGCGCCGTCCTCGGTCACGCCATGGGACTCGTCATGCTGGTGCTACTTGCTGACGGTCCAGTCCCACGTGTTCCACCAGACGCCCGACTGGCTCGGGTTGTAGGCGGTGATGCCGCCGACCCGGCTGTTCACCGCGTCGATGCCCACCGACTGGAACAGCGGCAGGCCGAACGCGTCGGGGAACAGCTGCGCGTCGATCTGCTCCTCGATGGCTCCCTGCTTCGCCGGGTCGAGCTCGACGACCAGCTGGTTGGCGAGCTGGTCGACGGTCGCGTTCGAGTAGCCGGAGTAGTTGCCGCCACCGTCGCTGCGGAACAGCTGCGGGACGCCGGAGACGCCGATGCCCGGGTTGACCCAGCCGAAGATCGACGCGTCGTAGGAGCCGTCTCCGAGGATGGAGCCCCACTTCTCCTGGCCGTCGTCCACGACCTTGAAGCCCGCTTCGGACGCCGACTTCTGGATCAGCTGGAACGCGTTCACCCGGTTCGGGTTCTTGATGTTGTACATCACGCGAACCGTGGGGCTGGTCACGCCGACGGAGGCGAGTAGGGCCTTGGCACCCGCGACGTCGGGCGCGGCGGGGTAGGCCGCCGAGCCGTTCTTGCTGACGGTGTCGGCGTACAGGGCCTGCGCCGGGACGAAGATCTGCGAGTTGAGCACCTTCGCGTCCGGCTTCAGCGGCGTGATGATCGCGTCCAGGATCGCCTGGCGCGGGATCGTCTTGAGGAACGCCTGCCGCACCTTGAGCGCCTTGGCGGCGTCGCCACCGTAGGTCGCCGGGTCGAACGGACCCTTGTTGTTGAACGTCAGGTCGATGTGGTCGTACGCCAGCTGGTCGCCCTGGAGCAGGGTCGCGTTGCTGACCGCCTTGAGGGCACTCAGCGTGTCGGCCGACGCCTGCGGCGAGATCACGTCCACGTCACCGTTCTGCAGAGCCTGGACGGCCGCAGTCGCGTCGGGGATCGTCTTCTCGACGATGGAGTCGAGCTTCGGCTTGAGGTTGCCGGCGTACTTCGCGTTCGGCACGAGCGTGACGGACTGGTTCTCCACGATGTCCGACACGATGTACGGGCCGTCAGAGAGGTAGAGCGACGGGTCGGACGGGAGCACCGTCGTGTCGAAGCCCGTGTTCCAGAAGTCGGCCACGGCCTTGAGCTGCGGGTCCGGGGCGGCAGCCGTCGGCGCGCTGTCCTTGAGCTTGGTCAGCAGGTCGACCAGCGCCTTGCTGTCGGCCAGGCCGGCCTTCTTCGCCACGACGTGAGCGGGCTCGTCCGCGGCGAACGCGATCTCCCAGTCGGCCGCAGGCTTCGAGTAGGTCAGGGTCAGCGAACGGCCGTCGGCACCCAGGGTCGGGAACGAGGTCAGACCGAGCGTGCCGGTGTCGCCTGCGTAGTCGAAGTAGCTGACATCGTCCTTGGTGCCCATCTTGCCGTCGGCGCCGGGGGAGTTGTAGTGCCCGGAGTCGACCGCCCAGGCCAGCAGCAGGTCAGACGCGTCGACCGGCACACCGTCGGACCAGACGACGCCCTCGTTGACCGTGTACTTGACGGTCAGCGGGTTCTGGCTGAGCACCTGGTACGTGCCGAACGACGTGTCCTTGATGAGCTTCACGCCGCCCGCGGCGAACGAGTTGCCGTCGACGTAGTTGAACCACGACCGCGTCGGGTAGCTCACGATCTTGGCGTTGATGTCGGTGTTGCCGTTCGCGGTGTTGTAGTTGAACGAGCTGAACGAGTTCGTCTCCGCGACGGTGAGCGTGCCACCGGTGGCCGGTGCCGCCGAGGTCGGGGCTGGGCCCGCGCCCGTCGTCGCCGTGCTGTTCCCCGGGGCGTTGGAGCACGCCGCGAGGACGACCGCGCCGACGGCCACGAAGGCCGCCGCGGCGCTGATTCGCCTGATCTTCAAGGTTCCTCCAGGAAAGGGAGCGGGCGGGGCCGGTCGTCCACCCGAGGGTGGGCGGCAGGCACTGATCCGCCACAGGTTGGTAGAACCGTAGTCGCGTCGAGAATGGACGAATCGGTCAGGCCGGACACGGGCCTCGAATCGTTACGAAGTCGATACCGGTGGGTACGGATTCCTCGGTCCAGGACCCCTCACGGTGAGATTCCCGTAACGAGCCTGAAACACGGCCGCCACGACAGCGCCGTCCCAGCCGGCGCGGCGCACCGTCGTCGGGTCCCGACCGGTCCCGCCGCTACCACCCCGCGCCGGTCGCCCGGTACTCGTCCAGCCGGGCCGCGAGGAGGTGTTCGAGCAGCCCGGCCGGCAGGTCACGGTCGTACGGCAGCTTGATGAAGCCCTCGCCGGCCTCGTAGCCGGCCGCCTCGACGGCGGCGCGCTGCGCCGCGAACTGGCGGGGCGGGAAGCGCAGCGAGCAGTGCGCCGTGAACGACTGGAGCATGACCAGCCGGGTGCCGTCCTGGACGAAGACGGGGGTGTTCCAGTGCAGCGTCTCCACCGCGTCCGGCAGGCACGTGCGGCACAGCTCGCGCAGCCCCTCCAGGTGCGGGCGGGCCACCGCCGGGAGCCGCGCGTAGTAGTCCTCGGGGTTGGCCCGTCTCGGCATCGCCATGCCTGCCAGCGTAGGTGGCGGCCCGGCGAGGACCTCGGGCTCGGGTCGCCTCGGGGCGGGAGCGGTGGCGTCGGTTGCGCCGGTCAGGGCTCGCGCCGCCGCGCCTCGGCCGCTGCCCGGTCCAGCCCTCCGTGCTCGAGGCCGGCCAGGCGGCTCGTGCCCGACCAGACCAACCGGCCGTGGTGACGCACCCGGACGTCCATCGTCGCACCCAGGTGCTCCAGCGCACCGGGCGCGGCCCTGCGCTCCTCGACCAGGGGCACCGGCAGCACCAGCGCGTCACCGAGGTGCCCATGGCCCGCCAGCTCCACCTGCCAGGTGCGGCTGCGGCCGACGATGCGCCAGCTGCCGTCGCTGATCGTGGCGCGCACCGGGGAGGTCCCCGGGTTGCCGAGGCGGAGCAGGGTCTTGTCCGGCAGCCGGACCACCACGGCCGTGACGGTGGTCCGCAGGGGGCCGGCCGACACGTCGCCGCCGGCGAACGCGACGCAGGCGTCCCGCTCCGCGAAGCCGTGCGCCTGCCCCCACCACCACGTCTCGGGGAACCCGTCGGATCCCCAGTTCTTCTCGGCGTACACCTGGGCGTCGTCGAACAGCCACGTCTCGCTGCCGATCGTGGCCGTGCCGGTGGCCCGTCCGCCGAGCAGCCACGGGTGCCAGTACTGGTTCAGGCCCGGGACCATCTGGAACCAGCTCGACCCGCCGAACGGGCGCGTCCGGGGCCACAGGTCGAGGTCGGTGAGCGTGACGTCCAGGCGGGCGTCCGGACCGAGGTCGACGACGATCCGCCGGTCGTCGGCGACGAAGGCCGACCCTGCCCGGGCGCCCGGACCGTGCGACCTGGCCTGCGCGTCCATCAGGACGTCCTGCCGCCAGAACCGTCCTGGATGGGCACCCAGCCCGACCAGGGCCCACCGCCCCCGGCGTGACTGCTGCACGCCGATCAACGCCGTCACGACCCGCTGCGCGGTCGGATCCGTCAGGCGCCAGAAGTACCCCTCCATCGCCACCCCGTGCCGGGAGGTGAGGGAGCCGAACGGCAGGTCGGCCCCGCTCGAGCGGTACCGCGCCGCAACCTGCCTCACCGGACGTCCGCGCATCGGGCCATGCCGCAGTCTCACCGACGCGGACCCGCGGCGCCTCGCGAAGCGCTGTCGCCGCCGGAGTCCGGCTCGAGTCCCCGACCGGTCGGCCGAACGCCGCGCAGGCTAGGGTCGAACCATGAGCATCGACGACATCGGTCCCCGCCCCCAGGCCTTCGACCTGGAGGCCGAGACGCTCGAGAACCCGAACTACCGGACGGTGGCCTGGAGCGGTGCGTACCTGCAGGTGACACTCATGTCCATCCCGGTCAACGGCGACATCGGGCTGGAGCGGCACCCGGACACCGACCAGTTCATCCGGCTCGAGCGCGGTCGCGGTCGCGCGCAGATGGGACCGGCCCAGGACGAGCTGACCTTCGACCAGGAGGTGACCGACGGCTGGTGCGTCGTCGTCCCGGCGGGCAGCTGGCACAACGTCACCAACGTCGGCGACGAGCCGATGCAGGTCTACACGGTCTACGCGCCGCAGCACCACGCACCGGGCAAGGTGCAGGCGACCAAGGCGATCGCCGACGCCGACACCGACGACGAGCCCGCCGACTGGTCCGTGCAGCCCGACCGGGCCGCCGACCAGCACGCCTGAGCCGGACCTGCGCTACTTCTGGCCGGATGTCGCCTGGAACCGGAACTCCACCACGTCGCCGTCGGCCATGACGTAGTCCTTGCCCTCGATCCGGGCCCGGCCGGCGGCGCGCACGGCCGCGACCGTGCCGGCCGCGACGAGGTCGTCGTACGAGATGACCTCGGCCTTGATGAAGCCCTTCTGGAAGTCGGTGTGGATCACGCCGGCAGCCTGGGGCGCTGTCCAGCCCCGGTGGATGGTCCAGGCGCGCGACTCCTTGGGGCCTGCGGTGAGGTAGGTCTGCAGGCCGAGGGTGTGGAAGCCGACGCGGGCGAGCTGGTCCAGGCCGGAGGCCTCCTGGCCGTTGGCCTCGAGCATCTCGCGCGCCTCCTCCGGGGACAGCTCGACGAGCTCGGACTCGAACTTCGCATCGAGGAAGATCGCGTCGGCGGGGGCGACGGCGGTCCGCAACGAGTCCTGCAGCGCCTCGTCGGCCAAGCCCGGCGTCGTCGGTGTTGAACACGTAGATGAACGGCTTGGTGGTGAGCAGGAAGTAGGGCGCGAGCGCCTCGACGTCGACCCCGGAGCCGTGCAGCACCCGGCCCTCGCCCAGCACCCGCTGGGCCGCCTCGGCCGCGGCGAGCTCGGCGGGGTCGGCCTTCTTGGCCCGGACCTCCTTCTCCAGCCGCGGGACGACCTTCTCCAGCGTCTGC
This sequence comes from uncultured Actinomycetota bacterium, assembly GCA_963769855.1. Classification (GTDB taxonomy): domain Bacteria; phylum Actinomycetota; class Actinomycetes; order Actinomycetales; family Cellulomonadaceae; genus Cellulomonas. Next base: position 1,077,453 of record CAVYNN010000003.1, read on the forward strand.
AGGTCGGCCAGCGCCAGCTCGGTGTGGATCGTCGCGATGTCGTCCAGCGGGTCGACGCGGCCGGTGACGTGCACCACGTCCGGGTCGGCGAACGTCCTGGTCACCACGCAGATCGCGTCGGCCTCGCGGATGTGGGCGAGGAACTTGTTGCCCAGGCCCTCGCCCTCGCTGGCGCCCTTGACGATCCCGGCGATGTCGACGAACGAGACCGTGGCCGGCACGATCCGCTCGGAGTCGAACAGCCGCCCCAGCACGTCCAGCCGCGGGTCCGGCAGCGGCACCACGCCCACGTTCGGCTCGATCGTCGCGAACGGGTAGTTGGCGGCCAGCACCTGGGCCCGGGTCAGCGCGTTGAACAGCGTGGACTTGCCGACGTTGGGCAGACCGACGATGCCGATGGTGAGAGCCACGTCGGACGAGTCTACGGGCGGGCACAGGGCCCCCTGGGCGCCGTCGGCTAGCGTCACACCGTGACCGCGTTCGTCAACCAGGTGCTCGGCGCCGCACCCTGGGTCGTCTTCGTCGTCGTCGGGCTCGTCGTCTTCGCGGAGGACGCGCTCTTCGTCGGCTTCGTCCTGCCGGGCGAGACCGCGGCGATCCTCGGCGGCGTCGCTGCGCACCTCGGTCACGTGCCGCTCGCCGGGGTGATCGCGGTGGTGATCGTCGCGGCGATCGTCGGCGACAGCGTCGGGTACGAGGTCGGCCGCGTGCTGGGCCCACGGCTGCTCGCCAGTCACCGGCTCGACGGGCGGCGGGAGCGGCTCGACCGGGCGCAGGACCTGCTGGCGCGACGTGGCGGCTGGGCGGTGCTGCTGGGCCGCTGGGTGGCCTTCTTCCGCGCGGTGATGCCGGCGCTGGCCGGCACGGTGCGGATGCCGTACCCGACGTTCCTGCTGTTCAACGCGATCGGCGGCGCCCTGTGGGGCGCCGTGGTGGTCACCGCGGGGTACCTGGCCGGCGCGTCGTACGCCGCCATCGAGAAGTCCGTGGGCCGGGACGCCGCCCTCGTCGTGCTCGCCGTGGTGCTCGTCGCGCTCGTCGTGTGGCAGGTCCGCCGCCGGCGCGCCGAACGCGACCCTCGTGCCGGCGCCGGACGAGGACTGACCAGGGACTACGTCATCGCCATCAGGCGGCGGAGCAGGTCCGGCCCGGTCCGCTCGAGCAGCCGCCCGCCCAGCCAGGCGCCGAGCGCGAGCACCGCCCCGCCCAGCACCGGCCCGAGGACGAGCACGGCCCAGCCGACACCGGGACGGTTCTGGCCGACCGCGACCACAGTGAGCACCGTGACCGGCAACGACATCGTCGCGACCAGCGCCCAGCCGCCGATCTGGCTGAGGAACGCCGGCATGGTCGCGCCCTGCCGCACCGAGAACGGGCTGTCCCCCGGCTGACGGACGGGGTAGACGACGAGCGCCGAGGCGACCGAGGCGACCCCGAGCGACACGCCCGCCATGCCCAGCCCGCAGCCGACCAGCGCGGGGATCACCCCCGGCCGATGGGCGAGCAGGGCACTGGCCACGGCCAGGACGAGCACCACGACGACCGTCAGCGCGCCGGCTGCCAGGGCCCGGCCCCACCGGTCGGCCGCGCCCCGCAGCGGGGACGCGGCGTGCATCCAGAACGCGGTGCCGTCGTAGGCGACGTCGGCCGAGATCGACCAGCCCATGAGGAACCCGCTCAGCGGCGCGGCGACCAGGACCATCCCCCCGCCGGGGTTGACCAGCGCGAAGACGACCGGCAGCACCGGGACCAGCAGCACGGCCATCGCGTACCGCGGGTCGCGCAGCCAGTAGGTGAGGCAGCGCGCGACGACGGCGCCGAGCGGTGTCGCGGGCACGTGCCCGAACATGCCCAGGCCGCGGTCCCGCCGCTTGGTGGTCTCCCGGACCGGCTCGACGAGGGCGCGGCCGAGGGCGCGGTCCCACGCGAAGGCCGCCGCCGCGACGGTCGCGAGGGCGACCAGCAGCCGGCCCACCGCCTGTGCCCAGCGGCCGGCGGCGACGTCGGGCGCCAGCCCCCAGGCCGCCCCGAGCGGGGTCCAGCCGACGACGCGGACCAGCGGCATGACGTCCACCTGGCGCAGGTCGAAGCCTGCCGGGACGAGCCGGGTCAGCAGCGGCCCGGCGACGACCAGCGGCACCAGCACGAGCGCGACACCGGCCTCCCGGACCGCGCGCTTGACGACGATCCGGGCCAGCGCAGTGGTCAGCGCGCGACTGCCGAGCAGGCAGGTGAGCACGGCGAGCAGGGCGCCGAGGATCGCCGCCGGGATGGCCCGCGGCTCGTGCCACCACAGCACGGACGCGCCGAGCGCACCGAGCAACGTCAGGACGCCTGGCACACCGAGCAGCCCCGCCAGCGTGAGCCCGACGAGCAGGCGGGAGCGCGGGATGGGGAACGGCGCGAACCGGGCCGGCTCCATCGTCGCGTCAAGGCCGAACGCGACCAGCGGCACCACCCACCAGATGAGGACCAGCCCGGCCCCGGCGAGGACGCCGGTCATCTCACGCAGCGTGAAGGCCTGCGTGCTGACGTAGCCCAGGGCACCGAGCGCGGTGAGCAGCACCCCGAGCCCGTAGAGCGCGCCGACGACGAAGCCGACCGTGACCCACGCGCTGCGCCGCAGGCCGTTGTAGGTGAGGGTCAGCTTCAGGCGGACGAGGTGCGCAACCACGCCAGCCCCTCCCCGCCGGTGCGGCCGCCGACGAGCTCGACGAACCTGTCCTCGAGGCTGGCACCGGCGCGCACCTCGTCGAGCGTGCCGGCGGCCAGGACGTGCCCGGCGGCGATGACCGCGACGTGGTCGCACATGCGCTGGACCAGGTCCATCACGTGCGAGGACACGATGACGGTGCCGCCGCCGCGGACGTAGCCGGACAGGATGTCGCGGATGTTGGCGGCGGACACCGGGTCGACGGCCTCGAACGGCTCGTCGAGCACCAGCAGCCGCGGCGCGTGGACCAGCGCGCAGGCCAGCGAGACCTTCTTGGCCATGCCGGCGCTGTAGTCGACGACGAGGGTGTCGCGGTCGGCGACGAGGTCGACCGCTGCCAGCAGGTCGGCGGTGCGGCGGGTCGCCGTCTCCCGGTCGAGGCCGTGCAGCAGGCCGGCGTAGGTGACCAGCTGGGCGCCGGTGAGGCGGTCGAACAGGCGCACGCCGTCGGGCAGGACGCCGAGCAGCGCCTTGCCGCGCACCGGGTCGGCCCACAGGTCGACGCCGCCGACCCAGACGCCGCCCGCGTCGGGCCGGAGCAGGCCGGTCGCCATGAGCAGCGTGGTCGTCTTGCCGGCGCCGTTGGGTCCGACGAGCCCGTAGAACGAGCCCACCGGCACGTCGAGGTCGATCCCGGCAACCGCGACCTTGGCACCGAACTGGCGCCACAGGCCGCGCAGGGCGAGGGCGGGGGCGGCGGGCACCCGGTCAGCATAGGGAGCGGCCCGCGCCCCGCGCCGTGCCACCACCCGGATGGCCGCAGCCAGGTGCGCGCCACACCCGGACGGCCCCGATGCCCGGCCGAGCGAACGGGTGTGGGTGGACGGTGGGACGGTGCCGCCATGGGGATCACGGGGGTTGTCGTCGCGGGGATGGTCGGGCTGGTGCTGGGCGCGGTCGTCGCGTGGGCGCTGGCATCGGCGCGGGCGGCCGAGCGGGTCCGTCAGGCCGAGCTGGTCGCCGCTCGGGCCCAGGCGATGCTCGATGCCGAGCGGGCGGCGTCCGGCGGCATGGCGGACCGGTTCCGCGTGCTGTCCGGCGAGGCGTTGGAGCAGGCGTCGGAGCACTTCCTCGCCCTGGCGCAGCAACGTCTCGCCGCCGAGCGGCAGACCCAGGTCGGCGAGCTTGCCACCCGGGAGCAGGCGGTGCGGGCCATGGTCGAGCCGCTGGCGCGCACGCTCGAGCAGGTGCGCGCCGAGGTCGGCGTGGCCGAGCAGGCGCGGGCGGTCGGGCAGGCGGCGCTGAGCGAGCAGGTCCGGGCGATGCGCACGGCGTCGGAGGCGCTCCGCGGGGAGACGGCACAGCTGGTCACGGCACTGCGGGCACCGCAGGTCCGGGGCCGGTGGGGCGAGGTGCAGCTGCGCCGCGTGGTCGAGGTGGCCGGGATGCTCCCGCACGTCGACTTCGTCGAGCAGGAGCAGGTCAGCACGGACGACGGCGCGCTGCGACCGGACCTCGTCGTGCGACTCGCCGGGGGCAAGCAGGTGGTGGTCGATGCGAAGGTCGCGTTCCTCGGCTTCCTCGAGGCGGCCCAGGCTCCCGACGAGGCGACCCGCGCGGCCCGGCTCGACGACCATGCGCGGCACGTGCGCCGGCACGTGGACCAGCTTGCGGCGAAGAGGTACTGGGACCAGTTCGCCCCCGCGCCCGAGTTCGTCGTGATGTTCGTCCCGGCGGACGCCTTCTGGCAGGCGGCCCTGGACGCCGATCCGGCGCTGGCCGAGTACGCGTTCGACCGGCACGTCGTCGTCGCCACGCCGTCGACCCTGCTCGCCCTGCTGCGCACCGTCGCGTACGCATGGAAGCAGGACGCGTTGGCAGCGAACGCGCAGGCGGTGCTGTCGCTGGGCAAGGAGCTGCACGGACGGCTCGCGACCATGGGCGGGCACCTGTCCCGGCTCGGGCACGCCCTCGAGAACGCGGCGACCGCCTACAACCAGACGGTCGGCTCGCTGGAGACGCGCGTCCTGGTCAGCGCCCGACGGTTCGCCGCACTCGGGGTGGTCGAGGGCGATCTGGACACTCTGCCGCCGGTCGACCCCCGCCTGGCGACGGTCGGCGCCGCGGAGCTCGTCGCCTCCGTGACGGAGCAGGTGGTGACGCTGGACGACGCGCGGGCCGAGGGTGCCTAGACCGCCGGCTCGACCGGGTTCACCCCGCGCCGGACCGGGTGCTGAGCGCGCGCTCGACCGGGTTCAGACCGTGCTCGACCGGGTTCAGACCGGCCGCGCGGAACCGGACGGGGCACGACGCGCCGCGCGGCGGGTGCGCTCCGGGTCGGCGCCGGCGGCGCCGAGGTCCGCACGCAGCTCCCGGGGCAGGGAGAACATCAGCTCCTCCGTGGCGGTGCGCACCTCCTCGACCTCGGCGAAGCCCAGCGTGGCGAGCCGGTCCAGCACCTCACGGACCAGGATCTCCGGGACCGACGCGCCTGAGGTGAGGCCCACCGTGGCCGCACCGTCGAGCCAGCCGGGGTCGATCTGCGCCGCGACGTCGATCCGGTGGGCGGCGCCGGCGCCGGCCTCGAGGGCCACCTCGACGAGGCGCACCGAGTTGGACGAGTTCGACGAGCCGACCACCACGACCACGTCGCAGCTCGGCGCCATCTTCTTCACCGCGACCTGGCGGTTCTGGGTGGCGTAGCAGATGTCGTCCGAGGGCGGGTCGGCGAGGTTCGGGAAGCGCTCACGCAGCCGGCGGACCGTCTCCATCGTCTCGTCGACCGACAGCGTGGTCTGCGAGATCCAGACGACCCGGTCCGGGTCGCGGACCGCCACCTGGTCGACGTCGTCGGGCGAGTTGACCACCTGGATGTGCGCAGGCGCCTCCCCCGCGGTGCCCTCGACCTCCTCGTGGCCGGCGTGCCCGATCAGCAGGATGTCGTAGTCGTCGGCGGCGAACCGCACGGCCTCCTTGTGCACCTTGGTGACCAGGGGGCACGTCGCGTCGATGGTCAGGAGCCCACGGGCGGCCGCGGCCTCGCGGACGGCCGGCGACACGCCATGCGCGGAGAACACCACACGCGCGCCCTCGGGCACCTCGTCCGTGTCGTGGACGAAGACCGCGCCGCGCGCGGCCAGCGTCTCGACGACGTACTTGTTGTGGACGATCTCCTTGCGCACGTAGACCGGGGCGCCGTACTGCTCGAGGGCCTTCTCCACCGCGACGACCGCCCGGTCGACCCCGGCGCAGTACCCGCGCGGCGCCGCGAGCAGGACGCGGCGGGTGGCGACGGAGGTGGAAGGCACCCGGCCAGTCTAGGTCGGGCCCCGGGACGGTCCCCGGGGTCGGGGCGGCAGAGGCCGGTCGATGGTCGGTGGCCCGCCGCGTCGGTGCGGTGCGGCAGGCTGGGCGTATGGCAGGCGTGCACGACGAACCCGCGGCGGCGACCAGCGACCGGTTGCCGCTGCCTGCCAAGGCGGCTGACACCACCGCGGAACGGCCGTGGCCGGTGCGGCACCTGGCCCCGAAGGTCGCGGACTACGTCGCGCGGATGTCGCCGGTCTGGGTCGAGGGCCAGGTGCTCAACCTCAAGCGGTGGAACTCGGTGTACTTCCTCACGCTGCGGGACGTCGACCTCGACATGTCCCTGCGCGTCACGCTCCCGGCGCGGGACGTCGTGCCGATCGTCGACCGGCTGACCGACGGCTCGCGCATCGTCGTGCACGCCAAGCCACGGTTCTTCGAGCGGACCGGCGAGCTGTCGTTCGCCGGTGACGCCGTGCGGCTCGTCGGCCTGGGCGAGCTGCTCGCGCAGATCGAACGGCTCAAGGGCGTCCTGGCCGCGGAGGGCCTGTTCGACGAGGCCCGCAAGGTGCCGCTGCCGTTCCTGCCGGCGGTGGTCGGCCTGGTCTGCGCCCAGCAGGGCGACGCGGAGCACGACGTCGTGTCCAACGCCCGCCTGCGCTGGCCGGCGGTGCGGTTCGAGATCCGTCGCGTCACCGTGCAGGGCCGGCGCGCCGTGCCCGAGGTCAGCGCCGCGATCGCCGAGCTGGATGCGGACCCGGCGGTCGAGGTCATCGTCGTCGCACGCGGCGGCGGCTCGTTCGAGGACCTGCTGCCGTTCTCCAACGAGGCCCTGCTGCGGGCCGCCGCGGCGTGCCGGACACCGCTGGTCAGCGCGATCGGGCACCACCTCGACACCCCGCTGCTCGACCTGGTGGCCGACTGGCGCGCGTCGACGCCGACCGATGCCGCCAAGCGCGTCGTCCCGGACGTCACCGCGGAGCGGGCGGCGCTCGTGCAGGCACGGCACCGTGCGCGCACCGCGCTGCTGCACCGCCTCACCCGCGAGCAGGCAGGGCTGGACGCCATCCGTACGCGCCCGGTGCTGGCGCGCCCGGAGACGATGCTCGAGCCGCACCTGTCGAGGCTCGATGCGCTCCTCGGACGCGGCCGGCGCAGCGTGTCCGGCCGGATCGGCGAGGCGCAGACCCAGGTGGCCACACTCGGCGCCCAGGTGCGTGCGTTGTCCCCCGCGGCGACGCTGGACCGTGGGTACGCCGTCGTGCAGCGGTCCGACGGGCTCGTCGTCCGCGACCCGGGCGACGTGGCCGCCGACGACGAGCTCGCGGTGCGCGTCGCGGGCGGGCGGCTGACGGCGCGGGTCACGGCGACCGGTCACTGACTGCCGCAGGTCGCCTGGGCGGAGCCGCGCGGGCAGCCGGAGCGTCGGCACGGCGCGGGCCGCGCACAAGGTCCGTCGTCTCGTGCCGGTGGTGCCTGGTTGACTAGGGCCGTGCCCACCGCCGGCCGCAAGGCCCCTGTCGAGGACCCGAACTCCGACGTCGCCGCACTCGGCTACGAGCAGGCCCGCGACGAGCTGATCGCCGTCGTGGCCAGGCTGGAGTCGGGCGCCGGTTCGCTGGAGGAGTCGCTGGCGCTCTGGGAGCGCGGTGAGGCGCTGGCTGCACGCTGCCAGCAGTGGCTGGACGGTGCGCGGGCCCGCCTTGCGGCGGTCTCCCCCGCGGCCGCCGGGTCGGACCCCGATCCCGACCCCGGACCTGACCACCCCACCACGCCGCAGGGCGCGACGACGAGCGACGACGAGGTGTCTCAGTGAGCGACCCGCGGGCCCTGGTGATCGGCGAGGCACTGGTCGACGTCGTCGTGCACGCTGACGGACGGCGGGACGAGCACCCGGGCGGCAGCCCGGCGAACGTCGCGCTCGGTCTGGCCCGGCTCGGCCGCCCGGTCGACCTGCTCACCTGGCTCGCGCACGATGCGTACGGCGCCCGGGTCAGGTCGCACCTCGAGGCGTCCGGCGTCCGGCTGCTCAGCGGCAACCGGTCCGCGCTGTCCACCCCGGTCGCGATCGCACGGCTCGACGAGCTCGGCCAGGCCAGCTACCAGTTCGAGCTGACCTGGGACATGCCGACCACCTGGGCCGGGGACAACGTGGCACCGCTCGTGGTGCACACCGGCTCGATCGCCACGACACTGGCGCCCGGCGGACCCGCGGTGCTCCGCGAGGTGACCGCCCGCCGGGCCACGTCGACCATCACGTACGACCCCAACGCGCGCCCCGCGCTGATGGGCACCCCCGCGCTGGCGCGGCCGATCGTCGAGCAGTTCCTCCGCGTCGCAGACGTGGTCAAGGCCAGCGACAACGACATGGAGTGGCTGTACCCCGGGCAGCGGCCGGACGACGTCGCAGCGCGCTGGGCGCGGTCGGGGCCCGCAGTCGTCGTCGTGACGCACGGGGCGGGCGGCGCCTTCGCCGTGACGGCGGGTGGCGCCCGACTGCAGCTGCCGGCACTGCCGGTAGACGTCGTCGACACGGTCGGCGCGGGCGACTCGTTCATGTCCGGGCTCATCGATGGCCTGTGGACCGAAGGGCTGCTCGGCGGCTCGCAGCGCGCGGCACTCAAGGCGATCGACGCCGACACGCTCCAGCGCGTGCTCGAACGGTGCCTCCGGATCGCCGCCATCACCGTGTCCCGCGCGGGGGCCAACCCACCCCGTCGCGCGGAGCTGGGCGAGCCCCAGGACTGACGCGGGCACCGGACCGGGGACCGAGGCGGTGCTTGGGCCGTCGACCCGCCCGCCTTATGCTGCGGCGGAACCGCCGGTGCGCGGCCCGTCCCCGCGGCGGCGCTTGCGGCCGGCCGACCGAACACGGTGGGCGGATGACGACGCTGGAACCAGGTGCAGGCCGCACGACCGACCGACCCACCACCCCCGGCGAGGCGTGGGCCGCCCTGCAGGCGGGCAACGAACGGTTCGTCTCCGGCCGGATGCTGCACCCCTCGCAGGGCGCCGCCCACCGGGCCGAGCTGAGCGAGGACCAGCACCCGTTCGCGGTCGTGTTCGGCTGCTCGGACAGCCGGGTGGCCGCCGAGATCGTGTTCGACGAGGGCCTCGGTGACCTGTTCGTCGTGCGGACCGCCGGGCACGTCATCGACACGACGGTCCTCGGCTCGATCGAGTACGGCGTCGAGGTGCTCGGGGCACCGCTCGTCGTCATCCTGGGGCATGACCGGTGCGGGGCCGTCACCGCGGCGGCCCGTGCGCTGGCCGACGGCGAGATGCCGCACGGGTTGGTCCGGGCCGTGGTCGACCGCGTGATCCCCAGCATCGTGCGGCTGGCCGCGGCCGGCCGGCCGCTGTCGTCGGTGGGTGTCGAGGACCTCGCCCACGAGCACCTGCGCGCCACGGCGCACATGCTGACCGACTACTCCGATGCCCTGGCACGCCGGATCGAGGCCGGGACGTGCGCCGTCGTAGCGGCCGAGTACACCCTGGCCGACGGCACCGTCCGCCTCGCCGACGCGATCGGCGACATCTCGCCGACGGCACCCGAGCGGTAATCGGCCCACCGCGGCCGGTCGGGCCGGTCGGGCCGGTCGGCAGGCAGGGGCAGGATGTGGCCATGACCGACGTCACCGGCGACTTCCGCATCGAGCACGACACGATGGGTGAGGTGCGGGTGCCCGCGTCCGCCCTCTACCGGGCGCAGACCCAGCGCGCCGTGGAGAACTTCCCCATCTCCGGCAGCCGGTTGGAGCGGGCGCACATCGCCGCGCTGGCCCGGATCAAGAAGGCCGCCGCCCGCGCCAACGCCGAGCTGGGTGTGCTGCCGGCCGACGTGGCGGACGCGATCGCCGCCGCCGCGGAGCAGGTCGCCACGGGGGCGTACGACGAGCAGTTCCCGATCGACGTCTACCAGACCGGCTCGGGGACCAGCTCCAACATGAACGCCAACGAGGTGATCGCCACGCTGGCCACCCGGGCGCTCGGTCGCGACGTGCACCCGAACGACCACGTCAACGCCTCCCAGTCGAGCAACGACGTGTTCCCGACGTCGGTGCACGTCGCTGCGACCGGTGCCGTGATCGACGACCTGGTCCCGGCCCTGGAGCACCTGGCCGGTTCCCTCCAGACGAAGTCCGACGAGTTCGCCGACGTGGTGAAGTCCGGCCGCACCCACCTGATGGACGCCACCCCGGTGACGCTCGGCCAGGAGTTCGGTGGGTACGCGGCCGCGATCCGGTACGGCGTCGAGCGGCTGCACGCCGCCCTCCCGCGGGTTGCCGAGGTGCCGCTCGGCGGCACGGCCGTCGGCACCGGGATCAACACCCCGGCCGGCTTCGCCGCACGGGTCATCGCCCTGCTGCGCGCGGACACCGGCCTGCCGCTGACCGAGGCGCGCAACCACTTCGAGGCGCAGGGCGCGCGGGACGGCCTGGTCGAGCTGTCCGGGGCGCTGCGGACCATCGCGGTCAGCCTGACGAAGATCTGCAACGACCTCCGCTGGATGGGCTCGGGCCCGAACACCGGGCTGGGCGAGATCGCGATCCCGGACCTCCAGCCGGGCTCGTCGATCATGCCGGGCAAGGTCAACCCGGTGATCCCGGAGGCGACCCTCATGGTCGCCGCACGGGTGGTCGGCAACGACGCGACCGTCGCCTGGGCGGGCGCCAGCGGCGCGTTCGAGCTCAACGTGCAGATCCCCGTCATGGCCCAGTCGGTGCTCGAGTCGGTGCGACTGCTGGCCGCCGTGAGCCGGCTCCTGGCGGACCGGACAGTTGCCGGGATCACGGCGAACGTGGAGCGGGCCCGTGCGCTGGCCGAGTCGTCGCCGTCGATCGTGACGCCGCTGAACCGGGTGATCGGCTACGAGGCGGCCGCGAAGGTCGCCAAGCACGCGGTCAAGCACGGGGTGACGGTGCGCCAGGCCGTGGTCGACCTGGGGTTCGTCGAACGCGGCGAGGTGACCGAGGCCCAGCTCGACGCCGCCCTCGACGTGCTGTCGATGACGCGGCCGCCGCGGGCCTGATCACCTGGCGCCGCCGGGCGGCGACTGGACGACCGGACCGGTCAACTGGACGACCTGACCGGTCAGTGGCCGGACGAGTTGACCGTGCGGCGGCCGGACGACCTGACCGGTCAGATCTCGGACACCCCCGTCGACAGTGCCACTGGCAGGTCGTCGCGCGGCGCTGGCGGCCCGTGGTGGATCCGCACCGACCTCATCGCGAGCGTGGCCAGCAGGCCGAGGAAGAAGACGACCGCGGCGAGCAGCATGGACTGCCCCACGGCAGTGGCGAACCCGTCATGGACGGCCCCGATCGCCAGCTGGCGAACCTGCGTCGCGACGCCGGCCGGGATGCCCGGCGGCAGCGGGAAGCTCGCCGACGACCCACCGATCCCGGAGAAGTCCGCCGCGGACACGTGCGAGAAAGCGTCGAGGAACGGCTGCCGGTACTGCTGGGGCAGCTGCAGCGACGCGGTCTGGGCCGCGTCCAGGATCGTGTGGCTCAGTCGCGACGTCAGGAGCGCGACCATCGCGGCCGAGCCGATGACGCTGCCCACCTGGCGGTTCGTGTTGAAGACCCCTGCCCCGCGCCGGCCGTACGGTGGTCCAGCGCCGAGGCTGCGAGGTTGCCCAGCGGCGAGAACACCGTTCCGGTGCCCAGTCCGAACATCGCCATCGGCGCCAGCAGCCGCCACGGGGACGCCTCGGCGTTGATCCACGACGAGAGCCAGAACACCGACCCGGTGAACATGACGAACCCGAACGCGACGATCCACTTCGGCGGCACCTTGTCGGACAGCCGCCCGGCCACGGGCGCGAGCATGCCCGAGATGAGCGAGCCGGGCAGGCTGACCAGTGCCGCGTGGATCGGGTACGAGCCCGACGATCGACTGCAGGAAGATCGTCAGCGGGAAGAAGATGCCGACCATCGCGAACCCGAGCGCCCCGCCGGCGGCATTGGCCAGCAGGAACGTCCGGTTGCTGAACAGGCGCATCGGCAGCAGGGCCTCGTCGCCCCGGCGCACCTGGAGCCACCCGAACGCGACGAGCACGACGACGCCGGCGCCGATCACCCCCCACACCGTGATCGGCCCGCGGATGGTCCCCCAGTCGTAGGTCGACCCCTCCTGGATGCCGAAGATGAGCAGGAACATGCCGGCGATCGACAGCACCATGCCGAGCACGTCGAACGTGCGCTGGTGCGTGTCGAGGCTCGGCAGCCAGCGCACGGCGAACCACATCGCCACCACGCCGACCGGGACGTTGACGTAGAAGATCCACTCCCATCCGGCCGACTCGACGAGCAGGCCACCGATGAGCGGCCCGGCGATCGTCGCGACGCCGGCGACCGACCCCCACACGCCGAGCGCCGCACCACGCGTTCGGGGCGGGAAGACGCGCGTGATCATCGCCATCGTCTGCGGCGTCATCATGGCGCCACCGATCGCCCTGCACCGCGCGGGCCGCGATCAGCCAGCCGATCGACGGCGACAGCCCGCAGGCCATCGACGACAGCGTGAAGACCACCAGCCCGGCGATGAACACGGGCCGGGGCCCGTACCGGTCCCCGAGGCGACCGGTGACGAGCAGCAGCACGGCGAACGTCAGCAGGTAGGCGCTGTTCACCCAGCCGACCGCGGTGATGCTCGTGTGGAAAGTCGACATCAGGGTCGGCACCGCGATGTTCACGATCGTCGTGTCGAGCATGATCATGAAGAAGCCGAGGCAGAGCGCCGGCAAGATGCTCCACGGACTGCGTCCGTGGAGGTCGACGAGCGCGCGCGGCGCGGTGCTGGTGGACATGGGGACCATCCTCAGGGCTGGCTGGGGTCAGGAGGCATGATGCGCCGCGGCGCCGACAGGCGCGCGGCGGATCGCAAGGCGTTCGTCCGACTCCCACGGCGTGGGGTCGGCCTTGATCCGGGCGACGACGTCGTCGAGCCACGCGACCTCGGCGGCCAGCAGCGCGACCTCGTAGTCGCTGTCCAGGACGAAGCGGAGCGGAAGTCCGCGCTGCGTCAGCAAGGTGGCCAGCGTCCCCCGCGTCCAGGCGAGCGCGGCCGCCTGCCGGTCACGACGAGCTGCGAGCGCGGCGAGCGCCTGGTCACGAGGGAGGTGAGGAGCCTCGGCAAGACCCACGGCGAACAAGCGGGTACGACGGGTGGTCGTCGGCCAGCAGGCTGGTCAGCCGGGGCAGCAGTGCGGCGGTGCCCGCCTCGGTGGCGCGGTAGGTGGTGCGCTCGGGACGGCGCCCCTCGCGTTCCGTGCCGACCGCTTCGGCCAGGCCGTCCGCCACGAGGCGCTCAACGGCGTGGTAGACCGCGCCGGCGTTGATCCGCGCCAGTCGCGTCTCGCATCGCTGCTCGAGCGTGCGGAAGATCTCGTAGGGATGCATCGGCTCCTCGTGCAGCAGCGCGAGGGCCATCACGGCGACGACGGGTAGGTCGGTCATGCTCCAGATCCCTATATTCCGGTCGGAATAGTTTAGGCCAGCCTAGGTGGGTTGCCGGAGCGTGACAAGCGGCGGGACACGACCCGCGGCGGGTCACGACGCCGGCCGGGTCAAGAAGCCGGCGGGGTCACGACGCCGGCCTGGTCACGATGCCGGCCTGGTCACGATGCCGGCCTGGTCACGACAGTGCCTGGTCACGACAGTGCCTGGTCACGACGCGGGCCGGATCCCGACGCGGGGCGGCTGGGACGCCGAAGGGGCGGCCCGGATCGCCGGACCGCCCCTTCGGATGCGCCTGTCAGTGCACGGTGTCCCAGCGCAGGGTGTACCCGTCGCTGTCCTTGAACGCCTGGCAGAGCAGCATGATGAAGTCGATCAGCCACCAGATCCCCAGGCCACCGGCGGTGAGCAGCTGGAGGATGCCCGTGCCGACCTTGCCGACGTAGAACCGGTGGACGCCGAGGCCGCCGAGGAAGAAGCAGAGCAGGGTCGCGACGAGCAGGTTCTTCGGGCTGGCGTACCGGACCGCACCGGCCATCGGGCCCGGCGCCGCGTACGAGGTGGCGTAGCCCTGCGCGGGGTACGGCGCCGACGCCGGCGGGTACTGCGGCTGTGCACCGTAGGCCGGCTGGGCAGCGTCCTGCGGCTGGGCACCCACGGGCGGGGCACCGTACTGGGGCGCTCTTCCGTACGGGGGATCCACGGGCGGCGGAGAGACGGGATCGGACATGATTCGACTCCGGGGAACGATGCGCCGCGACGCGGCGCGACTCGCCACGAACCTAGCCGGGCAGGGGTGTCCACGGGGCCGGTTTCGGCGTGCGATCACGGCGATCGACCCGGGCGTCGGCCGTTCGCCGACGCCCGGCCGCTCAGCCGCTGCGGTCAGGCCTCGATGCCCTCCAGCAGCTCGGTGACCAGCGCCGCCACCGGCGAGCGCTCCGATCGGGTCAACGTGACGTGGGCGAACAGCGGGTGCCCCTTGAGCGCCTCGATCACGGCGGCGACGCCGTCGTGCCGACCCACCCGCAGGTTGTCGCGCTGGGCGACGTCATGGGTGAGCACCACGCGTGAGGACTGCCCGATCCGGGACAGGACGGTCAGCAGCACGTTGCGCTCCAAGGACTGGGCCTCGTCGACGATGACGAACGCGTCGTGCAGCGAGCGCCCCCGGATGTGCGTCAGCGGCAGCACCTCGAGCATGCCCCGGTCCAGCACCTCGTCGACCACCTCGCGGCTGACGACGGACGAGAGGGTGTCGAACACCGCCTCCGCCCAGGGGTTCATCTTCTCGGCCTCGCTGCCCGGCAGGTACCCGAGCTCCTGGCCGCCGACGGCGTACAGCGGCCGGAACACCATCACCTTGCGGTGCTGGCGGCGTTCGAGCACCGCCTCCAGTCCGGCGCACAGCGCCAGCGCGGACTTGCCGGTACCGGCTCGCCCGCCGAGCGACACGATGCCGATCTCCTCATCGAGCAGCAGGTCGATCGCGATCCGCTGCTCCGCACTGCGGCCGTGCAACCCGAACACGTCGAGGTCACCCCGGACCAGCCGCACCTGCTTGTCGACCGTGACGCGGCCGAGCGCGGAGCCGCGCGGGCTGTGCAGCACGAGACCGGTGTGGCACGGCAGGTCCCGTGGAGCGTCGCCCGCGTGCAGGCCCGCCGCCAGGTCCAGGTCGGCGAGCGCGACGAGGTCGCCCTCGTAGAGCCGCGCCATCTGCGGCTCGGTCAGGTCCAGGCTGTCCATGCCGGTCCAGCCGGAGTCGACGGCCAGCTCATGGCGGTACTCCTCCGCCCGCAGACCCACGGCCGAGGCCTTGACCCGCATCGGCAGGTCCTTCGACACGACGGTGACGTCGCACCCCTCGGCGGCGAGGTTGGCCGCAACGGCGAGGATCCGGCTGTCGTTGTCGCCCAGACGGAATCCGGCGGGCAGCACGGCCTGGTCGACGTGGTTGAGCTCGACGCGCAGCGTGCCGCCCTGGTCGTTCACCGGGATCGGGGCGTCCAGGCGGCCATAGGCGACCCGCAGGTCATCCAGCGTGCGCAGCGCGGCGCGGGCGAAGTAGCCCAGCTCGGCATGGTGCCGCTTGGCCTCGAGCTCGGTGATGACGACGACGGGCAGCACCACGTCGTGCTCGGCGAACCGTGCGATGGCCCGCGGGTCGGACAGGAGGACGGAGGTGTCCAGCACGTGCGTCCGCTTGGTCTCCTGGACCACGGCGACGCGGGGGGTCTCGATCTTCTTCGTGGCCACGGCAGACTCCCTCCGGCGCTCAGCGCCGAGTCGGGCACATCACGCCGACGACCCAGCGGTCGCGCACCGGCGCTCAGCGGCGAGAAGCGGTCGGCCGGCCCGCAGGGGCCGGGCGGCCCCTCCCGTGCGGAGCGGATGCTCCATGGGCTGGCCTCCCGGGGGGCGGCGGGTGCCACCCCTCTACCGCCGGACGGTAACCCCCGCCGTTCGCAGCCCCCTGCCGACACGCGCGCGTGTCACACGCTGTTCACTCCACCGGCGGCAGGGGCCGGGCGGACCGCCGAGAGCAGCTCGAGGAGGTCCCGGGGCGACTCGCTCGGCGCGGTGCCGGGCGGTCCCCCGTCGCCGCGCAGTCCACAGTCGTCGAGCGGTCCGCCGTCGCCACTCAGTCCACAGTCGTCGGGCGGTCCCCCGCCCTCGTCAGGCGGTCCGCCCTCGTCAGGCGATCCGCCGTAGAGCCGGCCGTCGGGCCAGCGATGCTCGAAGACGCCGTCAGGGCGCCGGGTGACCCGGATGTCGTGCTTGTGGATCTCGTCGTGGTGGAAGCCGCACTCCGGCGCACAGTTGGCCATGGTCGTCGGCCCGTCGTCGCGGTACCACCAGTCCATGTGATGCAGCTGCGTGTACCGCAACGGCATCGTGCAGCTGGCCACCGCGCAGGTCGTCTGCCCGGCGGCGAGCAGGGCCAGCCAGTGGCTGCGCTGGAACCGGCGCTCAGACATCCCGAGGTCGAGCACGGTGCTGGTGGCGGACACGACGGCGCGGGTCAGCCGGCAGTCGCACAGGGCGAGGGCCACCTCCGACGCCGGCCACGCCGCCCCGGTCTCGTCGACCACGGGAGCGACGCCCCTGAGGCGCGCGATCACGTCCGCGGTCGAGCCCGCCGCCGCACCGGAGCCCGAGCCCGTGGCAACCAGGCCCGAACCCGGCGCCGGCCCCGAGCCCGACCCCGTCTGCGAGCCCACCTCCGAACCCGCCTCCGGCAACCCGTACGCCGCGCGCAGCGCGACCCACGTCTCCTCCCGGATCGCCACGATCGCCTGCACGGGTGCCACCGCGCCGGGGGTCGTCGCCGAGTCCGTCAACGTGCGGTGCACCATCTCCACCAGCGCGTCCGCGCGCCGCTGCGCCTCGTCCCGGTGGTCGTCCTGGGCCGGCCGGGGGTTCAACGCATCGATCGCGGTGCGGAACCGGTACCCCGCCACCGAGTCGAGCTGCGCCTTGATCAGCGTCCCGCCCGGGGTGTGCGCGATGGTCAGGTACCGGGCCGCCCGCTGCTCGTCGTGCGAGCGTTGCCGAGCGGCCGGGTCGAGCGAGGCCGCCTGGCGCGCCAGAGCCTTGCCGAACTCGCCGGCGTCGAGACGTCCGGCCAGTCCGACGACCTGCTCCTGACCCTCCGGCGTCGTCAGGTGCGCAGCCAGTCCCGGTGAGCCACCGGTCACGCGCGCCAGCTGCGCCAGGTGCGCCGGCGTCACCGGCCCGTCCGCCAGGGCCCCGGCGACCACCGGCATCGCCGTCAGCGTCGCGGCCTGCTGCACCGTGGCGAAGCCGGCGCCCCGACCCTGCCGGGACTGACGCCCGACGAACGCCGCCAGGTCCCGGTCCCCCTTCAGCGCCCACGTTCCGGCCCGCTGCTCGGCGGCCACGATCGCGAGGTTCACCGCGGTCAGCCGGCTCATCTGACGTTGCACCCGCGCCAGCACCGCCGCCCGGGTACGCGCCTGCCACCCGTCCGCGCCGCCCGAGGCCGCGCGGAGGGCCGCGTCCAGCGCGGCGTCGAGAGCGTCGAACTCAGCCGGCACGGGCGGGCACGACGAGCCGTGGTCCATCGTCGTGCACCCCCTGCGCGAAGCCGACCAGATCGAACATCTGTTCGAAGCCTATCGCGCCCGATCCCTCACCGCAACCCGAAAATGCGACCTGACCTGCACCAACGCCTGTGGACGACGCCGCCGATGCGGTGGGCTGTGGACGGCTCACCCCGCCCCGCGGTGGCTCACCGCCCGAAGCGGCGCTCCCTGGCGGCGTACGCGCGGATCGCGCGCAGGAAGTCGACCTTGCGGAACCCCGGCCAGTAGGCCTCGCAGAAGTAGAACTCCGACTCCGCGCTCTGCCAGAGCAGGAACCCGCCGAGCCGCTGCTCGCCGGAGGTGCGGATCACCAGGTCCGGGTCCGGCTGCCCCTTCGTGTACAGGTGCGCCGCGATGTGCTCGACGTCGAAGTCCGTGGCGATGTCGTCGAGCGTGGCGCCGGTGTCCGCCTGCTCGCGCAGGTAGGAGCGCACGGCATCGGCGATCTCGTGCCGGCCGCCGTAGCCCACGGCGACGTTGACGTGCAGCCCCACCACGTCGGTCGTCGCCGCTTCGGCCGCCTTGAGCGCCTTGCGGGTGCTCTCGGGGAGCAGGTCGAGCGAGCCCATCGGCTGGAGCCGCCAGCGCCGGGTGGCGGCGAGCTCCTGGACGGTGTTCTCGATGATCCCCAGCAGTGCCTCGATCTCGTCGGCGTCGCGGGAGAGGTTGTCCGTCGACAACATCCACAGCGTGACGACCTCGACCCCGATCTCCTCGCACCAGGCGAGGAGCGCGGCGATGTGGTCCGCACCCCGCTGGTGCCCGCTGGTCGCCGATAACCCGATGCTGCGCGCCCATCGCCGGTTCCCGTCGAGGATCACCCCGACGTGCCGCGGCATCCGCTCGCGCGACAGGCTCGACAGCAGCCGGCGCTCGTAGAGGCCGTACAGCGGATGGGGCACCGTTCTCGCCTTCTCCTGTCACGACGAGGCCGCGGGCGCGACCGCACCCCACGGTAGCCCGCGGACCGGGGTGCGCAGGACTGCAGAACCGCGTCGACACAACACCGTCACCCCCTCGCGGGACGCGCCGCGCGTCGACACGCTACCTACGGTCGCGTAACCTACGACTGCGTAAGTTGACGGGTCCGGCGGGAGGCGAACGATGAGTTCCGTGCATGCCCCTCACGGTGCCGTCCCGGATCCCGGCGACGTCGGCCGAGACCTTGCGGACGGCCTGAGCAAGGCCGCCCAGGGCCTGGTCGACCAGGTCAAGCCCCGGCTGCGCGGCTGGATCCACGCCGGGGTCGCGCCGCTCGTGCTGGCCGCGGCGATCGTGCTGGTCGCCCTCTCCCCCACCACCTCGGTGCGCTGGGCGAACGCGGTGTTCGGCCTGACCGCCGTGCTGCTGTTCTGCACCAGCGCCGTGTACCACCGGGGCCACTGGTCACCGCGGGTGGCGGGCGTGCTGCGCCGGATGGACCACACGAACATCTTCCTCATCATCGCCGGCACCTACACGCCGCTGGCGATCCTGCTGCTGTCCCACGGCACGGCGCGCACGCTGCTCGTCGTGGTCTGGGCCGGCGCGCTCGTCGGCCTGCTCATGCGGGTGTTCTGGCTCGGTGCACCGCGCTGGGTCTACGTGCCGATCTACGTCGCGCTCGGCTGGGTGGCGGTCTGGTTCCTGCCGGCGTTCTGGCGGACCGGCGGCGCCTCCGTGGTCTGGCTGATCATGGGCGGCGGCATGGCGTACACCGTGGGCGCGGTGGTCTACGGGTTCAAGCGGCCCAACCCCAGCCCCCGCTGGTTCGGCTTCCACGAGATCTTCCACTCGCTGACGGTCGCGGGCTTCACCTGCCACTACGTCGCGGTCTCGATCGCCACGTACGCGCTGCGCTGAGCGGTCGCCTGCGCTGAGCGGTCGCCTGCGCTGAGCGGCTACCGGCGCTGACTGGCTACCGGGGCAGCACCCGGTACCGCCGGTTCGCCAGCGACGGGTTGGCTTCCCGGACCCGGGCGACCCAGCCGGGGTCCAGGTCGGCCCAGGCCAGCCCGGCCTCCTCGCCCATCTCGAGGACCACGACGCCGTCCGGCCCGACGACGAGCGACCGGCCGGTCGAGCCCCGGGCCGGCCATCCCCACGGCGACCACGGCCGACGTGTTCTCGATCGCGCGGGCCACGGCCAGCGCGCGCCACTGCATCGCCTTGAGCGGGCCGTCCACCCATGCCGCCGGCACGACGAGCACGTCCGCCCCCGCGTCGACGACCCTGCGGGCCGACTCGGGGAAGCGCAGGTCGTAGCACGTGAGGATGCCGAACCTGCAGACCTGCCACCGCCAGCACGACGGGCGCCGCGTCGGGCGGCCCCGGCTCGAGGACGTCCGACTCGCGGGCGCCGAACGCGTCGTAGAGGTGCACCTTGCGGTACACCCCGGTCAGCCCGCCGTCGCCGGCGATCACGACCACGGCGTTCACCGCGAGCCGGGGATCGTCGGACGGCAGGGACGTGCCCACGACGACCGCCAGGCCGGTGGCGGCCGCCCGCTCGCGCACCGCGGTGACGAACGGACCGTCGAGCGGCTCGGCCAGGTGCACCCCGACGCCGCGTCGGTCATAGGCCGAGGCGTACTCCGGCAGCACGACGAGATGCGACGAGGCCCGTGCCGCCGCGTCGACCGCGGCCACTGCGGCCGCCCGGTTCGCCGCCCGGTCCGTGCCGACCTCCAGCTGGGCCAGCGCGACCCGCGTCGGGGCGCTGCTCATTCCCCGGCACCGGTCCCGTCGGCCCCGGTCGGCCCGTCCCCGCGGCCCGCCGGAGGGGGCGTCTCGGCGGCGGCGGCGAGACGGGCGTTGCGATCGACCTTGCGCAGCTGACGGGTCAGCGAGAGCGCCAGGCCGACGAGGACCAGCGCCAGCACGAACGTGAAGACGAAGCCGAGGATCCCGGGCGAGCCGAGGGTCGGGTCGACCTGGATGGCGGGGGACGGCGTCGGGCTCGGCGTGACCGCCGCTGCCACGATCGTCCGCGCCACGGCGGCGGCCCCGGCCAGGACGCCGGTCACCGGGACCGGTCCCGGACGCCGGCGAACAGGTCGTCCTCCGGTGTCGTGGCCGGCACGCGGGAGGCGGCGAGCTCGAACTCCTCCCACGGCCAGATCTGCCGCTCGAGGTCGCGCGGCACGGCGAAGAACCACCCCTCGGGGTCGATCTGGGTGGCGTGCGCGCGCAACGCCGCGTCCCGCCGGTCGAAGTACGCGTCGCACCGCACCCGCGTCGTCACGGTCCGCTCGGGCACCTCGCGGGACTCGCGCGAGTCGATCCAGTCGCTGAACGGGCTCTGCCCGCCGGCGGCGAGGATCGCGTCGTGCACCGCACGCATCCGGGCGAGCGAGAAGCCGTGGTCGTAGTACAGCTTGAGCGGGTGCCACGGCGCGCCGGCATCCGGGTACCGGTCGGCGCGACCGGCCGCCTCCCACGCCTCCATCGACACGGTGTGGCACATGACGTGGTCGGGGTGCGGGTACCCGCCGGACGGGTCGTAGGTCGTCATGACGTGCGGCCGGAACTCGCGGATCAGCGCGACCAGCGGCGCGGCGGCCACCTGGACCGGGGTGGCCGCGAAGCTGCCCTCCGGCACGGGCGGCAACGGATCCCCCTCGGGCAGGCCGGAGTCGACGAAGCCGAGCCAGTGCTGACGGACACCGAGCGCCGCAGCGGCGGCCGCCATCTCGGTGCGCCGCACCGCGCGCATCGCCTCCAGGCCCACCGGTGCCGGACCGTAGTGCGGGTTGAGCACGTCGCCGCGCTCCCCGCCGGTGCACGTGACGACGAGCACGTCGACCCCCTCCGCCGCATACCGGGCGGTCGTCGCCGCGCCCTTGCTCGACTCGTCGTCGGGGTGGGCGTGCACGGCCATCAGCCGCAAGGTCTCGTCGGTCACTCGCGTCTCTCCCGTCGTCGGCCGACGAGCCGCCGGGGGCTCGTCGGGCCCACCGTGCCGCTCGTCGTGCAGGCCGTTCCGCCGGACGCACCACGTCCGACGCGGAACAATGATCGCGCACCGACGCCAGGGAGGACCGTGAGCACCCCACCGGCCGGCCGTTACGGGCCGGCGCCGACCACCAGCGCCACCGTCTGGCGGCGCCTCGGGCTTGCCGCGCTCATCCTGGCCGCCCTGGCGGTGCTCGCCTGGGTGGGAAACGCCACGCTGCGCGACCCGGTGCAGTGGCGCGACGTCGGCTACCACGTCAACGGCTCGACCTCGATCGACGTGACGTTCGACGTCACCAAGGCGACCTCGGCCAGCGCGACGTGCCGGGTCGAGGCGCTGTCCGAGTCCTTCGCCCAGGTGGGCTTCTACGACGTCCCGGTCGGCCCGGGCCCGACGAGCACGCTGCGCGTCACGGTGACCGTGCCCACCTCGGAGACCGCCGTCACCGGGACCGTCAGCAGCTGCCACCTGGACGGGTGACCGTCCGGGCGGTGCCGTGCCGGTCGGCCCGGGATCAGCCCTGGAACGGCTTGGCGGCGACGATCTCCACGGAGAACTCGCGCCCGTTCGGCGCGGTGTACGCCACCGTCTCGCCGACGGTGTGCCCGTTGATCGCCTCGCCCAGGGGCGAGGTCGGCGAGTACACGTCGATGTCGGTGCCGGCGGCGATCTCCCGCGCGCCGAGCAGGAACGTCATCTCGTCCCCGGCCAGCAGCACGGTGACCGTCATGCCGGGTTCGACGACGCCGTCGTCCTTCGGCGTGCTGATCTGGACGTTGCGCAGCTTCTCCTTGAGCTCACGGATGCGCGCCTCGTTCTTCGCCTGCTCGTCCCGGGCGGCGTGGTAGCCGCCGTTCTCGGAGAGGTCCCCCTCGGACCGCGCGGCGGCGATGCGCTCGACGATGTGCCGGCGCCCGTCACCCTCGAGGTAGGCGAGCTCTGCCTGGAGGCGGTCGTACGCCTCCTGCGTCAGCCACGTGGCCTGCGTCGATTCGGTCACGTCTCATCCCCTTCTCGGCTCGTGCCCGCAGGGCGCGAACGATCACCGCACGCCCTGCGAGACCGCGCCGCCGGGGCCCGCGAGGGGCCGTTCTCCAGCGGCGCAAACGGCCATCCTAGCAACCGGGGGCCGCGGACCGGCCGGAATCCACCGCTACCCCCCGAGGGCCACCGTCCCCGTGACGGCCAGCACGGTGTCCCCGCCGACCCACACGCCGTCGTCGTCCCGGGTCACCCGGACGATCCCGCGCCGCCCCAGCGCGGTGCCCTGGCGGATGACGAAGTCGTCGCCGACCACCCCGGTGGACGGCAGCCAGAGGCCGAGACCGCCGGCCAGCGAGCCGGTCACCGGGTCCTCCGGGACACCGAGCCCGGGGACGAAGGCCCGCACCTCGACGTCCGCGCCGTGGCCCGTGCCGTCCGGCGTGCCCGGCTGCCCGGCGTCTGCCCCGCGGCCGGGCGGGAACGGGCCGACCACCCCGACCGACTGGTCGCCCATCGCGTCGAGGTCGGGATGCAGGGCCAGCACATCGTCGGCCGAGGCGAGCAGGGCGACGACCCAGCCCGGTCCGTTGTCCACCCACTGCACGGCGCGCACCCGTGCCGGGTCCACCCGCAGGGCGCGCACGACGAGCTCGGTCGTGGCCTCGTCGGCCGGCCCCGAGCGGCGCAGCGGCGGGGCGGCGAAGGCGACGCGCTCGTCGTGCACCCGCACCTGGACCAGGCCGACGCCGCACTCCTGGACCACCACACCGGGCGTGCGCGGGGTGCCCCCGGCGGCGACCCAGGCCCGCGCGGAGCCGAGCGTGGGGTGGCCGGCGAACGGCAGCTCGCCACCGGGGGTGAAGATCCGCAGCCGGTAGTCGGCGCCGGGATCGGTCGGCCTGACCAGGAACGTCGTCTCCGACAGGTTGGTCCACCGGGCGAAGGCGGCCATCGTCGCGTCGTCCAGCCCGTCGGCGTCGTGCACCACCGCCACGGGGTTGCCCGCCGTCAGGGTGTCCGTGAACACGTCGACCTCGGTGTACCTCATCCCGCCCTCTCCCTCCCCAGTGGAACGAACCCGCCCCCGAGTGGAACAGACACGCAACGACTCGCCGCGTCAACCGGCAGTTTCGTTCCACTCGGTCAGTCGGCGAGGCGGTAGCCGGCCTCGCGCAGGCGCCGGACCACCTCGGTGCAGTGCTCCGGCCCCTTCGTCTCCACCTCGACCTCGATCGCGACCTCGTCGAACGCCAGGTCGGGGCCGGTCCGCAGGTGCACCACGTCCAGGACGTTGGCGCCGAGGTTCGCGATGTCCCGCAGCACACCGGCCAGAACGCCGGGGGTGTCGGAGATCGTGATGTGCAGCTGGAGGAACCGCCCGGCCGAGGCCAGCCCGTGCCGGATCAGCCGCATCAGGACGAGCGGGTCGACGTTGCCGCCGGACAGCACGACGACCACCGGACCGTGAGCCGCGACGTCCTGCGGCGCGGCCATCAGCGCGGCGACCCCGGCCGCGCCGGACGGCTCGACGACGAGCTTGGCCCGCTCGGCGACCAGCAGCACCGCCCGCGACAGGTCCTCCTCGGACACGGTGCGAACCGGCACATGGTGGGCGGCGACGATCTCGAACGGCACCTGGCCCGGCAGCCCGACCGCGATCCCGTCCGCCATGGTGTGCATCTCGGGCGCCTTGACCGGGTGGCCGGCGAGCAGCGACTCCGGGTAGGCCGCCGCGTGCGAGGCCTGCACCCCGACCACCCGGACGCCCGGGCGGTCGTCGAGCGCCGCGACGATCCCGGCCGCCAGCCCGCCGCCGCCGACCGGCACCAGGATCGTGGCCACCTCGCGGCACCTGCTCGGCGATCTCCAGGCCGACGGTGCCCTGGCCCGCGACGATGTCGACGTGGTCGAAGGGGTGCACCAGCACCGCGCCCGTCGAGGCGGCATGGGCGTGCGCGGCGACCAGCGCGTCGTCGATGTTGGAGCCGGTCAGCACGACGTGGGCGCCGTACGCCCTGGTCGCGGAGATCTTCGGCAGCGCAGCGTCCTCCGGCATGAACACGACCGAGTCGATGCCGAGCATCTGGGCGGCGAGGGCCACCCCCTGGGCGTGGTTGCCGGCGCTGGCCGCGACCACGCCGCGCGCCTTCTCCTCGTCGGACAGCCGCGAGATCCGGGTGTACGCGCCACGGATCTTGAACGAGCCCGCCCGCTGCAGGTTCTCGCACTTGAGCCACACGTCGGTCCCGGCGAGCTCGGACAGCACGCGGCTGCGCTGCACCGGAGTGTGCGTGATCACCCCGCGCAGCAGGTCGGCGGCAGCCCGCACCTCGTCCGGGCCGATCATCGGGTCACCACCGCGAGCGCCCGGTCGAGGTCGGCGACCAGGTCGTCGGCGTCCTCGAGGCCGACCCACAGGCAGACCAGGTCGTCGGGCACCGGCCCGGCACCCGACCCCTCCGGTGGGGCCGCCGGCCGCCCGACGAGCGACACGACCCCGCCGGCCCCGTCCGCGAGCGTGAACAGCGTCGTCGCAGCGCACACCGCCGCCGCCGCGTCGGCGCTGCCGGTGCGGAACGAGACCATGCCGCCGAAGCCCCGCATCTGGCGGGCGGCGACCTCGTGCCCGGGGTGGTCTGCCAGGCCGGGGTAGAGCACCTGGGTCACCCCGGGGTGGCCGACGAGGTGCTCGGCGATCCGCGCGGCGTTGGCGCCGTGCCGCTCGGACCTGAGCTGCAGGGTGGCGAGCCCCTGCAGGATGCGCCTCGCCTCGCGCGGCCGGGCGGCGGCACCCGACGCGTCGGCCTGGAAGGCCAGGGCGTCGCGCAGGCTCGTCGTGCCGGTCGGCCCGTCCAGACCGGCCGGAAGCTGGGCGCCATCCGCGACCACCAGCGCACCGCCGGCACGGTCGCCGTGCCCGCCGAGGCAGGCCGCCGTGGAGTGGACGACGACGTCCGCGCCGAGGGCCAGCGGGTTCTGCACCGCCGGGCCGGCCAGGGTGCTGTCGACGACGAGGACGGCACCGGCGGCCCGCGCGTGCGCCGAGACCGCCGCGATGTCGGCGACCCGCAGCAGGGGGCCGGCCGGCGTCTCGACCCAGACGACCTTGGTCTGCCCGGGACGGATCGCGTCGAGCACGGCGCCGGCGTCGGTCAGGTCCACCGCCGTGTGCTCGATGCCCCACGGTCCCATCACATCGGCCACCAGGTGGTACGTGCCACGGTTGCCGTCCTGGCCGAGCACGACGTGGTCGCCCGGGCGCAGCGTGGCCCGGAGCAGCGCATCCTGCGCGGCCCGGCCTGACACGAACGCGAAGCCGGCCGCCCCGCCCTCGACCGCGGCGAGCGCCTCCTCGAGGGCGGCGCGGGATGAGCCGCCGGGGACCCTGTCAGGAGGGAGGACCGCACCGGTCGAACGGGCGGGCTCCAGGCCTGCGTGGATCGCGCGCGTGGCGAGGCCCCAGGATTCGTCGGTCACGTCCGACGAGCCTACGTGCTGGGACCGGCCCGGCCGGAACAGCCGTCCACGGGGTGGGGTTGAGGTGACACGGAAGGGAGCAGCAGATGGGATTCCTGTTCGGTTCCTCGCTCAAGACGCAGATGGTGGCACGTGAGGACGCACTGGCCGGACGCTCGTCGTACCCGTACGTGGTGCCGACGACGCACACGGTGCTCGGCACCCCGCTGATGGGCCCGTGGCCCGAGGGGACGCGCGTGCTGTACCTCGCCTCGGGGTGCTTCTGGGGCGCGGAGAAGGAGGCCTGGCTCCTGCCGGGCGTGGTGACTACCGCCGTCGGGTACATGGGCGGGTTCACACCCCACCCGACGTACGACGAGACCTGCACCGGCCGGACCGGGCACGCCGAGACGGTGCTG
This sequence comes from uncultured Actinomycetota bacterium, assembly GCA_963769855.1. GTDB lineage: Bacteria > Actinomycetota > Actinomycetes > Actinomycetales > Cellulomonadaceae > Cellulomonas. The sequence continues at coordinate 1,103,777 of CAVYNN010000003.1, forward strand.
GTGGCGTACGACCCCGCGGTGCTGTCCGACACCGACCTGCTGCGGCACTTCTGGGAGGAGCACGACCCGACCCAGGGGTACCGGCAGGGCAACGACGTCGGCACGCAGTACCGGTCCGCGGTGTACGCGACGACCCCGGAGCAGCTGGCCGCCGCGCAGGCGACGCGCGAGGCGTATGCGCCGCGGCTGACCGCTGCCGGGCTCGGCTCGATCACCACCGAGATCCGGCCGGCGGCCGAGGTCGGCGAGTTCTACTACGCCGAGGGGTACCACCAGCAGTACCTCGACAAGAACCCGCACGGGTACTGCCCGATCAACTCGACCGGGGTGGCCTGCCCGGTGCCGGCCTGACGGCCGACGCCGAACGAGTGCTGGCGGCCTCACGGGTGCTGACCGCCTGACGAGCCCGCCGCACCCGTCAGGCGGTCAGTTTCGCGATGGTGGCCGCCACGCGGCGCGCGCGGGTCTCCGGCGTCTTCGCATCCTCGATCGCCAGCACATGCTGGCGCTGGTGGCTGTAGGACAGGGCGTCGAAGGCGGCCTTGGCTGCCGGCGCGGCCGCCAAGGCTGCCGCCAGGTCGTCGGGGACCTCGACCGTCCGCGGAGCCGCGTCGAGCCGGACGTCGACCTCGAGCGTGTCGCCGGCGGCGATCCCTGCCGCGGTCCGGTTCTCGGCGCTGACGCCGAGCCAGAACTCGCCGGCCATCCGGGCGATGCTGCCGCGCCAGACGTGGCCGTTCACGGTCACGACGACCTTGGGCCGACCTCCGCCGCCGAGCTCGGCAACGGCCTCGTCGGGGACCCGGATGCCGGTGGTCGCGCCGCCGGTGGCGACCAGCTCGGTGGTGAGGTGCATGCGCCCATCGTGCGATGCACCCGCCCGCGGCGCATGTCGGTGGGCGGGGTCACGATGGGTGGGTGTTGCTCGCCGACGTCGCCGCGACGTCCTTGGCCGTCGCCGCCACCCCGTCGCGCCTGGCCAAGCGCTCGCTGCTGGTCGACGTGCTGCGGCGGGCCGCGGCCGAAGGGCCGGTCGAGGTGGGGCTCGTCACGCGCTACCTGGCAGGCGAGCTGCGGCAGCGGCGCACCGGCCTGGGCTGGCGCGGGCTGACGGCGTTGCCGCCACCGGCCGACGAGCCGTCGCTGACCGTGACCGGAGTGGACACGGCGTTCGAGGCGATGGCGGCCATGGCCGGTCCGGGGTCGGCGGCGGTGCGCGAGGCGGCGGTGGTGGCGCTGTTCTCGGCAGCGACGGCCGACGAGCAGCGGTTCCTGCGGGGGCTCGTCGTCGGCGAGCTGCGCCAGGGTGCGCTCGACGCGCTGCTGCTCGACGCGGTGGCCCAGGCCGCCGGGGTTGACCCCGAGCTGGTGCGCCGGGCGGCGATGCTTGCCGGGGACTCCGCGCCCGCGGCGGTCGCAGCGCTGGCGTCCGACGAGCCCGTGGCGGCCCTTGCGGCGATCGGCCTGACCGTCGGGCGACCGGTCCGGCCGATGCTCGCGCAGTCAGCGCCCGACGTCGCGGCGGCGTTCACGGCCGTCGCGGCCAGGCCGGACCGCCCGGCGGTGGTCGACGTCAAGCTCGACGGGATCCGGATCCAGGTGCACCGCCACGGCGATGACGTGCGGGTGTTCACCCGCTCGCTCGATGACATCACCGCTCGCGTGCCGGGGATCGTCGCGATCGCACGGACGATGCCGGGCGACGAGTTCGTGCTGGACGGCGAGGCTCTCGCTCTTGACGAGGCTGGGCGACCTCGGCCGTTCCAGGAGACCAGCTCGCGCGCGGCAACCCGGGACGCCGACGTGGCCGCCACCGCGACGCTCGTGCCGTTCTTCTTCGACGTGCTGCACGCCGACGGACGCGATCTGCTCGACGAGCCGCTCACCGAGCGGCTGACCGTTCTGGACCGGCTCGCCACCGGACACGTCGTCGAGCGACTGGTGACGTCCGACGCGGCGGCCGCCACCGAACGCTTCGCCGCCTGGGTCGCCGCCGGCCAGGAGGGCGTGGTGGTCAAGGCGTCGGATGCCGGGTACGCCGCCGGCCGGCGCGGCGCCGGATGGGTCAAGGTCAAGCCGCGGCACACGCTCGACCTCGTCGTGCTGGCGGTGGAACGTGGCTCGGGGCGCCGGGTCGGGACGCTGTCCAACATCCACCTGGGCGCGCGTGACCCGGCCGGCGGGTTCGTCATGCTCGGCAAGACCTTCAAGGGCATGACCGACGAGATGCTCGCCTGGCAGACGGAGCGGTTCACCGAGCTCGCGCTGGCCGACGACGGCTGGGTGGTGACGGTGCGCCCGGAGCAGGTGGTCGAGGTCGCCTTCGACGGTGTTCAGCGTTCGAGCCGCTACCCCGGCGGGGTGGCGCTGCGGTTCGCGCGCGTGCTGCGCTACCGCGGCGACAAGGCGCCCGACGAGGCCGACACGATCGGCGCCGTCCGCGCGCTGGCGCCGCCGTCCTGACCGGGTGCCGTGGCCGACCGCACACCGGGTGGGCCTCCGCTCCCCCGGGTCCGGCGCCGGCCAAGGGTTGACCACCGTGGCTAATGGCATTAGCTTTCTAGTCATGAGCACAGTCCAGTACCTGCGGCGGCCCGAGGGCCGCGTTGCCTACACCGTCGACGGGCCGGCTGACGGCCGCCTCGTCGTCCTCGTGCCCGGCATGGGCGACCTGCGGTCGACGTGGCGTGATCTCGTCGGCCCGCTCGTCACGGCCGGCTACCGCGTCGCCGTCACCGACCTGCGCGGCCACGGCGACTCCGACACGACGTTCCGCACCCACGGCGACGTCGCCACCGCCGAGGACGTCCTCGCGCTTGGTCGACGAGCTGGGCGGCGGCCCCGCCGTCCTGTTCGGCAACTCGATGGGCGCCGGCGCGGCTGCGTACGCCGCGGCCGAACGGCCGGAGGCGGTCGCCGGGCTGGTCCTGTTCGGGCCGTTCCTGCGCAACGCCGCCGTCGGCGGCGCCGCACGCCTGCTCACCCGGCTGTCGTACCCCGTCCTGTTCGCCCGGCCGTGGGGCGCCCGGGTGTGGGCCGGCTACTACCGCAGCACGCTCAACCGGGGCCGGCACGCGCCGTGGCTCGACGAGCACGTGGCGGCGCTCCGCGCCTCCTTCGCGAACCCCGCGCGACTGGCCCAGTTCCGCGCGCTGACCTGGCAGCTGACGCACGAGCCGGTGGAGCGCCGGGTGGCCGACGTGCACACACCGGTGCTCGCCTTCGTCGGGCGGCGCGACCCGGACTTCACCGACCCGGTCGGCGAGGCAGCGTGGATCGAGCAGGTCACCGGCGGGCGGGCCGTGCTGCTCGACGACGTCGCGCACTACCCGCAGCACCAGGCGCCCGAGCTCGTCGTGCCCGAGGTGCTGGACTTCCTCGCGGCGCTGCCCGCCGTGGACCGCTGACGTGCCGCGCGCCGGGCTGACCCGGGACGCGGTGGTGGACCTCGCGCTCGCCGTGGTCGACGAGGGCGGACCGGACGGGTTCGCTCGGCTGGGGCTGTCGGCGGTGGCGCACCGCGCCGGCGTGGCCGTGCCGAGCCTGTACAAGCACGTCGACGGTCTGCCCGCGCTGCGGACGGAGGTCGCGCGGCGCTGCGTCGACGAGCTGACGGCCGTGCTCGAGGGGGCGCTGACGAGCCTCGACCGCGCACACCCCGACGGCGGCGCGCCGGACCAGGCCGGCTCGGGGCTGGTCGGCACGCACCGCGACGGCGCACCACACCACGGCGCCGACGCCCGGGCGCTGCGCGCCCTGGTCGACGCCACCCGTGCCTATGCACTCGCCCATCCGGGCCGCTATCGCGCCGTCCAGGGTGCCGAGGCGGCGGCGCTCGGTCCGTCATCCGCCCGTCCGGCGCTCCTCGTCGCGGGTGCCGTCGAGCAGCTCGGCGCACCCCCCGACCGCTGGGTGGACCAGGTGCGGGCGGTGCGGGCGGCCGTGCACGGCTTCGTCGAGCTCGAGCTGGCCGGCGGGTTCGGCATGCCGGAGGACGTCGACGCGAGCTTCCGCTACCTCGTCGACGCGCTGGTCGCAGGCCTCAGCTGACGCCGACGATGTCGACGACGAAGACCAGGGTGTCCCCGCCGCGGATGCCGGCGGCAGGGACCCCGCGGTCGCCGTACCCGAGGTGCGACGGGATGGACAGCAGCACGCGCGAGCCGACCTGCTGGCCGACCAGCCCGTCGTCCCACCCGGCGATCACCATGCCGACGCCGATCGGGAAGCTCACCGACTCCCCACGGTCGAACGAGGAGTCGAACACGGCGCCACCCCAGGCCTGGCCCAGGTAGTTCACCTCGATCTCCTGGCCGGCCTCGACGAGGTCGCCGGAGCCGCGCTCCAGCACCTGCACGACGAGGTCGGCAGGCGCGGCCTCGGCCGGGAACAGCAGGGTGGGCTTGTCGCCGAACGAGCCGGTGGCGGTGGGAAGTGCAGCAGTCATGGCGCACATCCTGACATGCACGCCCGACACGGTCGGCACCGGCGAGCGGGAACCCGGCCGATGTTTGCCTATCTGCGCAATGACGCACACACTGACCGGATGCTCCGCGTGCTGGCCAACCGGACCTACCGGCACCTGTTCCTCGCCCAGGTCGTCTCCCTGGCCGGCACCGGGCTGGCCACCGTCGCGCTCAGCCTGCTCGCGTTCGACCTCGCGGGCTCCCGGGCGGGCGAGGTGCTCGGCACGGCACTGGCGATCAAGATGGTCGCGTACGTCGTCGTCGCGCCGCTCGCCGCGGCCGCCGTGGTCCGCCTCCCCCGACGCTGGGCGATGGTCGGCTCGGACGTGCTCCGCGTGGCGGTCGCGCTGGTGCTGCCCTTCGTCGGGCAGGTCTGGCAGGTGTACCTGCTGATCTTCGTCCTCCAGGCGGCCTCGGCCACGTTCACCCCGACGTTCCAGTCCGTGATCCCCCAGGTGCTGCCCGACGAGGACGACTACACCGAGGCGCTGTCCCTGTCACGGCTGGCGGACGACCTGGAGGCCGTCCTGTCACCCATGCTCGCCGCGGCGCTGCTCCTCGTGGTCTCCTCCTCGACGCTGTTCTTCGGCACCGCAGCCGGGTTCGCCGGGTCCGCCCTGCTCGTCCTGTCGACCACGCTGCCCAGGCACCCGGCCCATGCCGTCGACGGCGCACCCGAGATGCCGTTCGGGCAGCGCGCGCGGCACGGCATCGTCCTGTTCGTGCGCAGCCGGGCGCTGCGCCCGGTGCTGGCGCTGAACCTCGCCGTCGCGGCGGGCGGAGCGTTCGTGCTGGTGCAGACGGTCGTCGTCGTCCGCTCCGTGTTCGGGCAGGGGCCTGACCTGGTCGCCGTGCTGCTCGCCGTCAACGGCGCCGGCTCGATGCTCGCGGCGGTCACGCTGCCGCGGGTGCTGCGCCGCCTGTCCGAGCGCCGGGTGATGCTCGCCGGAGCCGTCCTGCTGACGGCGGCGACGGCGCTGGCCCCCCTCGCGCTGGGCATTCGCTCGGCCGGGGTCGGCCTGGTCGCCGTCGGCGCCCTCTGGCTCGCGGTCGGGTTGGGCTGGTCGGCGGCCGAGACCCCGATGGCGCGCGTCATCCGCCGCGACGTCGCTGCCGACCAGCTGCCCGCCGCGTTCGCGGCGCAGTTCTCCCTGTCCCACGCGTGCTGGCTGCTGACGTACCCGCTGGCCGGCTGGCTCGGGGCGGCCGGCCTGGACCGCGCCGCGCTCGTGCTCGCCGCCGTGGCAGCAGCGGCCACCGTGACGGCGGCCGCCGTGTGGCCGAGGGCGACGGCAGCGGTCGCGGCACCCGCGGCTGCGCACGTCGCGGTGGAACCATGAGCCCGGTGACCCCGAGCGGACCGGTACAGCCACCGGATGCCGACCTCGCCCATGCCGTCGAGGTGCTCCGGCTGCTGGCCGACCGCACCCGGCTGGCGATCCTCACCCTGCTCGACGGCACCGAGCTGTCCGTGACGGCGATCGCCGAGGCGCTCGGTCGTCCCACGCCCGCCGTCTCCCAGCACCTGGCCAAGCTCCGCGCCGGCCGCCTCGTGGTGTCCCGCCGGGACGGCACCACGGTCTACTACTCCCAGCCCGACGAGCACGTCGCCACCCTCGTCACGAACGTGCTGCAGCACTCCGAGCACGTGCTGTACGACGTGCCGCCGCACCACCGCGACGGCTGACCGCAGGCCTCTACGCGGTGCGCGCCACCCGGGCCGCGAGCCAGCCGAGCTGGCGCTCGACCTGGTGCCCCTCGCCGCCCTCGTGCTCGTTGAACGGGTAGACCTCGATGGCCTTCTCCGGCCGCTCGTCGGCCAGCGAGCCGTAGTGGTTGTACGCCGCGAACACCGTCGAGGGCGGGCACGTCATGTCCCGCAACGCGGTGGAGAACAGCGCCGGGGCGGTCGCCCGGCGCGCGATCGACGCGACGTCGTGGTACGCCAGCGTCCGGAACGCGGCAGCCTCCCGATCGCGGTGCACGTGCAGGTAGGCGACGATCTCGCGGTACGGGTCGTGGTCCGTCAGGTCGACCGCGCGACGGTAGTGCGACAGGAACGGCACGTCCGGCATGGCCGCGACCAGGCCGTCCGCGAGTCCGGCCGCGGCAAGGGCCAGCCCGCCGCCCTGGGAGGCCCCGGTGACGGCGACCCGCGAGGCGTCGACACCGGGCAGCGCCCGGACCGCGTCGACGGCGCGCACCGCGTCCGTCATCAGCCGCCGGTAGTAGTAGGTCGAGGGGTCCTCGATGCTGCGGGTCATGGACCCCGGGTACGCGGGGCCGGTGGCGCCGGGGTCCGGCGTGTCGCCGCCGTTGCCCCAGGCCGAGCCCTGCCCACGGGTGTCCATGACGAGGTGCACGTACCCGGCCGTCGCCCAGGTCAGCCGCTCGAAGGGCTTGCCCCGCCCACCGCCGTAACCGAGGTACTCCACGACCGCGGGCAACGGTCCGCTCGCCTGGGCCGGCCGCAGCGCCCACGCCTTGATCGGGTGGCCGCCGAAGCCTGCGAACGTCACGTCCGCGACGTCGACCAGGGTGAGCCCGGTCTCGACCGGTGCCGCCTCGAGCGCCAGGTCGAAGCCGCGAGCCTCCGCGAGCGTCGACGCCCAGAAGTCGTCGAGGTCGTCCGGCTCGTCCAGGTCGGGCAGGTAGTCCTCGAGCTGGGACAGCGGCAGGTCGAAGATGGCCACCGGGCCTCCCTCGTCGTCGGCGGAACGGACGACGAGAACCCTAGCGACGCGCCGAGAGCTAGCGCCGCCCGGACAGGATCGCGAAGATCCGGAGCATCTCCAGGTAGAGCCAGACCAGCGTGACGACCAGGCCGAAGGCCGCCGACCAGGCGTACCGCCGCGGCACACCGGCGACGACGCCGCGCTTGATCGCGTCGAAGTCGACGATCAGGCTGGCCGCGGCCAGGCCGACCGCGAACAGCCCGACCGCGATGCCCCAGCCGCCGCCGCGCAACGGGCCGAACGCGCTGCCGTTGCTCGTGACGAAGAACATCAGCACGAGGTTGACCACCTGGAACACCAGGTACCCGACCATCGCGACGAGCAGCCAGCGGACGAACTTGGCGGTGACCCGCACCCGCCCCGAGCTGAACAGCCAGAGCGCCGCGCCGAACGTGGCGAAGGTCGCCAGCACCGCCTGGAGCACGATCGGCTGCGCCGTACCGCCTGACGTGCCGCTCACCGCGAGCGCGGTGAACGCCAGGCTGATCCCGCCGAGGAACACCCCCTGCGCAACCGTGTAGAGGGTGATGAGCACCGGGCTCGGGTTGCGCCTGAACGCGTTGACCAGGCCGAGCACCAGCCCGACGACCATGCCGAGCATCCACACGCCCTGCGGCAGCACTCCGGCCTCGGTGCCGTACCACGTCCCCGCGGCGACGACGACGAGCAGGCCGAGCAACCCGGCGGTGCGCACGATGACGTCGTCGTACGTCAGGCGGCCGGTGTCCCGCGCCGTGGCCGTAGGCCCGGCGTACATCTGCTCCAGCACGGTCGCGTCGACCGCCTGGGCGGCGGCACCGCCACGGTTGGCGGCCCGGCGCGGATCGCCGAACACGGGGCTGTTGTCGAACACGGGGTTGGCCACGACGGCTCCTTCAATGGTGAGGCTCCAGATTAGCAACGTCGTGCCAGGGCCAGACGTTCCCACCTGCTGCACCGGGTCCGCGGAACTTCCTGGGCCAAAACCCCAGGAACTCCCAGGTTTCCCGGGATATCTTCAGGGCGTCCCCCTGCTCCCGATCCAGAGGCACGTCATGATCGAGGCTCACGACCTCCGCAAGGTCTACGGCGCGAAAGTCGCCGTCGACGGGATCTCCTTCGCGGTCCAGCCGGGCCGGGTGACCGGCTTCCTCGGCCCGAACGGCGCCGGCAAGTCGACCACCATGCGGATGATCGTCGGCCTGGACCGGCCGACGGCCGGCCACGTCACGGTGTCCGGCAAGCCGTACGCCCACCTGCGTGCGCCGCTGACCGAGGTCGGCGCCCTGCTCGAGGCCAAGGCGATCCACCCCGGACGCACCGCCCGGAACCACCTGCGTGCCCTGGCCGCCACCCACGGCCTGCCGGCGCGGCGGGTGGACGAGGTGATCGACCTCACCGGCCTGTCCGAGGTGGCCGGCAAGCGCGTCGGCGGGTTCTCGCTCGGCATGGGGCAGCGCCTCGGCATCGCCGCCGCACTCATCGGCGACCCGAAGACCCTCATCCTCGACGAGCCGGTCAACGGGCTGGACCCCGAGGGCGTCATCTGGGTGCGCACCCTGGTCAAGTACCTGGCCAGCGAGGGCCGCACGGTGTTCATCTCCTCGCACCTCATGGCCGAGATGGCGCTCACCGCCGACCGGATCCTCGTCATCGGCCGGGGCCGGATCCTGGCGGACGGTGCGGTCGACGAGATCGTCGCCCTCGCCACGCACACCACGGTGCGCGTGCGCAGCCCGCGAGCCGACGAACTCGTCGCGGCGCTCTCCCTGCGTGGCATCGCGGTGACCGCGGTCGAGCCCGGGTTGCTCGAGGTGGTCGGCTCGTCGGCGGAGACTGTCGGTGAGCTAGCCGCCGCCCAGGGGATCGCGCTGCACGAGCTGACTCCCATCACCGGCTCGCTCGAGGACGCCTACCTGTCGCTGACCGCGGAGTCCGTCGAGTACCACTCGGCCGGCCCCGAGGCGATGCGCGCCGACCTGCACAGCGCAGTCCCGGCGATGCCCGCCACACCCCGACCACCCGCCGCGCCGATCGATGAGGAGACCGGCCGATGAGCGCCGACCAGCACGTCACCCTGCCCCGCGTGTGGCGCTCGGAATGGATCAAGTTCTGGACGCTGCGCTCGACCTACTGGACGCTGTCGGCCACCGCCGTCGTGTTCCTCGGGGTGATCGCCCTCGTCTCGCTGGCCACACGGTCGCTCAAGGCGGCCGACACCGGCGGCATCGACGTGTCGCTCATCCCGTTCTCCGCCGCGGTGCAGATCGCGACGATCCCGCTGCTCGTCCTCGGTGCGCTCATCGTCACCGGCGAGTACTCCACCGGCCAGATCCGTTCCACGCTCACCGCGGTGCCCAGCCGGTTGCCGGTGCTGTGGATCAAGGGCGCGCTGCTGGCCGCCGTGACGTTCGTGGTCTCCGCGGTCCTCGTCGCAGTGGGCGCCGGGGTCGCGCTGGCCGTCACCGCCGGGTCGGCCGTCCACCTGGACCTCGGCAACCACGAGACGCTGCGCATCCTGATCGGCAGCGTGCTGTTCCTGGTGACGATCACCCTGTTCGCGTTCGCGCTCGGCGCGCTGCTGCGGCACCCCGCGGTCGCGCTGGCCACCGTGCTCGGCCTGCTGCTGCTCGTCGAGAACATCGTCAGTGGGGTGAGCATCGTCTGGCACCCGCTGCAGCGGATCGCGCCGTTCTTCCCGGGCTCGGCCGGGAGCCGGATCACGTCGTCGCAGGCCCAGATCGACCGGCTCAACCAGCAGAACGTGTACGGCATCCACCTGACGGCGTGGGAGGGCTACGGCATCCTCGTCGCCTGGGTGGTCGTCATCCTGGTCTTCGCCGCGGTCCGGCTGCGCTCCACCGACGCCTGACGCCTGGACGGTGGGCCGACGCCGATCCGGCGGCGGGCCCACCGTCCGGCCGGCGCGCCCGCCGCGCCCGCAGACAGCTCCTCCGTGAGCTACCGTCGATCCGAGGCCCGTCCCGAGGAGGGAGCCATGCGCTACCTGCCCTTCCTGCTCTGGTTCGCCCTGCTGGTGTACTGCCTCATCGACGTGGCGCAGGCCGATCCCGCTCGGGTGCGCGCGCTGCCGAAGGGGCTCTGGGCGCTGCTGATCGTGGTGCTCCCGTTCCTCGGCTCGATCGCGTGGCTCCTCGCCGGCCGGCCGGGGACCGGCCCGGGTGGACCGCGGCTGCCTGGCGCCAGGCGCCGTGCCCCGGCCGCACCCGACGACGACCCCGCCTTCCTCGCCGACCTGGCCCGCGCCAACGCGCAGCGGGAGCGGGAGCGTCGGCGGCGCGAGCAGCAGGACCACCCGCCGGAGGCTCCGTCGGCCTGATCGTCGCGCCCCGTCCAAGGATCCGCCGCTCACGGTGCCCCCGGCGGGGTTCGAACCCGCACTGGGTCGGTTTTAAGCCGACTGCCTCTGCCGGTTGGGCTACGGGGGCCGGGCCATCGTCCCACCAGCCCGCCGGCCGGAACCGCCCGGCGCTCGGGGCCTGAGACGTGACCCGGCGATGCCGCCGGTTACCGTGAGGCATGACCGAGTCGACCGCCCTGTCCCGTCGCCGCGTCCGGCACGAGCTCGTCCAGCGGCACCTCACCGTGGCGCAGGTGACCGCGGTGACCTCGCGGATCGTGCGCGTCACGCTGTCCGGCGACCTCGACGGGTTCGTCGCCGACGGACCGGCCGACCACCTCAAGGTGTTCTTCCCCGACCCGGCGACCGGCACCATCGCCACACCGGGCTTCGCCCGTGGCGGCCTCGGGCTGTCGGCGCCGGGCCGGGTGATCGCCCGCGACTACACACCCCTCGATGCCCGGCCGGACGACGGCGATCTCGACCTCGACCTCGTCCTGCACGGCGACACGGGCCCGGCGTCCGCCTGGGCGGAGCACGCCGCTCCGGGCGACCGGCTCGTCGTAGCAGGACCCAAGAGCTCGACCCTGGTCCCGGACGGGCTGACCGACCTGGTGCTCGTGGTCGACCCGACGGCGTTCCCGGCGGCGGCCCGCTGGCTGCGCCTGACCCCGGCGGACGTCCCGGTGACGCTGCTGCTCGACGCGACCGACGAGGACGCGCGGTACTTCGAGGGACTGCCGGGCACGGAGCGCGCCACGGTCAACCTCGGTGGGGACCGCGAGGCGACCCTCCGGTCGCTGCCGATCGGGCCCGGCACGTTCGTCTTCCTCGCCGGGGAGGCGGGCACGCTCGTCCCGCTGCGCCGCTACCTGCGCCGCGAGCTCGGGCTCGGGCCGGACCAGGTGGTCGCGAGCGGGTACTGGCGACGCGGCGTGGCCGGCCTCGACCACCACGCGCCGGTCGACCCGGACGACCCCGACTGACCGCCGGGCGCCCTACAGCAGCGTGATCCGCAGCCGTTCGACGACCACCGGCAGGCCCTCGATCTCGTCGGGCAGCTCGACGGCCGCCGCGTCCGGGTCGACGAAGACCCGCAGCACGACGCGGCCCCCGACGAGCGCCGCACCGACACCAGTGACCCCGGGCATGGCCGCCAGCCGGTCCTGGTGCCGGTGCTGGATCTCCACCGCTTCCTCGTACGTCGGCATCAGGCACCGCCTTGTCGTCGTCGGTATCAGTCGAAAGAGTGAATCCTCCTCCGCTGAGACGCCAGTCGGGCCGACCGGGCCCGGACCGGCGCCGCCTCGAGAGGAGGAATCATGCCCACCACGCACGACATCATCGCGGTCAAGGAGTCCGTGGAGCAGCGGTACCTCGACCAGCCAGGTGTCACCGCCGTCGACGTCGGGTACAAGTACGTCGGTGGCATGCGGACCGACGAGATCGCCATTCGCGTCCACGTCGCCAAGAAGTCCGGCCGGGTGCCGAAGGCGCAGCTGGTCCCGGCCCAGATCGACGGCGTCGTCACCGACGTGCTGGAGCGCACCTACGAGCTCCAGGTCGCCTCCGAACAGGTGACTGCCACGCCGCTGGCGATCGACTCCGGCCACTACTCGCCCCTGGTCGGCGGCATCAGCATCGGCCCCAGCCGCGTCGTCGGCGGGTTCATCTTCGCCGGCACGCTCGGCGCGATCGTCACGGACAACGGGACCGGTGCCCGCTGCGCCCTGACCAACTTCCACGTCGCGTGCGTCGACTCCGGCTGGCACGTCGGCGACCGCCAGGTTCAGCCGAGCCGGATCGAGGGCGGGGTCGTCCCGACCGACGAGTTCGGCCAGATCCTGCGGGCCACGCTCTCCTCGCACGTCGACGGGTCGGTGATCCAGCTGGACTCGGGTCGTTCGTCGCAGGGGTCGGTGGTGGACATCGGGCCGGTGAAGGGCTCCGCCGCCGCCACCCTCGGCGCGGCGGTCCGCAAGCGCGGCCGGACCACCGGGCTGACCCACGGCACCGTGGACGGCCTGGCAGCGAGCGTCACGCTGGACTACGGCGACGGCATCGGTCAGCGCACGCTGACCAACCAGATCACCATCGCCACCGACACGTCCCAGAACCCCCTGTTCTCCGACCACGGCGACTCCGGCTCGGTCGTCGTCGACGGGTCCGGCTACGTCGTCGGCCTGCTGTTCGCCGGCGGCGGCACGACGACGTTCGCCAACCCGATCGCCTCCGTGCTGTCCGAGCTGAACGTCGCCCTCGTCGTCGACCCGGTGAAGTCGGTGCTCAAGGACGTCAAGGACGGCCGCAAGGACTTCGTCAAGGAGGCGGTCAAGGACCTCAAGGAGAAGGAGCGGATCAAGGACGTCAAGGAGATCAAGGAGAAGGACAAGGAGCTCCTCAAGGACCGGATCAAGGACAAGGACATCAAGGAGCTCCGCAAGGAGGTCCTCGAGGGCCTGCCCAAGGCGGTCCGCGACATCGTCGAACGCAAGCCGATCGTCGAGCGGATCGACCCTGGCAACCCCGGAGACCCGATCCAGCAGCTGCCCGGCGGCGGCTCACGGCTCGACGAGCGGCTCGCCGCGATCGAGGGCACGCTGGCGCAGCTGGCCAGCTTCATCGCCCCCGAGCTGCGGCCCGACCTCACCCAGTCGGCGTTCGCCGGCGAGGACGACCTGACCGGCGCCGAGGTGGCTGCGCTGCGCGCGGAGCTCGAGGCGAAGGCCGCCGAGGCCGCTGCGGTCAAGGCCGAGTTCGACAACCTGCCGCACTGACCGGCCGGTGGGCTCCCGTGGCCGGTGCGGTCCGCCGGCCACGGGAGCCGTGGCCCCGACGAGGAGGTCCGAGATGCTCCTGGTGCTCTGCTCGGCGGACGACGCCGATGCACTGTGGTTCGCGGTCCGCGCCCGGCGAGCGGGCGCCGATGTGGCGGTGGTCACCGACACCCGGCTGGCGTTCGCCCGGCGTCGATCGCACCGGGTCGACGAGGGTGGCGCCCGCTCCGTCGTCGTCCTCGACGACGGCACCGTGCTCGACGACCGGACCGTGTCCGGCGTGCTCAACCGGCTGACCGGGGCACCCGACGCGGCCTGGCACGCCGTCCGGGACCCGGCGGAGCGCGCCTACGCCGCCGCCGAGCTGGCCGCGTTCACCCTGTCCTGGCTGACCGGCCTGCGCTGCCCGGTGCGCAACCGGCCCGACCCGGCGTTCCTCGCCGGGCCGCCGCACGAGCCGCTCGTGGCCCTCGCCGCGGCCCGGGCGGCGGGCTGGCCCTGCCCCGACGTCGACCTCGACACCGCCCGGGCCGACGACGCAGACCTGCTCCGCGCTGCCGCGCGCCGGGCCGGGCCGGGTGCGCAGGCGGTCACCGCGGTCCTGCTGGACGGGGTCGTCACCGGTCCGGTCGGCCTGCCCGACGAGCTGCGCGAGCCCGCCGGCGCCGTCGCCGCCGCCCTCGGGGCCGGTCAGCAGATCCTCGGCGCGACGTTCGCCACCGGCCCCGGCGGGTGGTGGTTCGGCGGCCTCACCCCCGTGCCGCCGCTGCGGGCCGGCGGGGACGCCCTGGTGGGCGGCCTGCTCGCCGCCCTGGCCGACGACCGGGCGGGGGTGGCGGCATGAGCGTGCTGGTCTGGGGCGTGCCGAGCGAGTCGCCGGTGGCCCTGCTGCTGGGCGCCCTGGCCCGCCGGGGCGCCGACCCGGTGGTCGTGCACAGCGGCCATCCCGAGCGCACCGAGGTCCGGCTGCACTCCGACGCCTCGGCTCCCCTGACCGGCACGCTCAGCACCGACCGCCGGTCGGTCCCGGTCGAGGCCCTCACCGGTGCGTACCTGCGGCCGACCGAGCCGGAGATCGTGCCCGGCCTGGCCAGCCGCGCGGCCGACGACCCCGCCAAGCGGCACGCGGCGCGCGTGTTCCATGCGCTGTCGGCCTGGGCGGAGGCCGCCGGTCCCCTGGCCGGCGCGCACGTCGCCAACCCGCTGTCGGCGATGGCGTCGAACACCTCCAAGCCGTACCAGGCCCAGGTGGTCCTCCGGCACGGGTTCGACACGCCCCGCACGCTCGTCACCGACGACCCCGACGAAGCGCGCTCGTTCGCGGCCGAGGTGGGCGAGGCGGTCTACAAGTCGACCAGCGGTGTGCGGTCGATCGTGACGGCCTTCGACCCGGTGGCCGACGGACCCCGGCTCGGCCGGCTGCGGTGGTGCCCGGTGCAGTTCCAGGAGCGGGTGCGCGGACGGGACGTGCGGGTGCACGTCGTCGGCGAGCGGGCGCTCGCGGCGATCGTCTCGTCGGACGCGGTCGACTACCGGTACTCCCGCAGCCAGACCGGCACCGACGCCCGGCTCGAGCCCTACCCGCTGGGCGACGACCTGGCCGCACGCTGCGTCACCCTGGCGGCCGACCTCGGGCTGCCGTTCGCGGGGGTCGACCTGAAGCTGGCCGACGACGGCCGCGTGGTCTGCTTCGAGGTGAACCCGTCGCCGGGCTACACCTGGTACGAGCAGGAGGCCGGCCTGCCCATCTCCGACGCTCTGGCCGACTGGCTGACCGCCTGACCCGCCACTCCCCTGAACCCCGGACCGTGGATCGCGGTCCCAGGTTCAGGGGAGTCCGGGGTGGGGGGCACGGGGGCGCGGAGGAACGGGGAACGGCCCCCGGGCCTGCGGCCTGGACTCTAGGGTGCTGACATGAGGCGCGCCGGGGGGTGGCTGGTCGGCGCCGCAGTCGTCACCTGGGCCGGCGTCGTGGTCGTCGCCCAGTTCGGCGGCCACGGGCTGCCGTGGTGGCTCGGGGTGCTGCCCTGGGTGGTGTTCGCGGTGCTGGTGGCCGCGCGGGCCGCGCGGGAGCTGGCCAAGCCCACGTCGAGGCGGCCCCTCCGAGGCGTGCTGAGGCCGGGAGCGCAGGGGCTCGATGAGGTGCAGGGCATCCAGCTCGGCCGCCCGCCCGGCCTGGTCGTCACCTACGGCGACGACGAGCCCGCGGAGGTCGAGCTCGTCGTGCCCCACGCCGACGACCTCGACAGTGGTCCGTGGACGATCGCCCGCCGTCCCGACGGGAGCGTGGTGGTGGACACCAGCCCCCCAGACGACTCCGCCCCGGGCGCCCCGACCGCCACCCGCACCACCCCCACCCGCCCCGACTCCCCTGAACCCTGGACCGCGGATCACGGTCCCAGGTTCAGGGGAGTCGGAGTGCGGGGGTGGGTCAGGGGGCCGGGGGGGCCGGGGGCTGCGAGGGGCCGGGGGAGGGCTGCGGCGCGGAACTCGGCCCGCGGGTCGTGCAGCGAGCCGAGTGCGACGACCTCCCGGCGGAGCAGCAGCGATGCGGTCCAGCCGGCCATGATCCGCAGCTTGCGGTTCCACGTCGGCATGGCGAACACGTGGTACGTGCGGTGCAGCACCCAGGCGGGGAAGCCGCGCACCTTGAACCGGCCGAACATCTGGGCGACGCCCTGGTACATGCCGAGCGAGGCGACGGCGCCGATGTTCTTGTGCCGGTACGGGGTGGGCGGCTCGGAGCGCAGCACGCGGGCGAGGTTGTCGCCGAGGTGGTTGCCCTGGCGCAGCGCGTGCTGGGCGTTCGGTGGGCACGTCTGGCCGGGGTTGACCAGGTCCGGCACGGCCGCGCAGTCGCCGGCGGCATAGGCGTCCGCGACGACCTGCCCGGCGGCGTCGGTCACCTCGAGGTTGGCGTTGGTGATCACCCGGCCGAGCTCGTCGAGCGGCAGGTCCGAGCTCTGGAGCACCGGGTTCGCCCGGACCCCGGCGGTCCACACGATCGTCTCGGAGTCCATCCGGGTGCCGTCGGACAGCTCCACGTGGCCACCGACGCAGCTGTCCAGCCGGGTCGACAGGTGGATCTCGATCTGGCGCCCGCGCAGCTGGTCCAACGTGTACTCGCCGAGCTCGGCGCTCACCTCCGGCAGGATCCGGGCGGCGGCCTCGACCAGCACGAAGCGCAGCTCGTCGGGCTCGATCTGGTGGTACTTCTGCACGGTGTACCGGGCGATGGTCTCGACCTCGGCGATCGCCTCGACCCCGGCGAACCCGCCGCCGACGAAGACGAACGTCAGCATCCGCCGGCGCAGCTCGGGGTCCCAGGTCGAGGCGGCCGCCTCGATCCGGCCGAGCACGTGGTTGCGGACCGCGATCGCCTCCTCGACGTTCTTGAAGCCGATGCCCTCGTCGGCCAGGCCGGGGATCGGCAGGGTGCGGGCCACCGAGCCGAGCCCGACGACGAGGAAGTCGTAGCTCACCCAGTACGGCCGGCCGCTCTCCGGGGTGATCTCGACCCGGCGGTTCGCGTGCTCGATCTGGCTGACCTTGCCCTGCAGCACGTCGACGCCCTTGAGGCTGCGTCGATGGGGCGCGACGACGTTGCGCGGGTCGATCGACCCGGCGGCCACCTCGGGAAGGAACGGCGCGTACGTCATGTACGGCCGCGGGTCGACGACGACGATCGCCGCCTCCTGACGACCCAGGCGACGGCGCAGCCGGCGGGCGGTGTACAGCCCGACCGTGCCGCCGCCGAGGATGAGCACGCGTGGCGACTTGCGCGGCCTGCGGTCGGCGGATCCGGACATGTCTCCACGGTAGGCCCGGCCCCGAGCGGACGACTCGTCAGAACCTGGTGACGCCGGACACAGCGGGTCAGCGGATGGCGAGGCGGTCGGCGACGCTCCAGGCGATGCCGTCGAGGATGTCGTGCTCGCTGGTCAGCACCGTGTCGAGGGTGCGGCCCGTGCCGGCCACCGCGTCTCGGACGCGTGTCAGCACGTCGTGCCAGACCAGCGCGCCGGCGCCGATGACGTCGATCCGGCCGGGGTGCATGAACCCGAGCGCCGCCCGCTCCGCGTGGCTGCGGTGCAGCAGGTCGTCGCACGCTGCCAGGACCCGGTCGACCGGCAGCTCGGTCGCGTCGATCCGGGTCCGGTCGTAGTGGTCCAGGCCGAGGACGTGCGCGGTGACGGTGGTGATCGTCCCGGCCAGCCCGACGACCGTCGCCGCCTGCGCGAGCGGCACCACCGCGGCAGCGGCGTCGAGCGCAGCGGCCACGTCGGCGCGGGCCGCGGCGACCTCGTCGTCCGTCGGCGGGTCGGTCCGCAGGTGCCGCTCGGTCAGCCGCACCGAGCCGACGTCCATCGACACCGCCGCGCGGGGTACGTCGTCGCCCAGCACCAGCTCGGTCGACCCGCCGCCCAGGTCGACGACGAGGAACGGCCCGGGATGCCGCGCGCCGAGCACGCCGACCGCACCACGGAACGACAGTGCCGCCTCCTCGTCGCCGCTGACCACCTCGGGGTCGACACCGATCGCCGCGCGCACCCCGGCGACGAACGCGTCGCGGTTGCGCGCGTCGCGGGTCGCGGAGGTCGCCACGAAGCGCACCGCCTGGACCCCGAGCGCGTCGCACCGCTCCGCGTACGCGCGGGTCTGCGCGAAGGTGCGGGCCAGCGCGGCGGTGGTCAGCTCACCGGTGCGGTCCACCCCCTGGCCCAGCCGGACGATCACCGCGTGACGCTCGACGTCGACGAGCGTGCCGCCCTGGACGTCGGCCACCAGGAGCCGGATGGTGTTCGTCCCGCAGTCGATGGCAGCCACACGCGTCACCGCGACATCGTGCCATCCACCCCCGACGGGACCGGAATCAGCAGCGGCAGCGGTCCGGGCGCCACACCCCGGCGATGAGGTCCAGCGCCTCGTCCCCGATCGGGTTGACCCCCGGCCCGGCCGCCAGCGCATGGCCGACGAGCGCGTGCAGGCACTTGACCCGCTCCGGCATCCCACCGGCCGAGGTACCGGCGATCTCCGGCACGTCGCCGAGGGCCTCCCGGTCGGCGAGGTACGCCTCGTGCGCCCGTCGGTACGCGGCGCGCAGCTCGTCGTCGTCGGCCAGCCGGGCGGTCATCGCCCTCATGATCCCGGTCGCCTCGAGGGTGCTGATCGCGGCCACCGCGGGCGGGCAGGTGAGGTAGTACAGGGTCGGGAAGGGGGTGCCATCGTCGAGGCGGGGTGCGGTCACGGCCACGGTGGGGCGCCCGCAGACGCAGCGGGCGGCGATCCCGACCACCCCGCGCGGTCGGTGCCCGAGCTGCTCGGTGAGCACCTCGAGGTCGGTGTCGTCGATCGTCACCGGGCCATTGTCCCCGGTGGCGTCAGGGGGTCGGGGCGGCGGTGGACGACGCGTCGCCCGACGCCCGGTCCGCCCCCTGGACGGACTGCCAGACCGTGGCGTACCACGGCGCGGACGGGGCCACGACGGTCTCGGGCGAGGCGACCGGGTCGGGCGCCTCACCCGGCACCGTCTGCGGGTCGACCACCCGCCAGGCGGTCTCCCCCGGCATGACGAAGCTCAGCCGCTCCCGCGCCTGCGCGGTGATGTACGCCGGGTCGTCCCACCGGGCGAGGTCGGCGGTGAGGTTGTCGTTCGTCGTCTGCGCGGCGGCGACCTTCGCCCGTAGCGCATCGACCGCCGTCTTCTCCGCGAGGTACGAGTGCAGCGTGGGATAGACCAGGACGAACGCCAGGAGGGCGACGACGCCCAGCACCATGGCCCGGGCACTGATCAGCTTCGGGGTCGTCGCACGCTCCCGCTCGACGCGCGGGCCGCCTCGCCCCGGGCCCGACGAGCCGCGTTGCGGCCCGGCCGGCGGCATGGTTGCGGCCGGCCTGGCCGCCGTCCGCGGTTGGCTGCCCGGCCGCGCCGCGCTCGCCCCCCACGTCGCCGAGCCGGCCCTCGGTGCGGCCGGCCGCGCCGCGCTCGACCGCCGGCCGAGGCCGGACGAGGGCGCGCGAGGGGTGGGCATGGCCCCGATTGTGCCCGTGGCCGGGGTGATCCCCGCGGACCCGGCCCGCCGTGTCCCGGGGTAGCGGTACCGTGCCTCGCTCACTACCATGTCTCGCATGGAACCGGAGGACGAGGGGTCTGTGCTCACCCAGCTCCGGCGCGGGACGCTCGAGTACTGCGTGCTCGCCTACCTCGAGAACGGTCCGTCCTACGGCCAGGACATCGCCCGCGCCCTCGGCTCGGACCCGTTGCTCTTCGGTCCCGAGGGGACGCTCTACCCGCTGCTCACCCGGTTGCGCCGCCGCCGCTGGGTGGACACCACCTGGCAGCCCTCGCCCACCGGACCGCCGCGCCGCTACCACACGCTGACCGACGAGGGTCGCGCGGCATTGCGCTCCTTCGCCGCCGTCTGGGAACCGTTCCGCACCGGAGTGGACCGCCTGATGAAGGGAATCGACCGATGACCGCCCCGTCGCCGCTGGTCGGCGCCTACCTCGCCGACCTCGACCGGGCCCTGGCCGGCGCCGAACCGGCGGACCGGCTGGAGATCGTGGACGCCGTGCGCGAGCACATCGACACGGCGGTCGCCGAGCTGGGCGCGGCGCCGACGCAGGCCGAGATCGCCGGGGTGCTGCGCCGCCTGGGCACGGCCGACGACGTGGCGGCCGCCTGGGCAGCCGGCGCCGATCGTCCGACCCCCGGCCCCGGCTGGGTGGGCCCCGATCCGCTGCTCCGACCCAGCGCCCACGGCCTGGTGCCGGTCCCACCGGGCGAGACGCGGCCTGCGACCTCGCCCTGGCTCGTCGCCCTCGTCGTGATCCTCGGCCTGGCCGTGCTGGGACCGGCCCTGCTCGCGCTGGCCGTGATCCTGTGGCCGGCGGCGATCGCGATCGCGCTGGGGGCGACCGTCGCGCTCGGCATCGCCTGGCGCCGTGCGACGACCCACCGCGCCGCCTGGCTCGCGGCGTTCGCGGCCTGCGCGGTGCTGACGCTCGCCCTGGTCGTCGGCGTGGGCGGCCTGGTCGCGTTCCGCAGCGTCGGGCAGAGCGGTGGCGCGGTCCAGGTCGACGTCGTCCCGGCGCCGAGCCCGAGCCCGTAGGCGGAACCGCACGACTCGCCGATCCGCCCGGACGGCGACGTGCCTGAAGCCGGGTCAGGCCCGGCGGAACCGCGGGAAGGCGGACGCGCCGACGCCACGTGGCCGGACAGCGCACAACGTCCGAGCATGTCGGGCCTAGAGCCCTGAGGTGCTCGGACGTTGCGAGGGAGGAAAGCACAACGTCCGAGCATGTCGGGCCTAGAGCCCTGACATGCTCGGACGTTGCGGTCGGGCGGGGGGTCAGGCCTTCGTCGGGCGGGGGGGCAGGCCTCGTGCGGAGGGTCAGGCCTTCTTGAAGCGCGGGAAGGCGGACGCGCCGGCGTACACCGCCGCGTCGTCCAGCTCCTCCTCGATCCGCAGCAGCTGGTTGTACTTGTTGATCCGCTCGCCGCGGGCCGGTGCGCCGGTCTTGATCTGGCCGGCGTTCGTCGCCACCGACAGGTCGGCGATCGTGGTGTCCTCGGTCTCGCCGGAGCGGTGCGAGGTCATCGTGCGGAAGCCGTTGCGGTGGGCCAGCTCGACCGCGTCGAGCGTCTCCGTGACGGTGCCGATCTGGTTGAGCTTGACCAGCAGCGCGTTCGCGGCCTTGAGCTCGATGCCCTTGGCCAGGCGCGTCGGGTTGGTGACGAACAGGTCGTCGCCGACGATCTGCACGCGGTGCCCGATCCGCGCGACGAGCGCCTGCCAGCCCTCCCAGTCGTCCTCGGCCAGCGGGTCCTCGATCGACACCAACGGGTAGGCGTCGATCAGCTGCTCGTAGTACTCGATGAGCGCCGCCGACTGCAGCTGCTTGCCCTCGAACGCGTACTTGTCGTCGGCGAAGAACTCGGTCGACGCGACGTCCAGGGCCAGCGCGACGTCCTTGCCCGGCACGTAGCCGGCCTTCTCGATCGCGGTGACGATGAGGTCGAGGGCGTCCCGGTTCGACGGCAGGTTCGGCGCGAAGCCGCCCTCGTCGCCCAGGCCGGTGCCCAGGCCCTTGCTCTTCAGCACGGCCTTCAGCGAGTGGTACACCTCGACGCCCGCGCGCAGCGCCTCCTTGTAGGTCGACAGCCCGATCGGCGCGACCATGAACTCCTGGATGTCGACGTTCGAGTCGGCATGCGACCCGCCGTTGAGGATGTTCATCATCGGCACGGGCAGCAGGTGGGCGTTCGGGCCGCCGAGGTAGCGGAACAGCGGGAGGTCGGCGGAGTCGGCCGCGGCCTTCGCCACGGCGATCGACACGCCGAGGATCGCGTTGGCGCCGAGCTTGCTCTTGTTGGGCGTGCCGTCCAGGTCGATCAGCGCCTGGTCGACGATCCGCTGCTCGGTCGCCTCGTAGCCGATGAGCTCGGGGGCGATCTCGTCGATCACCGCCGAGACGGCGCCCTCGACGCCCTTGCCCTGGTAGCGGCCCGCCTCGCCGTCACGGCGCTCGACCGCCTCGAACGCGCCGGTGGACGCACCCGAGGGCACACCCGCGCGCGCGATGGTGCCGTCGTCGAGCGCCACCTCGACCTCGACGGTGGGGTTGCCGCGCGAGTCAAGGATCTCGCGGGCACCGACGGCCTCGATGCTGGCCATGGATGCTCCTTCTGAACGGGCTGGTGGGGTTGTGAACCCACCCTATCCGGGCGGGTCACGCCGGTCCGAGGACCGCCGTGGGACCTGGCGGGTGGCCGAGGACATGGTTCGCGGCGCCCAGGCGATCCCCTCGGGGGAAGGATCGCCCGGGCGCCGCGGGTCGGTACGGGTGGCGCGGGGTCAGAGCGCGGCGAGGATCTCCTCGACCTTCGCCTTCGCGTCGCCGAACAGCATCGCGGTGTTCTCCCGGTAGAACAGCGGGTTCGGCACGCCGGCGTAGCCGGTGGCCATCGACCGCTTGAAGACGACCACCTGGCTGGCCTTCCAGACCTCCAGGACAGGCATCCCGGCGATCGGCGAGCCCGGGTCCTCCAGGGCGGCCGGGTTGACGGTGTCGTTCGCCCCGATGACCAGGACGACGTCCGTCGCCGCGAAGTCGTCGTTGATCTCGTCCATCTCCAGGACGATGTCGTAGGGCACCTTCGCCTCGGCGAGCAGCACGTTCATGTGCCCGGGCAGGCGGCCGGCCACCGGGTGCACGCGCGAACCGCACCTCGATGCCCTGCGCGCGAAGCCGGCTGGTCAGCTCGGCGACCGGGTACTGCGCCTTGGCCACGGCCATGCCGTATCCGGGCGCGATGACCACCGAACGGGCGGCCTTGAGCATCTCCGCCGTCTCGGCGACGGTCACCTCGTGGTACTCCCCGCCGACCTCCGCGGCCACCTTGCCGCCCTCGTTGCCGAAGCCGCCGAGGATGACGGAGATGAACTTGCGGTTCATCGCCTTGCACATGAGGTAGGAGAGGATCGCACCGGAGGAGCCGACCAGCGAGCCGGTGACGATGAGCAGGTTGTTGCCCAGCATGAAGCCCGCCGCGGCCGCCGCCCACCCGGAGTACGAGTTGAGCATCGACACGACGACCGGCATGTCGCCGCCGCCGATCGCCGCGACCAGGTGCAGGCCGAGCAGCAGAGCGAGCACGGTCATGATCGCCAGCGGCCAGATCGACGGCGCCGCGACGAACCAGCCCATCAGCGCGAACGACGCGACGAGCATGCCGGCGTTGAGCAGGTTGCGCCCGGGCAGCGTCAGCGGGTTCGACTTGATCTTCGCCGACAGCTTGAGGTACGCGATGATCGAGCCGGTGAACGTCACCGCGCCGATGAGCACGCCGAGGAAGACCTCGACCAGGTGCGCGCCGCCGGAGCTCTCGGTGAGGTAGGAGTTGTAGCCGATGATGACGGCCGCGGCGCCGACGAAGCTGTGCAGCATCGCGATGAGCTCGGGCATCTGGGTCATCTCGACCGTGCGCGCGCGCCAGGTGCCGATCATCGCGCCGACGACCAGCACGAGGACGATGAGCAGCGCGGTCACCCAGGGCGAGCGCTGCGACTCCTTGAGCGACAGGACGATCGTCGCGACGAGGGCGACGGCCATGCCGACCATCCCGAGGATGTTCCCGCGCCGGGCGGTCTCCGGCTTGGACAGCCCCGCCAGGGACAGGATGAACAGCACGGCCGCTACGAGATAGGCGGCCTGTGCCACCGTGGTGAGGGTCACCGGGTCACGCATCCTTCCGGAACATGCCGAGCATCCGGTACGTGACCAGGAAGCCACCGAAGACGTTGATGGAGGCGATCGCGGCGGAGACCACCGCGAGGACCGTCACCAGCAGGTTGTCCGAACCGATCTGCAGCAGCGAGCCGACCAGGATGATCCCGGAGATCGCGTTGGTCTGGGACATCAGCGGTGTGTGCAGCGAGTGGCTGACGTTCGAGATGACGTAGTAGCCGACGAACACCGCGAGCACGAACACGGTGAAGGTCACCAGGAACGCCACGTCGGTGAATGCCAGGGCCACCGCGAGGACCACACCGGCGGTGATCATCGTCGTCAGGGTGCGCCGGGACCGTGCCGCCGTGGCCGCGGCCGCGTCGGCCGCCTTCTGCTCGGGGGTCCGGGGAGCGGTTCCCGCCGCTGCCGTGGGCGCCGCGGAGACCGCGATCGGCGGTGGTGGCCAGAGCACCTCGCCGGACTTCGCCACCGTCATGCCGCGCTGCACCGGGTCCTCCAGGTCGAGGACGACCACGCCGTCCTTGCCCGGGGTGAGCAGCTTCATGAGGTTGACCAC
The DNA here is from genome assembly GCA_963769855.1 of uncultured Actinomycetota bacterium. Classification (GTDB taxonomy): domain Bacteria; phylum Actinomycetota; class Actinomycetes; order Actinomycetales; family Cellulomonadaceae; genus Cellulomonas. The sequence goes on from CAVYNN010000003.1 coordinate 1,127,905, forward strand.
GTTGGTGCCGAACAGCTGCGAGCTCTGCTGGGGCAGCCGGCTGGTGAGGTCGGTGTAGCCGACGATCGTCACGCCGTTGTCGGTGACGACCTTCTCCCCCGGCACCGTCAGCTCGCAGTTGCCGCCGCCGGTGGCGGCGAGGTCGACGATCACCGAGCCGGGCTTCATGTGCGCGACCATCTCGGCGGTGATCGTCCGCACCGCCACGCCACGGACCAGCGCGGTGGTGATGATGATGTCCGCCCTGGCGGACTCCTCGGCATACAGCGCGAGGGTCGCCTTCTCCTGGTCCTGCGTCAGCGCGGCGGCGTAGCCGGTGGCCGACTTCTCCTGCTGGGCGGCCGCGGATGCCTGGACGAACTTGGCACCCATCGACTCGACCTGCTCGCCGGCCTCGGGCCGGACGTCGAACCCGCGCACCTGCGCGCCGAGGCTCGCGGCCGCGCCGATCGCCGCCAGGCCGGCCACGCCGGCGCCGATGACGAACACGGTGGCCGGAGGCGTCTTGCCGGCAGCGGTCACCTGCCCGGTGAACATCCCGCCGTACTCCTCGGCGGCCTCGATGACCGCCCGGTAGCCGGCGACGTTGGACATGCTGGACAGCACGTCCAGCGCCTGCGCGCGGGAGATCCGGGGCACGGCGTCCAGCGCCAGCGCGGTGACCCCCTTCGCGGCGAGCGACGAGACGAGGTCGGCACGGGAGTGCGGGGCGAGCTGGGCGGCGAGGACCGAGCCTGCGTGCAGCCGAGCGACGTCGGCGTCGGCCGGCGCGTTGACCGCGGTGACCACGTCCGCGCCCCAGGCGGCGGCCGCATCGCCGATCGTCGCGCCTGCCTCCTCGAACGCTGCGTCGGAGAGGTTGGCGCCGATACCGGCGCCGGACTGGACGACGACGTCGTACCCCAGCTTGATCAGCTGGGCCACCGTCTTGGGCGTCGCGGCGACGAGCCGCTCTCCCGGACGCGTCTCCTTGGGAACACCGATCAGCATCAGCGACTCCTCGTCTGGGTGCGCCGAACGGCGCACCGGGCTGGCACGGCATGCGGGCCGGGGCCGCGGTGCCCCGGCCCGGAAGGCCAGGGAACAGCGTCGCGGTCCGCAAGCCATGGGATGACGGACTTTAGGGCCCAGTCTGTCGGACCTTCGGCCCATGTCGACAGCCGGGGGCTCCGAGGTCACGGTCCCCCGGCGCAGGACCTTCGTGATGATCTTCACCAGCTCGCCGGCGGCGCGGGGCGATCCCGTCCGGCGCGCTCCTCGTCGCGCAGGGCACGCTCCAGCCGGCTCGTCGCACGGCGCAGCTCGCCCTCGGCATCCAGCCCGGCCGCGTGCGCCTCGAGGGCCAGGGTGAGCAGGCGCTCCCCCACGCTCGGCGCACCACCATCCCGATCGGCCTGGAGCGCGGCCGCGGGGACGTCCAGGCCGGCGCGGGCAGCACGGGCGGCGAGCTTCTGCGCCCGGGCGAGCGCCGGCAGCGCGCCCGGGATGCCGTCCAACGCCGACTCGCGGCCCTTCTCCGCCTTCTTGATCGCGTCCCACTGCACGTGCAGCCGCTCGACGGGCGTGTCGGCCCCGGCGAACACGTGCGGGTGGCGGTGGACCAGCTTGGCGACCAGGTCGCGCGCGACGTCGTCGACGTCGAACGGGTCGTCCGGGTCCTCGATGGCGAGCCGGGCGTGGAACACCACCTGGAGCAGCACGTCGCCGAGCTCCTCGCGCAGGCCGCCCCGGTCGCCCGTGTCGACCGCCTCGGCGAGCTCGTGCACCTCCTCGAGGAGGAACGGCACCAGCGAGGCGTGCGTCTGGGCGGCGTCCCACGGGCAGCCGCCCGGCGAGCGCAGCCGGTCCATCACCGCGACGAGCTCGCGGAACGGGTCGGCGGGCTCGTCGGCGGACGTCACTGGCCCGCGACGATCCAGGTCGGGGTCACCGGGGCACCCACCTGGAGGTTGCTCCACGAGCCGAACCGTGGGTTCACCGAGACGGTGAGCTTGCCCAGCCGGTCGCCGAACTGCTGGTTGATCGCGGTCGAGTCGGCGGTGTCGGCGGAGAGCTTGGCGGCCGCCGCCTGGTGGTAGCCGACCTCCATCGTCGCGGCCGAGTAGCTCGCCGGCGGGGTGAGGTTGTTGGCGGTGAAGAACCCGTCGAGCGTCGACTTCGCGTCACCGGCCGAGACCCCCTGGCCCATGTCCGAGGCCAGCTGCACCAAGGTGGGCTCCTGGATCAGGGTGTTGAGCACCAGGGACGACGAGACGGTCGGGATCGCCGGCTTGAGCTGGTCGACGACGGTCACGATGTCGGACGCGGGGATCGCGCGGCCGTCGACGACGGCCGCCGCGCCCGGCTGGGACGAGCAGCCGGCAAGGGCCCCGGCCAGCGCCAGCGCCGCGGTCACCCCGACGATCCTGCGGTGCGCCGTCGCGTGCTGGGTCACTCTGGTCCTCCTCGGGCGGTGCTGCGGTTCGCGGCACATCGTAGGCCCCGCGCCTCGGTGACCCCTGGGCGGGCCTGCCCCGGCATCAGCGCCCGGCCACCGGGGCGGCATCGACCAGCACGGCGTCGACCAGCCGGCGGGCCCAGGCCAGCAGCGGGGCGCCGGACAGCGGCGTCCCGCCGACCCGGGCCGTCGTCGGGAACGGGACGAGCACGGTGCGGATGGCCGGCTTGGTCACCGCCCCCGGGTAGAGCCGGTTGAGCCGCAGCTGCGCCGACTCCGGCAGCTGGACCGGTGCGAACCGGACGAACTTGCCCTGCGCCGTGACGTCGGTCAGGCCGACGCCCCGGGCGTGCTGCCGGAACGAGGCGACCTCGAACAGGGCGCCCACCGCCGGCGGCACCGGGCCGTACCGGTCGACCAGCTCGGCCCGGACCTGGTCCAGACCAGCCTCGTCGGTCGCGGCGGCGATCTTGCGGTACGCCTCGAGCCGGAGCCGCTCGGTCGCCACGTACGCGACAGGGATGTGCGCGTCGACCGGCAGCTCGACGGTGACGTCCGGCTGCTCGGCCGGCGCCTCGCCCCGGAAGTCGGCGACCGCCTCGCCCACCATCCGCACGTAGAGGTCGAACCCGACGCCCTCGACGAAGCCGGACTGCTCACCGCCGAGCAGGTTGCCCGCGCCCCGGATCTCCAGGTCCTTGAGCGCGACCTGCATGCCGGCACCGAGGTCGGTGTGCGCGGCGATCGTCGCCAACCGGTCGTGCGCCGTCTCGGTCAGTGGCGCCTCGGGCGGGTAGAGGAAGTAGGCGTAGGCGCGTTCGCGGCCCCGCCCGACGCGGCCGCGCAGCTGGTGCAGCTGGGACAGCCCGAGGAGGTCCGCCCGCTCCAGGATGAGGGTGTTGGCGTTGGAGATGTCCAGGCCGTTCTCCACGATGGTCGTGCTGACCAGCACGTCGAACCGCTTGTCCCAGAAGTCGATGATCACCTGCTCCAGCTGGTGCTCGTGCATCTTGCCGTGGGCCACGGCGATCCGGGCCTCCGGCACCAGCTCGTGGATCCGCTGGGCGGCCCGTTCGATCGACTCCACCCGGTTGTGGACGTAGAACACCTGGCCCTCGCGCAGCAGCTCGCGCCGGATCGCGGCGGTGATCTGCTGCTCGTCGTACGCGCCGACGAAGGTGAGCACCGGGTGCCGCTCCTCCGGCGGCGTGGCCAGGGTCGACATCTCCCGGATGCCGGTCACCGCCATCTCCAGCGTGCGCGGGATCGGGGTCGCGGACATCGCCAGGACGTCGACGTCGGTGCGCAGCGCCTTGAGCGTCTCCTTGTGCTCGACGCCGAACCGCTGCTCCTCGTCGACCACGACCAGGCCGAGGTCCTTGAACCGCACCTCGCCGCTGATCAGCCGGTGGGTGCCGATGACGACGTCGACCGACCCGTCGGCCAGCCCCTGGACCACCTTCTTCGCCTCGGCGTCGGTCTGGAACCGGGACAGCGCCTTGACCGTGACCGGGAACGGCGCGTACCGCTCGGTGAACGTCTCGAGGTGCTGCTGCACCAGCAGCGTCGTCGGCACCAGCACGGCGACCTGCTTGCCGTCCTGGACCGCCTTGAACGCGGCCCGCACGGCGATCTCCGTCTTGCCGTACCCGACGTCGCCGCAGACCAGCCGGTCCATCGGGATCGGCTTCTCCATGTCGGCCTTGACCTCGTCGATGGTGGCCAGCTGGTCCGGCGTCTCGACGTAGGCGAACGCGTCCTCCAGCTCGCGCTGCCACGGGGTGTCCGGACCGAACGCGTACCCGGGCGTGGCCATCCGCGCGCTGTACAGGCGGATGAGCTCGCCGGCGATCTGCCGGACCGCCTTGCGCGCCCGACCCTTGGTCTTCGCCCAGTCGGCCCCGCCCATCCGGTTCAGCGTGGGCGCCTCGCCGCCGACGTACTTCGTCACCTGGTCCAGCTGGTCGGTGGGCACGTAGAGCCGGTCGCCCGGCTGGCCGCGCTTGGCCGAGGCGTACTCGATGACGAGGTACTCCCGGGTGGCCGCATGGGCGCCCGAGCCGACGGTGCGCGACGCCAGCTCGACGAACCGGCCGACCCCGTGCTGCTCGTGCACCACGAAGTCGCCCGGCCGCAGCGACAGCGGGTCGACGACGTTGCGCCGCCGGCTCGGCATCCGGCGCATGTCCCGGGTGGAGGTGCCGGCCCGGCCGGTGAGGTCCGACTCGGCGAGCAGGGCCAGCCGCAGCTCGGCGGACGCGAACCCGGGGCCGGCCAAGGCCGGCACGACGAGGACCACGCCGGGCTCCGGCTCGTCCTCGATACCGGGGACCAGGCGCGCGGGGACGTCGGCGGCACGCAGCTGCTCGACCATCCGCTGCGCCGAGCCGTGGCCCTCGGTGGTGAGCACCATGCGCCAGCCGTCGCGCTGGTGGTCCTGGAGGTCGGCGACGGCGTGGGCGAGGTCGCCGTGGTACTGGATCACCTCTCGGGCGCGGACGACGAGCGCGGTGGTCGGGTCCGCGGCTCCGGGTGCGGCGGTGCTTGCGCTGCTCACGACGCCTCCGGCGTCGCTCGCTCTGACGCGCTGCGCATCCGCCGCACCCTGCGCCGCTCGAGCGTCCGGCGCCTCGAGCTCGTCGTCCGCGCCGGCCAGGCCGAACGGGCTGAGGGTCCACCAGCCCGAGGGCGCGGACGGCGGCCAGGGCGCGGACCTCGGCGAAGCTGGCGAAGGAGGCGGCCGACAGGTCGAGCGGGACCTGGCCGCCGGCGGCGGCGCCGGTCCAGGCGGCCTGGAGGAACTCGGCGCTCGTCGCCACCAGGTCGTGGGCGCGCCGGCGGACGCGTTCCGGGTCGACCAGGACGAGCAGCGATGCGTCGTCCACCAGGTCGAGCACGGGGACCATGCGCTCGACGAGCGCGGGGGCGAGCGACTCCATCCCCTCGACGGCGATCCCCTGGGCGAGCCGCTCGAGCATGTCGCGTGCCCCGGGCAGCCGGTCCGCGAGCTCGCCGGCCCGGGTCCGGACGGCGTCGGTGAGCAGGATCTCGCGGCACGGCGGCGCCCAGACCCCGCGCTCGGCCACCTCGAGGCTGCGCTGGTCCGCGACGGAGAACCAGCGCACCTCCTCGACCTCGTCGCCCCACAGCTCGATCCGCAGGGGGTGGTCCTCGGTGGGCGGGAACACGTCGAGGATGCCGCCACGGACCGCGAACTCGCCACGCCGCTCGACCATGTCGGTACGGGTGTAGGCGGCGGCGGCGAGGGCCTGCTCCACCTGCTCCAGGTCGACCCGGTCGCCGACGTGCAGCTCGACCGGGACCAGCTCGCCCAGGCCGTCGACCACCGGCTGGAGCAGTGCACGGACGGGGACGACCAGGACGCGGACACGGCCGGCCGGTCCGTTCTCGTCGGTCGGGTGGGCCAGCCGCCGGAAGACGGCGAGGCGGCGCGCCACGGTGTCGGCCCGCGGGCTGAGCCGCTCGTGGGGCAGCGTCTCCCACGACGGAAGCACCGCGACGTCGTCGTCCGGCAGGTAGCAGCGCAGCGCAGCGGCCAGCTCGTCGGCGTCGCGGCCGGTGGCGGTGACCACGACGAGCGGGCGGGCCGACCGCGCCGGGAGCCCGTCGGTGCCCACCGTCGGGTCGCCCGGCCGTGCCCCCGCCATCGCGGCGAGCAGCGGCACGCGCACCCCGGCCGGGCTGACGACGTCCAGCTCGCCGCGGAGGCGAACCTGCTCGACGGCCGAGCGCGCCGCGGGGTCGGCGAGGAGCGCGGGCAGCAGGCCGGTGAGGTTCATCGGGTCCTTCGGGAGGGCGGGCCACGCCGGGCGGCGGGCAGGACGACGACCCCGATGCGAGGACGCGCCGGGGTGCCCGACCAGTCTAGGAGCGGGCGCCAACAGCCTCCGGGGACGCCGCGGTGCGGTCCGCTCCACCCTCGACGGTGACGGCGGCGAACACCCACGCCGCGGCCAGCAGGGTCGGGATCAGCATCTGGGGGACCGTGTGCCAGGCGCAGACCACCCCGACCGCGACGGCCAGCACGGCCCAGGCCCCGCCCTGCGCGGCCCGCCTGCGCCGGTCCGGCGGCACCGCCAGCGTCACCGCTGTCGCGGCCCCGACGACCACCGCCATGTGCCCGGACAGGTCGGGCGAGGACGCCCAGGGACCGAACGGGACCAGCCCGTGCTTGATCGCCTGGACCATGACGTTGGCGCCGACCAGCACGGTGGCCGCCTCGGCGGCTCGCCGCCACCGCCGGGCCCGGAGCAGGACGACGATCGCCGTCGCTGCGACGACCAGGAGCACGGGGATAGCCAGGTGCCCCAGCCCGAAGCTGAGCACGCGCACCCACAACGGATGGTCGGGCAGGGCGCGCTCGGTCGCCGCACGCAGCCGGGCCGCCGCCAGACCCGCTGGCCGGGGTGGGCTGCCGGCCCAGGCCACGGCCCAGGCGGCGGCCACCGCAACGACGGCGAGCGGCGCCCGCCCTCGTCCCGTCCACCACCTGCCGCGCACGCCGCACCTCCGGTCCGCTGGGCACCGTGGCCGGCCACGGTGCCCCCCATTGTCACCGCCCCGGCGAGCACAGCTCCGGCGGACCGCTGCCGTCGCGCCCGGGCCGGGCTAGCCTGCGCGTGACCGCCACCGGGCGGCACGGTCATCGGAGGTCGTCGTGCGGCACGTCGTCGTCGTAGGGGCTGGCATCGTCGGGCTCGCTGTCGCGGCCAGGCTGGTCCGGGACGGTGACCGGGTGACCGTGCTGGAGAAGGAGGACGGACCGGCCCGGCACCAGACCGGACGCAACTCCGGCGTGATCCACTCCGGCCTGTACTACGCCCCCGGCAGTCTCAAGGCGCGGATGGCCGCCGCTGGCCAGCGCAGCATGACCGCGTTCGCGCGGGAGCGCGGCGTCGCGGTCGAGATCACCGGCAAGCTCGTCGTCGCGACGACGCACGAGCAGGTGCCGCGCCTGCGCACGCTCGCCGAGCGCGCCGTCGCCAACGGGGTGCCCGCCACGCTCGTCGGGCCGGCCGGGGCGCGTGACCACGAGCCGCACGCCCGCTGCGTCGAGGCGCTCTGGGTCGAGTCCACCGGGATCGTCGACTACCCGGGGGTCTGCGCCGTCCTGGCCCGCGACGTCGTCGCGGCCGGCGGGGAGGTCCGGTACGGCACCCGGGTGATCGCCGCCGACGAGGACGGGACCGGGGTGCGGGTGAGCACGGACCAGGGCGAGGTCATCGCCGATGCCCTCGTCGCGTGCGCCGGCCTGCACGCCGACCGGATCGCGCGGGTCTGCGGGCTCGCGCCGAAGGCCCGCATCGTGCCGTTCCGGGGCGAGTACTTCGAGCTGACCCCGTCGACGTCGGCGCTGGTCAACGGGTTGATCTACCCCGTGCCGGACCCCCGGTTCCCGTTCCTCGGGGTGCACCTGACGAAGTCCCTGCACGGCGGCGTGCACGCGGGCCCGAACGCCGTGCTGGCGATGGCCCGCGAGGGCTACCGCTGGACCGACGTGTCCGCGCGGGACCTCGCCGACGCCCTGGGCTGGCCCGGCCTGTGGCGTCTCGCCGCGCGCAACATCGTCCCCGGCGTCCAGGAGATGGCCCGCTCGGTGTCCCGCCGCCTGTTCGCGGCCGGCCTCGCCGAGCTGGTGCCGGGCATCGGGCCCGACGACCTGGTCCGCGCTCCGGCCGGGGTGCGGGCCCAGGCGCTCGAGCGCAACGGCGCGCTGGCCGACGACTTCCTCGTCCAGCGGACGGCGCGCCAGGTGCACGTGCTGAACGCCCCGTCCCCCGCGGCGACCGCGGCCCTGGAGATCGCCGACCACGTCGTGGGTCTGCTGCCGGCCCGCTGAGGGCGATCGGCGCGGGTGAAACCACCGCCCGGCGCCCGTCCGGACGCCCCGGCCCGGGTACCGTGACTCCGGTCGACATGTCCCTTTTGGGACGTGTTGCGCCACTCGTCACGATCGACCCGAGATGTCCCGAGGAGACCGATGCCCCTGCGTGTGCCGTCCTCGCGCGCGGTCTGGGTCGCGGGCGGGGCGGTGCTGGCCGCAGGCGCCGCCGCGGTGATCGGGATCACACTGTGGGCCCAGGGCCCCGCCCCGGCGGACGCCGCCGCAGGTCACGGCCCGTCAGCCACGGGCACGGCGACGTCCGGCGCTCCGTTGGCGGGCGCTGACGCCTCGCCCGGAGCGACCGGCCCGAGCGGGGCGCCCGGGGCGACACCCACCGCCGGGGCGGCGGCGGCCCCGACGCCATCCAGCGCGAGCGAGCTGCACGAGGGCTCTCCCCAGACCATCGCGCCGCAGCCGGCACCCACACCCCTTCCCACCGGCCCCTCGCTCACCGGTCCGCTGCCGCCGACGGCTTCCGTAAACGGCGACACCCTGGTCGCCGGCTTCCCGCAGAAGGTGGTGCCGCTGCTCAGCGGCGTCCGGCCGGTGGCCAGCTCGGTCGCCTCCGAGGGCGACCGGATGCAGGTGGGGCTTGAGGCGAGCAGCGACCAGGACACGGCGACCGTGCTCGCCCGGTACACGGCCACGTTCCAGGGTGCGGGCTTCGTCGCGGGCACGTCGCCGGCCGTGCCGGGCTCCACGGCCGCGCGGTTCACCCGGGGGCCGGACGGGTTGGTCGTCACGGTGCGCGCCCGGACCGGCGGCGGGACGGAGCTGACGATCTCCGGCGCCCTGACCACGGCCGGCTGACCCGATGGCCCTGCAGACGCCCGGCCGCCCCGCCGACCCCGCCACCCGCGCCGTGCGGCCGACCACCCCCGGCCGGCGGCCCACGGCGGCCAAGGTCTCCTCCGTCGTGGTCACACTCGGTGTGGTCAGCCTGCTGACGGACGTCTCGTCCGAGGCCGTGTCCGCCGTCCTGCCGCTGTACATCACCACGGCGCTCGGCCTGACCACCCTGGCCTACGGATTCGTCAACGGGCTCATGCAGGGCGCGACGGCGGTCGTCCGGGTGCTCGGCGGCTGGGCCGCCGACCGCGGGGGCCACCCGAAGTGGGTCGCTGCCACCGGCTACGGGTTGTCGATGGTCACCCGGGCCGCACTGTTCATCGTGTCCGGCTTCGCCGGGCTGGCCGGAGTCGTCGCGCTCGACCGGGTGGGCAAGGGCATCCGGACCGCGCCCCGCGACGCGATGATCGCCGCCTCGTCGAACCCGCGCACGCTCGGCCGGTCGTTCGGCGTGCACCGCACCTTCGACACCGTGGGGGCCGCGGTCGGACCCCTGCTCGCGTTCGTCGTGCTGTGGTTGCTGCCGGGTGGCTACTCGACGGTCTTCGTCGTCTCGTTCGGCTTCGCCGTGCTCGGCTTCGCCGTCCTCGTGCTGCTCGTCCCGGACGTGCGGCCCCGCACCGTCTCGTGGCTGGCGACGCACCGGACGCGGGTCGAGCGCAACCTGCCGAAGTGCAAGGGCTGCACGTGCGACCTGCCCGCCGGACTCGAGGCGGCGGGCAGGCCGTTCAGCTGGTCGCTGATCGCCGCCCCCGGGCTACGCCGGGTGATGGTCGCCGCCGGCGTGCTCGGCCTGCTCACCGTCGGCGACGGCTTCATCTACCTCTCGCTCCAGGCCCGCGACGGGTTCGCCACAAAGTGGTTCCCGCTGCTGTACGTCGGCACGAACATCGTCTACATGGTGCTGGCCACCCCGGTCGGACGGCTGGCCGACCGGGTGGGCAAGGGCCGGGTGTTCGTCTTCGGGCACGGCGCCCTGGTCGCGGCGTACGTCACCGCCGGCGTGCTGGCCGGCACGGCGTCCACCCTGGTCTCGCTGGCCCTGCTCGGCGCCTTCTACGCCGCAACCGACGGGGTGCTCGCCGCACTGACCGGTCGACTCGCCGCCGCGAACGTCCGGGCGACGGCGATCGGGACCGCGCAGACTGTGCAGGCGGTGGCACAGATGATCGCCTCGGCGGCCTTCGGTGCCCTGTGGTACGCGGTGGGACGCCAGTCGGCCATTCTCGCCGTCGCGCTCGTCCTCTCCGTGGCCCTCACGGCGTGCTGGGCGCTGGTCAGGCAGACCGACCGAACCGCCGACGTCGAGGACGGAGTGACCGCGTGAGGGGACTGCCCCGCAGGGTCGTCGCGCTGATCATCGTCACCGTGGTCGTGGTCGTGGGCGTCGCCGCCTACGCGATCGTCGCGGTGCAGCAGCATGCCAGGAGCATCGCCGAGGCCCCGACCATCGCGTCGACCGATCTGGCCGCGGTCCTGGCCGGCCCGCACGTCGTGTTCCGCAGCACGCTGCCCGGCACCAGCTACGGCGTGGTAGCCGTCGTCCCGTTGGACGACCCGTCCGGCGCCCGCGCGTTCACCCCGATCGTCTGCGACCGGGTGGACGTGGCGGCAAACGTCGTGTCCTGCCTGCGGACGGTACGCGGCGTGGCCACCACGTTCGAGGCGGATCTGTACGACGCCACCACCTGGAAGCAGACCCGGTCCTGGCCGCTGCCGGGGATCCCCAGCCGGACCCGGCTGTCCGACGACGGAAAGCTGGTCGGAAGCACGGCGTTCGTCACCGGCCACTCCTACGCGACGGTCGGCTTCTCTACGCAGGACGACATCCACGGCACCGACGGCACCGACTACGGCAACCTGGAAACCTGGGCCCTCACCGTGGACGGCCAGCCGTTCACCGCCGCGGACCGCAACATCTGGGGCACCACTTTCGTCGACGACGACACGTTCTACGCGACCGCCGCATCGCGGTCCGCCGGGAAGACCTGGCTGATGAAGGGCTCGATCTCCGCCCGGACCCTGACCTCGGTGGCCGAGAACGCGGAGTGCCCGGCGCTCTCGCCGGACAAGTCCAAGGTCGCCTACAAGAAGGTCGTCGACACGGTCAATGGGCAGTCCGTGTGGGCCCTTGCCGTCCGCGACATCGCCTCGGGCGCGGAGACCCTCATCCCCTCGACCAAGGGGTTGGACGACCAGGTCCAGTGGCTCGACGACAGCACCCTGCTCTACGGCGTGCCGCGAGCCGGCCAGCCCGGGACGACCGACGTGTTCGCGGTGGGCATCACGGCGGACGCGCAGCCCCGGCTGTTCATCCCCGGGGCGTGGTCACCGGCCGTGGTGCGCTAGCGGGTCCGGACGCGACCCGGCCCCGGCAGCGCGAGGGCTGCCGGGGCCGGGACCGACGACTCCGTCCGGTCAGTAGGTGACCGGAGCGCCCGTGTCGGCGTAGGTGTTGCCGGTCCACGTCACAGGGACGTTGACCCGGGCGCCTGCGTACTGCGCAGACCGGCCGAACACGTTGTTGCGGACCGTGATGTTGGACACGAAGTACTGGCCGTTGTTTCCGTCGACGACGTAGATGGTGAAGCCGCCGCCGCTGAGGTAGTTGTTCTCGATGAGGACGGGACCGGCAGTGCTCGGGCCGAAGTCGGGGCAGATGAAGAGCGCCGAGTTGAAGCCCGTGCCGACCCCCATGTCGATCCGGTTGTGTCGCACGACGAGGTTGGTGATGCCGTCCTGCATCTGACCGCCGTCGGAGTGCGCGCCGGGGCCTGGGGTCATGTCGTGGATCCAGCTGTCCTGGAGCGTTGTGTTGATGCCCAGCTTCACGCCGTCGCCGGTGTTCGAGTGGATGTTCACACGGTAGGCGGCCCAGTTCCCGTAGCCGATGGCGTTCTCGAAGTTGTAGATCTCACTGTCGTAGATCGTGACGCTGCCGTCGTAAACCGCGACGCCGTCGCCGGAGCCGGAGCCATGGATCTTCGAGTTCTTGATGACGACGTTCGCCGCGTTGATCTTCACGGTGCCGGTGATGTCGAGACCGTCGATGACGGTGCCGGCCGTGTTCACGGTGATCGAGCCGGACGGCTTGAGCGTGACGCCGGCAGGAACGCCCGTGTTACCCGATCCCGGCCATGCACCACTGGGCGGCGTCGTGGATGTCGTCGGGCTGGGTGTGGGGGTCGGGGTGGCCGTCGGCTTCGGGCTGGCGGTCGGGGCCGGGGTCGTCGGCGCCACGGTCGGCGTGACGGTCGGGGTCGGCGAGGCCGTCGCGGTGGGGCTGACGGTCGGCGTGGCCGAGGCGGTCGGCGTCGGGGTCACGGTCGCCGTGGCCGTCGGGGCCGGCGCCGGGGTCGTGAGGAAGAGCACGTCGACCCAGTAGTTCGACGACTTGTACGTCGAGCGCGGGAACCCGCCGGTGCCGGTGTACAGGTACCTCCCGACGTTGGTCGTGGGGACCTGGAGCAGGGGCGACGACGATGCGCCGGAGAACCCCTGGGTGAAGGCGTACTCACCTCGAGGCGAGAGGTACGACACCACGTAGCTGCGGCCCTTGACCACCGTGACCGGGGTGGCGAACTTCACCGTCTGCCATCCGCTCGCCGACTCGCCGCTGAAGGTGGCCTTGGCCAGCCGCGCACCGCCGCTGGACCAGAGGGTTCCGACGTGTGTGCCCGTGTCCTGCGCCGTCTTGTAGAACCGGACGCCGACGACCGTGCCAGCGGCCTGCGCCGTGAAGGCGGTCCCCAGCTCCACCGAGGCCGTGTCATCGGTCGCGGCGCCCACGCCTGTGGGCGTCGAGCTGGGCCAGATGCTGACTGGCGACGGGGTGCTGGCCGCGCTCGCGGCGGCTCCGGTCGCGACCAACGCCGCGACGGCAAGTGCGACGACGGCCGTACGGCGCCCCCGCGGGGTCAGGATGAAGCTGCGCATGTCTTGTGCTCCGCTCGGGATGGTGCGCGGGCGCGCACCCAACGTGACATCGGGTGCGATCACCCACGGAAATCGGGACCTAGTGCCCAAAACCACCCGTTACGCTTGGACAACGCGTCCGGTCCAGCTGGACTGAGCGATCCTGTGGATGCCAGCAGCGGACCTCGAGGGCGGAGGCGCCCGAACGCCGGGATGTAGAGTCACCCGGCCGCGATGGAAACCTGTTAGGACAGTAGGCCGGACACCATGAGGGTCGACCGGGAATTCGGACAGCTCCCACCAGCCACGCGACCGGGACAGTGCAGATCAGCGCCTCGCCGAGGTGGCGCCTGATCTAACCGAACCTCTACCGGATCTTTACGATCTCCACACGGTTCCTTCACGCAGCGAGGCCATAGTGGTGCTAAAAGGACGCCCGGGGCTATAGCGGTGCTAAAGGGACCGCGGAGCGACCCATCCAAGGGTCCAGCTCGGGTCCGAGACCAGTGGCCGCCAGGCCGGCTCACGAACACGCAGGAGCACCTCGCCGGCGCCCCGCAGCAGCACCCCGGCGCGCAGCAGCGCGAGGCCGGTCCGGGCCCGCCGGGCAGACCAGTGGACGCGCGCGAGCGTCGCCTTGCCGGTCATCAGAAGCCGGTTCTTGTGCGCCTTGCGTCCCGACGACACTCCCACCCCGTGCACCGCCACGGCGTCTGGCGTGATCCGCGGTCGAAAGCCCAGCCTGGCCGCGCGCATCGACAGGTCGGCGTCCTCGCCATACATGTAGAACCGCTCGTCAAAGCCTCCGAGCCGGTCCCACGTGGTGCGCTCCACCGCCAACAGACACCCGGTGACGACGTCGACCTCGCGTTCCGAGTCTCTCAGCCAGTGCCCGAGCGACTCGGGGTCGAGGGCCCGCGAGCCGCGGAAGATCGTAGACAAGCCCACCGCAAAGCAGAACCAGCTCCAGAGCGTCGGAAACCCCCAACAGCTGCTCGGGTCGACCGACCCGTCCGACCGAAGTGTGCGACCGCCCACGAGCCCCGCCGCCGGGTAGCGGTCGAGCGCTCGGTCGAGTGCATCGATGCACCCAGGCTCGACGACGGCGTCCGGGTTGAGCAGCACGATTCGTGGCGCCACGCTCAGCGTCGCCGCGAGGTTGCAGCCGCGTCCAAAGCCGAGGTTCTCGTCGGACAGATGCAGGGTCAGCTGCGGCGACCACCGGTCGAGCACCTCGCGCGTTGCCTGGCTCGATGCGTTGTCCACGACGACCACCTGGAACGGCAGCTGTGGCCGTGCGTCGACGAGAAGTGCACGCAGGCAGCGGTCGAGCCACTCCGGTCCGTTGTAGCTCACGATCGCGACGCAGACCCTCGCCTCGGTCACGTCGCTGCCCCGCCATCGGCCTCCGCCTGCGAAGAGGGCCCCGCACCGTCACGCCACGCGACGACGCGCGCCGGGACGCCGACCGCGATACACCCCGCTGGCAGGTCGTGCGCGACGACCGCGCCAGCCCCGACGACGGCGCCGCTGCCGATGGACACGCCCGGCAGCACGACCACATGGGCACCCAGCCAGACATCCGAGCCCACGACGACGTCGCGCTCGATCTTGTCCTGGTACATCACGGGAACGCCGGGAGCCGTCGCGTAGTTGCTTGCGGTGATGAAAACTTCAGGCGCCAGCAGCGCGTTGTCGCCAAGTGTGATCGTCCCGGCGGAGTCGCCCGCCCACAGGCAGCAGCGCTCGCCCACGTGGACGTCCCGGCCGAGCCGGATCCGCGAGCCGTTGCGCAGGCTCACCGTCGGCGACATTCGCAGCCCGGGCCCGGCGACGATCTCGCGGCGTGGAACCGCATGCGCATAGACCTGGAACCTCACCACTTTGGCGAGGTGTACGAGCGTGCTCGGCCGCAACAGGTCCAGGATTCCCGTGCGCTGGCGTCCAGTCATGTCGCCTCCCGCGAACCGGTGTCGGTCGACCACGAGGCGCTGCCGCTCCACCGGCGCCACGACGCAGCAAGCCGTCCGGCGGCGGTCAGAGCAAGGAACGTCGCCACGTCGAGCAGCCCGAAGTCACCTGCCGTCAGGCCGGCGCGCAGCGCGGTGAACCCGGCGCCATCAGCGTCGGGACCAAGCGCCGCGTCGAGATTGCGGTTCCCGTCGACGACCCGTGACCGCCGTGCGACGAGCGCCCGCGCGGTGCGTGCCGGGTGGATGAGGAACGTCTCGTCGACAGCCCGCCGCCGCGAAGGTGGGAAGGAGCGGCGCACCCACGCGTCGTCATTGAGCACGTCAGGGATCTCCCCGAGCTGGTCACGCGCCGCCTGGTTCAGCGCAAAGACGCCCGACCCTACGGTCGCGCGACGACCGTAGGGCAAGGCCGTCCATACGTGGTAGTAACGACGGACAGCCCAGGACGACCGCTCAATGGCGAACACCGGACGCGCGGCGGCCACGGCGGCCTCGTCGTCGTCCAGCGCAGCGAACAGCGCGCGGATGGTGCGTGTGGAAACCTCGACGTCGGCGTCCACGACGGCTATGGCTCCGGGCGGCGCCGCCGCGAAGCCGGCGCGCAGGGCTGCAGGTTTTGAGGCGACCGCCAGGTCGAGCACCTTCGCCACCGGCAGTGCCCGACGCGAGGCTGCAACGGTGCCGTCTGTCGAGCCGTTGGACACCACCACGATGCCGAACTCCAACTCGTCGGCATCGCGCGTCAACGTCGCGAGGCAACGACCGATGACCGCGGCCTCGTTGTGCGCAGGGACCACAACCGTCCGCCCGCCAGTGGTCACGCGACACCCTTTCCTGGCCCGCGCGCGCGGACGAACGCCGCCAACTCCTCGTCCGGCACCGCGCGCCGGGCGCCGTCGGGGTCTGGCGCCGGAGCCGGGTCGACGAATTCCCCGTCCAGCGAGATGTGCCCGGTCAGCTCGTCGTACCGCTCGACAAAGGCGCGAGCCTGTGGCCGCCAGTCCAGCTCGGCGACCGCGCGTTCGCGCGCCCGCAGGGACATCGACACGCGCAGTTCGCTGTCGTCCAGCAGGCGCTCGACGGCGTCCGCGAACTCCGCGATGTCCCCCCGAGAGACGTACAGAGCGCAGTCACCGGCCGAGACCTGCGTCTCGGCCAGGTCGAACGTCACCGACGGCAGCGCGAACGCCATGTACTCCATCGTCTTGTTCATCGTCGACTTGTCGTTCAGCGGCGTCTTGCGGTCCGGCGAAAGCCCGACGCTCGCCGGCGAGAGGTAGTCAGCGATCGGCCCGGATCCGACCCGACCCGTGAACTCCACGACGTCGTCCAGGCCGAGCTGCGCCGCCAGACGGCGCAACTCTTCCAAGCAGTCGCCGAAGCCGAGCAGCGCAACACGCACGTCCCGTCGGCCCCGCCGATGGACCAGCTCGGCCGTCACGCGCAACACCACGTCCACGTCATCTTGAGGGCCCATGATCCCGAGATAGACGAGAAGGTGGCCGCCTCGTGCAACGTTCTGCGTGCCGGCGATCGGCCGCATCACGCGCGTGTCCGGACCGCTGCGTACGACGGTGGTGTTTTCGCGGCGGACGCCGCCGCGCTCAAGCGCGATCCGCCGGTACGACTCGTTGGTCGAGATGACGCGATCGGCCGTCCGGAAGGTCCGGCGCTCCAGCCAGCGCAGGCCGGCGAGCTGGAGGCGGCCACCGAGACTCCGCGGCATGCCGAAGCGCGAGAGGAAGAGCTCCGGGTTGAGGTCGTGGTGATCGAAGACAAAGCGAACTCCGGCGGGCCGCCACAACAGGGCCAAAGCCCAGTAGGTATCAGGCGGGTTGCACGCTTGAATGACGTCGAATCCCCGCTCGCGGCGCACCCGAAGGCTCAGTCCGGCGGTGCGAAGCCAGCTGTACACGAACTCGACGGCGAAGCCGACCAGGCCCTTCGCCTCCGGCGCAGGACGGTACTTGTAGATCGCCACGCCATCGATGAGCTGCCGCTTCGGGTCGCCTGGACCCTGGGGACAGATGACGCTGACCCGATATCCCGCGGCGGTGAGCGCCTTGCACTCGAGCCACACCCTGCGGTCGAGGGGCACCGGAAGGTTCTGCACGATGACCAGCACGCGGGGCGACGCCTGCTCGGGCACGGAGCCACTCCCTCCACGCTGGTCGTCGGCGGGTAACAGAACGGACAATCCTCACCGTACCGGGACATGCCGGGGTAGTTGCCGCGCGAGCATCGAAGTCACCCGCCCCGGAGGGTGAGATTCGTCGTCAGCCGAGCCGGACGGCACGTGCCACGTCGGTGACCTGGCGCGCGGCACGCACCCAGGTGAAGTGGGCCCGCCTCCGGTCCGCCGCCGCCGCGCAGGCGGCGTAGAGCG
The DNA here is from genome assembly GCA_963769855.1 of uncultured Actinomycetota bacterium. GTDB lineage: Bacteria > Actinomycetota > Actinomycetes > Actinomycetales > Cellulomonadaceae > Cellulomonas. The sequence continues at coordinate 1,145,370 of CAVYNN010000003.1, forward strand.
CGTCGTCGGCGAGCGTCGCGACGACGAGGTCCGCCAGCTCGGCCGGGGTGTCGCCACGCACCAGGCGACCGCCGTCGACCGGGTCGAGGATCTCCGGCATGGCGCACGCGTCCCGGCCGATGCACGGCAGGCCACGCACCAGCGCCTCGACGAAGACGATGCCGAACCCCTCCAGGTGGGAGGGCATGACGAACAGGTCGTGGCTGCTCATCAGCTCGCCGACCCGCGCCCCTGGCACTGGGCCGAGGAAGTCCACGCCGTCCGGCGGTGCACCGTCCAGCGGCCAGCGCGCGGGGCCCGCGACGGTCAGCGAGACCCGGTCGCCCATCTCGGCGCGGACCCGGGTGAAGGCGGCCACCACCTGGGCGCCGCCCTTGGTGTCGAAGTCGCGACCGACGAACAGCAGCCGCTGGACCGGGCCGGCCCGCCGTGCGGGCACCGGTGTGCCTACCGGCACCGCGTTGTTCGCCCCGGGGTTGACCACCACCACCCGCTCGCGCGGCACGCCCTGCCCGACGAGGTGCTCGCCCAGCCACCCACTCATCGGGAGCAGCCGGGTGGCGTGCTCGTAGACCCGGTCCTGGGCCCGGCGCAGCCGGTCGATCTGATGCCGGCCCAACGCCCGGAAGTGCGGTACCCCGCCCGGTCCGTACAGGTCGAGCAGCATCGCGTAGCTGAGGTCCTGGAGCACGGCGAACGGACCGTGCGTCACACCGAGGTCCTGGATCTCCAGCACCAGGTCCGGCCGGGTCCGGTCCGCCGCGCGGCGCAGCCGGGCGGCCACGGCCGCACGGGTCACCGCGCCGTGCCGCCACACCGACGTCCAGCCGGTCGGGGTGCGCCGGGCACCGGCCAGCCGGAGCGCCGAGCGCAGAGCCGGGGGCAGGTCGACCGGCAGGTCCTCGACGTCCGCCACCTCGCGCAGCGCGGCGCGCAGGTGCCACGGCGTGCCGGACCAGGTCGCCTCGCGCGGTTGGGTCCAGTGGCACGCGAAGCCGATCCGGACCGGATCAGGGTCGGGCCCCTCGACGTCTGCGCTCGCCACCGCGCTCCCCCTTCGTGGTCCCGGGCCCCGGCACGGCCCAGGCTAGGCGACCGGCCCGGTCCGGCGCCCGCCGTGGCATCCTCGACCCGGCAGGACCACGCAGGCAGGAGGAGGACCGATGAGCCCGCGACACCTTCCCGGCCCGCTGGACCGGCTCGACGGCCGGGCACGCAGGCGGGTCCGGCGGGCGGTCGACGTGGTCGCCGGTCCGCTCGGCTCCTGGCGCGAGGCGCGGGACCCCTCAGTGGTCGCGGTGACGTTCGACGACGGGCCCGAGCCTCGGGTGACGCCCGCCCTGCTGGACGTGCTCGACGCCCATGCCGTCCGGTCGACCTTCTTCCTGCTCGTCGACCAGGCCGAGCGACACCCGGACCTGGCTCGCGCCATCGCGGCGCGCGGGCACGAGATCGCGCTGCACGGGCTCGACCACCGTCCGCTGCCGCCGCTCGGCGGCCGCCGGGCGCACGCCTACCTGGTCGACGCCCGCCGCCGCCTCGAGGCGATCGTCGGGGTCCGGGTGCGGTGGTACCGGCCGCCGTACGGCAAGCAGACGCCCACCACGTGGTTCGCCGCCCGACGGGCCGGGCTAGACGTCGTGGTGTGGTCGGCCGACGCCGCGGACTGGGTCGACGACGCCCCGGCGGTGGTGACACGTCGTGCGCTGGACGGCCTGCAGCCCGGCGGCATCCTGCTGCTCCACGAACGGGTCGAGCCGGGCCCGGGCGGCGAGCCGGTGCACACCGGCGTCGACCGGCCGGCACTGGTCGACGCGGTGCTCGCCGACGCCGCCGCGCGCGGCCTTTCGGCGATCACCGTGGGCGAGCTGGTCCGCCGGGGCGGCCGGCGCAGCCTCTGGTGGCGCCGCTGAGGCCGGTCCCGGTCAGGGGTCGACCGGCTGGCCCGAACGGGTGACGTTCCCGGACCACGTGACCGGCACGTTCACGGTGGCCGAGCCGAACTTGGAGGACCCGAAGACGTTGCTCGTCACCGTGATGTTGCCGACGACGTAACGGCCGTTGGCGCCGTCGACCACGTACAGCGTGTAGCCACCCCCGGCGAGGTAGTTGCCGGTGACGGTCACCGGGCCGTTGGTGCTCGGCCCGAAGTCGGGCGACAGGAAGAGCGCCGAGTTCGTCGCGGAGCTGGACGACACGTCGATCGTGTTCCCGCGGATCACCAGGTTCGTCACGCCGTCCTGCATCTGGCCACCGTCGGCGTGAGCCCCGGGCGCCGGGGTCAGGTCGTGGATCCACGAGCTCTCCAGCAGCGTGTTGCTGCCGAGCTTCACCCCGTCGCCGGTGACCGAGTGGATGTTCACCCGCAGCGCCGTCCAGTTGCTGTAGCCGATCCCGTTCTCGAAGCCGTAGATCTCGCTGTCCTCGACCGTCACGCTGCCCGACGACACGACGATCCCGTCGCCCGTGCCGTCGCCGTGCACCCGGGAGTTGCGGACCACGACGCCACGGGCGTCAATGACGATCGGGCCGGAGACGTCGAGGCCGTCGATGACCTGGCCGGGCTGGGTGACGGTGAGCGGTCCGGACGGGACCAGGTGGACACCGGCCGGCACGCCGGTCGTCCCGGCACCCGGCAAGGCCGCCGGCGGGGGCGCCGCCGGCGGTGGGGCCGGTGCGGGAGCGGCGGTGGTCAGGGCGGGCGACGACCGTGGGCGCTGGGTCGGCGGAGCCGACGGCCGGGTGCTCGCCGAAGCTGACGGGCTCGCGGTGGGGCTGGGCGCGGCGGTCGACGGGGTCGGGGTGGGGGTCGCGGTGGGGTCGGGGAACAGCGGGTGCTGCCCGAGCCACGAGTGGTCGATGCTCCAGCCCGATGCCCCGGCCGGGCTCGCCGCCCCGGGCGGGTTCACTGCGACGGCGAGGAAGTTCCACCGTGCGCTGAACGGCGCCGCGGTACCCACCACCGTCGCGCTGCCGGGGGCCGGGCTGGCGCTCTGGAACCAGAGCGTGTCGTCGGTCGTCGTGCGTGACTCGCCGAGGAGTGCCTGGCCCGGGAGCACCTGGCGGTGGGCCGCAGCCAGCCAGTCGTTGCCGACCCCGAGCAGCGCGGCGCCGGGGGCGGTGGCCACCTTCGCCGCCGGCGCGCCCGACGTCCCCGACGCCCCGACCGCGGCCACGCCGGCCCCGGCCGGGAACGCGTAGAGCGCCACCGACCCGGCGAACGGCCCCTGACCGAGCGTCGCCGTCGGCGTGCATGCCCGTACCCCGAGGGGCGCCAGGGCCGTCCACGCCTCGGCCGTCCCACCGCTCCGGTTCGCCCGGTCGACGAGGGACCAGGTCACCCCGCAGCCGATGACGGTGCGCAGGGACTGGGCCTCGGTCGACGGGCCGTCCACGGCCGCGAGGAACAGCAGCCGGGTCGGCTGAGTCGCAGAGATCGCGTCCGCGACCATCGAGTCGGTCGGCTCCGGGAACGAGCGGATCGACCCGGCGAGCGCGTGCAGCACCGATCCGGCGACAGCCCGGGTCGGTGGGCTGGAGGAGCCGACGGCGCCGGCCACGACGACGGCCACCGTGAGCGCGGCCCACCCGCGCGACGGGGTGCGGGCGAGGTGCCGGGCTGGGCCGGGGGTCCTTCGCACCAGGCGGGTGAGCGGCATGGCGGTGGCTCTTCCGGGAGGCGGCTGTCGGACTGGATCAGGCGTCGACTTCGGACATCGGCAGACAACACGAAGAAATCACCCGAGATCCGGAGAATTCACCCGTTCGGAGCACACCCTACGTGCCGCAGGGCCCGTCGCGAAGCATCCGTCGCGATCCGGCGCGCGGCCCGGCCCCGACCAGCGATGCCCCCGTCAACCGCGGTCCAGACCGTCTGCGGCGGCCGCCTCGCGCTGGCGCCTGGGGCGCGGCACGTCAGCCACCAGAAGGGACGGCAGCAGCCGCGGCCGGAGCCGCTCGGCCAGGACCAACGCGGCGCCCCACGCCAGCAGGCCGATCAGCCCGACCGCGCCCATGGCCCGGAGCCGGGATCCCGACTGCTTGACGTAGACCGGCGCGGTCGGGTTGAGCACGGTGCGGATCCGCTGGTCGGGGGGTACCGACTGGGCGTCCTGGAGCCTGGTCAGAGCCGCCTGGATCCGGTCCAGCACCACAGTCATCTCAGCCTGCGACACCGCCATGGTCGGGCCGGTCGAACGGACGTCCAGGTACGGGTCCTCGAAGTCGTTGTCCCACTGCCCGCCACGGTTCGGCTGGCGCGCGCTCCAGCCCTGCGTGATGCCGGCCGAGGCGAGGGTCTGGTCGTTGACGGTCTGGGCCCCGGGCTCCGGGCCGTTGACCGCGCCGGAGACGATGCCGGTCGTAGCGATCAGCGAGGCGGTGGTGCTCGCCAGTGCGTTCTGGCCGGAGTTCACCGGGGCGAGCAGGAGCACCGCGACCTGGCCGTTGTAGGCCTCGTGCCGGTGCACCGCCCAGGACAGGCCGAGCGCGAGGAGGGCGGCCATCAGCAGCGACACCAGCCAGTGTCGCCAGGTCAGGGCCAGGACGTCGCCGACGGTCATGACGAGCCTCCCTCCGTGCGTCGGGCTGTAGCTTCCCGGGTTCACCCGATCATGCACAACCGAGCCACCTATGCTGGTCCGGCCGCATCCCGAAGGCAACCGACCGTGAGGCGAACCGATGTACCTGTCTGAGCTCCTGGCAGCGTTGAGACGCCGCTGGTGGCTCGTCGCCCTCGGTCTGGTCGCCACCCTGGCGCTGGTCGTCGTCGGGCGCATGCTGGTCCCGGCGCAGGAGCAGATCCAGGCCAGCGTCCTCGTGCTGCCGCCGGCGAGCACGACGAAGGACGTCGGCAACCCGTTCCTGGCCCTGGGCGGGCTGCAGCCCGCAGCGGACGTCCTGGCTCGGGCGATGAACAGCGGCACGGTCCAGGACGACCTCGCACCGCGCACCGGCACCGCCGCCTACTCGGTGAACCGCGACACCGGCTCGAGCGGCCCGATCCTCGTCGTCCAGGCGACCGACCGCACGGCCGCCGGCGCGAGCGCTGCGCTCGACCGGGTGCTGAACCGGATCCCCCAGGTCTTCGCCCAGCTGCAGTCGGCGACCGGGGTGACCGGGGACGCCACCATGACCGTGACCCCGCTGGCCCGCGACACGCAGCCGGTCGCCTCGACCAAGAGCCAGGTGCGCGCGATGATCCTGGCCGGCGTCCTGGGCCTGGCCGCGACGGTGTTCGGCACCTCGTTCATCGACGGCCTTGTGCTGCGTCGGCGTAGCCTCGCCCGGCGGCGCCGGGCGCTGCGCGACGAACCTGCCGGGCCGGACCCCGACCCGGCGCCTGGCGTGCTCGGCCGGGCCGGCGCCCAGGTGCCCGAACAGTCCTGGGACCTCATCGCCGGACCGGAGGATGCGACGCCACACGTCGCCTTCATCGTCGGACGGCCGGGCCGTGGGGGGGCGTCCCCAGGCTCCTCGGACGCGTGACCGGCCTGGCGGCCCCGCTCGTCGTCGAACGTCGGCAGACGCACGCCGGCGGGGTTCTCGCGGTGTGGGTGATGCTGCTCGTGCTGGTGCCGTCGGTGCTCGTCGTCGGACCGCTGGGTGCCGCCGGGTCCCCCGCCCAGATGCTCGGTCTGCTCGCCGGCTCGTGGTGGCTGGCCGCGCAGCTCGACCGGTCCCGCGCGACGCTGACGCCCGGCGAACCGGCCCGTGAGGCGATGGCCGTCTTCGCCCTGGCGATGATCGTGTCCTACATCGCCGCGACCACCCGCCCGATCGAGGCGGTCGAGCTGAGCGCGGCCGACCGCGGGCTGCTCGTCGTGCTCTCCTGGTGGGGTGTCACCCTCCTGACGACGGACGGCCTGATCTCCCGGCAGAGCATCGACGCTCTGCTCCGGCTGCTGACCGCGGTCACCGCCGTGGCGGCCACGATCGGCCTGCTGCAGTTCGTCACCGGCTCGTCGATCATCGACCAGATCTCGATCCCTGGGCTGACCGCCAACAAGGATCTCGCCGGCATCATCGGCCGGAACGGCTTAGCCCGGGTGTTCGGCACTTCGTCCCACCCGATCGAGTTCGGTGTGCTGCTCACGATGGTGCTGCCCCTGGCGATCCACTACGCGACGTACGACACGCACCGGGCACGGTGGCGGCGGTACCTTCCCGTGGTATTGATCTGCGCGGCCCTGCCCGTGACGATGTCCCGGTCGGCGCTGATCGGCGTGGCCGTCGTGCTCGTCGTGCTGTTCCCGCTCTGGCCCGGGCGGCGGCGGGCGGTCGCCCTGGTCGCCGTCGCCGTCGGGCTCGTGGTCGTCTACCTCGCGGTCCCCGGGCTGCTCGGCACCATGCTGCGGCTGTTCACCAACATCTCCTCGGACTCGAGCGCGCAGTCGCGGACCGACAGCTACGGGCTGGCCTTCACGTTCATCGGGCGTGCGCCGATCTTCGGCCGGGGGCTGTCCACCTTCCTGCCCAGCTACCGGATCCTCGACAACCAGTATCTGGGCACGCTGATCGAGGCGGGCATCGTCGGGCTACTCGCGCTGCTCGGGCTCTTCATCGCGGTCATCGTCGAGGCGCACCGGATGAGCGTGCGGCTGCCTCGCGAGGAGGACCGCGACCTGGCGCGGTCCCTGATGGCCAGCGTGGCGTCGGCCGCCCTGGCCTGTGCCACGTTCGACGCCTTCGGCTTCCCCCAGGTGGCCGGCGCGCTGTTCTTCGCGATCGGGTGCATCGGCGCGTTGAACCGGCACACGCACGGGCTTGGCGGCCGGCGTCGGCAGCCGGGTGACGCGCCCGGCGGGAGGAGGGCCACCGTCGCCGCCGGCCGGACCCGGGCCCTCACGTGAGGCCGCGGGACCTGGGTCGGCGACGAGCGATCGGTTACCGTGTCCGCGTGCCCGACGCCCCCCGACGACACGGCCCGGCCCGGTGACCGAGCTCTCCCAGCGGCTCACCTCGCTGGCCCGCTCAGCGGCACGTGGCCGCGGGGTCGCGCGCGACATCCGCGACCGCCAGCCACCCGAGCTACGGACCGGCGGACCCGCCGGCGCTACGACGGTGTACTACCTCACCCCCCACTTCGACGGTCCGTCCGGCGGCGTGCGGATGCTCTACCGGCACGTCGACGTGCTCAACGAGGCGGGCATCCCGGCCGCCGTGGTGCATGCCCGGCGGAACTTCCGGTGCACGTGGTTCGAGAACTCGACGCGGGTGATCTCGTCCGACGAGGTGGTGCTCGGGCCCGACGACCTCTTGGTGGTGCCGGAGTACTACGCGGTCGGCCTGGCGCGCCTGCCGTCGGACGTCCGGGTCGTCGTCCTCAACCAGGGCGCCTACCACTCGTTCGACTCGATCGAGCCGGGGACGGGGGCACCCGGAGCCCCCTACACGGAGCTGGCCTCGCTCGTGGCGGTGCTCTGCGTCTCGCAGGACAACAAGGCTCTGCTCGAGCTGACCAACCCCGGCGTGCCGATCAGCGTGTGCCGGCCGGTCGTGGATGCGGCCCTCTTCCATCCCGGCGAGACGACCCTCAGGCCGCGGATCGGGTACGTGGTCGCCCGGCGTCCGCTGGAGGCGGCGCTCCTGGAGCACGTGCTGCACGCGCAGCGGGTCGACTGGCCGGTCGTCCGGATCCAGGGCCTCCCCGAGCGCGAGGTGGCCGCGTGGATGCGCGAGTGCGCGGTGTTCGTCAGCCTCAGCGACCTCGACGGGTTTGGGCTGCCGCCGGCCGAGGCCATGGCCAGCGGCTGCTTCGTCGTCGGGTACACCGGCGGCGGCGGCGAGGAGTTCTTCGACCCCGCCTGGAGCGCACCGACGACCAGCTTCCGTGGTCTCGCCGAGGCCACGCTGGCCGCCACCCGACGGCCGCTGGACGAGCTGGCCACGCTGGGCCGGCAGGCCTCGGCGCACGTGCTCGGGCACTACACGGCCGACGGCCTCCGAGCCGACCTCGAGGCGGCGTTCGCGGGACTGGTCAGGTGACCGGCCGCTCGGACGGGTAGCGGTCCGGCAGGGCAGCGGCGAGCACCCGGCTCGCCACGGCCTGCCAGGTGGCACCCTCGCTCCGCCGGCGCGCCTCGTCGCCACGCGGACGGGCGACCGCCGGGTCGGCCAGGTCGAGCATCGCCGCCAGGATGGCGTCGTCGTCCTCCGGATGGACGCTCACCGCGGCGGAGCCGAGCAGCTCGCCGGCCCCTCCCTCGGTGGTGGCGACCACCGGCAGCCCGGCTGATGCCGCCTCGAGGTAGGCGATCGGCGAAGGGTCGAACCGGCTCGGCATGACGAATGCCGTGCAGACGCGGAACAGCAAGTCCAGCTGGGCCTGCGCCCGCAGGTCGTCCCGGGCCAGCAGGCCGTGCCCGACGACCCCCGGCTCGTCCAGCGCCGGATGGCCGCCGACGACGTCGAGCGTCGCCCCCGGGACGCGGCTCCGGACCTGCCGGAACGCGCGGAGCACGGCGTCGCCGTTCTTCCGCTGCCAGTCGATCCCGACGAAGAGGTAGCGGGGGGTGGACCAGTCCCGTTCGATGCCGCCCTGGCTCGCCCGGGGCCGGTGCCCCATCCCGACGACCTGCAGCCGCGCGGCCGGCACCCCGTAGTCCTCCCGGAACGATCGGGCCGCCCAGGAGGTGGAGACGCAGCAGGCGTCCGCGGCGCGCGCCGACCTGGCCTGGGTGGCGAACCAGCCGGCCACCACCGACTCCTCGAAACCGGCGTTGCGAATGTCCGAGCTGGCGTTGCACCACTGCTGGAACAGCGTCCCGTCGTCGAAGGTGACGGTCGGCACCCCCGCGTGGAGCAGGTCCAGGTGGTACAGGTCGGTGCCCATCGCTACGAGCGCGTCCAGCGGACCGGCTGCGGCGACCGAGGACCGCAGCGCACGGGTGCGTGCCGCGACGACACGCCGGGACCGTGCGGCAACGGCGCCCGAGCCGGCGATCAGTCGGCTCCAGGTCAACGCCACCCGGCCCGGCCCGGACCTGGGCGTCCCGAGCGGCACCACCTGGGCACCGGAGGCACGCAGACCAGCCGCGATTCCCTGCGGCGAGCCCGACCAATTCTCCGGGTCGAGCGGGTCGAGCGCCGGGTAGAGCACACCGATCCGCGGAGCCGGCCGGCCCGGCGAGCCGTCGGTGTCGCCGCTCACCGAAGCCCCGCCCGGGCGGCTCGGAGCAGCACGTCAGCGTGCGCCGCAACCATCGGGCCGGCGTCGAGCTCCACCGCCGCCGTGCGAGCCAGGTCGTCCCGCACCGACCGCCAGTGTCCGACGTCGTCGTGCACCGCGAGGATCGCCGCGACCAGCTCACGCCGGTTGCGCTGGCGGAACGCCCGGCGTGCGGCGCGCATGCTCCCGGCGTCGACGTTGCCGCCGGCAGCCGCCGGGTTCGGCACGAGCACGCCGCGCCGCGCCGCCTCGCCGACCAGCTCCACGGCCCCGCCGAACTCGGCCAGCACGAGCGGCAGGCCGCTGACCGCCGCCTCCGTCGCGGCCACCGGCCACCCTTCGAAGAACGAGTCCAGGACGAACACGTCGCCCGCCGCGAGCAGGGTCGGTGCGTGCGAGCCGGCCAAGAGGTGGACCCGATCGCCAACCCGGGACGCCCGGCGCAACGCGTCCGTCTTGCGGAGCTCGAGCCAGTCCTCGACCCGGCCCGCGACGACCAGCCGCAGCGACGGCCGGCGGGCCGCCGCCTCGAGGAACCCCGCCACCAGCCCGGGCAGGTTCTTCTGCGGGTCCCACCGGGCCAGCGCGAGCGCGAGCGTGTCGTCGCCGAGGTCCACGCCGAGCGCCGCCCCGACCTGCCTGCGCGCAGCCGACCGCTCGACGGCGCCGGCCACCGTGCCGGCCTGGACACCGTTCGGGATGACGACGAGCGGACCGGCCGGGGGGCGCTGCAGGTGGTCCAGATGCTGGCGCCCGACGAAGGCGCTCACCGCGACCGTCGCGAAGGCGACCTGGGCCAGCTCGGACTGAAGCGCCCAGTCGGCAGCGGAACGGAACAGCTCGGTGGTGTGCACCACCGGGACCACCGGTGCGCCGTGCGCCCGGGCCGCCTCGAGGATCGGGCCGGGCGCCGAGTGCAGCTGGACCACGTCCGGATGGAGCGCGCGCAGCGCCGCATCGGCCTGGGCGCGACCGGCCGCCTCCACCACCCGGGTCCCGGATCCCTTGAGGAACTCGGCCACCCGGCCACCGCTGGCGCACAGCACGTCGACGGCGACGCCGTGCTCGGGCAGCCGCCGCGCGAGCAGCTCGACGACAGCCTCGACGCCACCGGAGTCGAGGCCGGCGGTGGCCAGGACCACGCGCGGCCGACCGTCCCGCGCCTGCACGTCGACCGCGCCGTCGTCCGCCGGGGCCGGCACCGTTGCCACCGCAGCGCGGCGCAGCGCCAGCTTTGTCATCGTCCGGAAGTGGCCGTAGCGCAGCTCGGGGGCGAGGAAGTCCGCACCGGCGGCCAGGCCTACGCAGCCGACGTGCGTCAGGCGCGCCCACAGGCGCGCTGCCCTCCCGGTGACCATGCGTTGCAAGGTAGCCGCCCTGGCAGGCGCGACGCCCGATCTGCCCGGAAATCACCCGTTCCGAACCGCGCGACCGGGGCGAACCGGCGCCGGCACGGCCGGCTCTGCTCATTCACCCCCTGCCGAGGATGGGTCTGCGCGCTCCGCTCCGTATCCTGGCGGGGTCCGATTTCGGCCCGTTTGTCCGTCGCTTCCGGGGAGGTGCCGCCGTGCCGCGTCCTGGCGACGGTGTGCCGTCCACCCCACCTTCCGGGCCGTCGGCGGGGCTCGGCCGGCAGGCGGCCTCGAGCGCCGTGTGGATGACCGCGCAGAAATGGGTCGTGCGGATCCTCGGGCTGGCCTCGACCGCCGTGCTCACCCGGCTCCTGGCGCCCCAGCAGTTCGGCGTGGTGGCGGCGGCCGCGACCGTGATCCCGCTCATCTACCTCCTCGCCGACCTCGGCTTCTCGACCTACCTCGTCCAGGCCGACGACCCCGACCAGCGGACGATGAGCTCGGGATTCTGGTTCTCGATCGTCGCCGGAGTGATCCTCGCCACGGTCGCCGTCGCGGGCGCTCCCCTGCTGGCGGCACTGTTCGCGACGCCGGCCGCGACCGACGTCATCCGCGTCCTGTCCACGTCGGTCCTCTTCGTCGCCGTGGCATCGGTCCCCGATGCCCTCCTCCGCCGGAAGCTGGCGTTCCGGCGCCTCGCGGTGCAGGACACCGTCAGCGCGATCGTCGGACAGGTGGCGGCCGTCGTGCTGGCCTTCTCCGGGGCGGGTGCCTGGGCGCTCGTCGCCCAGACCCTCGTCGGGCAGGCGCTCGGTGCGGGCTTGCGCTGGTCGGTGACCGACTGGCGCCCGACCCGGACCTTCTCGTGGCGGACCTTCTCCCAGATGGCCCGGTTCGGATCGAAGGTGCTGTCCACAGAGTTCGTCGCCCTCGGTCGGGCCTGGGGTGAGGCAGCCATCGTCGCGCACGCCCTGGGAGCCGGGGCACTCGGCCTGCTGACGATCGCCCAGCGACTGGCCCAGGCCGCCCAGGACCTCTCGTCGGTCGCGCTGATCCCGGTCTCCACCGTGGTCTTCGCCAAGGTGCGCGACGCCCCGGACCGGCTGCGCGCCGCATACCAGCGCTCGTTGGCGGCCGGGTACACCGCCGCGGCGCCGCCTCTGGTGTTCGTCGCGGTCGGCGCTCCGCTCATCATCCCCCTGCTCTTCGGGCCCGCATGGGCGCCCAGCACGACCGTGGCCCAGGCCCTGGCGGTCGCGGGCATCCTCACGCTGGGCGCCAATATCGACAACGGGCTGTTCTTCGGGGTCGGGCGGCCCGGGACGTGGCTGGCCTACGCGGTCGGGGTCGATGCGCTCACCGTGGCCTCGACCGCCGTCGCCGTCCGGTGGGGTCTGAGCGGCATCGCGGTCGCGTTCATCGGGGTGGCGCTGGTCGCCACGGTGGCCCGGTGGCTGCTCACCGCCAGTCGTCTCGGCATGCCGGTGTCGACCGCGGCGCGCCCGTTCTGGAACGTCCTGGTCTGCGGCGGCCTCTCCGGGCTGGCCGGCGTCGGAGTGCACCATGCAACCCATGGCCTGCCGGCCCTGGTCTCGCTGGCCTGCATCGGCGTCGTCGTCCTCGTGGTCCACCTCGGCGCATCGCGCGTCACCGCGCCACACGTGCTGCGTGGGGTGCTCGAGCTGCTGCCGCTGCCGGAGCGCGGACGGTCGTTGGCCGGGCGGCTGCTCCGCCTCGCACCGACCGCGGCACCGTTCGCCGAACCGGCACCGGCACGCGGAACCTGAACCGTCCCCGACGGCAGGAACGCGCGACGGCAGGAGCGGACGGCGGCAGGAGCGGGCCTAGATGCCGGTCCAGACCGCCCGCCGCGCCGCGATCGCCCGGTTCAGCACATAGCGCCGCTGATCCACCGCGACCCGCAGCCGCCCGGCCGTGCCCGGCTTCGTGCGCCGCGCCGCACGGAGAACGGCATCCTCCGGCAGGCCCGAGCTCGCCGGGTACAGCTCGTGGGCGAGGGCGACGAGGTCGTCCACCGGCCAGTCGTCGAGGCGCCACCAGACCGCCCGGGCGGCGCGCTCCAGGCACTCGGCCGCGAGCCTGCGGCGGGACGCCTGCCAGAGTCCCCGTGCTCCGGCGACGCGTCCGTGGGCAAACTCGAACCAGGCGTCGAACGCGGCCTGGCGTTGCCGGACGTCGATGATGATGCCGGACCCGTCGGACTGCGCGTAGGTGGCGATGTGCATCGCCGCGTCGTGCACGCGGTAGCAGCCCTGATCCACGCCGACCACCCGGGCGACGTCCGCGACGGTGGCGACGCGCAGCCACATCTCGAGGTCCCCGGCATGAGGCAGGTCCGCCCGGTAGCCGCCGACCTCGCGCTGGACCGATGTGCGGACCACTACCTCGGGCGACGCGATGAGGTTCGTCCCCCGTCGCACGGTGCGCGCGATCCAGGCGCTGCCCGTCCACGTCGCCGTGGCGGTCCACCGGCCTCGGGCGACGGGAGCGTGCTCGGAGAAGGTTTGCACCGCCCCGTACACCATGCCGACCCGCGGCTCGTCGTCGAGCACCGCAGCCGCCCGGGACAGTGCCCCCGTCGCGACGAGATCGTCGGCCGACACCAACGCCCAGTAGTCGCCCGAGACGGCCGCGAACCCGTCGTTGTACGTCGCGATGTGGCCCCGGTTGCGCTCGTGCGCGATGACCTTCACCTGCGGGAACCGCTCGGCCAGCCGGTGTGCGACGGTGGCGCTCCCGTCCGGGGACGCGTCGTCGACGATGACCACCTCGACGTCGATGCCCGGCTGGTCGAGGGCGCTCGCGACGGCGGCCGGAAGGTAGTGCCCGTAGTTGTAGCAGGGCACGACGACCGAGACCGTGGGACGCCGGCGCAGCACGACCGGAGCACCCAGGTGGGCGCCGCTGCCGACGTGGCGGACCCGCTCGGCGAGCGGTCCGGCACCCGCCTCAGCCACGAAGCCCGGCCACGAGCGCCTCGGCGACCTCCTCCTGTGCCACCCCGGTGAGGTGCGGGTACATCGGCAACGACAGGATCCGGCCGGCCGCGGCCTCCGCCACCGGGAACGCGCCCTCGCCGTACCCCAGCGACGCGTACGCGCCGGTCAGGTGGATCGGCGTCGGGTAGTGGATGCCCGCCCCGATGCCGGCCCCGTGCAGCGCGGCCAGCACGCGATCGCGGTCCTCGACCTGCACCACGTACAGGTGCCAGACGTCCTCGTTGCCCTCCATCGACATCGGCAGCCGCACGCCGTCCAGGCCGGCCAGCAGGTCGGCGTACCGAGCCGCGGCCGCCCGACGAGCGGCGTTCCAGCCGTCCAGGCGGCGCAGCTTCGCCTCGAGCACCACCGCCTGGACCGTGTCCAGACGGGAGTTGAACCCGACGACCTCGTGGTCGTACTTGCGGGCGGAGCCGTGCGCGGCGAGCACCCGCACCTGGCGCGCCACGTCCGCGTCGGAGGTGAGCACGGCACCCGCGTCACCGGCGGCGCCGAGGTTCTTCCCCGGGTAGAAGCTGGTGCCCGCAACGAGGCCGAACGAACCGGCGGCGCGGCCGTGGCGGCGTGCGCCCTGCGACTGGGCGGCGTCCTCGACCATCGGCACGCCGGCGTCCGCGGCGATCTTGCCAATCTCCTCGACCGGCGCCACCTGGCCGAACAGGTGCACCGGGACGATCGCCTCGGTGCGCGGCCCGACCGCGGCGCGGACCGCCGCGGGGTCCATCAGCAGGTGCACCGGATCGACGTCCACCGGCACGGGGACCGCACCGATCCGCGACGCTGCCTCCGCGGTGGCGATGAACGTGTTCGCCGGCACGATCACCTCGCCGCCCGGCCGCACGCCCGCGGCGCGGAGCGCCAGCTCGAGCGCATCCGTGCCGTTGGCGACGCCGATGACGTGCTCCACCTCGACGTAGCCGGCATAGGCGGCCTCGAACCGCGCGACGGCCGGCCCGCCGACGAAAGCCGTCGAGGCGAACACCTCGTCCAGCCCGGCCCTGACCTCGTCGGCGATCTCGGCCTGCTGCGCGGCCAGGTCCACCAGGGGGATGCTCATCGGTCGGTCACCCTCTGCTCGTCGGCGGTGTGGAGGGGGCGGGCCGGGACGCCCGCCCAGGTCTGTCCTTGCGGGAGGTGGTCCACCAGCGCGGCGCCCATGCCCAGCGTGGCGCCGGCGCCGACCAGCGTCCGCTCGCGGACCGAGGAGCTCATCCCCAGGTAGGCGGCCCGACCGACGACCACCGCGCCGCCCAGGGCGACGCCGGCGCACACGGTGGCGAAGTCCTGAAGCACGTCGTCGTGGGTCAGGGTGACGTTGGGCATCACCACCACGTGCTCGCCCAGCACCACCGCCGCCGTCATGACGACACCGGCCAGCACGATCGACCCGGCCCCGACCTCGCAGCCGTCCGGGACCTCGGCGGAGGGGTGGACAAAGGTCGCGTACCGCTGCGGCGCCACCCCGAGCGCCTCGAGCCGGGCGACGATCCGTTCGCGCGCCAGGCCGTGGCCGGCGCAGACGAGCAGCAGGGGCTCCGGTCGTGTGGTGATCGCGTCGACGGGGCCGAGCACCGGCACCCCGTCGATCGTCGTGCCCTGCAGCACCGGGGCGTCGTCGAGGAAGCCGACGACGTCGAACCCGCCGTGCGTCCGGACCGCCGCGAGCACCTCGCGCGCCAGGCCGCTCGCGGCGACAAGGAGCAAGGGTTCGGCCACGTCAGGCCCTCGCGTCGGCGAGCGCGTCGACCACCCGGGCCTGCTCGGCCTGCGACATCTGGTGGAAGACGGGAAGGATCAGCGTGCTGTCAGTCAGGTGCTCGGTGGCTGGCAGCGGGACGTGCACGACGCCCGCGTAGGCCGGCTGCCGGTGCGTCGCCATGATGCCCCGACGGGCCGAGATGTCGGCGTCCGCAAGATGAGCCAGCAGTGCGTCGCGGCCCAGCGGGTACTCCGGGCCGACCTCGACCCAGAACGACTGGAAGTTGCACGTCCCCCATGCCGGGTCGGCGACAGCGCGCAGGCCCGGGATCTCGGCGATCTGCCGGGTGTAGGTCGCGGCGATCTCGCGCCGCCGCGCGACCACCTCGGGCAGTCGGCCCAGCTGCACCAGACCGACCGCGCCCTGCAGGTCGGTCATCCGGTAGTTGTAGCCGACCTCGAGGTACTCCTCTGCCGGCGCCAGCACGCTGGCGTGACGGGCCGCCGCGGACACGCTCATCGCGTGCTCGCGCAGCCGCCGTGCCCGGTCCGCCCACTCCGGGTGAGGTGTGGTCAGCATGCCGCCCTCACCGGTGGTGACGATCTTGCGCGGGTGGAACGACCAGGTGGTCACGTCGGCGCCGGCGCCGACCGGACGCCCGTGGTACGTCGACCCTGCTCCGCACGCCGCGTCCTCGATGACGACGATCCCCCGCGGGTCGGTGACCGCCCGGATCGCGTCGAGGTCGACAGGCACCCCGCCCTGGTCGACGACGACGACCGCACGGGTGCGCTCGGTGAGCACCGCCGCGACCGTCTCAGGCGTGAGGTTGCCCGTCGTCGGGTCGATGTCGGCGAACACCGGGATGGCCCCGACATAAGTGGGCGCGTTGGTCGTCGCGATGAACGAGAACGACGGCACGACGACCTCGTCGCCAGCCCCGACGCCAGCGACGACCATCGCCAGGTGCAGCGCCGTCGTGCACGACGTGGTGGCCACCGCGGAGCCGGCGTGCATCGCCTCGGCGAACGCCGCCTCGAACTCGGCGACCCGCGGCCCCTGCGCAACCCAGCCCGACGCGATCACCGCGGACACCGCGGCGACCTCCTCCGGACCGAACCACGGCTGCATGACGTTGATCCGGCTCATGCCCGCTGCCCCGGCGCGCTCGGTGTCCGGCCCGCGGCAATCTCCTCGCGCAGCGGCCGCCACCACTCGACGAGCCGGCGCAGCCCCTCCTCGAGCCCGACCTGCGCCTCGAACCCCAGATCGGTGCGGGCTGCCGTCGTGTCCGCCAGCCGGCGGGTCACGCCGTTGACCGCCCGTTCCGGTCCGTGCTCCACCTCCAGGTCGGAGCCCATCACCCGGAGCAGTGCCTCGGCCAGCCCGAGCAGGCTGGTCTCCGTGCCGGAAGCGATGTTGTAGACGCCGTCGACGACGTCGCTGCCCGCGGCGAGCAGGTTGGCCCGGGCGATGTCCTCGGTGAAGACGAAGTCCATGGTCTGGCGCCCGTCGCCGAAGATCAGCGGCGGCAGGCCGTCGGCGATCCGTTCCATCCAGCGGACCAGAACCTCGGTGTACAGGCCGTGCACGTCCATCCGTGGCCCGTAGACGTTGAAGTAGCGCAGCAGCACGTAGTCCAGCCCGTACATCGCCCGGAACGAGCGGGCCATCCCCTCGTTGAAGCTCTTCGCCGCTCCGTAGAACGTGTCGTTGTTGTGGTGGTGGTGCCGCTCGTCCGTCGGGAACTGCTCGGCGAGGCCGTAGACCGAGGCGCTGGACGCGGCGACGACCTTGCCGACATGGTGCTCGGCGGCGGCCTCCAGCACGGTGAACGTGCCGTCGACCAGCACCTCCAGAGCCAGCCGGGGCTCCTCGGCGCACTGCGTGATCCGGATCGCCGCCTGGTGGAAGACCAGGTCCTGGCCGCGGACCAGGTCGTGCACCAGGTCGCGGTCGCGCAGGTCGCCGACGACCAGCTCGACCTTCCCGCCCGCCAGCGCGCCCGCCAGGTTCTCCCGGCGGCCCCGGACGAGGTTGTCCAGCACGACGACCCGGTCGGCGCCAGCGTCGACCAGCTGGTCCACGATCGTCGAGCCGATCGTCCCGGCGCCCCCGGTGACCAGGGCCCGGGCCCCCTGCAGCGCGCTCATCGGACCGGCTCCAGGTTCGTCGTCGGGCCGGCCGGGGCGCTCGCCACCGCGGTGAGCCGTCCGCCGTCCGCCAGGCTGATCGTCGTCGCCTCGAGGACGTCGAGCACCCGCAGGCCGGCGTGACCGTCCGTGCGGGCCGGCCGGTGCTCGTGGATCGCCGAGGCCAGCTCACCCACCATCACCCCGAGCGCCTCGCGCTCCGGCAGCGCCGGAGCCCAGGCGTCGCCCAGGCGGTAGGACACGTTGACCCGTGCCTTGTCGGCGTCCCGGTCGCCCAGGTCGACGCCCCGGTTGTAGACGGTCAATCGCTGCTGCGGATTCAGATCGTCCCAGACGAGGGTGCGCTTGGTGCCGCCGACGACGACCTGGCGGATCTTCGTCGGGCTCAGCCAGTTGACGTGGACGTGCGCGATCGCCCCGTTGGGTAGCGGCAGCGTCAGGTACCCGACGCAGGACTGGCCCACGCCGAGCGGGTCCGCACCCTGCGCCGCCACGCCGGTCGGCACCAGCCCACCGGGGAGGATGAAGTCGAGGATCGACAGGTCGTGCGGCGCGAGGTCCCAGAACACATCGACGTCGGGCTGGACCAGTCCGAGGTTGATCCGCACCGAGTCGACGTAGAGCACCTCACCCAGGTCGCCCCCGGCGATCAGCTCGCGGATCTTCAGCACCGGCGCCGTGTAGCAGAACGTGTGGTCGACCATGAGCACCCGGTCGACCTCGTGCGCGAGGTCGACCATTGCCCGACCGGCGGAACCACGGTCGGCGATCGGCTTCTCCACCACGACGTGCTTGCCGGCCCGCAGGGCGGCCGTCGCCAACGCGGCATGGGTGCGCGCCGGCGTGGCGATCGCCACCGCGTCCACGTCGTCGCGCGCCAGCAGCTCGTCCACCGACGTCATCACCTCGACCGTCGACCGCGGCCCGACGACCTTCCGGGCGCGCGCTTCGTCGAGGTCGCACACGGCGACGAGGTCCCAGTCGGGACTCCCCCGGAAGTTGCGGGCCAGGTTCGGCCCCCAGTAGCCAGCGCCGATCACGGCCGCGCGCAGCGGCTGCTCGCTCATCAGTCCCCGTTTCGTAGGCGTGTCCCCAGTGTGCTGTCCGGATTGGACCCTTTGGGCCGTTTGAACGCCAATTCACCCCGCTGCCACGGGTGAACCACCCGGGCGCGCGTGTGGCCGTCGTCGACGGGCGACGACGGCCACACGGCGCCCGACGAGCCTCAGCTCGACGGGACGAACACCAGGTCCACGCCGTACCAGGCCGACGACGAGCCCGCCGGGTAGGCGCTGCCGTCGCCGTAGACGTAGGCACCGCCGGTCGCGACCGTGGACAGCGGCCCGACCGTACGGACGGCGCTCAGACCGCCCGCAGTGACCGCGTACTGTCCACCGACGCTCTGGTACGACGCCGTGTACACCTGGCCCGGCGTCAACGTCACGGGAGTAGGCAGCGTGACGGTCTGCCAGCCGGAGGCCGACTCGGACGTCGACATCGCCTGGCCCAGCAGCTGCTGGGTCGGCCCCCACAGCTCGACGGTGTGCGCACCGGTGTTCGTCGGGCCCTTGTAGAACCGGATCGCGGTGACCGTCCCCGGGACGCTGGTCATGAACCGGGTGCCTACCTGGACGTCAGCCGTGTCGTTCCAGTCGGCGACCGCGGGCACGTCCGTGGCCGCCCACAGGCTGACCGTGGTCGGCGTCGTCACCGTGGTGAACGACCAGGTCCCGCCGGCGAGCGCGGCACCGCCGAGGGTGACCGTCGCGGTCAGCGTCGTCCCGGTCGGCAGGGCCGCCGACGGCGTGAACGCCACCGTCATTGACGTCGCATCGTAGGAGCTGCTGCCGGCGACCGGTCCGGCGGGGCCGGCCAGGGCGATCGACGGGGTGCCGGAGGCCGGCGCCTTCGACAGGGTGGCCGTCACCGCCGCGCCGATCGTCGGCACGCCGGTGCTCTGCCCCGCCGGCGCGACCGAGACCACGGTCGGCGGCGTCGGTGGGGCCGGCGTGAAGATCAGGTCGACGAAGTAGTTCGACTGCTGCCACGTGTCGGTGGGGAACCCGCCGCCGTACCGGTAGCGACCGTTGCCTGCGGCCGGGGCGACCAACGGTCCCTGGGTGATGTCGCTGGTGAAGGCATTCTGCGTCACCGCGTAGTGCGCCTCCGGCGCGAAGTACGAGACGACGTACGTCGTCCCCGCCGTCACCTCGTAAGGGGTCGCGAAGTCCGCGGTCTGCCAGCCCGACGCACTCTCACCGGTGAAGGTCACCGTCGCCAGCGCGGTGCCGGTCGAGCTCCACAGCGTCCCCGTGTGGGTCCCGCCGTTGCCGGTGCCCTTGTAGAACCGCACGCCGGTCACCAGGCCGCTCGTGGTCGGGGTGAACGCGACACCCAGCTCCACCGGCGAGCTGTCGTTCGCGGACGCCACCTGGGGCACCGTCGAGGCGAACAGCGCGCACGGGCAGCCGCCGGGCGCGGCGGTGGTGAACGCCCATGACACGTCGGGCGACGTCGCACCCTGGGTCGAGACCAGGCCCGAGGCGGTCGCCGTGTACGACGTGGACGCCTGCAGCGCCGCCCCCGGCGTGAACGTCAGCGTCGTGCCGTCCGACGACAGGGCACTGGTTCCCGCCACCGCACCTGCCGGACCGGCGAGCGCGAGGTGTGCCCCGGACGCCAGCGGATCGCTGAACGTCACCGACACGGGGGACGTGGTGCTCGCGCCCGGCGCACCCGGTTCCGGGTTCTGGTTCGTCACCACCAGGGCCGGAGCGTCCGCGGTGAAGACGACGTCCACCATGTAGCTCGTCGAGCTCGTCGAACCCGGGTATCCGGACGCGTAGGTGTATGCCCCGCTGTCGGACGCGGTGCGCAACGGGGCGCGCTGCAGACCTGTGCCGGAGAAGGCGTTCAGGGTCGCGGAGTATCGGCCGACGGTGGTGCTGTACGAGGCGATGTACTCCGTGTCCTTGAGGATCCGGACCGGCTGCGCGAACGTGACCGTCTGCCAGCCGGTGGTCGACTCCGAGGTGAACGTCGCCTGAGCCAGCACCTGTTGCCCGACCACCGACCACAGTGTGCCGACGTGCGTCCCGGTGTTGTTCGGGCCCTTGTAGAACCGGATGGCCGACACGTACCCGTTGGACGCACTGGCGAAGCGCACCCCGAGCGTGACCGGCACGTCGTCGGCGGCCTCCAGGATGCCCGGCACCGCCGTGTCGTCGTAGAAGGACACCGTCAGCGTGCCGGGCTGCTGGGGTGGGGCAGCGGTCGTGAAGGTCGCGCTCGCGGGTCCGGTGAGCGACGGGGCGGAGGCGGTCATGGTGTACGTCGTCGAGGACGCGAGCGGCGCCGACGGCGTGAACGTCACGGTCCGTGTCGAGGAGTCGTACGACGCGGAGCCAGCCACGGCCGCGCCGCCCGGCCCGGTCAGCGCGAGCGAGGCACCCGTCACCGCCTTCGAGAGCACGGCCGACACCGCCGCCGTCGGCGCGACGCTGCTCGCCCCGGCCAGGGGGTTCCAGGACGTGACCGTCAACGGCGTCAGGTCCACCTGGGAGAACTGGACGTCGACGTAGTACTGGGTGGCGTCCCAGGTCTGGCTGGGGAAGGCGCCGGGGGTTCCGAACACGCCCCCGTAGACGGAGCCGAAGCCGCCGGCCACGGACAGCGGTGGCTGCGACCGCCCGGCGTACCAGAAGGCACCGCTCTGGGCCGCATAGTGCCCGGCAGGGGCGGTGTAGGAGACGACGTACGTCGTGCCGGCGGTGACCGGCACCGACGTGCTCAGTGCGGCCGTCTGCCAGCCTGTGTCGGTCTCGTTGGTGAACGTCACGTGGGCCAGCGCCTGGCCCGAGGCCGTCCACAGTGAGCCGACGTGCGGGCCGGTGTTGCCGGTGCCCTTGTAGAACCGGATCGCCGAGATGTAGCCGTCCTGGGACGGCGTGAACCGCAGCCCTAGCTCGACCGCCGAGCTGTCGTTCGCGGCAGGGACGGCCGGGACCGTCGCCCCGTACAGGGAGCACGGGCAGGCGACCGAGAACGTCCGGGTGGCGACCGCGCCGATGTTGGCGCTGTCGTCGGTGGCGCGGACCTCCACCGGGACCGAGCCGGAGCCCGGCTGCACGTAGCTGTAGCTCCAGCTGGCAGTACCGCTCGCCGGGTGCCACGTCGATCCGCCGTCGGTGGACACCTCGACGCCGGCGACGTGCCCGCCCACGTCGGTCGCGGTGCCGGTCAGCGTCACCTGGCTGCCGTTGGCGATCGAGGCGCCGGCGGTCGGGGAGACGATCGACACCGTCGGCCCGGTGGTGTCGGTGGACGGCGATGCCGCCACGAGACCCGCCATCAGCGTGGCGGGCTGGGCGCCCATGTCGGCGAACAGGTTGATGGTCGCCTGCTGCATCCGCGGGTCGGCGGGCGCACCGTTGCCGTCGTGCGTCTGGTCAAGACCCCAGCTCCACTGAATGCTCCCGGCCGAGAACACCAGGGCGCCGCTCGGCGCGCGGTACTCGGTCACGTGATGGGTCGTGGTGCCCGGCAGCACGACGTTCCCGAAGTCCTGGAGGTACTGCGGCGTGGCACCCGTGGTGGTCGACAGGTCGACCAACCCGGCCGGGCGCGACCCGTTGTCGAGGTCCTCGTCCGACTCGTAGCCGATGGTGTGAGCCGCCAACGCCTGCGAGGTCCCGGCGGGCAGGGATGCCAGCGAGGTGTTGCGCCACAGCCGCAGCTGACCCTCGGCGGCCGAGACGGTGACCGGCAAGTCGGTGAAGTTCGACATGTAGAGCGTGCCGCTCAGGCCGTTCTCGGGCAGCCCGGCGCCTTGCGCGGTGGAGGCGAACCGGGGATCTCGCCACGTGCCCGTCCACACGGGCGACGGGTCGATCTTCGCGTTGGCCCAGGTCTCCTTGTACGAGACCAGCGTCCTGTAGTCGGTCGGCGTGCCGGCGACGGACGGCTCCCACCGCGTGTGCCAGTACACCTCGTTGCCACTGAAGAAGGCCAGGTTCACCCCGGCGTCTCGGGCCGCGGTGACGTTGGCGCGTTGACCGCCGGACCAGTACTCGTCGTGCCCGACGGACAGGAACACCTTGTGGTTGAGCAGCAGGCTGCCGTACCGGTCGGAGTCGACGCCGGACAGGTAGGTCACGTCGTACCCGTTGCGCTCGAGGAAGCGCACCATCGGGTACTCGTTGGCGAAGTAGAAGTCGCGGCCGGAGTTCTGGCCGCGGGTGGTGACCGGCCGGTTGTAGCTGATCATGTAGGCCCGGCCGTTGGCTGCGCCCTGGTAGAAGTCCGAGCCGCCATAGGTGTTGTACGCCTGCCACGTGGTGTCCGACGTCTGGAACACCAGGGCGGAGTGGCTCGCGTCGTTCCGGACGACGAAGGTGATCTGGCTCCACCACTGGTGCGCGTCGTCGCTGAGCAGCGCGATGTAGACACCCGAGACGGCGTCGGAGGGGACGTTCCAGGTCGCCGAGACCGCCCAGTTGCCGCAGTCGGTCAGCTCGGTGGTGACGTCCCACAGGCACTGGGGCTGCGTCTGCGGCAGGGGGACGGACGGGCTGATCGAGGCGATGTGCCGGGCACCCAGGCCCTGGTACCAGCCGGTGCGGTAGATGTCGATCGTGTACTTCGACGACGTGGTGTCGATCTTGAAGTTGATCGGGTTGCCCGCGTTCACCGAGATGTCGGTGGCGAAGCCCTGCAGCTCGCTCGAGCCGGCGCCCTGGATGTCCCACTCGGACGGCGGGGAGCCCGGCTTGGAGTTCTCGCACACGATGGGGTTGCTGCCAGGTCCGCACGGGTCGGAGGCGGACGCGGGAACGGCGATCGCCACCATGCCGGCACCGACCAGGACGGCCGCGACGATCGTTGCCGTGCGCCGGAGAATAGCGCCAGTCCTCATGTCCGACTCCGGTCGTTCGATGCGGTCATCTACGTGCGTCGCCGTGCGACGACATGCCGGCGGCACAGCCGGGTTCGTATCGGACAATAGGGCTCTAACCGTCCCGAAGGGGACATTTCGCGTGAAGATCACCCGCGTCGGCGATCCGCGAGCCCTGGCTCGGCGCTGTCGAGGCGACAATCGTGGGCGACCCCGACCCGACGACGACGGAGCACCCGTGACCGACACCGCTGCGCCCCCACTGCCTCCCGCACGGATCGCCGCCACCGCGGACGTCGACCCGCGGGCCCACGTCGGCAATGGCAGCACGATCTGGCACCTCGCCCAGGTGCGTGAAGGCGCCACGGTGGGCACGCAGTGCATCGTCGGGCGCGGGGCCTACATCGGCCCCGGGGTGGCAGTCGGGAACCGGTGCAAGATCCAGAACTACGCGCTGGTCTACGAGCCCGCCGTCCTGGAGGACGGCGTCTTCGTCGGTCCGGCCGCCGTGTTCACCAACGACTACTACCCGCGAGCGGTGAACCCTGACGGCTCCCTCAAGTCGTCCGAGGACTGGCACGCCGTTGGTGTGACGGTCCGGGCGGGCGCATCGGTCGGGGCTCGGGCCGTGTGCATCGCCCCGGTGACGATCGGGCGCTGGGCGCTCGTCGCCGCCGGATCCGTGGTGACCACAGACGTCCCGGACTTCGCCCTCGTTGCGGGCGTCCCGGCCCGACGCATCCGCTGGGTGGGGCGGGCCGGCGAACCGCTCGTTGCCGAGGGCGAGCACGGGTGGCATTGCCCGGTCAGTGGGGACCGGTACGAGGAGACGGACGGCGCGCTCCGGCTTGTCGACGTCGTCTGAGCTGACGGCGCCGTGGCGCGTCGCCCGGGCCACTCCTCAGTACGCCCCGGCGGATCCGAGCACCGCGCGACCGGTCTTCCACAGGATGAGCAGGTCCATCGCGACCGACCAGTTGTCCACGTACCGCAGGTCGAGCCGCACCGACTCCTGCCAGGAGAGGTCGGACCGTCCCGAGACCTGCCACAGCCCGGTCAGCCCCGGCCGCACGTGCAGCCGGCGGAACACCTCGTCCTGGTAGCCGTCGACCTCGCTCGGCAACGGCGGGCGAGGGCCGACGAGCGACATGTCGCCCTTGACCACGTTCCACAGCTGGGGCAGCTCATCGACGGAGAACCGACGCAGGACCTTCCCGACGGGAGTGACCCGCGGGTCGTCACGCATCTTGAACAGCACGCCAGCGGCCTCGTTGCGGGCGGTCAGCGCGGCCTTGCGCTGCTCCGCGTCGCGGTACATCGAGCGCAGCTTGACCATGGTGAACGGGCGGCCGTCGATACCGACCCGGGTCTGCCGGAAGAGCACCGGTCCGGCGCTGGTCACGCGCACCGCCAGCGCGGCGGCCAGGATCGCCGGGGCGGCCGCGAGCAGCAGCGCCATGCCGAGCGAGCGGTCGAGCAGGCTCTTGGCCAGCATCCGGCGCCGCGGTGCGACGGTCTGGACCTCGAGCAGCGACAAGCCCGGCGGTCGGCCGCACCGTCACCCGCGGGCCCAGCACCTCGACCAGCCCCGGAGCCACGACGAGGTCGGCACCGACCCGGCCGAGCGCCCAGGAGAGCCGGCGCAGCGCATCGCCCGCCAGCTCGCCGCCGGCGACGACGACCGTCTCGATCCGGTGGTCGTAGGCGACCTGGACCGTGTCGGCGAACGATCCGAGGGTCGGGATGCCGTCCTGCGGAGGCTCGTCGTGCAGCGAGGGCAGGCAGACGCCGACCACCCGGTAGCCGTAGTGGGTCGAGGAGCGAAGCTCCTCGATCGTCCGGTGCGCGGACACCGGGTCGCCGACGACCAGTGTGCGAGCCATCGCCAGGCCGTCCCTGCGGGCGACGTGCAGGCCGCGGCGCAGCAGCCGCCGGCTGACCAGCCCGATGAAGGTGCAGACCAGCGCGACGAACGCGACGAGGAGACGGGGCAGCGCGTGCGCAGTGAAGGCGGTCCCCAACGCGGGCACGCCGACCGCGACCACACCGGCCCGCAGGACCGCCTGGAACTCGCGCGGGCCGTTGCCGACCACCCGGCCGTCGTACCCGTGGCCGACCGCGATCGAGACCAGGAACGACGCGCCCGCCAGCAGCGCGGGGATAGCCTGGGTCGGCGTGGGCACCCAGCCCAGCAGGATCACGGCGACCAGGGTCAGCGCCACGATCCCGAGGTCGAGCGCCCCGGCCCGGTAGAGGTACCCGGCGGAAGCCTCCCGCCACGACTCGGCCTGGTCCCCGTCGAGCGCCACGCGCCGGCCGGAGACGAACGGCTCGGTGGAGGCCCAGGACCGGCGCTGCGCAGCGGCCGGGCGACGCCGCTCGACCATCGCGGCCAGCTCGGCCGTGATGGTGGAAGGCTCTTCGCCGATGACGGTCATGGCACCCCCTCTCCGATGTCCGGATTGGAGGCTATTCGTTGTCGTTGGTGCTGGTAAGTCCCAGATGTCCGTTTCGTGCAGGTTTCACCCGGCCGCCGTGCTGCGCGGCGACCGGCTCACTCCTTGGTGTGAAACCTCAGCAGGGCCGCGCCGAGCCCCTCGAGCAGCACCGCCTCGGCCGCGTCGCCGGCGCGGTCGACCAGCCAGCCCAGATCCCTGCGCTCGGCAGCCGAGAAGTCGTGCGGGACGAAGTCGGCCGGCTCCCCCCGGCCCGGCGGCCGTCCCACGCCGACGTTGTGCCGGTTTGGGGATGAGGTTGGTCCGCAGGCGGCGCGCGGCGCCCTTGCCCAGCTCCGTGGCCTCAGGCAGGGGTGTGGAACCGCTGCTGGGCGACGTGCAGCCCCTCGAGCACCACGGCCTCAACCGCGTCAGCCGCGCGGTCCACCAGCCACGGCACGTCCGCCAGCTCGGTGCTGCCGAAGTCGTGGAGCACGTAGTCGGCGGGGTCCATCCCGCCCGGCGGCCGACCGATGCCCACCCGCACGCGCACGTAGTCCCTGGTGCCGAGTGCTCGGCTCGTGTCCCGCAGGCCGTTGTGACCGCCCTCTCCTCCGCCGATCTTGACGCGGACGTCGGGGAACGGGATGTCCAGCTCGTCGTGCACCAGCACCGTCTGCTCGGGAGGCACGCCGTAGTAGCGGGCGAGGGCGGCGACCGGGCCGCCGGACTCGTTCATGTACGTGGTCGGGCGCGCGAGCACCACACGGGGACCGGGAGCACCACCTGGCAGCACGCCGAGGCGCGTCTCGGCCACGGTCGCCTGAGGGCGTCGGCCGAGCGGGCCGCCGGAACGGCCGAGGGTGCTGCCGGTGCGACGAGCGAGCTCGTCCACCACCATGGCGCCGAGGTTGTGGCGGTTGGCGGCGTACCGGGCGCCCGGGTTGCCCAGGCCCACGACGAGCCACGCGGCGTCGGTCATCGGGCCGCCCTCCTCTGCGCGGTGATGGTGCGGTGACGTGGCGCGCGCCCGGCACCATGACGGTGCCGGGCGCGCCACAGACGGGGTCGGTTGGTCAGGACCGCGGCGGTCAGGCCTCTGCGGCCGCGGCGCTCGCTGCGGCCTGCTTGCCGGCCAGCTCGGTGGCGGCCTCGTCGGCGGCCAGGTCCTCGGCGGAGGCGCGCGGCACCGAGATGGTCAGGACGATGTGCTCGGCGTCCGTCAGCAGCGTGGAGCCGGCCGGGAGCGTGATGTCGCCGGCGCGCACGATGGCCCCGTCCTCGAGGCCCTCGATGAGCACGTCCACCCGGTCCGGCAACGCCATGGCATCCGCCTCGAGGGACAGGGTCTGCGTCTCCAGGAGGTGGATGGTGCCGGGGACCGATGCGCCGACCACGTGCACCGGCACGTCGATGGTGACCTTCTCGCCGCGACGAACGATGAGCAGGTCGACGTGCTCGATGACCTGGCGCACCGGATCGATCTGGATGTCCTTGGCCAGGGCGAGCGTGGCCTCGCCATCGAGCTCGATCTCCAGCAGGGCGTTGCTGTGCTTGACCGCGAGCATCAGCTCGTGACCCGGCAGGGCGACGTGCACCGGTGCCGTGCCGTGGCCGTACAGGACCGCGGGGATCTGCTGCGCACGGCGCAGACGGCGAGCGGCGCCCTTGCCGAACTCGGTGCGGGCGGTGGCGACGAGCTTGGTCTCGGCCATGGTGTCTCCTCGTGGTCCGCGTCGCGGCCACGGGGCGCACGACGAGAGGTCGAATCGGTCAGTTCGGTGGGCCTCGACGCGGGGCGCTGGACGGGCAGGCGGAGGCATCCGCACCCAGTCGATCACGGAGCCGGGCACCCTTCCGAGGCCCACATCGCTGCGGGTCCCACGGCCGACCGTCCGACATCCCTCGCCGAGGCAACCTCCGAATCGTACCCGTCGGCGCGCCCGGCTCCCAACCGCCTACGACGAGAGCTGTTGATGCACTGCCGGGCACGCTGGGCGGGGTCAGGCCTGGCCGTCGAAGAGGGACGTCACCGAGCCGTCGTCGAAGATCTCCCGGATCGCGCGCGCGATCAGCGGGGCGATCGACAGCACCGTGAGCTTCTCGAACCGGCGATCCTCCGGGATCGGCAGCGTGTCCGTCACGACGATCTCCCGCGCGCCCCCGGCCTGCAGCCGCTCGGTGGCCGGGTCGGACAGCACACCGTGCGTCGCTGCGACCAGCACATCCTTGGCGCCCGCCTCCAGCACCACCCGGACCGCCTCCGAGATGGTGCCGCCGGTGTCGATCAGGTCGTCGACCAGCACGCAGGAGCGTCCCTCGACGTCACCGACCACCCGGTTGGCGACCGCGAAGTTCGGCCGGCGGATGTCGCGGGTCTTGTGGACGAACGCCAGCGGCGCCCCGCCCAGCTTGGCCGCCCACTGCTCGGCGACCCGGATCCGCCCGGCGTCGGGCGACACCACGGTGACGTTGGACACGTCCACCCTGGTCCGCACGTACTCGACGAGGATCGGCATCGCCCACAGGTGGTCGACCGGCCCGTCGAAGAAGCCCTGGATCTGGGCGGCGTGCAGGTCGACGCTCATGATCCGGTCGGCCCCGGCGGTCTTGAACAGGTCCGCCATCAGACGGGCCGAGATCGGCTCGCGGCCCCGGTGCTTCTTGTCCTGACGGGCGTAGCCGTAGAACGGCGCCACGACCGTGATGGTCTTCGCGGACGCCCTCTTCAGCGCGTCGACCATGAGCAGCTGCTCCATGATCCACGTGTTGACCGGCGCGCAGTGCGACTGGAGCACGAAGGCGTCCGCGCCTCGCACCGACTCCCCGAACCGGGTGTAGATCTCCCCGTTGGCGAACTCGTACGCGGTCGTCGGCACCAGCTCGACACCGAGGTGCTCGGCGACGGACGAGGCCAGCTCGGGGTGCGCCCGTCCGGAGACGAGAACGAGGCGCTTCTCCCCGTCGGTGCTGATCAGGCCGGTGGTCATCGGGCGATGTCCTTCTCGTCGGTGGCGGGCTCGTCGGGCGGGGACGGCTCGTCACCCGGTGGTTCATCGGCCTGCAGGCCGCGGGCGCGCTGGGCCGCCTGCGCCGCCGCCGACCCGGGCCGCGTGCGCTGCACCCAGCCCTCGATCGTCCGCTGCGACCCGGCGTTCACCGCGAGCGCGCCGGGCGGCACGTCACGGCGCACCACCGTGCCGGCACCGGTGAAGGCGCCGTCGCCCACGGTCACCGGGGCGACGAACATCGTGTCCACGCCGATCTTCACGTGCGAGCCGATCACCGTGCGGTGCTTCGTCGTCCCGTCGTAGTTCGCGGTGACGGACGCCGCCCCGATGTTGGTGTGCTCACCGATCTCCGCGTCACCGATGTAGCTCAGGTGGGGCACCTTCGATCCGGTGCCGATGGTCGAGTTCTTCGTCTCGACGAAGGCGCCGATCTTGCCGTCGGTGCCGAGCATCGTCCCCGGCCGCAGGTAGGAGTACGGCCCGACGGTCGCGTTCGGCCCGATCACCGACAGCGAGCCCTGGCTGCGCACGACGACCGCCCCGGGCCCCACCTCGACATCGGTGAGCGTCGTGTCGGGGCCGATCGTGGCGCCCTCGGCCACCACCGTCGCGCCGTGCAGCTGGGTACCGGGCAGCAGCGTGACGTCCTGCGCCAGGTCGACGTCGACGTCCACCCAGGTCGTCGCGGGGTCGACCACCGTGACACCGGCGCGCATCCACTCCTCGAGGATCCGCCGGTTGAGCTCCGCGCGGATCGCGGCCAGCTGGACCCGGTCGTTGACCCCCTCCGCGGCGATCGGGTCGTCGGTGACCAGCGCGTGCACGCGATGGCCCTCGGCGTGCGCCAGCGCGACGACATCCGGCAGGTACAGCTCGCCGGCAGCGTTGTCCCGGCCGAGCCGGGCCAGCGCAGCACGCAGCACGTCGGCGTCGAACACGTAGGTCGAGGTGTTGATCTCGCGGATCGCGCGCTGCTCGTCGTCCGCGTCGCTCTCCTCCACGATGCCGACGACCCTGCCGCCCGCGTCGCGCAGCACCCGCCCGTACCCGGTCGGGTCGACCACCTCGGTCGACAGCAGCGTCACCGCGTTGCCGTCCGCCACGTGCGCCGCGAGCAGCTCGCCCAGCGTGCCGGCATCCAGCAGCGGCACGTCGCCGGCCATCACGACGACGGGACCGTCGACCGGTCCCCGCTCGTCGAGCGCCGCCAGCGCGACCTGGACAGCGCGCCCGGTGCCGGGGACGTCGTCCTGGTCCGCGACGATCGCCTCCGGGTCGACCTGGCGCAGATGGTCGACGACCAGGTCGCGTCCGTGCCGCACGACGACGGTCACCCGCTCGGGGTCCAGGGCACGGGCGGTCGCCAGCGCGTGCTCGAGCATCGAGCGCCCAGCCAGCGTGTGCAGCACCTTGGGTGTGGTGGACCGCATCCGGGTGCCCTCCCCCGCGGCCAGCACGACGACCGCGGCAGGGCGGGGAATCGTCACCTTTTGAGGGCTCCTCGCGGATTGCGCCCGGGAGACCCGGGCCGACGGACCGTCGCCTTGAGCCTACCGCCCCGCCGGAGAGCGGCGAACGACCCCGGTCGCACGCCGTACCCTCGTCTGTGTGGCCACCTTCTCCGCAGTGACGCGACAGCACGTGCTCCAGGCGATCGCGGAGTACGACACCCGAGGGGCCGAGGACTTCCTCGGCGTGTACGGGTTCGGGCCGTCCGTGGGGTACCAGCTCCACTACGAGGGCCGCAGCTATGACTCGAAGGCGATCCTCGGTGTCGCGCACCGGTACGCGACGGGCCGGGTGGCGACGTCCGACGAGTTCCACGGCGGGATGACGGCGGCCGCCGCCGTGCTGCGCAAGCACGGGTTCGAGGTGGCCGAGGCCACCCGGAGGGCACCCGCCCGGCCGGCGAGGCCCCGCACGACCAGCACCACGAGCACGACCACGCCGTCCCGGACCCCGGTCCGCCGCCCCGCCGTCGCGGACCGGCCGCTGCCGATCTGCCCGACGTGCTCGATGGCGCTGCCCGGGACGGGCGTCTGCGACAACTGCGGCTGACCCCGGCCTCAGGCCAGGGAGAGGAACAGCTTCTGCAGCTTGGCCCGGTCCACGCCCGCCGCCTCGTCGCCGCGCATCATGCACTGCTCCAGCCCGGAGGCGATGATCGCGAAGCCGGCGCGGTCGAGCGCCTTCGAGGCGGCGGCCAGCTGGGTGACCACGTCGGTGCAGTCGGCGCCCGACTCCAGCAGCTTGAGCACCCCGCCGATCTGTCCCTGGGCGCGCCGCAAGCGGTGGATGACCGAGGTCATCTCGGTCGGGTCGAGCTGCATCCGCGCCTCCACTACGAGTGGCTGTCCAGAACCTCCGGACGAGTCGCCGCGTCGTCCGATGCCGGCTGCCCGGCCGGCGTCACCTGAGCTTGCCGCCCGCGCTGCGCCAGGCGGCGAGGCCGCCGGTGAGGCTGGTGGCCTGGTAGCCCATCGATCGTAGCTGGGCCGCACCGGACCTCGAACGGGTACCCGACGCGCACATCACGACGACCGGCACGTCCTTGCGCAACCGTCCGCCCTCGGCCGCCAGGCGGGCGAGCGGGATGTGCCGGGCCTGCGCGGCATGCCCGGACCGCCACTCGGCGGGCTCACGCACGTCCACGAGGACGGCGCCCCCGTCGAGGAGCTCGAAGGCCCGGTCCACCCGG
Source organism: uncultured Actinomycetota bacterium (assembly GCA_963769855.1). Lineage (GTDB taxonomy): Bacteria > Actinomycetota > Actinomycetes > Actinomycetales > Cellulomonadaceae > Cellulomonas. The sequence continues at coordinate 1,176,800 of CAVYNN010000003.1, forward strand.
ACGGTGTGCGGCAGGCCGGAGGAGTCCCGGCGAAACAGATCGAAGAGTCCCATGGTCTGAGTATACCCCTGGGGGTATGGCGTCGCTCAGCGCGCCCGGTCCCGGGCCAGCGCGTAGAAGAAGAGGGCGACCGGCCGGTACATCGCGTGCGCGAACTTGGTGAACGGGACCATGAGCATGAGCTCCATCGCCACCGCGACGTGCAGCAGGAAGAACCAGTACCCCCAGACCGGTGGCTGGCCCGCGTACAGGGCGACCTCGATGACGAACCCGGTGACGCCGGTGATCCAGAGCAGGGCGAGCAGGAGCCAGTCCGAGCCCGTGCTGGTGGCGTGCGCGGTGCTCCACCGCCGCCAGCGGCTGAGCAGGAACACCGTCACGCCGTACATCAGGGACAGCCCGGCGACCGTGCCGAGGGCACGGGACGGGTACCAGAGCGGGATCGGCGTGCCGGTCTTCTTGATGCCGGCCAGCTCCAGGCCGTAGTCGATCAGCGTCGCGCCGAACAGGCCGAGGAAGCCCCAGATCGTCAGCGCGTGCAGCACCCAGCGCCGCCGCCACAGCGGCTCGGCCGGCTGGTCGTCGTGGCAGTCCTCGCGGAACCGCCGCTGGCCGAGCGACTCGACGCCGAGCGAGTCCCAGGCCGCGGCTGCGGAGCTGCGCAGCGCGGCGCGGGAGCCGACGACGTCGTTCCAGGTCACGCCGTCGCGGCGGGCGATCGCCCGGGTCATCCGGACCACGCCCCATGCGCCGGCGACGAACATCGCCACCATCGTCCCGATGCCCAGCCAGTGGACCAGCTCGCTCGGCACGAACTGGAACAGGGCGAGCGTCGGCGAGTGGATGCCGCCCAGGTCGGCCTGGCCGAGCATGAACAGCGCGAAGAACGCGGCGACCAGGACGGCGATGAGCGTGCCGAGCTTCGGCTTGGTGTAGATCACCCGGGCCAGGCCGGTCGGCTCGTAGGAGGCGATGGCGTAGCGACGGGCGGTGGCCATGAACTCCCAGGGGTCCGCCTGGGTCGGGCAGCGACTCGGAGCAGAGGCCGCAGTGGTAGCAGGTCCACAGCTCCTTGGCGCCGAGCAGCTCGTCCTTCAGCCCCACCTGGGCGTACCGGATCACCCGACGCGGGAAGGTGGCGTCGTTGTCCGAGAGCGGGCAGATCGCGCTGCACGTGCCGCAGCTGAAGCAGGCGCCGACGTCCGGGGCGCCGAAGGCCTGCAGGTCGGCCATGAGGTCGACGTCGACGACGGTGGTCATCTCACGCTCCGTTGGTGGTCAGGGCATAGGGGAAGAAGCCCTCGTCGTCGTCGGGCAGCTCCACCAGGTGGCCGTAGCGGCGCATGCCCATCACCCAGTACACGACCTCCTCGGCCGGGTACCCGATCGCCTCGGCGATCTGCGGCACGGTCAGCGGACCGTCCGCCAGGGCCGACCTGATGGCGGCGTGCATGCTCATCTCCTCGCGGATCACCTCACGCGGGTCCCGCAACGTGTGCGTGCTCATCCCACCGGCTCCCTCGTCACCAGACCGTCGATCGCCGCGAGCATCTGCGCGGAGGTGTATCCCAGGAGGTCGATCGCGTCCTCCGGACAGACCGGCACGCAGCCGCCGCAGCCCTTGCAGTTCGCGGCACTGACCAGTGCCTTCTGACCGGTGTCGCACGGGTACGACGAGATCGCGTCGTACGGGCAGGTGGTCAGGCAGGCACCGCACCCGGTGCAGGCCGCCTCGTTCACCGTGGCGACCAGCGGGTCGAGCTCGGCGAAGCCGCGCTTGAGGATGCCGGCGCTCTGGGTCACCGCCGCCAGCCCGACCGCTGACCGCCTCGCTCGCGGGCTTGGGGCCCTGGCACGCGCCGGCGATCATCACGCCGTCGACCACGGTCTCCACCGGCCGCAGCTTGGGGTGGATCTCGTTGTAGAACCCGTCGTCGCCGGTGGGCAGCTTGAGCAGCGAGGTGAGCGCCCCGTTCTCCCGCGGCACCATGCCGGTGACCAGCACGACGAGGTCGACCGGGATCGTCAGCTCGTCGCGGCCCGGTCAACGCGTCGACCAGGGTGACCGCCAGGCGGCCGTCGGGCGACTGCTCGATCGCGGGCGGCGCGTCGTCCGGGTACCGCAGGTAGACCGAGCCGCGCTCACGCGACTCGGTGTAGAGCAGCTCGTACCGCCCGTAGGCGCGCACGTCCCGGTGCAGGTGGAACTGCCGGACCGACGGGTCGACCTTGGACACCTTGATCGACGCGTGCACGGTCGCCGCGCAGCAGAACTTCGAGCAGTAGGCGTTCCCGTCCGGCCTGCCGGTTGCCCACGCAGTACACGTAGGCGATCGACCGGACCCGGCGACCCCGGTAGGCGAGCGTCCCGCCGGCCGCTTCGTCGACCAGGGTCCCGAACTCGTGCAGCGTCAGGACGCCGTCGATCCCGTACCCGAGCTCGCCGATCTCGGGCTGGTAGACGTCGGCGCCGGTGGCGATGACGAACGTGCCCACCTGGAACTGGCGCAGCTCCTCGGTCGTCGCCGTCCGCAGGTGCACCTTCGCGGTGTAGTTGCCGAACGAGCCGGTCTTGCCGACCAGCTCGGCGTTGGTGAGCACGGTGATCGTCGGCCGCTGCGCGATCTGGGCGACCAGGCCGGCGATCTGGTCCCGGCCCGGGGTGTCGTGCGGGAACGTCGGGCCGAGCCGGCTGAGCCACCCGCCCAGCTCGGCCTCGCGCTCGACGAGGATGACGGCCATCCCGATGTCGGCCAGGCCGATCGCCGCCCGCAGCCCGGTCACGCCGCCGCCCACCACCATCGTCGCCGGCACGGTCTCGATCCGGAGCGGATGCAGCGGGGTGGACAGCCGGGTCTTCGCGATGCCCGCCTTGACCAGGGCGATCGCCTTCTCGGTCGCACCCTCGTGGTCGTCGCTGTGCGCCCACGAGTCCTGCTCGCGGATGTTCACCTGGGTGTACGCGTACGGGTTGAGGTCGGCCCGCCGGGCCACGCCGCGGAAGGTGGTCGTGTGCAGCTTGGGCGAGCAGGACGCGACGACGAGCCCGTCCAGGTGCTGGCCCTGGATGTCGCCGGACCATGTCGTGCTGCTGGCCGTCCGCGCAGGCGAACATCGTGGTCTCGGCGACCACCACGTCCGGGTCGTCGGCGACCGCCTGGCGCACCCGGGCCACGTCGACGTAGTCGGAGATGTTGCCGCCGCAGTGGCAGATGTACACGCCGATCCGGCGCCGGGCAGACCCGTCGCCCTGCTGGTCGGGCGTCGTCGGGTTCTCGCTCATGCCAGCACCTCCGCCGCGCTCGAAACCTTCGACCGCTCGAGGTGGGCCGCCACCTGGGCGACCGCCGCGCCGGCGTGCACGATCGAGTCGACGATGTCCTTGGCACCGGACGCCGTCCCGGCGACGAACACCCCCGGGATGTCGGTGACGCCGGGGTCGAGCTCCTCGCTCGGCTCGGCGACGTAGAAGAACTCGTCCAGGCCCAGCCGCTCGTCGCCGAACAGCCGCTCGACGTCGCGGTTCGGCTGGATGCCCACCGCCAGCACGACGAGGTCGTACTCCGCCTCGACGATCCGACCGGTGCCCTCGGTGTCCTCGTAGCGCAGCACCAGGTCGCCGTTCTCCTTCTCGGTGACCCCGGACACCCGGCCACGGATGTACTGCGCGCCCATGTCCTTGGCCTGCTCGTAGAACTCGTCGTACCGCTTGCCGGCCGCCCGCATGTCCATGTAGTGCATGGTCACGTCGGCCAGCGGCAGGGCGCCCATGATCAGCTGGTTCTGCTTGATCGAGTACATGCAGCAGACCTTCGAGCAGAGCGGGTTGCCGACCTGCTGGTCCCGGGAGCCGGTGCACGAGATGTACGCGATCCGCTCGGGCACCTTCCCGTCGCCGGGCCGGAGCACGGTGTTGTACGGCCGCGTCGGTGCGAGCAGCCGGTCCATCTGCATGCCGGTGATGACGTTCGGGTACCGGCCCCAGCCGTACTCCGGCTTGGCGTCCGCGGCGAACAGCTTGTACCCGGTGGACACCACGACGGCGCCGACGGTGACCTCCGAGACCTTCTCCCGCTGGTCCATCCGGATCGCGTCCGCCGGACAGGCACGCACGCACTCCTGGCACTCGGAGCACACGCCGCAGTCCAGGCAGCTGCCCGCGCCGGACCTCGCCTCGGCCGGCGTCAGCGGCGCCTCGATCTCGCGGAAGTCCCGTGGCTGCGGCACGAGGTCGACGGTGCCCTTGATCGGGTTGCGGTGGCCGAAGGCGGTCTGCCGGCGCAGCACCTGCTCGGTGCCGACCACGTCGAGCCGTCCGTCCAGCGCGCTGAACCCGGCCAGCTCCTGGCCGTTCACCCACCGGTCGACCATGTGCGCGACCCGACGACCGGCGCCGATCGCGGTCGTGATGTCCGTCGCGCCGGTGGTGACGTCGCCCGCGGCGAACAGGTACGGCACGTCGGTCTGCAGGGTGCGCGGGTCCACCTTGATCCGGCGGCCGCGACCGACCCCGGCCACCTGCTCGTAGAGCGTGGCGTCGGGGCTCATCCCGATCGTCGAGATGACCATGTCGCACGCGACGCTCGTCTCGGCGCCCGGCACTGGCTCGGGGCTCCGCCGCCCGGAGGCGTCCGGCTCGCCGAGCCGCATCGTCTGCAGCCGCACGCCGGCCACCCGGCCGCCGTCCGCGAGCACCTCGAGCGGCGTGACCAGGAACTCGAAGACGGCACCCTCGGCCTCGGCGTCGTCCGCCTCGACGTGGTGCGCCGGCATCTCGGCACGGGTCCTGCGGTAGACCACCTTGGCCTGCGCGGCGCCCAGGCGCAGGCAGACGCGGGCGGCGTCCATCGCCACGTTGCCCCCGCCGACCACGACGACCCTCTTGCCGGCGAGGTCCGGCGCCTTGCCGTTGGCCACGTCGTCGAGGAAGTCGAGCCCGTTCACCGAGCCCTCGACGTCCTCGTTCGGCACGTTCATCGCGGTCGCGTCCTGGGTGCCGGTCGCGACGACGACCGCGTCGAAGCCGTCCCGCTCCTTGAGCGCGACCAGGTCGGTCACCGGCTCGTTGCACCGGATCTGGACGCCGATCGAGGTGAGGTTCGCGATGTCGGCGTCGACCACGTCGTGCGGTAGCCGGTAGCCCGGGATCGCGTGCCGCAGGTACCCACCCGGCTGGGCGCGCTTCTCGAAGATGGTGACCGAGTACCCCTTGCGAGCCAGCTGCCACGCCGCGGTCAGGCCGGCCGGGCCGGAGCCGACGACGGCCACCGAGCGCCCGTTCGGCGCGGCGACCTCGATCGCCGGGCCGGTGGGGGTCTCACCGTGCGCGGCGTAGTGCTGGTCGGCGGCGAACCGCTTGATCAGCCGGATCGGCACCGGGCCCTCGAGCTTGGTCCGGGTGCACTCCGACTCGCACGGTGCGTAGCACGCCCGGCCGAGGGTGCCGACCAGCGGGGTCGCGTCGAGGACGAGGTTGAACGCCTCCTCGTCCTTGCCGTTGCGCACCAGCGAGACGTAGCCGTGCGCCTTGATCCCCGCCGGGCAGGCGCCGATGCAGGGCGACGTGCCCTCGCGGGTCAGCACCGCCTTCTTCGGGACCGCCTGCGGGAACGCGATGTAGGCGGCCCGACGCGCGACGAGGTCCGAGTTGAACTCGTCGGGCACCGCCACCGTGCACGCGGTCTGGCAGTCGCTGCACCCGGTGCACGCCGCCCAGTCGACGAAGGTCGGCTTCTCCTTGACGGTGGCGTGGAAGGCGCCCGTGCCGTCCCGACGGATCCCGCTCACCTCGGAGTAGGTCTTCGTCGTGATGTTCGGGTGGTTGATCGTCGAGGACATCTTCGGGCCGGAGATGCAGCTCGCGCAGTCGAGCGTCGGGAAGACCTTGGACAGCAGGATCATCCGGCCACCGACGCTCGCCTCCTTCTCGACGAGCAGCACCTTGTAGCCCATGTCGCCGAGCTTGATCGACGACTCCATGCCGCCGATCCCGCTGCCGATCACCAGGACGTCGTAGTCCACCGAGGGCTCCTGTCTCCGCGCGGCGGTACCGCCGCGCGCCGTACGGACGACTGCTCAGATGAAGAGGTTGACGTTCGACTCGTCGGCGTCGCCGAGGTAGGACGCGACGCCTGCGTACTCGATCCCGTCGAGCAGCTCCTCCTTGTGCAGGCCCATGACGTCCATCGACATCGTGCAGGCCACGAACTTGATGCCCTGCTCGCGGGCCGTCGCGATGAGCTCGTCGAGCGACATGACGTGCTCGTCGCGCATCGCCTTGGCCATGAGCTTGGGGCCCACGCCGGCGAAGTTCATGTGCGACAGCGCGAGCTTCTTCGGGCCGCGCGGCATCATCGCGCCGAACATCTTCTGCAGGGTGGACTTGCCGGACGTCGGCACGTGCGCGTCCTTGCGCAGCGCGTTCAACCCCCAGAAGGTGAAGAACATGGTGACGTCGTCGTCCATCGCCGCCGCACCGTTGGCGATGACGAACGCGGCCATCACCTTGTCGAACTCACCGCTGAACAGAATGATCGTCTTCCTGCTGGTGCTCACCTCGACGTGCTCCTTCGTTAGCCGGGTCCGCCCGCTCAGCCGACCGGCACGGGCCGGGGCCCGAGGGTGCTGAGCGCAGCGGCGAACTCACGCATGTACTTGGCGAACGGCTCGGCGCACACCGAGCAGACCGCGGCCATCTTCAGCCGTTGCGGCTCCAGGCCCTGCTCGGCCATGAGCCCCTGCGCCACGTTGACCAGGTGCGCCGTCCGTTCGGCGCAGTCGGGCAGGTAGGCGCACTCCTCGCCGTCCGAGGCGATGAACACCCCGTCCTGGCCGGTCTGCAGCGCGTGCAGGATCCACGACGGCTTGATCCCGCTCGAGCAGGGCATCGCGAGCACTGAGACCGTCGCCGGGTAGTGCAGGTGTCGGCTGCCGGCGAGGTCGATGCCCGGGTCGGAGATGTTGTTCGTGGAGAACACCAGGATCCGCGGCGTCGGCTCGACGGAGCCGCCGTGGTCGCTCATCCGATCACTTCATCTTCTTGAGGAACAGCCGCAGGTAGCCGGAGTCCTCGTAGTGACCCAGGAAGTCGTGACCCATCTTCTTCGACCACGCAGGCAGGTCCTTGAGCGTGCCGGAGTCCGTCGCGAGGACCTCCATCACGCCGCCGACCGGCACGCTGCCGATGGCCTTCTTGGCGGCCAGGATCGGGCCTGGGCACGACGTGCCCCGCGCGTCGACCACCGTGGTGGTGCCCGTCAAGGCCTTGAGCTCTTCGGTCTCCGTGCTCATCGCTTCTCCTCCTCGAGAACCGGGCCGTCCCGCCGGACCGGCGAAGGTCAGCCGCGGACGCCATCCCTTGCCATGCCCTCCGCAGCGCGCCGACCGGGCACCGATGCCCGCGCCAAACGCCGCAGCACCAATGTCGGCCGAGCCCCGGGCACCTGCTCGGGCCCTTGGTCCTTACCCCCCGGGGTACTTGTGTGAAATGTGTCACATATACCACCCCGGGTACCCCGGCGGGCCGTTGGGGCCGGTCAGCCGCGCCTGAGGCCTGGTCCGGCCGAGTCCATGAGATGAGCCGGGAGCCACCCTGCCGGACGGCCCGTGCGGGTAGGGTCAGGGCTTGTGGCGCCGCTCCGTCGGGGCGCCCGATCGAGCTCAAGGAGGAGCCGATGGCACGCGTGGTGATCCTCGGAGCCGGCATCGCGGGCCACACCGCAGCCCTGCACCTGAGGCGGATGCTGGCTCGGGAGCACGAGATCGTCGTGGTCTCCCCGAGCGCCCAGTGGAACTGGATCCCGTCCAACATCTGGGTGGGCGTCGGCAAGATGAGTGCCGACCGGGTGGTTTTCCCGCTCGCGCCGGTCTACCGCCGGCTCGGGATCGACTTCCACCAGGCGCTGGCCACCACGATCTTCCCCGAGGGCACGGCCGACGACCCGCGGCCCCAGGTCGAGGCGTCCTCGACGCGAGCCGAAACGCGGGGCAGCACCGAGCGGATCGCCTACGACTACCTCATCAACGCCACCGGCCCGAAGCTCAACTTCGCCGCCACTCCCGGGCTCGGCCCGGAGGCCAACTCGCTGTCCGTGTGCACCGCCTCGCACGCCGCCGCGACCTCGGTGGTGTTCGCTGACCTGATCGCCGCGATGAAGCGGGGCGAGCACAAGACGATCGTCGTCGGCACCGGCCACGGGATGTGCACGTGCGAGGGCGCCGCGTTCGAGTACACCTTCAACGTCGAGCACGAGCTGCGCGCCCACGGCGTGCGGGACAAGGCCGACCTGATCTACCTGACCAACGAGTACGACCTGGGCGACTTCGGCGTGGGCGGGATGAGCTTCACGCAGATGGGTTACACCATGTCGTCGAAGACCTGGACCGAGTCGCTGTTCCGCGAGCGTGGGGTCAAGGCGATCCTGCGGGCCCACGTCCAGAAGGTGGAGCCCGGGCTGCTGCACTACGAGCAGCTGGACGGCTCCGAGCACTCCCTCGCGTTCGACTTCGCGATGCTGCTGCCCCCGTTCCGGGGCGCCGACCTCAAGGCGTTCGATCGCGCGGGGACGGACATCACCGACCGGCTGTTCGCGCCGAGCGGCCTGACCAAGGTCGACGCCGACTACACGCCGAAGCCGTACGACCAGTGGTCGGCGGAGGACTGGCCGACCACCTACCGCAACCCGTCCTACCCGAACGTGTTCGCCCCGGGCATCGCCTTCGCCCCGCCGCACCAGATCTCGACGCCGCACACGAGCCCGAACGGGACGGTCATCACCCCGGCGCCCCCGCGCACCGGGATGCCGTCCGGCATCATGGCCAAGGCGGTGGCGCTCACCATCAAGGACCTCATCGAGCACGGCGAGCAGGCGCATCCGCACACGGCGTCGATGGCCACCATGGGCGCGGCCTGCGTGGCCTCAGCCGGCACGGGCTTCACCCGCGGGTCGGCCGCCTCGATGACGATGTTCCCGGTGGTGCCGGACTGGAAGCGGTTCCCGGCCACCGGCCGGGACGTGAAGGGCACCTCCGGTGAGCTCGGCCTGGCCGGGCACTGGATCAAGGCGATGCTGCACTACCTCTTCCTCTACAAGGCCAAGGCCCGGCCGCTGTGGTTCCTCATCCCCGAGTAACCAGCGTCCCGCCCTGTCCGACGACCGAAGGACCTCGTCATGAGCGACACAACGACCGATGAGGCGATCGCGTCGGCGCCCCTGCCGACCCCGAAGACGCTGGCCCGGCGCACGAACCTGGCCTTCCAGCTGCTCCGGTTCGCCGCCATCAACCTCAAGATGATGCGCGTCATCGTCCGCGGGCACGGCTGACGACCGAGAGTCCGCGGAAGCCGGCGCTGACCGTCCCGGCCCGCGCCGGTCAGCGTTGCCAGATGTGGCCGGTCACCATGCCGCGGACGGTCCGGACGGCGACGAGCACCCAGAACGCGACCAGCCCGAGGTAGAGGACGGCCGCCAGCGCGTCGAGCGCCGGCGCCTGCCAGGCGCGGGCGATGGTCAAGGTGGCGACGGTGAAGGCGCCGAGGGGGAAGGTGAACGCCCACCAGCCCAGGTGGAAGGTGAACGCGCCGGCCCGGATGTAGCGGACGAGCAGTGCGGTGGCGATGGCCAACCAGAACAGGCCGAAGCCCCACAGTGCGCAGGCGAACAGCAGTGAGACGGCGCCGACGGCGCCGGCCGTGGTGGGTGTGGCCGCCGCGGTGGCGTGGGCCAGGGCCAGGGCGGCCAGGGCACCGACCCCGACCGGGCCCAGGGCGATCCAGACGGTGGGTGCCAGGGCGGCCGGGGGCAGGGGGTGCACGATCAGGCGGGCGAACAGCAGGCCCATCGTCAGCAGGAAGAGCAGGAAGCCCATGCCGAAGGTGGCGTAGCCCAGCGCCAGCAGCAGCCGGGCGTTGCCGGGGCTGACGTGCGGCACGAGGGAGGCCAGGGCGACGGGGATGATGATGGCGGTCACCGGGGGGATGAACCAGCCGCCGTTGACGGAGGCGGCCGCGACCTCCCCGGTGAACAGCGTGTAAGAGAAGGCCACCCCCAGGACCAGGCCGATCGTCGCGCCGACCGTCGTCAGTGTCGCGGCCAGGGGGACCACCAGCGATGCCGGCAGCATGGCCGGGCCGACCACGGAGGTCATCACCGCCAGGACCAGCAGCCCTGCGGGCAGCGTGGCGTGCATGGCGCCGAGCACAGGGTGGCGCAGGTCGGCCCGGCAGGCGGCGGTGTGCCGGGCCCACCGCACGGCGTAGGCCACCAGCAGGACCGCGCCCAGGACGTAGGCCAGGACGGCGACCGTGACGCCGACCGCGTGCGCCGGGGTCTGCAGCGCGGCCAGGCCGCCCGGGTTGTCATAGCTGGCCACCGCCACGATGGCGGTGCCCATCACCGAGGCGAACCAGCCCGGGTGCAGGTCGCGCATCCGCGAGGCGGCTGCCGGTGAGGGAGCCGCGGGTGCGCGGCCCGCCGTGCCGCGGCGGTCGTCAGGGCAGGGTCGGTCATGGCGGGACCTCCGTTGCCGCGGGGCGGCGCGTCAGCGGGCCAGCGGCGCGAGGAGCTCGCGCACCTGGGCCGAGGTGGGCACGCGGCCGGACAGGACGACCTGCTCGTCGACGACGAGGCCGGGGGTGCGCATGACGCCGTAGCCGGCGATGGTCGGGTAGTCGGTGACCTTCTCGAACTGGGCGTCGATGCCGAGGTCGGCGACGGCCTCGCGCGCGGCCCGCTCGAGGTTGACGCAGTTGGCGCAGCCGGAGCCGAGGATCTTGATGATCATGGTGGTTCCTCTCTGGGTGGGGTCAGGACGGGATGACGGCGTTGAACAGGTAGCCGACGGCGATGATGCCGGCCGGTCACGCCGATGAACGTGGCGATCAGCGGGGCTTGAGGACGCGGCGGAGCAGGATCATCTCCGGCAGGCTCAGGGCGACGACGGCCATCATGAAGGCCAGCAGCGTGCCCATCGGCAGGCCCTTGTCGTGCAGCGCCTGGACCAGCGGCATGACCCCGGCCGCGTTGGAGTACAGCGGGATGCCGATGCCGACCGCGATGAGCACGGCGAACGGGTTGTCCGCCCCGGCGTACCGGGCGAAGAAGTCCGGCCGGCGCCCAGCCGTGGATCACCGCGCCCAGGCCGATGCCGACCAGCAGGTAGGGCCAGATCCGGCGCAGGATGTGGCCGACCTCTTCGACGCCCATCTGGATCCGGTCGTCCCAGGTCAGCCCGGTCGTGGAGTCGACGACCTGGCCGCCGAGCCGGGTCTCGAACACGAACGGCTCGACCCAGCGCTCGAGCTTGAGCCGGCCGAGGGTGAACCCGGCCACGATGGCGATGACCAGGCCGGCGCCGATGTACAGCGCGGTGGGGCCGATGCCGAACAGGCCGAACAGCAGCGCGATCGCCACCTCGTTCACCAGCGGGGAGGCGATCAGGAACCACAGGGTCACGCCCAGCGGGACGCCGGCGGCGACGAAGCCGATGAACGCCGGCACGGCCGAGCAGGAGCAGAACGGGGTGACCACGCCCGAGGCCCGCGGCCATCACGTTGCCGACGCCCTCGCGCTTGCCGCCCAGCAGCGCCCGGGTGCGCTCCACGCTCATGAACGAGCGCAGCACGGTGACGACGAAGATGATCCCGACCAGCAGCAGCACGATCTTCACCGAGTCGACGACGAAGAACAGCACCCCCGAGCCCAGCCGGCTGGTCAGGTCCAGCCCGACGACGTCTCCGACCAGCCAGGTCCAGAACCGCCCGTTGAGGGCGTACAGCGCGAACCAGACGACCGCCGCCGCACCCAGCCCGACCCAGCGTCGCACCGGGGTTCGGGCGCGGACCCGCTCGGCGATGCTCATGCCGACACCAGGCGGGAGCGCCGGGCAGCGCGCAGGTCATCCGCTCCTGCGCGTCGTCGGCCAGCGCGTAGTCGACCCAGCGACCACGCCGGGAGGAGGTGATCAACCCGGCCTCGCGGAGCACCTTGAGGTGGTAGCTGAGCAGGTTGCCGGCGATCGGCACCTCGCCCTGCAGGGAGCAGACGCACTGCGGGCCCGCCGCGAGCACGGACAGGACGGTCCAGCGGATCGGGTCGGCGACCGCCTGCAGCACAGTGAGCGCCGCGTCCATCTCAGGCGGGTTCGATTCAAACCCGGTTGTATCAGTCACGGTTGGAACGTAGCACCAAGTCCGAGGCAGCCGGTCGGGACGTAGGTCCGCGCGCGAGCCGGGGACTCGGCCCGCTCGTGCCTGCGAGGCACCCTCTCCCGCGCCGGGTCTCCGCGCCGCCCCCTCGTCGTCAGGCATGCCTATACTTCAAATATGGCTGACTCAACAGTGGCTCTCGACGCACCGACCGTGGGGACGATCGGCTCCCTCGGTCACGCGGCCGACGCCGTGAACCTGCTGACCGCCGTCGCCGACCCGATCCGCTGGGCGGTGCTCCGGCACCTGGTGGACGGCCAGTCCTGCGTGTGCGACCTCCAGGAGCGCATCCCGATCGCGTCGAACCTGCTCAGCTACCACCTCAAGGTGCTGCGCGACGCCGGACTGGTGGTCACCTCCCGTCGCGGACGGTGGATCGACTACTCGCTGGCCGACGACGCCCAGGACCGGCTGGTCGCCGCACTCCCCGGCTCCCAGGCCACCCGCCGACCCGGGAGCACCGTGTGATCATCAAGGTCCTCGGCCCGGGCTGCACCAGCTGCGTGGCGCTGGAGCGCGTGACACGGGACGCCGTGGCAGCCCTCGGCCTGGACGCCCGCGTGGAGAAGGTCGAGGACTACCCGACGATCATGGGCTACGGCGTGATGTCGACCCCGGCACTGGTCGTCGACGAGCAGGTCCTCTTCTCCGGGCGGGTGCCGCGCGCCGCCCAGGTCCGCGAGATCCTCGCCCGCCTGGCCCCCTGACCCCTCCAGCGCTCGACGGGACGGCGACGCGACCGGATCCGACCGAAGGGACGACCGTGGCCAGACCGCCGACCGACTACCACGTGCACGGCAAGGCGTCAGCGGTGGCCGTGCCGCCGTGACCGCCGGCAACCGGGCCATCCCGGTCGACGCCGCCTGGGCGGAGACCGACCTCCCCGGTGAGCCCGGCCCCGCCGAGCTGCTGGCCGGGGCGTTCGCCGCATGCCTGATGAAGAACCTCGAGCGGTCCGGCGCCCTGCTGTCCTTCCGCTACGAGCGTGCGGACGTCGATGTGCGAGCCCGACGTCAGGACGTCCCGCCGCGGTTCGTCGAGATCGAGTACGAGCTGCGCCTGGTGACCGACGAGACGCCGCGCCGGGTCGACCTGGTGCACCGCAACCTGCGCCAGTACGGCACCGTCTACAACACGCTGGCCGCGGTGTGCGACGTCCACGGCCGCGTGGTCACCGAGCCGTCTCCGGTGCCACCGCCTCCGGGGTGACGTCGTCGAGCTCGCCGGCCATCTCGGCCTGGACCATCTCGGCCTCGACGACGGCGTGCGCAACCCCGCGGGGACGGCCTGCCCGGACCCAGGCGCCGTACAACACCGCCGCGATGACAGCGGCGGCGGCCAGCGAGCCGAGCGCAGCCGGGCGGGTCAGGTTGACGGCCAAGGTGAACGCGACCGCACGGCGGCGACCGCGTTCAGCACGAACCAGCCCCGCCGGTGCTCGCGGTGGGCGAAGGTGGCCATCGCCACCAAGCCGATGAGGAAGCTGACGAAGACTGCGACCGCGTAGAAGAGGACGAGCTCTTGGTCCCGGCCGCCGGCCGCGGCGACGACCGCTGCCGACAGACCGAGGAACACCACGACCCCCAGCACCGGGACGTGATGGTGGTTCACCCGGCCCAGCGGACCGGGCAGCACGCCGAGGTTGGTGCCGTCGGCATCACGGTGACGGGCCAGGGCCTTGAGCAGTCCCGGGCCCGGCCTGGAACGACGAGCTGGCCGCCGACAGAAGCAGCAGCGCGGTGCCGGCCTGGAAGGCGGCGAACACCCATGACACACCCGTGCGCCGGGCGACCTCCGCGATCTGGGTGGAGTTCGCCGGGGGGATCCCCACGCCCAGTCGCACCGCCGTGGCGGTCAGCGCGAGCGTGAGCGTGCCGACGATGCCGAGCGTCAGCCACAGGGCCCACCGGCCGAACCCCCGGCGACCCGCGTCGTCGAGCTGAGGCAGCTGGGCGATCGCCGACGAAGGCGCCTCGACGCCGGTGGCCAGGGCCATCGCCACCGGGAACGCAAGCATGACCGACACCGGGGCGGCGTGCGGGGCGACGATCGCCGGGTGCGGCTGCGGCTGCGCCCCGAACGTCAGCACCAGCACGACGACGGCGACGGCCAGGAAGGCCACCGTCAGGGCGGCGAACACCACTCGGCCCATGTGCCCGAACCACATCAGCCCCGCCACCGCCAGCAGCAGGAGCAGCGCGAGCGGGAGCCGGAACGCCGCGAGGGCCGGGGCGTACGAGATGACAGCCGAGGCGGCGGCCGACACCGAGATCGAGATGGTGAGCACGAAGTCGACGATCAGCGCGGCCATCGGCACGAAGGCGTACGCCTCACCGAATGCCGAGCCGGCGGCGGCCGCCGAGCCGCCGCCGGCCGGGAAGCGGGCCACCAGCTGGTGGTAGCTGGCCACCACCAGCGCCACCACAGCCACGACGAGGGCCATCGTCGGCACGAGCAGCCGCAGGTCGCCGTGCAGGGCGCGCAACGCAGCCTCGATCGCGTAGGCGACCGAGGAGACCGGATCGGCCATCACCGAGAACGCGAAGGCCAGCAGCAGTGCGGTCCGCCCACGCAGCCACCGGGTCGGGACTGCCGGGGCGGGAGTGCTCACGACGGCGTGCGACAACGGGCTGGACATGGAGATCTTCCGCGGGTGCGCCTAGACGACAGGACACGACATTGCCGACCAGGCTTCCCGGCACCCCGCGGTCGAGGGTACGCGCGTCCGCCGCCCATCAGCAGGACGAGCCCGTCAGGCCTCGCTGTCGTTCAGCTTGGCCAGCATGGCCTCGGCGTTGCCGAGGACGCGGGTCGCCTCGGCGAACCGGGCGATCTTGAAGGTCTCCAGCAGCTTGGCCGGCTCGATGCCGAGGGCCTGCGCCTTGTCGGTCATCGCCTCGATGCAGGCACGGCTCCCGGTGGCCAGCGCGACGCCGAGGTAGATCAGCGTGCGGGTCTCGTTCGTCAGCGCACCGCCCTCGGCCGGCATCGCGAACGCGCTGTCCTGCGCGTGCCGCACCACCAGGTCGGGCATGACCGAGACCGCGTGCTGGATCGCCGGCGGCACGTGACCATTCAGTGACCCGTTCATGCTGGCCAGGATCTGGTCGACGGTCGGGGCCGTGGACAGTAGTCATGGGAAGTCTCCGCTCGCAATGTCAAGAGAGATTGTCTCAAGAGCAGTTGATATGACACCACAGCCTGGACCGCCGACGCGAACCGGGGCCGGGACGAAGGTCACTCGCCGCCCAAACCGCAGCGGGGAGCGGGCCGAGAGTTCGGGCTCCGGCGTGATGCCGACCGCCTCCGGCTCAGGGGGCGACGGTCGTCCCCTCGTCGGTCGCGGCGGCCTGCTCCCGGTCGCGCGAACGGCGCACCAGGAGGAACACGACCGCGCCGAGGAACACGACCAGGCTGGTCCAGTCGTTCAGGCGCAGCCCGAGGAAGTGGTTGGCGTGGTCCACGCGCAGCGCCTCGACCCAGGCCCGGCCCGACGGTGTACGCGGCGACGTACAGGGCGAACAGCCGTCCGTTGCGCAGCCCGAACCGGCGCCCGGCCCAGACCAGCAGCACCGCGACGCCGATGTCCCACAGCGACTCGTAGAGGAACGTCGGCTGGTACAGCCCGATGTTCGGGGTGTCCGCCGGGCGGTGCGCCGGATCGATCTGCAGCGCCCACGGCAAGGTGGTCGGCTTGCCGAAGAGCTCCTGGTTGAAGTAGTTCCCCCAGCGTCCGATCGCCTGCGCGAGGACCAGTCCCGGCGCAGCCGCGTCGGCGAAGTCGGTCAGCGGCACCCCCAGCTTGCGGCAGGCGATCCAGGCACCGACCGCGCCCAGGGCGACCGCCCCCCAGATGCCCAGGCCGCCGTCCCAGATGTACAACGCACGGATCGGCTGGCGCCCCGGTGCGAAGTACAGCTCGGGGTCGGTGATGAGGTGGTAGAGCCGCCCGCCGACGATGCCGAACGGCACGGCCCACAGCACGATGTCGAACACCTGGTCGGGGTCCCGGCCCATGGCGACCCACCGCCGCCGTGTCCACCAGGTGGCCACGACGATGCCCAGCAGGATGAACATCGCGTACGCCCGGATCGGCACCGGTCCCAGGTACCAGACGCCACGGGCCGGGCTCGGGATGAACGTCGGCAGCATCGTTCCTCACCACGGATGGACCTCGGCCGGCGGATCCGCCGGACGAGCGATGCTCGCACATCTCGCTGTTGACGCACATCCAGCGCGTTCACGGGTTGCGGTTGCCGCCTCCGCAGACCCGGCTTAGCCTCGGTGCCATCCGGATGCAAAACGTTATCGGAACCCGGTGGCGCCACCGCGGGCGCGCCGCCTCTGCTGCGAAGGAGCCTGCAGTGCGCATCCGTCATTCCCTGCTGATCGTCGCCCTCGCGACGACCGCGCTGACCGTCACACCGGCGGCAGCATCATTCGCCTCGTCAGGCGTCGACAACGACCACCGAGGGTCGGGGTTCGGCGTCTCCGCGACCCAGCCGAGCCTGCGCATCCTGTCC
This sequence comes from uncultured Actinomycetota bacterium, assembly GCA_963769855.1. Taxonomy (GTDB): domain Bacteria; phylum Actinomycetota; class Actinomycetes; order Actinomycetales; family Cellulomonadaceae; genus Cellulomonas. The sequence continues at coordinate 1,193,528 of CAVYNN010000003.1, forward strand.
ATGCGCTCGGGCCTGAAGGTCGGCACCGCCGTCAACATGGACCTCTACGGCTCCGACCCGAAGTACACGCGGATCGTGAACCAGCAGTTCAACACCGTCACGGCGGAGAACGTCATGAAGTGGCAGCTCGTCGAGCCGACCCAGGGCACCTACGACTGGGCGGCCGCCGACCGCCTCGTCGCGAGCGCGCGGGCCAACCACCAGCTCGTCCGCGGCCACACCCTGGTCTGGCACAACCAGCTGCCGAGCTGGCTGTCGACCAACGGGTACACGACCACGTTCACCCCGCAGCAGGTGCGGGACCTGCTGCACAAGCACGTCGTCGACGAGGTCACGCACTTCCGCGGCCAGATCTGGCAGTGGGACGTGGTCAACGAGGCGTTCAACGACGACGGCACGCCGCGCCAGGACATCTTCTACCAGGCCTACCAGGCGCTCGGCCTCGACCCGCTCGGCTACATCGCCGACGCGTTCCGCTGGGCTCACCAGGCCGACCCGCACGCGCTGCTCTTCTACAACGACTACAACCTCGAGTTCACCGGGGCGAAGAGCAACGCGGTGTACGCCTTCGTCCAGCAGCTCCGGGCTCAGCACGTGCCGATCGCCGGCGTCGGGTTCCAGGGCCACCTGGACACCCAGTACGGCTTCCCGGACCTGCAGAACAACCTCCAGCGGTTCGCCGCACTGGGGCTGAAGGTCGCGCTCACCGAGGTCGACGTCCGGACGTTCGTCCAGCCCGACCCGGCGAACCCCGGGACGTACACGGACATCCCGCTGACACCTGCGCTGCAGGCCGCGCAGGAGTCCTACTGGAAGCAGACCCTCCAGGCCTGCCTCGCCGTCAAGCAGTGCATCTCCTACACGGTGTGGGGGGTGGGGGACGCCAACTCCTGGATCCCGGGCGTGTTCACCGGCGAGGGTGCGGCCCTGCTGTTCGACAACAACCTCAACCCCAAGCCGCAGTACCAGGACCTGCGGCAGATCCTCTGGACGACGAAGGCGCCCCGGCGCGTGTAGCCCGGACGACCGACGACCGAAGGGGGTAGGTCCGACCGGGCTCACCACCTTCGGTGCGCTGCCCGTCCGGCCGCCCGGCTGAGCGCTCCCGACGACGGCGTTGCAGACTATGTACCCTTGCGCGGCCCGCCACACCCGGATCGAGGTGCGCGGACCCCCTCACTCCCGACAGAAACCGGACTCCTCGTGCCTCCTGCATCGCCTGGACGGTCCGCACGTGCTGCGCGCACGTCGACGTCCAGCCCCGTGATGACCCAGCGGCAGATCATGCTCGTGATCTACGCGCTCATGGCGGGGATGTTCCTCTCGTCGCTCGACCAGACCGTCGTCGGCACCGCGATCCGCACCATCGGCGACGACCTGCACGGCCTCGAACCAGCAGGCCTGGGTGACGACCGCCTACCTGATCACCTCGACGATCTCGACGCCGATCTACGGCAAGCTCTCCGACATCTTCGGCCGCCGACCGCTGTACATCTTCGGCCATCGGCGATGTTCATCGTCGGGTCGCTCGCTGTCGTCGTTCTCGACGTCGATGATCATGCTGGCCGGGTTCCGGGCCTTCCAGGGCATCGGCGCCGGCGGCGCTGATGTCCGCTGCCGCTGGCGATCATGGGCGACATCCTCGCCCCGCGCGAGCGCGCCAAGTACCAGGGCTACTTCCTCGCCGTGTTCGGCATCTCGGCCGTCATCGGGCCGCTGATCGGCGGGCTCTTCGCCGAGCACGTCGCAGATCCTGATCATCACCGGCTGGCGCTGGGTGTTCCTCATCAACGTGCCGGTCGGCGTCGTCGCGCTGTTCATGGTGCTGGCGTTCCTGCACCTGCCCAAGTTCCACGCGGAACGCCGCGCCGCGCATCGACTGGTGGGGCGCCACCGCCGTGGTCGCCACGCTCGTCCCGCTGCTGCTCGTCGCCGAGCAGGGCCGCGACTGGGGCTGGACGTCGGCGGCGTCGATCGCCTGCTACGTCATCGGCGGGCGTCGGCCTGGTCGCCTTCGTCGTGGTCGAGACGATCATGAAGGACGACGCGATCATCCCGCTGCGCCTGTTCGGCTCCGCCACGTTCTCGATGGCGACGGTGCTCGGCTTCCTCGTCGGCTTCGGGATGTTCGGCGCGCATGCTCACCCTGCCGCTGTACCTGCAGCTGGTCACCGGCCTGACGCCCACCCAGTCCGGGTTCGCCACGCTGCCGATGGTGGGCGGCCTGATGATCGCCTCGGTCGGGTTCCGGCCAGGTCGATCTCGCGGACCGGCAAGTACCGGATGTTCCCGATCACCGGCACGTTCGTGACGGCCGCCGGCTACCTCGTCCTGACGTTCATGACCGTCGACAGGCCGCTGTGGTTCCTCATGATCGCGATGTTCCTCATCGGCCTCGGCCTCGGCCAGCTGATGCAGTCGCTCACGCTGGCGACGCAGAACGCCGTGCCGGTCACCGACATGGGCGTGGCGACGAGCTCGGCGACGTTCTTCCGTCAGATCGGCGGAACCCTCGGCACGGCCGTTCTCCTGTCCGTCCTGTTCGCCCTCATGCCGACCAAGGTGAGCACGGCGATGCAGAACCAGGCCGACCTGACCGCCGCGCTGGACGCGGCCCTGACCCCGTCGGTGGCCACGAACCCGGCCAACCAGGGCGTGATGAACCAGATCTGGGACGCGATCGTCACGCCGGCGAAGGCGCAGGTGCAGTCGGGCCTGGACCAGGTCACGGCGGCCGCCACGCAGGCCGCGGACCAGGCGGTCACCCAGCAGGTGACGGCCGCCGTCCAGCAGCAGGTCGCCGCGGGTGCGATCCCGGCGGCGGCAGCCCAAGCCGCGATCGACAGCCAGGTCGCCGCGGCCCGGCCGGCGGCGGAGCAGAAGGCGCTGGCGGCAGCGGCGCAGCAGGCCGGGGTCGCCGTCGTCGGCGGCCGGCTCGCCGTGAACTACGCCGACCCCGCCCAGCGGGGCCCGGTCGTGGCCAAGCTCGTCCCGACGGTGATCGACACGCTGAAGAGCGCCTCGGTCCCGTCGGGCGCGGCGTCGAGCACCGCCGACACGGCCTTCCTCAAGGGGGCCGACCACCGGCTCACCCGGCCGTTCCTGGCAGGCTTCGCCGCGTCCGCGGTGGTCGTCTACTGGGTCGGCCTCGCGGTGATGATCCTCGCGTTCGTCCTGAGCTGGTTCTTCAAGACGCCGCCGCTGCGCCGCCGGTCGGCGCTGCAGGAGCGGGCCGACGCGCTCAACACCGCCGACGACCTCGAGGTCGACGCGATCGACGCTGCGGCCGAGGCCGGAGTCCCGACCGGGCCGGGCGGCGGCACGCTCCACACGCACCGGGTGTGACCGCCGCGGCCTGGGCGCCACCTTGACGCGGGCTCGGCGACGTACGGTGCTCGATCCGGGATCCGCCGTCGGAGCTTGAGCTCGCCGACGCCTACTCGGCAGGGGCGCCCGATGCGGGCAGCCGTCCTCGCCGCATCGTCCTCGGCCTGGCGGCGGTGGGCAGCGTGAGCGTGACAGTGGTGCCTCGGCTCCGGTGCGGACGGCGATGGTGCCGCGTTGGCTCGGGTGATGGTGCCGACGATGGCCAGGCCGAGCCTGCGCCGGGCAGGAGCCTGGGCGGTGGACGCACGGTAGAAGCGTTCGAAGATGTGCGGAAGGTCCGCCTCCGGGATGCCGGGACATGGTCGGTGACGGAGATGGCGCCGCCGCTGATGGCGACGTGGACCGGGGCGGCGTCCGATGGGTTCCACTTGAGGGCGTTGTCGACGAGGTTGACCACGGCGCGGTGCACGGCATCGGGTAGACCCGGACCAGGCAGGGCTCATCGTCGGTCACGACTCGGCCCCGTGGAGGAGCACTGGTCGACGGCCCCGACCAGGGTGTCCAGGGCGCACGACCACGCGGTGCGGCGCGGTGTCCTGCCAGCGGGCCAGGTCGAGCAGGTCGGTGATCAACCGGTTCAGTCACCGGCCTGCTCGCGGGCCGCCGGACCAGGTTGGGGGCGTCGGGATCGCCTAGACCGGCGCGTCTGGAGGAGGTCGAGGTTGTGGTCAGGCTGGTCAGCGGGGTGCGCAGCTCGTGCGAGGCGTCGCAGACGAGCTGACGTTGGGCGACGACGGACTCCTCCAGCGCGGCGAGCATGGTGTCGAACGAGGCACCAGCGCCCCACTCGTCGGTCGTGGTGTGACCAGGCGCGCCCAGATCGCCGGTCGCGTGACGTGCTCAGCGGCGGCGGTCAGCTGCGCGACGGGACGGAGGATCCGGCCGGCAGACAGCCAGGCCAGGCCGTAGGTCGCCGCGGCGGCGGCGAGGGTGAGGCCGGCGAGCAAGAGACCGGCGCACGCAGCGCGCCGTTGTCGGCGGAGTCCGCCTGGCTCGTGCGCACCAGCGCCCGCCTGGGTACCTGGCATCGCCGCGGTGTAGACCCGGTACGCTGCGCCGTCGGCTCTGGTGGTCATGAAGTATGCGGGTCGGGCGCCTGGGCGACGGCTACGTCTGCGTGCCCAGCGAGCCGACGGCGGTGGGCTGTCCGGCGCTGACCGGCCCGAGCAGGAGCTCCAGCGGATCGAGCCGATGGTGATCGGCTTGGCCAGGTTCGGGAGCGGACCCTTGTCGCTCGCCTGCTTGACCTGGTTGGCGAGGATGACGGCCTGCTGGGCTGCGTCCACGAGGTCGGCATCGACCGCGCGCAGGGTGACCGCGTAGGACATGAACAGGATTCCGCTGACCACGCCGACCACGATCAGCACCCCGAACGCCGCTGCAGCCGACAGCCGCCCCCGCAGGCTCACGGCTCGGCCCGTAGCACGTATCCCAGGCCCCGCACCGTGTGCAGCAGCCGCGGCTCGCCGCCCTCCTGAGCTTGGTGCGCAGGTAGTTGATGTACACCCACAAGTTGTTCGCCCGGGAGCCGAAGTCATACCCCCAGATCGCCTGGTAGATGGTGGCGTGCGGGAGGATTTGGCCCGGGTTGCGCAGGAAGAGCTCCAGCAGCGCGTACGGTACGGGTCCGTGTGACCCGACGCTCGCCGCGGGTCACGCGAGCCGCAGCGAGGTCCAGCACCAGGTCCGCGTAGGCGAGCAGGTCACCCGGTAGCCCGCTACGGCGCAGCAGGGCCCGGATCCGGGCCCTCAGCTCGGCCAGCGCGAACGGTTGGTCAGGTAGGTAAGGATTGATGATGGTAGGATGAGGATGGGGTCGGTAAGAAGGGGCAATAGGTTGTTGCTGCACTAGGACGGTGCTGGGCAGTTGAGCGCGCGGCGTGAGCGTCATGTAGCGTGTGAGCGCGATAAGCGACTGAGGAGGCGCGTGTGTACACGAGCAGCAGGCGCATTATGTATCGGCATGAGCATGGGGCAGGTGGTGCGTTACTCACGTGGCTGTTGATGGGGCTGCGGTGGTGGCAGCAGGCACGCACGGAATGCTGGGGCGTGAACGGGACGAACGCGACAGCAGGTTCACGAGGCTATCACTAGGTGGGATGATGCCAGACTGCGGAGCAGCCAGAAGCACAGAGCGTGAAGACGCTAAGAGACGACAGCTCATCGACTCACGAGCGGCTCCCCAGCAGGACGACGACGCTAGACCAGACACGGCCAGCATCGGCGCTAGTACACGGAGCTGCACTGCTCGTACGTTTGAGCACGAATGTGAGGGGATTGCCAGCAGCGGACGCAAGGAGACTGCCACATCGCGCAGGCCAGCATGCCACGCTATCGACGGCGCGCAGTGCGTTGGTGCGAGCAGATCAGGGCGAAGCGCGTAGTACGCGCCGAACCTCACTGCTGGAAGACGTCGTCGATTTCAGGGTGCTATCGCGACAACGCCGACCAGCGCGACGCGATGCGCGGCACACAGCGCGCGGCCGACGCCGCCTGCTGCCGAGTCGGCCCGTACCAGCACTGTGACACGGTGCGCCAACTCGCTGAAGAGCAGCACGTTCAACGCTGCGTAGACGACGTTGAAGTACCTGTCGGCTCATCGGACTGATCCGCCAGCGGCGCTAACGGCGCGAGTCTTTTGATGTCCACGCGCAGCGAGCACGCCGGCTGACCCCAGCCGGCGCGATCGCGCGAACCTGCGCCGGCGGGGTCGACGCCGCTCCGCTCAGGGCACCGATCTGGACCAGAGCATAGAGGCGGCACCGTCCCCACACCGAGCCGCGCCGCCAGCGCCGACGCGGCGCTGCCGTCAGCGGCATCGGCGTGTCCGAACACCGCGCCACACGCTCGGCGGCGCTCGCACGCGGCGCACGCGAAGCGCGCCGCGGCGCCGCTCGCGCGAAGGACGTGCACGAGCTGCGCGACGCAGAGCAATGGGGAGGAAAAAATGCAGCAAGCCAAAAAAAAAAAAAAAAATAATAAAGATAAATGATGATACATAGAGCACGGACCCCGGAGCGCAGCGGTTGCCTCACCGGGCCGACCCCGGAATGCTCAGGTCAAGGACGTACCGGGCCGGCCTCTGGAGGGGCGCCATGGACGGATCGAGCAGCGACCTACGCAGTCCCGACGAGTCCGAGGTCCGCACCGCGCCCCTCGCCGCGGGAACGAGGCGGATGCCCGCGGCACTGCGCCGGTGGACCTGGTTGGCGATCCTGGTGCTCGGGGTCGTCTCCTACGTCGTGGTGCTGCGCACGATGGTGGCCACGCAGAACATCAACTTCTTCCCCTCGCTGCTGCTGATCGGGTCCATCACCGTGCCGATGAGTGTGCTGGTGTTCGCCGACGAGGGCGGGCGGGTGCCACCGATCCGCGTGCCGCTGGTGGCGTTCGTCGCGATCGTCGGCGGCATCGCCGGGACAGTCACCGCCGGCCTGCTCGAGTACGACGCGCTGCGCAAGCTCGGCACCCTGTCGATGATCACCGTGGGGTTCGTCGAGGAGGCGGCCAAGCTCCTGGTCCCGCTCCTGGTCTTCCTCGTCGTGCGCCCGCACGACCCGCGGCCCGGTGTCGTCATCGGCATCGCGTCCGGGATGGGCTTCGCGACGCTGGAGACGATGGGCTACGGATTCCAGACGCTGCTCGCCGCTCGGAGCATCGCGGCCGTGGACAACACCCTGCTGCTGCGCGCACTGCTCTCGCCGGCCTGCCACATCGCCTGGACCGGCATGGCCGTGGCGATGCTGTGGCGTATCCCGTCGGCCCGCCGCCGCGGCCGAGCCCTGCTCGCATTCGCGGGGACGTTCCTCGCGGCAGTGGCGCTGCACGCGACCTGGGACAGCTCGACGTCGACGGCGGTGCACATCGTGGTTGCGACGGCCGGCATCGTGGTGCTGCTGTGGTTCGTGCACGTGGCGCACCGGGGCACGCCGCGCCGGGCGCAGCCTGTCGCCGCACCGATCGTGATGCCTGGCGCGCAGGGATACGGGGTGGCGTAGGGCGAGCCGCCGAGACGCAGGTGGCGCAAAGGACGGGCCTAGACCTTTGGTCCAACCTTTGCTTCCTGGCAAAGAGGTCGCGCATACACGTAGCCGGACTCGCCTGAGCCTTCGCGAAGGGCGGCGGCCCGAGCCGGTGGAGTCGACCCGCGCGGCCAGCCCGGAATGCTCGCCAGGCTGGCGGGAGCAAGGGCACGCGAGACGAGGAAACCCTGTCCCTCGTCGCAGCCGATCCTCAGCAGCTCGTCCCACTCGTACTGCCGTTCGATACCCTCCCCGACCACCGTCATCTTCAGGAAGTGCGCCATCGCCGTCAGGGCCCCGATGATCTCGCGCGCCTGCTCGCCCTCGCCGAGCTGCTCGACGAACGATCGGTCGATCTTCAGCGTGTCGACGGGGAAGTCGCGGAGGTGGACGAGCGAGGAGTAGCCGGTGCCGAAGTCATCGAGCGCCAGCCGTACCCCGAGAGCGGAGAGGGCGGCGAGGGTGTCCCTGACGTGACCGCCGTCCTCGATGAGCGCGGTCTCCGTGATCTCCAGGGTGAGATGCTCACCGGCGATCCCGTGCTCGGCGAGGCCCGCCGCGACGATTTCAGCGATCACCGGGTCGGCGAGCTGGCGGGCGGACAGGTTGACCGCCATGTTGAGCGCCTCGAGCCCCGGTGCCGCGTGCCACTCCGCGAGCTGCCGCAGGGCCTCGTCCAGCACCCACGCGCCGATCTCCCAGATGAGGCCACGCTGCTCCGCGAGCGGGATGAAGTCGCTCGGGGGAACGTTGCCGCGGGTCGGATGCGTCCAGCGGATGAGCGCCTCGACACCCTGGATCGCGCCGCTGTCCAGGGCGAACAGCGGCTGGTACGCGAGGCGCAGCTCGCCGCGCTCCAGGGCGTGCCGAAGGTCCGCCTCAAGCCCTTGCCGCTCGTTCGCCCGGTCGCGCAGCACGCCGTCGAAGACGTGTGATCGGTTCCGTCCCGACGACTTGGCGCTGTACATCGCCTCATCGGCGTTGCGGATCACCGTGGTGGGGTCGCTGAACGGGTCCGTCACCACCGCGATGCCGATGCTGGCGGTGATGTTGAGCTCGTTGTCGCCGTCGATGAACGGCTCGGCGAGCGCTCGACCGATGCGCCCGGCGACGATGCGGACGTCCTCCTGGTGCGTGAGCCGGTCGCAGAGCAGCACGAACTCGTCGCCGCCGAAGCGGGCCAGCGTGTCAGCCCGCCGGGACGCGGCCTCGATCCGGCGCGCCACGTTGACCAGCAACCGGTCGCCGACGTCGTGGCCGAGCGAGTCGTTGATCTCCTTGAAGTGGTCGAGATCGATGAACATGACGGCGAGCTTGCCCGAGCGCCGCTCCAGCCGGGCGATCGCCTGCTGCACCCGGTCGACGAACAGCACACGGTTCGGCAGTCCGGTCAGCGAGTCGTGCACGGCCCGGTGCGCGAGCTCCTGCTCGGCCCGCTTGAGCGCCGTGATGTCGCGGCTCGAGGTGAGGATGCCGTTCAGCGCGCCGTCGCTGCCCAGCAGCGGGACCATCCGCGCCTGGAACCAGAGCTGGTCGTCCCCGACGGTCTCCGAGAACTCGACCTCCGAGGTCCGCATGCTCGCCACGACGTCCTCGAGGCCCGCGCGCCACCGCGTCGCGACGGTCTCCTCTCGCCGCAGCTCGTCGTCCGTACGCCCGAGGACGTCCGCCGGTGCGACGCCGAGCAGCCGCGCGGCCGGTCCGTTGAGGTACCGGTAGCGGCGCTCGCAGTCGTACCGGGCGATGGCGTCGGGCGAGTTCTCCATCATCGCGGCGAGCTCGCCGGTCAGCTCGGCGATCGTCGCTCCCTTGGCGGACACGTCGAGCGCGACGGCGAGCACCACCGCCCACTGGTTGACCGTCTCGCGGCCGGCGAGCTCGCGGGCTTCGACGGGCGCCACGACGCCCAGCCAGCCCCACTCACGGTTGGTCCCGATGAGGGGGAGGATGAAGACGATGTCGCGACCGGAGGGATCCACCCGCGACATGACGCCCGCCGTCGGGAAATGTCCCAGCGCCACGTTGTGCAGCCCGGAGGAGGTGCCAGCCGCGGCCACGGCGTCGTCCTCGTCGGCCGCACCGACGGGCTCGACCGCCTGGCTGCTGTAGCTGCCGGCGATCAACAGCGAGCCGTCGGGCTCCCGCAGCCCCAGCACTCCGGCGGAGGCATTCGTGTGGGCGAGCCAGCCCATGTCCGTCGGGTCCACCGCGTCGACACCGAGCAGCGACTGGCTCACGGCGTACTGCGTGAGGAGCGCGCCCTGGTAGTACGTGCGCTGGTGGAACTGCTCGCGGCGTTCGCTGGCGACGATCGCCGAGGTGGGCAGCGGCGCGGGCGGACACCCGCAGGACTCTCGTACGGTCAGGCTCGTCCGCCCGAGGTGCGCCCCGGGCACGACCGGCGCGCCGCCGAGCTGAGCGAGCAGCAGCCTGGCCCCGTGCCGGCCGACGTCAGCGAAGTCGGCCCGGACACTGGTCAACGGCGGGGACGTGAACTCCGACGCCTCACCGTCGTCGAACCCGATCACCGCCTGCTCCCGGGGCACGTCGACACCATGTGCCGCCAGAGCGTCCATGACGCCGTACGCCGTCCAGTCGGTGGCGGCGATGACGGCGGTGGACCGCAGCCCGCTCGCGATCATCGCCTCACCGGCCTCGTAGCCGCCGCCGATCGTCTCGGACTCGGGGTCGAAGAACAGCGACGGGTCCGGGGTGATGCCGTGCGACAGCAGCGCGGCACGGTAGGCGTCGCCGCGTTCCCGCTGGTCCGTCTGGATGCGCGAGCCGACGAACGCGATCCTCGTGTGCCCGTGCTGGACCAGGTGCGCGACGGCGCGGCCGATGCCCTCGCCGTTGTCGGGTCCCACCTGGCCTATCGGGAGGTGCGGCACGCGGTGGCTGATCGTCACCACGGGCTTGCCGTCGGCGACCAGCCGCTCGAGGTCCCCGTCCGAGATCGCGTTGAGGATGGTCAGGTAGCCGTCGATGTAGTCGCTTCCTGGGTACTCGACCCCCACGGACGGGTGGAAGCCCTCGGCGTTCTCGCGCCGGGGGTCGGACGTCTGGATCGCGACGACCCGGTACCCGGCCGCGCTCGTCACCTCGGTGATGCCGGCGAGCACGGTGCCGAAGTAGTAGCCGCGGACGAGCGGCGCGAGCACGCCGATCGTGCGCTCCCTGTTCTTCACGTCACGCTCCTCGCCCTCGCGGCGAACTTGTCGGTAGACCCCCGTGCCCCCACATCGGCCGATCTGGCCGGAGTGTGAGGGTCGTGGCCGTGCGGGGTTGGCGGAGCGCTCGGTGGGTCAGCGGACCCGGAGGCGACTGATTGCTACGGAGGGCACCCGGCTGACCACCGTGATGATCACCGCGCCGACCACGGCTGCGCCGAAGCTGTCGATGCGCAGCCCCCAGTCCTTCCGGCCGCCCGACCGAGGCTGAGATCGTCGAGTGGCACGTCGCTCCGAGCGAGTTCGACACCATCCCGTCCGGTGCCGGGGCACCGGAGCAGGCGCAGCTCATGATGTCCGCGGTGCGGCACGGCGCGAGTGGGCCGCCCGGGGCCGCCCACTCGGGACACGGGCCTCGGCTGGTGTCGCTTCAGAGTCGCGCGTCGATGTCGCCATGTCTGTCTTCGCGTCGCCTCGTCGTCGAACCGACGACCCGACTCCCCACCTCAGGCGATACTTCGGACATTGCGCCCGCAGGCCCAGCTGTGCCACGCGCGTTGCTCCCGCCCGCATCCCACGACTGGCTCCGGTTGCCACGGATGGCGATGCGTGCGGAGCACGACGGCTGCCCACGGTCTTGGCTTCAGGTGCATCGCAGTGCGGCGTACCGCTGGGCGCACGCAGCGCGTCCGGGGGCGATCCAACTACCTTCCCGCGCCGATCGGCTCCGCCACGGGCCCCAGGTTCTGGCTCTGGAGCACCGCCACCACCGCAGCCTTCTCGGCGGCGGTGAGGTTCTGCAGCGGCGCCTGCAGCAGATCCGTCGCGATGATCCCACGGTGCACCTGCGCGGCCTTGAACGAGCCGAGCGTCGCGCTGAACGGGCTGACGCGCTTCGCGGCGATCTTCGCGATCAGCCGCAGCTTGTGCAGCCGTTCCTGCTCGGCACGCGCCGCGTCCCAGTTCTGCGCGACGGCGGCGTCGTAGACCCTGACGAACCCGTGCGGGTCGATGTTCGCGACGCCGACGATCATCCCGTGCGCGCCCTGGAAGATGGCAGCGTCACCGGTGATGTCCGACCCCGTGATCACGGCGAAGCCCGGCAGATCGCGGGTCTCTTCGATGATGTAGCGGAACCCGTCCTCCTCGTCGCTGGTGTCCTTGACCCCGGCGATCACGCCGTCGTGGGCCAGCTGCACGGTGAGCTCGGCGGGCAGCTTCACCCCGACGAACCCCGGGATGTCGTAGGCGTAGAGCGGCAGGTCGGAGTGCGCGCCGTGGATCGCACGGAAGTGTGCCTCGATCTCCGTCCAGCCCACCGAACCGTAGAACGGCGGGGTGCTGACCAGGCCGTCGATCGGGTACGGCGCCGAGATGGCTGCGTTGTGCAGCACCTTGAGCGTGCCGATGTCGGAGACACCGACCAGCACCGGGATGCGTCGGGCCACCACTCGGGTCACGGTCTCCAGGACGACCTCGCGCTGGTCGTCGGTCAGGTACGGTCCCTCACCGCCGGTGCCGAGGGCGAAGATCGCGTGCACCCCGGCCGCCACCTCAAACTCGACGAGGCGTTCCAGGGAGGCGACGTCCACCTCGCCGTCGGGGGTCAGGGGCGTGGTGATGGGCGGGATGACGCCGTGCAGCGGCACCTTCGGGTCAATGGTGGTGGTCATGTTCCTTCATTTCGCTAGGAGGTGGGTCGGTCCCGAGCAGGGCTGATCAGCCCCATTGCGGCTCGGTCATCGGGCGCAGCGCGGTCTCGAGGATGCGGAAATGGCGCGGGCGGGTCAGGACGAAGTAGATGAGCTCCGCGATGTCGTCGGGCCGCATCATTCCCTGCAGCTGCGCGCTGCCGTCGGTGCGGCCGCGGTCGTCGTCGATCGCGAAGTGCGTCCACACACCGCCCGGTGCGATGTTCGTCGCCCGGACGCCCTTCTCCCGCAGCTCGTTGTCCAGCGCACGGGTCAACCCGACTTGCGCGAACTTGCTGGCAGAGTAGACGGCCTCGCCCGGCAGACCTCGTCGGCCCGCCTCGCTGGCAACCGTAACCAGGTCGCCGCTCCCGGCCGCCACGATGTGCGGCACCGAAGCGTGATAGAGGTTGATGGTTCCCAGAACGTTCGTGTGGATCATCTCGTCCTCGTGCGCCGTCGGGACGTCGAGGAACTGCCCATAGGAGCCCACCCCCGCGTTCGCCACCGCGATGTCGAGCCGCCCGAACTCCTCGACCGTGTCGGCGACGAAGCGCTCGACCACCGCACGATCGCCGACGTCGCCCGCGCGCGTGACCGAGGCCTGCAGCCCGAGGTCCTTCCCAGACCGGGAGAGCAACCCCAGCCTCACACCGTGGGCGCTCAGCAGCCGGGCCAACGACTCGCCGATGCCGGAGCTCGCGCCGGTGATCACCGCCACCTTGCCGTTCAGGTCCACCGTCTCGTATGCCATTGCAGTCCTTCCCAGCGTTGTGAGGTCTAGTGGGTGATCGCGTGCTCGTGGAGGTAGGCCCGGTCCAGCTCGAGCCCGTGCCCCGGTTGCGTCGGGGGGTGGTAGCGCCCGTGCTCGACGCGGCCGGCCGACGCGATGATCCCGAGGTCCGTCCACGTGCCCCCGTCCGTCATCTCGGCACTGGCGATGTTGGGGACGGTGGCAAGGATGCTGGCGCTGAGCTCCATGACGAAGTGCGGCGTCATCGGCAGGTTCCGGGTGCGGGCCGCGGCCGCGATGTCGAGGTAGCCGGTGATGCCGCCGACCCGGCCGAGGTCGGCCTGGACGAAGTCCACGGCGCCCGCATCGAAGTACTGGACGAACTGGGCGGCGGTGTACACGTTCTCGCCCAGGGCGATCGGAGTGTTTACCTGACTCGCGAGCCGCTGGTGCGACGGGATGTCGTCCGACGGCAGCGGCTCCTCGATCCACAGCAGGTTGAACTGCTCGAACCGCTTGAAGGCCCGCACGGCCGCCGGGTAGTCCCAGCCCTGGTTGGCGTCGACGGCGAGCGGGAAGCCGCCGATCGCCTCCCGGATCTTCGCCAGCCGCTCGACGTCCTCCTCGAGGTCGGGCTTGCCGACCTTCACCTTGGCTGCGACGTACCCGTCGGCCTGCCACCGACGCACCTGCTCGACGACCTCGTCGACCGACTTGTTGAGGTTGATGCCGCTGCCGTACAGCGGCACGACGTCCCGCACCCGACCGATGAGGTCCACCACATTCACGCCGAGCGACTTGCCGAGCAGGTCCCAGAAGGCGATGTCGAACGCCGAGATCGCATGGGTGGTGACGCCGGCGCCGCCGATGTCGTGCACGTACCGGTACATCTCGTGCCACAGCCGCCGCGGGGAGAGCGGGCGCCCGACAACGGTCGGGGCGATCTCTCCGGCCAGGGCGCCGATCGTGGCCGCACCCATGCCGGAGGTGTGGCTGAACCCCGTCCCCACCAGGCCGTTGTCACCGCGGACGTCGACCACGGTGACCTCGATGTCTGTCACCCGGTGGATTTGGTCACCCCATGGGCCCTCGGGGAGCGGGACGCGCGCGAGAGTGATCTCCACGTCCTCGATCCGCGGGATCCCCACTGGCGTTCTCCCGGCAGATCCGAGTTCGGACAGATATGCAGTCTCAGACATTCTTTCTTTCCTATCTCTGAAGTTGAACGCTCAGCCTTTGACGGCCCCGGCCGCCAGGCCCCCGATCAGCTGCTTCTGAACCAGCATGAATCCGACGAGAACCGGGACCGCGGCGATCACGCCGCCGGCCGTGAGCAGGTCCCAGCGGATCTGGTAGTCGCCGATGAAGAGTTGCAGCCCCACGGGAATGGTCTGGCTCGCCGTGCTGGACGTGAACGTCAATGCGTAGAGGAACTCGTTCCAGGAGAAGATGAAGATGTACGTCCCGGCGGCCGTGAGTCCCGGCCGCAGCAGGGGCACGAGGATGTACCAGACCATCTGCATGGGGCTGCAGCCGTCGACTCTCGCCGCCTCGTCCAGCTCTCGGGGCAACCCGTCGAGGAAGCCCTTGAGCAGGTACGTCGCGAACGGCGTCGCGAAGGTCACGTAGACCAGCACCAGCCCGGGCCGGGAGTTCAGCAGGTGCGCCGAGCGGAGCATCGTCGACAGCGGGATGACCAGCAACACCGCGGGGAAGAGCTGGGCGATGAGCAGCGCGGTGAGCACCGTGGTCCGGCCGCGGAACCGGAACCGTGACAGCGAGATCGCCGCGGCGCTGGCCACCAGCAAGGAGAACAGCACCGTGCCCAGCGCGGTGACGGCGCTGTTGGCCATGTAGTGGATGAACGGTGTGGTCGAGAACAGGTCGGCGTAGCCCCGCAGAGAGAAGCGCGAGGGCATCCGGCTCATCCCGTATGCGATCAGCTGGTCCTCCGGGGTGACCGACGTCAGCGCCATGACCACGTACGGCCCGAGGGTGCACACCATCCACAAGGCGATCACCACGTAGAGCCCCGGGCGGGCGAAGATCCGCTTCATCGCAATCCCGACCGGGACGGACGCGTGGCCGGCCGCCGCACGGGTTCTCCGGGCGGCGCCGGGACGGGCCAGCGCGGTTCTCTCCAGGACCACCATCAGGCGTCCCTCCGTTGGGTCAGGCGGATGTAGATCGCGACGAGGACAGCAAGCACGGCGGCCTGCACCACCGCGTAGCTGGAACCCGACCCGAGGGCGCCCTCCTTGTAGGCGGTGAGGTACGACGCGAGCGGGATCGTGGTGGACGCGATCCCCGGGCCGCCACCGGTCAGCACGTACGCCAGGTCGATGTAGTTCGCCGTCCAGATCAGCCGCAGCACCAGCGTGATGAGCACCGTCGGCAGAATGCTCGGCACGGTGATGAACCAGAACACCCGCAGGAACCCGCATCCGTCCGTGCGAGCGGACTCCTTGAGCTCCTCGGGCACTGCCTGCAGCGCCGCGAGCACCATCACCGCGAAGAACGGGATGCCCTGCCAGGCGTCCACCAGGATCAGGGTCGCCAGGGCGGAGTGCGGGTTGCCGAACCACGCCACTGGCGAGTGCATCAACCCCGTCCGAGTGAGCACGGCGTTGACCAGCCCATGGTTCGGGTCCAGCAGCCACATCCAGATCAGCGCGACGAGGACGCTCGGCGTCGCCCAGGGGATCATGGCGAGCCCCCGGACGATGCCCCGCAACCGGAACCGCTGGTTGAGCACGAGCGCGCCGATCACCCCGAACACCAGCTGCAAGCCCACCCCGCCGACCGTCCACACCACCGAGTTCCGCAGGTACGTCGGGAAGCTCGGGTCGGAGAACAAGGATCTGAAGTTGTCCAGGCCGACGAACCCGAGGGTCCCGCCGAGCAGGCTGGTGTTGGTGAACGAGAGCCAGATCGCCCGGAGGAACGGGTAGGCGACGAACACCAGGAGGAGCAGCAAGGTCGGCGAAAGGAAGAGCGGCACGGTCAGGTCGAGCCGCCGCTTCCTCCTCGCCGGCCTCGCCGCGGTCAGGGTGGTCATCGATCGGCTACTTCGAGAGGTCCGTAGCCAGCGTCTGGAGCATCTGCGCGCTGGTGATCTGCCCGCCGAAGGCCTCCTGGATGGTCGGTGACCACGTGGCGTTGACGACGTTCGTCGTGCCGTTCAGCTGGGGCCAGCTCTGCGCGGTCTGCGCCGCCTTGAGCGCCACCTGGTAGCCCTCGTCCTTGGTGAACGCAGCGTTCTGCGCGACGGCGGTGGTCACCGGCAGCTGTCCCTGCGGCGACGTGCTCATCTTGAGCATCTGCGCGTCACCGAGCAGCCATGTCTCCCACTGCCACGCCAGCTCTTGCTGCTTCGACGACGTGAAGATGACGTTGCCGCTCATCGTCTGCAGGGTCGATGGCTTCGACGGGTCGTTGCCCGGCACCGGGATCACGCCGACGTCCTGGCCGAACTGCTTGCGCACCGCGGCGAGGGAACCGACGTGGTGGATCATCATCGCCGTCGTCCCGGACAGGAAGTTGCTCTGCACCTGCGCGTATGTCGCGGTGGCCGACCCCGGAGGCGCGTACTTCGCCAGGTCGAGGTAAGACTGGTTGACCTTCTCGCCCGTCGGGTTGTCCAGCGTCACCTTGCCGCTCGAGTCGACGAACTGCGCACCGCCGGCGTACATCCACGCCGCCCACTGGTCCTGCCCGCCGGCGCCACCACGCACGTCGAACGCGTAGTGGCCGCTGCCCGTCAGCTTCGGGGCATCAGCCAGGACGTCGGCCTGGGTCTGCGGTGCCTGGAGGCCCGCGGCGCTGAACAGCTTCTTGTTGTAGTACATGTAGAGCGCCGTGTTCTGGTGCGGCATCATGTACACCTCGTTGCTGCCGGGGACCTTGCCGGCGTTCCAGCCCGAGGCGATGACGCTGGACTTCCCGCTCCACGCGTCGATCCGGCTGCTCAGCGGGGCGAGGACTCCGGCCTTGACGAACTGGCCGATCCACTCGTCCTTCATCCGCGCCGCGTCGGGTCCGTTCCCGCTGCTCAGCGCGGTCTGCAGCTTGTCCAGGTACTGCGCTGCCGGGACGATCTGCAGCTGCACCTTCCCGTGACCGCTCTCCGCGTTGAACTGATCGGCGAGCTGCTGCCACGTCTGGTCGGTCGCGTTGTCCACCCAGAGCCAGTAGTTCAGGGTCTGGCCGGTGGTGTCGGTGTTCTGTGGAGTCGGCGACGATGCCGCCGACGCGCCGCCGCTGCAGCCGGCAAGCGTCACGGCCGCGGCCGTCAACGCCGCCCAGATCGCTCCGGTGCGGCGCCACGAAGAGTGCCTCATTGCAGTCCTCTCTCTCTTGCATTCCTTGGGGAGATCAGAACCCGGCCTGTGCTGCCCCTCGTGGGGCGGCCGTACCGTTGGTGCGCTCCTTCGCCCGCAGCGCCGTGAAGCGGGCGCGGACGTCGAAGAAGTGCACGTTGAGCTCGTGGGTGGCCAGCGAGGTGTCGCCGGCCTCGAGCGTCTCGACGATGCGAAGGTGACGGTGCGCTGTCGCCTGGAGGTCACCGCCCACCTGGAACTGCTCGGACATCTCGTCGAACAGGCGCCAGAAGGCCGCGATCAAACCCTGCAACGTCTTGTTCCCGAGCTGCTCGTACAGCACCTGGTGGAACTGGGCGTCCTCCTGGAGGAAGGGCTGGCCGCGACCCGCCTTCGCCTCCATGCGGTCGGCGATCCGCCGCAGCTCGCGGAGCGTGTTCACCGACATCTTCGCGACGGCGATCGGGAAGAACGCCGCCTCCAGCACCCGCCGGACGTCGAGCATCTCGAGCATCGCCTCGGTCGACGGCTCCATGTAGCGGGTCAGCGCCTCGACGACGGTCTGCATGTCGAAGGTTCCGAGCGTGCGGCGCGCACCCTGGCGCGAGACGACGATGCCAAGCGCCTCCAGGGCGGCCAGCGCCTCGCGGAGCGCTGGCCGGCTCACCTGGAGGTCAAGGACCAGATCCTGCTCGCGCGGCAGCGGATCGCCGGCGACCAGCTCCAGCAGCCGGAAGTGCCGAATGAGTCGGGACTCGAGATCGGAAGCCACGTCGCTCACCACCACTTGTCTGACAGGTCCGGGCCTCATCGCCCTCGCAACGAGCCCGACTGTACGAACGGTTTCGCGAATGTCGCAATGCAGCCGTGGGAATCCGGCCAACATGTCTGACAGGCGGGGTCCTCCAGCGTTGCCGACGGCGCACGCCGAGCTGTGCCGGTCAGGCTGTCAGCGTGAGGGGGTGGTCGGTGTCCTCGTTGGTGCCGGTGTGCAGGGTCAGCCGGGGATCGGAGCATCCAGGGCGAAGCGGCATCGATCTTCGGACCGTTCGGCGTGCTGTCTGATGTGCCCCGGGCTCACTGCAGGGCGAGTTCTCCCACGAGCGGTCGCTCAGTGGGGACATACATTTCC
>CAVYNN010000004.1:0-12347 GCA_963769855.1 uncultured Actinomycetota bacterium
TACCTGACCAACCGTTCGCGCTGGCCGAGCTGAGGGCCCGGATCCGGGCCCTGCTGCGCCGTAGCGGGCTACCGGGTGACCTGCTCGCCTACGCGGACCTGGTGCTGGACCTCGCTGCGGCTCGCGTGACCCGCGGCGAGCGTCGGGTCACACGGACCCGTACCGCATCGGGCGCCCCTGCCGAGTAGGCGTCGGCGAGCTCAAGCTCCGACGGCGGATCCCGGATCGAGCACCGTACGTCGCCGAGCCCGCGTCAAGGTGGCGCCCAGGCCGCGGCGGTCACACCCGGTGCGTGTGGAGCGTGCCGCCGCCCGGCCCGGTCGGGACTCCGGCCTCGGCCGCAGCGTCGATCGCGTCGACCTCGAGGTCGTCGGCGGTGTTGAGCGCGTCGGCCCGCTCCTGCAGCGCCGACCGGCGGCGCAGCGGCGGCGTCTTGAAGAACCAGCTCAGGACGAACGCGAGGATCATCACCGCGAGGCCGACCCAGTAGACGACCACCGCGGACGCGGCGAAGCCTGCCAGGAACGGCCGGGTGAGCCGGTGGTCGGCCCCCTTGAGGAAGGCCGTGTCGGCGGTGCTCGACGCCGCGCCCGACGGGACCGAGGCGCTCTTCAGCGTGTCGATCACCGTCGGGACGAGCTTGGCCACGACCGGGCCCCGCTGGGCGGGGTCGGCGTAGTTCACGGCGAGCCGGCCGCCGACGACGGCGACCCCGGCCTGCTGCGCCGCTGCCGCCAGCGCCTTCTGCTCCGCCGCCGGCCGGGCCGCGGCGACCTGGCTGTCGATCGCGGCTTGGGCTGCCGCCGCCGGGATCGCACCCGCGGCGACCTGCTGCTGGACGGCGGCCGTCACCTGCTGGGTGACCGCCTGGTCCGCGGCCTGCGTGGCGGCCGCCGTGACCTGGTCCAGGCCCGACTGCACCTGCGCCTTCGCCGGCGTGACGATCGCGTCCCAGATCTGGTTCATCACGCCCTGGTTGGCCGGGTTCGTGGCTACCGACGGGGTCAGGGCCGCGTCCAGCGCGGCGGTCAGGTCGGCCTGATTCTGCATCGCCGTGCTCACCTTGGTCGGCATGAGGGCGAACAGGACGGACAGGAGAATGGCCGTGCCGAGGGTTCCGCCGATCTGACGGAAGAACGTCGCCGAGCTCGTCGCCACGCCCATGTCGGTGACCGGCACGGCGTTCTGCGTCGCCAGCGTGAGCGACTGCATCAGCTGGCCGAGGCCGAGGCCGATGAGGAACATCGCGATCATGAGGAACCACAGCGGCCGGTCGACGGTCATGAACGTCAGGACGAGGTAGCCGGCGGCCGTCACGAACGTGCCGGTGATCGGGAACATGCGGTACTTGCCGGTCCGTGCGATCGCCTGGCCGGAACCCACCGAGGCGATCATCAGGCCGCCCACCATCGGCAGCGTGGCGAACCCGGACTGGGTGGGCGTCAGGCCGGTGACCAGCTGCAGGTACAGCGGCAGGGTGAGCATCGCCCCGAACATCCCGAAGCCGACGAGGAAGCCGAGCACCGTCGCCATCGAGAACGTGGAAGAGCCGAACAGGCGCAGCGGGATGATCGCGTCGTCCTTCATGATCGTCTCGACCACGACGAAGGCGACCAGGCCGACCCCGCCGATGACGAAGCACGCGATCGACGCCGCCGACGTCCAGCCCCAGTCACGGCCCTGCTCGGCGACGAGCAGCAGCGGGACGAGCGTGGCAACCACGGCGGTGGCGCCCCACCAGTCGATCCGCGGCGCGGCGTTCCGGTGGAACGTGGGCAGGTGCAGGAACGCCAGCACCATGAACAGCGCCACGACGCCGACCGGCACGTTGATGAGGAACACCCACCGCCAGCCGGCGATCGTCAGGATCTGCGACGTGTCGGCGAAGACCCCGCCGATCAGCGGCCCGACGACGGCCGAGACGCCGAACACGGCGAGGAAGAAGCCCTGGTACTTGGCGCGCTCGCGCGGGGCGAGGATGTCGCCCATGATCGCCAGCGGCACGGACATCAGCGCGCCCGCGCCGATCCCCTGGAAGGCACGGAACCCGGCCAGCATGATCATCGACGTCGAGAACGACGACAGGAACGACCCGGCGATGAACACGCCCAGGCCGAAGATGTACAGCGGTCGACGGCCGAAGATGTCGGAGAGCTTGCCGTAGATCGGCGTCGAGATCGTCGAGGTGATGAGGTAGGCGGTCGTCACCCAGGCCTGCTGGTTCAGGCCGTGCAGGTCGTCGCCGATGGTCCGGATCGCCGTGCCGACCACGGTCTGGTCGAGCGACGAGAGGAACATCCCCGCCATGAGCGCGTAGATCACGAGCATGATCTGCCGCTGGGTCATCACGGGGCTGGACGTCGACGTGCGCGCAGCACGTGCGGACCGTCCAGGCGATGCAGGAGGCACGAGGAGTCCGGTTTCTGTCGGGAGTGAGGGGGTCCGCGCACCTCGATCCGGGTGTGGCGGGCCGCGCAAGGGTACATAGTCTGCAACGCCGTCGTCGGGAGCGCTCAGCCGGGCGGCCGGACGGGCAGCGCACCGAAGGTGGTGAGCCCGGTCGGACCTACCCCCTTCGGTCGTCGGTCGTCATCCAGGTGGCCCTGGAACCCGACGCCGGCGATCGGCACGTGTTGAGCCTGGAGCTGCTGGACGAAGGCGTACACCGCGTTGCTCTTCGCCCCGGTGAACTCGAGGTTGTCGTCGTTGTAGAAGAGCAGGGCGTGCGGGTCGGCCTGGTGAGCCCAGCGGCTGCTCAGGGCGCCTGCGGGCGACGATGCTCAGTCCGCGGAGCCCTCGGGACGCGGTGCAGCTCAGTGACGAGAGAGCCCACGCCCACACCAGCGACCGAGACGACCACGAGCACGAGAGGGAGCCCGAGATGGTCGAGGTTGTGCACGTGAAGTCCCGTAGCGACGCTGAGCGCCGCGAGGTGGGGGAAGGCGACGCCGAAGGCACCCCCCGCGACGAAGGCGGCCCCGCCGAACCCGAGCGTGCGCATCGCGACGACGAGGCCGATCCGACGGGTGACCTCCGGTGCCGCGCCCCTGCGCCGAACGAGCCAGCCGACAAGGGCTCCGACCATGACCTGGACGACCGTCGTGCCAAGGCCGAACAGCGCGCCGGGCACCCATCCGAAGGCGGCCGAGGGCATCTCGGGTGCGAGCACGGTGTAGACGATGACGGCAAAGGCGCCCAGGCCCCAACCGGCAATGAAGCCGTGCAGGGCGGGCATCCAAGGCCTCGGGTCGACGAGGTCGGGCTCGTGACAGTCCGTGCACGGGTCTTTCGACCACTGTGGCGGGGGGGCGAGGGCAACGCCACCGTGGGCGTGCAGGTGTACGACGCCCCGTCCCATAGGAACCGGGCTCCGCGCGTCGCCAGCGGCCGCCGTGAGCCCCGAGCCAAGCGTCTCGGCTTCGGCCCCCTGAGAGCGCTTGGATCGCTCGTGGAGGTGGACGTCGAAGTGCCACGGCAGACGGCCACCGCGGATGTAGCGCGCCGCCCACAGCATCGCCACGCCAACGACCACGTAGATGACGTAGTCGCTCCGTGAGCCGAGCGTGAGGTATCGGGCCAGAGCAAGGTAGGCGAGCTCGCTGGCCAGCGCGCGCTGGGCGGTGAAGGCGAGGGAGAAGACGAGGGCGTTTCTCATCCCGGCCCGACTGGAGTAGCCGCCCACCGCGTAGGAGAAGGTGATGGGCCAGGTGTGCTCGTCGGGGGTGATGCCATGCACCATGCCCAAGAGGAACGCGGTTGCCAGCACCGCCCAGAGGGCGAGCCCGGCGTGGGGGTTCCATAGGTCGAGCGCGAAGAGCGGCGCGCCCACCAGCACTGCGCTCATGCTCCGCGGACGCGAGTGTCGATCGTCGCGACCCAAGGAGACGCGCCGTGCCTTCTCGAAGCGCTCAACGACGTCGGGCCGGCTGGCGACCTGCCGGCGCGCCTCGACAAGGTCGGCGCGGACGTTTTGGCACTGCAGGTTGCAGGCGGTTCGAGCGCCGAGTACTCGCAGGGCAACTCCGGCAGCGCATGGGACACGGGTTCCTCCTCGTGCGCCTTGCCCACTGTGGGCGCGTAGCCAACGCCCTGGAACGCGGGCACCGACCCTGAGGATCACCAACAGTACCGGCAGCGTGCACGCCTGTGGCTGGGTCTGACGCCGACCTCGACGCTCTGGCCCCGCAGATCGTGGAGTCGCGCGTGCCGGCCGCGCGCCGAGGGGGCGGGCCCCGCAGGACCCACCCCCTCGACCATCGGGTGTCTCGGCTAGACGCGCCGGGGCGCCTTCGTCGTCCAGAGGATCTGCCGCAGGTCCTGGTACTGCGGCTTGGGGTTGAGGTTGTTGTCGAACAGCAGGGCCGCACCCTCACCGGTGAACACGCCCGGGATCCAGGAGTTGGCGTCACCCACCCCCCACACCGTGTAGGAGATGCACTGCTTGACGGCGAGGCAGGCCTGGAGGGTCTGCTTCCAGTAGGACTCCTGCGCGGCCTGCAGCGCAGGTGTCAGCGGGATGTCCGTGTACGTCCCCGGGTTCGCCGGGTCGGGCTGGACGAACGTGCGGACGTCGACCTCGGTGAGCGCGACCTTCAGCCCCAGTGCGGCGAAGCGCTGGAGGTTGTTCTGCAGGTCCGGGAAGCCGTACTGGGTGTCCAGGTGGCCCTGGAACCCGACGCCGGCGATCGGCACGCGCTGAGCCTGGAGCTGCTGGACGAAGGCGTACACCGCGTTGCTCTTCGCCCCGGTGAACTCGAGGTTGTAGTCGTTGTAGAACAGCAGCGCGTGCGGGTCGGCCTGGTGAGCCCAGCGGAACGCGTCGGCGATGTAGCCGAGCGGGTCGAGGCCGAGCGCCTGGTAGGCCTTGTAGAAGATGTCCTGGCGCGGCGTGCCGTCGTCGTTGAACGCCTCGTTGACCACGTCCCACTGCCAGATCTGGCCGCGGAAGTGCGTGACCTCATCGACGACGTGCTTGTGCAACAGGTCGCGCACCTGCTGGGGGGTGAACGACGTCGTGGCGCCGCCGTCGGTCGAGAGCCAGCTCGGCAGCTGGTTGTGCCAGACCAGGGTGTGGCCGCGGACGAGCTGGTGGTTGGCCCGCGCGCTCGCGACGAGGCGGTCGGCGGCCGCCCAGTCGTAGGTGCCCTGGGTCGGCTCGACGAGCTGCCACTTCATGACGTTCTCCGCCGTGACGGTGTTGAACTGCTGGTTCACGATCCGCGTGTACTTCGGGTCAGAGCCGTAGAGGTCCATGTTGACGGCGGTGCCGACCTTCAGGCCCGAGCGCATGGACAGGGTGCGCAGGCTCGGCTGGGTCGTGGTGACGCCGGGCCCCGACCCTCGGTGGTCGTTGTCGACGCCTGACGAGGCGAATGATGCTGCCGCCGGTGTGACGGTCAGCGCAGTCGTCGCGAGGGCGACGATCAACAGGGAATGACGGATGCGCACTGCAGGCTCCTTCGCAGCAGGGGCGGCGCGCCCGCGGTGGCGCCACCGGGTCCGATAACGTTTTGCATCCGGATGGCACCGAGGCTAAGCCGGGTCTTCGGAGGCGGCAACCGCAACCCGTGCGTGCCCCGGATGTGCGTCAACAGCGAGATGTGCGAGCATCGCTCGTCCGGCGAACTCGCCGGACGAGGTCCATCTGTGGTGAGGAACGATGCTGCCCACGTTCATCCCGAGCCCGTCCCGCGGCGTCTGGTACCTGGGACCCGTGCCGATCCGGGCGTACGCGATGTTCATCCTGCTGGGCATCGTCGTGGCCACCTGGTGGACGCGGCGGCGGTGGGTCGCCATGGGCCGGGACCCCGACCAGGTGTTCGACATCGTGCTGTGGGCCGTGCCGTTCGGCATCGTCGGCGGGCGGCTCTACCACCTCATCACCGACCCCGAGCTGTACTTCGCACCGGGGCGGCAGCCGATCCGTGCGCTGTACATCTGGGACGGCGGCCTGGGCATCTGGGGGGCGGTCGCCCTGGGCGCGGTCGGTGCCTGGATCGCCTGCCGCAAGCTGGGGGTGCCGCTGAGCGACTTCGCCGACGCGGCCGCCCCGGGACTGGTCCTCGCGCAGGCGATCGGACGCTGGGGGAACTACTTCAACCAGGAGCTCTTCGGCAAGCCGACCACCTTGCCGTGGGCGCTGCGGATCGATCCGGCGCACCGCCCGGCGGACACCCCGAACATCGGGCTGTACCAGCCGACGTTCCTCTACGAGTCGCTGTGGGACATCGGCGTCGCGGTGCTGCTGGTCTGGGCCGGGCGCCGGTTCGGGCTGCGCAACGGACGGTTGTTCGCCCTGTACGTCGCGGCGTACACCGTGGGCCGGGCCTGGGTCGAGGCGCTCCGCGTGGACCACGCCAACCACTTCCTCGGGCTGCGCCTGAACGACTGGACCAGCCTGATCGTGTTCCTCGGCGCCATCGTGTTCCTCCTGGTGCGCCGCTCGCGCGACCGGGAGCACGCCGCCGCGACCGACGAGGGGACGACCGTCGCCCCCTGAGCAGGAGGCGGTCGACATCACGCCGACGCCCTGACTCTCGGGCTTCTCCCCGCTGCCGTTTGGGACAGCGAGTGACCTTCGTCCCGGCCCCGGTTCGCGTCGGCGGTCCAGGCTGTGATGTCATATCAACTGTTCTTGAGGCAATCTCTCTTGACATTGCGAGCGGAGACTATTCATGACCACTGCCACGGTGCAGACCGTCGACCAGATCCTGGCCACCATGAACGCGTCACTGAACGGTCACGTGCCGCCGGCGATCCAGCACGCGGTGTCGGTCATGCCCGACCTGGTCGTGCGGCACGCGCAGGACGGCGCGTTCGCGATGCCGCCCGAGGGCGGTGCGCTGACGAACGAGACTCGCACGCTGATCTACCTCGGTATCGCTCTGGCCACCGGGAGCCAGGCCTGCGTCGAGGCGATGACCGACAAGGCGCAGGCCCTCGGCATCGGGTCGGCCAAGCTGCTGGAGACCTTCAAGATCGCCCGGTTCGCCGAGGCGACCCGCGTCCTCGGCAACGCCGAGGTCATGCTGGCCAAGCTGAACGACAGCGGGGCCTGAGGGCGCGTGTCCGAGCCCGTCCGCCGGGCCCCAGGGCATGCGCCATGACGTACGGAGCCCGGCCCCCTGCCACCGTCCCGCCCCCGCGGCGCGCCGGCGACGTGCTCCGAGCGCTGCGGGTGCGCAACTTCGGCCTGTTCTGGGCCGGGCAGCTCGTCTCCGGCACGGGCACATGGATGCAGACCGTGGCGATGGCCTGGCTGGTGCTGCAGATCAGCCACTCGGCGCTGACCCTGGCGACCGTCACCACGCTGCAGTTCCTGCCCATGCTGCTGTTCACGTTGCCGGCAGGGTCCCTGGCCGATCGGGTCAGCAAGCGCGCGCTGCTGCTCGGCGCTCAGGGGCTGGCGATGGCGCAGGCGCTCGTGTTGGGCATCCTGGTCGCCGTCGGAACGCCACGGGTGTGGCAGCTGGCCGTGCTGGCGGTGGCGCTGGGCCTGTCCAACGCGTTCAACAACCCCGCCCAGCAGGCGTTCGTGCCGGAGATGGTCGGCCGGGAGCTGGTGCCGGACGCGGTCGCGCTGAACAGCGCCCAGTTCAACGCGGGTCGCATGGTGGGGTCCGCGCTCGGCGGGGTCGCGGTCGCATACCTCGGTGTCGCCGCGGTGTTCTTCATCAACGCGGCCAGCTTCGCGCTCACCTTGGGTGCGCTGCTGGCCATGCGGCCCGGTGAGCTGCACGCCACCGCCGGGAGCCGTTCCTCGCGGAAGGGCGCCATCCGTGAGGGTCTGCGCTACGCGGCGGGCGTCCCGGACGTGCTGTTCGTTCTGCTTGCCCTGGCCGTGGTCGGCACGCTCGGCTTCAACTGGCAGGTCGTCGCGCCGCTGATCGCAAGCGACGTGCTGGGGCTCGGGGCGGTCGGCTTCGGCACGCTGATGGGCGCGTTCGGCGCCGGGGCGCTGGTCAGCGCGCTGACCGTGGTGGCCCTGCCCGGAAGCAGCAAACGCCGGATCGTGACGGCGGGCGCCGTGATCGCCGGGGTGCTCCTGGTCCTGGGCTGGTCGCGCTCCTACTCGATCAGCATCGCGGCGATGACGATCGGCGGAGCCGCCGCCACCCTGTTCACCACGAGCTCCAACACCCGGCTGCAGAAGCTGGTCCCGGACCGGCTACGAGGCCGGGTGATGAGCGTGTTCGTCCTGCTGATGGGCGGCAGCACACCCGTCGGCACCTACCTGCTGGGGCACGTCGCCGCCCTGACCAGCGTCCCGGTGGCGGTCGTCGGCTTCGGCGCTGCGACGGGTGTCGGGCTGATCGCGACGCTGGCGTGCCAGAAGGTCGCCGACCGTCGTCGCACGGCCCCGGCGCCACCGGCGGACCCGGCCGTCACCCCGGGCGCGGGCGTCGACACCGGACCCTGATCTCGTCACACCGCGTGCACCCGCCGTTCCGGCACTGCACGCGGGACCGTCACGGCTGCCCCGTGGACGCGCGTACGGTGGACCGCGGTGTGCCGGGAAGCCTGGTCGGCGATGTCGTGTCCTGTCGTCTAGGACTCTGCTGAACAAGTGGTGTTCTGAGCGGCCGCGCAGTGGGCGGCGGGCGGATCGCCACAGGGTTGGCCGTCTGTGCGGCGTTGTGAAGTCAGCACTCAAGGGTGCGACACGTGGGTCGGTTCACCCGCCTGGGCCCATCCTGGGCGGCCTGCGGGCCGTTGTCCACGGCTTCGGGTGCCGGTGCCCGGGATCAGGCCAGGGCCCAGGTTCCGTCGGCGAACGTCAGGCCGAGGTTGAGCAGTCGGCGCAGGTTGAGGGCGGCGGCGCGGTGGTGCAGCCAGGCGTCGTTCTTGACGGTCCCGCGGTAGGGCACGCGGCGGGCGCCGCGGGTCAGCCACGCGATCGTGCGTTCGACCATGGGGCGGTGTTGGCGGTAGACGGCCTGGAACTGCGGGTCGGCGGCACGCTGCCGGTGAGCGCGTTGCAGTAGGTCGTGTTCGTGGACCTTGACCGATCGGCCGGAGGCTGATGTCGTGCAGCGCTGCCGCAGCGGGCAGCCGGTGCATGCCGCGCCGAACGTGGCCCAGCCGGACCTACTGATCGTGCGCGTGATCTGGGCCGGGCAGGTCAGCGTGCCCGCGTGCGCGTCGCGGACGAAGTCATCGATGCTGAACCCGCCCGGCACGGCCGGCTTGGTCGGCCAGGGCTTGACCAGTGGGACGTGTCCGGCAGCGTCGAGCGCGGCGAGCATGGTCCCGGTGCCGTAGGCCGAGTCGGCCAACACCTGCACTGGGGCGTCGATGCTCGCGTCGGCACCGAGCAGCTCGATCCCCACCGCCGAGTCCGAGGACGCAGGGCCCGAGGCCTTGGTCAGCGCGACCGCGGTGGCCAGGCCGGTGTCCGGCTCGATCACCAGGTGTGCCTTGAACCCGTCCTGACGACGCTCGACCGTCTTGTGCGCATGGCGGGCCTGCGGATCGACCGTGGAGATCACCCGGTCGTAGGCGACCTTGCGGGCGATGCGCCAGCGCCCGTCGGTGCCGTCCGACCCCTCAGCGGGCTCCACGTCCTGCCCGGCGACCAGGGCCAGCAGCGCCACCGCCTCAGCGATCTGACCACCGGCCGCGCTGATCGCATCGGTGTCGAGCGCTACCAACAGCGCCAGGGCATCCCCGACCAGTGCGGAGACCAGATCGTCGCGGGCAGCCGGGTCGTCCCACGCGATCTTCGGCTTGCCCGGGCTGTCGTAGCCGGCCCCGGTCAGCTCGCCCAGCCGGGTGCACACCGTCGGGACCAGTACGTCCGCACCGGGGACCAGGCGGCCCACCCGGCGGATCTGCGCGATCAGTTGGGTCACCGTGTCCTGGCGGGCCACCGCGTCGTCCAGCACCGTGGAGTCCAGCGCCCGCCGCGTCTTGCCCTTGACCGCCCCGGTCGCGGCGACCACCTCGGCGACGGCGTCGAAGATCCGGTGCGGCCGCTGCGAGCCGGCCAGCCGGCGCCGCCAGTACGTCAACGTCGAGGGATGGAACCCGGCCGCGTCGACCGCGATCCCGCACGCGGCCTTCCACCGCAGATCGAACGTGAGCGCCTCGACCGCTTCCCGGTCGGACAAGTTGTGCAGCGTCTGCAGCACGATCACCGACGCGACCATCGGCGCCGGGACCGACGGCCGGCCCCGCCCCGAGGGAAACAAGTCCTCGAACAACCCGTCGGGGAACAGCCGGTCGCGGTGCTCGGCCAAGAACGCGAACACCCCGCCCGCCGGCAACAAGCCCCCGGCCACCGACTCCACGTCCCACAGATCCCGCTGCGGATCATCACGTCCCTGCACCCACCAATTCTCCCGGCTGGCACCCTGACCAGCCCGAAGGCACGCAGCCCCAGGAACGCGAATTGTTCAGCAGACTCCTAGGCGCACCTGAGGAAGATCTCCATGTCCAGCCCGTTGTCGCACGCGGTCGTGAGCACACCCGCACCGGCAGTCCCGACCCGGTGGCTGCGTGGGCGGACCGCACTGCTGCTGGCCTTCGCGTTCTCGGTGATGGCCGATCCGGTCTCCTCGGTCGCCTACGCGATCGAGGCTGCGCTGCGCGCCCTGCACGGCGACCTGCGGCTGCTCGTGCCGACGATGGCTCTCGTCGTGGCCGTGGTGGCGCTGGTGGTGGCCAGCTACCACCAGCTGGTCGCCCGTTTCCCGGCCGGCGGCGGCTCGGCGGCCGCCGCGGGCTCGGCGTTCGGTGAGGCGTACGCGTTCGTGCCGATGGCCGCGCTGATCGTCGACTTCGTGCTCACCATCTCGATCTCGGTGTCGGCCGCCGCCTCGGCTGTCATCTCGTACGCCCCGGCCCTTGCGGCGTTCCGGCTCCCGCTCGCGCTGCTCCTGCTGCTGGCGGTGGCGGGGCTGATGTGGTTCGGGCACCTAGGCCGAGTGGTGTTCGCCGCCCTGACGGTGGCGTTCCTGGCAGTCGCCGTCGTCGTGCTGGTGCTGACGTTCGGGGCGCAGCCGCAGCCGCACCCGGCGATCGTCGCCCCGCACGCGGCCCCGGTGTCGGTCATGCTCGCGTTCCCGGTGGCGATGGCCCTGGCCACCGGCGTCGAGGCGCCCTCGTCGGCGATCGCCCAGCTGCCTCAGCTCGACGACGCGGGTCGCCGGGGGTTCGGCCGGTGGGCCCTGTGGCTGACGCTGGGCATCGTCGGCACGCTCACGCTCGCGCTGACCGCCACGGCGGTGCGGCTGGGTGTGGGGATCCCCCCGGCGAACTCCACCCAGATCGCCGAGGTCGCCCGGCGCACGGGTGTGTCATGGGTGTTCGCCGCCTTCCAGGCCGGCACCGCCCTGCTGCTTTTGTCGGCGGCCAGCTCGTCGTTCCAGGCCGGGCCGGGGCTGCTCAAGGCGCTGGCCCGGCACCGCGATGCCGACGGCGCCAGCCTCGGCGTGCTGCCCGGTCCGCTCGGGCGGGTGAACCACCACCACGTCCCGATGCTGGGGGTCGTGGTGTTCCTCGGTCTGTCGGCAGCGGTCGTCACCGCTGCCGGCGGCCACGACCAGGAGCTCGTCCTCTTCTACGCGGTCGCGGTCTTCGTCAGCTTCCTGATCGGCCTGGCGGCGATGGCCACCTTCGCCCACCGGGAGCACCGACGGGGCTGGTTCGTGCTGAACGCGGTCGCCGCCGTGGCGGTCGCGTTCACCTTGGCCGTCAACCTGACCCGCCCGGCTGCGCTCGGCTCGCTGGCCGCCGCCGCTGTCATCGCGGCGGTGTTGTACGGCGCCTGGGTCCGGGCAGGCCGTCCCCGCGGGGTTGCGCACGCAGTCGTCGAGGCCGAGATGGTCCAGGCCGAGATGGCCGGCGAGCTCGACGACGTCACCTCGGAGGCGGTGGCACCGGAGACGGCTCGCTGACCACGCGGCCGTGGACGTCGCACACCGCGGCCAGCGTGTTGTAGACGGTGCCGTACTGGCGCAGGTTGCGGTGCACCAGGTCGACCCGGCGCGGCGTCTCGTCGGTCACCAGGCGCAGCTCGTACTCGATCTCGACGAACCGCGGCGGGACGTCCTGACGTCGGGCTCGCACATCGACGTCCGCACGCTCGTAGCGGAAGGACAGCAGGGCGCCGGACCGCTCGAGGTTCTTCATCAGGCATGCGGCGAACGCCCCGGCCAGCAGCTCGGCGGGGCCGGGCTCACCGGGGAGGTCGGTCTCCGCCCAGGCGGCGTCGACCGGGATGGCCCGGTTGCCGGCGGTCACGGCGGCACGGCCACCGCTGACGACCTCGCCGTGCACGTGGTAGTCGGTCGGCGGTCTGGTCACGGTCGTCCCTTCGGTCGGATCCGGTCGCGTCGCCGTTCCGT
>CAVYNN010000005.1:0-171503 GCA_963769855.1 uncultured Actinomycetota bacterium
CGCAGGTCACAGGGCTCCGCCCCCAGGATTCGAACCTGGACTCCAAGGCTCCAAAGGCCTGAGTGCTGCCGTTACACCAGGGCGGACCGACGCGGCGACAAGTCTGCCAGCATGCAGGTCCCGCACAGCCCCTGAGCAGCCCGGCACAATGGGCCGGTGGCCACCGACAGCCGGCGGACTGCCCGCCGGATGACGGGCACCCAACGCCGTGAGCAGCTCCTCGACATCTCCCGCAAGCTCTTCGCCGAGAAGGGCTTCGAGAACACGAGCGTCGAGGAGATCGCGGCGCGCGCCGAGGTCTCCAAGCCCGTGGTCTACGAGCACTTCGGTGGCAAGGAAGGCATCTACGCCGTCGTCGTCGACCGCGAGATGCACGCGCTGCTCGCGGCCTTGTCCGGCGCCCTCGAGGGTGGCGGCCACCCGAAGATCCTCGTCGAGCGCACCGCGATGGCGCTGCTCGACTACGTGGAGAAGTCCGAGGACGGTTTCCGCATCCTGGTCCGCGACTCCCCGGTCGCCCAGGCGACCGGCACGTTCTCCTCGCTCATCGGCGACATCGCCACCCAGGTCGAGCACCTGCTTGCCGACCAGTTCAAGCGCACCGGTCTGGACCCGCGCGCAGCCCCGATCTACGCGCAGATGCTCGTCGGGATGGTCGCGCTGACCGGCCAGTGGTGGCTGGACGCCCAGTCGCCGAAGAAGCAGGAGGTCGCGGCGCACCTGGTCAACCTGGCCTGGAACGGCCTGAAGGGTCTGGAGCGCCGTCCGTCGCTGACCAAGCCGGGTGCTCGCGGGTCCGGGTTGCGGTCTCTCGACGTCGAGTAACCTGCTCGCGTGGCAGACGAGGCCGTACGCGACGAGGTCGACCGGATCGTCGCGGCCTGGGGCAGGGAGCGGCCGGACCTCGACACCGCGCCGCTCCAGGTGCTGTCCCGGGTGACCCGGCTGGCGCGCCACCTCGACCTGGCCCGGCGCGGAGCGTTCGCCCGGCACGGGCTGGAGACCTGGGCGTTCGACGTGCTGTCCGCCCTGCGCCGAGCGGGCGTGCCGTACCGGCTGTCCCCCGGCGCGCTGCTCACCCAGACGCTGGTCACCTCCGGCACGATGACCAACCGGATCGACCGGCTCGTCGAGCACGGCCTGGTCCGGCGGCGGCCGTCGGCCGAAGACCGTCGCGGGGTGTTCGTCGAGCTCACCCCGGCGGGACTGGAGCAGGTGGACGGTGCGCTGGCCGACCTCCTGGAGTCCGAGCGCCGGCTGCTGCGCAGCCTGTCCGACGAGGACCAGGTCACCCTCGCCGACCTGCTGCGGGTGCTGGTCGCACCCTTCGACGAAGCGTCGTGAACCCGCCTCACACCGGCGCCCTGCGCGCTCACGGCCCGGAACGCTGTCCGCGATGAACCCCGCCCCGCGCGACGCGGCCCGTGGGCTGCTGCTGACCGGCCTGCTGCTCTACGCGCTCAACCTGCGCGGCCCGATCACGTCGCTCGCCCCCGTCGTCTCGGCCGTCAGCACCGACCTGCATCTCTCGGCGGCCTCCGCCGGCCTGCTCACCGGGGCGCCCGTCCTGTGCTTCGCGCTGGTCACGCCGCTGGCCGCGGCCCTGGTCACCCGGGTGGGCACCGCAACCGCCGGGGTGGTCACCCTGCTCGGGGTCCTGGCCGGCACCCTGCTGCGCTCCTCCGGCGGCTTCGCCACCGCGTTGGCCGGGACCGTCGTCATCGGCGCGGCGATCACGGTCGGCAACGTCGCGGTGCCCGTGGTCGCCGCGCGCGACTTCTCGTCCGGGATCACCCGGGTCACCGGAGCCGCGACCGCGGCGATGAACATGGGCGCGGTGCTGACGACCATCGGGATGGCGCCGCTGGCGGCGGTGGTCGGCTGGCGCTGGGCGCTCGCCTCCTGGTCCGTCGTCGTGCTCGCCGGCCTGGCGGTGTGGTGGCGCGCGTTCGCCGGCCGGCAACGCCCCGCGCCCGACGACCCCGACGACCCCCGCCCCGACGAGCGGCCGGCGTCCAGCCCGCCGCCGGCGCGACGCGCAGGGGTGCTGCGCCGGCCGCTGACGTGGCTGCTCGTCGTGACGTTCGCCTTCCAGTCGGCGTCCTACTACGCACTGTCCGCCTGGCTGCCCACGCTGCTGCACGACGAGGTCGGGCTGACCCGCAGCGGTGCCGGCGCCGCCGCGGCGCTGTTCCAGGGCTTCGGCATCGTCGGCGGCGTGCTGGCCCCCCTGGCGATGGCCCGGCTGCATCCGCGCGCGGTCACCCTGGTGATCGCCGCGGCCTGGCTCGCGCTGCCGCTCGGCCTGCTGCTCGCCCCCGGAGAATGGTGGGCGTGGGCGTCGGTGGGCGGCGTCGCCCAGGCGGCGAACTACGTCGTCATCTTCTCGGTGGTCTCGACCGTCGCAGGCTCGCCGGCCGCAGCGGGCAGCATGTCCGCCGCGATCCAGACGGTCGGCTACGTGCTGGCCGGCGTCGCGCCGTCCGTCATCGGCGCGGTCCACACGGCCACCGGCGGCTGGCGCGCTCCGCTGCTCGTCGTCGCCGGCGCGCTCCTGGCGATGGCGGTCGCGCACACCGTGGCGATCGGCGCGCTGGTCCGCCACCGGGCCGACCGGGCGGCGGTCGCGGTGTCCCCCCTCACCGAGTAGGACGAGCCCCGGGAAGCCTGGGCGGTCCGCGGTGGTTGGCCTGCACGACACCGTCGAGAGGACCACCATGACCATCGTCGTCACCGGCGCCACCGGGCAGTTCGGACGCCTCGCCGTCGAGGCGCTGCTCGCCCGGGGTGTGGCACCCGGGCAGGTCGTGGCCACCGGCCGCCGCACCGCCGCGCTCGACGACCTCGCCGCGCGGGGTGTCGTCGTACGCCGCGCCGACTACGACGACCCGGCAAGCCTGGACGACGCATTGACCGGTGCCGACCGGCTGCTGTTCGTCTCGGGCAGCGAGGTGGGCAAGCGCCTCGAGCAGCACCGCAACGTCGTCGCGGCCGCGGTGCGCGCGGGCGTGCAGCACGTGGCCTACACGTCGGGGCCGCACGCCGACTCCTCGCCGCTGCCGGTCAACCCGGACCACAAGGCGACCGAGGAGCTCATCGCCGCGGCCGGCATCCCGGCGACGCTGCTGCGGAACAACTGGTACAGCGAGAACTACCTCGCCGACCTGGCGACGGCGCGGCAGACCGGCGAGATCGCCTCCGCGACCGGCACCGGCCGGATCGCCAGCGCGCCGCGCGCCGACTACGCGCAGGCTGCCGCCGTGGTCCTGACGCAGCCGGGCCACGAGGGCGCGGTCTACGAGCTCGGCGGCGACGTCGCGTGGGACTACGACGAGCTGGCGGTCGTGCTCTCGGAGATCGTCGGCCGGCCCGTGCTGCGCCGGGACCTCACGCCCGACGAGCGACACGCCCAGCTCGTCGCAGCCGGGCTCCCCGACGGCGCCGCCGCCTTCGTCACGGCGCTCGACGTCGCGATCGCCGGCGGTGCGCTGGCCGAGGTCAGCGTGGACCTGTCACGTCTGATCGGTCGTCCGACGGTACCGCTGCGGCGGACCCTCGCCGCCGGCTGAGCCACTGGCCGCGGTGCCAGGACGCCCGCCGGTCGGCCGACCCGGCAGGGGTCACCGACCGCACGGCGGCCGCCGCCCTCCGCTCGCGCCAGCGGGCCACCTCAAGGTCGACGTCCCGGGTCGACGTGACCACCGGCGGTCCACCGTGCAGCTGCCGCCGGGCGGCCACCACGCGGGCGTTGAACTCGTCGAGCAGCTCGCGCACGCCCGCCTCGGTGTGCTCCTCGTCGATCCGCCGGTCCAGGTCGGCGTCGTCCCGGCGCAGCAGGAACGCCTCGGGGCCGACACCCGTGATGTGCTCCCGCTCGATGAACGACTTGAGCCACCAGTCCGGGTCGTGCCGGGTCAGGCCCGGGATCGGCCTTCCGGCGAGCGACAGGTGGTCGAACTCGCCGCGTGCGATCGCCTGGCGTACCAGCTCCTCGACCCAGGACGCACGCTCCTCCATCCGACCGGCCGCCGTCGGCGGCTCGCCCTCGGGCCGCGTCGCGCTGTCGCCGGCCGAAACCCCGTCCTCAGCCCGCGGACGGTCCACCCGGTACTGCGCCACGCTCCGGATCGGGTCCCCATCAGCTGCCATCTGGCCAGCGTGCGTCGCCTCCGCCGCCGACGCAACGCCGGAAACGGGATGTTTACGACAGCATGTCAGCAGACGAAACACTGCTCACAGCGCAGGCACAGCCCGGCGTCCGGTGGGGCCGGCCCGACACGTCGGGCGCGACCCGGTGCCGGACCCGCGACCGGCCGATCAGCCGGGGATTCCGGGCCAGCTGCCCAGGCCGAGCAACCCCTGCAGCTCCGAGACGACCTCGCTGTCGGCGATGGATCCGCCCTTCGGCCCGTTCGTCGCCCCCGAACAGCCTGGCAGTCCCGCGATGAGCACCTCGATGCTCTCGCCGTCACCCTGAAAGTAGGCATCTACGACGTCGCCGACGTCGACACCGCAGCCGAGCAGTCCCGACGACGAGCGAGCGGCTGCATCGAGGTTGCTCGCCAGCGTCGCCGCGGCAGGCCCGTCGATCCGCACCTGCCTGGACGGTGCAGGCGACCCCCCCGGTGCCGCGACCGAGGGCTCGAGCGCGTACAGGCAGAGCAGCGCCTCGGTCGGCGCGAACGGGACGAAGCTCCTCCTGGCCTGCGACAGGACCGGCGCGACCGGCGTCCCGTGGACGGCTGGGCAGGCCTGCGGGATCGCCGCCGGCTCCGTCTGCCCGCCCAGCCCGCCGAGACCCGCGGCGACCAGCGCGACGATCGCCAGCAGCGCGATACCGGCGCCGACCACGGCGCCGCCGTGCGTCTTCACCTTCATGAGCTGTCGGACGATGAGCCCCACGCGACAACTTCATCACGGGAGCCCTAGGCCGCGACACGTCAGCCGGCGGTCTCGGCCGCCTCCAGCCAGGCGGCCTCGAGCTCCTCACGCTCGGCGGCCAGCGCGCGCAGCTGCCCATCCAGGGCGAGCACCCGTTCGTGCTCGGTGGCGTGCGCGGCGAGCGCGTCGTGCAGCGCTGACTCCTCCGCGGCGAGGCGTGCCAGGCGCCGCTCGATCCGCGCGACCTCCTTGCGGGCCGCGCGCACCTGCGTGGCGCTCGGCGCGGCGGCCGACGAACCCACCGGCCCGGGCGCCTGCGCCACGACCCCGGCCTGCGGCCCGGCAGCGGACGTCGAGCCTGCCGGCCGAGCGGCGGCCGGAGTCCGCGCACCTGAACCGGCCGCGGCGCGCAGCGCCAGGTACTCGTCGATGCCGCCGGGCAGGTCCCTCAGCCGGCCGTCGCCGAGCAGCGCCACCTGCCGGTCGGCGACGCGTTCCAGCAGGTAGCGGTCGTGCGACACGACGACGATCGTGCCCGGCCAGCCGTCCAGCAGGTCCTCCAGGGCGGCCAGGGTGTCGGTGTCCAGGTCGTTCGTCGGCTCGTCGAGCAGCAGCACGTTGGGCTCGCCGACGAGCAGCCGGAGCAGCGCCAGCCGCCGCCGCTCGCCCCCGGACAGGTCGCCCACGCGGGTCTGCTGCCGCTCGCGGGCGAACCCCAGCCGCTCGATGAGCTGCGCCGCGGTGACCTCCTTGCCACCGACGACGAGCGAGCGCCGCTCGCGCTCGACGACCTCGATCACCTGCAGGTCGGCCAGCGCCGACAGGTCCTCGACCTCCTGGCGCAGCTCGGCGGTGCGCACGGTCTTGCCGCGCTTGATCCGCCCGGAGTCCGGCCGTACCCGGCCGGCCAGCAGCCCGAGCAGCGTGGTCTTGCCCGCGCCGTTGGCGCCGACGACCCCCCACCGGTCGCCGGGGCCGAGCCGCCAGGTGACGTGGTCCAGCAGCGTGCGCTCGTCGTACGCGAGCGTGACGTCCTCCAGGTCGAGCACGTCCTTGCCGAGCCGCGCGGTGGCGGTGCGGGCCAGCTCGAGGCGGTCCCGCGGCGGCGGCTCGTCGGCGATCAGCGCGGTGGCGGCGTCGATCCGGAACTTCGGCTTGGAGGTGCGGGCCGGGGCCCCTCGGCGCAGCCACGCGAGCTCCTTGCGCAGCAGGTTGGCGCGCTTCACCTCGACCGTCGCCGCCTCCTGGGCACGCTCGGCGCGGGCCAGCACGTAGGCGGCGTACCCACCGTCGTAGGGGTCGACGGTCCCGTCGTGGACCTCCCAGGTCCGGGTGGTCACCGCGTCGAGGAACCAACGGTCGTGCGTGACGACGACCAGCGCACCCGATCCGCGCCCGAACCGCTCGACGAGATGGCCGGCCAGCCAGGCGACGCCCTCGACGTCGAGGTGGTTGGTCGGCTCGTCGAGCAGCAGCACCTCGTCCTCGCCCACCAGCAGCACGGCCAGGGCGACCCGTCGCCGTTGGCCGCCGGACAGCGTGGCGACGTCGGCGTCGAGCGGGACGTCCGGCAGCAGGCCGGTGTGGACCGCCCGGATGCGCGGGTCGGCGGCCCACTCGTGGGTGTCGGCGCCGGGGTGGATCGCGTCCAGGACGGTGCCCTCGGGCAGCACGTCGCGTTGGTCGAGGACACCCACCCGCACCCCGCCGGCCCGGGTGACCCGGCCGTCGTCGGGCGCCTGGAGGCCGGCCAGGAGGCGCATCAGGGTGGACTTGCCGGAGCCGTTGGGCCCGACGACACCTACCCGCGCGCCGTCGTCGAGGCCGAGCGAGATGCCGTCGAGGACGGTCCGGGTGCCGAGCGCCACGCTCACCCGGTCGGCCCCCAGCAGGTGGGCCATCAGCCGCCCAGCGTGCGGACGCGCGCGGTCCCGTCGGCCGCGTCCGCGCCACGTGCGTCAGACCCTGCGCGACGAGACCCTCGAAGAACCGCGCGCTCGGCTTGCGCGGGGCCCGGACCAGGGTGACGTCCGCGCCGTCGGCCTGCAGCCGCTCCCGGGTGGTCATCAGCCCGGTGATGTCCGCGTCCTCGCCGTAGAGCAGCCCCACCCGCAGCCCGGTCTCGGGCTCGGGGGCGACCAGGTCGATGATCCGCTCGAAGCCGATCGAGAACCCGGCAGCGGGCACGTCCCGGCCGAGCCACTTGCCCACCACGCCGTCGTACCGGCCGCCGCCGGCGACCGACGAGCCGACCTGCGCGTGCTTCACCTCGAAGATCGGGCCGGTGTAGTAGCCCATCCCGCGGACCAGCGACGGGTCGAGCACGACGCGCGCGGACGGCAGCACCGCACGGACCGCACCGACGATCGCGGGCAGGTCGCGCAACGACACCTCGGGCAGCCCGGGCAGCGCCAGCGCGCCCGCCGCGAGCGCAGCCTCGGGGTCGTCGCGCACCGCGAGCACCGCGTCGAGCACGCCGCGCACGGTCGCGGGCGCGCCCAGCACGGTGAGCTCGTCGGCCACAGCGTCCGGCCCGATCTTGTCCAGCTTGTCGATCGCGATCAGCGCGTCCGGGACGGCCGGGCCGGCGAAGCCGACGGCGCCCAGCAGGTCGGTCAGCGTGCGCCGGTCGTTGACCAGCAGCGTGACGTCGTCCGCCATGCCGAGGTCGGCGAAGGCGGTGAGCGTGGCCACCAGCAGGTCGACCTCGGCGACGATCCCGGCCTCGCCGAGGATGTCGATGTCCACCTGGGTGAACTGGCGGAACCGCCCCTTCTGCGGGCGCTCCGCCCGCCACACCGAGCCGGTCTGCAGGGCACGGAACACCTCCGGCAGCTCGGCCTGGTGCGAGGCGAAGTACCGGGTCAGCGGGACGGTCAGGTCGTAGCGCAGCGCAAGGTCGGCCGCGTCGGCGGGCAGGATCGGCTCGTCCGGCGCCAGCCCACGCCTGAGGATCTCGAACAGCATCGACTCGTTCTCGCCGCCCTGGTTCGACCGCAGGCGGGACAGCGGCTCGATGGCCGGCGTCTCGATCTCGGCGAACCCGAACCGGCGGTAGGTGGCGCGCAGCTGAGCCAGGACGCGCTCCCGGGTCTGCTTCTCGGCGGGGAGGACGTCACGCATGCCACGAGCAGGAACGACCTTCTGCGCCACGCCGGCAAGGTTACCGGAGCACCGCGGCCCGCCGGCGGTCCGGTCAGGCCGCGGCCCGGCGGCCCAGCACCTCGCCGAGCCGGACCCGTGCCCCGGTGCGCAGCACCGAACGCTCGTACACCATCGCCGCGAGCGCGACGACGCCCGCCGCCGTGGCGATGAGCACGACGAGCGAGGCGAACGGCTCCCACCACGAGGCGTCGCCGAGGTAGATCCGCACCGGCATGCCCATCACGGCGCTGAACGGCACGTAGGACAGCACGCGCATCAGCCCCGCGTTCCCGCTGCCGTAGATGACGAGGTAGAACGGCAGCAGCCCGAGCAGGGTCACCGGCATGATCACCGGCCCAGCATCCTCGACCCGGGACACCAGCGAGGCGGCTGCTGCGAACAGCGCCGCGAACAGCACGAAGCCGACGACGAAGTAGACGACGAACCAGCCCACCGGTGCACCGACCAGGGAGACGAGGGTGTTCTGCCCGGTGAGCTTCAGCGCGAGCAGAGTGACGACCGCCATCGCGACCGCCTGCCCGAGCGCGAGCACGCTGTTGCCGGCCACCTTGCCGGCCATGAGCACGCGCGCCGGGACAGCGGCCAGCAGCAGCTCGACCACCCGGGTCTGCTTCTCGACGATCGTGTTCTGGGCGATCGTCTGCCCGAACACCATGACGCCGACGAGGAACACCATGCCGAACGCGAACGGGACGAGGTAGCGCATGGCGTCGCTGGCGGTCGCCGGGTTGAGCACCTCGACCGCCGGCGCGCGGGTCAGCCCGGCGACGAGCGCACCCGGGGCGGTGTCCAGGGCCACGACGCGCACCCCGGCGCTCGGGTCGGGCAGGAGCGCGGCGGCGACGGCGTGGTCCTGGACCGCGGCACGTGCGGCGGCGTCGTCGGCCACCGGCACCGCGGTGAAGCCGGGCAGGCCGACCAGGTCGGGCGCCGTGGCCGGCACCACGGCCACCTTCTGGGTCTGCGCCGGGCCGGACGAGGGCCCCCGGTCGCGGTGCGACAGCGCCGAGCCGACGACGATCCCGGCGACGATGCCGAGCAGCAGGATGACCGTGGAGATGACGAACGCGCGGTTGCGCAGCTGCGCGGAGATCTCACGCTGGGCGACCAGCAGGGCCGACCGGGCGGACGACGCCGAGCGGTCCTGCACGGGCCGGACCGGGCCGCTCATGCCGCCACCGCCGGCGTCTCGTCGCGGACGACCTCGCGGAAGATCTCGGCAAGGCTCGGCCTGACCGGCGCGAACTCGGTCACCGGACCACGGGCCAGCGCCTCGGTCAGCACCCGCTGGGCCGCGGCCTCGTCGGCCTCGAACAGGACCTCGCCCGGGGACCGCTCGAGCACGACGACGCCCGGCACGGCCTCCGTCCACGCCAGGTCACCGGGCGCTCGTACCCGATGCCGCGGCTCGGTGTACCGGGCCCGCAGCTCCTCCCGCTCGCCCGCGGCGACGATGTGCCCGCCGGCGATGATGACCACGTCGTCGCACAGCCGCTCCACCACGTCGAGCTGGTGGCTGGAGAACAGCACCGGGGCGCCGGCCTGCGCGCGCTCGCTGAGCACCCCCATCACGGTGTCCACGGCGATCGGGTCGAGGCCCGAGAACGGCTCGTCCAGGACCAGCAGGCCGGGAGCGTGGACCAGCGCCGCGGCGATCTGCGCGCGCTGCTGGTTGCCCAGCGAGAGGGTGTCCAGGCGGTCGTCCGCGCGCCCGGTCAGGCCCAGGCGTTCGAGGAGCTCCCGGGCCCGGTGGTCGGCGGTGCGGCGGTCCACGCCGTGCAGCCGGGCGAGGTAGGCCAGCTGCTCGGCGACCTTCATCCGCGGGTACAGGCCACGCTCCTCGGGCATGTAGCCGAACGTGCGGCGGGTCCGCGCGTCGAGCGGTCGGCCGTCGAGCGTGACGGTGCCGGCATCCGCGCTCAGCACGCCGAGGACGATCCGCATCGCGGTGGTCTTGCCCGCGCCGTTGCCGCCGACGAACCCGGT
Source organism: uncultured Actinomycetota bacterium (assembly GCA_963769855.1). Classification (GTDB taxonomy): domain Bacteria; phylum Actinomycetota; class Actinomycetes; order Actinomycetales; family Cellulomonadaceae; genus Cellulomonas. The sequence continues at coordinate 10,033 of CAVYNN010000005.1, forward strand.
CAGCCTGCCCCGCTGCACCGTGAAGCTCACACCGTCCAGGGCGTGCACCTCGCCGAACGAGCGGCTGACACCGGACAGCTCCAGCATGGTCGATCCCCCTTCGGCCCACGACTGTCGGGGCAGAGAAAAGTGATATCAGATTTGAGGGGGGCGCGTCCAGGGCCTTCCGGTCCTCGTCAGTCCGAGCCGGACACCAGCCGAGCGCCTGGCACCGGCCCGACCGCGGTCAGCACCCGGTCCGCGACACCCGACGCGGTGAACGCCGCGGCGATGACCAGGGCGTGCTGCCGGTTCCGGCCGAGGGCCGCCACGGTGGGTCCCGAGCCTGACACCACGACGCCGAGCGCCCCGGCGTCCCGAGCCACCTGCAGCGGCTCGGCCAGGTCGGGGGCGAGCTCGAGGACGGCCGGCTGCAGGTCGTTGTGCAGCACGTGGCCGAGCGCGACGGCGTCGCCGGCGAGCAACGCCTGCATCAGCGGCACGTCGTCGGCATCGCTCGGCGGGGGTGGCGGGTCGTCGCGGTGCAGCTCGTCGAACATCGCGTACACGGCGGCGGTGGACAGGCCCCGGTCGCGGACCGCGAACGCCCAGTAGAACTCGCCGCGGGTCAGCGCCGGGGTGAGCAGGTCCCCGCGCCCGGCGCCCACCGCGGTGTGCCCGGCGACGAGGAACGGCACGTCCGAGCCGAGCCGGGCGGCCAGCGCGATCAGCTCGTCCCGGCTCAGCCCCGTGCTCCACAGCGCGTCGCAGGCGACCAGGGCGGCTGCCGCGTCGGCCGAGCCGCCGGCCATCCCGCCCGCCACGGGCACACCCTTGACCAGGTGCAGGTGCACGTCGTCCGGCACCCCGGCACGTTCCGCGAGGAGCCGGGCGGCCCGCACCGCCAGGTTCGACCCGTCGGTCGGCACCTCGCCCGCGTGCAGGCCGCTCACCGTGAGCAGCATCCCGTCGTGCGGGACGGCGATGACCTCCTCGTAGACCGAGACCGCCTGGAACACGGTCGACAGCGGGTGGAAGCCGTCCGGCCGGCGGGACCCGACGCGCAGCGACAGGTTGAGCTTCCCCGGTGCGCGCACACGCACCTCCCGCGCCGGAAGCGGATCGACCGGGGTGAGCGTCACGTGCCCACTGTGCCAGGTCGGGGGGCGACGAAGCCGCCCAGGTGCTCCGCGATCCGGGCGAAGCCGGCGACCTCGACCGCCTCGCCCCGTGCGCCGGGGTCGACCCCCGCGGCGCGCAGGGCGGCCTCGGCCGCGGCCGGCGACCCGGCCAGGGCGGCGAGCGCCTGACGAAGGGTCTTGCGCCGCTGGCCGAACGCGGCGTCGACCACGGCGAACACCGCCGCCCGGGGGGCACTGGTCGCCGGAGGCTCACGGCGGTCCAGGCGGACCAGCGCGGAGTCGACGTTCGGCGCCGGCCAGAACACCGCACGGCCGACGGTCGCCCCGCGCCGAGCGGCGGCGTACCAGGCCGCCTTGACCGACGGGACGCCGTAGGTCCGGCTGCCGGGGGGGGCCGCAAGCCGGTCGGCGACCTCGGACTGGACCATGACCAGAACCCGTTCCAGGGACTCGAACCGTTCCAGGAAGGTCAGCAGCACCGGGACCGAGACGTTGTACGGCAGGTTCGCCACCAGGGCGGTCGGCGCCGGGCCGGGCAGGCTGGTCACCGCGAGCGCGTCGGCCAGCAGCACCCGCAGCCGCGGCCGGCCGGTGCCGTCCCGCAAGACGGCAACCACCTCGCCGTGCGCGACGGCGCGGGCCGCTGGCCGGTCCGCGCTCGCCTGGTCGTCCGGCGGGTCGACGATCAGGCCCGGCGCGTGCGCTGCGACCGTCCGGGGCAGCAGCCGGGCCAGCACCGGGTCGATCTCGACGGCCAGGACGTCCGCGCCCGCCTCCAGCAGTCCGAGCGTCAACGAACCGAGGCCGGGCCCGACCTCGACGACGGTCTCACCGGGCAGCACGTCGGCCTGCCGGACGATCTTGCGGACCGTCCCGGCATCGAGCACGAAGTTCTGCCCGAGGGTCTTCGTCGGGCGCACCCCCGCGCGTGCCGCCAGCTCGCGGATCTCCGCCGGCCCGAGCATCTGCACCGTCACGCCCCGCAGGGTACGGCCTGCCGGGGCCGGATCAGCGAGCCCCGGTCAGCTCAGCAAGTTCCGGCCGCACACCGGCCACTGGCCCGCGCCGGACCGGACGTAGAGCGCCTGAGCACGGGCGGTCTGCTCGGCGGCCGACGCCTGCGAGGGCAGGCCGGACCCGCCGACCGCGCGCCAGGTGCCCAGCGAGAACTGGTACAGGCCGTAGTACAGCCCGTTGCTCGACACCGCGTTCACGCGACCACCCGACTCGCAGCGTGCCAGCGCCGCCCAGTTGAGCGACCCGACGCTGCCGGACGCCGCAGCGACCGGCGCCGGCGTCAGCACGGCCTTGGTGCCGACGGCCACCACCCGGTCGACCGGGGCGGTCGAGGTGTCGGACACGGTCACGCGGCCGGTCTCGACCCCGTCGACCGTCGTCACCTGCTCGACGAGGGTCCGCACGCCGGCCACTCCCGCCTGCTGGACGGTCGTCGTGCCCTTCCTCACGGTCGAGTCCTGGACGGTTCGCGTGGCGAACGCGACGGCGCTCGTCGTCGTGACGTCCTGGACTTGCACCCGCTGTACGACGACCTCGAACTCGCCCGTCGCTCGTCCGGGTCACGGTCACCTCGTCCAGAGGCTGGAGCACCACGCCGAGCGCGGCGAGCGCTGAGCCCACGTCGGTCGTGCCGTCCGGCACGGGCCGGGTCGTCCCGTCCACCACGACGTCGGCCTGGCCGGTCAGCGTCAGGTGCAGGGGCATCTCCACGCGGTCGCCCGAGCGGGAGACGACGAGCGAGGGCGCCCCGCCGTCACGGGTGGCCAGGTCGGCCAGCGCCTCGTCGACGGTCAGCGCAGTGGTCCAGACCGCCTGCTGCGCCCCGTCGCGGAAGACCGTGATGAGGTGCGCGTGCCGCACGACGACCTGCGCGCCGTCGACCAGCGGCCCGGTCGGCAGCACCAGGTCACGGGTGTCGACCGTGACGTGCTCGTCGGCCAGCAGGCCGTTCACCGAGCCGGCGAAGGTCGAGACGGCTGTCTGCACGCCGTCCACGTCGAGGGTCACGGTCTTGTGGGCCGCCGCGTAGGCGGCGCCGCCGCCGGCCAGTGCCAGCGCGAGGGCGCCGGCCGTGATGGGGAGCACCCGACGCCACCGTCGGTTCCCGGGGCTCGCTGTCGGCGAGCCGTCGTCGGAGGTCTGCTTGGGGGAACCGAACAGGTGGGGAAAGCGCACGAGGCTCCAGCCGCCGAAGTGCCCGGGCACGCTGGGCGGGGCGTGCACCCTCGTGGGGCGCACCCGACGGTGGCGTCACCGCCCGGCGGTTCGCGGGCGGCTCGTGCCGATGGGGCCGGAGGGGGCCCCACGTCGGTCCCGGACCTGCGATCCGGCCGTTGCGACGAGACCGTGCTGGCCTCGTCGGCCACCCCCGCGACGCGGCTCCGAGACGGATCCGTGACGCAAGCGCGACGAGCGACCGTAACTGGACAACCGTCCGATCACCAAACCGGGTGGTCGCCCGGGGTCAGTACCAGCCGGCCGACGCTTTGTGCGCGTACGCCCCGCACGGGGTGCCGTAGCGGCCCTGGATGTAGTTCAGGCCCCAGGTGATCTGCGTCGCCGGGTTGGTCTGCCAGTCCGCGCCGACCGTGGCCATCTTCGAGCCCGGCAGCGCCTGCGGGATGCCGTATGCCCCCGAGTAGGCGTTCTGCGCGTTGACCCGCCAGCCGCTCTCCTCGTTCCACAGCTGGAGCAGGCATGCGAACTCGCCGTCGCCCCAGCCGCGCGCGGCTGCCATCTCCTTGCCGAGGGCCTGGGCGGTGCCCGGGGCGACCGCGACGATCGACGGGTTGGGCAGCGCCTTGGTGCCCTGCAGCACCACCTGGGTCACCGGCGGGGTGGTGAGCACGCTGGTCAGTTGGGTGCGGGACACGACGACGCCACCGACGACGTCCACCTGGTACGTCGTCGTGCGCACGCCGACCCGGCCCGGGGTCTTCACCTTCGTCGTTCCGTTGATCAAGGTCGGGTCGGCGACCTCCTGGGTGTCGAACGGCACCGCCTCGGTCACCTTCTGCCCGGTCGACGCCGCGCGGGTCACCATGACGACGAGCCCGTCGACGGCGGCCGCGTCCAGCGGCACGGACACCTGGTCGCCCTGGTCGAGCACCAGGCCGATGTCCTTGAGCGCGCCGCGGACGGTGCCGGCGGTCGTCACGCCGTCGATCACCGCTCCGTCGACGGCCAGGTGGATCGTCTTCTCGGTGGAGACCCGCAGCATCCGGGCGTCGAGCTTCTCCGAGCGGGACGCGGACAACCGCACGCCGTCGCGCAGGCCCAGTCCGTCGACCGCCTCGCCGACGGTCAGGGCCGTCGTCCAGACCCGCTCCTGCTGACCGTCGATCTCGACCGTCAGCTCGCGGCCGTGCCGGACGACGACGAGGGCACCGGCGCTGATCGGCGACGTCGGCCCGGGGGCGACGACGTCGTCCGGGCCCACCGTGACGTGGGCCGCGGCCAGCACGTCGGCCACGGTCCGGCCGAAGGCGTCGACCTGCACGATGCTGCCGTCGACATCGACCTCGACCCGCTTGTGCAGCACGGCGAACGCCGTGGTCGACGCGGCGACCAGGGCCAGGATCAGCGCCTGCGCCGCGACGCGGGCGAGCCGACCGACCGCGCGCGGAGGCACGCGGTGCTCGTCGGCCTTCGTCACCGCGGTCCTTCCGTCGGGCGTGCCGTCCGCACCGCGGCGCTCAAGGCACCGGGCAACGACGGCCTTCCTGGTGTCATCGGCACGTGAGAGATCCCCCTCGACCTCCGGGGTGCCGTGCACCGCCTCTGACCGTAATGGATTCGTGACCGACTGCGAAACCCGTCACCAGGAGCCGTAGACGGCCTCGGCGGTGCGGGTGAGGCGTGCGCAGACGTCGGTCAGGTCGCGTCCGGTGGTCGCGGCGACGGCTCGCACCGTGCCCGGCAGCAGGTAGGGGGCGTTCGGGCGGCCGCGGTGGGGGTGCACCGTGAGGTACGGGGCGTCCGTCTCGGCGAGCAGCAGGCTCGCCGGAACCACCCGCAGGGCGGCGCGCAGGTCCTCGTTCGCGGGGAACGAGACCGGGCCGGCGAACGAGCAGTACCAGCCGTGCGCCACGGCGGTGGTGGCCAGCGCCGCGTCACCGGAGAAGCAGTGGAATACCGTGCGCTCGGGCGCACCGTCCCGGATCAGGATGTCGACGACCTCGTCGTGCGCGTCCCGGTCGTGGATCTGCAGCGCCAGGCCCAGCTCCTTGGCCAGTGCGATGTGCGCGCGGAACGCCTCCCGCTGGACCTCGCGGCCGCGCGGCCCGGCCCGGAAGAAGTCCAGGCCCGTCTCGCCCAGGGCGCGGATCCGTGGGTTCGCCCCGGCGACGGCGGCGACCTGCGCGAGCGCCTCGTCGAGCGGCACGTCGTGCCGCGGACGCGGGTCGGGCTCCAGGCCGTCCGGGGCGACCTCGCGGATGCCGGCGTGGAGCACCGCCTCGTTCGGATGGACCGCCACCGCGCCGAGCAGCTCGGGGTGCTCGCGCACCACGGCGTCGGTCCACGCCAGGGCGTCCAGGTCGCACCCGACCTGGACCATCCGCGTCACCCCGACGCGCGCGGCGGCCGCCAGCTGCTCCCCCACCCCACCGCGGACATCCCCACCGCCAACTCCCCCACCGCCAACTCCCCTGAACCCTGGACCGGGATCCACGGTCCAGGGTTCAGGGAAGTTCGCTGCGACGGAGGGAGCAGGGGCGACGGGGGGAGCGGGGGAGACGGAGGGAGCAGGGGAGAGGGGGGGAGCGGGGGCGAGGGGGGGCGGGAAGGGGTACGGGATGTCGAGGACGGCGTCCAGGTGGGTGTGGTTGTCCACCACCGGAGCCGGGAGCGGCTCCGGTGCCTCGGGCCAGCCCCGGTCGCGGTGGCGGTGGCTCACGCCTGCTGGACCCGGGCGATCTCGGCCTCCACCACCGAGTCGTCGAGCTTGGTGAACACCGGCTTCGGCGGCCCGACCGGCGTCCCGGGCCGCGCCGCGCGCGAGGCCCATGCCTCCACGGTGTCCCCGAGGCGGTAGTCACCGGTGATCACCGGGTAGTGCCGCGTGGCGTCGTCCAGGTCCGTGACCTCCTCGATGCGGGGCATCGGGGAGATCGTGCCGGTGCCGCCGAAGGTCTCGTGCACGGTCTGCGCCGAGAACGGCAGGAACGGGGACAGCAGGGTGTTGAGGTCGAGCACGGCCTGCGTCGTCGTGTGCAGCACGGTGGCGAGCCGGTCCGGGTCGGTCTTGAGCTTCCACGGCTCGGTCTCCGAGACGTACCGGTTCGCCTCCTGGACCAGGCGCATCGCCTCGGTCAGCGCGGCCCGGTTGTGGTGGGCGCCGAGCAGCTCGCCGACCTTGCCGAACCCGGCGCCGGTCGCAGCGAGGAGCGCGTCGTCGACCGGCTGGCGCACGGTCGGCACGGGGATGGCGCCGAAGTTCTTGTGCACCATCGTCGCGGTGCGGTTGACCAGGTTGCCCCAGCCGGCGACGAGCTCGTCGTTCGTCCGGCGCTTGAACTCTGCCCACGTGAAGTCGACGTCCTGGCTCTCCGGACCGGCGATCGACAGGTAGTAGCGCAGCGCGTCCGGCTGGTAGCGGGAGAGCATGTCGCGCACGTAGATGACCACCCCACGCGACGAGCTGAACTGCTGCCCGTCGACGTTGAGGTACTCGCTGGAGACCACCTCGGTCGGCAGGTCCAGGTCGCCGAACACCCCGGGCGCCCCGCCCTTGTCCCCCTTGCCGGCGTAGCCCAGGAGCTCGGCCGGCCAGATCTGGGAGTGGAACGTGATGTTGTCCTTGCCCATGAAGTAGTAGCTCAGTGCCTCGCCGTCGTTCCACCAGGCGCGCCAGGCCTCGGGGTCCCCGGTCCGACGAGCCCACTCGATGGACGCCGACAGGTAGCCGATCACCGCGTCGAACCACACGTACAGGCGCTTGTTCGGGTTGTCCTCCCAGCCCGGCAGCGGTACCGGGATGCCCCAGTCGATGTCGCGGGTCATCGCCCGTGGCCGCACGTCGTCGAGCAGGTTGAGGGAGAACTTCAGGACGTTCGGCCGCCAGTCGACCCGGCTGCGCAACCAGTCGCCGAGTGCCGGGACGAAGGCCGGCAGGTCGAGGAAGAAGTGCGACTGCTCGACGAACTGCGGCGTCTCGCCGTTGATCCGGCTGCGCGGGTTGATCAGGTCGATCGGGTCGAGCTGGTTGCCGCAGTTGTCGCACTGGTCGCCGCGGGCGCCGTCGTAGCCGCAGATGGGGCAGGTGCCCTCGATGTAGCGGTCCGGCAGGGTGCGCCCGGTCGACGGGGAGATGGCGCCCATCGTCGCCTTCTCGATCATGTAGCCGTTGCGGTGCACGGTGCGGAACATCTCCTGCACCACGGCGTAGTGGTTGCGCGTCGTCGTGCGGGTGAACAGGTCGTAGCTCAACCCGAGGGCGGTGAGGTCTTCGACGATGATCCGGTTGTACCGGTCGGCGAGGTGCTGCGGCGTGACGCCTTCGCGCTCGGCCTCGACGAGGATCGGGGTGCCGTGCTCGTCGGTCCCGGACACCATGAGCACGTCGTGCCCCGCCATCCGCATGTACCGGCTGAAGACGTCCGCCGGGACGCCGAAGCCGGCGACATGACCGATGTGGCGGGGGCCGTTCGCGTACGGCCACGCGACGGCCGAGAGGATGCGGGACATGGTCCGAATCCTAGGAGGCGGGCGGTCCGCCGCCGTTCGTCGTCAGGCTCAGCGAACGTAGCCGGAAGGGGTCAGGGCACCGGAGGCGGCAAGGATGGCGGTGTAGACCAGACCGAGGCCGGCGAAGATGCCGGTGACGATCCAGGCGGTCTTCTTGCTCGCGTCGTAGCCCGCGAGCGGTAGCCCGTTGCTGTCCTTGGCCTGCCCCGCGAGCACGAGGATCAGGTCAACCGCCGACCAGATGCTGCAGCCGCCGAGGGTGACGAGCTTGAGGATGCCGGTGCCGGTCTTGCCCAGGTAGAAACGATCGATCCCCAGGTTGCCGAGGAACCACGCCAGCAGCCACGTGGCGACGAACGACTTGTCGCACTCGGGCGGGGCGTAACCGTAGGTCACCTGCCCGGAGGGAAACCCGAAAGGGTGCTGCTGGCCGCCGTACTGGTGCGGCGACCCGCTGCCGTACAGCGGCGCCCCGTACGGCGGCGGCTGCCCGTACCGCGCCTCGTCGGGCGCCCGCTCGTACTCCGGCCGGTCAGCCGGCTGGAGACCCGCCGGGAGCTCCGCCGGTTGCCAGGTCTGACCCGGCCAGGCGGGGTCCGGGGGATCGGGCTGGTACGACACTGGCGCTCCTGTCCGGTTCGGCCGCGATGTGCCGTCGGGCGCGACCGGCAGCCACATCCTGGCAGGCCAGGTGCTCCGGCCGGCCCATTCCGTGCGCTCGTCGCCGGGTTGTCACCCGCCCGGCTCGCCCGGCGCGGCGGGACGGGGGTCAGCCGAGGGTCACCCGCAGGATGCGGTCGTCGCCGGTGCGGGGTGTGCCGCGGCCGTCGCGGTTGTTCGTCAGAACCCAGAGCGACCCGTCGGGCGCGACGACGACCGCCCGCAGCCGGCCGTACCCGTCGAGCACCACCTGGGGCGTGCCGACGCCGGCCGGGTCGGTCGGTGCCGCACCGGGCGGCAGCGGGTGCAGCGGCACCCGCCAGAGCCGCTCGCCCCGGAGCGCGGCCAGGTAGACGCCCTCGTCGGTCACCGCGATGCCGGACGGTGAGGCCTCGTCGGTGGGCCACGTCACCAGTGGGTCGACGAACCCCCGGGACGTGCCGCCGAAACCCTCGACGGTCGGCCAGCCGTAGTTGCCGCCGGGCACCAGCACGTTGAGCTCGTCCCAGGTGTCCTGGCCGAACTCGCTGGCGAACACCCGGCCGTCGGGCGCCCACGCGATCCCCTGGACGTTGCGGTGGCCGGTGTTCCAGACGGGCGACGCAGGGTCGGGGTTGCCCGGCGCAGGGGCGCCGTCAGGCGTGATCCGCAGCACCTTGCCGCCCAGGCTCGCCGGGTCCTGCGCGAGGGGGCGGTCACCCGTCTCGCCGGTGCCGACGTAGAGCATCCCGTCCGGCCCCACGGCCAGCCGGCCGCCGTCATGGATGGCGCCCTTGGGGATGCCGGTGAGGATCGGCCTGGTCGGGCCGAGCGTGCCGTCGGACAGCGTGGCGCGCAGCACGCGGTTGTCGTCGGACGCGGTCTGGTAGAGGGCGAGGTCCGCGGAGACGGCGGTCGCGCCCGGCAGCACCGCGACTCCGAGCAGGCCGCCCTCGCCGGCGGGCCTCGTCGTCGCGCGCAGTTCGTCGGCGCCTCGCCCGACGACCGGAGTCACCGTGCCGTCCGGCCCCACCAGCAGCAGCTTCGCCTCGCCGCGCAGCGTGACCACCGCCGTGCCGCCGGGCAGGAAGGCGATCCCCCACGGCACGTCGAGGCCGGTGGCGACGTCGGTCACCGACGTCACCGACACCGTCGGCACGTCGCGGATGGCCGCCTTCGGCGACGTGCTCGGGGAGTCGCCGGCACTCGACGGCCCGCTCGTGGCCGACGACCGCGCCGACGGCGCGCCCGACGAGCCGGCGGGGCCCGCGCCGGTGCTCGTCACGTGCCCGGCCGGCGCGCCCGTGCACCCGGCGAGCAGCGCGACCGCCGCCACGACCAGCACCGCCCGCCGCCCCATCCGGCCAGTGTCGGCGACGGGAAGCCGGACCGCAGCCCGGTGGTTCACTTCCGATATGGAGAACCGCCGCGCCCTGCTCGTCGTCGACGTGCAGCCGACCTTCTGCGAGGGCGGTGCCCTGGCGGTCGAGGGCGGCAACGCCACCGCCGAGGCGATCGCCGCCTACGCCGGCGCCCACCGCGACCGGTACCACCTCGTCGTCACCACCCAGGACTGGCACATCAGCCCCGGCCGGCACTTCTCCGACCACCCGGACTTCGTTGACACGTGGCCGCCGCACGGGGTGGCCGGCACCGCCGAGGCCGAGCTGCACCCCGCCCTCGCGCAGCTGGCCCCGGATGCCTCCGTGAAGAAGGGCGCGTTCGCGGCGGCCTACTCCGGCTTCGAGGGCGCCGACGAGAGCGGGCAGATGTTGCTGGACATCCTGCGCGAGGCGGGCATCACCGACGTCGACGTCGTCGGCATCGCGGAGTCGCACTGCGTGCGCGCGACGGCGCTCGACGCGGTCGCGGCCGGCCTTCGTACCAGGGTGCTGACCGACCTGACGGTGCCGGTGACGCCCGAGCTGGGCGCCGCCGCCCGCGTCGAGATGGCCGCAGCCGGCGCCGAGCTCATCCCGTCCGCGGCGGCCTGACCGGCCCACGGCTTCGGCCCGGGAGCCTGCCGCTCCCGATCGCGAGCCCCTCGTGCGACCGCCGAACCTTCCGGCGGCCCGCTGCTCAGGCCCCTGCAGGAGGGGATGCAGCGGCGTGAGGGAGTGCAGCGGCGTGCGGCGGTGCAGCGGCGTGAGGGGGAGCATCGGCCGGGACGCGGGCCGCTAGCGCGGCCTGGTAGAGCTCCCGCTTGGCGGCCCCGGTCTGCCCGGCCACCGCAGCGACCGCATCCTTCAACCGTTCCCCGGCGTCCGCCCTGGCCAGCACGCGCACGACGAGGTCAGCGACGGCGCCCCCCGCCGGGACCGGGGCACCGGCCACGACGACGACGATCTCGCCGCGCACCTCGCCGGCGGCGGCCCACGCCGCGAGCGCCCCGAGGTTGTCGCGGCGCACCTCCTCGTAGGTCTTGGTCAGCTCGCGGCACACCGCGGCCCGTCGGTCGGTGCCGAACGCCTCCGCGAGCGCCCCGAGGAACGCCGCGAGCCGGTGCGGCGCCTCGAAGAAGACCAGCGTGCGCCGCTCGTCGGCCAGCCCGGCCAGCGCCCGGGCCCGTTCCCCGGGCCGCCGCGGCGGGAAGCCCTCGAACGCGAACCGGTCGGCCGGCAGCCCGGACAGGGCGAGCGCGGCGAGCACCGCGGAAGGCCCCGGCGCGACAGTCACCGGCAGGCCGGCCGCGACGGCCGCAGCCACCAGGCGGAAGCCGGGGTCGGACACCACCGGCATCCCCGCGTCGGTCACGACGAGCACCGTGCCGCCGCCCTGGACCACCGCGAGCAGCTCGTCGACGCGCCCTGCCTCGTTGTGCTCGTGGTGGCTGACCACCCGGCCGCCGATCGTCACGCCGAGCCGTCGCGCCAGGTCACGCGTGCGCCGGGTGTCCTCCGCGGCCACCACGTCCGCCTCGGCGAGCAGGCGTCGCAGCCGGCTCGAGGCGTCGTCGACGTTGCCGATGGGCGTGGCGGCCAGCACCAGCCGGCCCGCCTCCGACGAGGTCACGCCAGCAGCATCCCACTGCCGCCGCGACACATCCGCGCCCCCTACGATGACCGCGTGCCGCCCACCGGACGCCATCGGGCCGACCCTGCCCAGCCGGACGAGTCCGGCACGCCGACGGGGACGGCTGGCCCGGCCGGGCCCGACGCGCCGGCGACGACGGGCGAGCCGGACCGGTCGACGGCTCCGGTCGAGCCGACCGAGTCGAACCTCGACCGCCTGCGCCGCACGCTGCTCGGCGACGCCTTCCTCCTGCTCGATGCGACCCGTCGCGCGCGCGTCCTCGGCTGGGTCTTCCCGCTCCTGGTCACCGCCTTCGGCGGGGTGCTGCGGTTCTGGCGCCTGGGCACGCCGCACTCCCTCGTCTTCGACGAGACGTACTACGTCAAAGACGGCTACTCGATGATCGTCCACGGCTACGAGGCGAACTGGGGCAGCGACCCCAACCCGCGCTTCGAGGCGGGCAACGTGTCGATGCTGCAGACCGCGCCGGAGTACGTCGTGCACCCACCGATCGGCAAATGGCTGATCGGCCTGGGGATCCAGGTCGGCGGTGGGGTGACCAGCTCGTTCGCCTGGCGGCTGGCCGCCGCGGTGTTCGGCACGCTGGCGATCCTGCTGATCGCCCGGATCGGGCGCAGGCTGTTCTCCTCGACCGCGCTCGGCACCATCGCAGGGCTGTTCCTCGCGGTCGACGGCGAGGCGCTGGTCCAGTCGCGGATCAGCCTGCTCGACCCGTTCCTCATGTTCTTCGTGCTGGCGGCGTTCGGCACGATCCTGCTGGACCGGTTCTGGTCGCGACGCCGGCTCGCCGAGCGCGCCGCGGCGATCCTCGACTCCGGCGGCAGTCTCGACACCGGGCCGCCGCTCGGCTTCCGCTGGTGGCGGCTGGCCGCCACCGTGCTGCTCGGCCTGGCCTGCGGCACCAAGTGGTCCGGCATCTACTTCCTCGCCGTGTTCGCCGTGATGTCGGTCTGGTGGGACCTGTCCGCCCGCCGGGCGGCCGGCGTGCGGCACTGGCTGCGCACCGGGATCCTCCGCGACGGCGTGCCGGCGTTCTTCGTCATGGTGCCCGGCACTGCGGCGGTGTACCTGGCCAGCTGGGCGGGCTGGTTCGCCTCGTCGGACGCCTGGGGCCGGCAGTGGGCGGCGCAGAACCCGGGCCAGGGCGTGCAATGGCTGCCGCCCGCGCTGCGCAGCCTGTGGAAGTACCACCTCGACATGTGGCACTTCCACAACACCTTGACGACGCCGCACCCGTACGCCGCGAACCCGCTGGGCTGGATCGTGCAGTGGCGTCCGACGTCGTTCTACTACCCGACGTCCGTCTCCGGCCTGACCGGCCAGAACGCCCTCGACGCGTGCGGGTCGACCGCCTGCTCGCAGCCCATCACATCGCTCGGCAACCCACTGATCTGGTGGGCTGGAGCGGTCGCGCTCCTCGTGGCGCTGTGGTGGCTGCTGCGGCACCGGGACTGGCGGGCCGGCGCCGTGCTGTCCGGCACCGCCGCGGGCTGGCTGCCCTGGTTCGCCTACGAGCACCGCACGATCTTCACGTTCTACACGGTGGCGTTCGTCCCCTGGGTGGTGCTGACCCTGGTCTACGTGCTCGGGCTGATCGTCGGCCCGCCACGGCCCGGGGACGAGCGGGGTCGGCGACAGGCGATCTGGTGGGTCGGCGGGTTCGTGGCGCTCGTCGTGGCGGTCGGGATGTTCTTCTACCCGGTGTGGACCGCGCAGATCATCCCCTACAACCAGTGGCACATCCGGATGTGGCTGCAGTCCTGGGTCTAGCGGACCCAGTCCACCTGCGGCGAGGCGTACCAGGTCAGTCCCGCGCGGTCCCAGGCCGCGGCGTGCGGCGCGACCCGCTGCCGGAAGTCCGCCCACTCGCCCGACGACGACCAGGCGACCTCCGCGAGCGCGGCGAGCCGCGGCAGCAGCATCGCTGTCACGTCGTCGAGCGTGCGCAGCGTCTCGGTCCAGACGGCGGCCTCCACGCCGATCACGGCCGCCGGGTCGAGCCCGGGGAGCACCTCCGCCGGGTCCCAGTCGTAGGAGTCGCGCAGCTCGACGTAGCCCGCCCAGTCCTGGCCCAGGGGGTGGCCGGGGACGTACTGGATGTCGAGGTAGGCCCGATCGGCCGGCGACATCAGCACCCGCGCCCCCGCGCGGGCCGCCGCGAGCACCGAGGTCAGGTCGGCCCGGGTGTCCCAGACCTGCACCACGGTGCCGGCCGGCAGCGGGGCGGCGGCGACCTCCTGCCAGCCGACGACGGTCCGGCCGGTCGCCCGCACCGCATCCACCGCGGCGCCGACGAGCCGGAGGTACTCGTCGGGCGGCGTGTGGTGGGCCTCGTCGCCGCCCAGGTGCAGGTGCTCCCCCGGTGTCATCGCCGCGAGGTCGTGGAAGACGGCGGTGAGGAACGGGCCGGTCGCCGGCAGGTCGGACCGGAGGCTGGAGAAGCCCACCTCGACGCCCTGGTACGCCTCGGGCGGCGCGCCCGGGCTGAGGGCCGGGACGGCGTGCAAGGCGGCGTTGACGTGCCCCGGGACGTCGATCTCGGGCACCACGACGATGCCTCGCGCGGCAGCGGCGCCGACCAGCCGCGCCCAGTCGCCCGACGAGTAGGCGCCGCCCGGGTCGCCGCCCACCCCTCCGGCCGACGACCGCTCGACCAACTCGGGGTGCGACGGCAGGTCGAGCCGCCAGCCCTGGTCGTCGGTCAGGTGCAGGTGCAGCACGTTGAGCTTGTACCCGGCGATCAGGTCGATCAGCACCTCGAGGTCGGCCACCGGCAGGAAGTGCCGGGCCACGTCGACCGACAGCCCACGCCAGGCATACCGCGGGGCGTCCTCGATCCGGACCGCAGGGACCGTCGCGGCGCCGTCCCGGGCGACCAGCAGCTGGCCCAGGGTCGCCGCCGCGCGGTGCAGGCCGTCGACCGTGCCGGCGGTCAGGACCACACCGGCAGCGTCCGCCGTCAGGGTGTACCCCTCCTGCGCGCCCGGTCGGTCCCAGGCGGTCTCACCGGTCAGCGCGAGCACGACGAGCCCAGCGGCATCGCCGGGCGCAGACCGCAGCGGCACGGCGAACCCGGTGGCAGCGCTGAGTGCCCGCGCGACCACCGCTCCGGCCTGCTCGGCACCAGGTGCGACGACGACCGCGGTCGATCCCGTGACGACGAACGGCGCCGCGCCGCTCTCGGCCAGCCGTTCCGGACGCGGGACCAGGGGAAGCACGGCGCTCATTCTGCCGCCCAGAGCGTCGCCGACGTGGCCAGCCGGCGCGCGATGATCGCGCACACCGTCAGCTGGAGCTGGTGGAGGACGACGACGGGCAGCGTCACAGCTGCCGCGGTCGCCGCGGGAAGCAGCACGGCGGCCATCAGCAGGCCGGTCCCCCGACCGGGTGAATCCGTGCCTGTGCGGTATCCCCCAGGCGGCGACGCCCACCTTCACGATGTCATCGGGCGACGCCGGGGGGACGGACGTGGACGAGAACGACCTGCGCGTAGAGGTCACGGACGGCGACATCCGGATCGCGCGTCGGCTCTGGCTGGCCGCGCTGGACGACGAGTCGGTCCCCGAGGACCGCACCCGACAGCTGCACGACGACCTGCGTCGGCTCATCCACACGCAGGCGCAGCAGGTCGCCGAGGAGTTCCGGGCGGCGCAGCAGGCGGTCCGGCGCGCCGCGGCCGCCGAGCTGCGCGCGTCGCGCCGGCCGTCGGACGACTGAGGCCCGCACGGGCGGACAGAGCGGCCCGCAACGTCGGACGGGAGCGGCCCGCAACTGTGCCGCAACGGAGGCCGCACCGGCCGTCGCAGCGGGCTCGCCACGTGGACGGCTCGGGCCTCCGGGCCGGTACGTTCCGGGGGTGAGCACCGCGGTCGACCCCACGCGCCGCACCGTCCTGGAGCGACGGGTCCGCCGGGTCGTCGCCGCGACCATCGGCTACAACGTCGCCGAGGCGGTCGTCGCCCTCGCGGCGGGGACCGTCGCGTCGTCGGCGGCACTGGTCGGCTTCGGGCTGGACTCGGTCGTCGAGGTGCTGTCCGCCGTCGCGGTCGCCTGGCAGTTCGCCGGTCGGGACCCCAGGACGCGCGAGCGCACAGCGCTCCGGCTGATCGGGGCGTCGTTCCTCGGGCTCGCAGTCTTCGTCACGGTGGACGCCGTGCGCAGCCTCGCCGGGGCCGGCGACCCCGCCCGTTCGCCGGTCGGGATCGGCCTGGCAGTGGCGAGCCTGGTGATCATGCCGGCGTTCTCGTGGTTCGAGCGGCGCACCGGCCGGGAGCTCGGCTCGTCCTCGGTCGTCGCGGACTCGCGCCAGACCCTGCTCTGCGCGGGGCTGTCGGCCGTGCTGCTCGTCGGGCTGCTGCTCAACGCCACCCTCGGCTGGACCTGGGCCGACCCGGTCGCGGCCCTGCTCATCGCCGCGTGGGCGGCGCGCGAGGGCGTCGAGGCCTGGCGTGGCGAGGCCGAGCACCAACCGGTCTCGGTGATGCTCACGGACGAGACCGACGTCGACGACGCGCATCTCGGCTGACCGGTGCGTCCCCGGCCCCCACCGGTCGGGGGCCGCTACTCCTGCGGACCGCGCTCGGCCGGAAGGGTGAAGGTCCAGCCCTCGGCCAGGCGCTCGGTCACCACTCGGCGGACGGCCCGGACCGTGCTCCAGCGGTCGCCGCCGCCGTCGTGGGCCAGGGTGATCTCGCCCGGACGGATCGCGGCGCGCAGGTTCGCCACGAGCGTCTCCTCGTCCTGCGTCTCCCAGTCGAAGATGACGTTGCCCAGCCCGAGCGGCTGCATGCCGAGGCCCGCGGCGACCGACGCCGTCACGCCCCACGAGCCGTTCGGGGCCCGGAAGTAGGGCACCGGCACGTCGCCGACGGCCTCCCGGATGATCTGCAGGTTCGCCACGAGGTCGGCGCGCACCCGGTCGGCCGGCCAGTCGCCCATGTCGGCGAAGCTCGTCGTGTGGTTGGCCAGGACGTGGCCCTCGGCGACCGTGCGCTGCAGCACCTCGGCGCCGCCGGGGGCCAGCACGTTCCCGCCGATGACGCAGAACACGGCGGTGATGCCGGTCTGGGCGAGGAAGTCGAGCAGGTCCTCGGTCTCCCCCGGGTTGGGGCCGTCGTCGAACGTCAGCGCCGCGACGAGGCCGGTCCCGCGAGCCGCGGTGACCTGGGCGGCCACCGGCTCAGCGGCCACCGAGCTCCTGGTACTCGAAGTGGTCGAACGTGGCGACCTCGCGGTAGCCCGAGTAGTCCACCGCGGCGAGCCCGACGAAGGCCCCGGTGAAGAAGCCGCCGTAGGTCTGGTTGACGTAGTCGTCGGAGAGGATCTTCGCGTCCAGCTGGACACCCGTGGGACGCCACTCGAGACCGTCGAACGAGTACTCGTAGGTGTAGCTCCGGGTGCGCACCTTGGTCCGCAGGTGCACCCACTCGACGCCGTCCGGGACCGGGACCGTGTCCCGCAGGAACGACCGGTGACGACCTCGGTCGACCTCGCTCACCTCGATCACCCGGCCCTTGACCTCGTCCCACGTGACGTGGATCCACGACCAGTGCCGGGTGTTGTAGTAGTTCGTCAGGCCCGCCATCGCCTGGTACGTCGTCGGCTCGAACCGGACCGCCGTCTCGGCGTCGAAGTCGAAGGCCTGCCAGCGCCGCGCCACCAGGGACAGCTCGTGCCGGTTCGCCAGCGATCCGCGTCCGACGAGCTCGAGCCGCCCGGCGCCGACAGAACCCATCTCCGGGGCGAACGGCACCCGCAGGGTGCTCCACTCGAGGCCGAGCCGGGTCGCGGTGAAGTCGTCGTGCTGCGAGTGGTCCGGGCGGGGCCGGCGTCTCGATCGCGTCCCGGGGCGCTGGCACCTCGACCAGGCCGTCCGGCCCGCCGACGATCCGTGGCCAGCCGTCGGCGTCCCACTCGACCTTCTGGATCGACGTCTCGCGGCCCAGCGTGCACCAGCCGCGCACGTCCGGGTCGTCGTCCTCGTGCCGCCACGGGCGGGCGACGAGCGAGGCGTAGTACCACTCGCCGCCGGGGGTGTCGACGAGCCCGCCATGCCCCTGCTTCTGCAGCGGGAAGGCGGGGTTCTCCCGGTCGGACAGCAGCGGGTTGCCCGGCATCGTCTCGAACGAGTCGGCGTCCAGCGTCGTCGAGCGGGCGACGGTCTCCTGGTGCTGGTAGACCGTGCCGCCCTCGGCCACGAAGAGCAGGTAGGCGCCGTCGATCTTGTACAGGTGCGGACCCTCGACGAGCTGCGCGGACGTGCCGCGGTAGATCGTCCGGGCCGTCTTGCGGTCCGGCGTCAGCGTGAACGGGTCCAGCTCGGTCAGCGTGATGCCGTCGAACTGGTGGTGGTACTCCCGGTGGTCCCAGGTCTGCTGGACCAGGTACTTACGGCCGTCGTCGTCGTGGAACAGGCTGGCGTCGAAACCCACGCCGTTCAGCCGGATCGGCTCCGACCACGGTCCCCGCACGTCGGGGGCGGTGGTCAGGTAGTTGGTCATGTCCTTGAACGCGCCGTCGCTCACCTTGACGTCGGTGTAGACGAGCCAGAACTTGCCGTCGGCGTAGGACAGGTCGGGCGCCCAGATGCCGCCGGAGTCCGGGTCGGCCTTCATGTCGAGCAGCGTCGTGGTGTCCAGGACGTTCGCCACCAGGTTCCAGTGCACGAGGTCCTTCGAGGCGTGCACCCGCACGCCGGGGAACCACTCGAACGTCGACACGGCGATGAAGTACTCGTCGCCGACGCGCACGATGCTGGGGTCCGGGTTGAAACCCGGCAGCACCGGGTTCGCAATGGTCATGCCACGGACCGACCCCTCGTACGACACAGCTCGACTCCCTTGCCTGCGGGCCGTGCGGCCCTCGTTCCGCCTGTCACCGGGCCGGCTCCAGGTCGTCTGACGACGCCTGGAGCCGGCCCGGACCACTGCGCGTCAGCCCTTGACCGCCCCGGTCAGGCCGCCGACGATCCGCCGCTCGAAGAGGCTGAAGAACCCGAGCGCGGGCAGGATCGCCAGAGACGTGAACGCGAGGATCTTGGCCGTGTCCGCCGAGTACGGGCCCGTCGCGAACGTCTGGACCGTCAGCGGCAGAGTCTGCGAGCTCTGGTTGTTGAGGATGTACAACGGCAGCAGGTAGCTGTTCCAGCTGCCGATGAACGCCAGGATCCCGACGGTGATGACGCCCGGCACCGACAGCGGCACCACCATCCGGAAGAAGAACCCCATCCGACCGCAGCCGTCGATCTCGGCGGCCTCCTGGAGCTCGTTGGGGATGGCCCGCAGGAACGGCACCAGGATGATCACCGTCACCGGTAGCGCGAAGGCGATCCCCGGCAGGATGACCCCGAGCAGGTTGTTCATCAGGTGCAGCGTCCGGATGAGGATGTACAGCGGCGTGATCGCTACCGCCATCGGGAACATCAGGCCGGCTGCGAACAGCGTGTAGAGGGCTCCGCGCCCACGGAACGAGTAGCGGGCGAGCACGAAGCTCACCATCAGGCCCAGGGCCACGACGCCGGCCGTGGTCACCAGTGCCGCGATCGTCGAGTTGCCGAACGAGCGCCAGAAGACGTGGTTCTGCAGCACGTCGATGTAGTTCTGGATGACCCAGGGGCGCGGCCAGCCGGCAGGGTCGACGGTGATCTGTGAGTTGGTACGGAACCCACCCACGACGATGTACAGAACCGGCGAGATCATCACACCGACGAACAGCAGGGCGACGAAGTACACCGCCGGGTTGCCCCAGCCGACGCCCTTCGACTTCGTGGCCTTGCGACGAGCACGGATCGCGGTGGCGTCGAGCGTGTCGACGGTCATCGGCCCCTCCCTCCCCCGGTGAGCGCGCCGTCGGTGTCACGGCGCAGGACGAACCGCTGGTAGCCGAGCGCGATGACGAGCGAGATGAAGAACATGACGACGGCGACGGCACTGCCGTAGCCGAAGTTCCCCGACACGCGGCCGTTCTGGTTCATGTAGGTGGCCATCGTCGAGGTTCCGGCGGTCGAGGCGACGTACTGGCCCCAGATGATGTAGACGAGGTCGAACAGCTGGAGCGAGCCGATGATCGACAGGAACGCCCAGATCCGGACCGTCGGGCCGAGCAGCGGGAGCGTGATCCGCCGCTGCACCTGCCAGTAGGACGCTCCGTCGATCGACGCAGCCTCGTTGAGCTCGTACGGGGATCCCCTGCAGGCCGGCCAGGAAGAGGATCGTGGCGTACCCGATGTACTTCCAGGTGAGGATGAGCATCAGGGTCCATATTGCGACGTTCGGGTCGGACAGCCAGTCCCGGTCGAGGAAGTTCAGGTGCAGGTCGCGCATGAGGGCGTCGAACGCACCCTGGCCGCCGAGGAGCAGGCTGAAGCCGATGCCGGCGACCGCCTCGGAGATGACGTACGGCACGAAGATGAGGACACGGATGATGGACTGCCCGCGCATCTTCTTGTTCAGCAGCAGCGCGAACGCGATCGCGATCGGCCCCTGCATGACGAGCGACAGGACGAGGATCTCCATGTTGTGCGTCAGCGCACCGTGGAACAGCGGGTCCTGGAAGATGATGACGTAGTTGTGCAGCCCGATGAAGTCGGTGGGCTTGCCGTAGCCCTTCCACCTGAAGAAGCCGTAGTAGGCAGCCAGGAAGATCGGCACGATCACGAAGGTGACAAAGACGACGACCGCCGGGGCCGAGAGCGCTGCGATCTCCAGGCGGGCCGCCCAACCGGCGCCGCGACCGCGGCGCCGGGCGAGCCCGGGCGGGGGCAGCGCACCAGCGCTGCCCCCGCCCTTCGAGAGATTCACAGGCGAGGCCACCACAACCGGCGCGTGCTCGCGAGTGGAATCAGTCATGGTGCTTCAGCTCAGCCCTTCGCTGCGGCGTTGTTCGCCGCCGCAATGATGCCGGCCGGGTCGCCCTTGCCGGCGAGCATGTCGACGACGCCGGTGTTGAGGGCGTTGCCGATGTTCTGGCCGAGCCGGGTGTCGAGCCAGAGCGACACGTAGGCCGCCTTCTGGTTGTAGGACATGACCTCCTGCAGCAGCGGGTCGGTCACCGCAGCGGCGGCCTTGCTCGACGCCGGCGGAGCCGAGGCGGCCACCGAGTACGAGGTCTGGATCGCGTCGCTGGCCAGGAAGTTCAGGAAGTCGGTGCACGCCGGCTCGGGGGCCTTGGCCGAGCAGGAGTAGGCGTCCAGGCCGCCCATCATGGCCGACGGGTCGCCCGCGCCGCCCGGAACGGACGGGAACGGGAAGAAGCCGAGGTCAGGAAGGTTCTTCTGGTCCGGGGTCAGGGAGCCGATGACTCCCGGGTCCCACGCGCCCATGAGCTCCATGGCGGCCTTGTGGTTCGCCACGAGGCCCGCCGACGATCCGGCACCCTGCTGGGCGGAGGTCGTCAGGAAGCCGTCGTTGAACGGCTTGGTGGCCGCGAAGGTCTGCAGGTCAGTGCCGGCCTTGGTGAAGCACGCGTCGGACAGGTTGGCCGTGTTCGCCGCGGTGTTCAGGGCGTCCTGCGAGCACTCCCGGAGTGCGAACCAGTAGAACCAGTGGGCTGCCGGCCACGCGTCCTTGGCACCCAGGGCGACCGGAGCGATGCCCGCCGCCTTGAGCTTGGTGACGGCGTCGTTGAGGTCGGCGAGCGTCTTCGGCGTCGAGGTGATGCCGGCCTTCGCGAACAGGTCCTTGCTGTAGAAGAAGCCGCCCGGCAGGACGGTCATCGGCATGGCGTAGACCTTGCCCTTGTAGGAGTCGGCGGCGAGCGCCGACGCCGGGATCGCGGCCTTGGTCGCGTCCGTCAGCTTGTTGGTGATGTCCATCACGAAGCCGGCGTCGACCATCGCGCCGAGCTTGCCACCGCCGCGCTGGAGGAAGACGTCAGGAGCGTCGCCGCCGTTGAGGGCGGTCTGCAGCTTGCCGTCGAGGTCCTCGTTCTGGACCGGCTGGACGTTGATCGTGACGTTCGGGTGAACCTGCTTGTACGCGTTGACCGTGTCGGTCCAGAACTGCGGACCCTTGCCGGTCGTGTTGTTCTCCCACACGGTCAGCGTGGCCGTGTAGTCGGCGGGTGCGGTTGTCTCGGTGCCGGATGCCGACGTGGTGCCACCGGTGGGGGTCGTGCCCCCACCGCCGGAGCTGCACGCGGCGAGCCCGAGAGCGGTCACGGCCAGGGCGGCCGTGAGCGCGAGGGATTTCCTCGCATTCATCAGATCTGTCCTCCTCGTTGAGACCCTGACAAACCGGCGACCGCCCGTTGCAGGTGATCCCGGCAACTGCGACAGGCACCCGGGCGCCTTGCCCTCGATCGTGAACTTCTGATGCCGTGCGCCCCGGCGTCGTCATCGACGATGCACACATCGTCGTCGGTGACGGTCGGCACGGGAGCCCGACCGCGCCAGCCTGCACCGGCCGCAAACCCGGTGTCAAACGTTCTCGATAACGATTTAGCCACGTCTCGACGACTCCCGTCCCCACCGAGACCCGTAGGACGTCAACCGTTATCGACAACGTTCTCCGGACGTTATGCTGCGTCCGTGGCACAACGGGTCACGATCACCGACGTCGCGCTGGCCGCGGGCGTGTCGGTGTCGACCGTCTCGAAGGTGATCAACTCGCGCGACGGGGTCGCACGCGAGACGTACTCGCGCGTCAACGCGGTCATCGACGAGCTCGGCTACGAGGGCAGCCTCGTCGCCCGCAGCCTGCGCTCGCACCGCACCTGGGTGATCGGGATCCTGGTCGCCGAGTTCGAGCCGTTCAGCACCGAGATCCTCAAGGGCGCGGCAGCCGCGCTCGCCGACTCCGAGTACGACGTGCTGGCCTACACCGGCGGCCGGCGCAGCGGCGGGGCCGGCTGGGAGCGGCGTTACCTGACCCGGTTGTCCGGCACCCTCATCGACGGCGCCGTCATCGTCACGCCCACGGTCGTCGAGGCAGAGGCGGTGGTGCCGGTGGTCGCGATCGACCCGCACGCCGGCCCGCTCGGCTTCCCGACGGTCGACTCCGACAACTACACCGGTGGACTGCTCGCCACCCGCCACCTCATCGAGCTCGGGCACCGCCGGATCGCCTTCCTCGCCGGCCGGCCGGACCTGGAGTCGTCGCGGCTGCGCGAGTCGGGCTACCGGCAGGCGCTGGCCGACGCCGGCATCCCGGTCGACGAGGGGCTGATCCGCCTCGGCGAGTACCAGCGCGACTCGACCCACGTACCCGCGGCCGAGCTGCTCTCGCTGCCCGACCGGCCGACGGCGATCTTCGCCGCCAACGACCTGTCCGCCATCGGCACCCTGGACGTCGCGCAGCAGATGGGTATCGACGTGCCGACCGAGCTGTCGGTCGTCGGGTTCGACGACATCCCGGAGTCCGCGCAGGCCATCCCGCCCCTGACCACGGTCCGCCAGGCGATCCAGGAGATGGGCGCCTCGGCGATCCGGCTGCTGCTGGCGCTGATCGACCAGGAGCCGGTGGTCTCCCAGCACGTCCGCCTGCCCGTGTCCCTCGTCCAGCGCGGTTCGACCGCCCCGGTGCGGCGCTAGGCACCGACCACCCCGCCACCCGCGCGAAGGAGCGCCTGTGCCTGACGTCGTCGTCACCCCGCCCGGCTCCCCCTACGCGCACCGGACCACCCGCACGGTGGTCACCGTGACGGGAGCCGACGGTCGTCCGCTGCCGGACACCGAGGTCACCGTCGCACAGCGTCGCCACGCGTTCACGTTCGGCAACATCGGCTTCGACCTCGTCGCGCTGGCGAACGACGAGCACGACGGCGCGCCGAGCGTGTTCGGCGGTGCCCGCGACAACCTCCAGCACCTCGCCGACCTCTGGCTCGACGTGTTCAACACCGCCACGCTGCCGTTCTACTGGCGGCGTTTCGAGGCGGAGCGTGGGCACCCGGAGACTGCCCGGCTGATGGCGACGGCGCGTTGGTTCCGCGAGCGCGGCGTGGCCCTCAAGGGCCACCCGCTCGTCTGGCACACGCTGGCGCCGCAGTGGCTGCTCCCGATGTCCGACGACGAGGTGGCGGCCGCGACACGGGCGCGGGTGACCCGTGACGTGCGTGACTTCGCCGGGCTGGTCGACACCTGGGACGCGATCAACGAGGTCGTCATCATGCCGGTGTTCACCGCCGAGGAGAACGCCATCACCCGACTCGCCCGACGCGACGGGCGGGTCGCGATGATCCGGCTGGCGTTCGAGACAGCGCGGGCAGCCAACCCCGCCGTCACGCTGCTCCTGAACGACTTCGACCTGTCCGAGCGGTACGAACGGCTGATCGAGGAGGTCCTCGCCGCCGGGGTGCGGATCGACGCCCTCGGGCTGCAGTCGCACATGCACCAGGGCTACTGGGGCGAGGAGAAGACCAGCGGCATCCTGGAGCGGTTCGCCCGGTTCGGGCTGCCCCTGCACTGGACCGAGACGACGCTCGTCTCCGGGCACGTCATGCCGCCGGAGATCGAGGACCTCAACGACTACCAGGTCGACTCGTGGCCCTCCACGCCGGACGGAGAGGCGCGCCAGGCCGACGAGCTGGTCCGGCACTACCGGACGTTGGTCGAGCACCCGGCGGTGCAGGCGATCACCTACTGGGGCCTGACCGACGACGGCGCGTGGCTAGGGGCGCCCGCCGGCCTGGTGCGGTCGGACGGCACCCCCAAGCCCGCGTACGACGAGCTGCGCCGGCTGGTCAAGGAGGAGTGGTGGATGCCGCCCACGACCGTGCGTACCGACTCGGCCGGGCGGTTCACTCTCGACGGCTTCCTCGGCGACTACACGGTGCGCGCCGGCGGGTCGTCGGGCGACGTCACGCTCGCGCAGGGGGCTCCGGCGACACAGGTGGTGCTGGTCGGCTGACCCGGCGCGTCCGTCGCCCAGCCGCCACGGCCGGGCCGTCGTACCGTGCGGTGAGGGCCCACGACGAAGGAGCGCGCACCGTGACCATCCGCGACCAGATCACCCTCGACACCGCCGACGGGCCGATGTCCACCTACCGCGCGCACCCGGACGGCACCGCACGCGGCGGGGTGCTCGTCGTGCAGGAGGCGTTCGGGCTGACCGGCTACATCAGGTCCGTCGCCGACCGGCTGGCGGAGGCCGGCTGGTACGCGGTCGCGCCGGCGCTGTTCCACCGCACCGACGCGGACGTGCTGCCGTACGACTTCAGCCAGGTCCGCCCGCACATGGGGGCGCTCACCCACGACGGGATCACGGCCGACGTCGACGCGGCGCTGGAGCACCTGGCGACCGCCGGGTTCGGACCCGAGCGCACCGGCGTCGTCGGGTTCTGCATGGGCGGGTCGATCACCTTCTTCACCGACGCGCTGCGGCCGGTCGGCGCGGCGGTGACCTACTACGGCGGTGGGGTGGCTGCGGGCCGGTTCGGGTTCCCGCCCCAGCCCGAGCTCGCGCCCGAGCTGCACGGCGCATGGCTGGGGCTGTACGGCGACCTCGACGGGAGCATCCCGGCCGAGGAGGTCGAGGCGCTGCGCGCCGCAGCGGCCACGTCCGCCGTGCCGACCGAGGTGGTCCGCTACGCCGACGCCGGGCACGGTTTCCACTGCTACGAGCGACC
Organism: uncultured Actinomycetota bacterium; assembly: GCA_963769855.1. Classification (GTDB taxonomy): domain Bacteria; phylum Actinomycetota; class Actinomycetes; order Actinomycetales; family Cellulomonadaceae; genus Cellulomonas. Next base: position 35,091 of record CAVYNN010000005.1, read on the forward strand.
CGAGGTCTACGTCGAGACCGATGCGACCGACGCCTGGGCGCGGACGCTCGCCTGGTTCGACGAGCACCTGCCGGCCTGACTCCGCAGCTCCGCCGACTCCGCAGCTCCGCGGCGTCCCGCCGGCGGCTCTGCCGAACGCCGGCCCCCGCTAGACCGCCTGCTCGACGACGGCTGGCGGGGGGACGAGCCGCTCCGGCGGGCGTGCCAGACGGCTGATGACGTGCACCCCGAGCACCGCGAGGGCGCCGACGACCAGCAGGAGCGCTGCGGTGCGGACGACTCCGCCGGCGGCGGCGTCGAAGGCCGCGACCCGGAGCAGCGACCGCGAGCGGACGACGGCGACGGCCGCCGGGTCGCGCGACGGCGCCGCGAGCGTCACCCGGACCGCAGCCAGCAGGGCGAGCAGTCCCCCGGACACCACGACCATTCCGATGCCCGCGCGCAGCACGGCGGTGCTCCGCCGGCGCGCGAGCCCGATGCCCGCCACGAGGAGCAGCACGCTCGCCACGGGCAGCCAGACACCGAGCACCGCGACGGCGCGGTGGCCGGTGGCCACCGCGGACAGCCCGGGGACGTCAACCAGCTCGAGGGTGCGGTCGACCTGCGGGAGCAAGGAGGCGAACCGGTCGCCGCGGCCCTCGAGCACCTGCCGGGCGCGGTCGACGATCGGACCCACCTGGACCAGCAGCGTGTCGCCGCGCACGACCAGCGTGGCCGACGGATCGCCCTGCAGGCCGGCGACCGCCCGATCGTGCGCCGTCCGGAGCATCTGCTCCCACAGGGTGCGGAACGCGTTCGAGGCGACCACCGCCCGGATCTGGTCGTCGACGACCGCCCGCAGCGCACCCGCCAGCCGGTCACCTGCCGACAGCAGCGCGCCGGTGACCGGCGACGGCAGCGACAGCCGCCCGGCCAGGCCCTGCACCGCCTGGGCCGCCAGGGCGGAGAAGTCGACCGTGCTGTCCACCGCCGCGATCGCCGCATCGCCCACGGCGTCTTGGACGCCACGGTCGCTCGCCAACGGGCCGAACGTCGCGACGAACCGGTCGGTGTCGGTCAGCTGAGACCGCGCGTGGGCGGCGACGACCGACACCGGCGTCAGCACGAGGCCGACGACGACCAGGACGACTGCCGCGACGCCCCTGACCCGGTCCCACGCGACCTCAGCCATGTCCGCACCGCCTCGCCCGAGGAGCGACGCCCTGCGAGCAGCGGGCCGTCGCCCGTCTCGCCGGGTCCGCCGTCACGGTAGCCGCCGCTCGCTGCGCGGCTCCATCCCCAGAACTGGGGGCCCGCCCTCCCCGAGCGACAACCGCCGGGTGGTGACAGGATCCGAAACGTCAGGTCGTCGAGCGGTGCGGTGCGAGCCCCCGTAGACGAAGGGACCTGCGATGGCGGGGGTGCACGGCACGGATCTTCCCGGTCCGCTGGACACGGGTGGCGGACCGGCGTGCGTGGGGATCGTCGACGACCACCGGGCGACGGTGCTCGGGGTGGAGGTGATCCTCGCCGACGCCGAGAACCTCCGGGTCGCGGGGGACGCCGCGACCGTCCCGGCGCTGCTGGCCGGTGGGGAGACGTTCCACGTCGTCCTGCTCGACCTGAGGCTGGCCGACCACTCGTCGGTCGCCGACAACGTCGGCGCGCTCCACCGCGCCGGGGCACGCGTGCTCGCCTTCACGTCGGGCGAGGACCCGGCCCTGGTCCGCGAGGCGGCTCGCGCGGGGGTCTGCGGCATGGTGCGCAAGTCCGAGCGGCCGGCGGTGCTCCTCGACGCGCTGCGCCAGGCGGTCCGCGGTGAGGTGGCCGCCTCGACCGACTGGGCCGCGGCGATCGACGCCGACCGGGACCACGCACCGCGGTTGACCGCCCGTGAGGCCGAGGTGCTCGCGCTGTACGCCTCCGGAGAGAAGGCGGACCGCGTCGCCCGGCTGCTCGGTATCTCCCGGGACACCGTCCTGGACCACGTGCGCCGGATCCGGCTCAAGTACACCGAGGCCGACCGGCCGGCCCGCACCAAGGTGGACCTGTACCGCCGTGCGGTCGAGGACGGCGTGCTCCGCGGGTCGTCGTGACCGCGCCCACGCTGGTCCACCGCAGGCCGTCCGCGAGTGCGGTGGCGTCGTCGCGCGCGCCGGCTGCGGCGGGCTCTGCCGCGTCGTCGGGACGGGACCGGGCCACGAGCCGGGCCACGGACATCGCCGACCGGCGCACGGGCCAGATCATCGCCGGCGGCGGCGTGCTCCTCGCGGCCGGCGCCGTCGGTACGGCAACGGCACAGTGGGGTGGTCTCGCCCTGTCGTGGCAGGCCGCCGGGGGCGTCCTTGTCGCGACGGCGCTGGGCCTGTCGGTCCTGGCGCCGATGCTTCCGCCGGGCACGGCGCGCATCGTCTCGTGGGCGTTCCCCGCCCTGTCGCTCCTGCTCCTGGCGACGTGGGCCGCGGCCCGTACCGACGCAGGCATGGGCGCCGACGGCGGTCCGTGGGTGTGGCGGTTGGAGCCGGCCGCCGTGGCGTTCGCGGCGCTCGCCTGGCCGGCCTGGTGCGCCGTCGCGTACTCGCAGGTGTCCGCCCTCGTAGTCCTCGCCGCCGCGCTCGCCGCCGACGGGCGCGTCTCGCGTGGGCTGGTGGTCACGACGCTGGCGCACCTGGGCACCGTGGTGGTCGTCCTGATCGTCACCGGTACGCGTCGTCGGTTTACCGAGCTGAGGCGGGAGGGGGAGCGCGCCGCCGCACGCGAGACCGTGCGGGCCCGATCCCGGGCCGACGAGGCCGAGCGGTCGCGCCTGGCCGCGGTGGTGCACGACCAGGTCCTGTCCACCCTCGCGGTCGCGGCGCAGTCGGCAGGGCCGCCAGGGGCGTCGCTCGCCGACCAGGCCCGCCGCGCACTGGCCGTGCTGCGCGCCGTGCCGGTGGACCCGTCGGTCGAGCCGCTCCCGGCAACGGCCCTGGTCAGCGCCCTCAGGGCACGGGTGCGCCGGCTCGGGCCGACGGTCGTCGTCCAGGCGCACGCCGACGCCGTCGACGTGCCGCAGGAGGTCGTCGACGCGGTCCTCGCCGCGCTCGACGAGGCGGTGCGGAACAGCCTGCGGCACGCCGGGGATCCCGCCCGGCGTCGGCCGGTGTCCCGGCGCGTCGATGTGACCGTCGATCACCGCGGACTGCGCGTCGTCGCGTCCGACGACGGCGTCGGATTCGACCTCGGTGCGCTCGACCCCCGACGCCTCGGGGTGCGCCGCTCGATCCTCGAGCGGATGTCGACCGTGCCAGGCGCCACCGCGCAGGTGTGGTCACACCCCGGCTCCGGCACCCGGGTCGAGCTCGGTTGGCTCCGACCATGACGCGGTGGACCACCCAGGTGCACCCTGTCCGCGCCGGAGCGTCCGGGCTGGCGACCGTCGGCGCACGGGTGGCGCTGCTCTACCTCGTCGCGACCGGGGCAGCCCAGACCGCCCTCCTGTGGTCGGGGCTGGCGCGACCGTGGCTGGTCGTCGTGGGGCTCGGCGCCACCACGCTGGCGGTCGTGTTGCTGACGTCGCGGTGCTGCGACCCGCTACCCCTGGGCATGGCGATCTACGTCGCGGCGCTCCCGGCGACCGACGCCGCCTGCGCGCTGGCCCAGGTCGCCCCGCCTCACCCGGGGCTGACCTGGCTGCTGGCGATCGGGGCGGGCATCGGCGGTCTGCTGGCGGCCCGCGGCCGCGTGGCCACCGCGTCGGCCGGCGCCGGCCTCGCCGTCGCGGTCGTCATCGCCTGGGGCCTCGCGCACCGGACGCCACCCGGCGCGCCAGCGATCGCCCTGCCCCTCATCGCGCTGGTTGCCGGCACGCTCTGGCGCCGGGCGCTCGACCGGCAGACGGCCACGAGCCGTCAGTGGCGTACCGACGAGCACCAGGCGCGGCTCGCCGCGTCCGCGACCCGCGACGCCGCACGGAGCGCTCACGCCGAGCTGCTCGCCATCGGCCGCGAGGCCGCCCCGATGCTGCGCTGGATCGCCGGTGGCGACTCCCTGACGCCGACGGAGCGTGCCGAGATCCGCCTGCTCGAGGCGCGGCTGCGCGACCGGATCCGGGCCACGTCGCTCGCCAGGGAGCCGGTCACCGAGGCCTGCGACAGGGCGCGCCGCAACGGCGCCGACGTCCTCCTGCTGGACGACGGCGGCGGCGCGGTCGAGCTCCCGCCCCAGCTGCTCGAGCGGGTCGCGGAGATCGTCCGGCGCGTGGCCGGTGGACGGGTCATCGTCCGCGTGCTGCCACCGGGGCGGGACACCCTGGTCACCGTGCTGGTCGACCACAGCGGGCGGGTCCGGGCCGAGGCGCTCGGCGCTGCCGGGACGATCGTGCGGTCGACGAGCCGCGCGTGACCGGCCCGCCCCGCACCGTGCCGGGGACGTCCTGCGCCGTTGCCTCGCTCAGTGCGTCGGCCGGAACGCCACCGCGAGCTCGGTGAGCAGCCGGGCCCCGAAACCCGTGGGTCCACGGTTGACCCAGCGGGTGGGGGCAGGCGCCTGTGCCGTGCCGGCGATGTCGACGTGCGCCCACGGCGTGCCCGAGACGAAGTGCTCGAGGAACAGCGCCGCGGTGATCGAGCCCGCGTTCACCCCGCCCATGTTCGTCAGGTCGGCGATCGGCGAGTCCAGCTGCGCGGCGTACGAGGCGATGAGCGGCAGCTCCCAGACGGGCTCGTCGGCCCGTTCGCCGGCTGCTTCGACGGCCGCGACCACGGCGGGACTGTTCCCCATGACACCCGCGACCTCCGTGCCGAACGTCCGCAGGCACGCACCGGTCAGCGTGGCGATGTCGACGATCGCGTCCACCCCGGCCTCGACGGCGAGCACGAGCGCGTCGGCCATCACCAGCCGGCCCTCGGCGTCGCTGTTCAGCACCTCGACCGTGGTGCCGCCGCGCATCGTCAGCACGTCCCCCAGCTGCATGGCGGAGCCGGACGGCATGTTGTCGGTGCACATCAGCCAGCCGGTGACCCGGGCCGGGCAGCCGAGCGCGGGCAGCGCGACCATCGCGGCGAGGATCGCTCCGGCGCCCGTCATGTCGTTCTTCATCTGCGAGTGCGACTCGTCGGACGGCTTGAGGTTGATCCCGCCGGCGTCGTAGGTGATGCCCTTGCCGACGAGCCCGAGGTGGCCGGTCGGCTCGCCGGGGGGCGTGTAGGTCAGCCGCACCATGCGCGGCTCGCGCGTGCTGCCGAGGTTCACCCCGAGCAGCCCCCCGCAGCCGAGGGCGACGAGACCGGCCCGGTCGGTCACCTCGACCTCGAGCCCGACCTCGGCACCGACCCGCACCGCGACGTCCGCCATCGCCTCGGCGGTGAGCAGCCCTCCGGGGCACGTCGCCAGGTCGCGGCTCATCAACGCCGCACGCGTGGTGACCAGGCCGCGCTCGGCACCGGCGGCCACCGCTGCCTCGTCGCCCGGAGCAGGCACCAGGACGAGCGATGTCACCGGCGCCGGGTCGGAGGCGCGCGGCACCGACCGCAGGTCGAACCGGTGCCGCGCCAGCAGCACCCCCTCGACGAGGGCGGCGGCGGCATCGGCGGCCGCCACCGCGGGACCGGTGGGTACTGCCACGGCCAGCCGGCCGTCGCGTGGCACGGCGCGGGCGAACGCGGCACCCGCGTCGCGGACCATGGCGACGGTGAGCGTCGCCGGATCGCCGATCCCGAGGGCGACGATCGCCGGCCCGTCGTCGTGCGGCACCGAGAGCACGCCGCCGGGACCCGCGGAGAACCCGCCGCGCTCGAGGGCCGACCAGCTCGGTGCCGATCGCGGCGGGCACGGGGCCGCCGGCACGGACCGGCATCCCGACGGCCTCCGCATCGCCGGGGTGGCCGACACGGACGTCGACTGCCGCGAACCAGGAGGGGACCAGTCGCTCGACGGGGGTGCTGGCAGGGGTGCTGATCATGGTGGACTCCTCAGGGGCTAGGACCCGATATGGACCGGGGCGCCGGGGCCCCAGGGGATGCCGAGGGCGAACCAGGCGACGTACAGGACGACCCAGACCACCAGGACGACGACGGTGTACGGCAGCATCAGCGAGATCACGGTGCCCAGGCCGGCCTTCTTCACGTATCTCTGGGCGATGGTGACGATGAACGGCAGGTACACCATGAGCGGCGTGATGACGTTCATCGGCGAGTCACCGACCCGGTAGGCGGCCAGCAGGGTCTGCGGGGCGACGCCGAGGGTCGCGAAGATGGGCAGGAACACCGGCGCGAAGATGGCCCACTTGGGGATCAGGCCCGGAAGGATGATGTCCAGCACGAGGATCACGACGACGAACGCCAGCAGCAGGACGATGGCCGGCACCGAGGCGCGTTCGAGCAGGTGGGCAGCCTCGACCGCGGCGACCGTCGGCAGGTTCGACCAGTTGAACAGGGCGATGAACTGGGCGATCATCAGGAACATCACGAGCAGCCCGCCGAGGCTGCCGAACGTCTTGGCGATGGCGCCGACGATGGCGTTGCCGCCCTTGAGCGTGTTCGCCCCCCGCCCGTAGGCGATGCCGCACAGCATGAACGCCAGCGAGATGATGAAGATCAGGCTGGCCATGAACGGCGTGGTGCCGATGATGTCGCCCGTGGTGGGGTCGCGCAGCGGGGCGCCCGGCGGGAGGGTCATCACGAGGACGACGACGACCACCCCGAGGGCGGTCCAGCCCGCGAACCGCAGGCCCCGTGCCTCGGCCGCGTGGTCGACCGGCTCGGGCACCACCACGTCGCCGGCCAGCGCCGGGTCGTACGTTCCGAGGCGCGGCTCGATGTACTTCGTCGTCAGGAAGGTCACGACGACCGCGAGGAGCACGGACGACACGATCGAGAAGTAGAGGTTCTGGGTGACGTTGATCGGCGGCGCCCCTTGCTGGCGCAGCACGTCGTTGGTGATCTCGGTGATCATCGAGTCCGACGGCGTGATGAGCAGGTTGACGCCGAACACCGCGCCCACCGCCGCGAACGTCCCCGCCATGCCGGCGAGCGGGTGCCTGCCGACCGACAGGAACGCCGCCGCCGAGAGCGGGATGAGGATGAGGTAGCCGGCGTCGGTCGCCACGGAGGACAGCACGCCGACGAAGACGAGGATGAAGGTCAGCGACCGCGGCGGCGCCACCTTGACGACCCGTCGGATCAGCGCGCCCATCATCCCCGCGCCCTCCGCGACCCCGACGCCCGCCATCGAGACGAGCACGACGGCGACCACCCCGAAGCCGGCGAAGTTGTGCACGAACGACTCGAAGATGAACCGCAGCCCGTCCACGGACAGCAGGTTCCGCACCGGGAACTCCTGCTGCTGGATGATGAAGTGCGGCAGCTGGGCGGGCAAGCCCGTGGTCGAGTCGTAGAGCGTGTAGTTCCCGCCGAGCTGTTCGTTGATCTGTGTCCACTGCTCGGTCGGCACGGGCACCACGACACTGTCGGTCACCGACACCCTGGCCCACGACATCACCGCGGAGAGCACCGCGATGAAGGCGATGAGGTAGACGAACAGGACCGTCGGGTTGGGCACCCGGTTGCCCATCCGCTCGATGCCGTCGAGCATCCGGGCCATCGCGCCCGGCTTGGGCCTCGGCTGCGTCTCGGCGTCGGTGCTCATGGGGTCCTCCTCGACGGGGTCGGAGCCTGCTGGGGGACGGCCGGTTCGTCGTGCCCCGGCCGCCGGGACGAGGGATGACGCAACCGCCAGATCACGAGCGAGACCAGGCCGAGCGCGAGGGTGCCGACGATGGTCACGACCCGCCACACCGCGACCGCCGCGACGACGTCCGCCTCCGCGGCCGCACCTGCGACGGTGGTCCAGGAGCCGACGAGCACCGCGTCGAGCACGCCGAAGCCGAACAGCGGCAGCAGCGTCAGCGGGTACGCGAGGAGGAACGCCCCGTACACGTCGAGGGTCGGCACGCGAGCGGCGCCGATGCCCAGCGCACGCAGCGCGACGAGCGTGATCGACGCATCGGCGAGGACCATGCCGACCAGCGCCAGCATCGACGGGAGCAACCCCCGGCGCAGCGAGTCCGCGGTCGTCGCGCGCAGGCGCACGAGGTAGGCGGCCCACTCGCCCGGGTCCACCGACCGGCGGAACGGGGCCACGATCCGGCCTGCGTTCCGCCCGAGCCAGGCCGCCAAGCCGTCCGAGCGCAGGACGAGCACGAGCCCGACGAGGACGACCGCCGCCACGATCGCACCCGCACCCGCGACCAGCCACTGCCGCAGCTCGGCCTCACGAACCCCGAGGGCCAGCAGGCCCAGCACCGGCCCGACGAAGCGGATGACGTAGAACTTCGCCGAGTTCAGGGTGACCCCCGTCATCCCGGCGACCGGGTCGAGCCCCCAGGAGCGGAACATCTGGACCCGGATCACCACGTCGGCCGGCGGTGGCGCGAAGGTGCCGAGCAGGTTGGCCGTCGTGTCGTTCTGCACCGACCGCGGCAGGCCGAGGTGGGGCACGTAGTAGGTCAGCGGCACAGCGTTGAGCACCTGGCGCACCAGGAGCAGCCCGACCAGGGGTGCGAACACCCAGCCCTCGAGGGCACCGAGCGCCGTGCCGACCGCCGGCCAGTCGACGACGCCGACCAGGCGCCGCACCGCCTGGTAGGCGAACCACGCCAGGACGAGGACGACGACCCACCGCACCATCCGCCGGCGCATCAGGTGCCCCAGATGACGGGGATCAGGCCGACCGCGACGACGAACCACACCACGGTGACCGCGAGGCCGAGCTTCCAGTAGTCGCCGAACCGGTAGCCGGCGGCACCCATGACGATCATGTTCGCGGGGGTGGCGATCGGGGTGAGGAACGACGACGCCCCGGCCACGGCGACGAGCATGAGCACGGGCGTGGGCGCGACGCCCGACGCGTGGGCGGCGGCGAGCGCGATCGGCGTGACGATCAGCACCGTCGCGGTGTTGCTCACCACCTGGCCGAGCACCAGCGTCAGCAGGAAGAGCACGGCGAGCAGCACGCGGGGGCCGGTGCCGGCGACGAGGTGGACGATGCGTTCCGCGACCAGGTCCGCCGCGCCGGACTCCCGGATCGCCACCGACAGCGGGATGAGTCCACCGACGAGGACGACCGTCTGCCACGACACCGCGCGGTACGCCTGGTACGGGGTGACGACCCGCGTCACCACCATGAGACCCGCACCGACCAGGCCGGCGACGGCCGGCGACGTGACACCCGTGGCCAGCAACGCCACCGTCGCCGCCAGGACGGTCAGCGCGAGCCACGCTCGTCGGCCCAGCGGCGCGTTGTGGCGACGCACCAGCTCGGGGTCGTCGACGACGAGCACGTCGTCGTCCCGTGCGAGCTCCGTCACCGCATCCCAGGTGCCGTGCAGCAGCAGCAGGTCCCCCTCGATCAGCGTCGTGCGCCGTGCGCCCCGGCTCTTGCCCAGGCGCCGCACCGCGAGCACGGTCAACCCGGACCGCACCTGGCCGGGGAACGTCTGCTGCCCGATGAGGGGTGACCGCGGCGGGACGATCACCTCGGCGACCCCACGGTCGCGGGACAGCAGTGCCTCGCGCGTCGCCCAGGTCAGCGGGGCGGCCACGACCCGCAGGTGGTGGCTCTCGACGAAGAGGGAGATCCCCTCGGTGCCGCCCGACACCACCACGACGTCGTCGGGTGCCACTGCCTCGCCCACCCGGCCGGGGCCCCCGTCGCCGTGCTGCACGCCGACCAGCACCACGCCGTCGGGCACGACGACCTGCTCCGGGTCGGCGCCGACCAGGTCCGAGGCCGCGGGCACCGCCAGCCGGAAGAAGCCCTGCTCCAACGTGTAGTGCTCCAGGAGGGTCTGCGTGTGACCGGTGACGTCCGGTGAGGTCTGGTCGGGCAGCCGGTGCGGCAGGAGCCGGCGGCCCAGCAGGACGCAGACGACCACGGTCAGCAGGACGAGCGGCAGGCCCACCAGTGCGAACTCGAAGTAGCCGAACCCCTGGCCGTCGGCCTCCGCGCGTGCCTCGGACACGATGACGTTGACCGTGCTGCCCGACAGCGTGAGCATCGCGCCCGCGCTCGCCGCGTAGGCCAACGGCATGAGCAGGTCGGCGGGCAGCAGGCCGGCCCCGCGCGCGGCCACGACCGCGACCGGCAGCATCGCCGCCGCCGCCCCGTTCGGCGTGACGAAAGCCCCCATGACCGAGGCGAGGATCATCAGCCCGGCGAGGAGCCGGGCGCGCCCGGTCCCCACGTGGCGGATCAGCGCCTGGCCGGCCCACGCGGTGACCCCGCCGGCATCGAGACCCTCGGAGATGATGAACAGCGAGGCGATGAAGACGACGATCGGCTCGCCGAAGCCGGAGACCGCCGTGTTCGCGTCGACCAGGCCCGTCACGTAGAGCGCGAGCGCGGAGATGACCGCGACCAGACCCACCGACAGGCGGTTCCAGACGAACAGCGCGACGGTCCCGGCGAGGACCAGCAGACTCAACGACGCATCGGACACGACGACTCCCGGGCGTGCGGGGACGAGCCGGAGCACCGCGGCCGGGGTTGCCCCGGCCCGGCAGCCTCAGGCGCTCGCCAGCGCCCGGGCCTTGAGCCGCGCGAACTCGTCGGGCGTGATCGCCCCCGCTGCGAGCAGCTCCTGCGCGGAGGCGATCTCCTGCACGGGCGACGTCCCCGCAACGGAGCGGATGTACTCGTCGGTCGCGGTCTTCGTCTCGGCGACCGCTGCATGCGCCCGCGTGGCCATGCCGTTGCCCCTGGCCAGGAGGTAGATCAGCGCGCCGAGCCACGGGAGGATCAGGAGCACCAGGACCCAGAGCGCCTTGGCGCCGCCGCCGAGCGACCGGTCACGGAACAGGTCCCCGACGACCTGGAAGAGGATGACGAGGTAGGCCACGAAGAAGAAGGCCTCGACGATGAACCAGAAGGTCTGCCAGACAGTCATGACGCCCTCCCCAGGGACCTGCGACGTTGGATGTCCTTCGGACTTGACGCTAGGCGACGCCGGTCCCGACGCCCATCCCCAGAACTAGGGGTGAGGGTCGCGACCGCAGGGAGACCAGCGGACCCGGTGGTCAGGTGCCGGTCAGGAACGCACCGCCTGCCGGTCTCGCCGTTCTCATACTTCGGGTGGATCATGATCCGCACGCCCGAGAGCGTGGTCGTGGACCTCGACTCGGGCGGTCGGTCGAGATCGTCCAGCGGAGCACGAGCGGGCCGGCCCGGCCCGCTCGTCGCCAGCGGGGATGCAGTTCGCCCATGCGGGAGAAGAGGTCGAGCATGCTCAGACTGGATGAAGAAGTCAGTTCCGCCAGCTACCTGCCGTGGAGCTGGTTCTCGATCTCGGTGCCGAACCTCATCGTGATCCTCATCATGATCACGCTGTTCATCCTGGCGATCGTGGTCCCGTTCCCGAAGGACCGGCGCGGCCGTCGGAGGAGCTCATGACCGACAACCAGGTGGACAGCGAGGACTTCGGGCCGAGCTGGATCGGCAGGGTCCGCCAGCATCTCGAGCGTGAGCTCCCGTACGAGAAGCTCCTCCCGGAGACCCAGCCTGCGTATGTCGCCTCGTGGATCTACGTCTTCGGGGTCCTCACGCTGGCTGCCCTCGTGATGATCATCGCGTCGGGCATCGTGCTCGCCTTCGAGGGCCCGTCCTGGTACCACATCTCCACCGTCGGGCACTACTTCAACAGCCTGCACTTCTGGGCCGTCCAGATGTTCTTCCTGTTCATGGTGGTCCACCTGCTCGGCAAGTTCTGGATGGCGGCCTGGCGTGGGCACCGGGCGCTGACCTGGATCACCGGGATGGTGCTGCTCATCGTCTCGATCGGCGCGGCCCTGACCGGCTACGTGATCCAGACGAACTTCGACTCCCAGTGGATCGCGTTCGAGGCCAAGGACGGTCTGAACGCGGTCGGGATCGGGGCCTGGTTCAACGTGGCGAACCTCGGCCAGAACCTCCTGATCCACGTGTTCCTCATGCCGCTGATCCTGGTCGTGCTCCTGGTCGTGCACCTCGTGCTGGTCCGGATGCGCGGCGTGGTGCCACCGATCGACGCGGCGCTGGTCGAGGCCGACGAGGCGGCGGCAGCTGCCGGCACCACCTCCACCGAGACGACGGAGGTCCTGTGATGTCGGCACCCACGCGGCAGGCTCAGCTCGAACGCGAGCACTGGACGGGTCCGGTGCGGCACTACGACATCCTCAAGGAAGGCACGATCGCGGTCGTCGTGGTCGCCGTCCTGGTGGTGGTGCTCGCCGCGATCTTCAGCTCGCCCGACGACCCCGCGCTCACCCTCAAGGGCTGGGCGAAGTCGGCTCCGGACAACCTGTACGCCGTCACCGTCTCGGAGCTGGCCGGCACGTCCGACTCGGCGTCCTACGGCCCCCCGTACAACACCGGCGGGAGCGGTCAGGCCCTCGGCCCGATCACGCCGCAGAAGTGGGCCGGCGTCCGCCAGCCGGTCGATCCGGCCAACGACTTCGTCGTGACGCCGCTCAGCTCGCAGCAGCAGCCCTCGGATGTCGCGGCGGCGCTCAGCCAGTGGAAGGCGGCGACCCCGGACCAGCAGTCGGCCTGGGCCACGGCGTACGACACCGCGCTGAACGACCCGAACGGTGCCAACGGCGACGCCACCAAGGTGCCGGCCGGCGACTACGGACCGGTCCCGACGATGGCGACCGGCCTGGTGGCGATGGCCTCCTCCGGCTCCCTCGACGGCATCCTGGCGACGCAGGGCAAGTTCTTCGCCACGGACACCACCAAGCAGATCCTCTTCCTCGGTGACGGCTCCTACCTGGACGACGCCGCAACCGCCGCCCACCTGCAGGGGAACGAGTGGGGGATGATGAACGAGACCGGCAACTTCCCCGGGCAGGAGTGGCTCCAGCCGTTCTCGTTCTGGTACCAGCTGCCGATCTTCAACAGCAGCGCGACGACCGGTGTCGCGGCGACGCTGACCGCCAACGCGGACATCTACATCCTCCTCATCATCGCGATCATGATGCTGGTGCTGATCCTGCTGCCGTTCATCCCGGGGCTGCGGTCCATCCCCAGGTGGATCCCGCTCCACAAGCTGGTCTGGCGTGACTACTACGCACGGCGGCGTTCGCAACACTGAGAGTGCGGGGGGCGATGGCCGCGGCCGAGGGGCCGCGGCCGTCGCCCGTTCGTCGCCGGACAAGACGAAGGCCCCGACCACAGGGCCGGGGCCTTCCAGATGGCCGCACCGCTGCAGACGGAACGACTTCGGACCCATCGAACGCTGCGGGTCCGCCGGCAGCCGGTTCTATGTGACCGGCTCGCCCCGCTACCCATGGCGGGGTCTCGCGCTCTCGGGAGAGCATACCCGATCCTCTGCCGGGACGGGAGGGACCTCGGACGAGACCGAGGGCACGGCATCTCAGCGACCGCGGGCCCGGGCCCGACGAAGGACCCGGCCACAGGCAACCGCGTCAGGAGAGCGACGCGAGATCCCCCGTGTCGTTCACCGCGGAGCTGTCGGTTGCGGGTCGACCGAGGGTGGCTTCGAGCAGCTGGCGGGTCCGGGTGCCGACGAGGCGGCTCATAAGGGGCGCGATAGCCTTCCGGATGACCATTCGGAGGCTGGGGCCTACGGAGTGGCCCACGGCCCTGAACCTGCGAGTGGCTGCGCTGACAGAGTCGCCGGCGGCCTTCGGATCAACGGTGGTGCGTGAGCGCGAACTCCCGCTGGAAACATGGCAGGCCAGGTTGACCGACAATGCGTGGTTCGCCGCCTTCGATGCGAAGATCGCGGTCGGCCTCGCGTGCGGCGTTCACACCGAAACGCCCGACGTACGAGAATTGACCGGCGTCTGGGTGGCGCCGAGCCATCGAGGAACCGGGATCGGGGACGCGCTCGTGACCTCGGTTCGAGACTGGGCGGCGCTTCAAGGCGCCCACCGAGTGACTCTCGAAGTCGTCCGCAACAACGAGCGCGCGATCGACCTGTACATGCGGCACGGGTTCGAGGTGGTTGGACAGACCGAGACAGCCGGTCATGGTCTGCGCGAGAACGACATCGTGATGAGTCTCGACTTGAGGAGGCTCGCACGGCCCGCCGCGCTCCTGGAACGCGGCACGTCGGCGGGGCCACCTGACTGACCGGTCATACCCGGCCTCGTCCGCCCGGATCGAGGGCTCTGCGGAGAACGGAAAGGGCCTCTGACCTGGGCATTCACCCTGGTCAGAGACCCTCGCGAGTGGAGCTGACCGGATTCGAACCGGCGACCTTCTCGTTGCGAACGAGACGCGCTACCAGCTGCGCCACAGCCCCAAACAGCGGCGATCAGATTAGCACCCCAGGGGCGCCGACCCCGACCGCGCGGGAGCCCTACTCCCCCGCCGCCCGGCGCTTCGCGAGCACGGCGTTGAGGTCGATGCTGGCCGACACCTCGGCCGGGGGCTCGGGTGTCACCAGCTGGTCGTCGGCCGAGGACACACCCGTCGGCAGCGCCTGACGCACCGCGGTGGAGGCATCGACCTCGCCGAGCGGGACCGGGTCGCGGTGCGGAGCCGCCGGCTTCGTCACGTACGTCGGGCGCGGGACCGGGACCGGGGCCCAGCCGTCGCTGGTGGCCGCCCCCGGCGTCGCGGCGACGACCGGCACCTGGCCGGTCGCGTGGCGCGCAGACGCACCCGTCTCGCCCTGGTCGGCGACGATCGCGGTGAACACCTCGGTCCGGGCCTCGGACGGGTGCACGGCGCGGCCGGTGACGCGCGGCGTCGGGGCGGAGCGCACGGCCGCCGTGGCAGACGTGGCGGTCGCCGGCCCGGTGGTCGCGGTCGCTGCGGCCTTGGCCGTCGAACCGCGGGCAGCCTTGGCCGTGGACTTCTTCGCGCCGGCTGCGGTCTTCGCGGCGGTCGGCACGGTGGCGGACGGTGCGGTCACGGCGGGCACGACGACCCTCGTCGGACCCGACCGGGGGCTGGCGGCCAGCTGCTCCGACTCGGTGATCTGCTGGGCCATCGCCGCGTCGTTCCGGGCACCGGCAACGACGGCGTGCCGCCCCGCGAACAGGACGAGAGCGAGCAGCACGGTCGGCGCGATCCCCACGAGCAGCGGAACCGCAGGCGCAAGCCCGACGGCACCCCAGCAGACGGCGGTGACGATCACCAGGACGACGGCGAGAGCGGCCCGGCGACGAGCGGCGGCGACGCGACGAGCCGATGCGGCAGCCCGTGCCGCACGCACCTGAGCCGCGCGGCGGGCAGCCTCCGCAGTGACGCGCTCCGGGGTGGCGTGGGGTCGGTCCACGGTGTCGCCTCCTGTCCAGCCGGCGGCCGAAGCCGCCAGCCCTCTGCCCGGGGTGAGGAGCCCCGTCGTCCCCGCATGCGCCCTGTCGGCGACCTGGCGCACCACCCGCTCATCCCGCGCACCGTGCGCCGGACGCACCCGCCTGGTCACTGCGACCACGCGGAGCGCTTCGGAGTACCGGTCGTCGGCCCGCGACTCGAGCAGCTGCTGCCGGTGCCGCAGCTTGTACGGCACCAGGTACGCCAGCCACAGCCCCGCCAGCACGCATGCCACCGGGGCCGCGATCTGGGGCACACGACGACGGTAGGTGCACCGCTCCCCCGCCCGGGTGACGCGCGCGGGCGTGTCGCCGAACCCCCACACCGGGCGCAGCGTTCGTCATCGAAACGGTGCCGTCCGGGCGCCGGAGCGCACGGTCTCGGTGAGGAGTGCTGCGCTGGGTGAGGAGGCGGGCGCCGAGTGGGGAGTGCTGCGCCGGGTGGGGAGGCGTCAGGTGGGCGAGGGGCGCAGGCGGCGCCACCGGCCGAGCAGGCCGTCCGGCACCTCCTCGACGGTCACCGCGAACGTCCGGTGGTCGGACCACTCGCCGGCGATGTGCAGGTAGCGCTCGCGCAGTCCCTCGTCGCGCAGCTGGAGCTTCTCCACCACGCGCAGGCTGGGCGCGTTCTCCGGCCGGATGTTGACCTCGATCCGGTGCAAGCCCAGCACGAAGAAGCAGTGGTCCACCGCCATGGCGACGGCGGTCGGCGTGATGCCGCGGCCGGCCACCCGCCGGCCCACCCAGTACCCGACGGCCCCCGAGCGCAGCGACCCGTAGGTGATCGAGGACACGGTGAGCTGCCCGGCGAGCTCCCCGGCGTACTCGATCGCGAACGGCAGCGCGGTGCCCGCCCGCGCCTGGGTGCCCAGGGACCGGACGAACTGCCCGAACGTCGGCCGCGGGCCGGCGAGCGGCAAGGGGCTGGTGGCGTCCCAGGGCTCGAGCCACGCGGCGCTGTCGCCACGCAGCGCCAGCCAGGCGCGCGCGTCCGAGCGACGCAGCGGACGCAGCGTCACGTTCCCCTCGGTGAGCACCACCGGCCAGCCCGTCGCCATCAGCCCTCCAGCACCAGACAGTGCAGCAGCTGGCCGGCCTGCACGTGAGCCATCTTCTCGTTGACCACGGCGAGCGCGTTCGCCTGGGCCAGGGCGGTGATCGACGGTGCGGCGGGGTCGCCGAGGACGGTCGCCGTGTAGCCCTCGTCGGGCGTCCCGAGCAGGGTGACGGGGACGAACTGGCGCAGCCCGGCGGGCGACTCCCAGCCGACATCCACGGTCGCGGCGACGGACGGTCGGTACAGCTCGACGTGACCCTCGATGGCGCGCAGCGCCGGTCGGACGAACACCTCGAACGCCACCTGTGCCGCCACGGGATGTCCGGGAAGCGCGAACACCGGCACGTCCCGATCCCGGCCCAGGCTTGCGCCGAGCGCGCCGAAACCGTGCCGCCGTCCCGGCGTCATCGCCACCTGGTCGAGGCGCACGCCACCGACCCCGGCCAGCACGTCCTTGACCGAGTCCCCCGCCATCTCCGACAGCCCGCCGCAGATGACGACGACGTCGGCGCGGACCAGCTGGTCGGCCAGGGTCTCGCGCAGGCGCCGGTGGTCGTCGGGCACGATGCCCACCCGCACCGGCACTGCTCCGGCATCGCGGACCGCGGCCTCCAGCGCGTGGCCGTCGGCCTCGTAGGTCGGTGCACCGTCGGCAGGGGGCGAGCTCTTCGTCGGCGGCTCGGCGAGCTCGTCGCCCACCGAGAGCAGGACGACCCGCGGCGTCGGGTGCACCCGGAGGCGGCCCCGGCCCATCGCGGCGGCCAGCGCCAGCTGTCGCGCGCCGAGGCGCGTACCGGAGCGCAGCACCACGTCGCCGCCGACCACGTCCGCGCCGGCCGGACGCACCCACTGGCCTGCCCGGACCGGACCGGCGATCGCCACCATCGCGCTGCCCCGGTCGGTCTCCTCGACGGGTACCACGGCGTCCGCGCCCAGCGGCAGGGGCGCCCCCGACGCCACTCGGACCGCCTGCCCGGGCGAGAGTCGCAGGCCCGGTCGTGCACCGGACCGCAGGTCGTCCACCACGGGCAGGTGCACGACGAGGCCCGCCGCGTCCTCGGCTGCGACCGCGTAGCCGTCCCGCGCGGCCACCGGAACACCCGGCACGTCGAGCCGTGCCGTGACGTCCTCGGCGAGCACGGCGCCCATCGCGTCGTGCAGCACCACGTCCAGCGGCGCCACGGGCGCGACCACCGCCAGCACGGCTGCCAGGTGGTCCTGCACCGATCTCACGAGCGGCCATTCTGCCGCCTACCTGCCCGCCCGCCCGCCAGGCGCCCCCGCCCGCCCTCGGCCGCCCCCGGCCGCCGACCCGCGGCCGCCGCCCCCCCGGCCACCACCCCGCCACCCCCGCCACCCCGCCACCTCCGACTCCCCTGAAGTCCGGACCGTGATCCCCGGTCCTGGACTCAGGGAAGTCGGGGAGGGGGGGCGGGGAGGGGAGTGGGGCGGGCGGGCGGGCGGAGAGGGGGCGGGGGGAGTCGGTAGCGTGGGGGGTTGTGAGTGATGAGGGTCTGCGCCAGGCGCGCGACAAGATGGCCGCGGCGGGCGTCGCCCCGGTCGCGATCGACGTGTTCGAGCACTACTACCGGGCGCTGGAGGCCGGCGCGACCGGCCTGATCCGCGAGGACACCATCGCCCCCCTGCTCGACCCGCCCCGTCTCGATGCTGTCGAGGTGAGCCCCGACCAGGCGCGCCAGGCCCTGGACCGCACCGTGATGATCAAGCTCAACGGCGGCCTGGGCACGTCGATGGGCATGCACCGGGCCAAGTCGTTGCTCCCGGTGCGCGACGGTCGCACCTTCCTGGACGTCATCGTCGGCCAGGTGCGGTCGGCCCGGGAGCGCTGGGGGGCGCGCCTCCCGCTCCTCCTCATGGACTCGTTCCGCACGCGCGAGGACACCCTCGCCGCGCTCGCTGCCTACCCGGACCTCGCCGTCGACGGGTTGCCGCTGGACTTCCTGCAGAGCCAGGAGCCCAAGCTCCGGGCCGACGACCTGACACCGGTGACCTGGCCGGCCGACCCGAGCCTCGAGTGGTGCCCGCCCGGGCACGGTGACATCTACCCGTCGCTGCTCTCGTCGGGCCTGCTCGACGCGCTGCTCGACGCGGGCTTCCGGTACGCGAGCACGTCGAACGCCGACAACCTCGGCGCAGCCCCGGACGCCCGGATCGCCGGCTGGTTCGCCGCCTCGGGCGCGCCGTACGCCGCCGAGCTGTGCCGGCGCACCCCGGCGGACCGGAAGGGCGGGCACCTCGCGATCCGGACCTCCGACGGCCGGCTCATCCTGCGCGACACCGCGCAGACCGCGCCCGACGAGATGGACTTCTTCACCGACACCGAGCACCACCCCTACTTCCACACGAACAACCTGTGGTTCGACCTGCGGGTGCTGCGCGCCACGCTCGAGGAGCGGGGCGGCGTGCTCGGCCTGCCGCTGATCCGCAACGAGAAGCGCGTCGACCCCTCGGACCGGACCAGCCCGGCGGTGATCCAGCTGGAGTGCGCCCTGGGAGCGGCGATCGAGGTCTTCGAGGGCGCGACGGCGATCGTCGTGCCGCGCGCCCGGTTCCTGCCGGTCAAGACGACGAACGACCTGCTGCTGCTCCGGTCCGACGCGTACACCCGGAACGACGACGACACCGTGGCGCTCGCCCTCGAGGCGGCCCCGCTGGTCGACCTCGACCCGGCGCACTTCGGCACCGTCGCGGCGTTCGACGAGCACTTCCCCGCCGGGGTGCCGTCCCTGCGCGCGGCGCACTCGCTCACCGTGCGTGGCGACTGGACGTTCGGTGCCGGGGTCGGCGTGCGCGGCACGGTGTCCCTGCCCGACGAGGGACCTCGCCGGATCCCGGACGGCGAGGTCCTGGCCGGTTGACAGTCGCGCGAGCGACACTGGACCCATGAGCAGCGCGGCCCGCGAGCATCCCCACGTCCCGGTCGACGAGGACGAGGTGGAGGAGCTCAAGGACCGGTGGCGGCACCGGATCCGGCAGGCCCGCCAGCAACGCTCGGCGCGCTCCCGCGAGGCGGACGCCCGGGTGCTGGCCGAGGTCGTCGTGCGGATCCCCGAGGTGGCCGCAGCCCGCTGCGTCACCGCCTACGCCGCCCGGCCGGGCGAACCGGCCACCGAGCCCCTGCTCCTGGCGCTCGCCGACGCCGGCATCCGGGTGCTCCTGCCGGTCCTCGGCAGCGGCCTCGCCCGGGAGTGGGCGGACTACGCCGGGCCCGACGACCTGCGCGAACGTGCCCCGGGCCGGCCGCCCGAGCCGGGCGGCCCTCCGTTGGGCGCCGCAGCGATCGCCGGGGCCGACGTGCTGCTCATCCCCGCGCTGGCGGTCGACACCGCCGGCACCCGCCTCGGCCAGGGCGGCGGCTGGTACGACCGCGCGCTGCGCGACGCCGATCCGCGCACCCCGGTGATCGCCCTGACCTATGCCGAGGAGGTGCACGACGCGGCCACGGAGCCGCTGCCGCGCGCGGCGCACGACCGACCGGTGGATGCCGTGGCGACCCCGGCCGGCGTGACCTGGTTCAGGCGGCCGGCCGCAGGGTGAGCCGGTCGCCGGCGTGGGTCGCCGCCGCGGTGAACGGCCACGCGAACGTCCGGCCGGCGGTCCAGGCGGCCAGCTGGTCGGAGTAGTGCGGACTGGCCGGATGGCCCGACGTCCCGGTGAGGTTGAGCCAGCGCGAGGAGTCGAGGTCGCCCAGGTCGACGACCATCCGCATCGACGGTCCCGCGGTCACCGCGAACGAGTCGGTGGAGGCGTCCCATGCGGTGGCGTCGACCACCGCCGTCCCACCGCCCACGCCCTGCGGCGCAGGGTTGACGCGGCTCCGGACCAGCTCCGGGATGCCGGCCCCGCCGAGGACCGGGTGTTCGAGGGCGACGACGTGCAGGTCGGCCCACCGCCAGTCGGAGGTGCGGGCGCCCATCTCGACGGTCAGCTGGCGCCGCGCGGAGACCAGGGCGCGCGCCAGGACGTCGTCGCGACCCTCGACGATCCCCGGCGTCGTCCGGTCGTCCCACCAGGGCGAGCCGGGGTCGTTGATGATCGAGCGCACCACCTCGAGCCACCGCGAGCCGCCGTCCGGCGAGTGCCCCGCGGGCAGGTCGTCGGCGAACGTCATCCGCAGCAGGGTGCTCCAGACGGCCGCGAAGTAGGCCGCCGCCGCCGAGTTCGGGCTGTCGGTGTGGTCCCAGTCGCGCAGCAGGCGCTGCCCGTCGGAGTCGAACCCGGCGGGCAGGCGGACCGCGAGCAGGGCCGGGACGAGCATGTCCGCGTACGGCGAGTGCTGCTCGAGCTGGAACGCTGCGGTCGAGGCGACGGTCACCTTCTGCCCCGACGCGATTTGCTGCTGCAGCAGGTCGCGGATGCGCTGCGCGCGATAGCCGTAGTCCCAGTCGCGGGTGAGGAACGGCCCGGTGCCGGCCGGCTCGACCTCCTGGTTGGCGGCGACGATGAAGCCCTCCGGAGGGTCGAGCACGTGCGGCATCTGGTCGGGGCGCACCCAGCCCTGCCAGTCGTAGCGGGAGTCCCAGCCGGGACGCGGCCAGGTGCCGTCGGACGGGACCCGACCGCGGATCGTCGCCCGGATCGGCACGCGACCGGGCGCTTGGTAGCCGATGTGGCCGTCGGTGGTGGCAAAGACGATGTTCTGCGCGGGCACCTCGAACGCCGCCGCCGCGGTCGCGACGTCGGCCGCGTCCCGGGCGGTGTCCAGCAGCAGCACCGCGTCGGCGGTGCGGCCGGGCATCAGGGCGGTCCACTCGAGGGCGACCGCATAGCCGCCGTCGGCCACGTTGGTGCCGGTGGGCGCGTCGCCGACCACCGCGAGCTCGCCGAGCACGTCGGACAGGATCGGCCCGTGGGTCGTCGTGCGCACCGTGATGGTGACGTCCGCTGCACCGGCGACATGGATCGTCTCCTGACGAGTGCTCACCGGGACCATGTGGTCGTCCACCTGCTGCTCGCCGCCGACGATCTTCTCCAGGAAGAAGTCGCTGACGTCCGGCCCGAGGTTCGTCAGCCCCCAGGCGAGGTGCGCGTCGTGCCCGATGATGACGCCCGGGAACCCGGCGAACGAGAACCCCGACACGTCGTACGGGCAGGCCGCGTCGACCGGTGCGCAGCGCAGCCCGACCTGGGACCACACGCCCGGCGCGGTGAGCGACAGGTGCGGGTCGTTGGCCAGGATCGGCGCGCCGTCGGCGGTGTACCTGCCCGACACCACCCACGAGTTGGAGCCGGTCCCGGCGTCGCCGCTGCCCACCAGGTGCGGCACGGCCGCCAGGGCCCGGTCGGTGGCGGCCAGTGCGGCCTGCAGCGCCGGGTCGCCCCACGGCACGCCGGTCGCGTCCGACGAGGTCGTGGCCGGCGTCACCGGTGCGACGTCGGCGACCGAGAGGATCGGCTGGTTCAGGTCCTGCGGGTACGGCGGGAACAGCTGGTCGACCCGGCCGACGTCGCCGACGCTCTGGTAGGCCATCGCGCGGGCCAGCTCGTCGTCGTAGTTGGAGCGCAGGTCCCAGGCCATCGCCTTGAGCCAGGCAAGGGAGTCCACCGGGTCCCAGGGCTGCGGCGTCACGACGGGCACCTGCAGCCCGAGCACCGTGTACTCCATCGCGATCTGGCCCGGGGCGCGACCGGCCAGGTAGGCGTTGACCCCGTCGGCGTAGGCCTGCAGCGCCACCTTGGTGGCCGGCGCCAGCATCGTGTCCCACTCCTGCTGGGCGACCCGACGCCAGCCCATGGTGCGCACCACCTGGTCCGCGGCGAGGGCCGCGTCGTTCGGCCCGACGAGCTCGGAGAGCCGACCGGCGGTGACGTGCCGCCGGTAGTCCATGAGGAAGAACCGGTCCTGGGCGTCGACGAAACCCTGGGCGCGGAACAGGTCCGCAGGGCTGGTCGCCTCGATCGTCGGGACGCCCAGGGCGTCCCGGGTCACGGTCACCTCGCCGGACAGACCCGGCAGGGTGAGCGAGCCGGAGGTGACCGGCAGCGGGCGACGCAGCACCCACGTCACCCCGGCCCCGGCGACGACCAGAGCGAGCACGACGACCACGACGAGCACGAGCGCACCGATGCGGAGTCGACGTCGCCGGGCCACGAGACGAAGGCTAACCGGAAGCGGCCCGCGCGGTCGGGGTAACATCTGGCACTCGGGAATGTCGAGTGCCAGTGCGGCGCTGTACGGCATGGTTCCGATGCGATCCAGGAGGCCACCTCGTGCCCACCTACGCGTACACGTGCACCGTCTGCGACCACTCGTTCGACGTGCACCAGTCCTTCGACGACGCACCGTTGACCGTGTGCCCGGAGTGCTCCGGCAGGCTGCGCAAGGTGTTCTCGACGGTCGGCGTCGTGTTCAAGGGCTCCGGCTTCTACCGCACGGACGCCCGGAAGGCCGCGAAGTCCGCGGCGGGCGCCTCCTCGGCTGGGTCGACTCCTCCTCCGGCGGGTCTCCTCCTCCTCCGGCGGGTCGTCCTCCTCCTCCGCCGGCGCGAAGTCGTCCGCCCCGACGTCGGCGGCACCGGCACCCGCCGGGAAGGCCGCCAGCGCCTGACCCGTCGGCGCTCGCGGAGAGCGGGTGAACCGTCCACAGCCCGGTGCCGGGGCCGGCCCGACGGAAGACGTCGGTGGCAGGCCGACCGGCCGGATCGCCGCCGTCTAGCGTGCCGACATGCCTCGCCGTGTCGACCACACATCGCCCGCGCCCTTCTCGCGGGTCGCCGCTCCCCTGCGCAGACGGCTCCGGGTGATCGTCTGGCGGGCGCGGTTCGTGGTCGCCGCGGCCTGTCTCGGGCTCGCGGCCGCCGTGGTCGTCGGCGCGGTCCAGCCGGCACCGCCGGTCGGCGTGGAGGTGCTGGTCGCCGCCCGGGACCTGCCTGCCGGGCTGACGGTGTCGGCCGGCGACGTGCGGGTGGTCACCGTCCCCGGACCGGTCGCCGTGGCCGGTGCGGTCGTGACCGACGGGTCCCGCGCAGCCGTCATCGGGCGCAGGACCGCCGTCCCGGTGCCCGCCGGGCTGCCCCTCGTGCCGCAGGTGCTCGCCGGTGCCGACCTCGCCGGTCCCGCTGGCACGGTGGTCGCGGCAGTGCGGCTCGCCGACGACGCCATGGCCGGGCTGCTCGCCCCGGGTGACCGGGTGGACCTGCTGGCCGCATCGGCCGAGGGCGGCCCGGGAACGGCCGTCGCCCGCGGCGCGCTCGTGCTGCCGTCGGCTCCCCGGGCCGGCGGGTCGGAGCTGCTCGGCCTGGACCCGACCGGTACGCCGCCGCTGCTCGTCGCGGTCGCGCCGGACGAGGCGGCCGCCCTGGCCGGGGCCGGCGTGTCGACGACGCTGTTCGCGGTGGTCGTGCCGTGAGCAGCCGGTCCGGGTCCTGCGACCCTGCTGGTCGCGAGGCACGTCAGCGGTGCCGGTGAGCGGTGCCGCCACGCTCACCAGTGCGGCGGGCGGTCCCGGCTCAGGCGGTCGTCGTTCGAGTCGACCACGGGCGCACCCCAGCCGACGTCCTCGTCGTCGGGCGAGCGCCGCACCGAGGCACCGGCCCCCGACGGGTCGCCCCCGGGCGCGGGCCTGCCCCAGGTCAGGTCGTCTGGCGGGGATTCTGGCAGCGCCGTGCGCAGGTTCGCCTCGTCGCCACCGACGGTCCCGGCCGGGCGAACCGCCCGCCGCGGACGGCGACGGCTCGGCTGCCCGGGGCTGGTCGGCATCCGTCCAGGCTAAGCCCGCGACGCGCGGCGGCCGCGCGTCAGTGCATCGCTCGGGTGACCGCCGCGCGGATCGCGGTGTCGACCCGGTGCGTGCGATGGGTCAGGCCGAGCTCGGCGCGCAACGTGTCAGCCAGCTCGTCGCGCGAGCGCTCCTGCCCGTCGCTGATCAGCCACGCGGCGATCTCGTCCAGCTGGTCGTCGCTGTAGGCGCCGATCGGCAACCCCCGGCGGACGTCCGGCCGCGGCCGGGCCGGGACGGCCAGCGACAGCTGCACCTCACCCGTCCTGGTCTTGGGCACCTTGCGGATCACGCCGGTCGAGAGCCGGACCGGGGCGCTCTTCGGCGCTCGCTGCGCGGCCTCGGGGTCGTCCTGCTGGCGTGGCAGCAGGAGGTCACCCTCGGGGACGATCGCGGAGACGACGAGCGGGTCGAGGTCTACCTCGCCGGGCGAGGTCGCCGCTCGGAGCTGCGCTCCGGAGTGCTCGCCTGTGGCGGGTCGCGGCGCACCCGGTGCGTCGGGCCGCCCGTCCCTGCCGGCCGGACCGGACCCGGTCACGGCGGCCGGCTCCGGCGCGCCCACCACGGCGGCCGGCTCCGGCGCAGCCACCACGGGGACCGACCCGGACGCGGCCCAGCCGCGGGCCTCGTCGGCCAGCACCGGTGCCACGCGCGGCGACGTCGGCACGTCGACCTGCTCCGGCAGCGCGGCATGCACCGCACGCCGGATCCGGTCGACCTCGCCCTGCGGGTCGAGGAACGCGGCCGCCGACCACACCCGCAGCACGGACCAGCCGAGACGCTCCAGCCGCTCGGGCACCAGCCGGTCGCGCACCCGCACGCTCGGCTCGTCGACGTAGGCCGGGTCGTCGGTCAGCACCGCGACGAGGAAGCGGTCCGGCACCTGGGGATGGCCGACGACGAGCGGGATCCGCACGCCACCGGGGATGCCGTGGTCCACGGCGACGGTCAGGCCGTGCCGCCACAGCCGCTCCGCCAGGTCGAGCACCACGCGGTCCGGCTCCGCACCGGCCGCCGGGCTGTGCCGGTCGTCGGCGGAGGGGTGGCCGTGCTCGTCGTGTGCTGCCGGAAGGTCCGGCCGGACGCCGACGGCCGGTCCGGCGCCGACGGCGGGCACGTCGCTCGCGACCGGGTGGTCCGATCCGGCGTCGGTCGCTGGCACGTCGTCCGCAGCCGTGTGGTCCGATCCGGCGACGGTCGCGGGCACGTCGTCCGCGGCCGGGTGGGCTACGTCGGCGACGGGATCGCCGTCCGCGGCCGCGCCGTGCAGCGGCGCCAGCGGGTCGGCGTCTCCACGTCCCCGACGCAGGGCGAAGGACAGCAGGTCCGCGAGCAGCCGCGGCCCCGGGCCGCGCAGCCGGGCCGGGTCCAGGTCGTCCGCCGCGAACGACGCGACGACCGTCAGCCGGTGCTGGGCACTGCCCAGGGCGTCGAGCAGGATCGCGTCACCGGCCGGCGCGCTCACCGGGCCGAACGAGTGCAGCACCCGCCGGTGCGGCGTGCGTCCCAGGCCGAGCGACAGGATCACCGCATCCCGCCGGAGCCCGGCGACCGAGGCGAGGTCGACCACGACGAACGGGTCGACGCGACCGGCGTCGAACAAGGCAGCCAGGGCCGGGTTGGCGCGCGCCTCACCGAGCACCTGGTCACGCACGGCGTCGGCGTGCCGCGGGGTGGCGGTGACCACGGCGAGCGACTCGTCCGGGTGGGTCAGCGCGTGATCGACGACGAGCTCGACCACCCGGTCGACCTCTTCGCGCGTGGAGTCGACGATCCCCGACTCCACGCCCGGCAGCCCGGTGCCGTCCACCAGCTCCAGCCGGACCAGCGGTTCGGCCGACGGCAGCGGGGTCGGCCGCAGCGCGCCGGAGTAGCCGTGCGCGATGAGGAACGCTGTGAGCCACGGGTCGCGCCGGCTGGCGTCGGCGTGCAGCTCGACGCTCGGGAGCACCGCGGCCAGCTCGCGCACGGCGCTGCCGGACGCGCACCGCGCGTCGCCGACGACGACCACCTGGCGCCCGCGCGCGATCGCCGAGACGACCACCTCGATCGGTGTCCGCGTCGCCGCGTCGAGCACCACGAGGTCCACCGTCCGCGACGGCGGGAGCACCTGCGGCACCAGCATGGGGCTGACGGCGATGACGGGCCGCAGCCGGCGCGCGACGTCCGGGTAACGGAACATCACGTCGCGCAGCGACGTGACGCGCTCCTCGATCAGCTCGCTGAACAGGCCCTCGGCCTGCTCGCGCTGCTGGCGCATCACCGAGCCCATCGTCTTGATCGCGGCGCTGCGCACGGGCCCGACGAGCCCGGCGACGTGCGCCCGGTCCAGCTCGGCGTACCGGGTGGTCAGCACGTCCAGCGCCGCGCCGCCGTAGCCGGCCAGCGCCGGGTCGAGGGCGAGGATGAGCTCGAAGACGGTGCTCCACCAGGCCAGGTCGAGCTCGGCGGGGGCGAGCCGGGCCGGGACCCGGCGCTCGGCCAGGTCGTCGACCAGCGCACCGAGCCCGGCACCGCGCAGGTGGCGGACGAGGGCGGCCCGGGCAGGCAGGGTGTCGAGCGCGGCGGAACCGTCCCGCAGCCGGGTCAGCCGCTCGGTCAGCCGGTCGATCGGCAGGGACGCCAGGCCGGCACCGTCGGGGGTGGCCACGAGGACCTGGTCGAGCGCCTCGAGGTCGGCCCGCACCGCGGCGCAGTCCGCCTCGACGATCTCCAGGCCGTCAGGCAGCCGCGGCCAGCCGCCGCCCGGGCAGTGCTCCTGCCACAGCTCGCGGCGCCGCTGGACGTCGAGCAGGGCGCTGTGCACGTCCGCCACCGGCCGGCCGGGCCGCAGCATGTCCCGGGCCTGCTTGCGCAGCCGCCGGCGGACGAGCCGTCCCATCTCCACGCCGTGCTGCTCGCGCCAGGCCTTGCTCGCCGTCGCGGCGACCAGGTCCGCCGCGGTCCGCTCGAAGACGAGCGGCTGGAACAGGTCGAGCGATGCACGCACCTCGTCGATCAGCCCGAGCTGGGCGGTCCACTCCGCAACCGTCGCCGGGCCGGTCAGGCCGGTGTCCGCCGCTGCGGCCCTGGCCCGCGCCATGACCTCCGGCAGCGTCGCCAGGAGGCGGTCGATCCGGGCCAGTGCGGCCGCGGCGTCCTGCGCCGTGCGCAGGTCCGCGCCGTACCACGGCGTGTCCGAGGGGCGCAGCGAGAACGCGCCCAGCTCGCCGGCGCGCAGCAGGTCGGCCGCAGCCTGCCGACGGGCGGGCTCGTCGAGCACCCGGGCGACGTCCGGGTCCAGGCGGACCGTGGTCCGTGGGGTCGGCCGGGCCGCGGTGAGCCGGGCCAGCTCCTGGAGGGCGTCGTAGGCGGACACGTTCCACGGCTGGCGCGGCGTGTGCAGGCCGCGCACGTAGCCGCGGAGCGCCTCGCGGTGCGCGACGAGCGACCGCCGCAGCTGCTCGGTCCCGCGGTCGTCGACGACCGGGGGCTCGAGGGTCATCGCGCCGAGCAGGCGCCGGGTTGCGGCGGACCGCCAGCCGGCCTCCGGCGCGATGTCGAGGAGCAGGTCGTCGGCGCCGAGCCGGTCCAGGCGCTCGGCCAGTGCGACCGCGGCCCGCCGGTGCCCCGGGACGTACAGGACGGTGCGGCCGGCCGCCGCGGCATCGGCGACGAGGGCGGCCAGCGTGCCGGTGACGTCGGCCCCGGCGGGGGCGTCGACGAACACGTGCGCGCCGGTCGCGACGACCTCGAGCAGGTGCTGCTGCGCAGGGTCGAGGTCGCCCAGACCACGGTCCGTCTGCGGGTCGCGGTCGCCCACCTGCGGGGCTGGCAACGGCCGGCTCAGCCGGTCGCGCGCCTCGTCGACGCCGGCCAGTGCGGCGAGCACCTCGTGCCGGCCGACGGCGCCGGCCAGGGCGTCCAGGTCGTCGACCAGCACCTGCCCGGGGTGGACGAACGTGCCGACGACGACGCGCTCGGTCAGCTGGAAGTCCTCGAGCACCGCCCAGCCCAGCGCGGCGAGCCGGGCCAGCGCGCCGTGCGGGTCGAACCCGGCGTCGGTGAACGTGCCGCGGGCGACCGCGGCCGGGTCGAGCAGCGCGCCGCGGGCGCGCAGGGCGCGGGCCAGCACGGGGTTGACCTCGATCGTCGGCTCGAGCGCCAGCTCGTAGTCCGTCTCTGCCGAGCCGCGGGCGCGCAGCGTGACCGGCCGGAGGAGCACCGGAGCGTGCACCACGCGCGGCTCGACGGCCTCGGCGGTAGCCGTCGCGTCGGCCGGCGACGAGCCGGCCCGGGTCGCGCTGGCCAGGGCGGCGACGTCGTCGGTGGCCACGTCCGGCACCGTGCGGTCGACCCAGGTGGCGACGCCGATCGCCAGCGAGGTGGGGGCGATGCCGTACTGCTGGGTGTAGACGGTCGCCCGCGCGGTCACCTGGCGCGCCCGGCGCCGGGACGTCGCGAGCGCGGCGCCTTCGCGGACGAGGCTGGACAGCTTCGTCGGGCGGCCGGCGAAGAGCTGCGCCAGGCCGGAGGGGTGCGCTGCCGACAGGTCGAGGACGGCGTCACCGAGCTCGTCGACGTCGACCAGGGTGGAGCCGCCGGCGGCCTCGATGAGCGACGCGCGCCAGGTCGCAACCATCCCCTCGACGAGCTCGACCGGCGACGGCGGGTCGACGAGGGTCACCAGGGGGTTGTCGGCGGCGGGGTCGGCTGAGCGGGGGTCGGGGACCGGCACGTCGGCCCCCGCACCCGCGGCGGAGGCAGGAGCGGTCACCCTTGGCACGCTAGACCGGGGCCCAGGCCGCTCGGCGGTGGCACGCCGGTGGCAGGCCGAGGTGACCGCGACGAGCGCGCCTGCCGTCCCCGCACGGACGCGCCACGGACGCGCCACGGACCTGCCACGGCCCCGGTCGAGCGGCGCCACAACCGGGAACCGGCCCGCGAACGCAGAAGGGGCGGGCGGGCCGCCGGGCCCGTCCACCCCTTCCGGACGTGAGACGGTGCGCACCGCGCAGGGGGCAGGCGATGCGCACCGTCGGGGGAGAGTCTGCGCCTGAAACCCCTTGTTGGTCAAACGTCCAGCATGGCGGCTCGCCGGTCGGTGGATCGGCTCGTTCAGGCCCCCCGCGGCACCCCCGACGAGGGCCGGCACCAGCGGCGGGACCCGCTGCGGCCCTCGTCTCGGGTGGCCCTGAGGATCAGGCCGCGCGGACCCAGCGGGCGAGCCTGCCCGCCGGCACGACGCGCCGCCGGGCGACCGCCGACGTGGTCAGCGCCAGCCCCAGCACCGTCCACACGACGAGCAGCGCCACCGGTCCCCCGACACCGCCGCCGGTCACCACACCCTGCAACGCCGACCGCGCCGGAGCGAGCGGCAGCACGGCGGCGACGGTGTCGAGCACCCGTGGCACCGTCGACACCACCGCCGTGGCGAGCCCGACGACGGCGACCACCACCGCGACGAACCGGCCGGTGCCGCGGAACGCCGCCACCAGCCCCTGGTTGACCGCCGCGAACGCGACACCGGCGCACGCCGCGATCACGGCGAAGGCCACCCATCCCCCCGGTGTCAGGTCGAGCGCCTTGGCCATCGCCGCGGTGAGCACCAGGCCCTGCACCACGCCGACCAGCGCACCGGGCACGAACGAGGTGACGGCGAGCCGCACCGACGAGCGCGTCGAACCGACCACACGGGGCGCCGTCGCGCCGAGCACGACGAAGGTCGCCAGCCCGCCGATCCACAGCGCCACGACGAGGAAGAACGGCACGCTCGAGCCCCCGAACAGGGCCGTCGCGCCGTTCCCGGTGGTGGCGACCGGGTTGGCGACGACCTGCGCCAGCTGGTCCGCCTGCCCGGTGGAGTACGCCGGGACCTTGCCTGCGGCCGTGCCGAGACCGCCGGCCAGGCTGGTGGCTCCGGTGCCGAGGTCGGTGGCCCCGGTGGCGAGCTGGGCCACCCCGGAGGCGAGCGACGACGCACCGGACGACGACTGCTGCGCCCCGGACGCCAGCGCCGCGACACCGGACGCCAGCGACGACGCGCCGGACGCGGACTGCTGCGCTCCGCTCGCCAGCTGATGGGCGCCCGTGGCCGACTGCTCGGCCGCGGCCGCCAGCTGGGCCAGCCCCGTGGCCGATGCCGAGGCGCCCGTGGCGAGCGATGCACCGCCGTCGGCGAGCGCGGCGAGGCTCGTCCGGAGCGCCGGCTGGCTCGCGGACCCGGTGTTGACCGCCGCGTCGAGCGCGGCCCCTCCCCCGGCGAGGCTCGTCTGCTGGGTGGCGTCGGCCTGGATGGCCAGCTGCGCCTGCAGCTGCGTGCAGGCCGCGGCCTGGGTCAGCGCCGGGTCGGTCGCCGTCCCGGCGCACAGCGCGGCGAGGTGCTGCAGCCCGGCGAGCGCTGTCTGCACGCCCAGGCGGTACGTGTGCAGCTGGTCGCCCAGCCCGCCGGCTCCGCCGACGCCCGCACTCGCCTGGGCCAGGCCGGTGGCGAGCTGCTGCACCCCGGGCACCCCGGCCTGGGCCTGAGTGGCGGCCGACCCGGCCCCCGCGGCCAGCTGGTCCAGCCCCGACGCGAGCGACGACGCACCCGACGCGAGCCGTCCCACACCGGACGACAGGCTGGTCGCCCCGGACGCCGCCGACGAGGCACCGGAGGCGAGCCGCCCCACCCCGGATGCCAGCTGCGCGGCACCGTCCGACGCGGACGCGGCACCGGTCGACAGGCTGCTCGCCCCGCCGGCCAGCTGGGACGCTCCGTCGGAGGCCTGCCGCAGGCTCGAGCTCAGGGTGTCGAACCCGACGAAGACGTTCTGCAGGTAGGTCGTCGTCAGCTGGCTGGACAGCACGCGCACGGCTGTGGCGGTGACGGCCTGCGCCACGGCGCCGTCGACCGGCCGGGACCGGTCCGAGGTGGCGATGTCGATCGTCGCCTGCTGCGCGTTCGCCGGGTCGGTGCCGACCGAGGTCGCCGCGGCCGAGAACCCGGCCGGGATCGTCACCACGGTGGCGTAGCGCCCGTCAGCCAGGCCGGCGGTGGCGTCCGCGGCGCTGGTGACCACCCAGGTGAAGTTGGACGACGACTGGTGCCCGGAGATGTCGGCGACCGGCCCGGTCGCCGCGGCCGTCGGGGCTGCCGCAGGAGTGGCGGTCGCCGAGTCGGTGGGCACCGCCGTCGTGCTGCCGGCCGCGGTCGGCGCGCCGGACGAGGTGACCAGCGCCGCGGCGAGCTGCCGGCCCAGCGGCACCGTCGTCCCGTTCACCTGGACCGGCTGGTCCTGGTTGACGACGGCGGCCTGGATCCGGTTGAGCCGATCTGTCGGCTGCCACAGAGCCCAGACCAGCAGGCCGCCGATGAGCAGCGGGATCAGCACCAGGCCGACGGCGGTCAGCCAGGTCGGTCGGCCGGTCGCCCGCGCACGCTCCGGACGCAGGACGGTAGCGAGCAGCTCGGACATCAGTGCACCTTCTCCAGGGCCGGGGTGAGCTGCAGGATCGTCAGCGGGTCGCCCGCCGGGACCAGTGCGGCGAGCGCCGCGGGGTCGAGGCAGGACACGACGAGGGTGAGCTCGCGGCCCTCGTCGCGGGCCCGGCGGCGGGCGGACGCGATCTCGTCGTGCACCTGGGCCCGTAGCACGGGGTCGCTGACCGCGTCGAGATCGTCGACGACGACGATCCGCGACCGCGCCCTGAACGCCTGGCGCAGCTCGCCCGCCGGGTCGGTCCGCCGGCTCAGGCTGGCGACGGCCACCCGGCGGCGGATGTCGGGGTCGCGCACAGGGGCGACCAGCCCGGTGACCTTGAGCGTGCCGGCATCGGCGTGCGCCCGCCCGGACAGGGTGAGCAGCAACGCGGTGCGCCCGCTGCGGTGCGGTCCGATGACGGCCAGCGTGCCGCCGGCCGGCACCCGCACGTCGACGTCCCGGTACAGCGGCGTGCCGTCTGGCGCGTCGAGCCGCAGACCGGCTGCCACGACGGCGTCGGTGCAGCCCGGCTCCGGCCAGTCGGCGAGCCGCAGCTCGGTCGCCAGGCCCTCGCCCTCCACGTCGAACCGCGGCAGCACCCGGTCCAGCCAGCGGGGGAAGTGCCAGGCCCTCTCGCCGAGCAGCTGGAGCACGGCGGGCACCAGGGTCATCCGCACGACGAAGGCGTCGACGAAGATGCCGGCCGCCAGGCCGAGCGCGATCGGCTTGATGTAGATCGAGCCCTGCGGGATGAACGACGCGAAGACGGCGAACATGATGACCGCCGCGGCGGTGACCACCTTGCTCGACGCGAGGAACCCGGTGCGCACCGCCGCGCGGGCGTCCCCGCGGTGCACGTAGTCCTCGCGCATCCGGGAGACGAGGAACACCTCGTAGTCCATCGCCAGCCCGAAGACGACGCCCATCAGGACGATCGGCAGGAAGCTGATCACCGGCCCGGTGTGGTCCAGCCCGAGCAGCCCGGCGCCCCAGCCGCGCTCGAACACCATCGCGACGATGCCGAACGCGGCGGTCACCGAGAAGACGTAGCCGAGGGTCGCCTTCAGCGGCACCCACAGCGACCGGAACACCATGGTGAGCAGGAGGAACGACAGGCCGACGACGAGCAGCCCGAACGGCAGCAGCGCCTTGCCCAGCTGGGTCGACACGTCGATCTGTGCGGCGGTGACGCCCGTGACGGCGAGGTCGACGCCGTACACCGCCTTGAAGTGCGGCTCCATCGAGCGCAGCTCACGCACCAGGTCGGCGGTCTGCACCGAGTCCGGCCCGCCCTGGGGGATCACCTGGATGATGCCGACGGTCGCGTCCTGGTTCGGCGTGGCGACCGGCACCGACGCGACGCCGGGCAGCGCGCTGATCTCCCCCTTGAGGTCCGCCATCAGGCCGAGCGGGTCGGTCGACCCGACGATCGTGCCGGTGAGCAGCAGCGGCCCGTTGTACCCCGGCCCGAAGTGCTGAGCGACGAGGTCGTAGGTGACCCGCGCCCGCGAGCCCTCGGGCTGGCTGCCCGCGTCCGGCAGGGCCAGCCGCAGCCCGGTGGCCGGCCAGGCGAGGAAGGCGACCAGCCCGACGACGACCAGGACGGTCAGTGCCGGGAACTTCGTCACGGCGGTGATCCAGCCCCGGAAGAACCGGTTGCCCGTGGCGACCCCGCCGTCGAGACCGACCTCCGGCTCGGCCGGACCCCGTTCCCCTCCCCCCACCCCCACCCCCGTGCGTCCGAGCGGTTTGCGGCCAGGGCCGCAAACCGCTCGGACGCTGCTAGCGGGGTTGGGGGGGTTGGGGCGGGTCCGGCGGGTGGGGCGCAGGCGCTCGCCGGCGAAGCCGAGCAGCGCGGGGGTCAGGGTCAGGGCGATGAGCACGGCCAGGCCGACAGCGCCGGCCGCCGCGATGCCCATCGTGGTGAGGAACGGCATGTTCGCCACGAACAGCCCGGCCAGCGCGATCATCACGGTCAGGCCGGCGAACACCACCGCGGACCCTGCGGTGGCCAGCGCGCGGGCGGCCGACTCCTCGGCGTCCATCCCGGTGGACAGCTGCATCCGGTGCCGGTTGACGATGAACAGCGTGTAGTCCAGCCCGACCGCCAGGCCGAGCATGATCGCGAGCATGGGCGTGGTCGAGTTGACCGAGACGATCTTGGTGGCGGCGTAGATCAGGGCGGTCGACACCCCGACCCCGAGGACCGCGGTCAGCAGCGGCATCCCGGCGGCGGCGAACGAGCCGAACGTCGCCAGCAGCACGACCACCGCGATGACGAGGCCGACCGCCTCCGTCGCACCCATCCCGGGCACCTGGATCGTGTACAGCTCGCCGCCGAGCGCGGCGGTCGAGCCGGTCGGCAGCGCGTGCTGCAGCGTCGACTCGATGTCGATCAGGGCACCCTTGAGCTGGTCGGACGCGGCCGACGCCTGGCCGTCGATCTGGATCGTCACCAGGGCGGCGGAGCCGTCGCCGGACACCGCTCCGGTCACCTGGCTGCCGTACGGGTCGGTCACCGCCGCCACGCCCGGCACCGCTGCGGCTGCCTTGACGGCGGCCCGGACCGGTTGCTCGATCGCCGGGTCGGTCACCTTCGCCCCGGCCGGCGCGACCACGACGAGCTGCGCGCTGGCCCCGCTGACCTGGGGAAACGTATGGCTCAGCTGGTCGAGTGCCGCGCCGGACTCGGTGCCCGGCAGGCCGAACGTGTCGTTCGTGCCCTGGTAGAAGAGCCCGGCAGCGGCACCGGCGAGGACGAGGATCGCGATCCAGGCCGCGAGCACCCGGCGCCGGGCCCGGTAAGCCCAGCGCCCAAGCCGGTAGAGGGTGGAGGACACGAGGCTCCCTGGACGATCGGACGGGAATGGTTCGATACGCCGATGTATCCGATACAC
Source organism: uncultured Actinomycetota bacterium (assembly GCA_963769855.1). Classification (GTDB taxonomy): domain Bacteria; phylum Actinomycetota; class Actinomycetes; order Actinomycetales; family Cellulomonadaceae; genus Cellulomonas. The sequence continues at coordinate 69,503 of CAVYNN010000005.1, forward strand.
CAACGTATCCGATACGATCGTGCATCGCCAACTCAGCCACCTCCCAGGGAAAGGTCCGACCGGTGTCCCTCGTCGAGCCTGGCACCACCCGCCGGGCGGCCACGCGGGAACGCCTCCTCGACGCCGCCTTCGAGGTGTTCGCCGAGCAGGGGGTGCACGCGTCGACCGTCGAGCAGATCGTCGAGCGCGCGGGATTCACGCGCGGTGCCTTCTACTCGAACTTCACGACGAAGGAGGAGCTCTTCGTCGCGCTGATGGAGCGGCAGGACGGCGCCCGGCTCGCCGCCCTGGAGGAGAAGTTCGCCGCGCTCGGCCCCCGGCTCGAGGCCACCGACGGGGCCCTCGACACCGACGCGATCGCCGGCATCGTCCTCGACTTCTTCGTCGGGCCGTTCGACGACCACGCCTGGACCCTGATCTACGCCGAGTTCCAGCTGCTCGCCCTGCGCGACCCGGCGTTCGCCGAGACCTACCTCGAGCACCGCGCGGAGTTCGACGAGGCACTGGTGCCCGTGCTCGAGCGCACGCTGCAGCAGGCCGGCCGCGCCTTCGCCACCGACCCGACGATCGCCGTCCGGCTGCTCACCGCGGTCTACGACGACGCGGTCCGGGCCGCGATCCTGCACGGCACCCAGACCTACGACCTGTCGGTGGTCCGCGACACGATCGTCCGCGTCGTGCTCGCCCTCACCAGGCGGACCAAGCCGGGCACGGCGTAGCTCGGCCGCGAGCGGCCGGGCGCGAGCGGCGCGCCCGCCCGTAGGATGCCCCGGGCTCGAACGGGATCGCGCCCGACGAGACGAGGGCTGACGTGGGCGGAGCGACGGCGGTGGCACGCCGACCGAGCACGCCATGGCTCGTCTGGAGCGCCGCCCTGGTCGCCTACATCGCGGCCGTGGTGCACCGCTCGTCGTTCGGCGTGGCGGGGCTGACCGCAGCGAACCGGTTCGGCGTCGATGCCACCGTGCTGTCGCTGTTCGTCGTCATCCAGCTCGCCACCTACGCGGCGATGCAGCTGCCGGTGGGCGTCGGCGTCGACCGCTGGGGTCCGCGCCGGATGCTGACCATCGGCTCGGTGACGATGACCGTCGGGCAGCTGGTCATGACGGTCGCGCCGTCGGTCGGCGTGGCGCTGGCCGCGCGCGTGCTCATCGGCAGCGGCGACGCGGCGATCTTCGTCTCCGCGGTGCGGCTGGTCGCCACCTGGTTCGACCGGCGCCGGGTGCCGCTGCTGACCCAGCTCACCGGGATCACCGGGCAGCTCGGGCAGGTCGTCACGGCGGTGCCGTTCTCCTACGTCCTGCACCGGTACGGCTGGACCTGGGCGTTCGGCAGCCTCGTCGTCATGGGCGCCGTCGCCTCGGTCGTGGTGCGGATCGGGGTGCGGGACACGCCGGAGGGCGTCGCGCCGGTCGCCGGTCCGAGCCGGTTCGCCGGGCTCGGCGACACCGTGCGCCACCCCGGCACCTGGCTCGGCTTCTGGACGCACATGCTCGGGGGGGTGAGCGGCAACGTCGTCGTGCTCATGTGGGGGTTCCCGTTCCTGGTCCAGGGGCAGGGGCTCTCACCCGCTCGGGCCGGGGCGCTGCTCACCGTCAACGTCGTGGTCGGCATCCTCGCCGGGCCGGTGATCGGGGAGTTCACCGCTCGACACCCGGTGCGTCGCTCGTGGGCCGTGCTCGCGGTGGCGGTGGGCACGACGCTCGGCTGGCTGCTCGTGCTGCTGCCGTCGACGCCGCGCCCGGTCTGGCAGCTCGCCGTGTTCCTCGGGCTCATCTCGATCGGCGGTCCGGCCTCGCTGATCGGCCTGGACTTCGCGGCGACCTCGAACCCGCCGCACCGCACCGGGTCGGCGCAGGGCATCGCCAACATGGGCGGGTTCATCTCCGGTGTGCTCGTCATGCTCGCGGTGGGGATCGTGCTGGACCGCCGCGCGCCGGGCGGCTCGCCGACGCTGGGCGACTACCGCGCCGCGCTGTCCGTCGTGCTCGTGCCGCTGGCCGTGGCGCTGGTCGGTGTGCTCGTCACACGCGCCCGCACCCGGACCGCGACCGGTCTGGTCGTGCCGCCCCTCGCGGAGGCCTGGGCGCGCTACCGGGCCGACCGGCGCCGCTGAGCTAGCGCGTGGCAGTCAGGCCACCCCGGGATGAACGTGCCCGGCGGTCGCACGCAGCAGCACCGGGTCCGAGCGCACGGCGACGACCGCCGCGACCGCCGTGGTCAAAGGGATGGCCAGGACCAGGCCGATGGAGCCGGCGACCGTGCGGACGATCTCCTGCGCGAACACCCCGCCGGTCAGCATCTGGCCCAGCGGCACCCCGTACAGCTGGAGCGTGAGCAGAACCGGCAGCGACGCCCCGACATAGGCGAACGCGATGGTGTAGATCGTCGACGCGACGTGGTCACGCCCGATCCGCATCCCGCGGGCGAACAGGGTGCGCCAGCCCGCACCCGGCCGAGCGCCGCGCAGCTCCCACACCGCGGAGACCTGGGTGATCGTCACGTCGTTGAGCACGCCCAGCCCGACCAGCACCGTCCCGGCGAGGAAGATGCCACGCATCGTCGCCAGCCCGTGGTCGCCGAGGAGCCCGACGAGCTGGTAGTCGTCCTGGCCGTTGACCGGGTCGAGGTGCGCCGCCCACGCGCCTAGCGTGCCGATCCCGGCGACGAGCGCGAGCCCGGCGAACGTGCCGAGCAGGGCGGTCGACGTCCGCAGCGAGAGCCCGTGGGTCAGGTACCCGACGACAGTCATCACCACCACGGAGGCGCACAGCGTCACCAGCAACGCGTTCTCGCCGGCGACCAGCCCGGGCACGACGTAGACCCACAGCAGGACGAGCGCCACGGCCAGCCCGATGATCGCCCGGATACCGCGCCCGCCGGCAACAAGGGCCGTCACCAGGGCGAACGCGAGGGCCAGCGTCGCCAGGGGTACCGTGCGCTCGATGTCGGAGAACGCCCAGACGTCGCTGGACCCGTCGACCGCCGGGTAGTGCTGGAGAATGATCCGGGTTCCCGGCGCCACGTCACGCAGCCCGATCCCGAAGGTTGGATGGACGGTGACCGTGCTGCCCGCCGACGGCCCCTGCGTCACGCGCGCCTCGACCGTCAGGCACGGCACCGTGGTCGGGACGGAGCCGTCCGGACGGACGTTCTCCTGGCTGCCCTGGCAGGTGTCCGTCGCCGCCTTCGTGACCGTGGCGCGGACGTACTGCACCCCCGAGTCGGCGAGCCCGGCGTTGGTCGTCGCCTGCGACACCGCCGGCGGCCAGCTGAGCGCGATGCCGACGAGCGCGAGCAGCGCGATGGGCACGACGAGCGCCAGGACGACGACGCCCGGGCGGGCCAGGCGGGTCAGCCGGGGGGCGTCCGGCTCGGTGCGATGACTGGTGCGGTGCGTCTGGGGGCTGTCAGTCACCCGGCGATGGTGCCACTGCTGGCTGCGAGCGCAGCCGGCCGGCGCACCCACCCGTGCAGCCGACGCCGCCGCCCGGCCCACCGGCACCCGACGTAGATGAGGAACGAGATCGTCGTGATGTACGGGCTGATCGGCACGCTCGCGCCGAGCGCCAGCAGGATCCCGCCGAGCGCGGAGATCTCGGCGAAGAGCACCGACAGGACGGGCACCCACAGGGGCGACGCGCTGATCCGGGTCGCCGCGGCGGCGGGCGTGATGAGCAGGGACAGGACGAGCAGTGCACCGACCACCTGGACCGCCATCGCCACCGCGAGGCCGAGCAGCAGCATGAAGACCAGCGACAGCATCCTGGTCGGCACGCCGCGGGCCGCGGCGACGTCCGGGTCGACGCTGGCGAAGGTCAGCGGGCGCCAGACGAGCAGCAGCCCGCCGACGACGAGCACGGAGATCGCCGCCATAGTGCCCAGCCGCGTGTCGTCGACGGCGACGATCTGCCCGGTGAGCAGGCCGAACTTGTTCGCCGCCCGGCCCGGGTAGAGCGAGAGAGCGAGGACGCCGAGGCCGAGGCCGAACGGCATGAGCACGCCGATGATCGAGTTGCGGTCGCGCGCCTTCGCACCGAGCAGGCCGATGAGCAGCGCCGCGACGAGCGAGCCGACCACCGCCCCGATCGTCACGTCGACCGCGAACAGCAGTGCCGCCGACGCCCCGGCGAACGACAGCTCGCTGACGCCGTGCACCGCGAACGCCAGGTCGCGCTGCATGACGAAGACGCCGACCAGCCCGCCGACCAGGGCGAGCAGCGCCCCGGCGACCAGGGAGTTGCGGACGAGGGGCAGCAGCTGGCTGTAGCCGGAGAAGTCGACCAGGCGCTGCCACCACGGCGCGTCGGCCGCCAGCGTGAGCAGCATCACTCGTCCTCCTTCTCGACGTGGTGCACGTGCCCGTCGTCGCCGACGATGAGCACGCGCCCCTGGACCCGGACCACCTCGATCGACGCGCCGTACAGCGCGGTCAACCGCTCGGAGGTCAGCACGACGTCGGGCGCACCGACCGCATGGCCGCCCGGGGCGAGGTAGAGGACCCGGTCGGTGTAGGGCAGCACCGGGTTGACCTCGTGCGTGACGAACAGCACGGCGGCTCCCGTGGCGTGCCGGGTGGCGTCGATGAGGGCGGTCACCTCCTGCTGCCGACGGATGTCGAGGGAGAGCAGGGGCTCGTCGCAGAGCAGCACGGCGGGGTCGGACGCGAGCGCCTGGGCGATCCGCACCCGCTGCTGCTCCCCTCCCGAGAGCATCCCGACCGGCACGTCGCCATACCCGGCGGCGCCGACCGCCGCGAGCAGCTCGTCGACCCGCGCCCGCATGCTGTGCCGGCCCGGTCCCCAACGGTCGCCGTCCACGCCGAGCCGGACGAGGTCGCGGGCACGCACCGGCGTCGCCGGGTCGACGATGCGCTGCTGCGGCACGTAGCCCACGCTCCGGCTGCCCCGCCGGGGCGGGTGGCCGAGCACCGCGATCCGCCCGCTGGACAGGGCGACCTGGCCGAGAACCGCGCGCAGCAGACTCGTCTTGCCCGACCCGTTGGGTCCCAGCACGGTGACGAACTCCCCGGCGTTGACGGCGAGGTCGAGCCCCGACCAGACGGTCCTCTCACCGAAAGCCAGCGCACCGTCGACGATCTCGAGGACGGTGGCGCTCAACGGACGACGGCTTCGCGCAGCGCGGTCACCTGGCGCTGCATCCACTCCACGTACCCGATGCCGGTCGGGAGCGTCTCGGTCACCGCCACCACGGGGATCCCGGCGGACTTCGCCGCGGCGAGCACCTGATCGGTCTGCGACCCGGTGGTCTGGGAGTTGTAGACGAGCGCGCGGACGTGGTGACCGGAGAACAGCTGCAGCGTGTCGGCGAACACCGTCGGCGACACGTCGTTGCCCTCCTCGATGGCCGAGGAGAACTCCGGTGGGGTGAGGTTGACCAGACCGGCAGCTTCGAGCAGGTACACCGGCACGGGCTCCGTGATCGCGACGGGCGTGCCGGCTGCCTGCTGCTTGATGGCGGCGACCTGCTGCTCCAGCCCGGAGACCTGCGCGTCGAACGCCTTGGCGTTGGCGGCGAAGGTCGAGGCGTTGGCCGGGTCGATCGCGGCGAGCCGCGAGGCCACCGCGTCGGCGACCGCCTGGACGCCCGGCAGGTCGTACCACACGTGCTCGTTGTCCTGACCGGTCGCCGCGATGGTCACGGCGTGCAGCACCGGGGGCGGAGAGGCGAGCGACGACACCATCGTGTCGATGAAGTCGTCGTACCCACCGCCGTTCGCGACGACGAGCACGGCGTTCTTCAGCGCGAGCTGGTTGCGCGCGTTCGCCTCGTAGGAGTGCGGGTCGGCCGCCGGGTTGGTGATGAACGAGGTGACCGAGACCAGGCTGCCGCCGACCTGGTTGACCACGTCGCCCCAGACGTTGGTCGAGGCGACGACGGACAGTCCCCCGGTCTCGCCGGGGACGGGCGGGGGCGAGCAGGCCGCCAAGGGCACGACGAGCCCGACGAGCCCCACGAGCAACCCGAGGCGACGTCGCCGTGGCATGCGCCCGCGATCGGTACGGTCGATGGTGGTGAGGTGCAGCGGCACTGGACTTCCCTCTGAAGAGCGACGGCGGCTACTATAGAGACTAGTTCTCATTAGCAACAAGGGCAAACGAGGTGATCGGATGATCGGGCAGCGCGTGACCCGCCAGCGCACCGCGATCGGCGCGCTCCTCGACGAGCTGGGCGACTTCCGCTCCGCGCAGCAGATCCACACGCTGCTCGCCGAGCACGGCGAGGACATCGGCCTGGCCACCGTGTACCGCACGCTCGGTGCCATGGCGACGGCCGGCGAGGTGGACACGTTGCGCACCGGTGCCGGGGAGTCGCTGTTCCGCCGCTGCGCCCGGCCCGCGACCCACCACCACCACCTCGTCTGCCGCAGCTGCGGTCGGACCATCGAGGTGCAGGGCCCCAACCTCGAGTCCCTGGTCCGCGCGATCGCCGCCGAGCACGGCTTCACCGACATCGAGCACACGCTGGAGTTCTTCGGCACCTGCTCCGCCTGCGCCGCCCGTCCCTGAGCCCCTCGCTGAGCCTGGCCGCGCACGGCACGGCACGGCACTGCACGGCACGGCACGGCACGGCACGGCACCACACGGCACCACACGGCACCGCACCGCGCAGCGCCGCATGTCAGGGCACGCCCCAGCGCGCACATCGGCGCCCGCCGTCGTGCCGCATCACGCCGTCGCCGGGACCGGCCGCTCATCGGGCGCGGCGGCTCGCTCCGGCCACTCGTCGCCGCCCAGGGCTCCGCCGTAGAGGCGTCCGTCGGGATGCCGGTGCTCGTAGCTGCCATCCGGTCGCCGGGAGACCGTGAGACCCAGCTGGTGGATCTGCTGGTGATGGAACAGGCACTCGGGCGCGAGGTTGGCGATGTCGGTCCGGCCGCCATGACCGTGCCACCAGCGCATGTGGTGCAGCTCGGTGAACCTCAACGGCATGGTGCAGCCGTCCACGGCACACGTGCGTACGCCGGACGCGTACAGCGCCAGCCACTGGTTCTGCGTGAACAGCCGCTCCCCACGTCCGAGGTCGAGCGCCTGCCCGGCGGCGTCCAGCACCACGCGGGTCAACGCGCAGTCGCACAGCGCCCGCCCGATCTCGCCGGCCGGCCAGGCCCGACCGTCCTCGTCCAGCACCGGCGCCACCCCCCGCAGGCGTTCGACGAGATCGAGTGCCGACCCGGCTGCCGGCACCACCACCGGCGCGGTCGCCGTCGCGGGGCCCGTTGCCGGCACGGGCGCGGCGGCCGCGCTACGGGGTGTCGCGTCCGGTCCGGTGGCGCGCAGCGCGGCCCAGGTGGGCTCGCTGAACGTCAGGACGACCTGCACCGGCGCCACGGCGTCCGGGGTCGTCTTGGTGTCCGTGACGATCCGGCGCGCCATGGTGCACAGCGCGTCGGCGTTCCGCTGGCCGCGGTCGCGGTCGTCGTCCTTCGCCGGACGAGGGCACAACGCGTCGAGCGCCTTGGCCAGCTCGTGCCCGGCAACCGAGTCGAGCAACCCCCTGACCAGCGTGCCGCCTGGCGTGTGGCAGAGGTTGAGGTACCGCCGCGCCCACTGCTCGTCGTGCTCGCGCTGACGAGTGGCCGGATCGAGGGCGGCCGACAGCTGCCGCAGCGCCTTCCCGAACTCCGACCCGTCGAGCCGGGCCGCGAGGGCGACCACCCTGCCCTGCCCCTCCGGAGTCACCAGCTCCGCCGCGAGCGCCGGCGATGCCGTGGCCGCCCGGGCGATCTGCGCGACATGGGCGGCCGTGACCGGACCGTCCACGAGCGCGTCGGCGACCGTCGGCATCACCGACAGCGTCGCGGCCTGCTGGACGTGCGCGATGCCCGCGGCGCGACCCTCGTGCGAGACCCGGCCGACGAAGCCGGCCAGGTCCCGGTCCCCGCGCAGCGACCACGTGCCGGCCCGCTGCTCGGCGGACACGATCACCGACCGCATCCGTGCGGCGAGCGCCTCGACCCGGCCGAGCTCGGCCAGCACGGCCGCACGGGCGCCCGCGTCCCACTCCTCGGCGGGCCCGCACGCGCGCAGCGCCGCACGCCCTGCCGTGACGAACGCGGCCACCTCGGCAGGCACAGGCCGACGAGATGCGTCACCGAGCATCGTCGTGCACCCCCAGCGGCCGAAGATCTGATCGAACGTCTGTTCGAACTCTACTCCGCCGGAAGCCGCGACGCCACCCCGAAAGCGCATCTGATCAGCACAAACGCTGTGGGCGACAGCCGACGCACCCTGGGCTGTGGACGGCTCACCACCAGGCCGCCCGGGTGTCGGCACCCGGATCGCGTCAGGCGGCACGGGCCGCCGATCGGTACCCCACCATCGGGCCGCGGGTCCCCTCAGGACGCGCGCGAGGGCCGCTCGGTGACCAGCTCGGCGTACTGCTCGATGACCAGGGCGCGGTAGCGCTCGTACAGCTGCTGGACGCGGGCCGACGAGGCACCTTCCCCGCATGCCTGGAGCCACTCGTCCTTCGCATCGGCGACCGCGTCCCGGGCCACGACCATCTCGCCCGGCCTGCCGGACGCCGCCGGGGCACCCCCGGCACCTGATCCGCCGGACGAGGCCCCGACACCCCCTGCGGCGGGACCGGCCGGTGTCGCGAACGGGCCCGTCGCGAGCGCCTGAGTCATGCCACGAGTCTGCCCGTCGACAGGGCGTCATGTGTCCGTTTTTTGCTGTTTTCGCCCGATGTGACCACGTTTCTGGTCCAGCACCCCGCCAGCGCGTCCGTGCGCCGCCCACCTGCGCAGACGTACGGTGCCTTCCCGTGAGCGCCCTCGTCGTCACCCTCTGGATCGCCGCCGCGGTGACCGCCGCCTGCTGGCTCACATCCGTCGTCACCCACGAGTACTCGTGGGTCGACCGGATCTGGTCCGTGGTCCCGGTGGTCTACCTCTGGGTGTTCGCCGGGCACGCCCACGACGCCCGGGTCACCCTGATGGCGGTGCTCGTCACGCTCTGGGGCGTCCGGCTGACGTTCAACTTCGCCCGCCGCGGCGGCTATCGGCCCGGCGGCGAGGACTACCGCTGGGCGGTGCTGCGCCAACGCCTGCCCGGCTGGCGGTTCGGCGTGTTCAACCTGCTGTTCATCGCGATCTACCAGAACGCCCTCCTCCTGGCGATCACACTGCCGGCGTGGACCGCGGGCAGCCATCCTCGCCCGCTGGGTCCGGGCGACGTCCTCGCTGCCGCCCTGTTCGTCGTGCTGCTGGTCGGCGAGACGATCGCCGACCAGCAGCGCTGGGACTTCCACCGCTCGGGTGCGGCGGGGCACGCCATCCTGCGCACCGGCCTGTACCGGTGGAGCCGGCACCCCAACTACGTCTGCGAGATGGGCCAGTGGTGGGCGGTCGGGGCGTTCGGCGCCCTCGCCGCCGGAACCGTGCTGGTCCCGACGATCGCCGGGGCGGTGCTCCTCACCGCGCTGTTCGTCGGGTCGACGATCTTCACCGAGCAGATCTCGGCCTCCCGGCACCCCGACTTCGACGACTACCGGCGGTCCACCCCGATGCTCGTCGGCCTGCGGAGACGGCGCTCCGCGCGCGAGGTAGCGTGACGAGGAGCGGTCCGGAAGGGAGGTGGTGATGACCTTCCCCGCACCGTCCTCGGGACCCGGCCGGCAGCGGGTGCGCCCCGTCGAGCGTCCCCCGGCGAAGCCCGCCACCCCGGCCCCCGCGCAGCCCAGCTCACCGGCCCGGACCGTCACCGGCGGCACCGTCGTCTGGTTCGTCGTGCTCGCCGCGGTGACCGTCATCCAGCTCGACCGGCGCGCCTGGTTCGACTCCACCGTGCTGCTCACCGTCCTGGTGGTGCTCCTGGTCGACCTGTCGGGGCGCCTGCCGCACGGTGCGTTGACCGTCTCGGGGACGGGCCCGGCGGTGATCGGCGCCGCGCTGCTCGCGGGAGTGGTGCTGGTCCTCGCGCCGCGCCACAGCGCGATCGCCGGGCTGGTGCTCGTCGCGATCGGTGCCGGCGCCCTGGCGTACGCCTGGCCGGACCGCCCGGAGGACGACCTCCCGGTGCTCGACCGCGAGCCGTGGGACCGTGCGACGCGACGCACCGCGGCCGCCTGGGCGGCGGCCTGGATCGCCGGCTGCCTGTGGGAGCTGGCGATGTTCCTGCTCGGTCAGGGCCGGCCGAACGGCAGCAACCCCTACCCGGCGGCGTCCGACCTGCTCGATCCTCTCCTGGACAACTCCCTGGTCAAGGGCCTGTTCGTGGTCGTCTGGCTCTCGGTGGGGGTCGGCCTGCTGGCCCGGACGGACCGGCGATGATCCGCAGCGCGCTCGTCTTCTGCCTGTGCGGCGTCGCACTGCTCGTCGGGCTGCGCGCGGGGGTGCGGCGGGGCGCGATGGTGACGTCGGTCCGGATGTTCGAGCGCGCGATGGCCAACCGGACGGTGCGGATCATCATGCTCGTCCTGTGGTGGTGGCTGGGCTGGCACTTCCTCGTCGGGCAGACCATCCCGCCGCCCGGGGCGTGAGCCGCCCCGTCACGGCTCGAAGCGGTACCCGATCCCCGGCTCGGTCACCAGGTGGCGCGGCCGGGCCGGCGTCGGCTCCAGCTTGCGCCGCAGCTGGGCGAGGTAGACCCGCAGGTAGTTCGTCTGCTCGTCGTACGCCGGGCCCCACACCTCCCGGAGCAGCTGCTGCTGCGTGACGAGCTTGCCGGCGTTGCGTACCAGCACCTCGAGCACGTGCCACTCGGTCGGTGTCAGCCGCACCGGGGCACCGTTGCGGGTCACCCGGTGGGCGGCGAGGTCGACGGTGAAGGCGCCGGTGGTGACCACCGGCGCCGGCGGCTCGGGCGTCGCACGGCGCAGGGCCGCGCGGATCCGCGCCAGCAGCTCGTCCATGCCGAACGGCTTGGTCACGTAGTCGTCGGCGCCGGCGTCGAGCGCATCCACCTTGGCCCACTGCGAGTCGCGTGCGGACAGCACGATGATCGGCACGCTGGCCCAGCCGCGCAGCCCGGCGACCACCTCGGCGCCGTCCATGTCCGGCAGGCCGAGGTCGAGCACCACCAGGTCCGGTGGGCTGCTCGCCGCGTGCCGCAGCGCCGTCGCGCCGTCCGCGGCGGTGTCCACGTCGAAGTGCCGGGCCCGCAGGTTGATCGCCAGCGCGCGGAGCAGCGCCGGGTCGTCGTCGACGACGAGGACCCGGGTCACGACTGCGCCGCCAGGGCCAGCCGGAGCGTCATCGTCAGGCCTCCGCCGACCGTCTGGGAGGGCGTCACCGGCACGTCCATCGCCGCTGCGAAGCCGCGGACGATCGCCAGGCCGAGCCCGGCCCCCGCCCCGGCGGCATGGTCGTCGAGCCGCTGGAACGGCGCGAACATGGCGTCCCACAGCTCCGGCGGCACGCCCGCGCCGTGGTCGACGACGCGCAGCTCGACGCCACCGGACCCCGGCTGCGCACGGACCTCGACGACCCGCCCGGCCGGGGTGTGCTTCACCGCGTTGTCGACGAGGTTGGCCACGACCCGCTCGAGCAGCACCGGGTCGACGCTGACCAGCGGCAGGTCGTCGGGGATGTCCATCCGCACCGCTCCGGCCGGGGCATCGAGCAGGGCCAGCGCCACCACCTCGTCCACCGCCACCGGCACCGGCCGCGCGGTGACCGCGCCGACCTGGATCCTGGTGGCGTCCAGCACGTCCGCGATGAGCGCGGTCAGCCGGTCGGTCGACTCCTCGATGGTCGCCAGCAGCTCCTTCTGGGCCTCCGGCTCCCACTCCACGTCGTCCTGCCGCAGGCTGGACACCGCGGCCTTGAGCCCGGCGAGCGGTGTGCGCAGGTCGTGGCCCACCGAGGCCAGCAGCGCGGAGCGCACCCGGTCCGCCTCGGTCAGCCGGCCGGTGAGCCGTACCAGGTGCTGGGTCTCCCAGGCCCGGGCGGCCGCGGCGGCCAGCCGCTCGAGCACCGACCGGTCCTCGGCGAACAGGGCCGGGCCGCGCAGCACCAGCTCCAGCTCGGCGCTGGCCGGCACGCGCACCTCGCGGTCGTCCGGCACCGCCGCGCCGACCGACGCGAGCACCGACGGCGCCCCGCCGGCCGCGGTGCGCACCAGCTCCGCGGAGTCCATCCCGAAGGTGAGCCGCACCTGCTCGAGGACCTCGGCCAGCGAGAGCTGCTCGGCCGGACGACCCGCCACCTCGGACAGCAGCTCCACCTCGCGGCTGCTGCGTTCGGCCAGCCCACGGTCGCGCGCGGCCAGCTCGACCGTCACCGCCACCACGACCGCGACCAGGCCGAACACGACGAGCTCGACCACCGCGTCGCGGCTCTCCACGACGAGCGTGTGGTACGGCGGGGTCAGGAACCAGTTCGCGGCGAGGACCGCGGCGACCACGGACGGCAGCGCGGGCCAGGTGCCACCGACCGCCGCGATGACGACGACGGCCAGCAGGTAGAGCAGCAGCACGCTGCCCAGCTCCAGCGTGCCGCGCGCGTCGTCGAGCACCGCGGTGAGCACCGGCAGCACGATGATCGCGACGCCGAACCCCGCCGCCCGCCGTCGACCGGACAACCCGGCCACCGGCCGAGGCAGCTCCCGGGCCGGCGCGGGATCGGTACGGCCGGCCATGGGCTCAGCGTGGCACGCCGAGCGGGACCTGGGGTGGTGCGGCGGGCTCGCGTCCGAGCCGGTAGGGGACGCTGGTCACCATGACGCCCGGCTGGAACAGCAGCCTGGTCTTCAGCCGCAGCGCGCTCTGGTTGTGCAGCAGCTGCTCCCACCAGTGCTCGACGACGTACTCCGGCACGTACACCGCGACCACGTCACGCGGGCTGCGCCGGCGGATCTCGGCGACGTACTCGACGGCCGGGCGGGTCATGTCGCGGTACGGCGAGTCGAGCACGGTGAGCCGCACCGGAACCTCGCGGGCCTGCCACTCGGCGACCAGCCGCTCGGTCTCCCGCGGGTTGGTGCGGATGGTCAGCGCCTCGAGCGTCGAGGGCCGGGTGGCGCGGGCGAAGGCGAGCGCCCGCAGGGCGGGGGTGGTCAGCCGGGACACCAGCACGATGGCGTGCACCCGGCTCGGCAGCGGCACCCCCTCGACGCCGGGCATCAACGTCCGGTCGACCGCCTCGTAGTGCCGGTGCACCGCCTGCATGAGCAGCAGCACCAGCGGCATCGCGATGACCACCAGGTACGCGCCGTGCGTGAACTTCGTGACCAGCACGATGACCAGCACGACGAGGGTCAGGGCGGCGCCGAACCCGTTGATCGCCCGGGCGCGGAGCACCTGCAGACGGCGGTTCGCCGGCCCGGTGCGCAGCTCGCCGGACCAGTGCCGCACCATCCCGGCCTGGCTCAGGGTGAACGAGACGAACACCCCGATGATGTACAGCTGGATCAACCGGGTGGTGCTGGCGTCGAACACGATGAGCAGCGCGATCGCCGCCGTGGCCAGGACCAGGATCCCGTTGCTGAACACCAGCCGGTCGCCGCGGCGGGACATCTGGCGCGGCATGAACCCGTCCTGGGCGAGGATCGACGCGAGGATGGGGAACCCGTTGAAGGCGGTGTTCGCCGCCAGCACGAGGATCAGCGTGGTGAACCCCTGGACCAGGTAGAACGGGATGCTGCCGATGCCGAACACCGCACCGGCGATCTGCGCGATCACGGTCCGCTGCACGTAGCCGGCCGGTGCGCCGATGAGGCGTGCGGGGTCGTCGGACAGGTGCACCTTCGCCACCAGCGCGAGCACGGTGATCCCGGCGAGCAGCGTCACGCTCAGCGCTCCCATGATGGTCAGGGTCGCGGCGGCGTTGGTCGCCTTCGGCTTGCGGAAGCTCGGCACGCCGTTGCTCACCGCCTCGACGCCGGTCAGCGCGGTGCTGCCAGAGGCGAAGGCGCGCAGCAGCACCGCGATGAGCGCCAGGCCGCCGAGCGACGTGGCCGGCGCGACGACGCCGATGCTCGCGGACTCCGCGACCGGGGCGTGGCCGGCCAGCGCGCGGCCCAGGCCGATGGCGATCGTCGCGAACAGCGCGACCACGAACCCGTACGTCGGCACCGAGAACGCCCGGCCCGACTCCTTGACCCCGCGCAGGTTGGCCACGGTGAGCACGACGACGAACCCGACGGACAGCCAGACCGCACCCCGCGCCAGCGACGGCACGGCCGAGACAAGGTTCGCGACGCCTGCCGCGACCGACACCGCCACGGTCAGCACGTAGTCGACCATCAGCGCGGACGCGGCGACCAAGGCCGCCCCCTGGCCCAGGTTGGCCCGGCTCACCGCATACGCGCCGCCACCACCGGGATAGGCATGGCACGTCTGCCGGTACGACGCGACGACGGTGAGCAGCAGCACGGCGACCACACCGGCGATCCACAGCGACAGGTGCAGCAGCGCCAGGCCGCCGACCGAGAGCACCAGGAGGATCTCCTCGGTGGCGTACGCGTTGCTCGACAGCGCGTCGGAGCAGTACACCGGCAGGGCCAGCCACTTGGGCAGGAGCGTGTCGCCCATCCGGTCCGAGGAGAGCGGGCGCCCGACGAGCAGGCGCTTGGGCAGCGACACGTAACCCGACACGTTCTCAGGGCACACCGTGCACCGTCCCGGGAGCCCCGATCTTGACGCCTCCTTGACGGCACCGGGCACAGTCCTGACGCGGCTCCGGAATGCGCGCGGCGCGCGACGGATTGATCGAGGTGCCAGCACCCACCGGCACGAGCGGAGCGCCGATGACCGAGGTGACGATCGGCCGGCCGCCCGTGCGCCCGAGCCGCGTGGTCCGGTTGCGCTCACGGCTGCTGGCGATGGGCGAGGACCGGGCCTCGGCCGGGCTCCTGGCGGCGGCCGCCGCCGCGGCGCTGATCTGGGTGAACACTCCGGCGCGGACCGCCTATGACGTGTTCTGGGCCACGCCGGTGGGGGTGCGGGTCGGCGGGGCGCAGCTCCAGCTGACCCTGCAGGGGCTGGTCAACGACGGGCTGATGGCGTTGTTCTTCTTCGTCGTCGGACTCGAGGTGAAGCGTGAGCTGACCATCGGCGAGCTGTCGCGGCGCGAGCGCGCGATCGTCCCCGCGAGCGCTGCGCTGGGCGGCCTCGTGGTTCCGGCGCTGGTGTTCCTCGCGGTCGCCGGACGGTCCGGGCACGCGCACGCCTGGGGCGCCGTGATCTCGACGGACACCGCGTTCCTCATCGGTGCCCTCGCCCTTGCCGGCCCCCGGCACCCGGCCCGGCTGCGGCTGTTCCTGCTCACCATGGCGGTGGTCGACGACATCGGGGCGCTGGCCGTGATCGCCGTGTTCTACACCTCCGGCCTGCGCCTCGAGCCGCTCGCCCTGACGGTCGTCGCCCTCGCGCTGGTCGCCCTGGTCCGGTTCCTGCCGGTGGGCCGCGGTCCGGTGTACACCGTGCTGGCGGTCCTGGTCTGGCTCGGGCTGCTCGCGTCCGGCGTCCACCCGACCCTGGCCGGGGTGGCGATCGCGCTGCTGGTGCCCGTCTTCTCGCCCCGGCGGCACGAGGTCGAGGCGGCCTACGCCCAGACCCGGGCGTTCCGCCAGTCGCCCACCCCGCGCTACGCGGTCGCAGCGACCCGGCGGCTGCGCGACTCGATCTCGGTCAACGAGCGGCTCCAGCTGTCCTTCGGCCCGGTGGTCGCCTACGTCGTGCTGCCGCTGTTCGCGCTGGCCAACGCCGGCGTGCGGCTGGACGGTCCGTCGTTGGCAGCAGCCTGGCGGTCCCCGTTGGCCTGGGGGGTGGTCGCCGGTCTGGTCGGCGGCAAGCTGGTCGGGATCACCGGGGCGACGTGGCTCGTCGTGCGCAGCGGACTGGGCCGGCTGGCGCCAGGGCTGACCCTGGACCGGGTGACCGGCGGTGCCGCGCTGTCCGGAATCGGGTTCACCATCTCGCTGCTCATCGTCGACATCGCGCTCCCCGACGGACCGGCCGCGACGCAGGCCCGGCTCGGCGTGCTCGTCGCCACGGTGCTCTCGGTCGCGCTCGGCTCGGCCCTGTTCGCGGCGATGGACCGGTTCGCGCCCCGCCAGCCGGTGGGCAAGGTGCTGCTCCGGCCGTTCGACCCGGCGCGTGACCACTACCGCGGCCGGCCGGATGCTCCGCTGGTCATCGTGGAGTACGGGGACTTCGAGTGCCCGTTCTGCTCGCGGGCCACCGGTTCGGTGGACGAGGTGCTCGACCGGCTCGGCGACGAGGTGGTCTGGGTCTGGCGCCACCTGCCGCAGCCCCGGATCCATCCCCATGCCGTCGAGTCGGCCCACGCCGCCGAGGCCGCCGCCCTGCAGGGTCGGTTCCTCAAGTACGGCAGCACGCTGTTCGGCCAGCAGGACCGGCTGGATCGCGTCGACCTGGTGGCCGTGGCCGAGCGCCTCGGCCTCGACCTGGACCGGTTCGTCGCGGACCTCGACGGCGCCGAGGCCGCCCGCCGGGTCCGGGAGGATGCGGACGATGCCGACCTGATGGACCTGCTGGCGACCCCGGCGTTCTTCGTCAACGGCTGGCGGCTGGTCGGCCCCTACGACTCGGAGAGCCTGGTCGAGGCGCTGCGCCTGTCAGCCGGTTCGCCGCCGCCGGCGTTCAGCCGGTGATCCGCTGGCCGGCCGGGGAGAGCACCCACCAGATGCCGGCGACACCCTGGCCCTTGGTGTCACCGGCCGCCTTGTCGCCCGAGTAGTAGTACAGCGGCCAGCCGTTGAGGGTCAGCTGGGCCTGGCCGTCCGTGCCGGTGATGGTGCCGACCGCGCCGGTCACGCCGTTGACGGTGGGCATCGTGCTGCCGGCGTGCACGGCCGGCCAGATCGTGGCGCACTGGCCGGTGCAGGCGGACGTGGTCCCGCCCTGGGTGTCCTTGTCGAACTGGTAGACGGTCATCCCCTTGCCGTCGACGACGATCGTGCCCAGTCCGGACTGCGCAGTCGCCAGCGACGTGACGGCCGCCATCCCGGCGCTGCTGCTGCTGGGTGCGGTCGTTGGCGCCGTAGGCCCCTGACCCGGCCGCCGCCGCAGGTGCTGCGGCAGACGTCGCGGCAGGCGCCGTGGTGGCCCCGGACGACGACCCGGTGCCGCCCGATGAGCATGCCGTCAGCGCGAACAGCCCGAACGCTGCGACGACGACCCCGAGGCGCCGCCCCTGAGCTCTCGACCTCATGTCCTGTCCCCGTTCTCCGATCGATGTCGGCCCGGTCCGGGCCGGTGCTCGACCGGTACACGACGCGCCGGGGCGTCCGGTTCACCTCAGCCGGTGACGAGATCGGCGGAGAGCAGCGTGGTGCCGGCTGCGGAGCGCACGTCGAGCGACGCGATCCGGTCCAGCGGCACCGCCGTCGCCGCGTCGAGCCGGACGTCGACCCCCGGCCTGGCGGACCAGGTCGAGACCTGGCTCTGCACGCCGTCGACGTCGGTCACGACGAGCGTGTAGACAGCCGGGCCGGCGTCCGCGCCGCCCGGAGCCCGGTACCCCGATGCTGCGGCCGGGTAGCGGCAGTCCATCGACAGGCGGGTCCCCCAGGCGACGGGCGTCAGGTCGACCGTCGCGGTCAGCGTGGTGCTCGCCTGCTGCGCCAGGGCGACGGTCTGCGCCGGCCCGTCCTGGTGGTGGGTGGCCAGCGGCACGCCCACCGCGACGGCCACGACCAGGAGCATCGCGGCTCCGCCCACCAGGAGGCGCCGGCGCACCCGGTGCCTGTGCTCACGGCGCACGACGAGGTCGACCATGTCCGGCCGGGGACCGATCAGCAGGTCGGGCCGGTCGGGGGTACCGGGCTCGCCCTGGCCGTGCCCGGTGCGCGCGAGCAGACCGGGCAAGGGGGCCAGCTCGCCGACCGCGGCGCGGCAGCGCTCACACCGGGCGAGGTGGTCCTCGTAGGCGTGCCGGTCGTCCGGGGCCAGCGCGCCCAGCACGTAGGCCGCGTCCCAGTCGGCGAACGCCTCGTGCTCCTGGCCCACGCCGTCGTCGAGCGTCACCGGACGACCCCCTTCTCCTGCAGCGTGAGCCGGAGCGCGCGCAACCCGTAGTGCAACCGGGACTTGACCGTCCCCTCGGGGATGCCGAGCTCGGCCGACAGCTCCGACGTGCTCAGGCCGCCGAAGTACGCCCGGTCGATCACCGTGCGATGCTCCCCGCTGAGCGCCGCCAGGGCCTCGGCGACGAGCATCGCGTCGAACAGCTGCTCGACGCGGTCGTCCACCGGCCGGTCCGGCGGTTCGTCGACGCCCGTCTCGTGGCGCCGGCGGGCGCTGCGCGCCTCGTCGATCACCAGGTTCCGGGCGACCGTGAACATCCACGACCGCGCCGTCGCCGGGTCCTGCTCCATCAGCCGCGGACTGCGCCAGGCGCGCAGCAGCGTCTCCTGCACCACGTCGTCCGCGCCCGCGCTGGAGCCGGTGAGGTGCACGACGAACCGCCACACGGCGGCGGCGTGCCGGTCGTGCAGCTCGCGCAGCACGGCACGGTCGTCGGTCGGCATGCCCCGGTCTCCTTCGGGTCGCTCCCCGGTACAACGATGCGCAGGGGCCATTCAGTTCACCGCCGGCCGTCGAACCACCGCGCACCGGCCCTCGTTCCCCCGGCATGGACCTCGCGCTCCAGCTGGGCGGCATCCCCCTGCACCCGCTCCTCGTGCACGCCGTCGTCGTGCTGACGCCGCTCACCGCGGTCGCAGTGCTGCTCGCCCAGTTCTGGCCGGCGGCCCGGCGCCGGCTCGGCATCGTCACGCCGCTCGCGGCGCTCACGGTGCTCGTGCTCGTCCCGATCACCGTGACGGCGGGCCGCCAGCTGGCGGCCCGGCTCGGTCCGCTGCCGGCCGTCGCGGTGCACCAGCACTACGGCCAGATGCTGCTGCCGTGGGTGATCGCCCTGTTCGTCGTGGCATCGGTGCAGTGGGCCTGGTTCCGCTGGCGCCCGGTCCCGACGGACGGCACGCCGAGCACGACCAGCCGCCTGCTGACCGGCGCGCTCGCTCTGGCCAGCACGGTGGTCCCAGTGGGCACCACCTGGCTGCTGGTGCTCATCGGCGAGTCCGGCGCCCGCGCCGTGTGGGGCTGGCTCGCCCAGTAGGCCCGCTCGGACCCGCGGGTCGGGTGGCCCACCCGCGGGTCGGGCGGCCCGGGTCAGATCACCGCAGGGGAGCTCTGCGCGGTCAGCGCCGGGTCGCGCACGACGACGTCGCCGAGCACCTCGTCGATCCGGGCCATCAGCTCGGCCGGGATGACGACCCCGGACGCCTTGACGTTCTCGGCGACCTGCTCCGGCCGGGACGCCCCGATCAGCGCCGCCGCGACGTTCGGGTTCTGCAGCACCCAGGCCACGGCCAGCTGGGCCATCGTCAGCCCGAGCTCGTCGGCCACCGGGCGCAGGCCCTGCACCCGGAGCAGCACGGTCGGGTTCTCGGTGAACCGGCGGACCATCTGCGCCCCGCCCTTGTCGTCGGTGGCGCGCGAACCGGCCGGCGGCGGCGTGCCGGGCAGGTACTTGCCGGTCAGCACGCCCTGCGCCACCGGCGACCAGACCACCTGGGACAGGCCCAGCTCCTCGCTCGTCGGGACGACCTGGTCCTCGATCACGCGCCACAGCATCGAGTACTGCGGCTGGTTGGAGACCAGCGGCACGCGCAGCTCGCGGGCGAGGGCGACCCCCT
Organism: uncultured Actinomycetota bacterium; assembly: GCA_963769855.1. Taxonomy (GTDB): domain Bacteria; phylum Actinomycetota; class Actinomycetes; order Actinomycetales; family Cellulomonadaceae; genus Cellulomonas. The sequence continues at coordinate 89,134 of CAVYNN010000005.1, forward strand.
CGCGGATCTGCTCCGCGGTCCACTCGGAGACCCCGATGTACAGCGCCTTGCCGGACCGCACCACGTCGGCGAAGGCCTGCATCGTCTCCTCGAGCGGCGTCACGTGGTCGTACCGGTGCGCCTGGTAGAGGTCGACGTAGTCGGTGCGTAGCCGGGCCAGCGAGCCGTCGATCGAGCGCAGGACGTGCTTGCGGCTCAGCCCCCGGTCGTTGGCGCCCCTCGGGCCGGTGGGCCAGAACACCTTGGTGAGGATCTCCAGGCTGTCCCGGCGCTCGCCGTCCAGGGCCTCGCCCAGCACGGTCTCGGCCGCGGTGTTCGCGTAGACGTCCGCGGTGTCGAAGGTGGTGATGCCGGCATCCAGCGCAGCGCGCACGCACGCCTTCGCGGTGTCGTTCTCCACCTGCGACCCGTGCGTGAGCCAGTTGCCGTAGGTGATCTCGGTGACGTTGAGGCCGGAGCGGCCCAGGTGACGGTAAGCGACCATGACGCCACCCTAGGTGATCCGGAGGCGTCTCCGCTCAGCGCGCGAACCGTTCCGAGCGCTCGACGACGTGCCCGACGCCGGCCGCGGCGTCCCACGTGTAGACCTCGGTGCCGGTGACGAAGACGTGCTCCGCACGGGAGGTGACGTCCAGCGGGTCCCCGGACCAGACCACGACGTCCCCGTCCAGCCCCGGCGCCAGCGCACCGACGCGGTCGTCGAGCCTCAGGAAGCTCGCCGGGTTCACCGTCAGCGCCTGCAGCGCCACCTCGCGGTCCAGCCCTTCCTTGACCGCGAACGACGCCTGGTGCACCAGGAAGTTGATCGGCACCACCGGGTGGTCGGTGGTGATCGCCACGCGGACGCCCGCCGCCGCGAGCCGCCCGAGGTTGGCGATCGCGCGGTGCCGCAGCTCGACCTTTGACCGGCTGGTGAACAGCGGGCCGAAGATCACCGGGATGCCCTTCTCGGCCAGCACGTCGGCGATCAGCGCGCCTTCGGTGCCGTGGTTGACGACGAGCCGGTAGCCGAACTCCTCCGACAGCCGGATCGCGGTGGCGATGTCGTCGGCGCGGTGCGTGTGCTGGTCCCAGGCGAGCTCACCGGTGAGCACGCGGGCGAGCGTCTCCTTGGCCAGGTCGCGGTCGAACGGCTCGCCCTTCGCGGCGGCCGCGTCTCGCCGGGCGACGTAGTTCTGCGCGTCGACGAAGGCCGCGCGGATCACCAGCGCCACGCCGAGCCGGGTCGAGGGCAGCGCCTTCTTGTCGCCGTAGACCCGCTTGGGGTTCTCGCCGAGCGCCGCCTTGACCGAGACGGCGTCGCTGATCACCTGCTCGTCGACGGTGCGACCGCCCCACGTCTTGATCGCCACGGTCTGCCCGCCGATCGGGTTGCCGGACCCCGGCTTGACCACCACGGAGGTGACGCCGCCGGCGAGCGCGTCCCGGAACCCCTCCTCCTCGATGTTGATCGCGTCGATGGCGCGCAGGCCGGCGCCGTTCGGGTCGGTCATCTCGTTGACGTCAGCACCGGCCCAGCCCTCGCCCTCCTCGTGCACGCCGAGGTGCCCGTGCGCCTCGACGAATCCCGGCAGCACCCACCGGCCCTGGGCGTCCAGCGTCCGGATCCCGGCCGGCACGACGACGTCGGCGCCGACCGCGGTGATGACGCCGTCCTCGACGAGCACGGTCCCGTGCTCGACCGGCGGGCCGGAGATGGGGACGACGTAGGCGTTGACGACGGCGACGGAGCCGCGCGCGGTCCGGATCGGGAGGGGGGAGGTCATGGCCCCCATCCTCGTCCCGGCACCGACCTGCCTTGACCGACCAGCCACCGTGCGGACGTCGGGCGCACGCCCTAGCGTGGGCGCAGCCGACGACGGAGGGTGGGCATGACCACGGCGCCAGCACCGCACGAGGCAGAACCGCACGACGCGGGTCTGTCGGCCCGGCTCAACTGGCTGCGAGCCGGGGTGCTCGGCGCCAACGACGGCATCGTCTCGGTGGCCGGCATCGTCATCGGCGTCGCCGGTGCGACAACCAGCATCGCGGCCATCTCGACCGCAGGTGTGGCCGGCCTGGTCGCCGGGGCGATGTCGATGGCCGGCGGCGAGTACGTGTCGGTCAGCACGCAGCGCGACACGGAGCGGGCGGCCCTGGCCCAGGAGCGCTGGGAGCTGGAGAACCTGCCGGACGACGAGCTCGTCGAGCTGACCGGCCTCTACCAGGCGAAGGGGCTGAGCCCCGACCTGGCGAGCCAGGTCGCCGCCCAGCTGACCGCCCACGACGCGCTGCGGGCGCACGCCGACGTCGAGCTCGGCATCGACCCGGACGACCTGACCAGCCCCTGGGCCGCGGCCTTCGCGTCGTTCGTATCGTTCACGGTCGGCGCCCTCATCCCGCTGCTGACGATCCTGCTGCCGGTCGGCGGCTGGCGAATCTGGCTGTGCGTCGGTGCGGTGCTGGTCGGCCTCGTCGTGACCGGATTCGTGTCGGCGCGGCTCGGCGGCGCCCCGGCCGGCCGGGCGGTAGCCCGCAACGTGGGGATGGGCGCGGCGACGATGGCGTTCACGTTCGCCGTCGGCAAGGGGTTCGGCACGGTCGTCGGGTGAGCCGTGCGAGGGCCGTCCCCTGGTCGGCCCTCAGCCGCCCGTGCTCCGCCGGCCGACGAAGCCGTCCATCGTGCTGTTGATGCCGAAGACGTCGGTCACCGCGTCGAAGCCCCGCGTGCCGAGCAGCCGCAGCCCGGGCACCAGCCAGACCAGCGGCGGGAGCATGAGCTGGGCCTTGCCGCGCTCGATCCCGTCGACCACCCGTGCGGCCACGTCGTCCTCGCGCAGGATGGGCAGCAGCAGCGGCACCTTGGTCCGGACGCCTTCGAACATCCCGGTGTCGATGTAGTACGGGCAGACGAGCAGCGTGCCCACGTGCGAGCCGGCCGTGCGCAGCTCCGCGCGCAGCGACTCGGTGAAGCCGACCGCGGCGAACTTGCTCGCGGAGTAGTCGGTCTGCCGCGCGACCCCGACCATGCCGGCCGCGCTCGCGATCGTCACGAGCGTGCCGCGGTCCCGCTCGAGCATCCCCGGCAGGAACGCGCGGGCCACCCAGTACAGGGCGAGGGTGTTCACGGCGAAGGTCCGCCGGATCGCGGCCTCGTCGGCCTCGAGCAACGGCCGGCCGGAGACGACGCCGGCGCAGCTGATCACGACGTCCATGGCGCCCGCCTCCTCGGCGGCGACCGCCACGGCTGCCGCGTCGGTGACGTCGACGAGGGCCGCGTGTGCCCGCCCGCCGCCGGCGGCAGCCTCGGCGGCCACGCGCTCGGCCGCCGCCTGGTCCACGTCCCACACCGTCACCTCGGCGCCCTTCGCGGCAGCGCGCAACGCCATCCGCCGGCCCAGCCCGCTCCCGCCACCGGTGATCAGCACCCGCGCCCCGGCCATCGGCGTACCCCGTCGAGCCATCACATTCCCCGATCCGGGCGGGCCGCGCCGCCCGGACCAGTCTGGCGGCATGCGGCACCTGCTGCCCCTCGCGACCCGCGGCGAGGTCGTCGGCCGGGCCCGTGACGCTGTTTCAATGGCCCTGACCGTCGCCACGACTCCCCTGGAGCACCCGTGCCCATCACGTATGACGTCCCGTCCCAGACCGGACGGCGCATCGTCGTCACCGGCTCCAACACCGGCATCGGCAAGGAGGTCGCGCGCCGCCTGGCGCTGGCCGGTGCCCAGGTCGTCATGGGCGTCAGGAGCATCGAGAAGGGCGAGGCCGCCCGAGCCGACATCCTGCGGCGAGCCCCCGAGGCCGACATCGAGGTGCGCCACGTCGACCTGGCCGACCTGGCCACCGTCCACGCCTTCGCCGAGACGCTCCTCGCCGACGGCCGGCCGCTGCACGTGCTGGTCAACAACGCCGGGGTGGTGCACGCCCCCCGCCGGCGACAGGAGACGAAGGACGGCTTCGAGCTCCAGCTCGGCTCGAACTTCCTCGGCCCGTTCGCCCTGACGAACCTGGTGCTGCCGGTCCTGCTGCGCTCCCCCGGACCGCGCGTGGCGACCATGTCCAGCGCCGCCGCCACCTGGGGCCGGATCCGGTTCGACGACCTCCAGTGGCGCCGCTCCTACTCCCCCAACGGCGCGTACGCACGGTCCAAGCTCGCGGACCTGATGATGGCCCGGCACCTCGCCGTGGTGGCCGACGAGCGGGGCTGGCCGCTGCTCAGCACGGTCGCCCACCCCGGCTGGACGCTGTCGCACCTGCCGACGCCCGACGCCGACCCGGATCGCGCGCAGGCCGACCGCGGGCCGCGGCAGCGGCGCACCATCCTGCCGACGCAGGGTGTCGAGCCGGGCGCGGAGCCGCTCCTCGTCGCGGCCACGTCACCGGAGGCCCGGCAGGGGACCTACTACGGCCCGAGTCGCCGGCTGGGCCTCGTCGGCCCGACGAAGGTGACGGGGATCCCGCGCTCGGCGCGGTCGCTGGCCACCGCGGCGCGACTGTGGGCCGTCGCCGAGGAGCTCACCGGGACGCGCCTGCCGGAGGCGTGACAACGGCCCACCTCCCCGTTCCTTGTCGTCGGGCGCGAGGCCGCCGATGCTGGAGCCCATGCCCGACTACGGCCACCCGATCCGCTTCGGCACCTTCATCACGCCGGTCGACGCGCCGCCCACCCGGCCGGTCGAGCTCGCGGTGCTCAGCGAACGACTCGGCTTCGACCTGGTGACGTTCCAGGACCACCCGTACCAGCCGGCATTCCTCGACACCTGGACGCTGCTGTCCTGGGTCGCCGCTCGGACCCAGCGGATCACCGTGTCCGGGAACGTCCTCAACCTGCCGCTGCGACCACCGGCGGTGCTCGCCCGCGCGGCGGCGAGCCTGGACCTGCTGTCCGGCGGGCGGGTGTCGCTCGGCCTCGGGGCCGGCGGGTTCTGGGACGCGATCGAGGCGATGGGCGGCCGGCGGCTGACCCCGGGAGAGGCCGTCGAGGCGGTCGACCAGGCGCTGGATGTCATCCGCGGCATCTGGGACGCCGCCGAGCGTCGCCCGCTGCGCGCCGGGGGCGAGCTGCACCACGTCGACGGCGCCAAGCGCGGCCCGGCGCCGGCACACGACATCCCGATCTGGCTCGGCGCCCTCAGGCCGCGCATGCTGCGGCTGATCGGTCGCAAGGCCGACGGCTGGCTGCCGTCGCAGCCGTACCTGAAGCCGGGCGACCTGCGGCGCGGCAACGCGATGATCGACGAGGCCGCCACCGCCGCCGGCCGCGACCCGCGCGCCGTGACCCGCCTGCTCAACGTGGCGCCGGACCAGTCGCCCGACGACCTGGCCCGGCTGGCGCTCGAGGACGGGATCAGCGTGTTCGTCGTCATGGGCGACGAACCGGACACGCTGCGCCGGTTCGCCGACGAGATCGCTCCCGCGGTCCGCTCCCTGGTCGCCGCGGAACGCTCGCCCGGCACCGACCGCGGGGCCGATCGGTGATCACCTGATCGCGTGAACCGCGGCGAACGGCGCCTCAGCTCTCTCGGACAGCCGAGGATCGCGCGCCGCTGACCGCATGCGGCCCGGGGCCTCGCGCCACGGTCCGAGCCGGGCGGCGCGTCGACCGCTCCCGGATGCACGCCCGTCGGCGCCGGGTTCCACTGGTGCCATGACGGGAACCACGACACGCGTGCTGAGCATCACCGTCCCGGTGACCGACCAGGACGCGGCCATCGCGTTCTACGTCGGCGTCCTCGGCTTCGAGCTGCGCCGCGACATGGAGCTGTTCCCCGGCGGCCGCTGGGTCGAGGTGGCGCCACCCGGGACGGACGTGTCCATCGCCCTGCTCCGGCCGGACTCCGGCATCCCGATCGGTGTGCGGCTGGGTACGCCCGACGCCGACGCGGCCCACGCCGCCCTCGTCGCCGCCGGGGCCATCGCGCACGAGGACGTGCTGCGAATGGACTTCGCGCCCCCGATGTTCACGTTCGACGACCCGGACGGGAACCTGCTGGTCTACATCGCCGACAGCTGAGCCTTCCCGGCCGGCGGACCGACGAGTCGCAGTTCGAGGCCGTCGAGGAGGCAGTCCAGTCCCCAGTCGAATCTCTCGTCCAGGTTCAGCGTCGTGAGGTAGCCGGACGCCACGGCAAGGTGAGGAAAGGCCTCGACAGGCAGGGCGGTGAGCTCGGCGGACACGCTTGCCATCGCCTCGGCGGGGGTCCCCCCGAGCGCCTCGACCGCACGCATCGGGTTCATCTCCTGGAGCACGAAGCCCTGCACGTACGTCACCGAGAGGAGGTACATCGCCGCCGCGGCACCGCCGGGGCTGAATCCGGCTTCGCGGAACACGCCGAGCACGTGCTCCGTCATCGTCGAGGCATGACGACCGACGACAAACCGACCGGCGATCAGCCGGGGGACGTCCCGTCGGGACTTCAGGAGCGCCCGGTAGCGATGGGCCAGCACCCACACCTGGTCACGCCAGCCGCCCGCGGAGGCGGACAGGTCCATGCCTGCCAGCGCGGCATCGGCGACCAGCTCGAGGAGCTCCTCCTTGTTGCGGACGTGCCAGTACAACGATGCCGCCTGCAGGCCCAGCTCGGCCGCGACCCGTCGCATGGACAAGGCATCCAGACCATCGCGCTCGAGAACGACGAGCGCGGCCTGGACGAGGGTGTCCTGGGTGAGAGGCGGTTGATCGTTCCCCGCCCGGGGCCTGGGGGCCATCGCCGCATCCTCCTCTGGTGGACCACTTGCAATCTAACACTGTTAGTGAGAGCCTCGCACCACTCATTCATCTAACACCGTTAGGTTCACGGCCATGTCGCCTGCCCCCGACGCCCGTCGGCGCCAGCTCATCCTCGCCACGCTCTGCCTGGCCCTCTTCATGTCCATGCTGGACAACGTCGTCGTCAGCAACGCCCTGCCCAGCATCTCGACCGACCTGCACGCCGGGATGACCGACCTGCAGTGGGTCATGGAGGGCTACAGCCTGATGTACGCGGCCCTCCTCCTCCTCGGTGGGGCCCTCGGCGACCGCCTCGGACGCCGACGCCTGTTCCTCCTCGGGCTCACGCTGTTCACGGGCGGTTCGTTGGTGTGCGCCCTCGCCGGCACGCTCCCGATCCTCCTCACGGGCCGAGTGGTCCAGGGGGTCGGCGCGGCCCTCCTCACGCCGCAGTCGCTCGCCATCCTGCGCGTGACCTTCCTCTCGGAGGTCGAGCGCGCCCGCGCGATCGGCACCTGGAGCGGGGTCTCGGCACTCGGCCTCGCCCTCGGTCCGGCGATCGGCGGCCCGCTCGTGACCGCCTTCGGATGGGCCAGCGCCTTCTGGATCAACGTCCCCTTCGGCCTTGCCGCCCTGGCCCTCGGCGCCCGGGTGCTGCCGCCCGACCGCGGGCACCGCGGTCGCATCGATCTGCCCGGTCAGGTGGTCGGCACGGCTGGTGTCGCCGGCGCCGTCCTCGCGTTGGTCGAGGCGCCCAGCCGAGGCTGGAGCTCGCCGACGGTGCTTGTCGGCGCAACCCTTGCCGTCGTCGGCATCGCGCTCTTCGTCCCGATCGAGCTACGGGCCGAGCGCCCCATGCTTGACATCCGGCTGTTCCGCGACCGCATCTTCGCGGGGGCTGCCTTCGCCGGCTTCGTGGTGAGCTTCGGGATGTTCGGCGTCCTCAGCTACCTCGGCCTGTACTTGCAGTCAGTGCTCGGCTGGTCCGCCGCCGGCGCGGGGATCGCCTCGCTCCCCTCGACCGCTGTCATCGTGGTCGCCGCGCCTGTCGCGAGCCGGATGGCGGCCCGGTGGGGTGCACGGCTGCCCCTGGTCATCGGGCTGTCGCTCTGCGCGGCAGGCGTGGCGATCCTCTCGACGGCTGGCGCTACCTCCAGCTACGCCGACTTCTGGTGGGCGCTCCCCCTGATCGGCACCGGCATGGGAATGTCCTTCAGCCCGATCACGATCGCCGTCATGAGCCGCGTCCCCGCCGCCCGCGCCGGGATGGCATCGGCCACCACCAACGCCACCCGCGAGCTGGGCGGTGTCGCCGGCATCGCGATCATGGGCAGCCTCATCACCGCCCGGCTCGCGTCCGTGCTCCCCGCACGACTCGCCGACGTCGGGGTGCCCTCGGACGTCGCTGCGCGCGTGGTCGACGCAGCGACCGCGGGAGGCGCAGGCGGGATCGCGACCTCGCGCGACGTCCCGCACGCCATCTCGTGGGCGACGGCCCTGTCGTTCACCGACGGCCTCCATCTTGCGCTGGTGGTGGCAGCGGCCGTGCTGGCACTCGGCGCGGTGGCCGTCTTCCGCCAGATGCGGCCGGAGGTCAGGCGCGGTGGTCGTCCGCCAGGCTCAGCCCACACCCTCGGCGGCGAGGGCGTCGGTGAGCAGTCCGACGAGGGCCTCGAGCTGCACGTCCGTTGACCCCGACCCGTCCTCGTCGGACGCTCCGTCCAGCGCCCGGGCGGCCAGCCCTGACTTGCTGTCGATCAACGCGGCGATCTTGGAGTCGATGGTCTGCGCGGCGATGATGCGCCACGCGGTGACGGGCTCGGCCTGGCCGATCCGGTGGACCCGGTCGATGGCCTGCGTCTGCTCGGCGTCGGTCCAGGACAGCTCGGCCAGCACCAGGTTCGAGGCGACCTGAAGGTTCAGCCCCACTCCCGCGGTCAGCAGCGAGCAGACCGCGATCGACACGTCCGGATCGTCGACGAACGCGCTGATGTTCTTCTCGCGCACCTTCGTGGTCTGGTCGCCGCGGATCGAGGCGTACCGGATGCCGCGCTCGGCGAAGGTCTGCTCGGCCTGGTCCAGCACGTCGATGTGCTTGGCGAAGAACACCACCTTGCCGACGTTGCGGACCAGCTGGGCGGCGTAGTCGGCGGCCAGACCGGCCTTGGCCTGGCCGATCCGGCGGACCATGGTGAACACGTTCTCGCCACCGGCACGCTCGCTCGAGTCCTTGAGCTCCCCCGCCGCCACGAGGCGGGCCAGCGCGTGGTCGACCCCGTTCGCGAGGTCGCCGCCGCGTGCCTCGAGCGCGGCCCGGTAGCGCCCGACGAGCCGGCGGGCCAGCGCGGCCTCGGCCGCGCGGATCGACCGTCCGGCCGCGCCGTCGAGCTCGACCGGCAGGTCCGCGATCCGGCGGGCCGGGATGTCGGCCACCACGTCGACCTTGCGGCGCCGGACGATGCCCATGTCGATCACGGCGGTCCGGGCGGCGGCGGAGAAGCCCGGGTCCACCGGGGTGAGGCCGGTCTCCTCGAGGGCGGTCTGCAGCGCGCCGAGCGGCTTCTTGTCGTCGATCCAGCCGAGGAACTGCCAGATCGCCCGGAAGTCCTCGATGTCGTTGATCAGCGGGGTGCCGGTGAGTGCCATCAGCAGCGGCCGGCCGGTCCGGGTCCGGATCCGCTCGGAGAGCGCCAGGACGTGCTGCGAGCGCTGAGACCCCTTGTTCTTGATGAAGTGGGCCTCGTCGACGACCATGCCGCGGAAGCCGAGGTCCCCGAGCCAGCCGACGTGCCGGTCCAGGAGCTCGTAGTTCACGATGACGATGTCCGCGAACCCGTCGACCTGCTCGCCGTCGCCGTGGACCACCGTGGACCGACGCTGCGGGGTCCACAGCCCGACCTCGTGCGCCCAGTTGGTCTTCACCACGTTGGGCACGACGACCAGCAACGGGTAGGCGCCGGCCACCTGCGCCGCGACCAGCGCCTGCGCGGTCTTGCCCAGCCCGGGCTCGTCGGCCAGCAGGAACGTGCGATGGCCGAGGCCGGTCGCGGCGACCACCTGCGCCTGGTGCGGCATCAGCTCCCGCCCCCGGGGAACAGACACGGAGCGAGGCTCGGGCAACGGCATGCAGGCGGGTGCCCCGGGGGCAGCCTTCTCGAACGACCGGAACAGCGGCTCGAGCAGCTCCCAGCCGGCCAACCGGCGGGCCCGCGTCGCGAGCCGCTCGGCCGCGGCCGCGTAGTCGGGGGCGAGGAACGGGTTGGTCTGCTGGCGGGCGATCACCGACTGGGGCACCACCTGGTTGGTGGCGACCGGCGCGGGCGCCGTCGGGTCGGGCTCGTCCGGCGGCTCCAGCCCACCGGCGCGCATCACGGTCGCCTTGTAGGCACGCGCGGCAGCGGAGACCCGGGCATCCTCGCCGAGCAGCTCGAGCAGCGAGGTGTCCCGGGCGGCGATCTTGGCCAGCTGCGTCGCCACCCCGGCCAGACGCTTGATCTCCTGGGTGCGTCGGGCCTCCGTCAGGGTGGTGTCGGCCAGCACCCGTGCCCGCTGCTCGCGCACCAGCAGCGCGACGACCTGGAACTTCGTGCGCACCGCCGGCCGCGTCGGCGGTCGCCGCACCGCGGTGTCGACCTCGCGCGCGATCCCCGCGAGCACCGGGATGATGCCCTCCTCGTCCGGGCGCGGGGCGCGGCGGCGCTGGGCGCCGGCAACGGTCCGCTGGGCACCAGCACCGGCATCGGTGCGCGGTGCGCCGGCATCGGCGCGGGGTGCCCGACGGCGCTGTGCGCCGCCGTCGGTGCGCGCGCCGCCGTCGGTGCGCGCGCCACCGGACCGCCGGGGGCCTTGTCGTGCCACATCTCCTCCTTCACAGCAGACACACCCCACCGCGGCGCGGCGCGCCCCGTCGGGGGCGGCGCCGGTTGCGATGTCGGGTCACCGCGTAGCGTCCCCGCCTGCACCCCGGCCGGACCGTCCACACGCCGACGGCGACCTTCGTCCGCCCGGGCCGTGGGCTTCCGTCGCGCCCCGCTGACGTGGCGCGACCGGCCGTGCACGGCGTGGGACGACCGGCTGAGCACGCCCCGGCGACCCCGGCGCCGCATCTGCGCTCAAGCCACCGAACATACTCTGACCTGCGCAGACACGCTGTGCGCCTGAGCGGATTCGAACCGCCGACACCCACTTTAGGAGAGTGGTGCTCTATCCCCTGAGCTACAGGCGCGTTCGACTGAGCCTGCATCTGGGCAACAACTCCGCGCGGGACGGTGGTTGGTGCTTTCAGCGGTGGTCAGCCCGGTCGTGGCGGTCGTGGTGGTCCCGAATCGGGGTCCCGCGGCCGCTGATCAGGTTACATGAGTGAGACCGGTCACCTCGGCGGTGGCCGTGGTGACCGGTCTCAGGGTTTGAGTCTCGGTTGGGACCCCAGGTGGCTGGGGTTCGGGGCGGGCGCCCCGCGGTGGTGCGGGAGGGCTAGGCGGCTGTGGCCCGAGGCGGTGGAGCCTGGGGAGTGCTCAATACAGCGCGACTCGTGAGCCGATGTGCTCGACCTCGTCGCAGACGAGACCTTGATGGATCGGCCCGCTTCGCAGTCGCAGGGTCCAGCGCGGGGTTAAGGGCAGCTTGCCGTGGCGGTTTCGAGGTCTGGCGGTAGCGTCGCCTGCATGACGAACGGCGACGACGCCTCGGTCAAGAAGGTCAAGAGGGTCCAGAAGTCCAAGAAGCGCGCCGGCCGACACCCCGACAAGATCCCGAACGACGTCTACGAGGCCGAGCTGTTCCGGTTGCAGACGGAGCTCGTCAGGCTGCAGACCTGGGTGCGCGCCAGCGGGGCCCGGATCGTCGTGATCTTCGAGGGACGTGACGCGGCCGGCAAGGGCGGCACCATCAAGCGGTTCACCGAGTACCTGAGCCCCCGCACCGCGCGCATCGCGGCCCTGCCGACGCCAACAGAACGAGAGAAGACCGAGTGGTACTACCAGCGGTACGTCGCGCACCTGCCGGCGGCCGGCGAGATCGTCGTGTTCGACCGCTCCTGGTACAACCGCGCGGGCGTCGAGCGTGTCATGGGCTACTGCACGCCGAAGCAGTACACGGAGTTCATGCGGCAGACGCCGATCTTCGAGCAGATGCTCGTCGACGACGGGATCCTGCTGCGCAAGTACTGGTTCTCCGTGTCGGACGGTGAGCAGCTGCGCCGATTCAAGTCGCGTCTGTCCGACCCGCTGCGCCAGTGGAAACTCTCGACCACCGACCTGGAGTCGATCTCCAAGTGGGAGGACTACTCGCGCGCGAAGGACGAGATGCTCGTGCACACCGACGTGCCGGCCGCGCCGTGGTTCATCGTCGAGTCGGAGATCAAGAAGCATGCGCGGCTCAGCATGATCAGCCACTTCCTCGGGTCGATCCCGTACGCCGACGTGCCGCAGCCGAAGATCATGCTCCCGGACCGACCCGCGCCGAGCACCGGGTACATCCGGCCGCCACGTGACCTGTCGACGTACGTGCCCGACCACGTGGCCCAGCTCATCGGCGACAAGGAGAGTCACTTCTAGGCGACGCCGAATGGGCGCCGATGGTCGGACGCCGCCAGCGGCATGCCAGGCAACCGGCCTCGTTGGTTCGGCGAACCCGGAGGGCTACCCGCCCGGCGCCTTCCCCTCGCGATCATCGTGCCCGCACGGTCCGCCGAAGCCCAGGCCTGCGGTTTGCGTCCCCTGGGTAGGAGTCAGGACATCCAGCCCGGGTGGATGAGCCCACCCTCATAGGCCAGGACGACCAGCTGAGCTCGATCCCGGGCGTTGACCTTGACCATCGCCCGACTCACATGTGTCTTTGCGGTCGCCGGCGACAGGACGAGCCGGGCGGCGATCTCGTCGTTGGACAGGCCCTCCCCCACGAGGGTGACGATCTCGCGCTCGCGATCGGTGAGCCGGTCGAGCGCCCTGACACGTTCGGGGTCGATCGTGCCGCGCACTCGCTCGCTGACGTGGTCGATCAGTCGCCTGGTCACGCTCGGAGAAAGCGCGGCGTCCCCACGGGCGACAGCTTTGATCGAGGCGAGCAGCTCCGCGGGCTCCGTGTCCTTGACCAGGAAGCCGCTGGCTCCGACGCGCAGTGCCTCGAAGACATACTCATCCAGCTCGAACGTGGTGAGCATGATCACCCGCACGTGCGCAAGGTCGGGCGTGGCACAGATCTGTTCGGTTGCGGCCAACCCGTCTGTGCCAGGCATCCGGATGTCCATGAGGACGACGTCAGGGCGGGTCTGGGTGACCACCTGCACCGCCATTGCGCCGTCGGAGGCCTCACCGACCATCTCGATCTCCGGGTCGGCGTCCAACAGAGCCCGGAACCCCGCTCGCAGGAGCGCCTGGTCGTCGGCAAGGACAACCTTGATCATGACTGCCCCGAAACCGTTGTCTGCCATGGGATCTGGGCGAACACCTCGAACCCGCCGCCACTTCGGGACCCGGCGCGGAAGGTGCCACCGAGCGCACCAACCCGCTCTCGCATACCCACAAGCCCCGATCCTTCCGGCGCGCTCGAACCACGTCCGTCGTCGGCGACGTGGATGCTCACCGAGGCAGCCTCATACCTGATCGTGACGTGAGCGCGCGCGGCCTGGGCGTGGCGGCGCACGTTGGTCATGGCCTCCTGGACCACGCGATACCCGGCCGCGTCTACGGCCACGGGGATGTGGCCACGGATGCCGTCGACCGTGAGGTCGAACCGGGTGGTGTCCTGCTCGGACTGGGCGATGAGGGCGCCCACGTCCGCGAGTGTGGGGGCCGGGGCGCGGGTCGCGGTGTTGCCAGGGCCGCGCAGGGTGTCCAGGACGAGCCGCACTTCCTCGAGCGCATCGTGGCTGACCGCCTTGATCGTGGTCAGCGCGGGCCGGGCGTTCTCGGGATGGTCTTCGAGCAGATGAAGAGCAACTCCGGCATGGACGTTGATCAAGCTCAGGCTGTGCCCGATCACGTCATGCAGCTCGCGGGCGATCGCGACTCTCTCCTCGGTGGCCTGCTTGTCACGCTCGAGAGCCTGCTCTCGTCGCACGGCAGCCCCACGATCGCGGCGGCTTCGGATGAACTCCAGCCAGAGCGCCGCCAGCGGGGCCACGAAGATCAGACCGATGGGAAAGTCGAGCGAGGCATAGGCCACCGCCGCGGCAATGGAGACCGCCACCGGCGCAAGAGGCCAGCGCCAGAGGCCGGCGATGGCCGCGGGGCCGACCAGGACCAGCGCGACCGCGAGAGGTGCCAGGCTCGCGTGATGCCAGCGGGCAGCGCCGAGGTACCCGATCAGCTGGACGACGGCGAGGATCACGGCAACGGCAACCGGGGGCGGGCCGCCACGTGACCAACGAGCACCGCCCATCGTCTGAACCTAGCCGCGACCAACGCGTGGCCGCGACCGTCGCCGGGGGTAACTCGCCATACCTCGCCACTTGGCTACGTGGCAGTCCGCTCGGTTCGCGTACCACAGGAGGCGTACTCCCCGTTGCCTCCCCCGGCCGACGACACCGCTGGTCCGGAAGCGCACGTTTGGTGCATGTTCACTTGTCCCCGGTTAGGCAGCCTTCGATGATCGAGACTCACGAGCTCACCAAGAAGTACGACGAGACAGTGGCCGTCGACCACCTCACGTTCCGTGCCCTGCCCGGTCGGGTCACCGGGTTCCTGGGTCCCAACGGTGCTGGCAAGTCCACCACGATGCGGATGATCTTGGGTCTGGACGCGCCCACCAGCGGTTCAGTGATGGTCAACGGCACGCCGTATCGCGAGCACCGCTACCCGTTGCACGAGGTTGGCGCCCTGCTGGAGGCCAAGGCCATCCACCCGGGTCGCAGCTCCTACAACCACCTCCTGGCGGTGGCGCAGTCCAACGGCTTCGGGCCCAGGCGGGTCAAGGACGTACTTGAGCTTGTGGGGCTGGAGAAGGTGGCCCGCACGCGGGCTGGCGCTTACTCCCTGGGCATGGGACAGCGCCTGGGGATCGCCACGGCACTGCTCGGCGACCCGGGGATCCTGCTGCTGGACGAGCCGGTCAACGGACTGGACCCCGAAGGCATCATCTGGGTACGCAACCTCCTCAAGCAGCTGGCAGCCGAAGGCCGCACCGTGTTCGTCTCCAGCCACCTCATGGCCGAGATGGCACTGACGGCCGACCACCTGGTCGTCATCGGCCGTGGCCAGCTCATTGCCGACACCTCTGTGGCCGACTTCGTCGCCAGCGCATCATCCGGACGGGTTCGGGTCTCCTCCCCGGATGCCACTCGGCTACGGCAGCTCATCGCCGAGATGGCCACCGAGGTGAGCCCGGTCCAAGAAGGGATCGACGGCGGCTCACCGACCTTCACCGTCACCGGCCTGAGCCGAACGGCCATCGGCGACCTTGCCTTCCACCACGGCATCGTGGTTCACGACCTCACCAGCGAAGCGGCGTCCCTGGAAGAGGCGTTCATGGAGCTGACCGCCGACGACGTCGAGTTCCGTGCCCAGGATCCCAGCCAGCCCAGGGCGAACCAGCCACGGCAACCAGGAAGGTCTTGAAACCGTGCCAACCACCACCGCCGCACCCGTCTTCGTCTCCACCGTGAAGCCAGAGCACCGCCCTGGCATCGCCGGAGTGGCCCGCTCGGAGTGGACCAAGATCCGCTCGCTACGTTCGACCTCCTGGACCTTCCTGGTCACCGCCGGGCTGACCATCGGGCTGGGTTCGCTGTTCGCCCTGGGCCGCACCGCTGGTCTAGGACGGGTTCCCATCCCGGCGAGCTTCAACGCTGCCGGGATGCCGTTCAACGCGATGTACCTCAGCCAGCTCGCCATCGGCGTCCTCGGCGTCCTGATCATCAGTACCGAGTACTCCTCGGGGATGATCCGCACCACCTTCGCCTCGGTCCCGCAGCGGGGCGTGGTTCTGGCGGTCAAGGCGGTCGTCTTCGGATGTGTCACGTTCGCGGTGTCCATCGTGACCACCTTCGTGACGTTCTTCGCGGCCCAGGCCGTCCTCAACCGGGGCACCCTCAGGTATGGGGTGTCCCTGTCGAGCCCGCAGGCACTGCGCATCGTTGTCGGAGCCGCGCTGTACCTGACGGTCTGTGCGCTGCTCGGGGTGGCTCTGGGCGCGCTCCTGCGCAGCACGTCGGCCGCCATCACGGGACTCGCCGTTCTGCTGTTCGTCCTGCCGATCCTGATCAAGTTCCTGCCCACTTCCTGGCAGAGCGACACCATTGCGCAGTGGCTGCCGTCCAACGCCGGCATGCAGATCGTGCAGAAGGTGACCCAACCGCTGCAGTTCAGCCCCTGGGCCGGACTGGCGGTCTTCGCCGGTTGGGTCGCGGTCGCCTTCGTGGCAGGGGCGGTCCTGCTCCATCGACGTGACGCCTAGAGCGTTGTCTGCCTGATGCGCGTAGCCAGGTGAGGCAGGCGTTGAGGGTGACAGCGGCGCGGTAGGTGATGGCGAGCTTGTCGCAGCCGGTGGCCCTTTGCTTGGCCAGGCGACGGACCGTTCGACGCCGTTGGGGCGGCGGGAGGCGTCAGAGTGGGCCCTGCGACGGTCGTCGGCCAAGTCCCCAGGCGCGTCGGGCGCTTCCGCCCGATGGACCGCCCGACAAAGCCGCCCGGACGACGACGAGCCCGCCGGCCGCGCTCGTCGGGCCGCGTGTGCGCACCACGGGACGTCCGGCCGAGGACGAGACCGTCGCAGCGGCAGCGTCAACCCGGACGAAGGCCCCATCTGTTGACAGACCCGTCGTACCGGGCGAGCGTTGCCTCATCGGTTGGCGGCCCACCACACCGCAGTGCCCCGGGCTCCACCGCGACAAGGGAATCGAAATCCACCCGCCGGCGCACCGCAGCGTCGGCCCCATCAGTGTGGGAGCGTTCTCATGGCCAGACCAGCAATGAAGCTCGTCACCCTCGCGGCAGCCGCCGCGCTCGTCCTGTCCACGGCCGGACCCGCCGCCGCGCACCCCCGCCCGGCGCCCGACGCGGACGGCAACCCGCTGCAGCCGGGCGTCCGGCTCTTCGTCAACCCGCACAGCACCACCGTCGACGCGATGCACCACCTGCAGGGCTCCGCCCGGGCCGATGCCCACCTCCTGGCCGGCTTCGCCAGCGCCACCTGGTTCACCGACGGCACGCCGCGCAAGGTCCAGAACGACGTGGCGAAGGTGACCCGGGACGCCCGCAAGGCCCACGCCGTGCCCGTGCTCGTCGCCTACTACCTGCCGAACCGGGACTGCGGCCAGTACTCCGCGGGCGGCGCGCAGAGCACCGCCCAGTACGAGGCGTGGATCGACGGGCTCGCCCGCGGCATCGGGGACGCCCCGGCGGCGGTCATCCTCGAGCCGGACGGCCTCGGCCTCATCCCCAACTACGTCAGCAAGATCGACGGCTCGTCCAACTGCACCATCGCCGGCGCCAACCCCGCCGACCGGTTCACGCAGCTGAACTACGCCGTCGACAAGCTGAAGAAGAACCCCCACACGTCCGTCTACCTCGACGCGACGCACACCGGCTGGCAGAACGTCGGCGAGTCCGCGCAGCGCCTGCTGATGGCCGGCGTGCAGCGTGCCGACGGCTTCTTCCTCAACGTCTCCAACTACCAGTTCACGCCGAACCTGGTGGACTACGGCCGGTGGGTCTCGTCGTGCATCGCACTGGCCGAACGGGACAGCGCCACCGACCCGACCGCCTACGACTTCGGCAACCACTGCGGCAACCAGTACTGGAACGGCGGACCGGCCACCACCTGGTCGGGTGCCGCGATGGACAACGCCCAGGTCTGGAGCAGCGCCCCGTACAGCGGTGTACGCCGCCGACCTGACGTGGAACACCGTGGGCATCGACTCCCGGTACGCCGCCGCCCTCGGCAGCACCCAGCCGACGACGCACTTCGTCATCGACACCAGCCGCAACGGCGCCGGCCCGTGGACCGGCGGCACCCAGTACCCGGACCGCCAGGACTGGTGCAACCCGCCCGACCGGGGGCTCGGCATCGCGCCGACGACGACCACGGGCAACCCGCTGGTCGACGCGTACCTGTGGATCAAGGTGCCCGGTGAGTCCGACGGTCAGTGCAACCGCGGCACGACCGGCACCACCGACCCGGCCTGGGGCGGCATCACCGACCCGATCGCCGGCGCCTGGTTCGTCCAGCAGGCCCACCAGCTGATCCAGCTGGCCACACCCCCGGTGGCGTAGCCCCGAGGCAGCACCGGCGGCCGGCGCGGTCCCGCACCAGCGGGCCGGGCCGGCCGCCTTGTGTGCCGTCCGCCTGGTGCGCCGTCCGCCTGGTGCGCCGTCCGTCTGGTGCGCCGTGCGCCTGGTGCGCCGGGCCGGCGCGCGGTGGGTCCGGCGACCGTGCCGGCCACCTGGTGTGCCGGGTCCGACGATGTCCGAGCGGCGGCAGCGCCACCGCGGCGCCGTCACTCGTCGAGCCCCTGCGCCGCCCGAGCCCCCCGTGCGAGGATCGAACGCATGACGACGACCGACCGGGCGGCCACTGCCGACGCGATGGCCAACTCCGGCGGCACCCGCCTCTGGGTGGAGCGGATCGGCCACCGCCGCTACACCGGGCACAACGACCGCGGTGCGCGGGTGGAGATCGGCAACACCGGCGACGAGGGCGTGTTCGGACCGGTCGAGCTGCTCAAGGTGGCACTCGCCGGGTGCGCCGGCCTGACCGCCGACAACGCCTTGTCCCGCCGGCTGGGCGACGACATTGCGGCGCAGATCGAGGTCGGTGGCCCGACCGACGGCCCCGAGGACCGCGTCCCGGCCTTCGCGGAACGGCTGCTCGTCGACCTCTCCGCGCTGGCCGACGACGAGCGGGCGGCGCTGCTCGTCGTGCTGCACCGGGCGATCGAGCACCACTGCACCGTGGCCCGCACGCTCGAGGCCGGGGCCACCGTCACCCTCACCATCGACGGCGAGGACTGAGCCCGTGCCGCACCTCATCGAAGCCGCCCTCGAGCGGGCCGTCACCATCCCCTCCGCGACGATCCATGCGCACGTCGAGAAGGTCCGGCGGCGCAACCCGGGCGCCGACCCGCAGCAGCTGGTCCGGCTGCTGGAGAAGGAGTACCTCGCCGTCGTCGCCGCCACCGGGGGGGCGGTCGGCGCGGCGGCCGCAGCGCCGAGCGTCGGCACCGGCGTGGCGACCGCCCTGACCGTGAGCGACGTGGCGACGTTCTTCGGGGCGTCGGCGGCGTTCGCGCTGGCGGTGGCCTCGGTGCACGGCATCGAGGTGCAGGACGTCGACCGGCGCAAGGCGCTCCTGCTGGCCAGCCTGCTCGGCGAGTCCGGCGCGCGTGCCGTTGGCGACACCGCAGGCATCTCGACCGTGCACGTGGCGCGCACGCTGCTCACCCGGATGCCGCTCGGAACGGTCCGCTCGGTCAACACCCAGCTGACCCGGCAGATGCTCCGGCGCCAGGCTGCGAAGCAGGGCGGCCTCGCGCTGGGCCGGCTGGCCCCGTTCGGCATCGGCCTGCTGATCGGTGTCGTCGGCGGCCGTGCCCTGGGTCGGACTGTGGTCCAGGGCACGCGCACCGCCTTCGGCCCCGCCCCCGACACGTTCCCCCGGGTGATCGAGCTCCCCCCGACGAGCCCGCGCCGGCTTCCGTCCGAGCCCAGCTAGGGCGTGTCTCTCATATGCGTGTCCAGGTGATGCAGGCGGCTAGGACGACGGCGGCGCGGTAGGTGATGGCGAGCTTGTCGTAGCGGGTGGCCAGGGCGCGCCACTGCTTGGTGAGCGCGAAGTGGCGTTCGACGACGTTGCGGTCCTTGTAGGTGTCGGCGTCGAAGGTGGGTGGCCGTCCGCCGCGTGAGCCTCGCCGCTGGCGGGCGGCGATCTGGTCGACCTTCTCGGGGATGACGATCCGGATGCCTCGTCGGCGTAGCTCGCGGCGGATCACGCCGGTCGCGTAGGCCCGGTCGGCCAGGACGGCGTCAGGACGTGTGCGCGCCCGGCCCCTGCCCAGGCGTGGGACGTGGATGTCGGCCAGGACCTCGGTGAGCATGGCGCCGTCGTTGCGTTGTCCGCCGGTGATGACGATCGCCAGTGGTCGTCCGTGGCCGTCGACGCCGGCGTGGATCTTCGTGGTCAACCCACCCCGTGACCGTCCGATGCCGTGACCTGCAGGTTCACACGCGATCAGCGGCAGATTCTTGTGATTCGCACGAGCCCCCTGTGTCCTGCTCGGGCCGGGTCGTGTTCGTCGCATGCTGATGGGCGCGGTTGATCGTGGCGTCCACACTCACCATCCAGTCGACCAGACCCGCCGCATCCGCCTCGGCCAGCAACCGGGACAGCACCCGGTCCCACGTCCCGTCGGCCGCATAGCGGCGGTGCCTCTTCCACACCGTCTGCCACGGCCCGAACTCCCCACGCGGCAGGTCCCGCCACGGGATACCCGTGCGATACCGGTAGACGATTCCCTCGACCACCCGCCGGCTATCGCCGAACGGATGCCCACGACGGCCAGCGTTGCTCGGCAACAACGGCTCGATCCGAGCCCACTGCTCATCCGCGAACACCGCAAACCGCGAAGACGACGCCACCTGCTCAGGCTGCCGCGAGCCCCATCGAACATATGGGAGACACGCCCTAGCCGACCACCGCACCGGCCGCCTCGTCCGCGGCAGCGACGACTCGCAGCACTGAGCGCGCAGCACCCCGCACGCCCCATTTCGCATCCAGCCGCTGCTTCGTCGTCCGACGATCTCGCGAGGCAGCGATTGGGTGCGGCAGACGCCGGATCGACGCACCTGACCGCTGCCTCGCGGGAGGGCCCGTGCAGGCAACCAGCGATTGGATGCGGATGGCTCCGCACCAGGCGCCGTCGGGACCTCTCTCAGGTGCGGTCGGGACCTCTCCCCGGCGGTCTGGAGCCCTCCCCGGTGCGGATGGAACTCTCCCCGGTGCGGTCTGGAACTCTCCCCGGTGCGGATGGAACTCTCCCCGGTGCGGTCTGGAACTCTCCCCGGGCGGTCTGGACCTCTCCCAGGTGCGGACGGAGCTCTCCCCGGTGCGGACGAACCCCTCCCCAGGTGCGGACGGACCTCTCCCAGGTGCGGAGGGACCCCTACCAGTCGCGGCGGGGCCTACCAGTGGTGGTGGACGTGGAACCGGATCGACTCGTCGTAGATCCGCCGCAGCCCGTCCAGCGTCGCGTGGTCCAGCGGCGGCAGCTCGGCCGCCTCGGCGTTGCCACGCGCCTGCTCCGGCGAGCGGGCCCCCGGGATCACCACGGACACCCCCGGCTGGTCGATCAGCCAGCGCAGCGCGAGCTGCGCGGTGGTCGCCCCCGCCGGAGTGAAGGAGGCCACCTCCCGCGCGGCGACGACGCCCACCTCGAACGGCACGCCGGCGAACGTCTCGCCGACGTCGAACGCCTCGCCGTGCCGGTTGTAGGTCCGGTGGTCGGTGGCTGCGAACGTCGTGCTCTCGTCGTACTTGCCGCTGAGCAGGCCCGAGGCCAGCGGCACCCGCGCGATGATCCCCACACCGGCCTCGCGCGCGGCGGGCAGCACCTCGTCCAGCGGCTTGCGCCGGAACACGTTGAGGATGATCTGCACCGTGGCGACGTTCGGCCGCGCGATCGCCAGCAGCGCCTCCTCCACCGTCTCCACCGAGACGCCGTAGGCCGCGATCCGGCCCTCGGCGACGAGTGTGTCGAGGTCGTCGTACGTCTGCTGGCGGCGGTAGACCTCGGTCGGCGGGCAGTGCAGCTGCACCAGGTCGAGGGTGTCCATGCCCAGGTTGGCGCGCGACCGGTCGTTCCATCGGCGGAAGCTGTCCAGCGTGTACGCCTCCGCGACGTGCGGGTCGGCACGCCGGCCCATCTTCGTCGCCACGGTGATGCCGTCCCGGCCCCGCTCGGCGAGCACCTGCCCGACGAACGTCTCGCTGCGCCCGTCGCCGTACACGTCCGCGGTGTCCAGGAAGGTCACCCCCGCGTCGAGCGCGGCCGTCAGCACCGCGTGCGCGGTCTCGTCGGCCACCTCGCCCCAGTCGCCGCCGAGCTGCCAGCAGCCCAGCCCGACGACCCCCACCGCACGACCGGTCCGGCCCAACGTCCTCGTCTCCATGCGGCCGAACCTATCGCTCGCGCGGCACCGGTGGTCGCCCCCGCCTCATCGGACCGGACGCCCCGACGACGTAGGCTCGCCCACGGCCCACCACCGCGCCCGACGCGCGACCCGTCGAGGAGAACGATGAGCAGCGAAGCCCCCGGGGCGATCCCCCGGCACTACCTGATGTGCGAACCCACGTACTACACGGTCTCCTACGAGATCAACCCGTGGATGCACCCGGACCGCGCGACCGACACCCAGCTGGCGGTGCAGCAGTGGCGCCGGCTGCGCGACGTCTTCGTCGACCTCGGCCACACGATCGAGCAGATCGAACCGATCCCCGGACTGCCGGACATGGTGTACGCGGCCAACGGTGCCACCGTGGTGGACGGCATCGCCTACTCAGCGAAGTTCCGCTACCCGCAGCGCCAGCCCGAGGGCCCGGCGTACGAGAAGTGGTTCGCCGACCACGGGTACGACACCCACACCGCCCAGCGGATCAACGAGGGCGAGGGCGACATGCTCGTCGCCGGCCGCCTGCTGCTCGCCGGCACCGGCTTCCGCAGCGAGCGGGCGGCGCACGCCGAGGCACAGGAGGCGTTCGGCCACCCGGTGATCTCGCTCGAGCTGGTCGACCCTCGGTACTACCACCTGGACACCGCGCTCTCCGTGCTGTCCAGCCTGCCGGACGACCCGCAGATCGCGTACTACCCGCCGGCGTTCTCGTCGGGGTCGCAGGGGGTGCTGCGCCAGCTGTTCCCGGACGCAGTGATCGCCGACGAGGAGGACGCCGCGGCGCTCGGGCTGAACATCGTCTCGGACGGGCTGCACCTGGTGCACGCGCCGGGAGCCACCCACCTGGCCGCCGCGCTGCGCGAGCGCGGCTACGAGACGATCCCGGTCGACACCACCGAGCTGCTCAAGGGCGGCGGCGGCGCGAAGTGCTGCACGCTGGAGATCCGCGAGCGCCCGGTCGACTGACGGGTCCCGAGCGCGTCGGCGGCTGGGCAGCGAGCGCCCGGTCGACTGACGGGTCCCGAGCGCGTCGGCGGCTGGGCAGCGAGCGCCTGGTCGACTAGGCGCTGAACTTCGCCGCGCCGTAGAGCCAGCCGCCACCGGTGGCGCCGCCGACGTACATCCGGGACACATCGGTGCGCAGCATCTGCGCGTTGTGCGGCGCCGAGCGCGCCCAGGCGTCGATCAGCGACTGCACGCTGCCGCTGGTGCAGCCGACGATGTTCTCGTACCCCGTGTGCCAGATGCCGCCCGAGGCCGCCATGTCCTCCGCGTGCGCCACCAGCGTGCTCGACCGGAGCACCGCCAGCGCGGGCAGCCCCTTGGACTGCCGGTAGGCGTTGATCCCGGCGCCGATCGCGCTGGTGCTCGACTCGCTCGCCGCGGCACCGACCGGCGCCCCGGGGCAGACCAGCCCGCCAGCCGGGATCGCCTGGCGCGTTCCGCCGGTGGGGCTCGGGGCGGTACCGGTGTTGCTGGCCGACGAGGTCGTCGTCCGCCTCACGGTCCTGGTCTGGCTGGCCGCCTTCGCGGCGTCGGCTGCCGCCTGTGCAGCGGCGGCCTGCTGCGCGGCGGCGATCCGTGCCTGGTCCGCGACCTGCCAGGCAGCCTCGGCGGCCTGCGCCGCCTGGGCGGGCGCTGCGACACCGGCCGCTGCGGCGGACAGGGCGGACAGGCTGGCGGTGGGGTTGGCGCCGGTGGACGCGGCGAGATCGACCGCCGCCTTCAACCCGGCGAGCAGGGTGGGGTCGGCGTGCACGTCGGCGGCGAGCTGCTGGCTGCCGGCTGCGGCGGCCGCGGTGGCGGCGGTGTGTGCCGAGGCGACGGCGGCCGTCCAGGCGCCCTGCCCGGCGAGCTGTACCGCGTCGCGCACTGCGCCGTCCGGCTGCGCGGCCAGGGCGGCGGCGACCCGCACGTCGGCGGCGCTCCGCTCGGCGACGCGCACGGTCCGCTGGTGGTCGACGACCCCCATGCCGGCGACCAGGGCCGCGGTGACGACCAGCGCGACGACGAGCACCGGCGTGCGGCCCCGGCGGGTCTCGCGGTGCGGAGCGAGGGCCGGCTCCAGCTCCGGCAGCGAGCCGCGCTGGGTCGGGACGTGGTCGAGCAGCGGGGCGACGACGCCGGGGGCGCCCTCGGCTACCAGCGCGTCCTCGGGCGAGGGGTTCTGCTGAGGGATCGTGGTCGCGACCTGCTGCCGCGGCGCCGCCGCGACACGCCGGGTGAGTGCCATGACGCCGCCTTCCCACTGCCGAGGTGTATACGCATCTGCGTCATCGGCAGGCGAGAACCCTCGCTGAAGGGGCGAATCGCCCTTTCTTCGCACATGTCGCGCCACGAGCATCGACGGTACGGACCAGTTCAGGGGGCACGTGTGGGACTTGGTACCTAGGTGCTATGACCTACCGGGCAGATCCCGGCGGGTTCGCCGGTCCGGTCCTCAGGCCTCCAGCGGGTCGTTCTTGGTGATCACCATCACCGGGCAGTGCGCGTGGTGCAGCACGGCCTGGCTCGTCGAGCCGAGCAGCAGGCTGGTGAAACCACCGCGTCCGCGCGAGCCGACCACGAGCAGGTCGGTCTTCTCCGACGCCTCCGTGAGCAGCTGGGCACCGGTCCCGTCCCGCACGGTGCGCTTGATCGCCGGCGCGCCAGGGTCCTCCGCCGCGACGCGGTCGATCAGCACGTCGAGGGCGCTCGCCACGTCCTGGAGCACCTGGTCGTGGTCCACCGCGGCGGGCAGCCAGGCCAGCGCCCCGGCGCCGGCGGTCAGCGGGACCCCGGTCACCGCGACCAGCTCGGCGTCCCACAGCCGGGCCTCGCGGATCGCCCAGCGCAGCGCCAGCTCGGCCGGCGGGGACCCGTCCACGCCGACCACCACCCGACGCACCGGCCGCACGACGAGCGGCACCTCCTCCGGGGGCGCGCCCTTGGCCTTGCGGCCGGTCGGGACGACGACGGTGGGGCACTTGGCGTGCGCCGGCAGGGCCGACGACACGGTGCCGAGCAGCCGCTCGGCGAACCCGCCGCCACCCCGGGTGCCGACCACGGCCATCTCGACCTGCGCCGACTCGTCGATCAGCACGGCTGCCGCGTCGCCCACCGTGACGTGCGAGGTGACCGGCAGGCCGGTGCCCGCCACGTGGGCCACCGCGTCGGCCACCACTGCCTGCGCCCCGGCCCGGATCGCCGAGTCGTCGAGCGCGGCGTAACCCCCGTCCAGCGAGGCTGCCGCGAACGACGGCAGCGCGTACCCGCAGACCAGTCTCAACCCGAGCCCGTGGACCTTGGCTTCCTGCGCCGCCCAGTCCAGCGCGTGCAGGCTGGCGGCCGAGCCGTCGACCCCGACAAGAATCTCCGCAGAGCGCGTCATAACCCCATCGTGGCACGTCCTTGACGAAAGGATGGGTGAACTGGGGTCACGCGGCGAGGTAACGACCCCAGGACGGTTCGGACCGGGCCACGGCGCCACCCAGGGCGATCGACCAGCGCGGCGCCCGCGGCGTGAACGGAAGCTGCCAGCCGATCTCGTGCAGCAGGCGGTCCGCCTTGCGGTGGTTGCACCGCACGCAGGCCGCGACGACGTTGCTCCACTCGTGCCGCCCCCCGCGCGAGCGCGGCAGCACGTGGTCGACCGTGTCCGCTCCCCCGCCGCAGTAGGCGCACCGGTGGTTGTCCCGCTGCAGCACGGTGCGCCGGGTGGGCGGGGTCGCCCGCCGCTGCGGCACGTGCACGTAGCGGGTCAGGGACAGCACCACGGGAACGGGAAGGGCCGCACGCTCCGAGTGGAGCAGACGGCCCTCGGACTCCAGGATCGTCGCCTTGCCGGTCATCACCAGCACCACCGCGCGCCGCAGGCTCACGACGCACAGGGGCTCGAGGCTCGCGTTGAGGAGCAGGGCCCTCGCGGGGGTCCCGCCGTCAGGCTCGTCCGCGCCCTCGTCGGGCGCGGCGATGGTAGACGGCGGCGTGGCGTCGGACGTCAGCACGGCGTTCTCCTGACCTTGCAGGTCGGGTCGGCTGGCTGCCGGCCCGTGCACAGGCAACTGGCGTGATGCAGGTCAAGGGTAACCGCCCTGCGGAAGGGGCCCGGAACGGCGAGAGCCCCGGCGACCGTGTCGCCGGGGCTCTCGCCGTGGATCGCTCCTGGTCAGCTCACCCGGATGTACACCGGGTTGGACTGCCAGACGGCCCGGAACTGGATCGTCTTGCCGGGCCGCGGGGAGTCGATCTCCATGCCGTCACCGGCGTAGATCGCGACGTGGCCCGAGGTGTAGATGATGTCGCCAGGCAGGGCGTTCGCGGCCGAGACCACGGTGCCGACCCCACGGTAGGCGTACGTCGTGCGGGGCAGGCTGATGCCGAGCTGGGCGTACACGTACTGGACGAACCCAGAGCAGTCGAAGCCGGCCGGGGTGCTGCCGCCGGAGCGGTACGGCGTGCCGACGTAGCGTGCCGCGATCTGCAGCACGAGGCTGCCGGCCACGGTGGGCGGTGCCGGGGCGTTCGCGACGGCACGGACCGCGGAGCGGCTCGTCTTCGTCACGCTGGTACGCACCTTCGGTGCCGGCGGGGCCGGCTTGACGGGCGTGACTTCCGGGACGTCGAGGGTCCACTCGGCCGAGGCGGGAGCGGTGACGACCGGGGCGAGGTCGAGCTGGGCCTGGGCCTGGGAGGCCAGGGCTGCGGTGTCCACCGGCGGGAGCCCGACGGTGCTGTCGCTGGCCGCGTAGGCAGGCACAGCTCCGATGGCGGAGACCAGCAGCCCGGAGGAGGCGGCCACCACTGCGGTGCGGCGGCCGACCACCTGGAGCTGGGCGGTTGCGGTCGTGGTCAGTTGCGTGAAGGGCGTCGACGGGCGGCTTACCGCCCGATGCCGGCCATGAGACGTGCGTAGGGCCAAGGTGTTGCCTCTCCGTGCGCCTACGAGGTCAGCTGTCGGGTTCGGGTGGGAGATCACCCGGCCGGCCGGACGGTCCGAAGACCGTCTGCCCTGCTTCACCCCAAGGACACCGTCACCGGTGCCCGCGATTGGGTCCCCCGCCCCTGCCGGCGAGTCGAGCGGACCTCGTGCGGCGGCAGGGTTCGGCATCCGCTCAAGGGCTTTCCGGAGGAGGGTTCCGAGAAGCGGTTCGACCGTACCTGACCGGTCGGCGGTTTGTCACGTTCCGATCACGACCGGTTCGATGTGTCTTCGACGGCCTCACCAGCACCGTTGTCGGGGCGCGCGGGAACCGCCGGAACACATAGGACCTAGGTCACATCGACGCGACGAAGATGTGCCGCGCAACCTCGTCCGGCAGGTCGAGCAGCTCGTCGGACCCGGGCCGGCCGAGGGTCACCACACCGTCCTCGCGGTGCACCGTGATCCGGGCGCCCGGGGTGATGCCGGCCTCCGCGAGCCGGCCGAGCAGCTCCACGTCGGTCTGCACGGGCTCGCCGATCCGCGCCACGACGGCCGGCGCGCCGTCGGCCGGTGCGTCGGGATCGACCAGCGAGATCACCCCGTCGAGGAACCCGCCGACCACCGCCGGCTCGCCCAACTCGGCCAGGCCGGGGATCGGGTTGCCGTACGGGTCGTGCTTCGGGTGCTCGAGCAGCGCCGCCAGCTGCTTCTCCACCTGCTCGCTCATCACGTGCTCCCACCGGCACGCCTCGTCGTGCGCCAGCGTCCAGTCCAGCCCGATCACGTCGATGAGCAGGCGCTCGGCCAGCCGGTGCTTGCGCATGACGCGGACCGCGCGGGCCAGCCCGGCCGCGGTCAGGTCCAGGTGACGGTCGCCGGCGAGCACGACGAGCCCGTCCCGCTCCATCCGTGCCACGGTCTGCGACACGGTGGGGCCGGAGTGGCCGAGGCGCTCGGCGATCCGGGCCCGGAGCGGGGGGATCCCCTCCTCGACGAGCTCGTAGATCGTCTTGAGGTACATCTCGGTCGTGTCGATCAGGTCGCTCACGCGCGTCCCCTCCCGTGCTCGCGGGCCGCGGCTGCCCGACGATCCGTGCCACCTCAGGGTAGTGGGCACGTCCGCGCATATCCTCGGGTCCATGGCCCCCGATCTGCGCATCCCCGCCGACCTGCTGCCGTCCGACGGGCGGTTCGGCTCGGGGCCGTCGAAGGTCCGTGCCGAGCAGGTCGCCGCCCTTGCGGCGGCCGGGAGCACGCTGCTCGGCACCTCGCACCGGCAGAAGCCGGTCCGCGCGCTCGTCGGGCGGATCCGGGCCGGGCTCGGTGCGCTGCTCGACCTGCCGGACGGCTACGAGGTGGTGCTCGGGCTGGGCGGCTCGTCGGCGTTCTGGGACGTGGCGACGTGCTGCCTCGTCGAGCACCGGTCCGCGCACGGGGTGTTCGGCGAGTTCGGCGCCAAGTTCGCCGCGGCCACGGCGCGCGCGCCGTTCCTCGAGCAACCCTCGGTGGCGCAGACCGAGCCGGGTCAGGTCGTCGTGCCCGGCGCCGTCGCGGGCGCCGACGTGTACGCCTGGCCGCACAACGAGACGTCGACCGGCGTGATGGCACCGGTGCGCCGAGACCCGCGGTACGGCGACGCCCTCGTGCTCGTCGACGCGACGTCGGCGGCGGGAGCCCTGCCGGTCGACCTGCGGGCGACCGACGTCTACTACTTCGCACCGCAGAAGGTGCTCGCCTCCGACGGCGGGCTGTGGCTGGCCGCCGTCTCGCCGGCGGCGGTCGAGCGGGCCGCGCGGATCGAGGCGAGCGGCCGCTGGGTGCCGGAGTTCCTCTCGTTCAGCGCCGCGGTGACCAGCTCCCGGCTGGACCAGACGCTGAACACCCCGGCGATCGGCACCCTCGTCCTGCTCGCCGAGCAGCTGGACTGGATCCTGGCCCAGGGCGGGCTGGACTGGGCGGCCGCCCGGTCGGCCCGGTCAGCCGGGCACCTGTACTCCTGGGCGCAGGCCCGGGACTACACCTCGCCGTTCGTGGCCGACGAGGCCGCCCGTTCCACCGTCGTCGGCACCGTCGACCTGGCGGCTCCGATCGAGGCCACCATGGTGACGTCCGTGCTCCGCGCGAACGGCATCGTCGACACCGAGCCGTACCGCCGGCTGGGCCGCAACCAGCTGCGGGTCGGGATGTACCCGGCGGTGGATCCGGACGACGTGCTCGCCCTGACGGCGTGCGTCGACTGGGTGGTCGAGCACCTGGCCTGAACGGCCCGACCGCCCGGTGGTCAGCGGCTCGCGGAGCGGCGCCGTACCGCAGCGCGGATCGCCAGCAGCAGCGCGCCGAGGAGCAGGGCACCGGCCGCGCCGGCCATGAGCGGCGTGGCGTCGGAGGTCCCGGTGGACGCCAGCACTGCGCTGCCGCCATCCGCGAGGACCGCGGTCGACGGCGGGTCGGCGCACGGAGCGGTCGCCTCCGGGTAGTAGGCGGTGATGGTGGCGCTCGGGTTGACCTCGAACGTCAGCGGCACCGACGGGCGCACCCAGTCCCACTGGTCGTGCTGCACCCAGACGCCGTTGACCAGGGACCAGCCGGGCCAGTCGATCGCGTTGCCGTGGGCGTCGGCCACGGCGCCCGGCCAGAGCACCGAGCCGGTCAGCGGCAGGCCGGACATGGTGACGTGCTGTCCGTTCGGATCGCCCCAGGTGAGCGTCGCGGTGGTGTTGGGTGTGCCCTGCGCCTGCAGGGAGTAGTCGAGCCACGGCAGGTCGCCGCGGCACACGGTGTCGGCCTTGAGGACAACGAGCTGGCACACGCCCGAGGCCGCGTAGCCCGCCTCCTGATTGAGGCACGCGTAGCCCGACGGACCGGGGGTCGGAGTCGACGACGCGGGCGGCGTCTCGGCCATTGCCGGGCCGGCGGTGAGAAGAGCGGCAGCCAACGCAACCGTCACCAGCGCGGCGCGGCGAGCAATCTTCACCATGATGCCCTCCTGAACCCATCGAGCAGAGGCCACCAGTGTGCCGCGTATGGAGTCGATATGGGGGCGAATCCGACAATTCACCCCCTGCAGGTCACCCGGCCGGGCAGTGCACCGTCTGGAAGGAGTCCGACGTCAGGGTGGGGGTGTTCCACACCGTGAGCGCGCCGTTGCGCACCGGCACCGTCGCCCGGTAGGTCGCATGGTCGCCGGGGGCCAGCCACGAGGTGACCACCTGCACGCCGCGCCCGTCCTCGGTGGCTGAGGTCCCGGACACGTAGCCGCCGTCCAGCCCGAGCGCACCGAGCGGCGCCCCGACCGGGGCGTACACCGTGATGTTCGTCGCCAGCCAGCCGGTCGGCAGGGCGCTCACCGGGTAGCCGGTCACGTAGTGCGGCTGGGTCGCGACGTCGGCCGGCGGGTCGTAGGCCAGGTCGAGCCGCACCGTGGCGTGCGGGCTCGGCCCCGTGCACACCATGTCCTCCACGGTGACCTTGGTGCTCAGGTAGTAGTCGAGCTTGCCCGCGGTGCCGTCGTCGAGGAACACCCCGGCGTCGTCGGCGTAGCCGCCGGAGAGGAAGGCCGCCCCGACCGTGCTGGCGGTGAGCTGGGTCTGCTCGTCGGGGTGCGCCGACCAGACCCGTACCCGGCCCTGCTGCGCCGCCGTGACCAGGGCGTCGACCACGCCGAGCCGGCTGCCCTGGCCGTTGCCCACCGCGTGGAAGATCGCCGCGGCGACGTCCATGTAGAACTTGTCGCCCTGCGAGGCGTCGGGCAGCCGCACGTACGTGTCGTGCAGCAGCTCCGGGATCAGCGTGTCCGCGCTCAACGTCATCCCGGACGGCTCGGTCACCGGCCCGGTGGCCCGCAGCAGGTCGGCCGCGGCGACCGGGTCGGTGGCGATCACGCCGTCGACGTGCTGCCCGTTCAGCCCCGCCCACTGCGCGGCGATGAGCTGCGCCGCGCGCGGGAAGTCCGGGGTCATGGTGGCATCCTGCAGCCAGCGGCCGAGCCGGTCGGTCTGGATGAGCTTCTCCGCCGGGGTCAGCGGCAGGATCGGCGTGGCCAGCGGCGAGAACGACGTCGTCGTGACCTGCTCGGTGAGGCCGATCGTGCCGTGGTCTGCCTGCAGCACGGCCACCGCGCCAACGATCCCACCCTGTGTGCGCAGCTCGGCCGAGTTGAGCGACACCAGCAGGTACGTCCGCGGGCCGTCCGCCCCGAGCAGGCCAGGCAGCAACCGGGCCAGCCGCGCACCGGACTGCACGGTGCCGGACACCGCGGCGACACGCTGCTGCAGGTCGGCCACGGGTGCGGCCAGCCGCGGCGTGAGCCGGGCTATGTCGATCGAGGCGATCGCCGACGAGGCTGCGTCCACCTGGTCGGCCGCCGCGATGATCGGCGGCAGCGCGGTGACCAGCGGACCCAGCGCGAGGCTGCCCTGGGTGTGCGGCGCGTCCTGCGCCGCGAGCGCTGTGCTCAGGGCGTCGATCGCCGGGCCGGCCGAGCTGACGATGTCGTCCAGGGCCACCGTGATGGTCCGCACCGCGCCGAGCTGGCGGCCCGCCCAAGGCAGCACGGTCGCCGCGCGCCAGACCGGGTCGTCGACCGCGTGCCGGGCGGTCTGCAGGTGAGCGTGCACCACGGGCAGTGCGGCCTGCACGGCCGACAGGTTGCCGCCGTGCGCCACGTCGAGCACGGTCCCGAGGTCGTCCCGCGCCGCGACCAGGGCACGCGCCGCCTGGTACACCCGGAACCCCAGCCAGCCCCCGGCCAGCACCAGCACGACGAGAACGCCGGCGACGACCAGCAGCACGCGACGGCGCACGGGGTGCCGGTGCTTCGGCGGCACGCCGTCGGACGCCGGCGCATCGTCGGACGCGGGCGCACCGTCGGACGGCGGCACCCCGTCGGACGCCGGCGCCGGGTCCTCGGACCGCTCGTCGTCCAGCGCACCGGACGGAGCGGCAGCGGGCCGCTCCTCGTCGGCAACCGGGTCGGAGCTCACCGCGCGATCGTGACATATCGGGCGGGCGGTTCGACCGGGGCCAGGACAATTCACCCGCGGTCAGGCGGTGCACCCGCGGTCGGGCGGTGCACCCGCGGTCAGGCGGTGCACCCGCGGTCGGGCGGTGCACCCGCGGTCAGGCGGTGCACCCGCGGTCAGGCGGCCGTGCCGGTCCCGACGTCCTCGCGCACCGCGGCCGTCCCGACCGGCGGGTACGTCACCAGCAGGTGCGGGTGCTCGTCGGGCCGGAACCGGACCTGCACGTGCATCGACCGGACCACCCAGAGCAGGGCGGCGACCGAGACCATGACCGCGGTGATGCCGCCGATGCCGATCGCCCACCGGGCGCCGAACTGCTGGCCGATCCAGCCGACGATGGGCGAGCCGATCGGCGTCGCGCCCTGGAACACCATCATGTACAGCGCCATGACGCGGCCGCGCATCGCCGGCTCGGTGCTCATCTGGATGGTCGCGTTGGCCGCGGTCATCATGGTCAGCGAGGCCAGCCCGACCGGGATGCACATGACGGCGAAGGTCAGGTAGGTCGGCATGATCGCCAGCAGGCTCGCGGCCACGCCGAAGCCCAGCGCGGCGCCGACGACGAGCCGGACCCGCGGGTGCTCGCGCCGGGCGGCGATCAGCGCCCCGGACAGCGAGCCGATCGCCAGCACCGAGCCGAGCAGCCCGTACTCCCCGGCGCCCTTGTCGAACACCGTCCGCGCGATCAGCGCACTGGTCATCTGGAAGTTCAGGCCGAACGCCGAGACCACGCCGATGACCACCAGCATGACGAGGATGTCCGGCCGGCCCCGGACGTACGCCACACCGGCCCGAATCTGGCCCTTGGACCGCGCCACGATGGGCATCGCGTGCAGCTCGGAGGTTCGCATGAGGACCAGCGCGAGGATGGTCCAGCCGAACGACGCCGCGTTCAGCACGAACAGCCAGCCGGTGCCGATCGCGGCGATGAGCAGGCCGGCCACGCCGGGTCCGATCAGCCGGGCGGCGTTGAACGACGCGCTGTTCAGGCCCACCGCGTTGGCCAGGTTCTTGTTCGGCACCAGCTGCGCGACGAAGGTCTGGCGCACCGGCGCGTCGAACGCCGAGGCGATGCCGAGCGCCGAGGCGAAGAGGTAGACGTGCCACAGGCGCACCTGCCCGGACAGCACCAGGGCACCGAGGCCGGCCGCCAGGACGCCCATCGAGACCTGCGTGATGACCAGCAGCTTGCGCCGGTTCATCCGGTCGGCCAGCACTCCGGCGAACGGCGAGACGAACAGCGCCGGCGCGAACTGCAGCCCGGTGACCAGGCCGAGCGCGACACCGGAGTTGTGGGTCAGCTGGGTGAGCACCAGCCAGTCCTGGGCCACCCGCTGCATCCAGGTGCCGATGTTCGAGACCAGGGCGCCGGTGAACCACAGCCGGTAGTTCCGGTACTTGAGGGAGGAGAAGGTCGCGCTCACGAGTCGGCCATCTCCCGGAGCAGCTCGGCCGCCCGGCTCAGCACGTCGCGGTCCTCGGCGGTCAGCCGGGCCAGGCGGGAGGTGAGCCAGGCGTCCCGACGACGGCGGGTCTCGGTCACCTCGGCCACGCCGGCCGGGGTCAGGGCGACGACCACCTGACGGCCGTCCGTCGGGTCCGGGGTCTTGCTGACCAGGCCGAGCTCGGCCAGGCAGCTGACGGTGCGGGTCATCGTCGGCGGCTGGACCCGCTCCTGCTCGGCGAGCCGGCCCGGGGTCGTCGGCCCCTCCGCGCATCAGCACGGTGAGCACGGAGAACTGCGGGTACGACAGCTCCGCGTCGCCGACCTCGAGCCGGAGCCGCCGGTGCGCCCGGCCGAGCGCGCGCCGCAGCTCGGCGGCGAGGGTCGGGCGGGGCGTGGACACGGGTCCTTACCCTACCTCATTACCTGAGGTAACGACCTTCCGGCACGCGGCCGCCCCGTACGCTGACCACCGTGCCTGGCGCCCACCTCCCGGACCGCCGCCGGTCTGCCCGCCCTGGTCGGCCGACCGCTGACGCACGCCCCTCTCGACGACCTGCTGCACGCCTGCTCCCCGGCGACCGTGGACGCCGAGAACCCGTCCCGCGCCGCGGCCGGGCCGGCCGCCGTGGTGGCCGCCTGGATGGCCTGGTCCGGGCACCGGGCGAACATCCTCGACCCGGCGCTGGACACGATGACCGTCGCCTGCGTGCACGACGGCGAAGACATGCTCTGCTCGCAGCTGTTCACCGGTCGATAGCGTCGCGCCGACTTCCCTGAACCCCGGACCGCGCGGCACGGTCCAGAGCTCAGGGAAGTCGCCGACGACGGGCGGCTACGGCCGGCCGAGCGCCCGGTAGGTCCAGCCGGCGGCCCGCCAGCGGGCCGGGTCCAGCACGTTGCGCCCGTCGAGGATGGCCTTGGTCGCGACGACGGCGCCGAGCTGGTCGGGGTCCAGCTCGCGGTACTCCGACCACTCGGTGGCCAGCAGCACCACGTCGGCGCCCTGCGCCGCCTCGACCGCGGTCGCGGCGAACCGCAGGTCCGGCCACTTGGCCTGGGCGTTCTCGATCGCCTGGGGGTCGGTCACCGTGACGTGCGCCCCCTGCAGCTGCATCTGCGCGGCGACCGACAACGCGGGCGAGTCGCGCACGTCGTCGGAGTCGGGCTTGAACGCTGCGCCGAGCACCGCCACCCGCCGCCCGACGATCGAGCCGTGGCACACCTCACGCGCCAGGTCGACCATCCGCACCCGGCGGCGCATGTTGATCGAGTCGATCTCACGGAGGAAGCCGAGGGCGTCGGAGACGCCCAGCTCGCCGGCCCGCGCCATGAACGCACGGATGTCCTTGGGCAGGCAGCCGCCGCCGAACCCGAGCCCGGCGTTGAGGAACCGCCGGCCGATCCGCGGGTCGAACCCGATCGCGTCGGCGAGCTTGGTGACGTCGGCACCGGTCGCCTCGCACAGCTCGGCCATCGCGTTGATGAAGCTGATCTTGGTGGCGAGGAACGAGTTGGCGGCCACCTTGACCAGCTGGGCGGTGGCGCGGTCGGTGACCACCAGCGGGGTGCCGGCCGCCAGCGGCGTGGCGTAGACCTCGTCGAGCACCGCCTTGGCCTTCTCGCCCGCGGGCGTGGTCGCCCCGTCGCCATCGGTGGGCAGGC
Source organism: uncultured Actinomycetota bacterium (assembly GCA_963769855.1). Lineage (GTDB taxonomy): Bacteria > Actinomycetota > Actinomycetes > Actinomycetales > Cellulomonadaceae > Cellulomonas. The sequence continues at coordinate 123,959 of CAVYNN010000005.1, forward strand.
CGTAGACCAGGCGGTCCGGGTGCAGCGTGTCCTGCACGGCGAACCCCTCGCGGAGGAACTCCGGGTTCCAGACGAGGGTCGCGCCGGTCTGCTCGAGCGCGTCGGCGAGCCGCTCCGCCGTGCCGACGGGCACTGTCGACTTGCCGGCGACGACATCCCCGGCCCGGAGGAACGGCGCGAGCTGGCTGGTCGCCGCGTCGACGTAGGTCAGGTCGGCCCGGAACTCCCCGTGCGCCTGCGGCGTGCCGACGCAGATGAAGTGGACGTCGGCGCCGGCCGCGTCGGCCATGTCGGTGGAGAAGCGCAGCCGGCCGGTCGCCGAGACCCGCTCCAGCAGCTCAGGCAGGCCCGGCTCGTAGAACGGGGCCGTGCCGGCCTGCAGCGCGGCGATCTTGCGCTCGTCGACGTCGACGCCGACCACGTCATGCCCGAGCTCGGCCATGCAGGCGGCGTGCACCGCACCGAGGTAGCCGCAACCGACGACGGAGATCTTCACCAGTACCTCACGGGGGTCGACGACGAAGCGCTCCGGAATCTACCGCCCCGGCCGACGCCCGGTTCGCCTCCGTACGCTGGGGCCATGCCGTCGATCACCCGGCCCCGCGCACGTGCGGTCACCCAGGTCGCCTTCGGCTGCTACCTCGTCGTGCTCGGCTGGCTCACCTTCACCCCGCAGCCCGACAACAAGAGCGCCTTCGGCTGGGTGCGCCAGGCGATCGACCAGGTGGCGGCACGCGGCATCCCGCTGACGTTCGCGGTCGCCGAGGCGGTGGGCAACGTGCTGCTGTTCGTGCCGTTCGGGCTGCTGGCCGGGGTGCTCGTCGGGCGGCGCCGGTGGTGGGTGGTGCTGCTGGCCGGCTCGGCGACGTCCGCGGCGATCGAGCTGATCCAGCTGGCGATCCCCGGGCGTTGGACCACGCTGCAGGACTGGATCCTCAACACCCTCGGCACCGGCGTGGGGATCGTCGTGCTCGCGCTCGTCGGGCACCGCGGGACGCACCGGGCCGCGCCGTTGGACGCCACGGCGGGCGCGACGGCACCGTAGCGGGAAGAGTTTCCGTTTCGCGCGTACGTCTCGTGTGCGTACTGGGGGCGTACACGCGCGCCGGACCACGCCTCACCTGCGGGCGTCTGGTCCCGTGGGCGAGGCAACCGGGCCGATGACACGGCGAAGGTCGGGCCCCGAGAACGGGACCCGACCCTCGCGTGCAACCCCCGAGCTCAGCCGATCAGCGTCTGGATCGGTCCGCGCATGAAGTACACGACGAACAGCACCGCGATCACCCACATCAGCGGGTGGAGCTTGCGCGCCTTGCCGCTGACCGCCTGGAGCACGACGTAGAGGATGACGCCGGCGCCGATGCCCACCGTGATCGAGTAGGTGAACGGCATCAGCACGATCGCGAAGAACGCCGGCATGGCGATCTCCCAGTTGGTCCAGTCGATGTCGAGCACCTGGGTCACCATGAGGAAGCCGACGACGACCAGGGCCGGCGCGGCCGCCTCGGACGGGATGATCGCCACGAGCGGAGCCAGGAAGGTGGCCAGCAGGAAGCAGACGCCGGTGACCACCGAGGCCAGGCCGGTGCGCGCGCCGTCGCCGACGCCCGAGGCCGACTCGATGTAGCTGGTGTTCGACGAGATGCCCGAGGCGCCACCGGCAGCGGCGGCGATCGAGTCGACCACCAGGATCTGCTTGGTCTTCGGCGGGTTGCCCTGGTCGTCGAGCAGCCCGGCCTCGCCGCCGACGGCGACCATGGTGCCCATCGTGTCGAAGAAGTCGGCCAGCAGCAGCGAGAAGATCAGCACGACCGCGGTGACCACGCCGATGTGGGCGAACGAGCCGGTCATCGAGAAGTGCCCGAGGAGCGAGAAGTTCGGGGAGTCGACCACCTTGCTCGGCCAGGCCGGCACGGTGGACTTCCAGCCGACGGTGTTGTCGGCGCTGGCGGCACCGACCTTGGTGATCGCCTGGACGACGATGCCGACGATCGTTGTGCCGAGGATCGCGATGAGGATGGCGCCGCGGACCTTCTTCACCATGAGGATCACGGTGGCGATGAGGCCGATGATGAAGACGAGCACCGGCCACGTGGTGAGCGAGCCGCCCTTGCCCAGCTCGACGATGGTGCCGGACCCGGTCTGCACGAACCCGCTGTCGACGAACCCGATGAACGCGATGAACAGGCCGATGCCGACGCTGATGGCCGTCTTGAGCCACTTGGGCACCGCGTTGAACACCGCCTGCCGGAACCCGGTGAGCACCAGGACCAGGATGATCAGGCCCTCCCAGACGACGATGCCCATCGCGTCCTGCCACGAGGCCCCGGGCAGCGTGGCGATGGAGAACGCCACGACGGCGTTGATGCCCAGCCCGGCGGCCAGCGCGAGCGGGAAGTTGGCGACGACGCCCATGAGGATCGTCATGACCCCAGCGACCAGGGCGGTCGTCGCCGCGATCGTCGCCGGCGCTGCCAGCGGCTTCCCGCCGCTGTCGTTGCCGCCGAGGATGATCGGGTTCAGCACGATGATGTAGGCCATCGTGAAGAAGGTGACGAACCCGCCGCGGATCTCCGTGCCGAACGTCGAACCACGCTCGGTGATGCGGAAGAACCGGTCGAGGGGGTTGGTCGGCTCGCCGCTACGCGTAGGAGCCGTCGTGGTGCTCGGGGAAGCCATGGCGGAAGTGTGTCAGAGGTGTGTGGGACCTGCGGCCGCCTCCGCGTACCCGTAACACGCCGGTAACGAGCGGTCCCAGGGATCGGGACGGATACGGGACGGATACGCTCGCCCGGTGACCTCGCCCGAGCCCGTGCCGCCCGATCCCGGCGACCCGATCCAGGTCGACCTGGCCCGCGTGGCCGGTGTGGGAGGCGCGATCTGGGTGGTCGCGCTCGTCGCCAGCGTCGTGCTCGCCGCGGTCGGCCGGACCGGCTGGACCCCGGTCGCCGTGTGCGCCGTCGGGGCGTTCTGTGGCCTGCTCGGCGTCTGGTGGTCGCACCACCACGACACGATGGGCCGCCGCCTCAAGCCCTGACCTCCTCTCTCTCCCCCCTTCCCCCGCCGCCGCCCCGGGCGCCCCGCCTGGTCACTGCGCCCGGCGCATCGTCAGCCGTCCCGCGCGGACTCCCCTGAGCGCAGACTCCCCTGAACCTGGGACCGCGGATCACGGTCCAGGGTTCAGGGAAGTCGGGGTGGCGGGGGGCTGGGAGGGGGTGGCGAGGGTAGGAAGGGGTGGGGAGGGGAAGTCAGTCGGTGAGCTGGACCTCGGGGGCGCGGTGCTCGTCGGCGAGGACCACCTCCAGGGCCCAGCGCAGGCTCCACCGGCCGCACACCTGGGCCAGGCCCGCGGCCAGCCCCGCAGTGGTGACCGCGTGCACGCCGGCCTCATCGGCCCACCACTCGACCTCGACGCCGTCGACCCGCAGCTCCTCGTGCTCCCACCAGGTGCGCGGGGAGGCCTCGCCGAGCACCGCGCGGACGGCGTCGGGCACCGGCTGCTCCACGCCGCCGCCGACGACGAGCGCGTCGGCCAGCTCGGACGCCAGCTCCAGGTCGAGCAGGTCGGCCAGCCCTGCCGGGTCGCCACCGCCGGGGACCATCGCGGCCACGTCCGTCCGCTGGTACCACATCGGCGCGTCGGCGACGGCGGCGTCGTCGGCGTGGACCACCGCGGCACGGTCGGCCGCGACCAGCGCGATGACGTGCTCGGGCCCCACGCCCCGGTCCGCGTCGTCCCCGGAGCCGCCGCTCGCCGCGGCCGGACGTGCCGACGAGGCAACGGCGGGACGTGCTGACGCCGCCGCGCCAGGACGGACCGACGGCGCCGGGGCGGCGGCCAGCGCCGCCAGCGCGCGCCACACCGACGTCGCGTCGGCCGGGGCGACCACCCGGCCCACCGGCAGGGCGTCGAGCACCGCGGCCCAGCCGGCCACGTCCAGGTCGTCGAGGTCGACGGCGCCAAGCGCGCGGAGCACCTCGTCGTCCAGCCCGGCGAGCCAGTCCGGCACCGCGGGCAGCAGCCCGCCGCCGGCCAGCCCGAACGGCGCCTCGACCGGGCCGCGGGTGCGCAGCCACCACGCCGTGTACGACGGCGCTCGCCGCCCGTGCTCGTCACGGACCGGCTCGACGAGCGCGGCGCGCAGCTCGGGCGTCCCGGCGACGAGGCGCAGCACCTCCGGCCACGCGTCGTCGAGCACCGCATCCAGGTCCGCGACCGCCGCCACGTCGCCGACGAACGCGCCCGGGGCGAGCGTGTCCGCCAGGTGCTCCAGGTAGTCGGCCCAGCCGTCCACCCAGGGCTCGTCGGCCTGCCGGTCCGCCAGCACGTCGCGCACGCGGACGACGACGAGGGACGACCGCACGCCGACGGCGCGCAGCGTGTCCTGCCCCCAGCGGTCGACCGCCGCGATGCTCACCGGGGCGAGCACGCGGTCGTCGAGCAGCCGGGCGGCGGGCGAGCCGGGCAGCACCAGCCCCTGCGCGGGGGCCGGCTCGCCGTCCGCTGCAGTCAGCTCGACCAGGCCGAGCCACGCCAGCTCGGGCACGGCGCCGTCCTCGGCCACCCGCCCGACGAGGTCGAGCACGGCGTCGGTCACCTCGCCGTCGCCCTCGTCCTGGTCCTGGACCGCCTGCTGCACCGGGTCGGCCGCGAGCACCTGGGCCAGGGTCGCCGGCTGCGCGCCGAGCCGCTCGAGCACCGGGTGCGCGGCCGAGGGGTCGACGATCCGCACCCCCCAGGCGACCAGGGCGTGCAGGGTCGCAGGGGCGAGGCGGGCCACGTCGTCGGCGTCGAGCAGCAGCGTGCCGCGGGCGCCGCGGACCACGCGGCCACCGGCCAGCGGCACCGGCAGGGCGGCCAAGGCCTCCCGGGCGTCGGGGTCGTCGGCCGCGGTGTCCAGGGCCGCGTACACGGCGGGCGCCAGGTCGAGCGGCAGCTCGTCGACGACGTCCGAGAGGGGACGGGTCTCGACGCCCAGCACCCGGGCCTGCGTGGCGTACCGCCCCGGGATCCGGACCAGGCCACCGACGTGCGGCGCGAGGGCCGCCGCGGCGCCCTCGTCCAGGGGTGGGTCCGTGGCGACCGCCGTCTGGGCGGCGACCAGGCCGCCTGCGGCGGCCGGCAGCAGGGGCGTGCGGCCGAGCCGGTCGACGATCCGCTCCGCGAGCGCCGCGTCCAGCCGCCCGGCCGGCAGGCCGATCGGCACGAGGCTCAGCGCGTCGCCCCCTTCCGCCACGACTCTCGCCGCCAAGGCGGCATAGGCGTCCGCCGCCCGGTCGAGCAGGGCGTCCGTCAGCGGGCCGAGCGCGACGTGCCGCCGGGTCGGGTCCAGCGGCAGGGTCGCCACGAGAAGCGCCGGAACGGTGAGCGGGTCGTCCGTCGGCGTCGGCGCATGCACCACGTGCGGCCACCCGGGCGCTGCGGCGGTCCCGTCCGACCAGCCGTTCGCCGCGGCGCCCTGGCCGGACGGCTGCCACCAGTCGCCCTCCGCTGCACCTGTCTGCCCCGTGTCGGTGCGGGGTAGCGCCCACGTCACCCGCCACACGCGGGCGTCCCGCTCCTCGACCGGACGGTCCGCGAGCAGCACCAGCGGCAGCTCGCCCTGCTCGGCGTGCACCACCCAGCGGCGTTCGACGTCGGCGACCCGGCGCACGCGCTGGTCGTCCTCGACCGCGATCTCCACCAGTCCGGGCAGGCCGAGCAGCAGGGCGTCGTCGACGTCGGCCAGCATCTGCGTCACCTCGCCGACCGCCACCTCGTCGCGCAGCACCAGCACCACGGCGGTGTCGTAGCCGGTGGGCGGTGACCCCTCGGCCGGCCAGGGCAGCCGCAGTGCAGGCAGCGATTCGGCTCGCCGGTGCACCTCGTCGCCCAGGGCGGGCACGTCCACCGAGGCGGCAGCCAGCGCGGCGGCGGTCCGGGCCAGCGAGAACTGCACGCCGCCGATCGTCGACAGGACGGTGACCTCGTCGGACACCGCCCGCACCGCGGCGAAGCCGACGCCGAACCGACCGACGGTGCGCCCGTCCCGCTTGGCCGAGGCACGCATCGACGACAGCGACGCGACCCCCTCCGCCGTCAGCGGCTCGCCCGTGTTGGCCGCAACCAGAACGGCGCCGTCGCCGGTCGTCGTCAACCGCAGCAGCAGCCGGCCCGGGATGCCCGCCCGCACGGCGGCGTCGGAGGCGTTCTGGGCCAGCTCGACGAGCACGCGGTCGCGGTAGTAGCCGCGGGCGTGGTCCTCCTCGGTGTTGGCGTCCTCGCGCAGGCGGGCCGGCGAGGCACGCCAGGCCCCCAGCACGGCGGCGCGAGCGGCGGCGGTGCCGAAGGCGTCGCCGGTCACGGCTCGGCGGGCTCCTCGGGCTCCGGCGCGACGTGGACCACCTCGACCAGCTCGACGGCCTCGTCGTCGATGAGCGGGGCCGGCTCGGGCCACTCGGTCACGCCGGCGACGTCGGTCTCCGAGTGCGCGCCACAACCGTGGTCGAAGCTGACCGCCTTGCCGTCGTCGGGTGACCACTCGTTGGCGCACACCCCGAACACCTGGCCCAGCGACCCCTGCAGCGGCACCAGGAACCCGCACGACGCGCAGGCAGCCGCCGACGCCAGGGACCCGGCGCTGGTCGGCCCGCGCGAGCCTCGGTACCAGCGCTGGGCGGCCTCCTCGCGTCCCTCCGGGGAGAGGATCCGCTCGCGGGCCAGGGCCAGCTCGTCGATCGCGACCTGGTCGAGCTCGGGGTCGCCCGACGGCTTCCAGCCGGGCACCAGGCGCGGGTCGTCCGGCCGGAACGGCAGCACGTCGCCCGGGCCGATGTCGCCCGGTCGCAGCCGGTCCGCCCACGGCACCCAGGCGTTGGCGAGGATCGCGTCCCGTCCGGGCAGCAGCACCGCCTCGCTCACCGACACGGTGCGCCCGCGCGGTACGCGCGCCACGGTGACCGTCCACTCCCACCCGTGGTAGCCCCGGGCGAGGTCGGCGAACCGGTGCGAGACGACCCGGTCGGCCTCCTCGACCGCACCCAGGTAGTCCCCGACGTCGGCCGGGTCCTCGGCGAGCTCGATCGCGACCTCGCGTGCGAGGTCGACCGCCTTGTCGAGAACGGCGTCCGCCACGGTCAGGCCTCGAAATCGTCGGCGACGGCGCGCATCAGCTGCGCGTACTTCACGGCGCGCTCACGCTCGGGGTACCGGCCGCGGCGCAGGTCGTTGCCGACCTTGTCCAGGACCTTGATGAGGTCCTCGACGACCACCACCATCTCGTCCGGCGAGCGCCGCTTGGCCTTGGCGACGGACACCATCGGCTCGAGCAGGGTGACGGACAGCGCCTGCGGCCCTCGGCGGCCGTCGGCGACGCCGAACTCCACCTTGGTCCCGGGCTTGGGCGCGGTGATGCCGGCAGGCAGCGCGGAGGCGTGCAGGAACACCTCGCCACCGTCGTCGCTGGCGATGAAGCCGAAGCCTCGTTCGGCGTCGAACCACTTGACCTTGCCGGTCGGCACGGCGCACCCCTCGTCTCATGAAACCTGGACCGGACGAGTTTACCGGCCCGGCCGCACTCCATCCCTCGGATCGTGCCTCGGGCAGCCCCGAGGCCGCCGGACCGTGATCGCGGCTCCGGTGTGGGCCCGGTCGGTCATCAGTCGCCCGGCCCGCCCGGCGTGTGCCCGACGAGGTCCATGTACTCGTCCTCGTGCCGGCGCAGGTAGGCGCGGACGTACGGGCACAGCGCGATGACGCGCAGGTTGCGGGCCCGCGCGCTGTCCAGCGCGAACCGGACGACCTGCGCGGCGATCCCCTCGCCCTCGAGCTCCTCGGGCACCTCGGTGTGCGTGAACACCATCGCGTCCCCGCGCATCGTGTACACCGCCACACCGGCCGGTGTCCCGTCCGGTAGCCATGCCTCGAACTGGCTGCGCTCGGGCGCGTCAGCGACGGTGACGTCCATGCCCCGATCGTGCCGCGCCGGCCCCGATCCAGCACCCGGGCACACCGCGGAACCCTCGGCGTGTGGACGACGAGTCTCGGCCGCCACGGGGACGCCCTACCGTCGCGGCATGCTCTACGGGTTCGGCGACGACCTCGCACTCAGGACGGCGCGGCTCAGCATGCGGCTGACCCCCGACGCTCTGGCCAAGCTGCGCGAGGCCGCGATCCTGCGCCAGCAGGACCTCACCTCGTTCGTCCTGGGATCCGCCCTGGACCGGGCGAGCGAGATCATCGCGCTCGAGCGGGACACCCCTGCCCGCGGCGGCCCCCGAGCCGCCGAGCCGGAGTTCGAGGTCACCCGCGATCCCGACGACCCCGACGACGAGCTCTGGGACGACTACCGGGTCACCCGCGAGCCACCCGTGCTCCGGCAGCTGATCTTCGACGCCCTCAAGGGCGAACGGCAGGTCGCCCTTGAACGCGGTCTGCCGATCCCGCCCGTCAACCGCGGCTGACGGCGCCGCGGCGCCGGCACTCCGCGATGGTTTGTCTCTTCTGCGTGTACGTCTGAGGTACGTACCACAGCCGTACACGGACAGAAGGAGAACCCTCGGTCTGCGTTTCCGCGACCAGGTTGGCGCGCGCGACGGGGTTCGCGCCCGGAACGAGGTCGCGGTCGAACGACGAGGTCGCGTTCGAACGACGAGGTCGCGGTCCGGCGACTGCGTGCGCGGTCTTGCGACGAGTCGGAGGGCAACCCAACGGGACGTCGCGGCGGGCGGGGTGGGCTCAGCCGGCGGTCAGGCGGTCGAGGGCGAGGGCGGCCAGGACGGCCGGGCCGACGGCGAGCGCGTCGTCGGCGAAGCGGGCCCCGGGGGCGTGGTTGTACGGAGCCGTCGTCGGGTCGAGGCCGGGGGGCGTGGCGCCGAGCCAGAAGAACGCGCCGGGCACCTGCTCGAGGACGTAGGAGAAGTCCTCGGCGCCGAGCACCGGCTGCGCCTCCTCGAGGTACCGGGCGTCGTCGTACAGCGCGGTGACCAGGCCCGCCAGCCGGGCCACCTCCTGCGCGTGGTTGACGGTCACCGGGTAGCCGGGCAGCCACTCGACGGTCGCGGTCATCCCGTGCGCTGCGGCGATGCCCTCGACCAACCGGTGGATCCGCTCCTCGGCGGCCGCACGGTTGGTCGCGGACAGCGTGCGCACGGTCGCGTCCAGCAGCGCGTCGGCGCCGATGATGTTGTTCGCCGTACCGGCCTGGATGACGCCGACCGTCACCACCACCGGGTCGAACACGTCGAACGTGCGGGTCACCATCGTCTGCAGCGCCAGCACGATCTCGGCCGCGACGGGAACCGGGTCGGCCGCGTACTGCGGGGTCGAGCCGTGGCCGCCACGGCCGTGCACGGTGGCCCGGAACCGGTCAGCCGCCGCCAGCAGGGGGCCGGGCCGGGAGGCGATGAGGCCGGAGGCGAGCAGCGAGGCCCGCACGTGCAGGCCGTAGCCGGCGACGACGCGCTCCCCGGCCGCGTCCAGCACGCCCTCGGCGATCATCAGCTCGGCGCCGCCGTCACCCTCCTCGCCCGGCTGGAACATGAAGACGACGCTGCCGGGCAGCTCGTCGCGCCGCGCTGCCAGGAGCTGCGCCGCGCCGACCAGGCCTGCGGTGTGCATGTCGTGCCCGCAGGCGTGCATCGCCCCGACGTTCTGCGAGGTGAACGGCTCCCCGGTCGCCTCGGTCACGGGCAACCCGTCCATGTCTCCGCGAAGCAGCACAGCAGGCCCCGGCCGGCCGCCACGCAGCACGGCCACGACCGAGTCGAGCGCGACCCCGGTGGTCACCTCCAGGCCGAGCGGGGCGAGCGCCTCGAGCACCAGAGCCTGCGTGCGCGGCAGCCGCAACCCGATCTCCGGCGTGCGGTGCAGCGCATGGCGCAGCTCGGCGATCTGGGGCAGCTGGGCGGCGGCGGCGTCGCGCAACCGGGTGAGCACAGCGGGGTCGAGCGTCATCGTGGGGCCTCCGGGACGGGATCGCTGGTCACGCTACCGCTCGGGACGATGTGGTCCAGGCATGATGCCCCCGGCACGTAAAGTTGTGCGGATGGCCATCTCCGCCTATGTGTCCGCACTGGACGACGACTCGCTCGTCGCCCTGCTGCGTCGTAGGCCCGACCTGGCCACGCCCTCCCCGGTCACGCTGGCCTCCCTGGCCGCGCGCTCGACGTCCCGGTCCAGCCTCGAGCGTGCGCTCGCATCGATCGACGCGGCGGTGCTGCAGGCGATCGAGGCGGTCGTCGCCCTGGCGCCCGACGGGGCGCCGAGCCGCGAGCAGGTGGTCGCCGCGATCGCGGGGGCGACGAGCGGCGCGGACACCTCGCTCGTCGACCGGGCGCTCGACGAGGCGATCGGCATCGTCCTGCTCTGGCCGGAGGGGGACGGGCTGCACGCCGCCCCGGGTCTGACCGAGATGCTCGGGCCGTACCCGGCGGGGTTGGCGCCCGCGGACGGCGACCGCGCGGCACCCGCCCTGCTCGACGACCTGTCGGCCGATGCCCGTGCCGTGCTCGACGCCCTCACCTGGGGGCCTCCGGTCGGGATCGTCCCGCCGCCGGGCAACCCCGCGGTGACCGCGGTCGCCCGGCTGGTGGAGGCCGGGCTGCTGGTCCGGGCCGGCGCACGGCAGGTGGTGCTTCCCCGTGCCGTGGCGCTGACGCTGCGCGGCGGGCGGACCCACCGGGAGCCCGCGTGGCCGCCCGTGATCGCCGCCCCCGCACTGCCGGCGGCGGTGGTCGACGCGGAATCGGCAGGCGCGGCCGAGCGCGTCGTGCGCCTCGTCGTGCGGCTGGTGACCAGCTGGGGCGAGACGCCGCCCGCCGTGCTGCGCGCCGGCGGCCTCGGGGTCCGGGAGCTGCGGGTTGCGGCGCGCACGCTCGACGTGGACGACCTGGAGGCTGCGTTCGTCATCGAGCTGGCCGGTGCCGCCGGGCTGGTCGCCGACGACGGCGAGGAGCGCCCGTCGTTCGCGCCGACCGATGACGCCGACGGTTGGCTGCGGCGCGACCTGCCGTCCCGGTGGGCCCACCTGGCGACCGCCTGGCTGACGACCGAGCGCGCCTCCTGGCTCGTCGGGTCGCGCGACGAACGAGGGTCGGCGCAGGGCGCGCTCTCCCCTGACCTGCACCGACGCTGGGTGCCGCGGGTCCGGGCCACCTTGCTCGACGTGCTGGCCGGCGCACCCGTCGGGGTCGCGCCGTCGCTCGACGACGTGCAGACCGCCCTGCGCTGGCGCACCCCACGCAACGCGCCACCGTCGGGAGCGGTCGCCGCGCTGCTGACCGAGGCGGCGCTGCTCGGCGTCACCGGGGCCGGCGCCCTGTCACCCGCGGGCCGAGTGCTGTGGCACGCGCAGGGCGTGACGTCGCGCAGCTGGACCGCCGCGGTGCCCACCGGCCGCACACCGGCCGGTGTCGAGGCGGCCGCCGCGGCGGCGCTCAGCGCGTCGCTGCCCGCGCCGGTCGGCGAGGTGCTGCTGCAGGGTGACCTGACCGGCATCGTCCCGGGGCGGCCGGACGACCGCCTGGCCGCACTGCTCGAGCGGACCGCCGTCGTCGAGTCCCGCGGCGGCGCGCTGACGGTCCGGTTCACCCCTGCCTCGATCCGCGGCGCGCTCGATGCCGGGGCCACCGCCGACGAGCTGCTCGCCGACCTGGACCGGCTGGCCCGGGCCGGTGTGCCGCAGCCGCTGGAGTACCTGATCCGCGACACGGCCCGCCGGCACGGGCTGCTCCGGGCGGGGGTGGCCGCGGCGTACCTGCGCACCGACGACCCGGCACTCCTCGCCGGCCTGCCCGACGACCCACGGCTGGCCGGGCTGGGTCTGCGGGTGCTCGCACCGACGGTGCTGGTCGCCTCCGTGCCACCGGCCGACCTCGTCGCCGCGCTGCGCGAGCGGGGGCTGGCCCCCGTCATCGAGAGCCCGGACGGGCTCGTCGTGCACGCGCCCGCCGCGGCCGCACGCCGGACCCGGCCCCGGGCCCGGCGCGAGGAGCAGGTGGTCGACGACGAGGCGCGCCTGCGCGCCCTGGTCGACCGGCTGCGCCGGATGGAGACCGAGGTCGCAGCGACTCCCCGGCCGTCGACGGAGCCGGAGGCGCCCGGGGTCACGAGGGAGGCACCGGTGACTGCGCCCGCGCCCCTGGCGGTTGCGCCGGAGGCGCCCGCGCCCGCCCCGGTCCGCGGCAGGAGCCGGGCCGTCGGTGCCGGGACGGCCACCCGTCACGCCCCCGCCGGGCCCCTGCATGGAACAGCCGACCCGGCCGCCGCGTTGCTGCTGCTGCGCGAGGCGGCCGCGGAACGAGCCCTGGTCTGGGTCGACGTCGTCGGCGGACGCGGCGTCCTGGAACGCCGGCTGCTCCGGCCGGTGAGCGTGGACGCGGGACGGCTGCGTGCGATCGACCCGGCCCGGGAGGCCGAGCTGGTCGTCGCCGTGCACCGGATCGCCGCCGCCGAACGCGCCTCGTGACCCCACCCGAAGGAGATCTGTGACCGACGGCCCGCTGATCGTGCAGAGCGACAAGACGCTGCTGCTCGAGGTCGACCACCCCCAGGCCGAGGACTGCCGGCGCGCGATCGCCCCGTTCGCCGAGCTCGAGCGCGCCCCCGAGCACATCCACACCTACCGCCTGACGCCCCTCGGGCTGTGGAACGCCCGCGCCGCCGGGCACGACGCCGAGCAGGTGATCGACACCCTGCTGGCGTTCTCCCGCTACCCGGTGCCGCACGCGCTGCTGATCGACGTCGCCGAGACGATGGGCCGGTACGGCCGGCTGCAGCTGATCGCCGACCCGGTGCACGGGCTCGTCCTGCACGCGCTGGACCGGGCGGTGCTGGCCGAGGTGATGCGGTCCAAGCGGACCGCCGGCCTGCTCGGCGCGCGGATCGACGACACCGACGTCGTGGTCCACCCGTCCGAGCGCGGCCACCTCAAGCAGGTGCTGGTCAAGCTGGGCTGGCCGGCCGAGGACCTCGCCGGCTACGTCAGCGGCGAGAAGCACCCGATCTCGCTGAACCAGGACGGCTGGCACCTCCGGCCCTACCAGGAGCAGGCGATCGACGGCTTCTTCCACGGCGGGTCCGGGGTCGTCGTGCTGCCGTGCGGCGCGGGCAAGACGCTGGTCGGCGCCGGTGCGATGGCCCGGTCCTCGACGACGACGCTCATCCTGGTGACGAACACGGTCAGCGCGCGGCAGTGGCGCGACGAGCTGATCCGTCGCACGTCCCTGACCGCCGACGAGATCGGTGAGTACTCCGGGTCGCGCAAGGAGGTCCGCCCGGTGACCATCGCGACGTACCAGGTGCTCACCGTCAAGCGGAAGGGCGATGTACCCGCACCTCGAGCTGCTCGACGCCCGTGACTGGGGCCTCATCGTCTACGACGAGGTCCACCTGCTGCCCGCCCCGGTGTTCCGGATGACCGCCGACCTGCAGGCCCGCCGCCGGCTCGGGCTCACCGCGACGCTGGTTCGCGAGGACGGCCGGGAGGACGAGGTGTTCTCCCTGATCGGCCCGAAGCGGTTCGACGCCCCCTGGAAGGACATCGAGTCCCAGGGCTACATCGCCCCCGCCGTGTGCACCGAGGTGCGGCTGACCCTGCCGGACCAGGCGCGGATGGACTACGCCGTCGCCGAGCCGGAGGAGCGCTACCGCCTCGCCGCCACGGCTCCCGGCAAGCACGCCGTGGTCGACCGGATCGTCGCCCGGCACGTCGGGGAGCCGACCCTCGTCATCGGCCAGTACCTCGACCAGCTGCACGAGCTGTCCGAGCACCTGGACGCCCCTCTCATCACCGGCGAGACCACCCAGCGCGAGCGCGAGCGGCTGTACGCGGCCTTCCGGGAGGGCACCGTGCCGACGCTCGTCGTGTCGAAGGTGGCGAACTTCTCGATCGACCTGCCGGAGGCCTCGGTCGCGGTGCAGGTGTCCGGCTCGTTCGGCTCGCGGCAGGAGGAGGCCCAGCGGCTCGGCCGGATCATGCGACCCAAGGGTGACGGGCGGACCGCGCACTTCTACGCCATCGTCGCCCGGGACACCGTGGACCAGGACTTCGCCGCGCACCGCCAGCGGTTCCTCGCCGAGCAGGGCTACTCCTACACGATCGTCGACGCCGAGGACCTCGAGACCACTGCCTGACACCTTGGTAGACGAGACGTCTACCAGGGTAGAATCCGGCGGGTGAGCCTGAACATCAAGAACGAGCGGACGCACGCGCTGGTCCGCGAGCTGGCCGAGGCGACCGGCCTGTCCCAGACCAGCGCCGTCGAGCAGGCCGTGCAGCGGTGGCTCGACGAGATCAAGCGGCAGACGACGCGGCGGCAGCATCTCGACATGCTGCTGGCGGAGATTCGGGCTGGGTGGACCGACGACGACATCGCGGCCATGAAGCGCGAGATGGAGGAGATGTACGACGAGAACGGGCTTCCCCGGTGATCGTCGACACCTCGGCGATCGTCGCCGTCCTGCAGGACGAGCCGACGGCGCCACGACTCCGCGCCGCGTTGGAGCGGAGCGGTCGAAACGGCATGTCGGCCGCCTCCTACGTGGAGCTGGGGATCGTGCTCGACCGGCACGCCAACGCCACCCAGCAGCGCCAGATCCAGACGGTGCTGAACCTCTTCGGGATCGCCATCGAGCCGGTGACCGTCGAGCAGGCGATGGTCGCGCGCAGTGCCTACCGCGACTTCGGACGAGGGAGCGGCCACCCGGCCAAGCTCAACTACGGCGACACGTTCTCGTACGCCCTCGCGTCGGTGACCGGTGAGCCGCTCCTGTTCGTCGGCGACGACTTCGCGCACACCGACATCACCTCCGCCCTCCGCCCGGGGACCACGTCGGGCTGAGGCCCCCTGACGCACGGCCTCCCCCACCTGACACAATCGCCGCAACCGCGGCACCCGGCGGGAGGACGGCCATGGCGGCACTGGCGCTCTACCTCGGAGCCGCCCTCCTGGGCGGCCTGATCGCCGTGCTGCTCCGGCTACCACCGCTGGTCGGCTTCCTCGCCGCGGGGTTCGCGCTCGGCGCGGCCGGCGCCCCTGAGCTGCCGTACCTGCCGACCGTCGGCGACCTGGGCGTCATCCTGCTGCTGTTCGCGATCGGCCTGAAGCTGGACCCACGCACGCTGCTGCGCAAGGAGATCTGGCTGACCACCACGGTTCACCTGGCGGTCAGCGTGGCGATCGGGGTGGGGTTCCTCGGCCTGCTCGCCGTGGTCCGGTTCACGCTGGTCTCCGACGCGCCGTTCGGCTCGCTCGCGCTGGTCGGGTTCGCCCTGTCGTTCTCCTCGACGGTGTTCGTCGTCAAGGTGCTCGACGACCGGTCCGACACCACGGCGCTGTACGGCTGGATCTCGGTCGGCGTGCTCGTCATGCAGGACGTCGCGGCGGTCGTCTTCCTGTCGCTGTCGGCCGGGCGGGCGCCCAGCCCGTGGGCGTTCACCCTGCTGCTGCTCGTGCCCGGGGCGTGGCTGCTGCACCGGGTCTGGGACCGGGTCGGCCACGGGGAGCTGCAGGCGCTGTTCGGTGTGCTGGTCGCCGTCGTCCTGGGCTACGGCCTGTTCGAGCTGGTCGGCATCGCCGGCGACGTCGGCGCGCTCGTCGTCGGCATGCTGCTCGCCTCGCACCCGCAGGCGGGCGAGCTGTCCCGGTCGCTGATGACGTTCAAGGACCTCATGCTGGTCGCCTTCTTCGTCCAGATCGGGCTGCACGGCACGCCGGACCTGGCCCAGCTCGGGCTGGCGGCGCTGCTGCTGCTCATGCTGCCGCTCCAGGTCGGTGCCTACGCGCTGCTGCTGTGGGCGATGCGGCTGCGGCCACGGACCGCGTTCCTGGCCGGCCTGGCGCTGGGCAACTTCTCCGAGTTCGGCATCATCGTCGCCGCCGTCGGTGCCGAGAACGGGCTGCTCGACCGGCACTGGACGGTCGTCGTCTCGCTCGCCGTCGCGTTCAGCTTCGCCCTGTCCGCCGCGGTCAACCGGCGCGGCGTCGAGCTGGCCACCCGGATGTCGTCCTGGCTGCCGACCCGCGCCTCCGACCGGCTGCACCCCGAGGACCGGCTGGTCGACGTCGGCGACGCCGACGCGCTCGTCCTGGGCCTGGGCCGGGTCGGGGCGGCCACCTACGCCCGGCTGCGCGACGAGTACGGGCTGTCGGTGGTCGGCGTCGAGCACGACCGCAAACGGGTCGCCGAGCTGGAGGACGAGGGCTTCGAGGTGGTCCGCGCCGACGCGACCGACCTGGAGTTCTGGACCCGGGTGCAGCGGGCCGGGCGGGTCGACGTGGCCGTCCTGGCGATGCCGTTCCACAACGCGAACCTCATCGCGCTGGCCCGGCTCAAGGCGGCCGGCTTCACCGGCAAGGTCGCCGCGGTGGCCCGGTACGACGACGACGTCGCCGAGCTGCGTCGGCACGGCGCGGACGCCGTGTTCCACCTGTACGGGTCCGCCGGCGCGGCCCTGGCCGACCACGCGGCCGAGGTGCTGATGCACCGCCGGCCGGCGGCCGGCGACGGCCCGCCCGGCCGGCTGCACGTGCCGCTGACGGGTCAGGCCGGCCGACCGGACGAGGCGCCCGCGCCGTCCCCGGCGTAGCGGCGCGCCGGTGCCGGGAACCCCAGAGGCACCCGCCTCGTTGCGGGTGCCGAGGGGGAGGTCGAGACTCATGGTCGTGCACACCGGTCGTCGTCGGCGGTTCGCAAGGGGGCTCCGCGTCGGCGGGGCCCTGGCGCTGGCCACGGCTTTCCTCGCCCTCATCGCCGGACCCGCTGCCGCGGTCGGCCCGGTCACCATCGGCTCGAGCGAGGTGACCGACCAGTCCGGCGTGCTCAGCAGCGCCGACCGGTCGACGATCACCGCCGCGATCGACCAGCTGGTCAGCGCCACCGGGTTCCACCTGTACGTGGTCTTCGTCCCCGACTTCTCCGGCGCTGACCCGCTGACCTGGACCGACGAGACGGCGAAGGCGAGCGGCCTCGGCTCCAACGACTTCGTCCTGGCGGTGGCGACCCAGGCCCGCCGGTACCAGATCGCTCCGATGCAGAACGGGGTGATCACCTCCAGCGAGGTCAGCGCGATCTCGACCACGGTCGGCCAGAAGCTGCACACCAACGACTGGGCCGGTGCCGCGGTCGCCGCCGCCGACGGGCTGCGTGCCGCCGCGACATCACCCGCCGGCTCCGAGCTCGGTGAGCCAGCCCGCGACCACGTCCGGCCCCGGGCTCGGCTCGCTGCTGCTGATCGGCATCGTCGTGGTCGGCGTGCTTATCGTGATCGGGGTCGCCCTGACCAACCGGAACCGCAAGCTGGGCCAGCCGGCCGCCCCGCCGGACGAGCTCGCCGCGCTGCCCACCGCGGAGCTCGACCGACGCTCCGGCTCGGCGCTGGTGGCGATCGACGACGCGCTGCGCAGCTCGGAGCAGGAGCTGGGCTTCGCCCAGGCGCAGTTCGGCGTCGACGCGACCAAGGAGTTCGCCCAGGTGCTCGACGGCGGCAAGGCGAAGGCGACCGAGGCCTTCCGGCTGCGCCAGGCGCTGGACGACGACGTGCCGGACACCGAGGAGCAGAAGCGCACCTGGACCACGCAGATCCTGCGCCTGTGCGCCGAGGTGTCCGCGGCGCTGGACACGCAGAAGCAGGCCTTCGACGACCTGCGCAACCTCGAGGACCACGTCGAGCAGGCGCTCGACGACCATGCCGAGGCGGCCGCCGGCCTGACCCAGCGGATCGGCCCGGCCCGCGCCACGCTCAAGGCGCTGGCCGCGCAGTACCCGGCCGAGGCGCTCGCCTCGGTGACGTCCAACCCGGACCAGGCCGAGCATCTCATCGCCGACGTGACCGACGCGATCGCCGCCGGGCGCACGGCCGCGGCAGCACCGGACCACCGTGGTGAGGCGGTCGGCTACGCCCGCGC
Organism: uncultured Actinomycetota bacterium; assembly: GCA_963769855.1. GTDB lineage: Bacteria > Actinomycetota > Actinomycetes > Actinomycetales > Cellulomonadaceae > Cellulomonas. The sequence continues at coordinate 141,845 of CAVYNN010000005.1, forward strand.
CGCCGAGGCGGCGCTCGACCACACCAAGACCCTGCTCGATGCGGTCGACAGCGCCGGGGCCGACCTGGCCGCGGCCGGCGCGAAGCTGGACTCGGGCCTCGCCTCGATCACGTCCGACCTGGCCGAGGCGGTGCGCCTGGCGCCCGGCAACCCGGCCGTGGTGCCGCAGGTGCAGGCCGCCCAGCAGGCGATCCAGGTGGCCACGGTGGCACGCGCCGGCACCGGGGACCCGCTCGCCGCGGTGCGCGGGTTGACCGCTGCCGAGGCCGCGCTGGACGCCTCGCTCGCCCCGATGCGGGAGCACGAGGAGCAGGGCCGCCGTGCCCTGGCGCTGCTCGACGAGACGCTCGGCCGGCTGGACTCCTCGATCAGCGCGACGGCGGACTTCATCAGCACCCGCCGCGGGGTCGTCGGGCCTGAGGCCCGGACCCGGCTGGCCGAGGCGCAGCGACTGCGTGACCAGGCCGTGGCCCAGCGCAGCACCGACCCGGCCGGTGCCCTGCCGGTCGCCCAGCGCGCCCAGCAGCTGGTCGACGACGCGAACGCCGCCGCCCAGCAGGACGTGCAGAACAACCAGCCGCCGTGGGGCGGCACGCCGACCGGGGGCGGCAACAACCTCGGCGGCATGGTGCTCGGCGGCCTCCTCCTCGGCTCGCTGCTCCGGGGCGGCGGGGGCGGCGGCGGCGGCTGGGGCGGCGGCGGAGGCTTCGGTGGCGGCGGGTTCGGCGGCGGCGGAGGTGGCGGCGGGTTCGGCGGCGGAGGGTTCGGCGGGGGTTTCTAGACGAGTGCTCGACACAACGAGGAAGGCAGTGGGATGACCGAGAAGCAGTCCATCTTCGGCCGGATCGCGCAGCTGGCCAAGGCGAACATCAACGCGATCCTCGACCAGGCCGAGGACCCGGCGAAGATGATCGACCAGCTGGTGCGGGACTACACGAACTCGATCGCCGAGGCGGAGCAGGCGGTCGCGCAGACGATCGGCAACCTGCGCCTGGCCGAGCAGGACTACAACGCCGACGTCGCCGCGGCGAGCGAGTGGGGCGGCAAGGCCCTCGCCGCGTCGTCGCGCGCGGACCAGTACCGGGCCTCCGGCGACACCGCCAGCGCCGACAAGTTCGACGCCCTGGCCAAGGTGGCGCTCGGCAAGCAGATCACCGCCGAGCAGGAGGTCAAGGACGCCGAGCCGATCATCGCCTCGCAGCGCGACGCGGTGGACAAGCTCAAGACCGGCCTGGTCCAGATGAAGGACAAGCTCGGTCAGCTGGTGTCGCGCCGCGACACCCTCGTCGCCCGGCAGAAGTCGGCACAGGCGCAGATCCAGGTCCAGCAGGCGATCGGCTCGATCAACGTGCTGGACCCGGCGAGCGAGCTCTCCCGGTTCGAGGACAAGGTGCGCCGGCAGGAGGCGTATGCCCAGGGCCAGGCGGAGGTCGCGGCCACCTCGCTCGACTCCCAGTTCGCCGAGCTGGAGAGCAGCGACCAGCAGGTCGAGGTCGAGGCACGGCTCGCCGCGCTCAAGTCGGGCAGCGCGCCCCAGCAGCTGGGCACGACGACGGTGACGCCGCAGATCGCGGCGCAGTGACCCCGGTGGGGCGTCCGGCTCACGGTCTCCGGGCGCCCCACCGGGCCGGTCCCGGGCGCAGCCCATGCTCAGGTGACTCTCAGACTCGGCGTCCACAATGGGTTCCGTGAGCGCCACGCCTGAGGCACGGCTGCTCGTCGTCGACGACGAGCCCAACATCCGTGAGTTGCTGGCGACCTCGTTGAGGTACGCCGGGTTCGAGGTCCATGCCGCCGCCGACGGGCTGTCCGCCCTCAAGCTGGCCAAGGACGTGGAGCCGGATCTCGTCGTGCTCGACGTCATGCTGCCGGACCTCGACGGGTTCACCGTCACCCGGCGGCTGCGCGAGCGCGGCCAGTTCGTCCCGGTCCTGTTCCTCACCGCGCGGGACGACACCGCGGACAAGGTGCAGGGCCTGACCGTCGGTGGCGACGACTACGTGACGAAGCCGTTCAGCCTGGAGGAGGTCGTCGCGCGGATCCGGGCCGTGCTCCGACGCACCCACCACGTCGAGGACGACTCGAGCGTGCTGCGCTACGCCGACCTGGAGCTGGACGACGACTCGCACGAGGTGCGCCGGGCCGGTCAGCCGGTGGAGCTGTCCCCCACCGAGTTCAAGCTGCTCCGCTACCTCATGCTCAACGCCGGTCGCGTGCTGTCCAAGGCGCAGATCCTCGACCACGTCTGGCAGTACGACTGGGGCGGGGACGCGAACATCGTCGAGTCGTACATCTCCTACCTGCGGCGCAAGATCGATTCGCTCGACGACGACGGGGGCCACCGGTTGCCGCCGCTGATCCACACCAAGCGCGGCGTCGGCTACCTGCTCCGCGAGACGACATGACCGAGCCCACGGCCCCGACGGCGCCCGCCGCGCCGGAGGGTCCGGGGGCTCCGCAGCCGGACCTCGCCCCGGCAGTCCCGGCCGAGCCACCGTCGGCGTCGCGGCGGTCGGGGCTGCGCGCGCGGTGGGCGGCGCTGCGCGCCCGGCTGGCGGGGCTGCGCGCCCGGCTGGCGGCGCCGCGTGCGCGGCTGGCGGCGTTCGGCGACCGCATGCCGTTGCGGGCCCGGCTCGTCGTGCTCATCACGGTGCTGCTCGGCGCGGGGCTGGTGCTGGCCGGCGCCACCAGTGCGGCGTTGCTGGAGCGCTCGCTCGTCGCGCAGATCGACGACAAGTTGCGCAACGAGGGCACACAGCTCGCGTCGCAGCAGGTCAGAGCGCTGCTCAGCGGGTCGGCCACCACCACCGGGCCGACCGACTACTACGTGCGCCTGCTCTCCGACACGGGCCAGCAGGCCTTCGACTGGGGGTGGGGGTCGACCCTGTCGCAGTACGGCACCCCGCGGATCCCGGACCTGACCATCCAGCAGGTGACGGGGCTGGCCGGGCGGGCGTTCACCGTGCCGTCCGACCACGCCGGCTCGCACTGGCGGATGGTGGCGTACCCGACCCGCTACGGCGGGTCGGTCGCCATCGCCCTGCCGCTGGCGGGCACCCGTGACACGGCCGACACGATGATCGCCGTCCTCCTGCTGTCCGGTCTGGGCATCGTCCTGCTCGGCGCGCTGGCCGCCGGATGGGCCGTCCGACGATCCCTTGCCCCCCTCGCCCAGATCGAGGACACCGCCGCGGCGATCGTCACCGGCGACCTGTCCCAGCGTGTCCCGACGCTGCCGGAGTCCACCGAGGTGGGTCGGCTCGCCGCCTCGCTGAACGGGATGCTGGCGCAGATCGAGCACGCGTTCGAGGTCCGCACCGCGTCCGAGGCCCGGATGCGCCGGTTCGTCGCCGACGCCTCGCACGAGCTACGCACCCCGCTGGCGACGATCCGCGGCTACGCCGAGCTGTACCGGATGGGCGCGACGCGCGAGCCCGAGCAGATCGCCGACACGATGCGCCGGATCGAGGGCTCCGCCACCCGGATGGGCACGCTCGTCGACGACCTGCTGCTGCTCGCCCGGCTGGACGAGGGCCGACCGGTGGCGGCAGAACCGGTCGACCTCACCGTGCTCGCCGCCGACGCGGTGAGCGACCTGCACGCGCTCGACCCGGACCGGCCGGCCCGGCTGGTCCCGCTCGTCGCATCCGGCGCCGGTGGCGCGGTGGTCGTCACCGGCGACGACGCCCGGCTGCGCCAGGTGATCGCCAACCTGGTCGGGAACGTCGTGCGGCACACGCCGGGCGGCACGCCGGTCGAGATCGCGGTCGGCCGCACGGACGGTGTCGGCGTGCTCGAGGTGCGCGACCACGGACCCGGCATCGACCCGCAGCATGCGGGTCGGGTGTTCGAGCGGTTCTACCGGGTGGACGCCTCCCGCACCCGCGAGTCCGGGGGGGCCGGGCTGGGCATGGCGATCGTCGCCGCCATCGTCACCGCGCACCGCGGGCACGTCTCGCTGGCCGAGACGCCGGGCGGCGGCACGACCGTGCGTGTCGTCGTGCCGTCCGGACCACCGTCCGACGAAGGTTACGATGACTCGTCCAAGTAAACCGTCGGTGAGGTTTTTCCCATGGGCGCATATGAAGCGCCACAGTGGTTGCTGTCATCCTTTGTCCGCAGCGTCCAGGCGGTAGGCGGGACGGCACAACCTGACGAGGTCCGGAGCACCGGCGAGGCGCTCATCGCACGGTGGAGCTCACCGGAGCGGCGGTTCCACAACCTCAAGCACCTGGTCGCCGTGCTGTCGCGGGTCGACGAGCTGACCGAGGAGACGCACGAGCCGGACGTCGTCCGGCTCGCCGCCTGGTACCACGGAGCCGTCTTCGACTCGGACCTGGCCGCGACGCATGCCAACCGCGGCGGGGAGGACGAGACCGCGAGCGCCGACGTGGCCCGCAGCGAGCTGGTGGCCCTCGGTGTGCCCGAGCACCGCGCCCGCCGCGTGCACGACCTGGTGGTCCACCTGGCGCGGCACACGCCGGACCAGGCCGACCCGGACAGCGCCGTGCTGTGCGACGCGGACCTGGCCATGCTGGCGGTCGAGCCGCAGCGCTACAAGGCCTACCTCGAGGATCTGCACGAGGAGTACGCGCACATCCCGAAGGCGGACTTCCTGCGCGCCCGCCAGCACATCCTGCGCAAGCTGCTGGCGCGGACCTCGCTGTTCGTCTCGCCGCTGTCCGAACGGTGGGAGGAGCCGGCCCGGCAGAACCTCACCGCCGAGCTGGCGCGGGTCGACAAGGAGCTGGCGCGGCTCGACGCCGAGCAGGCCGGCGACCAGGCGGCGGTTCCACCGGTCGTCACGCCCGGCCCGGCGGCCCCCGCTCAGGCCGGTTCCCCGGCGCCCACGCCGACCGGCCCGGGACCGCGGATGAGCACCGGTCCCGGCGGCCCGTCGACCGCGACCATGGCGATCCACCGGGTCGATGCGTCGACCCGCCCGATCGTGGCCGTCATCCCCAAGTCCGCAGCCCGCGCCCGCTACTGAGACGACCGGCCCCGGCTCCCGGGCCCCCACCGCCGACCGCCGACCCGCCCACAGCCCGGCCGGGCCGCACCTCCAGCCCGGCTGCGCCGGTCTGCGCCCACGGCGGGCGCCGGTCCGCCCTAGCGTCCCTGCCACCCCACCGCCCAGGCCGGCCACCCGCCGCCCGGTGGGGGACGAGGAGGGGCGATGAGCCACTACGAGGTCGACGTGGCACAGCTGGCGCAGACGGCCACGGCGGTCCAGCAACGGTCGGCATCCATCCAGGGCGAGGTGGCTGCGATGCACCGGCAGCTGGCCGACCTGCAGTCGGTCTGGAAGGGCGCCGCGGCGGCGGCCTTCACCGGCGTCGTCGCGGACTGGTCCGCGACGCAGGCCAAGGTCGAGCAGTCGCTGGCCGCCGTCGCACAGGCGATGCGGGTCGCCTCCCAGGCCTACGACCAGGCGGAGGCCGCCGCGTCGCGGCTGTTCGCCCGCTGACCGGTGCCGCCGCGTGACGTAGCCTGCCGCGGTGACCGTGCTCGTCGACACCCCGATCTGGCCCCGGCACGGCACGCTGTGGGCGCACCTGGTCAGCGACGTGTCGTACGACGAGCTGCACGCGTTCGCCGCCCTGGCCGGGCTGCCCGCGCGCTCGTTCGACCTGGACCACTACGACGTCCCGCGGGAGCGGCACGCCGAGCTGGTGGCCCGGGGCGCCCAGCCGGTGAGCGGGCGCGAGCTGATCCGCCGGCTGCTGGCCTCAGGGTTGCGGGTGCCGGTCCGCGAGCGACGCGACCGGGCCGCCCGCTGAGCGGACACCCGCCGAACGACAGCCCACGCACGCCGAACGACGCGAGGCCGGCCACCCGAAGGTGACCGGCCCCGTGCCGTGGATCAGGGATGGATCAGAAGTCCATCCCACCGCCCATGCCACCGTCGCCGCCGCCCTGCTGGGACGACTTCTCCGGCTTGTCGGCCACGACGGCCTCGGTGGTGAGGAACAGCGCCGCGATCGACGCCGCGTTCTGCAGCGCGGAGCGCGTCACCTTCACCGGGTCGGCGACACCGGCCGCGAGCAGGTCCTCGTAGACGTCGGTCGCGGCGTTCAGGCCGTGCCCGATCGGCAGGTTGCGGACCTTCTCCGCGACGACGCCACCCTCGTAGCCCGCGTTGATCGCGATCTGCTTGAGCGGTGCCTCGATCGCCAGCTTGACGATCTGCGCGCCGGTCGCCTCGTCGCCCTTGAGGTCGAGCTTCTCGAAGGCCACCTTGCCGGCCTGGATCAGCGCGACGCCGCCACCGGCGACGATGCCCTCCTCGACGGCCGCCTTGGCGTTGCGCACCGCGTCCTCGATGCGGTGCTTGCGCTCCTTGAGCTCCACCTCGGTCGCCGCGCCGGCCTTGATGACGGCGACGCCGCCGGCCAGCTTGGCGAGCCGCTCCTGGAGCTTCTCGCGGTCGTAGTCGGAGTCGGAGTTCTCGATCTCCTGGCGGATCTGACCGACCCGCCCGGCGATCTGCGCCGCGTCGCCGGCACCCTCGACGATCGTGGTGTCGTCCTTGGTGACGACGACCTTGCGCGCCTGGCCGAGCACCTCGAGGCCGACCGAGTCGAGCTTGAGGCCGACGGTCTCGGAGACGACCTGGCCACCGGTGAGGATGGCCATGTCCTGCAGCATCGCCTTGCGGCGGTCGCCGAAGCCGGGCGCCTTGACGGCGATCGACTTGAACGTGCCCTTGAGCTTGTTGACGACCAGGGTGGCCAGCGCCTCGCCCTCGACGTCCTCGGCGACGATGAACAGCGGCTTGCCCGACTGGATGACCTTCTCCAGCAGCGGCAGCAGGTCCTTGACGGAGGAGATCTTCGACTCGACGAGCAGGATGTACGCGTCCTCGAGGACGGCCTCCTGACGCTCCGGGTCGGTGACGAAGTACGCCGACAGGAAGCCCTTGTCGAAGCGCATGCCCTCGGTGAGCTCGAGCTCGAGGCCCAGGGCGTTGCTCTCCTCGACGGTGATGACGCCCTCCTTGCCGACCTTGTCGAGCGCCTCGGCGATGAGGTCGCCGATCGCCTGGTCGGCGGCGGAGATCGCGGCGGTCGCGGCGATCTCCTCCTTGGTCTCGATCTCCTTGGCCTGCGCGAGCAGTGCCTCGGTGACGGCCACGACGGCCTTCTCGATGCCCTTCTTCAGGGCGATCGGGTTGGCGCCGGCGGCGACGTTGCGCAGGCCCTCGCGGACGAGTGCCTGGGCGAGGACGGTCGCCGTGGTGGTGCCGTCGCCCGCGACGTCGTCGGTCTTCTTGGCGACCTCCTTGACGAGCTCGGCGCCGATCCGCTCGAAGGGGTCCTCGAGGTCGATCTCCTTGGCGATGGACACGCCGTCGTTGGTGATCGTCGGCGCTCCCCACTTCTTGTCGAGCACGACGTTGCGGCCCTTGGGACCGAGCGTGACCTTGACGGTGTCGGCGAGGATGTTGAGCCCGCGCTCCATGCTGCGGCGGGCCTCCTCGTCGAAGGCGATGATCTTGGCCATGGGTCTGGCGATCCTTTGTCTGGGGTTCAGCGGGTGGCCGCCCGGTGCCCGCGACGGACGGAGCGCCCCGCGCGGTCACGTCCCGCGCACGACGACCCTCACCCGACGGCCGGTGTTTCTGTCACTCTCCAGGGGAGAGTGCTAAGCCAATGGTTAGCACTCTGACCCGGAGAGTGCAAGCCACGCGAGGTCGGCGACGACGGCGACGATCAGGCTCCGGGGTTGCTCCGGAGCACCACCGTGATGCCGGCCGGCGCCTCGATCGCGGACTTCGCGACGGTGCTGACCTTGATGGTCGACGCGACGAGCTGGGCGGTGGCCGCCAGGTCGTCGGCACCGTAGAAGACGGTCGACACGGTGGGCGTGCCCGAGCTGGCGTTCCCGACCGTCACGGTGGTGAAGCCGGCGGCGGTCAGCTTCGCGCCGACCGTCTTGGCCAGTCCAGCGATCCCGGAGCCGTTGAGCACGCTGACCGGGGTGCTCAGCCGGGGAGCCGGCGCGGCAGCGGTCGTCGGCGCGGCAGCCGTCGTCGGCGCGGCAGCGGTGGTGGTGGTGGTGGTGGTGGGGGTGTCGCTCGGCTGGTCGCTCGGTGCCGCGCTCGACGACCCGCCCAGGCCGGCCGGCAGGTCGGGCAGCCGGCCGCGCTGCGCGAGCAGCGTCACGGTGCCCCAGGCGAGCAACGGGACGATGACGATCACCGCGACGAACGGCCACCAACGGCTCCAGGCGGAGCGGGGCGCCCGGTGGACCCCGCGCGGGGCATCCGGGTCCGGCGCGGCGTCGAACTCGTCCGGCGGGTACTGGTAGGCGGCCTTGCTCACGGCCGCAAGGCTAGTGGGTGAATCCAGGGGTTCGGCCGACCGGCGCGGTCGAGCCGCCGATCAGAGGTCGGCACCGAGCCGGCGGGCGGTGCGCGCACGCTGGCGGGAGGCGCGCATCCGGCGCAGCCGCTTGACGAGCATCGGGTCGAAGGCGAGCGCAGCCGGGTCGTCGATCAGGGCGTTGAGCACCTGGTAGTAGCGCGTGGCCGACATGTCGAAGAGCTCGCGGATCGCCTGCTCCTTGGCGCCCGCGTACTTCCACCACTGCCGCTCGAAACCGAGGATCTGCTGGTCCCGCTCGGCCAGCCCGACCTCGTCCTGGGCCTGCACCGACCGCATCGCGACGTCCATCGCGCACCTCCCCCAGCTCGTTGCCGCCCATCGTAGGCCGCGAATCACAGGGGTGTCATTCCCCTGTCGGTGCCCTCTTCGCGGCGGGCGAGGGCGGTAGCGTGCGGCGGGTGAGCCCGGCACCGCTCGACCAGCTGGTCGCCCCCGACTGGGCGGCCGCGCTCGCGCCGGTCGAGCCGCAGATCCGGGCCGCGGGCGACTTCCTCCGCGCCGAGGTGGCCGCCGGGCGCACGTACCTTCCGGCCGCCGACGCGATCTTCGCCGCGTTCCGACGGCCCTTGGCCGGGGTGCGCGTGCTCGTCGTCGGCCAGGACCCGTACCCCACCCCGGGCCACCCGATGGGGCTGAGCTTCTCGGTGCAGCCGCACGTGCGTCCGCTGCCGGGCTCGCTGGTCAACATCTTCACCGAGCTGGTCGCCGACCTCGGTGTGCCGAAGCCCACCCGGGGCGACCTGACGCCATGGGCCGACCAGGGCGTGATGCTGCTGAACAGGGTGCTCACGGTGGGCACCGGGCGGCCCGCGTCGCACCGCGGCAGGGTGTGGGAGCCGGTGACCGACCGGGCGATCGCCGCGCTCGTCGGGCGGGGCGGACCGCTGGTCGCGGTGCTGTGGGGCCGGGACGCCCAGACCCTCACGCCGGCCCTCGGCCAGGTCCCGATCGTGGCCAGCGCCCATCCCAGCCCGCTGTCGGCGCGAGCCGGGTTCTTCGGGTCGCGGCCGTTCTCCCGGGTCAACGCCCTGCTCGAGGCCCAGGGCTCCGCCCCGGTGGACTGGACCCTGCCGTAACCGCGCGCGGGCCGCGCGGGCCGCGCGCGCGAGGCATCATTCAGGCGTGACTGCAGCGCCACCGCCCTGGACCAGGTACGTCGCCCTCGGCGACTCGTTCACCGAAGGACTGTGGGACGCCCCGGAGGGCCGCGACGGCCCGCAGCGCGGCTGGGCCGACCTCCTCGCGGCGCGCCTGTCGGCCCGGCGCCTCACCGCAGGTGACACGCCCCTGGAGTACGCCAACCTTGCCGTCCGCGGTCGCCTGCTCGGGCCGATCGTCGACGACCAGGTCCCAGAGGCGCTCGCCCTGGGACCGGACCTGGTGAGCATCGTCGGCGGCGGCAACGACCTGCTCCGGCCCGAGGCCGACCCGGACCGGCTCGCCGCCCGGCTCGAGTCCGCGGTGGTCCGGCTGCGCGCGGCCGGGGTCGACGTCCTCATGGCGACGGGCTGCGACACCGCCGACTCCCCGGTGGTCCGGCTGACCCGGCCGAAGGTCGGCCTCTACAACTCGATGATCTGGTCGATCGCGCGCCGGCACGACGCGCACGTGCTCGACCTGTGGGGCATGCGGTCGCTCCGCGACTGGCGGATGTGGGCCGAGGACCGGATCCACCTGACCACCGCCGGCCACGAGCGGGTGGCGCAGGCCGCGCTGGTCGCGCTCGGCCTGGAGCCCGACGACCCGGCGTGGGACGACCCGCTGACCCCGTTGCCGCCGCCGCCGGTGCTCGACCGCGCCTGGTCGAACGCCCTCTGGCTGCGGGTGCACGCCGCGCCGTGGGTGGCCCGGCGCGTGCTGCACCGCTCGTCGGGCGACGACCGCGACCCCAAGCGCCCGGTGCCCACCCCGGTCGAGCCCGCCTGAGCCGGTAGCCCGGACCTTGGTCCGGATCGGCAGCGAGAATAGGTAATAGATTACCTATATGCCGAACCGCGTCGACCGGGAGAGCGAGGCCTTCGGGCTGCTCTTCGTCCTCAGCCAGCACCTCGGACGGCGGGCCGACCAGGCGCTCGTCCCGTTCGGCCTGACCAGCCGGCAGTGGCTGCTGCTCGCCGTCCTGTCGCGCCGACCCGGCCCCCCGGCCACCCTCAGCGAGGCCGCCGTCGGCTACGGCACGTCGCGCCAGAACGTCAAGCAGATCGCGCTGCAGCTGGCCGCCCGGGGCTACCTGCTCCTCGAGCAGGATGCCGACGACGCCCGCGCGACCCGCCTGGTCCTCACCCCGAAGGTCGCCGCCTTCGACGAGCCGGCGGCGGCCGCCGCCCAGCAGGCGTTCCTCGACGACGTGTTCGCCGCACTGTCCGACGACGAGCTGGCCGCACTGGAGTCCGCCGTGCGCAGCACGGTGGCCCACCTGTCCGGGAGCCCGGCGTGACCGCGCTGACGGCCCCGTCGGCGGGCCCGCTCGCGGCCCCCTCCCGGTCGGTCGGCGACGTGCCGACGTCCGGCTCGCGGCGGGTGGCCCGCACCGTGCTCGGCGCGGCGGCGATGGCCCATGGCCTGGTCCACCTCATCGGCCTCGGCGGAGCGGCGGCCGACGACCGGGTCTGGCCGCGCGTGCTGTGGGCTGCGGCCGCTGCCGGCTGGCTGGCCGCAGGGCTCGGACTGGCGACCGGCCGGCGGCGGTGGTGGCTGGTCGGCGCCCCCGCGCTCGTCGTCTCGCAGCTGGCGATCGCGACGAGCTGGACGGACGCCCGGGCGGGCACCGTCGCGAACGCGGTGCTGCTGCTCGCAGTGCTGCACGGCTGGGCCACCGAGGGATCGCGCAGCCTGCGGGCGCGCTACCGCCGGGAGGCGGGCACCGCGTGGCCCTGCGCCGGCGACGGCACGGTCGACGCGACGCCTCGGGCCGGTCGAGGCCCGGACGAGCGCGCGCTCGTCACGGAGGCCGACCTCGCTCCGCTGCCGCCCCTCGTCGCGGAGTACCTGCGACGGACCGGCGCGGTCGGCCGGCCGCGGGTCGGCGCCGTGCGCGTCGCCTTCTCCGGCCGGATGCGCTCCGGACCGGACCGGCCGTGGATGAGCGATGGCCGGGGAGCAGGTGAACACCTACGGTGCGCACGTCACGCGCCGGGCACTCTTCGACGCGACCCTGCACGGCGTGCCGATCGACGGCCTGCACCTCATGGCGGACGGCAGCGCGACGATGCGGATCCGCCCGGCGGGGCTGTTCACCGTGGTCGACGCCGCCGGTGCCGAGATGGACCGCGGCGAGACCGTCACCGTGCTCAACGACCTGTGCTTCCTCGCCCCGGCCGCGCTGCTCGACGCGGACGTCACGTGGCACCCGGTCGACGAGCGGACGGTCGGCCTGGAGTACCGGCTGGCGGGTCGCGCCGTCCGTGCCGACCTGGTGTTCGACCAGGCGGGCGACCTGGTCGACTTCGTGTCGGACGATCGCCTGCGCGCCGTCGGCCGCGGGTTCGTCGGGCAGCGCTGGTCGACGCCGCTCGCCGACTACCGGCAGGTCGCCGGCCGTCGCGTGGCGCACCGTGGCGCGGCGCTCTGGTGGGCGCCGGAGGGGCCGTTCGCCTACATCGAGCTGCAGATCGACGCGATCGACTGGCGCTAGCTCAGTCGGCGGCCTCGCGGACCGGCATCCGCGGTGGCCAGGCGGGGGCGCCGAGCTCGCGCGAGACGTTACGGGCCGCCTCCCGCAGGTCGTTCAGCACGCCGGCCTCCGGCGGCCACTCGCTGGTCGGCAGCACCACCGCGATCGCCGCGATGACCGTCCCGCTGCGGTCCGCGATCGGCGCCGCGAGCGACGACTCGCCGAGCACCGCCTCGTCCTCCTCCGTGGCCAGCCCGCGCTCGGCGACCTGGGCGAGCTGCAGCTCGAGCTTGGCCGGGTCGGTGATCGTGTCGCCGGTCAGGCTGGTCAGCGGCCCGGCCAGCACCTCGTCCGCCAGGTGCGGGTGGTAGGCGAGCAGCACCTTGCCCATCGCCGAGGCGTGCACCGGGATGGTCAGCCCGGTCTCAAGCATCTGCTGGCTGCCGTCCGGGCGCCGGTTGTGGTGGATGACGAGCACCTCGTGGAACAACGGGGCACCGAGCCGGGTCGACAGGCCGGTGCGGCGGGCCAGCTCGGCGGTCCAGCGCATCGCACGGGCCCGCACGTCCAGGGTGTCCAGGTAGACGTTGGACAGCTTGAGCAGGGCCGGGCCGAGCATGTAGCGGCTGCCGTTCGGCTCCTTGGCGACCAGGCCGTGCTGCTGCAGCGACTTGACGATCCCGTGCACCGTCGACGGGGACAGGTCGAGCCGTGCGGCCAGCTCGGTGATGCCCAGGTGCCGGGCCCCCTGGAGCGCGGTCAGGACGCGCGCGGCACGGTCGATCGCCTGGATCACGGCTGCCCTTCCCGCAGGCTGCGACTGGCATCACGTCCCCGGCAGCACCGCCGGGACCACGTTGACGCCTGCGCTTGACACTGCCCAAACCCGATGGGGAGTATTCGACATTGTCGAATGGTGTTCTGTCCAGCAGGGCACCCGACAAGGGCGATGCCGTCTCAGCGTGCAAGGGAGCACACATGGCCGACCACGGGGAGCGGAACCCGTTCCGCCCCGCGCCCGTCGGCACGCCGGGCGGCCCGCCGATCGCTCACCACCCCTCACAGGGCCGGCTCGGCCGGTTGCCGCGCCGCCCTTCCGTCCGGCCTCATCGCACACACGGCAGCGGGACTCGGCCCCGCAACGACTGAAGAAGGTGCTGGCGCATGAAGAAGTTCATCAACAACCCGGACGACGTGCTCGCGGACGCACTCGTCGGCATGGCCGCCGCAGAGCCCCTGGTACGCATCGACACGAAGAACCGGATCGTCTACCGGGCGACACCGAAGGAGCAGGGCAAGGTCGCCCTGATCTCCGGCGGCGGCTCGGGTCACGAGCCCATGCACGGCGGGCTCGTCGGGCTCGGCATGCTCGACGCCGCCTGTGCCGGCGCCGTGTTCACCTCGCCCACCCCGGACCAGATGGAAGAGGCGACCAAGGTCGTCGACCGGGGTGCCGGGGTGCTGCACATCGTGAAGAACTACACCGGCGACGTGATGAACTTCGAGATGGCCGCCGAGCTCGCGGACGCCTCCGGCATCCAGGTCGAGACCGTCGTGACGGCCGACGACGTCGCCGTCCAGGACTCGCTGTGGACGGCCGGTCGCCGGGGCGTGGGCGTCACCGTGCTCCTGGAGAAGATCGTCGGCGCGGCCGCGGAGGCCGGTGCCGACCTGGCCGCCGTCAAGGCGCTCGCCGAGAAGGTCTCCGGCAACGGTCGCTCCTTCGGCATCGCCCTGACCAGCTGCACCGTCCCGTCCGCCGGCAAGCCCACGTTCGAGATCGCCGACGACGAGATCGAGATCGGCGTCGGCATCCACGGCGAGCCGGGCCGCCGCCGCGGCAAGCTGGTCTCCGCCCACGAGATGGCCCAGCTGTTCGTCGAGCCGATCCTCGCGGACCTCGACTTCACCGGCTCGCCGGCGATCGTCTTCCTCAACGGCCTGGGCGGCACCCCGCTGATCGAGCTCTACCTGCTGTACGGCGAGGTGGCGGCCCTGCTGCAGAAGGCCGGCGTCAGCATCGCCCGCAGCCTGGTCGGCCCGTACATGACGTCGCTCGACATGGCCGGCGCCTCGGTGACCGTGCTCAAGGCGGACGACGAGATCCTCAGGTACTGGGACGCGCCCGTGGTCACCCCCGGCATGCGGTGGGGTGCCTGACGACGATGGGCACGGACACCGTGGACCTGGCAACCCTCATCGCCTGGCTGGACAGGTTCCGTGGCTACGTCACGGAGAACCGGGCGTACCTCACGGAGCTCGACTCGGCGATCGGCGACGCCGACCACGGGATCAACATGACCCGGGGCATGGACGCCGTGTTCGCCAAGCTCCGGGAGACGCAGGACGGCGAGACCCCCTTCGCCACCATCGACGACCTGTTCAAGGCCGTCGGGATGACCCTGGTCACCTCGGTCGGTGGCGCGAGCGGGCCGCTGTACGGAACGTTCTTCCTGCGGATGGGGCGAACCGCCGGGACCGCGGAGACCCTCGATGCCGCCGGGCTCGGTGCCGCGCTGCGGGCCGGGCTCGACGGCGTCGTGGCCCGGGGCAAGCCCGAGGCGGGCGACAAGACGATGTTCGACGCGATGTCGCCCGCGCTCGACGCCTACGACGCAGCCGTGGCCGGCGGTGCCGGCCCGGCGGCGGCGGCCCAGGCGGCCTTCGAGGCGGCCGAGGTGGGACGGGACGCGACGATCCCGTGGGTGGCCCGCAAGGGTCGTGCCAGCTACCTCGGTGAGCGCTCCGCGGGTCACCTCGACCCGGGCGCGACCTCGACCACGCTGCTGTTCCGCGCACTGGCCGAGACGCTGGCGTAACCGATGGCGGTCGGCATCGTCGTCGTCTCGCACAGCCCTGCGCTGGCGAGGGCAGCAGTGTCCCTCGCCCTCGAGATGGTCCCCACCGGACCTCCCCCCGTGGCCGTGGCCGCGGGGGGACCTGGCGGGGTCACCGGGACGGACGCAGTGGCGGTCAGCGAGGCGATCGGCCAGGTCGGCTCGCCCGACGGCGTCCTGGTGCTGATGGACCTGGGCTCCGCGGTGCTGTCCGCGGAGCTGGCGCTGGAGCTCCTCGAGCATCCGGACGTCCCGGTCCGGCTGACCAGCGCGCCGTTCGTCGAGGGCTTGCTCGCCGCCGTCGTGTCCGCCGCCGGCGGGGCGAGCCTGGACGCCGTCGAGCGTGAGGCACGGGGCGCACTCGCCGCCAAGGCGAGCCACCTGGCGGACGAGCCCGACGGCGGGGGCCAGGCCGGCGGGTCCGGCCAGGCAGCCGCCGCGGGTGCGCCGACGCCGGCGGGCACGACCCGGAGCCGGGACCTCACCCTGGTCAACCCGATCGGCATGCACGCCCGGCCGGCCGCGCTGCTCGTCTCCGCGCTGGGCGGCCTGGACGCGGTGCTGACGGTGGCCAACCTGCGCACCGGCCACCCGGCGGTCGCCGTGTCCGGCACCACCGCGCTGCTGACCATCGACGGTCGCAACGGAGACACGCTACGGTTCGGCGCGTCCGGGCCCGACGCCGACGAGGCGCTGCGCCGGGTCGCCGACCTCGTCGAGCGGGGCTTCGACGAGATGGCGGCGCCGGAGGGCACCGTGGCGGCAGCTCCGGCGGCAGCTCCGGCGCCCGCGCCCTCGCCCCGGGCCACTCCTGCGCCCGCCAGCCACGGCGCCGCTCCCCTGGGCGTCAGCCCAGGTCGGGGCGTCGGCCCCGTGGTGCACATGCCTGACCCGGTGACCGAGTCTTCCTCGGGGAGGACCGTGCTCGAGGACATGCGCGCGGCCGAGGCGGACCGGGTCGACCGTTCCGCCTCGGCCGTCGCGGCCGAGCTGCACGAGCGGTCCACCCGGGTCGACGCCGAGGCGCGGGCGATCCTCGAGGCGAACGCCCTCATCGCGGAGGACCGGGGTGTCCTCGACGACGCACGGGCCCGGGTCGGCCAGGGCGCGCCCGCGCCGGCCGCCGTGTGGCAGGCGTACACCGCGATCGCCGAGATGTTCGCCGCCGCGGGCGGGGTGATCGCCGGACGGGTCGCCGACGTGCAGGACGTGCGCAACCGGATCGTCGCCCACCTGCAGGGGCTGCCCGCACCGGGCGTCCCGGTGCGGACCGAGCCGTTCGTGCTCGTCGCCCGCGACCTGGCGCCCGCCGACACCGCACTGCTCGACCCCGCGGTCTGCCGCGCGCTGGTCACCGCCGAGGGCGGCCCGACGAGCCACGCGGCGATCCTCGCCCGCTCGCTCGGCCTGCCGGCGGTGGTCGGCGCGCCGGCCGCGCTCGACATCCCCGAGGGCACGCTGCTGCTCGTCGACGGCGGCACCGGCGAGCTGATCGTCGACCCGTCGCCCGAGCTGGTGGCGCAGGTCGCGGCGGCACCGAAGGCGCCGGACTTCGGCGGGTCCGGGGCGCTGGCGGACGGCACGCCGGTCAAGCTCAAGGCCAACGTCGGTGGCACCGCGGACGCTCAGCGCGGCGCTGCCGCGCACGCGCAGGGCGTCGGGCTGTTCCGCACCGAGTTCCTCTTCCTCGACCGGGCCACCCCGCCCACGCCCGACGAGCAGGTGGCGGCCTACCGCGCCGTGCTCGAGGCCTTCCCCGACGACGATGTCGTCATCCGCACGCTCGACGCCGGAGCGGACAAGCCGTTGGCGTTCGTCGGGCCGCAGCACGAGGACAACCCGGCGCTCGGCGTCCGTGGCCTGCGCACGTCGTGGCGCAGCCCGCAGATCCTCGCCGACCAGCTCGACGCCATCGCCCGCGCGGGTGCGCAGACGGGCACGCACCCGTGGGTGATGGCGCCGATGGTCTCGACCGTCGCCGAGGCCGCGGAGTTCGTCGCGCTCGCCAAGGAGCACGGGATCGGCACCGCCGGGGTCATGGTGGAGACGCCGTCCGCGGCCCTGCTGGCACCGGAGCTGCTGCAGGTCGTCGACTTCGTCAGCCTCGGCACCAACGACCTGGCGCAGTACACGATGGCTGCCGACCGCCTGTCGGGCGAGCTGGCCACCCTGAACGACCCGTGGCAGCCGGCGGTGCTCCGCCTCATCGCACAGGTGGGTGCGGCCGGGCGGCGGACCGGGACACCGGTCGGCGTGTGCGGCGAGGCGGCGGGCGACCCGCAGCTCGCAGTGGTCCTCGTCGGGCTCGGGGTGACCAGCCTGTCGATGGCACCCGGGCTGCTCGGCTCGGTCGCGGCGCAGCTGGCGGCGGTCGACCGGGCAGCGACGGAGCGGGCGGCGGCGGCGGCGCTGGCGGCGGTCGACCCGGCCGGCGCACGGACCGCGGTGCGGGCGGCGCTGGGCCGATAGGTCCGTCCGGGCGGCCCTCTCATCGGCGCTAACCTCGGGCGGTGCGCCCCGACCAGCTCGACCGCCTCCTCTCCGTCTCGCGCCCAGCCCTCCACCCCGACGGGTGGGCTGTCGTGTCGGCCACGCGCCCTGACTTCGCCGCGGACGCCTACGTCGGGCAGCTGTGGCGGGTACTGCTGGACGGCGGCGAGCCGCGCCGGATCACCCGCGGCTTCCGAGACACCGCACCCCGGGTGTCCCCCGACGGCCGTCTGATCGGCTTCCTGCGCGCGGCCCCCGGCGAGCCGGCCCAGCTGGCGATCGTCCCGTCCCAGGGCGGCGAGCCGCTCGTCGTCACCGACCGGAAGCTCGGTGTCCGCGAGTTCGCGTTCAGCCCCGACTCCACCCGCGTCGTGCTGGTCTCCCCGGTCCCGGAGGAGGGTCGGTACGGCACCCTCGACGGTGTGGCCGCCCCGGCCGAGGACCCCCGGCACATCACCACCCTGACGTTCCGGCTCAACGGCCGCGGCTACACCGCCGACCAGCGGCTCCACCTGTTCGTCGTCGACCTGCCCGACCCGTTCGGCGAGCCTGCGGTCACGCCGACCGGGCGGGCCGCCGCCGCTCAGCAGGGGGCCGACGAGAAGACGCACCTCGTGCCCGAGGCGCGCCGGCTCACCGACGGCGACTACGACCACGCCGAGCCCGTCGTCGTCGGCGAGTCGGTCGTCGTCGTCTCGGCCCGGCACCAGGGGCGCGACCTGGACCGGCGGACGGACCTGTACCGGATCGACCTCGCCGACGGCACGGCGACGCTGCTCACCGACCCGGCCGTCACGGGCACGTCGCTGGCGGTCGCCTCGCCGGTCGTCGTCGGCGCCGACGTGTACTTCCTCGGCGGCGACCTGGGCCCGGACGGCCAGGACTTCGTCGCCACCAACGCCGCCGTGCACCGGGTGCCGGTGGCCGGTGGGCCCGTGCGGCGGCTGACCGAGCCCGCCGACCTCGACGTGACGCAGCTGGCCGACGACGGCACGGGCGCCGGCGTGCTCGGCGTGGTGCACGCCCGGGGCGCCGGCACCGGGGTGCGGATCGCGCCGGACGGCGACATCCAGGTGCTGGCCGCGCCCGAGGGCGCCTCCGTGACAGCGATCGCGGGAGCGCATGGTGCGGTGCTGGCCGCCGTCGCCACGCCGGTCTCCCCGGGCGAGGTCGCCCGGCTCGGCTCGTCGGCCGCGCTGCTGACCGACTTCGCCGCCGGGCTGCGTGAGGCCGCGTCCCCGGTGGCCGCCCGCGAGCTGGTCTCGACCAGCCCGGACGGGCAGCAGGTCCAGGGCTGGGTGCTGGTGCCACCGGGGCCGGGGCCGCACCCGGTGCTGCTCAACATCCACGGTGGGCCGTACGCCTCGTACGGCCCGGCCTTCTTCGACGAGGCGCAGGTCTACCGGGCCGCCGGCTACGCCGTCGTGTACTGCAACCCGCGCGGCTCGGACAGCTACGGCGAGGCGTTCGGGCGGGCCATCCAGGGCGACTTCGGCACCCTGGACATGGCGGACGTGCTCGCCTTCCTCGACCACGCCCTGGCCACGGTGCCCGGCCTGGACGCCGGCCGGGTCGGCGTGATGGGCGGCTCCTACGGCGGCTACCTCACCGCCTGGCTGATCGCGCACGAGCACCGGTTCGCCGCGGCGATCGTCGAGCGCGGCTACCTGGACCCCCGCTCGTTCGTCGGCGCGAGCGACATCGGGTGGTTCTTCGCCCCGGCCTACAACACGGCCGACCCGGCGACGATGGATGCCCAGTCGCCGCTGCTGCTGGCGGACCGGGTGACCACCCCCACCCTGGTGCTTCACTCCGAGGACGACCTGCGCTGCCCGATCGCCCAGGCGCTGCGCTACTACACCGAGCTCAAGCTCGCCGGGGTGGCTGCCGAGCTGCTGGTCTTCCCCGGTGAGACGCATGAGCTGTCCCGTTCAGGCCGTCCGTGGCACCGCCGTCAGCGGTTCGAGGCGATCCTCGACTGGTGGCGGCGCTACCTCCCGGTCGGCTGACCCTCACCGCCGAACGGCGTACACCAGCCGGGCGAACTGGCCGACCGCGCCGGCCGAGACCAGGGTCAGCCGGTCCGAGCCGACCGTCCGGGGCAGTAGCGGTGCGCCACCGGTGAGCGCGACCGGTGCGACCGACAGCGCGATCTCGTCGAGCGGGCGGCCCGACGACGCCGGGCCGGCGTCGGGCTACGGCACGACGACGGTGATACCGGCCCCCGCCGTTCCCGTGCCGAGCGCGGCCAGCGCCTCGCCGGCCTCGTCCAGCCCGACCACCCGTTCGACCAGCCGCGCCGGGTCGAGCCGACCGGCCGCGACGTCGGCGAGCATCGCCGGGTACTCGTGCGCCGCCATCCCGTGCGTCCCGTAGATCTCCAGCTCCCACGCCACCACGCGGTCCATCGGCAGCCCCGGCCGCGCGTCCGCGCCGAGCAGCAGGCCGGCCTGCACGTGCCGGCCGCGCCGGCGCAGCCCCAGGACGGAGGCGACCGCGGTCGCCGGCGACCCGAACGCGTCGACCGAGACGTGCGCCCCGCCGCCGGTCGCCGCCACGACGAGGTCCGCGACACCCTCCGGGGCCAGCCCGGACGGGTCGAGCGCCACCGCCGCACCCAGCTCGGCGGCAACGGCACGCGCCCCGGCCGCGGGGTCCACGACGACGACGTGGGCGCCGGCCGCGACCGCGACCTGCACCGCGGACAGCCCCACCCCACCGGCACCGAGCACGACGACCTCGTCGTGCTCCCGGACCCGCCCGTGCACCGTCAGCGCCCGGTACGCCGTGGCGAACCGGCAGCCCAGCGACGCGGCCACCACCGGGCTCATCCCGTCCGGCAGGCGGACCAGGTTGACGTCCGCGTGGTGCAGCGCGACCAGCTCGGCGAACGACCCCCAGTGGGTGAACCCGGGCTGCTCCTGGTGCGGGCAGACCTGCTGCTGGCCCGCCCGGCACACGTCGCACTCGCCGCACGCGCACACGAACGGCACGGTGACCAGGTCGCCGACCCGCCAGCGGCGCACCGCCGGACCGACGGCGACGACCTCGCCGGCCAGCTCGTGGCCGGGCACGTGCGGCAGCGCCACGCCGTCGTCGTGCCCCTGCCAGGCGTGCCAGTCGCTGCGGCACACGCCCGTCGCCGCGACGTGCACCACCACCCCGTCCGGCGGGCAGTCCGGGTCGAGCACCTCCCGGACCGCCGGCGGGGCGCCGAACTCCTCGATCAGCAGGGCTCGCACGTCGCCGATGCTCCCAGACCGACGCTCAGGCCAGGACCGGCTCGGCGGCCGCGACGAGCGCACCGGAGTCCAGCAGCTCGAGCAGCTGGGGCGCCGGGGAGGCACCCGGTCCGGTGACCGCCGACACCTCCCACTGCGGTGTCGACCCGGCCGGCAGCCGTACCGTCGCCAGGCCCACAGCCTGCGGCTTCGCTGAGATCGGCAAGGGCACCAGGGCGATCCCGAGGCCGCGGTGCAGCAGGTCGAGCAGCGTGTGGATGTCGTTCACCGTGCACCGCACCCGCCGGTGGACGCCGTGCGCCGCAGCTGCGCGGTCGTTCAGCGCGCGGACCGCCCAGGACGGGTCGAAGTCGACGAAGTCCTCCTCGTCCAGGTCGGCCCACTCCACCCGCGACGAGCCGGCCAGCGGGTGGTCCGGCGGAGCGAGCAGCACCACCGGCCGGGTGGCGATCGGCGTGCGGGCCAGCGTGCCCAGGTGCTCGCTCGTCGCGACGAACGCGACGTCCATCGCCCCGGACCGGACCTTGGCCAGCAGGTCGTACGAGCCGGCCTGGGTGAAGTCGATCGCCACCTGGGGGTATCGGCGGTGGAACCGCTCGAGCAGCGACGGGACGTCCAGCACGCCGAGGCACTGCTCGGCGCCGACGGCCAGCGTCCCGGACAGGGCCCGGGTCGCCCGGACCACCGCGTCGCGGGCCTCTCCGGCCTGCTCGAGCATCGCCCGGGCGTGCGGCAGCAGGGCCAGGCCGGCGTCGGTCGGCTCGACCCGGCGCGTGGTGCGCGTGAAGAGCGTCACGCCGAGCTCGGACTCCAGCGCCCGGATCGCGGCGGACAACCCCGACTGGGACACCCCGGTCAGGCTGGCGGCCCGGGTGAACTGCTCCTCGTCCGCGAGCGCGACCAGGTACTCCATCTGCCGCAGGTCCATTCATCGACTCCGCTTCTGGACCAAATGACCGCCAGTTGTTGGACTTCTATGTTAGGGCCGGCCTAGCCTCACCGGTAGCGCCCGACGAGGGCGGACCACGAGACATGAGGTGTGCACCGTGCAGCAGCGAACCCTGGGAACCCGGCAGGTCAGCGCGATCGGCCTCGGCGGCATGCCGATGTCGATCGAGGGGCGGGGTGACGAGGCGCGGTCGATCGCGACGATCCACGCGGCGCTCGACGCCGGGGTGACGTTCATCGACACCGCGAACTCCTACCACCTGCTCGCCGGTGAGGTCGGCCACAACGAGCGGCTGATCGCCAAGGCGCTGGCGACGTACGGCGCCGACACCTCGGGCGTGCTGGTCGCCACCAAGGGCGGGCACCTGCGCCCCGGCGACGGCAGCTGGACCCAGAACGGCGGCCCGGCCTACCTCAAGGAGGCCGCCCGGCAGTCGCTCAAGGACCTCGGCGTCGAGTCGATCGGGCTGTACCAGTTCCACCGGCCGGACCCGCGGGTGCCGTTCGCCGACTCGGTCGGCGCGGTCCGCGACCTTCTCGACGAGGGCGTCATCCAGATGGCCGGCGTCTCCAACACGAGCGTCGCGCAGATCGACGAGGCGAACCAGATCCTCGGCGGGCGCCTGGTGTCGGTGCAGAACCAGTTCTCCCCCGCCCACCGGTCCACGATCGACACGCTGCAGCACTGCGCCGCGCTGGGCATCGCCTTCCTGCCGTACAGCCCGCTCGGTGGCATCGGCCGGGCCGGCGGCGTCGGCGACCGGTACCCCGAGTTCGCCGCGGTCGCCGCCGCGCACGGCGTCAGCCCGCAGCAGGTGGTCCTGGCCTGGGAGCTGGCCCTCGCGCCCGTCGTCATCCCGATCCCGGGCGCCTCACGCCCGGAGTCGACCACCGACAGCGCGGCTGCGGCCGACCTCGTGCTGACGGCCGACGAGATCGCCACCCTGTCCACGACGCACTGAGCCTGGAGACCACCCCCGTGAAGACGTTCACCCTGCCAGGGACCGACATCGTCGTCCCCGAGGTCGCCCTCGGCCTGATGCGCATCGCGGAGAAGACGGACGAGGAGATCCGCACCCTCGTGCACACCGCCGCCGATGCCGGGATCGACTTCATCGACCTGGCCGACGTCTACGGCGAGACGCTGCACGAGTGCGAGGCGCGCTACGGCGCCGCCCTGCAGTTGACGGCGTCCGAGCGGGAGAAGGTGACGATCCAGACCAAGGCCGGGATCGTCAACGAGCCGCTCAGCTTCGACTTCTCCTACTGGCACCTGGTGGAGTCGGTGGACGGCTCGCTCGCAGCGCTGGGCACCGACTACATCGACATCCTGCTACTGCACCGGCCGGACGCCCTGGTCGAGCCCGAGGAGGTCGCGCGGGCATTCGACGACCTGCAGGCGGCCGGCAAGGTGCGGGCGTTCGGCGTGTCCAACCAGAAGCCGAGCCAGATCGAGCTGCTCCGGGCGACGGTGACGCAGCCGATCGTCGCCAACCAGATCCAGCTGTCGATCACGCACGCCAACGTGTTCACGCAGGGCGCCGCGATCAACATGAACGGCCTGGACCAGTCGGTCGACCGGGACAACGGGATCGTCGACTACTGCCGGCTGCACGACATCGCGCTCCAGGCGTGGTCGCCGTTCCAGGCGGGGTTCTTCGACGGGCCGTTCCTGGGTTCGCCGGACTACCCGGAGCTCAACGCGGTGATCGACCGCCTCGCGGCGCAGTACGGCGTGCCTGCCGAGGCGATCGCGACAGCGTGGATCCTGCGTCACCCGGCGAAGTGGCAGGTGGTGCTCGGCACGACGACCCCGGCGCGAGTGACCGCCGCGGCCGCCGGCTCGGACATCACGCTGACCCGCTACGAGTGGTACGAGCTGTACCGCGCCGCAGGTCACGTGCTGCCCTGAGCCGGCGCGGCACCCTGATACCCCGGTTGCGCCGACCGGGCAATGCGGACTCCCTCGGACGGGTGGCGCCGGGGGTGAGATCGGTGCACAACCCCCCCGCCGAGCGCTGGCCTCTGGAACCATGGCGTGCATGCGGGGGAACGGGCCACCAGGCGAGAACAAGAATCGAGATCTCTACGTCCACGTGACGGACGCGGACGTCCGCGCGGCACGCGACGCCTGGCGGCGCGCGTCCGATGCCGACCCGTCGTCCGAACGCACCGCGGCTCTGTACGAGTCGTTCCGGCAGGTCGTCCACGCCCAGGCACAGCAGATCGCAGACGAGTTCCGCGCGGCACGCGCCGTCTGAGGATCAGGGTCGGGAGGGCCGGGGTTGCGCACCCCGGCCCTTCGTCATGACTCGGCCTGCTCCCGCGGCAGCACCTGGACGTCCGGGCCGGGGAAGACGAGGCTCTCGTGCCCGTCGGCGAACCGCACCAGGAACGGTGGGCCACCCTCGGGGCCTCGGGCTTCGACGATCTCGCCGGTGCGGTCCCTGCGTGCATCGTTGCTCACCTCACGACGAGGTTAGCCCCGGGCCGACCCGGGCGTCACCGGGAACGTCGCAGCCCCGGCACGGGCGCCAGGATCAGGCTGCGACCAGGTCGAACGCGTTGCCCTCGGGGTCGGTGAGCGTCACCGACCGGTGCCCACCGCTGAGGATTCCGCCCAGGCGACGCGCACCCAGGCCGACCAGGCGCCGGGACTCCCCGTCCAGGTCGGTGGTCGTCAGCTGCAGGTGCAACGGGGTGCGCAGCACGCGCCCGTCGGTGACCTGGCGGAAGACCAGCCGCGGGACGCCGATCGCGCTGCCGTCGACGAGCTCGGCGTACTGGGTGGTGGCGCCGGGCGCGACCTCGAGGCGGAGCGCCGAGGCCCAGAACTGGGCGGCCACCCGCGCGTCGAACGCGTCGTAGGCCAGGCCGTGGAAGGTGGTGGGCATGAGGTGCCTCCTGGGGTCGGGTGCTCGAGTCGACCGTGGCCGACGAGGCTTGAGCGATGCTGTGCGGGCACCGGGTGCGAGCCCTGTGCCGCGGGAAGCGCCGGGGACGACGCGTGCGCAGCGGGAGGGCCGCCGCCGATCCGGGCGGCCCTTAACGGAGGTTCCTCCGCTTACACCGGAAGCCTAACCGGAGGACCCTCCGATTGGCAACGGGCAACGCGCCGCTGCCTCGCGACCCGCACTCGCCCCGGCCTCCCGGCCGCGCTCGCCCCGCCTCCCGGCCGCCCGGTTTCCTGACGTCTCGGGGGTGATTCGAGCCCGGAACGTCAGAGAACCAGGGTGGTGGCACCGTCGCCGCGCGCCCGGCTCGGCGAGGTCAGGCGCTGGAGTCGGTCCGTGGCCCAACGCTGGCGCGCGGCTCGACGTGCGCCAGCGTGACGCACTGCGGCAGCGCCTCGGCCACCGCCGCCTCGAGCTGGTCGCTCAGCTGGTGGGCACGGTCGACCGTCCACGACCCTGGGACGGCGATCTCCAGCGCCACGAGCCGCTGCCGGCCCGACTCCACGGTGCGGACGGACGTGAAGTCCACGTCCTCGGTGCGGAACTGGTTCAGGACCGCCTCCAGACGGGCCAGGTCGTCGGCCGGCAGGCGCCCGCTCAACAGCCCCGACGTCGCCCGACGCGCCAGCCCGTAGCCGGTGAACAGGATGTTCAGCCCGACCGCGAGCGCCACGATCGGGTCCAGCAGGGACCAGTGCGTCAGCGCCACCAGCACCATGCCGACGAGCACCCCGGCCGAGGTCCACACGTCGGTCAGCAGGTGCTTGCCATCGGCGACGAGCGTGATCGAGCGATGGCGCCGGCCGGTGCGGAGCAGGAGCATGCCGACGGCCAGGTTGATCAGCGACGCACCTGTGGACAGGAGCAGGCCGACACCGGCCCGCTCCACGGCCACCGGATGGATCAGGCGGTTCACCGAGGTCCACAAGATGGCGGCTGCGGCGAGGAAGATCATCGCTCCCTCGACCAGGGCCGACAGGTACTCCGCCTTCCCGTGCCCGAAGTCGTGGTGCTCGTCGGGCGGCCGATCGGCCACCCGCAGGGCGATGACGGCCACGATTGCCGCCACGAGGTTGACCACGGACTCCAGCGCGTCAGAAAGGAAGCCGACCGACCCGGTCAGGTAGGCGGCCAGGCCCTTCAGGCCGATGGTGACCAGCGCCGCTGCCACGGAGATCAGCATGAAGCGGCCCAGCCGGACGGTCGCCGTCGACCTGGCTGCCGCCATGGGAGTCGTGCTCATCGATGTCTCGCTCTCCCATGCCGGGCCGGTGCCCGGAGCCGCGCCCATCCCAGCGAACCGCGGGGTCCGGTGTCAACCTCGTCGGCCCGCTGCCCGACCGGGTGCCGAGTAACGATGGCCCGCCGCGCCGTTGCCCTAGCCTTGCCTCCATCGGTAGCCGGAGACGATCGAGGCGTTCCCAGGCCTTCCTGTGGGAGTCGTGCTCATCGATGTCTCGCTCTCCCATGCCGGGCCGGTGCCCGGAGCCGCGCCCATCCCAGCGAACCGCGGGGTCCGGTGTCAACCTCGTCGGCCCGCTGCCCGACCGGGTGCCGAGTAACGATGGCCCGCCGCGCCGTTGCCCTAGCCTTGCCTCCATCGGTAGCCGGAGACGATCGAGGCGTTCCCAGGCCTTCCTGGGGTGACGCCAGCTGATCTCGCCGTCCGCCAGGGCCTCTGGGGCATGGGGAAATTAGCTGGGACCTGCAGATTCGCCGCTGACCTGCAACTTCGCTTCAGCTGATGCTGGGACACGTTCGGCGCTTCGCCGGAACGCCCGGGGCCCTGACCAGCGACGAATTCCTCTTCGCTCGCGCCCACTACTGGGTGAGTGTCGCGCCATGCCAGAGCCTTACCCGACGGCGGCGGGTGCGCTTGCGTGGTGCAACCGGCACCAGCCAACTGACGCGGAATGTTACGCGAAGTTGCTGACCAAGGATCCGCGAACGACATCAACACCCTGCATGGCCAGTGAGTTGACCGGACGGCGGCAGCGCAGGTCGTCACTGACGTCACTTGACAGCGCCGTGGCAACTCGACTCAGCTTCCTAAGAAGACCCACGGGAACCTCGCTGCAGTCCTTCAGTGCGAAACGTTCCGGGGTGCGCATATGTCATCCGCGCGTCATCGTCGCTGCGGGGACCCAGTACCTGCACCTCAGGCGGTCACGAACGTCAGGCGAAGGAGATTGTGGCTGTATCGCCTGAGACCCTGACGATCGCTTCCATTCCGTTGGACGCACGGACCACGTAAGAGCCGTCGGTACCGCTAATGCCGAGCTGCCCATAGAATGCATCCCACTCCGCCGTTGTCCAGGAAACAGGAAGCGGCGTATCGGGCACGACTCCAACGGAGCCAAACGCCGAGATCGGAAAAGCAACGTTCGCTCCGTCGGCGCCGTTGGCCATTTCCACTTGGGCGTACTGACCGGCCACTGCATAGCCGTCGACCGGCTCGGCGACCTTGACCAGAGCGAACATTGTGTCGCCGAGCACTACATGCCAAACACCTGGGCTACCGGTCTTGCCGTTGGGATAGACAGCCTGGAACTTGTCTACCAACTTCGCCTCCGTCAAATCAGACTCGAAGACGTAACGCGAGCCCTGCACCGATAGCGGGCGGTGGGGAATATCGGCCGAGAACCGCTCGGACGAAGCGTTGGAGCCCAGCACCCACACCGGAGTAGGACTCCGAAATAGCCACGGCGCGGCAATGACGAGCGCAATTGCTGCAACGCCAGCCGTCCCGGCGATAACCAGTCCGAGCGCCAGTCCGGGCCGCGCAACGCGCATCCTGACCGTGAAAACGAAGGCCAGAATGGACAGCGCGGCCGCGGCCGCAATGATCAGCGCCCTGGCGGACGACATCGCTACCTCACCTGCACCGGGAAGAACGCACCCACACTTCCAAGTCCGTCCGACGTGAACGCATCGTAGTCGAGGTACCGCGTTGAGTTGACCCAGCCGTCCCAGACCACCAACATGTGAGAGACCCTACCGGTGTTGGACGTGAACTCGCGCAAGCCCGAGACTGTGACGGCATGGTTCGTGTAGTAACCGCCTTGGATCGCGAATATGAGCGGATATACGTCCGCAATCGACGACTTGACGGTTCCGGACCACGAGAACACGCCGATCCAACTCGACTGTGTATTTGTGTAACCAAAGTAGTCGCCGACGGATTCAATCATCGGCTCGATCCGATTCCACGCAACCCCGCTTGAAGCGCTATACCCCTGGGTCAAACCGACGTTCTTCACCCGAATGAAGAGTTGCTGATCAGGGGAGTTAATTGCGGTGTAGCCCTTGGCGCGAGCGTGAGCAAAAGTGCGGGTAATAGCCGTCAAGACGCAGTGGTTAGTACTGGGCGAGAGGTCGTCGATCCAATCCATCGTAAACGACGGCATCATCAGACCCCTCGTGGCTGACTGGGTCCACGTGCCGCCATAACGGGAGGCGAGGTAGTCCGTCGGCGTCACGATGCCACCGTAACCATAGTCAGTTTGCCCGTTATACGTGGTGGAGCTCACCAGCGTCTTGGGATCCGCGGCGACGATGCCGGCGAGGTTGTTGAGGGCAATCTCGGACTCTACCTCAGTTGCGTTGAGGTCGGCTCGGTCCAACTCGAGCATCTGCGAGCGATTGGCATCAAGCACTGCCGACAATCGGCCAGGCGCGAGAACCTCCACGCCGGCGATGCCAGTCGCAATCTTGTCGCTCGTGACAATAGATCCACCGTCGACGAGAAGATAGTACGTAGCACCGGGGTCGAGAAACGCGTTGAATTTCTGCGGGCCGACCAACGCGACGCGCGTGTGAGTCGCGATCAGACCGTACCCTGTGCCTCGCGCCCCCGCGTCGAAGTTGTACCCGACGTAGGAAGCCTTGCCGTTGGCGTCGAGGATCTGGATAGGTGCAGACAAGCGCACTGCCGCCGCGTCGTCGCTCTTCGGATCGATCCCGAGGCTGGCCACGAGGACTGTAGCTTGGGGGACTGGAAAATCGCGCTGGCCGTAGAGATAGCCAGCGTCGGTGAGACTTCGGGCTCCGTCGACTTCACGCGTCGCTGCGAGCTGGACTTCGTCAACTGTAAGGTGAAAGCGAGCATTTTCGTGATCGAGCTCGGCCTTCATTGTAGTTGTGGGTGACTCCGCTTCGGGATTCTACTGGAGGGCTGGCGGATGCTGGCCCCCAACCCCCGAGGGCCGCAGCGCCAATAGCGGCAGTCGCAACGACGCGCCAGACATGCCGAACCATTTGCCCCGCAAGTGTCTCGGATCCGTTCAGTCCGCAGATGGCGCCACGTTGCGCCACTTCGGTTCCGGCCCTAGTTCGGCCTAGTTGAGGCTAGCGGCGAGGCCCGTTCTGGCGTGCAAGTTCGATTCGGAAGTCATCCGTTCGGACCTACGCGAAAACGACGGCGTGCTGCTACCGGGCCGGAGGCGAGTCGAAGGCCAGACGCGCCTGGCGCACAGGACACGGCGCGTGGTGAAGACCAGGGGCGGGGCAGGATCTCCCAGTAGGCCAGCCGGGGGTGGTCGTCGACCAGGCTCGCCCGTGGGCGCCAACCGCCGCCGTCGGGGACCTTGCCCAGCTTCTTGACGCCCATGTGGACCAGGTCTGGACAACCCCGGAGTCACCCCCGCAGCATCACCAGCTGGCGCTTCAACACCACCTGGCGCACCCACCGCGGCGACACCACGATCAACCCCACCGACGCCGGCGACCGGATCGCCCGCGCTGCGACCGAAGCCATGGCCGTCGCCGGCCGCGACCTGCCCGCCACCCTCAACCTCGGCGGCATTCAGCTCAACGAGCTCGGCCCGTCCGACCCTACGGCCGACCTCACCGAGGACCACTTCATGGCCGGCTGGTCCGAGTGAACCAGCCGCGCCCCGGGGCGGTACGCCCTGACCAACGCAGTGGGAGCGGCATCCACCTCGCCGGCACGAGCGGCCTGCAGCGAACGCACCCACCACAGCCACCACGCAACTCCGGTCCGGTCTCGCCGCACCGGCGACCCACCCCGGTAGCCTTGCCAGCGGTGGTGGCCGAGCCCGCCCGGATCTTCCCTAGGTTTCTCCCTAGGGTCATCCCAGCTAATCTCCCCATCCCCCGGGCCTCTAGCTCAACTGGCAGAGCAGCGGACTTTTAATCCGCGGGTTGTGGGTTCGAGCCCCACGGGGCC
>CAVYNN010000006.1:0-566748 GCA_963769855.1 uncultured Actinomycetota bacterium
CGGGTTGTGGGTTCGAGCCCCACGGGGCCCACTTGACCAGCAGTTTGACCGTTCGGACCCTCCGAGGTCGCTCTCAGAGTTGGCGCAGGTCAGGGCGCAGATGTCTCGTGTTCGTCCCTGCGAATGTCAACTTGCCTACCCCTGGGGCAGCGGCGTCGGCATCAATGTCGGCGGTGCTGTGGGCTCAGCGGCGCCGGCGTCGCGGAATGACGATCCCGGCCTGCCTGCGCTCCACACGGCCGAGGTGCCAGCCCGTCACCTCCACTCCCTAGGCAGCTTCACGCCAGCCTTCTCGATCTGACGCAGGACGCCCGCGGAGACCTCACGCGGCCCAGCCGGAATGCTCGCCTTCACCGACTCATCGGGCAGGCCCCACAGTTCGTGACTGTCCTGACCGTCGCGAGGTCTAGTCCCCTCTTGTCCACAGTGGAAAGGGGGGCCTAGACGATGCCGCGGCCGTCGGGCGCACGGTCACGCCTCGGGCTCCGCCCGGTCCTGACCTGGCTGGTGCTCGCCTTGCTCATCGTCCCGTGCTGTGGCCGTCGTGACGAACCTCGGCCACGATGGATCGGACCTGCTTGCCCTGCGGACACTTGTCGGCCGAGGAGCCGTGATGAATCCCGTCGTCGCCTTCACCGTCGTCATGCTGGTGTGGACCATCAGCGACTTCGTCGCGAAGAAGACCCAGTCCCTGCTGTCCTCGCTGTTCGTCGCCTCGATCATCTTCCTGGTCGGGTTCCTCACCGGCCTGTTCCCACACGACCTGCTCGCAGCGTCCTCGCTGCTCGGACTGGCCGGCGTGGTCGTGGGCTTCATCATCGTCCACCTCGGCACCATGATCAGCCTCGACGACTTCAAGAAGCAGTGGCGGACCCTGCTGATCGGCATCAGCACTGTGGTCGGGATCGGTGTCGCCCTCTACGTGGCCACTCTCATCTTCGGCGGAAGCATCACCGGCGCCGCGCAGGACGGCTACGCCCAGGCCCGTGACTTCGCCATCGCCGGCACAGGGGCGCTCAGCGGCGGAACGATCTCCGTGGTCATGGTCCAGGAAGCGGCCTTGGGCGTCGGCCTGACGGCCGTCGCGATCTTCCCCGTCCTCATCGCCTCACTCCAAGGGCTCATCGGCTTCCCGCTGACCTCCCTCATCCTCAAGCGCGAGGCTGCCCGGCTCAAGGTCGAGTATCGCGACGGGAACCTCACCCCCGCCGCGACGCTGCAGGCCGAGGCGACCACCCAGTCCCGGCTGCCCGCCGCGCTCACCACCACGGCGGGCACGCTCTTCGTCGTCGGCATCGCGGTCCTGGTCAGCATCGGCATCAACGACCTCACCAACGGCGTGCTGAACACGTTCGTCGTCGCCCTCATCCTCGGGATCACCCTGCGCGCCCTCGGATTCTTCAAGCCCTCGGTGCTCGGCGGCATCGACGCCCTCGGCCTGATGATGATCGCGATCATGATCCTGATCTTCGGTCCGCTCTCCACGGTCACACCGTCTGATGTGTCCTCGCTGGCCAAGCCCCTGATCATCGCGTTCGTCTTCGGCGTCATCGGCATTGCGCTGTTCTCATCCTTGGCCGGCAAGCTCCTCGGCTACAGCATTCCCATGTCGGTGGCCATCGGGCTCACCTCGCTCTTCGGCTTCCCCGGCACCATGATCCTTTCCCAGGAGGCCGCCCGCGGCGCCGGCGAGTCTCCCGAGGAGGTCGCCGCCATCGAGCACGAGATCCTCCCCAAGATGATCGTCGCCCGCTTCTCGACCGTGACCATCACGTCCGTCATCGTCACCGGCATCCTGGTCGGTCACATCGGCAGGTGATCGGATCGAACGACGACGACCCACACGATGCGGGTCCGCCGGCACTCGGGACCGTGTGTTTGTGGGGACCGGGTGCGACCGCATCCGGGCCTCGAGCCCCACGGGGCCCACGCGTAGGCGCGCTGGTCAGCGCCGTCGTGACGGGGGACGCAGCCGCCGGGCCCCCGCCGACGGCCGTGAGCGTGCCACTCACCTGCTGATGTACCACTTGGTGATCGCGATGAGCAGCCCGCCCGCCAGCGCGAGCAGTCCGTTCATCAAGGAACGGCGTGCGGAAGCGGCGCCCGCACGACTCTCGACCCCGACCAGCACGCCGATGAACAACGCCGCGGTCGCCCGGGCCGCGAGGCGTTCCAGATCGATCGGCGACACCAGCACGGCGCCCGTCGCGACCAGTGCCACCATCACGGCCATCACGGTCTGGGCGCCGAAGATCTCGCCCGACGTGTGGTGAAGGTCGGGGTCGTGCACCAAGCGGGCCGAGAGGGAGACGGCGAACCAGTGGGCAAGCGCCAAGCCCACGGTGGTGGCCCAGACGATCTTCAGCACGTCGAGCCGCGTGTGGGGGGCACCGTCGCTGCCTGCCGACAACGCGGCCAGGAGCGCGAGGCAGAGATAGAAGCCCATCATGTCCGACTCGCGGCGCAGGGCGGGGTCCGTCCGGGTGCGTCGGAGGATGCCCCAAGGCCCGCGCCGGCTCGACACGGACTGATTGTCTCCCACCGCTTTGCGCCCGGCCGCGGAAGCCGCAGATCCGTGAGCCCACGGTCAGTCCGCCAGGCGATCCGTCGTCAAGGGCGGGCTGGGCGTCGCCGGCACGACGAGCTCCTCGGGGCACACCCCTGGGGCCCGTCCCGGTTGGCGGCGCTCTACAGTCCGAGCAGGCGGGACTTCTGAGCGGCAAACTCGGCCTCGGTCAATATCCCGTCGTCTCTCAAGGACGCGAGCTTCCGGAGCTCGTCCGCGACGGGCTCAGCCCCGACCGGCGGAGACCCCGGTGGCGCGGCTTGGGCCACCGTCCTCTGGTCGTGGCGCTCCGCCTGTTGTCGTGCCACGTGTCCGCCGACGGCGCTCGCTGTTCCTGCGATCACCGCGGTGCGGGCGACTGTGCGACCCAGAGACCGTCGACGCATGGGTCATTCCTTCCCTCGTGGGTCAAGCGTTCGTGGGGACGTCGTCGAAGGCTGCATCGGCGAGGGGCTGCAGGATGCGGACGCACTCGACGATGCTCCCGCCGGCCGCGCTCAGGGTGGCGACGAGATCGGACAGCCACAGGTCTTCCCAGAGGACGACGACGACTGTCGATGCGAGGTCCATGCCGGCCGCGACGTAGGCCAGGTCCTCCGTGCCGATGACCCCGCCTGATTCGCCGTCGACGTCGGCGAGGCTCTCGAGGAGGGGAGACTCGTCGGCTTCGAGTGCCGTCACCGACCCGGACGCATCCTTGGTCACCACGACCAGATCGACGATGTGGACGAGGCCATTGCTCACGAGCCGCCGGATCGGTTCCAGGGCCTCCGCGGGCGGCGAGCCGTCCGGGAGCTCAATGATCAGGTACTCGACGGATCCGACCTTCATGGCGCACTCCTCACATCGGCTCCCCGGATGAACAGTGGAGGTGGCAGGTCAGGCGCACGACGGCGAACTGGGGTCGGTGGGTCGCGGAGGGGACCCGATCGAGGCCGGATGCGACGGCAACAGCTCGGCTCATGGCTGCTCCCTGACTCGGTGCTGCGCAGCTGTTCCGTTTCTAGCAGAGCTCGTCCTCGGCTGCGAGCGGAGGGAGTGCTCACCAGAGACGGGAGCGACTGACCGACGACATCCAAAGCACGGCCGCAAACCTGCCGGGTGCCGCGTCGGGTGGTCCGACGGTTGCGGGGTCGATCCCCGCGAAGCCGAGCGTCACGCGGTGATCGGCCTCACGCCGAGCTCTCGAGGATCTCCAGCACCTCGTCGCGGGTCAGCCGCACCGGGTTGCCGGCCATGCTGCTCGCCGCGAGCGCGGCGTCGGCGACGGTCCCGTGGTCCTCCGGCCGCAGGCCCAGCGAGCCCAGCCGAGGCACGTCCAGCGCGGCCACCGTCTGCTCGATCCACGCCACCGCGTCCTCCACCACCGCCGACGACCTGCCCGTGAGCAGCCGCGCCGCCTCCGTGTACCGGTCCAGCGCGGGCGACGCCGGCTCGCGCGAGCGCAGAGCCCGCACGTTGACCGCGGTGGTGGCCGCGAGCACGGCGGCGCACACGGCTCCGTGCGCCGCGCCGAGCATGCCACCGAGCGGCGCGGCCAGGCCGTGCACGGCACCGAGCTTGGCGTTCGCCAGCGCCATGCCGCTGAGCAGGGAGCACAGGCTCATGTCGGTCCTGGCATCCAGGTCGACGCCGTGCTGGTAGGCCGTGCGCAGGCTGCGCGCCGCGCGGACCAGGCCTTCCCGGGCCAGCGCGTCGGTCAGCGGGTTGGCCCTGGGCGTGACGAACGGCTCCAGGCACTGGGTCAGTGCGTCCAGGCCCGACGACGCCGTCACGCCCGGCGGGCAGGTCAGCGTCAGCACGGGGTCGACGATGGCGACCGCAGGCAGCATCGCCGGCGAGCGCAGGCTCGCCTTGAGCCCGTGCTCCGGGGACAGGATCGGGGAGTTCGCCGTCACCTCGGCGCCGGTGCCGGCCGTCGTCGGCACCGCGACGACTGGAACGGACGTGCCCGGCAGCGGCAGCCCGCGGCCGATCACCTCCAGGTGGTCCAGCACGTCCCCCGCACCGTGCAGCAGCACGGCCACGGACTTCGCCAGGTCGATCACCGACCCGCCACCCCAGGCGACCACCACGTCCGGCGGTGCCTCGCGGGCCGCGGCAAGGCCGGCCCGCACCCCGTCGACGGTCGGTTCGCCCGTCCAGCGCCAGAACGTCACGTCGTCGGGCAGGTCCGCCAGCGCGGTCCCGGCCGGGTCGGTGTGCCTGCCGAGCACGACGAACACCCGGTTTCCGAACCCGCGCGCGATGCCGGGCACCTGACCAGAGGACCCGGGCCCGACGACGATCCGGCCTGCGGTCGCGAAGCTGAACATCGGGGGCCTCCCGCCGACGAAGCTGACGCAACGCATCGTCCCGCACGCCCGCGCGATCTCCAGCCACAGCCCTGTCGTTTTCTCGCTAGCCATCGCCTCGCGCGGGGCGCAGGATCGTCGTCGTGCCCAGCGCCCTGCCCGACGAGCCCACCTGCCGCACCGCCGTCCGCTCACGCGACGCGCGGTTCGACGGCTGGTTCGTCATGGGCGTGACCAGCACCGGGATCTACTGCCGGCCGTCCTGCCCGGCGCGCACGCCACGCGACGACCGGATGCGGTTCTACCCATCCGCGGCTGCCGCCCAGACCGCCGGGTTCCGCGCCTGCCTGCGTTGCCGCCCGGACGCCAGCCCCGGCTCCCCGGCCTGGGACGTGCGCAGCGACGTCGTCGCCCGTGCGATGCGGCTCATCGACGACGGGCTGGTCGACCGGTCGGGCGTCCCGGGGCTGGCCGGCGCGCTCGGCTACAGCCCGCGCCAGCTCGAGCGCCTGCTGACCGACGAGCTCGGCGCCGGCCCGCTCGCGCTGGCCCGGGCCAGGCGCGCGCAGACCGCCCGCACGCTCGTCGAGCGCACCACGATGCCGATGACGCAGGTCGCCTACGCCGCCGGATACGCCTCGATCCGGGCGTTCAACGACGCCATCGCCGCCACCTACGCGCTGTCCCCCACCGATCTGCGCCGACGCGCCGCCCGGCACGACGAGCCGCACCCCGGGATCGTCGCGCTGCGCCTGGCGTACCGGGCGCCGCTCGAGCCGTCCAACCTGCTCGGACACCTCGTCGCCACCGCCGTGCCCGGTGTCGAGGAGTACCGCGACGGCGCCTACCGCAGCACCGTGCGGCTGCCGCACGCCTGGGGCGTGGTGACCGTGCACCGGCCGACCGGCGGCGCCTTCCCGGTGACCCTGCGGCTGGCCGACGTGCGCGACCTGCCGGCGGCGGTCAGCCGCACCCGCCGGATGCTCGACCTGGACGCCGACCCGGTCGCGGTCGACGCGGCGCTGGCCCGGGACGACCGGCTCCGTCCGCTCGTCGTACGCACACCCGGACGACGGGTGCCGCGCACGGTGGACCCGGAGGCGATGGCGCTGCGCGCGGTGATCGGCCAGCAGGTGTCCACCTCCGCGGCCCGCACCCATGCCGGCCGCCTGGTCGCCGCGCTGGGCACGCCGGTGGAGGACCCGGACGGCGGGCTGACCCACCTGTTCCCCCGGGCCGCCGACCTGCTCGCCGACGAGGCCGCCAGCACGGCCGCCCTGGCGATGCCTGCATCCCGCCGCGCGACCCTGTTCGCCCTGGCCCGCGCCCTGGCCGACGGCACGGTCGTGCTCGACGCCGGTGCCGGGCGGGACGAGGCGCGCGCGGCCCTCGCGGCCCTCCCGGGCATCGGGCCGTGGACCGTCGGCACCATCGCGATGCGCGCGCTCGGCGATCCCGACGCGTTCGTCGCGAGCGATCTCGGCGTGCGGCTCGCGGCCGAGCGGCTCGGCCTGCCGACCAGCCCGGCCGGCCTCGAGCGCGCCTCGCACGCATGGGCGCCGTGGCGCGCCTACGCCGTCCAGCACCTGTGGGCCACCGGCGTCCATCCGGTCAACGCGCTGCCCGACGACCCCACCGACTCCCCGGCCGAGCCCGCCGAGGCCGCGCCACCCACCATGGAGGCATCCGCATGAGGCACACCACCGTCGACTCCCCCCTCGGCCCGCTGACGCTCGTCGCCGACGGCGACGCGCTCGTCGGCGTCTACATGGCCGGCCAGGCGCACCGGCCCGGCGACGAGCGGTTCGGCGAGCCGGCACCGGACGACGACCCCACGCTGACCGCCGCGACCGGCCAGCTCGCCGAGTACTTCGCCGGCACCCGGACCGATTTCGTGGTGCCCCTGCACCCTGCCGGGACCGACTTCCAGCGGGCGGTGTGGCAGGCGATCGCCGGCATCCCCTACGGCGAGACGTCGACGTACACGGAGCTGGCGCAGCAGGTCGGCCGGCCGACCGCGACCCGCGCTGTCGGTGCCGCGGTCGGGCGCAACCCGCTGTCGGTCGTGGTGCCCTGCCACCGCGTGGTCGGGGCCGGTGGTGCGCTCACCGGCTACGCCGGCGGGCTCGACCGCAAGCGCCTCCTGCTGGCGCTGGAGACGCCGACCCGGCACGAATGACCACATCGTGAGACACAAGCGCCCAGAACACGGCACCGAGACCTCATCGTGACCTGTGGTTACTCCCAGGTAAGGCGTGGGTGGTCTGCTAGGACGGCGGGCGACCTGGGGGGTCGCACCGACTGGCCGGTCGCGCGCACACGACCGACCGGGCACCACCGAACGACTGACGGAATGAGGTGGCGGATGTTCTCCGCGACACGGCGCCGGCGCACGCTGGCGATCACCGCGGGTCTCGCGACGAGCGCACTGCTCGTCGCCGCCTGCAGCAACAACACGTCCGACGGGACGCCGACGGGAGGAAGCACCGCGGGGGGCAACGGCGGTGCAGCGGCCGCCGACACCCTGGTGATCGGCACGACCGACAAGATCACCACGATCGACCCGGCCGGCGAGTACGACAACGGGTCGTTCGCCGTGATCAACCAGGTCTACCCGTTCCTGCTCAACACCCCGTACGGCAGCCCGGACGTCAAGCCGGACATCGCCGCGTCGGCCTCGTTCACGAGCCCGACCGAGTACACGGTCAAGCTGAAGCCGGGCCTGAAGTTCGCCAACGGCGACGACCTCACGTCCTCGGACGTGAAGTTCTCGTTCGACCGCGTGCAGGCGATCGGCGCCAGCGGCGCGGACGGCGGCAACGGGCCCGTCGTCCCTGCTGTCCAACCTCGCCTCGACCGACGCGCCCGACGCGACGACCGTGGTCTTCCACCTCAAGGCCGCCGAACGACCAGACGTTCCCGCAGGTCCTGTCGAGCCCGGCCGGCCCGATCGTCGACGAGCAGGTGTTCTCCCGACGGCCCTCACCCCGGACGCCGACATCGTCAAGGCCAACGCCTTCGCCGGCCCGTACTCGATCACCAGCTACCAGATCAACCAGCTGATCTCGTACAAGGCGAACCCGAACTACCAGGGCATCTACGGCGCACCGAAGACCCCGAACATCAACGTGACGTACTACGCCGACGCGTCGAACCTCAAGCTCGCCGTGCAGCAGGGCGAGGTCGACGTCGCGTACCGCTCGCTGTCCGCGACGGACATCGCCGACCTGCGCAACGACAAGAACCTCCAGGTCGTCGACGGGCCCGGCGGTGAGATCCGGTACATCGTGTTCAACTTCGACACCCAGCCGTACGGCGCGAAGACGCCCGATGCCGAACCCGGCAAAGGCCCTGGCCGTGCGCCAGGCTGCGGCGGACCTCATCGACCGCAAGGCGATCGCCGACCAGGTCTACAAGAACACGTACACGCCGCTGTACTCCTACGTCCCGGCCGGCCTGACCGGGGCCAACGACGCCCTCAAGGGCCTGTACGGCGACGGCAACGGCGGACCCGACGCGGCCAAGGCCAAGTCGACCCTCGCGGCGGCCGGCGTCACCACCCCGGTGACGCTCAACCTGCAGTACGCCACGGAGCACTACGGCCCGTCGTCCGCAGACGAGTACGCGCTGATCAAGGACCAGCTCGAGTCGAGCGGCCTGTTCACGGTCAACCTGCAGACCACCGAGTGGACGCAGTACTCGAAGGACCGCACGACCGACGTGTACCCGGCCTACCAGCTGGGCTGGTTCCCGGACTACTCAGACGCGGACAACTACCTGACGCCGTTCTTCCTGTCCGCCACGTCGTTCCTGCACAACCACTACGCGAACCCCGCGGTGGACCAGCTGATCCAGAAGGAGGCGACGACCACCGACCCGGCCGCCCGCGCCACGGTGATCGGCCAGGTGCAGGACAAGGTGGCCGCCGACCTCTCGACGATCCCGTACCTGCAGGGTGCGCAGGTCGCCGTCGTCGGCAAGACCGTCCAGGGCACGAAGGACACGCTCGACGCGTCCTTCAAGTTCCGCTACGGGGCCCTCTCCAAGGGCTGACGCGTCCGCCTGACGGGGCGGCCTCCCCTCCTTGGGGAGGCCGCCCCTAGGCTTGCGCACGCACCCACCGAGCGAGGTACACGTGACGATCACCAACGACCTGACCGCCGAGGCGGCCGTTCCCGCGCCCGCCCCGGCGGCCGGGTGCGAAGAAGCCGGGCGGCGGTCTGGGGCGCTACCTGCTGGTCCGGTTCCTGCTCATCTTCCCGACGGTGTTCATCCTGGTCACCGTCGTGTTCGTCCTGATGCGGCTCGACCGGCGACCCGATCACCGCTGCCTCGGCGGGCGACTGCCGCCGGACAGCTGGCCATTCGCATCCACCAGGCCGGGTACGACCGGCCGATCTACGTGCAGTACCTGGACTACCTCGGTAAGATCGTCCGCGGCGACTTCGGCACGACGCTGTCGGACCACCTGCCGGTGACCAAGGTGCTCACGACGTACGGCGCAGCGACGCTCGAGCTGGCGATGTACGCGCTGGTCGTCGCGTTCCTGGTCGGCATCCCGCTCGGCCGGGTCGCCGCAGCTCGTCGGGACCAGGCGCCGGACGCCGCGCTGCGGGTGAGCGCGATCCTCGCCTACGCGACGCCGGTGTTCTTCGCCGGGCTGCTGCTCAAGCTGTCTTCGCGGTCTGGTTGCAGGTCCTGCCGGTCTCCGGCCGCGCGACGACGCGCGACCTGCTGGAGATGAAGGACGCACGGCGACGAAGACCGGGATCTACCTCATCGACGCCATCAGCACCGGCCGCTGGTCGGTCGATGAGCGACGTGCTGCAGCACGCGGTGCTGCCGGCCCTGGCGCTCGGCCTGCTCACCGCGGGGGTGTTCCTGCGCCTGGTCCGGACCAACATGATCGGCACCCTGCAGACCGGCTACGTCGAGGCGGCCCGCTCGCGCGGGGTCTCCGAGCGCCGCCTGGTGCCGGGCCCACGCGTGGCGACCGGCGCTGGTGCCGATCATCACCGTGATCGGCCTGCAGGTGGCGATGCTGCTGGGCGGCGCGGTGCTGACCGAGACGACCTTCGAGTGGAAGGGGCTGGGCTTCCAGCTGGTGCAGTACCTCAACGCCCGGGACTTCGTCGCGGTGCAGGGCCTGGTCGCCCTGCTCGCCGTCATCGTGGCCGTGACGAACTTCGTCGTGGACGTCATCGCCGCGCTCGTCGACCCGAGGATCCGGTACTGATGACCGCCGACATCGCGAACCCCGCCACCCCGCCCTCGCCCGAGGACCTGAGCCGGTCGTCACACCGCGAGCACGGGCCACGCTGGCGCCGAGCTGCCGATCGTCCGCCAGCTGCGGTCGAGCGTCGGCCTGCAGCGCGGGATGCTCGTCACGGGCGTCGTGCTGACCGCCGCTGTTCGTCCTGAGCGCGGCCTTCGCTCCGCTGATCGCCCCCTACTCGTGGGCGCAGCTGCGCGAACGGCAACGGGCTGTTCGGGTGCACAGCAGCGCTCCGTCGGCGGCGCACCTGCTCGGCACGACGGTGCGGCGGGTACGACGTGCTGTCTCGGGTCGTGTGGGGCAGCCGCACCGCCCTGCTAGACGATCGTCGACGCGCCGTCGTGCTGTCCCTGTTCGTCGGGGTGTTCCTCGGGCTGGTGTCCGGGTACTTCGGCGGCTGGCTGGACCGCGTGCTCGTCGTCGCGGCGGACGCGATCTACGCCTTCCCGTCCCTGCTGCTGGCGATCGTCGCGGCCATCGTCATCAGCGGCGGGCAGTCCAAGATGTGGGGCGGCATCCTCGCCGCGCGATCTCGATCACGGTGATCTTCATCCCGCAGTACTTCCGGGTGATCCGCTCCGAGGTGGTCCGAGTCAAGTCCGAGGCGTTCGTCGAGTCGGCCCGCGTTATCGGCGCGTCGAGCGCCCGGATCATGTCCCGGCACGTGCTGCGCAACTCGGTGCGCACGCTGCCGCTGATCGTGACGCTCAACTGCTCGGAGGCGATCCTGACGCTGGCCGGGCTCGGGCTTCCTCGGTTTCGGCATCGAGCCGTCCGCGGCCGCCGAGTGGGGCTACGACCTGAACAAGGCGATCGCGGACGTGACGTCGGGCATCTGGTGGACCTCGTCTTCCCTGGGCTCGCGATCGTGCTCACCGTGCTGGGCATCACGCTCGTCGGCGAGTCGCCTCAACGACCTGGCGAGACCCGCGCGCTGCGCGCCCGCCGCGAGCCGCCGGCCGAGGCCGCGGTCCGGCTCGCGGACCGCCGACCGCACGCGACCACCGACCAGGAGGCGTGATGACCGCCGAGGACCCCGTCGTCGACGTGCGCGACCTGCACGTGACGTTCGCCACCGACGGCGGCGACGTGCGTGGCGGTGCGCGGCGTCAGCCTGCGGGTCGAGCCGGGCGAGGTGCTGGCGATCGTCGGCGAGTCCGGGCTCCGGCAAGACCGTCACCGCCGCTCGATCCTCGGCCTGCTGCCGGAGACGGCGACCACGTCGGGCGCCGTGCTGCTGCGCCGCAACACCGACACCGGCTCGGCCGACGTGCTGTCCCTGTCACCGGCGAAGCTGCGCGAGGTGCGCGGGCGCGGACGCCGCGATGGTGTTCCAGGAGCCGTCCACGGCGCTCAACCCGGTCTTCCCGGTGGGCTGGCAGATCGCCGAGGGCCTGCGTGCCCACACCTCGCTGACCCGGGCGGAGGCCCAGCGGGCCGCGGTCGATGTGCTGCGCCGGGTCGGCATCCCGGACCCGGAGGTGCGGGTCAAGCACTACCCGCACCAGTTCTCCGGCGGCCAGAAGCAGCGCATCGTCATCGCCCAAGGCCCTCGTCCTCGACCCGGGCCTGGTCATCGCCGACGAGCCGACCACCGCGCTGGACGTCACGGTCCAGGCCGAGATCCTCGAGCTGCTGCGCCGGCTGCCCACCGAGTTCGGCACGTCGGTGCTGCTCATCACGCACAACATGGGCGTCGTCGCCGACCTGGCCGACACGGTCGCGGTGATGTACGACGGCGAGATCGTCGAGCAGGCCGACGTCCGCACCCTGTTCTCCGCCCCGAAGCACCCGTACACCCGAGCGCTGCTCGACGCCGTGCCACGGGTCGGGCGGCTCGCGCCGGGGCGCCG
The DNA here is from genome assembly GCA_963769855.1 of uncultured Actinomycetota bacterium. Lineage (GTDB taxonomy): Bacteria > Actinomycetota > Actinomycetes > Actinomycetales > Cellulomonadaceae > Cellulomonas. Next base: position 11,989 of record CAVYNN010000006.1, read on the forward strand.
CGGTCACCGCCCCGCGGCCGGCCGGCCCGGCGCTGGAGCGGCGGGACGAGCCCACGGCTGTCGCACCGGTGGTGGAGGCACGCGGCCTGACGGTCACCTACCCCGGCCGGCTGCGCTCGCCCCGGCTTACCGCGGTGGATGGCGTCGACTTCACCATCGCCCCGGGCGAGGTGCTCGGCCTGGTCGGGGAGTCCGGCAGCGGCAAGACGACGATCGGGCGCGCCATCGCCGGGCTGACGCCGGTGACCGGCGGCTCGCTCGACGGTGCTCGGCACGCAGGTGAACGGCGTCTCGGAACGGCACCTGCGGCCGGTGCGGCGCAAGATCGGCTTCGTCTTCCAGGACCCCGCGACCAGCTTCAACCCGCTGCTGACCATCGCGCAGTGCGTCGCCGAGCCGCTCGTCGTGCACGGCGTCGCCCGGGATGCGCGCCAGGCGCGGGCCCGGGTCGACGAGCTGCTCGAGGCGGTCCAGCTCGACCGGACGTACGGGGACCGGTTCCCGCACGAGCTGTCCGGCGGCCAGCGCCAGCGCGCCAGCCTGGCCCGAGCGCTGGCCCTGGACCCCGAGCTGATCATCGCCGACGAGCCGACCAGCGCCCTCGACGTGTCGGTCCAGGCCAGGGTGCTCGACCTGTTCGCGCAGATGCAGGCCGAGCTGAAGTTCGCCTGCCTGTTCATCAGCCACGACCTGGCGGTGGTCGACCTGCTGGCGCACCGGATCGCGGTGCTGCACCTCGGCCGGCTGGTCGAGGAGGGAACGTCGGCGCAGGTTCTCGACACGCCGCGGGACCCCTACACGCAGCGCCTCCTCGCCTCCCTGCCGGTGCCCGACCCTGACGAGCAGGCGACCCGCCGTGAGGCATGGCGGGCACTGACCGGCGCGTCGGCCAACGTCTTCTGAGCGGAGATAGGGTCGCCCCCGTGACGTGGCTGGTGACGGGTGGGGCGGGGTACATCGGGTCGCATGTCGTGCGGGCCTTCGGGCAGGTCGGGCTGGACGTCGTGGTGCTGGACGACCTGTCGAGCGGGCACCGGGAGTTCGTGCCGCCGGACGTGCCGTTCGTCGCCGGTTCCGTGCTCGACGTCGACCTGGTGCGCGGCACGCTCGCCGACCATGCCGTCGACGGCGTGGTGCACCTGGCAGGGTTCAAGTACGCCGGTGTGTCGGTGAGCCGCCCCCTGCACACCTACGAGCAGAACGTCACCGGCACCGCCCACCTGCTGACCGCGATGGCCGACGCGGGTGTCGAGAGGATCGTGTTCTCGTCGTCCGCCGGGGTGTACGGCACGCCGGACGTCGAGCGGGTCACCGAGGCGACACCGACCACGCCGCAGTCGCCCTACGGGGAGTCCAAGCTCATCGGCGAGTGGCTGCTGGCCGACCAGGGCCGGGCGACGGGGTTGCGCCACACGTCGCTGCGGTACTTCAACGTCGTCGGCTCGGGCACGCCGGAGCTGTACGACACCAGCCCGCACAACCTGTTCCCGCTGGTCTTCGACGCGCTGCTGGCGGGCCGCCCGCCACGGATCAACGGCGAGGACTACGCCACGCCGGACGGCACCTGCGTGCGCGACTACGTCCACGTCGCCGACCTGGCCGACGCGCACGTCGCCGCGGCCCGGGCCCTGGCGGCCGGCCGCGACCTGGAGCCGGTCTACAACCTCGGCTCGGGCGACGGCGTCTCGGTGCGCCAGATCATGACCGCGGTCGCCGAGGTGACCGGGCTCGCCTTCACCCCCGAGATCGGCGCTCGTCGGCCGGGCGACCCGGCCCGGATCGTCGCCTCCGGCGAGCTGGCCGCCCGGGACCTCGGGTGGGCGATGCGCCACTCTCTGACGGACATGGTCGCCTCGGCCTGGCAGGCGCGCTCGGCGCACTGAGCCGGGCGGCTCCGCACGGGCCCGTCCAGCGGGGCTTCACGGGCCGGGAGGGCCCTCAGCCGACCGGCAGGGCCTGCAGCGCCGTGAGCCGGTCCCCGAGCGCCGTGTAGGCGTCCAGCGACCCCGCGTAGACGCCCGACGACCGCGGCCGGTGGACGACGACCTCGTCGAACCCCAGCGCCGCGGCACGCTCGATCCCCTCGACCGCCGTCTCGACCGACACCAGCGAGAACACCGGCGCCCCGTCGAGGGACAGCCACCGGCCGATCGGCTCGGTCCGGCCGGCTGCCGCGACGGCCTCGTCGAACCGGCCCACCATCTCGGCGAGCCCGGCCCACCACCGCTCCTGGTCCGCGGCGCCGCCGGAACCGTCGATGTCGAGCGACGGCCCGTACGTCGCCCAGCCCTGCCCGTACCGGGCCGCCAGGGCCATCGCCTTCGGCCCGTTGGCCGCGACGACGAACGGCGGGCGGGGTCGGGCGAGCGTGCCCGGGACCATCCGCGCCTCGTGGGCGGTGTACCAGTCACCGGCGGTGTCGGTCACCGGGTGGGTGAGCAGCTCGTCGAGCAGCGCGAGGAACTCCGCGAACCGGCGGTGCCGCTCGCCACGTGATGGCGGGGGGCCCGTCACGCTCGCGTCCCAGCCCTCGCCGCCGGCGCCCACGCCGAGCACGAACCGCCCCCCGGAGACGTCGTCCAGCCCCATCACGTCCTTGGCGAACGGCACCGGGTGCCGGAAGTTCGGCGAGGCGACCCAGGTGCCCAACCGGATCCGGCTGGTCACCGCGGCAGCCGCGGCCAGCAGCGGCACGGTGGCGAACCACGGCTCGTCGGCCAGCGAGCGCCAGGCGAGGTGGTCGTAGGTCCAGGCGTGGTCGAAGCCCATCTGCTCGGCCTCGACCCACTGCTCGCGCTGCACGGCCCACCGCTCCTGCGGCAGGATGACGACCCCGATCCCGACCATGGGACTCCTCTACCGGTGCGTGGCGGACTCGTGCGCCGCGTGCGCCGCGGGCTCGATCTGGAACGTGCAGTGCGCGACGTCGAAGTGCCCGGCCAGGCACTCGCCGAGGGCGTCGAGCACCCCTCCGGCCTGGCCGCCGGCGAGCACCGCGTCGTCGACGACGACGTGCGCGGACAGCACCGGCACACCGGAGGTGATGGTCCAGGCGTGCAGGTCATGGACGTCCACGACGCCCTTGACCCCGGCGATGTGCGCCCGGACCGCGGCCAGGTCGACCCCCTCCGGCGCCGCCTCCAGCAGCACCACCGCCACCTGGCGCAGCAGCATCGCCGCCCGGGGCAGGATGACGAGCCCGACCACGACCGACGCCACGCCGTCCGCCCGCTCCTGCCCGGTGCCCAGCACGACGAGCGCGGCGACCACCACCGCCACCGAGCCGAGCAGGTCTCCCAGCACCTCCAGGTAGGCCCCGCGCACGGTGAGCGACTCGCCCTGCCCGCCGTGCAGCAGCGCCATCCCGGCCGCGTTGGCCACCAGCCCACCGAGCGCCACGGCGAGCATCAGCCCGGCCTCGACCGGCCGCGGATGGGCGATCCGGCCGATCCCCTCGACCAGCACGACGACGCCGACGCCGGCCACCACCATGCCGTTGACCATCGCGGCGAGCACCTCGGCGCGCTGCCAGCCGAACGTGCGCCGCACCGTCGCCGGCCGCGCGGCGAGACGGGTGGCCAGCAGGGCGAGGAGCAGCCCGACGGCGTCGGTGAGCATGTGCCCGGCGTCCGCCAGCAGCGCGAACGACCCGGAGACGAGCCCGCCGACGACCTCGGCCACCAGCACGACGCCGGTGATGGCGAGCACCCAGGCCAGCCGCCCGGCGTGCGCCTGCGCCGCGGTGCCCGGTGGCGTGCCCTGCATGCCCTGGCTCACCCCCCGATCATCCCCGCCCTCGCAGTGGAACGGACACGCGTCGACACGCCGGGCGACCGCGCGGGTTCGTTCCACTGGGCGGCGGGTTCGTTCCACTGGGGGACGGTTCGTTCCGGTGGGGGCGGGGCGCGACGGGCAGGGCGGGCGGGGCGGGGACGGGCAGGGACGGGCGGGTCAGCCCCAGCCGAGCTCGTCCAGGCGGTCGTCGCCGATGCCGAAGTGGTGGGCCACCTCGTGGATGACGGTGACGGCGACCTCCTCGACGACGTCCTCGCGGTCCGTGCAGATCGCCAACGTCGGGTTGCGGAAGATGGTGATCCGGTCAGGCAACGAGCCAGCGGCCCACCAGCTGGTCCGCTCGGTCAACGGCGTCCCCTCGTACAGGCCGAGCAGGTCCGGCTCGTCGGCCGGCGCCTCGTCCTCGACGAGCACGACGACGTCGTCCATCAGCGCGGCGAGCTCGTCCGGGATCTCGTCGAGCGCGTCCCGGACCGCGTCCTCGAAGTCCTCCCGGCTCATCTCGACCACGGAGTCATCATCCCGCTTTGGAGGTTCCGGGGCTGACCCGTATGATCATCACCGGTCTTCCGACGCCTCGACGTTGGGGCGTGAGCCCCCATCGTCTAGCGGCCTAGGACCCCGCCCTTTCACGGCGGTAGCACGGGTTCGAATCCCGTTGGGGGTACGGAGTTGTGCAGGTCTCATCACGAGGCCCCGTAGCGCAGTTGGTTAGCGCGCCGCCCTGTCACGGCGGAGGTCGCGGGTTCAAGTCCCGTCGGGGTCGCTCGATCGACAAGATCGGCCGGGCTCTGTAGCTCAGTTGGTAGAGCGCACGACTGAAAATCGTGAGGTCACCGGATCGACGCCGGTCGGAGCCACCTCGAAGAACCCCCTGGTCACCAGGGGGTTCTTCCGTCTTCAGGGGCCGCTTCGTCCCCCGCCCAGATGATGGCGGGCCATTCTTGGGCCATTACCGCGGCCGGAGGTCCCCCGGCGCCCGGTCCCAGCAGCCTTGCCGGATGCGCCTCCGAGGGCCTTGTCCAGCGCGGCGCCGGCGCGCAGCGCGACGCCCTCGCGGGCGCGGGAGTAGCGCTCGGTGACCTGGAGGCTGGAGTGCCCGAGGGTCGCCTGCACGTCCGGGGCGCTGGCACCGGCGTCGAACAAGATGGTGGCGAAGGTGTGCCGCAGGTCGTGCATGCGCAGGTCGGGTCGACCGATCGTCGTGCGCAGCGTGTCCCAGCCGATCGCCCGGCGCACGTTGTGGTTGGTGAGCCTCCCGCCGTCCGGCCCGGCGAACAGCAGCTCGTCCGGCCGCTTGCCGCGGGCGGCCTCCTCCGCGTTGGGGCGCAGGGCGGCGATCAAGGGCACCTCGCGGGACTTGTGGCTCTTCGGGGACTGCTCGACGAGCTCGCCGTGCTTGCCAGGGCTCAGGGACCGGCTGACGTGGATGACGCCACGGTCGAAGTCCACGTCCCCGACGCGCAGCGCGGTCGCCTCGCCGACGCGCATGCCTGTGTAGACGAGGGCGGCGATGTAGCGGCGGTAGACGCCCTCCGGCACGAGGGCGAGCAAGGTCGCCACCTGATCGATGGTCAGAGCGCGGGAGATCGGGGAGACCGACTCGCGCGTGCCCGGTCGCTTGACCTCGCGGGCCGGGTTGTGGTCGATGAACCGCGACCGGCGTGCGCCGTCCAGCAGCCGCGACAGGATGGCCAGCGCGTCGTTCTTGGCCGACGCGCCGCCGGGCCAGTCGACCATCGCGGACTCGATCATCGGTGAGGTGATCTCCTCCAGCCGGTGCCGCCCGAGGCTCGGACGCACCCGCAGTCGCCAGCCGACGTCGTAGCAGCGCGCGGTCGCCGGGCGCACCGAGGACGCGATGGCGGGCCAGTACCGCTCGTGCCACTGCTCCAGCGTCATCGACCCGTTCGGGTTGCGCCCGGCCACCACCTTCGCCAGCTCACGTTTGGCCTCGGCGAGCGTGAGGAACATCCGGGATCGCTCGACCGCGCCACCGTCGACGTTGGGACCGACGACGCGGATCTGGTAGCGCTGCCGGTCGATGCGCCACCGAATGCCCTCCGGCAGCTGCCTGCCTGTGCGCGGGTCGATCCGCGCCGGGGAGTCCTTGCCCGGACGCCCGGCCATCAGATTTCCGTCCCGCCACGGGCCAGCAGTTCCTCGATCGTGTCGGCCCGCCACAGCAGGTGCTTGCCCATGTGGGCGTCGGGCTCGGGCACGAGCCCGTCGCGGCGCAGCTTGTCGAAGGTCGACAACGGCACGCGGCAGCGCTCCGCGGCCTCGGCCCGGTTCAGGTACTCGACTCGCAGGGCGGTGTCAGGCATGTCGTCCTCCGCAATCCCGGGCAAGAAGGCGATCTCCCGTGGCGATGAGGTCGCCGGAGAGCGTCCGGCCGATCCCGAGGCGGGCGGCGGCTTGCTGGACGGTGAGCAGCAGCCGTGGGGACTCGGTCTGCTCGATGTCGTTGGTGGTCATGGCGTGCTCCTTCATCTCGTGGTGGTGCGGGAGAGCTCGACCACCGGTCCAGCAGGAACCCGGCTTGGCGCGGTTGTCGAGGGGGTCGGCGGATCCTGTGGATGGGCATCGGGGGACCGCGTGGGCTGTGGACGGCTCGACGGCACCGGGACCGGCTCGCCGGGGTGGTACTTGGCCCACGTCTCGGTGGCGGTGGTGGGGATCCGGTTCGTGGCGAGCACGGCCCGCAGCACCTCGTCGGCGTTGCGCGGCGTTGGCGTGCCGGGCGGGCAGTCGGGGTCGAGGGGCTGGGTGGGCACGTAGAGCTGGTTGCGTTCGCGTCCGCGGGATATCGCGACGTACAGGTCTTCGCGCGCCATCGCCGGCGTGACCACGGTGCGGGTGACGTCGACCGTGGCGCCCTGGGCGCGGGCGGTCGTCGTGGCGTAACCGAGCTCGACGTGCTCGCGCACGTAGTCCGGGGCCAGGCGCACGACGAACCCCGCGCTGCCGTCCGGTGACGCGGGTGCCACGACGAGCGACCCGTCGGGACCGGTCTGGACCACGTCCCACAGGTCGCCGTTGCGGATGAACCCGTCGGGTGTGGGCACGCGACGGTCGTTGCGCCGGGTGACGACACGGTCCCCGACGCTCGCCGTGGCCTCGTCGGCCAGCCTCACGCCCCCGGTGCGTGCCGCCTGGCCGGCGAGCACCGCGACCTGGTGGGCGCGGACGTTCAGCTCACGCACGGTCCGGGTGTCGGCCGCCTGCAACAGCACGACCTTGCCGGCCGCGGTGTCGTCGGCTGCCTGCGCGACGGCTTGGTCGAGCAGCGTGTCGGGTTCGCCGCTGCTGACGCGTCCCTGGATCCGGTACACCTCGACGGCGCGCGGGTCGCCGATGCGCACCCGCAGCGTGGCGCCGGCCTCCCACGGCTCGGTGAAGCGGTGCAGCGTGGTCAGCCCGGCGGTGATGTGCTGGTGGGTGAGCATCCCGAACCCACCGCCCGGGCCGATCGCGGGCTTCTGCTGCGGGTCGCCGACGAGCACCACCTTCGCCCCGGCCGCGGCAGCCTGGCCCAAGACGGCGGCCAGTGTCGGGGTGTCGGCCAGTGAGGCTTCGTCGAGCACGACGAGCTGGGCGCGGTGCAACCTCCACGCCTCGATCTCGGCCTGGACCTTTCCGAGCCGCTGCTGGGCGCTGGGGTCCGGCGAGAAGCGCGCGCGCACGAGGAGGTCACGGAGCTCCTGCTCGCGCTGCTCGTTGCGACCGGCCTCGAACAGCCACTTGGCCGTGGTCTCGGCCCGCACGCCGAGCGCGTCCCCCAGCACCCGGGCCGCTGTGGCCGACGGCGCCAACGCGATCGTCGGCCCGGCGTAGAGTCCGGTCCACGCATCGACGACCGCCCGCAGGGTCGTCGTCTTGCCAGAGCCGGCGGGCCCGACGACGGTGTCGACGATCCGGCCCGACTCGAGCACCGCTGCGGCCGCCGCGCGCTGGTCGGCGCCCAGCTGCGGGTGGGCGTCCAGCAGGTGCTCGACGTGCGCTGCGGGCAGTGCCCCGAACGGCAGGTACTCAGCGGCGATCGTCATCAGTTCCTGTTCGGCGGCCAGGATCGCCGGGGTGGTGAACCGCTCCTCGCCGATGCGACGCACCAGGCCGTCGTCGAGGCGCACGCACTGGCCCGCCGCGGCGGTGACGAGCTCGCCGACCAGCCTGAGCCGCTCCTGCGGGGAGGCCATCGGCAGGATCCGGGTGGCGCGTGCCGCGGCGGCGGTCAGGTTCCAGGTGGTGAACGTCGCCGCCCGGCCTTCGACGTCGGCCACGACGGTGGAGAGCAGGGCGGCGCGGACCTCGTCGGCCACGTCGTGCGCGTGCAGCGTGCGGTCGTAGTCGCCGAGCAGCGCGCGGGCGGCCAGATCATGCGGCTCGTGGCCGGTCAGCGCGCGGGCGCGGTTGGCCCAGTCCTCGAACAGCTCGCTGACCGGCTGCAGCACCTTCTTCGGGCGGGTGGAGCGGGTCAGCTGCTGACGGGCCTTGGTCACCTCCAGCGGGGTCGGGGTGCGGGCGTGCCTGGCGACGAACGTGGTCTCCCACTCCTGCTGGGCGGCGTCGACCTGAGCGGTGCGCCGGGAGAACGCGACGAGCAGCTCGTCGGGCAGCCCGACGATCGCCAAGGCGGGGTTGTGGCGAGGGCCACGGTCGCGCAGCTCCCACCGCACACCGAGACGGCGGGTGAGCTCGTCGGCCAGCAAGCCGTCGTAGAGCTCGCTGACCGCGACCGTCGCCTCCAACAGGGTGCGCCCGTCCAGGCTGCGCCACGTGCCGTCGCCGGTCTGGACCTTGTTGGCGATCACCAGGTGCGTGTGCAGGTTCGGGTCGTTCAGCCGGGAGTCGACGTGCTCGAACCCCGCGGCGATCAGCCCCCCGGTGGTCACCTGCTCGCGGCCGCCGGCACCGATCCGGGTGCGGACCACCTTGCGCTCCACGAAGTCGAGGCTCTGCGCGAGCGCGGCATGGTGCGCCTCGACGACGCCGGCCCGGGTCGACTCGTCGCCGAGCGCCCACAGCACCGAGGCAGACTTGGGCACGGTGAAGACCAGGTCGAAGCCGGCGACCGTCGAACCGCCGCCCGTGCGCTCGGCGAACGAGACACCCAACGGCTCGCCGCTCGTCGGATCACAGCCCTCGCGGAACAGCCGCGTCATCGCCTCCGGCGTTACCACGTCCCCAGGCTTGAGGTCACCGGCCAGACCCGTCAGGCCGCTGCCATACCAGCGGCCCGGTGACATCCCAGACGCCGCGTAGTAGTCGGCCAACTTCTGCTCGCGGGCCAGCTCGACATCGCCCGAGGCGACCTGCCGGGACAGGTACTGGTACCCGTCGCCGACGCGGAGAACCTTCGTCGCTAGCACGAGGACGCACCCCCCTCCGCGCGGGGCGAACCTGTAGCCCCTCCTGACAACAGGGGGGCGGATCGGGGGGCAACACGCGACGGGCACTCGCAGGCGCGCGTTGACGTCGTCGCGAACAGCGGACCCTCCAGGTGTCGATCGACACCACAGACGGTCCGCCGCACCGATAGACAACTCGATGACAGGCAGCCGGCGACGAGCGCGCCGCCTAGTCGTCCAGCGGGCAGCCGATGACGCGGGCGACGCCGTGTGATCGCGAACAGGTCCACGCCAACAGGTGTGCACGACGGTGCGAACACGCGACGGCCGAACCGCGATCGCTGGTCGCGCGGACCGCCGAGCCCGCCACCGCGACGGGTCAGTCACCGCTCTCGGCGACCCCGGCGGCACGACCGTGCAAGACGAGTCTTCGCTTCGGCCCGTCAGCTTCGGCCCGTCAGCTTCGGCCCGTCAGCTTCGGCCCGTCAGCTTCGGCCCGTCAGCTTCGGCCCGTCAGCTTCGGCCCGTCTCGGCAGCTTCGGCCCGTCAGCTTCGGCCCGTCAGCTTCGGCCCGTCAGCTTCGGCCCGTCAGCTTCGGCCCGTCAGCTTCGGCCCGTCAGCTTCGGCCCGTCGACGCCGCGCTTGATGGCGTTGGTCGGCAGGTGCAAGCCACGCTGATCAGCGTCGCCTCGGCCCGCTTGCGCCGCTCGAGCAGCCACTCGGAAAGGTAGGACCCCGTGTGCAACTTGGAGACCGCGACGTCGATTGTCGCCGACCCGATATCCTAGCCCCAGTGACGATAGCCATTGCGTTAATTCGTGCCGTCCGGGGGGGCTGGCCCCACTCGGCGCCGCACACCGCGTCGGCCTCCACGGACAACAGACTGTTGATCCCCGCGCCCAGTAGGTGACGCATCAGGCCCGGGGCGCCCCGGACAGGGCCTCGCCCAAGACGCTGGCGGGGTCGACAGTACGCGCAGCGGTCATCGTGATGCTCCATGAGAGAATGCATTTAGAAGGTTCACTCGAAGAATCACGCGGTGACCGCGTCGTCGTCCACGACGACCCACGGCCCCAGCGCTGCACCACTATCAGGGATGCCCCCATCCCCTCTCAGCGTGCGAGGCAGTCAGCACCACCCAGGAGCCAGCGTGAACACGCGTCCATTCGATGCGGACTGGTCCCACGCACTCATATCCAGGTTGGTATCGAGGGGGCTGCTGCGACGATGCGGCCCGATGCAGTCTGGCGCCGGTGCCCCTCCAGCGGGCCTACCTCAGCGAAACGGGCGGCGGATTTCGGATGATTTGATGCTCCGTAGTCATCGCAAGTGCCGCCTCGAACGTACTTGGGCGGGCGGTTCTTCACCCGTTTGGCAGATGTGGGGGCCTCCCCATGGGTGTTTGCTGCCTGGTATGGGTTTCGGGATGTCGGTGATCCTTTTCCACCGGCCTAACGGTCCTGGTTGCTTCGCGACGGTGCGTCACAGCGACCCCGCGAGAGCAAATGCACTCTCGGGTGGGCATGTCAATGGCTCAAAGGCCCATCGGCCGAGTGCTGCTCCCTCCTGGGGGCTGAGATCAGCGTTTGAGGGTTCGTCGTGACAAGGGGGCGTCATGCGTGGGGGAATCGTTCGTGCGCGGATCCTGCGACCGGCCTGGATTGCCGTGGTTGCTGCTGCGGCGCTGGTGCTGAGTGGGCTTCCAGCGGGAGCCGCGGAGTCGTGGGTGGGGACGCCTGTGGTGCAGGTGGAACCGACCGGTGAGTGGATTGCTCCCCCCTGGGTGGACGCCTCGTGGACCGTGGACTATCAGGGCGCCGATCTCGCCGGCTACGCGATATTGGTCGATGATCAACCCGAGAGCGATCCCGGCACGACCGTGAATGATACCGAGGCCTTCTGGGAGGGGTACTTCGAGGACGGGGTGTACTGGCTGCACGTGCGTGCGATTCTTTCCGACGATTCGTTCGGAGAGGTGGCGCACGTGCGGATCGGCGTGGACGGCACGCCGCCGGCGATGGGCGAGCTGTCCAGTTCGTCACATCCCGCAGGCGCGGTCTCGGCCGATCCGGCTGTGGTGGTGTCGTGGATTGCGCCCGAAGACCTCTCGGGGGTTGTCGGCTACCAGGTCAAGGTGACCGATGAGGGGGTATCACCGGGGGACGACGAGACGATCGATACGACGGAGACCACGACCACGGTCACGGTTCCAGGTGACGGATCGTGGACAGTCAACGTGCGCGCACGCGACGGCGCTGGCTTGTGGAGCCCGTACGCCACATATGACGTCGCGATCGACACGACGCCGCCTGGCCTGCCCACGGTCACCGGGTCTCACCAGGACAGCGTGCCGACCAGCCAGCGTCACGTCGTCATGACGTTCAGCGAAGGCTCCGAGCAGGATCATGTCCAGTCGTGGTCGGCCGTCATCGACCAGTCACCGACGACGACGCCCGAGGCCGCCACCGCGAAGCCCGAGGCGCAGATCGCCGCCACCCTCACCCCTGGGGATTGGTGGCTGCACGTCGCCGGCCTCGACTCGCAAGGACGGCTCGGCGCCACGAGGCACGTGCTGCTGTCCATCCGTCAGGACCCGTTCGTCGTCGACCTGCCCGCCGATGCGCACCTAGGTGGCGAGACGGCGATTCCTGTGCTCTGCACGGCGGCAGACGGCTCGCACGTGGTGGCCATTGCGGCGGACGGGGCCGTGACCGAGATCGGCAATCTCGTCGCGGACGGTGACGGCTCGTGCAGCGTGAACTGGGACCCGACAACAGAAGTAGACGGCGCGCGCACGTGGCCCGACGGCACCTACCAGCTGGCGGTAACCGACGGTGACACCGAAGTGTCCGACCGAGTCACGGTCGTCGTCGCCATTGCCGAGGCCGCGACACAGCGCCTGCGTGCCGGATACAGCGCGGGCCTCCTGAACGCCGAGGACTTCGCCGAACTGCTCCTCCAGGCGGCAGTGAATCCTGCCGAGCTGCCCGCGCAGTACCAGACACCCGACGTGACGGACACGCCGCCAACCAGCGTCGAGATCGTCGCAGCGCTCACCGCCTCCGGAACCCTGTCGGAGACGGCGGCCGACTTGCTCACACCGACTGAGGTGGACGAGGACGGCAACCCACTGCCGCAGGGAGCACGCCGGCAGGCGCCGGCTTTGACTGCGAACTCAAGCACGGCCACCTGCGGTTGGCGCGTCCGCTTCATCAACGTCCGTTACGACTGCATGCTCAGCACCACCAATTTCCTCATCCACTTCGACTCCCTCTCGACGGCTGACCTGACCGAGGACGGCGACTCTGCCTTCGTCTCGATGATCGCGACGTCGCTCGAGCGTGCGCGAGGGGTCTACGCGCAGAACGGGTTCGCCGTCCCCAGCGACGTCGTCGAGGTCTTCCTCGAGCCGGGCATGCCGCCAGGAACCGGCATATCACTGCCAAGCATGCCTAAGCCGTTCCCGTTCTTCGGGAACACGCCACCGACCATCACTATGGACACCGACGCAAGTCAGGTCACGGAGTACCTGCCGGACCACGAGTTCTTCCACCAGGTCGAGTACCAGTACACGACGTACGTGCGCGCCGCCCATCCGGTGAACAGCCCCTACTGGTGGATGGAGGCGTGCGCGGAATGGGGCGCGCACCTCGTGCAGCAGCAGGATGACAGCTTCCAGGCGACGGGTGCCTACACATTCCACCTGAAGGACTTCGTCGCCGACTCGCGGTTCCAGTTCGATCGCGGGGAGGTCACGACGCCGGGCGGGCCGGAGTACGGCGCATTCGTCATGGCGGAGTACCTGTCCGAAGAGTACGGCGGGCCGTCCGCGATCGAGGAGACCTGGCAGGCGATCGGCGGCCTTCCCTTCGGAACGTCCCCAGCGGGCGCCATCGAGCGGGTGATGCGCAACCACGGGGACAGCTACGCCAGTGGGATCACCCGCTTCCGGGAGTGGATGTACCCGCTAGGTCGCGCCTACGGACGCATTACGGGATTCAGTGACCCGGACGCCCAGACCGCAGACGGGTTCTGGCGCCGCTCGGTCACTGAGACGGGCCGTCCCCCGCACGATTCGGTCGCGCTGAACACGGCGAACCCGACCGCGTCCGGGACGGTGAGCCTCAGCGCCGGTGGCGCTCAGTATGTCGAGATCACCGGACCAGACGACACTGTCGGCGTCGTCCAGGTCGACGTCACCGGGCCAAACGGGCAGACCGGGGTGTCGACTCTGGCCGACGTTGGCGACTTCCCAAGCCTGTGCCCGTACTACCCGAGTCGCGCATCCTCCGAACAGGCCCCTCGGACGGCCTCCGTCATGCAGACGGGCTCGGTGCAGGTGGGCGGAGGAGGAGGTTGTGGGAACGCGGTCCTGGTGATCACCAACACCCAATCCGTACCGGCGTACGAGGTGGAAGTTCCAGCCTCGCTCGAGCCGCAGAACAGCTACACGTGGTCGATGAAGTTCATCCCGCTGGGCGCCGTCCTGAACAACGGCACGATCGCCATCGGGGTGCACGACACCGGGGCGCTCGGATTCCAGAACGTCGGTATCGTCCCGCAGTCGAACGGGTGGCCGACCCTCGACGAGGGTTGGGGTGTCAGTGACGGCACGAACCACGGCGGAACCAGCCACAGCTACTACATGTCCACCGATGACACGGCCGACTTCGCCGTCACGTCGGCCTCGTACACCGCCACAACCGCCGAGACACTCTCGAGCGTCGGCGACCTTCTCGTGACACACAGCTTCCATCCATCGACGGACCCCGACCTGTACGCCATCGACGTCACCGTCCAGCGTCCCGCCTCGTCTCCTGCGGTACCGCACGACGTGGTCTACCGCCGGACAGCACACTGGTCGATGGACTCCTACCACTACTCCTACCTCACCTGGGCGCCGGCAGCCGGCGGCGACGACACGGCCGTCTCCGCCCTGACCGACGCCTTGTCCAGCGTCGACCCGGTCTACGCCCCCAACGTCTGGACCCAGTCGGGCTACGTCGATCAAGACGGTCCCGTAGCCTGGGAAGGACACACCTTCGACACGAACCTCGGCGTCCTGGCTCCCGGGCAATCGACGACGTTCACGCTCTACTACGGGGTCAGCGCAACCGAGCCGGATGCCACCGACGCCGTCAGCGCCGTCGGCGCCGACGTGTACGCACTGGTCGAGGCCACCCCCTCGACAGAGGTCCCGACAACCGGAGTGTTCGCCTATCGGTCGCATGCGATCTGGGCCAAGGACAGGAGTTGACGGTGAACACGAGAGCTCGGCGGTGGCGCGTCGTGGCATGCCTTCTGGCCGCCGGTTCGCTCGTGGCCGGCTGCCTTCCCTTCGACCAGGGCGAGAACTACGCGCGGCTCTTCAACAACTCGACGGAGAGGTTCACCGTGCCGATCGCAGGCTCGGACCGCATCGCATCGGCCCCGCCCAGGTCTGGCGGCTTCCTCTGGGACAAGGACGGCCCGATCGCGGATACGGAGTGCGTCGGGCGGGCCTTCTCGATCGTGGACTCCTCCGGGGTTGTGCGCGCGACCTACGACCAACCGGTCTGCCCCGACACGACCATCACCATCGCTGAGGACGGCACGATCAGCGTGCGCTCGGGTGGCAAGGCCCTGACCCCGGCGCCAAACCCGACGCCGTCACCATGAGCCAGGAATTCGGAAACCTCAAGCGCAACTCCTCAAGAGCGCCGTTCGATGCTCTTCGCCGTATGCGAACCAGCGCAGTCAGGGGTGCCTCCCTACCCACCGGGCCACCCCCGGGGCGGGCCGGTTCGAGTGAGCAGATGCGGGCCGTGAGTCGCGAGAGTCCTGGTGTCACCGTGTGCGTCAGCACTACACCGAGGAGCAAGACCCATAGGACAGTCCACGCGGCCGGCGTGCGCAGGCGGCGAGCGAGGGGCCGTGCCGAGATCAGCGTCGGCACGGCGGACGTATTCGGGCCACCCAGATCGGGTTCATCCTTCAGGATGCAGTGCTCGATCCCGCACGCACGGTGCTGGACTCCCCTATTGAGCCCACTCTGTATGGGGCCACGCCGTGCCGATGTGCGCAACCCCGCCGCGCGTGCTCCGCATTCGGTGAACCGTGTCGGGCCACGTACCGCCACTCCGTTGCGGTCGCACGGCTGCGTCGTCGGGCGGTGAGCTGGGCCATATCTGGGCCATTTCCGCCCGGGAAGCCAGCTGAGACCAACTATGACCATTCGACGAAACTCCTGGTCAGGACCACGCCGCGCACAGAGAAACAGTGAGATGGCCCCCTCGGAGTCACTGAAAATCGTGAGGTCACCGGATCGACGCCGGTCGGAGCCACCTCGAAGAACCCCCTGGTCACCAGGGGGTTCTTCTGTCTCGGAGGTCGTCCTCCCTTGCCGCGGTGAGCACGGGCTTCTGGGGCCACGGCCGTGGCCGGGGGTGCCCCCGGCACCCGGCCCTTCGGTGCCCGTCGGCCCGTTCACCGCGCGGCAGCGAACTCCACCTCGTCATCGCCGGTCGCCACGTCACGCAGCCAACGCAGCGGCGAGAAGAAGACCCACAGGAAGGCCAGGCTCTGCCCGATGGCCGCGATCAGCAGGGTGGGCCGCACTCCGAGGGTCGAGCCGAGGAATCCGCCGAGGAGGCCGCCGAGCGGCATGGTGCCCCAGACCAGAAATCGCATGCTGGCGTTCATCCGGCCGAGGAGGTTCTGCGGGCACAACCGCTGACGGAAGCTGACCTGGGTCACGTTGTAGATGACGATTCCGGCGGAGAAGCCGATCTGTGCCACGACGAACAGCCCGAGTGTCCAGTCGCGGCGTAGAAACGGCTGGACCAGGCTCAGCGGGGAAGCCACCGCGAGACTCAGCCAGGTGACCGGTCCCTCGCCGAGCCGTCGTGCCAGTGGCCGGGCGCCGAAGGCGCCGAGGAGCCCGCCCGCCGCCCCGGCCGCCATCAGCAGGCCAATCACCCCGGCTGACAGGTCCAGTGTGCGGGCCAGCAACACGATCACCATGCCTTGGGCCGCCGACGACCACAGGTTCGCCGTTCCGGTGGCTGCGGCGACGTGACGCAGCACGGGGTGCCGGACGATGAACGCGACACCCTCGCGGACCTCGCGGAGCAGGTTGCGTTCGGGGGTGCGTTCTGGGCGCGGCTCGCGGACCCGGATCGTGCCCACCCATGAGGCCGACCACAGGAAGGTGCCCACGTTGGCGAGGATCGCGTAGGGGGCGGTCAGCACCTGGACCAGGACGCCGCCGAGGCTGGGCCCGGCGAGCTGGGCGACGGACTGGGTGCCCTGCAAGGTCGCGTTGCCCTCCACCAGATGCTCGCGGCCGACGAGGAACGGCAGGTAGCTCTGGTAGGACACGTCGAAGAAGACGGTCAAGCAGCCGACGGCGAACACCACCGCGTACACCTGGACCAGGTTCAGCACGCCCAGCGCCGCGGCCAACGGGACCCAGCCGAGCAGCGCGGCCCTGCCCAGGTCGGCGGTGATCATGACGTCGCGCCGGCGCATCCGGTCCACCCAGGCACCTGCGGGCAGTCCGATGACCAGGAACGCCAGGTACTCGAACGTGGTGAGCAGGCCCACCTGCAACGGCGTCGCATGCAGCGTCCGGACGGCGAGCAGCGGCATCGCCAGCGCGGTGGTCATCATGCCGAACTGGCTGAGCGAGTCGCCGGCCCACAGCCTGCGGAAGTCGCGATGCCGGAGAAGCGTCACCGGTTGAGCATGGCCAACTGATTCGGAAGTGTCAATCGGTTACGCTGACCGCATGGTGGTGTCCGCTCAGCCGGCCATGCAACCGCCCGAGGCGCGGCGGACGCCTCGACGCCAGGCCACCGAGGCCGAGGCGCGCGCCCTGGCCTCCACGCAGCGACTGCGCATTCTGCGGCTGTGCCTGGACGACGAGCTGACCAACAAGGAGATCGCCCACCGGTTGGGGCGCAACCCGGGATCGGTGCTGCACCACGTCCGGCGACTCGTCGAGACCGGATTCCTGGTGGCACTCCCGGAACGGCCGGGGAACCGCGGGTCCCACGGGATCCCGTACCGGGCGACGAAGAAGTCGTGGGAGCTGAGCGGGCTCGAGAAGCAGCTGCCGGGCATGCCGTCCCCCTCCCAGATCATGCTCCGCACCTTCCTCGAGGAGCTGGCCGAGGCGGGCGGCGAGATGGGAGACGCCAGCCGACTCGCGCTCACGTTGAGCGCCGAGCACTTCGACGAGTTCACCGAGCGCATCGCCGCCACCCTCGACGAGTTCGCCGCCCGACCACCCGATCCAGACGGCGCCCGCTGGTCGGTGTTCTTCGCCATGCACCAGGACCGCCAGGGGAAGGACATCGCGTGACCGACGCCGGGGGGGTGCAGGCGGCCGGTCTCCTGGCGGAGCCGCACGACGGAGCCGCACGGGACGCGCCGCCGTTGGTGGAGAACCTCCGAGCCGAGCTCCCGACGGCCTGGGAGTAGCGCTCAGCGCAGCGAGGTCGCCGGATCGACGCTGGTCTGAGCCACCTCGCAACGCTCCGCCCGCGGCTGGGGCCTTCGCGTTTCGTGACGTCTTTCACATGTTCGGGCCGATCGTCCCGCACGGCGCTCAAGCGCCGACCTAGGCTGGTCGATGTGTCGAGGGGCACGCCTCGACACCGTCACACCCGAGGGAAGCGCAACCGTGAGCGCCACAACCGCACAGAAGCCCGTCAAGGTCATGCCGAACCAGGTCGAGGAAGTTTGCACGTTCCTCCATCTGGACCTCGACGACATGCCCCAGATCCCCATGCCGGCGCCGAACCACCCGGCCGGCGAGCAGGTGCACCCCTGGGAGGACTGACCAGCACCGACACGCCGTGACGTGGTGCGAGCCGGACCGGCGACCACCAGACTGTGCACCATGGCCACCAACGGGACGGTACCGGGCGACAACCGCTCGCTCGGCAAGCTGGTCAGTGACCTGAGCGAGCAGACCTCGCGCCTCGTCCGCGCCGAGGTCGAGCTGGCCAAGCAGGAGCTCGCCGCGAAGGCGAAGCGGGCCGGCATCGGGTCGGGACTGATCACCGCGGCGGCGGTGCTCGCCGGATACACGGTCGCCGTCGGCATCGCGACGGTGATCATCGCGCTCGCGGTGGCGATGCCGGCGTGGCTGGCGGCGCTCATCGTCTTCGTCGTCATGCTCGCCGCGACCGCGGGCCTCGGCCTGGCCGGGGTCGCGCAGCTGAAGAAGAGCAGCCCGCCGAAGCCGGAGCGGGCGATCGAGAACCTCCGCGAGGATGTCGCCGCGGTCAAGGGAGGGCTGCACTGATGTCCGGAGCCGCGCCCGGTGACAAGCTGAAGAAGCTCGAGGACGACGTCCGCGCCGCCCGGAGCGAGCTGGCCTCGACGGTGGACGAGCTCGCGGGCTGGTTCGAGCCCAAGACGCGAATGACGGCCGCGGTGGACCGCGGCCGTCGGCTGCTGCACGATGCGTCGGACGCGGCCGCCGACCCTGCCGACCGGCGTCGCGCCCGCATCGTTCTCGGGGCCGCCGCGGCGCTGACCGCGGCGATGCTGTCCGGCGTCGTGCGCCGGCTCTCCCGGCACTGACCTGCCGGGACGGGACGCGACCTCAGTCGGCGTCGACCTGACGCTGCCGCGGCAGACCGCCGAGCAGCTCCCGCACCTCGGCCTCACGGTACCGACGGTGCCCGCCGAGGGTGCGGATCGAGGACAGCTTGCCCGCCCTGGCCCACCGGGTCACCGTCTTGGGGTCGACCCGGAACAGGTTGGCGACCTCGGATGGCGTCAGCAGGTTCTCCGGCTGAACGGGGGATGGTGACATGAGCCGACCTCCACACTGCGAGAGCCGCATGCGGAGCAGTCCCCGCGCACGGTCCGACACGCCCCACTGGGAGCGGCCGAAGATCAGGCTGACACGACTACGCCAGGCCGACAAATCGGTCGGTAGGCACCCAGGCCGGGCGACCTTGCCTACAACGTGTACAACGGTACATCTCGCACCAAGCCGGACGAGACTGTGAAGGTCTTGCTGGCGCGTGTCGGCTTGACGGACCAGCCGTCGGCGCCCAGGTCGTCGTGCGCTGCCACGTCGGAGCACGTCCCGAGAACGTCGTCCACCCGGTCGTCGTCGGTGGTCGGAATGATCGCGGACCATGTACCGTTGCCCTGCGAAGAGACGCACAACAGCACCCCGGGGCCGCACGTGTGAGCACGGAGCCGCCCCGCTTCCACGTCAGAGGGGGTCGATGCCATGGGGCGCGGCCGTCAGAAGGCAAAGCAGACGAAGGTCGCACGCGAGCTCAAGTACATGAGCCCGACGACCGACTATCGAGCTCTCGAGGCAGAGCTCGCGTCGCGAAGCCACCACGATGTCGTCACCGACACCCCTCCCGACGACGCCGACGACGGTCCGTGGAACAGCTGGGCCGACGACGACGCCGAGGAGTCCTGACCCCGGCCTACCGGTAGCGTCCCGTCAGGTGCACGGCCCCGCCGTGAACACCCTTCGTGCCGCTGACCAGGTCGGCGGCATCGTCGCGCGAGTCGCCCGGGCGTACTGCGCCGAGCAGCCAGGCGGGTAGTCCGAGCTCGGACGCCAGTGCCAGGACGCCGGCGACCGCCTCGGGAGCCACCACCGCCACCATCCCGACACCCATGTTGAGCGTCGCCTCCAGGTCGGCCCACGGCACGTCACCGAGGGTCCGGACCAGGCCGAACACCGCCGGCATGGGCCACGACCCACGGTCCACCTCGGCCACCAGCCCGGCCGGCAGCACCCGCGCCAGGTTCGCGGCCAGCCCGCCGCCGGTGACGTGGCTGAACGCGTGCACACCACCTGCCGCCCGATCGACCAGCGCCAGGCAGTCGGCGGCGTAGACGCGCGTCGGTTGGAGCAGCTCCTCGCCGAGCGTGCGACCCAGCTCGTCGACGTGCCGGTCCAGCGCCCAGCCGGAGCGCGCCAGCGCGCCGCGCACCAGCGAGTAGCCGTTGGAGTGCAGACCCGACGAACCCAGGGCGACCAGGACGTCACCAACCCGCACCCGGTCCGGACCCAGCACGTCGTCGGCCTCGACGACGCCGGTGGCGGCACCGGCCACGTCGTACTCGTCGGGCCCTAGCAGGCCGGGGTGCTCGGCGGTCTCGCCGCCGACGAGCGCAGTCCCGGCCACCCGGCATGCCGCCGCGATGCCGCGCACGATCGCGGCGATCCGGTCCGGGACCACGCGGCCGCACGCGATGTAGTCGGTCATGAACAGCGGCCGGGCGCCGACGACGACGATGTCGTCGACCACCATGCCGACCAGGTCGAAGCCGATCGTGTCGTGCACGTCCATCGCCTGCGCGATCGCCACCTTCGTGCCGACGCCGTCCGTCGAGGTGGCGAGCAGGGGACGGCGGTAGGCGGTCAGCGCCGAGGCGTCGAACAGGCCGGCGAAGCCGCCGACCCCGCCGAGCACCTGCGGGCCGTGGGTGGCGCGCACCGCATCCTTCATCAGCTCGACCGCCGTGTCGCCGGCCCCGGTGTCGACCCCGGCAGCGGCATAGGTCAACGGCGGTCCGCCGACCAGACCGCGGGTCTCCCCGCCCCCCGCCGCGCTCACGGCCGGTCGAGGGCGGTCGCCCCGCCCACGCCCGGCAGCAGGTGCAGCAAGCCGTCCTCCGGCGAGCCCAGCGGCAGCTCGTGCTGCTCCAGGAGGTTCTTGGCCAGCCGGGCGTCCGGCGGCAGCTCGATCGGGTAGCGGCCGGTGAAGCACGCAGCGCAGAGCGCCCCCGCGGGCTGCTCGGTCGCCCCGATCATGCCCTCCAGCGAGATGTAGCCGAGGGAGTCCGCGTCGAGCGAGGCGCGGATCTCGTCCACCCCCAGGCCGTTGGCGATCAGCTCGGCCCGGGACGCGAAGTCGATGCCGTAGAAGCACGGCCAGGTGACCGGTGGGGAGCTGATCCGGACGTGCACCTCGGCGGCGCCGGCCTCGCGGAGCATCCGGATCAGCGCGCGCTGGGTGTTGCCGCGGACGATCGAGTCGTCGACGACGACCAGCCGCTTGCCGCGGATCTGCTCGCGCAGCGGGTTGAGCTTGAGCCGGATGCCGAGCTGGCGCAGCGTCTGCGACGGCTGGATGAAGGTCCGTCCGACGTAGGCGTTCTTCGTCAGGCCCTGGCCGAACGGGATGCCCGACTGCTGCGCGTAGCCCACCGCGGCCGGCGTCCCGGACTCCGGCACGGGGATGACCATGTCGGCCTCCGCCGGGTGCTCGACGGCGAGCCGGCGGCCCATCGCCACCCGCGCGGCATGGACGGAGCGCCCGGCGATCGACGTGTCCGGCCGGGCCAGGTAGACGTACTCGAAGACGCAGCCGGCCCGCTGGGCGGTGGCGAACCTCGTCGAGCGCAGCCCGTTCTCGTCGATCGCGATGAGCTCGCCGGGCTCGACCTCACGGACCATCGACGCGCCGACGATGTCGAGGGCCGGGGTCTCGGAGGCGACCACCCAGCCCCGCTCCAGCCGGCCCAGCACGAGGGGCCGCACGCCGTGCGGGTCGCGGGCGGCGTACAGCGTCGTCTCGTCCATGAAGACCAGGCTGAACGCGCCG
This sequence comes from uncultured Actinomycetota bacterium, assembly GCA_963769855.1. Lineage (GTDB taxonomy): Bacteria > Actinomycetota > Actinomycetes > Actinomycetales > Cellulomonadaceae > Cellulomonas. The sequence continues at coordinate 33,713 of CAVYNN010000006.1, forward strand.
CGCAGCCGCGGCAGGACCTCCAGCGCGGTGGCCTCGAGCGTGTGGTCCGGATCGCCCGCGAGGAGCGCCGTGATGACGGCGGTGTCGGTGGTGTTGCCCCGCGCCAGCTCGCCACGGCGCTGGCTGCCGTACCGCTCCGCGACGAGGTCGACCAGCTCGGCGGTGTTGGTCAGGTTCCCGTTGTGGCCCAGTGCCACCGTGCCCGCGGCCGTCGCGCCCAGGGTCGGCTGCGCGTTCTCCCAGGTGGAGCCGCCGGTCGTGGAGTAGCGCGTGTGCCCGATCGCCAGGTGGCCGGTCAGCGCGGCGAGCGACGTCTCGTCGAACACCTGCGAGACCAGGCCCATGTCCTTGAACACGAGCAGCTGCTGCCCGTTGCTCGTCGCGATGCCCGCCGACTCCTGGCCACGGTGCTGCAGCGCGTACAGGCCGAAGTAGGTGAGCTTGGAGACCTCCTCGCCAGGAGCCCAGACGCCGAAGACCCCGCAGGCATCCTGCGGGCCCTTCTCGTGCGGGAGGAGATCGTGGGAAAGACGTCCGTCAGGGCGGGCCACAGTCCAATGGTCGCATACGCCCCTGGAGCGACAGGCGGGGCTCAGAGCTCCGCGAGCGGGCCGACCGCCGGGGCGACCGCGTCGCGCACCCAGGCGGCCAGGGGCGTCGCCGGCGGGCGCAGGATCACGGTGTCGACGCCGAGGGCGGCGAACGGTCGCATCTGCTCGACGAACGTGGCGACGTCCCCCTCGAGCAGCGGCGTGCCGGCGTTGAGCACGGTCACCCGGATCTCCTTCGGGTCCCGGCCCAGCGCCGCACAGTGCTCACGGAGCACCTCGAGCTTGTGCACGAGCTCGTCCGGCGTGGGCGAGAAGAGGTTGCAGGCGTCCGCGTACTGCGCGACGAGCCGCAGCGTCTTCCGCTCACCACCGCCACCGACCATGATCTCCGGCGCGCTCAGCGGCATCGGCGAGCAGATCGTCTCCGCCAGCTGGTAGTGGACGCCCTGGTAGGGCCCGGTCTGGTCCGGGTCGAACATCTGGCGGCAGATCTGCAGGGCCTCCTCGAGGCGCTCGAACCGCTCCGCGAGCGGCGGGAACGGCACACCGAACGCCTGGTGCTCCTTCTCGTACCAGGCGGCGCCGATACCCAGCGTGGCGCGACCACCGGAGAGCACGTCGAGGGTCGCCCCGATCTTCGCCAGCAGGCCTGGGTGCCGGTAGGTCACGCCGGTGACCAGGGCGCCGAGCTGGACGGTCTGCGTGCGCCCGGCCAGGAAGCCCAGCGTCGTGTACGCCTCGAGCATCGGGTCGGTGCGGGGGAAGCCGGCCGACTCCATCTGGAAGTAGTGGTCCATGACGGACAGCCAGGACAGGCCGGCCGCCTCGGCCGCGTCGGCGGTCGCCGCCAGCTCGTCGCGCAGCTGCGCCGGGGGGACCGCGTCGAACCGCATGAGGTGCGCGCCGAGCTTCACCGTGCCACCGCCTTCGTGCCGTGGGCCGCCGCGGCGACCGGCTGCCAGTGCCGCCACGTGGCGAGGCGATCTGCGTACTCCGCCTCGGCCCGCGCCAGCGGGGTGTCGCCGAGGAACAGCCTCAGCGGCGGGTTCTCGGCGTCGACCAGGGTGAGGATGGCGGACGCGCTGGCGTGCGGGTCACCCTCCCGGGCCATCTGGACCGCGCGCTGCCGCTCGCGTGCCGCGCGCACCTCGTCGTAGGCGGCCAGCGGCGTCGCGTGCCGGGCGGAGGAGCCGCCCCAGTCGGTCGCGAAGCCGGTCGGCTCGACGAGCGTGACGTGGATGCCGAAGCCGGACACCTCCTGGGCGAGCGCCTGGCTGAACCCCTCGAGCGCCCACTTCGAGGCGTTGTAGGCGCCGATGTTGGGGAACGCGGCGATCCCCCCGATCGACGAGACCTGGAGGATGTGCCCGCTGCCCTGTGCCCGCAGGATCGGCAACGCCGCCTGGGTGACCCAGAACGCACCGAACAGGTTGGTCTCCAGCTGGGCGCGCAGCTCGGCCTCGGACAGCTCCTCGACCATGCCGAACTGCCCGTAGCCGGCGTTGTTCACGACGACGTCGAGACGGCCGAGCCGCTCGTGCGCGGCCGCGACGGCGGCGAAGTCCGCGGCACGGTCGGTCACGTCCAGGCGCAGCGGGACGACGGCGTCGCCGTACCGCGCGACGAGGTCGTCCAGGGTCGCGGTGTCACGGGCCGTGGCGGCGACGCGGTCACCGCGGTCCAGCGCGGCGGTCGCCCACTCGCGGCCGAACCCGCGAGACGCACCGGTGATGAACCAGGTCTTCATGGGATCTCCCGACCCGGCCGGCGAAGGCCGGTAGGCTATAACCGGAGGAACGTCCGGTTGAAGGATCCAGGGTAACCGGAATCTCCTCCGGTTAACAACCGGAAGAGGGCAGGCGATGGACGACGAGCAGGCGGTGGCCCTGGGCGAGCGCCCGCTGCGGGCCGACGCGCGGCGCAACCGCGACGCCCTGCTGGCCGCTGCCGTCGAGGCGTTCGCACGGGACGGCGCGGACGTGCCGCTGGAGACCATCGCCGCGCAGGCCGGCGTGGGCGTCGGCACCCTGTACCGCAACTTCCCGGACCGCAACGCGCTCGTCGAGGCCGCCTACCGGCACGAGGTCGAGGCACTCTGCGAGCGAGCGCCCCAGCTGCTCGCCGAACGCGCGTCCGGCCTGGAGGCCCTGCGGGAGTGGACCGGACGGTTCGTCCAGTACGCCGCCGCCAAGCAGGGCATGAAGGAGGCGCTCCGCGCCGCGATCGGCTCGGAGGGCACGTTGTTCTCCGAGACGCGCGAGCTGATCCTCGCCGCCCTGGGCGAGCTGCTCGACGCGGGGTCCCGCGACGGGTCGATCCGGTCCGACGTGGACGCCGGCGACGTGTGGCGCGCGATGGGCGCCGTGTGGAACGTCCCGTCCGGACCGCTCTGGGAGCGGCACGTGCGCACCCTGCTCGACCTGGTGCTCGACGGGTTGCGCTACCGGGCGGGCGAGCAGCAGTAGGCCGCGGGCGGCTCAGCGCCGCGAGCGGGCATCCGCCCACAGCGCGAGCAGCCCGCCGACGAGCGCCCCGAACGCCGCGACGGCCAGACCGCTGAGCAGGCGCACGCCGTTCGACCCGCCGAGGAACGGCAGCACGCCGCCACCCTCCCCGGCCCGGACCAGGTCGCCGTGGTCCAGCGCGATCGCCAGCACCACCCCGACGACGAACCCGAGCACAGCGCCGAAGCCGATGAACGCGCCGAACTTCGGCGCACGCCGGACCACCCCGGGGGTGGCGATCCTGGCCAGCGTCTGCTCGTCGGGCACGGCGTCGCCGCGCGGGGGCTCGTCCTGCTCTGCGGGCACCGGGGAATCCTAGGCGAGGTCAGCGCGGGCGGGGGGCCTGCAACGGCAGCCACGGGGTCAGGTCGGCCCGCTCGCCCGACGCCCGGACGAGCCCGCCGGCGACAGCCTGCGACCAGGTCAGGGCGCCGGTCGCCAGGGCCAGCCAGGTCTGCGGGTCGGTCTCGACGACGTTCGGCGGGGTACCACGGGTGTGCCGCGGGCCGGTCACGGCCTGCACCGCCCCGTCCGGCGGCACCCGGACCTCGACGGCGTTGCCCGGGGCGACCTCGGCCAGCTCCTCGAGCGTGAACCGGACCGCCGTGCGGCGGTCGGCGGTGCTGGCCTCGTCGGGTGCGGCTCGCCAGGCCGCGAGCGCAGCACGGCCGACGGCCGGGTCGGTGCGACGACGCGGGGGCACGGCCCCATTGTCGCGGCCGTCAGCCGGCCGGGTAGTCGGCGCCACCGGAGATGCCGAACACCGACTCGAGCGACCGGGCGCCGACGGTGTGCATCCACGCCGCCAGGTCCCGGCCGACGTACCGCAGGTGCCAGGCCTCCGCCGCGTAGCCGGTGTCCGCGCCGTTGTCGGGCGTGTACCGGACGATGAGCCCGTACTCCCAGCCGTGGGCGGCGACCCACTGCGCCTCGGCGGTCGAGGCGAAGCAGGCGGCCAGGTCGCAGGACGGGTGCGACGTGCTGTGCAGGTCCATCGCCAGGCCGGTCTGGTGCTCGGAGTAGCCCGCCCGGGCGGAGTACTGGTCAGCGCGCGCCGCGCCGAACTGGCGTACGGCGTCGGCGTGGATCACCACCTGGTCGTCGTACGGCCGGTAGGCGGTGCGCAGGCCGAGCCGGACGCCGTCCGCGGCGGCAGCCGTGAACATCGCCTGCAGGTCGGCGGCGACCACGGCGCGCACGCGCGTGCCGGCGAACGGGACCAGGTCCGGCGGCTGGTAGCGGATCGGGTCGATCGGGTGCTGCTTGTTGACCACCACCCACAGGCTCGACGGGTCGACGGTCGAGTACCGGGCCAGGTCGATGCCGACCGCGGTGGGCGTCGCGCTCGGCGTCGGCGCCGGGGCGGTCGTCGGCACGTCGAGCGTGCTCCGGTCGGTGGTCGGGCCGGCCGGCGCCGGGACGGCCGACGACGGTGGCGCACCCGTGATCAGGCCGGGGATCGACGGGTGGACCAGCCAGGCGGTGCCGGCGCCCGCGGCGAGGAAGGCGACGGCGACGACGACACCGACGCCTGTCGGGGACCAGGTCCGGGCGTAGCGCGGCGGCCGCGTGGAGCGGGGCACGCGTCGATGCTAGGGCGCGCGGGCCGGGCCCGACCGCACCAAGATGGGCACGTGACGATGTGGTCCCGCCTCGCGGCCGCTGCGGCCGCCGCCGCGCTGCTCGCCGCGTGCTCGGCGCCGGGCGCCGCCCCGCACGCCGCAGTGCCGACCGGGCCGCCGCCGACGGTGTCGCTGGCACCGGGCACCACCACGTCGGTGGACCTGGACGGCCGGCCGTACCGGGTGCACGTGCCGGCCGGGGCGACCAGCCCGGCGGCGCTGGTCGTCGGCCTGCACGGGTACACCTCGACCTCGTCCGAGCTGGACGGCTACCTCGGGCTGACCGCCGCGTCGGACGAGCGCGGCTTCCTGCTCGCGCTCCCGGAGGGGACGACCGACCAGCGCGGCGACCAGTTCTGGAACGCGACCGGCTCGTGCTGCGACCTCGACCGGACCGGGGTCGACGACTCCGGCTACCTGTCACGCCTGGTCACGCAGGTGACCGCGTCCTACGCGGTGTCCCGGGTGGTCGTCGTCGGGCACTCCAACGGCGGCTACATGGCGCACCGGTTCGCCTGCGACCACGCCGACCAGGTGACCGCGATCGGCTCGCTGGCCGGGCCGCTGCCGGCCGACACCTCGCTCTGCGCACCGAGCCGGCCGGTCACGGTGCTGCACGTGCACGGCACCGACGACACGACCGTGCCCTACGCCGGCCGCTCGGGGGACTCCTCCGCGCTGGTGACGGCGCAGACCTGGGCGCGGCTCGACGGCTGCGCGCCGACCGGTGACACGTCGGCACCGGCGATCGACGTGGACACCACCATCGCCGGGGCCGAGACCTCGGTGACGACGTGGGCCGACGGCTGCCGCGACGGCAGCCGGGTCGAGCTGTGGAGCATCGGAACGGCCGGCCACGTGCCGCACCTGTCGACCGGGTTCACTCCCGCGATGCTCGACCTGCTGCTCGGCTAGGGGCGGCCGGCCAGCTCGAAGAGCACCGACCGGTTCGTCAGCGACGCCTCGACGAGGCGCACCAGGACCGGCTCGCCGAGGGGGAGCACACCGTCAGCGCCCGGGCGCACCGCGGCCAGGATCGCCGGGTCGCGGACCATCACCTCGCCCCGGCGCTGTGCCGGCGGGAGCTCGGCACCGCGGCCGTGCGGCCCTTCGACGACCACACCGGGGTAGGTGCTGCCGACCGAGGGTCCGAGCACGGCGGCCTCGACCAGGTCGAGCCCGCCCCGCGTGTAGGCGTTCGCCCGCTGCCCGGTCTGGGCCATCGTCGGCGGCAGCGTCGGCAGCGCGGCGAGCACCCAGTCCGGCACCGGACGGCCGGCGCAGGCCGCCAGGCACACCTCGGTGCCGTAGCGGTCGACGAGCCGGCGCAGAGGGGCGGTGACATGGGCATAGGGCGCGGCGATGGCGGCGTGGCGGGCGGCGTCACCGGTCGGGGCCGGGGCGCCGTCCGTCCCGCCGAACGCGTGGTACCCGGCGCCGCGGAACAGCGACGTCGCCGCCTCGACGAACGCGGCGTGCGCGGGGGTCGACGCGTCGAGCCGGTCGAGCAGCTCGCCGTAGCCCTCCGTCGACGGCCACGGGATGTCCAGCGCGGCGGCGGCCCGGTGCAGCCGGGCGAGGTCGCGCGTGTCCGCCGGCGGCATGGTGCGCAGCACGCCGACACCGGCGTCGAGCATGATCGACGCCGCCGCGATGCCGGTGAGCAGCGAGATCTGCGCGTTCCAGCCCTCCACCGGCAGCGGGGCACGGAACGTCAGCCGCCACCGGCCGGCGTCGTCGCGCGCCACCTCCTGCTCGGGAAGGTTGAGCGAGACGCCGCCGCGGCTGCGCTCGAGCGTCTGCCGGCGCCGGCCGACCTCACGCAGGGCGCGCAGCACGGTGACGGCACCGTGCGGGTCCGGCCCGCCGTCGAGCACCCCCTGCGCGTCGTCGTAGGACAGCTTGGCCCGGCTGCGCACCAGTGCCGGCGCCACCCGAGCGGCGGTGATGGTCGCATCGGCGTCCAGGTCGATCGTCCAGAGCGCGGCGGGACGGACCTGGCCGGGCAGCAGGCTGGCCGCGCCCTCGGAGAGCACCCGCGGGTGCAGCGGCAGGTTGCCGTCCGGCCCGTAGCAGGTGGTGCCGCGCTGGTGCGTCTCGTCGTCCAGCGCGCCACCGGGCAGGACGAACGCGGGCAGGTCGGCGATCGCGTACGACACCCGCCAGCCCGTCCCGGACCAGGCGACGTGCAGGGCCTGGTCGAGGTCGAGCGACGTGGCGGGGTCGATGGTGACGAACGGCAGGTCGGTCGCGTCGACCCGCGGGAGCGTGCGGCCGGGGACGTCGGCGGGGCCGCGTGCGGCGGCCGCCTCGGCCTCCGTCTGGGCGGCAGCGCCGAAGTCGGCGGAGAGCCTCAGCTCGGCCCGCAGCTGCGTGCAGGGCCGCGGCCAGCTCGCCGTCGGCGTCGGGCGGCAGCCGCAGCCGGCGGTGGTGCATCAGCCGAAGTACCTCGGCAGCGTTGCCGCCGACACCCCGCGCAGCTCGGCGAGCGGCAGCGTGAACAGGCCGGCCACCTCGAGGGCGGGCGCGCCGTCCTCGTCGGGCCCCGTCTCGGAGGTCTCGCCGAGCCGCAGGGCGGGCACGCCGCGGGCGGTGCACAGGTCGAGCAGGCGCTGCTCCTCCGAGCGCGGCACGGCGACCAGCGCCCGGGCGGTCGACTCGGAGAACAGCGCGGTGAACGGGCTGATCGCGTCCCGCGCGCACAGCGCGTCGAGCGACACGCGCACCCCGATGCCGAACCGCAGGCCCGCCTCGACCAACCCCTGGGCCAGGCCGCCCTCGGACAGGTCGTGCGTGGCGTCGGCGATCTCGTCGCGAGCCGCCTGGACCAGCACGGCCGCCAGCCGCCGCTCGGCGGCCAGGTCGACGGCCGGCGGGCGGCCACCCAGCTGGTGCAGCACGACGTCGGCCCAGGCGGAGCCGTCCAGCTCGTCGCGGGTGGTGCCGAGCAGGAAGACCGCCTCGCCCGGCGCGGTCCAGCCGGACGGCACCGCGTGCGCCACGTCGTCGAGCACGCCGAGCACCCCGACCACGGGGGTCGGGTGGATCGCCGTCGCGCCGGTGGTGTTGTAGAGCGAGACGTTGCCGCCGGTGACCGGCACCTCGAGGGTGCGGCAGGCGTCGGCCAGGCCCTCGATCACCTGGACCAGCTGCCACATCGAGTCGGTCCGCTCCGGGCTGCCGATGTTGAGGCAGTCGGTGACGGCCAGCGGCCGGGCACCGGACGCCGCGACGTTGCGATAGGCCTCGGCGAGCGCGAGCTGCGCCCCGGCGTACGGGTCGAGCTGGGCGTACCGGCCGTTGGCGTCGGTGGCCAGCGCGACACCGAGGCCGGTCGTCTCGTCGACCCGGATGACGCCGGCGTCGTCCGGCTCGGCGAGCGCCGTGTTGCCCTGGACGAACCGGTCGTACTGGCTGGTCACCCACGACTTGGAGGCGAGGTTCGGGCTGGCCACCAGGGCGAGCACGGTGCCGCGCAGCTCGTCCGGGGTGGACGGCCGCGGGTAGGCGGCGGCGCCCGCCGGGCCGGATACCGTGTCGGCGACCAGCGCGTCGAGCCAGTCCGGGCGGGCGTACGGGCGGTCGTAGACCGGGCCGTCCAGGGCGACCGTGCGCGGGTCGACGTCGACGATCCGCGCCCCGAAGTGGTCGATCGTCAGCCGACCGTCAGCGGTGACCTCGCCGATCACCGCCGTCTCGACGTCCCACTTCGCGGTCACCGCGAGGAACTCGGCGAGCTGGTCGGGGCGGACGATCGCCATCATCCGTTCCTGCGACTCGCTCATCAGGATCTCGCCGGCGGTCAGCGTCGGGTCGCGGAGCAGCACCTTCTCCAGGTCGACGTGCATGCCGCCGTCGCCGTTGGCCGCCAGCTCGCTCGTCGCGCAGCTGATCCCGGCCGCGCCGAGGTCCTGGATCGCCTCGACGACGCCCGCGGCGAACAGCTCGAGGCAGCACTCGATGAGCACCTTCTCCATGAAGGGGTCGCCCACCTGCACGCTCGGCCGCTTGCTCGGCTTGGTGTCGTCGAACGTCTCGCTGGCGAGGATCGACGCACCGCCGATGCCGTCGCCGCCGGTGCGCGCCCCGAACAGCACGACGAGGTTGCCCACGCCGGTCGCGTTGGCCAGGTGCACGTCCTCGTGCCGCAGCACGCCCAGGCACAGCGCGTTGACCAGCGGGTTGCCCTGGTAGGAGGGGTCGAACACGGTCTCGCCGCCGATGTTCGGCAGGCCGAGGCAGTTGCCGTAGCCGCCCACGCCGGCGACCACCCCGTGCACCACGCGTGCGGTGTCCGGGTGGTCGATCGCGCCGAACCGGAGCTGGTCCATCACGGCCACCGGCCGGGCGCCCATCGAGATGATGTCCCGGACGATGCCGCCGACGCCCGTCGCGGCACCCTGGTAGGGCTCGACGAAGCTCGGGTGGTTGTGCGACTCCACCTTGAACGTGACCGCCCAGCCGTCGCCGATGTCCACGACGCCGGCGTTCTGCCCGATGCCGACGAGCAGGTGCTCCCGCATCGCGGGGGTGGTCCGCTCCCCGAACAGCCGCAGGTGCTTCTTGCTCGACTTGTACGAGCAGTGCTCGGACCACATGACCGAGTACATGGCGAGCTCGGCGGTGGTGGGTCGTCGGCTCAGCAGGTCACGGATCCGGGCGTACTCGTCGGGCTTGAGGCCCAGCTCGGCGAACGGCTGCCCGACGTCCGGCGTGGCGGCGGCGTGCTCGACGGTGTCGACGGTCTCGGACAGGGTGCTCATCGGGGCCAAGCGTAACGGCGCCGAGCGCCCCCGCCCGGCGCTCAGCGCAGGTGCCCGCGTGCGACCGCGGTCGCCAGTGACGGGGCCAGCGGCAGGCGCGGGATGAGCGTGGCCTGGAAGGCGTGGTAGAGGTCGGCCTTTCCGGGCCACACCGTGGCGGTCGGCGTGTTGTCCGGCGTCAGCTGGTGGTGCCACGAGCCGTGCTCGTGGTCGACCAGGTGGCGGTCGACGTAGTCCCAGACCCGGGCGTACCACTGCGCATACTCCGGCTCACCGGTGCGCTGCTCGAGCACCGCGGCCGCACCGATCGCCTCGGCCGCCACCCAGTGCATCCGGTCCCGCACCACGGGGACCCCGGCCCAGTCGGTGGTGTAGACGAAGCCGTCCGCACCGTCGACCGCCCAGCCGTCGGCCGTGGCACGGTCGAACAGGGCCCGCGCCGCCCCGACCCAGTCGGTGCCGCTCGCGGCGTCGGGTCCTGGGCCGGCCTGGGCGCCCAGGGCGGCCTCGACGTGCAGCAGCAGCCGCGCCCACTCCAGGCCGTGACCCACCGTCGCGCCGTACGGCTTGAACGCGTCGTCCGGCCGGTCCGCGTTGAGCTCCGGCTGCGGGGTCCAGTCGGCGTCGAAGTGCTCCGGCAGGCGCCAACCGTTCGCAGCGGCCGACGACGCGGCGAACGCGGCGATCCGCGCCGCCCGCTCCAGCCAGACCCGTTCGCCCGGTGACGTCGGCCGCGGCGAGGAACGCCTCGACCGTGTGCATGTTGGCGTTGATCCCGCGGTAGGGGTCGAGGGTGGTGAAGGTGGTGTCCCAGGTGTCGACGGCCTTGCCGGCGGCCTCGTCCCAGAACCACTTCTCGAAGGCCGCCAGACCGTCGGCGAGGAGCTGCGGACCGCCGGTCAGCCCGGCTGCCGTCGCGGTGGACCCGGCGAGCACGACGAACGCGTGCGTGTACGCCGTCTTGCCGGCCGCAGGTGTCCCGTCCGGACCGACCGACGAGTACCACCCTCCGTGCTCGTCGTCCCGCAGCGGGCCGAGCAGCCCGGCCAGCGCCGCCTCGGCCACCGGCCGGGCGCCGGGCAGGCCGAGCAGCGCCCCGATCGCGTAGATGTGCGCCGTGCGGCAGGTGATCCAGGTCTGCACGCCGCGGTCCAGCCAGGGCGACCCGTCGTCGGACAGCCAGGCGGCACCCCCACCGGGGTACGGCGTGCGACGGCCGAAGGCGAGGAGGTGCTCGCCGTGCCGGGCCAGCCAGTCACGATGAGTGGGCAACAGGGTCCACGAGGTCACGCGGGAAACCTAGCGCAGGGACTTCTCCGCGATCGCCGCGTCCGCCGTGGCGCGCGCCGCCCGCCGGTAGGCGCGCGCCTCGTCCTGCCGCTGCCGCTCGGCCCCGGAGGCGATCGGCGCGCCGAGCACCTCCGGACCGAAGCCGAAGGCGTCCACCAGGTCCTGGGCGTGCGGCCGCAGCCGGGTGAGCAGGCGGTCGAGGTACGACGAGACCGTGCGGGCCCGGCCCGCCGACAGCCGGCCGTGGATCAGGTACCAGGCGAGGTGCCGCTCGATCAGGGTCAGGCCGTACAGGTCGCGCACCCAGGTCAGCACCTGCCGGGTCCCGGGGTCCGGGACGCTCGGCAGCGCCCGGGTGAACGCCTCCCACTGGACCCGCTCGGCGTGGGCGCGTGCCGCCTCGACCATCTCGTGCTGGTGCGCCTCGAACAGGGCGGCCGCCGGGCCGGGGGCCATCCGGCGGGCTGGGGCGAGGGCCGCCGCGAGGTCCGCGACCATGGCCTCGACGCGGTCGGTGAGCAGCTCGCGCTGGGTGGCCTCGTCGCGCAGCGAGTTGACCGAGCGTCGGGCGTCGCCGGCGTCGGCCAGCGTCTGCACCGCCCGGATCAGCGGGGTGCGGTGCAGCGCGACGTCGGCCGCCCGGCCCGCGACGATCCGCGCCACCTCGGTGCGCCCGCCAGCCCGGACCGCCCGCGCGTAGTCGGACAGCAGCCGCTTGGCGACGAGCTGGTACAGCACGGTGTTGTCGCCCTCGAAGGTGGCGAACACGTCCAGGTCGGCGCGCAGCCCGACGATCCGGTTCTCGGCGAGGAAGCCGGCGCCGCCGCACGCCTCGCGGCAGGCCTGGAGCGTGCGCAGGGCGTGCCAGGTCGACGTCGGCTTGAGCGCCGCGGCGAGGGTCTCCAGGTCCTCGCGGGCGCCCGGCGTGTCGCCCCGGCCGGAGAAGACGTCGTCGAAGGCGGCGAGCAGCTCCTCGTGGGCGTAGCCGGCGGCGTACGTCTCGGCGACCAGGGGCAGCAGCCGGTGCTGGTGCTCGCCGTGGTCGAGCAGGACGACCTCGTCGTTCCCCGGGCCGGCGAACTGACGGCGCTGGTTGCCGTAGGTCACCGCGACCGCCAGGCCGATCTTCGCCGCGTTCGCCGCGGCACCGTCCAGCGAGACCCGGCCCTGCACCAGCGTGCCGAGCATGGTGAAGAACCGCCGCCCCGGGCTGGCGATCGGGGAGGTGTAGGTGCCGTCCGGCGCGACGTGGCCGTACCGGTCGAGCAGGTCGGCGCGGGGGACGCGCACGTGGTCGAACCAGAGTCGGCCGTTGTCGATGCCGTTGAGCCCGCCCTTGTAGCCGTCGTCCTCGCCGCCGACGCCGGGCAGGAACTCGCCGGTCCGCGGGTCCCGGATCGGCACGTAGAACGCGTGCACCCCGTGGTCGACCCGCGGCCCCCCGGGCGCCGCGGTGACCAGGTGGGCGAACACGACGGCGGCCACCCCGTGCAGGGCGGCGTTGCCGAGGTAGTCCTTCCAGGCGCTGCGGTACGGCGTGTGCAGGACGAACTCCCCGGTCGCCGCGTCGTACTCCGCGGTGGTCGCGATCGCGTCGACGTCCGAGCCGTGGCCGGTCTCGGTCATCGCGAACGCACCCGGCACCTCCAGGCTCATCGCGCCGGGGAGCAGCCGTGCGTGGTGGTCGTCCGTGCCGAGGTGCAGGATCGCCGAGGCGAACAGCCCCCACTGGACGCCCGCCTTGATCTGCAGGGACGGGTCGGCGGCGACGAGCTCCTCGAACCGCGCCAGGCTGCCGCCGTGGTCGTCGGCCCCGCCCAGGGCGGTCGGGAACGCGCGCAGCACGTCGTGCCCGGCGACCAGGGCCCGCAGCTGGCCGAGCACGCGCTCGCGGTGCTCGGCCATCGTCAGGCCGTCGATCCTGCGGAACGCCGGGTCGGCCGCCAGGGCGCGCACGTCCCGGCGCAGCGCGGCGTACCGGCCGAGCAGGTGCTCGGTGAGGACGGGGACGTCCACCTGCGGCAGCGGCGGACGGGTCGCCGCGGTCCGGCGGCGGTCGGCGAGCACGGTCACGGTTCCTCCTGAGGTTGCACCCGCCCGCGGGCGAGCAGCCCGACGGGTCCGGCCCACAGCCACGACGTCACCTGGGCGGCGAGCGCCTCCCGGTCCGGTCCCTCGTCGCGGTGCGCCACCCACCACTCGCCCGCACCGCGGACGAAACCCACCGCGCCGGCCGCCCACGCCTCCGCGGCGGCGACCTCTGGGGCTCCCTCGTCGGCCAGCCGGCGGGCGAACGGGCCCGCCACCAGCTCGGTCACCGAGCCGAGGAAGTGCTCCACCGACCCGTCCCGGGTGACGAAGGCGTAGACGTTCGGCGACGACTCGACCATCGCCAGGTACACCGAGACCATGGCGCGCAGGCCCTCGCGCGGGGTCGGCTGGGCGGCCAGGGCGTCGGCGAGCGCCGCCTCGATCTCGCGCACGACGAGGCGGGCGACCTCGACCTGGAGGGCCGTCTTGTCGGCGAAGTACCGGTAGACCAGCGACTTGGACGTCCCGGCATCGGCCGCGATCTCCTCCATCGAGGCGTCCGGGCCGCGGTGGTGCACGGTGCGGCGGGCCTGGGCGACGAGGTCGTCGCGGCGGGCCTTGCGGTGCCCGTCCCAGCGCGTGGCGCGTCCGTCGGCGACGGTTCCGGCGCCCTCGCCGGAGATCGTCGTCGGCCCGGCTTGACGAGCGGCACTCACGGGACCGACGGTATCAGGTACCATGCGTCCTGCACAGATTTGGTAGGACTTTGGTCCCTGCTCACTGCCGCGACCAGCGGCCCGACATCGATGGTGATGGAGCGATGGTCAACACCCCCCGACCGGCCTACGTGCTCGGTGGCAACCGGATCCCCTTCGCGCGCGTCGGCGGGCCCTACGCGCACGCGAGCAACCTCGACATGCTCTCCGCCGCGCTCGACGGGCTGGTCGCCCGGTTCGGGCTGCAGGGCGAGGTGATCGGCCAGGTGGCGGCCGGCGCGGTGCTCAAGCACAGCCGCGACTTCAACCTGACCCGGCAGGCGGTGCTGGCCTCCCCGCTGTCCGACCGCACACCGGCGGCCGATCTCCAGGAGGCGTGCGCCACCGGGGTGGAGACGGTGGTGACGCTGGCGAACAAGATCGCGCTCGGCCAGCTCGAGTCGGGGATCGCCGGCGGCGTCGACTCGGCGTCGGACGCGCCGATCGTCGTCGGCGACCGGCTGCGCCGCGTGCTGCTCGATGCGAACCGGGCGAAGACCACCGGAGCCCGGCTGGCCGCCCTGTCCCGGATCCGGCCCACGGACCTGTCCCCCGTCGCCCCGCGCACCGACGAGCCGAGCACCGGCCTGTCGATGGGCGAGCACCAGGCGCTCACCACGGCGCGCTGGGGCATCGGCCGGCAGGCGCAGGACGAGCTGGCCCTGGCCTCGCACCGCAACCTCGCCGCGGCCTGGGACGCCGGCTTCTTCGACGACCTGGCCACCGCCTACCAGGGCGTCTCCCGCGACGGGAACCTGCGCGCAGACACCTCGATGGACAAGCTCGGCGCGCTCCCTCCGGTGTTCGGCAAGAAGCTCGAGGCGCCGGCGACGATGACCGCCGGGAACTCCACGCCGCTGACCGACGGCGCGTCGACCGTGCTGCTCGGGTCGGCCGACTGGGCCGCCGCGCACGACCTGACCCCGCTCGCGGCGGTGGTCGACGCCGAGGTCGCCGCAGTCGACTTCGTGCACGGTGGCGAGGGGCTGCTGATGGCGCCGGCGTACGCGGTGCCCCGGCTGCTCGCGCGGCACGGGCTGGGCCTGGACGACTTCGCGCTGATCGAGATCCACGAGGCGTTCGCGTCGACCGTACTGAGCACGCTGGCCGCGTGGGAGTCCGACGAGTTCGGGCGCGACCGGCTCGGCCTGCCGGGCGCGTTCGGCACCGTCCCGCGCGACCGGCTCAACGTCCACGGCTCGTCGTTGGCGGCCGGGCACCCGTTCGCCGCGACCGGCGGGCGGATCGTCGCCACGCTGGCCAAGGCGCTGCACCGGCTCAAGGCGGAGCAGGCGTCCGACGAGCCGGTGCGCGGCCTGGTCTCGGTCTGCGCGGCCGGCGGGCTCGGCATCGCCGCGATCCTCGAGGCGGCCTGACATGGGCGACGCCTACCTCGACCTGGTGAACAGCGGCGCGGGCGCCACGATCGCCAAGCGGCTCGGTCTGCCGCGCCCGGCGCCGCTGGCGCGCTACCAGCCGGGTGACCCGCTCGTCGACGGGCCGGTGCTCGTGCTCGGCGCCGGACCGGACGCCGACGCGGTCGCCCGCCTGCTGTCCGGGGATCCCGGCGGCGGCAACGGCGTCCCAGACGGCTGGGACCTGGACGTGCACCGGCACGCCGCGCCCGACGAGCGGTACGCCGCGGTGCTCCTGGTGCTCACCGCCGTCGAGCACCCGGACGACCTCGCAGGTCCGGTGCTGGAGGCTGGCTCGACGCTGCGCGCGCTGCGCCGCAACGGCCGGGTGGTCACCGTGTCCCGGCCGGCGCTGGACACCGACGCCCCGGCCGTGGCCGCGGCCCGGCAGGGGGTGGACGGGCTGCTCCGGTCGCTGGCCAAGGAGCTGCGCGGCGGGGCGACGGGCAACGGCGTCGTGGTCGCCGCCGGGGTGCCGATCACCGCACCGTCCGCGGTGGGCGCGCTGCGGTTCCTGCTGTCCCGGCACTCGGCCTTCGTCGACGGCCAGCTGATCGAGGTGGACTCCGACGCCGGTGAGCTGCCCGCGGACTGGGACCGGCCCCTGGCCGGACGGGTCGCCGTGGTCACCGGAGCGGCCCGCGGCATCGGGGCGGTGGTGGCCGAGGTCCTCGCCCGGGACGGGGCAACCGTGGTCTGCGTCGACGTCCCGGCGGCCGGTCAGCAGCTCGCCGAGGTGGCCAACCGGGTGCGGGGCACGGCGCTCCAGCTGGACGTCACCGCCCCCGACGCCGGGGCGCGGATCCTCGACCATGCGACGTCACGGCACGGCGGGCTGCACGTCATGGTGCACAACGCCGGCATCACGAGGGACAAGCTGCTGGTCAACATGACGACGGAGAAGTGGGCCGCCGTGCTCGCGGTCAACCTCGCCGCGCAGCTGACCATCAACGAGGCGTTGCTGGTCAGCGGCGACTTCGCCGACGCCCCGCGGATCGTCGCGATGGCCTCGACCAGCGGGATCGCCGGCAACCGCGGCCAGACCAACTACGCCGCCTCCAAGGCCGGGATCATCGGTGCGGTGCGCGCCACCGCGCCACTGCTGGTGCCGTTCGGCGGCACCGCGAACGCTGTCGCACCGGGCTTCATCGAGACCGAGATGACCGCCCGGATGCCGGCACTGACCCGCCAGGTGGCCCGCCGGCTCAACTCGCTCCAGCAGGGTGGGCAGCCGGTCGACGTGGCGGAGGCGGTGGCGTTCCTGGCGTCGCCGGTGGCGGGCGGCATCGTCGGGCGGACACTGCGGGTGTGCGGCCAGAACCTGGTGGGCCGGTGACCGGCGGCGACGTGCTCCTGGCCGAGGTCCCCACGATGGGCCGGCTGTACGCACGCGGCCTGGCCCGTACCGCAGCCCTGGCCGCCGCCCGACGCCGGGGCACCGCCCCGACGACGCTGCCCGACATGGCGTACGAGGTTCACGACGTGCCGGTCGACACGACCCGGCTGGCCGCGTACCAGGCGCTCCTCGGGCTGCGCGCGGCGGACCGGCTGCCGGCGGGCTACGTCCACACCATGGCGTTCCCGCTGCAGCTCGCGCTCATGGTGCGGGACGACTTCCCGCTGCCGCCGGCCGGGATGGTGCACGTCGCCAACCGGGTGACCCAGCACAAGGCGCTCTGGCGCGAGGACCGGCTCGACGTGCGGGTGGCCGCCGTGAACCTGCGCCCGCACCGGGCCGGCACTCAGCTCGACCTGGTCGCGGTGGTCCGCCGGGCGGGCTCGTCGGAGGTCGCCTGGGAGGGTGTCTCGACGTACCTCGCCAAGAACGTCCACCTCACCACCCCCACCCCACCCACCACCACCCCACCCACCACCACCCCACCCGCAGCGTCCGAGGGGTTTGCGGCCCAGGCCGCAAACCCCTCGGACGCTGGCGAGTGGGTGGCACCGGTGCCGACGGCCTCGTGGCAGCTGGGCGCCGACACCGGGCGGCGCTACGCGCAGGTGTCCGGCGACCGCAACCCGGTGCACCTGTCGGCACTCACGGCCCGGCCGTTCGGCTTCAGGCGGGCGATCGCCCACGGCATGTACACCGCAGCGCGGGCGCTGGCCGACGTCGGGCCCGCCGTCGGGCACACCTTCGTCTGGACCGCGGACTTCGCCAAACCCCTGCTGCTGCCGGCGACGGTCTCGGTGCGGGTGGCTCCGGAGGACGACGGGTTCGGCTACGCGGTGTGGCAGCCGGGGGCCGGGCGGCCCTACCTCAGCGGTGTGGTCACCCCGATCGCCTGACCTCCGTCGCGACGCGGTCGACGTCGTCGTCATCGCCAGCAGGGGCGCCCGCGACGCCCACCGAGCAACCGCTCGCCCGAGCGGACTCTGCCGCTGCACCCCTCAACCTTGCCGACGGCTCGCCGATAGGTCGGCCGGTGAGCGCATGACGACGTTTCAGACGGTGATCACTCTCTCCTGGTGCCTGCTGCCCCTCGAGCTGGCATTCCTCTGGGTGGACGAGTCACGACAGCGGGCGCCCTGGGGCACGTGGCGCCGAGCAGTGGCGGCGCGCCGTCAGCTGTGGCTGGTGCCGGGTGCCGGGGCGGCCTACCTGGCCGGGTTCGCCGCGGCCTTCGGTCTCGTCGCACGGCTTCAGCGGCTCGAGCGGGTCCAGCAGGTGATCGGCGTCGTCTGCTGCACGCTGCTGCTGCTGTCCGCCTGGCGGGATGCCCAGCGGATGGTCGACGCCTGGCGCGACAGCGGCCACGGCGGCTGGTGGCGCCGGGTTCGTCGGTCGCACCGAGCGCCGGCCTACGCGAGGAACATCGAGCGCAGCCGCCGCGTGGTGAACGTCACGCCGAGCACGATCATCACGACGTAGTAGGCGACGTGCCCCCACAGGGCGCCGGTCAGCGCGCCGGTGGTCAGGCCTCGGACCAGCTCGACGCCGTGCCACAGCGGCAGCGCCTTGATCAGCCCCTGGACCGGACCGGGGTAGACGGTCACCGGGTAGAACGTCGCGGAGAACAGGAACATCGGCAGCATGACGAAGTTGACCCAGTCCATCTGCTGGAACGTCTTCATGTAGCTGGTCACGGCCATGCCGAGGCTGGCGAAGCCGAACGCCACGAGCACCGCGGCGGGCAGCGCGAGCAGCGCCGCCCACGACGTGGTCAGCCCCATCGCCGCCATCACGGTGAGGAACCCGCCCGCGTAGAGCGCGCCGCGCAGCAGCGCGTAGGAGATCTCGCCGAGGGCCACGTCCAGCGGCCCGAGCGACGTCGCCAGCATCGCGTCGTAGAGCTTGCCGAAGTGCATCTTGAAGAACACGTTCCACGTCGAGTCGTAGACGGCGCCGTTCATCGCCGAGACGGCGAGCAGCGCGGGGGCGATGAACGCCGCGTAGCTCACCGTGCCTCCGGTGCTGGTCGACACGTCGCCGATGTACCGGCCCAGCCCGACCCCCATCGCCAGCAGGTAGAACACCGGCTCGAAGAACCCGGTCAGCACGATCACCCAGGTCGTCGAGCGGGCCGAGCGCAGGTTGCGGCCCAGCACGGCGCCCGCGTTGCCCGACCACAGCGCACCCAGCTCGGCGGCCCAGGGCGGCTCGCGCCGGCGCCGGTCGGTGGCCGCCGTCATGCCGTCATCCTGCGGACGAACGACCGCCAGGCCAGCGCCCCGCCGACCGCGATCATCGCGAGGAGCACCACCAGGTGCGTCCACCACGGCCACGCCCCGGGCCCGGTGCCGTAGGACAGCGCCCGGCCCAGCTCGGTGGCGTGCCACACCGGGCTGATCCAGCCGATCCACTGCAGCCACCCGGGCAGGCTGGCCAGCGGGTAGAACGTGCCCGAGAACAGGAACAGCGGGGTGAAGACGAACCGCTGGACGATGCTGAACTGGCCGGTCTCGGTGGTGATGGTCGCCGCGTAGGCCATCACCGGCAGCCCGAACGCCAGCCCGCCGAGGATGCCGACGAACGGCATCGCCAGCCCCGCCACCGGCCGCCCGACGGCCGAGAAGGCGACCGCGAGGGCGTAGTACGCGACACCGGTGACGAGCATCCGTGCCGCGACGGCGAGCACGATCCCGTTGCACGCCTGGCGCGGCGTGAGCGCGCTGGCGTTCATCGCCCAGAAGGTCTTCCGCCAGCGGAAGCCCTCCATGATCACGTAGGTGAACTCCTCCATCGCCACGCCCACCGTGGCGCTGGCGAGCAGTGCCGGCGCGACGAACTCCACGTAGCCCACCACGCCCGACGAGCCCGCCGCGATCGGCGTCCGGATGAACGCGGCCAGCCCGACGCCCAGCCCGAGCAGGTAGAGCAGCGGCTGCCCCACCGAGCCGACGACGATGGTCCAGCCGTACGCGCGCATCGACCGCAGCCGGTACTCGGCCACGTAGAGCGAGCCGAACCGGCGCGGCCGGGCCACGGCGGCCCGTGCCTCGTCCCGCCAGGTCTCGACGTCGCCGATGGTGGTCACCGTCATTCGACCAGGCTCCGCCCGGTCAGCCGGAGGAACACGTCCTCCAGGGAGGACCGCCGGACCAGGCTCGTCGCCGGCTCCAGACCGAGCGTCGCGACGTGCTCCAGCAGGTCCTCGCCGTGGTCGGTGTAGCAGAGCACCCGGTCGGGCAGCACCTCGATCCGCTCGGCGAGCGGGGCGAGCAGGGGCTCTACCTCGGCGTTGTGGCCCGAGCCAAACCGCAGCTCGAGCACCTCGCGCGAGGAGTACTGCCGGATCAGCTCGGTCGGGCTGCCCTCGGCCATGATCCGGCCGTGGTCGACGACGACCAGCCGGTCGCAGAGCTGCTCGGCCTCGTCCATGTAGTGCGTGGTGAGCACCAGGGTGGTGCCGCGCTCCTTGAGCCGGAACAGCCGGTCCCACAGCACGTGCCGCGCCTGCGGGTCCAGGCCCGTGGTCGGCTCGTCGAGCATGAGCACACGCGGCTCGTTGACCAGGGCGCGGGCGATCGTCAGCCGGCGCTTCATCCCGCCGGACAGGTCGTCGGTCTTCGTCTTCGCCTTGTCCTCAAGCTGGGCGAAGGCCAGCAGCTCGTCGGCCCGGCGGTGGCACTCGGCCCGCGGGATGCCGAAGTAGCGGGCGTAGACGACGAGGTTCTCATGCACCGTCAGCTCGGTGTCGAGGTTGTCCTCCTGCGGCACCACACCGAGCCGGGCGCGGATCGCCGGGCCCTCCGTGTCCGGGTTGAGGCCGAGCACCCGCAGCTCGCCGGAGGTGCGCTGGGACACGGCGCCGATCATCCGCATCGTCGTCGACTTGCCGGCGCCGTTCGGTCCGAGCAGGCCGAACGCCTCCCCGGGCGCCACCTGGAAGTCGATGCCGTCGACCGCCACCAGGTCGCCGAACCGCTTGGTGAGCGCGCGGGCCTCGATGACAGGGGTGGGGGTCACGGGGGTCGAGCCTAGAGGGGGTCGCCGACACGCGCCGAAGCCATATCGCGCGCGAGGTGGGTCACGGTCCGGCTGCACGGCTGGTGTGCGCACGGCAGGCGTACCTGCGGAGAACCAGGACGGATCGCCTAGCCTTCCAGGCGCGCCAGCAGCCCGGAGCGCACCGCGGGCCACTCGTCGGCCAGCACCGAGAAGTAGGCGGTGTCCCCGCGCGTTCCGTCGGGCCGGACGCGGTGGCTGCGCAGCACGCCCTCCGGTACCGCGCCGAGCCGGGTGATCGCGCCGATCGACCGCACGTTGGCCGCGTCGGCGCGCAGCGCGACCCGGGCGCAGCCCCACTCGTCGAACGCCAGGGTGAACAGCGCCAGCTTGCACGCCGGGTTCACCCGGGTGCCCCACACGGTGCGCGCGTAGTAGGTGAACCCGATCTCGACGCGGGCCATCGCCGGGATGTGGTCGTACAGCGAGGTGCTGCCGACGACCTGGCCGGCGTCGAGCACCGCGAACGCGGTGCGGCCCGGCTCTGCGTGCGCGGCGCGGACCAGCTCCATGGCGTCGTCGAGCGTGCGCGGCACCGGGCTGGTCATGCCGGCCCAGAGCGCCTCGTCGATCAGCGCGAGCAACGCCGGGGCGTGGCCCTCCTCGAGCGGCTCGAGCCGGACCCCGGCAGCGGTGCGGACAAGGTCGTGGCGCATGCCGCGATTGTCACCCACCACCGAGGTGCGCGGCAGATCTGTCCCACCCACCCCCACCCCACCCCAACCACCACCCGTTCGCGCGAACGCGGCAGCTCGTGTCGAACGCGGCAGTCCTGCCTGCCGCGTTCGGGTAGAAGTGCCGCGTTCGGCGAGGGGTTGGGGGTTCACCGGGGGGACGACGAGCCAGCGGGTGGGACGGGCGCTCGACGTGCGCATCGGGGTCGCGGCCGGAGTGGGTGCGCTCGTCGGCGCGCTGCTGACGTGGAGCTCCCGCGAGGCGGCGCTGCTCGGCGGGTGGGCGGCGGCCGGGCTGGTGTACGTCGTCTGGACCCTGCTCGGCGCCGCGCCTGGCGGACACCGCACCACCACGGCGTCCGCCGTGCCGGGCCGGCGGACGACGCGCCACCGCACGCCCGCGGCTCGCGGGGGGTTGACTGGTCGCCATGACACGAGGTCAGCGGCTCAGCCGTGTGCTCGACACGCCGCCGGCCCTGCGCATCGCGGTGGCGACGGCGGTCGGCATAGTCGTCGGGCTCGAGCTGACGTGGAACTCCGCGGTCACGGCGTTGCTCGGCGGGTGGGCCGCGTCCAGCGTGGTCTTCGTCGCGTGGACGTGGCTGGTCATCGTGCCGATGGACGCGGAGTCGACGAACGAGCACGCGACGCGCGAGGAGCCCACCCGGGTCGCGGCGCACGTCATCGTGCTGCTCGCGGGCCTGGCCAGCCTCGGCGGGGTGGCCAGCGTGCTCGCCAGCGGCGGGCTGAAGGGCCGGCCGGTGGCGATGGCCGCGGTCCTCGCATCGGTCGTCGCCTCGTGGGCGGCCCTCCAGACGATGTTCGCACTTCGCTACGCGCGGATGTACTACACGCCGCCCGTCGGCGGGGTCGAGTTCCACCAGGAGGAGCGCCCGCGGTACACGGACTTCA
Source organism: uncultured Actinomycetota bacterium (assembly GCA_963769855.1). GTDB lineage: Bacteria > Actinomycetota > Actinomycetes > Actinomycetales > Cellulomonadaceae > Cellulomonas. The sequence goes on from CAVYNN010000006.1 coordinate 55,682, forward strand.
CGTACATCGCGGTGACCGTCGGGATGAGCTTCGCCATCTCGGACACCGACATCTCCTCCTCGCTGTTCCGGCGCACCGCGCAGGTGCACGCGCTGCTGACCTACCTGTACGGCACGGTGATCTTCGCGCTGCTGGTCAACCTGGTGGCGGGCCTGGCCTGACCCTCACGCCGCCCGGCGAGCCGCCGGCACCACGCCTAGTGCCAACACCGAGCACCCGATGAGGACGCCGGCCACGACCGTCGCTGGCGCCCCACGGTCGACGACCCGGCCCAGAACGGCGGCCGCCACGGTCGACGTCACCGCCGCGGCGACCGCCTCGACGAGCACCACCGCCGCCGCCGCTCGGGCCGGCGGGACGCCGTCGGCTTGCTCCGGTACCTCGACCACATGGTTGAGCGTGTCCAGGTACACCAGCCCCATGCCGACCCCGGCGACCGTCCAGCCGAGACCGACGAGCGGGACGCGCCCGGCCGACGGTGCCACCGCCATCGCAGCCAGGCCGATCGCCATGAGCGCCCCGCCCAGACCGGCCCGGCGGGCGTAGGCGCGCGGCTCCGACGCCGGCCTGCGCGCGACGTACAGCCCCAGCAGCGCCCACGCCAGCGTGCCGACGCCGAGCACCACCGCGACGGCCCGGGTGTCCGCGCCCAGCACGTCGTGCACGACGATCGCCACGATCGCCTCGGCCCCGAAGAACGCACCGGTCACCAGGCCCATCGTCGCCACCGCCGCCCCGCGGCCTCGTCGGACGCGGAACACCCCCGGTGGCAGCAGGCGCGCCGCCGCGACCAGGGCGATCACCACCCCGACACCCCCGACCGCCACCGCGGCAGCGACGGGCAGTGCCCTCACGCCGACGAGCGACGCCAGCGCGACGCCCACCGCCAGCACCGCCGCCCACGCCAGCGGCAGCGGCTCGTCGTTCCCGCCGCCCATGGTGCCGCGCAGCTGGCGCGCCGCCAGCGCCCGCGCGACGAGCAGCAGCGGCAGGTAGAGCACCAGCGCCCACCGCCAGCCCAACTTCGAGGCGACCCACCCGGCATACAGCGGCCCGAGCAGCGACGTCGCGACCCACATGAGGTTGTAGCCCGCCAGCACCAGCCGCCGCCACGTCGCGGGCAGCACCGAGACGATCGCCGCCAGGGACACCGTCGCCAGCGCGCCGGCCGCCAGGCCGGTCACCGCACGCCCGACGACGAACAACGCCACCGCCGGAGCCAGGGCGCTGACCACCCCGCCGGCGACGGCGACCCAGGTGAGGAGCAGCAGCAGGCGGTCGACGGGCACGCGCCGCAGCAACCAGGGGCCGAGCGGCATCGTGACGAACGTCGCCACCTGCGCCGCGCCCGTGATGACGCCGTAGTACTGGTGGGCGTGCAGGTCCGCGGCGACCAGGGGGATCACGGTCGCCAGCAGGTAGGTCTGGACCCCGGCGAGCAGCTCGAGCCCGAGCAGCGCCGCGGCCAGCAGCCCGTACCGTGGCGCGCGCGTGACCATCGGGGCGTGCTCGCCGGTCACCCGCCCATCGTGCCGCGCCCGTCCCCAGCCTGGACCCGTTTCGCCGAGCGGCCGCGCCTACAGGGGCTTGGCGAACCAGAACAGCCGCCCCTGCCGCTGCCACCCGTCGCCCACCGGGGCGACGATCCGGTAGCCCGACGAGAGGTACAGCTGCATCGCCGGGTGCTGCCGGTAGCCGGTCGACAGCGTGACCGTCGACAGGCCGCGCGAGCGCGCCTCGGCCTCCACCTCACGCAGCATGAGCCGGGCCACGCCCCGGCCCCGCGCCGCGTGCAGGACGAGCAGCCGCTCGAGCTCGCCCCAGTCGGCCGGCCGGCCTTCGGGAGCGCCGGACAGGGTCACCGTCCCCACCGGCCGCCCCGCGTCGTGCACGACGAGCACGACGATCGCCCGCGCCACCTCGCGTGCGTCGGTGGCTGCCATGGCCTCGTCGTCGGCGAACCAGCCGACCGGGCCGTAGAACCCGCGCAGCACGGCCGCCATCTCGCGGCGCAGCGCCACGGCCTCGTCGTCCGTCCAGGCGAGGCGGTCGACGACCAGCCCGTCGACGCCGGTGTCGCCGTTGCCCCGCTCGGCGGGCGCCGCCGTCAGGTCCTTCGCGAAGGCCCGGGACATCGGCTCGTCCTGGTAGGGCGGGAACCGGTCGGTCGGCACGTACCCGGCCGCCAGGTACAGCCCGATGGCGGCCGCCTGCAGCGGGCCGGTCTCCAGGACCAGCCTGGTCAGCCCGCGCCCGGCGGCGGCATGCTCGAGCTCGTCGAGCACCCGCCGCGACAGACCGCGGCCACGGTGCGACGGCACGACGTACATCCGCTTCAGCTCGCCGGTGCCACTGCCCAGCTCCGCGGCGTCCCGCAGCGCACCGCACGCGAGCGGGGTCCCGTCGTCGTCGTGCAGCAGCACGGTGGCCAGGACACCCTCGCCGGTCATGTCCCAGCCGGGGTCCGGGCCGCCGTACAGGGCGGCGATCTCGGCCTGCTGAGCGGCGCGCAGCGTCGCGACGTCGGGGTCGTCCCAGCCGACGAGCTCGAACCTCACCCGACGAGCGCGTGCAGCACGCTGGTGAAGAAGCGCAGCCCGTCCGTCCCGGAGCGCGGCCCGCTCGCAGCGTCGGGCCCGAACCCGGGCTCGACCGCGTGCTCGGGGTGCGGCATCAGCCCGACGACGTTGCCACGGGCGTTGGTGACCCCGGCGATGTCCCGGCGCGAGCCGTTGGGGTTCCAGCCGGCGTACCGGAAGACGACACGACCCTCGCCCTCGAGCTCGTCGAGCGTGCGCTCGTCGGCGACGTACTGCCCGTCCTGGTTCTTCAACGGGATGGTGATGTGCTGGCCCGGGGTGTACTCGCGGGTCCAGGCGGTGTCGGTGTTCTCGACGACCAGCTCCTGCTCGCGGCAGACGAAGTGCAGGTGGTCGTTCTTGATCATCGAACCGGGCAGCAGGTGCGCCTCGGTGAGAACCTGGAACCCGTTGCACACGCCGAGCACCGGCAGCCCGCGGCCGGCCGCCGCCACGACCTCGCCCATCACCGGGGCGAACCGGCTGATCGCGCCGGCCCGCAGGTAGTCCCCGTAGGAGAACCCGCCGGGCAGCACGACCGCGTCGACGCCGTGCAGGTCCGCATCGGCGTGCCACAGGCTGACCGGCTCGCCGCCGGCCAGCCGCACCGCACGGGCGGCGTCCCGGTCGTCGAGCGTGCCGGGGAAGGTGACGACGCCGATCCGGCCCATCAGGCCTCCCCGTCGGCGACGTTGACCACGTCCTCGATGACGGGGTTGGACAGCACCTGGACCGCGGCCTCGCGGGCGGCCGCCAGGACGTTCGGCGTCACCGGACCCTCGACGGTGAGCTCGAACCGCTTGCCCTGCCGCACCGCGGTGAACTGCCCGAACCCGAGCCGTGGCAACGCACCGGCGACGGCCTTGCCCTGCGGGTCGAGGATCTCGGGCTTCGGCATGACGTCGACGACGACCAGTCCCACAGCAGTCTCCCGGGGCGAGGCGTTGGGTTCGGCGCTCATCCTAACGGCGCCCCTCTTTTCCGCAGCGTCCGAGCGCTTTGCGGCTATCGCCGCAAGCGGCTCGGACGCTGCGGGGGGGCAGGCGGTGGCGGGTCAGGCGGTGGCGGGGGTTGGCGATGGAGGGGGGGCGTAGCCGAAGCCGTCCGGAGCCTGAAGGGCGAACGACGCGGGGACGACGCCCCGCTCCAGGGTGTCGACGGGCAACGGCCCACGCCCGACGAGCAGCCGCCAGACGTCGATCACCGCGATGTCGCCCGGGGCGTTGCGGGTCAGCAGCGCCGCCAGCGCCAGGACCGGCAGGATCGTGAGCGCACCGCCGAGGACGACGGGGGCGAGGACCAGCCCGTCCCTCGAGAATGGCGCCGTCCACGGAACCGCCGTGAGTACGGCGGCCAAGGCGGCGATCCAGATCGCGACCGTCCACCGTCGGCCCGCGTCCAGGAGGTGCCGCGCAGGTTGCCCCGGCCGTCGAAGCGCCCACCGACGCCAGCGGACCGCAAGCCGCGCCGCTGCGAGAGACCCGACCGACACACATGCGGCCAGGACGATCGCATCCCCGGAGCGTTCCGTCGCCGTCAGCGCCGCGGTGAGAACGGTCACCGGGACCAGGGCGGTCGCGGCCGCCTGCAGGACAGAGCGAGCGCTGAACCGGTCCCGGTAGACCCAGCCGGGCATGAGGTCCCAGGCGGTCGGCGGGTCGCCCGGCCGCACGACGAGGTGGCGGGTCGCGGCCGCTCGTCGAGCATGCGTCTTCGGCACCAGCAGCAGCGCGAGGGCGACCGAGCCGGCCCAGGCCACCTCACCGAACGCCCCGTCGCCGTTGTACGCGCGGAGCATCGTGAACGTCAGCTCGTAGATGGCCAAGCCCAGCAGCGGACCCGCCTGGAACCACGGGCTCGCGATCTTGTCGGCCACCCAGCCGCGGTCCTCCGGCGGGACGACGCCGTTCACCCAGCGGTACCGCCGGCGCACCCGCAGCGGCGGGCGCATCCGGCGCCGGGTCGCCACGCCGTGGACGACGAGCCCCAGACCGGACCGGACATCCAGCCTCGTCGCACCGGGCGGTGCGATGTCGGCCAGGGTCCCGACCACCTCGTCGGCCCGCGCCCACCGCCACCGCCGCGGGTAGGCCCACAGCCAGCGGCGAACCGACCGCTCGAATCGCGGGTCGAGCATCACGCCCCTCCGAGGGCCGGACGAGCGGCCAGCACACGTGTGGCGCGGGCAGCCAGCGCCGCCATCTGCGTCGTGTGGGCCGCGGCGGCAGCTCCACCCTCGTCGGTCAGCGCGTAGTACCGGCGCAGCCTGCCGTCGACGACCTCCTCACCGGAGGTGCGGGCGTAGCCAACCTCGACCAGCCGGTCCAGCACCCCGTACAGCGTGCCGGCACCCAGGTTCACCCGCCCGTCGGACAGCGCCGCGACCGCCTGCACGATCGCGTACCCGTGCCGCGGCCCGTCCGCGAGCGCCAGCAGCACGAGGTACGCCTGCTCGGTCATCCGGAACGCCATGCACGATATATATCGCGAGACGACCCATCAGGGAACCCCCATCATCCATTCGGGCGATCGTCGCGCCCCGGGAGCGGCCCGGCATGAGTTGCTCCCGCAACCAACCACTGCCTCGTCGACCCGGGCCGGCCACGAGACAGCTGCTGGTTGCGGATCGCCTCCGCACACCGCAACCAACCGCTGCTCCGTCGACCCAGGCCACCTCGAGACAGCGTTCGCCTGCGGATCACGGTGACGACGACAGCACCCACTAGCGGATCGCGGTGACGACGACAGCATGCGCCTGCGGATCGAGGCAACGACTACAGCACCCACCAGCGGATCGAGGCGACGACGGGTCGCGCCCGGTCGGGCGGGGCAGGAGTCGGGCACGCCAGGACTCAGGCCGGCGGCAACGTCAGCGTGACCCCCGTGATCCGCCGGTACGCCTCGAGGTAGCGGCCCCGGGTGAGGGTGACGACCTCGTCGGGCAGCGCCGGCGGCGGGGTGTCCGACGCACGGTCCCAGCCGGAGGCCGGCGACGTCAGCCAGTCCCGGACGAACTGCTTGTCGAAGCTCGGCTGGGCGTGGCCGGGCTCCCACTCGTCGGCCGGCCAGAACCGCGAGGAGTCGGGCGTGAGGATCTCGTCGGCCAGCGTGATCGTGCCGGCCTCGTCGGCGCCGAACTCGAACTTCGTGTCGGCGAGGATGACGCCGCGCTCGCGGGCGATCTCCTCGGCCCGGGTGTAGACGGCCAGCGTCAGGTCGCGCAGCGTGCCCGCGACGTCCGGTCCGACGAGCCCGACGACGCCCTCGAACGGGACGTTCTCGTCGTGCTCGCCCTGCTCGGCCTTGGTGGACGGGGTGAAGATCGCCTCGGGCAGCCGGGAGCCGTCCACGAGGCCAGCGGGCAGCGGGATGCCGGTCACCTCGCCGGTCTTCCGGTACTCGGCCAGGCCGGAGCCGGTGAGGTAGCCCCGGGCGATGCACTCGACGGGGTACATCGCCAGGCGCCGGCAGACCATCGCCCGGCCGGCCACCGCGTCCGGGACATCGGTCGAGACCAGGTGGTTCGGGACGAGGTCGGCCAGCTGCTCGAACCACCAGAGCGTCAGCTGGGTGAGGACGACGCCCTTGCCGGGGATGCCCGGGCTCAGGACGAAGTCGTAGGCCGAGATGCGGTCGCTGGCGACGACGAGCACGACGTCGCCGTGGCGTTCGACGATCGCGCGGCCGTCCGGCGAGTCGTCGGGCACGTAGAGCTCGCGGACCTTGCCGCTGTAGGTGTGGGTCCAGCCGGTGAGATCGGTCACGGGCCACAGTCTGACAAGACCTCGCGGATCTCGCCTCACCGGCTCAGGTCTCGAACGGGTCGTACCCCGGCGGCGGGACCAGTGCCGGCTCGTCCAGCTGCCGGGCGAAGTAGACCCACGGGAACCATCCCGGGCCGAGCGGCTGCCACCCGGCGCCCTCGGGACGGGGTTGCCAGACGAGCTGGCGGCGGTGCTCCCACTGCCGGTCGGTGTGCTCCAGGTCGAAGAAGAGCGCCCCGAACCACACCGCGTGCCAGCCGAACCGGCCCAGCCGGCGCAGGGCTGCCATCTCGGTGAACGCCGTGACCGGAGTGAGCGTGCGCCGCTGCGCAGCCGGCCGGGTCGGCTCGTCGGGGTCCAGGCCCGCGACGTCGCTCTCGGCGGCGTCGGCGCGGCCGAACCGCTGCTGGACCGCCTGCCGCGTCATGCCGAGCACACCGCCGACCTGCTCCCACGTGCACCCGGCGCGGCGCGCCGAGACCACGGCCGCGTGCAGCAGCTCGTCGGTCTCGGACCGGGCGTCCCGGGCCAGGGTGACGAGCTCGAGATAGGCCGCGGGGTCGTCCTGCAGGCGTCCGGCGAGGTCGGGCCGGGCCTGGTCCAGGGCGTTGGCAAGCAGGTCACGCAACGTGGGGTCCGTCATGTGTCAAGCATTTCTTGACATGGCCCCCTTTGTCAACCGCCGCTTGACATCAGGCTGTCCGCGGGTTCAGCCCACCGGCCGGGCGCGGGCGCCGTAGGTTACGCGCATGGCTGACGAGGGGCAGTTCTGGGCCGACGCCGACGCACACCTGATCCGCTACGGGTCGCCGTTCTCCCCCGAGGTCATCACCGGCGCGCAGGGCTCGTGGCTGCACACCGCGAGCGGGCGACGGCTGCTCGACTTCACGTCCGGCCAGATGAGCGCCATCCTCGGCCACTCGCACCCGGACATCGTGGCCACGGTGCGTCGTCAGATCGGCGAGCTGGACCACCTGTACAGCGGCATGCTCTCGTGGCCGGTGGTCGACCTGGCTCGCCGGCTGGCCGCGACGCTGCCGGACCCGCTGGAGAAGGTGCTGCTGCTCACCACCGGCGCCGAGTCGAACGAGGCGGCGATCCGGCTGGCGAAGCTGGTCACCGGGCGGTTCGAGGTCGTGTCGTTCTCCCGCTCGTGGCACGGCATGACGGGCGCGGCGGCGAACGCGACGTACTCGTCCGGCCGGCGCGGGTACGGCCCGGCCACGCCGGGCAACATCGCGATCCCGACGCCGCACAGCTACCACCCGGACGTCGTCGGCCCGGACGGCGGACTGGACTGGCGCCGGCAGCTGGACAACGCGTTCGACCTGGTCGACGCGCAGTCGGTGGGTTCGCTGGCGGCATGCCTGGTCGAGCCGATCCTGTCGTCCGGCGGGATCGTCGTGCCGCCGCCGGGGTACCTGGCGGCGCTGGCCGCCAAGTGCCGCGAGCGCGGCATGCTCGTCGTGCTCGACGAGGCGCAGACCGGCCTGTGCCGCACCGGCGACTGGTACGCGTTCCAGGCCGAGGGCTTCGTGCCGGACATCCTCACCCTGTCGAAGACGCTGGGTGCCGGGCTGCCGCTCGCCGCGGTCGTCACGTCGGCCGAGGTCGAGGCGGTGGCGCACCAGCGCGGCTTCCTCTTCTACACGACGCACGTCTCCGACCCGCTGGTTGCGGCGGTGGGCGCCACCGTGCTCGACGTGCTGCACCGCGACCGGCTCGACGTCGCCGCCCGCGAGCGCGGGGCGCAGCTGCACCAGGGGCTCCTTGATATCCAGGCGCGGCACGACGAGGTCGGCGACGTCCGCGGCCGCGGCCTCATGCAGGGCCTCGAGCTGGCCGGCCCTGACTCCGACGAGCGCGGCCGGCGGATCACCACGCGCTGCCTCGAGCTGGGTCTGCACCTCAACGTCATCCAGCTGCCCGGCACCGGCGGCACGTTCCGCATCGCACCCCCACTGACCACCTCCGCCGAGGAGATCGACCTCGGCGTGCAGATCCTCGACCAGGCCATCGGCGACGTCGCGCGGGCCTAGGCCTCGCCCAGCGCGCAGAACTGGTGGCCCTCCGCCACGCTGACGATCAGTGCCATGCCGCCCAGCATGCGGCAGCGCCGACACGCGCCCGCCCCGGGACAGGCGCCCGCTCGGGCTCGCGCGGCTCGGGGAGGTGGCCGGGGCGTCGTCGCCGGCGGCGACCCGGTCAGGGTGCCGCACAAGGCCGCCACCTCCACGCCGGGGTCGGGATGTCGGTGTGGAACGTCATCACCGTCTCGCTCCGGCAGCGGCTGACCCCGGACCGGCTGCTCGGCCGGCTCAACAGCGCCTACCGGCTGCTGGCCTGGGGGACGATGCCGATCGGCGCCGCGCTCGGCGGCGCGCTCGGCCAGGCGTTCGGGCTGCGGGCGGTGTTCGTCGTCGGGACGGCACTGTGCCTGGCCCTGTTCGCCGGTCTGCCGTTGCTGACACCGCGGCGCCTGGTGGCGGCGGAGGCAGAGCTGCCGCCGGCCGCAGGCGGCCCCGTCGAGGGGGCCGGTTCCACGCTCGACGACGAGCCCGTGGGCTGAGCCCCACGCCGTGGCTGAAACCCGGACGGCGTGCTGCACACACCCGACCGTCCCCCGGGATCTGGGCCGAAGCCGCACCTCGCCCCTTACCGTCCTCGGCACGCCCCATCCGCACCCGTTCGCTGTCTGGTTGCCCTGAAGCCGACCGAGGCAACGAAGTGGTGCGGCCTGTCAGCGCTTGCCGCACGCAACCGCTGCCCGGTAGTGCGAGCCCTCGACCAGGCAGTGGTCAGGTGCGGATCGCTGCCGGCTGCCCTCGGACGGGCAACCTCGCGCCCGCCGCGGGGGATTCTGGGCCGGAGCGCCTCACCGTGAGTCTCAGACCCGCGTCGGGGCATCGGCCTACGTCGGGGCATCGGCCTACGTCGGGGCGTCGGCCTACGCCTGGGCGTCGGCCGCTCGTCGGGCGATGTCCGTCCGGTGGTGCGAGCCGTCGAGCGAGATGCGCGCGACCCCGGTGTAGGCCGCCTCGCGCGCCGCCGTGAGGTCGGCTCCGGTGCCCACCACCGACAGCACCCGGCCGCCTGACGAGACGAGCACACCGTCGCGGAGCACCGTCCCGGCATGCAGCACGTGCACGCCGGGAACCTGCTCGGCGTCCGCGATGCCCTCGATCGGGTCCCCGCTGCGCACCGTGCCGGGGTAGCCGTGCGCGGCGACGACGACCGTCACCGCGGCTTCGTCGCGCCACTCCAGCGGGGCCAGCTGCGCCAGGCCGCCCGTCGCCGCCGCCGCGAGCACGCCGGCCAGCGGCGTCGCGAGCCGGGCGAGCACCACCTGCGTCTCCGGGTCGCCGAACCGGGCGTTGAACTCGATGACCCGCACCCCGCCGTCGGTCAGAGCCAGCCCGCAGTACAGGACCCCGGCGAACGGCGTGCCGCGGCGCGCCATCTCGGCGATCGTCGGCACGGCGACGGTGGCGACCACATCGTCGACCAGCCCGGGCGGCGCCCAGGGCAGCGGCGAGTACGCCCCCATCCCGCCGGTGTTGGGGCCGGCGTCGTCGTCGTCCACCCGCTTGAAGTCCTGCGCGGGTTGCAGCGGCACCACGTGCGACCCGTCGGACAGCACGAACAGCGACACCTCCGGCCCGTCGAGGAACTCCTCGACCACCACCCGCCCACCCGGCTTGGCCAGGCACGCCGCCGCGTGCGCGAGCGCCGCGGCGCGGTCGGACGTGACGACGACGCCCTTGCCGGCCGCCAGCCCGTCCTCCTTGACGACGTGCGGCGCCCCGAAGGCGTCGAGCGCGTCCGCCACCTCGTCGAGCGTGGTGGCGACCCGGGCGGCGCCGGTCGGCACCCCCGCGGCGGCCATCACGTCCTTGGCGAACGCCTTGGAGCCCTCGAGCCGCGCCGCGGCGGCGCTCGGCCCGAACGCGGGGATCCCGGCGGCGCGCACCGCGTCCGCCACCCCGGCGACCAGCGGCGCCTCAGGCCCGACGACCACGAGGTCGACCCCCAGCGACACCGCGAGCGCGGCCACCGCGGCGCCGTCCAGCGGGTCGACGTCGTGCAGCGTGGCCAGCTCGCCGATCCCAGGGTTGCCGGGTGCGGCGTGCAGGCCGGTCACCGCCGGGTCGAGCGACAGCGCACGCACCAGGGCGTGCTCGCGGGCACCGCCACCGACGACCAGGATCTCCACGGGCGCCGAGCCTACCGAGGCCGTGCCGATCGCATAGGCCCGAGCCCGGCCGAGCCGCACCGACCGCTCAGCTGTCCCGGGCCGACGCGGCCCGCTGACGCCATCGGACTCAGGCCCGATCGCGCCCGGCATCCTCGACCGGCAGGGGCACCACGTCGAAGTAGATCCGGATGCGTCGGCGGCCCTCCCGGTCACCGGCCGCACGGCGGGCCTTGGCCCCCTCCAGGTGCTTGTCGAGCAGAACCTGCACCTCGCGGATCATCTGCTCGGCCTCGGCCCGGGTCATCTCCGTCGTCATCGCCCCGATGATCGTCGCGGCATCGTCGACCTCTCCGCCGCCAGCCAGGACCCAGTCCGCCCAGCGGCGCAGCACCCGCGTGCGGTCCGCCACGTCCTGGTCGAACAGCGTGCGCACCGCGAGCGCCGATGCCGGGTCGTCGAGCAACGTGCGGTCCTCGACGCTGAAGCCGACCGCCCGCCACCACCGGTCGCGCCGACCGGGGTGCTCCGGGTCGTCCTCGACGAAGCCGTGCCGCTCGAGCTGACGCAGGTGGTAGCTCGTCTGGCCGCTGCTCTCCCCGAGGCGGCGCGCGAGCTGGCTGGCGGTCGCCGAACCCTGGTCGCGCAGCGCTGTGTACATGGCCATCCGCAGCGGGTGGGTGAAGGCCTTGAGGTCCTCCGGACCGAGCGAGCGGGCGCTCGTCGACGGTCGGCCCGCGTCAGGCGCGAGGCCGGCAGCCAGGACCTGTGCCGTGGCGGTTTCGTCGGGGGGCTTGCGATCGGCCATGTGCAGAGTTACCTTTGCAGAGGTTTCTTTGCAAAGACTTCCTTGCAAAGATGGCTCCAGACTAGCGACACGGAGGACGCATGGGCCTGCAGCACCAGGCGACCGTGCCAGTGGCCGCCGCCCCGGTCAGCGCGGTCACCCCGGCACCGCTCGGCCGCCGGTTCACCGCACTGCTCGGCTCGACCGCGTTCGCCAACCTCGGCGACGGCGTGGTGCAGACCGGCGCCCCCTTGATCGCCATCACGCTGACCCGGTCCCCCGGCCAGGTCTCGCTGCTCTCGGCCGCCGCCTGGTTGCCCTGGCTCGTGCTCGGCATCGCCGGTGGCGTGCTGGTCGACCGGACCGATCGGCGGCACGCGCAGATGAGCGCCCTGGCCGCCCGCGCCGTGCTCCTGGCCGGCGCCGCCGCACTGACCGTCACCGGTCACCTGTCGATGCCGCTGCTGCTCGTCGTCGTCCTGCTCTACGGCATCACAGCGGTCGTCGCCGAGCTCGGCGAGACGTCGATCGTGCCCGACCTCGTCGCACGCGACCGCCTGCCCGCCGCGAACGGCCGGGTGCTGGCGGTCCAGCAGGTGGCCAACGCCTTCCTCGGCGCCCCGGCCGCGGGCGCGCTGCTCACCCTCGGCACCGGCTGGGTGCTCGGCGTGCCGGCGGCGCTCGCGGTCGGCGCGGGCCTGTGCCTCCTGGTCGGTGTGCCCGGCCGGTACCGGCACGTCTCCTCACCCGCCGACGCCGGCCGCGGCGCGCTCGACGAGGTGCGCGACGGCCTCGCTTTCCTGCTCCATCACCCGGTGCTCCGACCACAGCTGTGGGCTTCCGGCCTGTTCAACATGGGCTCGACCGCCTACATGGCGGTGCTCGTCCTGTGGATGGTCGGCACCGGGTCCCGGATGGGCCTGAAGCCGGTGCAGTTCACCCTGCTGCTGACGCTGTTCGCGATCGGCGCCGTGGCGGGTTCGGTGATCGCGGAACGGATCATCCACCGGGTCGGCGAGGTGCGGCTGCTCGTCGCCTGCTTCCTCATCGACTCGCTGCTGCTGCTGGTGCCGATCCTCGCCCCGCACCTGGCGCCGGTGGCCGCCGCCCTGGTCGTGATGGGCGCGACCGGCAACGTCGGCAACGTCATCACGCAGTCGATCCGCCAGCGCCTGGTACCCCGGCACATGCTCGGCCGGATCTCCGGCGCCGGACGCACCTTCGGCTACGGGCTGATGCCGCTCGGCGCGATCGTCGGCGGCCTGGTCGGCGAGACGCGGGGGCTGGCCGCCTCCCTGTTCGTCGGCACCGGCCTGTGCCTCGTCGCGACCGTGGTCCTGGCCGCGCGCGTCCGGCAGCGCGACGTGGACGCCTACGAGCTCGCACCCGACGACGAGCTCAGTCCAGCAGCCGGTGCCTGACGATGGTCGCCTCGCGCCCCGGCCCGACACCGATCGACGACACCCGCACGCCGCTGACCTCCTCGAGGTGCAGCAGGTAGCGCTGCGCCGCGGCCGGCAGGTCGTCGAACTCGCGCGCCCCGCCGATGTCCTCGGTCCAGCCGTCGAGGTACTCGTACACCGGCTTGGCGTGGTGGAAGTCCGACTGGTCGGCCGGCATGTCGTCGAACCGGCGACCGTCGACGTCGTACCCGACGCAGACCGGGATCTTCTCCCAGCCGGTCAGCACGTCCAGCTTGGTGACCACCAGGTCGGTCAGCCCGTTCACCCGGGCCGCGTAGCGCACGACGACCGCGTCGTACCAGCCCGTGCGCCGCGGCCGGCCGGTCGTCGTGCCGTACTCGCCGCCGGACTCGCGGAGCCGGTCGCCGTCCGCGTCCAGCAGCTCGGTGGGGAACGGCCCCTCGCCCACGCGCGTGGTGTACGCCTTGGCCACGGCCACCACCCGGTCGATCCTCGTCGGGCCGACCCCGGAGCCCGTGCACGCCCCGCCGGCCGTGGCCGACGACGACGTGACGAACGGGTACGTCCCGTGGTCGATGTCGAGCATCGTCGCCTGCCCGGCCTCGAAGACGATCGTCCGGCCCTCGTCGAGCGCCCGGTTGAGCACGAGCGGGGTGTCCGCGACGTGCGGGCGCAGCCGCTCCGCGTACGTCAGCAGCTCCTCGACGGTCTCCTCGACCGTCACCGCGCGCCGGTTGTAGACCTTGACGAGCATCTGGTTCTTGCTGGTCAGGGCGCCCTCGACCTTCTGGCGCAGGATCGAGGAGTCGAACAGGTCCTGCACCCGGATGCCGATCCGGTTGATCTTGTCGGCATACGTCGGGCCGATCCCGCGCCCCGTGGTGCCGATCCGCCGCGAGCCGAGGAACCGCTCGGTCACCTTGTCGATCGTCCGGTTGTAGGGCGCGATGACATGGGCGGCCGACGAGACCAGCAGACCGGCGGTGTCGACGCCACGCGCCTCCAGCGCGTCGATCTCGCCGAACAGCACCTCGAGGTCGACCACGACCCCGTTGCCGATCACCGGGATCACGCCCGGCGTGAGGATGCCCGACGGGACCAGGTGCAGCGCGTACCGCTCGCCACCGACGACGACGGTGTGCCCGGCGTTGTTGCCGCCGTTGAACTTCACGACGTAGTCGGTGCGGTCGCCCAGCTGGTCGGTCGCCTTGCCCTTGCCCTCGTCGCCCCACTGGGCGCCGAGCACCACGACGGCGGGCATGTCAGTCCCCACATCTCCGCTGCCGAGGGGACAGCCGCACCGGCGGCAGCGAGCCGGCGCACCGGACGAGGCTAGCCCAGGGCCGCCCGGGTGAAGGTGTTGACCAGCACCGTCGCGAATCCCTACCGTTCAACCCGTCCGACCATCACGGAGGGGGGCCCCGTGCTCGACGACGGTGACCCGCAACGACCGACACCTGGTGAGCCCGGCGCGGTCCAGGTGCTCGTCGGTGCGGACACGGTGCGCATCGTGCTGTCCGGGGATGTCGACTCCGACCTCGGCACGGACCTGACGGACGCGACCGCGGAGGCCGAGCGCCAGGGGCTGCCGATCGAGGTCGACGCCCATCATGTGACGTTCATGGACTCGGCCGGCGTCGCGTTCCTGGCCAGGCTCTCGATCCGCAGCAAGCACCGGGTCCGCCTGCTGCGTGTCCCGCCGACGGTGAAGTTCCTCCTCGAGGTCACCCGGATCGGCGAGCTCGTCGATGTCGTCCCGGACGACGAGGCCGCCCCCTTCCGGCCACTGGCGGAACCGCTGCCGTGACGGACGAGGGCGGCCTCGGGACCGCCGTGGGTCAGCCGATCGTGGTGCCCGCCGAGCCCAGCTCCTGGGCCGCCTCGACGATCCGCGCGGCCATCCCGGCCTCGCCGAGCTTGCCCCAGGCCCGCGGGTCGTAGGCCTTCTTGTTGCCGACCTCGCCGTCCACCTTGAGCACGCCGTCGTAGTTGGTGAACATGTGCGCGACGACCGGCCGGGTGAAGGCGTACTGGGCGTCCGTGTCGATGTTCATCTTGATGACGCCGTACGAGACGGCCTCGGCGATCTCCTCGGGCGTCGAGCCCGAGCCGCCGTGGAAGACCAGGTCGAACGGGTTGTCCTTGCCGACCTTCTCGCCGACGACCTTCTGGATCTCGCCGAGGATCGACGGGCGCAGCTTGACCGCACCCGGCTTGTAGACCCCGTGCACGTTGCCGAAGGTGAGGGCCGTCAGGTAGCGGCCCTTCTCACCGGTGCCGAGCGCCTCGATGGTCCTCAGGCCGTCCTCCGGCGTCGTGTACAGCTTCTCGTTGATCTCCGCCGCGTGGCCGTCCTCCTCGCCGCCGACGACGCCGATCTCGATCTCGAGGATCGTGTGCGCCAGCCGGGACAGCTCGAGCAGCTCGGCCGCGATGACGAGGTTCTCGGCCAGCGGGACCGTCGAGCCGTCGAACATGTGCGACTGGAACGTCGGCAGCTCGCCGCGCTTGACCTGCTCCGCCTCGAGCGCCAGCAGCGGGCGCACCCAGGTGTCGAGGTTCTGCTTGGTGCAGTGGTCGGTGTGCAGCGCGACGGTCACCGGGTAGTTCTTGGCGACCTCGCGGGCGTAGGCGGCGAGGGCCAGCGAGCCGGCGACCCGGTCCTTGACCGTCGAGCCGGAGGCGTACTCCGCACCGCCGACCGACACCTGGATGATCCCGTCGCTGCCGGCCTCCGCGAAGCCCCGCAGGGCGGCGGTGACGGTCTGGGATGACGTGACGTTGACGGCGGGGTACGCGAACTTGCCGGCCTTGGCCCGGTCGATCAGCTCGCCGTAGACCTCGGGGGTTGCGATGGGCATCGCAGCTTCTCCTGTGCTCGGTCGGGGGGATGTCCGTCCGATCCTTCCACGGTTCGCTCACCGGCGGCCTGGGACGTCAGGTCCCGGTCACGTACCCTGGTCGGCGTGCTTCTGACATCTCTGGCCCAGTCGATGGGCACCTCCATCCTCGACCCGGAGCCGATCATCAACGGGCTGGGTGCGTGGGCCCTCGTCGGTGTCATGGCGATGGTGTTCATCGAGGTCGGGCTGCTGTTCCCGATCCTGCCGGGGGACTCGCTGCTGTTCACCGCCGGCGCGATCCGCGCAGCACGATTCGCACCTGCCGCCGATCGGCTGGCTGTCGGTCATCCTCGTCCTCACCGCGTTCGCCGGGACGCAGACCGGGTACGTCCTCGGCCGGCTCATCGGCAACCGGCTGTTCGACCGGCCGGACGGACGGATCTTCAAGCACCGGTACATCGACGAGACCAACGCCTACTTCGCCAAGTACGGCGGCCGCACCCTGGTCATCGCCCAGTTCATCCCGTTCGTGCGCACCTACGCCGCCGCGGCGGCCGGCGTCGGCCGGATGCCGTACCTGCACTTCGTGAAGTTCAACGCGATCGGCGTCGTGCTCTGGGCGGGCGGGGTGACCTGGCTCGGCTACGCCATGGGTGGCATCTCGTTCGTGAAGAACAACATCGAGGTGCTGCTCGTCCTCGTCGTGCTCGTCTCCATCTCGCCGATCATCGTCGAGTACCTCCGACGTCGTCACCGGGCCCGGCGCGCGGGGGCGACGGCCGCCACCGACGGCAAGCCGGCCCCGGCGATCGACGCCTGACCTGGTCAGAGGTCCTTCGTCCTGGGCGGCTACCGCCTGGTACGGGTCATCCTGGGGCATGCGTCCCAGCGAGCTGGCTCAGGTGCTGCGGGGGGCCAACCCCTGGTGGTCGCGCCACCAGCGGGCGACGTGGGTCGCAACCGACCCGGAGCTCGAGCAGCGCAACCGCCACGAGTGGGCGCCCGCGTCGCGGGCCGCCCGCACAGCGCTGTCCGAAGTGGGGACGACCGTGCTGCCGGGCACGGCCAGCGTCCTGGTCGGCCCCCGCGGCATCGGCAAGACCACCGCCGCCAAGGACGTCGTCCTGCACGTGCTGTCCGACCTGACGGTCGACCCCCGGGCCATCCTCTGGGTGCCGGTCGAGCCAGGCCCCGACCAGCCGGAACGTGACCCCCTCGAGCCTGCCGACCTCGACAACGCCCTGCGCCGGCCCACCCGGGTCGGCGCGCCGGCGTGCGACGGCCCCCGGCTCATCGTCGTGGACGAGGCCTCGGTGTCCGAGGACTGGATGGACACGATCGCCGCCGGCGCGCCCAACGCCCAGCTGCTCGTCACCGCCTCGGTGGCCGGCGCCGTGGTCGAGGACCTGGCCGCCCGCTACCCGGGCCACCTGTCGGTGCGCCACCTGCGCCCGTCCACGTTGGCCGAGCTGCTGCTCGCCCAGCCCGGCCTCGACCCCGAGGTGACCCGGACCGCGTTCCTGCGCCACGGTGGCTACCCGCGTGCGCTCGCGGAGTTCCGCGACCTGGGCCAGGTCAGCCACGAGTTCGTCGAGCTGCTCGAGGAGGGGCTGCTCAAGGACATCGGCCTGTTCGCCCTGCACCCGTGCACGCTGGACGAGGTGTTCACCAGCCTGTGCCGCACCGCGGGTCGGTTCATCGAGCCGGCTCCGCTGGCGGCGGCGCTGAACATGACCACCGCCGAGGTCGGTGCCCTGCTCGACCGGATGGCGGACGCCGGTGTGATCGACCCTCGGCGCGGGCTCGTCGACCCGCTGCTGCACCAGCTGCCCGCGCTGAACGACCCGACGCTGCCGATGCCGAGCGCCCAGCACATCGCGGCGTTCAGCCGCTAGCGGGTCCTGTTCGACGAGTGCCGAGGGGACACCTCTCCCCCTCATCACCCTCTGCGAGACTGCGTGGGTGAACAGACGCACGCTCGACACTGCCGTGCCGATGGTCTACGGGATCCTCGTAATCGCGATGTACCTGACGGTGAGTGGCAGGGTGGCGACCATCGTGACGATCGTCGGCGCCATGCTCGTCGGCCTCTACTTCGCGGCGCTGCGCCAGAACCTGCGCCAGGGGCCGAAAGACCGTCCGCCGAGCTGACCGGGCAGCGCCCTCAAGCCTCGGCACGCCGCCAGGAGGACGGCACGACGGCTTCGGACATGCGGCGCTGGCTCAGAAGCTGACGGCGGGTGCCTGGCGCACCTGGGGGTCGTCCGCCTCGAAGTACTCCGCGCGGGTGAAGCCGAACATCCCCGCGACGAGGTTCGACGGGAACGTCTCGACCTTGATGTTGAGCTCGCGGACGTTGGCGTTGTAGAACCGGCGGCCGGCGGCGATCCGGTCCTCGGTGTTCGACAGCTCGGCCTGCAGCTGCTGGAAGTTCTCGCTCGCCCGCAGCGTCGGGTAGTTCTCGGCGACCGCGAACAGTCGGCCGAGCGCCTGGGTCAGCACGTTCTCCGACTGGGCCTGCGCGGCCGGGCCGGTGCCGGGCGTGACGGCTGCGGCGCGCGCTGCGGTGACCGCCTCGAACACCTCGCGCTCATGCGCGGCATAGCCCTTGACGGTCTCGACGAGGTTCGGGATCAGGTCGTGCCGACGCTGCAGCTCGGTGTCGATCTGGCGCCAGGCCTCCTGCACCAGGTTCCGCAGCCGGACCAGTCCGTTGTACTGCGCCACAGCCCACAGCAGCAGCAGGACGACGAGGACGAGGATCACGATCAGGGCGACGGTGCCACCGGACACGGGACTGGCCTTCCTTCGGGCGGAGCGGTCACCGCATCGTAGCGAGCGGGCAGGTCAGCGGGCAGGGTCCGGGTACGGTCCGTACCCGTAGTCCTGCCACACGTAGGGCGGCACCGAGGCGACGACCGCCGACAGCAGCGACAGCCGGGCGGCGAGCCCGTCCAGATCCGTCGACCCGGACCGCCACGACAGCACCCAGTCTCCGTCGATACGCCAGGCGATGCCCCGTGCGTCGTCGCGC
This sequence comes from uncultured Actinomycetota bacterium, assembly GCA_963769855.1. Taxonomy (GTDB): domain Bacteria; phylum Actinomycetota; class Actinomycetes; order Actinomycetales; family Cellulomonadaceae; genus Cellulomonas. Next base: position 74,305 of record CAVYNN010000006.1, read on the forward strand.
AGCATGCGTTCCATGAGCAGCGGCTGCACGATGGCGTAGGCGGCGCGCTCCTCGCGTGCCTGCACCCGGTAGGCCCGGTTGAAGTCGTCCGACTCGAACCGCAGGTCCTGTCCGCCGAGAGCCGTCTCCGCACGCTCTGCGAGTCGCTCCGGCACCACCTCCACCACAGGCAGGCACCGGGGCAGCCGCAGGGCGACGACGTGGAACCGTGCCGTGGCCTCACCCCTGCCCACCTGGCGCTGGAACGCGTACACGAACGACGCCGCCTCGTGGCCGGTGAACGTGCCGCGGAGCACCTCGCTGGTCCACCGTCGCTCACCCACCCCGAACGGGAAGCGGAACGAGAGGTTGAGCAACGACGGGTCCCCGGGCAGGTAGACCCAGCCGGCACCGGCAGCCCACGCAGCCAGCTGGCGCCCGCGCACGCCGGCGCGCCACGCCGTGACCCCGGCTCCGAGGACGAGCACGACGACGACCGCGACGACGATGCGTCCGGGGCTCAACCACAGCACGGCTGCCAGGAGGCTCATCCCGGCCGCCGCGAGCCACGTGGGCCAACCCTTCATTCGACTCCGATCGGCAGGTCGGCCGCTCCCCGTGAGCCGGCCGGCTCAGCGGATCGGTTCGGCGAGGGGGTCGTAGCCGTGGTCCTGCCAGACGTGCCGCGGGATCGCGGTCACGACCGCTCCCATCACCGACAGCCGCGATGCCAGGGAGTCCAGGTCGGTCGCCCCGGTGCGCCAGGACAGGATCCAGGTGCCGTCGGTGCGCCACGCCACCAGGCGGCCGTCCGGCTCGAGCAGCCGCTCCATCAGCCGCGGGTGGACGATCGCGTACGCGGTGCGCTCGTCGTACGCCTGGATGCGGAAGGCGCGGTTGAACTCCTCGGACTCGAAGCGCAGGTCCTGGCGGCCGAACGCCGCGGCCAGCCGGGTGCCGAGGCCCTCCGGGACCACCTCGACGATCGGTAGGTAGGTGGGCAGCGCGACGGCTACGACGTGCGCGGAATGGTGCTGCTCCTCCTTGCCGCTGCCGGTGCGCCAGCGGTAGACGAAGGAGACGACGTCCCGGCCGGCGAACCGGCCGCGCAGCACCTCGGCGGTGCTCCGGTGGTGGCCCTCCCCGAACGGGTCCCGCTGGGACAGGGTGATGAGGGAGTCGTCGGAGTCGGCGTAGGTCCAGCTGTTCCGGGCGGCCCACGTGGACAGCATCCGGCGTCGCGCCGCCTGGTACCAGATCGTCAGCACCAGGCCGCCGACGGCCACGACCAGGCCGAGCAGGAGCACCATCGCCCCGTTCATCGCCGGTCGGTCCCGATCAGGCCAGGCCGAGGTCGGCCAGGCTGTACAGGAAGTGGTACGGCAGGCCGAGCGCCTCGACCTTCTCCCGGGCGCCGGTGTCGCGGTCGACCAGCGCGGCGACGGCCAGCACGGAACCGCCGGCCTCGCGCACCGCCTCGACCGCGGTCAGCGCCGAGCCGCCCGTGGTGGAGGTGTCCTCGACCACCACGACCCGCCGGCCGGCCACGTCGGGCCCCTCGATCCGCCGCTGGAGGCCGTGCGCCTTGGCCTCCTTGCGCACGACGAACGCGTCGAGCCCCAGCCCGCGGCTTGCGGCTGCATGCAGCAGCGCGGTGGCGACCGGGTCGGCGCCCAGCGTCAGGCCACCGACCGCGTCGATCTCGCCCGGGCCGAGGCCGACCTCCTCCAGCCGGTCCAGCAGCACATGGCCGACCAGCGGCGCCGCCGCATGGTGCAGCGTCACGCGGCGCAGGTCGATGTAGTAGTCGGCCTCACGGCCGGAGGACAGCGTGATCCGGCCGTGGACGACCGCCAGGTCGGTGATGAGGTCGCGCAGCTGGGTCCGGGTGTCGGTCACGACGGCAGGCTACCGGCGGTCAGGCGGTGTGCTCGTCGTGCGCCTGCTGCAGCTCGCGCCGGTACCGGCCGAACGCGCGGATCGCCCAGCGTGGGGCCAGCCGCGCGCCGCCCGCGACGACCTTGTAGCGCAGGCTCGGCGTGGAGATGACGGCGCCACGTCGCACGTCCGCGAGCGCTGCGGCGACGACGTCCTCGGGGTTGAGGAAGCTCACCGCCGGGAACGTGCTGACGTCGATGTCGCCGCGCTGGTGGAACTCGGTCCGGACGAAGCCGGGACACAACGCGGTCGCGGTGACGCCCGTGCCGCGCAGCTCGACGGCCAGCCCTTCGGTGAACGAGCGCACCCACGCCTTGTCCGCCGAGTAGGTCCCGGAGGCGAGCAGCGCGGCGATCGAGGCGACGTTGAGGATCGCGCCACGCCCGCGCTCGACCATCGCCCCTGCCGCGGCGTGCGTCAGCACCATCACGGCGCGGACCATGACGTCCAGGGCGTACTCCTCACGTGCCAGGTCGCCGCCGACGAACGGCTGGGCGATCCCGAACCCCGCGTTGTTGACCAGCAGGCCCACCGGCCGGTCAGTCTGCCGGAGCCGTTCGGTGAGCACGTCGAGGTCGCTGCGCACCGCGAGGTCGGCGACGATCACCTCGGTGCGCACGCCCGCGGCCGCCTCGAGCTGGCCGGCCAGGCGGTGCAACCGGTCGCCATCGCGCGCGACCAGGACGACGTCGTGCCGGGCAGTCGCCAGCTGCCAGGCGAACTCCAGTCCGAGGCCGGCGCTCGCGCCGGTGACCAGTGCGGTACCCATGGCCCCACCCTACGGATCGCGGGACGCGGCTGGGGAGGGGCCACCGGTGCGTCGGCGGGGTTCCGTACGCTGACCCCGTGCCCCCCACCCCGAGCCGTGACCCCCGGACCGTGCTGCGCACGGTGTTCGGGTACGACGAGTTCCGCGGTGCCCAGGCCGACGTGATCGACCACGTCGTGGCCGGCGGGGACGCGGTGGTCCTCATGCCCACCGGCGGGGGCAAGTCGCTCTGCTACCAGATCCCGTCCCTGGTCCGGGAGGGCACCGGGATCGTCGTCTCACCACTGATCGCCCTCATGCACGACCAGGTGGACGCGCTCACCACCGCCGGGGTGCGGGCCGGCTTCCTCAACTCCACCCAGGGCTACGACGAGCGGGTCGCCACCGAGCGCGCCTACCTGGCCGGCGAGCTGGACCTGCTCTACCTGGCCCCGGAGCGGCTGCTGTCCGGCGACACGCTCGAGCTGCTCGGTCGGGGCACCCCGGCGCTGTTCGCGATCGACGAGGCGCACTGCGTGTCGCAGTGGGGCCACGACTTCCGGCCGGAGTACCTGCGGCTGTCGGTGCTGCACGAGCGCTGGCCGGACGTGCCGCGCGTGGCGCTGACCGCCACCGCGACCCAGGCGACCCACACCGAGATCATCGAGCGGCTGGCCCTGGGCGACGCGCGCAGCTTCGTCGCGAGCTTCGACCGGCCGAACATCACCTACCGGATCGTTCCGAAGGACAGCCCGCGCGCCCAGCTGCTCGCCCTGCTGCGTGACGAGCACCCGGGCGACGCCGGGATCGTGTACTGCCTGACCCGGGCGTCGGTCGACGACACGGCGGCCTGGCTCGTCGGGCAGGGCATCGACGCGCTGCCGTACCACGCCGGTCTCGACCGGACCGTGCGCACTCGGCACCAGGCCCGGTTCAGCCGCGAGGACGGCGTGGTGATGGTGGCGACCATCGCGTTCGGGATGGGGATCGACAAGCCGGACGTGCGGTTCGTCGCGCACCTCGACCTGCCGAAGTCCATCGAGGGGTACTACCAGGAGACCGGCCGGGCCGGCCGCGACGGGCTGCCCGCCACCGCGTGGCTCGCGTACGGCCTGGCCGACGTGGTGCAGCAACGCCGGCTGATCGAGATGTCCGACGGCGACGAGCAGCACAAGCGGCGGCTGGCCCAGCACCTGGACGCGATGCTCGCGCTGTGCGAGACGGTCGGCTGCCGTCGGCAACAGCTGCTGTCGTACTTCGGCCAGGAGTCGGAGCCGTGCGGCAACTGCGACACGTGCCTGGCGCCGCCCTCGTCGTACGACGGCACGGTGCCCGCGCAGAAGCTGCTCTCGACCATCGCCCGGCTGGACCAGCGGGGGCAGCGGTACGGCGTCGGGCACGTGGTGGACATCCTGCGGGGCAAGGCGAGCGACCGGGTGCGCCAGCTGCGGCACGACGAGCTGACGACGTACGGCATCGGCATCGACCTGTCCGACGGGGAGTGGCGGACGGTGGTGCGCCAGCTGGTGGCGGCCCGCCTGCTCGGTGTGGAGCCTGCGCACTCGACGCTGTACCTCACCGTCGGGTCGACCTCCGTGCTGCGCGGGGAGCGCGAGGTGCGGCTACGGCACGACCCGGCGGGCGGGCGCGCGACCCGTCGGGCCTCCGGTGCGAAGCCGGCGAAGGTGGCGGCGGACCTGCCGGCCGAGGCGATCGACCTGTTCGAGCGGCTGCGTGACTGGCGCGCGGGCGTGGCTCGGGAGGCGGGCCTGCCGGCGTACGTCGTGTTCCACGACGCCACGCTGCGCGACATCGCGGTGCGCCGTCCGGCGGGGCTCGACGAGCTGGCCGGGATCTCCGGTGTCGGGGCAGCGAAGCTGGAACGGTACGGCGCCGGGGTGCTCGCCGCGGTCGCCGCCTCGGTCTCCTGACATCTGAGGTGTGATCCACGCCCGAGACGTCGGAAAAGTCGGGGCTCCCTGTCAGGCTGAGCGGCATGTTCCGGTGGGTGACCGACGTCGAGCGCGGGGCCTGGATCGCGCCCCGGCTCGGTCCGTTCGGGTCGGCCGTCGGGTCGGTGGTGCCACGGGGGTACGCGGCGTACGCGCGGGTGCTGCACCGGGTGCCGTCCGACGGTGCCGAGTCGGCACGCTGGTCAGATGTCGCGGCCGCCACCGGGACGGTGCTGCACCCGACCGCCCAGTGGTGGGCGCTCGCCCGACGTCCGGGCCCGTACGCCGGGAGCCCGGCCGTCGGGCACGACGATCCGTGGCCCGACTGGTACGAGCCGGCGGCCCATGCCGGCCTCCGTCGCGCGGCAAGTGGCGAGTGGACCGGTGGGAATCCCGACGAGGGGCGCCTGGACCCGCCCCAGCTCGCCGCGCTGGCCGCCGTGCTCCGGGGGTTCACCGATCCGGATGCGGTGACGGCGGCGTTCTGGAACGGATCCTCGTGGGAGGGCTCCGTCGCACTCAGGCTCTGGGTGCGCGGGCGCTGGACGCCCTGGGCAGCATGGCGGGAGCACAAGCTGCGCCGGGTCGCCGCCACGCCGACCGAGGCGGACATCGACCACGCGGTCCTGCACGGACCGCTGCTCGTGCTGCCAAACCGGGAGCACCTCCTGCTCGCCGGCTCGCTCGCCGACGTCGCGGCGCTGGCGACCGGGGCCGCGACGGCCGACGTCGACCCGTTCCGGCCGGGCAGCCGCACCCCGTCGCTGCTCTGGCCCGACGACCACGCCTGGTGCGTGGCGACCGAGGTCGACCTCGACTCGACGCTCGTCGGCGGGCCGCGCGCGCTGGTCGACGCGGTGCTGGCCGACGAGACGCTCGAGGCCTTCGAGGTGGACGTCGACGACTCGCTCGGAGCCTTCGCCGACGAGGTCAACCGGTAGGCGCCGCAGGATCCGGCGAGCCTGACCGCTACCCGATCTGCACCAGCGAGTGGCCACCCAGGTAGAGGTGCGACCCGTACCGCACGACCATCTCGGCCGCGGTCGGCAGGGTGTCGTCCCAGACGCTGCCCTTGTCCTTCGGCGAGTAGGCGCGCAGCTCGCCGGCAGAGGCGAGGTAGAGGTAGCGGTCGCCCTGCCCGGCGAGGTACCACCACTGGTCGGCGGAGGCCACCCGGTCGTCGAACTGCTCGGTGCCGTTCTGCGCGTCGTACCAGACCAGGCGCGCGCCGTCCTGCACGACGAGGAGACCGCCCTGCGCCGCGACGGGTGTGCCGACCGCGGACATGTCGCCCCACGCGTTCTTGCCCGTCGTCGGGTCCAGGCGCACCCAGCTGGTGGTGCTGGAGAGCGTGCCGGACAGGACCAGGCCGTCGGCGACGAGGACCGTGCTCGTTTCGTCGAACCGGACGGACTGCTTCCACAGGTTCTTCCCGTCGGCGTCGAGCATCATCGCCGAGCCGTTGGTCACCCAGCCGTTGTCCCCGGCGATCTGGCCGGTCAACCGCAGCGACGAGGAACCGACCGGTTCGTAGCTGACGTCCGTGCCGGTGTCGAGCGTCGTCAGCGTCGAACCGTCCGCGGCGGAGAAGAAGTGGTCGGCCCCGGTGACGGCACACGTCGGCTCGCCCTTGGCCCCGCTCATCTGCTGGCCGTAGCCGGAGACCGCGAGCACGCCCGGGGCGAACTCGCACAGGCTCGACATGGTGACGGGCTTCTCCCACACGGGGCTGCCGCTCAGGTTGCCGGCCGGCAGTGCCGTCACCACCATGTCGTCGTTCCCGGTCCCGTGGGTGACGAACACGGTGCCATCGAAGGCCACGACGTCGAACACCTGGTTGTCGACGGCGACCGAGCCGACCTCGGAGCCGTCCGCCGCGGAGAGCAGCACGACGGTGCCCGTGGTGATCCCGGTGGTGAGGGAGTAGACGTCGACGTAGAAGCCGACCTCAGTGCCGCTGGCAGCGGCGAAGACGGTGGCGCGCGGGCTGGATGAGAGGTCAGCCGTGAGGTCGGCACCGAGTGGGTGCGACCACTGCTGGGTCCCGTCGCTGATGCTCAGGCCGACGACCGCCGGTGCGAACTGGACGGTCGGCGGCTGCTGGAGCCGGCTCGCCCCTGAGGCCCCGTTGACGCCGTCGAAGAAGCCGTCGCTGTAGCCGCGATAGGTGTCCAGCGACAGGTCGCTCGTCGTGACGCCCGACGGCAGGTAGGTGTCCTCATCGGGCCAGACGGTGTTCCAGAAGTCGGCGTAGTACGCGTTCACGGCCTGCTGGTAGCGGACACCGGCCTCGAGCCCGGCGTCGTACTGCTGGTCATAGCCCTGGTACCAGGCGGCGTCGTACCCGCCGTCGGAGAACCACGTCGAGTAGTCGAACGACGTGCCGACCACGAGGGTCTTGCCGCCCTGCGCCTCGACGCCCCCGGAGACCGAGACGTAGGCCTGCTCGCCGCTTGCGGCGTCCAGGTCCAGGTGTTCGTCGGCGCGCTCGTCATGTCCACGATCGGCCTCGAGTACACCGGACCCGAGCTGCTGCCGGCGAAGGCGCGGTACGCCCACACGCTGGCGCCGGCCAGTGCCAGGACGACGACGCCCGCCACCACGCCGACCGCGACGCGACGTCCGCGCGGCCGCGGGGCCGCGGACGGCGGAAGGGGCGGGCCGGACGCGGGGACCTGCGGGGCCGGAGGCATCGGCGGGGAGGGCGGGGGCGGCGGCGGCGGCGGGAGGATCACGGCGGCCCGCGCCGGAGGCGGGGGTGGGACCGCCGTTGGCGGTGCAGGCGGGGGCGGCGGCGGCGGGGGCGGGGGGGTGCCCACGGCAGGTGGTGGCGGGGGCGGCGGCGGGACCGCAGCAGGCGGCGCAGGCGGGGGCGGAGGCGGCGGGGTGACCGCGGCAGGCGGAGGCGGCGGGGTGACCGCGGCAGGCGGAGGGGGCGGGGGCGGGGGCGGGACCGCCCCCGAAGGCTGGGGGTCGGACTCGGTTCCGGATGCGTCGCTCATCGACTCTGCCCCTCTCCAGGGTGCGGTGCCCGGGCAGGGCGAATGGCACGCACATGCCGTGGGTCGGTGAGGAGCATCCCATGACATGCCGACCGCCTCATGGGCCCTGACCAGGTGAAATTCCCCAGGCGGCGACGAGCCGTCGCTAGACTCCAGGCCGTCGCCCAGTCCAGCAAGGACGTGAGATCAGATGACCATCCCCACCCCCTCGTACAGCCCGCCCGGCGCCGTGCCGCCGCCGCCCTCCGGCGCCCCCGGACCGGTCCCGCCCCCGACCGGTGGCTACTACACACCGGCGCTGCAACCGAGGTCGGCTCCGGGGTTCCACGGGGTGCCGGCCCGGGACTACGTCACCGACGTCGTCGCAGCGCTCCTCCTGCTGCTGTCGCTCGGCCTGACCTGGGACGCGTCGACTCAGGCGACCGCGCACATCGGCGTCGTGCTGATCACGATCCTCAGCGTGCTGTCGCTGTCCGTGCACTACCTGTACCGGGTGGGTGTCTTCCCCGCCGGCTGGTCGGCGGGCACCGTCACGCTCGTCCGCGCGCTGGTCAACGTGCCCTACCTCGTGCTGGTCGGCATCGCGGTGATCCTCGACGTCGTGTCGGTGCTCTCCCAGTCGCGCTCGATCACGCCCGTCGTGGGCACCGCCCTGATCGTCGGCCTCGCCGGCGCCACACTGGCAGCGATGCCGCGAGCGGCCGAGACCGACGCCGCGCTCGCGGCCGCCATGGCGGCGCGGCTGCGCCCGACCTTCCTCGGCCTGGCGATCGCCGCTGGGCTGTTCCAGCTTCTCGGCCTCATCGCGCCCGCCGTCAACGGCAGCTACGGCGTCCTTGGCGGCTCATGGACCACGTTCGTCATCATCGCCGCCGTCGGGTTCGGCGTGCTCGCAGTCTGGGCGCTCGTCGGCGTCTCGCGGGCCGACGACGCCTGGCGTCCCGTCGTGGTGGTGATCGGGGCCACCTTGGTGCTGTGGACACTCGTCGCCGGCCGCGAGTCCGGTCTGTCGACGAGCGGCGCGACGCTCGGGCTGATCGTCCTGCCCGCCGCGGCGCCCCTCGCCACCGCCCCGGCCGCGTGGCGCATCGGCGCCGACCGCCGTGGCTACGGACTGGCCGCGGCTGGCCACGCCTTCCGCTACCTGGTGCTGCTCGCCGTGTTCGGCGTCGCGTCCGCGATCGCCGTGCTGACCGTGGGCGGCTACGTCGGCACCGGCACCCTCATCACGATCCTCATCCTCGATCTGGTCGCGGGTGTCGCCGCAGTGGTCGGGCGGGCGTCGCTCACCGGGCCGACCCGCACGCCGACGTTCGTCGTGCTCGGCCTCATCGTCGTGCTGGGCATCGTCGTGCTCGCGGTCCAGGGCTCGTCCGGCGGGCAGCTCGTCTCGACGTGGAACAACGGGCTGTTCGCGTTCGGCCTGCCCGGCGTGGTGCTGTGGGCGCTGGCGCTGCCGGCCGCCAACCGCACTCTCGCGGACGCCTTCCGGCCGACGACCGCCGTGAGCACCCCGGTGCGACCGGTCGCGACCGGCTACGGCTACGCCACACCGCCGGTTCCGTACTCGCCCGCCCAGGCGCCTGTCCCCGTCCCGGCACCGGCTCCCGCTCCGGCACCGGCACCGGCACCGGCACCCGCACCCGCGCAGACCGCACCTGTCCCCGTCCCGGCTCCGGCCCACGGGTTCACCGCCCAGCAGGCCGTCGACCCGGGCACCGACCCCGCACTCCTCACCAGGATCGCCGCCGAGGCGCCCGAGCTCCGCCCGGCGCTGGCGACGAACCCCGCGACCTACCCCTCGCTGCTGCAGTGGCTCGCGGACCTGCACGACCCGGCGGTGGACGCGGCCCTGGCCCAGCGCGTCGGCTGACCCGCGGGCAGCGCGGCCGGTGCGTGGGACGATCCGGTCGTGCTGCACCTCGTGTTCTTCGAGCCGCGGATCGCCGGCAACACCGGCAACGCGATCCGGATGGTCTCGGGTACCGGGGCGGTGCTGCACCTCGTCGAGCCCCTGGGGTTCGACCTGTCGGAGGCGAAGCTGCGTCGAGCCGGGCTGGACTACCACGACCTCGCCCAGGTCGTCGTGCACCCGGACCTCGACGCCGCGCTGGCCGGGGTGGGCCGCGTCTTCGCGTTCACCACGCAGGCGACCCGCCGGTTCACCGACGTCGACTGGGCGGACGGGGACGCGCTGCTGTTCGGCCCGGAGCCGACCGGTCTGCCGCCCTCCGCGCGCGAGCACCCGCGGGTCGAGGCCCAGGTCCGCATCCCGATGCTGCCCGGACGGCGGTCGATGAACCTGTCGAACGCCGCCGCCGTGGCCACCTACGAGGCCTGGCGCCGGTTGGGCTTCCCGGGCGGCGTGTGAGAACGTTCCGGCAAGGTCGTCCGTTGGGTCTCCCGGCGCACGACGATGGCGAGGGGACCGCATGGCACAGCTGCAGGCACGGGACGTCTGGGTGGGGTACGGCGCCACGCCCGTGCTCGCGGGGGTGGGCCTCGACCTGGGGCCCGGTCAGGCGGTCGGCCTGATCGGCCGGTCGGGCGTCGGCAAGTCGACCCTCATCGAGGTGCTCGGCGGCGGTGTCGAGCCGAGCCGCGGGTCGGTGACGTTCGACGGCCGGCGGGTGTTCAAGCCCGCCCGCCGCGACAAGAAGACGCTGCGCGCTAGGGTCCGGGTGGTGCACCAGAACGGTCACGGCGCCGCGGACCCGACGGTCACCGTGGAGAAGGCCGTCAAGGGCGCGCTCGACGAGGCCCGGGCGGCCGGCCGGTCGACCGGCATGGACGCCGCGGCGGCGCTGGCCGACATGGAGCTGCCGGCCCACGTGCTGGGCCGGCGGGTCGGGACGCTGTCCGGCGGCGAGCGGCAGCGGCTCGCGCTCTCGCTCGCACTGGCCACCCACCCCGAGGTGCTCCTGCTCGACGAGCCGCTGACCGCGATCGACCCGTCGATGCGCCGGCACCTGACGGACGCGCTGGCCCGGCGGCTCGCGGCCGACCGGATCGGCCTGCTGCTCGCCTCGCACGACGTGCGGCTCGTCGAGCGCCTGACCACCACGGTGCACGTGCTGGCCGAGGGCCGGCTGGTCGAGCACGGCCCGTTGGCCGACGTGCTGGCGAACCCGGAGCACCCGGACACGCGGGAGTTCGTCGCCGCCCTTCCGGCGGCGACGTTGCGCTGGAGCTGATCGGCCCCGCGGCGGGCCGGTCAGGGCAGCCGGGCGTCCGGCGGGATCTCGATCTCGTCGTTCCACCGCGGGTGCTGCACCTCCTCACGCCTCATCGCACGAGGAGCACCCGCAGGTCGCGCGGGCCGTGCACGCCCTCGACCCGGACCAGCTCGATGTCACTGGTCGCGCTGGGCCCGGCGATCCAGGTCAGCGGCCGCTCGGGGTGGTCCGCGAGCGCCGCGACAGCGTCCGGGACACCCGCCAGCACCTGGTCCTCGCGCACCACGCAGACATGCCGGTCGGGCACCAGGCTGAGCGCCCGCCGGCCCTGGCCCGGCCCGCCGTCGAGCACGATCGTGCCGGTCAGCGCCACGGCGAGGCGGCACGTCGTCAGGACGGCGGCCGTGGCGTCCAGCTCGGCATGCGTCAGGGGGGCGGCGGGCTCGTCGTACCGGACCAGGACGCCGGTGTCCGCGACCGCGGCCGGCCACGCCGGGTCCAGGCCGGGTGGCACGACGACCGATGAGGCGTCCGCCAGCCACGCCGCGATCCGGCCGGGCAGCTCCTCGCCCGTGCACCGCTGCACCTGGGCGCGGTAGTCCCGCACCCGCTCGACGAACAGCTCGACGATCCGCGCACGGTCGTCGTCGGTCTGCCCGGACCGGCGGTAGGCGCGCGGCACCGGCGCGGGTGGGGGCGCCCCGGCGAGGGCAGCCCGGATCCGGTCGAGCATCTCGGTCCGTGCGTCGCTCATCGGCGCTCCCTGCGCCGCAGCGTCGCGTAGGCGTCGCGGAACGTCCGGGCGGGCAGGGCTGGGGCGTCCCGGCCGAGCGTCCAGCGCGAGCCCGGGAACGGCAGCCGGTGGAACCGGTGACCCCGGGTCGCCCGGCCGACCAGGGCGACCAGCTGGCCGGCCAGGGCGAACCGCCGCCCGTCGCTCATCGCCACCGCGGCGGCCCGCATCGCCACCGTGGTCGCCGTCGGCGCAGCCGCCCCGCCCGGGTGCATGGCTCGCTCGCGCAGGTGGACCAGAGCCGACGGGATGTCGATCTTCACCGGGCACGCCTCGTAGCACGCCCCGCACAGCGAGGAGGCGAACGGCAGCGTGGCGGTGGGGTCGTGCGGCCCGATCGCCGCCGACCCGAGGCCGAGCAGCTGCGGCGTGAGGATCGCCCCGATCGGTCCGGGGTACACCGAGCCGTAGGCGTGACCGCCCACCCGCTCGTACACCGGGCACACGTTGAGGCAGGCCGAGCAGCGGATGCAGTGCAGCGCCTGGCGTCCCACGTCGTCGGCCAGCGCGAGGGTGCGCCCGTTGTCGAGCAGCACGAGGTGGAACTCGGCCGGTCCGTCGCCCGGCGTCACGCCGGTCCACAGTGACGTGTAGGGGTTCATCCGCTCGCCGGTGGACGAGCGGGGCAACAGCTGGGCGAACACCTCGAGGTCCTCGAACCGCGGGATCACCTTCTCGATCCCCATCACGGTGATGAGCGTCTGCGGCAGGGTCAGGCACATCCGCCCGTTGCCCTCCGACTCGTACACCGCCACGGTGCCGGTCTCCGCGACCGCCATGTTCGCCCCGCTGACCGCCACCCGCGCCCGCAGGAACCGTTCCCGCAGGTGCGCCCGGGCCGCCGCCGCCAGCTCGCGCGGCTCGCGGGTCAGCCCGGCCGGGGCGTCACCCATCCGCTCGGCGAAGACGGCGCGGATCTCGTCCCGGTTGCGGTGGATCGCCGGGACCAGGAAGTGCGACGGCTGGTCGCCGGCCAGCTGGACGATCAGTTCGGCGAGGTCGGTCTCGATCGCCTCGATGCCCGCGGCGGCGAGCGCCTCGTTGAGCCCGATCTCCTGGGTGGCCATCGACTTGACCTTGACGACCTCGTGCGCACCGGTCGCGCGGACCAGGTCGGTGACGATCCGGTCGGCCTCGGCGGCGTCGCGCGCCCAGTGCACCACCCCGCCGTGCGCGGTGACGTTCTCCTCGAGCTGGACCAGCAGGGCCGGCAGGTCCGCCATCACCTGCGCCTTGATGGCGGCGCCCGCGTCGCGCAGCGCCTCCCAGTCCGGCAGCTCGGCGGTCACCGCGCGGCGCTTGTCGCGGATGGTGCGGGTCGCGTGGTGCAGGTTGGCGCGCAGCTGGGCATCGGCCAGGGTCGCGTGCGCCGCCTGCGGGAAGGTGGGGCCCCAGCGCAGCGGAGCCGCAGGTGGGACGGGCGGCTGGGGCTGCACGCTCGGCATGCCGAGGTTCACGGCGGTCATCGCGGCCGCCACGGCTCGTCGTGGGTGCTCGCGAGGATCTCGGCGAGGTGCACGCTGCGCACGCCCGACCCGGACCGGCGCAGGGCGCCGTCGATGTTCATCAGGCACGACCAGTCCCCCGCGGTGAGCACCGTCGCACCGGTCGACGCGACGGCCGCCGCCTTGTCCGTCGCCATCGCGACGGAGGTCTCCGCGTTCTTCAGCGCGAACGTGCCGCCGAACCCGCAGCACTGGTCCTCGTCGGGCAGGTCGAGCAGAGTCAGCCCCTCGACCGAGCCGAGCAGGCGGGTCGGTCGCTCGCCGACGTGCAGCAACCGCCGGGAGTGGCAGGTCGGGTGGTAGGTCACCGGGTGCGGGAACCAGGCGCCGACGTCGGTCAGCCCGAGGACGTCGACGAGCAGCTCGGACAGCTCGTACGTGTGCGCCGCAACCGCCTCTGCCGCACCCGCGAGCTGCTCGTCGCCGGCCCGGCGGGCGACGAGCCCCTGCTGGTGCCGCGTCGACGCGACGCACGAGCCGGACGGCGCGACGACCGCGTCCCACGCGCCGTCGAGCACCGGCGCGAAGGCGCGCACGTGGTTGCGGACGATGCCGACGGCTTCCGGTCCGTAGCCGGTGTTGACGTGCATCTGCCCGCAGCAGGCCTGGCCGGAGGGCACCACGACCTCGTGGCCCAGCCGTTCCAGGAGGCGCACCGTGGCCAGCCCGGCGTCCGGGAACAACGCGTCGACCAGGCACGTGGTGAACAGCGCGAACCGCACGTCGCCTCCCCTAGGCCCGGGCCGCGAACAGGTCGTGCAGCCGGGACTCGGCCCGGTCCCACACCGCGTCGCCACCCCCGGGCTGGTAGCGGACCAGCCGGGTCGACGCCGCGACGACCTCGCGGATCGCCGGCAGGCCGCCGGACAGCGCCCCGGTCGCCGACGCCTGGACCAGCACGTTCCCGATCGCCGTCCCTTCTGCCGGCCCGGCGACCACCGGAAGTCCGGTCGCGTCGGCGGTCAGAGCGCAGAGCAGCGTGTTCTGCGAGCCGCCACCGACGACGTGGATCGTCCGAACGTCCCGGCCGGCCAGCGCCGCCACGGTACGGACCGCGCGCCGGTAGGCCAGGGCCAGCGAGTCCAGGATGCATCGCACGACGAGCACGGGCTCGTCGGGGACCGGCTGACCGGTGCGGGCGGCGAGCGCGGCGATCCGGGCCGGCAGGTCGCCGGGGGCGACGAGCGACGGGTCGTCCACGTCGATGAGGGTGCGCAGGCCCGGGGCCGCGGCGGCCGCGGCGAGCAGGCCTGGCAGGTCGACCTCCCGGCCCTGGTCCTGCCAGGTGCGCTCCGACTCCTGCAACAACCACAGCCCGGCAACGTTGCGCAGGTAGCGCACGGTGCCGGCCACGCCGAGCTCGTTGCTGACGTTGGCGAGCCGGCTCGCCTGGGTGCGTATCGGTGCGTCCAGCTCGACGCCGACCAGCGACCACGTGCCGGACGAGATGTACGCGCTGGTGACCGGGTCGACCATCGGCACGGCCGCCACCGCGGAGGCCGTGTCGTGCGACCCGACGGCGACCAGCCGGGCGCCGGGAAGGCCGAGCCCGTCCCGCACCGGCCCGACCACGGTGCCCGCCTCGACCAGTGGCGGGAGCAGTCGGTCGAGATCCGTGCCGGCCAGCGCCGAGGTGGCGGTGAGCACCGGCTCGCTCCACCGGCGGGTCGCGGGGTCGAGCAGCCCGGTGGTGGAGGCGTTGGTCACCTCGACCCCGTCGGGCCCGCCCAGCCAGCGGGTCAGCAGGTCCGGGACGAGGAGCAGCCGACGCGCCGCCGCCAGCTGGGCCGTGCCGCGCGCGGCGACCAGCTGGAACACCGTGTTGAACGGCTGCACCTGCACGCCCGTCGCCGCGTAGTGGGCCGCCGCCGGGAGGGCGGCGAAGAATCGCTCCGGCACTCCGTCGGTCCGGCTGTCGCGGTAGTGCACAGGGTTGCCGAGCAGCGCGCCGTCCGCGTCGAGAAGCCCGTAGTCGACCGCCCACGCGTCCACGCCGACGGACTCCACCGGCCCGGAGCGCCCGGCCGCGCGCAGCCCCTTCACGATCCCGGACCACAGCGCCAGCACGTCCCAGTGCAGCGTGTCGCGCCCGCCGGCCGGCACCACCACCGGGGTGTTGCCGAACCGCGCGGTCTCCACCGTCCGCACCCGCCCGCGTTCCAGCCGCCCCACGATCACCCGCCCAGAAGAAGCCCCCAGGTCGACCGCAGCAAACCCCCCGCTCACCACCCCCACCCCACCCACCCCGCGAACGCGGCAGTTCCACGCGAACGCGGCAGGCAGGACTGCCGCGTTCGCGTGGAACTGCCGCGTTCGGTGGGCATCAGCGGAGGAATGCGGCCGCGACGCCGCCGTCGACCGGGATGTGCAGGCCCGTGGTCAGGGTGAGGTCGGGGCCGACCAGAGCGAAGACCGCCGCCGCGACGTGCTCGGGCAGCACCTCGCGCTTGAGGATGGTCCGCCCGGCGTAGTACCTGCCCAGCTCGGACTCCGGCACGCCGTAGACCGCAGCGCGCTGCGCGCCCCAGCCGCCCGCGAAGATCCCCGATCCGCGCACCACGCCGTCCGGGTTGACGCCGTTGACCCGGATCCCGTGCTCACCCAGCTCGGCGGCGAGCAGCCGCACCTGGTGCGCCTGGTCCGCCTTGGTCGCCGAGTACGCGACGTTGTTCGGCCCGGCGAACACGGCGTTCTTCGACGCGATGTAGACGATGTCGCCGCCCAGACCCTGCGCGATCATCGCCCGGGCCGCCTCGCGCGAGACGAGGAACGAGCCGCGCGCCATGACGTCGTGCTGCAGGTCCCAGTCCGCGACCGTCGTGTCCAGGAGCGGCTTGCTCACCGACAGCCCGGCGTTGTTGACGACGAGGTCGACCCCGCCGAACGCCAGGCAGGCGGCGCGCACCATCGCGGCGACGTCGTCCTCGCTGGTCACGTCCGCCCGGACCGCGACCGCCACATCCGGGCCGCCGAGCCCCGCCGCGACCTCGTCGGCGGACGGCTCGTTGAGGTCCGCGACGACGACGCACGCTCCCTCTGCCGCGAGCCGCTGCGCGATCGCCTTGCCGATGCCGGACCCCGCACCGGTCACCAGCGCCACGCGGGTGGCCAGCGGCTTGGGCTTCGGCCGGCGGGCGAGCTTCGCCTCCTCGAGCGCCCAGTACTCGATGCGGAACTTCTCGGCCTCGTCGATCGGCGCGTACGACGAGATCGCCTCGGCGCCCGCGCATGACGTTGATCGCGTTGACGTAGAACTCGCCGGCCACCCGCGCGGTCTGCTTGTCAGCGCCGAACGAGAACATGCCCACGCCCGGCACGAGCACGATCGCCGGGTCGGCGCCGCGCATCGCCGGGGAGTCGGCGGTCGCGTAGCGCCGGTAGTAGGCGGCGTACTCCCTGCGGTAGTCGGCGTGCAGCTCGGTCAGCCGGGCGACGACCTCGTCGAGCGGAGCGCCCCCCGGCAGGTCGAGAACGAGCGGGCGCACCTTGGTCCGCAGGAAGTGGTCGGGGCACGACGTGCCCAGCGCGGCGAGCCGGTCCAGCCCCTCGCGGGCCAGGAAGTCGAGCACCACCGCGGAGTCCGTGAAGTGGCCCACCTGCGGCTTGTCCGCGGAGGCGACCCTGCGGACCGCGGGCGCGAGCGCGGCGGCACGGCCTCGCCGTTCGTCGTCCGGCAGCGCCTCGAACCCCGGCCGCAGCTCGCCGAACGGATGCCGACCGAGCGCGGCCGTCCGCTCGGCGATGAACCGCTCGGCCTCGTGGATGATCCACAGCGAACGCTGCTCGGCCTCGTCCGAGGTGTCGCCCCAGGCCGTGATGCCGTGCCCGCCGAGGATGCAGCCCACCGCCTGCGGGTTGTCCCGCCGGACAGCCGCGATGTCCAGGCCGAGCTGGAACCCGGGTCGCCGCCACGGCACCCACACCACGGCGTCCCCGAACACCTCACGCGTCAGCGCCTCGCCGTCCGTGGCCGTGGCGAACGCGATGCCCGCGTCCGGGTGGAGGTGGTCGACGTGCGCCGCGTCCACCAGAGCGTGCATCGCGGTGTCGATCGACGGCGCCGCGCCGCCCGTGCCGTGCCGGCAGTAGTCGAGGGCGGCGACCATCTCGTCCTCGTGGTCCACCCCCTGGTACACGTCGACCAGTGCGCGCAGTCCGGTCGAGCCGGAGCACGGACAGGCCCTGCTCGGTGAGCGTGCCCAGGTCGCCCCCGGAGCCCTTCACCCAGAGCAGCTCGACGGCCTCGCCGGTGACGGGGTCTACGTCCGAGCCCTTGGCGGACGTGTTGCCGCCCGCGTAGTTGGTGACCCGCGGGTCGGAGCCCAGGCGGTGGGAGCGAGCGACGAGCGCCGCGACGGTCGGGTGGGTCACGGTCAGGCCCCCCATCCGGCCTGGGTGCCGCCGACGCGCTCGGCGACGATCGCCTCGGCGTAGCCCGAGCGCCGGTACGCCGCGACCGGGTCCGGGTCCAGCCCCTGGGACTCACGCAGCCGCCCCAGCAGCGGGCGCACGTCGGTGTTGTAGGCGTCCATCAGGACGGCGTTCGCGCCCAGCACGTCACCGCTGCGCTGCGCGGCCGCGAGGGCGTCGTGGTCGACCAGCAGCGCCTTGGCGGTCGCCTCCTGCACGTTCATCACCGAGCGGATCTGGCCCGGGATCTTCGGCTCGATGTTGTGGCACTGGTCGAGCATGAAGGTGACCCCGGAGTCCGGCCGAAGCGCGTCGGCCGAGACGATCTCGTGCATGATCCGGAAGAGCTGGAAGGGGTCGGCGGCACCGACCATGAGGTCGTCGTCGGCGTAGAAGCGGCTGTTGAAGTCGAAGGCGCCCAGGCGGCCCACCCGGAGCAGCTGGGCGACGATGAACTCGATGTTCGTGCCCGGCGCGTGGTGCCCGGTGTCCAGCACGACGAACGCCTGCGGCCCCAGCGCCAGGCAGTGCAGCAGCGACGTGCCCCAGTCGGGGATGTCCATCGTGTAGAAGTACGGCTCGAAGAACTTGTACTCCAGGGTCAGCCGCTGGCCCTCGTCGAGCCCGGCGTAGATCTGGCCGAGCGACTCCGCGAGACGGTCCTGGCGGCCGCGGATCGAGTCCTGGCCGGGATAGTTGGTGCCGTCGGGCAGCCAGATCTTCAGGTCGCGGCTGCCCGTGGCCCGCATGACGTCGATGCAGTCCAGGTGGTGCTGCACCGCCTTGGCCCGGATCTTCGGGTCGGGGTTCGTCAGCGACCCCAGCATGTAGTCGTCGTCCTGGAAGACGTTGGAGTTGATCCCGCCGATCTGCACCCCGAGCGCTGCGGCATGCCGGGCCAGGGCCTCGAAGTCGTCGACCAGGTCCCACGGGATGTGCAGCGACACCCGCGGCGCGACGCCCGTGTACCGGTGCACCGCGGCGGCGTCGGCGATCTTCTCGTACGGGTCGCGCGGCACGCCGGCCTGCGCGAACACCTTGAACCGTGTGCCGGAGTTGGCGAACGCCCAGGAGGGCAGCTCGATGGTCTGCTCGGCGAGCGCGATCAGGGCGGCGTCGGGGGTCATCCGTGGTGCTCCTCGGTGAGAACTGTCCGGTGCGGTGCCGGGTCGGTGGTCCGCGCGGAGGTGGCGGTGGTCGGCAGGCCGCGGGCGGCCAGCTGGCCTTCGAGGGAGAAGATCTCGTCGAGCAGGACGAACCCCTCGTTGGGGCTCCCGTCGCCGGCGAACAGCTCGGCCATCTGCGCCTGCCACCGGGCGTTTACCTCGGTGGCCGCCATCGCGGCCTGGGCGGCGGCGTAGTCGTCGGTCTCCAGCTGCCCGACGAGCAGGCCGTCGGGCGACAGGAAGAGGTGGTAGTCGCGCCAGCCGGTGTCCCGCAGGGCCTCGAGCATCTCGGGCCAGACCTCCCGGTGCCGCGCGCGGTACTCGTCGAGGCGGTCGGGACGCACCCGTGAGACGAAGCAGAACCGGGTCATCGTCGACCTTCCCGCCCTCGGGGGTGAAACGTTTCACGCCACGCTAGGGTGGTCCCTGCCGGGCTGTCAAGGCCGGGCTACGATGCGGCGTCGGTGCGCAGCGACGAGGCGGGTGGCGCAGGGTGTCGGACGTGGGGCAGCGGGTGCGGCGGGCCTCGATCGTCGACGTCGCCCGGGAGGCCGGGGTCGCCGTCGGCACCGTGTCCAACGTGCTGAACCGGCCGGGCCGGGTCTCTCCCGACACGCGCGACCGTGTCCAGGCGGCCATCGACGCCCTCGGGTTCGTCCGCAACGCCTCCGCGCGGCGGCTGCGCGCCGGCAGCATCCCGACGATCGGCGCGGTGGTGCTCGACATCGCCAACCCGTTCTTCACCGAGGTGGCCCGGGGCGTCGAGGACCGGCTGTCCGACGACGACTACACCCTGATGCTCGCCTCGTCGGACGGCGACCCCGAGCGCGAGGCCCGCTACCTGCGGCTGTTCGAGTCCCACGGGGTGCAGGGCGTGCTGATCACGCCAGCCGGCGGCGACCTGTCGGCGGTGCTCGAGGCCCGCACGCGCGGCCTGGACGTCGTCCTGCTGGACGCGACGGCGCCTGGGCTGCCTTCGGTCTCGGTCGACGACGTGCAGGGTGCGCGGCTCGCCGTCGAGCACCTGCTGGCGCTCGGCCACCGGCGGATCGCCTTCGTCGCCGGCCCCGGCTCGATCCGGCAGTACGTCGACCGCCGCACCGGCGTGCTGGCCGCCCTCGCCGCGGCGGGCCTGCCCGCGGCCGAAGCCCTGGTCGAGGTGACCGTCCCGGTGCTCGACGCCGCCGGCGGCGACACGGCGGTGGAGACGCTGCTCGCCGCGCCCGGGCCGATGCCGACCGCCGTCCTGTGCGCCAACGACCTCGCCGCGATCGGCGTCCTGCGCGCGCTGCGCCGGCACGACGTGGCCGTGCCGGACCGGATGGCGGTGGTCGGCTACGACGACATCCCGGTCGCCGCCGAGCTCATGGTGCCCCTGACGTCCGTCCGGCAGCCGACGCACGAGCTGGGCCGCCAGGCCGCCGACATGCTGCTGCGCCGGCACGCCGACCCGGCCGCCCTCATCGAGCAGGTGCAGTTCCGGCCCCAGCTCGTCGTCCGGCGTTCGTCGGACCCCACCACCTGACCCAGAGCCACCCCACGGCAGCGCAGCACACGACGACACGAGGACACGGATGACCCCCGCACGGTGGCCCCTGGGCCTGGACGCACTCGGCTTCGGCGGCGACTACAACCCCGAGCAGTGGCCCGACGAGGTCCGCGTGGAGGACGTCGCGCTGATGCGCGAGGCGGGGGTGAACCTGGTCAGCCTGGCGATCTTCTCCTGGGCGACGATCGAGCCGGCCGAGGGGCAGTACGACTGGACCTGGCTCGACACGACGATGGACCGGCTGCACGCCGGCGGGGTCCGCGTCGCCCTGGCGACCATGACGGCCAGCCCGCCGCCCTGGCTGGCGACCCAGCACCCGGAGATCCTCCCGGTGCGGGCCGACGGCACCGTGCTCTGGCCCGGCGGGCGCCAGCACTACCGGATCGCCTCGCCGGTGTGGCGGCGGTACGCGGTGGCGATGGCGCGGACGGTCGCCCAGCGGTACGCGAGCCACCCGGCCCTCGCACTGTGGCACGTCGACAACGAGATCGGCTGCCACGTCCCGCACGACTACTCCGACGATGCGGCGGCCGGTTTCCGGGCCTGGCTGCGGGCGCGCTACGGCGACATCGAGGCGCTCAACACCGCGTGGGGGACGGCGTTCTGGTCGCAGCGCTACGGGGACTTCGCCCAGGTGCTGCCGCCCCGGGCAGCGCCCACCTACCCGAACCCGACGCAGCAGCTGGACTTCGCGCGGTACTCCTCGGACGAGCTGCTCTCGTACTACCGCGACCTGCGCGACGCGCTGCACGAGGCGACGCCGGACGTCCCGTGCACGACGAACTTCATGGTGATGGGCCCGGCCACCGGGGCGATGGACTACGCCGCGTGGGCGCCGCAGGTGGACCTGGTCGCCAACGACCACTACATCCAGGCTGCCGACCCGGAGCCCCAGGTGGACATCGCGTTCAGCGCGTCGCTGGTCCGCTCGATCGCCGGTGGCTCGCCGTGGCTGCTCATGGAGCACTCGACGTCGGCGGTCAACTGGCAGCCGCAGAACAGGTCGCGCCCGCCGGCCGAGTCGCTCCGGCACTCGGTGGGCCACCTGGCGCACGGCGCCGACGCGCTGATGTTCTTCCAGTGGCGGCAGTCTGCCGCGGGGGCGGAGAAGTACCACTCGGCGATGCTGCCGCACGCCGGCACCGACAGCGACGTGTGGCGCGGCACGGTCCGGCTGGGTGGCCTGCTGCGTGACCTCGCGGAGGTCCGCGGCTCCCATGTACAGACGCAGGCCGCCGTGCTGTACGACTGGCCCTCGACCTGGGCCGCGCAGCTCGACTCGCACCCGACCAACCTCCTCGAGCCGCGCCGGCTCGCCGTCGCGCTGCACCGCGCCCTGGCCCGGCGGGGGGTGACGGCCGACGTCCTGCGGGCCACCGACGACCTGTCCGGCTACCACGTGGTCGTCGTCCCCGCGCTGTACCTGGTCACGCCCGAGGGCGCGGCCAACGTGGCTGCCGCCGCCGAGCGGGGCGCATCGGTGCTGGTCACGTTCTTCTCCGGGATCGCCGACCAGGACGACCATGTGCTGCTGGGCGGCTACCCCGGTGCGTTCCGCGACCTGCTGGGGGTGCGCTCCGAGGAGCTCTGGGCGCTCCAGGCGGGCGAACAGGTGGCGCTGGACGACGGCACGGCCGGCAGCCTGTGGTCCGAGCACGTCCACGCGCTGCCCGGCACGGAGGTGGTGCGCCGGTTCGCCGGCGGCCCGCTCGACGGCGTGCCCGCGTTGACCCGGCGCCCGGTCGGCACGGGTGCCGCCTGGTACCTGGCCACCTGGCCGGCCGACGAGGACGGGATCCAGCGTGTCGTCGACGCGCTGGTCGAGGAGTCGGGGGTCACCCCTGTGCTGCCCGGGCTGCCGGCCGGCGTCGAGGTGACCCGCCGGGTCGCCGACGACGGGCGGTCGTGGCTGTTCGTCCTCAACCACACCGGGGCACCGGCCACGGTCACCGCGCGGGGTGCCGTGCTGGCCGGCAACGGCGTGGCGGACCCGGCGACCGGCACGGTCACGCTGCCGGCCGGCGACGTCGTCGTCGTGCGCGAGGCACGCTGACGCGCCGGGCCCCCGGGCCGGGCTAGACCGTCGGGCCCCCGGGCCGGGCTAGACCGTCGGGTCAGCGGTCGGGGTGGAGCGTCATGCCGACGGCGTGCCTGCCGCGACCTGCACATGCCCGGTCACCGGGCCGAACTCGGTCGCCGCGAACGCCACGTTGATCCGCGGCGTCACCACGAGGTCGTCCCCGTCGACGTCCACCGTGACGGTCCACGCGTGCGGCGTCTCGACGTGGCGCACGGTCAGCAGGTAGGTGTCCGGGCCGGTCCATGTGCCGCTGACCAGCGAGGCAGGCGACTGCCGCCGCTGCAGCGGGTTGGTCAGCGCCTGCGGCACCGGATCGGCGTGGCCCGGGTGCAGCGTGACCGCGCCGTCGGTCCAGCGCACGACGAGCTCGTCGGCCACGCCACCCGCGGCGAACGAGGCCGACACCAGCCCGAGCGGGTTGTCGTCGAACACGATCGTGCGCCGGGACAGCCGCAGCGCGGTGGGGGTGATCGCCTGACCCGCCGGCGGGTCGAGCCGCAGCCCGGCCAGGCGCTCCTCGAGCGCGGCACGGGCATCGGCGTCCGGCGCCAGCGGCTCGTCGTGCAGGCCGGGCAGCAAGTGGGTCCAGACGGCCTGCAGCACCGCGCCGGTGTCCCGGAACGCGCCGGTGACCGCCACCACGGTGTCCTCGTCGGGCAGCACCAGGGAGAACTGGCCGAACGCCCCGTCCGCGCGGTAGCCGTGCTGCGAGCGCCACATCTGGAAGCCGTAGCCCTGCTGCCAGTCGACCCCGCCCCAGTGGGCGGTCGACACCTGGGCGGCACTGGCCTGGGCCACCCAGCCCTCGGGGAGCACCTGCCGGCCCTGCCAGATCCCGTCCTGCAGATAGAGCAGGCCGAGCTTGGCGACGTCCTCGGTCCGGACCGACATCCCGACCCCGCCCAGGTCGATCCCCTGCGGGCTGACCTCGGTGGTCGCCCCGACGATGCCGAGCGGCTCGAGCAGTCGTGGGGTGAGGTAGTCCAGCAGGTGCCGGCCGGTGGCCTGCTGCACGATCGCGGACAGCAGGTACGTGCCGGGGGTGTTGTAGACGAACCGCTCGCCCGGCTCGTGCGCCAGCGGGGTGGCGAGGAAGGTCGCGAGCCAGTCGCCGGGCGTGTCGATCACCGCCGGCTCGGGGTCGTGCCCGCCGCTCATCGTCAGCAGGTGGCGCACGGTCATCCGGGTCAGCCGCTCGTCGGGCGCGGCGGGGGCATGCTCCCGGAGCAGCTCGACGACGCTGTCGTCGAGCCGCAGCAGCCCCTCCGCGACGGCGAAGCCGACGGCGGTCGCGGTGAAGGTCTTGGTCAGGGAGTACAGGGCGTGCGGCCGGTCCGGACCGAACGGTGCGGCCCAGCCCTCGGCGACGACCTGCCCGTGGCGCACCACCATGACCGAGTGCAGCTCGGGGGTGGCGACGACGGCGTCGAGCAGGGCGAGCACGGCGCGCGACTCGACGCCCTGCTCCTCAGGTGTGCTGCGCGGCAGCGACGGGTTCACGCCCCCACCTTGCCACGGCCTGGCCGTCCCTTCGGACCACCCCCGACTCCCCTGAACTCAGGCCCGTGATCCACGGTCCAGGGTTCAGGGATGTCGGCGTGCGGGGCGCGGCCGACCGGGCCGGGACGCGACCGGAGCCCGGTCCCCGAGGGGGGCCGGGCTCCGGTCGTCGTCGTCCAGCTACGCGGGCATCAGGCCCGTGCCGCTGTCACCGGCCACGTGGCGCGGCGCGGCCGGCACGTCGGTGCCCGAGCGCGGCGTGCCGACGCCCGCGCCCACCGG
The DNA here is from genome assembly GCA_963769855.1 of uncultured Actinomycetota bacterium. GTDB lineage: Bacteria > Actinomycetota > Actinomycetes > Actinomycetales > Cellulomonadaceae > Cellulomonas. The sequence continues at coordinate 98,385 of CAVYNN010000006.1, forward strand.
CTCCGGGCTGGTCTTGCCCCGCTCGCTCATCGGCACACCCCGGAAGGTGAACTCCCCGAGCAGGCCTTCGCCCTCGGCGTCGACCAGCACCAGCTGGCCGGCCTTGAGCTCGCCGAACAGGATCTTCTCGGACAGCGAGTCCTCGATGTCGCGCTGGATGGCGCGGCGCAGCGGCCGGGCGCCGAGCACCGGGTCGTAGCCCTTCTCGGAGAGCAGCTTCTTGGCCGCCGGGCTGAGCTCGATCGCCATGTCCTTGTCCTTGAGCCGGGCGTTGAGCTTGGCCGCCATCAGGTCGACGATCTGCACGATCTCGTCCTGGCTCAGCTGCGGGAACACCACCACGTCGTCGACCCGGTTGAGGAACTCCGGCCGGAAGTGCTGCTTGAGCTCGTCGCCGACCTTCGACTTCATCCGCTCGTACGAGGTCGACAGGTCGCCGCCCGCCTGGAACCCGGTCTGCAGGCCCTTGGCGATGTCCCTCGTGCCCAGGTTCGTCGTCATGATGATCACGGTGTTCTTGAAGTCGATCATCCGGCCCTGGGAGTCGGTCAGGCGGCCGTCCTCGAGGATCTGCAGCAGCGAGTTGAAGATGTCCGCGTGGGCCTTCTCCACCTCGTCGAACAGGACGACGGAGAACGGCTTGCGGCGCACCTTCTCGGTCAGCTGACCGCCCTCGTCGTACCCGACGTATCCGGGCGGGGAGCCGAACAGCCGCGAGACGGTGTGCTTCTCCGAGTACTCGGACATGTCGAGCTGGATCAGCGCGTCCTCGTCACCGAAGAGGAACTCCGCGAGCGCCTTGGCGAGCTCGGTCTTCCCGACGCCGGTGGGGCCGGCGAAGATGAACGACCCGCCGGGCCGCTTCGGGTCCTTCAGGCCGGCCCGGGTGCGCCGGATCGCCTGCGACAGCGCGTGGATCGCCTGGTCCTGCCCGACGACCCGCTTGTGCAGGTTCTCCTCCATGTGCAGCAGCCGGCTGGACTCCTCCTCGGTGAGCTTGAACACCGGGATGCCCGTCGCGTTGGCCAGGACCTCGGCGATCAGCTCCTCGTCGACCTCGGCGACCGCGTCCAGGTCGCCGTTCTTCCAGGCCTTCTCCTTCTCGGTGCGCTTGAGGCCGAGCTGCTTCTCCGTGTCGCGCAGCCGGGCCGCCCGCTCGAAGTCCTGCTCGTCGATCGCCGACTCCTTGTCCCGGCGGGTGACCGCGATCTGCTCGTCGAGCTCGCGCAGCTCCGGCGGGGCCGTCATCCGGCGGATGCGCAGCCGCGCGCCCGCCTCGTCGACCAGGTCGATCGCCTTGTCCGGCAGGAACCGGTCGTTGACGTAGCGGTCCGCCAGCGTTGCGGCGGCGACCAGCGCGGCGTCGGTGATGGTGACCCGGTGGTGCGCCTCGTACCGGTCGCGCAGGCCCTTGAGGATCTCGATGGTGTGCTGCAGGGTCGGCTCGGCCACCTGGATCGGCTGGAACCGGCGCTCCAGCGCCGGGTCCTTCTCGACGTACTTGCGGTACTCGTCGAGCGTCGTGGCGCCGATGGTCTGCAGCTCGCCCCGGGCGAGCATCGGCTTGAGGATCGAGGCCGCGTCGATCGCGCCCTCGGCGGCACCGGCACCGACCAGGGTGTGGATCTCGTCGATGAACAGGATGATGTCGCCGCGCGTGCGGATCTCCTTGAGCACCTTCTTCAGGCGCTCCTCGAAGTCGCCGCGGTACCGCGACCCGGCGACCAGGGCACCCAGGTCCAGCGTGTACAGCTGCTTGTCCTTGAGCGTCTCGGGCACGTCGCCGCGGACGATGTCCTGGGCCAGGCCCTCGACGACGGCGGTCTTGCCGACGCCTGGCTCCCCGATCAGCACCGGGTTGTTCTTGGTGCGTCGGGAGAGCACCTGCATGACCCGCTCGATCTCTTTCTCGCGGCCGATCACCGGGTCGAGCTTGCCGTCGCGCGCGGCCTGCGTGAGGTTGCGCCCGAACTGGTCGAGCACGGCCGACCCGGACGGCTGACCCTCGGCCGGGCCGCCGGCCGCGACCGGCTCCTTGCCCTGGTAGCCGGAGACGAGCTGGATCACCTGCTGGCGGACGCGGTTGAGGTCCGCACCGAGCTTGCCCAGCACCTGGGCGGCGACGCCCTCACCCTCGCGGATGAGGCCGAGCAGGATGTGCTCGGTGCCGATGTAGTTGTGGCCGAGCTGCAGCGCCTCGCGCAGGGACAGCTCGAGCACCTTCTTGGCCCGCGGCGTGAACGGGATGTGCCCGCTCGGCGCCTGCTGGCCCTCGCCGATGATCTCCTGCACCTGGGCGCGGACCGCCTCCAGGCTGATCCCCAGCGACTCGAGCGCCTTGGCGGCGACACCCTCACCCTCGTGGATGAGGCCGAGGAGGATGTGCTCGGTGCCGATGTAGTTGTGGTTGAGCATCCGCGCCTCTTCTTGGGCGAGGACGACCACCCGGCGGGCCCGGTCCGTGAATCTCTCGAACATGTGCACTCCTCACGGGGCTGCGTGCCTGCCTTGCTCATCGGCACGGAACTGCCGACGACGTAGTGCGGCCGACGTTGTTTGATGCTAACCGCGGGCTGGGACCACACAGTCCTCTGTTCGCCGCAGGCGTGACGGGTGGTGCGGTCGGCTACCCGGGGGGCGCGGCGCTGGTCAGGTGGGCCACCGCGGCGGCCACCACGCCGGGGTCGGCGAGGATCCGCTGGTGGCCCAGCCCCGTGGTGCTCACCAGCCGGGCGTTCGGCCAGGCCAGGGCGACGGCCGCGCCCTCGGCGTGCGGGACCTCCCGATCCTGCTCGTCGTGCAGGACGAGGGTGTCGGGCATCCGGCCGTCGACGCCGAGCGGAGCGAGGTCGTAGTCCTGGAGCGCCCGGCCGGTCGCGTCCTCCATGGTGGCGCAGCAGGTGCCCGGTCAGCCGCTGGTCGAGTCGCAGCGCCTCGGCGAACTGACCGACGAGGTCCTCGAAGCCCCCGTTCGGCGAGACGAGCACCAGCCGGTCGGCGTCCAGGCCCTCGTGCAGCACGTGCGCGGCGGACGTGCAGCCGAGCGAGTGGGCCAGCACGCCGGCCGCGGGACCGTGCTCCTGCCCGACGACCTCGAACGCCTCCATCAGCTCCATCACCGTGCCGTGGCCCGGCCCGAGGAAGCCCGGCTCGGCGTCGCCGTGGCCCGGGGCGTCGAACGCCACCACCCGGTAGCCGGCGGTGACCAACGGACCGACGAAGGCGCCGAGCTGACCGCGCCAGCCGCCCCAGCCGTGCACCAGGTAGACCAGCGGCCCCGCGCCCCAGCTCTCGACGACGACGTCGCCGGCCCGGACCGCAGGCAACCGGGTGACAGTGCCCGGCCCGGGCCGCAGGTCACGCGCCCTGGCCCCGGGTGGATAGGTGCACCACAGGTCGACCACCGTGCGCAGGGCCGCCTCGGGGGCGGTCCGCTCGAGCACCCGCAGGCGGGCCCTGGTCAGCGCGAGCGCAGCCCGGGCGCCGGTCCGGCGCCGGGCCCGCCGCGCGGCCGTCACCAGGCGCGCAGGAGCCGGATCGGTCGCGGGCACCCGGCGAACGTACACCGTCCCCTCCCGCCGCACGGGGTGCGCGGCGGCCCGACGACGTCGTGCCGGCGCGCTGAGCGAGCGGGTCCCCGCCGGGTGTGAGCGTCCGGCCGAAGCAGCCGGTCCCGCTGCCCCTCCGCCGAGTCAGGCGGTCGGCCCGTCGCGTGTCAGGCGGTCGGCGACGGACTCGGTGTCGGCTGCTGCCCCGGTCGCACCGGGTGGGGCAGCTCGCGACGTTCGCCGGGCACGCCGCCGAACGTCCTCCCGGGCATCCCCGGCCGCACCATGACGCGCCCGTTCGGGCCGAAGACCTTCTCGACCCCGGGTCGCACGGTCGCGAACGAACCGCTCGCATCGTGCGCCCAGACAGCCGTCACGCCGACAGACCCCACGAGCAGCGCGATCGCGACGACGAGGGCGGCGACGAGCACGCCGCGGCGCGGTACCCGCCGACCGGCCGTCGGGCCGGCCACGGCCACGGGTGCGGCCTGCGGGACCGGAGCAGCCTGCGGGACGGGAGCAGCCTGCGGGACGGGTGCGGTCTGGGCCGGCTGCGGGACCGGTGCGGTCTGCGCCGCCCGGTCGGGCGGAGTCGGCTCGGCCGGGGGCGGGGTGACGCTCACTGCCGGCCGCCGCGCGACTCGAGCAGGGCGGCACGCAGCTGCTGGTAGGTCGGGACGTCGATCTCACCGGCGGCGAGCCGTCGGTCGAGGATCTCGAACGGGGACTCGACGTAGCCGACCCCGCCCGGCACGGGCGCCATCGGGCCCACCGGCCCGGGTGCCATCGGACCGACCGGCCCCTGCGTCACCGGCCCGTGCCAGGGCTGGCCGTACGGCACGGCCATGCGGCGCGCACCGTCGTGACGACCCGAGGCGAGTGCCACCACCAGCCAGACGATGACGGCGAGCAGCAGCAGCCAGAGCAACCCCATGGCCAGCCACCCGCCCAGGCCCATTCCTCCGCCATACCAGCGCATCATCGCTGCCTCCCCCACTGTGCCGGTGCCCAGGGCCCCGGTGGATCACGTCGTCCAAAACACCGACGGTAGGCACGCCGTCTGTGCTGGCGCTGGGAGCAGCCAGGGCGTGAGCAGAGCGGCTCGGCCCGACAGTGGTGCCGGCTACGCCCGGTACGCCGCTACCAGCGGGCAGGCGAACAGGTCGCGGTCGGCCAGACCCACGGTGTTGAGGTGCCGCACCACGATCGCGTACGACCGCCCGAGCGACACCTGGGTGTACGGGACGCCGTGCCGTGCGCAGTACTCGCGCACCATCGGCGCGACCCGGCGCAGGGTCATCGACGGCATCGACGGGAACAGGTGGTGCTCCACCTGGTGGTTCAGCCCGCCCATCGCGATGTCGAGCCACCGCCCGCCGCTGATGTTCCGGCTCATCAGCACCTGACGACGCAGGAAGTCGATCCGGAAGTCCTTGGCCACCAGGGGCATCCCCTTGTGGTTCGGCGCGAAGGACGCGCCCATGTACAGCCCGAACACGGCGAGCTGGACGGCGAGGAACGCGCCCGCCTTCGCCGGCGGCAGCAGGACGAGCAGCAGCACCACCTCACCGACCAGCCGGACGGTGAGCAGGCCCAGCTCCGTCCACCGGCGCGGCACGGGACCGCGGCCGACGAGCCGCTTGACGCTCGCGGCGTGCAGGTCGAGACCCTCGAGGAGGAGCAGGGGGAAGAAGAACCATCCCTGGTGGTGCAGGAACCAGAGGGTCAGCGGGTTGCCCCGTCGTGCGACGTCGTCGGGCGTGAACGCCAGGATCGGCAGGGAGATGTCCGGGTCCGAGCCCACCTTGTTCGGGTTGGCGTGGTGCCGGGTGTGCTTGCTCTGCCACCAGCCGTGGGACAGGCCGACGACAAGGTCGGCCAGGACGAGGCTCGCCACGTCGTTACCACGGCCCGAGACGAACATCTGCCGGTGCGCCGCGTCGTGGGCGAGGAAGGCGCACTGGGTGAGGATCACCCCGGCGGCCACCGCCATGGCCAGCTGCCACCAGGAGTCGCCGACCATCACGACACCGACGACGAGGGCGGCCAGGGCCACCGCCGCCCCGGCGAGCCGTCCGGTGTAGAACCCGTACCTGCGCCGCAGGTGGCCGGCGAGCCGGACGCTCGTCGCCAGCTCGGTGAAGGTGCTCGTTGCAGTCGTCGCGCTCATGACCCTCCTGACGCCGAAAACGACTCGGGCGCCCCGACCGAGTGGTGCGGGGCGCCCGAGTTGAGGGTGACGACGATCAGATCGCCGTGATGTTCGCAGCCTGCGGGCCCTTCGGGCCCTGCGTGACGTCGAACTGAACCTTCTGGTTCTCCTCGAGCGAGCGGTAGCCGCTCGACGCGATCGCCGAGTAGTGGGCGAAGACGTCGGGGCCGCCGTCGTCAGGAGCGATGAAGCCGAAACCCTTTTCGGCGTTGAACCACTTCACGGTACCGGTGGCCATGTCTGTCTCTTCTCTGTGGGTGGACGGTCCCGTTCTGAGACCGGTATTCACGGCTGTCGTCGGCGCGACGGCCGGGGCGGACCCACAGCAGTCATGACAAGCGAAGCACTGCGACTACGGGCTCAACCGTACGGCATCTGCCCGGGAAAAGCGCGTCCTCGGCTCCAGGTCGGTCCGCGTAGGCTCGTCGGCCTGATGTTGCGCACCCCCCACCACCACGACCTCCACGTACCTCGGGTCGCCGTTCTGTCCGGCGCCGGTATCTCCACCGGTGGCGGCATCCCCGACTTCCGGGGGCCCAGCGGCGTGTGGACCCGCGACCCGGCCCAGGCCCAGCTCCTCGACATCGACGCGTACATGTCCAGCCAGGACGTGCGCGAGCGGTGCTGGCAGATGTGGCGTGACCATCCGGCGTGGAGTGCCCACGCAACCGCCGCACACCGGGCGATCGTCGAGCTGGAGCGGGCGGGCGATCTCGTCGCGGTGCTCACCCAGAACTTCGACGGTCTGCACCAGGCCGCCGGACAGTCGCCGGGCCTGGTCGTCGAGCTGCACGGAACGCTGGGAACCACCTCGTGCCTGCGCTGTGCGGAGCGGTGGGTCACCCGCGACGTGCTGGCCCGCCTCGACGACGAGCCCGACCCGCACCACGCGGGCTGCGGCGGGATCCTCAAGCCGGACGTCGTCTACTTCGGCGAGCTGCTGCCTGACAGCGCCCTCGAGCGCGCGGTGGCGGCCGCCCAGGACGCCCAGGTGTTCATCGCCATCGGCACCACCTTGCGGGTGCAGCCTGTGGCCTCCCTGGCGGCGGTCGCGGTGGACTCGGGCGCGGAGCTGATCCTCGTCAACGACCAGGAGACCCCGTACGACGAGATCGCGGCTCGGATCGTGCGCGACCCGATCGACACGGCGGTCCCGGCGCTCGTCGCAGAGCTGCTCGCCCGCTGAGCCGCTGACCCACCGACGTCCAGGACCTGCACGCGGGCCCGGTCGGCCGCCATACGGGCCCGGTCGGTCGCACAGCGGGTCGCCTCTAGGCTCAGGGACGTGCCCGCCGGACCCCCACGCCGCCGCCTGTCCCGCCGCGCTGTGTGGATCATGCTCGGGCTGGTGTTCCTGGTCGGCGCGATCCCCGTGGCGGTCGTCCAGATCGTCGGGCAGACGAAGGTGCGCGGCTCGATCGAAGGCCAGGACGCCCGGCCGGTGGTGATCGTCCCCGGCGCCGGCCTCCGTCCTGACGGCGGGCCCTCGGTCTACCTCGAACGACGGCTCGCCGTGGCCCGCGACCTGTACCGGGCCGGTACCGTGCAGCAGATCCTGGTCAGCGGCGACGCGTCAACCCCGTACCACGACGAGCCCGGGGCCATGGCCACCTGGCTGATCGGCCAGGGCGTGCCGGCCAGCGCGGTGATCCGCGACGGTGGCGGCCTGGACACCCACGACACGTGCGTTCGGGCGCACACCGTGTACGGCATCGACCGCGCATTCGTCGTCAGCCAGGACTACCACGTGCGCCGGATGGTGTTCTCCTGCGACGAGGCCGGGATCGACGTGGTCGGGTTCGGGGTCTCGGCGGCCAGCGTCACACCGGCTCAGGCCGTCATCTGGCGGCTGCGTGAGGTGCCCGCCTCGTGGAAGGCGTTCCTCGACGCCGCGGTACGCCGCCCGCCGGCGGTGGGGCCGACGACGGGGCCGATCGGCTAGTGCGCGCGGCCGTGCCCCGCGTGCCCGCTCCGCCCGACCCGGACGGTGCACCGGACGTCCGTCTGGTCGCCGTGGACCTGGACGGCTCGCTGCTCGACGACGCCAAGCAGATCCACCCCTCGTTCTGGCGCCTGCTCGACGCACTCGACGAGCGGGGGATCCTGCTCTGCCCGGCGTCGGGCCGGCAGTACGCCACGCTGCGCCGCGACTTCGGCCGCGACGACCTGGTCTACATCGCCGAGAACGGGGCGTTCGTGGTGCACCACGGGCGTCGGATCTCGTCGGACACCGTGCCGTGGCAGCGCGCGGTGGAGGTGGTCGCCGCCGCTCGCCGGTTCGTCGCGGCCGGTGCGGACGCCGGCACCGTGCTGTGCGGCACCGCCTCGGCCTACGTCGAGCGGACCGACCCGCGGTTCCTCGCCCAGGTGGCGCCGTACTACGCGCAGCTCGCGCAGGTCGACGACCTGCTCGCGGTGCGCGACGAGGTGCTCAAGGTCGCCGTCTACGACTTCGGATCGGCCGAACGCGGAGCGGGCGCGGCGCTCGCCCCGCTCGGCGGCCCGGTACGGGTGCTCGTGTCGCAGGAGCACTGGGTGGACGTGATGAGCCCGACCGCCGACAAGGGCCATGCGCTGGAGGCGGTGCAGCGCGCGCTGGGGATCGACCGGTCGCAGACGATGGCGTTCGGGGACTACCTCAACGACATCGGGCTGCTCGGGGCTGCCGGCTGGTCTTTCGCGATGGGCAATGCGCATCCCGCGGTTCGGGCCGCGGCGCGGTTCGTCGCCCCTGGCAACAACGACAACGGGGTGGTCCGCACGGTGGTGCGGACCCTCGGCCTGACCGGCGTGCTCACCCCCTGACGACCGACGACGTCGTCGTGCCGACCCCTGCCCCCGCCCCACCCGTCCCAGTGGAACGAACCCGGCTCGTGCCGCGGCGTGTCGGTGCGTGTCCGTTCCACTTCGGGGAGGTTCGGGGGTGGGTCGGGGGAGGTTCGGGGTGGGAGTGCCGGTCAGGCCGACAGCGTGGCGGTGAAGACGTCGAGCGCCGCGCTGGAGAAGAGCACGAACCGGACCACCGAAACCGTGGCCTCGTCGTGCGCGACGGCCCAGTCACGGACCGCGCCGACGGCGACCCGCGCCACCTCCGCCACGTCCCAGCCGTAGACGCCGGCGCTCACCGCGGGGAACGCCACCGTGTGCGCCCCGACCGCGGCCGCGGCGTCGAGGCTCGTCGTGAAGCAGGAGGCCAGCTGCGCAGGGTCGGTCTGGCCGGCGTGCCGGTCGGGTCCCACCGTGTGGATGACCCAGCGGGTGGGCAGGTCGAAGCCGGGCGTGGCCACCGCCTCGCCCACCGGCAGGCCGGCCGGCAACGTGGTGCGGCGCAGTTCCCGGCATGCCTCGAGGAGTCGCGGCCCGGCCGCGGCGTGGATGGCGCCGTCGACGCCGCCCCCGCCGAGCAGCGAGGAGTTGGCCGCGTTGACGATCGCGTCGACGTGCTCGGCGGTGATGTCGCCGAGGACCGCTTCGATCCGCATCGGCCCATCGTCGCGCACGACCGGCCGGAGGGCGCCAGGAGACGGCGCGGCCCCTCGGACGCTTACTCCGAGGGGCCAGTACCGCTGACACGGTAACCGGCGACGGCATCCGTTCAGGTGAACGACACGCGGCGGGATCCACAACTTTCGTCCACACCCCTGTGTCTGCCCGGCGTTCTCGCAGGTCACCCTGTGGACATCCATGTGGAGTAAACGGTGGATAAAGATTCTTCCCGGAACCACTTGTGGCGGTTCGGTGAACGCGACTAGAACTTAGCCATCGGCCTCGACGCCGAGACCCGAAGGTCCAGGACTCCCCCCGGGGAGGCTCGAACCGGGCGGTGCGGTAGTCGGGGACGGACCGACCGGAGAACGGGCGGCCAGATCGATGGGGTAACACTCATCGACCCGCGGACGATGACGCGGGGGCCTCCTGCGACCGGGCGGTCGATCGCAGTGGTCTTGACCTTCGGGACGGGTTGCCGGTTCGCCGGTGGTTCCTCCGGGGGAACGGATTCAGCCGCACCATCGGAGCGGTGTCCGCCTCTGGGCGGCAGGGGCTTTGCCCCCCGGGTCAAACCGGGTGGGTGGAAGTTCCCCGGCACTTGGTGGCATGTGACCTGTGGTCAGAGGAAGGCCCCTCGGACGCTTACTCCGAGGGGCCTTTCCTCATGTCCGGGCACATCACACCGGGTTGCGGCCCCGCGCCGCGCTGCAACCCCGCGCCCCGACCCGCGCCGCAACCCGGTGCCGCAGCCCCGTGCCTCAGCCCGGCGCCGCCTCGAGCAGGATCGTCACCGGCCCGTCGGCGACCAGCTCCACCGCCATGTCCGCGCCGAACACGCCGGTGGCCACCTCCAGGCCGCGGGCTCGCAGCGCGGCGACCACGGCCCCGACCAGCGGCTCGGCAACCGACCCCGGCGCCGCGGCGTTCCACGTCGGCCGACGGCCCTTGCGCGTGTCGGCGTAGAGCGTGAACTGGCTGACCACGAGCACCGGCGCGCCGACGTCCACCGCGGAGCGCTCGTCACGCAGGATGCGCAGCTCGGCGACCTTCCGCGCGACGAGGTCGGCCTGCGCGGGCCCGTCCCCCGGGGTCACCCCGACCAGGACGACGAGCCCGGGACGACCGATCGACCCGACCACCTCGCCGTCGACCGTCACCGACGCCCGGGTGACCCGCTGGACCACCGCCCGCACGGACTACCAGCCACCGCGCGACGACCCCGGGCCACCCCGGCCGCCGCCTCGCCGCCGCGAGTAGGGGGCCACCGCCGGCCGCACGTCGACGAGGTAGACGATGCCGCCCACCGCAGCCACGAAGGCGAGGAACGAGGGGAACGGGACCACGCCCAGCGGCAGTGACAGGAACGCCACCACGGTGGCGCCGGCCGTGATCGCCAGCCAGAACCTCTTGGTCCGCTTGCCCGCCGCCGGGAAGGCCCGCGCCGGGCGGGCCAGGCAGTCGACCAGGGCCCATCCGCACAGCGCGAAGATGACCAGGTAGACGATCCAGAACAAGGCCACCTGTGCCGATGCCAAGCCGACTGCCGATGTCACGCGGTCGAGCCTACGTGAGCCGGTTCGGGGACCACGCGCAGCCCCTCGGCACGGGCCGCGGCAGCGAGCGGTTCGTCCCAGCAGGCGACCAGCAGGTCGTCGGCCCGCAGCGTCAGGGCCGACGCCAGGTGCACCGCGGCGGTGGCGCCCAGCGCGTGCCGCACGACGAGCGACGCGGCCTCGTCGAGCACGGCGGCGACCGGCTCGACGAGGTACAGGCCGGACCAGAGCCGGTCCCACTCCTCGAGGGCGGCGCGGGCCTTCGGCAGCGCCCCGGAACGGAACGCCTCGGCGATCGCCGCACGCAGCTCCGCGTCGGCGAACCGCGACGTCGCAACGATGTCCGCGCCGTCCCACAGCGCGGCGGCCAGGCCGCTGCCGAGCTCGGGAAGGCACAGCTTGGCCAGCGCCGTGGTGTCCAGGTAGACGAGGGCCATCAGTGCCGCAGGCGACGGATCAGGCCGGTGACGGCAGCCGTCGGGCGCCCGGCCGGCTCCTCGACACGCGCGGCCGGCCGGTCCTCGGCGGGCGCGGTGAGCAGGCCGTCGCGCTCGAGGCGGGCGACCAGGCCCGACGACTCGACGGCGGTCAGCCGTGCCACGGGCACGCCTCGTTCCGTGATGACGACGTCCGCCCCCGAACGCGCCGTCTCGATCCATTGCTTGAGCTCCGCGCGCAGCGCGCTGACCGCGACCTCCACGGCGCCACCGTACCGGCCGCCCAGGTCAGCCACAGCATCGCGAAGGGTGCACCTGCTCCGGGAAGGTGCACCCAGACCGCACGGCGCACCGGCGCCCGTGCCGCGCGGGCCGCTCTCAGAGCTCGGGCAGGGCGGCCCGCGCGTCGTCCGCGCCGGCGCCGGCAGCCTCCAGCGTGTCGACGACGGGCGAGCGCAGCAGCAGGACGAGCGCCTGCACGTGCCAGTCCCCGTCGGCGACGGTGCGTGGGTCGGTCCCGGCCGCGACGTCCAGCAGCAGCCGCCGCGCCGGGGCCGGATCGGCACCCGAGCCGACGGCGTCGGTCAGCAGGCGTACCCCGGCCGCGAACCGGTCGGTGAGGTCGGCGACGGCCGCCAGGTCCTGGTCGACGACCGACGGTGCCCGGCGCGCCAGCACCCGCACGCTCCGCATCGCTCGTTCGACGAGCACGGCCTGCGACTCCAGCCGCGCCAGCTCCTCACGCCACGGCCGTCCGACGCTGACCCGGGCCAGCTCGGCCGCGGAGTGCGCGGACGTGAGCCACTCGGCCAGCACGGGCTCGGAGGCCCGGCCCCGCAGCAGCGCGGTCGCCAGGGCGTGCGCATCGTGGCTGCGCATGCCCCGCGCGACAAGCTCGAGCGTCTCGGCCAGCTCGGTCGTGGCCTGCGCGGCGAGCGCGCGCGGCCGACGCCGTGTGTCGTTCGGGCTGAGCACCGCGACCAGCAGCGCGAACACGCCACCCACCAGGGCATCCGTCCACCGGCCGAGAGGCCCGCCGGACGCGGCCGGCAGCCCGACGATGACGATCGCCTGGGTGCCGGCCTGCATGGTGAGCATCGCGCCCGGCCCGATGATCCGCCCGACCATCGCCGCGACCAGCAGGACCAGCCCGATCTGCCACCATCCGGTGCCGATCCAGTGCACGACCAGGTCGCCCGCGCCCACGCCGAGGCCGACCGCGACCGCCAGCTCGGCTACCTGGCGGACGTGGCGCTGGGCAGTGAACCCGAGGCAGGCCCAGGCGGCGATCGGCGCGAAGAACGGCTGGTGGTGGCCCAGCACGACGAGGGCGAACGCATAGGCGGCGGCTGCCGCCAGCGCCGCCTGCCCGATCGGCACGACGCCGACCCGGGCGCGGACCAGACCCTGCCGGACCCGGGTGCGCACCAGCAGCCCGCGCATCCTCGCGCCGGCCAGGTGCAGCGGCGACGCCTCGTCGTCGGCCCGGTCGCCGGCCGCGTCGTCGTCCGGCCGGCCCGGGGTGTCGCCCGCCGCAATCGGGGGCTGTCCGGTCACGGCAGGGGCCGCGGCCGCAACCCCGGGGTGAGCGGCCTGCGGGCCGGTGGGCGGTTCGTCGACTGCCCCTCGGCCGCCACGATCATCTCCTGGCCGGCACTGACCGGGCCCGACTCGTCGTCCACCACCAGCGCCGCGTCCGGTGCCACCGATCGCCGGACCACCGCCAGGGCGACCGGTCCGAGCTCGTGGTGCCGGGCCGGGCTCGTCACGTGCCCCACCTCGGCGCCGTCGGCGGTCCGCACGGGCGCGCCCGGGGCCGGCAGCACGTGGCCGGAGCCGTCCAGGTGCAGCATGACGAGCCGGCGCGGCGGTCGGCCGAGGTTGTGCACGCGGGCGACCGTCTCCTGCCCGCGGTAGCAGCCCTTGTCCAGGTGCACGGCGGTGCGCAGCCAGTCGAGCTCGTGCGGGATGGTCCGGTGGTCCACCTCGCGGACGGCCCGGGGACGCCACGCGGCGACGCGGAGCGCCTCGGTCGCCCACGTCCCGGCCAACGTCGCGCCCGACGAGCGGCGCGCCTCGACCTCGTCGGCCAGTGCGCTGCGTGGGACGAGGACGAGGCGCCACGCGCGATCGGTTCCGGGGTGCGCGTCGTCGGGCGGGCCGTAACGGGTGCCCCCGGCGGCCACCCGGGGCCACGGGTCGAGCCAGACGACCGGGCCGCCCGGCTCGCCCTCGGCCGCGACCGGTTCGCCGATCGCCGCCCACTCGCCGGTGACGTCCGCCACCTCGACGCGCAGCATGAACCGCATCGAGTCGAGCCAGCCAGCCAGTGCGACGGCCGTCTCGCTGATCAGCCAGGTCGCCGAGCCGTCGTCGACGACGCCCGCCGCGTGCTCGACGTGCCCCTGCGGCGAGAGCACCAGCGTCTCGGTGGACGTGACCGGCGCCAGGTCGTCCAGCCGCTGCGACGTGATCGAGTGCAGCCAGGTCAGCCGGTCCGGCCCGGTGACCCGCACCACGCCCAGGTGCGACTGGTCGACCACGGCGCGGCCGCGCTCAAGGGCACGCTGCTCGGCGACCGGGTCGCCGTAGTGCCAGGCGACGCCGGCATCGAAGCCGGAGCCGGCCACGGCGCCGTGCACCGCGAGCAACGGGCTGGTCATGTCGGGCCCCTCTCATAGGCGGCGGCGCGCGGGGCGGGCGTACGGCGGCGGGTCATCGGGCCGCCCGGGTCATCGGGCCGCCCGGGTCATCCGACCGCCCGGGTCAACCGGGCCGACGCGAACGACTGCAGCGGCCGACCGAACGCCGCCAGGTCGTTCGCCCACATCAGCTCGCCGTTGACCAAGCCGTACAGGCGCCGGCCGGCGGTGACCTCCGCGCCGGTGGCGGTCCGCGCGACGAGGTCGCTGACCAGGTCGATCCGTCCGTTGCCCACCGTGCCGACGTAGACCGCGACGTGCCCGGACGGATCGGCCACCAGCAGCTCCACCGGATGGTGACCTTCCGGGACGTCGTCGGGCCGCTCCGGCGGGACCCGCCAGTAGCCGGTCTCGGTGGCCCAGGCCGGCGCCGCGACGGGCTCGTCCGACTCCAGCGCGGACGGGTCGTCGGGCACGGCGACCAGGCGGATCGCGGAGGAGTAGGCGAGGTACGGCCCGCCGTCCGAGGCCACGACGAGCTCCTGGGTGAAGGCGGCCTCCTCGATGCCCGGGTAGGCGACCACGCCCTCGCCCCGCCAGGTGCCGACCAGCCAGGCCAGCGGGTAGACCTCGGGCGCGAGCCCCTCAGGCAGGACGAAAGCCATCGTCCTAGCGCTGACCCTGGAACAGCCTGTAGACGACAAGGCCGGCGACGTAGGCGATCGCCAGCGTGGTGACGCTGAGCAGGGTGATGAAGAACACCTCGAGCCCGGACATGTCCCCATGCTAACGGCGCTGCGTACCCTGGCCCGATGTCCCGATCACTCGTCGTCAAGACGACGTCCGGCACCGACCGCCCAGAGGCCGCCAACCAGGCGTTCACCGTCGCGGCGGCGGCCGTGGCCGCCGGGGTCGACGTGTCGCTGTGGCTCACCGGGGAGGCGGCCTGGTTCGCCCTGCCCGGCCGGGCCGACAAGCTGGTGCTGGACCACGCCACGTCCATGACCGTCCTGCTGGACACGGTGCTGGACGGCGGGCGGGTCACGGTCTGCACCCAGTGCGCCGCTCGTCGCGGCATCACCGCCGACCAGGTGCTGCCCGGCATCCGCATCGCAGGCGCGCCGGCGTTCGTCGAAGAGGCCCTCGCCGACAACGCCCAGGCGCTCGTCTACTAACCGCCCGCCCACCTGCCCCCCGGCAGTGGAACAGACACGCGCGGACACGCCGCGCGTGAGGACCAGTTCGTTCCACTGGGCGGACGGTTCGTTCCACTGCTCGGGTCAGGCGGGGTCGGCGGCGCGGTGCGCGCGCAGGCGCAGACCCACCAGGTAGAGCTCGCAGCCCAGGCACAGGCCGAAGGCCGCGTTGAGCACCGACGCGACGAGCACCAGCGCAGCCGCGACGGGGATCCCGGCGGGCACGCCCGCCAGGCCGAGCACCAGCCCGACCCCGCTGATCACCAGGCCGACGAGCTGGGCGAACCGCGGGGGGCGCGGGTCCTCGAGCTCGTCGGGCGGCGCCAGGCGTGGGCGGACGAACCGGCGAAACACCCAGCTCTGCCAGGTGCCGGACACGCCCCGCACGACGCCCAGCCCGAAGCTGGCCACGAGCAGGGCGAGCACGACGAGCGCGCCGGGCCCGGTCCCGAGCAGGAGCCCGACGATCGCGAGCACGGACACCAGGGCTGCGACGACCCGGGGACCGCGCGGGTCGATGCCGCGGGGCGCAGCCGCGACGACCGGCACCGCGGAGGTCACCGCCACGGCGGGGAACGGGGACGAGGACGAGGACGACATGGGCACTCCCAGCACGTGGGCGGACAGGAAGGACGGGCGACGCACGTGGGCGGACAGGAAGGACGGGCGACCGGGCGGGCGACGGCCCGCGACGCCGGGTGCGTCAGGCCGGACAGGCGGCGTCGAGCGCGGCGAGCGCCTGGCGCCGGTCGGTCGCACCCGACATCCGCCCGACGACGGCACCCGAGCCGTCGAGGAGGAGGACCGTCGGGGTGCGCATGACGTCGAACCGTCGCACGAGGTCCAACCGGTCGGCGACATCGAGGTCGACGTGCGAGACATCGTGACGTTCTGCCGCGATCGCGGAGAGCACACCGTGGGTGCGCCGGCATGGCGTGCACACCTCGCTGGACAGCTGGACGAACGTGGCCCGGGCGCCGAGCGACGTGCCGATCTCGTCGGTCGTCAGCCGAGCGCCTGCGGTCTCGTCGTGCCCGGGGTCCGCGCCGGCCGACTCGAGGAGCGCCGGGGCGACGGGGCTGAACCGGCCGTTGCGCGAGCGCCAGAGGTAGCCGAGCGCCACCGCCAGCCCGAGCACGAGGACGACGAGCACCACCCGTGCGGCGGGGCTCACCCGACCAGCACCCGGCCGACGATGAAGACGACGGCACCGCTGACCGCGACCGGCAGGGCCGCGGCGGACAGCGACGGCAGCATGCGCTTGAGCTCGACGATCGAGTCGAACAGGGCGTCGAGCGCCGCGACGAGCATCCCCACCGCCACGCCGAGCAGGGCACCGACCTGCAGGCTGATCGCCGGCAGGGCCCACCCTGCCGCCGCCCCGGCCACCGTCGCCGCGAGGGCGGTCAGGACGGCGCTCATCCACCGTGGCAGCTCGAACGCCGACACGGCCGCGCCGACCGCGAGCGCCAGCGCCCCGACGACCACGACCGCCTCGCCGCCGGCCAGCGTCTCGGCGGCCACCCAGCACGCCGTGCACAGCGCGAGCACGCCCCCGGCCACCGTGCCGGAGACCGACTCGACCATCCGCACCCGCCCGTCCCGGCGCAACAGCTCGTTGACGAAGGCGATCATGAGCCCGCACGCCAGCACCACGGCCAGGGCGGACAGGCCGGTGCCGGTGAACCGCACGGCGAACACGGCGCCGATCCCGGTCAGGGCGACGACTGCGGCCGAGCCCGGCCGGAACGGTAGTCCGGCCAGCTCCGGCCAGCCCGCGGCGACGACGAGCACCAGCACCACCGCTACTACGAGGAGCGCGATGGGGTGCAAGTACCCGGCGAGTGCCGCGGCTGCGGCGAGCGCGGCCGTGACGACCGAGCGGGAGGCGAGCGTCACGTCGGCGATTGTCGCAGATCGCCGACCCGCCCGGACCGGGCCGCAGGCCACGCGGCCGGACGGTCGGCTCACCGCGAACCGGCACGCGGTACCGTGTCCCCACTCGCGCACGCCTGGAGGCCCCGGTGGCAGACCTGCTGCTCCTCACCCCGGCGTCCGGTGGCTCGGCACAGGTGCTGCCCGCACTCGGTCTGCTGTCGCACCGGGTACGGGTGCTCCCGGTCGAGCCGTCCGCCCTGGTGGACGCACCGGACGCCGACATCGTGCTGCTCGATGCGCGCCGCGACCTGGTCACCGCCCGGACCACGTGCCGGCTGCTGCGCGCCACCGGCCTGGCCGTCCCCCTGGTCCTCGTGCTCACCGAGGGCGGTCTCACCGTGGTCACCGCCGAGTGGGGTGCCGACGACATCGTCCTCGAGCACGCCTCGCCGGCCGAGGTCGAGACGCGGTTCCGCCTGGTGATGGAGCGTGCCGCCGCCGCCGCGTACGACGACGCCCCGCAGGAGATCTCGTCCGGCGACCTGACGATCGACGCCGGCGGGTACACCGCCCGGCTGCGGGGTCGCCCGCTCGACCTGACCTACAAGGAGTTCGAGCTGCTCAAGTACCTGGTGCAGCACCCGGGGCGGGTGTTCACCCGCGCCCAGCTGCTCCAGGAGGTCTGGGGCTACGACTACTACGGGGGCACCCGCACGGTCGACGTCCACGTCCGCCGGCTGCGCGCCAAGCTCGGCCCTGAGCACGAGCAGCTCATCGGCACCGTGCGCAACGTCGGCTACCGGTTCGACCCGCCCAAGGAGCAGCGTCGGCCGGCCGACGAGCGCTCCACCAGCACTGTGCCGGAGACGGTCGACCGCTAGCCCCAGGCGAACAGCACGTCGCCGCCGGGACCCTGCACGCGCGCGGTCGGCGCGTCGGTCACGTCGAGCTCGACCGTCAGGCGGGACGCACCGTCCGAGACCTGGTAGGCGTACCGGGTGTTGGTCACCGTCGTCGCCGTGGTCCGCGCGCCGACCAGCCAGGGGTGCCTGCGCCGCAGCCCGACCAGGTCCTGGTGCGCCCGGAAGATGCGCGCACCGTCGGCCGGTAGGTCCGCGGGGGTGGCCGGGAAGGCCGGACGGATCGCGTCGTCGCCACCGACGCGCTCCTCCTTGACCCCGGTCAGGCCCCACTCGTCGCCGTAGTAGAGCGACGGCACACCACCGACGGTCATCAGCACCACCAGCGCCAGCACCGCGGCGTCCGCGCCCACCTGCGTGGCGATCCGGGTCACGTCATGGTTCCCGACGAACGTCTGCGGCCAGAACGTGTCCAGGAAGTCGCCGTGCCGGCGCAGCGCCCAGTCGAGCTCGAAGAAGTTGCGGTCCGCCAGCGACGACCAGATGGCCTTCCACAGCTGGTACTGGGTCACCGAGTCGAGCGTCGAGGCGTGCACGTACGCGGGGTAGTCCCCGTGCAGCACCTCGCCGACGAACCAGGCGTCGGGGAACCGCGCGCGCACGGCCGGCAGCAGGTGCGCCCAGAACTCGGGCGGGACGCGGTAGGCCGCGTCGAGCCGCCAGCCGTCCACCCCGCGTGCCAGCCAGTGCGCCAGGACGTCGCCGACGAACGTGGCGACCTCGGGCTCGTCGTGGTTCAGCTCGACCAGCCCTGCGTGGCCCTCGAACAGGTCCGGCCGGGGGCCGCCGGGTGCGTCCCAGTCGACCCGGAACCAGCCGGCCAGCTCGCCGTCCGGCCCCTCCGCGAGGGCCCGCGTCACCAGGGGGTTGGCTGCGCCGACGTGGTTGAACACCCCGTCGAGCACCAGCCGCAGGCCCCGAGCGCGGCACCCGGCGACCAACCGGTCGAACGCCTCGTCGTCGCCCAGCCGCGGGTCGATCCGCCGGTGGTCGACGGTGTCGTAGCCGTGCGAGGACGACGCGAACACCGGGCCGAGCAGCAGGCCGTTGGCACCGAGCGCCACCGCATGGTCCAGCCACGGCAGCAGCCGGTCGAGCCGCGGCGTGGGCGGCGGGTCCGCGTCCGGTTCGCGGATCGGCGCGCCGGTGAACCCCAGCGGGTACACCTGCCACCACACTGCGTGCTCCACCCAGCCCACGACTCCCCCTCGTCCTCGTCCGGCTCGAGGCTACGCGGAGACGCCCACGCCCACGTCCGGGGCGGCAGAGGTACCCGGTGCGCGGTAGGTTCGGCACCGATGACCGCCGTCGACTCCGCAGAGCTCGCCGTCGAGGGCCCCTGGCAGCACCGCTTCGTCGCGGCCAACGGCGCGCGTTTCCACGTCGTCGTCGCCGGGCCCGACGACCGCGACGCGCCGCTCGTCGTCCTGCTGCACGACCTGCTCCAGTACTGGTGGGCGTGGCGCCACCAGCTGACCGCCCTGGCGGACGCCGGGTACCGGGTGGCGGCGATGGACCTGCGCGGCACCGGCGGTTCGGACAAGCCACCGCACGGCTACGACACGCCCACGATGGCGACCGACGTGGCTCGCGTCATCCGGTCGCTGGGCGCGGACCGGTGCGTGCTCGTCGGGTCCGGCACCGGGGCGCAGGTCGCGTGGGCCACCGCGGCGATGCACGACGACGTCGTCCGCGGGGTCGGTGCACTGGCCGCGCCGCACCCGCTGGACGCCGGGCTGGCCCCGATGCACCTGACCGCCGCGCGCCGGCTCGCCCTGGCGCTGGTGCCGTCGGTTCCGGAGCGCCGCCTGACCGACGCCCGGTACGTCCGCCGTCTGCTGACCACCGGTGCCGGCGCCCGCGGCTGGCCGGACCGCGAGACGGCGGAGCGCTACGCCCGGGCCCTTCGCGTCCCGTTCGCCGCGCACAGCCAGCTCGAGCAGCTGCGCTGGCTGGTCCGGTCCCGGCCGCGGCCGGACGGCCGGCGCTACCTCGGCGTGTTCGACGACGCACGGCCGGTGCCGACCCTGCAGATCCACGGTGACCGCGACGGGATCCGGTCGCCGACCGCGGCCGCGCTGAGCGGGCGCACCTGTCGACTCGCCGAGCCGTACCGCTGGGAGCTGCTGCCCGGGGTCGGGCACTACCCCGCGGAGGAGGCTCCCGACCTGGTCACGGGCCTGCTCACCGACTGGCTGGCGGAGGTCGTCACGGCTTGACGAGGGCCGCGGCCTTCGCCGGGTCGGTCTCGCCGATGCCCGCCGAGGGGCACATCCCGAACACCGGGCACGCTCCGCACGCCGGCCTGCGGGCGAAGCACGTGCGCCGGCCGTGGAAGATCAGCCGATGGGCGGCCATCGTCCAGTCCTCACGCGGCAGCAGGTCGGTGACGTCCCGCTCCACCTGCACCGGGTCGTCGCTCGTCGTGTAGCCCAGGCGCCGGGAGAGCCGCAGCACGTGCGTGTCCACCGGCAGACCGGGGATGCCGAACGCGTTGCCGAGCACGACGTTGGCCGTCTTGCGGCCCACTCCGGGCAGCGTCACCAGGTCCGTCATCCGCCGTGGCACCTCGCCGCCGAAGCGCGCGACGAGCTCGACGGACAGCCCCTGCACCGATCTGGACTTGGCGCGGAAGAAGCCCAGCGGCTGCAGGATCGCCTCGAGCTCGTCGGGCGAGGCGATCGCCAGTGCCGCGGCGTCCGGGAACCGCGCGAACAGCGTCGGCGTGGTCAGGTTGACCCGGACGTCCGTCGTCTGCGCCGAGAGCACCGTGGCGACCAGCAGCTCGAACGGCGACCGGAAGTCCAGCTCGCAGCGCGCGTCCGGGTAGCGCACCGCGAGCGCGCGGTCGATCCGCCGGGCGCGGCGGGTCCGGGCGAGCGGGCTCTCGGCAGTGGATGCAGGGGATGCCGGCACGCGGGCAGCGTACGCGGCGGGCCCCTTCCTCTGGTCCCGACGAGTGAACGTCGGCGTGGTCGCTCAAGGTCACGTCCCGGCGGGTCGATCCCCGCCCAGTGACCGCCTTCGGCGGCACGAGGAGGCTCGCGACCGGGAGGGTCGATGGCGGCGGCGACCGAGCAGGAGATCCACAGCCTTCGCCTGGACCATCGTGCGTTGCGTGCCGAGCGAGCCCGGGTGGCCTGGTGGCGTCGCCTGGTGCGGTCGCGGCTCGACCTGCTCGTCGCCCGGACCGTCCGGCCTCAGGCGCTCGGCGAGGACCTCGCGTTCGCCCTCCCCCTGGACGTCGGTCTGCAGGTGCCGCGGCCGGACGACCTGTTCCGCGTTCTGGGCGACCGGGACCCGTCGGACGTGACGCGCCTGGAGCAGCTGCGGGCGCTGGACCAGCGGCTGGCCGGGTACCAGGCCGGTGTCGAGGATGCCTACGTGCGGGCGACCGACGCCCTGATCGACCGGTTGGCCGCCGAGGGCGCGACGGTGCCGGAGACGGGAGCGGATCCCGCCCCGAGCCTGTGACCGGGACGGCGACGGTGGGGCAGACTGGAGACAGGTTCCGTCCGCAGGGGCGGGAGGGTGAGGTGACAGCACGCATGGCCGGCGACGTGGCGATGGTGGACTCCCCGTTGTTCTCCGGGCTCGGCCCCGAGCAGGCCCGTGTCGTCCTGGACTCCCTGACGCGGATCGACGTGCCGCGCGGAGACATGCTCTTCCACGAGGGCGAGCCCGGCGACAGCCTCTACGTGATCCGCAGCGGCACGGTCAAGCTCGGCCGGCGCTCCAACGACGGGCGCGAGAACCTGCTGGCCGTGCTCGGTCCCGGCGAGCTCCTCGGCGAGCTGTCCCTGTTCGACCCCGGGCTGCGCACCGCCAGCGCCACCGCCCTCACCGACGTCGTGGTGCTGCAGATGGGGCACGACGAGCTGACCACCTGGCTGGCGACCACACCCTCGGTCGCCGAGCACCTGCTGCGGACCTTGGCGCGGCGGCTGCGCCGGACCAACGAGGCCCTGGCCGACCTCGTCTTCACCGACGTCCCGGGTCGCGTGGCCAAGGCGCTGATCGACCTGTCGCAGCGGTTCGGCCAGCCGGTGCCGGACGGCGTGCGGGTGGCCCACGGACTGACCCAGGAGGAGCTGGCCCAGCTCGTCGGCGCGTCGCGCGAGACCGTGAACAAGGCGCTGGCGGACTTCGCGACGCGGGGCTGGATCCGCCGCGAGGGACGGGCGGTGGTGCTGCTCGACAGCGCGCGGCTGGAGCGGCGCGCGCACTGAGAGCCGGTGGCCCGGCCACCCGTGCGGACCGGCGTCGACGCCGGCCGGGTCGGCCGGTCGTCAGCGGGTCTCGACGACGATCTCCACCTCGACCGGCGCACCGAGCGGCAGCACCGCGACGCCGACCGCGGAGCGGGCATGACGACCCGGCTCGCCGAACAGCGACCCGAGCAGCTCGCTGGCGCCGTTGACGACACCGGCCTGGCCGGTGAACGACGGGGCACTCGCGACGAACCCGACCACCTTGACGACGCGCAGCACGCGGTCGAGCGCCGCCGCGGGTTCCTCGCCGGTCTCGGCGGCGAGCACGGACGCGACGGCGGCGACCGCGTTCAGCGCCGCAGTCGCCGCGTAGGCCCGGGCCGCCTCGGCCGCCACGGTGCCGCCGACGACGCCGGTGGCCGGCAGCGCGCCGTCGACGAAGGGCAGCTGGCCGGAGGTGTAGACCAGCGCGCCGGTGCGGACCGCCGGTAGGTAGGCCCCGACCGGTGCCGCGACGACCGGGAGCGTCAGGCCGAGCTCGTCGAGCCGGTCCGCGACCGCCATCAGGCCTCTTTCGCGCGCTTGAGGTAGGCCACCAGCCCGCCGTCGGGGCCGGAGATCACCGTCACCAGCTCCCAGCCGTCGGCGCCCCACTGGTCGAGGATCGCCTTGGTGGCATGGATGACGAGCGGGACGGTCGCGTACTCCCAGCGGGTGGCCATGGCCACACCCTAGGTGGACGGGTCAGCAGACGCCCAGCGAGGCCTCGGTGCCGGGGAGGAGCTCGTCGCTCCAGGAGCGGACGTCCGGCCGGCGGCGCAGCAGCGCACGACGCTCGCGCTCGGTCATCCCGCCCCAGACGCCGAAGTCGGTGCGGGAGTCCAGAGCATCGGCGAGGCACTGGAGGCGCACCGGGCAGCCGAAGCAGACCGTCCGCGCCTCACGTTGCGCCGAACCCTCGGCGAACAGGGCGTCGGGCGCGACATGGCCTGCCCCGCATGACGCGCTCGCCGTCCAGTGACCGTCCCGCAACGCCCCCACGCTCACCGAACGCCCTCCTGTCCCCCCGGGGTGACCCCCGTCCCCCTCGCCGGACGCTAGCGGCTCAGCCGCTTCGTGACGAGTGCCATTCGGGTCATATCAGCAGGCGGGGTCGGGTGTCATCACCCCGACCGGGTGCCTGGAAGCGTTCTCACAACCGATTCGATGGCCGGAGGTCCGCGGCAGGCTTGGCCAGGGCCGAACGTCCCCGTCTGGGGCCCGACGCCCGGTCCGGGGTGACCCCGACCCGGATGACGTGCCTGGGCACCGTGTGCAGGTCCGGTGGAGGTCGGCCCCGGGCCACCGGACGGCCTCGGCGCCTGCGGCTCGCGCCCGTTACCCTCGCAGCATGTCGTCTCGTCCGCGCTCGCGTGGCCGCTCCGGTCCCGCCGCCCGCGCCACGGGGCACGCGGCCCAAGGGATCGCGCTGCTCGTCTCGTTCGTCCTCATGGCCGGGATCGGCGGGGTGCTCGCCGCGGGCCTGGCACTGCCCGCCGTAGCGCTGGCCAACGGCGCGACAAACCTCACCACCGAGACGTTCAACGAGCTGCCGACGGACCTGAACCTCACGCAGCTGCCGCAGAAGTCCGTCATCCTCGCCGCTGACGGCACCCCGCTGGCCACCTTCTACGACGAGAACCGCGTCATCGTCTCGCTCGCGGACATCGCGCCGATCATGCAGAAGGCCGTCATCTCGATCGAGGACAAGCGGTTCTACGAGCACTCCGGGATCGACCCTCAGGGCATGCTGCGCGCGCTGGCCACCGGCGTGTTCGGCGGCGCGACGCAGGGCGCCTCGACGCTGACACAGCAGTACGTCAAGAACGTCCAGATCCAGGCTGCCCAGACCATCACCGACCCGGTGGCCCGGCAGGCCGCGATCGAGGCGGTGACCATCGACCACGGCACCGCGGGCTACGCGCGCAAGATGCGCGAGGCCAAGCTCGCCATCTCGCTCGAGAAGCGGATGAGCAAGGACCAGATCCTCGAGAAGTACCTCAACATCGCGCAGTTCGGCGCCAACTCGATCTACGGGGTCGAGGCGGCGGCCGAGTACTACTTCAGCAAGCCGGCCAAGGACCTGACCTACCTCGAGGCCGCCACGATCGCCGGCATCACGCAGAGCCCCACCAAGTGGGACCCGGTGCTGCACCCGGCGGAGTCGGAGCTGCGCCGCAACACGGTGCTCGGCACGATGCACGACCAGGGCTACATCACCGACGCGGAGTACCACGCGGGGATCGCCACCCCGCTGGCGAGCACCCTGCACCCGAGCCCGATCAAGCAGGGCTGCATGGTCGCCGACTCGACAGTGCCCGGTTCCGGGTTCTTCTGCGACTACGTCACGCGGGTCATCCTCAACGACCCGGCCTTCGGCGCGACCGCCCAGGACCGCAAGGACCTGCTCTACCGCGGCGGCCTGACGATCACCACGACGCTCCTGCCGTCCGAGGAGGCGACGGCGGTCAAGTCGGTGGACGACCACGTGCCGGCCACCGACCCGTCCGGGGTGGGCGCCGCGATCGTCACCGTCGAGCCCGGCACCGGCAAGATCACGTCGATGGCGCAGAACCGCACCTACTCCGCGCTGCCGAACGCCCAGCCGGGTCAGACGTCGGTCAACTGGAACACGTCCTACAACTACGGCGGGTCGCAGGGCTTCGCGCCCGGGTCGTCGTTCAAGCCGTTCACCCTCATCGAGTGGCTCAAGCAAGGGCACAGCCTGTCCGAGACGTTCGACGCGACGTTGCGTCCGCTGCCCTTCGCCGACTTCACCGCATGCGGCGCACCGTACGGCAAGGGCGTCTACAAGTTCAGCAACTCCGAGGGGTCGGGCGGCGTGATGAACGCCATCACCGCGACGAAGAACTCGGTGAACTCGGCCTACCTCCTCATGGCGACCAAGCTCGACCTGTGCAACATCATGCAGGACGCGGCGGACCTGGGCGTCGTGCAGCCCAGCGGTCCCAACGCCGGGAAGAACATCCAGCCCGTCCCGGGCAACGTCATCGGGTCGGACAACGTCACGCCGTTGGCCATGGCGGGCGCGTTCGCCGCGCTCGCCGCGAACGGGACGTTCTGCCAGCCGATCGCGATCACCCGCGTGGTCGACTCGACCGGCAAGGACCTGGCCGTGCCGTCGGCGCACTGCCAGCAGAAGGTCGAGCCCCGGATCGCCACGGCGGCCACCTACGCCCTGAAGAACGTCTGGAGCGGCACCGCCAAGACGGTCGGCACACCGCCCTACCCGGCGGCCGGCAAGACCGGCACGACCGACTACAACGAGGACATCTGGTTCGTCGGCTACACGCCGCTGCGGGCGACGGCGGTGTGGGTCGGCCACCCCGACTCGTTCTCCACGATGCACGGACAGACGATCAACGGTCACTCCTACCGGTTCGCCGGCCCGTACGGCGCCGACATCCCAGCGCCGATCTGGCGCGAGTTCATGGACAAGACGATGGCCGGGCAGAACGTGCCCGCCTTCGCCGCCGCCGGGAACAACGAGATCTACGGCGTGCAGGTGCCGGTCCCCAACGTCGTCGGCATGCCGCAGGCCCAGGCGACCAGCACCTTGCAGGCCGCCAGCTTCCAGGTGAAGGTGTCCGCGACCCCGGCCAGCGACTACCGGCCGGCCGGGACGGTCGTCTCGCAGTCGTCGACCGGCACCGCGCCGAAGAACTCGGTGATCACGCTCACCCTGTCCGACGGCCAGGGCGCCCCACCGGCACCGACCTGCATCGTCGGCGGTCAGTGGGACCCGAACTGCCCGCCGTTGCCGACGAGCCCCGCCAATCCGCAGGGTCCGCCGCAGGGCCCGCCGGCCGGCCAGCCCACGCCCTGATGGCTGACGCCCCCCGCGGCCCCGGCATCGGCCGGGCCGCCGGCGCCCTCGCGCTCGCCGGCGTCGGCGCGCTCGCCTGGGGCGCCCTGGTCGAAGTGCGCTGGTACGCACTGCGGCAGGTCACCGTGCCCGTGCTGGCGCCGGGCCAGGCGCCGCTGCGGGTGCTGCACGTCAGCGACCTGCACCTGACGCCCGGCCAGCGCCGCAAGGTCGACTGGGTGCGCGACCTGGCGACGTGGCGGCCGCACCTGGTGATCAACACCGGCGACAACTGGGCGCATCTGGACGCGATGCCAGCGTTGCTCGAGGCGCTCGAGCCGCTGCTCATCGTGCCGGGCGCGTTCGTGCTGGGCTCCAACGACGTCGTCGGGCCGCGGCCGAAGAACCCCGCCCGCTACCTCCTGCCGGACGCGCGCAGCTCGACCGAGCAGCCGGTCATGCTGCCGTGGCGTGAGCTCGTGGCGCGGTTCACCGCCGCCGGCTGGCTCGACCTGGACAACCACCGCGGCCTGCTCCAGCCGGACGGCCGGCGGGTCTCCCTGGTCGGCACCGCGGACGCCCACCTCGACGAGGACCGGATGCCGCCCGCAGGAGGGCCGGACGACGCCCGCACGGCCAGCGAGGTCGACCTGCACCTGGGCGTGACGCACGCGCCGTACCGACGCGTCCTCGAGGCGTTCCACGCCGACGGCGTCGACCTGGCGATCGCCGGGCACACCCACGGCGGCCAGCTCGGCGTGCCGTTCTGGGGCGCGCTCACGACGAACAGCGACCTCGACACCCGCCGGGCCAAAGGCCTGCACGGCTGGCCGGGGTCGCGTCCGGACCGCTCCGGCGGCGCCGACTCGATGTGGCTGCACGTCTCCGCGGGTCTCGGCACCTCCCCGTACGCACCGGTCCGGTTCGCGACCCGTCCCGAGGCGACGCTGCTCACCCTCACCGCCGCTTCCTCCTGACGACTCAGGGGCCTTCACGGCCTTCGTCCGGGCTCCGGGGCACTCGGGTCGAACTCGTTTTCGTCCCCGGCCGCCCATCCGTTACCCTGGGGAGGCTTTGCGGGGTGTGGCGCAGCTTGGTAGCGCGCTTCGTTCGGGACGAAGAGGTCGTGGGTTCGAATCCCGCCACCCCGACTGGTGGAACATGGCCCCCGGCCTGCGGTGACGCGGACCGGGGGCCTTGTCGTACTCCGCATCAAGCCGAGCCAGATCGCCCGCGACCCGTGCGCGTCCGCTGAACGGCCCCGCCACTCCCGCCAGGTGATATCATCAGATATCTAGGAGGTGGACCGTGCCTGACATCTTGATCCGGAACTTCCCCGCCGAGGACCTGAGCCTGCTCGATGAGCAGGCCGCACGACTCGGCATCTCACGCAGCGAGTACCTGCGCCGGCACCTGCACCGCGAAGCCCGCCGGACCGTCGGACCAGTCACGGCCGCGGACCTGCGCGCGCTCGGATCCCTCGTCGCCGACCTGGCCGACGACACGGTCACGTCCGACGCCTGGTCATGACCGCGTCCTGGCTGATCGACAAGTCCGCGCTCGTTCGGCTGGGCTCGAGCGTCGATGCCGAGGTCTGGGCCAACCGGATCGAGCGAGGGCTGGTCGCCATCACCACAGTCACCTTGCTGGAGGCCGGGTTCTCCGCTCGGTCCGCAGGCGATCTCGGGCGCGCGCTGGGCTCAGCGCCGCTGACCTCGATGCCGGTGGAGTACCTCACCCCCGCCGCCGAGGACCGGACCGTGGAGGTGCAACGACTGCTGGCCGAGCGCGGCCAGCACCGCGCTCCCTCCATCCCCGACCTGCTGATCGCCGCCGTGGCCGAGCTCAACCAGCGCACCGTTCTCCATCTCGACAAGGACTTCGACCTGATCGCCGACCTCACCGGCCAATCGATGGAGCGCCTACGCGTCGAGTGAGCCCGACGCCGCGCTGGCTCGGGCCGCCCACGGCGAACTCGCCATCGCCGCCTCCTGACGCTCACCGCGAAATCACCCAGAGGGACGGTCCCAGAGACGCTCGGCGGCCCCGTAGAACCATCGAAATCGTCTCGCGCGGCACGTTCGGCACGGAGAGGTCGTGGGTTCGAATCCCGCACCCCGACACTGAAGGCACCCCGACGGCGTTGCTGAACCCCACCATCACCGCGTTGGACACGAATCGCAGGCCGCATCGCCAGTTCCCTGTCCTCTCGTCCCGGCCCGGCTGCTCCGTCGGAGGGTGAACCGGCCCGGTGCGGCGTCAGAAGCGCTTCGGAAAGACGAGCAGGAGCAGCGCACCCATGGCGAAGAGTGCCAGCGCGCTGTCGAGCAGGATCAGCTGACGACCGCGTGACCTCATCCTCCCCGCCATGGCGGCGAAGAACAGGACCGAGGCGAACGCCACCGTCAGCAGGGTGTAGTTGTCGCCGCGCTGGTTGGCCTGGAGCGCGGCTGCGACCAGGTCCTCCGCCCGCTGGTCGGCGGCGTCGGCCGCAGCAAGCTCAGGAAGGGAGTACTCGGGCATGGCGAACGGTGACGACGGAGCCTGCGGGTTGGTGTCGGGGTTCGTGGCGACCCAGGCGTCGAAGGCGGTCTTGAGCGGTTCGGGGAAGCGGACGGACACGTAGTCCATGAGGGCCTGGTCCCGACTCGCCCGCGCCTGCACCCACTGCGCGTAGAGGCTGACCTGGATCGCCTGCTTCCGGTCCGCAGCTCCCTCCTGCCTCGTCGCCTCGATCCTTGTCGCCGAAGCCTGGTTGAAGGAGATCGCCATCACGCCCGCCCACTTGGTCGCCTGGAACCCCGACCAAGCCGTAAGGACGGTGGTGACCGACAGCAGGATCACGGCGACCAGTTCACGCCAGTCGACGGCGCTGTGATCGGCTTCGACCTCGCCCACGTTCAGGAGTATGCCGCGATCGCCGACGCGCTGGCCGCCGGCCGGCCCTGACCGACCGACCCACCACTGGCGCTCCACGCCGACGACTGACGGACGGCGTCAGCTACCGCTGCGCTGCTCCTCGACGAGCACCCGCTCGATGCGCCGGTCGGGGACCAGCCACACCACCGCGGTCGCCACGAAGAACCCCAGCGCGACCCAGATCGCGAGGTCCAGGCTCTCCCGGCTGAACGACGCGGCGACGATCCCGGCGAGGTACAGCACCGGCGACAGTTTGCCCTTGAGGTCGCGGCCGATCGCCCGCGCCAGCGGCGCGTCGTCGGCCTGCGAGCGCAGGATCGCCCGCTGAAGGACGAAGTAGGCGATCGCCGCGGCGAGCAGGTTGACGCCGAAGACCATCACCGGCGCGCGGGAGAAGTGGCTCCGGTCCATCCAGGCGGTGCTGAACGGGAACAGCGAGAGCCAGAACAGCAGGTCCAGGTTGGCCCAGAGCACCCCACCAGTGACCCGCTCGGTCAGCTGGAACATGTGGTGGTGGTTGTTCCAGTAGATGCCGACGTAGATGAAGCTCAGCAGGTAGGTCAGGATCCCGCCGGCCGCGCTGTCGCGCAGCGCCCGCAGGTCGTCTCCGGCCGGGACGTTCAGCTGGAGCACCATGATCGTGATGATGATGGCCAGCACGCCGTCGCTGAACGCCTCGATCCTGCGGGTCGGCACGGGCCCAGCGTACGGTCCGACCTCGGCCGGTCGGCCTGCCCCGGGGGACACAATGGCCCGGTGCTCCCCCGGTTCCTGCGCCGCCCCGTCGCCTGGGTATCCCGCAGCCGACTGTTCCGTGCCCTCGGCCCGCGCCTCATGCCGCCGCTGGAGCGGGCCACCCGGCGGCTGACCGGCGGGCGCACGCCGCTGTCCGGTGCGCTCGTCCCCTCGCTCGTGCTGCACAGCACGGGCGCCCGGTCCGGTGAGCCGCGGCAGACCCCGCTGATGTACTGCCCCGACGGCGACGACCTGCTGGTGACGGGCAGCAACTTCGCCCGCGGGCAACATCCCGCGTGGACGGCGAACCTCCTGGCCCATCCCGAGGCCGCCGTCGACGTGCAAGGGCGCAGGTTCGGGGTGACCGCGTCCCTCGTCGGGCCCGACGAGCGGGAGGCGACCTGGGTGCTGCTCGAGCGCAACTGGCCCGGCTACCGGGGCTATGAGCGCGCCGCCGGCCGAGAGCTGCGGATCTTCCGGCTCACGCCGAGGGCCGTCCACCTCCCCGAGACCTCTGAGGGGCGAGCGTGATGGTCGGGGGCGTCGGGACCGTCCGAGCGGGTACGCGGCGCACCGTGCTCGTCGTGGCCGTCGCGGCGGCACTGGCGCTCGGCGGATGCACCGGCTCGGCAGGCCCGGGCCGGCCCACCTCGACCGGGCCGACGGGCACCACGCCCACGGCCACCCGTGCCCTGCGCGACGTCGCGCCGGCTGGCGTGCTGATCGGCTCGTCCGTCGTCGGTGGCGGGCACCTGGCCGACACCGGCCATCCCGACCCGTTCAGCACCGACGCGGCCTACCGGACCCTGCTGGCCACCCAGTTCTCGTCGTTGACCCCGGAGAACGCCCTGAAGTGGGCGGGGGTCCACCCGGAGCGCGACCGCTACGACTTCACCGCCGCGGACGCCGTGGTCGCCTTCGCCGCCGCCCACGGACAGGCAGTGCGCGGCCACAACCTGCTCTGGTACCAGAGCAACCCGGCCTGGCTGGTCAACGGGACCTTCACCGACGATGAGCTGCGGGCCATCCTGCACGACCACGTCACGACGGTGGTCGGCCACTACAAGGGCCGGATCACCGCCTGGGACGTCGCCAACGAGATCTTCAACGACTCCGGCGCTCTGCGGTCCGGCAACCCGTTCGTCGACCGGTTCGGGATCGCCGCGGTCGCCGACGCGTTCCGCTGGGCGCACGAGGCCGACCCCGCCGCCGTGCTCTACCTCAACGACTACAACGTGGAGTCCAGCGCGCCGAAGCGGCAGGCCTACCTCGACCTCGTCGGGCAGCTGCAGGCGCAGGGCGTGCCGGTGGGCGGGTTCGGCGTCCAGGGACACCTGTCGCTGGACTACCCGTTCCCGTCCGACCTCACCAGCACGCTGACGGCGTTCGCGAACCTCGGCCTGGACGTGGCGATCACCGAGCTGGACGTGCGGATCCCGCTGCACGGGTCGGCCGCGACCCAGGCCCAGCTGACCGCGCAGGCCGACTACTTCCGGCAGGCGGTCGCGGCGTGCCTGGCCGTGAGCCGGTGCCGGTCGGTCACCGTCTGGGGTCCGCCGGACCCGTACTCCTGGGTGCCGTCGGTGTTCTCGAACGAGGGCGCGGCCACCCCGTTCGCCGACGACACGACGGCCAAGCCCGCTGCCGTCGCGATGGCCGAGGCCCTCGCCGCGGGGCGCGGCTGAGCCGCCGGCCCCCGGATCAGGCGGTGGCGAACCGACGCGCCACCAGGAGCTCGGCGATCTGGATCGCGTTCAGCGCGGCGCCCTTGCGCAGGTTGTCGTTGGACACGAACAGGGCCAGGCCGCGACCCTCGGGCGCACCCTCGTCGGCCCGGATCCGGCCGACCAGCGACGGGTCGATGCCGGCCGCGGCCAGGGGCGTCGGCACGTCGCCGTCGGCCAGCCGCACCCCCGGGGCGTCGGCCAGCAGCTGGTAGGCCCGCTCGGGCGACAGCGGCCGGTCGAACTCGGCGTTGATCGACAGGGAGTGGCCGGTGAACACCGGCACGCGCACGCACGTGCCGCTGACCAGCAGGTCCGGGATCTGCAGGATCTTGCGGCTCTCGTGGCGCAGCTTCTGCTCCTCGTCCGTCTCACGCAGCCCGTCGTCGACCAGGCTGCCGGCCAGCGGCACCACGTCGAACGCGATGGTGCGCGGGAACTTGCCCGGCGCCGGGAACTGCACGGCCGAGCCGTCATGGGTCAGCGCGGCGACGTCCTGGGTCACCGCCGCGCGGACCTGGCTCTCCAGCTCCTGCACACCCGCCAGGCCGGCGCCGGACACCGCCTGGTAGGTGGAGACGACCAGCCGGCGCAGGCCCGCCTCGTCGTGCAGCGGCTTGAGCACGGGCATCGCGGCCATCGTCGTGCAGTTGGGGTTGGCGACGATGCCCAGGGGGATGTCGTCCAGCGCGTCCGGGTTGACCTCGCTGACCACCAGCGGCACCCGAGGGTCCTTGCGCCAGGCCGACGAGTTGTCCACGACGATCGCCCCGGCGGCGGCGAACCGCGGCGCGTACTCCTTCGACGTGCCGCCACCGGCGGAGAACAGCGCGATGTCGATCCCGGACAGGTCCGCGGTCGCCACGTCCTCGACCAGCACGTCCGTGCCGCGCCACGGCAGCGTGCGACCGGCGGACCGGGCCGAGGCGAAGAACCGGATCGAGCCGACCGGGAAGTCCCGCTCGTCGAGCAGGCGGCGCATCACGCCGCCGACCTGCCCGGTCGCGCCGACCACCGCCACCGACAACGCGCTGCTCGGGGCCCCCGCGGAAGCGCGAGTGGAGCGAGCGATTTCGTGGGGTGAGCTCATCGTCCCGTCCCTCCGTACACGACCGCCTCGCCGGACTCCACGTCCAGCCCGAAGGCGGTGTGGATGGCCCGCACCGCGTCGTCCAGGGACTCCGCGCGGGTGACCACGGAGATCCGGATCTCCGAGGTCGAGATCATCTCGATGTTGATCCCCGCGGAGGACAGTGCCCCGAACAGCCGGGCCGACACCCCCGGGCTCGACCGCATGCCGGCGCCGACCAGCGACACCTTGCCGATCGAGTCGTCGTACTGCAGCGAGACGAAGCCGATCTCGTCCCGGGCGTCCGCGAGCGCGGCCGTCGCCGTGGCGCCTTCGGCGGCCGGGAGCGTGAACGAGATGTCGGTCAGGCCGGTCTTCGCGGCCGAGACGTTCTGCACGATCATGTCGATGTTGACGCCGGCCGTGGCGACCACCTGGAAGATCTGCGCGGCCTTGCCCGGCACGTCCGGCACGCCGACGACCGTCACCTTCGCCTGCGACCGGTCGTGCGCGACGCCGGAGATGATCGGCTGCTCCATGGCTTCCTCCTCGGTGACGAGCGTGCCGGTGTGCGCGGAGAACGACGAGCGCACGTGGACCGGGACCTTGTAGCGGCGGGCGTACTCGACGCTGCGCAGCGCCAGCACCTTGGCGCCGGACGCCGCCAGCTCGAGCATCTCCTCGTACGTGACGCGCTCGATCTTCCGGGCGGTCGGCACGATCCGCGGGTCGGCGGTGAAGACGCCGTCGACGTCGGTGTAGATCTCGCAGACGTCCGCGCCCAGGCCGGCGGCGAGCGCGACGGCGGTGGTGTCCGAGCCGCCGCGACCGAGGGTCGTCACGTCGTTGGTGTCGCTCGTCACGCCCTGGAACCCGGCGACGATCGCCACCTGGCCCCGCTCGATCGTCTCCCGGATCCGGTGCGGCACGACGTCGACGATGTGCGCACGGCCGTGCACGGCGTCGGTGATCACGCCCGCCTGCTGGCCGGTGAACGACTTCGCCTTGACGCCGAGGTTGTTGATCGCCATCGCGAGCAGCGACATGGAGATCCGCTCGCCGGCGGTGAGCAGGATGTCCAGCTCACGCTGGGGCGGCAGCGGGGTGACCTGGGCGGCCAGGGCGAGGAGCTCGTCGGTGGTGTCACCCATCGCGGAGACCACCACGACGAGGTCGTTGCCGGCCCGTTTCGCCTCGGCGATCCGCTTGGCCACCCGCTTGACCGCCTGCGCGTCCGCGACCGAGGACCCGCCGTACTTCTGCACGATGAGAGACACGCGCTGCTCTTCCTCCTCGCCGGCCACCGTCTCTCTCAACGGCCCGCCGGGAATGGGTGCTGGCGCGACGCATGCTAGGGGCCGACGAGGGCCAGCGGAAACTCGATTCCACCCTTCGATCAAACGGCCCTGTCCTGCGCGCTTGTCACGCGCCAGTGTCACGCGCGATCCGGGCCCGGTCATCGAGTCCAGGGCCCGTACCCGCCGAACCGTGCGCCGCCCGCCAGGCGCGAGGCGTGCACATGGACGTGAGGTGGGCACATGCACGTGCATGTGTCGCGTCGAAGTGCACCTGTGGGCGGGGCGCAGGGGAGGAGGGGGCGGGGGTGGGAGGAGGGGCGGCGGGGTAGGTGTGCCCGGTCAGGCGCAGTCTGGGCTCAGGGCCGGATGCCGTGCAGCAGGTCCAGCGCCGCGAGCATCTCCTCCGTGCGGCCGGTGCCGACCAGCTCGCGGATGCGCATCGACGGGCGGTGCAGCAGGACGCCGGCGAAGTGCCGCAGCGCCGCCTCCGCCTCGTCGCCCGCGCCACGCGAGCGGGCCCGCGCGATCTCGTTGTCGAGCGTCTCGGAGACCAGTCGGCGCAGCGCGACGATCACCGGCGTGACCTCCGCGTCGACGGCGAACTCGGCCGCTGCGGAGCCGACGAGCACCTGCGCCTCGTCCTGCGCCGCCAGGTGCTCCAGGGGGGCGTGCACCCGGATCGTCTCCAGGTCGAGCACGTCGACGCCCTCCAGCCGACCCACCGCCGGGTCGACGTTGCGGGGCATCCCCAGGTCGACGACGAGCAGCCGTCGCCCGGGGCTGACCGCGTCCGGTCCGAGCACGGTCCCGGTGCTGGCCGTCACCACGACGTCTGCGGCGGCCACCGCGCCCGGCAGGTCGGTCTCCAGCCTCATCCCGCGCTTGTCGGCGAACGCGGCACCGCGGCCGGAGGGAGAGAACAGGCGCAGGTCCTGGGCACCGCGCTCGCGCAGCGCGGCGACGGTTGTGCCCGCGTAGCGGCCGGTGCCGACGACGAGGACGCTGGCCTGGGCCCAGTCCTCGACCCGGCTGGCCGCCAGGTCGAGCGCGAGCCGGACCAGCGAGCGGCCGGTGCCGCCGAGCGCCGTGCGGTTCTTCACCCCCCGGCTGGTGGACACGGCGCGCTGGAACAGGCGCTCCAGCTCCCCGCTCGTCGTGCCCTCCTCCCGCGCGACCTCGAGCGCGCGGCCGACCTGGCCGGCAATCTCCTCGTCTCCGACCACGACCGACTCCAGGCCGCTCGACACCGCGAACAGGTGCACCGCGACCGCATCACCCCGGTGCACCGCCAGGGAGGCCCGCAGCTCGTCCGCGGCGACTCCGGTCGCGTCGGACAGGGCGTCGATGAGGGGCTCCGGGGCGACGTCCTGCGGCGGACCCGAGAGGTCCAGGTACGCCTCGAAGCGGTTGCAGGTGGCCAGGACGACCGCGCCGGCACTGTCGGGCGCGGCCTTGAGCAGGGCGCGCGTGGCGACGGGGACGTCGACCGACAGCCGTTCCAGGAGCTCGAAGGTGGCGTTGTGGTGGTTCGCCGACAGACAGAGGAGCACGCCACCAGTGTCCGCTCAGTACGGTTCGGAGTGTGTCCCTCCCCCCGGATCACCCGATCCTCACAGGTCGCACCGCGTCCTCGCCGCTGGTCCGCGCGTGCCGCGGCGACCGTCCGGAGTCGCCCCCGGTCTGGTTCATGCGGCAGGCCGGCCGGTCGTTGCCCGAGTACCGCGCGGCACGTGAGGGCGTCGAGATGCTCGACGCGTGCCTCGACCCTGCGCTGGCCAGCGAGCTGACGCTGCAGCCGGTGCGTCGGCACGGCGTCGACGCGGCGGTCTTCTTCAGCGACATCGTCGTGCCGGTCGCGCTGGCCGGCGTCGACGTGCGGATCGTGCCCGGCCGTGGCCCGGTGCTCGGCGCACCGGTACGGACGGCGGCCGACGTCGCCGCGCTGCCGGCGCTGGACCCTGCGGCGCTCGCACCGGTCCGCGACGGGGTGGCCCGCGCCGTCGCAGCGCTGGGCGGCACCCCGCTCGTCGGGTTCGCCGGTGCGCCCTACACGCTCGCCTCCTACCTCGTCGAGGGCGGGCCGTCACGGGAGCAGCTGCGCGCCCGCGCGCTCATGCACACCGATCCGGACACCTGGGCTGCGCTCCTGTCCTGGTGCGCCGACGTGTCCGGTGCCTTCCTCGCCGCCCAGGTGACGGCCGGCGCGTCGGTGGTGCAGCTGTTCGACTCGTGGGCAGGGTCGCTGTCCGCCGATGACTACGCCACGCACGTCGCCCCGTACTCCACCCGGGCGCTGGCACCCGTGCGCGACCTGGGCGTGCCGGTGATCCACTTCGGCGTGGGCACGGGCGAGCTGCTCAGCCTCATCCACGGCGTCGGCGCCGACGTGGTCGGCGTCGACTGGCGCATCCCGCTGGACGAGGCGGCACGCCGGCTCGGCGGCACCGTGCCGGTCCAGGGCAACATCGACCCCGCCCTGCTCGCGGCACCGTGGCCGGTGCTCGCCGGCCACGTCCAGG
Source organism: uncultured Actinomycetota bacterium (assembly GCA_963769855.1). Taxonomy (GTDB): domain Bacteria; phylum Actinomycetota; class Actinomycetes; order Actinomycetales; family Cellulomonadaceae; genus Cellulomonas. Next base: position 134,600 of record CAVYNN010000006.1, read on the forward strand.
ACGTGCTGCGTCGCGGCCGGGCCGCCCCCGCGCACGTGGTCAACCTCGGTCATGGCGTTCCTCCGGACACCGATCCCGAGGTGCTGACCAGGATCGTCGAGCTGGTGCACACGGTTGGCTGAGTTCACGGTCGTCGGTGGCGGGATCGCCGGGCTGGTGGTCGCCCGCCGGCTAGCGGCCGCCGGTCGCTCCGTGGTGCTGTACGAGGCGTCCGACCGGCTCGGCGGGACGGTCTTCGGTCACGTCGTCGGCGGCCTGGAGCTCGACGCGGGCGCGGAGAGCTTCGCCACCCGCGGTGGCGCGGTCGAGGCCCTGGCCGGCGAGCTCGGCCTGGGCGCCGACGTCGTCTCCCCCGCACCCATCGGCGGCTGGCTGCTGTCCCCCCGCGGGCGGGCGGTGCCGCTCCCGGCGACGAGCATCCTCGGCATCCCGGCGCGCCCGCTCGCGCGGGACGTCATCACGGCGGTCGGCCTGCCGGCGGCGCTCCGGGCGGCGCTGGACCGGCTCCTGCCGCGCACGCTCGGGGCTGGCACGACGACGGTCGGGGCGCTGGTGCGGGCGCGGATGGGGTCCGGCCTGCTCGTCTCGCTCGTCGCGCCCGTGGCGCACGGCATCCACTCCCGGCCGGCCGACCAGCTCGTGCTCGACCAGGTCGCCCCCGGTCTGCGGGCGGAGCTGGCCCGGCGCGGGTCGCTCGGGGCAGCGGTCGCGGCGCTCCGGGCGGCCGCACCGCCCGGGTCGGCGGTGCGCGGTCTGCGCGGTGGGGTGCACCGCCTGGTGCCGGCATTGGCCGACGAGCTCGACCGGCTGGGTGTCGAGGTCCGGCTGGGCGAGCGCATCGAGCACCTGTCCGTGCTGCCCGGCACCGTGGTCGTGGCCGCCCCCGGCATCGCCCAGCCGGCACCGCCCGGCCTTCGGATCGTGCTCGCGACGCTCGTCGTCGAGCATCCCGGGCTGGACGCCGCACCGCGCGGCAGCGGGCTGCTCATCGCACCGGGCGCCCACGGCGTCCGGGCTCGCGGGCTGACCCACGCGACCGCCAAGTGGCCGTGGCTGCGTGAGATCGCGGGGGGCCGGCACGTGCTGCGCCTGTCCTACGACGACGAGCCGGCCGACCTGCTGGAGGCTGCCCGGCGGGACGCCGAGGTGCTGCTCGGGATCGAGCTGCCGGCCTCGGCCGTCCTCGACACGGCACGCGTCGAGCGGATCCGGCCGGGTCGGGGGATCGGCCCCGCCTCGGTCACGGTGGTCGGAGAGAGCGCCGCCGGCTCCGGGCTCGCCGGCATCGTGGCCCACGCGAACCGCGAGGCAGACCGGCTGCTCGGGGTTTCTGACGCCCTGTCCACCTGATTTCGCGGCGCACACACCAGGGGGGACCATGGTCCCGTGACCGACTCCTCGACCGAGACCGTCTCACCCTCCGACGACCTGGGCTACACGCTGTGGGCCGTGCTGCGCCGGGACCCGGCGCGCCCGGCGGCCGCTGGCTCGCCGGCCTCCGCGGTTGCCGAGGTGGAGGCGACCGGCGTCACCGTGCGCGGCTTCTACGACGTGTCGGGCATCCGCGCGGACAGCGACCTCATGGTGTGGCTGCACGGGCCAGCGCCGGAGGCCCTCCAGGCGGGGTTGCGCACGCTGCGCCGCAGCACGCCGCTGGCCACCCTCCTGCCCACCTGGAACGCGCTGGGCGTGCACCGCGAGGCCGAGTTCAACGCCGAGCACCGGCCGTCCTACCTGCGCGGGCTGCCGGCGCAGCGGTGGATCACCGTGTACCCCTTCGTCCGGTCCTACGAGTGGTACCTGCTGCCCGCCGACGAGCGCCGCGCGATGCTCGCGGACCACGGCCGCAAGGGCGCCGGGCACCGCACGGTGCTGACCAACACGGTCGCCGGGTTCGCCCTGGGGGACTACGAGTGGATCCTCGCGCTCGAGGCGGCCGAGCTGGTCGACCTGGTCGACCTCATGCGGCACCTGCGCGAGACCGAGGCCCGCCTGCACGTGCGCGCCGAGACCCCGTTCTACGTCGGCCGGCGGATCGAGCTCGACGAGATCGCCGAGGTGATCAGGTGAAGGTCGACGCGATCCTGCTCGCCGGCTTCGGCGGCCCGGAGGGCCAGGACGACGTCATCCCGTTCCTGCGCAACGTCACCCGGGGCCGTGGCGTGCCCGACGAACGGCTCGACGAGGTGGCCCACCACTACCGGGCGCACGGCGGGGTCAGCCCGATCAACGCGCAGAACCGCGCACTGAAGGCCGCCCTCGAGGCCGAGCTCGCCCGCCGCGGGCTCGACCTGCCGGTCTACTGGGGCAACCGGAACTGGCAGCCGTATCTGCCGGACGCCCTGCGGGATGCCCATGCCGCCGGCCACCGCGACCTGCTCGCCCTGGTGACCAGCGCGTACACCTCGTACTCGGGCGTCGGGCAGTACCTCGAGGACTTCCAGCGCGCCCTGGTCGAGACGGGGCTGACCGACGAGGTCCGGATCGCCAAGATCCGCGAGTACTTCGACCACCCGGGCTTCGTCACCCCGTTCGTCGAAGGGGTGCAGGCCGCCCTCGCCCGGATCGCCGACGAGCGGCCGGGGAGCCGCACGCACGTGCTGTTCTGCACGCACTCGATCCCGACCGCCGCCGCGCTCGCCTCCGGGCCGGAGCTCGGTCCGGGCGGTGCCTACGTCGCCCAGCACCTGGCCGTCGCCCGCGAGGTCATCGCCCAGGCGGCGCCGGCAGGCACGCCGTGGAGCTTGGTCTACCAGTCCCGGAGCGGGGCGCCGTCGGTGCCCTGGCTCGAGCCGGACGTCAACGCCGCGATCGACGCGCTGGCGATGGACGGCGTCGAGGGCCTCGTCGTCGTGCCGCTGGGGTTCGTCAGCGACCACATGGAGGTCCTCTGGGACCTCGACACCGAGGCAGCCGCGACGGCCGCCGGGCACGGCATGCTCGCCGTCCGGGTGCCGACGCCCGGGGTGCACCCCGCGTTCGTGGCCGGCCTGGTCGACCTCGTCGTCGAGCGGCTGGACGACGTGCCGGACGCCGACCGCCCGCACGTCACGGCCCTCGGCCCGTGGCCGGACCTGCCGCCGCTGGGCGCCTTCCACGAGCCCGCCCGGTGACCGAGCTGCGGGTCGGCACGCGGGGCTCTGCGCTCGCCCTGGCGCAGAGCACCACCGTCGCGCAGGCGCTCGAGCGGGTCACCGGGCGCCCGGCCCGCCTGGTGACGATCCGCAGCGAGGGTGACCGCACGACGACCCCGCTGGCGCAGCTCGGCGGGACCGGCGTGTTCGCCGCCGCCTTGCGGCAGGCCCTGCTCGCCGGCCGGTGCGACGTCGTCGTGCACTCGCTCAAGGACCTGCCCACCGCCCCGGCCCCGGGGCTCGTGGTCGGCGCGACCCCTGCCCGCGCCGATCCGCGGGACGCCCTGTGCGCGCGCGACGGGCTGACCCTCGCTACTCTCCCGCCGGGCGCCCGGGTCGGCACCGGCTCGCCGCGCCGGGTGGCCCAGATCCTGTCCCGACGACCTGACCTGGAGGTGGTCGGCGTGCGCGGCAACGTGGACACCCGGCTGGCCATGGTGACCGACGGCGTGCTCGACGCCGTGCTGCTCGCCGCGGCCGGGCTGGACCGGCTCGGCCGGTCCGATGCGGTGACGGAGAGGTTCGACCTCGACGACTGGCCCACCGCCCCGGGCCAGGGCGCGCTGGCCGTCGAGGTGCGCACCGACGAGCACGGCCTGGTCGCCGATCTCGACGACCCGGCGACGCACACTGCGGTGACGGCCGAGCGGCGCGTCCTGGCGCTGCTCGAGGCGGGCTGCACGGCGCCGGTCGGCGTGTACGCGACGACTGCCGACGACGGGTTGCACCTCCTCGCCCGGGTCTACCGGCCCGATGGTGGGGCCGCGATCTCGGCCGCGGGCGTCGCGACGACGGCCGACGGACCGGGCGCGATCGATGCCCTGGCCACCCGGATCGCGCGCGAGCTGATCGACGCGGGCGCCGCGAGCCTGGCGGGGGTGGGGGCATGAGCGTGCACCCGCGGACCCTGCGCGCCACCCCGGCGATGCGCCGGCTGGTCGCCCAGACCCGCGTGCACCCGGCCCAGCTGGTGCTGCCGATGTTCGTCCGGGAAGGGCTCGCCGAACCGGTGCCGATCACGTCGATGCCGGGCGTGAAGCAGCACAGCCTGGACTCGATGCGTGCGGCGATCGCCGAGGCGGCCGAGGCCGGCATCGGCGGGGTCATGCTGTTCGGCGTGCCCGAGCACAAGGACGCGGTCGGCTCGGGCGCGACCGACCCGGACGGCATCCTCAACGTGGCCACCCGCGCCGCCGTGGCCGAGGCCGGCGACGCGCTCGTCGTGCAGACCGACCTGTGCCTGGACGAGTTCACCGACCACGGCCACTGCGGTGTGCTCGACCGCGCCGGCCGCGTCGACAACGCCGCCACGCTGCTCCGCTACCGCGAGATGGCCCTGGTCCAGGCGGAGGCGGGATCGCAGCTGCTCGGCCTGTCCGGGATGATGGACGGCCAGGTCGCCGCGGTCCGGGACGCGCTCGACGGCGCGGGGTTCGTCGACACCGCGATCCTCGGCTACGCCGCCAAGTACGCCTCCGCGTTCTACGGACCGTTCCGGGAGGCCGTGCAGTCCTCGCTGCACGGTGACCGCCGCACGTACCAGCTCGACCCGGCGAACCGGCGCGAGGGCGCCCGCGAGGTCGCGCTCGACCTCGCCGAGGGCGCCGACATCGTCATGGTCAAGCCGGCGATGAGCTACCTCGACGTCCTGGCCGACGCGGCCGCCGTGAGCACGGTGCCCGTCTGGGCGTACCAGGTGTCCGGCGAGTACGCGATGGTCGAGGCTGCGGCGGCGCACGGCTGGATCGACCGGCGGCGCGCCGTCGAGGAGTCGGTGCTGTCGATCCGCCGGGCCGGCGCCGAAGCCGTGCTCACCTACTGGGCGGTCGAGCTGGCCGGCTGGCTGCGATGACGACGAACGAGCAGGAGTTCGCCCGGGCGCGGGCCGTGATGCCCGGCGGCGTCAGCTCGCCGGTGCGGGCGTACGGCTCGGTCGGCGGGGCACCGCGGTTCCTCGTCTCCGGGGCGGGCCCCTGGGTCAGCGACGTCGAGGGCCGGCGGTACGTCGACCTGGTCGGCTCGTGGGGGCCCGCGATCCTCGGGCACGCGCACCCGGCGGTCGTCGACGCGGTGCAGCGAGCGGCCGCCCGCGGGCTGGGCTTCGGCGCGCCGAACCCGGGCGAGACCGACCTGGCCGAGCTGGTCCGCGACCGGGTCCGGCGGGACGGCTCGGGGCCGGTCGAGCGGCTGCGCCTCGTGTCCACCGGCACCGAGGCGACGATGACGGCGATCCGGCTGGCCCGCGGTGTCACCGGCCGCGACCTGCTGGTCAAGTTCGCCGGGCACTACCACGGCCACTCCGACGGCCTGCTCGCCGCGGCGGGCTCCGGCGTCGCCACGCTCGCCCTGCCCGACTCGGCCGGTGTGCCGGTCGAGGTCGCGGGCCAGACGCTCGTCGTGCCGTACAACGACCTGGACGCGCTGGCAGAGGTCTTCGCCGAGCGCGGCGACCAGATCGCCGCCGTCATCGTCGAGGCTGCCGCCGCCAACATGGGGGTCGTCGCCCCGCAGCCCGGCTTCGCCGCGGCCCTCGCCGCGCTCGCCCACCGCAACGGCGCCCTGCTCATCCTGGACGAGGTGCTCACCGGGTTCCGGGTGGGGCCGGCCGGCTGGTGGGGCATCGACCCGGTCCCGTTCACCCCCGACCTCGTGACGTTCGGCAAGGTGCTCGGTGGAGGGCTGCCGCTGGCCGGGCTCGGCGGCGCCGCCGCGCTGATGGACCAGCTCGCCCCGCTCGGACCGGTCTACCAGGCGGGCACGCTGAGCGGGAACCCGCTCGCCGTGGCCGCCGGCCTGGCCACCCTGCGCGCTGCCGACGCCGACGTGTACGTGCGGGTCGACAGCGCGGCCGCGACGATCGCGGGCGCCGTCTCTGCGGCGCTGACCGGTGCCGGTGTGGCGCATGCCGTGCGGCCGGGCAGGCAGCCTGTTCTCGATCGCGTTCCGGGAGCACGCACCGCGCGACTACGACGAGGCGCGCGACCAGGAGTCGTTCCGCTATGCCCCGTTCTTCCACGCCATGCTCGACGCCGGGGTCTCGCTGCCACCGTCGGTGTTCGAGGCGTGGTTCGTCTCCGCGGCGCACGACGACGAGGCGGTCGCCCACGTGCTCGACGCGCTGCCCGTGGCGGCAGCGGCGGCCGCGGCCGCGGTCCCGGCCGGACGGTGAGCTCGTCCGGCGCACCCGGCGACGGCCCGGGCCCCGGTCGGCTGAGCGGCCTGCGGGTCTTCGTGCCGCGGGCCGGTCCGTGGGGCCAGGACGTGGCGGCCCAGCTGCGCCGGCTCGGCGCCGAGCCGGTGGTCGCGGCACTGGTCGCGTTCGCCCCGCCCGACGACCCTGCGCCGCTCGACGCGGCGATCCGCGACCTCGGGCTCGGCCGGTTCGACTGGCTGGTGCTGACCAGCGCGACAACGGTCGACGCCCTCGTCACGCGGGGCGCTTCCGTGCCGCCTGAGACGACAGTCGCGGCGGTCGGCGCGGCCACTCGCGCGGCGTGCGAGCGCGCCGGGATCGTCGTCGGGCTCGTCCCGGCGGACGACCGCTCGGCGGCCGGGCTCGCGGCCGCCCTGCCCGCCGCGGCCGGCCGGGTCCTGCTGCCGCAGTCCGATCTCGCCGATCCCGCGCTGGCCCGGGCGCTCGCCGCACGGGGCGCCGACGTGCGCGCGGTTGTCGCCTACCGGACCGTCCCGGTGGCCGCCGATCCCGCCGTGCGGGACGCGGCGAGGGAGGGACGGCTCGACGCGGTCCTGGTCACCTCGGGCTCGGTGGCACGGCAGGTCGCCGCCCAGCTCGACCCTCTCCCGGCGAGCACCCTGGTCGCCTGCCTCGGGCCACGCACCGCAGCAGAGGCCGAGGCGGCCGGGCTCCGCGTCGCCGTCGTCGCGCGCGACCGCACCGTCGCCGCGCTCATCGACGCGCTCGCCGCGCACGTCGCCGGTCGCACGTAAGGCCCGGTCTCCCGCCGGCCCGAGCCGGCACTCCTCGCTGATCCGTCGCCCGTCGCGCGGTGCGCCTGACGAGGATCAGTCCCCGGGCGGACGCGGCGATCCTGGGAGTTGGCTTAGCCTGGCCCATGTCGAGCACCGGTCCACCGCCGGTCGTCGTGCCGTTGCCGCAGGGGGGCAACGTCGCGCCCTGCGTGACGATGCCCGCCCGGACGAGCTGGCGGCCGGCCGGTCAGGGCTGCAGCGCGTCGTACTCCGCCTCGGCCGCGACGTCGTCGTCCACGTCCAGGCGCAGGTGAGCGAGGATCGACTGGACGATGCTGAGCACGCTCGTCGCGCGGCTGCCCCAGTCGCTGAGGTACGAGAACTGCCACCACCACAGGGCCTCGAGCACGCGACCCAGCTCGTAGTGCCGGAGCCCCTGGGCCAGGGCACCGGCGATCGCGACCAGCTCACCGGACACGGTGAACTGCTCCACGTCCGGGCCGAGCACGGGGTCGACGACGCCGTGGTACTCGTCGATGCCCTCGAACACGTTGGCCAGGTTGGCGCGCAACGCCTCGACGTCCGGGTCCGGCCCGGCATCGGGCTCGAACCGCTCGTCAGGCACCACATCGGTGGTGGCGCCGAGCCGCGCGCCGGCGGACAGCAGGTCGGACAGCGCGAGCAGCAGCAGCGGCAGGGAAGCCTCGGGCGCGGTCCCGGCGGCCACCTCGGTCACGGTCGTCAGGAAGCCGCGCGCCTCCTCGGCGGTGGTGCGGGCCAGCGACACCAGGTCGGTGGTGCCCGCGGAGTCCTGGCTCATCTGGTCCCCCTCGTTCATGCGCTGATCCGGCGCCGGCCCTCGAAGGCGCGGCCGAGGGTCACCTCATCGGCATACTCCAGGTCGCCGCCCACCGGCAGGCCGGACGCGAGACGGCTGACCGTCAGCCCCATCGGCACCAGCAGTCGCGCCAGGTAGGTTGCGGTCGCCTCGCCCTCGACGTTGGGGTCGGTCGCCAGGATGACCTCGGTCACGGTGCCGTCCGCCAGCCGCTGCAGCAGGGAGGCGATCCGCAGGTCGTCCGGCCCGACGCCGGCGATCGGGTTGATCGCCCCGCCGAGCACGTGGTACCGGCCGCGGAACTCACGCGTCCGCTCGATCGCCACGACGTCTTTCGGCTCCTCCACGACGCAGATCGCGGCCAGCGAGCGCCGCGGGTCGCGGCAGATGATGCAGAGCTCCTGCTCGGCGACGTTGCCGCAGACCGCGCAGAACCGCACCCGCAGCTTGACCTCGGTCAGCGCGTCGGCCAGCCGACGCACGTCGGCGGGATCGGCCGACAGGATGTGGAAGGCGATCCGCTGGGCACTCTTGGGGCCGACGCCGGGCAGCCGCCCGAGCTCGTCGACCAGGTCCTGCAGGGCGCCCTCATACACATGGTCAGCCTAACGGGCGCCCTGCGCCCGCCCTCCCGGCGCGCTGGCCGGCGCGGGGTCCGACAAGCGGCCGAACCGTCCGGCCGCCACCTGACCGCCACCCGACAGGCGTCGCCACCCGGCCGCCACCCGACAGGCGTCACAACCCGACGGAGGACCGAGGTCGGTTCACCGACCCGGCTCGTCCACCTGCTCCTCGAGCACGGTCCCGCCGAGCAGGCGCGCCACGAGCGGCGGCCCGACGAGGTTCGACCCCTCGATCACCGGGTCGTCCGGCGACGGGTCGTCGTCCTCCGACCCGGTCGGCAGGGACTCGTCGGGCGGCAGGTCGTCCGGGAGGTCGTCGGGGAGCTCCGGGACAGCGTCGCCCGGGTCGTCGTCGATCTCCGGGGGGGCCGGTGCCGGCGCGGGCGACGGGGCGCTCGAGCTCGCCGGGCTGTCCCACGACGCGGCTGCCTGGGCCGCCGACGGGATGCTGTGCGGGGCCGAGCCGGCCGAGCCGACGTTCGGTGTCGCCGCCGCGCCGCCCGCCCCGCTGCCGGCTGCCGCCGGTTCGGGCGCTGCGGCCACCGCCTGGACGTGCACGTCGAACCCGAGCGTCTCGCGGACCGCTCGGGCGACGACGTCCGCGTGGTCCCGGAACCGGTCCACCAGGCCCGGCGTGGGGAACGACAGCCGCAGCACCGACGCGTCGAGGTCGTGCACCTGGGCGTTCTGTCCGACCAGGATCCAGGTCGCCCGACGTAGCCCCTTGACCGTCTCGAGCACCTCGGGCCAGCGCCGTCGCAGCATCTCGGCGTCCTGCCCCGCCGCCTGCGACCCGGCCGGAGGAGCGGGAGCCGGCGCTGTTGAGACCGGTGCCGAGGGAACGGGCGCCGCCGGAGGCTCCACGGTGTCAGCGGCCTGGCGCGCTGCGCCGTCAGCCGCCGGCCGGTGTGCGCCGTCAGCCGCGGGGCGCTGTGCGGCGCTCAGCGCACCGGGCGCTGTGCTGCGGGCCGCGCTCCGGGCGCTTCGCGGAGTCCGCCACCGGATGCGCCGCGGCGTCCGCCGCCCGGGGCACCGAGGTGTCGACGGCCGGCGTCGGCGCCGGTGCCACGACCGCACCGCGCTCCAGCCGGTCGAGTCGCGCTCCGTAGCCCGCCGAGCCGTCGGCTGCGGGCAGCAGCAGCCGGGCCATGAGCAGCTCCAGGTGCAGCCGCGGCGAGGTCGCCCCGACCATCTCCGTCAGCGCCGCGTTGGCCAGGTCGGCCGAGCGCGACAGCTCCGCGCGCCCGAGGTGCGTGGCCTGGGCCGTCATCCGCGCCAGCTGGTCGGCGGGCAGGGCGCCGAGCGCAGCCTCGGCCGCCGGGCCGGACGCCGCGATGACGATGAGGTCGCGCAGCCGCTCGAGCAGGTCCTCGACGAACCGCCGCGGCTCGTGCCCCGTGGCGATCACCCGTTCGACGACCGAGAACGCGGTGGCGCCGTCACACGCCGAGATCGCATCCACGAGGTCGTCGAGCAGCGCCGCCGGGGTGTACCCGAGCAGGCCGACCGCGTCCTCGTAGTCCAGGCCGCCGACCGACCCGGCGATCAGCTGGTCGAGCACGGACAGCGAGTCGCGGACCGACCCGGCCCCGGCCCGCACGACGAGCGGCAGCACGCCGGCGCCGACCGCGACACCCTCCTGGTCACAGAGGTGCTGGAGGTAGGGGATCAGCACGTCGGGGGCCACCAGCCGGAACGGGTAGTGGTGCGTGCGCGAGCGGATGGTGGGCAGCACCTTGTCCGGCTCGGTGGTCGCGAAGACGAACCGCACGTGCGGCGGCGGCTCCTCGACGATCTTCAACAGGGCGTTGAAGCCCTGGTTGGAGACCATGTGGGCCTCGTCGATGATGAACACCTTGTAGCGGTCCCGCGCCGGCGCGAAGGTGGCCCGCTCGCGCAGCTCACGCGCGTCGTCCACCCCGCCGTGGCTCGCCGCGTCGATCTCGACGACGTCCAGCGACCCGGGCCCGCCGGTGGCGAGCTCGACGCACGACGAGCACACACCGCACGGGGTGTCCGTCGGGTGCTCGGGGGTGTTCTGCTCGCAGTTGAGGATGCGGGCGAGGATGCGCGCCGAGCTGGTCTTGCCGCAGCCGCGCGGTCCGGAGAACAGGTACGCGTGGTTGACCTGCCCGCTGCGCAGCGCCGCCCGCAGCGGCGCGGTGACGTGGTCCTGCCCGATCACCTCGGCGAAGGTCTGCGGCCGGTACCGGCGGTACAGCGCTGTCGTCACGGGGGAACCCTACGTGGACCGGCTGACATGAAGGGACCCCCCGCACACCCGTCAGAGCCCACCTGCCCTTGCTGCCTTCCGGCCCTGGGGGGGTTCAGCGGGATGACGCCGTACGAGGGGTCGAAGACCAAGACTACCGTCACCGCGCCGCAGGACCGGCTCCGCTTCACCGCGCCGCCCCACGGGTCACAGATGCGTCTGGGTCGGAAGTCCGCTGTCGCTTGTGACGCTTCTCACTATCGTTTGGGATAGAGCGCATGTTCGAGCTTTCACAAAGTTGGACTGGGGTCTCGATGACGACGACCGAACTCTCTCCCGCCGCGCGGGACCGTTCCGCTTGGCCGGACACACCGGCCGACATGAACGACGACGTGCGGGCCCGGCTGCGGCAGATCGTCGCCCAGCACCAGGGTCACCCCGACGAGCTGATCCAGGTGCTGCACGAGGCTCAGGCGCTGTTGGGCTGGCTGCCCCACGAGATGCTCGCGACCATCGCCACCGAGATGCGCCTGCCCTACTCGAGGGTGCGCGGCGTGGTGACCTTCTACTCGCTGTTCACCACGGCCCCGCGAGGGCGTCACACGATCAACTCCTGCCTGGGCACGGCCTGCTACGTGCGGGGTGGTCGGGACGTGCTGGCCAAGCTGAGCGACACCCTCGGGATCGACGAGGACGAGACCACCCCGGACCGGCGGTTCTCGCTGGGGGTCGTGCGCTGTGTCGGCGCGTGCGGACTCGCGCCCGTGGTCACCGTCGACGACGACGTCCACAAACGCGTCAACCCGAACAAGATCAACGACCTGCTGGAACGGTACGAGTGATGAGCGAGACCACTGTGCGGGCGATCATGACGGCGGACGACCTGGACGCCATGCGCGACGACTACCTCGAGCGCACGAAGGACGTCACCTTCACGGTGATGCTCTGCTCGGGAGCCAGCTGCCTGTCGTCGGAGGCCGGCGAGATCGAGGACGCGTTGGGGCGCGAGCTCGCCGCGGCCGGGCTCACGGCGGCGACCCTCGTCAAGCACACGGGCTGCATCGGGGCGTGCGGGCTCGGCCCGGCGCTGATCCTCGAGCCCGACGGGATCTTCTACTGCCACCTGAAGCCGGGCGACGTCCGCGAGATCGTCACCGAGCACCTGGTGAACGGACGGGTCGTCGAGCACCTGTGCTACCACGACCGCGACACCGGCCACACCGTCCCGAAGTTCGACGACATCCCCTTCTTCGCGCGCCAGCGCCGCATCGTGCTGCGCAACTGCGGACGCGCCGACCACGGGGACCTGGGCGAGTACGTCGCTCGCGGCGGCTACCGCGCGGCGTTCAAGGCGATCACGGAGATGACGCCGCAGGCGGTTGTCGACGAGGTCACCGCATCCGGGCTGCGCGGGCGGGGCGGAGGCGGCTTCCCGACCGGCCGCAAGTGGGCGATGGCCGCTGCCCAGCCCGGCGACGAGAAGTACGTGATCTGCAACGGCGACGAGGGAGACCCGGGCGCCTTCATGGACCGGAGCGTCCTCGAGGGCGATCCGCACAGCGTCATCGAAGGCATGCTCGTGGCCGGCCGCGCGATCGGGGCGCGCCACGGCGTGGTCTACGTCCGCGCGGAGTACCCGCTGGCCGTGGAACGGCTGAAGACCGCCCTCGGCCAGGCCCGCGACGTCGGGCTGCTCGGCGAGCACGTGTTCGGCACCGACTACGCCTTCGAGATCGAGATCCGGATCGGTGCCGGCGCGTTCGTCTGTGGCGAGGAGACCGCCCTGATGAGCTCCGTCGAGGGCCGGCGCGGGGAGCCCCACCAGAAGCCGCCCTACCCGTGCGAGTCCGGGCTGTTCGGCCGGCCGACGATCATCAACAACGTCGAGACCCTGGCCAACGTCGCGCCGATCATCTCCCGGGGCAGCGCGTGGTTCGCGTCGATCGGGGTCGAGGGCAGCACGGGCACCAAGGTGTTCGCCCTTGCCGGCGACATCGAGAACACCGGCCTGGTGGAGGTCCCGATGGGGGTCACGCTGGGCGAGGTCATCTTCGACATCGGCGGCGGGATCCTGGACGGCAAGCAGTTCAAGGTCGCCCAGACCGGTGGACCCTCCGGCGGGTGCCTGACCCCCGAACACCTGAACACCAAGGTCGACTACGACTCGCTCGTCAAGCTCGGGGCGATCATGGGCTCCGGCGGCCTCGTGGTGATGGACTCCGACACCTGCATGGTGGACGTGGCGAAGTACTTCATGCAGTTCTGCGCCAACGAGTCCTGCGGCAAGTGCGTCCCGTGCCGCATCGGCACCACGCGGATGCTGGAGATCCTGACGAGGATCACCGACGGCGAGGGACGCGACGGCGACATCGAGCGTCTCATCGAGCTGTGCGACGTCGTCAAGGACACGGCGCTGTGCGGCCTGGGCCAGACCGCACCCAACCCCGTGCTGTCGACGATCCGCTACTTCCGTGAGGAGTACGACGAGCACATCCGGGACCACTACTGCCGGGCGGGCGTGTGCTCGGCACTGTTCGTCGCGCCGTGCGTCAACGCGTGCCCTGCCCACGTCGACGTGCCCGCGTACCTGTCCCTGGTCGCCGCCGGACGCCCGCTGGACGCCTACCGGCTGATCCGCCAGGAGAACCCGTTCCCCTCGGTGTGCGGACGCGTGTGCACGCACCCCTGCGAGCTCGTCTGCCGGCGCGGTCAGCTCGACGAGCCCATCGACATCCGCGCCGTCAAGCGGTACGCCGCCGACGCCGCCTACGAGTCGGGAGCGGTGGGAACCGAGCCGATCCCCGGCCACCGCGACGGGTCCGTCGGCATCATCGGGGCCGGTCCGTCGGGACTCACCGCGGCCTACTACCTGCGGCTGCGCGGGTACGAGGTGGACGTCTACGAGGAGCAGCCGGTCGCCGGTGGCATGCTCGCGGTCGGCATCCCCGAGTTCCGTCTGCCGAAGAGCGCCCTCCAACGCGAGATCGACACCATCCGCGTGACGGGGGTGCGCATCCACACCGAGGTCGCGGTGGGGCGGGACGTGAGCTTCGACGAGCTGATGGAACGCCACGACGCGCTCTACGTGGCCGTCGGCACGCAGCTGTCGTGGACCCTCGGCATCCCCGGCGAGGACCTGCCGGGCGTGGTCCACGGTCTGGACTACCTGCGTCAGGTGAACCTGGGCGGCAGCTCCCCCCAGCCCGGCTCGGTGATCGTCGTCGGCGGTGGCAACACCGCCCTGGACGCCGCCCGCACCGCGCTGCGCGAGGGCGCCGAGCACGTGACCATCCTCTACCGGCGCCGCATCATGGACATGCCCGCCGCCGCCGAGGAGATCGCCGAGGCCCGCGAGGAGGGCGTCGTCGTCCGCGAGCTGGTGTCCCCCGTCGCGATCGAGGCCACCGGCGGCCGCCTGACCGTGCGCTGCCAGCGGATGGGGCTGGACGACTTCGGCAAGGACGGCAGGCGGCGCACGGTGCCTGCACCGGACGGCGACGAGCTGTTCACTGCCGATCTCGTCATCCCGGCCGTCAGCCAGTTCGTCGACTCGTCCTTCACCAGTCCCGCCGGCGTCCGGGTCACCTCAGTGGGCACGTTCGAGGTGGACAGTGGCTCGTCGATGACCAACGTGCCCGGCGTCTTCGCAGGCGGCGACGCCCTGCGCGGCCCCGACGTGGTGATCACCGCGATCGCGGACGGCAAGAAAGTCGCCAGCTCCATCGACCGGTACCTGGGTGGCGACGGCGAGCTGTGGAAGGGCCCTGCCATCGACATCCCGGAGCCGGCGATCGACGACGGGGACACCCGGGAGCACGGGCGCTTCGGGATGTGCTACCTCGCACCCGAGCGGCGCGGCCGCAGCTACGACGAGGTGGCGCAGGGCTATCACCGCGTGGACGCGGTCGCCGAGTCGATGCGCTGCCTGCACTGCGACCGGCGATAGGAGAGGCCGTCATGGTTCATCTGGAGATCAACGGCCACGTCACCGAGGTCGAGCCCGGGACGACGATCCTGCAGGCCGCGGAGCAGCAGCACATCGAGATCCCCACCATGTGCTACCTGGAGGGGATCAACCAGGTCGGCGCGTGCCGGATGTGCGCCGTCGAGGTCGAGGGCCGTCCGCGCCTCATGACGGCGTGCGAGACCGAGGTGACCGAGGGCATGGTCGTGCGGACCAACAGCGCCCGGGCCCGCCACGCACGCGAGGTGCTGTTCGAGCTGCTGATGTCCGACCACCCGTCGGACTGCCTGCACTGCGCGCGGGACGGGGACTGTGAGCTGCAGGACCTCGGCCGGACGCTGGGCGCCTCGAAGTCGCGGTTCGCCGGGAAGCTGTCGCGGAGCCAGATCGACGACAGCTCGGGTGCCATCGTGCTCGACGCCTCGAAGTGCATCCTCTGCCGCCGCTGCGTCTCCGTGTGCAACGAGGTGCAGGGCGTCGGAGCCCTCAGCGTGCAGAACCGCGGCTTCAGCAGCCAGGTCGGTCCCGGTGGCGACCTCCTGCTCGACCAGGCGGCATGTTCGCTGTGCGGGCAGTGCACGGTGGTCTGCCCGACCGACGCGATCCACGAGGCCGACGGCACCCAGGCCGTCTGGCAGGCGCTGGCCGACCCGTCGAAGACGGTGGTCGTCCAGGCCGCTCCCGCGGTCCGTGCGGCGCTGGGCGAGGAGTTCGGGCTCCCGGCCGGCACCCTGGTGACCGGGAAGATGGTGACCGCGCTGCGCGAGCTGGGCTTCGACCACGTCTTCGACACGAACTTCGCCGCCGACCTCACCATCATGGAGGAGGGCTACGAGCTCCTCGGACGTCTCGTGGCGCACTTCCGTGGGCTCGGCGCCGTCGACGACGAGCAGGTGGCGGCCCTCGGACTCGCCGACCTGCCCGAGCCCGTCCTGCCGATGATCACCAGCTGCAGCCCCGGCTGGATCAAGTACGCGGAGCACTTCTACCCCGAGCACCTCGCTCACCTGTCGTCCTGCAAGTCGCCCCACATGATGCTCGGGGCACTGACCAAGACCTGGCTCGCGCAGCGGCAGGGGCTCGACCCGCACGACGTCGTCACGGTCTCCGTCATGCCCTGCACCGCCAAGAAGTTCGAGGCCGGCCGCCCCGAGATGTCGCGCGACGGCATCCCCGACGTCGACGCCGTCCTCACCACGCGTGAGCTCGGCCGCATGCTCCACCAGGCGGGCGTGGACTTCACACACCTGCCCGACAGCGAGTTCGACAACCCGATGGGCGTGTCGACGGGCGCAGCCGACATCTTCGGGACCACCGGCGGCGTCACCGAGGCTGCGTTGCGCACGGTGTACGAGGTGGTCACGGGCCGGGCGCTGCCCCTCGAGGCGGTCCAGCTCACGGCGATCCGCGGCCTGGAGCAGATGAAGTCCGCGACGATCCGGTTGGAGGGCGTGCTGCCGGAGTGGTCCTTCCTCGAGGGCGTGGACGTGCCCATCGCGGTGACCAGCGGCCTCAAGGGCGCCGCGGTGCTGATGGACCAGATCGTCGGTGGCGACAGCCCGTACCTGTTCATCGAGGTGATGGGCTGCCCGGGCGGGTGCATCAGCGGCGGCGGGCAGCCTCGCCCCACCACCGACGAGATCCGCCACAAGCGGATGGAGGCGCTCTACCGGGAGGACGCCGGCAAGCCGTTGCGGAGGTCGCACACGAACCCTGCGATTCAGCAGGTGTACGCGGAGTTCCTCGGCTCGCCCGACGGGCACCTCTCCCACGAGCTGCTGCACACGCACTACACCGCGCGCAGGCCGGTCTGACCTCCAGCCGTTCGTCGGGTCCCCCCGCGGGTGGTCGAGACCCTCCGAATTGAGGGGATGTTTCTAGGTCGGAAGTCCGGTTCCTCTTGTGAAGCATTTCTCTAGCCTTGGAGTTGACAGGGGTCACACCGCAGAGCCCCTCGGACGAGGGCTGGGCCGCCGGGACGGCGAGCTTGCCCGCCCATGGAGGTGGGGGGACGTTGACCACAACGGCCGAGCAGGACACCGTCGCTGACGGCGGCCCCCAGGGCGTCATCACCGTCACGGTGAACAGCCGTGAGATGCAGGTGGTCGAGGGCCTGACCATCCTCCAGGCGCTGACCCAGGAGGGGATCGAGATCCCCTCCCTGTGCCACGACCCCCGGCTCCAGCGCTCCAACGCGAGCTGCGGCCTGTGCGTCGTCGAGGTCGGCGAGGACACGCCGCGCGACGTCAAGGCGTGCCTGACGCCGATCCGCGCCGGCATGACGATCACCACCCACAACGAGCGCCTCGAGGCATACCGCAAGGTCCGCCTCGAGCAGCTGCTCTGCGACCACAACGCCGACTGCGTCGCCCCCTGCGTGGAGGCCTGCCCGGCGAACGTCGACATCCAGACCTACCTGCGTCGCGTCGGTGACGGCAACTTCGAGGCCGCCGTCCGGGTCATCAAGGACCGCAACCCCTTCCCGTCGGTGTGCGGCCGCGTGTGCCCGCACCCGTGCGAGGCAGCGTGCCGCCGCAACCTCGTCGACGAGCCCGTCGCCATCAACTACGTCAAGCGCTTCGCCGCCGACTGGGACATGTCCCGCGAGACGCCGTGGGTCCCGCGGGTCGCGGCACCGACCGGCAAGAACATCGCGGTCGTCGGCGCCGGACCGTCCGGCCTGTCTGCCGCCTACTACGCGGCGCTCGCCGGCCACGCCGTCACGGTGTTCGAGAAGCAGCCCCACGCCGGCGGCATGATGCGGTACGGCATCCCCGAGTACCGCCTGCCCAAGGCGACGCTCGACAACGAGATCGGCGTCATCCAGAAGATGGGTGTGCAGATCGTCACCGGCAAGGCCCTCGGCACCAACCTCAACCTCGAGGATCTGCAGCGCGACTTCGACGCCGTCTACCTGGCGATCGGCTCGTGGCGGGCGACCCCGCTGCGGATCGACGGGGACAACATCGACGGCGTGTGGCTGGGCATCCAGTACCTGGAGCGGGTCACCAAGGGCGACACCATCCCGCTCGGCCGCACCGTCGTCCTCGGCGGTGGCAACACCGCGATCGACTGCACGCGCACCGCGCTGCGCACCGGCGCCGAGCACGTCACCCTCGTCTACCGCCGCAGCCGCGAGGAGATGCCGGCCGAGCCGTACGAGATCGAGGAGGCGGAGCACGAGGGCGTCGAGATGACGTACCTCACCGCGCCGAACAAGATCACCCTCGGCCCCAACGGGGTCAAGCAGCTGCACTGCCTGCGGATGGAGCTCGGCGAGCCCGACCGCTCCGGCCGCCGCCGCCCGGTCCCGGTGGAGGGCAGCGACTTCGTCATCGAGGCCGACACCATCATCGGCGCCATCGGCCAGAGCACCGACACGGGCTTCCTCTACAACGACCTGCCCGTGCGCCTCAACAAGTGGGGCGACATCGACATCGACGGCCGCACCATGAAGTCGTCGGAGTCCAAGATCTTCGCCGGCGGCGACTGCGTCACCGGCCCAGCCACCGTCATCCAGGCCGTCGCCGCCGGGCGACGCGCGGCCGTCGCGATGGGCGAGTTCGTCACGCGCGGCTACGTGCGCCCCGGCCACGAGGACTACACGTGCTCGCGCGGCACCCTGGAGGACCTGCCGCAGGACGAGTTCGCGGCCATCCCCAAGGTCAAGCGCGCGACGATGAACGCCCTGCCCGTCGAGAAGCGCATCAAGAGCTTCGACGAGGTCGAGAGCGGGCTGACGGAGGAGCAGGCCCGCGCCGAGGCGCGCCGGTGCCTGCGCTGCGGCTGCACCAAGCGCGACCACTGCGCGCTGCGCAACGAGGCCTCGGGCCACGACGTCGTCTTCGAGACGCCGCTGCACGTCCGGCCGTACTCCCCGATGGCGTACGACCACCCGTTCATCATGCGGGACAACAACAAGTGCATCTCGTGCGGCCGTTGCGTCACGGCGTGCGCCGAGGTCGAGGGCGTCGGGGTGCTGGCGTTCCAGTACTCGAACGGCCAGCTGCGGGTCGGCACGCACAACGGCCTGCCGCTGTCGCAGACGGACTGCATCAGCTGCGGCCAGTGCGTGCGTGCGTGCCCGTGCGGGGCGTTGGACTACCGCCGTGAGCGCGGCAAGGTGTTCCGTGCGATCAATGACCCGACGAAGACGGTCGTCGGCTTCGTCGCCCCCGCCATCCGCACCGTCATCGCCGCGGAGTATGGCCTGACGCCGCAGGAGGTCGGACCCTTCATCGCGGGCCTGATGCGCAAGGTGGGCTTCGACAAGGTGTTCGACTTCACCTTCGCCGCCGACCTGACCATCATGGAGGAGGCGACCGAGTTCCTCGGCCGCGTCGAGCGCGGTGGCGTGATGCCGCAGTTCACCAGTTGCTGCCCGGGCTGGGTCAACCTCGTCGAGCGCCGCTACCCGGAGCTGATCCCCCACCTGTCCAGCTGCAAGAGCCCGCAGCAGATGATGGGTGCCACGGTGAAGAACCACTTCGCCAAGACCGCCGGCATCGAGCTCGACAACCTCTACGTCGTGTCGATCGTCCCCTGCATGGCGAAGAAGACCGAGGCCGCCCGCGACGAGTTCGCGCCGGACGGCGTCCGCGACGTCGACGCGGTGCTCACCACCCTCGAGTTCCTCGAGATGGTCAAGTTCCTCCGGCTGCAGAAGGAGGAGATCGAGCCGGGCGAGTTCGACGAGCCGTACCACCAGGTGTCCGGCGCCGGCATGCTCTTCGGCGCCTCCGGCGGCGTCGCCGAGGCCGCGATGCGCATGGCGGTCGAGAAGCTGACCGGCGAGGTGCCCGAGAAGCTCGACTTCGAGGAGCTGCGCGGGTTCGAAGGCGTCAAGACCGCGACCTACGTGGCCGGCGGCACCACCGTCCGCGTCGCCGTGGTCTCGGGCCTCAACAACGCCGCACCGCTGGTGCAGAAGGTCGTTGCCGGCGAAGACGTCGGCTACGACCTGATCGAGATCATGGCCTGTCCCGGCGGGTGCATCAACGGCGCGGGCAACCCCGTGGCCACGAGCACCCGCGAGGCCATCGCCCGGCAGAACGTCCTGGTCAACATCGACAAGACCTCGCCGCTGCGCACGTCGCAGGAGAACCCCGACATCCTCCGGCTCTACGACGAGTTCTATGGTGAGCCGAACTCGGAGCTGGCCCACCACCTGCTCCACACCGAGTACACGCCCTTCCAGGCGCTGACTCCAGCCCCTCGGACCACAAGCACGGAAGGCCACCCCCATGAAGCAGATCGTTCGCGCCCTCTTGGGCTCCGTCGCGGTAGGCGACGCTGCTGCTCGGCTGCTCCGCGGCCTGGCGCAACGCCGACGACGACCCCGGCCTCGGCGGCCAGCACGGCGGCGGCGCCCACCACGCCCGCCGCGCGGGTCACCCTGAACATCGCGTCCCTCAAGGGCCCGACGACGATGGGCCTGGTCAAGCTCATGGACAACGCCACCAAGGGCGTCGGCAAGCAGGACTACAAGGTCACCATGTACGGCTCGCCCGACGAGATCGTCCCGCTCCTCGTGCAGGGCAAGGCGGACGTCGCGCTCATCCCGTCCAACCTCGCCGCCGTCCTGTACAACCAGACGAAGACCGCCGCCGGCCCGGCCCTCCAGGTCGCCGCGATCAACACCCTCGGCGTGCTCCAGATCGTCGAGAACGGCGCCTCCATCCACACCTGGGCGGACCTCAAGGGCAAGACGATCTACACGACCGGCAAGGGCACCACGCCGGAGTACGTGCTCGACTACCTGCTGGAGAAGAACGGCCTCGACCCGGCCAAGGACGTCACCGTCGCGTTCGAGAGCGAGGCGACCGCGCTCGGCTCGCGGGTCGCCGCGACCCCCGGCACCATCGCGGTGCTGCCGCAGCCGTACGTCACCGTGGTCGAGAAGCAGACCCCGACCGTGCGCGCCGTCTTCGACCTCACCGACGAGTGGACCAAGGTCGCCGGCGCGGGCTCCCAGCTCATCACCGGTGTGCTCGTCGTGCGCACGGCCTTCGTCAAGGACCATCCGGCGGCCTTCGCGGACTTCCTGGCCGACTACCAGGCCTCGACGACGTACACGAACGACGACCCCGCGGGCGCCGCCACGCTGATCGCCGCCGCAGGGATCGTGCCCGCAGCACCCGTGGCGCAGGCCGCCATCCCGGGCAGCCACGTGACGTTCATCGCCGGCGCGCAGATGAAGACGGCGCTCTCCAGCTACCTGAAGGTGCTGTTCGCCGCCGATCCGAAGTCGGTCGGTGGGACGATGCCGGGCGATGACTTCTACTTCGGGTCCTGAGACCCCGGTCCGCCAGGACCCCTGGCGGGTGGCGCGCCCGCTGCTGGCCATCGCCTTCTGGCTGGCCGTGTGGCAGGGCGCGTCACTCGCCGTGCACCAGAAGGTGCTGCTCGTCGGGCCGTGGGAGGTCGCGGTCCGGCTGACCCAGCTGGTGCCGACGGTCTCGTTCTGGGACGCGGTCGGCCGCACGTTCGAGCGGATCACGCTCGGCTTCCTGCTCGCGGCGCTGGTCGGGGTGCTGCTCGCGGCGCTGTCCGCGTCGTCCACCTGGGGTGAGGCGCTGCTCGCGCCGGTGGTGACGACCATCCGGTCCACGCCGGTGGTCTCGTTCATCATCCTGGTGCTCATCTGGGCCGACCCGCAGCGCCTGGCCACGATCGTCTCGTTCCTCATGACGCTGCCGATCATCCACGCGACGGTGCTCACCGGGATCGCCGAGCGTGACCGGTCGCTGCTGGAGATGGCGTCGGTGTTCCGGGTGCCCCGGTGGCGCCGGCTGCTCGCCGTCGACGTGCCGGGGGTGCTGCCGTACTTCGCGGCCGGCTGCCGCACCGGTGTCGGCCTGGCCTGGAAGAGCGGCATCGCGGCCGAGGTGATCGGGCTGCCGACCGGGACCATCGGCGAGCGGCTGTACCAGGGCCGGCTGTTCCTCGAGACGGCCGACGTGTTCGCGTGGACCGCGGTGGTGGTGCTGGTCGCGTTCGCGTTCGAGCGGCTGGTGCTGGGCCTGCTCGGGCTGCTCGAGCGCCGGCTCGCGGACGGGAGGTCGGCATGATCACGCTGGAGTCCGTGACCAAGGCGTTCGGGTCGCTCGTCGTGCTGCGCGACCTGTCGCTGACGCTGGCCCCCGGGTCGGTCACCGCCGTGCTCGGCCCGAACGGGTCGGGCAAGACGACGCTCGGCCGGCTGCTGCTCGGGCTGGACGCGCCGACCTCGGGGACCATCGCCGGGCTGTCGGGGCTGCGCGGCTCGGCGGTGTTCCAGGACAACCGGCTGTGCGAGCAGCTCACCGCCGTGGGCAACGTGCGGCTGGTGCTGCCCCGGTCCGTCACGCGGACCGAGATGGCCGACGAGCTGCGTGCCGTCGGGCTGGCCGACGAGTCGCTGCGCAAGCCGGTGCGGTCGCTGTCCGGGGGGCAGCGGCGGCGGGTGGCGATCGTGCGCGGGGTGCTGGCCCCCTCGGAGCTCGTCGTGCTCGACGAGCCGTTCACCGGGTTGGACACCGATGCGAAGGCCGCGACCCTGGACTGGGTGCGCGCCCGGCTGGTCGGTCGCAGCACGGTGCTCATCACCCACGACCCGGCCGAGGCCGAGTGCTTCGGCGCCACGGTGGTGCGGCTGCCCGGGCCTGCCGAAGGGTCCTGAGTCCCGGGTCGGGTCCGGTATCCTC
Organism: uncultured Actinomycetota bacterium; assembly: GCA_963769855.1. Classification (GTDB taxonomy): domain Bacteria; phylum Actinomycetota; class Actinomycetes; order Actinomycetales; family Cellulomonadaceae; genus Cellulomonas. The sequence goes on from CAVYNN010000006.1 coordinate 156,986, forward strand.
GTCCGGCCGGGAGGATTCGCCTAGTGGCCTATGGCGCACGCTTGGAAAGCGTGTTGGGGTAACACCCTCGGGGGTTCGAATCCCCCATCCTCCGCCCAACCGAGAGGCCCGTGACCTGCAGCGGGGGGGCCGATCAGCACAGCCGGGGCTGCCGCCACGACCGGGGCATCTCGCTTCGCTCACATTGACTTCGCCGTCGCGCAGCGACTCGACCCTGACCTGCTGGTACAGGCTCGACACACTCGGGTTTGCTGTGCTCCAATAAGTTGTGCCGGAGCGCAGCAACTTTGACCGTCGCAGACCCGGTCGCCCCTCGCGGGCCGAGGTCTACCGGCGCCTCGACGACGCCATCGACGAGGTACGCACTCGCCTTGGTGGCCTGCCGACACCCGCGCAGGCCAGCGCGATCTGGGATGAGATCTGGGTCCACGAGGCGCACGCCTCCACCGCGATCGAGGGCAACACCCTGATCCAGCGCGAGGTCGAGGAGCTGTTGCGCGAGGGCCGTGCCGTCGGCAACAAGCAGTTGGCGGAGTACCTGGAGGTCCGCGGCTACGCCGCGGCAGCCCAGTGGGTATATGGCCAGGCGCTAGCGCCCGACGAGATCGGCGACGGATCGCTCGTCACGCTGACCGAGATCCGCCAGATCCATCGCATGGCGATAGGTCCGATGTGGGACGTCGCCCCCCACCCCGACGCGCTACCCGAGGAGTCACCCGGCAGCTTCCGGCGCCACGACATCCGCCCGTTCCCCGGCGGGATGAGACCGCCGTCGTTCGCGCTGGTCGACTCCCTGGTGCGCGACTGGCTCGACCTGGTCGCGGCGCTGCCGGACGGCGACGGGCACTTCATCGAGCGCCTCGCCACGGTTCACGCGCGGTTCGAGCAGGTCCACCCGTTCCTGGACGGCAACGGGCGCACCGGCCGGCTGCTGGTCAACCTCATCGTGGCCCGGTCCGGCTACCCTCCGGCGATCATCCAGAAGCGCGACCGCACGCGCTACCTCGATGCGCTGCACAAGGCCGACGACGGACACCCCGGCCCCCTCGGCGAGCTGATCGCCCGCGCCGTGCTCGACAACGTCCTACGGTTCGTCGTCCCCGCCCTCGCCGGACCCGCACACCTCGTCGCGCTGACCGCCCTTGCCACCAAGCAGGTCAGCGTCATCGCCCTGCGCAACGCCGCGCAGCGCGGCCGGCTCAAGGCCCAGCGCGGCGATGACGGCCAGTGGCGCTCGACCGGGGCTTGGGTCGACGAGTACCTGAGCTCGCGCTATCACCGCGGGACGCCGTAGGAAACGGCGCGATCCGCCCGAAGCCCGCGGGGCACGGCCCGTGCAAGATGAGTCGGCGCTACGAACTCTTCGCGGTCCGGCGCCTCTACGGGTCGGCGGCGGCCCGGCGATGCTCAAGGCGTGGCCAGTTACTACGCGCGCCGCCAGAAGGTTGGCCGCCACCAGTACAACGTCGTGTAGTCAGAGGGCCAGGGGGCTTCCTGGACGCCTCGGGCCTCGAAGTAATCGACGGTCAGATCGATCGGCCGCCATCCCTCGTCCATCGGCTCGGAGTCGTCGGCGGCGCGCACGTGCGCGAGGAACCGGCCCTCCATCGCGCCGAGCTCGGCATACGTGCGCTGCGCCTCGACGAGCGAAGGCTTGTTGGCACCTCCGCCCCAGTTCGGCCACCGCAACTGGACCGCGTCGTCCTCCCAGAAGCAGACGGCACAGATCTCGTAGCTACCAGGCGCTTCACCGAACGTGAGGTGCCCACAGCACGGGCACGGGTAGCCCACGTCCGATCCCTCCATGGCGCCCCAGGCTTCACATCTCGCGCTCGCTCGTCAAACCCGAATGGGAGGCCTGCCCTCGGCGCCGTGCCCCGATGCCTGGACTCCCACCCGGTGCTCGTCCCAGTGCTTCCCCAGCCAGTCGACCTGCTCGTCCCTGAGCCTCAACGTTAGGGGCTGGTCATGGAGTCGTGCGTACTGGGGATAGGCGGCGAGCATGGGGGCGACGTCGACTCGAAGCGTTGAGGGTTGCACCGCGAGCAAGCCGTCGTCGAAGAGTCGATGGATGTCCCTGCGCAGCATTAGGCCGCCGTGCTTGAAGTGCGTGCCCAACTGGGCGTAGCTGTACAGGTGTCCGGCCTCGAGAGCGCGCGCCGGAGCACCGCCTGTGAAGGCGCACGCGCTGCCCTGTGACGCCAGGAGCTGGTCGCGAAACTGCTGCTGCCCGCGTCGAACCCGAACGAGCGCGTGATTGAACCCGTGAGGCGCCTCGATGAGCACGCCGGACTCGGTCGGCGACCAACTGACGTCGACGCGAGCGGACACACGATCGACCGCCCGAACGGCGTCCTTGGCAAGAAGCGCCTCGCGGAAGGCCTCCCACTCCAGCGGGCGCATCGCGTTGATGTCGCCGGCATTCACCGCGAGCGACCGGATCTCGGTCCCGTCGAGGACGCCCTCCAGTGACGTCCACGCTGCGTCGTACCGAGCCCGATACTCGAGCACCTCCACGACATCGGGAACCGGAGTCCCGAACTCGTGGTGGCACTTCATGCACCGGTACCGCGGCTCGCTCCTCTTGCGGTCGCTGATGCGCGTCGTCGCGCACCCAGGGCAGCGGCTGAGCAGCTTCTGGCCCACCGACGTCTCGATCTCCTCGATGACCGACACGCCGAGCAGGCGGTCCTTGTCCCAGAGCGCGATTGGATCGCCGACCCGGAGGTTCTTGTGGTTCGGGACGTTGCTGTCCCAGGAGTAGTACGCGTCGACCATGTCGTCATAGCCCGCGTTGCCGCCGTGGCCGCGATTGTCCCCAGCGGCCATGAGCAACCAGGCTCGCGGGGGGCCGCCTTGCTCCATGTGCCACAGCTTGGCACGGCCGTTAGGGGAGGCTGCCGACGTCGGCGGGCGAGATCTCCGACGAGGCTCCGGCCGGTAGCAGTTTCGGTAGCAGTTTGTCTCCAGACCGACCCTGCCGCGCCCTACCGCCACCGTCCGCACAGCGCCCTGACATGCCCGAACGCATCCGCCCACGCCCGCCCGACACCCCTTCAGGCCACTTGGAAAGCGTGTTGGGGTAACACCCTCGGGGGTTCGAATCCCCCATCCTCCGCCGTTGGAAGGACCTGTGAACTAGGTCAAGTCCCGGGTCGTGGTGTGTGACGGTTGCCGCGTGATCTTCGATGGTTCTTAGGCGCTGAGCGCCGGGAGCTGGGGGGTGGTCACCTCCTGTGTGTCCGGGACGGCGGTGAGTCGGGATCGGCTCAGGACGTCCAGGGCGAGGTAGCGGCGCCCTTCGGCCCATTCGTCGTGCTGCTCGGCCAGGACCGCCCCGACCAACCGGATGATCGAGGTGCGGTCGGGGAAGATCCCCACGACGTCGGTGCGCCGGCGGATCTCCCGGTTGAGGCGCTCGTTGGGGTTGTTCGACCAGATCTGACGCCAGACCTCCTTGGGGAAGCCGGTGAAGGCCAGGATGTCGGGCCGGGCGGTCTCCAGGTGGTCGGCGACGGCGGGCAGCTTGTCGGCGACGGTGTGAAGGAGCCGGTCGAACTGGGCGTGCACCGCGTCGACGTCGACCTGGTCGTAGACGCTGTGCAGCATCGTCTTGACCCAGGGCCACGAGCTCTTCGGGCAGGTGCTCATGAGGTTGGCTGCGTAGTGGGTGCGGCATCTTTGCCAGCTGGCGCCGGGCAGGGTCGCCCCGATCGCGGCGACCAGGCCGGAGTGGGCGTCAGAGGTCACGAGCTTCACGCCGGTCAGGCCGCGGGCGCTCAGGTCACGGAAGAACGTCAACCACCCGGCGCCGTCCTCGGCGGTCGAGACGTCGATGCCCAGGATCTCCCGGTGCCCATCGTTGTTGACCCCGGTGGCGACCATCACCGCGATGTTCACCACCCGCCCGCCCTCACGGACCTTCACCGACAGGGCGTCGGCGGCCAGGAACGTGTAGGGGCCGGCGTCCAACGGGCGGGTCCGGAACGCGTGCACCTGCTCGTCCAGGTCCGCGGCCATCCGCGAGACCTGCGACTTGCTCAGTCTCGTGATCCCGAGGGACTCGACCAGCTTGTCCATCCGGCGAGTGGAGACCCCGAGCAGGTAGCAGGTCGCCACCACCGAGGTCAGGGCGGCCTCGGCGCGGCGGCGGCGTTCCAGCAGCCAGTCGGGGAAGTAGGTGCCGGCCCGCAGCTTGGGGATCGCCACGTCCATCGTGCCGACCCGGGTGTCGAAGTCCCGGTGCCGGTAGCCGTTGCGCACGTTGACCCGCTCGCTGCTGCGGGCGCCGTACTCGGCCCCGCAGATCGCGTCGGCCTCCGCACCCATCAGAGCGTCGATGAACGTGGCAAGCAGCTCGCGCAGCAGGTCCGGGCCGGCGTTGCTCAGGTGCTCATGCAGGAAACGGGCAGGCTCGATACTGGGTCCAGCGGTCATCGCATGCTCTTCTCTCGAGTCGACTTGGTAGGTCTCTCGAAGAATCACGCGGTGACCGCCTACACGTCTACGACGACGCCCCGATCAGAGCCGGGCTCACACACCACTCTGCGGGACGCCACTGTGAACTAGGTCACCGTCCCGGGCCGCCGACAGACCCGCAGGAACATCCGGATCCACCGCGCGTCACTGACCCCAGAAGACGTCACCCTCGTCGACGGACTGCCGACGACGAGGGGTGGAACGGACGATCGTCGACCTGCTGCGCGACGGGCGCTCACCGGACCACGTCGCCCAGATCGTCGGGCAAGCGAGCCGCCGCGGCGTCGTCGACCTGGACGACCTCGCTCGCCGGCTCGAGCCGCTCGCACGCTCGCATCGGCAGCGTGACGGCCGGGCGTTCGTCGAGCACCTACTTGACATCGCCGGCCTCGCCTCGCCCGCGTCCGATCGGGAGGCAGAGTGACCGGCCCCAGCGGCTACACGGATGGCCGCGCACTCTGGGCCGCGGCAGCATCCCGCGCGAAGATCGTCGCCGCCGAACCCCATGGCATTCCGTCGGATCATGCGCCCCACGTCCGGGACTGCACCGACTCACGTGCACAGGACGACCAGGCCCCGACGGCACGTCGCGGAGCGGCCGAGGGGGCTCTCCCGCTCCGACGTCCACACCCTGACGACGCGCGCCGAGGCGACCGGCACGGGTACGCGAGGCGCCGTCGACTGCCCGCCGGCCGACGGTGAGCCGGGCGTCGCATGTAGGGTGAAGTTGCCTGCGCTCGCCTGCTGCTCGAGCCTCGCCACCTGGGAGGACGATGCAGTCCATCCGTCGCCGGAGCGCGTTGCTCGTGGTCCCCGCTGCCCTCGCCGCGGCGGCCCTGGCCGGCTGCACGCCGGGCAGCACCCCTGCGCCCAGCGGCGCCGCGATGTCGACTGCATCGACGCCGGGCTCGTCTCCGGGCGGCCTTGCCGGCGCGACCGTGACCATGGCGGGTCTGTGGAGCGGGCCGGAGCTGACCTCCTTCCAGAAGGTCGCGGCCTCCTGGCAGGACCAGACCGGCGCCACCCTCACGTGGCAGGCCAGTCAGGACCTCTCCGCAACCCTGGGCGCAGCGATCCAGTCAGGCGTCCCGCCCGACCTCGCGGTGCTGCCCAACCCCGGTCTGCTGCACCAGTTCGCACATGACGGCGCGCTGGTGCCGCTCGGCTCGGTGCTGGACGCCGCCCAGGTTGAGACCGACTTCGCGCCCGCATGGCTGGACCTGGGCAGCGATGGCGGCACCCTGTACGGCCTGGTCGCCAAGGCGTCCAGCAAGGCCACCGTCTGGTACGACCCGACGGCGTTCTCGGCGGCCGGATACGCCGCTCCGGCCACCTGGGACGACCTGACCGCGCTCGCCGACCGGATGGTCGCCGACGGCCGCACGCCGTTCTCGATCGTCGGGCCCTCCGGCCCCGGCAGCGGTTGGGCCCTGACCGACGTGGTCTCGCAGATCGTGCTCAGCGCCTGCGGGACGGAGGTGTACGACAGCTGGGTCGCCGGGCGGACCCCGTGGACCGACCCGTGCATCGCAGCATCGTTCGCCAGGTTCGACACCCTCGTGCAGACCCCCGGCTACGTGCTCGGAGGCACCCCGGGGATCCTCTCGACCGGCGACGCCGCCGGGTCGTACCCGATGTACACAGACCCGCCCACGGCCTGGATGTACCCCATGGCCTCGTTCGCCCAGGGTTTCATCACCGCGAGGTACCCCGACCTGACCGCCGGCCAGGACTACGGCTTCTTCCCGTTCCCGAGCATCGACGTGAGCGACGCGGGTGCCGTCACGATCGGCGGCGACATCCTGGTGATGCTGCACGACACTCCTGCCGCGCGGTCGTTGCTCGCGTACCTCACCGGCACGGCCGCGCAGGAGCAGTGGATCGCGCTCGGCGGGTTCACCTCGGTGAACCGCCGCGTCCCGGCCAACGCCTACCCCGATCCCGTCGCGGCGGCCGTGGCCCGCCAGCTCACTGACGCGACGACGGTGCGCTACTCCGCCGGGGACCAAATGCCCGCTGCGGTGCAACGCGCCTGGTGGGCTGCGATGGTCACGCTCGTGCAGGACCCGAGCACGCTGGATGCCTCGCTGGCGTCACTGACCGGGCTGTCGCAGAGCGCCGGCTGAGTCCGAGGGTCAGCGACCGGCCGAAGAACCGGACGCCGGCTGCCGCGTCGACCAAGTTGTCGATCACTTCCCTGAGCCGATCGGCGTCGACGTCGGCCAGCAACTCGACGGGCGCCTCCACCCGGCACCGGACGGCGGCCGCCTGAGCGCGACCGGTCGCCTGCTGCGCGCTGGGTTCCAGCAGCGACCGGACCGGCGTGCGTTCCAGTCGCCCCATCCTCCGCCCGACCGAGGGGCCTGTCACCTGCGGGGACGCAGGGAGCAGTCCCTTCGGTGTCCGGGCGCACTGTGCCGAGCGCGAGCGTGCGGCCAGCGCGGATGGTCACATCACGTCCAACCGGGGCTTGCCGATCACGAGAGGTGAGGTCTCGGCGGTTGCCGCGGTGCCGGAGGCCGGAGCGGGACGGAGCCGCGTGCCCCGGCCCGCCGGGGCGTCAGCTCTGCTGGAGGGTGCGCACGATGTACGTGAGCTGCTCGGCGGTGAAGGTGCCGGTGTGGCGGACGAGCAGCGTCCCGTCGGGCCCGATGATCGCGGTGAACGGCAGGCCGGGGATCCGGTAGGTGCCCGCGGCTGTGCCGTCCGCATCGGCCACCAGGGGGTAGGTCACGCCGCTCTTGCGGGCGAAGGCCGAGGCGGCCCCGGTCGGGTCCGAGACGTCGACCCCGAGGAAGGCGACGGAGCTGCCGAGCGCCTGGTGGGCCGCTTCCAGGGCCGGCATCTCCTGGACGCACGCGCTGCAGGTGGATGCCCAGAAGTTCACGACCGTGTACGAGCCGTGCGTCCCTGCGATCGACAGCTTCTTCGACGTGTTCCCGAGCACGGGGAGGGTGAGCCCCGGTGCGGGGGCGTTGAGCGTCGCGGTGGCGGTCGTGCTGCTCTCCGTCGGGCCTGCCACGGGGGTGCGGGAGCTCGACGGCAGCAGGTCGGCGGCCATCTGCGCCATCGCGTGCCCGTAGAGCGCGGTGCTGGCTGCTCCGGTGCCGAACTGTCCGATCGCCACCTCCCGGCCGGCCGGGTCGATGAAGAACACCTCGGCCCCGTGGGTCACGGCCTGGGTCTTCGGGTCGGCGCTCACCGAGACGTGATAGGCGTCGGCGGCGGCGGCGATCTGCGCCGGCGACCCCGTGAGGAACTCCCAGTTGGTGGTGTCGTGCAGGCCGTGCTGGTCGGTCCACGCGGCGACATCACTGGGCGCGGTGAAGAAGGGGTTGACGTTCACCCCCAGGAACACGACGTCCTTGGCGGTCGCGCCGAGGTCCTGGTCCGCGACGAGGGTGTCCTGGGCGAGCAGTGTGCACAGGTCCACGCACTGGTCGTCGTCGAACGCCAGCACCACGGACTTGCCCTTGTACTGCGCGAGGCTCACCTGGTGACCGTGCTGATCGGTCAGTGTGAAGCCCGGGGCGGCCAACGCGGGCGGCGGGACGATGTCGAGCTGCAGGAGGTCGGCAGCGGCGACGTTGATGCCGGGCTCGATCATCGTGGCGGCGGCCGCCGCCGAGTGCGGCAGCCCGATCACCACGATCGCGCCGAGGGCCAAGGCGACGGCGAGGCCGACGCCCGCCCAGACGAGCGCCGTTCCACGGCTACGCGGACGTGCGTCGGCGTGTGGTGTCTCGGTCATGGTTCGGGAGCGCCTTCCCTGGTCGTGGTGCGCTCGTTCGGGGCCATGCCGAAGTGCGCCGTGGTGGACGGAGACGGAGTCACGGGGAGGATGGCGCCGTCGCGCAGGACCGGACCGACAGGGGGGTGTGCGGTCGGATGCGCACCCGGCGCAGCGAGGGAACGGCGCACGACGACGACGAACGCGCCCAGCACGATCGCGCCGAGCACGAGGGCCGAGCGGACGGGGTCGGCGCCGAGGGCCTTGGTCAGTCCGGTCTGCACGTGGCCGACCGCGGTCGTCACCGGGGATCCGGCGGTCAGGTCCCGCAGGTCGCTCACCCAGTAGTAGAGGAGGTACGCGCCCGAGGCGGTGAGGACCAGGCCGGAGACGGTCGGCAGCACGCGGGAGGCCGCCCGAACGCGGCGCAACGCGGTCGCGCCGGCCGTCGTGGTGACGACCGCGGCTGCTGTGACGAACAGCCCCATCCCCAGGGCGTACGCGAGATAGGTCGAGAGCCCCGCCCAGGCGCCCCGGCGCGTGAAGGAGCTGCCGACGGCGGCGAGGAACAGCGGCAGGGAGCAGCTGAGCGACCCGATCGCGTACGCCGCACCGTAGGCGACCATGGCGAGCGCGGAGCGACCGGGCCTGACCCGCGGCGTCGGCAGGTGCAGGCTCGGACCGCGACCCACGAGCGTGCGGACACCCGCGGTCGTCATCCCGAGGGAGACGGCGATCATGACCCACGGGAGCCAGCCGGCGACGAGCTGGACCCCGCTCTCAACCATCAGCCCGAGGGCGCCGAAGACGGCGACGAAGCCCCCGCTCACGCCCGCACCGGCCAGCAGGCTGCGGGCGATCCGCGCGCCGTCCGGGCTCGACGGTCGGCCCGTGAACAGGGCCAGGTAGGCGGGCAGCATCGGCAGGCCGCACGGGTTCACGGCGGCCACGAGTCCGAGCGAGAAGGCGTAGAGGACGAGACCTGCACCGGGCGCCGGTGGGGTCATGCCGGCCCGCGCATGTCACTCAGGGTGGGCCTCGGTGCACGGCCGCCGCGCCACGTCACTGCTGTGCCCGATCGGCGCGGGCGAGGGCCTGCAGGTGGGCGTTGTAGGTGGTGAGCTCGATGTCGTCGCCGCGAGCCCGGCGGCGATCCGCAGCCCGGGTGCTGCGTTCTTCAGACCGCTGCCACGCCGCGACGAGGGCGCCGAGCACCAGGAGGGTCGGGATCTCGGTGAACCCCCAGGCGATGCCGCCGCCGGTCGCCTGGTCGGCGAGCGGAACGACGTGCCAGCCGGGCATCGGGATCGCGTAGAAGTGCACGAGCAGGGCCGTCGACATCATGACCGTGACACCGAAGAACGCGTGGAACGGCGCAGTCGCGGCGATCTCCAGGACCGAGACCATGGGGCCCGGAATCGAACGTGGGCCGCGATGCGAGGTCCGCGGGTTCGGGTCGACGCCCAGGATGCCCCAGAAGTAGAGGAACCCGACGATCAAGAAGTGCACGAGCATGAGGTTGTGGCCCCACCACGTGCTCATCAGAGCGTCGAAGACCGGCGTGAAGTACAGGCCGTACAGGCTCATGATGAACAGCACGAACGTCACTGCCGGGTGCGTCAACGCCGTGAGCACCCGTGAGTGAAGGACTCGCAGGACGCCGCGACGAACCCGACCACGCCGACCGCCACCGGCGGGCAGTGCGCGCAGCAGCAACGTCACCGGTGCGCCGAGCACCAGGAAGACGGGCGTGAGCATGTTCAGCACCATGTGCTGCACCATGTGCACGCTGAACAGCTCCATCCCGTAGCCGTCGATCCCGGTCGCGGTGACGAGCACGAGGGAAGCCACCCCGACGGACCACCAGACCGTGTGGTGGACAGGCCACCCGACGCCGCGGCGGTGAAGCACGACCACGCCCCACACGTACAGGACGAGCAGGACGAGCGCGATCACCGGCAGGATCGGGATCGGCTGAGGGTGCCATGCCAAGAGCCGCGCGAGAGTCGGCGGCCGCCTCGGCATCCACATCGGGCCGCTCATCGCCATCGGGCCGCCGGACGACGGTGACGGCATCGTCATCTGCCAGAGCATGCGTCAGACCCCCGGCACGAGGATCTGGTCCGTGTGGGGCTCGACCAGTGCCCGCGAGGCGGTGAGCAGGCCGCCCAAGGGCGCCACCTCCGGTCGCCCGGTGTCCGGGTGGGGGTCGACCTGCTGAGGGGCCGCAGACATGGTCGCCATGGATACATATTCTGCTGGTCCGTCAAGGGCCGTTTGGCCCGAGTCTTCAAGACCACGTGCCCGTTCCGGTTGCCGCCCCGGGAGGAGCAACGCCCACGCGACCGTGCGACGGGCGATCGTGAGCTCGGCGGTCCGGTCAGGCCGCGGGGTGGGCGCCAGTGCCTCCGGCGACGCTCAGGTTGTTCCCCGACCTGAACGTGCCGGCGAGCGTCGACGAGGCCAGGCGGGCGTCACCTCGGTGGTGCTCGTCAGCCCGGCCGTGCCGACCCAAGAGCTGAATGTGGTCGCCAGCGCCGCCCGGGCGGGCGTCCGACACCTCGTCAAGGCGACCAGCAAGGCATCAGCCGACTCGCCCATCGCCAGACGGCGCGGGCAGGCCGAGATCGAAGCTGGCCTGGCGGCTTCGGGGTTGCCCTTCACCCTGCTTCGGTCGAACGCCTACATGCAGAACACGTTGACGTTGGCGCCGGTGATCGCCAAGACGAGCAGCTTCGGTTCGTCGGCCGGCAAAGGACTCGTCGGCATGGTCGACGCCCGCGACGTCGCCGCGGTCGCCGCCGAGGTTGCCGCTTTCCCGGCAGGTCATGCGGGGAGCATCTACTGGCTCAGCGGTCCGGAGCTGGTGTCCAACTACGACGTCGCGGCCGTGCTGTCGAGCCTGCTCGGACGGACCATCACCTACCGAGAAGTGAGCTTCGCCGAGGACACGGAGGCGATGATCCGAGCCGGGCTGCCGGAAGCGATCGCCGAGATGAACGCCCAGGCCTTCACCCTGACCGCGGAGGGCGACGCCGAGTGGGTCACCGAGGACGTCCGCACGGTCCTTGGCCGCCCGGCCCGCTCCTACCAGCAGTTCGCCGCCGACTACTCCAACGCGTTCTCGTAAGCCCCCTCGGCAGTTCGAATTCCCCGTCCTTCGCGTCGGGAGGAGAACCGACCGAGCGCTGGTAGGCCGGCCTCGGCGGGGTTCTAATGGATCGTGCCTTCGAAGCCGCAGGTCCGCGCCCAGGTGGCCGAGTCGTGGTTCCGCTCGGCTGCCGCTGGTGTGCAGGTCGGGTCCGTCGACGCCCCGATCACCTTGCCGACCGGTGCGCTGCGCGACTATCGCGAGGCCCATCCCCTGGCCCTGGTGTTCCCGCTGCTGGACGACGTCCTCGGCCAGGCCGCGCGGGACTCCGACGCGATCATGGCCGTCGCCGACGCGGCCGGACAGCTGCTGTGGGTCTGCGGCTCGCCGAGCACCCTCCGCCAGGCGGAGGCCATGGGATTCGTCGAGGGCAGCAACTGGGACGAGCGGATGGCCGGCACCAACGCTCCGGGCCTTGCCCTGGCCCTGGACTCCTCGACCCAGATCATCGGTGCCGAGCACTTCCGTCAAGTGGCCCAACGCTGGAGCTGTGCGGCGACACCCATCCACGACCCCGTGACCCACACACTGCTCGGCGTGCTCGACATCACTGGAGGCGCCGACGTCATCGGCCCGCAGACCAGCGCCCTGGTCCGCGCCGCGGCGCGGCTCGCCGAGTCCGAGCTCGCGCGCGAGGGATTGGCCCGCAGCGCCCAGGACAACGAGCCGTCGGCCGGCCACCTGCGGGTGCACCTGGAATCCCTCGGGAGATCGCACTCGCTACTGACGATCGTGGACGAGCGCGGCCGGCGGCACAGGCTCATCCTCAGCCCCCGGCACAGCGAGATCATGCTGCTGCTGGCGTCGACCCCGCACGGGCTCTCCGGCGACGAGCTCGCGGTCCTGCTGTACCCCGAGGACAGCACCACCTCGACCCTGCGAGCCGAGATGAACCGGCTCCGGCACCTGCTCGGTGACGAGCTGCTCGCGTCGCGCCCCTACCGGCTGTCGGCCGAGATCTCCGCCGACTGGTTGGAGGTCGACGCCCGGCTCGCCACGGGTGACGGTGCGGCCGCGCTGCGCCGGTACCGCGGACCGCTGCTCCCGGCGTCGGTCGCACCCGGGGTCGTGCGGCTGCGGGAGAACCTGGACGCGTCGCTGCGGCAGGCCGTGCTCAGCTCCCGCGAGCCTGACCTGATGTCGACCTGGACGCGTTCGGCATGGGGCCTGGACGACTACGAGATGTGGCAAGCCCAGCTCGGTGCACTTGGCCCGTCCTCCCCGCTGCGGCCACTCGCGGCGGGACAGCTGGCGCGGCTCGACCGGCAGCTCGGTGTGGCCGCATCGACCGGGCGTCGTCTCAACCGCGCCTGAGACCCTGTGACCTGGTGCGCAACGTCGTTGCAACGAAGGTCGACCTAACGTCGAATCCGTAAGCGACAACGACGTCCTAGGGAGCAGCACCATGAAGTACGTCCCTCCGGGTCAGCCCGGCAGCATCGTCTCCGTCGAACCCCGCTACGAGAACTTCATCGGCGGCAAGTGGATCGCCCCCACCCACGGCAAGTACCGGGTCGACCTCACCCCCGCAACCGCCCGCCCGATCACCGAGGTGGCCGACTCCACCCCCGAGGACGTCGAGCTCGCCCTCGACGCCGCGCATGCCGCCAAGGATTCGTGGGGCGAGACCACCGGTGCCGAGCGCGCCGCGGTGCTCAACGCGATCGCCGACCTCGTCGAGGCGAGCAAGGAGATGCTCGCCGTCGCCGAGAGCTGGGAGAACGGCAAGCCCGTGCGGGAGACGCTCAACGCGGACATCCCGCTGGTGATCGACCACTTCCGCTACTTCGCCGCAGCGGCGCGCGCTGAGGAGGGCACCACGACGGAGATCGACAAGGACACCGTCGCGTACCACTTCCGCGAGCCGCTGGGCGTCGTCGGCCAGATCATCCCGTTCAACTTCCCGCTGCTGATGGCGGCCTGGAAGCTCGCGCCCGCGCTCGCGGCCGGCAACTGCGTCGTGCTCAAGCCCGCCTCGCCGACCCCGTGGTCGATCCTCAAGCTGATGGAGGTCATCTCCAGCGCCGTCCCGGCCGGCGTCATCAACGTCGTCACCGGACCCGGCGCCGAGATCGGCAAGGCGTTGGCGACCAACCCGCGGATCGCCAAGATCGCGTTCACCGGCGAGACGGTCACCGGCCGGCTGATCATGCAGTACGCGGCCCAGAGCCTGATCCCGTCCACCACGGAGCTGGGCGGCAAGTCGCCCAACATCTTCTTCGCGGACGTGATGGACCACGACGACGACTACCTCGACAAGGCGGTCGAGGGCCTCGTGCTCTACGCCTTCAACAAGGGCGAGGTGTGCACCTGCCCGTCGCGGGCCCTGATCCACGAGAGCATCTACGAGGCGTTCATGGCGCGCTGCCTCGCGCGGATCGCCGCGATCAAGCAGGGCGACCCGCTGGACACCGAGACGATGATCGGCCCGCAGGTCTCCAAGCAGCAGATCGAGAAGATCGCCTCGTACGTCGAGATCGGCCGCGGCGAGGGGTGCGAGGTGCTCATCGGCGGCCACCGGGCCACCGTGGACGACGAGCACGCCGACGGCTACTACTTCGAGCCGACGGTTCTCAAGGGCGACAACAAGATGCGGGTGTTCCAGGAGGAGATCTTCGGCCCCGTGCTTGCCGTGACCACCTTCAAGACCGACGAGGAGGCGCTGGAGATCGCCAACGACACCCTGTACGGGCTGGGCGCCGGCGTCTGGACGCGGGACGGCACCCGCGCCTACAAGATGGGGCGCAAGATCAAGGCCGGCCGCGTCTGGACCAACTGCTACCACGCCTACCCGGCCGGTGCAGCGTTCGGCGGCTACAAGATCTCCGGCGTCGGCCGCGAGAACCACCGGATGATGCTCGACCACTACAGCCAGACGAAGAACCTCCTCGTCAGCTACTCCGACCAGCCGCTCGGCTTCTTCTAAGCCATGCCCGAGTCGGCCGGGTCACGCATCACGGCCACCCCGGCGGCGCGCGAGGCGATCGCTCGCCTCCGCGCCGCCCGCGGGGAGCCCGTGATGTTCGTACAGTCCGGGGGCTGCTGCGCCGGCAGCGTCCCCATGTGCTTCCCGTTGGGGGAGTTCATCATCGGCAGCCTCGACGTCCTGCTCGGCGAGATCGACGGCTGCCCTTTCTACATCGACAAGCGGCTGGACGAGGCCTGGCACCAGGACGTCTTCGTGCTCGACGTCGCCGAGGGCGAGCCGGAGGACTTCTCGCTGGGAGCCGGGCAGGACCTGCACTTCGTCACGGTGTCCGACGCCTGCCGGATGCCATAGCGGTCCCGGCCCTCGGACCCGCAGCGCACGGCCGCGGCGCCGCTGTGTCCCTGCGTAGACCGGACCTCTCGCGCGACGTCAGGCCAGCGACCTGATCCGCACCACCAGCACCGACCCGAGCACGCTGACGCCGGCCGCGAGGATGTACAGCCCGCGGTACCCGAGGCCCACAGCGAGCACGCCCGCCGCGAACGCGGGCGCCAGCACCTGCGGCATCGCGTTGGCGATGTTGATGACCCCGAGATCCTTGCCGCGGTCGCGTGCGGCGGGCAGCACCTGGGTGATCATCGCGAAGTCGACGGCCTGGTACGCGCCGAACCCGATGCCGAGGATGACGGCGGCACCGTAGGCGGCGGCCATCGTCGGGACCAGCGCGAACAGCAGGAGCGCCGCGGCGGTGATCATGCCCGACCAGATGACGAACACCTTGCGCCGGCCCACCCGGTCGGACCACCAGCCGCCGGCGATCGCGGTGACCACGGTGACCGCGCCGTACACGGCGGTCAGCCGGAAGACGCCGGTCGCGGCGTCGTCGGCGGGCAGACCGACCGCATCCGTGAGGTAGTAGAGGAGGTAGAGGATCAGGAAGGCGTTGCCGAGGTTCATGAGGAACCGCGTGATCCACGCCCACCCGAAGTCGGGGTAGCGCCGCGGTGAGACCCAGAAGGACCGCCAGAACTCGCCCCAGTCGAACGGCGGGCGGAGCTCGACCGGCAACGGGATGTCCCGCGACTGCAGGGAGTACGGCAGCGTCGTCACGACGAGGACCACGGCGACCGTGAGGTAGCCGATGGCGATGCTGCCGGTCGCCGCCGCGATGCCGGAGCCGACGACGACCCCGGCGGTCTGCGCGATGGAGACGACGCCGCCGACCGTGGCGCGCTCACGCGTCGGGACCTGGTCGGGGACCGCCGCGGTGATCGCAGCGAGCATCGCGTTGAGCGCAGCCTGCGCGAGCGCCCAGCCGACGACCATCAGCCAGATGCTGTGCGCCACCGAGAGCACGACCATCGCGACGGCGCCGCCGGCCGCGCCGCCGACGACCCAGGGCACCCGACGACCGATGCGCAGCGTCGTCCGGTCGGAGAACGCGCCCCAGATCGGGTTCGACGCCATCGAGACGGCCGCGCCGACGCCCGTGACCAGCGACAGCACCGCCGCCTTGTGGTCGGGCGAGATCGCCGCGGCCTGCTCGGCGAGCAGCACCTGGATCGGGCCGAAGAAGCCGGACCACAGGCCGATGCTGGCCAGGACGACCCACAGCACCCACAGCCTCGACGCCCGCTCCGTCGGCTCCGCGAGGGCGCGGTGCAGCGGGAGGACGGGCGGGGTGACGGGCGCGCTCACGCGCGGCCCGCATGGTGCGTGCGGACGAGGTCCGCGTACCAGTCGAACGACCGTTTCGGCGTCCGGACGAGCGTGTCGTAGTCCACGTGGACGAGCCCGAACCGCTGCGTGTACCCCGCGGCCCACTCGAAGTTGTCCATCAGCGACCAGCAGTAGTAGCCGCGCACGTCGACACCGCGGGCCACCGCGTCCGCCACGGCCCGCACGTGGGCGTCGAGGTAGTCGATGCGTGCCTGGTCGTCGACGACGCCGTCCTCGTCGGGCCCCGTGCCGAACGAGCAGCCGCTCTCGGTGATGACGATCGGCGGCATCCCCGGGTACCGGCCGTGGAAGTCCACGAGCAGGTCGGTCAGGCCGGTCGGGACGATCGGCCAGCCGAAGTCCGTCGTCGGGTAGCCGGTGAGGTCGGCGTACTCGAACGGGATCGGCGAACCCGCGGGGGCCGCCCGCACGCCCATCGGGTTGTAGTAGTTGAGGCCGTAGAAGTCGAGCGGCTGCGAGATCAGCGCGAGGTCCTCGGCGACCGGGCCGGGCATGGCGGCGGCGAAGGCCTCCGGGTAACGGCCCAGCAGGATGGGATCGGCGAAGAGCCGGTTCCACAGCAGGTCGAGGTACCCCGCGGCGGCGGCGTCCGCCTCGGCGTCGGTGAGCGGCCAGACCGGCATGTGGTTGGTTGCGGTGCCGATCTGGCCGGACCCGCGGGCGCGCAAGGCCTGGACGGCCAGGCCGTGGCCGAGCAACAGGTGATGGGCGACGGGGAGCGCGTCGAACAGCAGGCCGCGCGCCGGTGCGAGCTCGGTCAGCGCGTAGCCGCTCATCGTCACGACGTTCGGCTCGTTCACCGGGCACCAGTGGGCGACGCGGTCGCCGAGCCGTTCGGCGACGACGGCGGCGTAGTCGCCGAACCGCAACGCGGTGTCGCGGTTGAGCCAGCCTCCCGCGTCCTCCAGAGCCTGCGGGAGGTCCCAGTGGTACAGCGTTGCCATCGGCTGCACCCCTGCCTCCAGGAGGGCGTCGACGAGCCGGTCGTAGAACGCCAGCCCGGCCTCGTTGACGGCTCCGGACCCCGACGGCTGGATCCGCGGCCACGCGATCGAGAACCGGTAGCCGTCGGCGCCCAGCCGGCGCAGCAGCTCCACGTCCTCGCGCCACCGGTGGTAGTGGTCGCACGCGACGTCGCCCGTGCTGCCGTCGAGGATCCGGCCGGGCTGCGCCGTGAACGTGTCCCAGATGCTCGGGCCCTTGCCGTCCTCGGTCGCGGCGCCCTCGATCTGGTACGACGCGGTGCTCGTCCCGAACCGGAAGTCCGGTGGCAGGCCGCTGGCTGCGGACGGAGATGCGCTGGTCACGGGTTCGGCTCCCTGTCACTCGCGACCGTCACCGTTGACGGTCGAGCCGAGCGTAGGGCGACGGCACCCAGGGGACCAGTGCCCCGGAGCCGTCACAGACATCGACCCGGCGGCGGTCGCCCGACGTGGGGCGGACGTTCGTCGTGCGCGAAAGGGGTGTCGCTTTGTCGGTGGGGCCACTTAGCCTTCGGGGGACTCGTTCAAGCCCCCGGCCCGTGGGCCGGCCGCGCCGCCCGACCACAACCCCACAGCAGCCCTTCTCTTCGGGAGACCTGCGTGCTTCGACGACTGCTCTGGCGCTACCTGCGCCCCTATCGCTGGCTGCTGGCCGGGGTGCTGGTGTTCCAGTCCGCCTCGTCGATGGCCATGCTCTACCTGCCCCGCCTCAACGCCGACATCATCGACAAGGGCGTCTCCGTCGGCGACACCGCGTACATCTGGCGCACCGGCGGGGTGATGCTCGCGGTCTCGCTGGGCCAGATCCTGGCCGCCATCGTCGCGACCTTCCTCGCGGCCCGCGCCGCGATGCAGGCCGGCCGCGACATCCGTGACGAGGTCTACGACCGGGTCAGCGGGTTCTCCGAGCGGGAGATCTCGCAGTTCGGCGCCGGCTCGCTCATCACGCGCAACACCAACGACGTCCAGCAGGTGCAGATGCTGGCGATGATGGGCTCGACGATGCTGATCAGCGCCCCGCTGCTGGCGATCGGCGGCATCATCATGGCGCTCCGGCAGGACGTCGGGCTGTCGTGGCTCATCGGGGTCTCGGTGCCGGCGCTGCTCCTCATCGCCGGCCTGATCATCAGCCGGATGGTGCCGCTGTTCCGGTCCTACCAGCTCAAGCTCGACGCGGTGAACCGCGTGATGCGCGAGCAGCTGACCGGCGTCCGCGTGGTCCGGGCCTTCGTCCGTGAGGCGATCGAGGCCGCGCGGTTCCGCGCCGCGAACACCGACATCATGGTCGTCGGCCGCAAGGTCGGATCGCTGTTCGTCGCGCTGTTCCCGCTGGTCATGCTGGTGCTGAACGTCACGATCGTCGGCGTCATCTGGTACGGCGGGATCCAGATCGACAAGGGCGGCGTGCAGATCGGCACGCTCCTGGCCTTCATGCAGTACGTCGGCCAGATCCTCTTCGGCGTGCTCATGGCCTCGTTCATGACCGTGATGATCCCGAGGGCCGCGGTGTCCGCGGAGCGCATCTCGGAGGTGCTGGCCAGCACCTCCACCCTCGTGGAGTCCACGCACCCGGTGCGCGAGGTGCCCCGTCCCGGAGAGATCGCGTTCGACGACGTGACGTTCGCCTACCCGGAGGCCGAGCACCCCGTGCTGGCGGGCATCAGCTTCACGGTCGCCCCCGGGCAGACGGTCGCGCTGATCGGCTCCACCGGGTCGGGCAAGACGACCCTGGTGTCGCTGATCCCCCGGCTCGTCGACACCACGGGGGGCGCCGTGCGGTTCGGCGGGGTCGACGTGCGCGAGCTCGAGATGGAGACCTTGTGGGCGGGCATCGGCCTGGTTCCGCAACGTCCGTTCCTCTTCGCCGGCACCGTCGCGTCCAACCTGCGCCTGGGCCGCGAGGACGCCGACGACGGCGAGCTGTGGGAGGCCCTGGCGATCGCACAGGCCAGCGACTTCGTCTCGCAGATGGAAGGCGGCCTCGACGCGCGCATCGCCCAGGGCGGCACCAACGTCTCCGGCGGGCAGCGGCAACGGCTCGCGATCGCACGGGCGATCCTGCGCCGGCCAGCGGTGCTCATCTTCGACGACTCCTTCTCGGCGCTCGACCTCGCGACCGACGCCCGGCTGCGGCAGGCGCTGTGGCGGGAGCTGCCCGAGGTGACGAAGGTCGTCGTCGCCCAGCGCGTCTCGACCGTCACCACCGCGGACGCGATCCTCGTCCTCGAGGACGGGCGCATCGCCGGCCTCGGCACGCACGCCGAGCTGCTGGCGACCAACCAGACGTACCGCGAGATCGCGGAGTCCCAGCTCGCGGTGGAGGCCGGCGCATGAGCGACCAGACGCTGACGGACGACGAGAAGCTCGAGGCCGAGCTCGGCGAGCAGGCGCGCATCGCGTCCGACACCTGGGGCAGTGTCGCGCCCGGCAAGGCCGACAACTTCAAGGCGTCCTTCACCCGGATGCTCGGCCTGCTCAGCCCCGACAAGGTGGCGCTCACGGTGGTCACCCTCATGGGCACCGCGGGCGTGGTGCTGACCGTCCTCGCTCCGAAGATCCTCGGCAGGGCCACCGACGTGGTGTTCGCGGGCGCAATCTCGCGGCTCCCGATATGGCACGGCGTGACGACGCAGGCGGATGCCGTCGCGGGCCTGCGCGCGGCCGGCCAGGGCCGGCTGGCCGACCTGGTCGCCGGGCTGGACCACTTCGTGCCCGGTGCCGGCATCGAGTTCAACCGGCTCGGCCAGCTGCTGCTCACCGTGCTCGCGCTGTACGTCGGGGCCGCCCTGCTGACCTGGGCGCAGGGTTTCATCATCAACATCGTCATGGTCCGGGCCATGTGGCGGCTGCGCGAGCAGGTCGAGGAGAAGATCAACCGGTTGCCGCTGGGGTACTTCGACCGGGTGCAGCGGGGCGAGCTGATCTCCCGGGTGACGAACGACATCGACAACATCACGCAGACCATGCAGCAGTCGCTGTCCAGCGCCCTGACCTCCATCCTCACGGTGCTGGGCGTGCTGGTGATGATGTTCTCGATCTCCTGGAAGCTCGCCCTGGTCGCGCTGGTCTCGCTGCCGCTGATGGGCGTGATCTTCGGGATCATCGGCCCCAAGTCGCAGAAGGCCTTCGGCGTGCAGTGGCGGAAGGTCGGTCGCCTCAACGCTCGCGTGGAGGAGTCGTTCTCCGGCCACGCGCTGGTCAAGGTCTTCGGCCGCCGGCGCGACTTCCACGCACGGTTCCGCGCCGACAACCAGGAGCTGTACCAGGCGTCGTTCAAGGCGCAGTTCCTGTCGGGGATCATCTGGCCCGGCATGTCGTTCGTCGGCAACCTCACCTACGTCGGCATCGCGGTGCTCGGCGGCCTGATGGTGGCCAACGGCACGATGCGGCTGGGCAGCGTGCAGGCGTTCATCCAGTACTCGCAGATGTTCTCCCAGCCCCTGTCGCAGCTCGGCGGGATGGCCGCCGTGGTGCAGTCCGGCACCGCCTCCGCCGAGCGCGTGTTCCAGCTGCTCGACGAGGACGAGCAGAGCCCGGACCCGACCGACGCGCCGGAGCCGGTGGACGGCGACGGCACCATCGAGTTCGAGCACGTGGCGTTCTCGTACACGCCCGACAAGCCGCTGATCACCGACCTGTCGTTCACCGTCCGCCCCGGCGAGACCGTGGCGATCGTCGGGCCGACGGGCGCTGGCAAGACGACGCTCGTCAACCTCCTGATGCGGTTCTACGAGCTCGACGGCGGCCGGATCCTCGTGGACGGCCAGGACATCGCGACCCTGACCAGGCATGATGCCCGGGCGCGCACCGGCATGGTGCTCCAGGACACGTGGTTGTTCGCCGACACCATCCGGGAGAACATCCGCTACGGTCGCCAGTCCGCGACGGACGACGAGGTGCTGGCGGCCGCCCGCGCCACCTACGTGGACCGGTTCGTCCACTCACTCCCGCACGGCTACGACACCGTGCTCGAGGAGGACGCCGCGAACCTGTCGGCGGGCGAGCGTCAGCTCATCACGATCGCGCGGGCGTTCGTCGCGCAGCCGTCGGTGCTCATCCTCGACGAGGCGACGTCGTCGGTGGACACCCGCACCGAGCGGCTGCTGCAGCACGCCATGGCCACGCTGCGGGAGGGACGCACGTCGTTCGTCATCGCCCACCGGTTGTCCACCATCCGCGACGCGGACCTCATCCTCATGATGGAGCACGGCGCGATCGTCGAGCAGGGCACCCACGAGGAGCTCATCGAGGCCCGAGGCGCCTACCACCGGCTGTACCAGACCCAGTTCGCGGGAGCCCTGGTCGACGAGGAGGTGTGAAGTCAATGTCCACCGCCTCACGGTATGGCGCACGTCACGTCCTGGACCTGACCTTGCACGCCCACGACCGCATCCCCTCCAGAGGGGACCGACGAGGTCACGCATTCGGCGGCAAGGTGCGGCTCAGGGCTCGGCCCGGCCGCGTCGTGGGTCGGATGTTACGGTCAGCAGCGTGCTGATCTCGGCGGGCGCGGCGCTCGGGATGGCCCTGACCTCTCTCGGGATGGTGCTGACCCCGGGCCCGAACATGATGTACCTCGTGTCGCGCAGCATCAGCCAGGGCCGCATCGCGGGCCTCATCTCTCTCAGCGGCACGTTTGTGGGCTTCGTCATCTACATGACGATGGCCAACGTCGGGCTCGCGGCCGTCTTCGTCCTGGTGCCGTGGCTGTACGTCGCCTTCAAGGCCGCCGGCGCCGTGTACCTGGCCTACCTGGCATGGCAGGCGCTCAAGCCGGGCGGCCGTGGACTCTTCGAGCCCCGCGACCTGGCTCGGGACCCCGGCCTTCGGCTCTTTCGGATGGGGCTGGTCACCAACCTGCTCAACCCGAAGGCCGCGATCATGTACCTGTCGTTGATTCCGCAGTTCATCAACCCTGCCCGCGGACACCAGGTGCTGCAGGGATTCACGCTCGGTGGCATCCAGATCGCGGTGAGCATGGTGGTCAATGCGACCATCGTGCTCGCCGCCGGAACCGTGGCCGGCTTCATCAGCCACCGGCCGGCGTGGGCGACCTGGCAGCGGCGCATCACGGGCAGCCTCCTCGGCGGCATCAGCCTGCTCCTCGCGCGCGAGGTGCCGGCCCGCGCCCGCGTGTAGCCGACCACAACGGACAGCGCCGCAGCGACGACGGCCCAGCGACGTCCCGCACGACCACCCGCGGCTCTCGTCGACAGATCAGGCGTTGGCTACGCCTGTCGCGCTGCCACCCGCTCCGCCTGACGGGCGGCGACGGCGGTCTACCCGCGCGCGTGCCGCCCGTCAAGAGTCCCTTCGGGCGACGGCGCACGGGTCGACTGCCGGATGATCAGCCGCGTCGGCAACGGTGTGTCGACCGTCACGCTCTCGGGCTCCTCGACGGCCACCAGGACCTTCTGCATCATCAGCTCGCCGAGTGCCGCGAAGTCCTGTCGCACCGTGGTGAGCGCCGGATAGAGGTATCCGGACTCGGGGACGTCGTCGAACCCGACGACGCTCACGTCGTCGGGGACCCGCAGGCCGCGCTCCCGGAGCGCGGACAGGACGCCGATCGCCATGTGGTCGTTGGCCACGAACACGGCTGATCCGGGGCCGACGTCCAGCTCGGCACCCAGCCGGTACCCGCTCGCCGCCGACCAGTCACCGTGGATCGGCGAGACAACCTCGAGACGACGCTCAGCGAGCTCGTCGCGCCAGCCACGCACGCGCTCGATCGCGTCGGCCGCCCGTTGTGGCCCCGCTAGGTGCAGGATCCGCTCGTGGCCGAGCTCAGCCAGGTGCCGGACGGCAGCACGTGCACCGCGGTACTGGTCGATCGAGACGAACAACGGGCTGCGCCGCGCCGCTGAGCCCGCGGCGACGACCGGGACGCTGAAATCGAGCCCACGGACCAGCTCGAGCACGTCGACGTCGACCACGACGAGCACGATCGCGTCGACGCGCTGCCGCAGCAGACCCTCGACGATCGCCCGGACATCGGCCGGATCGGTGTCGAGCGAGCTCACCGTCTCGACGTTGTAGCGCGCAGCGCGCGCTGCGACGTTGAAGTGCATCGCGATCGATGTCGGGCCGAAGTCCGCGGCGACCGGGGTCACCAGCCCGATCGTGCGCGTCCGACGGGTGACGAGCGCCCGGGCCGCCGGCGATGGGCTGTACCGCAGCTGGGCGATCGCCTGCTCGACGCGCGCCCGCGTGGCGGGCCGCACGTTGGGCAGGTCGTTCAGGACGCGCGAGACCGTCTGGTGGGACACGCCGGCGAGCCGCGCGACGTCGAGGATGTTGGCGGTGCGGGAGCCGCCGTCCCCGCTCACGACTCGTCCTCGTCGGGCCGGGCCACCATGGCCAGCAGGGAGTCTGTGGTGAGCCCGTCGGACGGCACGACGTCGACGATGCGGCCGTTCTGCAGGATCGCCACCCGTGTACCGACCCGCAGGACCTCCTCCAGCTCCGCCGAGATGAACACGACGGACAACCCGTTGTCGGCAAGCTCGCCCACCAGGTTCTGGATCTCGACCTTCGCGCCGACGTCGATGCCGCGCGTCGGCTCGTCGAGCACGATGACGCGCGGCGACAGCGCGAGCAGCCGGGCCAGCAGCACCTTCTGCTGGTTGCCTCCGGAGAGGCTGTCGACGGGCCGGTCGAGGTCGGGCGGCCGGATGTCCAGCGCCTCGACCCAGCTCGCTGCAAGCTCCCGCTGGCGCGCCGGCCGTATCCGGCGCAGGACACCGCGCTGCGCCTGCAGGGCGAGCGTGATGTTCTCGAGCACGCTCAGCTCGCCGATGAGCCCCTCCGTGCGCCGGTTCTCCGACGAGTACACGACACCCAGCGCCAACGCCCGGCGGGGGCTGGACAGGCGCGCCGCCTGCCCGTCGATGCGGATGATGCCCGCCTCCAACCGATCCACGCCGGTCAGGGCCCGGGCGAGCTCCGAGCGCCCGGACCCCAGCAGGCCGGCGACGCCGAGCACCTCACCCTGGACGAGGTCGAGGTCGGCGTCGGCGATCCCCGGCAGGACGGTGACACCGCGTGCGCTCAGTGCGACGGACGGATCGTCGTCGGCCGCGACGACGCCCTGCCGTTCGGCGAGCGCGGCGGCGGAGCGTCCGAGCATCTTCTGCACGAGGTCGATGCGCAGGAGCTCGGTCGTCAGGTACTCGCCGACGAGCCGCCCGTTGCGCAGGACGGTGATCCGGTCGCAGATCTCGTACACCTGGTCGAGGAAGTGTGAGACGAACAGGATCGCGACGCCCCGAGCCTTGAGCTCGCGCATGACCCGGAACAGCTCGGCGACCTCGTCGAAGTCGAGGCTCGAGGTGGGCTCGTCGAGCACGAGCACCTTGACGTCCGTCGAGATGGCGCGCGCGATCGCGACGAGCTGCTGCACCGCGAGCGGGTGCGACCCGAGAATCGACGCGGGGTCGACGTCCAGGCCGAGGACCGCCAGCGCTTCGCGTGCGAGCCGGCGGGTCCGGGGCCAGTCGATGGACCCGAGGCGGCCACGCGGCTCGCGGCCGAGCGCGATGTTCTCCGCGACGGTGAGGTTGGGCAGGAGGTCGATCTCCTGGTACACCGTGCTGATCCCGGCTTGCTGCGCGTCGCGCGGCGTGCTGAACTGCACGACCTCGCCGGCGATGCTGATGACGCCGGCGTCCAGCAGCAGCGCGCCGGTGAGCGCCTTGATGAGCGTCGACTTGCCGGCACCGTTCTCGCCCATGAGCGAGTGGACCTCGCCGGGGAACATGCGAAAGTCGACACCGTCGAGCGCGGTGTCCGATCGGAAACGCACGGTCGCGCCGGTGACCTGCACCAGCGGCAGCGCGTCAGCCATGGTGCTCATCATGCCGTGGGCGGCCCGGGCATCACTGCCGGCCACGTGCAGGTCTATCGACGCCGCACCGACCGGGTGACGATCAGG
This sequence comes from uncultured Actinomycetota bacterium, assembly GCA_963769855.1. Lineage (GTDB taxonomy): Bacteria > Actinomycetota > Actinomycetes > Actinomycetales > Cellulomonadaceae > Cellulomonas. The sequence continues at coordinate 181,931 of CAVYNN010000006.1, forward strand.
CGCTGGACGACCACGAAGAGGAGCAGGAGCGTACCGATCGTGATGCGGGTCCAGGACTGGTCGACGCCGAGGAAGTTGATGATCGTCTTGATCATGCCGTACACGAACACGCCGATCATCGACCCCACGACGAACCCGCTGCCGCCGATGAGCAGCGTGCCGCCGATCACGACGGCAGCGATCGTGTCCAGCTCGGTACCGATCCCGTTGAGCGGGTAGGCCGCACCCGTGTACGCGGTGAAGATGACCCCCGCGAGCCCCGCGCACGTGCCGCTGACGACGTACGCGAGGAGCTTGGTCCGCGCGACGGGCAGGCCCATGAGCCGCGCCGACTGCTCGTTGCCGCCCACCGCGTAGACCGTGCGACCGAATCGCGTGTACGCGAGCAACCATCCCCCGACCGCGACCACGAGCAGGGCCAGGATGCCGGTGGGCGTGATGTACCAGCTCCCCGGCCCGGCCTGGAGCCGCGTGCCCTGCAGCCACAGGATCGCGGTATCGGTCACCTTGATCGAGTTCAGGCTCACGACGAACCCGAGCCCGCGCGCCAGGAACATCCCCGCGAGCGACGCGATGAACGGTTGCACGTCGAAGTACTGGACGAGCACGCCGATGCCCAGCCCGATGAGGGCACCAGTCGCGAGCATCATGGGCGCGGCTACCGACGACGGCAGCCCCTGCCGCATCAGGCTGGCGCCCATCATCCCGGTGAACGACATCACCGCTCCGACGGACAGGTCGATCCCGCCGGTGAGGATCACGAACGTCATGCCGACGGCCAGGATCAGCAGGTAGGAGTTGTCGAGCAGGATCGACGAGACCAGCCGCGGCGTGAGGAAGCGGCCGAAGTACAGCTGCGCGCCGATGACCATGGCGAAGAGGATCGCGACCGCCGCGAACACCGGGATCCACGAGGCGTGCCGTGCCATGAACCGGTGCGGACCGGTCACGGTGCGCAGTTCGCTGGCGGGCACCGTCTGGGTGCTCATGACGCCACCTCCGTTCGGTCGGCGGGTCGTGATGGCGTGACGCGCAGCCGCCCTCCGAGTCGGCCGACCCACCGTCGCAGCCGGCTGGACTGGATGAGGACGACGATGACGACGACCGCCGCCATGAAGACCGGCGTGACGGCGGGCGGTACCCCGAGGAACGTGATCGTCGACTTGAGGGTCTGGATCGTGAACACCCCGACGACGGTGCCGGCGATGCTGAACGTGCCCCCTACCAGCGAGGTCCCGCCGAGAACGACCGCGAGGATCGCGTCGAGCTCGATGTACAGCCCGGCGGCGTTCGCGTCTGCCGCCATGATGTTCGAGCTGTAGAGGAGACCGGCGAACCCTGCGAGCAGACCGCTGGCCGCGTAGGCCCCCCAGATGATGCCGCGCGACCGCACCCCGGCGAGCCGGCTCGCCGCGGGGTTGATGCCGACGGCCTCGGTCAGCACTCCGAGCGCCGTGCGGCGCTCGAGGAGGGCGACGATCGCGATCGCCGCGAGCGAGACGTAGAACGCGAACGGCAGGCCCAGGACGTAGCCCTGTGCCATGAACTTGTACGGATCGCTGTTGATCGTCGTGATGAAGCCGCCCGTGACGAGCAGCGCGATGCCCCGGCCGGCGAGCATGAGGACGAGGGTCGCGATGATCGGCTGGATGCCCAGCACCGCGACAAGGAATCCGTTCCACACGCCGCATGCCAGGCCCGCGAGCAGGCCGGCGCCGATCGCCACCGCCAGCACGGCGGGGTTCGCGGCGTCACCCGAGTCCTGGATGATCTGGAGGGCCACCGCCCCCGACACCGCCATCACCGCGCCGACCGACAGGTCGATGCCGCGCGTCGCGATGACCAGCGTCATCCCGAGCGCCACGAGCATCAGCGGTGCGCTGTTGCGCAGGATGTCGATGAGCGAGCCGTACAGCCGCCCGTCCTGCACGGTGATCCGGACGAACGTCGGCCGGGACAGCGTGTTCACCAGGATGAGGGCGAGCAGCACCACGACAGGCCAGAACAGCCGATGCTTCAGGACGGCGTTCACGCCGCTCCCTCCCGGCCCTCGTGGGCGATGAAGTCGATCAGTCCCTCGACATCGGACTCGTGCGAGGAGAGCTCGCCGATCTTGCGACGGTCGCGCATCACGACGATCCGTTGCGACAACCGCAGCACCTCCTCGAGCTCAGAGGAGATGAACACGACAGACAGGCCACGGCCGGACAGCTCAGCCACCTTGCTCTGGATGTCGGCCTTGGCGCCGACGTCGATGCCCCGCGTGGGCTCGTCGAGGATCAGGAGCTCGGGGACGGTAGCCAGCCACCGCGCAAGCAGCACCTTCTGCTGGTTGCCGCCCGAGAGGTTGCGGATGAGCACGTTCGGGCTCGCGGGACGGATGCCGAGGGCAGCGATGTACTCGGTCACGAGCGCATCCTGCTCGGCCTTGCGCAGCTTGCGCCATCCCTTGCGCGCCTGGACGCCGAGCACGATGTTCTCGGCGACGGTCAGGTCGCCGAGGATCCCCTCGGCGCGGCGGTCCTCAGGCGAGTAGGCGATGCCGTGGTCGATGCCGTGGCGTGGGCTCGTGAGCCTGACGAGCTTCCCGGCCACCTCGATCTGGCCCGAGTCTGCCCGGTCCGCGCCGGCGAGCACCCGGGCGAGCTCGGTGCGACCGGAGCCGAGGAGCCCGGCGATGCCGACGACCTCGCCGGGGTACACCTCGACGTCCGTGGGCTCGATGACGCCCTTGCGCCCCGCCCCCGTCGCGCGAAGGACCGGCGTCCCCGACCGGTCGATGAGGCGGCCCGAGGCGCTGGCGAGCGCGGCGAGGTCCTCGAGCTCGCGACCCAGCATGAGCGACACGAGCGCTCCCGGGGACAGCTGGTCCACCGGGTACTCGCCGACGAGCCGGCCGTTGCGCAGGACGGTGCACCGGTCTGCGATCTCGAACACCTGGTCGAGGAAGTGTGTGACGAAGAGGATCGCGACGCCACGGGACCGCAGGTCCCGCATGACGCTGAAGAGCTGCTGGACCTCGCCGCGGTCGAGGCTCGACGTGGGCTCGTCGAGCACCAGGACCTTCGCGTCGGTCACCATCGCGCGGCTGATCGCGACGAGCTGCTGGACGGCGATCGAGTGACTTCCGAGCGCCGTGCGGGTGTCGATCCCGACGCCGAGGTTCTCGAGATGCTGCGCGGCCGCCCGATGCGTCGCCCGCCAGTCGATGCGGCCGGCGCGGCGCAGCTCATGGCCGAGCATGACGTTCTCGCCGACGGACAGGTTCGCGCAGAGGTTGACCTCTTGGTAGACCGTGGACACGCCGGCTGTCTGCGCGTCGGCGGTGCCGCGGAACACGCGCGGCTGGCCGACGACCGAGATGCTGCCGGCGTCGACCGCGTACTCACCCGTGAGCGCCTTGATGAGCGTCGACTTCCCTGCGCCGTTCTCGCCCATCAGCGCGTGGACCTCGCCCCCGCGCAGATGGAGGTCGACGTCGTCGAGGGCCTTGACCCCCGGGAACTCGATGGTGATGCCGCGCATCGCGACGAGCGCTTGGCTCGTCGTCTCGACGTCGGTGAGGGACATCGGTGCTTCCTTCACGGTGAGACGGGGCGGGGGCCAGCACGAGACTGACCCCCGCCCCCGAGAGCAGGACCTTGCCGGGTCAGTACTTGCGGCTGGGAAGTGCAGCCTTTGCCTGCTCCGGTGTGAAGGAAAGGTCCGTGGCGGTCTGCGACTTCGGGACTGTCTCGCCGGCGACGACCTTCTTGACGAGGTCGGCGACCTGAGCGCCGAGCAGCGGGTTGCACTCGACGACGAAGTTGAACTTCCCGTCGGCGAGCGCCTGCAGGCCGTCGTGGGTCCCGTCGATCGTCACGATCTTGATGTCCTTGCCGGGCACCAGGCCGGCCGCCGTGATCGCGTCGAGCGCACCGAGGCCCATGTCGTCGTTCTGGGCGAACAGCATCTGGATCTTGTTGCCGTACTTCTGCAGGAAGCCCTCCATCACGGTCTTGCCGTCAGCCCGCGTGAAGTTGCCGGTCTGCGAGGCAAGCGTCGTGATGGGCGCGCCCGCCGCGCCGGCCGCGAAGCCGGTGGTGCGGTCGAGGGCGGGCGCCGAGCCGGTCGTGCCCTCGAGCACGACCATGTTCGTCGCGCTGGTCGCGTTCTGCTTGGCCCAATCCCCGGCGGTCTGGCCTTCCTTCTTGAAGTCGTCACCGACCCAGGCCGCGTAGAGGCTCGGGTCCGACACGTTGATGGTGCGGTCCTCGAGGATGACCGGGATCTTGGCGGCCTTGGCCTCCTTGAGCACGTCGTCCCAACCGTCGACCGTGATCGGCGCGATGACGATCGCGTCGACGCCCTGGTTGATGAAGCTGCGGACAGCCGCGATCTGGGCCTCCTGCTTGTTGTCCGCGGCGTTGAAGATGAGCTTGAAGCCGTTCGCCTCGGACAAGGCGTCCTTCATGGACTGCGTGTTCGCCGCACGCCAGCCGGACTCGGACCCGGTCTGAGCGAATCCGACGGTGATCACCTTGCCGCCGGCGTTCCCGCCCGAGGTACCGGTAGTGGTCGCGCCGGGGCTCGAGCTCGAGCACCCTGTCGTCACGAGCGCGAGGGCCCCGGCCAGCGCGAACCCAGCGAGCAGACTCTTCCTCATCCTCAAAACCTCCTTGTTTTGAGCCCGGACACCGCCGGACTGAGCCGGAACCCTGCTGAGCCAGGTCCGTGCCGCGATGTTAACCTTCACATCCGGCCGGACGGAAGAGTGTGAGCGATCACAATTGCGTAACTAGAGCCCCTTCCAGCGACGATGATCCCTGCGTGTCCCCGGCCACTCCAGCCTGGTGTGATCGATCACAACGCGTGAGGCGGCGGTGTGGGCTCGACGAGTGGGTCAACCCACCCGGTCGTGCGGATCGGTATGACGTCCGGATGGTCGCCGACCGGGCTGACCTGCAGGTCCGGCGGGACGGGATCGAGGTACGGCCTGGACTCAACGTGGGCTCGGCGGTGTCTGGCGTCGCATGGGGCCGGCCGGACGCCCGCCCTCCTCCTTCAGGCTCGGTGCGGGTAATCCCCGTGCCGACCGGAACGTCGGCCCCAGGTCGGCCCCCAGCGGCCCGCTCTCTGGTGCGTCATCCTGTCAAGTGGCCCGGAGCGACCTGGTTCGTAGCGGCCGCGTCGCAGCACCAGGCATCATCAGGCTCAACGGAGGCTCGGCATGCAGATCCTGGTCAACACCGACAACAACATCAGCGGGACCGCCCAGATGACGGACCACGTCGAGAGCGAGGTCGCGACCGCTCTGGCCCGCTTCAGTGACCACATCACGCGGGTCGAGGTCCATCTCAGCGACCAGAGTGCCGGACGGGCCACCGAGGCCGACATCCGCTGCACCATCGAGGCGCGACCGGGGGGCCGGACCCCGGTCACCGTGACCGACAACGCAGACAGCGTCGAAGCGGCCCTCGCGGGGGCCATCCACCGGCTGGATCACCTACTGGCCAGCCAGGAAGGCCGGCAGCAGGACCAGGACGGCCGCGCCTCGATCCGTGGCCACGCCAACCCCTGAGGTGACCGCCGTCCGCCGGTCGAAGTCTCGGTCGTCCGCGTGACATTGAGGCCGTGACCTGAGAGTTCGCAGACGACGGGCCGTTCAGCGCGGACGGATACCCGGCGCCACCAACCCGCTCCGGCGCGACACCACCGCCACCATCACGACGATCCCCACCGCGAACAGCAGGCTCATCGGCCCGTCGCCGTAGCCGAGCGCCCCGACGGTGGTCGGCTTGCCCGTCCAGTCCGCCACCGAGGCGCCCAGCGGGCGGGTCAGCACGTAGGCGATCCAGAAGCTGGCCACCGGGCCCCAGTGCCACCACCGGTAACCGGCCGCGGGCACGCAGATCGCCAGCGCGAAGACGACCACCGATCCGCCGTAGCCCAGGTGCCAGGTGATCGCCGACAGGTCACCGACCGCGGTCCCGGTCGCGAAGGTCGCGCCGACCGCGGCCCAGTAGAACAGCTCCCGGCGCCACGTCGTCACCCCGTGCATCGCGAGCGTGCCCTCCACCCGCCACCAGGTCCAGAACACCGCCGCCAGGATCAGGGCGTAGCCGATGCTGGAGAACAGGTAGGGCACCTTGAACACCACGTGCACCACGTCGGCCGCCATGGTGCCGAAGATCCCGACCATCACCACCGCGAACCAGTACGCCCACGGCCGGTACCGGCCTTGGCTCATCTGGATCGCCAGGGCGAGGACGAACACGACGAACGCCCCGAGCACGGCGAGCACCGGGTCGACGGCCCGCACGAGGTAGTCGGACGTCGACTCGCCCAAGGCGGTCGACAGCCCCTTGATCGCCCAGAACGTCGCGGTGACCTCCGCGACGCGGACCGCCGCCGACGATCGGGAGGGCAGCAGGCGCAGGGTCGACGGCACCGGCGGATGGTCGGTCAACCGGCTGAGCGGATCCTGTGAGATCCCGGCCCAGACGATCCCGACCCGTCACGGGCGTCGCGCTGAGCGACCGTGCGCAGTCGTCACCACCGTCGGCGAACGGTGGCCTTCGGCCCGGCGACCAGGCTCGCCGCGGGCACGTCGTCGGCGACCACCGCGCCGGCGGCGATCACGGCGTCGCGACCGATGCTGACGCCGGGCAGGATCGTGGCTCCGGCGCCGATCCACACGTTCTCCGCCACGTCGATGGGGCCTCCGGTCAACCACAACCGCCGCTCCTCGGTGTCCACGGGATGGCCGCCGGTGATGAAGGTGACTTTCGGGCCGACCATCACGCGCTCGCCCAGCCGGATCCCGGCGTAGTCCAAGAACGTGCAGTTCTGGTTGATGAAGACCCGCTCCGCGAGGTCCAGGTGCAGCCCGTGGTCCGTGTAGAACGGCGGGTAGATCGTCACCCGCGGCGGCAGGGGCCGGCCCAGGATCTGCTCGAACAGGGCCGCCTTGCCGACCTCGTCGTCGAACGGCAGGACGTTGAGCCGCGAGGTCAGCTCGGTAACCCGGAGAACCCGCTCGCTCATCGCGGTGAACTCGGGGCTGTGGATGAGCATGAGCCGCACGCTGGACACGCCGTGATCCTCACTCGCGGCCCGGACGCCGACGAGCGGACACGCCCGGCCGACCGACGCGGGCGCGAGCCACGCGCCCCAGAGAGCCGCGCCGGTCGCGGCGCGGGGTGCGTGTGGCGCGGGGGTGCGGGTATGGGGGAGGGGGGGGCGGGGCTGAGGAGGAGGCCTCGCGCGGTGCACGGAAGCTAGCGCGACTGCGCGAAGAGGCTGCGCGCGGTCCGATGTGGAAGAGGCGCTGCTACGAGGGGCGCTTGCGGAGGAGGGCGCGTGGTGGGTGGGTGCGGAAGGGGAACGCAGGGTGGGGGAGGTGCTCGCGACGATGCAGCGCTACGGCTGGACGGCGTTGCACGAGGTGCACTGGGGGGGGGGCGCGCAGGGGAACATGGAGCACATGGCGATGGGGGGGGGGGGGATGGTGATCATGGACGCGAAGAACTGGTGGGGCACGGTCACGGTGAGCGATGGTGCGCTGCGGGGGAACGGCTACGAGAGAGGGCGCGAGACGGAGGGTGTGGCGTAGGGAGCTGTGGCAGTCACGCGTTGCTGGCTTTGAAGCACGCACCTCGACTGCGTGGTGCTGTGCCTCGCCGCGTAGGACGACGATGTGTAGGGTGTCGCGGGGGTTGATATGGTGGGTTGTTGGCAGCTACGGGAGATGATGCTTGGTGTTGCGCCGCGGCTGAGTGTGTAAGATGTCGCTGATATCTCGCGTTTTTTGTAATGTGAGTTGGATACTGTGGGATTAGTTGTGGGATTTGGGTAGGTGTTGAGTAGTTGTGTGTTGATGGGATGATGATAGTTTGTTGGGAGGAAGTGGTGATTTATGGTTAGGTTTAATGTATTGTTGTGATTGGTTGTGATGTTAGTTGTGATTTGTTTGGTGTAATTTATTGTTAAGTAATATATGTTAGGTGTGATAATTTACGTCTACCCGAGTGCCGTCGCCTCTGAGAGGTGCGGCGTCGTCGGCCGCAGTCCCAGCGTCAGCAGTCCGGCGAGCACAGCCAGCCCGACGAGCACCCAGCCCACCAGGTGGAAGTCGTCCAGCACCGCAACGAGCGTGGTCCCGCCGGCCACCATCGAGCCGAGGATGCTCACCCCGATGGACCCGCCCAGCCGTTGGGTGATGTTGAACAGCGTGTTGCCGTCGGCCAGCTCGTGCTCCGGCAACGGCGCCAGCATCGCCACCAGCAGCGGCGCGGTGACGAACCCGACCGCCACGGCCCGGCCGGACAGGATCGTCGCCGTCACCCACAGCGGCGTGGTCCGGTCGAGCAGCACGAGGAAGACGCTGGCGACCGCCAGCACCGTGAACCCGAGGAGCACCAGCGTGCGCAGCGGCACCCGGTTGGACAGCTTCTGACCGACCCACGTGCCGACGCCCATGATCACGCCCTGCGGCAGCAGCGCGATGCCCGTCGCCAGTGCGGTGTGCCCCTGCACGGACTCGGTGAACACCGGCATGAGGAACACCGTTCCGAACGCGACCACCGAGCAGAGCACCTGCAGCACCAGCGCGAGCACCGAGTTGCGGGTGCGCACCATGGCGAGGTTCACCGCAGGATGCGGCACGCGCAGCGCCCAGAAGGTGTAGCCGACGAGCAGCACCAGCCCGCCGCCGAGCGGCGCCCAGGACAGCGGACTCGTCCACCCGGACGAGGTGCCCTCGGTGGCCCCGAACAGCGCGGCGACCAACCCGACCGCCAGCATGGTGAAGCCGAACGGGTCGAACGGTGTGCGGGTCGCGGCCGGTCCGCCGAGGTCGCGCGGAGCGCGCAGCTGCAGCACCAGGCCGACGATGCCCACCGGCACGTTGACCAGGAAGATCCACCGCCAGCCACCGCTGTTGATGAGCAGGCCGCCGAGGGTCGGGCCGAGCGCCGGGGCGAGGAACAGCACGAGGGCCGCCGAGATGGGCACCTTGCCACTGCCGAGCCCGCCGCGACCGAGCAGGATGCTCAGCGCGAGGGGGACGAGCGGGGCGCCGGCGAAGCCCTGCACGGCGCGGGCGGCGACCAGCACGCCGATCCCGGGGGCGAGGGCGCACGCGGCGGAGGCGACGACGAACGCGACCATGCTCCAGGTCAGCACACGCATGCTGCCGAACCGCTTGGCCAGGTACGACGTCGCCGCCAGCGAGACGCCGAGTGCGAGCAGGTAGCCGCTGACCACCCACTGCACGTTGTCGAGGGAAGCGGACAGCTCATGCGCAATGTCGGGGACGGCGACGTTGACGATGCTGGAGTCGATCATCGACAGCAGCGGGCCGATCAGCAGGCCCGTCCGGGCGGCGCGACCCAGGAGCGGGCGCAGGGCCGGTCCGGCGCCCCGCCCAGGACCGGCCCCGACCCCGACCCCATCCTCCGCGCCGACGGCAGCCGCACCGGCTGACGCCTTCATCGGCTGGTCTCCTCGTTCTCGGGCTGGGCTGCCGCGTCGCGGGCCAGGCCGGTCAGCCAGGCGCGCTCGTCGGCGATCTGGGCCAGCACCCGCCGGGTGGCCAGCGTTCGCCACGGGTGCGGCCCGGGGTCGGCCATGTCGTCGAGCAGGGCCGAAAGCTGGCCGGCACGCCGGTCGAGCGCGGCGTCGCGGGCGGCGACGACGGCCAGCCGTTCGGCGACGGTGAGCTCGGCGAAGAAGCCGACCCGCAGCAGGAACTCCTCCTCGTCGTCCGCGAGCGCGTCGGGCAGCACCGTGACGGCTGCGCGCAGCCGCTCCTGGCCGACGGCGGTCAGGGCGTAGACCTTGCGCGGCGGGCGCCCTTCGACCTCCTGGGTCTCGTGCGTGACGGCGCCTTCAAGCTCGAGGCGGTTGAGGATCGGGTACAGGGAGTTGTTGCTCAGCGGGGCGGCGAGGGGACGCTGCACCCGGTGCTTGAGCTCGTAGCCGTGCACGGGTCCCGCGCGCAGGTTGCTCAGCAGGACGATCTCGAGGGCCATGCCGTCCAGTCTGACATAGGTCATAGTGACCTATCGACGTCGGCCGCGCGCCGGGCGACGAAGCCACGGAGGTTAGGAGGGCGGGCCTCCGATGCCTTCGGCATCGAGACCGTCGTCCTCGGCGCACCGGCGTGGGTCCTCCACGTCATCGGCAGACGCACGCTGCACTCCGCGTGGCCGCCCGCCGGCGGCTGCGACTGCCCGCCATGTGACGCGGGCCGCCGACGTCAACTTCCGATTCCGGCGCCCGTGGTGCGCAGTGCCACCCGCCCTCTCGGGCGGCTGAGACGGACGTGCCGAGACGAGCGCCGCCAATACACGAGGCTCCCGACAGCAGCGAGCATGATCAGCCCGATTCCTGCCGAGACGAGCACTCGACCGCCGGCCGGGTTGTGGGCCCAGACCGCCACGTAACCGAGCCACGGGACCGAAAGGACTGCACGGTAGGCGTCGTCTCCGCGCATGCTGATGGTCCAGGGGTCGACGTCACCGTTGGCGTCGCCCTTGGTCCGCACCACAGGACCCGACTCGTCGGGGGTGATCGACACGATCCGGTGCACCACGAGCGCGCCTGCGGTGTCGGGTTGGTGGAATACGACGACGTCACCCACGCGGAGATTCGACACGGGAACCCGCTTCGTGATGACGACCCCGCCGACAGGCAGGTCCGGCCGCATGCTGCCGGAGAGCACCGGCCTGACCTGATAGGCACCCGAACCCACCGCTACCGCGCACCCGACGAAGAGCACGACGACGAGGAGGCAGAACGCGTCGTCGATCCAGCGCGCGAGGCTACGGGGCTTGCCGTCGTGAGCCCTGGCGTGCCGCTCCGTGTGCATCTCTCCTCCAGTGTCGTCTCCGGCCCGCCCGGTGAAGCGCGGTGGGGGAAGCCTGGGCTTCCCCCACCGCGGGTGGGTCAGCCTTCGAACGAGAACGTGAGGGTCGAGGTGACGGCGCCACCTTCGGCGTCAGCCGTCAGCGCGGCCGGCGTCGTGTAGGCGCCACCGAGGTACCCGTTCCACGCGGTGTTGGTGTTGGAGCCGTCGCTGTGGATGGGACGGCAGTGGGACGAGTTCTGCCCGGCGTAGAAGGACACCGAGTACGTGAGCGTGTCGCCGGGGTGCAGGATCGTCGGGTTCTGCACCACACCCAGGGCCACGGCCGCCGACAGCGGTCCATTGCCCTCCGTCCAGGGACCACCGCTGTAGTCCTGGCTCTGAATGCAGACGTTCGTCTCGGCTGCCAGGGCGTTGCTCGCGCTGCTGCTCGTGTTGTGCGACTCGCCCATGCTGATCTTCACAGCGTGAACCGTGATGTTGCCCTGGTTCTTGACGGTGAGGATGATCGGCGCCGTCTCGAAGGTGGAACCCACCGGATCCGGTGTGGGCAGGGTGATCGTCTTGCCGTCGGCGCTGCGAACGGTGCCGGCCGGACCGCTGACGGTCACGTTCGGCGTTCCCGCCGTGATCGTCTGCGTGGAATGGACCGCATCGGTGAAGCTGGCGCCAGCACCGATACCGACGGTGGCGACACCCAAGACTCCCACCGAGAGGAGGGCGACAAGCGGACGCGAGAGAGACATCAGAGAACCTCCGAGATGACATGGGAGTCGCGGTTTCACTGCTGGCTCCGCACGCGCCCCCGAGTGGTAACCGACCGGCCGGCGGATCCGCGTCCTTGGCGACTCCGTAGCGCCACCCCTGGTGTAGCACCAAACCCACCCATTTGGTGTCGATCCGAACAATTGGCACTATTTCACCCAAATGGGACTTTCGTCCTAAGCAGAGAGCCCCAACTGCGATGCGAGGCCGAAGCGCGGTAAGGCGCGCCCGTCGACAGCGCCGCAGCCACCGAAGGTCGACCACGCGGCCGGGTGGTGCGGTCGAAGACGTCAGCGGTCAGATCGCCCCGACGATGCCCGCGCGGGCTCCCCGGCGGGCATCGTCAGGCGAAGCGGGTCGTCATCGTCTGTTGGCGGGGCGCACGCCATCACCCGATTCCTGACGACGTCAGGGCCGCCGGGCGCCCGGATGTGGCTTGCCGGCCCGTGCGACCGGTCAGCGCACCGTGCACTCGTACCAGTGCCACGGCCGCAATCCGGCCCCGGTCAGGATTCGAGCACCGCCAGCACCGGCCGCAGGGCCTCGATCGTCTCGGCCGAGATCGGGTCGAGCACCAGCTGCACCTCGGTGACGCCGGCCTCGGCGTAGCCGCGCAGCCCCGCGGCGATCTCGGCGGCGGACCCGGCGAGCGGCACCACCTGCTGATCCGGCGAGGTGTCCCCCATCGTCCGACCGGTTCCTCCGGGCAGCTGCACCAGCACGGCGACCGTCCGAGCCACCTCGTCGGAGGGGCGCCCGGCAGCAGCGAGCGCGGCGGACAGCGTGGACCCCGCCGCCACAGCGCCCGCCGGCGTGTTCCCGGTGTCCGCGTACCAGGCGTTCCAGCCGTCCATGTCGGCCGCGGTCGCCGCCAGCATCCGTGGCCCGATCGACCCGATCATGATCGGCGGCCCCCCGGCGGACGGCCCACGCGGCACCAGCTCGCACTCGCGCACCTGGTAGTAGCGCCCGACGACGTCCACGTACCCCTCGCGCAGCAGCGCCCGGATGATGGCGTACGCCTCCTCGAACCGCGCGACGCGGTGGTCGAACGGCAGCCCCAACGCGGCGAACTCCACGGGGTTCCAGCCGGCGCCGAGCCCGAGCACGAACCGCCCCCCGCTGATCTCGTCGAGCGTCGCCGCCTGCTTGGCGAGCAGCGCCGGGCTGCGGAACGCGGTCGAGGCGACCAGCGGGCCGAGCGTGATCTGCGAGGTCGCCCCGGCGAGCGCGGCCAGCAGCGACCACGCCTCCCACGGCCCGCGCGTCGACCCGTCGGCGAACCGGTAGAGCAGGTGGTCGCCCACCCACAGCGAGTCGAGGCCGACGTCCTCGGCGCGACGCGCCATGTCGAGCAGCTCGGGCCAGCGCACAGCGCGCTCGACCTCGGGAAGCTGCACACCGACCCGGAGCGATCGGCCGGGCGAGGCGAGGGAACGGCGGGGGTAACGGGGCTCGTCGGGCACGCCCCGACGCTAACGGAACCCGGCCCCGGTGCCGGCCCGACGACCGGAGCTCATCCCGCGCCCGGTGGTGGTCGATGCGATCCACCCGTGACCCCTCTTGCGCGGCACAGTAGTTGATCTGTTATAGTACCTGACGTGTCAGACGACATCCCACGACCCTCGGACCCGTTCACCGCGGACCTGCTCCGCGGCCACACCGACACGATCGTGCTCGGAACGCTGCGCCGTGCAGACCGCTACGGCTACGAGATCCACAAGGCGATCCGCGAGAAGACCGGCGGGAAGTACGAGATCAAGGAGGCGACGCTCTACGCGAGCTTCCGCCGCCTCGAGCGCGACGGCCTCGTCGAGTCGTACTGGGGTGACGAGTCCCAGGGCGGCCGCCGCAAGTACTACCGGATCACCGACGCAGGGCGGGCGGTCTACCTGCGCAGCGCCGCCGACTGGCGCACCACCAAGCTCATCATCGACACCCTCCTCGACCACGAAGGAGACCGGCCATGACCCCGGACGCCGCGAGCGTGCATCGCTATCTGGACCAGGCCTTCACCGGCGTGGGGCTCACCCCGCAGGTGCAGGACCTCAAGGAGGAGATCCGGGCCAACCTCCTGGCGCGGGTCGACGAGCTGGTCGCCGCCGGCCGGCAGCCGCAGGACGCCGTGCGTACCGCGATCGACGAGGTCGGCGACCTGCGCGAGCTCATCGCGGAGGCCGCCGGGGGGCTCGACGGGGCACCGCGCCGCGGTCCGGAGGGCGCCGCCACCGCGGGCTGGGTCGAGTGGCAGCAGGTCGCCGCACTGCACCGGGTCCGGCCCCGGACCAGGTTCGTCGTCGGGGTCGTCGTGCTCGGTGCGATGCTCGCCACCGCGCTGACGCTCGTCGTGCTTGCCGCCCTCGGCGTCGTGGCGATGTCGACCGGGGCCGCCGTCCTCAAGGCGGCCGCGGGCGCCCTCGTCCTCGGGGCCCTCGTCACGGTGTCGCTGCGTCAAGAGACCACCACGCACTACCCGATGCCGCTCGGCAGGGCCGCCGCCTGGGGCGTTGCGGGGGGCGCGGGGGCGCTCGCCCTCGAGCTCGGCACCCTGTTCGCCGGCGATACCGCGCACCTCGGGCTGCTCGAGGCCGCGATCCTGCTCGCGGTGGCGTCCGTCGCCGGGTTGATCGGCCTCGGGGTCAGCCAGACCAACCGGACCAAGGCCTGGGCACGCTCGGCGTCGGCCCAGCCGGAGGACCGGTTCAGCCAGGACCCCGCGGCTGCGGCGCGGTTCGGCCTCTACGCCGCGGTGCTGTGGCTGCTGGCGGCGGTGGCGGTGGTGGTCGTCGGGCTAACCGCGGGCTGGCTGTGGTCCTGGACCCCGCCGTTCGCGGCGATCCTGCTCACCCTGGTGCTGCTCGCGCGGATGGACTTCCCAGCCCACCCCCGCGGCTGACGGTGTCGAACAGTCCCGGCTAGCGTGCGGTCTATGGACGCGCGCGTGCAGGAGGTGGTGTTCGACTGCGCCGAGCCGGCGGCCCTGGCGCAGTTCTGGGGGACGGTGCTCGACGCCCGCTGGGGCCTGGTCGACGAGGGCTGGGCGGTGGTCGAGTCCGCGCCGGTGATGCTCGGCTTCCAGAAGGTGCCCGAGCCCAAGCAGTCCGCCAAGAACCGGCTGCACCTCGACGTGCAGGTCGAGGACGCAGGGGCGGCGGCCGAGCGCGCCGAGGCCCTCGGGGCGCGGCGGACCGGGTTCTCCCGGCTCGGCGAGGACGGCAACGGCTTCGTCGTGCTGCAGGACCCGGAGGGCAACGAGTTCTGCTTCGTCGTGGACCGCGATGGCGGCTGGGACGCGCTGATCCGCACCGCGATCGAGGCGGGGACGCCCCGGGCGTGAGCGCCCGGCGGGACGTAGGGCCCGGGTCGCGACGCCGGCACGGGTGTTCCACTTCGGGCATGGCCCGCCTCCCCCGACCGTCGGACCTGCTGCCCCGCCCGAACGAGTTGCTGCCCCCGCCGCCGCCGAAGCCACCGCGGCGCACCGTCGTGGCGGCCATCGCGTTCGCGGCCGGCGCCAGCCTGCCGCTGCTGCGCACGTGGCTGCTCACCTTCGGCTCCACCGAGGACGAGCTGGACGCCGAGCTGCCGGGCGACGGGTTGCTGAACACGCCCGATCTGGTCGCGACCCGGACGGTCGGCATCGCCGCACCACCGGCCGCGGTGTGGCCCTGGCTGGCCCAGCTGGGTCAGGGTCGTGGCGGCTTCTACTCCTACGACGAGCTGGAGAACCTGGTCGGCTGCGACATCCACTCGGCGGACCGGATCGTGCCGGAGTGGCAGCACGTGGCCGTCGGTGACCAGGTGCACCTCGCGCCGCAGGTCGCGCTCGATGTCGTCGCGGTCGACCCCGGCCGGGCGCTCGTGCTGCGGGGTGCGGTCGGTGCCGGTCAGGGTGCGCCGCCGTACGACTTCACCTGGGCGTTCGTGCTGCGGCCCGGTTATGACGGTGGCACCCGGCTGGCCGTGCGCGAGCGGTACCGCTACACCGCGGGCTGGGCGCGGCTGCTGGTCGAGCCGGTGAGCGTGGTCAGCTGGGTGATGAGCCAGAAGATGCTGCGCGGCATCCGCGACCGCGCGCAGGCGACCTACCGCCCCGGCTCACCAGCGGCGCAGGGCTGAGTCCAGCGCGCGGTGCGCCGCCGCGTCGTCCGCACCGAGCTGGCGCACGACGAGCGCGAGGGCGTCGGCCGCGTCCGCCAGGTCGGTGTGCCCCAGGCGCGTGCGCCGCTCCGCCTGCTGCACCACCGTGCCGTGCCGTCCGGCGGTGCGCACCAGACCGTCCCGGGACAGCTGCTCGTACACCTTGTTGACCGTGCCGCGCGCGATCCCCAGGTCCGTGGCCAGGTGCCGGATGGGCGGCAGGGTGGCTCCCGGTGCCAGCTGGCCGGAGACGATGAGCCGCTCGATCTGCGCGCGCAGCTGCTCGAAGACCGGAACCGGCGAGGAGCCGTCGACGTGGACGATCACGCGGGGCGCCGCCAGGTGATCGGCGGCCGCGGTGCGGCCCGGTGCGTGTGCACGACCGCCCGGACGAACGCCGCGAGGATGGCCAGCGAGCGCAGCACCGCGAGCGGGTTGCTCGTCGACGGTGCCACCGCAAGGACACCCGCGGCGACGAGCAGGGCGGCGGCGAGCTGGAGGTTGGCGACCGAGCGGCCGGCGAAGTTGCGGATCCGCGTGTCGAGCGCCCTGGCTCGGTAGGAGAGCACCGGCCGGCGGCGCCCGACGATCTGCGCCCGCGTGGCCTCGGCGACCGCGGTGACCACCGCGCCCAGGGCGACCAGCAGCAGCGATCCGATGCCGTGCCCCGAGGCGGCGAGCGCGGTCGCGCCCAGTGCGGAGGCGACGAGCAGGATGCGGGCGGCCCACATCACGCGGGGCAGCGGCGCCGGTTCGCGTGGCTCCAGCGAGGCCACCGCCGCGCCGCCCGCACGGGCCAGCCGATACGACTCGGCCGACAACGTCCCGACGAGCACGCCGGCGATGCCGCCGAACAGCAGCACCTGGAGCGACGCCTGCTCGTGCCAGCGGAGCTCAGCGATGCCCGCGGCGAGCACGCCGACCAGGCCGCCGACCATCCGGTGCCGCCGGTGCCGGCCCAGGTAACGGCGCACCACCTGCGCCTCGTCGTCCGGCACCACCCCGGACCCGACCAGCCAGGAGATGTCGCGGGCGTTCGGCGGCCAGGCCCGGTCGAGCACGACCAGCCCGACGACGAGCAGCATCACCAGCACGTACCCCAACGCCGCGGCGGCCATCGGTCCTTCTTCCACTTTGACCCATTGACATAGTACGTTGTGCCAATGAGCACGGCAATCACCGATCCGACCCTCGAGGCGCTCGTCCCTCGAGGGTCCGCGGCGCGCAACGTCGTGCTCGTGCTGCTCGCCCTGGCGCTTCTCGCCGCGGTGTGGCTGCTGCCGCCCGTGCTGCGCCCGGCGGTGGCCGGACCGACGTCGTCCGGCTCGGCGCACATGTTCCCCGCCGAGAGCAAGGAGGTGTCGCTGACGACGCTCGACGCGCGCGGCTGGGGCGGCGTCACCGTCCGCGGTGTCGACGACGTGCCGGGAGCACACGTCGTCGGGGCGTGGGTGCTCGAGGGGGACCACATCGACGCGGCCTCCGCCACTCCCGACGGCCTCGCGTCGGTCGACTACGTCGCCCAGGTGATCGGCGCGGGCGACCGGGACCGGCTGCCCCGCACCATCGCGGCGGGTCGCCCCGCCACGCTCGTCGTGCTGTGGCAGGTGGACGACTGCGCGACGGCCGCGAGCGGCTCGGGCGGCGCGGACGTGCACGTCACCGGCCGATGGGGCATCTCCGGCGTCGACCAGGTGATGGCCGGCCCGATCCTGGCACCCAGCCCGGCCGGGGACGGCACGACGTGCCTGGGGTGACCCGGACCGGCCGTGTCATACCGTCGTCGGAGGAAGTCGCAGGGTGGTTCACCCTAGACTCGCGTCCGTGATCTTCAAGGCTGTGGGGGACGGCCGGCCGTATCCGGACCACGGGTTGACGACGCCCAAGCAGTGGGCGGAGGTGTCGCCGCGTCAGGTACGGCTGGACGAGCTCGTCACCACGAAACGGACGCTCGACCTCGACGCGCTGCTCGCCGACGACTCGACGTTCTACGGCGACCTGTTCGCGCACGTGGTGCAGTATCGCGGCGTGATGTATCTCGAGGACGGGCTGCATCGCGCCGTGCGCGCCGCCCTCCAGCAGCGCCCCACTCTCCACGCACGGGTCCTGGTGATCGAGTGACCGAGGCGGACCGCGCCCGGCAGCTGCGCCGGCGCCACATGCACGAGCGTCAGGCCGTGGTGTTCGGTGTGCTGCTCGCCTTCCTCGCCCTCGCCTTCGTCGGGGCAGCCGCCGTGTACACCGGCAACCTCAACGTGCCGTGGGTGGCCCGGGCGTTCACGGTCAAGCCGACGCCGTCGGTCACCCACGACCCGGCGGTCTGCCCGCCGGTGGGTGCGTTGCCCGTCGCCGCTGGGTCGATCAAGGTCAACGTCTACAACGGCGCCGGGGTCCCGGGGCTGGCCAAGACGACCGGCGACACCCTCACCCAGCTCGGCTTCGTCGTCGGCACCGAGGCCAACGCGATCTCGTCGTACGCCGGCACCGCGCGCATCTCGTTCGGCATCAAGGGCATCGCCCAGGCGTACACGCTCGCGGCGCACGTGGACGGCGCCGAGCTTCAGGTCGACGCCCGGCAGGACGCCAGCGTGGACATCACGCTCGGCGGCCAGTTCGTCGGGCTCAAGGCGGCCGACAAGGTCACGCTCGACCCGGCCAAGCCCCTCGTCGGGCCTCCCGGATGCATCCCGTACGCCCAGTTCGCCGCCGCGGCGCCGACGCCGAGCGGTTCGGCACCCGCGCCCGCGACGACCGCGGCCGGCTGATCCCGGAGGACCAACCGGCCGCAGGCCGCACCGTCGAGCTCAGCGATGCGCGACGACAGGCTCCTCGCCGCCCGGCACCGAAGCCGGCGTGGCCGGCTCCTGGCCCGTGCCACGCCAGGCGGTGATCGACCGCATGACGTGGAAGATGACGATCGCCGCGGCCGTGCCCAGCGCGATGCCGTTGAACGACAGGTTGCCGGCACTCCAGGAGTAGTTGGCGACGCCGATGACCAGCGGCACCGCCGCCGTGGTGAGGTTGACCGGGCTGGAGAAGTCGACCCTGTTCTGCAGCCAGATCCGCGCGCCGAGCAGGCCGATCATGCCGTAGAGCATGGTCGCCGCGCCGCCCAGGACACCGGGCGGGACGGTCGCCACGGCCGCCCCGAACTTCGGGCACAGGGACAGGACGAGCGCACCGGCGCCGGCGACCCAGTAGGCAGCGGTCGAGTACACGCGGGTGGCGGCCATGACGCCGATGTTCTCGGCGTAGGTCGTCGTGCCGGACCCACCGCCGAAGCCGGCCAGCGTGGTGGCCAGGCCGTCGGAGAACAGGGCACGCCCCATCACCGGGTTGAGGTCGTGGCCGGTCATCGCGGCGACCGACTTCACGTGGCCGATGTTCTCCGCGATGAGGACGATGACCACCGGGACGAACACGCCCCACACGGCCGGCTTGATCGAGGGCGCGACGAACACCGGCAGGCCGATCCAGTGCGCCTGCGAGATCACCGAGAAGTCCACCTCGCCACGGATCGCCGCGACGACGTAGCCGACGAGGACGCCGAGCAAGATCGACAGGCGCCCGAGGATGCCCCGGAACAGCACCGTGATGAGGATGATCGCGCCCAGCGTCACCACGCCCGTGACCGGTGCCTTCTGGAAGTTGCCCCACGCCGACGGGGCGAGGTTCAGGCCGATCAGCGCCACGATCGTGCCGGTCACCACGGGAGGCATCACGGCGTCGATCCAGTGCGCGCCGGCGAAGTGCACCACGACGCCGACGACCATCAGCAGCACGCCGGTGATGAGGATGCCGCCGACCGCGGCGGACTGCCCGCCCTCCTTGACCGCCACCGCGATCGGGGCGATGAACGCGAACGACGACCCGAGGTAGCTCGGCAGCCGGTTGCCGGTGATGACCAGGAACAGCATGGTGCCGATCGCCGAGAAGAACAGCGTCGTCGACGGCGAGAACCCGGTGATGAGGGGCACGAGGAACGTCGCGCCGAACATCGCGATGATGTGCTGCAGACCGATGCCGATCGTGCGCGGCCAGGTGAGCCGCTCGTCCGGCGCCACCACCTCGCCCGGTGCCACCGAACGCCCCGTGCCATGCAGGCGCCAGCCCCAGCGGAGCCCTGCCATCTGTTCCTCCCTCGGCCATCTTCACAATCCCCACCCCGGGGCTGCACGAACACTACTGATAAGCGCGGCTGCCCAACGGCCGTCGCCCAGGAGACTCTCAGTGACCTCATCTACGCTGGAGCTGAGCTCCATGACGTCGCCCCGGGAGGCAGCCCTGTCGTACGCCCTGCTCCGCAGCCGGAACGCCGCCTGGGGCGCGTTCCTGGCAGTCCACGCGTGGCTCGCGTACCTCGGGGTCGTCGTCATCCCCAACCAGGCCTTCTGGGACCTGCAGCTGTACCGGTACTGGATGTGGCTCGGCGTGCACGTGGCCCAGTGGCCGGGGCTCGACGCAGCCTGGGTCTACCCGGCTGGCGCCACGGTACCGATGCTCATCGCCGGGATCGGCGGGCTCGGCTACGGCGCCGGGTACGCCATCGTGTGGTCGCTCATGATCACCGTGCTGGACGCCGCCGCGCTCGCGGTGCTGATGCGCCGGCGCAACGGGCTGGCCGCGGCCTGGTGGTGGACGGCGTTCCTGTTCCTGCTCGGACCGATCGCGATGGGCCGGCTGGACGCGGTGGTCGCACCGCTGATCATCGTCGCCCTGCTCTGGGGACTGGACCGGCCTGCCATCGCATCGTTCCTGCTCGGTGTCGGGGCCTGGATCAAGGTGGCACCCGGGGTGCTGCTCGCGCCGCTGTTCCTGATCGCCCGTCGCCCGTGGCGTGACGTCGTCGTGCCCGCCGCGGCGCTGTCCGCCGTCGTCGTCGGCACCGTGGTCGGTCTCGGCGGCCGCGACCATGTCTTCTCGTTCCTCTTCGAGCAGGGTGCCCGCGGGCTGCAGATCGAGTCGATCGGCGCCACCCCGTGGCTCCTCGTCGCGCTGTTCAGCACGAGCATCCAGCGGTACATGAACCAGCAGATCAACACCTGGGAGATCTACGGTCCCGGGACGACGCAGATGGCCACCCTCCTCGGGGTGCTGTTCGACCTCGCTATCGTCGCGGTCGCGGTGCTGCTGTGGTGGCGGCGCGCAGAAGCTCGGGCGCCGGCTGTGGACCGATCGCATCGAGCGGCACGAGCTGCTGGTGCAGGGCGCGTTCCTCATGACGCTGGCGATGCTGGTGTTCAACAAGGTGCTCTCACCGCAGTACATCGGCTGGCTCGCCGGTCCCGTGGTGGTCGCCGTGGCCCTCGGTCTGCCCGGCTGGGACCGGCCGCGCCGCCTGGTGCTCGCGGTCGCCGGCGCGACGCAGGTCATCTTCCCCTGGCTGTACGGCCAGATCACCTACGGCGGCGCCGGCACCACGCTCGTGCTCGCCGGGCGGAACGCCGCCCTCGTCGTGCTGCTGGTGTGGAGCGTCAAGGCGCTCGTCGGGCGGCGGCCCGCCGAGCCGGAGCGCGTGGCCCGCGCCGGCGCGCGCGTCGCGACGCACGCCCTGCCCTGACGCTCGTCACCGGTCGCGGGGATTGCTGCCGGGGTGAGCTCGGCGCGACCCTTGCACCGTGAGGTTCGCCGGCAGACCGTCGTGGCAGATGCGGATCGACCGCTGGGACACCTTCGCCGACCGCGCGCTGTGGCTGCGCGCCGCGGAGCGCATCGACGTCCCGGCCGGAGGCGTCGTCCCCGGTCCGCTGGACGACGACCCACCGGCCCCGGCTCGTCCCTTGGCCGACCCGGTGGCCGCGGCCGACGGCTGGCGGCGCTGGTGGTCGGCGATCGTCACTCCCGCGGCCGACGATCCGGTCGTCGCGGATGGCCCCGAAGTGTGGGCGGCGCGCGCGGCCGACCGGATCCGCCGCATCGAGCCCGCCGCGGCGCTCGCCCCGTGGCCGGAGCTCGCGGCCGCAGCCGAGGCTCGCTTACGGGAGTTCCACACCTGGCACACCGCTCGCAAGGTGGCCGGCCTGCAGCGGCACGGGTCGGGCGACGACCGGGACGGGCGCGTCGTGCGGGAGCTCGAACGGCGGCTCGGCCGCTCCGCGCCGCCGTTCGTCGTCGAGCTCCTGGTGCTGCCGGTGCGCGACGACGAGGTCCGTCCGGCAGGGTCGGACCGGTACCTCGTCCCCGAGCGCGTCTACGACGGGCCGGACTGGTCCGGCCGCCTCGAGGGGCTCCTGGTGCCGCTGTTCGGGTAGCCGGCTACACCTCGGTGGTGCCCTCGTAGAGCCCGATCGAGTTGCCTGCCGGGTCCCGGACGACCGCGAACCAGCTGGTGTCGCTGATCGGTGTCTTCGGCATGAGCACGGCTCCGCCGAGGCCGCCGACGGAGGCCAGCGCGGCGTCGATCGAGTCGACCTCGACGTAGCTGCGCGGCTGCGTGAACTCGGAGGAACGTGGGGCCAGGCCGCCACCGCTGATCTGGTTCGGCGCGCGCCACATGGGGTAGTTCTCGAAGCCGGGCGGTGCGGAGATCTGCCAGCCGAAGAGCGTGCCGTAGAACGACTTGGCGGTGTCCATGTCGTCGACCGGGATGTCGATGTGCGTGATGTCGCCGTGTGCCATGGTGCACTCCTCGCGTGCGCGGCCGGGCGTCCGGCCTGGGTGTGCCGACGCGGCAACGGTAGGCACGGGTCGGCCCGCGACGCACGACGAGGGCCTGGGTCAGCTCGCCAACGTCCCGGCGAACACCTGCCAGGCCAGCAGCGACTTCGCGACCAGGGACAGCGTGATGTAGGTCCGCTCGCCGACGAGGTAGTCCGCCCAGCGCCCCACCCGCTTGTACTGGAGCCACTGGACCAGCGCGAACACGTTGAAGAACACGAACAGCGACACGACGATGCCGTACACGAACCCGGGGGTCTGAGCAGTTCCCTGATAGCCCGGCCGGATCAGCAGCAGCACGATGAGCAGCCAGGGCACCGCCCCGGCCAGGCAGCCGAACACGAACGGCAGCCAACCGCCCTCACCCGGCACCTCGTACCTCTCCTGGAGCAGGCCGAACAGGATCATGCAGGCGTTCACCGCAAAGATCGCCACCAGGGCCACGACGTCGGTGACCGAGCAGATCTGCGCGATGAGCCAGATCATCACCGACGACGACAGCGCGTACTCGACCCACCGCGCGTAGTTCCTCTGATGGGCGAGGTCCGCCTGGTATCGGGTCCAGCCCGGGCCGCTGACCCACGCGTGCGCCAGCGCGCTGAGCACGAAGAACAGGGCGACACCCCACGCCACCGGGACGTGCCAGAGCGTCGTCCGCGCCACGGCGTCGGTGCCCGGCGGGCCCTCGATGTACGAGGCGGTCACCGGGAGCGTGAAACCGTTGGCCAGCGCCACGACGGCGACGGCGGACGCGGCGTGCAGGGCGCCGGCGACGACGTTCCACCGGCGCAGGACGCGCAGCCGCTCGACCGGGATCTGGAGCACCTCGCGGGTCGCCATGCCTTGCCCCCCGTCAACGCCGACGGCGGCCGTCCGTCGTCGGACCTCGGACCGCCTGTGGTCCCCGGTGTGACTCTGTCACGGAACCGTGCGGGTCAGGGCGTGAACCACCCGCAGGGTGACGTCCCGCTGAGTGATGACCTGGACCTACGTCCCGTTTGACGGTCGTGTGGTCGGTGTTACGGTTCAATCGCAACTGATGCAATGGGTGTTGAAGCGATGTCGGTTGGGGTGTCCTGGTCGTGAGCGTCGCGGAGCGGTTGCGGGCCAGGACCCCAGTGCGCCGGTGGGGGAGCGATGGTGACCGCTCTACCCGTCCTTGGTAACGCTGAGAGCTCGAGCCGATGCCTCGAGATCACCCGTAGCACCTGACCGCAGCCCGCCGTCTCGACCCGCAGAAGAACTGAAGGAAGATTCCCGATGGCAACGAGTGAGCACGTCGACGTCCTGGTGATCGGCGGAGGTCCGGGTGGAACCCCGGCGGCCATGGCGCTGGCCGGCGCCGGCAAGCGTGTGCTGCTGGTCGAGGCCGGCAGCGGCCTCGGCGGAACATGTCTGTTCGAGGGGTGCATCCCCTCGAAGATCTTCCGTGAGACCGCCGCCCGGCGGCACGAGATCCTCCGTGCCGGAGAGTTCGGCCTTCGAACGGGAACCGCGGGCCTGCCCGACGTCGACTGGGTCGCGGTCCAGACCCGTCGACACCGGATCCTCGCCGGCCGTGCGCAGGGCGCCTTGGCCCGCACCGGGACGATCCCGTCGCTCGAGGTCGTCTTCGGGCATGCCCGCCTGACCGGTGCCCGCACCGCCGCCATCGACACCCCGGACCTGCAGCGCACCGTGACGTTCGACCGGGCGATCCTGGCCACCGGTTCGGTGCCGGTCTCCTTGCCGATCCCGGGTGCCGAGCTTCCCGGCGTGCTCGACTCCACGCAGCTGATCGAGATCGACGCGATCCCGCGCTCGATGGTGCTGATCGGCGCCGGGCCCATCGGCGTCGAGATGGCGCAGATCTTCGCGATGCTGGGCACCCGCGTGACCATCGTCGAGGCCGCGGATCGGATCCTCGGCCCGGTCGACGCCGTTCTCGCCGAGCGGCTGAAGACCCGCCTGGTCGGGGACGGGATCGCGGTGCACACGAACGCGACGGTGGCCTCGATCACCGGCGAGCAGGGGCAGCTCCTGACGAGCTTCGCCGTCGACGGAACGGACCTGACCGCCGAGTCCGAGGTGGTGGCCATCGTCGCCGGACGGCATCCGAACGTCGCAGGCCTGGGCCTGGAGACCACGACGATCCGCAGCGACCAGCACGGCGTCGTCGTCGATGCCACCCTGCAGACCGGTGAGCCCGGCATCTACGCCACCGGCGACCTCGTCGGCAACCCGATGTTCGCGCACTGGGCCACCGCCCAGGCCCTGGCGGTCGCAGGCCACCTGCTGGGTGCACCGGTCGAGTTCCCGCGGCCCGAGCACAACAGTGCGGTGATCTTCTCCTCCCCCGAGATCGGCATGGTGGGACTGACCGAGGAAGTCGCCCGCGCGGACGGGCTGGACGTCGGAGTCGCCGAGTACGACTACACAGCCGACGCCCGCGCGCAGATCAGCGGTGACGCCGACGGCCTGCTCCGCATCATCTACGACCGCAGCTCGCACCGGATCGTCGGCATGCATGCACTCGTCGAGGGCGCCGCCGACCTGATGGGCGAGGCGGCACTCGCCGTCAGGCGCGGCCTGACCACCGAGGACCTGGCCACCACCATCCATCCGCACCCGACCCTGACCGAGGCCTTCGGGCTCGCCGCACAGTCAGTCCGCGGCCGAATGACCGTCAGCACCGCCGACCTGTCGTCCTGATCGGCTGGTCGATCAGGGCGACAGCTGGCGCAGTCCGCAGGCACTGGTGGGATCGCCCGGCAACCACACAACCCTGACGTAGCCCTCGGCCACCGGCCGACGGGCTATCGGGCGTACCGCCGCACGCCCGCCGTCGGCGAGGCTCGGGACCGTTGAGTCGACGGTCACGCAGCGATGGCGGGAGCGGGCGCGCCTTCGAAAGGGACAGAACCCCCGGTCAGAGGCCCCTTCGGGCCCCCGGCTGGGAGTTCTGTCACTCCGGGCACTTGGGTTGTGTCACCAACCCAGGGCGGTGGCGGTGGGATTCGAACCCACGGTGGACTTTCACCCACACACGCTTTCGAGGCGTGCTCCTTTGGCCGCTCGGACACACCACCCGGCTGGACGAGGGTACCCGAGCGGCGGGCCGCGCACCGAATCCGCTTACGGTGGTCCCATGGCCACCCTGGACGACCTCGTCGCGGTGCTGTCCGGGCACCGGCTGGCCGTGTTGACCGGGGCCGGGGTGTCCACCGACTCGGGCATCCCCGACTACCGCGGGCCGACGTCGCCGAAGCGCACGCCGATGACGTTCCAGCAGTTCGTCGGCGACGAGCGGTTCCGGCGGCACTACTGGGCGCGCAACCAGGTGGGCTGGCGGCACGTCGCGGCCCGGCAGCCCAACGCGGGCCACCGGGCGCTGGCCGAGCTGGAGCGGCGCGGCCTCGTCGTCGGCGTCATCACGCAGAACGTCGACCTGCTGCACCAGGGCGCAGGCAGCCGGTCCGTCATCGACCTGCACGGGCGGTACGACGAGGTGCGCTGCCTGCGCTGCGGGGCGCGGTACGCGCGCGACGAGGTCGCGGACCGGCTGGACGAGCTCAACCCGGGTTTCGTCGAGCGGGTCGGGGAGGTGGGCGACGTGGAGATCGCCCCCGACGCCGACGCGGTGATCGAGCAGACCTCGGACTTCGTCGTCGCCGGCTGCTGGGCGCCGGACCCGGACGGCGGACCTGATGCGTGCGGCGGCATCCTCAAGCCGGACATCGTCTACTTCGGCGAGAACGTCCCGCCTGCGCGGGTGGCCGCCGGGTACGCACTGGTCGACGAGGCCGACGCGCTGCTCGTCGCCGGTTCGTCGCTCGCGGTGCAGTCGGGGCTGCGGTTCGTCCGGCACGCGAACGCCGCCGGCAAGCCGGTCGCGATCGTCAACCGCGGCACGACGAGGGGCGACCGGTACGCGACGGTCACGCTGCACGCCGGCACGTCCGAGGTGCTTGCCGCGCTGCTCGCGCTGCTGCCCGCACCCGGGCTGCCCGTCAGTCCGTGAGCCGGTGCTCCTCGAAGAAGTGCTGCAGCAGCTGCGCGGACTCCTCGGCCCGCACGCCGGCGACGACCTCGACCTTGGTCAGCGCCCGACGGTCCCGGATGACGTCCCACTGCGACCCGACCGCGCCGGCCTTGGCGTCCCAGGCGCCGAACACCACGCGGTGCACCCGGGACAGGATCGCCGCACCCGCGCACATCAGGCACGGCTCCAGGGTGACCACCAGCGTGCAGTCGTCCAGGTGCCAGCGGCCGAGGTTCTTCGCCGCGTCGCGCAGGGCGACGATCTCGGCGTGGGCGGTCGGGTCGGCCTCGTCCTCGCGCGCGTTGTGCCCCCAGCCGACGACGTGCGCGCCGGGTGCTACCACCACCGCCCCGACCGGGACGTCGCCGGTCAGCACGGCGCGACGCGCCTCGTCCAGCGCGACGCCCATCGCCCATGCATCCACCGGCTGCACCGGTCGGCCGGCCTGACCCATGGCGCCCATCCTGCCGCTCCGCAGGCCCGATCCCGCCACACGCGCGGCCAGGGCGGACGGTGCGGCGCCAGTAGGCTGACGGCCATGCGCCTGCACGTCGCCGACCACCCCCTGGTCACCCACAAGCTCACCATCCTGCGCGACGTGAAGACGCCGTCACCGACATTCCGCCAGCTCGTCGACGAGCTGGTCACCCTGCTCGCGTACGAGGCCACGCGCGACGTCACCACCCACCCGGTCGAGATCGAGACCCCCGTCGCGCGGACCACCGGCCGCAAGCTGGCCGACCCGGCGCCGATCGTCATCCCGATCCTGCGGGCCGGCCTGGGCATGCTCGAGGGGATGACCCGGCTGCTGCCCACCGCCGAGGTCGGCTTCCTCGGCATGAAGCGCGACGAGGAGACGCTCGAGGCGATCACCTACGCGAACCGGCTGCCCGACGACCTGACCGGCCGGCAGGTGTTCATCCTCGACCCGATGCTCGCCACCGGCGGCACGCTGGTCGCCGCGATGGAGTACGTCTTCGCCCGCGGCGCGCGCGATGTCACGGCGGTCTGCCTGATCGCGGCCCCGGAGGGCCTGAAGACGGTGGAGGCCTACGTCGGCGAGCGGGCCGACGTCCAGGTTGTCGTCGCCGCGCTCGACGAGCGGCTCAACGAGAAGGCGTACATCGTGCCCGGCCTGGGCGACGCCGGCGACCGCCTGTACGGCGTGGTCTGACCCCGTTTTCCACAGCGCGAGACGAGCCGCGGCCGCGGCATCCCGCGCGTGTGACGATGCCCGCATGACCCACGGCCTGGTGCTCCGAGTGAGCCTGCCCGACGACGGTGCCCGCGCCGTCTCGACGACGCAGCTGGCCGAGGTCGCCGAGATGCTCCGCGAGCTGGCGCACGAGCTGCTGCCGACCGCGGAGACGCTGACCGAGCTGTCGCTCGGGGCCGCTACGGCGTGACGCGCGTCGTCAGCACACCGAGCAGGTACTGGTCACTGGTGGTCGACGCGGTGAGCGCGCTCGTTGCACCCTGCGTCGTGACGACGCCGAAGCCCTTGGCGTCGACACCGAACGTGTCGGCGCCGGGCCAACCGCGGGCGGTGGAGTCGAAGGCGTTGCTTGACGAGCCCGTGCCGACCGGTCGCCACGGGACCAGGAGCGTGCCGTCGAGCCTCAGCGAGTCCCCGGTCGTGCCACGGTCGCCGTCCCATGCCACGACACCGACTCGCACCGTCGCGCCCGATCCGGTGGCGATGCCGACGCCGCGCGACGAGTCCGTCGCGACCCAGGCGGCCCCGTCGTAGACGCTCACCGTCGCGGTCGCCGTCGGGTTCGTCGTGCCCGAGGTGGAGTACACGACGACGAGCGCCCAACCCCCGTAGTACGTGCGGTCCTTATCGGTCCGGCCCTTCGCCACGGCGGCGTCGGCGAACGACCAGGTGCCCGCCCCGAGGGCCTGGACCTGGCTCGTCACGTCAGCGAAGGACTGGTAGTAGCTGCGGTTGCTCGAGTCCTTCACCGTGGACGTGCTCACGGCGGTCACCGGCGAGTAGTCGCCGCCCGGCCCGCGCAGCTGAGCGGCGCCGAGGTCCTGCTTCGTCCAGGCGTCGTCCGGCGCGCGGTTGGCGGACCAGTACAGGCCGGCGAACGTCACGTCCGAGGCCTTGACGCCGGGGGGCGGCGTCAACGAGGTCGACGACGACACCGGGCTGAGCTCGTCGGGTGCCGGCGCCAGGTTCAGCGCCACCATGTCGACGTCGTTGTTGTTCGCGCGCGGCGTGCCGCTCCAGCAGGACGAGCTCAGGTCCGTGCTGCAGCCGAGCAGGGGCGCACCGACCTCGGTGACGTCGAGCGGTCCGGTGCCGCGGTACCGCAGGTCGAGGTCCGTCCCGACCAGCCGCACGGGCAGCGGCCCGGCCACGTCCACGTCCGGGCCGGCGTGGAGCGTCACGACGAGGGCCCCGGGCTCGACCAGCATCGGCGTGACCGGGTCGAGCGTCACCCTGAAGCTGCTCGTCGCGCCCGCGGCGAGGGTGGCGAGCGTGCAGCTGACGGTGGCCTGGTCAGCAGGGGTCGTCGTCGGACAGCTCCAGCCGGCCTGCCCGGTCAACGCGGACCAGGTGGCCCCGGCCGGGCGCGTGAGAACGGCCGTCACATCGGTCGCGTCCAGACCGCCCGCGTTGTCCACGGTGATCGTCGTAGCCACCGGCTTGCCCGGCCTCATCGACAGCGAGTCCGGCGAGGGGGTCGCACTCAGCCGGGCCGGTGTGACCACCTGGTAGGTGATCGTGCCCGTCGAGTCCGCGGCCGCGTCGCCGGGGGCGAGCGTCAGCCCGAGCGAGCCGTCGACGGCTTCCTCGGCCGCGACCACCTGCAGCGTCAGCGTGCTGGGGGCGCGCGGGCCGAGGCTGGGGATGGTGCACGTCACGTCCCCGGTGCCGGAGCACGTCCAGGCCCCCTCGGCCGCACCGGTGACGGTCAGACCCTCCGGGACGGCGACCGTCACGGTCGCCGGGGTGGCCGGCAGCCCACCGGCGTTCCACAACGGCACCTGGACGGTCGCCGGGTGACCGCGCAGCAGCTGGGGTGCGACGGGCGAGGTGGCGAAGGCCAGGCGTGCGGGAGCCGGATCGATGCGAACCGAGCTGGAGTGGCTGACCGCCGACGACAGCCCGGCCGCGCTGACGCGCCAGACGACGGTGCCGCTCGTGGCCGAGAACGCCTCGTCGACGCCGACCAGCAGGGCCAGGTGGGTCGCCTGGCCCGCGTCGAGCACCGGCAGGGTGCAGCCGACCCCGGTCGCGGTGACCGCGCAGCTCCAGCCGGTCGCCGCCAGGTGCACCGCGAACCGTCCGGCGACCTGGGCGACCAGCTCGGGCGTCACGCCGGACGGCAGGTCCACCTGCGCGACGAGGCCGGTGGCGGGCGCGGTGCCGGCGTTCGACACGTCGACGGCGAGCTGCTGACCGGTCGCGCCGGCCACGAGGCTCAGCCCGCCGGCCGGGTCGCTGACGACGAGCGAGGGCGTGCCGGCCGGGGGGGGCGTCGGTATCGCGGTCGGCGTCGGTGTCGCGGTCGGCGTCGGGGACACCGAAGGGGCGGAGGTCGGCGTGATGGCCGGCGCGGAGCCGGTCGACGTGTCGGACGGGACCGTCGCTGTGCCGGCCGAGCCGGACAGGCCTGCCCCGACCACCCCTCCGCTCGTCGAGCCGGTGGCCGCACCGGAGGGCGCGCCAGACCCGGTCGCGCTGTCGGTACCGGCCGTGCCGGCGTCCGCGGTCGGCTCGCCCAGGGCCGACGACGATGGGCTCGGACCCGAGGTGGTGGGGTCGGACGAGGAGACCGTGCCGGCCGCGCCGGCCGATGGCCCGCCGTGCCCGGCGTTGAGCACCACCGCGCCCACCGTCACCCCGGCGACCACAAGGACGCCCGCGATCCCGGCGACC
The DNA here is from genome assembly GCA_963769855.1 of uncultured Actinomycetota bacterium. Taxonomy (GTDB): domain Bacteria; phylum Actinomycetota; class Actinomycetes; order Actinomycetales; family Cellulomonadaceae; genus Cellulomonas. The sequence goes on from CAVYNN010000006.1 coordinate 212,255, forward strand.
AGCGCGATCGGCAGCGAGGCGACGAAGCCACCGATGGCGCCGATGGCGCCGATCAGGCCACCGGAAGCCGCACCACCCGATGCGCCCGCGGCGACACCGACCCCGGCGGCACCCGCACCACCGGCCGCCCCGGCCGCACCCACGCCACCGGCGGCGGCCGCCCCGCCGGTCCCGGCGGCCAGGCTCGCGGTACCCGCCGCCAGGCCACCGCTCGTCGGCAGCGCGAACTTCAGCGCCTCGAGGCCGGCGATGCCGAGCACCAGCGGCGCGATGACGGAGCGCAGCCCGTGGTTGACGTCGCGCAGCTCGAGCACCAGCGGACGGCACCGACCGCAGCCGTCGAGGTGTGCCTCGACCTGGGCCAGGTCGCGTGCACCCAGGCCGCCCCGGACGTACGCCCCGAGCTGGCCGGCGACGGCTCGGCAGGCGTCCGGCAGGTCGTCCGACAGGTGCTGCTGGAGGTAGGCCTGACGCAGGCCCTCGCGCGCACGGTAGGCGAGGGCGGCGGTGCCGTTCGGTGTCAGACCGAGCAGGGGCGCGATCTCGGCCGGCGCCTTGCCCTCGACCTCGCTGTGCCACAGCACGGCCTGCCAGCGTTCGGGCAGGCTGGCGAAGGCGCGCGCCACGATCGACCGCTCGAAGCCGGCCAGGGCCGGCTCCTCGGCAGCGGGCTCGGCGATGCTGGCGGACTCGAGGAGGTCCAGGTCGTCCGTCGGCTCGTCGCGCCGGCCCCTTGTGCGGTGCACGGCGGCGACCCGGCGCACGACGGTGAACAGATAGGCACGGAAGGCGTCGGTGGGGCCGGACCCTCCCCGGAGCGCCGACCAGACGGCGGTGAAGGCGTCGGCCACCGCGTCCTCGGCCGTCGCCGTCCCGGAGCAGTACTGACGCGCCACGACGAGCGCCGCGCCGGCGTGACGCTCGTAGAGCAGGCCGAAGGCACCGGAGTCGCCGGATCGGGCAGCGAGGATGAGGTCGGCGTCGGACCGCAGGTCAGGGCCGGTGTCGGTGCCGGTTCCGGTGCTCACCTCACCCCGCCCCCCGTTTCGTCCGGAATGTCCTGGACGAGTGTTTCACACTCCCCTCAGAGGGTGAATCGGCGGGAAGCAGCGTCATCGTGAGCGCTCCACTCCCTCTCATCGCACGTGACCACCGAGATCGGCCCGCTCTCGCACCTGCCGGAGCGGCTGCGCGACCGCTGGCAGGCCAACAGCGTCGAGTCCGTGTGGCTGCGGCCGTCGGACTGGTACCACCCGGCCGTCGACCGCCTCGTGGCGGCGGTGCTCGACCAGGCGGACCCGTGCACCGCGGCCGAGGACCTCGGCCGGGCCCGCGGCTACGACGGTGTCGGGATCGTCGAGGCGATCGACGACCTTGCCTGCCTGTACCGCACCGCGGGCGTCGCGATCCCCCCGCTCGAGGCGATCCGGGCGCTGTCCGGCGGCTGGGCGGACGGGTCGTCCGCCGGGATCGGATCGGGTTCCGCGCTCGACCCGGAGACCGGGCTGCCGACGCGCGCCTACCTCGAGCTGCGGCTGCGGGAGACCTACGACGCCCGGCAGGAGGCGGTGCACCGGCTCGTCGTCGTGGACGTCGCGGCGGGCGAGGTGTCCGGGTTCCTCAGGCTGGCCCGCTCGGCGGCGACCGGCGCGTCCCTGACCACCGCGTTCGGCGCAGGCCACCCGATGGCGACGCTGGGTGGCGGGATGTTCGCCGCGCTGGTCCGGCCCGGCGACGACGTGGACGGACGGCTGGACCTGCTGCGGGCCGACCTGGCGGCGCGGTGCGCCGACATCGAGGTGCGCGCCACCACCCGGCAGCCGGTCCGGGCCTGGACCGAGCCGTTGCCCGGGACGCATCGCGACGCCGTCCGGCTCCTCGGACGACTCGGTCGAATCGACCACTGACGGTCAAGACTTGACCACACGTTGGTCGAGCATTGCTCCGTGCCTGGTCAGCGAGAAGTTTTGTGGAGAGGTTGCGAAGGACTGACGGGCACGCCTACGGTCGTTGACGTGAGCCCCAACGGACTGGCCCCTGCCGACCCCGGCGCGTCGCACGCGACGCACGCCTGGGTGCCGTCTCAGGGCGGCCCGGACCTGCCAGAGCCGCCTGGTCCGCTGCTCGCAGCCGGGCTCGCAGCCGACGTCTACGCGGTGTCCGACGAGCAGGTGCTCCGCCGCTACCGCGAGGGTCGGGACGCCTCCGCCGAGGTGGCGCTGCTGCGGCACGTCGCCGCGCACGGCTTCCCCGCCCCCGCTGCCGAGCACCTCGGCGGCCCGGACCTGCTCATGGAGCGCGTCCACGGGCCGACCCTGCTGCAGGCGCTCGCCGCGGGCGAGGTGGACCTGCGCGGCGGCGCCCAGATCCTCGTCGACCTGCACGACCAGCTGCATCGCATCGCCGCACCCGGCGGGGACGGGGTTGTCGTCCACCTCGACCTGCACCCGGGCAACGTCATCCTCACCGAGCGCCGCGGGCCGGTGCTCGTCGACTGGGCGCTCGCCCGCGCCGGCACGGCCGGCCTGGACGTCGCCGTGACCGCGCTGGTCCTGGCCGAGGTGGCGGTCGATGCCGGCGGTGACTACTCCCAGGCGGCGCGCGCCCTGCTCGCCGCCTTCCTCGGCATCGCAGGCGAGGACCCGGTACCGGCGCTCGACGAGGCGATCGCGGTGCGCTGTGCCGATCCGGCGCTCGTCACGGGGGAGTGCGACCTCGTCGAGCCCGCGGCCGACCTGGTGCGCCGTTTCGTCGCCCTGACCGTGCGCGCCTGACCGGCCGGACGCGGCGGCAGCTGCTCGCTCACCCCTGCGGGTGCGGCACCGCGTCCTGCGGGTGCGGCACCGTGAACACCATCGCGGCCCCGTGCGCCATCGCCCACTCGGGACCGTCCTCACCCATCGCCAGGACCGTCGTGGCCAGCACGTCCGCCACGGTCAGATCGGCCGCGACGACGGTCGCCGCGACGAACGGGACGTCCCGCGAGCCGGTGCGGCCGTCCCAGACGTGGGCACCACGCTCGTAGGTGCCCGACGTGGCCACCGCACCGTCCCGGACCGTGAGCACTGCGATCACCTTCTGCGGGTCGCCGGGGTCGCGCACGGCCACCTGCCAGGGCTCGCCCGGCTCGTGCTCGCCGCGCGCGACGATGTCGCCGCCCGCGTTGAGGCAGAAGTCATGCAGCCCGGCAGCGACCAGCACGTCGGCTGCCCGCTGCGCCGCCCAGCCCTTGACCACGCCGTTCGTGTCCAGCAGCCCCTCGGGTGTCCGGACGTCGAACACCCCGCCCGAGTCCTTCCGGGCGCGTGCGGCGATCTCCAGCACCTCGTGCATGTCGTCGCTCAGCTCGTCCTCGGTCAGCTCGCCCCGGTCGAGCCGGGCCAGCTCACTGTCCGGGCGGTACGGGCTGAACCGCAGGTCGGCTGCCCGCAGGACGGCGAACGCGTCGTCCAACGCGGCCTCTGCCAGCTCCGGCTCGACGTGACGGGCGTCGACCGAGACAGGGATGCCCATCACCTCTTCGACCCGGCGCAGGTTCACGTGGCTCACTTGTGCTGGTCGATCGCTGCCTGGAGGGACTGCGCGTACGCCTCCGAGGTGTAGGTCGCACCCGACACCGCATTGATCTGCGCGGACCCCGCGGCGACCGTTTCCTGGTTGAGTATCGGAACGGCGTACGAGTTGACCTGGACGCTGTACTGGTGCCAGTTCGGCGACTGGAGCGCCTGAGCGTTCGTGATCTTCGACCCGCTGAACGTCACCGAGACCTGCACCGGCCCGAACGGGGTCTGCACGGTGCTGCCGACGATCGTCACGGTGCCGCCGGTGGAGGCGCTCTGCCCGTTCGAGGTCCCCGCAGCGTTGGCGGCAGGGGTGGACGAGCCGGCGGCCGCACTCGTACCGGACGAGGTGCCGGTCTGGGTCTGGGTGGTCGTCGTGCCCGCGACACCGGCCGCCGTGCCCACGGCACCCGCAGCCACGTCGGCACCGGCGAACCGGGAGACTGCGGTCGCAGCGATGGCCGCGATGCCGCCGGCGAAGATCAGCGTCCCGCGCCAGGGTGTGGTGCTCATGACAGGCTCAGCTCCTCCGTGTGAATGGCCGCTCGGGGCACCCCGAGCGCGCGGACCGATGCCACGACGGCGTCGATCATGGGAGACGGTCCGCAGACGAACACGTCACGCTGCCGCACGTCCGGCACCAGCCGGGCGATCGACGACGGCACCAGCGGGTCGTACCCGAGCTCGCGGCGCCGGCCGGTGACCGGCACGTACCGCAGCTTCGGTGTCTTGGGGAACTCGCCGGCCAGGGCGAGCCCATCCGCCGAGTGCGCCCGGTGCAGCACCACGACGTCGTGCCCGGTGTTGACCAGCTCCTCGGCCAGCGCCCGCACCGGGCCGATCCCCGCGCCACCGGCGACGAGCAGCACCCGTCGCGAGCGTGCCCGGTCGGCCGTCATCCGGCCGAACGGCCCCTCGAGCAGCACCCTCGTTCCGGGCTTCAGCGAGGCGACGGCGCCGGAGTGGTCACCGAGGGCGCCGACGGTGAACCGCAGGTGCTCGTCGGTGGGGACCAGCGACAGCGAGTAGGGGTGCGAGGTGAGGATGTGGCCCGGTGCGAGGAACCGGACGAGGAAGAACTGCCCGGCGCGCGGCGACAGCCGGTCCAGCCCGCTGCCGCGGAGCCACACGCTCGTCGCGCGCGGCCCCTCGTCGACCACGGCTGCCACGCGCACGCCGAGCGTGAAGTGCCGGGTCAGGGGCAGCACCACGCGCCACCAGATGACCGTCCAGGCCGTGGCGCCGTAGAGGAAGATCCACGCTGCGCGGGCCAGCGGCACACCGGCGAAGTGCACGCCCGAGCTGATCTGGTGCAGGAACGTCGCTGCGATGGCGCCGTAGATCGTGAAGTGGATCCCGTACCACCACTCGTAGCTGAGGCGCCGGCGCAGCAGCCGGGCGCTGGTCAGGCCGACAGTCAGGAAGACGATCGTGCCGAACAGCGCGAACCACAGGTCATGCATCGTCGCCAGGAGTATCCGGAGCACGCCCCACGGGGTGTGCCCGGTGATGAGCTGCTGCCCGACGATCATCCCCGACACGTGCGTGACGACCAGCAGGATCACCGTGGTGCCGAGCGAACGGTGCCACGAGATCAGCCGGTCCAGGCCGATCGAACGCTCGAACCACGGCACCCGCGCCACCAGCAGCAGCTGCGCGCAGACCAGCACCGACGCCAGCAGGCCGACGAGCTCGGCGACCGCGATAAGCGCCGTACCGGGCGTTTGACCGGCAGCGACGGGTGTGCCGGCCCACCAGAACAGGGTCACCGCGACGCATGCGGCCGCGATGGCCGAGCGGACCGGGAACCGGGTCGGCTCCGCTGGCGGGGGCAGTGCGGTGCCGCGTCGGGCCGGGCCCGTTCGTCGTGCCTCCGCGGCGGAGCGCTGTTCCGTCATGCTCGTCATACCGACGACTGTCGGCCACCCACCTCGGCGTCGCCTTCGCGTTTCCTATCAGCCTGCTGTGAGTGGGTCAGAAGTCCCAGTCCTCGTCGGCCGTGTTGACCGCCTTGCCGATGACGTACGAGGACCCCGAACCGGAGAAGAAGTCGTGGTTCTCGTCCGCGTTCGGGGACAGGGCGGACAGGATCGAGGGGTTGACGTCGGTCTCGTCACGCGGGAACAACGCCTCGTAGCCGAGGTTCATCAGCGCCTTGTTGGCGTTGTAGCGGAGGAACTTCTTGACGTCCTCGGTCAGGCCGAGGTCGTCGTAGAGGTCCTGCGTGTACTCGACCTCGTTGTCGTAGAGCTCGAAGAGCAGCTCGAACGTGTAGTCCTTCAGCGCCGCCCGCTGGGCCTCGGAGACCCGCTCCAGCCCCTTCTGGTACTTGTAGCCGATGTAGTAGCCGTGCACCGCCTCGTCCCGGATGATCAGCCGGATGAGGTCGGCCGTGTTCGTGAGCTTGGCCCGGCTCGCCCAGTACATGGGCGCGTAGAAGCCGGAGTAGAAGAGGAAGGACTCGAGCATCGTCGAGGCGACCTTGCGCTTGAGCGGCTCGTCGCCCCGGTAGTACTCGAGGACGATCGCCGCCTTGCGCTGCAGGTTGGCGTTCTCCTCGCTCCACCGGAACGCCTCGTCGATCTCCCGGGTCGAGATGAGCGTGGAGAAGATCGACGAGTAGCTCTTCGCGTGGACCGACTCCATGAACGCGATGTTCGTGTAGACGGCCTCCTCGTGCGGCGTGAGCGCGTCCGGGATGAGGCTGACCGCGCCGACCGTGCCCTGGATGGTATCCAGCAGCGTCAGGCCGGTGAAGACCCGCGTGGTCATCGTCTTCTCGGCCTCGGACAGCGTCGCCCAGGACTGGATGTCGTTGCTCACCGGCACCTTCTCCGGCAGCCAGAAGTTGCCCGTCAGCCGGTCCCAGACCTCGGCGTCCTTGTCGTCCTCCAGGCGGTTCCAGTTGATCGCCTGCACCCGGTCGATGAGCTTGAGCTTCGGGGGGGTCATCGTCTCTTCCTCGTCGTCAGTTCCGTCACGGATGCGTCACTACAGCATGCAGCTGACGCAACCCTCCACCTCGGTGCCTTCGAGGGCCATCTGGCGCAGGCGCACGTAGTAGATCGTCTTGATGCCCTTCTTCCAGGCGTAGATCTGGGCCCGGTTGAGGTCACGTGTGGTGGCCGTGTCCTTGAAGAACAGCGTCAGGCTGAGCCCCTGGTCCACGTGCTGCGTCGCCTCGGCATAGGTGTCGATGATCTTCTCGAAGCCGATCTCGTACGCGTCCTGGAAGTACTCGAGGTTGTCGTTCGTCATGAACGGCGCCGGGTAGTAGACGCGGCCGATCTTGCCCTCCTTGCGGATCTCGATCTTCGACGCGATCGGGTGGATCGAGCTGGTCGAGTGGTTGATGTAGCTGATCGAGCCGGTCGGTGGAACGGCCTGCAGGTTCTGGTTGTAGATCCCGTGCTCGGCGACCGAGGCGGCCAGCGCGCGCCAGTCGTCCTGGGTCGGGATGTGCACGCCGGCGTCGGCGAACAGCTGGGCGACCCGCGCGGTGCGCGGCTTCCACTCCCGCTCGGTGTACTTCGTGAAGTACGCGCCGCTGGCGTACGTCGAGTCGGCGAAGCCCTCGAACGCCCGTCCACGCTCGATGGCAAGCCTGTTCGAGGCCCGGATCGCGTGGAACGCCACCGTGTAGAAGTACATGTTGGTGAAGTCGAGGCCCTCGTCGGACCCGTAGTAGATCCGCTCCCGGGCCAGGTACCCGTGCAGGTTCATCTGTCCCAGGCCGATGGCGTGGCCGGCGGCGTTCGCCCGCTTCACAGACGGGACGGACTCGATGCTCGTCTGGTCGCTCACCGCGGTCAGCCCGCGGATCGCCGTCTCGACCGACCGGCCGAAGTCGGGCGAGTCCATCGTCAGCGCGATGTTCAGCGAGCCCAGGTTGCACGAGATGTCCTTGCCCACCTCGGCGTACGACAGGTCCTCGTTGAACCGCGACGGCGTCGACACCTGGAGGATCTCCGAGCACAGGTTCGACATCGTGATCTTGCCCTTGATCGGGTTGGCCCGGTTCACCGTGTCCTCGAACACGATGTAGGGGTAGCCCGACTCGAACTGGATCTCGGCCAGCCGCTGGAAGAACTCGCGCGCGTCGATCTTCGTCTTGCGGATCCGCTTGTCGTCGACCATCTCGTGGTACTTCTCGGTCACGTCGATGTCCGCGAACGGCACGCCGTAGGCGCGCTCGACGTCGTACGGGCTGAACAGGTACATCGGCTCGTTGTTCTTGGCGAGCTCGAACGTGATGTCCGGCACGACGACGCCGAGGGACAGGGTCTTGATCCGGACCTTCTCGTCGGCATTCTCACGCTTGGTGTCGAGGAACCGGAAGATGTCCGGGTGGTGCGCGTGCAGGTAGACCGCCCCGGCACCCTGCCGGGCACCGAGCTGGTTGGCGTAGCTGAACGAGTCCTCGAGCAGCTTCATCACCGGGATCACCCCGGAGCTCTGGTTCTCGATGTGCTTGATCGGCGCGCCGTGCTCCCGGATGTTGCTCAGCAGCAGCGCCACACCGCCGCCGCGCTTGCTCAGCTGCAACGCGGAATTGATGCCGCGCGCGATGGACTCCATGTTGTCCTCGATGCGCAGCAGGAAGCAGCTGACCGGCTCGCCGCGCTGCGCCTTGCCGAGGTTGAGGAACGTCGGCGTCGCCGGCTGGAACCGGCCGGAGATCATCTCGTCGACGAGCGCGAGCGCGAACTGCTCGTCGCCGTCCGCCAGCGCCGCCGCCACCATGCACACCCGGTCCTCGAACCGCTCGAGGTACCGCTTCCCGTCGAACGTCTTCAGCGTGTACGACGTGTAGTACTTGAACGCCCCGAGGAACGTCGAGAACCGGAACTTCTGGGCGTACGCGTGGTCGAACAGGCGGTGCAGGAACGCCCGGTCGTACTTCGCCAGCACGGCCGGGTCGTAGTACTTGTTCTCGACGAGGTAGTCCAGCTTCTCGTCCAGGTCGTGGAAGAAGACCGTGTTCTGGTTGACGTGCTGCAGGAAGTACTGCCGCGCCGCCTCCCGGTCCTTGTCGAACTGGATCGTCCCGTCCGGCCCGTACAGGTTGAGCATCGCGTTCAGGCCGTGGTAGTCCATGCCCGTCGTGTCGACCCGAAACTCGGTGACTGTCATCGCCACATCCGTTCCCATCCAGTGCGGACGCGTTGCACGTCCTCGCGTGTCCCCATGAGCTCGAAGGCATACAGGTACGGAACGTCGCAGGTGGCCGCGACGATGTCGCCGGCCAGCCCGTACGCCGCACCGAAGTTCGTGTTGCCGGCCGCGATGACACCGCGGATCAGCGTCCGGTTCCCCTCGTCGTCGAGGAACTTGACCACCTGCCGTGGGACCGCCCCGCGCTCGTTGCCGCCCCCGTAGGTGGGTACGACGAGCAGGTACGGCTCCTCTGCGTGCAGAAACCCGTCGGATGGCCGCAGCGGGATCCGGCGGGCCGGCAGGCCGGTCTTCTCGACGAACCGGTGGGTGTTGTTCGAGACGGACGAGAAGTACACCAGGGTCGGCATCCTCGCTCCCTCCGTCGTGTTCGTCGTCCTAGGTCGAAGGTCCTAGGCCCCGGAACAGAGACCTCTGCCCGGGTCCTCCGTGCCGATGAAATGCCCTCACGGGCGTGGCCCCTGCCGGGGGCTTCGCTGCCCTGCCCGCCGGGCCGACGCGGCGTCCTGCCGGCGCCGGCCCGGGGAGGGTGATGGCCCCGCGGGGCCTGTGCGTCAGGCGACTGTGGCCGCCACGCGCTCCGCGAGCGCCTTGATCTTGTCCGGCCGGAAGCCCGACCAGTGCTCGCCGCCGACCATGACGACCGGGGCCTGGAGGTGACCGAGCGACATCACGTAGTCGCGCGCATCGGCGTCCTCGGTGATGTCCACGACCTCGTAGTCGAAGCCGACCTTGTCGAGGGCGCGGTAGGTGGCGGCGCACTGCACGCACGATGGCTTGCTGTAGACCGTGATCGTCATCGTGGGCTCCCTCGGGCTGGTTCCATACCGACGCGCGTCGTTCGGGCTGCGGTGCCGTGCGTCGAGATTTGACACTAGACCTTGTGGTTGCGGTTGCCAACCACCACAAGGGCTTGTGTTACACGGGTGTTGTTTTTCACCCTGTGCACACCGTCCTGACGCTACCGTGCACCACTGACACAGCCCTCTGCGCTGCACTTTCGCCACGCCGGCACCGCGTCGTCCACACCCCGTCAACAGCCCGGCCCCGCTGTCCACACCCCCGCCCACCGGCCGGTCGCCCTCCGTCCACACCCCGCCCCGCCCCCGCCCACAGCCCCGCCGTGCGAACTCGATCCCTCGACACGATCTCAAGGCGGGCGGGTGGTGGTGAGCGAGGGGATCAGGCGATGCGCAGGTGGGCCGACGGGGAGTCGGGGCTCGTCGGGACGGCCTGCCGGGCGGGGACGGCCTGCCGGGCGGCGGCAGCCTCGAGCACAGCGGTGATCTCGTCGCCGATCAGCTCGTGCCGCTCGACCAGCGCGTCGCGCAGCGCCTCGACCAGGTCACGGTTGGCCGCCAGCAGTCGGCGCACCGCCACACGTGCGTCGTCGAGCACCTGCTCCACCTCGTCCCGCGCCCTGCGGTCCGCCAGCACCGCCTCGACCAGGTCCTTGTCCATCGCCGCGAACGACACCAGCGAGCTGCCCATCCCGGCGGCACCCACCATCTGCGCGGCGGTCCGCGTGGCGGCCGTCAGGTCGGACGCCGGACCTGTGGTCGTGTCGCCGTAGAACAGCTCCTCGGCCACCCAGCCACCCATCGCGATCTGCACCAGCCCCCGCAGGTCGTCCCGCGAGTGGGTGTAGACCTCCTCGAGGTCGTCGTGCGCCAGAAGGCCCAGGGACGAGCCGCGCCGGACGATCGTCAGCACCTCCATGTGCCGCTTCGGCGCCACCAGCCAGGCGGTGGTGGCGTGCCCGGCCTCGTGCGTGGCGATCAGCCGAAGCTCGTCGGGCGTGTAGGCCACCGGCTGGCCGATGCCCACCATCTCGGTGATCCGCGCGTGCTCCACGTCCTCGAAGCTCATCGATCGCGCGCCGCGCCGCAGGGCGTTGACCAGGGCCTCGTCGAGCAGGTGCTCGACCATCACGGGGGTCCAGCCGTTGGTGGCCGCCGCCACGCGGTCGCGGGTGAACGGGTCGTCCAGCTCCTCGTCGTGCACCCGGCTGGCGAGGAAGTGGTCGACGAGCGCCCGGCGCCCGCGCGCGTCGGGCGTCGGGAAGGTCAGCCGGCGGTCGAACCGCCCGGGCCGCAGCAGGGCCGGGTCGAGGGCGTCACCACGGTTGGTCGCCGCGATCAGCAGGATCGGCGCGCGGCGCACCGGGCGGGCGCGCACCCGCCGCTCGGCCGGCAGCAGCAGGTTGACCGCCTCACGCAGCCGCCCGACGAGCTTCTCGGCGCCGACCGGCTCGTCGAACGACTGCATCTGCACCAGCAGCTCGTTCACCACGCCACCGGTGCCCTCGGAGACGATCCGCTCCACCCGGCGTCCGGCCGCGGCCGGACCGGGGTCGGAGCTGAACAGGGCGCCCCGGCGGGTCGCGATCGCGTCGATCTCCTCGATGAACCCGATCGCACCGCCCTCGGCCCGGGCGGCCCGGCGCAGCGCCCGGAAGTAGGAGCGGATCTTGCGCGCGGTCGCGCCGTAGTACATCGACTGGAAGCTCGTCGCGGAGACGAACAGGAACGGCACGCCCGCCTCGGCGGCCATCGCCTTTGCCGTCATCGTCTTGCCCGTTCCCGGTGCGCCCTCGAACAGCAGCCCGCGCCGCGGGGTGCCGCCCATCTGGTCGGCGAACCGCCGGTAGGTCCAGAACAGGTCGATCGAGCGGCGGACGTCCTCGATGATCGGGTCGATGCCGATGACGTCGTCCAGCCGCACGTCCACCTGCTCGGGGCGGAACACGGCGTGCGGCGAGCGCCCGGCGCCCACCGTCGTGCCGACGAGCAGCGCGATCAGTGCGACGAAGAACAGGATCGGTACCAGGACGAGCGGGTCGACCCGCACCGTCGGCAGGGCCGACTCGCCCTGCACCGCTCGCACCACCAGCCAGACGTTGACCACCAGCAGGGCGAGGGCCACCCGCCAGAGGCGACGCCGGCGCAGCCGTTCCCGGTCCAGGGCGACGTCGTTGAGCTCCTGCAGGCGCGGGCTGGGGACGTGGCTCATCGTCGGACCTCCGCTCGGGTCACCGCCCCAGGGCGACGCCGTGAGGCGGGGCCTTCATCGTGCGTCCGATGAGCACACCCGACAAGTCGGACGAATCGGACCGGTGCACGCGACCGGGCGGTGCACGCGACCGGGCGGGGGCCGCGCCGGTCAGGGCTGGCGCGCGCTGGGCCCCGGGAGCAGGCGCCGTACCCGCCAGGACGCAGGCGCGGTGGATCGCGGGACGTCTGCGCCCGGTCGGCGGCGGTCCGCCACCACCGTGCCCGCCGGATCCGCGGTGAACACCCGTCGGCCCGGGTCGAGCACGTCGCGCAGGAACTCGACCTGGCGGCGGGCTGTCGCCAGCTCGTCCTCGAGATCGAGGATGCGCTTGACCCCGGCCAGGTTGACCCCCTCGTCCTGCGACAGGCGCTGCACCTCGCGCAGCCGGGCGATGTCCCGCAACGAGTAGCGCCGGCCGCGGCCCCGGGTGCGCCCCGGGCTGACCAGGCCGAGCCGGTCGTACTGGCGCAGCGTCTGCGGGTGCAGTCCGGCCAGCTCCGCGGCCACCGAGATCACGTAGACGCGGGCCTCGTCCCCTGAAGGCGCCCAGTCCATCGCGGTCAGACCCTCGCCTGAGCCATCAGGTTCGCCCGGGGGTCGTCGGCCGACGTCGCGATGCCGAACGCCTGGACCGCCTCGCGCGCCGCCGGTGTGAGCTTCTGCGGCACGACGACCTGGACGGTCACCAGCAGGTCGCCGGTGGCGCGGGGCGTCACGATGCCCTTGCCCTTGACCCGCAGGGTGCGTCCCGACGGGGTACCGGCCGGCACCTTGACCCTGACCGGCGTGCCGTCCAGGGTCGGCACCTCGATCGTGGCGCCCAGCGCGGCCTCGTCGAACGCGACCGGGACGGTCACCTTGAGGTTGGTGCCGTCCGCGCTGAACACCGGGTGCGGCTCGACCGACACCGTGATGACCAGGTCGCCCGGCTCGGCCCCGGGCTCGCCCGGCCGGCCCTTGCCCCGCAGCCGGATCTTCTGCCCGTCCTTGACGCCGGCGGGGATGCGGGCGTTGACGGTCCGGCCCTCGACGCTGAGCGACACCGTCGAGCCGGACGCCGCGGTGCGGAACGGCAGCGCCGTGGACGCGGTGAGGTCGACGCCACGGCGCGGGCCGCGCGGCTGACCGAAGCCACCGCCGCCGAACAGCCCACCCAGGACGTCCTCGAACCCACCGCCCCCGGTCGGGTACCGGACCCGGGAACCCCCGCCGGCCCCACCACCGAACAGGCCCCCGAAGACGTCCTCGAAGCCAGCCCCGCCCGGCCCACCGGCCCGGCTGCCGGCGGTGAACCGCGCCCCGCCGGTCATCGCACGGAGCTGGTCGTACTGCTGGCGCTGCTCGGCGTCGGACAGCACGGAGTACGCCTCGCCGATGTCCTTGAACCGGGCCTCGGCCTTGGCGTCCCCCGGGTTGTGGTCCGGGTGCAGCTGGCGAGCCAGCTTGCGGTAGGCCTTCTTGATCGCCGCCTGGTCGGCGTCCTTGGGGACGCCGAGCATCGCGTAGAAGTCCTTCTCCAGCCAGTCCTGGCCGGTCACGGCGCCTCCCTCCTCGTCTTGTCGGCGTTGATCGTCAGGCCTGCGGTCCGTCGGGGTCGACCACGGCGACCCGCGCGGCCCGCAGCACGCGCTCGGCGGTGCGGTAGCCGGGCTGGAGCACCTCCTGCACGGTCGGCTCGGTCACCTCGGCCGAGTGGGCGTGCATCAGCGCCTCGTGCACCGCGGGGTCGAACGGCTCGCCGGGCTCGCCGTAGCGCTCGACGCCGAACCGCGTCAGCGTCGCCTCGAGCTTCTCGGCAACCGCCTGGAACGGGCCGGTCAGCTCGTCGTGCCGGCGGGCCAGCTCGACGTCGTCGAGCACCGGGATGAGCGCCTCGGCGAGCGCCGCCGCACCCCGGTCCGCCGCCGTCGCGAGCTCGCCCCTGGTGCGCTTGACGTACGCGTTGTACCGCTGGTCGAGGTTGTACAGGTCGGCCTGGGCCCGCTGGAGCTGGTCCAGGCGTTCGGCGGCGAGCGCCTCGGCCGCAGCGAGCGCGTCCGCGCCCGGCTCGGGCTCCGGGGCCGAATCGGGCACCGACGCTGCACCCGCGCGCACCTCGAACGTCGTCGGGTCGATCTTCCGCTTGTCCACCACGTGCGGAGCCCCCTCGTCGGGGTCGGCCTGGGCCGACCCCGACCGGGGCTCGTCGTGCGCAGCCATCACTTGTCGGCGTCCTCGTCATCAACGATCTCGGCGTCGACCACGTCCTCGTCGGACGGCGTGGAACCGGCGCTCGCGCCGGGACCGGCCGACCCCGCGGTCTCCTCCGACGCGCCGGACGGCTGGGCGTAGACCGCTTCGCCGATCTTCTGGGCCGCCGTGACGAGCGCCTCGTGGGCCGCCTTGACCTGGGCGACGTCGGTGCCCGCGAGCGCGGTGCGGACCTCGGCGATCTTCGCCGTGACGTCGTCCTTCACCGCCTGCGGCAGCTTGTCGCCGTTGTCCTTGAGGATCTTCTCCGTCGAGTAGGCGAACTGCTCCGCGGAGTTGCGGGTGTCGGCCTCCTCGCGGCGCTTCCTGTCCTCGTTGGCGTGCGCCTCGGCATCCTTGACCATCCGGTCGATGTCGTCCTTCGGCAGGGCGGACCCGCCGGTGATCGTCATCGACTGCTCCTTGCCCGTGCCGCGGTCCTTGGCGGACACGTGGACGATGCCGTTCGCGTCGATGTCGAAGGTCACCTCGATCTGCGGCACGCCGCGCGGCGCCGGGGCGATCCCGGTCAGCTCGAACGTGCCCAGCGGCTTGTTGTCCCGGGCGAACTCACGCTCGCCCTGGAACACCTGGATGAGCACCGACGGCTGGTTGTCCTCGGCGGTGGAGAAGATCTCGGACCGCTTGGTCGGGATGGCCGTGTTGCGCTCGATGAGCTTGGTCATCACGCCGCCCTTGGTCTCGATGCCGAGCGACAGCGGGGTGACGTCGATGAGCAGCACGTCCTTGCGGTCACCCTTGATGACGCCGGCCTGCAGCGCGGCGCCGACGGCGACGACCTCGTCCGGGTTGACGCCCTTGTTGGGCTCCTTGCCACCGGTCAGCCCGGTGACGACCTCGGTGACCGCGGGCATCCGGGTGGAACCGCCGACGAGCACGACGTGGTCGATGGCCGCCACGTCGATGCCGGCGTCGCGGATCACGGCCTGGAACGGCGCCTTGGTCCGGTCCAGCAGGTCCTGCGTCATCTGCTGGAACTGCGCGCGGGTGAGCTTCTCGTCCAGGTGGATCGGGCCGTTCTCGCTCATCGACAGGTACTGCAGGGAGATGTTGGTGCTGGTCGCGGACGACAGCTCCTTCTTCGCCTGCTCGCTCGCCTCACGCAGCCGCTGCACGGCGATCCGGTCCTTGGACAGGTCGACGCCGGTGGAGTTCTTCACCTGGCCGACGAGCCAGTCGACGATCCGCTGGTCCCAGTCGTCGCCGCCGAGGTGGTTGTCGCCGCTCGTCGCGCGCACCTCGATGGTGCTGAACCCGTCGTCGTCCTTGCCCACCTCGAGGAGGGAGACGTCGAACGTGCCGCCGCCGAGGTCGAAGACGAGGATCAGCTCGTCCTCCTTGCCGCGCTCCAGGCCGTAGGCCAGCGCCGCAGCGGTGGGCTCGTTGATGATCCGCAGCACGTTGAGACCGGCGATGGTGCCGGCATCCTTGGTCGCCTGCCGCTGGGCGTCGTTGAAGTAGGCCGGGACGGTGACCACGGCGTCGGTGACGGGCTCGCCGAGGTACGCCTCGGCGTCCCGCTTGAGCTTGCCGAGGATGCGGGCGCTGATCTCCTGCGGCGTGTACTTCTTGCCGTCGATCTCCGTGGTCCAGTCCGTGCCCATGTGGCGCTTGACGGACGTGATCGTGCGATCGACGTTCGTCACGGCCTGCCGCTTGGCGATCTCGCCGACGAGCACCTCGCCGGTCTTGGAGAACGCCACGACGGACGGCGTCGTGCGCGACCCCTCCGCGTTGGCGATGACCGTGGGCTCGCCGCCTTCGAGAGTGGCGACCACCGAGTTGGTGGTGCCGAGGTCGATGCCGACTGCTCGTGCCATGTCTGTGTGCCTTCCTTGCTGTGCCGGGTTCTTCCGGGATGACGTCGAGGTCTTGAGTCGAACCGGCTCAAGTCTGCGGCGGTTGGTCGTAGAACGCAACCTCCGGCGACTAAACTTGAGTCTGAAGGGCTCAACTCTCGACGGGCCTGCGATGTTCCCGGTCGGAGGGCACGGATCGACCGCCGGCGGTACCCCGGCACACGCCGGCGGGCGATCGTCCGGTCCTGGACGAGCCTGGTCAGATGGTGAGCGTCTCGCCGGCGGCGAGGCGGCGGTACTCCGCGACCTCTCGCGTGACCTGCGGGATCACGCGGTCCACCAGCCCCCGGCCGGCGTCGCTGAGGATGGCGTCGTGGATCGGCACGGCGATGGCGGGGGCCACCGCCTGCAGGTAGTCGGCCGCCTCGCTGAGCTTCATCCACGGTGCGCTCACCGGCAGCATCAGCACCTCGACGTGCACCCCGGCGGGCGGCTGGGTGAACGAGTCGCCCGGGTGCAGCACGGCGCCGTCCACCAGGTAGGCCACGTTGGCCACCACCGGGATGGACGGGTGGATCACCGCGTGCCGGTGGCCGACGGCCTGCACCGTGAACCCCTCAGCGGTGAACGTGTCACCCTCGGTGACGGCATGCAGGCGGTCGGCGGGGGCCCCTGCGGCGACGAGCTGGTCCACCACCACTCCGGGGGCCCACACCTGCAGCTCGGGTGCGGCTGCGAGCGCGGCCGTCAACTTGTCCGGCACCACGTGGTCGACGTGCTCGTGGGTGACCAGCACTGCGCCTGCGCCGTCGGGCGCCGCCGGGTCGCTGAACCCGCCCGGGTCAAGGACCAGCACGTGCCCGTCCTTCTCGAGGCGGATGCAGGAGTGGCCGTGGCTGCTGATGGTCGTGGACATCGTTCTCCCCTCCGTGGCGCCGCTGCGGTGAGCGCCGCGGACAAGTGTCGGTCCGATGGCGCCCCACGCGCATCGGGGACGTCACGTGGGCGGGACGACGACCGGCGGACCCTCCGGCGTCGCCGGCGGCTCCTCGTCCTACTCCGGTTCGCAGATCGTCGAGGCCCAGTGGGTGTCCCGGGAGCGGAACCTGGCGCGGTTCGTCACCGAGCAGCCGCCCTACTCGATCCTCGTGCGCGGCAGAGGAGGACGTGCTGCCCACCACCCTGCGGCACGGCATGGGCACCGTGACCTACTCCCCGCTCGCTGGCGGGTGGCTGTCCGGACGCTGGCCCAAGGGCGCCGCCTCGGCGCCGACGTCGTCGGCCCGTCCCAGTGCCCGGTTCGACATGTCGACGGCTGCCAACCAGCGCAAGCTCGACATCGTGGAAGACCTCGCCACCCTGGCCGACGACGCAGGACTCGGCCTGCTGCAGATGGCGATCGCGTTCGTCATCCACCACCCGGGGGTCACCGCCGCTATCGTCGGACCCCGGACGATGGACCAGCTCCCGTCGTACCTGCCCGCCGACGCGCACGAGAGGACGCCGCACGATGACCGCTTGGACTCCCGCGGACCTGACGACCCTCGACCGTGTGGACGAGGTCCGGGTGGCGGCCCACCGCCCGGACGGCGCCCTGCGCCCGTCGACGATCGTGTGGCACGTCGTCGTCGACGGGCAGGTGTACATCCGGTCCGTGCGCGGCGACGACGGTGCCTGGTACCGGGCCGCACGGCGCACCGGAACGGGTGCGATCGACGGGGGTCAGATCCACGCCGAGGTCAGCTTCACCCGCGACGACAGCCGCGACGACGCGATCGACCGCGCCTATTACGCGAAGTACGGCGACGGCTCTCCGGTCCGCGACATCACCAGCCCGATCGCCACCGCGACG
Organism: uncultured Actinomycetota bacterium; assembly: GCA_963769855.1. Taxonomy (GTDB): domain Bacteria; phylum Actinomycetota; class Actinomycetes; order Actinomycetales; family Cellulomonadaceae; genus Cellulomonas. Next base: position 229,945 of record CAVYNN010000006.1, read on the forward strand.
ACGCTGCGCGTCGACCCGCGCTGAGACAGGTGACGCTCCCGTTCCTAGCTGCGGGGCGCGCGGGTGGATAGCGCTCGGGCTGGGGCGGCACACCGCCTCAGCTGCGCCACGCTCCGCCTCGATCAGGCCGTCAGCCGCGCGGCGAGCGCGTCGAGCGTCGCCGCGGCCGGAGCGAACCCGACGAGGTCGAGGTGCCCGTGCGGGACACCCGGCCGGGTGACCTCGACCACGTCGACGCCGGCGGCCCGCAGCCGCTCGGCGAACCCGTGGCCGCTCGCGCGGAGGGCGTCGAACTCGTCGTTCTCGACGTAGGTCGGTGGGAAGCCCGACAGGTCCTCGCTGACGCCGGCGTAGGCGTAGGGCGTGGCGGTCTCGCGGCCGCCGCCCAGCATGGTCCGGTCGATCGCCTCGGACATCGCGGGCGGGAACGCCAGCGCCGCCGGAGCGGCCGCGAGCGCCTCGGCGAGCTCGGCGTCCGGCTCGGGCACCCCAGGGTGCACGAGCGGGTAGACGAGGAGGGTCTGCCACGGGGGGCGGCCTTCGCCGGACACGCGCGCCGTCACGCCGGCCGCGAGCGCCGCGCCTGCGCTCGCCCCGCCGATGGCGATCCGCCGGAGGTCGGCCCCGAACCGGTCGGGCGCGGCCCGCACGGCCTCCAGGACAGCTGCGCAGTCGTCCTGCGGCACCGGGTAGCAGACCGGTCGGCCGTGCTCGTCGAGGCGGTCGCCGGCCGTCCCACCGAGCTCGGGCGGGACGGGGCAGAGCCGGTAGTCGACGGAGACGACGACGGCGCCCGCCCGGCCGGCGACGCCACGGGCCACCTCGTGAGCCTCCGGCATGTCGAGGTCGCCCCAGGCGAACGCCCCGCCGTGCATCCAGACCAGGCACGGTCGCCCGCCGTCAGGGGCCGGCGTGGTCGGCGTGTAGAGGCGCACCGGCACCGGGCCGTGCGGGCCGGGGATCGTCGTCGGCGTGATCTGCAGGTCCCACTCCTCGGGTGGCCCGAACGGCGCCTTCCACAACGCGTTGACCTCGTCGGGCAGCTCCCGGAACGACGCGTAGCCGTCGAGCAGGTGCCGACGCACCTCCATCTCGGGGACGAGCCGGCGGGTCGCACCCACCGCAGGCGTCACGCCCGGGCCATCCGGACCATCGACCACGACACCGGCGGCAGCTCCACGTGGGCCCGCCCGCCCTGGATCCCCGCGGTGGCGTTGGGCCGCGGCAGCACCGAGGTCGAGTCGGCGGCGGTCGCGGTCCACGTGTGGTCGGGTTTCGACAGGGTCAGGGCCTGCGCCACCGTCAGGTCGCCGAACCCGCGCAGGTCCACGTCGAGGGCCAGCGGCTCGGTCGTCGAGCGGTTCACCGCGAAGAGCACCACCTCGCCGGTCGCGTCGTCGTGCGTGACGACGGCATCCAGGGCGGCGACCTCGCCGTACTTGGCGGTCTCGAGCGTGGGACCGTCGACCGCGACGCGGAGCACCTGGCCGGCGGCGTGCCGGGACGTCAGCGCGAACGGGTGGAAGGTCGTCTGCCTCCAGGCCCGCCCGCCCGGCTCGGTCATGATCGGCGCGATGACGTTGACCAGCTGGGCCAGCGACGCGGCGTGCACCCGGTCGGTGTGCCGCAGCAGGCTGATCAGCAGGCTCCCGACGACGACGGCGTCGGCGACCGTGTACCGGTCCTCGAGCAGCACCGGCGCGACGGGCCAGTCGTCGCCCGAGGGCAGCTGCGACTCGGCGCGGTCGATGTACCAGACGTTCCACTCGTCGAACGAGACGTGGATTCGCTTGGCGTGGTTGCCGGCGGCGCGGACGGCGTCCGCCGTCGCCACGATGTCCTCGATGAAGCGGTCCATGTCGACCGCGGAGGCGAGGAACGAGGCGAGGTCCCCGTCCTCCTCGTGGTAGTAGGCGTGGGCGGAGATGAGGTCGACCTGGTCGTAGGCCTCGGTCAGGACGGTGTGCTCCCACGTGCCGAACGTCGCCATGCCGCGGCCGGACGACCCGCATGCGACGAGCTCGATGCCGGGATCGACCATGCGCATCGCGCGGGCGGTCTCGGCGGCCAGGCGGCCGTACTCGTGCGCCGTCTTGTGGCCGGTCTGCCACGGGCCGTCCATCTCGTTGCCCAGGCACCACATCCTGATCCGGTACGGCTCGTCCGCACCGTTCGCGCGGCGCAGGTCCGACAGGCGCGTGCCGCGCGGGACGTTGCAGTACTCCAGGAGGTCGAGCGCTTCCTGCACACCGCGCGTGCCGAGGTTGACCGCCATCATCGGCTCGACGCCCGCGGCGCGGCACCACCGCACGTACTCGTCGACGCCGACCAGGTTCGGCTCGGTCGAGTGCCACGCAAGGTCGAGCCGCGCGGGCCGCTGCTCGACCGGGCCCACGCCGTCCTCCCAGCGGTAGCCGGAGACGAAGTTGCCGCCGGGGTAGCGGACCGTGGTGACGCCCAGCTCGCGGGCCAGCGCGAGGACGTCCCCGCGGAAGCCGTCCGCGTCCGCCGTGGGGTGCGCCGGGTCGTGGATGCCGGTGTAGACGCAGCGTCCCAGGTGCTCGACGAACGAGCCGAACGTGCGCGGCCGCACGGGGCCGATCGTGAAGACGGGGTCGACGGTGAGGACTGCAGAGCGCATGTGATCAGGCCGTTCGTGTGCACCGGGAACGCGAGGTGGCCGGGCGGGCGCGCCGGCCGAACGCGGCAAACCTATCGTCGGCGTACCGCCGTCGGCACCCGCCCGGCGGCCCCGCTAGGGTGTCGCGGTGCTGCGCAGGATGGTCGAGGCCGTCGTCCCCGCCCGGCTCGGCACCAGCTTCCGCTGGCTGCTCGGTGCCGTCTGGTCGATGAACCTCGGTGACGGGCTGCTGCTCGCGGCCGGGCCGCTGCTCGTCGCGTCGCGCACCCATGACGCCTTCCTCGTCGCGCTGGCCGCGACGCTCGAGTGGCTGCCACCGCTCCTGTTCGGCCTCTGGGCCGGCGTCCTCACCGACCGCCTGGACCGGCGCCGGCTCGTCATCGGCGTCGACGTCGTCCGCGTCGTCGTCCTGCTCGGCCTCGCCACGGCCGTCGCGCTGGACGCCGCGCCCATCGTGCTCATCCTCGCCTCGCTGTTCCTGCTGGCCACTGCCGAGACGTTCGCCGACAACACCACGGGCACGCTGGTGCCGATGCTCGTCGACCGCCGTGACCTGGCGGTGTCGAACGCCCGCGCGCAAGCCGGGTTCATCGGCATGAACCAGCTCGTCGGGCCACCCATCGGCGCCGGTCTGTTCGCCCTGACCGAGTCCTCCCCCGTCGCCGTCGACGCGCTGCTCATCGCAGCCGGCGCCGTCCTCGTCTCGCGGGTCCGCCTCCCGGCACACGGCACATCGCCCGACGAGCGGCGCCGCGTGCACGAGGACGTGGTCGAGGGCGTCCGCTGGGTGTGGCACCACGCCGCAGTCCGCACGCTCGTCCTGACGATCCTCATCTTCAACGTGACATACGGCGCGGCCTGGTCGGTGCTCGTCCTCTACGCCCGGCAGCGGCTCGGGCTCGGCGCCGTGGGCTTCGGGCTCATCACCACCATGCAGGCAGCCGGCGGGCTCGTCGGGGTGCTCGCCTACGGCTGGATCACGCGGCACATCACCCTGGCAAACCTCATGCGCGTCGGCCTGATCATCGAGACCTGCACGCACCTCACGCTCGCGCTGACGACGACGGCCTGGCTGGCGATGGCGATCTTCACCGTCTTCGGCGCGCACGCGTTCGTGTGGGGCACCACGTCGATCACCATCCGCCAGCGCGCGGTGCCGAGCGCCCTGCAGGGGCGCGCCAACAGCGTCAACCTCGTCGGGGTGTTCGGCGGGCTCGTCGTGGGCTCCGGCGTGGGCGGGGCGCTGGCGCAGCGCTTCGGCGTCACGGCGCCGTTCTGGTTCGCGTTCGTCGGCTCGGCGCTGTTCGTCGTGCTCATCTGGCGGCAGCTCCGGCACGTCGCTCACACCGACGACGCCACCGCGCCCCCCAGGGCGCTCGACGAGGTGGGCGCGGAGCGGCCGGCGCCCTGATCGCTCTCGTCGTGCCACGGACGCTGCCGTCGGCAGATCTGCCCACGGCAGCAGCAGCCCCTGGGCGGCGCCCCGGCTGTCACGGTGGAGACATGACCGAGACCACACCACGGGTGGACGACGAGCTCACCACCCGCCTGCTGCACCAGCGGATCCTCGTCATGGGGACCGCGCTCGACGAGGCACTGGGCAACCGCCTCTGCTCCGCCCTCCTCCTGCTCGCGGCCGAGGACCCCGACCGCGACATCACGCTGCTCATCAGCTCACCGGGCGGGTCGGTCCCGGCGATGCTGGCGATCCGCGACGTCATGCACCTGATCCCGTGCGACGTGGCGACCGTGGCGGTGGGGTGGGCCGCGAGCGCGGGCCAGTTCCTGCTGTCGTCGGGCACCCATGGCAAGCGGTCTGCGCTGCCGCACGCGCGCGTGCTGCTGCACCAGGGTTCGTCGGGCATCGGCGGGACCGCGGTGGACATCGAGATCCAGGCCGACGACCTGCGCTTCACCCGGGACACCATCCTCGACCTCGTCGCCGCGGACACCGGCCAGCCCGTCGAGCGGATCCGAGAGGACTCGCGCCGCGACCGGTGGTTCACGGCTGCCGAGGCGGTGGCGTACGGGTTCGTCGACCGGGTCGTCGAGGACGTGTCGGCGCTCCTGCCAGGCCTCGGCTCGCGAGTCGGCTTCGGGGTGACGCGGTGATCGTGCCCTACGTCGTCGAGCGGACCACCGGCGGCGGCGAGCGCGCGCTGGACGTGTACAGCCGGCTCCTCGCCGACCGCATCGTCTACCTCGGGTCCCCGATCGACGACGACGTCGCCAACGTCGTCGTCGCGCAGCTGCTGCACCTGGAGTCCGCAGAGCCCGGCAACCCGATCGACCTCTACGTCAACTCCCCGGGCGGGTCGCCGTCGGCGATGCTCGCCGTCTACGACGCCATGCAGTACGTCCGCTCGCCGGTGTTCACCACCTGTGTGGGGCAGGCCTCCGCGGACGCCGCAGTCCTGGTCGCGGGTGGCGCCGCCGGGCACCGCGCGGTGCTGTCGCACGCCCGGATGGTGCTGCACCAGCCGGGGACCCAGACCCGGGGCGACGTCCCGGACCTCATCCTGGCGGCCGACGAGATCGTGCGCGTGCGCGCCGAGCTGGAGGAGATCCTGGCGCGGCACACCGGCAAGGACGTGGACACCCTGCGACGGGACACCGACCGCGCGCTGGTGCTGACCGCCGCACAGGCCGTCGCGTACGGGTTGGCCGACGAGGTGATCACGGCCCGGCGGTGAGAGGGCGCCGTGGTCCGTGCGGCCCGACGGCCGGACGGTGAGCCGTCATGCGGCCAGGAGGTTCACCGATCCGTGAGCTCGGCTGCCGGCGGGTGCCGCCGGCTCGCGCAGCTCGTCCGCGACGCCGAGCGCCAGCTCCGCGAGCGACGAGCCGAGAGCCTGGGACACGGCGCCGAGCACCTCGGACGAGGGTTCCTTGCGCCCGCGCTCGATCTCGGAGAGGTACTGGGTGGAGACCCCGGCGGCGTCCGCGACGTCCGACAGCCGCAGGCCCTGCTCGGTGCGCCACCCGCGCAGCACGCCACCGACTGCGGCACGCCATGCGCCGCGCCGCCGCGTCTCGAGCCGGATCACCTCCGCCGCCACACGGCGACCGTACCGGCGCGCCTTCGCGCCTGGCACGCCGTTCCGCTGACGGCAGAGCGGCCGCCGCGAGCTCAGGCGGCGGTGAACGACGCCATCTGGACGAGGTTGCCGCAGCTGTCATCGAGGACGGCGACCGGCACGGACGTGGTGGTGATGCGGATCATGGCGCCTCCTCGAGCAGTCGCTGCAGGTCGTCGAGCGCGGGCGCCTGGCCGGCGACGAGCTTGGTGCGCGCGGTCGGCAGGTCGAACCACGTCGCGCGGTCGACCTCGGGGAACTCCTGGCGGCGGCCGGAGCGCGGCGGCCACTCCATCTCGAACGTGCCGGGCCGGATCTCGTCGACGTCGAGGTCGGCCTCGACCGCGAACAGCACGACGAGCTTGCCCGACGAGTACCGGTACTCGCCCAGCAGGCGGGACGGCTCGTCGGGCGGGGGCAGGCCGAGCTCCTCGGAGAACTCGCGGCGTGCTGCGACCAGCGCGTCCTCGCCGTCGTCGAGCTCACCCTTGGGGAAGGACCAAGCGAGCTCGTCCTTGCGCGCCCAGAGTGGGCCGCCCATGTGGGCGCAGAGGACCTCGATGCCCGTCGCGCCGCTGAGGGGTCCCATCGCCGTCGCATCGTCGGCCACTGCTGCCGTGGCGACCATGCGCCGGTAGAGCAGCAGCCCTGCGCTGACCCGTGCCACGGCTGCGACGCTACGCCGCGCCACCCGCCAGACGCCCGGCGGCTGTAGTGGAGCGCGGCGGGGCCCTGTGCCGTCGGTTCAGGCGGCGACCTCGCGGACCCACCCCTCGTCGGTGCGCTGGAAGCCGACGCGGGTGAGGTAGTCGGACTGGTCGTCGCCCGCGGCGACCAACCGGTGGAAGCCCTGCGCGGCGAACACCCCGCTCTTGCGGTACACGAACTCCCCCGGCGTGAAGTCACGGAACCGGGGTGTCACCCAGTCCAGGTCGACGTGCCCCACGCCGTCGCCCAGGTCCGAGACCAGCACCACCCCGACGGTCTCGTCGCCGCGGACGACGAGGAACGCCGACTGTCCCGCGCCCGCGCCTGCGTCTGTGGACGGGGCCGGCGAACGGAACCGCGCGATGTCCGAGGCGTGCACGGCCATCACATGGGCGAGGTAGGCGTCGTCGGGTGCGAGCTCGACCACGGCGTACACGGCGTCGTCGTGCCGCTCGCCGACCAGCTTCCGCAGCCAGTAGACGTTGATCACAGCGATGACGCCGTTCATGGCGACGAACGGCCAGATGCCGAACACGACGTTGTAGCCCGTCGCGAGCACCGAACCGACGAGGTTGAGCCACCGGAACCGCAGCACCCGCGCCTGCATGAGTGAGAGCACGACGAGCGCGGAACCGGCCCAGCCGACGATCTGCCACCACACCATGACCGGCACGGTAGCGGCCTCAGGCGCACGCGGCCCCCGCCGACCGCCCCACCGCCGCGCGGCACGTCCCGTCGCGCCCCGTCGCGCCCGTCGCGCCCGATCCGTCCCCCGCGCCCGATCCGTCCCCCGCGTCCGCGCGCCCCGCGCCCCCGCGTCCCCGGGTGCCCCCGTCCCCGCGTCCCCGCGCCCCCTTGCCCAGAGGGGCACATCGACGCCGGCTGGGCACTTCCAGGTGCCCATGTCGCGTCGGCGTGCCCATGTCGTCGGGAGTCGTTGGAGGGCGAGCAGACCACAGCCCGCCCTCCGGGGCGCCGTTCACCGTCGCCGCGCCAGGCCCGGCCGCGGGTGGGGGCCCGCGTCGATGCTGCGACCATGGCTGTCCGACCCGGATCCTTCGTCCCCCTTGCGCCGCCGGCACTGCCGGAGATCCACCTCGCCGCCGATCACACCAGCCAGGACGTCGCGCGCCAGGTCCGGTCGGGGGCGTGGGTACGTGTGGGACGCGGCGCGTACCTCCCCACCGGGGCGGAGGCCACTGCCCGACGAACGGCGCTCGCGCGGATCGTCGCCGTGCACCACCGGCTCACGGCGCCGCACGTCTTCAGCCACGACTCGGCCGCACTCCTCTGGGGACTCCCGCAGTGGACGCTCCCGGACGTGGTCCACGTGTACCAGCGCAACCGCCCCGGGGTGCGTCGCGATCTCGGGGTCCGGCGTCACATCGGCACGCCTGCCGCCGCCGTGACGCTGGCCGAGGATCTGCCGGTCACCACGCTCGGGCTCACCGCGGTCGACTGTGCCCGGGCGATGACGCCGCGCGCCGCCCTCGTCGTCGTCGACGCCGCGCTGCGCGCCGGCGCCTCGCGGGACGAGCTGCTCCAGCTGCTCGCCCGGGATCCCGCAGGACGCGGCTCGGCGCGAGCGCGACAGGTTGTCGTGCTCGGCGACGCCGGTGCCGAGTCCCCACAGGAGTCCGCCCTGCGGTTCCTGCTCCTGCGCGCCGGACTGCCTCAGCCCCAGACCCAGGTGCGCATCGACACCCACCTCGGCACGTTCTGGGCTGATCTCGGGTGGGAGCAGTGGCGCGTGGCGCTCGAGTACGACGGGAGACTCAAGTACTCCGATCCGGATGCCCTGGTCCGCGAGAAGCGTCGACACGACGCGCTCGTCGAGGCCGGCTGGAGCGTCATCCGCGTCACGAAGGAAGACCTCGCTCGTCCGAACCTGCTCGTCGCGCGCGTGGAGCGGCTCCTGCCGCGGAACCTCTCCCGGACCAGAAGGCCTCACCTCCGTGCCACGTGACGATCGGCCCCTGCCACCCGACGATCACCCGTGCCACCTGACGATGGACCCTGGCGAGATGGGCACAGTGGTGCGAGATGGGCGCCAGGACGTGCTCATCTCACGTGCACGTGCACATCTCGCGAGGGGTGGGCCGTGGCACCGGGCATGATGGGGTGATGAGCACTGTCGTCGCGTTGTCGCTGGTCGGGTCGCAGGTCGGCGGGGGGTGGGGAAAGGCGCAGCGGATCGCGATCGCCACCGTCGAGGATGGTGCGGTCACCGGCTGGGTCGAGCACGACGTGCGCTGGGACATCGCGCACGACGAGGGCACCGAGGGCTCGCACCACGCGCGCGTCGTGCGGTTCCTCCGGGACAACAGTGTCCAGGTGGTCGCCACGGGGCACATGGGCGAGCCGATGGCCCGGATGCTCGGGACGATGGGGATCCGCGCCGCCGTCGAGGCGAACGGCGACCCGCACGAGGCCGCGGTCGTCGCCGCGGCCGGCTGAGCCGGTTCTGGCGGGCGGGCCGCCAAGGCCCGTGGGGCAGTTCGGGCCGGCCCGGAGCGCTTCGGCCGGCCGAGCCGTTCGGGCCGCCCGGAGCGCCGCGGCCGGCTGAGCCATTCGGGCCGCCCCGGAGCGCTTCGGCCGGCCGAGCCCGGTCCGGAGCGCGCAGGTCGAGCAGACGCACATCGGCGCTGGTGGGGACTGTGACCCGCCAGCGCCGATGCTCGTGCCACGCGGCCCTATGCCAGGCCGTGCCTCACCCGGGCGGCCTGCTCCTGGGCCTTGAACAGGCCGAACCGCGGTAGGTACTTGTCCCAGTCGATGATGTGGGAGTCGATCTCCGGACCGTCGATGCACGCGTGCTTGCGGACCAGCTTGTCGTCGATGACCACGGGCACCATGCACGCGCCGCACATGCCGGTCGCGTCGACCATGATCGAGTTGAGGCTCGCCACCGTGTGCACGGCGTAGGGCTTGGTCAGGTCGGACACGCCCCGCATCATCATCGGCGGGCCGATGGTGACCACCTCGGCGATGTCCCGGCCGGCCTTGAGCATCTCCTCCAGCGGCAGCGTGACGAAGCCCTTCACGCCGTACGAGCCGTCGTTCGTCGTGTAGACGATCTCCAGCTGGTCGCCGAACTCGGCGACGAGGTGCGCCACCCGCTCGCCCTCGCCGACCCAGAACATCAGGTCCTGGGACCGGAACCCGGCGATGAGCGTGACGTGGTTCCCCAGCCGCAGGTGCTCGCGCATGATCGGGTACACCGGCGGCAGCCCGAGGCCACCGGCGGTGAACACGACCGTCTGGTCCGCGCCGTAGCGGTGCAGCTCGGACGGACGCCCGAGCGGGCCCGCGATGCCGGCCAGGACGTCGCCCGGCGCCATCGCGTTGATCTCGGTCGAGCTGACCCCCATCGCCTGCACGACGAGACAGATCGTGCCCGCCTCGGCGTCCCAGTCGGCCAGGGTCAGCGGGATGAGCTCGCCGCCCTTGCGCGGGAACACCCGGACGAACTGGCCGGCCCGCGCCGCCTTCGCGATGACCGGTGCCCGGACGGTGAGCTCCTCGATGCCCGGCGACAGGTTCCGCTTGGCAAGGATCACCATGTCCGAGGTCGCCGTGTCGGTGTACCGGCGGGCCGACTTGACCATCCGCTTGACCTGGTCGGCCGGCATGTCGACGTCGCCGACGATCTCGCGCGCCGCGCTCTGGCCGTCCCCCGCGGCGTTGACCGCCGTCGAGCCACCGCGAGTCGCGTCGCCGCCGGAGTAGACGCCGTCGAGCGTCGTCTCCTGCGAGCCGGGCCGGGACAGGTTCAGGGTGCCCCACTTGGACACCTCGAGCCGCGGCTCCGAGTCCTTGATGATCGGGTTGGACGAGTTGCCCAGCGCCATGATCACCAGGTCGGCGTCGACCTGCTCGGTCCGTCCGGTGGCCATCGGGCGCCGGCGGCCGGATGCGTCCGGCTCGCCGAGCTCCATCACGTCCAGCGTGGTCGCCTTGACGAACCCGGTGTTCTGGTCGCCCAGGAACTCCGACGGCGACCGGAGCGGGAGCAGCGCGATGCCCTCCTCGAGGGCGTGCTCGAGCTCCTCGACCCGGGCGGGCATCTCGGCGCGGGTGCGCCGGTAGACGATCGTCACGTTGCCGCCGAGCCGGCGCGACGTGCGCGCCGCGTCCATCGCGGTGTTGCCGCCGCCGATGACCAGCACGTTCTTGCCGGCCACGAACGGCAGCGGCGTCTCCTGGTCCTCGACGTTGGCGTGCATGAGGTTGACCCGGGTGAGGAACTCGTTCGCGGACATGACGTTGAGCAGGTGCTCGCCCGGCACGTTCATGAACTGCGGCAGACCGGCGCCGGTCCCGACGAAGATCTTCCAGAACCCCGCGTCGCGCAGGTCCTGGAGGGTCGCCGTCTTGCCCACGACGAAGTTCGTCACGAACCGCCCACCGAGCAGCCGGATCTTGCGCACGACGTCGTCGATGAGCTCGTTCGGCAGGCGGAACTCGGGGATGCCGTAGCGCAGCACGCCACCGAGCTCGTGGAACGCCTCGAAGACGGTGACCGGGAACCCGTCGGCCGCCAGCAGGTAGGCGTTGATCAGGCCGGACGGGCCGGACCCGACGATCGCCACCGGCGGCTTCGCCGCGGCGAGCCACGGGCTGGTGACCCCGGCGAACCGGGCCGCGTCACCGTCCGGGTTGACCAGCTTGTCCCGCTCGGGCAGGAACCACTCCAGCTGGCCGATCGACATCGACGTCTTGTGCAGGCAGGCCGCCTGGCACTGCAGCTCCTGCGGGCAGACCCGGCCGGTGACGTCCGGCAGCGGGTTGCACGCCTGGAGCATCTCCAGGGCTTCCTGGAACCGGCCGGTGCCGATCAGCTCCATCATCTGGGGGATGTGGATCTTCACCGGGCAGCCGTACTTCGGCGGCTTGTGGGCCTCGAGGAACACGCCCAGCTCGCACGGGGCGTCGGCGCACTGCTTGTCGCGGAGCGCCTCGAGCCAGACCAGCAGGTCGATGTCCCGCCGGGTGTAGCCCAGGTCCATGTAGCCGAGGAAGCCCTTGTTGACCAGGCCGAAGTCCTCGGCCCGGACCTCGGGCTCACGGATGTACGGCGGGATGGTGTTGCCCGCCGGCCAGTCGTGCGACAGGCCCGAGAACATCGGGTACCGGTCGGACAGGTGCTCGTCGATGCCGCGGATGAAGGCGCGCTTCTTGCCCAGCGGCAGGTCCCAGATGAACCGCATGAGGACCGTGGACACGTCGTCCTCGCGGAGCAGCATGTCCCAGAGCCGGACCACGAAGTCGTGGCTCAGCTCGCTCTGCCGGAACTCCCACGCGACCGCCTGCATCCCGTCGGCGATGAACATGTCGCGGAACGTGCGCGGGTCGGCGATCAGCCGGCGCTGGAGGAGCTCCAGCTGGCTGCGGAAGGTGGACACCCCGGCTGTGGCGTCGAGGTTCTCCACCTCCTCCCGGGTGGCGTCCAGCGCCGACCGGGCCCCGACCCAGCGCAGGACGTCGTCCCGGCCCGTGGGGTCGGTGGCAGGACGAGGGGGGGTGACGGTGCTCACTGGATGATCTCCGCGTCGCAGGTGGCCTTGACCCGGGCGATGCGCTTGGCGATCTCCGGGGTGACCTCGAAGCCGTCGAGGGCGCCGGGCTTCATCCGGCCGACGACCTGGGCGACGCCGTCCACGACGATCGTCGCCTTCTCGAACAGCTGTGGCAGCTCCTGGTAGCAGGTGCCGCAGTCGTTGCACTTGGCCTCGTCCGCCGGGTCCAGCCAGATCGGCCGGTCCACCACCGCGGTGGCCGTCGCCGCAGGTGCCGCGCTGGTCGCGGTCGCCGCCCCGGAGGCCGGGGCACCGAACGAGAACGCCGACATCGAGGAGGGCGCGCCCGACGAGGCGGCCAGCTCGGCCATCGCCGCGGCGATCTCGTCGAGCGAGGTCTCCCGGGCGGTGGACGCTGCCTCGTACTTGGCGGCCAGCTCGGCCAGCTCGGCCTTGTGCGAGGCCGTCAGCCGTGCCGTCGGGAAGCCCGCCAGGAACTGCAGCGTCTGCCAGTGGTGCTTGCGATCCTCGACGAGGGCGACGATCGCCGGCGAGCAGAGCACCTTGATGAGGTGCTTGTCGTCGTCGGTCGCGTAGACGAACGGGACCTTGCCCACCCGCTGCTCGTCGGACAGCTCGACGAACTCGTGGATCAGCACCGCGCCGGAGTCGTCCTTGAGCTTCTTGAACTGCTTGGCGAACCGCACCTCGCCGAGCGCGAACTCGGCCGGGGTGATCGGTGCCTGGAGCAGCTGCAGGTTGCCGGACTCGTCCACGTACTCCAGCGCTGAGGTGGTCCACAGCGCGTCGACGTCGGGGTTGCCGTCGAGGTTGAACCGCTCGGGCAGCGTCGAGCCCTTGCGCGGGTCGTGCACGAACAGCGGGCTGACCCGGCTCTCCACGGCGAGCCGCGAACGGCGGTTCGACAGGTCCTCGGGGATGCCGTTCTCCGTGCCGCACGGTGCGTAGATCTCCATCACCGCCGCACCGTCCGCGTAGTCCAGCATGCTCATCGCGGTGGCGAGGAAGTGACCGTGCAGTGCGGTCGCCGTGGTGCAGGCGAAGACGTTCGGGTGGAACGAGGCGATGACGCCCAGCTCCTTGCGCTGCTCGCGCTTGCCCGAGTGTGCCTTGCCGTACCGGGCGAGGTCGGCGTCCTGGCCGGTAAGGCTGGCCGTCGAGGCCTGGCCGCCGGTGTTGGAGTAGCCGCCGGTGTCCAGGACGAGCGCCTTGATCGGCGTGCCGCCGGCCAGCACACGGGACATCGCGCCGAAGCCGATGTCGTACGCCGCGCCGTCGCCGCTGACCGTCAGGACGGTCGGCATGAGGCCGAGCTCGTCCCTGGTCAGCTCGTGCCAGGTCAGGGTGGCCCAGGCCTTGCCGTGCACCGCGGGGTCGTAGGCGTCGGCCAGCTCGAGGCGGGCGGCGCGGAGCGCCTTCACCTCGGGCACCAGCTGCGACGCCAGACCCTCGTAGATGCCCACGGCCAGCGGCTGGGCGTCCTGGAACAGGCTGTTGACCCACGGGTCGAGGTACGGCGTGAACGGCATCGTCGACGCGTAGACCGACGAGCAGCCGGTCGAGTTGGCGATCACCGTCGACGCCGGGCCGGCCCCGGTGGGGCCACCCTCGTAGAGGTACAGCGCGTGCTCCAGCTCGCCGACGAGGGCACCGACGCGCTTGCGCCGGGGGACGTCCTCAGGGTCGATCGTCGCGAGCTTGGCCGTCAGGTCGTCGACCACGCCGGTCAGCTCGGCGACGTGCGCGCGCTTGCGCTCCTCGCCGAGGGCCTTCGACAGCGCCGTCATCAGGCGCAACGCGGTGACCTCACCGCAGCCGCGGCACCCGCCGTGGCCACCGGTCATCGCGTAGTAGTTCGCGTGGTCGAGGATCATCCGCTTGGGGTCGCCGTCCGCGCTCACCGCGTCGGCGACGAACCGCTTGGGCGTGTTGGGCAGCGCCGCCATCCGCTCGAACCGCTGCTCGAGCATCTCGAGCAGGCTCTCGTCCTGCTCCGCCGTGGTCAGCGCGTGCGGGCCGCACACGTCGACGCACTGCAGGCACCCGGTGCACTTCCACGGGTCGATCACCGCGGAGAACAGGGCACCGGTACCCGGTGTGTCCTTCTCCATCGCATCGAAGAACGGCCGGGTCCGCGCCACCGGGAAGGCGGCGAGGGCGCCGACCACCGCGTCGGCGTGCCGGGCGAGCGCCCGCTCGCCGGTGTCCGGGACCGCCGCGGCAGCGACCGCGGCCAGCGACGTCGCGGCGCCGTCGGCCCGGAAGCCCTGACGGATCCGCTCGGCCCACGGGTATGCCTGCGCCCGCAGCGTCTCGAGCTGCGGCTCGGGGGCGTCCACCGTGCCGATGGCCGCGAGCAGCAGGTCGTGGATCTCGTGCAGCGTGTTCGGGATCGCGGCGTCGGGGCAGACCAGGCCGCACTCGAGGCAGCCGGTGCAGGCCGTCGGGTCGAACACCGGCACGGTGCGCCGGAACAGCCCCTTGTCCTTCGTCGTGCCCGTGCCGACCGGCATGAACAGGCCGGACCCGGGCAGCACCGGGGACTCGCCGACGGTGCCGTCCCGGAACGGCCGGGCGGCGAGGTCCTCGTAGTACGCCGGGTCGAACAGGCCCGTGGCGCGCGAGTCGGAGGCGACCGGGCACATCGACGCGGAGAGCGCGACGGACCGGATGCGGACCGCGGCCGGCTGGGCGTCGATCGCGATGAACTCGTCGGAGTCGTAGTTCACGGCGACCGTGGCGGCGATGCCGTCCCGGATCACCGCCATGTTGGACTCGACGATCTCGTTGCCCTTGCGGCCGAACTTCTTGGCGATCTCGTGCTGGACCTTCTCCAGGATCGCCTCGCGGGTGGCGCCCTTGGCCACCCGGTCGACGTACCCGGCGACGGCGCCGATGAACGCGATGCCCATCATGCGGGTCTCGAGCTCGGGCGTCGGCGCGTGCTTCTTGGCGACGGTGAACGCGTCGACGACGAAGAAGTGGATCTTCCGCTCGCGGATCGCCCGGCGGGCGTGGGCCGGCAGGCTGCGCCACACGTCCAGCGGCGCCAGGTCGGACTGCAGCACGAACGTGCCGCCCTCCGCCAGGCCCTTGAGCGGGTTGGTGTGGACGAACACCTTGTGGTCCGGGGAGACGACGACCTCGACGTCCTCCAGCTCGGCGTTGGTCAGCAGCACCTGCTCCGGCGACAGCGTGATGTAGAAGTTCGTCGCCGCGCCCGACTTCTCCGAGCCGTACTTCGGCGCCGACTTGGAGTGCATGTCGAGCACGCCGGACAGGATGTCGGTGAGCAGCTTGCCGGTGGCGATGGTGCCGTACCCGCCGACCGAGTGGAACCGGATCCGGAGGGCGTCGGCCGGGAGCACCTGCGGGTTGGGCTCGGTGGTCAGCGCCATCAGCTCGGTCTCGGGGTACGCGGCGCGCAGCCGGTCCTGGACGTCGGACAACGTGGCCGAGGCCGGCGAGTCGGTGAAGAACTGCGACCCGAGGTAGACCAGCGGAGCGCCGGTCGGCGAGACCATGTTCTGGAAGGCGGCGACCAGGTGCCGCGGCTGCACGTCATGGCCGCCGAGGCCGAAGATCGCGGTGGTCAGCTTGGGGCTGGCGGTCAGGCCGGGGATGCCGGGGAACTCACCGGGGTTGGCGCCGTTGGCGCGGGCCCGGAACAGCGCCTGCGTCACGAGGCGGGTGAGCGCGGTGTCGTCGGACCGCTCGAGGACGGTGACGGCCTTGGCGTTCGCCAGGGCGGCGACCAGCTCGGCCTCGGGGAACGGCTGGAGCAGCTTGACCGACACGACGCCGACCTTGACGCCCTGGGAACGCAGGTAGGGCAGCACGGCGCGCACGTCGTCGGTGATCGAGCCGAGGCCGACCATGACGTAGTCGGCGTCCTCGCAGTCGTACGCCATGCACCGGGGAGTACTCGCGGCCGGTCAGCTCGGCGTACTCGGCCATCGCCTGGCGGGCGAGTGAGGGCACCGCGGAGACGAAGTGCGTGCGGTGGTCCACCGCGCCGGCCTGGAAGTCGGGCTGGTTCTGCACCGGGCCGGTCAGGCCGGGGTTGTGCGGGTCGACCAGGGCCGGGACCAGCTGGCGGGTGCCCTTGGGCCAGGCGTTGACCCATGCCCGGCGCCACTGCGCCTGCAGGTCGGCCGGGACCCAGGCCGCCGTCTCGGCGACCAGGTCGCCGGCGTCGTCGGCCTCGACCTTGTCGGCGATCGCGGCCAGGTGGGCCCGCAGCGCGGCCAGGTCGTCGGGCGCGAAGTCCGCATCGTGCCGCTCGAGGTACTGGCCGAGCTGGAACACCCGGCCCTTGGCACCGAACAGCAGGTCCTGCGCGACGGTCGGCGACGGGATGCGTCCGGCCGGGTCGCCCAGGTACTCCTTGAGCAGCGCCGGCTCGGGCAGCAGCACCTCGCTCATCACGTGGCTGGTGGCGAACCCGTCCATCGTGTTGGCGACCGGGATGAGCGACAGCGACGAGGTGCGGTACGCGATCGCCGCGAGGTCGGCCGCCTCCTGCGGGTTGGAGCCGAACGTGATCGTGTAGCCGGCCGGCAGCAGCGAGTAGATGTCGTCGTGCCCGGCCATGACGTTCAGCGAGTGCTTGGACACCACGCGGGCCGCGACCTGCAGGACGAACCCGCCGATCTTCTTGCCCACGGTGACGTAGTGCGACTCGAGGGCGTACAGGATGCCCTGGCTCGACGAGGCGTTCGAGATGAAGTTGCCGCCGGTGAGGGCTGCGCCGAGCGCGCCGCTCTGCGCGGAGTGCTCCCCCTCGGTCTCGACGAAGAAGGGGTGCTTGCCCCAGACGTTGAGCTGCCCCTCGGCGCGGGCCGCCTCGAACGTCTCGGCGATCTCCGTCGACGGAGTGATGGGGTAGCCGATGACGCCGCCGCACACGTGCTTCATCACGTGTGCCACGGCGCCGTTCCCGTTGATGACATCCGGGAGGCCGGGGTACTTGGGCTGGGTCTCAGTCACTGGGCGCGTCCGTGTGCGAGGAGGGGCGGGCCGTGCAGACCGGCTCCGGAACGACGCAAGCAGCAGGGGTGACGGTGACGTCGACCCCGCCGAGCTCACGACGGACGAGGGGCTTCATTGCAGTCCTCACAGGCCCAGTTAGGACTCTGTCAGCGTAAATTCGTGTCAGGGGATGATCTGGGACTGAAGGCCCGCATCGGGTCCGGATGGAGCCTCGGTCATCCGATGACCAGCAGCGCGACCAATGTCAGATTGAGCGCGACGACGAGCCCGACGACGACCCAGAGCACCGCGTGCTGGATCGGCCCGGTACGGCGCTCGGCCATCACCGCCTCGTCGTGCGCGAGCCGGACCAGGGGGATGAGCGCGAACGGGATGCCGAAGCTGAGCACCACCTGGCTGATGACCAGCGTGAACGTCGGGTCTGCGCCCACGCTCAGCAGCACGATCGCCGGGACCAGCGTGACCGCCCGGCGCACCGGCAGCGGGACCGACCGGTGCAGCAGGTCGGCCATCACCACCGCGCCGGCGTAGGCACCGACCGAGGTCGACGCGAGGCCGGAGGCGAGCAGGCCGAGGGCGAACGCGACGCCGACCCCCGTACCGAGGGTGCTCGCGATGGCGTGGTGGGCGCCCTCGATCGTGTCGGTGCCCGGCAGGCCGGCCAGGCCGGCGGCGGCGAGCAGCAGCAGACCGACGTTCACCGCACCGGCCACGACCAGGGCCGTGCCGACGTCCCACCGCGTCGCCCGCAGCAGACGGTCGCGTCCGGGGCCGGGCTCGGCATGGCCGTGCCGGTCCCGGGCGAGGGCGGAGTGCACGTAGATCGCGTGCGGCATGACGGTCGCGCCGAGCATGCTCACGGCGAGCAGCACGGAGTTCGACCCGCGGAACCGCGGCAGCAGTCCGGACGCGACCCCGGCCGGGTTCGGTGGGCGTACGACGAGCCCGGCCAGGAACCCGACGACGATGACCGCCAGCAGCCCCATCACGACCACCTCGAACCGGCGCTGGCCGGACCGGTTCTGGGTGGCGAGCATGGCGAGCGAGACGACGCCGACGATCAGGCCGCCCAGCGGCAGGGGGACGTGGAACAGCAGGGCGAGGGCGATCGCCCCGCCGACGACCTCGGCGAGATCGGTCGCGGCGGCGACCAGCTCGGCCTGGAGCCAGTAGGCGATCCGCCAGCGCCGGCCCAGCCGCTGCCCGACGAGCGCCGGCAACGACTGGCCGGTGACGATGCCGAGCGCCGCGGAGCGGTACTGGACGATCACCGCCACTGCCGATGCTGCGACGACCACCCAGAGCAGCAGGTAGCCGTAGCGCGACCCCGCGCTGACGTTGGTGGCGACGTTCCCGGGGTCGACGTACGCGATCGCGGCGACGAACGCCGGGCCGAGCATCGGCAGGCCACGGCGCAGACCTCGACCACGACCCCGGCCGCGAGCCGGCTGGGTGGCTTCCGCCTGCCCGCCGTCCCGCACGGATGTCGCGGTCATCTGACCTCCGAAGTTCGGATATCCGAACTTGAGGGTAGCGCGGCCCGCTGATATCCAGTCGACAGGGTCGGCAGGGTTCGCCGAAGGTGGACGCCATGAGCACCTGGACCGTCGCCGAGGTTCCCGCGGACCCGACCCGCGCCGACCTGATCGGCCCCGTGGTCGACGTACGCACCGAGGTCGCGCAGGACACCTGGGGCACGCCCGACGTGGCCGAGCCGCTGACGTCCGAGCTCGCCCGGCTCCGGGACCAGAGCTTCACCCGGCGCGGCTACCTCGCCGCCGTGGAGGACGACCGGACGGTCGGAGCGGCGTTCTTCCAGCTGCCGGAGCAGGACAACACGAGCACCGCGTGGATCGACGTGCAGGTGCTGCCCGACGCGCGCGGCCGCGGCATCGGCTCCGCGCTGCACGATGCCGCGCTGGAGTGGCTGCGCGCGCACGGCCGGACCGTGATCCAAGCGTCCACGGACCAGTGCGACGAGCCGCCGGCCGGACCGGGGACGCTCGCCCCGCCGACCGGGGCCGGACTGGTCGGTGCCGACGCCCCGGGGGTGCGCTTCCTGCGGCACCGCGGCTGGGAGCTCGAGCAGGTCTCGCGTCGCTCCGTGCTGACACTGCCGGTGTCCGGGCTCGACCAGCTCTCCGCCACGGCCGAGACCGCGGCCGGGCCGGACTACCGACTGGTGGCCTGGGAGGAGACGCCCGACGAGTGGCTGGACCAGTACGCGTACGTCGTCGGCCGGATGTCGACCGACGTCCCGCTCGGCGGGCTCGACTGGGGCCAGCAGGTCTGGAACACGGCCCGCATCCGCGCCTCGGAGGAGCGGGCGCGGCGCGCCGGGCGACGCCTCCTGGTGATGGCCGCCGAGCACGTGCCCACCCGGACCCTCGCGGCGTTCACCACCCTCGACGTCTCGGCGCGCGGCGAGGAGGAGTGCGCGCACCAGGGCGACACGCTCGTCGTGCCCGACCACCGCGGGCGGCGCCTCGGGATGCTGGTCAAGGCGGCCAACCTGCGTCGCCTGGTGGACCAGGTGCCGACCGTGCGCCGCGTCGACACCTGGAACGCCGAGGAGAACGGCTGGATGCTCGCGATCAACATCGCGCTCGGGTTCCGGCCCGCGGGCGGCGCCGGGGAGTGGCAGGTCACCCTCTGACTGCCCGCGGCGCCGGCGACCTGGCGCGGTGCAGGGACGCGGTCAGGACCGCGCGCCCACCGGTGTGCGCCACCACGCGCCCCAGCGCCGGGTGGCCACCTCGAGCGCCTCGTCGTCCAACCCGTAGGTGGACCAGAAGGCGTTCACCGCACCGTTCTGCCGGTGGCCGGCCGGCGGGACCAGCTGCACGACGAGCAGCGAACCGCCGTAGCCGTGCAGGGCCACCCCGAACTGGTGCGTGGAGCAGTACTCGAGCGTGCCGCCGAGCACCGAGCCGTCCGGCCGGTGGATCTCGACCGCGCCGCCCAAGGGCACGCCGCGCGCACCGTGCAGGCCGACCCGGTAGAGCAGCCGGTCCGGCCGCTCGGCGTTCAGACCGCGCACCGCGAACGCGCGGCGCTCCTCCCCGATGTGACGTCCCAGCGCAAAGCGCAGCTGGTGCAGCCAGGTGATCCAGCGCTCGTCTGCCTCGTCCCGAAGGCCGTCGTAGGAGGCGAGCAGCGCATGGTCCGGGCGACGGACGGTGATCGTCGAGCGGGGGGCGCCGCCCCAGCCGCCGCGCACCTCGAGCCGGTCGTGGTTGTGCCAGCGCAGCCAGCCGAGGGGCAGTCCGGAGTCGGCGCGCTGGACCACCGCCTCGCGGAGGAACACCTGCGTCACGGCGTCGTCCAGGTCGGGTTCGTCGCAGCCGTACCAGCGCCGGATCAGCTCGGGCCGGCGCAGGTACGACCACGCCGTGTCGAACGAGACCGGCACGTCGACACTGACCACTTCCCGAGGCGCGAGCACCTTTGCGCTCACCTCCAACCGACGGTTCGAGGTTAGCGGTACCGGCGGTTCAACGCACTAGTGCCACGGCACCCGCACGGTTCAGGGCAGCAGGACGGCGCACTCCGGGTCGACCGAGAGCGTGACGGCTGCGCCGGCTCCGGCCGTCCACCCGGCCGGAGCCAGCGCGGTGACCAGGCCGATGCCCGGCACGTCGACCCGGACCTCGCTGCGGCCCCGTCGGGCGCCGATCGCCACGACCGTCCCGCCGATCCCGCCCGGCGCATCGGGGGGCAGGACGGACGCCTCGGGACGGATCACGAGCGCGCCGGCGGCGAGGGCGAGCGTCCGGCGGTCGCCCGCGGCCAGCGCGAACGCCGCTCGCCACGGCCCGGCAGCCGGGGACGAGGCGGGCACGAACGCCTCGTAGCCGAGGAACGCCGCGACCTCGCGGGACGCCGGCGCACGCCACAGCTCGGCGGGCGGCGCGACCTGGAGCAGCCGGCCCGCGTCCATCACGGCGACGCGGTCCGCGACGGCGAACGCCTCGTCCTGGTCGTGCGTGACGAGGACGGCGGTGGTGCCGGTGGCTAGCAGCGCGGCTCGCAGGTCGGTGGCGAGCCGCTCGCGCAACGCCCGGTCGAGGGCGGACAGCGGCTCGTCGAGCAACAGCAGCCGGGGGCGGGGAGCCAGCGCCCGGGCCAGGGCGACGCGCTGCCGTTCGCCGCCGGACAGCGTGGCCGGGTCGCGTCGCTGCTGGCCGGGCAGCCCGACCAGCTCGAGCAGCCCGGCGACACGCTCGGCGGCGCCCGGATCCCCGCGCAGGCCGTAGCCGACGTTCCCGGCCACGTCGCGGTGCGCAAACAGCTGCCCGTCCTGGAACAGCAGGCCGAACCCGCGCCGGTGCACCGGCACCGTCACCACCGACTCGCCGTCCCACGTGACCTCGCCGGCCGCCACCGGCTCGAGCCCGGCCACCGCGCGCAGCAGCGAGGACTTGCCGCACCCGGACGGGCCGAGCAGGGCGACCACCTCGCCGGTGCCGACGTCCAGGCCGACGCCGTCGACGGCCGTGGTGGCTGCCCGCCCCCGCACCGCCGGTGGGTACCGCACCGTGACGTCGCGCAGACCAAGGCCGCCCGGAGCACGGGTGTGCACGGGCACCGGTCCCGGGCCGGTCGCGGTCACGCTCGTCGCGCCCATGTCAGATCACCGACCCGGCGGCCCGCGGCACCCGCTCGAACACCGCCACCGCGGCGGCCGTGACCAGCGCCAGCACCACCGACGCAGCGAGCGCCATGCCGTACGTCTGGGCGCCGGGCCGGCCGATCAGCCGGTAGACGAGGACCGGCAGGGTCGGCTGATCGGGCCGGGCCAGGAAGCTCGTCGCACCGAACTCGCCGAGGCTCGCGGCGAACGCCAGGCCCGCGGCCAGCCCGGCCGCCCGCAGCGCCACCGGGCCGTCGACCGTGCGCAGCACCCGGCCGGGAGCCGCACCGAGGGTCGCGGCCACCTCCCGCTGGCGCGGGTCGATCGCACGGAGCACGGGCAGCACCGTACGCACGACGAGCGGCGTCGCGACCACTGCCTGGGCGATCGGCACCAGCAAGGGGCTGGTCCGCAGGTCGACGTCCAGTCCGAACGGCCGGTCCATCACCAGCAGGAAGCCGAACCCGACGGTCACGGCGGACACCCCGAGCGGCAGCATGAACACGGCGTCCAGCCCGCCCACCGTGCGCCGCGCGACCGCGCCGCGAGGGCGACGAGAGACCACCAGCGCGACCAGACCCCCGACGACCAGCGAGATCACCGTCGCGTCGAGCGCGACCCGCAGGCTGGTCTCCATCGCCTGCCAGACCGACACCGGCAGGGCGCCGGCCGGCCGGTTCAGCGCGGCGTAGTTGGCCAGACCCCACCCGGTCGTCGTGCGCAGGGACCGCAGGACGAGCCCGGCGAGAGGCAGCGCGAGCAGCAGCAGGGCGAGCGCGGTGACGGCGACCGCGGCACGGTCGACGCCGCGCAGGTCCTGCGGCCCCCGGGGCCGGCCCGGCGCCGACGCGCCCCTGCGGTCACGCGCGCGAACCAGGCCCAGCGACGGGACATGCCCGGCGCCGGCCGGCGCGCCCAGGGCGAGCGCCCGCTCGGACCGGGCCCGGGCGCGGCCGGCCACCGCCAGCGCGGCGACGACCACGACCAGCTGCACCACCGACAGCACGGCCGCGGCGCGCAGGTCGAGGAACTGCGTCGTCTGGATCCAGATCTCGGTCTCGACAGTGCCGAACTGCAGCCCGCCGAGCACCAGCACGGTGCCGAACGCCGTCGCGCAGAACAGGAAGGTCAGGGAGGCGGCCCCGGCGACCGCGGGCATCAGGGCCGGCAGCGTCACGGTTGCCAGGGCCCGCCACGGGGAGGCGCCCAACGCGCGGGCCGCCTGCTCGGGTCGTGGGTCCAGGCGTTCCCACAGCGCGCCGACGGTGCGCACGACGAGCCCGTAGTTGAAGAACACCAGCGCCGCGACGATCGCGGTGAAGGTCCCGTCCAGGTGCAGGCCGCCGAGCAGCCCGCCGCGCGCCAGCAGCGACCGGAACGCGACACCGACGACGACCGTCGGCAGCACGAAGGGCACCGTGACGAACGCCCGCAGCGCGCCCCGCCCGGGGAACCGGCACCGGTACAGCAGGTAGGCGCCCGGCACGCCGAGCAGCACCGAGATCGTCGTGCCCAGCGCCGCCTGGCCCAGGGTCAGGCCGACGATGCGCCAGGTGCGGTGCCGGGAGAACACCTCGGCGAACGCCGACAGGTCGAGCCGGCCGTGGACGACGAACCCGCGCCCGGCCATCGCCACCACCGGCCAGGCGAAGAAGACGAGCAGGAACGCCAGCGGCACCGCGGCCGCCAGCGCCCAGCCGAGCCGGTGACCGCCCCCCGTTGACGGGCGCAGGGGGACGGCCACCGGGGTCTCGAGCCCGGCGCTCAGCCCAGCACCGTGGCCGACCACTGCTGCAACCAGTCGGCGCGGTGTGCCGCGATGTCGGCTTCCGGGACGTCGAACGGGTGCGCGGCGAGCGGCGCCCACTGCGCCCAGTCGGCGGGCACGGTCACGGACGTGCTGACCGGGTACATGTACATCGAGCCCGGGATGTCCGCCTGGACCTCGTCGGAGAGCAGGAAGTTGACGAAGGCGGCCGCACCGACCGGGTTCTTCGCCCCGGCCAGCACCCCGGCGTACTCGACCTGCCGGAAGCACGTGTCGAGCAGGGCGCCGGTGGTGGGCGCCGTGCCGCCCTTGGGCACGGTGTACGGCGGGGACGACGAGTAGGACAGCACGATCGGGAACGTGCCGTTGCCGCCGCCACCGGTGAAGTCGACCTCGTAGGCGTCGGTCCAGCCCTGGTCGACCTTCACGCCGTTGTCCTTGAGGGCCTTCCAGTAGGCCTGCCAGCCGTCGGTGCCGTACTTGCCGATAGTCGCCAGGAGGAACGCGAAGCCGGGCGACGAGGTGACCGGGCTGGGGGTGACCAGCAGGCCCTTGTACGCGGGCTTGGTCAGGTCGTCCAGGCTCGCCGGCTCGGCCAGGTGGTGCGCGGTGAACCAAGTGTGGTCGACGTTGATGCACACGTCGCCGTCGTCGATCGCGGTCAGGGCACCGGCGGTGTCGCCGGGGACGGCGTGCGCCTGGGCGTCCTTGAGCGCCGGAGCGGTCAGCGGCACCGGCGGCGGTACGACGACGCCCTCGTCGAGCGCGCGCGACGCGAACGTGTTGTCGATGCCGAAGGTGACGTCACCGATGGGTGCGTCCTTCGTCAGGACCAGCTCGTTGACCAGCGTGCCGGCGTCGCCCGGCTGGACGACCTTCACCGTGTAGCCGGTCTTGGCGGTGAAGTCGGCCATGATGCCCTTGCTCAGCGCGAACGAGTCGTGCGTGACCAAGGTGATCGTCCCGCCCGGCGAGCCGGACGGACCGGCAGTGCCGGAACCGGCGGGGACCGGTGGGGTCGTGGCGCCGATCGCCGAGCAGGCGGCGAAGGTGGGGACGACGAGCAGCGCGAGCCAGGCTCGGTTGCGTGCCATGTGGATGTCCTCCTATCGCGTAGGAGGGCCCGTCGCAGGCAGACCTCACCCGCGACGGGGAGAGGATTCCCGACTCCCTACGCCGGTGCTGACCGGGTCAGGTTCGAGGGTCTGCGGCGGTCCGCACTCTCAGCGTCGCGGCGGACCTCGCGGTCCGTGTCGGCGCTCCCCTGTCGTTCACCGGCGATCCTAATGCCGCTCGGAGCGGCGCGCGTGGCCACCGGGCGCTAGCGTCGGCCACAGGACGACGAGGACAACGAGCGGAGGTAGCGATGCCCGACGAGCGCACGCCGTCGACCGTCGTGCGGCTGACCACCATCGGTGCCGGGCTGGCTGCCGGCTGGCTGGTGCACAAGGTCGTCGACGCCCTCTGGGAACGTGCCGCCGGCCACCCGACCCCCGCCGGGGACGACGAGGACCGGCCGCTCGCCGAGGTCGCCCTCGCAGCCGCGCTCACCGGTGCCCTCATCGCGCTGGCCCGGCTGGTGACATCGCGCGGGACGGCACGCGCGGCCGCCCGCTTCCTGGACCACTGAGCCGCATCGTCGGCCGGCTCGAGCCGGCCGGTACCGTGACCCGGTGAGCGGACTGCAGGTCGCCTGCCTGGCCCTGGTCGTCGTCGGCAGCACCGTCGGCGTCGGGTTCTTCGTCCGCGGCGTGGTGCGCATCACGGCGACCATCCGGGCCGGGCGCCCGCTCGCCGGGCGGTGGCGTCCGGTGGGACCCCGGCTGGCGTCGGTGCTGCGGGAGGTGCTCGGGCACGGCAGGTTCGCCCACGACCGGCACGTGCGGATCGCGCACTGGACGGTCATGGTGGCGTTCCCGGTGCTGCTCATCACGCTGGTCGACGGGTACGGGCAGGTGGTCTCGCCACGCTGGACGGTGCCGGCCCTGGGGCACTGGCCGCCGCTGGAATGGCTGATCGAGGCGATCGCCTGGCTCTCGCTGCTCGGGATCGTCTGGCTGATCGTCAGGCGGCAGCTGGTCCGGCCCCGGTCCGGGCAGGACGAGCGGCGCCGGCGGGCGTCCCGGTTCTTCGGGTCCACCGCGTGGCAGGCGTACGTCGTCGAGGCGACGGTGCTGGTCGTCGTGCTGGCCGTGCTGGTGCTCCGCGGGCTGACCTACGCGCTGGCGGCGCGGGACGGCTCGGCGCTGGCGTCCGTCACGCACTACCCGTTGACCGCCTGGTACGGCTCGGCCTGGGCAGCGGCGCCGACGACGACGCTGGAGACGGCGGTCGTCGTCGTCGCCACCGTCAAGATCCTGTGCTCGATGGCCTGGTTCGTCGTCGTCGGGCTGCAGCCGACGATGGGCGTCGCGTGGCACCGGTTCCTCGCCGTGCTGACATTGTACACGAAGCGCTACCCGGGACGTACAGCATCCCTCGGCCCGGCCGAGCCGGTGCGCGGACCGAGCGGCGACCCGGTCGACCTGATGGCGCCGGACGACCTGCCGGACGACCTGGTGCTGGGCGCCGGTACCGCGGCCGAGCTGCCGTGGAAGACCGCGCTGGACTCGGCGAGCTGCACCGAGTGCGGCCGCTGCCAGACGGTCTGCCCGGCCTGGGCGACGGACAAGCCGCTGTCGCCCAAGCTCCTCGTGCTCGGGCTGCGGGACGCCCTGGCCGACCCCGCCCGCCGGTCGCTGCCGCTGGTCGGTGGCGCGGTGGACCCGGACGCCCTGTGGGCGTGCACCACCTGCGGCGCGTGCGTGCAGGAGTGCCCGGTGGACATCGAGCACGTCGACACGATCCTCGACCTGCGCCGCCACGAGGTGCTCGCGGCCTCGTCGTTCCCACGGGAGCTGACCAAGGCGTTCACCGGCATGGAGCGCCAGGGCAACCCGTGGGGGTCGCCCGCCCGCCGCCGGCTCGACTGGACCAAGGGCCTCGACGTGCCGGTGCCCGTGGTCGGCGCCGACGTGGAGTCCCTGGCCGACGTCGACTACCTGTTCTGGGTCGGCTGCGCGGGCGCATACGACGAGCGGGCCGGCCGCACCGCGCGCGCCGTGGCCGAGCTGCTGCACGCCGCGGGCGTCACGTTCGCCGTGCTCGGCGAGGCGGAGCAGTGCACCGGCGACCCGGCCCGGCGCGCCGGCAACGAGCTGCTGTTCCAGCAGCTGGCCGGGGCGAACATCGCCACGCTCGAGGCGGCGGGCGCCCGCCGGATCGTCGTCACCTGCGCGCACTGCTTCAACACGATCGCCCGGGAGTACCCGGCCCTGGGCGGCACGTACGAGGTGGTGCACCACACCGAGCTGCTCAGCACGCTGGTCAGCGAGGGGCGGCTGGTGCCGTTGCCGGCGACCGACGACCGGGTGGTCACCTACCACGACCCGTGCTACCTCGGCCGGCACAACGAGATCTACGCCCCGCCGCGCGAGCTGCTCGCCGCGGCCGGGATCGCCGTCACGGAGATGCCGCGGCACGGTGCCGATGCGTTCTGCTGCGGCGGCGGTGGCGCCCGGGCGTGGATGGAGGAGTCGATCGGCACCCGGATCGGCACGACACGGGCGGCCGAGGCGATCGGCACCGGGGCCGCGACGGTGGCCACGGCCTGCCCGTTCTGCACGACGATGCTCACCGACGGCGTGGCCGCGTGCGGGGTCGAGACCCGGGTCGCCGACATCGCCGTGCTGCTCCGCGAACGCCTCGATGCACCGGCCGGCGGCTGACGCCCCTGGGGGTGTGGCCCGGCCGGACGGCGATCAGCCCGACGGCGGGGCGGCGACCAGCCGGAGCAGGCGGAGCAGCTCGGTGCGCTCGTCGGGCGCCAGCCGACCCAGGCGCTCGCCGGCGCCGACGCTGCGCTCGGCGGACACCCGCGCGAGCAGGGCGAGCCCGTCCCGGGTCAGCTCGACCAGCGTGGCGCGGCGGTCCCCGGAGTCGGGGATGCGGCGGACCAGCCCGTCCGCCTCCGCCTGGTCCACCTTCGCGGTGACCGAGCGCGGGGCGACGTCCAGGATCTGCGCCAGCTCGCCCAGTCGCCGTGGCCCGCCCGCCCGCTGGATCGCCCGGAGCAACCGCACCTGCCCCGGCGTGGTGCCGATCGGGTCGAACCGGGTCGCGGCGTCGCGCCGCACGGCGTGCAGCAGGGCGTGGACCAGGTCGAGGAGCTCGGCCGACTCCGCCGAGGCGTCCGGGCCGGGCGGCGGGATGTCGTCGCGCCGCCGGGACGCGACGTCCGGCCGGGAGCTGGTCGTCACGGCGCCGAGAGTACCGCTCGGCGGCCTCTTCGTGAGGGTTGCACATAATGAGGTAACCTCAGCATCGCCCGACGAGCGGAGGTAGCGATGTCCCAGATCCCTGGCATGGGCGGCATGCGCGGCGGCCACATGATGCGGACGTTCGCGCAGGACTCGTCCGTCGTCGACAAGCGGGTCGGCCGCGCGACGCTGAGCCGCATCCTCGGGTTCGCCCGGCCGTACCGGGCCCAGCTCGCCGTCTTCGTCGTGCTGATCGCCCTGGACGCCGCCGCCGGGGCCCTGACCCCGTGGCTGCTCAAGGTGCTCATCGACAACGGGATCGCGCAGAAGCGCGGTGCGCTCGTCGTCGGCATCGCCGGGGCGGTCGCCGGGCTCGCGGTGCTGGACGCCGTCCTGTCGGTCGCCGAGCGCTGGCTCAGCTCGCGGATCGGCGAGGGCCTGATCCTCGACCTGCGGACCGCGGTGTTCGACAACGTGCAGCGGATGCCGCTGGCGTTCTTCTCCCGGGCCCGCACCGGCGCCCTGGTGCAGCGCCTCAACGGCGACGTGCTCGGCGCCCAGCAGGCGTTCACCTCGACCCTGCAGAACGTCGTCTCCAACACGCTGACCGTGACGTTCGTCCTCGCCGCGATGCTGTCGATGTCCTGGCAGCTGACGCTGCTCTCGCTGGTGCTGCTGCCGGCGTTCGTCCTGCCCGCCCGGTTCTTCGGGCACCGGATCTCGGCGATCACGCGCGAGTCGTACGAGCTCAACGCCGACGCCTCGCAGTTCATGCAGGAGCGGTTCAACGTCGCCGGGGCGCACCTGGCCAAGGTGTTCGGCGACCCCGAGCGCGAGTCGGCCGCCTTCGCGGCGCAGGCGCGCAGGGTGCGCGACATCGGCGTGCGGCTGGCGATGAACGCGTCGTGGTTCCGGATCGGCCTGACCACCGTCGCGTCGGTCGGCGTGGCGATCGTCTACGGCCTGGGCGGCCTGTCCGCCGTGCGTGGCCAGCTCACCGTGGGCGTCGTCGTGGCGCTGGCCTCCTACCTGACCCGGCTGTACGGCCCGCTGACCGCGATGTCCAACGTCCAGGTGGACGTCATGACGGCGCTGGTGAGCTTCGACCGCGTGCTCGAGGTGCTCGACCTGGTGCCGACGGTCGCCGACAAGCCCGGCGCCGCCGACCTGCGCGGGGCGGTCCGGGTGCACGGTGCGGGCGTGGAGCTGGCCGGCGTCGGGTTCCGCTACCCCACCGCCGCGGAGGTCTCGCTCGCCTCGCTCGAGGCAGTCGCCACCGTGTCGGTCGACCCGCCCGCGGACACCCTGGACGAGGTGAGCTTCACGGTGCCGGCCGGGTCGATGGTCGCGCTCGTCGGGCCGTCCGGCGCGGGCAAGACGACGATCTCCCAGCTCGTCACGCGGATGTACGACCCGACCCGCGGAGCCGTCCGGATCGCCGGGCTCGACCTGCGGGACGTCACCGCGGCCTCGTTGCGGGCGACCGTGGGTGTCGTCTCGCAGGAGGCGCACCTGTTCCACGACACCATCCGGGCCAACCTGCTGTTCGCCAAGCCGACCGCGTCCGACGACGAGCTCGAGACCGCGTTGCGCGAGGCCCAGATCTGGGAGCTGGTCAGCGGCCTGCCCGAAGGCCTCGAGACGGTGGTGGGCGATCGCGGCTACCGGCTGTCCGGCGGCGAGCGTCAGCGCCTGGCGATCGCTCGCCTGCTGCTCAAGGCGCCGGACGTCGTGGTGCTCGACGAGGCGACGGCGCACCTGGACTCGGAGTCCGAGGCGGCGGTGCAGGCGGCGCTGGACGCCGCCCTGGCCGGGCGGACCAGCCTGGTGATCGCGCACCGGCTGTCGACCGTCCGGGCCGCCGACCGCATCGTCGTCATCGACACCGGCCGCGTGGTGCAGCAGGGGACGCACGAGCAGCTCCTGGCAGCGGGCGGCCTGTACGCCGACCTCTACCGCACCCAGTTCGCCCCGGCCCCCTCAACCTCCACCGCCTGACCCACCCCCGCAAAGTGGAACAGACACGCGCCGACTCGCCGACGCGGGTGACACCTTCGTTCCACTCCCGGCAAGGGGCCCCCGGCCAGTGGAACAGACACGCACCGACACGCCGGTCCGATGGGCCGGTTCGTTCCACTGGGGAAGGGGTCAGGGGACGAGCGTCACGGGATCGACCGGGAACTCGGCCTCGTCGAGGAGGGCACCGCCGATCACCGCGTGCAGTGCCGTGGCCACCCCCCGCACCTGCGGAGCCGCGCGGCGGCGGGCGACCCGGTGGGCCAGGGACGGACGTTCCCGCTCCAGCTCGGTGAAGTCGTCCGGCTCCCAGTGGACCCGGTAGGCGACCACCCCTTGCCGCGCCCACGGGGCGGACGCCACCGCCAGGGGCACCTCGTCCTGACCCGCGACCTCGACGAGCAGGATCCCGTCGACGCCGAGGTCGGCCTCGATGCCGTAGCCGGTCTGGGCGTGCGGGTGGCTCATCATGTACGCGTCGTAGGCGCTCGCCTCGGCCCCGAGCCGCGCCCGTTCCCGCGGATCGTGTACGCCGTGCCGGGCCAGGTGGGCCGACAACCGTGGGTCCACCGGCTCCTCGTTCCCCAGGTAGCGGTCCCCTGCGCCGGAGATCCGGGCCCGGCGCACCACCTGGCGCGTCGTGGCCAGCAGCTGGGCCGGCTCGAGCCACCGGTCGGTGTACAGCACCAGGTCGACGAGGCCACCCGGGTCCGGCGTCAGCACCGTGCCGGTGCCCGCCGTCCGGACCGACCCGCCGAGCCGTCGCGCGGCCGCGACCAGCCAGCTCAGCGACCGCTCTTCCTCGCGCACCGGCATCGCCTCGGGGAAGGCACGCTTGAGGCCGTCCCGGTCACCACCCGGCCCGGGCGGATCGCCCCGCTCCGGCGGGCAGTCGAGCTGCCACACGGTCGCCGGCTGCCCGGGCAGCCCGAGCGTGGCCGCGTCGCCGGGCCCGAGCGGGTGCGGGCCGATCAGCCGCGACCGACGACCGAGCCGCAGGACGCGCAGCGCAGCGCCGCCGGCGCGGACCAGCTGGGCGTCCGGCTGGTCCCACCGGGCGGCCGGGAACCGGCTCGCCGCCAGGGCGCCGACCTCGTCGGGCCCGGGGCCGGCGGGCAGCGCCAGCAGGTGCCGGCCCTGCCCGTCGCCGCCCGCCACCAGGCGGGCGATGCCGTCCGCCATCAGGGGCCCGTCACAACGGGGTCCGGTGGAAGCTCATCCACGACCGCGACGCGGTCGGGCCGCGCTGACCCTGGTACCGGGAGCCCGAGGCCCCCGCTCCGTACGGCTGCTCGGCCGGCGAGGACAGCCGGAAGAAGCACAGCTGGCCGACCTTCATCCCCGGCCAGAGCTTGATCGGCAGCGTCGCGACGTTCGACAGCTCGAGCGTGACGTGCCCGGTGAAACCCGGGTCGACGAAGCCGGCGGTGGAGTGGGTGAGCAGCCCGAGCCTCCCCAGGGAGGACTTGCCCTCCAGCCGCGCCGCGACGTCGTCCGGCAGCGTGACGCACTCGTAGGTGGACCCGAGCACGAACTCGCCGGGGTGCAGGACGAGCGGCTCGTCGGGCGGCACGTCGACCAGCCGGGTCAGCTCCGGCTGCTCCTCGCCCGGGTCGATGACGGCGTACCGGTGGTTGTCGAACAACCGGAAATACCGGTCGAGCCGAACGTCGATGCTGGACGGCTGGATCATCGCCGGCTCGTACGGGTCCAGGCCGATCCGGCCCGACTCGAGCTCGGCCCTGATGTCGCGGTCGGAGAGCAGCACGTGCCCCACGGTAGTCGGCGCCCGCGCCCTCGTCGGCGGGTATCGGGGGCCCACCGAGCCAGGTATGCTGGCACACGGAGCGCGTGGGAGCGCTCCCTCGCCCCACCGAGAGGCGCCCCGCTCATGCGCTACGGCCACTTCGACGACGAAGCCCGCGAATACGTCGTCAGCACGCCCCACACGCCGTATCCCTGGATCAACTACCTGGGGTCCGAGCGGTTCTTCTCGCTCATCTCGCACCAGGCCGGCGGCTACTCCTTCTACCGCGACGCCCGGATGCGCCGGCTGACCCGGTACCGCTACAACAACATCCCGGCGGACGCCGGCGGGCGGTACCTGTACGTCAACGACGGCGGCGACGTGTGGACCCCGTCCTGGCTGCCGGTCAAGGCCGACCTCGACGAGTTCGAGGCGCGGCACGGCCTGGGCTACACCCGGATCACCGGCGAGCGCGGCGGTGTGCGCGTCGACACGTTGCACTTCGTGCCGCTCGGCGAGGACGCCGAGGTGCAGAAGATCACGGTGACCAACACCTCGCCGGCGGCCAAGGAGCTGACCCTCTTCACGTTCGTCGAGTTCTGCCTCTGGAACGCGCAGGACGACCAGACCAACTACCAGCGCAACCTCTCGCTCGCCGAGGTGGAGATCGAGCAGGACGGGCCGTTCGGCTCGGCGATCTACCACAAGACCGAGTACCGGGAGCGCCGCGACCACTACGCCGTGTTCGCCGTCAACGCCCACGCGGACGGGTTCGACACGGACCGCGACACCTTCGTCGGCCCCTACAACGGGCTGGGCGAGCCGGCGGTGCCCCACGCCGGGGCGTCGGCCGGGTCGGTCGCCTCCGGCTGGTACCCGATCGGTTCGCACTCGGTCCACGTCGCCCTGGCCCCGGGGGCGTCGCGCACGCTGGTCGTCGTGCTGGGCTACGTCGAGAACCCGGACGAGGAGAAGTGGGCCGACGACGCCCACCAGCTGGTCAACCGCGAGCGCGCGCACGCCCTGCTCGGCCGGTTCGCCACCGCCGCCCAGGCCGACGCCGCGTTCGAGGCGCTGCACGAGTACTGGACGGGCCTGCTGTCCACCTTCTCGGTGACCTCGCCCGACGAGAAGCTGGACCGGATGGTCAACGTCTGGAACCAGTACCAGTGCATGGTGACCTTCAACATGAGCCGGTCGGCCTCGTACTTCGAGACCGGCATCGGCCGCGGGATGGGCTTCCGCGACTCCAACCAGGACCTGCTCGGCTTCGTCCACCTCATCCCGGAGCGGGCCCGCGAGCGGATCGTCGACATCGCCTCCACCCAACTCGCGGACGGCTCGGCGTACCACCAGTACCAGCCGCTGACCAAGCGCGGCAACAACGACATCGGCTCCGGCTTCAACGACGACCCGCTGTGGCTGATCGCCGGCGTCACCGCCTACATCCGAGAGACCGGCGACTGGTCGATCCTCGACGTGCCGGTGCCGTTCGACAACGAGGACGGCTCCGAGGCGCCGCTGTTCGAGCACCTCACCCGCTCGTTCGAGTTCACCGTGACCCACCGCGGCCCGCACGGCCTGCCGCTGATCGGCCGCGCCGACTGGAACGACTGCCTCAACCTCAACTGCTTCTCCACCACCCCGGGGGAGAGCTTCCAGACCACGGAGAACAAGGCGGGCGGCGTCGCCGAGTCCGTGTTCATCGCCGCGATGTTCGTCAAGTACGGCGACGAGTACGCCGAGCTCGCAGAGCGCAGGGGGCTCGGCGAGGTGGCGACACGGGCCCGGGGGCTCGTCGGGCAGATGCGTGAGGCGGTGCTGACGCACGGCTGGGACGGCCGGTGGTTCCTCCGGGCGTACGACTACTTCGGCAACCCCATCGGCACCGACGCGAAGCCCGAGGGCAAGATCTGGATCGAGCCGCAGGGGTTCGCCGTGCTGGCCGGGATCGGCATCGGCTCCGGGCCCGACGACGCCGCGTCGCCGGCCATCCAGGCCCTGGACTCGTCGGCGGAGCTGCTCGGCACCCCGCACGGCATGGTGCTGCAGTACCCCGCCTACACCACGTACCAGGTGGAGCTCGGCGAGGTCTCCACCTACCCGCCGGGATACAAGGAGAACGGTGGCATCTTCTGCCACAACAACCCGTGGATCACCATCGCCGAGACGATGGTGGGCCGTGGTGACCTGGCGTTCGACTACTACCGCCGGATCACCCCCGCCTACCGCGAGGAGATCAGCGACGTGCACCGGCTCGAGCCGTACGTGTACGCGCAGATGATCGCGGGCAAGGAGGCGGTGCGCCACGGTGAGGCGAAGAACTCCTGGCTGACCGGCACGGCGGCGTGGAACTTCGTCGCGGTCTCGCAGTACCTGCTCGGCGTGCGGCCGGACTTCGACGGGCTGGTCATCGACCCGCAGATCGGGCCGGACGTGCCGAGCTTCACCGTCACCCGGGTGGCCCGCGGCGCGACCTACGTCATCGAGGTGACGAACTCCGGTGCCCGAGGGGTGCGCGGGACGCTCGTCGTCGACGGGACGCCGGTCGAGGGGAACCTGGTGCCGTATGCGCCTGCCGGCGCGACGGTGCACGTCGCCGTGACGCTCTGAACGCCATGGCGGTCGACGAGCTGCGCCGGACTGCACCGGCGATCGCCCCGATGGTGACGTTGCGCACGGACCGGTGGGAGGTCGACGTGCTGCCCGGCACCGGCGCCGCGCTGGCCGGCGGCCGGATCCGGACCGCGGACGGCGTCTGGCGCGACCTGCTGCGCCCG
This sequence comes from uncultured Actinomycetota bacterium, assembly GCA_963769855.1. GTDB lineage: Bacteria > Actinomycetota > Actinomycetes > Actinomycetales > Cellulomonadaceae > Cellulomonas. Next base: position 264,145 of record CAVYNN010000006.1, read on the forward strand.
ATGCCGCGCAGCCGCCGGGCCGACCCGGAACGCGCGTCGAGCTTCCCCATGCTGCCGTGGTCCAACCGGATCGGCGCCGGTCTGCTGCCGTTCGACGGCCGCACCTGGCAGCTGCAGCGCAACGGCGCCGACGGCACCGCGATCCACGGCGCGCTGCGCAACTCGCCGTGGGCGGTCGTCGCGCTGACCGACGACTCGACGATGCTCGAGGCGCACGCCGCCGACCTGGTCGGGGTCAACTTCCCGTGGCGGTTCGCGGCGCGCGTGGGCTACACCCTGGTGGGGGACTCGCTCGAGGTGACGACCAGCCTGCGGAACGAGGACGACGCGCCGTTCCCCGCCGGGTTCGGCCACCACCCGTACTTCCGCCGGTCGCTCGTTCCGGTCGGTTCCCCGATGCCCGACGAACCGGGCCGGCCGATGCTCCGGATCGGCGCGAACGCCGGCTACCTGCTCCGCGGCGGGCTCGCGTTCGACGCCGCGGGAGCGATCCCACCACGCGCCGACTTCCGCGTCGCACGGCGCGTGAGCGTGCTCCACGTCGACGACGTGCTGACCTGCCGCACACCCGGGCCGCTGGCCACGCTCCGCTACACCGACCCCGACGTGACCGTGACGCTCGAGGCCGACGAGGCCTACTCGCACGTCGTCCTCTACGCGCCTCGCGGCCGCGGGCACCTCGCCGTGGAGCCGACGACGCACGTCAACGGCGGGTTCGCGCTGCACGCCGCGGGCGTCCCGGGGACTGGGGTCGTGGTGCTCGAGCCAGGCCAGGAGATGGCCGCGGGCTTCCGCATCACGGTGGCGGGCTGACCGGCCGGACCAGGACGCCGTCCGCGACCGGCGCGAAGCCGAGGCGGAGGTAGAACGCGAGCGCCGCGGTGTTGCGCGGGTCCATCCGCAGGTGCATGCCCGGCACGCCGCGCTCCGCGAGCGCCTCGGCGAAGGCCTCGATGAGCCGGCGCCCCCAACCCTGTCCCTGCCGGCGCGGCAGCAGGTCGATGTGCAGGTGCGCTGGACAGCCGGCCGGGGCTTCGTCGTGCGGCGGACGGTGGATCAGCTCGACGAGCCGATGGTCGGCCGTCCCGTCGTCGGGCCCCAGCGGGTAGCGCGCCCGCAGCGCCGGCCACCAGTGCTCGTCCTGCCAGGCGGCGAAGCCGGCGCTGTCCGCCGTGCCGACGAGGTAGCCGGCGACGCCCTCGTCGTCCGCCACGACGAGGCTGAGGGACGGGTCGGCAGCGGGGTAGGGACCGCAGTAGACGTGCGCCAGGAGGTCCGGGTCGCGGTACACCGTGGAGGCGTCCTGGCCGGCGTCACCCGTCAGCAGGCAGACGCGGTACATGGCGGGCAGGTCGCCCGGGCGGTAGGCGCGAAGCTCCGGCACGGCGACCAGCATCGCAGGTGGGAGGGGGTTGGAGCGGGCCCGCGTCGACCCGGTAAGATCGGGGCCGCAGCGCGTCCGGGGCGTCCCGGGTGCCGCCGCGCGGGTGTAGTTCAATGGTAGAACTTCAGCTTCCCAAGCTGAGAGCGCGGGTTCGATTCCCGTCACCCGCTCCGCGTTTTCGCAGGTCAGAGCGTCGCAGCGGCTCTGTCGGACCTCCTTGAGACCCTCTGCTGGTCGGCTCGTGCCGCCCGGCCCACCCGACACCATCGACGCGTCTCCGGCACCGTACGCAGGCTCCCCTCGGGGCGTTGGCAGGTGCGTACGCCGGATCGGACGGCGAAGCACTGCGAGGCTTGGATCGGGCATCTCAACCACCTGCCCTATTCCCACCTCCTCTGTCGCCTCCAGCCTGCCGATACGACAGTCATGGGGGAGTGGGAGGTCCGACGTTGGCGTCGGTACGGCAAGGACAGGCTGTACGTCCACGACGGCGACGGGATCGCGGTGGGCTGGCGGGACCTGCTGACGGGCGAGGATCACGTCGACATCCCGGAACGCATCGCTGACCTGCGCCGCGCTATCGAGGCGTGCCAGGCCGCCGAGCCCCGCGATTCCGAAGACCCACGGCCGTCTCCGTCCTGGAGTGCCGCTTCGGAGGATGGAGCAGTTGTCGAGACTGTGCCGGTGTCGGGGACATCAGTCGCCGAGGAGTCGCCGTCCCTCCCCAAGCCGCTCCCGCAATTGGCGATGGCGGCAGCGGCGCCGAGATGGGATGACCTCGCCGCCCATAGGGCTGGGGAGATGGCCAGGCAGCAGGCGGTCGCGCTGAAGCAGGCCGCGCCCGTTCGGACCTTCGTCGCCCGGGTGCTTGGCGTCCACACCGATGAGCGGGCGTGGCGGATCGGTGCCGACGGGGAGGAGATGGTGGCCGCAAGGCTCGCGAAGCTGGCCAAGAAGGACCCGAGGTGGAAGTTCCTGCACGCGATCCCGGTCGGCGAGAACGGCTCGGACATCGACCACCTCGTCATCGGACCCGGCGGCGTGTTCAGCCTCAACGCCAAGCACCACCCGGGCGCCCGGATCTGGATCCGGGACAACGCGTTCAAAGTGAACGGCCAGCAGCAGCCCTATATCCGCAACTCGCGTCACGAGGCTCTTCGCGCCGGCCGGTACCTCACGACTGCGTGCGGGTATCCGGTCGCGGTGGCGGGGGTCGTCGTCCCGGTGGGTGCCAACGACGTCACGATCAAGCAGCCTCCGGCCGACGTCTTCGTCGTGAACCGCATGGCGCTGACCGACTGGCTGCGTCGCAGGCCGGTCGTCCTCGAGGACGCGAAGGTCGAGGCGATCTTCGAGGCCGCCCGACGGTCGACCACCTGGCGGCCTCAGGGCTGAACGGGTCCCGCCTGGGGATGCCCGGCGCGGTGTCTGGGCGCAGCTGGGATCAGGGTGTCGCCGTTCCATGGAGCTCCGCCGCGACAGCATCGGCCTCGGCCGGTGTCGCCAGTGCCAGCACCACCGAGCCGGTGGTGACGGGTTCCTTGACGACAGGTGCGGAGAGCACTCTGCCGTCGAGGAGGATCGCCAGCTGCTTGTCTACGGCGCCGGTGGTGACCTCGCGCATCGTGCCGGCGCCAGCCTTGTCCATCTCGACCTCGACGCCGCCGTCCTGGCTCGTGACCGATGCCGGGGTCACGGCGCCCAGGGACTCGCCGAGCACGTAGGTGGTGGTGCCGTCGCGGTCGCACGCGCGGCCGGGTCCGTTCGTCGTAAGGGGCGGGGCGCTGCACGTGCCCACGCTGAAGGACGTGACGATGCGCAGCTGCAGCGGGTGCATCGGCGAACCACCGTCACCGCTCGTGGCGCCGCATCCGGCGGCGAGGAGCGCTGCGGCGACGAGGACGGCAAAACGGGGACCGAACCCGGTGCGCACCACTTGAGTCTCCTCGGTGTTGAGGGAGTCGCAGGCAGATTCGTAAGTCGAGTTCGAGGGATAGCGTGCGTCGTCAGTTGTCGACGCATCGGGCCGCGTCGCTCGCAGGGGCGCGTTGTTGGGACTCGCACCAGACGACCAGCAGGCAGGGACAGGTCGCCCGACGTGCAGCCCAGGCCGATTGGTAGCGTTTACGTTGACGGAACGGTATCCCATGATGACGCGCAACGGTAGCGTCTGATACCCGGGAGAGGTAGCCTGCATCTGTGCCCTATCGCCCGCGGCTCGTCGACCGGCAGCTGGACCGACTCCTTGCGGGCCTGCCGGCGGCCGTGATCGACGGGCCGAAGGCCGTCGGCAAGACGGCGACCGCGACGCGGCGTGCCGCAACTGTCCTGGCCCTCGACGACCCCCTCGAGCGTGACCTGCTCCAAGCCGACCGCGAGCGACTCACAACGGCGGACCGGCCGGTGCTGGTCGACGAGTGGCAGCTGTACCCGGCGGTCTGGGACCAGGTGCGCCGCGCCGTCGACAACGGTGCGCCCCCGGGGTCCTTCCTGCTCACGGGTTCAGCGGCGCCGACGTCCGCACCGACCCACACCGGGGCGGGCCGGATCGTGCGCGTACGGATGCGTCCGATGTCGCTCGCCGAGCGCGCCCTCGTCGAGCCGACCGTCTCGCTCGCGGACCTGCTCGCGGGCACCAGGCCGACGATCGCCGGGTCAAGCCCGGTGAACCTGCGTGCCTACGCTGGCGAGATCGTGCGGAGCGGCATGCCGGGCCTGCGGGCACTCGACGACGATGTGCGTCCCGACGCCCTCGGCGGCTACGTGGAGGCGATCGTCGACCGGGACTTTCCCGAGCTCGGCCACGTGGTGCGCCGTCCCGCGACCCTCCGCCGGTGGCTCACGGCGTACGCCGCGGCAACCGCAACGACCGCGTCCTACAACTCGATCATGGATGCCGCGACGGCTGGCCAGAGCGACAAGCCGGCCAAGACGACGACGATCGGCTACCGCGACACCCTCGAGCGACTCTGGCTGCTCGACGAGGTGCCCGCGTGGACGGGAACGAGGTCCGCGATCGCCTCCCTCGGCCAGGCCCCCAAGCATCACCTCGCCGACCCCGCGTTCGCCGCTCGGCTCCTCGGCGTGAACGCGGCGGCACTGGTCAGCTCGCCGAGCCCGGACGGTCCGCTCGTCCCGCGCGACGGCACGCTGCTCGGTGCGCTCTTCGAGGGGCTGGTGACGCTGTCGGTCCAGGTCTACGCAGCTGTTGCCGGTGCACGTGTTAGTCACCTGCGCACGCAACGGGGCGGCCACGAGGTCGACCTGGTGGTCACCCGCGACGACGGGCGGTTGGTGGCACTCGAGGTCAAGCTCGCCCCGGTTCCGACAGACGACGACGTCCGGCATCTGAAGTGGCTCAAAGGGCAGGTCGGCGACGACCTGCTCGATGCAGCGGTGATCACCACCGGGCCGGCGGCCTACCGACGGACGGACGGGATTGCGGTGATCCCGGCCGCGCTGCTCGGTGCCTGACGTCAACGTCGACCACTAGCGGCACTCCCACGCTCGCGGCACCAGGTCGCCGCAGACTGTCAACGCTCAGGTCTGCAAGTTGTGAACCGTCGGTCAGCGGACCGGGGGGTTCGGCGCCCGCTTGGGTCTCGGGTCTGCTCCGCACGGCATCGCGGCGCTCAAGACGATGGTCATCGGCTAACGCCGGGCCGCCATCTATCGGCCAAGACGTGGCCCACCGCTCGCGAGGTGACCTTCATCGCGTTCATGCTCGCTCGGGCGCCGTTCCGGCCCGCAATCGTGGAGGAGACGGCTACGGTGCCGTCGTGCGTACGCGAAGAACCGCGTGGATCCTCATGTCCGTCTGGTTCCTCGTCTTCCTGGGCTACACGGCAATGGCGGTCGGGCGGCTCGGGTGGCTCGGTGCCGTTCTCGTGGTGGGAGCAGTTGGTTTCGTCGCCGCGCTGGTCGTCATGATGCAGACCGTCGCCTACCGACAGAGCAAGCGCAGGAACGCAGAGGTAGCAGCCGGGCATCCCGGTTGGCACGTCGCCACGGTTCTCACGACAAGATCGCAGGCCGAGGCGATGCGGTCGACCGGCAACCGCCTGATCGTGCAGGTGGCGACGACTCTCACCTACGGGCCGGCGGGCATCGAACTGTGGGCACGCCACAAGACCGGCTCGTTGATCAAGATCTTCAGCTACCCATGGCCCGTGATCGCCGACGTCAGCTGGGCCGCCGACGTGCGGAACATGCGCGGATTTCCCGCGCAGGGGCTGCGCATCACCCTCGTTGATGGCCGCCGAGAAGAACTCCTCGCGGTGCGGCCCGCCGACGTCGCGGGTGCTGCGCGAGCAAGCAAGAGCCGGCTGGTCAAAGCACTGGCGGACGACATCGCCGCTCGACGCACCGCGCCGGTGTGGCCGGACGCCTGACGTCTGCCCGGCCTGCGGAGCACGCTCGTCGACGGCCACGACGAGGACGTCATCGTCACGGTGCCCGGTGACGTCATCATCGGCTCCGCACGCGCCACGAAGATCCCGCAGCTCACTGCGGGGCACGCACGACACAATGTCGTGCGTGCCCCGCACCTTGGCCAGGGTCGTGCCCGTCTGGGCGACTGTCTTCGCCGTGGTGGCGTTCGCGCTTCTCGTGGTCTCGCTCACGGCGGGCACGGGACGGGGTCTGGAGCGGGTGTTCGTGATCCCGTTCGCGGCTGTCTTCCCCGGGTTCGGGGCTGCGCTGTGGCTGAACCGAAAGCACATGGACCAGTTCGGTGGGCGCGGTTCACGCGACGCACAAGGGTGGCGCCCGTGGGCTGCTGGACCGCGGTGGTTCCGCATCCTGGTGGTGGTCACGGTAGTGGTCGCCGCCGTGTGCATCGTGGTGTCGATCGCGACCCCGCCGGGGTACGACGCCGTGGTCGACGGGCACTACACCTGGGGCGGGACGCCGGTCAGCTTCACCGTCTTCGACACGCGGCTGCGCAACCACACCCGCGGGTTCGCAGCGGTGGCCCTGCTGTTCCACCTGTACACGATCTCCGCCGTCAGGGACGGTCCTTGGCGCCACCCGGAGCCGCACGAGTGACGCCCTCAGTCCTTTGCCACAGGGCGCCACGGGTGCATCTCAGTGTAGAGTCGCACTCGTCTGACCAGCAGTTTTACCAGGTTTTGAACGTCCGAAACCCCTCCTGTATGGGCCTCCTCCGCCCAGCGCGGGTAATCCCTCGTCTCGGCCGGCGGTCCTGACCCACGTCGGTGCGGCGACCAGCCACACCGAGGGACTCAGTCGGGCTGCCGGGCCCTGCGGGCGTCCTCAGGCGCCGATCACGTCCCGGGCGGCGTCGACCATGCGCGTGGCCCACTCGACGGCCTTCGCCGCGTCCGTGCGGGCGATGGGGGCTGCCTGATACTGCGCGGTGGTCTTCAGCCCGAGCAGCCGACGGAAAGTCGACTCGAGGGCCCTGCCTGCAGGGCCGGTCGCAGCCAGCTCCGGCACGGCGGAGCGGTGATCGTCGGACTTGCCCGTTCGGCCGGTGGTCCTCAGGCAGATCGCGTCCTTGGCGTTGATCCCGGCCAGCACCGCGGACGACGCTGCTGCGATGTTCAGCCCTGTGTCGAGCTCCAGCCCGGCCGCGTCGAGGAACTCGACCGCCTTGCGCAGGTGGCTGCCGGCGTCCTCGCGAGCGCCCATGTCAGGCCGCCCGGGGCGCCGGCACGGCGACGATGGTGCCCACGATGGCCCGGCCGTCCCGGCGGATCTCGCCGAGCAGGCGCTCGCCGTTCCTGGCCATCGAGGCGAGCTCCTGGGGTGAGCGGTCCAGCAGCTCGCACGGGTTGCCCGTCCATCGCGTGACGCGTCCTGCAAACGTGGTGAGGTCCCGGTGCCAGTCGGCGTCCTCGGCCTCCACCGTCGCGGGACGCACGACGAGCACGTCGATGTCGCTCTCCGTGCCGCCGTCGCCACGTGCCGCAGAGCCGTACACAACAACCGCATCCGGCTTGTGGACCCAGGCCTGGACGTCGTCGACCATTCGTCCCCACAGCTTCGCGCGGAGGGATGCCAGCAGCTCGACAGCGGGCGCCGCCAGGTGGTCGCGGTTCAGAGAGAACAAGGACGCAGAGCCGGCGGGGGTGCGGTCGGCGAGCCCGGCCGCCACCAGCCCTCGAAGGATCGCGGCGACCCGCGCCTGGGAGACGTGCGGCTCGGTCAGCTCCGCGATCTTCCGCCCGGTCAGCGGGGACGTCGTCGCGGCGAGCACGGCAAGCACGGGAGCATGCGCCGAGGGGATCACGTCACTCATGGGGGTCGACACGTCCATACGACTCCGATCAATGGGCTACTCACGTGAGCACCATGTTACTCGCGGGAGTCTCGAGGCCTTGGATGTCACCAAGCCGGTGCCGGTCTGACAGCGGGGCGCTGGGATGGGTCCGAATCCCGCACGGCGCGGCCCGCGTCGATACGCTGCGCGCCATGAGACCGGCGCCGGACGGCCCGCGCAGCCCCGAGCCTCGAGGCGGGAAGCAGCCGTACCTCATCGCTCTCGCTTTCACGCTCGCACTGCCGATCGTGATCGCGGTCATCGTCTGGGCGGTGCTGCCCCATTCGGTCAGTTCCGGGCGATGCGAGGGCATCGGCTTCGGCTGCGTGCCGAGCCCTGCGACGACCTTCGTCCTGTGGGCGCTCGTCGTCGGTCTGCCCGCGATGCTCATGGTGAGCGCCGCCACGTGCGGAGCCATCGCCTGGCGTCGGTCACGCCGCGGTCGACGGTAACCGCGATTCCCTGCGCTGCAGATGCGCATCGTCGGCGTCGAACGCGGGTGCGCCTACGTCCCCGGAAGCCATCCGGCTGGCTCGCGGGCCGTCGAAGGGCACCGCCCACGGCAAGGACGACACCGCCTCTTGGCTCGGCGCGCGCTCACACTCACGCCGCTCACGGATGCCGCTGGCGCGGCGCGTTGCATACCTGCACGCGCAACCTCGGTAGCGCGGCGCGTCGACGATGTGTAGCGCAGCGAGTGGACGATTTGGAGCCTAGCGACCCGACGATCTGTAGCGTAGCGGTCCGCCAACGCGTAGCGTCGTGGTCGTGAAGAGCACCCCTGCTGCACCTCGGTACCAGCGCAGGGTCGTCGACGACGAGCTCGACGAGTTGTTCGCCGGGCTGCCGGCGATCAGCCTCGACGGCCCGAAGGGCGTCGGAAAGACCGCGACCGCCCTGCAGCGTGCCGCAACCTCGTACCGTCTCGACGACCCGGCGATCTTGGAGATCGTCCTCGCCAACACGAAGAGCCTCGTCCGCGGCGCAGAACCGATCCTGGTCGACGAGTGGCAGCGCTGGCAGCCGTCATGGGATCTGGTCCGTCGGGCCGTGGACGACCGCCCCAGCCCCGGCCGGTTCCTGCTCACCGGCTCCGCCTCGCCGCACGCGCCTCAGACGCACTCGGGCGCCGGGCGCATCGTCACGGTGCGCATGCGTCCGATGACACTCGTCGAACGTGGGGTCGAGACACCGACCGTCTCCCTCGCGCGGCTCCTCGACGGGATGGCCGAGATCGGGGGTGAGACGCGGGTGGGGCTCCGTGACTACACGGATGAGATCGTGGCCGGCGGCTTCCCCGGCATACGGTCGCAGTCCCCACGGGTCCAGCGCAGCCAGCTCTCGGGTTACGTGGCACGCATCGTCGACCGGGACTTCGACGAAGCCGGTCAGCAGGTCCGCAACCCGCAAGGGCTCCGGCGCTGGATGACGGCATACGCCGCCGCGACCGGAACGACCACGACGATGGAGAAGATCCGCGACGCTGCCACCGCGGGCGACGGAACACCTCCGGCGCGCTCCACGGTGCAGACGTACCGCGACGTGCTCGAGCGGATCTGGATCGCCGACCCGCTGCCCGGCTACGTGCCCACGATGTCCCGGCTGAACCGGCTGACCACGTCGCCGAAGTGGTACCTCGCCGATCCAGCCCTTGCCGTGACGCTGCTCGACGTCACCCCTGCGAAGCTCCTCGCCGGAGGGGAGGGGGACGTGGTGGTCCCACGGGACGGGACCCTGCTCGGCGCACTCTTCGAGTCGCTCGCCGCACTCGAGCTGCGGGTGTTCGCCCAGGCTGCGGAGGCCGAGGTGGCGCACCTGCGCACCAAGACCGGCGACCGTGAGGTCGACTTCCTCGTCGAGGGCCATGACGGACGGGCGGTGGCTCTCGAGGTGAAGCTGGCCGAGCTACCCGACGCGCACGACGTGCGGCACCTGATCTGGCTGAAGGAGCGGCTCGGTGAGCGCCTCGTCGACATGGTGGTCCTCACGACCGGATCACGCGCGTACCGCCGCACGGACGGCGTCGCGGTCGTCCCGCTCGCACTTCTCGGACCCTGAAACGCCATTGCTGGTGGAACACCATGCCGGCAGCCCCGTTGAGGCATCGCATGCACGCCAGCCGGTGAGTGCGTCACCGGCGCGGCGATTCGCGCCCGCCGCTCAGTAGATCCCCGGGACGATCCGCCAGCGCACGCGGGCGCGGTACTCGACCCAGAGCGCGCCGTACTTTGCGGCGCAGCGGCGGTCGTCGTCGATCTGGCGCGGCACGAGCAGGGCGACGTAGTACAGGGGGTACAGCCAGGGCACGGGGTCACCCGGCGCGCCGAGGGCGAGGGTGATGCCGACGGCCATGAGGATCTCGCCGAGGTAGTTGATGTGGCGGGCGGCGCCCCAGAAGCCGCCGCTGAGCAGCGTGTGCTCGCCGTCACCGATCGCGTGCGGCTCGAGCAGGCCGAAGGCGCGGGCCGTGGGGTCGCGCTTGAAGACGAACTTCTGCATGTTGGCCCCGCGTGCGACTGTCCAGCCGGCGACGAAGACGACGCCGGCGAGGATCAGCAGCCAGGCCGGCGCGTGCGGGTCGGGCTCGCCGGCCCGCGCCCAGAGGCCCACGCAGTAGAAGTACGGGTAGAAGACCAGGCAGCCCCAGCCGAGCTTGAAGCCCACGCGCTCGGCGAACAGGTCGTAGGTGTACAGGTGGACGTGTTCGAAGGTGAGGTAGTCCACGACGAAGAAGGTCAGCAGCCCCGCCGAGAGCGCGACGGCAGCGCTGAGGTGGCCGAGCGCGAGCTCCTGGTGGGCGGCGAACGACAGAACGTTGAGCTCCAGCAGCACCGCACCTGCCAGGTAGAGCCACATCTTCGCGTCGACCGTGCCACCGCGCCAGCGCGGGTTCTCGCGGCGGCCGAGGTACAGGTCGGCGAGGAACGGCCGGCCGGTCGGCGGGGCGGGCAGGACGAGGGCAGCCGTGAGCAGCAGGCCCAGGACGCAGGCGCCGACGAGCTCGGCCCAGCGGTGACGCCAGAGCTCGTCGGCCGGCACCGCGTGCACCGCGACGAGGGCCAGGCCAATCCCGACGGCGGCGACGAGGACCAGCAGGCCGTTGAGTCGGTAGCGCAGCGGTCGGTTGCGGTCGTCGCGCACGTAGCCGTCGACCCACCGCGCGGGCAGGGCGACATGCAGGACGAGGATGGCGCCGAAGGCGATCCACGGGACGAAGAATCCGAGGATCACGGTGCCTCGAAGCCCTTGGACGCGCGACCCATGACGGCGGTAGCGGTGGCGCGCGGTAGCAGACGGCGCATGACGAACGAGGCGAGCTTGTTCGCGGATCCCGGGGTCACCAGCGCCGTACGGCCCAGCCGCGCCAGGGCGGCCTCGACGACCTGACCGGGATCGAGAGTGCCTGGCGCGTCGTGCCCGACGGTCGCGGCGTAGCCGGGCGTGCGCACAGCGCCGGCCACGCACGCGAGGACGTCGACGCCGGCGGGGCGCAGCTCGGCATGCAGGCTCTCGGCCAGGGATGTGGCAAAGGCCTTGCTGGCGGCGTAGGCGGCAAGACCCGGGGCGCCCTGGTTGCCGGCCAGCGAGGACATCAGGATGAGCGTGCCGCGGCGCCGCTCGATCATCGCGGGGACGACCTGGTAGATGAGGGCCAGCGGGCCGCGAACGTTGACATCGACGAGGCGCTGGGCGTGCTGCGGCGGATGGTCCAGCAGGGAGCCGGTGAAGGAGAACGCCGCGTTGTAGACGGCGGTGCCGATCTCGAGGCCGCTGCTGGCTTCGGCCAGGCGGTCCGGGAAGCCCGGCTCGGCGAGGTCGGCCGCCAGCGTGCGCACCTCAACCCCGTGCTTGGCGGCCAAGCGCTGCGCCGTCTGTTCGAGCGGCTCGGGACGGCGACCGACGGCCAGGATGTGCAAGCCGCGCCGCGCGAGGGCCTCGGCCCAGGCAGCACCAAGGCCCTCGGAAGCCCCAGCGACGACAGCCCACGGACCTTGTGGCAGGTGAGCACCGAACGCGGCCATGGTGACCGCACCCTATCCAGAGCGTCCCGCCTTGCCCAGAGCGTCCCGCGGGCGCAGCGCGCTACTATTCGGTGCTCGTCTTCAACTATTATCGGCATCTGGGGTGAATATGGCTTCTTACCTCCCGAGGCTCGTGGACGACCAGCTGGCCCGAGGCCTTCGCTCCGCGGGTGCCGTCGTACTCGAAGGTCCGAAGGCCTGCGGCAAGACGACCACGGCACGGCAGCAGGCCGCGAGCCTCGTGCGCCTCGACGCGTCGCCACAGCTTCGTGCGGCCGGCCAGGTCGACCCCGGCGTGCTGCTGGCAGGGGAGACGCCCCGGTTGATCGACGAGTGGCTGCTGGTTCCTGAGGTCTGGAACGCCGTGCGTCATTCGGTCGACGAGAGACAAGCGAGCGGGCAATTCATCCTCACGGGGTCCGCGACCCCCACGGACGACCTCACGCGGCACACCGGTGCTGGCCGGTTCTCACGGGTCCGGATGATGCCGATGTCGCTGTTCGAGCAGCAGCAGTCGAATGGTCAGGTGTCGCTTCGGGCGCTGCTCGACGGCGAGCTCGCCAGCAGTGCGGGGAGCGACGTCGACCTCCTTGGTGTGGCGCAGCTCCTGTGCCGAGGGGGTTGGCCGGGGAACCTCGAGCGCGACCTCGGGGATGCGCTCAACGCCAACCGTGACTACCTGGCGACGATCGCCGGCGCCGACATCGTCACGCTCGACGGTGTCCGCCGGGACCCTCGCAAGGTCACCGCGCTGATCTTCGCGCTCGCACGCAACGCCGGAACCTACGTGACCAACCGGACGCTGCAGGCGGACATCCTCGGTGACGGGCAGAACCTCGCGCCGCAGACGTTGGACAACTACCTGGACGCCCTCGCACGACTGTGGCTGTACGTCGAGCAACCGGCCTGGGGGCAGCACATGCGGTCGTCCGCGCAGGTGCGGCGGGCTCCCAAGCGCCACCTGGTCGACCCCTCCCTCGCCGCGGCCGCGATGGGCGCCAGTCCTGAGGGATTGGTGGCCGACCCCGAGGCGTTCGGGCAGCTGTTCGAGAGCCTCGTGTTCCGCGACCTGTCCATCTACGCCCAGGCCATCAACGCTCACGTGTTCGCCTACCAGGACACCACTGCCGAGTTCGACGCGGTCGTGGTCCGCGACGATCGCTGGATGGGGGTCGAGGTCAAGCTCTCGGGCCGCCCGGGGATCATCGACGGGGCCGCGTCGAGCCTCCTTCGGCTCGCCGAGCGGATGCGGACCCCGCCGTCGGCCCTTGCCGTCGTGACCGCCACCGGGCCCTCCGACCGCCGACCGGATGGCGTCTTCGTTACCTCGATCCTGAACCTTGGTCCCTGACACCGACTTCGCGGGCACCAGGTTGTCTCGGCTGATCTCGCCGTGCACGCGTCGGTGGTTCAACCAGGCGATGTGCTCCGCGACGGCGATCTCGAGGTCGTCGATGGTCGTCCAGGGGACAACGTGCTGCTCCGGTGAGGACAATCGGGACGTGACGGCAGCTGGGTTCCGTTGGTCCGAGCCGGCGGTGCGGCTCGATCCGGTGTCCGCCCCGAAGCATGCGCGGGAACTGGCCCGTGCCTGCTTCGCGCTTCCTGAGGGGCGCCCCCGCTCTGAGTTCCTGTGGAGCGACGTCGCCCCACGGGTCAGCTGGAGCGCCGACGCGTCCGGGGCCGTTCGAAGTGACCTCAGCGTCGGTGAGATGTTGACCGCCGCGCAGCAGCTCGAGAGCGTGATCGCGAACGCACCTGATCGCCAGGGGCCCGGCTCGTCCCAGGACGTGCTCGCGACCGTGCTCGAGTTCCTTCTCACGGCCGAGCGGAACGCCCCCGTGCTCGCAGCACTTGGCGCCGTGAACGGGGCGAACGAGGCGCTGCGAAGAGCCGGCAGACCGAGGCTCCGTGCGCAACGGCGCCTCGCCCGGGCACTCGACTCGAGCGCTCCAACGATCCGAGCCGCACATGCCCGACTACGTGAGGCGATCGCCGACGATCCAGTGCTGGGCCGATAGCCACCCTCCTACACCCTCGTTCGCGATGAGCCGTCAGACTTCGGTGCGACGTCGCCCGCCTGCGGCATCCTTGCGTCCGTGGCGCACACTCGATGGCCCGGTCGCGGCGGTCGTCCTCGTGACCCGGCTCTCGCTGGCTGCGGCAGCTCAGTACCCGGGCAGGCAGCCGCTCACGACGCCTGCAAGGCGTACGCCAACACCGGCCGTGGCCGACTGCAGGGCCTCAGGACAGGACATCGGCGACCTCGTGCCGTGACACAAACACTCCTGCGACACCTCGGGACTTCCGTTGTCTCACACGCCAGTGCTCAACCGAGCCCGATCGTGACCGTCGATGGCCGGATCGGTAGCGTTTGGCGTGCCGGATCGGTAGCCCAAGGGCACGGGCAACGGCTTGGCGCTGAGTCGCTCGCCTGCCGATCAGGGCCGCAGCGCGCGTCGTGCGTCGGCGCGCACGTCAACTATGAGTGGCATCCGACGTCTCATGGCGCGATGAGGCCCAACGGGACCACACCGATCCCGTCGGGTCGGCGGTAGGCGTTCGGTCCGGTGTTGACGATGATGGCGTCCAGCAGCACGTCGCCGAGGTGGCCGGCGAGCCAGTGCAGGTGAGTGGTGTCGCGGTCGTCGACCGTGGTGGAGAGCTTCACCTCGATGGCGAGGACCTTGCCGTCGTCCCGGACGACGACCAGGTCGATCTCGTGGTCGCCGTTGCGGGTTCGCAGGTGTCCGACGCTCGCCTCGGCGGCCTGCGCTGGAACGCGGATGCAAAGAGCGGCGAGTGATTGGAACAGGTGTCCGAGCATCGTGCCCGCTTGTGGGCCGATCGGTCTGCCGTCGCCATCAAGGAGGGCCTCTGCGCTGAGGCCGAGGAGGCGAGCGGCCAGAGCCGGGTCCGCGAGGTGGTGCTGCGGTGCCTGGCCAAGTCGCGCGAGGGGGTTGCCCGATGGTGCCCACGCGGGCACCGGATCGAGCAGCCACAGCTGGGTGAGCACGTCCCTGTAGGCGATGCTCGTGCTGCGGGCCGGCTTGTCGTCCTGTCCGGGGGTCGCGGCATCCAGCAGGCTCGAGTAGCTGGCGGTCGACGACGTGGCCGCGGCGTAGGCGCGAAGCCAGGCCAGCATGGACTCCGGCTTGCGAACGGCGAGGCCCTGCTCGGGGACGTCACGGTCGACGGCATTGCGCAGGTAGGAGTCAAGCTGGAACTTCAAGGCGCGCGGGGTCAGACCGCGTAGACCTGGAAAGCCGGACGCAAGGATCTCCTCCGTGTAGTCGGCCAGGCGCAGCGAGCACGAGCCGTCCAGCGGGCCCCGTGCGCCCGAGAGCAGGCGACCCAGGCTGACCTTCGGTTCGACGACGCCTCGCTCGGACAGCGTCATCGGTCGCATCCGCAGGCGGCCGATGCGGCCGGCGCCGGAGTGAGCGGTCGCGCCAGGCGCCGGTGCGGCGCTGCCGACCAGCAGGTACTGGCCACCGCTGCGATCCTCATCGACGGCTCGGCGTACGACGTCCCAGACCTCGGGGACCTTCTGCCACTCGTCGATCAGCAGCGGGCGCGGTCTGGTTCGGACCAACTCGGGGTCGGCTTGGATCGATTCCCGGTTCGCGCGCGCGTCCAGTCGGAGCAGTCCATGGACCCGCTGCTCCGCGGTCGTCGTCTTGCCGACCGCTTTCGGGCCGTCGATGGCGATGGCGGGGAGCTCTGCGAACAGCTCGTCCAGCTCGTCATCGAGGATCCGGCGGTGGTAGGCCATGGCGGCATCCTACAGTTCGCATGGGCCGAATCAGACAGTTAGCAGCCATCGAAGCGGACAAGTAGCAGGCTCGCCATGCGGCCGATCGCCGGTGGAACACCGATCGCTCCAGCCCCGGTCAGTTCCTGCTCACCGGTTCAGCCTCGCCGCACGCGTATCAAGAAAGTCGGTGTTCACGGGCACGTGTCCTCGGCGAGGATGCAGCATGCTCACCCTGGAGGACGTCTTCCCGCCGTTCGCGCTGCGGATCTCCTGCGGCCCGTTGGAGCTCAGGGTGCTGCGCGACGAGGATCTCCCCGAGCTCGTCGAGGTCGTCCGCGCCGGCATCCAGGTTCCCGGCCTGCCCATGCCCTTCCTCACCGCCTGGCACGAGGAGCCGTATTCCCCGGGAGCTCCTGATGGCTTCCCGACGACCTCGCTGCAGTGGTGGTGGACGCAGCGCGCGACCTTCGCGCCCGAAGAGTGGCGCCTCGCCCTGGTCGTCCGTCGCCATGGCGAACTCGTCGGTGTGCAGGACCTGCACGCGACGGACTTCGCACAGACGCGCTGCGTCATGACCGGCTCATGGCTGGGGAGAGCGCACCAGGGGCTGGGGACCGGCACCCTGATGCGACAGCTCGTCGTCGGGTTCGCGTTCGACGAGCTCGACGCGGACCGGTGCGAGTCGGGCTACATCGTCGGCAACCATGCCTCGGCGGCGGTCAGCCGCAAGGTCGGCTACGTCGACAACGGCCGCCGCCGCATCGTGCAGCGCACGCGGCAGGGCAAGGTCGGCGTGGACGAGCAGCGCGTGACGGTGACGCCGGCCACCTTCGTCCGGCCGGCCGATCCAGTCGCGGTCGAGGGCGCCGAGGTGCTGCGCCGCTTCTTGGGGATCCGGCGCGAGGCCGTCGACTCGTAGCGACACCGCCCTTGCCGCCGAAGGGGCAAATGTACGTACAATCGGACTATGACGCCGTTCGACTTCGTGGCCTCCCTGGCGTTGATCTCGGTCGCGGCGGGCGCCCTCGGTTCGCTCATCGGCCTCGGTGGCGGGGTGGTGATCGTCCCGGTCCTCACGCTGCTCTACCACGTGGACATCCGCCTCGCGATCGGCGCGAGCATCGTCTCGGTGATCGCCACCTCGAGCGGCGCAGCCGCCGCCTACGTGCGGGAACGGATGACGAACCTGCGGGCCGGGATGTTCCTGGAGCTCGCGACGGTGACCGGAGCGGTGAGCGGGGCGTACCTGACAACCGTCTTCCCGACCCGGGTCCTGTTCGTCGTCTTCGGGCTCGTCCTCGCCTACTCGTCGTTCACCACGTTCCGGCGCCGGCACGCCGACGTCCCGCTCACCGTGTCGAACGACCGGATCGCCAACTACTTCAACCTCCACGGCTCCTACTACGACCAGGCCGAACAACGGGAGATCCCCTACAAGGTGGTCCGCACCAAGCTCGGCCTCGCCCTCATGTACGTCGCCGGGCTGGTCAGCGCGCTGCTCGGGATCGGCTCGGGCGCGCTGAAGGTGCCGGCCATGGACAGCGCCATGCACCTGCCGATGAAGGTGTCCTCGGCCACCAGCAACTTCATGATCGGCGTGACCGCCGCCGCGAGCGCGACCGTCTACTTCACCCGGGGCCAGATCGACCCCGTCATCGCCGCTCCGGTGGCCATCGGTGTGCTCCTCGGGGCGACCATCGGTGCCCGCGTCCTGGGTCGGGTGGCGAGCAGGACGGTGCGGCTCGTCTTCGTCGTCGTCCTCGTCGTCATCTCCCTCGAGATGCTCCAGAAGGGGATCCTCCCGTGACCGACGTGACCGGACCCACCGGAACTCCTCAGCAACCCGCGTCCGGGGATCCGGTTCCGCAGGATCGTGGCGGCTCGGGACGCCGCCGCCAGCTCAGCCCCCAGGAGGCGCTGGTCATGGCGCAGAAGGTGCGCCGGGTCGAGCTGGCCATCAGCCTGGTGCTGCGGATCGGCGTCGTCGTCAGCGTCCTCATCATCACCGCCGGTCTCGTGGTGTTGTTCGCCCACCACAGCGACTACCTGGCGCTCCGTGGCCCCGTCTCCTACGAGACGCTGACCTCCACGTCGACTCCGTTCCCGCACTCGTTCGCCGCGCTCTGGCACTCGATCGCCCAGGGGGAGGGCCAGGGGATCATCCTGCTCGGCATCCTGACCCTGATCCTCACCCCGGTGCTACGGGTGGCGGTCGGCGTCCTGTCCTTCGTCTACGAGAAGGACACGCCCATGGCCCTCGTCACCCTCCTCGTCCTCGCGTTCCTCGTCGGCTCGTTCTTCCTCGCCGGAGCGTGAGCGGTGGCGACCACCGTCGTCCGGTCCAACCCGCTCCCGCTGTGGGCGCAGATCGTCGACGACCTTCGGCGCCGTCTGCTCGCCGGGGAGTTCGAGCAGCGCTTCCCCACCGACGAAGAGCTCACCGGGTACTACGCAGTCAGCCGCCAGACCGTGCGTGAGGCCGTTCGCCACCTCGCCGCCGAGGGGCTGGTCGTTCGCGAGAGGGGTCGCGGATCATCGGTGACCCCTCCCGTCCTCGAACAGCCCCTCCACTCCCTCTACAGCCTCGCCTCGACGGTGCGGGCCAGCGGCCTGGCAGAACGAAGCGAGGTGCTCGCGGCCGAGCGTCGCCCGGTCCCGCTCGAGGTGGCCGCGCAGCTCGGCGTCGAGACCACCGTCGAGGTCGTGTTCATCGAGCGGCTCCGCTTCGCGGGCGACGAGCCCATCGCCCGTGACCGGTCGTGGCTGCCCGCACCTCAGGCCGCCGGGCTGCTCGACGCCGACCTCACCTCCGGGGGGCTCTACGAGCTCCTCGCCAGCCACTGCTCGGTGCGCATCACCGGCGGCTGGGAGCGGATCAGGCCGGTGGTGCCCGACCCGACCGACCAGAAGCTGCTGCGGCTACCGCCCTCGGTGGCGGCGTTCTCGGTCGAACGCCTGGTCCTCGCGGGGGACACGGCCATCGAATGGCGCACCAGCCTGATCCGGGGCGACCGCTACTCGATGGTCACCCGGTGGCCCGCCGGCCCGGCTAGCGGGTCCGCTGCACGTCGGGGGGCACGATGAGCACCGGCTGCTCGGCGAACTCGAGGACGTGCCGCGAGCGTGTGCCGATGTACGGCTCGCCGCTCGCCGACCGGGACGACTTGCCGAGCACCACCAGGTCGGCCGGCCACGCCCGCGCCGACCTGAGGATGGCCGGTGCGATCTCACCGGCCAGCACCTCGACCCGCGCCTCCAGTCCGCGCGCCGCCGCCAGCGCGGTGACCCGGGCCAGCACCGCGGCCCCGGCCTCGACCAGGCGGGCGTCGACAGCCGCGCGGTCACTGGCCGCCTGAACCGCCTGGGGCAGGCCGTGGTCCACCGCGACGTGCACCGCACGCAGCTCGGCGTGCAGCGCGGCGGCCAGCTCGATCGCCACGCCGGCGGCCGCGAGCGAGTCGCGCGTGTCGTCCACGGCCACCAGGATCCGTTCGATCATGTGCCGGACCTCCCGTCAGAGGGACCGCCGACGGCTCGGCGCAGCCGCATGCCGTCCTCCTGCTCCGTCTGCTCGAGCGTCAGCTCCAGCCGGGCGAGGGCGTCCCGCAGCCAGGGCAGCCAGCGCTTGTCGAGCGCCCGCATCCGCCGCCGGGTGACGGCGATCTCCGACTCGAGCCGGGCGACCGCCTCCTGCGCCGCCGCGGCCCGGGCGCCGGCCACCAGCGCGGCGCGGAACGCCATCGTCGCCGGGACGATCGCGGCGTTGCTCGGCATCGCCTCGTCCTCCCGGGCCGGATCGGCCAGGACGGCGTCTTCCGGGTAGCTCAGCCCCATCGCGGAGGTCCACGTCACCTCGACGTCGGCCAGCCGCGCGGGGGTGGCACCGCGGATCGCGTCCTCCCCGCCGAGCAGCACGGCCCGCAGCACCCAGGTCTGCGCCTCGTCGTACGCCGCCGACCACGCCTCCCGCCGCAGCTGGAGGCGGGCCTGCAGCCGCTGGCGCTCCGGGATGAGGATGCGCAGCTTCCGGTCGAGCTGGTCGCGGCCGCGCTCGGCGGTGGCCAGCCGACCCCGCAGCCACATCCGGCCGGCCCGGCCCGGTGGGATCGTCCTGGCGACGGGCATCGGCCTAGCCCTCCGCCCGGGGGTGCTCGGCGAGGAACCGGCGCGACAGCATCGTCAGCTCGCGCGTCGGCAGCACGTTGACCACGTCCCAGCAGCGGCCGAGGGTCTCCTCGAGCGTCCGGCGCTCACCGCGGCGCTGGTTGGTCAGCACCCGCTCGAACGTGGTGACGAACTCCAGGTAGAGCTGGTCGGTGCCGCTGAGGGCGGCGTCCCCGACGATCTCCGCGAGCTGGCGCACCTGCCGCGCGCGGGCGAGCGCGGCCAGCAGCTGCGCGGCGAGCTCCAGGTGGTCGTCGCGGGTGCGCCCCGGGCCGGCGCCGTGGCGCATCAGCCGGGACAGGCAGGACAGCGGGTCGATCGGCGGGTAGATGCCGCGGGCGTGGATGTCCGGCGCCAGCACGATCTGACCCTCGGTGATGTAGCCGGTCAGGTCCGGCACCGGGTGCGTGATGTCGCCGCCCGGCATGGTCAGCACCGGCAGCACCGTCACGGATCCCGCCACGCCGCGGATCCGGCCACAGCGTTCGTAGAGCGAGGCGAGGTCGCTGTACAGGTAGCCGGGATAGGCCCGCCGTCCCGGCATCTCGCCGCGGGCCGCCGAGACCTCGCGCAGCGCCTCGGCGTAGCTGGTCATGTCGGCGAGCACGACGAGGACGTGCCGGTGCATCTCGAAGGCGAGGTGCTCGGCGACGGTCAACGCGATGCGCGGCGTGAGGATGCGCTCGATCACCGGGTCGTCGGCCGTGTTGAGCAGCAGCACCAGCTCGCCGGCCGCCGACCGCTCCTCGAGCGCCTCCCGCACCGCGTCGGCGTCGGCATGCGTGACGCCCATGGCGGCGAAGACGACGCTGAACGGCTCGTCGCCCGAGGTGGACTGGGCCGCGATCTGCGCGGCCAGCTCGAGGTGGGGCAGGCCGGCGGCCGAGAAGATCGGCAGCTTCTGGCCGCGGACCAGGGTCATGAGCGCGTCGATGGCCGAGATGCCGGTGAGCACCGGCTCGGCCGGCGGCTCGCGGTCCACCGGGTTGAGCGGGCTGCCGGCGATCGGCGCGGTGACGGTGCCCGAGACCGGCGGGCCGCCGTCGATCGGCTCGCCCCGGCCGTTGCACACCCGGCCTAGCCAGCCGGGACCCACCGGCACGCGCAGCGGCGACCCGGCGAACGCCACCCGGGTCGTCGCCGGCACCAGCCCGACGGTGCCCTCGAGCACCTGGACCACTGCGAGGTCGCGGTCCACCTCGAGCACCAGGCCGTGCCGCTCCGGCTCGCCGGGGCGCTCGGAGGCGACGCGGATCACCGCGAACTCGTCCCAGCCCACGCCCTGCACGCCACGCACCACGAGCAGCGGGCCGCGCAGCTCGCGCACGTTGCCGTACTCGATCTCGAGCCGGGGGCCGGCGCTCATGGCCGCACCCCCAGCAGGTCCAGAACCTGTTGCCGACGATCCGCGATCCCGGCGGTGTCGTCGGGCGGCGTCTCCTGCGCCGCGCGGAGCAGGACGGTGAAGTCGAGCTCCTCGATCTCGCTCGCGGTGCTGCCGGCCTCGATGAGCGCGTCGCACCGGTCGACGACGTCCAGCACCGCGTCGGTGAGCACCGCCGCCTTCTCGGGCGAGCAGTGGGCGTCGTTCGGTGACAGCGCGTTCTGCTGCAGCACCGCCTCGCGCAGCAGCCGGCCGGCGAGCAGGACGACCCGCTCGTGCCCGGGCAGCGACCCGGCGCCGACGAGCTCGGCCAGCTCGCCGAGCCGATCGGCCTCGGCCAGGAGGGTGGTCACGCGCGCTCGTCGGGCGCCCCAGCCCAGGTCACCGTTGCGCGCGTACCAGGAGGCGAGGTTCTCGGCGTCGCGCGAGAACGACCCGGCCCACGCCACCGCGGGGTAGTGCCGGGCGTAGGCGAGGTCGCGGTCGAGGCTCCACAGGGCGCGCACGAACCGCTCCGTCTGCGCCGTCACCGGCTCGGTCGTGTCGCCGCCGGCCGGCGAGACCGCGCCGATGATCGTCACCGAGGCCGTCGCACCGCCGAGCGTGACCACGCGCCCGGCGCGCTCGTAGAACGCCGCGAGCGCGGAGGGCAGCGACGCGGGGTACCCCTCCTCTGCTGGCAGCGCGCCGGACCGGGACGCGAACTCCCGCAGCGCCTCGGCCCACCGGGACGTGGAGTCGGCGATGACGACCGCGTGGTAGCCCATGTCGCGGAAGTGCTCGGCGACGGTGACGCCGCTGTAGATGCTCGCCTCGCGCGCCATCATCGGCATGTTCGAGGTGTTCGCGATGATGACCGTGCGGTCGGCCAGCCGCTGCCCGGTCCGCGGGTCGGCGAGCTCGCGCAGCTCGTCGAGCACGTCGGCCATCTCGTTGCCGCGCTCCCCGCAGCCGACATAGACGATGACGTCGGCGTCGCACCACTTGGCGATCTGCTGCAGCAGCATGGTCTTGCCCGTGCCGAACCCGCCGGGCACGGCGGCGCTGCTGCCCTGCGCGATGGGGAAGATGGCGTCCAGCACCCGCTGGCCGGTGATGAGCGGAGCCGCGGCGGCCACCCGCACGCGCACCGGCCGCGGCCGGCGGATCGGCCACTGCGTGCTCAGGGCGATCTCGACGCCCGCGACGACGGCCACCACGTCGTCGGCGCCGTGGCCGCCCGCCGGCGCCAGCCGCTCCAGCGTGCCCGCCACGCCGGGCGGCGTGAGCACCCGGTACTCGATCCCGCCGGCGGGCACGGTGCCGAGCACGGTCCCCTCCTCGACCCGGTCGCCGACGGCGACGGACGGGCGCCAGTCCCAGTCGGTCCGCCCGCCGCCTCGACGGGCGGACGCCGTGAGCCAGGTGGGCGCGCCGGACAAGGGTCGCAGCAGCCCGTCGAACACGCCGCCGAGCAGCTCGGGCCCGAGGCGGGCCGCCAGCGCGTGCCCGCGCGCCGCGACGGGGTCACCCGCGGCGAGCCCACCGGTGTACTCGTAGGCCTGCACGGACAGCACGTCGTCGCTGATCGCGACCACCTCGCCCGGCAGCTCGTCTCTCCCCAGGGCGACGACCTCGGACATCGCGACGCCCTCGAGGCCCGTCACCTCGACCAGGGGGCCGCTGACCCGCAGCACCCGCCCGGTCATGGGGTCGCCCACAGCGGAGCCAGGTCGAGCCCGGCCAGGACCTGCTCGACGAGGGCGTCGACCGACGCGTCGACGCGACGCCCGTCCGGCAGCTCGCCGACGACGCCGCCGGACCGGTGCGGTCGTACCTGCGCGTCCGGCGCGAGGCGGCCCCGCACCAGTGCGTCGAGCCGCCGCTGGGCCGCCGGTTCGGCCAGCAGCTCGCGCACCGCGGCGCGGGCCCGGGCGCGCAGCTCCTCGTACACCGCCCGCTGCGCCGCCAGCACCACGCGGCGGGCCTCGCGACGCGCCCGGGACCGGTCCTCGGCCTGACGCTGGGCGGCGTCCGCCTCGCCGTCGGCCCGGGCGCGGGCCAGCGCCGCGGTCGCCTGCTGACGCGCGGCGTCGGTCGCGGCGCGGGCCTCGCTCTCGGCGGTGGCCCGCAGGGCGGCCGCGGCGGCCGCCGCGCGGTGCATCAGCACCTCGCGCAGCGGCTCGAGGGCGGCCGCGATGCTCAGCGGGTCGGCGTTCGTCGTGCGCACCGCGCCCACCCGCCTCGTGGTGCCCGCGGCTCTCGTGGTCATGCCGGCAACCGCATCGTCAGGGGCGCCGCACGAGCGGCGGTCGCGTCGCCGAGCGCCGCTGCCGCCAGCTCCGACAGCAGGACGACCGCGACGGACGAGGGCAGCTGGCGCCACGCTGCCCTGGCCTCGTCGGCGCTGGTGACCGGGTAGACCCGCGCCCCGCCGAGCGCGAAGCCCGTGACCAGCTCCGGCGCGCCGATGACCGCGACGTCGCTCATGCCTTGCCGATCAGGATGATCGAGACGATCAGGCCGTAGATCGCGATGCCTTCGGCGAGGCCGACGATCACCATCGCCCGGCCGAACAGCTCGGGCCGTTCGCTGATGGCCGCCAGCGCCGCCGCACCGGTGTACGCGACGGCGATGGCGGCCCCGATGGAGGATCCGGCCACGGCGATGGCGGCACCGATGAGCGCCGACCCGTTGGCGGCGGTGGTCGCGGCGGCGACGGCGTGCGGCGCCGTGGCGGCCGCGGACGGGCCCGCGGTGGCCACCATCGCCACCACCACGAGCGCGCCGGCCAGGAGCAGCCCGTTGGCCGCCAGCACGATGCGCACGGCGGGGCGGCCGCGACGTCGCAGCGCCCAGCTGGTCGCGAGCCCGACGACGAGGATCGCGGGCAGGCAGATCGTCCAGATGATCATGAGGCCTCCGTCGGTGCGAGCGGGACGTGCCAGGGCCGGAAGGGCCGGCCCTCACCCTCGAAGATCCGGGAGAACAGCTCGTAGTACTCCAGCCGCAGCGCCTGGATGCCGGCGACCAGCCCCTCGAGGGCCAACGTCAGTGCGTTGCCGACCACGAAGACGACCACCGCGCCGACGACTCCCGGCACGCCGAGGTGCGCCAGCCCCGTCGCGCCCTGCCAGACGACCAGCCCGAGCGCGGCGTGGGTCAGGCCGAAGGCGGCGAGCCGCGCGAAGCTGACCAGGTTTGAGCCGAGCCGGATGACCAGGTCGAACAGCTCGATCACCGCCTGGCTGGCCCCCGCTGCGCCACCGCCGGCGGCCGCGAGCAGGCCCGCGTAGGCGACCACCAACCCGGCCACGGCGACCAGCGCGCCAGCGAGGACGAGCGCCCCGAGGTGCAGGTAGAGCCCGCCGCCCAGGGCGCCGAGGCCGAGGAACAGCGAGGCTCCGGCCAGCCCGGACGGCGCGTAGACGGCCCGGCGCCAGCCACCTTCGCGGAACCGGTTGACCGTCCCGAGGGCGTACGCGCCGGCGAGCAGCAGCGCCCCGACCGCGACGGCGACGAGCAGCAGCGTGACCGCGTGCTCCAGCGGCGACAGCCAGATGACGGGGATCACGCCGGTCGGCCCGAAGAACTCGCCGTACAGCGCGCCGAACACCGTGCTGGCCAGGCCGGCGCCGGCGAGGAACAGCCAGTAGGGCCGCAGGGCGGCGAGCCGCCGCCACCGCCCGGACCGCACCGCGAGCGCCCCGAGGAGCAGCAGCAGGCCCTGCCCGGCGTCGGCGAACATCATGCCGAACATGACCACGTAGGCGACCCCGGCCAGCACGGACGGGTTGACGTCGCGGTACGGGACGGTCGCATAGGTCTCGACCAGGGGCGCGAACTCGCTGGCCACGCCCTGCCGGGAGAGCAGCGTCGGTGGGTCGACCCCGCGCGGGCCGGGCAGCACGACGACGGCACCGTCGACGGCCGCGGCGGCCCGGGTCAACGGCGGCACCGTGTCCGCCGCCGCCCACCCGGTCAGTGCGGACACCCGTCCCTGCGTGATCGCCCGGGCTCCGCGCTCGTCGAGCTCGGCCTCACCGGCGATGAGGTCGGCCCGGCCGTCCCGCTCCCACCCGGCCAGGTCGGGGCGCCGCGCGATCATCGCGCCGGCCGGCGCGCCGTGGCCGACCCGTTGCAGGGCCGCCACGGCCGGCGACACGGGCGCCGGGCCGGCCTTCCCCAGGTCGTCCAGGTCGACGCAGCCGAGGTCGGCGACCGTGACGAGCAGGTCGCGCAACGACTCCGTCGGCGCCAGCAGCGCGACCCGCTGCATGCCGATCGGGTTCAGCGCCTCACGCCACCGCATCGAAGTCCTCCACGACGCGCCCGCCGCGAGCCGCGAGCTCGAGCGCGGCACGAACCCGCCAGGCGTCCACGGCCAACCGCGCGACGGTGCCCACCAAGGCTCTCGGGTCGGTCCCTCCCTCGCGCGCCATGGCGGCGGCATCGCGGTCGACCCGTGCCCACCACGCCGCCTCGGCCCGCCACAGCTGGTCCGGCTCGGCGACCTCGCCGAGCGCCCACCGGGCCGAGGCAGGCAGCGCCGCCCGCAACCCCGCGAGCGAGCCGGCGCCCCCGGCGGCCGGGCCGAGCACCCGGGACGCGAGGAGCCGCACCCGGGCGCCTGGCGGCGCGGCACGGAAGCCGAGCTCCCGGGCGAGCACGAGCGCGGCCGCGCCGGCCGCCCAGCGACGCGCGTCCGGAACTTCGATCGAGATGCGCTCGGCCAGGGAGAGCCTGATCGCGACCGAGATCTGGTGCCGGTCGTCGCTGCCCGGGTCCCCCCAGGGCGACTGGGCGAGCACCCGGCGCAGTCCGGGCGCATCCGTGGTGGCGGCCAGTCGCGGCCACGCGGTCGCCAGCGCGCCCAGCCGGTACGGCGGTGGCGCCGAGGCCTCGGACGTCCGGCGCAGGTGCTCGTCGATGGTGATCGCCTCGATCGGTGCCGCCAGCGCACGCAGCACCGCGACGCCGTCGCGGGGGGCCCAGCCGGCGAGGACCCGCAGGTTCCAGACGAGGGTCGCCACGACGGCGCGCTGCGCCTGCTCCAGCGACTGGTCGGCGCGCACGTCGTGGCCGTAGGGGCCGCCGACGAGGACCTGCAGCGCCGCCTCCAGCGACCGTGAGGCGGCCAGCGCCCGCGTCGCCGGCAGGCCGAGGCGACGACGCCGCATCGCGGTCGACCGGACTCCGACGGCCACCCAGGCCGTGCTCATGGCGCGTCGTCCGGGGGATCGGCGGTGACCATCGCGGCGACGGCGGCCGTGATGCGGGCGACGTACTCCGGGATCCGCCGGCGGGCGTCCGCCTGCAGCCGGTCGGCGTGCGCATGCGCCGCCGCGAGCTCGGCCACCGCCTGCTCCTCGGTGATCCGCTGGGCCCGCGCCAGGGCGTCGACCCGCTCGGCGGCCGCGCGCTCATCCGCCCTGGCGGCGATGGTGCGCGCCCGCTCCGTCGCACGCTGCGCTGCGTCGACCGCGTCGCGACGGCCCTGGTCGAGGGCCTCGTCGCAGCGCGCCTCGGTGGCGGCGAGGGCGGCGAACACCGGCGCGAGCTCGGCCGTCGCGTCCGCCACCCGGTCGGCCGGCACACCGGCCATCCCGGCCGGGCCGGGGGCGCCGGCCGGAAGGAAGCGGCGCAGCAGGTCAGGTGCGCGCGGCATCGCCAGCCTCCTTCCACGGACGGCTGATTTAACGGTCGCGAGCGCAGCGGGTGCCGAACAGGGTCCAAAGGCCGTGGTCGCGGTGGCCGACCGGGGGATCGCTTCGACTGACAGGGCGTGTGGCAGGCCGTCACCTAGACCGGCGTCGGCGCGCGTCGCGCTCTCCGCCGAGGGTGCGGAGTGCCGGCACGGCGACCAGCTGGCGGCCGTGCTGTGTACCTCACCGCCGGTTCTTCGGACCTCCCGGGGCGCGCGTCAGCGGTGCGGATCCCGTGCCAGGTGCGCTCGGGTGCGGCGCGACCCGAGCCTGGTCCACGCGTCGTTGCCCGTGGCCGAGCACCCGCGCCAGCCCCACCCCCGCCGCTGCACCCAGCGCCGGTCCGAGCAGGTAGATCCAGAATCCGTGCCACGTGCCCGTGACGACCGCAGGGCCCAGCGAGCGGGCCGGGTTGGTGCTGGTGCCGGTCCAGGGTGCTTCGAGCGACACCATGACGGCGTACATCGGGCTCATCGTCCACGGGGTGAACCGCCGCAGTCGAGGGTGGCCGAGGAAGACGAACACGGTGCCCACCAGCACCACCGTGCACAGCGCCTCGAGCGCGACCGCGAGCCACGGGCTGATGCTCGGCGCCGGCGTCGTGGCCCCGTACCGGAGGGGCTCACCCCACGGACCCCAGACCAGCACCACGCCGGCGCCGGCCACCGCTCCCAGGAGCTGGCTGCTGACGTACCACACAGCGTGCGACGCGCTGATCTTGCCCTCGATCCGGAAGGCGAGGGTCATCGCCGGGTTCAGGTGAGCGCCGGAGTGCCGTCCCAGGGCCGACAGGGTGACCAGCGTGCCGGTCAGTCCGAACAGGGCGCCGGCGATGCCGCGCGCCAGCCATCCCGGGAGCCCAAGGGCCGCGACGGGTGATGCGGGCGAGACGACGAAGATCACGGCCGACAGGCCGCCCACCAGCAGCAGGGCTGTGCCGAGGAGCTCGGCCGCGTACAGCGACCAGGCGCTGCGGTCAGCCCTGCGCTCGAGGTCGTGCCATCGGCGCAGCGGACTGCGGAACCCGGTGCCGGCGACGGTCGTCACAGACCGGGCGACGACTGCATCAGGCCACCGTCGACGACGACCGTCGTGCCCGTCACGTACGACGCCGCGTCGCTGGCGAGGAAGGTGACCACGTCGCCGATCTGCTCGGGCTCGGCCATCTTCCCCAGCGGGATGGCCGCATCCAGCCGCGCCATCGCCGCCGGGTCGGCAGACGTCCGGGCGTTGATCGGGGTGTCGACGGCACCCGGGGCCACCCCGACCACGCGGATCCCGTGCGCGCCGAGCTCGACCGCACTGTTGCGGGTGAGCATCCGCATCCCGCCCTTGGCCACGCAGTACGCCGCGTTGCCGGGCATCGGCCAGTCCTCGTGCACCGACGACACGTTGACGATGACGCCCCCACCGCCCTGGGCGATGAACTGGCGTGCCGCGGCCTGTGCCGCGAAGAACGCCCCCTTCAGGTCGATGCCGAGCACACGGTCGTAGTCGGCCTCGGTGGTCTCGATCAGCGAGTGGCGGGTCTCGATCCCGGCGTTGTTGACCAGGACGTCGAGACGGCCGTACCGGCGCACCGCCTCGGCGACCAGCGCCTGGACCTGGCCGACGTCGCTCACGTCGGCCTCGAACGCCTCGACGGACCCCGCAGCGCCCTGACCGGCGAGCTTCGCGGCGAACGCCAGCGCCTCCTCGGGTGAGACGACGTAGTCGACGATCACCTTGGCCCCTGCTCGGGCTGCGCTGGTCGCGATCGCGGCACCGATGCCGGTGGCGCCTCCCGTGACGATGACCGTCTTGCCTGCCAAGCCTGTTGATGCCATGTCCGGTTCCCTTCGTCTGCCTTCCGGTGTTCACGGACGTCGACCTCGCGCAGCGGCGACCTCACTCCGGCAGCCCGCCAGCGAAGCCGCCTACGCTGAGACGCATCGTCTCGCCGAGCAGGGGAGCAGGCCATCGCCACTGAGCGAAAATCATCGCAGGTCGGCCGCCAGCGGCGACCGCGGGGCCGAGGGTGCCCGGGTTGCCGACCTTCCCGCGGACGCGCCGTGGCGGCTGTGGGGCCCCTACCAGTCGGGACGTCAGTGGGGCACGGTCAGGGAGGACTACTCCTCCGACGGCGATGCGTGGGCCTACCTGCCGTTCGACCAGGCCCACTCCCGCGCGTACCGGTGGGGTGAGGACGGCATCGCCGGCCTGTGCGACGCGCACGGGTTCCTGCACCTGTCGGTCGCGCTGTGGAACGAGCAGGACGACCGGCTCAAGGAGCGCTGGTTCGGGCTGACCAACGGGCAGGGCAACCACGGCGAGGACGTCAAGGAGTACTGGTGGCCCCTCGACGCCACCCCCACCCACTCGTGGGGCCAGCTTCTCTACCGCTATCCGCAGGCCGCCTTCCCCTACCAGCAGCTGGTCGCCGAGAACGCCCGGCGCGGCCGCGGCGACCGGGAGTACGAGCTGGCGGACACCGGAGTCCTCGCCGAGAACCGGTTCTTCGACGTCACGATCACCCACGCGAAGGCCTCCCCCGACGACATCCTGCTGAGCGTCACGGCGCGGAACTGCGGCCCCGACCCCGCGCCGCTGCACCTCGTCCCGCAGCTCTGGTTCCGCAACACCTGGGCCTGGGGCCGCGACGAGCGGCGCCCCACGCTCACGCTCGGACACTCCGACGACCCCGCCGGGGTTCGCATCGATGCCCACCACGACTTCCTCGGCGACTACCGCCTGGACGCGGCCGGTGACCCGCAGGTGCTGTTCTGCGACAACGAGACCGACGCGGTGGGACTGTTCGGGGCGGACCACGACGCATCCCGCTACCCGACCAACGGGATCGACCGCGCGATCGTGCACGACGACGCGTCCATGACGAACCCCGAAGGCCAGGGCACGAAGGTCGCTCTCGACTACCGCTTCGACGTCGTCGGACCGGGGGAGTCGGTGACGGTGACGCTGCGCCTGCGGTCCGCGGCGCACGACGACCCGCCGTTCGGTGACTACGCGGCGGTGCTGGAGACGCGCAGGTCCGAGGCGGACACCTTCTACGCGGGCGTCATCCCCGCCTCCGCGACCCAGGAGGACGCGTTCACCGCACGGCGGGCGTTCGCCGGGCTCCTCTGGGGCAAGCAGGTCTACCGGTACTCGGTCGCGGAGTGGCTGGAGGGCGACCCGAGCCAGCCGCCGGCCCCGCCCCAGCGTCGCGCACCGGAACCGGCCGGCCGCAACACCGACTGGCTGCACCTCGAGCTCGCCGACGTGATCTCCATGCCCGACGAGTGGGAGTACCCCTGGTTCGCCGCCTGGGACCTCGCCTTCCACGCCGTCACCCTGGCTCATGTCGATCCCGCCCTGGCCAAGGCGCAGCTGCTGCTGCTCTGCCGGGAGTGGGCCCAGCACCCCTCCGGTCAGCTCCCCGCGTACGAGTGGTCGTTCTCGGACGTGAACCCGCCGGTGCACGCGTGGGCCACCTGGTTGGTGTACGTCATCGACGGGTCGCGGGACCAGGCGTTCCTGGCCCGCATGGCCAGCAAGCTGCTGCTCAACATGGGCTGGTGGACCAACGTCAAGGACGAGAACGGCACCGACCTCTTCGGCGGCGGGTTCCTGGGGATGGACAACATCTCGGTGTTCGACCGGTCCCGCGACGTGCCCGCCGGCCACCACCTGGAGCAGTCCGACGCCACCAGCTGGGTGGCGTCAGCGTTCCTCGCCATGCTCCGCATCGCCCAGGAGCTCGCCCGGCACGACCCCGGCTGGAGCGAGCTGCCGACCACCTTCCTGGAACGGTTCCTCGCGATCGCCGAGGCCAGCGAGGCGTTCGGCTCGGCAGGGGTCAGCCTCTGGGACGAGGCCGACGGCTTCTACTACGACCTCCTGGTCGACGACCAGGGAGGGGCCGAGCCGATCCGCGTCCGTTCGTACGTGGGACTGGTCCCGCTGCTCGCGGTCGCCGTGACCCCGGACTGGGTCGACCAGCTCGACTCGTACGCCCAGCGCCGGGACTGGCTCGAGGAGCACCGTCAGGACCTGCTCCAGCGCAGGGTCATCGTCCATCCCGAACAGGGTCACCGGGGCGGTCTCGCGCTCGTGCCGCCGACGCGGTACGTGCGCGTCCTGCAGCGCGCGCTGGACACCGGCGAGCTCCTGTCCCCGTACGGGATCCGGTCGCTGTCCGCGGCCTACCGCGACTCGACCACGGTGCAGGTGGGCGAGCACGCGCTCTCGATCCGGTACGCACCGGGGGAGTCCGACTCCGGCCTCTTCGGGGGCAACTCCAACTGGCGCGGGCCGGTCTGGCTGCCGATCAACGTGCTCCTGGTGGAGGCGATGCGGACCTACTCGCGGGGGGCCGGCGACGAGCTTCAGGTCGAGGTGCCGACGGGATCAGGCCGCCGGCTGAGCCTGTCGCAGGCCGCCGACGACCTGTCGGACCGGATCGTCGGGCTCTTCCGGGCAGGTCCCGGCGGTCGCCGACCCAGCCAGCCGCACGACCACCCCGACGACCCGTTGTGGAACGCGCACCCGACGTTCAGCGAGTACTTCCACGGCGACACGGGCGAAGGGCTCGGCGCCTCCCACCAGACGGGCTGGACCTCCCTGGTGGCTCACCTCATCTGCACCCGCCAGGCGCCGTAGCGTCCGCCGGCCGCTGGTCGCGGCTACCCCCGACGGTGCGTCACACCGCCCGCCTCGCGTACGTCTCGAGGACGGCGGCCGCCGTCCCGGCGTCGTCGACGGTGACGACGATCGAGCGCCCGTCGCGGCGGACCACCTCGAGGCCGGGGCCGCGCCGCGTCACGACCCCCCACCGCCCCTTGCGGCTCGGGCCGATCACCCACCGGATGCCCCAGCCGCCGAAGTCGGCCATCGGGTCGACGGCCACCACACCCGCCGTAGCGAGGTCCGCGGCGGGGACGGTGAGCCGCGGCCAGCCGAGCGCCGAGCGCACGACGAACCCGCGCGGTCCGGCGGTGACGACGAACTGCGCGGTGGCCACGATCACCGTGAGCAGGACCGTCGGCGCGAGGAAGATCGGCCAGCCGTGCGGGCCGGCGATCAGGAGCCGGAGCACGCCGAGCACGATCAGCACGGCGGCGACCGTGGTGACGACGGCGACGAACCAGGCCGGTAGCTCGACGGTTCCGGTCCATCCCGCGACCTCTCCGGGCCGGACCGGGAGCGAGACGGCCGGCTCGATGCCGGTCGGGGCCGCGGCCTCCCGCGGGAGCAGCCTCCAGGTGAGCAGCGCGGCGACGACCGCCAGCACGAGGCCGCCGGCGAGCGGCAGGGCCGGTGCCAGCGGCGAGGCGTTGAGCAGCACCGATCCGACGCCCATGCCGAGGGCGTGGAAGACGGTGAGCCCCATCGCGATGGCCGGCATCCAGGTGTTCGCCCCGGCCATCCGGGTCGCACGGGCGATGAAGAAGCCGATGAACCCGATGACCGGGAACCCGGTCGCCGCGACGATCACCGCGTACGTCCACCAGGGCCCGGTGCGGTGCCCGCCGGCGCCCCAGCTGACGATCAGGTCCCGGCCCGAGCCGGCGCCCACGGCGATCACGACGGCGAGCGCGCCGACCACGATCGCCAGCGGCACCCAGATCGCCGCGATGAGCGCGGCCCGACGCGCGGTCTGGTGGTCGACCGTGCGACGGGTCATGACTCGTACTCCTTCCGAACCAGGACGAGCAAGGTGCCGATCGGGATCCCGGCGGCCTTCGCCTCGGCGGTGGCCTTGGCGACCGCCTCGCGCACCCGGTCGGCGGTCGGCGCCCCGACGACGACCGCGCCGCGTCCCCTCCGCAGCTCGACCTGGCCCTCGTCGCGCAGCTCCTGGTAGGCGCGCAGCACGGTGTGGACGTTGACGCCGAGGGAGTCGGCCAGCTCCCGCGCCGCAGGAAGCCGCGCACCGGTGGCGATCGTCCCCGTCGCGATCTGGGTGGTGATCGATCCCGCGATCTGCGCGAACACCGGAGCCGTCGCCGTCGGGTCGATGAGGACGAGCATAGGATTACTCTACTTGCACTAGAACTATTGTGCTACTACGGTCGCTGACATGAACGCGGCAACGGTGACCGGCGTGACCGCCCGGCACGGCGCCTCGACGGATGGGTCCGCACTCGTCGTCGAGCACCTGACCAAGCGGTTCGGCGATCGGGTCGCCCTGGACGACGTCTCATTCGACGTCGGCTACGGCGAGGTGTTCGGCTTCCTCGGCCCGAACGGTGCGGGCAAGACCACGATGGTCCGCACGCTCGGGACGCTGCTCTCGCCGACCTCGGGTTCGGCGGTCGTCGCCGGGCTCCCGCTGAGCCGGGAGAACGGGTCTGCGATCCGCTCGCGGATCTCGCTGATGTCGGAGTCGCCGGGCCTCTACCTGCGCCTGACTGTGCTGGAGAACCTGGAGTTCTTCGCCGGGCTCTACGAGCTCGACGACACCCCCGGCCGGATCGACCGGGCCCTGCGCGCGGTCAACCTCGCCGACCGCGCGCGCGACCTGTGCGGGTCGCTGTCGAAGGGGCTGCGGCAGCGGGTCGCGCTGGCCCGGGCGCTGCTCACCGATCCGGCGGTGCTGTTCCTGGACGAGCCGACCTCGGGCCTCGACCCCGTGGCGACGATCGAGGTCTACGGGCTCATCACTGCCCTGCGCGAGCGGGGTGTGACGACCTTCCTCACCACGCACCGCCTGGAGGAGGCCGAACGGCTCTGCGACCGGGTGGCGATCCTCAACACGACCCTGCGGTTGATCGGCAGGCCGGACGAGCTGCGCCGGCAGCTGTTCAAGCGCTCGGTGGAGGTGCGGCTGAGAGAGCCGCTGGCGGACGCCGCGACCGTCTTCGGTGGCGTCGGTGCGGTGGAGGCGTGGGAGCAGACGCCGGCCGGCTACACGCTGACCGTCGCCGACCCGGACGTGGCGGTGCCGGCACTCGCCCGCGCCCTGGTCGCAGCCGACGCCGACATCCTGTCGGTCACCGAGTCGCACCACTCGCTGGAGGACGTCTACCTCGAGCTGATCGACGAGGACGTGGAGGCGACGAGCCGATGAGCTTCAGCTGGAGACGGGTCGGCGCGGTCCTCCTCAAGGAGCTGCGGGACTACCGGCGCAACCGCTTCATCCTCACCACGATGACGCTGGTCCCGGTCATCTTCATCATCGCGCCGCTGATCCAGCTGTTCGCCGCCAACGCGGCGGCCAACGACGTGCATCTCAGCGCCCGGATCGGGCTGTCGATGATCTACCTGCTCGTCATCCCCGTCACCGTGCCGGCCGTGCTGGCGTCCTACTCGGTCGTCGGCGAGCGCGAGCAGGGCACGCTGGAGCCCGTCCTCAGCACGCCGATCCGCCGCGAGGAGCTCCTGATCGGCAAGGGGCTGGCCGCCTTCATCCCCGCGGTCGTCGCCTCGTACGCCGTCTTCGGACTGTTCCTGGCGGCCGCGGCAGCCTTCGCGCACCCCACGATCGCCTCCGCGATCTTCTCGGGGACGCACGTGCTGATCCAGCTGCTCTTCACCCCGCTGCTCGCCGGCTGGGCGATCTGGGTGGGCATCGCCGTCTCCACGCGGGCCGGTGACGTGCGTGTCGCCCAGCAGCTGGGCACGCTGGCCAGCCTGCCGCCGCTGGTCGTCCTGGCGCTGGTCTCGCTGAACGTGATCACCGCGTCCACCGGGCTGGCCGTCGCACTGGCCGCCGGACTGCTGGTGTTCGACCTGCTGGCCTGGCGTGTCGTGGCAGCGATGTTCGACCCAGAACGGCTCGTCACCGGCCGCCGCGCCTGACGCGCACCCGGTTCCCGTCATCCCACGACACGAGGAGAGCACGATGACCGCAACGCTGACTGTGACGCACAAGACGATCGGGGCCGAGGTGCGCCGTGGCACCTACGCCGTGGTGCTCGACGGAGAGCAGGTCGGCTCGGTCGAGATGAACCAGACGTTCGAGAGATCGGTGGAACCCGGACCGCACTCCCTCCAGGTGCGCGACGGCCGGAAGTCCAGCCGCACGGTCACCTTCGAGGTGTCCGACGGGGGGCTGGCCGCCTACCGGTGCACCGGCAAGAGCATCCTGCCGGTCTTCCTGCTGTCCTTCGCGATCCCCAGCCTGGCGCTCTCCCTGCACCGCGAGTAGGCGCGGTTGTCGCGACGGTGCACGCGACCATCGCGAGAAGATACTGCGTAGAGTACTGGGTATGGTCAATTCGAGGGATCGATCGTGAGCGTCCGCCACGCGCTCCTCGCGCTGCTGAGCGAGGGGCCGAAGATCGGCCTTCGGCTCCGCGAAGAGTTCGAACAGCGCACCGGCGATGTCTGGCCACTGAACGTCGGCCAGGTCTACGCGACGCTGCAGCGGCTCGAGCGCGACGGACTGATCGAGTCCAACGCGGGCGACGAGGGCGGTCAGCAGAAGGACTACCGGATCACCGACGAAGGTCGCCGGGAGGTGGATGCGTGGCTGCGTACCCCTCCTGCCGTGATCCCGCCCCGTGACGAGCTCGTCATCGAGGTGCTCGTCGCTGTCGGAGTCCCCGGCATCGACCTCACGGCCACGATCCAGGCCCATCGTCGCGGGCTCGTCGAGCTGATGCAGACCTGCACCCGACTCAAGGAGGAAGCGGTCGACGACATGAGGATCGCTCTCGTGGTCGATGCGGAGCTCTTGCGGCTCGACGGCCGCATCCGGTGGCTCGACTCGGTCGACATGCGGGTCCGTGCCATGGCGACCCGGCGCAGCGACGAGGCACCCACCCCCTCGTCGGTCGTCCCACGGCGCAGCATCGAGGCGGTCTCGTGATGGGCGGCATCGAGCTCAAGGGCGTCACCAAGACCTACGGAGTCGACGCCAGCGAGGTGCACGCCTGCAGGACGTGGACCTGACGGTCTCGCCCGGCGAGCCGTCGCGGTCATGGGTGCGAGCGGCTCCGGCAAGAGCACGCTCCTGACGATCGCCGGGACCCTGGAGGACGCGTCGAGCGGCACGGTGACGATCAATGGCCGCGACGTCTCGACCCTGTCGAGGAACGAGCGCGCCCGCCTGCGCCGGCGGTCCACGGCTACGTGTTCCAGGACGTCAACCTCCTGGCGGGGCTCACCGCGGCGGAGAACGTCGCTCTGCCGCTCGAGCTCGACGGCATCGGCCTCAAGGAGGCACGACGGGCGGCGATGGAGGCACTGGAGCGCGTGGGGATGGCGGTCAACGCCGACCGCTTCCCCGACCAGCTCTCCGGCGGTGAGCGGCAGCGGGTAGCGGTTGCCCGCGCTGTCGTCGGGCAGCGCGACCTGATGCTCGCCGATGAGCCGACCGGGGCGCTCGACTCGGTGAACGGCGAGGGCGTGATGCGCCTGCTTCGCGCCGCGTGCCAGGACGGCGTCGCTGGAGTCGTCGTGACCCACGACGCCCAGCTCGCCTCCTGGGCCCATCGCGTCGTCTTCCTCCGCGACGGTCGCTTCGTCGACCAGAGGTTCCTCCACCCGGAGTCGACTCCCTCCTCTCCGGGGACGATCGGCCGTGACGGGGACGCACGAAGACGGTCGCGCGCGAGCGGACTCGGCCGGCGGGCTTCCTGCCAGGCGCGCCGTCACCTGGTGAGCGTGCCGGATGTTTCACCGCGAGTGGCGTCAGCAGGCGGTCGTGCTGACCGGCCTCGTGGTCGCCCTCGCTGCGACGGTCGTCGGACTGGGCCTCGCCGCGAACGCGAGTGCGTCGTCCGACGCCCGGTTCGGGACCGCCGACTACCTGATCACCATCCCGGGACGGACCCGAGCCTGGACCAGGACATCGCCAGGCTCACGCAGCGATTCGGCACGGTGGAGGTGATCTCTCACCAGAGCATCCCTGTCCCAGGGAGCGTGACGCCGGTCGACGTGCGCGACCAGAGCCCAACGGATGCCTTCGCCGCCCCGACGCTCCGGCTGGATGCCGGCCGATTCCCCACCGCCCCGGACGAGATCGCCGTCACCGCCGGGGTCAGGACGACCTTCGGTCTCACGCTCGGCGGGGCGTGGACAGTGGATGGGCGGCTCCGGCAGGTCGTGGGCATCGTCGAGAACCCGCTCGACCTTCTCAGGACTTCGCGCTGGTGGCACCCGGCAGCGAGGTCGCACCGGCGAACGTGAGCGTGCTGGCGCCGACGACGTCGGGTGGCTCCGTTCAGGGCCTCGGCATCGACGGCGCCCAGCTGTCGATGCGTCAGACGGCACAGAATGCGCAGGCCGCGCTGCTGGTGCTCGTCCTCGCCGCGGTGGGATCGATCTTCGTCGGGCTGGTCGCCGTGGCGGGATTCTCCGTGATCGCACAGCGCCGCCTGCGCGGGGTCGGACTGCTCGGCGCCTTGGGCGCGACGCCCGGAACATCCGCCTTGCGCTGCTCGCGAACGGGGCGCTCGTGGGCATCGCCGGTGCCCTGGCGGGCGCGGCGGTCGGCGCCCTGGCGTGGTTCCTCGCGGTACCCGGCTTCGAACGGTGGCTGAACCACCGCATCGACCGCCTGAACCAGTCGTGGTGCGCGAACCTCGGCGCGATGACGCTCGCTGTCCTCACCTCCGTGCTCGGCTCGTGGTGGCGGGCACGCGCCGCGGCACGCACGCCCATCGTGTCCGCCCTCGCGACCAGACCAGCAGCACCGCGCGCACCCGCACCTGCTCGCGGTGCCCGGTGCCCTGGTCATGGTGGGTGGACTCGCGATCATCGCCTTCACACCCGGTGACAAGCCCGCACTCGCGGCCCTCGGCGTCGCCGTGACCGCCGTGGGCATGCTTCTCGTCGCGCCCGTCGGGACGATCGCGCTGGCGGCCGTCGGCGCGGTGGCCCCGGTCGCCATCCGCCTCGCCGTCCGCGACCTCGCCCGGTACCGCGCGAGGTCGGGCGGCGCTGTTGCGGCCGTGAGCCTCGCCGACGCCATCGCGGCCGCCATCTCCGTGAGCGCCGGCGCCGCGCAGGTAGCGGCCAACGCCTCGGCCGGTGGCGGCGCGCTCCCCGACAACCAGATAGTCCTCTGGCTCGGCAGAGACGGCGCGCTCGGCCCCATCCCCGCGCTGAGTCCAGAGGCCCAGGCCGCGGCCCAGGGCGCGGTCGACGGCATCGCGAGCACGCTGGACGCCAGATCGACGCTCGCGCTCGACGCTCCCGTGGACCCGCAGGGCAACGGCGGCACGCACGTCGGCGACACCGCCAGCGCGGGGACGGCAACCCACGACCCGGTTGAGCTCGGTATCGCCCATCCCACCAACGTGGACGGCCACCCGGGAACGTCCTTCTACGGAACCGAGTCCGTTCCCGTGTACGTGGCGACCCCGGAGGTGCTCAGCCGCTACGGCATCCCGGCGGGCTCCATCGCAGGGAACACCGACATGGTCACCTCGCGCGCGACCCTGGACGGGTATCAGCTGATCCCGATCAAGGCCGACAGCTGGGTGCCGACGTGGAGCACGTCGACCTGCCCACGTTGACCTCGGATCCCACCACGCTGCTCACGACGAAGGCGATGGACGCGCTGGGTCTGGTCGCTGTCCCGACGGCGTGGCTCCTCGACTTCGACGGCGCCGTGACCGCCGGCCAGAAGGCGCAGGCACGCACGCTCGCCGCGCAGGCGGGCCTCAGCATCGAGACGCGGCCCACCACGGCCGATCTGGTACCCCTGCGCCTGGCCGTAACCTCCGGCGGGATCGCACTTGCCCTGGCCGTGCTCGCGATGACCGTGGGGCTCATCCGCAGCGAGACGGCTCCGGACCTGAGCACCCTCGCAGCGACAGGGGCGAGCAGCCGTGTGCGACGCACCATCACTGCGGCCACCGCAGGCTCCCTCGGGCTCATCGGCGGGCTCACCGGCACGGCCGGCGCCTACCTCACCCTGGTCGTGTGGCACAGGCACGACCTCGCGGTCCTGAACCCCGCACCACTGACCGCCCTGCTCGCCCTCGTGGTGGGCCTGCCCGTCATCGCGTGGGCGGTCGGATGGTTGCTCGGCGGTCGCGAGCCCCGCGTCCTCGCACGCAGGCGCCTCGAGTGAGCGGCCGTGACCGACCTCGAGGAGCACGTCGTGGCGCTGACCGCTGACCCTGCCGATGTGCTCGAGCATGAGAAGTGATGCGGCACCCGTGGTCACCACGGTGTGGCTCAGGCCCGGTGCTCGCGCGTGCTGCGGCTCCACGGCACGCCGACCAGGGGCAGGACCCAGTTGTCCAGCCCGTAGTAGCCCGCAACCCGCCAGGCGGCGATGAGGGCGCCGGCGGTGAGGGCGAACGCCGGGTTGACCCCGGCGCTGCCGCCGAACAGGAAGCTGACGTTCATCATCAGCCCGGCCGCCGCCGCGATCCCGGTGAACAGCCCGAGCACCAGGAGCGTGCCGATCGTGAACTCGACGAACGGGATGACCGGCCCGATCCAGCGGTACCCGGTGTCAGCCACGTACTGCAGCCACGCCTTGTTCCAGCCGAACGTCCCGCCGATGACGCTGGGATGTGCGCCCGTCATGCCGGCGAGGGCGCCCTTGGCGAACCCCTGCACGGCCGCCCCGCTGCGCCAGGGGCCGTAGCTGCCGAACTTGCCGAGGCTGGCGTCGAGCCACTGCCAACCCAGAAGGACACGCACGATCAGCCAGAACGTCCCCGAGATCGGGTTGCGTGAGGCGAACAGCGTCCGCGCCCATGACCAGGTCTCGACCAGTGGTTGCGGAGTCGTCCGCGGTTCCGTCGTCTGTGAGCTCATCTCTGTCACCTCTCCGTCGTCGCGTCACACGTCGGGGAACCTGGCGGCGCGTTGCCATCGAGCGCGATGGCCGCGGTGGCGGTGCCGTCTCACGACGATCGTGCGCTCGGGCGACCGCGTGCGCATCCCGTCGGTGGCTTCGCGCCGGACCGACTGTCCCGTTGCGGGCGGCGACGCGGTCCAGGGCTCATCAGCGCGCTTGGTCGGCCAGCCACTCGTCGAAGGTGGTCGCCATGATGCGGGCGTCGGGGCCCGGGAGGAGCACCGTGCCGGCCATGCTGCTGTCGAACGGTCCGTCCCAGGTGGGCACCAGGCGCACCGTCTCCCGCCGGGCGGCGAGCGTGCGGCGGGCCATGTCGACGAGGTCCTGGGTCTCCGGTCCGGCGATGTCGATGCGCCGCCGCTGTGGGGCGCCGAGTGCGGTGTCGACCAGCGCGGTGGCGACGTCATCCGGGGCGATGGGCTGGATGAGCAACGGCGCGATCGTGGCGACCCCGTCGCGCTCGGGTCCAGCCGACGACCATGGCGGCGAAGTCGTGGAACTGCGTCGCCCGGACGATCGTCCAGGGGACCGACCCCGCCATGACGGCGGCTTCCTGGGCCCGCTTGCCGACGTAGTGCGGGTTCGTGGTGGGCTGGTCGAGCCCGACGATGGACAACGCGACGTGGTGCCCGATGCCGACGCGGGACTCGGCGGCGAGGAGGTTCGCGGTGACCGTGGTGAAGAACTCCACCGCCGCCTCGGTCTCGCGGGCCGGGGAGTTGGTGGTGTCGATGACCGCGTCGACACCGGCGAGGACGCCGTCCAGTCCGGTGCCGGAGAGCAGGTCGATGCCACCGGCCCGACTGAGCTCGACGGCTTCGTGACCGCGGGCGCGCAGCGCGGCGACCGTGAGCGATCCGATGCGCCCGGTGGCGCCGGCGACGGCAACTCGCCTGACCGCCTCGGAGGAACCCATGCTCCGCATGCTAGGACTCGGTCTCCGTCAGGACAGCAGCTCGACGTACCCGTCGGTTCCGTGCACCCGGATCGGCTGCCCGTCGGGGATGAGCCGGGTGGCGTCGACCACGCCGACCACGGCCGGCAGGCCGTACTCCCGGGCGATCACCGCGCCATGGGTCATCTGCCCGCCCACCTCGGTGACCAGGCCCGCGATCACCACGAACAGCGGCGTCCAGCTGGGGTCGGTGGAGGTGGTGACGAGGATGTCGCCCGGTTCGAGGTCGGCCCGCGCCATGTCGAGGACGACGCGGGCCCGGCCCTCCACCACCCCGGCGGAGACCGGCAGTCCGACGAGCGCGCCGGGCGGCACGTCGTCGCGTCGGTACGCCCCGGTGACGGCCTCGCCGTCGGAGGTCAGCACCCGCGGCGGCCTGAGGCCCTGGTACGACCGGAACGCCTCCCTGCGTCGCTCGATCAGCTGGGGATCCGCCTGCTGCGAGCGCACGACGTCGCGCAGCTCGGCGAACCTCAGCCAGAAGATGTCCTCCGGCTCGCGCAGGACGTGGGCCTGGACCAGACGCTCGGCCTCGTCGAGCAGGGCCCGCTTGTAGACGAAGTAGCGGCTGACCATGCCGTACTTCGGGTACTCCCGGTACCCGATGAAGGTCCGCACCCGGTCGATCATCTGCTGGGCCGCAGCGGCCTTGCGCGAACCGTCGGGCAGGGCCTGCAGGCGCTCCAGGATGTCCCGCTCCGCAGCCTGCGCCTGCTGAAGGCCCTGCTCGAAGCGCCGTGCGGCAGCGCCCGGTGCGAAGCTCCTGACGTTGCCGAGGATGACCGGCACGAGCGTCGACGGACGCTCGCTCCACCGGGGCCGCGTGATGTCGATCTCCCCGACGGCGCGCATCCCGTACCGGTCGAGCCACGCCACGATGGCGTCCCGCGCCTGCCGGCCGCCCGGCAGCCCGGGCAGCTCGTCCAGGAATCGTCGTCGGGCGCGTGCTGCAGATACGCCAGCACGTCCGGGTGCGGGCGGATCGCGTCGGCGACGTCCAGCAGCGCCAGCCCCATCTCCGACGTGACGTTGTGCGGCACGGACCGGGTCAGGACGTCGGACGCGTTCTTCTCACCCAGCCAGTCCTGCAGGTGGTCGTCCAGCCACCAGGCCGCCTCCATCGCCGACATGAACACCTGATGGCTGCGCGGATCGAACAGGATTCGCCGCAGCTCCTGCAGGTCCGCCTCGATGAAGTCCAGCAAGCGCCGTTCCGGTCCTCGTCCGGATCTCGTCCTCGGCGGCGGCGACCGAGGCCCGCGTGCTGGCGATCAGCTCGGTGACGATGGCCGGGTCGGTCTCGATCGGAGCCGGCGCAGCGCCGGACAAGAGGGCGGGGGTTCCCTCGTCGGGCAGCGGCCGGACGAAGCCGTCGCGGTCGAGGACGGTGCGCAGCGCGTCACCGGTCAACGGGTCGGACCGGCCGAGGGCCTCCAGGAGGCCGGCCCGGCTCGCCGGCGAGGCAAGCCGCCGGGTGACGTCGACGAACAGGCGGCCGCCGGCCTCCGCCATCGGCGCGGGGGTGGTCATCTGCCAGAACGACAGCCCGAGCGGCTTCATGGCGTCGGTCATCATCTGCTGGTGGCCGACCGAGACGTAGACGTGGTTCTCCCCGTCGGCGGACTCGGGGACGGGGAACAGCGTGGTGATCGGCCGGGCCTGGACGACGTACAGCTCGTCCTCGGCCAGGCACCACTCGATGTCCTGGGGACGGCCGAGGTGCGCCTCGATCCGCCGGCCGAGCTGCTCGAGCCGCACCACCTGGGCATCGCTCAGCGCCGGCTGGTCCCACAGCTGCGGATCGAGCGGCTGCTGCTGCGTCCCGCCGGCCGGCGCAGGGTGGACCGCGGTCCGCTTGGTGGCCACCGCGCGGGCGACCACCCGCCCGTCACGCACCTGGAAGACGTCGCCGTTCACCTGGCCGGAGGCGAGGGCCTCGCCCAGGCCGACGGTGGCCTCGACCGAGGAGACCTTCCGGTGAGAGGTGACCGGGTCGGCCGTGAACAGGACGCCGGCCGCCTGGGCGACCACCATCCGCTGCACGACCACCGCCATCTGCACCGTCCGGTGGTCGATGCCCTGGTGCCGGCGGTACGCCACGGCCCGCTCGGTGAACAGCGAACCCCAGCACCGGGCGACCTGCTGCAGCACCGCTGCCGGGCCCCGGACGTTGAGGAACGTGTCCTGCTGGCCGGCGAAGGACGCTGTCGGCAGGTCCTCCGCGGTCGCACTGGACCGCACGGCGTAGGCCGCGTCCGCCCCGAGCCGGGCGACGGCGCCGGTGATCGCCGCCGCGAGGTCGTCCGGGACGGCGACCTCCGCGAAGGCCCGGCGGATCTGCGCGGCCAGGGCGCCGATCGCCTCCCGGTCGTCCGGATCCAGCTGCGGCAGCCGGTCCAGCAGAGCGGCGATCGAGGGCACCGCCGCGATCCGCCGGAAGGCGTCCGTCGTCACGGCGAAGCCGGCCGGCACGCGGATGCCGTCGATCCGGGACAGCTCGCCCAGGTGCGCGCCCTTGCCGCCGACGAGCGCGACCTGCGTCTCGTCGACCTCGTCCAACCCCAGCACCAGCCGCTCGACCATCGCGTCCCCTCCGTGTCCGGCCGCCGATTCTGCGGCCCGACCCGGGCCTTGCGGCAAGCCCCCCTCGGCGCGGTACGGTGAAACTGGCGCGAGCGTGACGGGGCGGCTATCGGTCGTCCAGCAGGACCTCCAGCGGGGCGAGGGGTACCACGCCCTCGGCCCGCCGGGCCAGCTCC
Organism: uncultured Actinomycetota bacterium; assembly: GCA_963769855.1. Lineage (GTDB taxonomy): Bacteria > Actinomycetota > Actinomycetes > Actinomycetales > Cellulomonadaceae > Cellulomonas. The sequence goes on from CAVYNN010000006.1 coordinate 307,282, forward strand.
GGGTCGACGGTGACCAGCGCGTCGGCCTGCAGCCGGGTGACCGCCAGGTGCTCCGCGTCGCGCAGGGTCTGCCAGCCGTGCTCCCGGGCGATCCGCCAGGCCGTGCCGCGCGAGGCGCGGTCGCCGAGCAGCCGCATCTTCAGTGCGGTGATCCGCTCGTGGCCGGCGGTTCGGGCCCGGCCGTGACACCCCTGGTCAGCGCACCCGCGCTGCCATACTGACCGGCATGTCCGACCTCTTCCACTATGTGCAGCACCCGCACGTGGAGCGGCGCAAGCAGACAGGACCACCCAAGGTGGCGGCTGCGGCTGCCACCATCCACGGGACCGGCCCGATCGGGCGGTTCAACGCGAAGGTCGGGCTGCGGATCACCCTGATCGTCGGCACCATGTGGACCGCCTACCTGTTCACGGTGCTCGCCCTGGTCAGCGCCCCGTCGGCGTTCAAGTCCGGCAACTCGATCATCATCGTCGCCTGGATCGCCCAGACGTTCCTCCAGCTCGTCCTGCTGCCGATCATCATCGTCGGCCAGAACGTGCAGGCCGCAGCCTCGGACGCCCGGTCCCTGGCCACCTACAACGACGCGTCCGCGGTGCTCGAGGAGGCCAAGCAGATCCAGGCCCACCTCCAGGCGCAGGACGAGGCGATCCAGCAGATCCTGGCCAGGCTCGCCGCGGCGAAGTCCGCTCAGGACGACCCGGGGCCCGAGCCGCAGGACGACACCGGTCCCTCGCTAGGGACGGGAGCGCGCCGGGGCCCCGGGGCGGAGCCGGGTCAGATCCAGGGCAGGGTGACGTCGGGCGGCCACGAGCCGGCCTGCTGCCGGGAGCGCTTCGTCAGGTACATCTTCGCGTCGGCGAGGTGCAGCAGAGCCTCGGCATCCAGGCGGGCTCCCGGGCGACACCGTCGCGATACCGATGCTGGCCCGCCCGGAGGTGACGACCGCGCCGATGGTGACAGGTTCGGCCAGCGCGTCCTCGACGGCGACGGCGGCGGCAAGCCCGACCGTGTCGGGGTCGCCCTCGAGGACGAGGACGAACTCGTCACCGCCGAACCGCGCGACGACGTCGTCGGGACCCACGTGGTCGCGCAGCCGGTCAGCCGACCGTGCACAGCAGCCGGTCGCCGGTCAGGTGGCCATGGGTGTCGTTGACCGACTTTGAACTCGTCGAGGTCCATGTACAGGACCGCCGCGCCCGGGCGAGTCGCCCGCCGCGACCCGCTCGAGCAACCGGTCGAGCCGCTCGGTGAGCGTCCTCCGGTTGGGCAGGCCGGTCAGGTCGTCCAGCGACGCCAGCTTCTGCAAGCGCTTCGCTCGGCCTGCGCCTGGTTCCGCGCCAGCAGGCCGAGCCGGATCGCGACGAGCGGCACCATGAAGATCGCGCCGAGGCTGAGCAGCGTCACGTCTACCGATCCCCCGAGCAGCTGCCGCGTCGCGGCGAGGGCCGGACCGACGGCGAGCGCACCACCCAGGAAGGCCAGCCGCGCTCGGCGTGATCCGCGCCGGCGTCCGATCGACACGCGGCGTGGCGCGCACCGACGGGTGCAGCAGGGCCACCGCGAAGGCAATGAGCGCCACGACGCAGGGCACGCTGGCCCACCAGGCCGACAGCCCGGACACCGGGTTCTCGGTCAGCGTGAGGGTGACGTCGGACGCGTCGGCCGCGACCATCGCCACCAGCAAGTACAGGGCCGCGGTGCGCATCTCGCGCCGGACCACGGCGGTGCGTGCCACCACCCCGGTCAGCGCGGTGACGACGAGCACGAGGGACAGCTCGTACACGATCCGTGCGCCGCTCGAGCCGAGCCGCTGGTGAGCCGGCGACAGCACAGCTCCCCACATCACGGTGGCCGCGGCGAGCCCGACGATCGCCGCATCCAGCACCCCACCGGGGTCACGGACGGACGGCGCCGTCGCCAGCACGCCGCCCACGAGGAGCAGGCCGTAGCCCAATGCCAGCGTCACTGCGGAGGTGACGCCGGTCGCGGGAGTTCCGGTGGCCGCGATCGCGACCTGGTTCGCCGCGTTGTGCACCAGCAGCGCCCCGATGCCGGCGAGCATCACCAACCATGCCGCGCGGGTCCGGTCGCCGCGGTGTGGCACCCGTACGCCCAGCACGACCACAGTGACGGCGTTGGCAGCGGTGACGGCGGCGTACCGCTCCCCCACCCCCAGGGCGCACAAGGCGCACAGCGGTCCGACGAGCGAGGCGACGCCCACGCTCATCCATCGGCCGCGCCGGTCCACGGGCCCCTCCGTCCAGTGCCGATACTTCACTTCATCATCGGCAGACCACGGAGGCATCTGAGCCCTCTGTGCGCGCCGGTCGCGATGGGCCTGGTCAGGGCACATGACACGTTTGTGCACCAGTTCCGGCGCTCCGATGCGACGGCCGGTCAGGCCGCCGCCGGGACCGGGGCCCGAGCGGCTGGGTCAGGGGCCTCTGCTAGGGTCCCGGGCGTGCCCCAGCAGCTGACCCGCAGGTCCCGTGTTCTCGCTCGGGCGCTGCACGGTGCAGCGCGACGCGCATCCTTCGTGGAGGACGAGGTCCTCGGTCTGGACCAGCTCGTCGGGCCGGGCGCGGTGTGCCTGGACGTCGGGGCCGAGTACGGGCTGTACAGCTGGTCGCTGGCCGCGCTGGTCGGCGCCACCGGCGCCGTGCACGCCGTCGAGCCGCAGCCCGGCCTGGTCCGCATGCTGAACCGCGCGACGCGGCTGGCCGGCGCTCGGAACGTCACGATCCACCACCTGGCGCTGGGCGACGAGCCAGGCGAGGGGCACCTGTCCCAGCCGAGCCGGCGCGGGATGCCGGTGCACGGCCGGGCGTTCCTGGCCGACGGCACCCGCGGGCTCGGCTCCAACGCCGAGTTCCGACGGCACCGGTCGATCGACGTGCCCGTGCAGACGATGGACGCCCTCGTCGAACGGCTGGGCCTGACCAGGCTCGACCTCATCAAGGCGGACATCGAGGGGGCCGAGGGCCGCCTGCTCGCCGGGGGCGTCCAGACGCTGCGGCGGTTCCAGCCGCACCTGCTGCTCGAACTCGAGGACCGCCACCTGGAGCGGTTCGGGACGTCGGCCGACGTGATCATCGCCCAGCTCACCGAGCTCGGTTACGCACCGTCGCACTGGGAGCGTGACGCCTGGCGGCCCGGGATCGTGGGACGCAACGTCCTGTTCCGCGCCACACCGGCCTGAGTCGCGCCCGGCGGGTCCACGAGCACCCGTCCCGCGCGTCGGGCCGGAACGGCCTCTACGGCTGCGCGATCCGTGCCGAGAGCTGTTCGACGAGGTCGTACGGCACCGGGCCGGCGTACGGCAGGGCGACGGTCGAGCTCGTGGTCCGGTAGCCGGCGACCCGGTCCTCGAGGCCCTCGTACTGCGGCACCGGGTACAGGCCGGCATGCCGCTTCCAGCCGCCCAGGTGCAGCCAGGTGCGGCCGCCGAGACGGAACGCGGGCATCCGGTAGCGGATCGCCTCCACGGCATCGGGGTCGCCCCGCAGGATCGCCGCGCGCAACCCGCGCAGCACCACCTGCGCCTCGTCCGGGAAGCCCGCCAGGTAGGACTCGACCAGCACCGGGGCCGGCATCACATGTCCCGGTAGCGCCGGGCGGCGGCGAGGTCGGCGCGCAGCTCCTCGGCGGTGCGCCGGATGCCGTAGGCGGGCGTGTCGCGCTGGATCCGCCAGCCCTCCGACAACGGCGAGACCTCCACGGCGTCGTAGCCGAACTCGTCGAGGAGGGCGGCGACCGTGGCGCGGGCGTCGGCGTGGTCGGAGATCGCGACCAGGGCCCGCCGACCCGGCGTCCCGGCGGGCGAGCCGTCCCTGGTGAGCTCGGCCGCGAGGATGTGGTTGAACGCCTTGACCACCTTCGACGTCGGCAGGTGGCGCTGGAGCAGCTCCGAGACGGTCGTCGACTCGTCGTCCAGCTCGGCGATCTGTCCGTCGCGCTGCGGGTAGTAGTTGTTCGTGTCGATGACGACCTTGCCGGCCAGGGCCTCCACCGGGACGGTGTCCAGCGCGTGCAGCGGGATCGTGACGACGGCGAGGTCCGCGGCCACCGCCGCCTCGACCGGCGTCGCGGCACGCGCGTGCGGGCCCAGCTCGGCGACGAGGTCGGCCAGGCTCTCCGGGCCGCGCGAGTTGCTGAGAACGACGTCGTAGCCGTGGGCGACAGCCAGGCGGGCGAGCTGGGAGCCGATGTGGCCGGAGCCGATGAAGCCGATGGTGGTCATGTCCGGTGCAACCCGTCGACCGGCCCGGGCATGCCCAGCTGCGGCGTTCAGCCGTGCCGGCGCTGGACCGTCCCGCGGGCGAACGCGGCCTGGCCGACGTGCTGCAGGTCGTCCGCGACCACGCTGACCAGGCGCACCCCGAGGGTGACCGGCGGGGTCCACCGGGTGTCGACGACGCGGTCGAGGTCGGCCGGGGTCACCGCGCCGAGGAGCCGCACCGTCTGCGCCCAGGTCGCCTCGTGGTAGCCGGCGAGAAGATCGGCACCGACCGCCGACAGGGCGCCGACCTGGGCCGACGTGTGGCCGTACCCGGTGTCGGCGATCTCCAGCGGCAGGGCGAACCGGTCCGCCCACCCGTCCGCGGTCCACACCTGCTCGACGTCGAACGCCAGGGCGACGTGGTCGTCCTGCACCCGGGTCAGGTGCCAGACCAGCCACGCGATCGAGTTCGTGTCCGGGTCGAGCCGCGCGCCGAGCACCTCGTCGTCCAGCCCGTCGAGAACCCTGCCGACCGCGCCGTGGATCCGGTCGAACGCGTCGATGAGCACCTCTGCGACCTGCATCGTCGTTCCTCTCGCGGTGTGTCAGGCGCCGACGGTGCCGGCGGCGTCCTCGTCCTCGTCGGGCACCTGCGCGACCACCCGGCGCAGCGCGTGCAGGACGCCCTCCGCCGTCAGCCGGCCGACGACGGACCGCCCGTCGGTGACGTCGACGGCGTCACGGTCCATCAGCGCGGCGAGCGCGGCGTCGAGCCGGTCGCCCAGCCGCAGCGCGACCGCGCCGTCCGCGCCCGTGTCGGCCGTCCCGCCCGGTCCGGACCGGGCGACCGCCGGCTCGAGGTCGGCCAGCTCGACCTCCGTGATCGGCAGCAACCGGGCCGTGCGGCCGGCGCCGACGAAGTCCGTCACCATGCCCTCGGCCGGTCGGGCGAGCAGCGTCACCGCGTCGGCGACCTGCTCGGGGTGCCCGCCGCGGCTCATCACGACGATCCGGTCGCCCAGCCGGACCGCCTCGTCGACGTCGTGCGTCACGAAGATCACCGTGGTGCCGACCGCGCGCTGGATCCGCCAGAACTCCTCCTGGAGCCGGCGCCGGCCGATCGGGTCGACCGCCCCGAACGGCTCGTCCATCAGCAGCACCGGTGGGTCGGCCGCCAGGGCACGCGCCACCCCGACCCGCTGCTGCTCGCCGCCGGACAGCTGGTGCGGGTAGCGCCGCGCGTAGGTGGCCGGCGGTAGGCCGACGAGCTCGAGCATCTCGGCCGTCCGGGCGCGCACCCGGTCCCGGCCCCAGCCGAGCAGCACCGGCACCGTGCCGACGTTCGCCGCGACCGTCCGGTGCGGGAACAGCCCGACGTTCTGGATGACGTACCCGATCCGCCGGCGCAGCGCCACGGCGTCGGTGGCGGCGACGTCCTGACCGCCCACCAGTACCTGCCCGGCAGCCAGCGGGACCAGCCGGTTGACCATCCGCAGCGTGGTCGACTTGCCGCACCCGGACGGGCCGACGAGCACCAGCAGCTCGTGCTCACGCACCGCCAGGTCGAGGTGCTCCACGGCCACCGTGCCGTTGTCGTACTCCGCACGCGCCCCGCGGAACTCGATCGCCGTCGTCGCGGTCACGCCCGGCACCGCGCTCGCGACGGTCACAGCAGACTCGGGGCTCACGGACGTCGACGCTACCCGCGCAGTCCGACACATGTCGGCAGACCCGGATACCGTGCCCTGGTGGGCGCTCCGAACCCGTGGTTCTCCTGGGCCTACGTCCAGGCGAACCGCTCCGACATCACGACGGCGCTGAGCGAGCACGTCGTGCTCACGGTGGAGGCCGTCGCCATCGCCGCGGCGATCGCGCTGCCTCTGGCGCTGCTCGCCTTTCGTCGCCCACGGCTGGCCGGTCTGGTCGTCGGGCTGTCCGGGGTGCTCTACACCATCCCGTCGCTCGCGCTGTTCGCCGTGCTCTACCCGATTCTGCGCGACCGCCGGACGACGGTCCTGGTCGGGCTGGTCACGTACGCGCTGCTGGTGCTGGTGCGCAACGTCCTGGTCGGGCTGCGGGGCGTAGACCCGGCGGTGACCGACGCAGCGCGCGGCCTGGGCCAGAGCCCGGCACGCATCCTGTTCACAGTCCAGCTGCCGAACGCGCTGCCGTCGGTGGTCATCGGCCTGCGGCTGGCGACGGTGAGCACGGTGGCCCTGGTCACCATCGGGGTCGTGGTCGGCTACGGCGGGCTCGGCCAGCTGATGTACCGCGGCTTCACCAGCCTGTACCGGGCGGAGATCGTCACCGCGACCCTGCTCACCCTCGCCGTGGCGTTCGTCGCTGACGTCGGGCTGTGGCTGGCCGGGCGGCTGGCGACGCCGTGGGCACGGGGCCGGCGATGAGCGGCGACGGCCTGCTGGCACAGGCCCTGCGCTGGCTCAACGACCCGTTGAACTGGCAGGGACCGCAGGGTGTGCCCGCCCTGACCGTCGAGCACCTCGGGATGTCGGTGGCGGCGGTGGCGCTCGCCGCGGTGGTCGCCCTGCCGCTGGGGATGTGGCTGGGGCACCGGCCGCGCGGCGGCACGCTGACCGTGGTCGCCTCGAACACGTCGCGCGCGTTGCCGACGCTGGCCCTGCTGTTCATCTTCGCGACCACGGGGCTGGGCTTCGGCGACCGGCCGACCGTGCTCGCGGCGGCGGTGTTCGCGGTCCCACCGATCCTGTCGCACGCGTTCACCGGGGTGCGCGAGGTCGACCCGGCGGCCCGGGACGCGGCCGGCGGGATGGGCATGTCATCGGGACGCGTGCTGGCCACGGTCGAGGTGCCGCTCGCGCTGCCCCTCATCGCAGCCGGCCTGCGGACCGCAGCGGTGCAGGTGGTGGCCACGGTGCCGCTCGCCGCGCTGGTCGGCGGCGGTGGCCTGGGGACCATCATCGTCAGCGGCTTCGCGACGCAGCGGTACGGCCAGGTGGTGGCCGGCGGGTTCCTCGTCGCGGTGCTCTGCCTGGTCGTCGAGGGGGTGCTGGCCGTCGGTCAGCGGGTGCTGACGCCGGCCCCGATGCGGGTCCGCGCGCGGGCCGTGGGGGCCTGAGGGCGCTCTCGGGAAGCCAGTGTCGGGGCCCACGGTTACGGTGGACACGCGTTTGACGCTCAGACCGACCCCGAGGGAGTCCCCGTGCGCCGCCAGCCCGTCCTTGTCGCCATCGCCACCTCCGTCCTCGTCCTCGCCGGCTGCGGCACCCCTGGTTCATCGGGTGGGGGCGCAGCGGCGACCACCGCCGCCGCCCCGACCTCGTCCGGTGGGGCCGCGCCCGCCACGTGCGCACCGATCGCCGGTAACCAGCTCGTCGTGCTGCAGGACGACAAGCACCTGCAGACCGTCGACAACGTGATCCCCGCCGTCAGCGCGGCCGCCGCCAGCAAGTCGCCCCACCTGCTCGACGTGCTGAACGCGGTGTCGGCCACGCTCGACACCTCGAAGCTCATCGCGCTGAACAAGGCGGTGGACGTCGACCGGCAGACGTCGAGCCAGGCCGCCGCCCAGTTCGTCACCGCCCAGAAGCTCGACACTCAGCAGCCGGTGGGAGCCGGGGCGAAGGTGATCGTCGGCGCGGCGAACTTCTCGGAGAGCGCGACGCTGGCCGAGATCTACGCCGCAGTGCTGCGGGCCGCGGGGTTCGACGCGTCCACCCAGACGATCGGCAACCGGGAGACCTACGAGCCCGCGCTCGAGCGCGGCGAGCTCACCGTGGTGCCGGAGTACGCGGGCACGCTGACGGAGTTCCTCAACAAGAAGATCAACGGGGCCAACGCAACCGCCCTGGCCAGCTCCGACCTGCAGAAGACGGTCACCGCGCTGCAGGGGCTCGGCAGCAAGGTCGGGCTGACGTTCGGGACACCGGCCGCTGCGCAGGACCAGAACGCGTTCGCGGTGACGACAGCCTTCGCCCAGGCCCACGCGGTGACGACGCTGAGCGAGCTGGCCGCGGCGTGCGGCGGGATCGTGCTCGGCGGTCCGCCGGAGTGCCCGACCCGACCGTTCTGCGAGCCGGGGCTGGCCCAGACCTACGGCCTAGACATCAAGAACTTCGTCTCGCTGGATGCCGGCGGTCCGCTGACCAAGGCCGCGATCCAGCAGGGCAAGGTGACGCTCGGCCTGGTCTTCTCCTCGGACGGCAGCCTCGCGGGCTGAGCCGGCCGGGCCAGGTCACAGGCCGTAGGCCTCCAGCAGGCGCAGCCAGACCTCGCTCCGGGTGGGGTACGCGGGTACCGCGTGCCACAGCCGGGTGAGTGGAACCTGCCCGACGACGGCGATGGTCGCGGCGTGCAGCATCTCCGCGACCTCGGGCCCGACGAACGTCGCCCCGACGAGGACGCCGCGTGCCTCGTCGACGACGAGGCACGCCGAGCCGGGCTCCTCCGAGGAGAAGACCGCCCCCGCGGTGCTGTCGAACGACACCGTCACCACCCGCACGTCGAGGCCCGCGGCCCGCGCCTTGGCCTCGGTCAGGCCGACCGCGGCGACCTCGGGTCGGGTGAACACCACCTGGGTCGTCGCGACCCGGTCCGCGTCCGCCCGGAACCGGGACCACCGCGGGGAGGCGTCGACCACCTCGGGGCCGAGGGCAGGGGGATGGTGGGCGCCGGCCGCCGCGCCGGCGGCCGGCGGCGTGCCGACGGTGCTGCCGAACCGGTGGGCGATCGCGTCGCCGGTGGCTCGCGCGTCGTACTTGCCCTGGTGGGTCGTGTTCGTCCGGCCGGTGACGTCGCCCGTGGCGTACAGCCAGCCGCCCTCGACGCCGACCGCCAACCCGGTCTCGTCGACGGCCACGGCCGCGCCAGGGGTGAGCCCCACAGAGTCGAGCCCGAGGCCGGCCGTCCCGGGGCGCCGCCCGGTGGCGACGAGGAGCCGGTCCGCGTCCACCTGTCGGCCGTCGTCGCAGCTGAGCCGCACGCCGCCCGGGCGTCGCTCGTCGGCCGCGACCGACGTCGCGTTGGTCCGCAACCGGACGTCGACACCCAGGTCGGCGAGCGAGTGGGCCACCGCCTCCCCGGCGAACGGCTCCATCCCGGCGAGCAGGCGGTCGCCCCGGACCAGCATCGTCACGGTTGAGCCCAGGTCGGCCAACGCGGTGGTCATCTCGCAGGCCACCACACCGCCGCCGATCAGCACCACCGACCCGGGCACCTCGTGCATCGAGGTGACCTCGCGACTGGTCCACGGCGTGACGGTGTCGATGCCCGGCAGGTTCGGCAGCACCGGCGTGCTGCCGGTGGCCAGCACCACCGCGTGCCGCGCGGTGAGGACGACGCCGTCCCCGCCGTCGTCGACAGCGACGGTGCGCGGCCCGGTCAGGCGCCCGTCGCCCCGGACCAGCGTCAGCCCGGCGCCCTCCAGCCAGGACACCTGCGACGCGTCGTCCCAGTCGTGCACGATCTCGTCGCGCCGCGCCAGCACCGCCGGGACGTCCAGCCCACCGGTGATCGCCACTCCCGGCACCGCGCGCGCGGCGGCCAGGACCGTGCCGGGCCGCAGCAGCGCCTTGGACGGCATGCACGCCCAGTAGGAGCACTCGCCGCCGACCCGTTCGCGCTCCACGACGGCAACGCTCAGGCCTGTCCGGGATGCGCGGTCGGCCGCGTTCTCGCCCACCGCCCCGGCACCCAGCACGACGACGTCGAACGTTGCAGCCTGTGACATGGCGAGCTCCTCGGGCGACGGGCCTGTCCCGTCATCATCGGGGGGCGGTCCGGCCGGCGCATCTCGCACGCCACGGCCCAGGACGAGCGCGACGCTCGCGCCCGGCTGACGGTCCGGGCACGAGCGTCGGGGACGCGGCCGGCTGCGGCCGCGGGCTCAGCGCAGGATCAGCGGAAGATCGAGGCCAGCACGCCGATGACGACGAACGTCGCCAGGGCCCAGGCCAGCGCGCTGCCCAGGACGTAGGCGGCGTGCCGGGACTTGGCGGCGATGCCGGGACCCGAGGCGGGAACCGGGGCGGAGTAGACGGTCTCCGCGACGTTGCGGAGCCGGTCGCCGACGCGGCGCAGGGTCGGGACGGGAAGTGCGGTCATCGGTCTTTCGCCATCCTTGTGGGAGGTGGTGCTCTGACGTCCGGGGTCACCGGCAAACCCCATGATGACGCCTGACACCGCCGCGAAGCAAGGACCGTAGTCCCGGACGCCCATTACCTGCGCGTCGACCTGCGAGGGTGGGGACAGCCCGGACTTCCGTCCGTTGAAGAAATCACCACCAGCGGGTTTGCTTCCAGGAGACAACGCACGACTCAGGGGAGGTCGGAATGCAGATCCTGGTGGTCCACGGTTCCAAGCGGGGCGGCACGGCCGGTCTCGCCGAGATGATGGGCTCGGCCCTGAGGGCGATCGGCCACGACGTGACCGTGGTGCCCGCGCGCACGGTGCGCGACCTGCCTCAGGTCGGGGCGGTCGTCGTGGCCGGCGGCATCTACGCCGGCCGATGGCACGGCGACGCGCGCTGGTTCGTCAAGCACCACGCGACAGCGCTCAAGGCGTTGCCGGTGTGGCTGATCGGCTCCGGCCCGCTCGACGACACCGCGGAGACCGGGACGTTCAAGCTGGGATCGTCGGTGCTCGAGATGGCCGAGCGGATCGGTGCCCGCGGCACCGAGGCCTTCGGTGGGTATCTGGCCGCCGACGCGAAGGGCTTCCCGGCCAGCTCGATGGCCAAGACCCACGCCGGTGACTGGCGTGACCCGGAGCATGTTCAGCGCTGGGCGCGCGAGGTCGACGCCGCGCTCACGGCCTGACAGGACGGAGACCGAGATGACCAGCCTGGTGAAGTTCGACGTCCGGTCGCTACCCGCGCTGCGGGTGGTCGGCCGCGCGGTCCGCGTGCGGATGGCCGACGAGATGGACGACCCGGTTCCCGAGCTGTGGGCCCGCTGCCACGGTGACGGCACGCTCGACGAGCTGGAAGAGCTCGACACGTTCGACCCGTCACCGGTCGGGTGGATGGGCGACTTCGACTCCAGGACCAGCAGCTTCGTCTACCTGTGCGGAGTGCTGCTGCCGGCGGACGCCGCCGTGCCGGACGGGTTCGACGTGCGTGAGATCGGCCCGACCAGCGCCGCAGTCGGCTGGGTGCAGGGTGAGCCCGACGAGCTGGTGCCGCTGGCGCAGGAGCTGACCGAGCAGGCGATGGCTCAGGCCGGCGTCACCGCCGACGACTCCGCCGGCTGGGCGCTCGAGCTCTACGACGCTGCTCGCTACACCGAGCCTGGTCCGGGTGGCGAGGTCGTGCTCGACTTCTACATCCCGTGCCTGGAGCCGGCCGGGATCTAGGCGACCTCGTCGGACGCTCGCCGCGGGACGTCGCGGCCGGCGCGCCGAGCGTGCGACGCCGCCGCGCGGCACCGGCAGTGTCAGCGCGCGGTCAGCGCGGTGCGCGGTCAGCCCGCCGAGCGTGCGACGCCGCCGCGCGGCATCCGCAGTGTCAGCGCGCGGTCAGCACGGTGCGCGGTCAGCACGCCGACGAGTGCGACCATGCGCGCCGTCCTCCTGCTGGTCAGCGCGTGGCCATGCTCGCCGCGAGGTGCACCTGGGCGCCGAGCGACACGGTGTCGATCCGGGCGCGGAGCCCGTGGTCCCCAGCCAGCGCGGGGAGCATGCCGGCGGCCCGGTCGAGGTCGACCTCGACCACGGTGGCGCCGTTCTCCGTGCGAACCGTGGCGACCCCTTCCGGCGCCTTGGCCAGCTGCTGCTGCACCGCGCTGGTGACGAACGACGAGAGGTCGAACCGCAGCACCGGGTGCGCGACGCGCAGCTCCACCGTCCACGTCCGGCCGCTGACACCGCGGTCGTCGAGCCGCGCATCGAACGGCCCGGCGAACCGGGCGGCCGTCCCGATGCCGCTGGCCACTCCCGGCAGCTCGTGGACGTTCACCGACGCGTGGACCGACGAGCCCTGGCCGGTCACCCCGCTGACCGCCGCAGGCAGCGCGCCGGTGGCGCGCAGGATCGCCACGGCCTCGTCGAGCGGAACGGTCACCAGCATCCCGCCACCCTAACCGCGCCCCCGTGCCCATCGCCCGGCCCGCACCCCCACCCGGTCCCCACTTCCCTGAACCGCGGACCGTGCATCACGGTCCTGGCTTCAGGGAAGTGCGGACGAGGGGGGCGGGGAGGGGGGCGGGGGCGAGGGGGCGGGGAGGGGGCGCGGACGAGGGGGCGGAGTGGGAGGGGCGAGGGAGGGGGGCGGGGGCGGGAGGATGGGGAGGTGGTGAGCTCCTGGGACGGGTCGGTGCGGCAGACGCCCGTGTACTACTACTCCTCGGTGTCCGGCCTGGTCCGGAGCTTCGCCGAGCGGCTCGGGCGGCCGGTGTTCAACCTCGCCGAGCGGGAGCACCGGCATTCGGAGGTGGACGGCCCCTGGGTGCTGCTGACGCCGAGCTACAAGAGCGGCAACGAGTCGAACGACACCGTCCCTGAGGGGGTCCGCCGGTTCCTGCGGTCGGACCACAACCGCCGGCTCATGGTCGGTGTGATCGGCTCCGGCAACCGCAACTTCGGCCAGTACTACCAGATGGCGGCGCGGCTGGTCGCCGCGCGGTCCGGCCGGCCCATCCTTTTCGAGTTCGAGCTCGCCGGGACGCCCTGGGACGTCGAGGAGTGCCAGCGGATCCTCGAGGCCCTGGACGAGGCCCTGGCGGCGGCGCACGACGACCGAGCGACCGCCCCGGGGGCGGACGACCGGACCATCGCGTCGTCCGCGGACAACGCGGAGCACAGCCCGGCCTGACCGACCTCCCGCCGCTCCCACGGCGGTCCTCGCTCCAGCCGGACGCGCCAGCACCCCGCTGCGAACGCCGGCGGTGCCCTCGCCCCGCCGGCCGCTGTCGCGCACCCCCGCGCGCACGACGAAGCGACACCGGCGACCACGACGCCGGACGAGGCCCGCGACGGCGCCTGACCGGCTCGCCTCCCAGCGGTGGGACGGCCCGGCGCGCCACGTTCCGATCCCGCCAGTGGCGCGCGGCCGAAAGAGCCGCACACGCCGGTCAGCGGCCGGTGACGCTCCACCGGCCGGCGGCCAGGTCGACCAGCCGCGGCAGGATCTCGTCGCCGTGCGCACGCAGGCCGTCGTGCAGGTACTCGTTCGTCACCCAGACCTGGGTGTTGCCCACCCGCGAAGCGGTGTCGAGCGCCAGGTCGAGGTCGACGTAGGGGTCGTCGTAGTACTGCACGGCGGCGACCGGCACGTCGTTGGCGGCCAGCCGCGCCTCGTCGTACAGCGCCGGCCACCAGTCACGGGCGGCCAGCTCGTCGGCCACGGCCCGGAACGGGCGCAAGGCCGTGACCTGCTCGAACGCCCACGGGAAGAACGCCTCACCGGTGAGCCGCAGCGGCCGCGCGGACGGCGCCAGCTCCGGGCGGCGGGCCAGCTCGGCCGCCGCCGCCCAGCCCGGCTCGCGCGGGCCCTGGTGGTAGATCGCCTCCTGGAGCACCGCGTACAGCGGGTTGGTGTCCCACGCGGTCCGGTGGCCCACCTCGTCGGCGAAGGCCTGCGACACGCGGCCGTCGGCGTCCAGGGCAGTGTCGAGCAGCCAGTGCAGGTCGTCCAGCCCGGTGGACATGCCGAACGGCATGCCGAGCGCCTGCAGCCGGGGCACGGTCAACGGCGTGCCGTCCGAGAGCACCACGTCGCCGGCGGCGCACGCGTCCGCCACGGCATGCAGCACGGCCGCGTCCCCGGGGAACGCGCGTGCGAACTCCTCGTCGCGCGCCAGCTGGCGGGGGAAGGTGCGCGCGTAGACCTCTTCGGCGGTGGCCGCGATGCCCGGCAGCCCGCCCGTGGTGTAGCACGCGGTGAGCGCCTCGGGGTGGCGGGACAGGTAGGCGAGGGTGACGAACCCGCCGTACGACTGGCCGAGCGTCGCCCACCGCCGACCGCCGTACACCGTCGCGCGCAGGTGCTCGGCGTCGTCGACGATCGCGTCCTGCCGGAAGCAGGCGAGGTAGTCGGCGGCGGCTCGAGGGTCGGCGAACCGCCCGACGACCCGGCCGTCGACCCGCGACGAGCGACCCGTGCCGCGCTGGTCGAGCAGCACCACCCGGTGCGTCTCCAGCGCGGTGCGCCACCAGCCGCCGGACGGCATCGGCCGCGGAGCCATCCCGCCCGGGCCGCCCTGGAGGAACAGCAGCAGCGGCAGGTCCTGGGCCGCCTTCGCGGGGTCGACGATCTCGCGGGCGAACACCTCGATCGACCCGAACCGGCCCGGGTTCGCCCAGTCGACCGGGACCTGGACCACGTGGTCGGTGACGACGAAGCCGGTCATCGGGTAGCCGTTCACGTGCTGCACTGTAGGCCCGGGCCGGGAAGAGCGGGCCGACGTGGGGCGTTGGCCCGGTCATGAGCAACCCGAACTCCTGGGCCGACGAGCAGGTGGCGCTGTTCGAGCGCACCGGCGGCACCGAGGGCAACACGATGCAGGGCAAGCCGATCGTCGTGGTCGCCACGATCGGCGCGAAGAGCGGCACGGTCCGCAAGGTGCCGGTGATGCGCGTCGAGCACGACGGCTCGTACGCGGTCGTCGCCTCCAAGGGCGGCGCCCCGCAGCACCCGGCCTGGTACCACAACCTCGTCGCGCACCCGCACGTCCAGCTCCAGGACGGCCCGACGACGCGCGACTACGTCGCCCACGAGTCGTCCGGCGCGGAACGCGAGGAGTGGTGGGTGCGTGCGGTGCAGGCCTGGCCCGACTACGCGCAGTACCAGGAGCGGACCGACCGGGTGATCCCGGTGTTCGTCCTCGACCCGGCCTGAGCGCCAGAGCCCCGGGGGCGGGGCCGTCGGGGCGGGGTCGTCGGGGCGGGGCCGGTGCGGGGCCGGTGCGGGCGTCCGAGTCGGCGTCGGCGTCGGCGGGTGAGCCGACCACAGCCCGGGCATCGGCGGCGCCGGCCGAGCCACGGGCGGTGGCGGTGCGCGGGCCGTCCGCGGGCACGGGAGCGTCCGGGGCGTGGCCCGACTCCCCGTTGCGGTCCCGGTCGCGGTGCTGCTCGCCGGCCTGGCGGCCGGCCTCGGCGTGCCCTGGTGGACCGGTGCCCGTAGCGCCGCGCGCTACCCGGTGTCCCTCCAGGACCTGGCGGCAGCCCGCGCGGCGCTCGAGACCCTCCCGGTGCGCGGCCCCGACCCGGACGAGGGCTACACCCGGGAACGGTTCGGCCAGGCCTGGGCCGACGTCGACGGCAACGGCTGCGACACCCGGAACGACGTGCTGGCCCGTGACCTCACCGACGTGCGGCTCGACCCGGCGGGCTGCGTCGTGCTCGCCGGGACGCTCGTCGACCCCTACTCCGGGGGGCGGATCGACTTCGTCCGCGGCCCGGACTCGGCGCAGGTGCAGATCGACCACGTCGTCGCGCTCGACGACGCCTGGCGCACCGGCGCGCAGGCCTGGCCGGCCGGCCGCCGGCTCGCCTTCGCGAACGACCCGGCCAACCTCCTGGCCGTCGCCGGGCAGGCCAACCAGGACAAGGGCGCCGGCGACGCCGCGCAGTGGCTCCCGCCGCAGTCGGGGTACGTCTGCGTCTACGTCGTGCGGCAGCTGCGGGTCAAGGCCGCGTACGGGCTGTGGCTGACCTCGGGCGAGCGCGACGCGGCCGACCGCGCGCTGCGCGGCTGCGTCGTCGCACGCTGACCGGTGCCGCTCGCCGGCCTGGCGCCGTGGCCTGACCGGCACGTGTGGGCCGGCCGCGCGCGCTCACGACCCGGTCAGCACCACGTCCCGGCCGGTCAAGGTCACCCGGATGCCGCCGGTGACCACCTGTGCCCCGGTCAGGGTGAGGCCCGCCGGCAGGCCGGACACCGACACGTCGAGGGCGGACAGCGCCTGGCGCACCGGCGCCGGCAGCGCATCGGCGCCCACCTGCACGCCGGCGATGTCGGCGGACGTCACGTCGACCACCAGGCGGCCGGCGTCGGCCCGCGGCGCGACCGTCACGTGCCAGGGCAGGCCGAGCACCGATCCGGAGACCTGCAGCAGGTCACCCGCGACCGCCACGTCGGCGTCGATCCCGTTCGCTGCGAGGCGCGCCCGGACGGTGGCCGGCGGCACCGTGCCGGTCATCGTCACCTCGTCGGCCGTGGACGGGGTGTGGATCGTCACGCCGGTGGCCCGGACCTGCACGTCCGTCACGTCGCCCTGGGCCAGCGTCGTCCGGCTCGCGGTGAGCGTGACCTCGTCGAGCCGACCGCCGGCGACCTGGAGCAGGAACGGCCGGCGCTCGGCGATCCCGACCCGTGCGTCGTCACCGAGGCCCCAGGAGGCCCGCGCCGACTGCGCGATCCGGTCCTCGGCGGCGATCCGCAGCGCGTGGTCGGCCAGCGCCACTCCGGCCACCAGGAGCACCAGGACGCCCGTGACGACGAGCACCGATCGTCGGCGCATGGTGCCCCTCTCCCCAGGTATGCCCGGCCCACGGTACGGCGTGCCATGGGCGGGCGGCCGCCGGCCACTGGCCGGGCGTCACGGTTCGGCATACCTGTGGCGCTCGGCACATCGCGCTCCTACGCTGGATGACTGGCTCAGCAACTGGTCCGTCGGGAGCGCACGGCGATGTGGGCTGCATTGATCATCGTCACCCTGGTCCCAGGGTTGGTGTTCTACGGCCTGCTCAACCTCCTGCCGTCGGACGGACCGGTGCCGCGCTGGCGCACCGCCCTGGCAGACCGGCTCGAGCACCTCGCCACTCGGCTGCGCCACCGGCACTACGTCGTCCCCGACCCGTTCGTCGCGCTCTGGGTGCAGAGCCGGTTGGGCATCGTGGCCCACCACGTGCAGCTCCTCGAGGGCGACCGACGGGCCATGGCGCGGGCGGAGCGGATCGTCGCCTCACAGCTGGCCTACGACGACCTGCTCGCCGAGGCCTGCCAGATGGCCGGCGTCGACATCCCGCCGCACGCGAAGGGCGACGCCGCCGAGCGGTTCCGCGAGGAGGTCGAGCTCGCGGGTCGCGGCTGGACCTGGTGAGCCCGGCCGACGGGCGTCAGCCGGCCCGTACCGTCAGCGTGCTCGTGCCGTCGGCGAACGGCCGCACCTCGACCCGGTCCGCGATCGCCTGCTTGAGCGCCTCGACGTGCGAGACGACCCCGACCACCCGGCCCCCGGCCCGGAGCCGGCCGAGCTCGGCGAGCACCTGGTCGAGCACGTGCGGGTCGAGCGAGCCGAACCCCTCGTCGACGAACAGGGTGCCCAGCTCGATCCCGCCAGCCTCGGCGGTGACCACATCTGCCAGTCCCAGGGCCAGGCACAGGCTGACGTAGAACGTCTCCCCACCGGACAGCGTGCGGGGGTCCCGCGGGGTGTCGGAGAGGTGGTCGACGACCCGCATCGCCAGCCCGGTGCGGCCGCGCACGTCCTCCTTCTCGTCGCTGCGGACCAGCTCGTACCGGCCGTCGGACATGAGCAGCAGCCGGTCGTTGGCCGCCGCCACGACGTCCTCGAACCGGCGCATGAGGACGAACGTGCCCAAGGTCAGCCCGCGCGCGTTGTCCCCGCCGCCGGCAGCGAGGTTGGCCAGCCGCACCACGGGCGCCGCGGCGCCCACCGCCTCGGCCACCGCACGGACCCGGTCCAGCACCAGCTGGGCGGAGGCCCCGGCGGCATCGGCGACGTCCCGGGTGAGCCGAGCGACCCCGGACGCGGCATCCGCCTGGGCCCGGGCCTGCTGCTCCGCCATGCTGACCGCCGGCAGGTCGACGACGAGGTCGTCCGGCAGGGCCGCGAGCACCGGCTCGGCGAGCGCGGCCGTCACCCGCTGCACGTCGGCGGCGTGCCGGGTCACCTCGGCGTCCAGGTGGGCGAGCTCGTCCGGTCCGAGCTGGGCGGCCCGCGCGTCCCCGACCGACCCGAACCCGGCGGTCGAGATCTGCTCGTCCCGCTCGGCAGTGCGCTGGACCAGCCAGGCCGCGGCCGCGGCCCGCGCGTCGAGCGCCTCGAGCACCTCCGCTGCCGCGCGGGCCCGCGCGGCCAGGGCCGCGTGCCGGGCGGCCACCGTGGGGTGCCCTGCGCGGGCGGCAGCGACCTCGTCGGACACCGCCGTGAAGGCGTCCCGGGCGGCGGCCAGCTGCGCGTCGAGCGCGGCCAGGTCCGCCCGCGCCCGCTGCACCCCTGCCGTGCGCTCGGCGGTCTCGCCGTCGAACCCCTCGAGCTCGGCCGTGAGCACCGGCAGTCGCGCGCCCGCCTCGAGGCAGGCAGTCGTCGCGGCCACCGCCGCTGCGAGCGCCGCCTCGACGTCCGCGCGGTCGCCATCACCCAGCTGCGCGGTCAGTGCCACGATCCGCCCGGCGGCCGTGTCGGCCCGGCGAGCCGCCACGCGCAGCCGGTCCTCGGCGGCGATCCGGGCGTGCTCGGCCGCCTCGACGGCCTCCGGCGAGACGTGGTCCGGCGCCATCCGCGCCGGCGCGGGGTGCTCGCTCGACCCGCACACCGGGCAGGGACAGCCGTCCTCGAGCGCCGCCGCCAGCTCACCGGCCAGGCCAGCCACCCGGGCCTGCCGCAAGGCTCCCTCCGCGGCGACCGCGTGCCGGGCAGCCTCGCCCGCCTCGACCCGCTTCGCCTCGGCCGCCCGCTGCTCGGCCGTGGCGACGGCGAGCTCGTCGTGCGCCGCGAGCCGGTCCTGGACGGCCTGCACCGCCGCCCGCCGGCCATCCAGTCCGGCGGCGAGCGTGCGCGCGTCATCGAGCCGGCCGACGAGTGCGGCGCGTTCCGCCGGGCGTGCCGCAAGCGCTGCCGCCATATCGGCCAGCTCGACTCGGCCTCGCTCGGCCGCGGAGGCACGGGCGTCGAGCTCGGCCTGCCGGGCCGGAAGGCCGATCTCCACCTCGACCAACCGGTCCAGCGTCGCGGCGGTCGCGGCAGCGGCACGCTCCTCGCGGTCCAGGTGCCCGCGCAGCGCGTCGTCGGGCAGACCGCCGGGCGGCACGAGCCCGGCCGGGGCGGCGTCGAGCGCAGCCGTGAGCTCCTTGGCGGCGCTGTCCAGGGCCGTGGCCGCCACGTCGGCGCCGTCCAGCTGGGGGCGGACCGTGGCCGCTGCCCGTGCCCGGGCAAGCCGCACGCGGCGCTCGTCGGCCACTGCGGCCTGGGCGTCGAGGGCCTCGCGCTCGACCCGCAACCCCGCGCGGCGGTCCAGCAGGCCGGCGGTCGCGGTCGCCTCGTCCAGGGCCGCCCGGGCCCGGGCACGCCCCGCGTCGGCCGCCGCGGCCGCGGTCTGCGCCTCGTCGGCCGCCGCGACCAGGGCGGCCGTGCGCGCCTCGACCACCGCCTGCGCGCCGGTGACGGCGAGGGCGACCGGATCTGGCCCGTCCGGTCGGGCCGCAGCCGCCCGGGCGTCGGTCACCAGGGCGTCCAGCGCGGCCCGCAGCGCGGCCGCGTCCTCGTCGTCCAGCCGCGCCGCACCGACCAGGTGCGAGACGGACTCGCCGAGCTCGCCGCACGCTGCCGTCACCCCGTTGTTGGCGTCCCGCCGCAGCTGGGCGAGCCGGTCGGTGAGGTCCTCGTACACCTGGGTGCCGAAGATCTTCTGCAGCAGCAGGCGACGGTCCTCCGGCTTGGCGCGCAGGAAGCTGGCGAACTCCCCCTGCGGCAGCACCACCGTCTGGACGAACTGCTGCCGGTCGAGCCCCACCCAGCCCTGCACCAGCTGACCGACCTCGTCGAGCCGGTTGCCGACCGGTTCGCCGTACCGGTCGAGCTCGTCCGGCGGGGCACCGGTCGGGGTGTCGGCGGGCATCCGCCAGGCCCGCACGGTCGCCTGCTGGGTCGTCGTGCCCTCGCCCCGGAGCTTGGTCCGCTCGTACTGCGGCGAGCGTCGCACCCGGAACTGCCCGGACGGCACCTCGAAGACCAGGTCGACGAAGCTCTCGGTGTCCGGCGCCGCGGCGGTGGAGCGCAGCCGCTCGTCGGACGCCTGCGCCGAGGCGACCGTCCCGTACAGGGCGAACACGACCGCGTCGATCAGGGTGGACTTGCCGGCCCCGGTAGGCCCCTCGAGGAGGAACAGCCCGGACACCGCGAGCTCGGCGAAGTCGATGGTGTGCCGGCCGGCGAACGGCCCGATCGCCTGGAAGGTCAGCGTGCGCAAATACATCAGGCGCTCCGCTGCCCGGCGGTGACGTGCTCGTAGGCGCGGCGCAGCACGGCCACCTCGGCCGGCGTCGGGGCCGTGCCGGTGACGTGGCGGACGAACTGCGCGGCGACGTCCAGCGGGTCGGACGCGGCACCGACCGCGACCGGGCGCGACGTTCCGGCCACCCCGCCGTCCGGGACGTGCAGCACCGCGAGCGCGTGCGGGTAGTGCGACCGCACCCGGGCCTGCAGGTCCGGCGGCCGGGCCGGGTCGGTCACGGTGACCCGGACCCAGTCCTGGACGTGGGCGGCCGAGGCGAGCAGGGCGTCGAGCGTGCCGGTGACGTCGGCCAGCGCCCGGGGTACGGGCGCCGGGACCAGCGTGACCTCGGGCTGTGGCCCGGACAGGTCGACCAGCGCCGTGGACTTGTGCTGGTGCTGCTCGGAGAACGAGTACGCCAGCGGCGACCCGCTGTACCGGATCCCCGGCGCCACCTGCTGCGGCCCGTGCAGGTGGCCGAGCGCGACGTAGTCCATCCCGGCGAACACCCCGGCCGGCACCTGGTCGACGCCACCGACCCGGATGTCCCGCTCCGAGTCGCTCGGCTCGCCGCCGGTGACGAAGGCGTGCGCCATCACCACCGCGCGGGGCTGCGTCCGGCCCGCCCGGTCGGCTCGGACCCGCCGCATCGCCGCCGCGAGCACCGCCTCGTGCGAGCGGGCGAGCAGCACAGGCTCGCCGTCCACCTGGTCCGCCAGCTGGGCGCGCGCGAAGTCGGGGTCGAGGTAGGGCAGGCCGTAGACGAGCGTGTCGTCGATCACCACCGGTACGGCGCCCTCCGCCGGCACGGTGAGCAGCCGCACCCGCGCCCGCATGAGCGCCGCACCGAAGCCGAGCCGGGTCGACGAGTCGTGGTTGCCCGACGTCAGCACGACGGTGGTCAGCTCGGACAGCTGCGCCAGCGCCTCGGCGAGGACCCCGACCGCCTCGACCGAGGGGATCGCCCGGTCGTAGACGTCGCCGGACACGAGCACCGCGTCCACCTTCTCGTCGCGCGCAAGCCCGACCAGGTGCTCCAGGTAGGCCGCCTGGTGCTCCAGCAGGTCGACGCCGTGCAGGGTGCGGCCGAGGTGCCAGTCGGACGTGTGCAGCAGCCGCATGCGCCGACGGTAACCGCGCGCACCGACAGCTCAGCGCCAGCTGTCGCCCGCGTGTCCGTCGCTGCCGCCACGGACCACCGAGAGCACGTCCCGCAGCACGTGCTGCGGGTCGTGCAGCGTCACCGGGATGTCCGCCTCGCGCGCGGCCATGTACAGCTGCAGGACGAAGGCGATGCCCGCCGAGTCGACGAACGTCGCGGCCTGGGCGTCGACGACGATCGGCAACCCGTGCATCAGGGCCAGCCCCATGCTGTCCGACGCCTGCGCCCGCAGGTCCGCGTCGATCTCGCCGACCAACCTGATGACGGTGCTGCCATCCGTCACCTCGACACCGATCCGGTCGGTGGCGGAAGTCCGCAGGTCGTCCATGCCGCGCTCCTTGCGAGTGTCGGTCGGCGCGTCTCTGGGCCGACCGAATGTGACCCTACGACGTCCCGCTGACGGCGTCATCCCCAACACGGGTTTTACTTTCCCTCGACCTGAACGTGACGAAGGGGCCTGGGGTTCCCTAGATCGGTCAAAGACTTGGGGAACATGACGTCCGGCCTGCGAGGATGGGCCGCCGTGAGCGACCGCCGACTCGAGCGGGCCGCAGCGGCCCGTGCGGCCGTCGTGCTGCCCGCCATCACCTACCCCGAGGACCTGCCGGTCAGCGCCCGGCGGGCGGACATCGCCGCCGCGATCGCCGGCCACCAGGTGGTCGTCGTGGCGGGGGAGACCGGGTCGGGCAAGACCACCCAGCTGCCCAAGATCCTGCTCGACCTCGGCCGGGGCCGGGCCGGGCAGATCGGCCACACCCAGCCGCGCCGGATCGCCGCGCGCTCGGTCGCCGAGCGGATCGCGTTCGAGCTCGGCGTGCCGCTCGGCAGCGCGGTCGGCTACCAGGTGCGGTTCACCGACGAGTCGGGCGACGACACCCTGGTCAAGGTGATGACCGACGGCGTGCTCCTGGCGCAGATCCAGCGCGACCCGATGCTGTGGCGCTACGACACGCTCATCATCGACGAGGCCCACGAGCGCAGCCTCAACATCGACTTCCTGCTCGGCTACCTCACCCGGCTGCTGCCGCGCCGTCCGGACCTCCGGCTGATCATCACCTCCGCGACGATCGACTCGGCCCGGTTCGCCGCCCACTACGCCGACTCGTCGGGCACGCCCGCCCCGGTGGTCGAGGTGACCGGCCGCACCTACCCGGTGGAGATCCGCTACCGCCCCCTCACCCCCGACCCCCCCTCACCCCCCACCCCCGCAGCGTCCGAGCGCTTTGCGGCCCTGGGCGCAAAGCGCTCGGACGCTGCGGTGAGGGGGGGCGAGCCGAAGGACCTGGTCACGGGGATCGTCGAGGCGGTCGAGGAGCTGGCCGCCGAGGGGCCCGGTGACGTGCTGGTGTTCCTCTCCGGCGAGCGGGAGATCCGGGACGCGGCCGACGCGCTGCGCGGCGCGCTCGGCGCGCGGGTGTCCGACGCCCGGCGACCGGACGCCGTCGAGCTGCTGCCGCTGTACGCCCGGCTGTCCGTCGCCGAGCAGCGCCGTGTGTTCGAGGCGCACTCCGCCCGGCGGATCGTGCTGGCGACCAACGTGGCGGAGACCTCGCTCACCGTGCCCGGCGTCCGGTACGTCGTCGACTCGGGCACCGCGCGGATCTCGCGCTACTCCAAGGCGACGAAGGTGCAGCGGCTGCCCATCGAGCCGATCTCGCAGGCGTCGGCGAACCAGCGCTCCGGCCGGTCCGGGCGGCTCTCCCCGGGCATCGCGATCCGCCTGTACGGGGCCGACGACTTCGCCGGCCGCCCGCAGTACACCGAGCCGGAGATCCTGCGCACGTCGCTGGCCTCGGTGATCCTGCAGATGGTGGCAGTGGGCGTCGTCGCATCGCCCGACGAGGTCGCCGACTTCCCGTTCGTCGACCAGCCGGACGTGCGCGCGGTGCGCGACGGCGTGGCGCTGCTCACCGAGCTCGGCGCGCTGTCCGCCAGCCCCGCGGACGGCGGCACCAGCACGCGGGTGCGGCTGACCGACGTCGGGCGTGCCCTGGCCCGGCTGCCGATCGACCCCCGGCTGGCCCGGATGGTCGTCGAGGCCGGCCGTCGGGGCGTCGCCCGGGAGGTGGTGGTCGTCGCCGCGGCGCTGTCGATCCAGGACCCCCGCGAGCGCCCGGCCGAGCAGCGCGAGCAGGCCGACGCGCTGCACCGCCGGTTCGCCGACCCCTCGTCCGACCTCCTCACCTATCTCAACCTGTGGACCTGGCTCCGGCGGCAGCAGAAGGAGCTGTCCGGCTCGGCGTTCCGCCGGCTGCTCCGCTCCGAGCACCTCAACTACCTGCGGGTCCGTGAGTGGCAGGACGTCGTCACCCAGCTGCACGACCTGACGAAGCAGCTCGGGATCGACGCCAAGGGCGCCCCCCACCCGGTGGACGACGAGCCCCCGCCGCCGTCCGGTCCCGCGGCGCGTGCCCCGGCGGAGGCGGCTGCCCCGGTGGAGGCGCCGGAGGACCGCACCCGATGGACCTGGGACGGCGACCCGATCCACCAGGCGATCCTGTCCGGCCTGCTCTCGCAGGCCGGCATGCAGCTGGCCACCGAGGTCGGCCGCCAGGCCGGCCGGGACAGCGGGCGGCCACGACCGCGCAACGAGTACCTCGGCGCGCGCGGCGCCACGTTCGCGATCTTCCCCGGGTCGCCGCTGGCCCGCCGCCCGCCGAGCTGGCTGATGGCGGCCGAGCTCGTCGAGACCTCTCGCCTGTGGGCACGCGACGTGGCCCGGATCCGCCCGGAATGGCTCGAGGAGCTCGGCGCGCACCTCGTCCGGCGCAGCTACTCCGACCCAGGCTGGGCGCCCCGCCAGGGCGCCGCGACGATCACCGAGAAGGTGCTCCTCTACGGCCTGCCGGTGGTCACCGGTCGGCGCGTCCTGCTCGCCCGGGTCGACCCGGTCCAGGCGCGCGAGCTGTTCATCCGGCACGCGCTGGTCCAGGGCGAGTGGACCACCCACCACGCGTTCTTCCACGCCAACCGCCGCCTGCTCGACGAGGCGCAGGGTCTGGAGGCCCGGGCCCGGCGCCGCGACCTCGTGGTCGACGACGACGCACTGTTCGACTTCTACGACGAGCGCGTGCCCGACGAGGTCGTCTCGGCCCGCCACTTCGACGCCTGGTGGAAGGGCGCCCGGCGCGCCGACCCCGAGCTGCTGACGTTCACCCGGGACGTCGTGCTGCGCCCCGGCTCCGAGGCGATCGACGAGCACGCGTTCCCGTCCCGCTGGCCGGCCGGCGACCTGTCGCTGCCGCTCACCTACCAGTTCGAGCCGGGCACCGAGGCCGACGGGGTCACGGCGCACGTGCCGCTCGTCGCGCTGCCGCGGCTGCGCCCGGAGGGGTTCGACTGGATGGTGCCGGGCCTGCGCGGCGAGCTGGTCCAGGCGACGATCCGCACGCTGCCCAAGCCGGTCCGGGTCCAGCTGGTCCCGGCGCCGGACGTGGCACGCGCGGTCGACTCCTGGATGGACCAGAACCTGGCCTCCTGGACGGACACCGTGCGGGCCGCCGACGCGGCGCCGTCGTTCCACCAGGCGTTCACCTCCGCGGTGCGCGCCGTGCGGGACGTCGTCGTGCCGCCGGACGCGTTCGACGACGAGCGGCTGCCCGCCCACCTGAGAATGACCTTCCGGGTCATCGACGGCGGCGGCGGCGTCGTCGACGAAGGGAAGGACCTGCTCGCCCTCCAGCGCCGCCTGACGGCGCGGTCCGACGACGCCGTCTCCGCCGCTGTCCGGACCGCTGTGCGCGCCGCGATGGAGGAGGCCCGCGCCGCGTCCGGGCATACCGACCAGGCCGGCGGGCCCGAGGCCGCGAGGGCCGTCGGCGGGCCCGTCGTGAGCGGCGTGGCACCGGTGGTCGGGCCGACACACCCGCGGGGCGACCTCGAGCGCGACGGCCTGGTCACCTGGCCCGCCGGTCTCACCCTGCCCGAGGTGGTCGAGACCCGGGTCCGCGGGGTCGTCGTCAAGGGATACCCCGCGCTCGTCGAGCCGCTCGGCGGGTCGTCCGCCGCCGGCCAGGCCGGTCGGGCGCGGGTCGGCGTGCGCGTGCTGGGCAGCGCGGCGGCCGCCGTGGCGGCGCACCGGGCCGGGCTGCGCCGCCTGCTGCTCGACGACGTCGGGCTGGGCACGGCCCGGGTCACCTCGCGGTGGAGCGGCCGGCAGGCCCTGGCCCTGGCGGCCGGCCCCTACCCGAGCACCGAGGCGCTGGTCACCGACGTCCAGCTGGCCGCGATCGACGCACTCGTCCGCGACCCGGGAGCGGTCCGCGATCCCGGGTCCTACGCGACCGTCCGCGGTGCGCTCCGTGACGGGCTCGAGGATGAGGTGCACCGCCTGGTCGGCGTCCTGGTCGACGTGCTCACCGCGTGGCGCGAGACCGACGCCGCCGTGCGCTCGTCGTCCAGCCTGGCCCTGGTCGCCGCCGCGCGCGACGTCCGTGCCCAGCTGGCCGGCCTGGTCGGCCCTGGGTTCGTCGCGCGCACCGGCGCCGCCCGCCTGCCGCACCTGGTCCGCTACCTGCGCGCAGCGACCTACCGGCTGGCCAAGGCCGCGGAGAACCCGCACCGCGACGCTGCGCTCGCAGCCCAGGTGCGTGAGGTGGCGGACGCGTACGACGAGGCGGCCGCGCGGGCCGCCGCGGCGCCCGACCCGGTGCGCGACACCACGTTGGACGCCGTCCGCTGGCAGCTCGAGGAGCTGCGGGTCTCGCTGTTCGCCCAGCACCTGGGCACGCCGGAGAAGGTGTCGGCCACCCGGATCCGCAAGACCCTGGCCGGAGCCTGACCGGGCGGTCGACGTCGGTCCGGCCACGCCCGACGGCTCGTTCGTCGGACCTCGGTGCCAGGCTGCCCCCATGACGACCACGCCGTTCCGCTGCTTCGGCACCGGCGACCCGCTGATGGAGGCCTACCACGACGAGGAATGGGGCCGGGCGGTGCACGACGAGCAAGGGCTGTTCGAGCGGATCGCGCTCGAGGGGTTCCAGTCCGGCCTGTCCTGGGCGATCGTGCTGCGCAAACGCCCGGCGTTCCGGGCCGCCTTCGCCGGCTTCGACGCGGTGACGGTCGCCGGGTTCGGCCCGGACGACGTCGCCCGGCTGCTGGCCGACGCCGGGATCGTCCGCAACCGGCTCAAGGTCGAGGCGACCATCCACAACGCTCGCGCCCTCGTCGCGCTGCACGACGCGGGACGCACGCTCGACGAGGTGCTCTGGGCCCACCGTCCGGTCGCCGCTCGGCCCCGGCCCGCGACGCGGTCCGACGTGCCGGCGACCTCGCCGGAGTCGGTGGCGCTGGCCCGGGAGCTCAAGGCCCTGGGGTTCCGGTTCGTCGGCCCGACGACGGCGTACGCGAGCATGCAGGCGTGCGGCGTCGTCGACGACCACCTCGCGGGCTGCCTGGCGTGACCGACGACCGGCCCGCGCCCGCGGCGCTGCGCTGACGCGCCGATTTCGCCCCCGACGCCGTGCGCGCCCGGGGTTAGCATCGCGACATGAGCGAGAAGCCGGACGGTGCGGGGCTTCACGACGCCGTGAGCGAGGCCGCGCGGGCGCTGGCCACCCCGGACGACGCCGATCTCAACGTGCTGTCCGCCGTGCACAAGGGCCTGCACGCTGTCGCCTCGGGCATCCCGGGCGTCGTACCGTGGCAGCGCCCGCCACAGGCGGGCGACGACGGCCTGGCCACCCGCCACCCGCGCTGACCGCCCGCGCCGCACATCGTCTCGCTGCATGGGCGGGTGAGGCCGCCGTGTGGGCACGTGCGTACCATTCCAGGGACCATCCAGAGCGGCCGAGAGACCCGGTTCGTCGACACCGCAGCAACCCCCCTCGACCAAGGGTGTGGGTGCTTCCGCCGGGAACGATGGAGACGTGATGTCCGAGCCCGTCCTGGGCACATCGCCGCGACCCGCCGTGGCCGCGGCCCGGCGTGCGCCCAGGGACCGGCCGACGCTCTCGTTCGAGCTCTTCCCGCCGCGCGATGTCGGCAACGCCCCCCGCACCTGGGCCACCGTCAAGGCCCTGGAAGCGGCCCATCCTGACTTCGTCTCCGTCACGTACGGCGCCTCGGGCCGCACCCGCACCACGTCGCGCGCACTGGTCAGCCGCATCCTCAACGAGACGACGCTCACCCCGATCGCCCACCTCACCTGCGTCGGCACCTCGAGGGACGAGGTCGCGACGATCGTCGGCGAGTTCCTCGACGAAGGCGTCCGGGCGTTCCTCGCCCTGCGCGGCGACCCGCCGGCCGGTGAGGAGTCGTGGCGCCCGCACCCGGAGGGCGTGCCCACCGCAGCCGGGCTGGTCCGGCTGCTCCGCGAGATCGAGGCGGACCGCTGCGCGACCAGCCCCGCCCAGGCCGTGCGAGCCCGCGTCCGGCCGCTGTCGGTCGCCGTCGCCGCCTTCCCCCGCGGCAACGCGGTCACCGGCAGCACCCGGGCCCAGGACATCCAGGCGCTGCTCGACAAGCAGCGGGCCGGCGCCGACTTCGCCATCACCCAGGTGTTCTACGACGCCGACGCCTACCTCGGCCTCGTCGCCGAGGCCCGCCTGGCGGGCGTGACCATCCCGATCGTGCCGGGCCTGCTCGCCACCACCGACCCGGCCCGGCTGCTCCGCACCCAGGCACTGACCGGCGTGCCGGTGCCCCGGGACCTGCTCGACCTGCTCGGCTCCGCCGACGACGAGACCGAGCGGCACCGCCGTGGCATCCGGTTCGCCGCCGACCTGGTCGCCCGGGTGCTCGACGGTGGCGCCCCCGGCATCCACCTGTACACGTTCAACCGCCATGAGACGGCGCTCGACCTGCTCGACGCCGCCGACCTCACCCGCCCCACCCCGAGGACCATCTGATGACGCAGTCCCCCGCGTTCCCCACCGGCACGATCCTCGGCTACCCGCGGATCGGTCCTCGACGCGAGCTGAAGAAGGCGCTGGAGAGCTTCTGGGCCGGCCGGACCACCGCCGACGAGCTCGAGGCCACGGCCGTGGCGCTGCGCAAGCGCACCCGGGACCGGCTCGCCGAGCTGGGCCTGACCACTGACGACGCGGCCATCCCCGGCGGCTTCTCGTTCTACGACCAGGTGCTCGACGCGGTCGCGCTGCTCGGCGCGCTCCCCGAGCGGTTCGACGACCTGACCGGGCCGGACGGTCGGCTCGACCTGGCCGGCTACTCCACGCTGGCGCGCGGCCGGGGCGACGACCTGCCGCTGGAGATGACCAAGTGGTTCGACACCAACTACCACTACCTGGTCCCTGAGATCGGCCCGGCGACGGCGTTCCGGTTCGCCGACGACCGCGTGGTGCGCGAGTTCACCGAGGCGAAGGCCGACGGCGTGCTGACCCGGCCGGTGCTGGTCGGACCGGTGACGTTCCTGGCGCTGGCCAAGCCGACGGCGGGATCCCCGGACGGGTTCGCGCCGATCGACCGGCTCGAGGACGTCCTCGCCGTGTACGCCCGCGTGCTGTCCGCGCTCGCGGCGGCCGGGGCCACCTGGGTGCAGCTCGACGAGCCCGCGCTGGTCTCGGAGACCACCAGCGTCCCGGCCGAACGACTGGTGGCCGCAGCCGCTGCGGCCTACCGGCAGCTCGGCGACCTGGCCGACCGGCCGGCGATCCTGGTTGCCGCGCCGTACGGCGACCTGGGTGCGGCCCTGCCGGTGCTGGCCGGCACGGCCGTCGAGGCGATCGCCCTCGACCTGGTCCGGGGCGAGCTGCCGACCGGACCGATCCCCGGCCTGGCCACGACGACCCTGGTCGGTGGCGTGATCGACGGGCACAACATCTGGCGCGCCGACCTCGACGCCGCGCTGACCACCCTCGAACGGCTGGAGACGCTGGGCGCCGAGGCGGTCGCCGTCGGCACGTCGACGTCGCTGCAGCACGTGCCGCACGACGTGGCCGACGAGCCGCACCTGGACCCGGCGCTGACGGCGTGGCTCGCGTTCGCCGACCAGAAGGTGACCGAGGTGGTCACCCTGGCGGCCGGCCTGACCGAGGGACGCGAGGCGATCCACGAGCAGCTGCTCGCCGCCGCCGCCGCCCGGGCCGCCCGGGCCGCCGCTCCCGGCGTCGTCGTGCCCGAGGTCCGCGAGCGCGTCGCCGCCCTCGGCGCGGACGCGTTCCACCGGGGCCCGTTCGCCGACCGCAAGGCGGCGCAGGAGGCGCGACTGCACCTGCCGGCGCTCCCGACGACGACGATCGGGTCGTTCCCGCAGACGCCGCAGATCCGGCTCGCCCGCGCGGCGCACGCCCGCGGCGAGCTGACCGACGCGCAGTACGAGGACGAGATGCGGGCAGAGATCCGCCGGGTCGTCGAGCTCCAGGAGGCCGTCGGCCTGGACGTGCTGGTGCACGGCGAGCCGGAGCGCAACGACATGGTCCAGTACTTCGCCGAGAACCTCGACGGGTTCGCGGTGACCGAGAACGGCTGGGTCCAGTCGTACGGCTCGCGGTGCACCCGCCCGTCCGTCCTGTGGGGCGACGTGTCGCGGCCGAAGGCGATCACCGTCGCGTGGTCGTCGTACACGCAGTCCTTGACCAGCAAGCCGGTCAAGGGCATGCTCACCGGGCCGGTGACGATCCTGGCCTGGTCGTTCGTCCGCGACGACCAGCCACTGGTGCAGACCGCCAACCAGGTGGCCCTCGCGCTGCGCGACGAGATCGCCGACCTGGAGGCGGCCGGCATCGCGATCGTCCAGGTGGACGAGCCGGCGCTGCGCGAGCTGCTCCCCCTGCGCACCCGGGACCACGCCCGCTACCTGCACTGGTCCGTCGGGTCGTTCCGGCTGGCCACCTCAGGGGTGCGGCCGGACACCCAGATCCACACCCACCTGTGCTACTCGGAATTCGGCCAGATCTTCGACGCGGTCGACCGGCTGGACGCCGACGTCACGTCGATCGAGGCGGCGCGTTCGAAGATGGAGATCGTCGACGACATCGCGGCGGCCGGCTACCAGCGCGGCATCGGCCCGGGCGTGTACGACATCCACTCCCCGCGGGTGCCCTCGGTCGAGGAGGTGACCGAGCTGCTCACCGGCGCGGTGCGCGCGATCGACCCCGGCCAGCTGTGGGTCAACCCCGACTGCGGCCTCAAGACCCGCCGGTACGAGGAGGTCACCCCGTCGCTCGAGCACGTGCTGGCCGCGACGCGCGCGGTGCGTGCCACCCTCTGACCGCTACCTCGATACGTTGGCTCCGGCTCGACACGTCGACGTGTCGAGCCGGAGCCGAGGTATCGAGCTGGACGGGGCCCGCGGGTGAGCCCGTCGGAGGAGAGACGCACGTGAGCGAGCCGGCCGTGGCGCCGTTCGACATCCCGCTGGCGGCGCTGCACGCGCGGACGTCCGAGAAGTGGCGGCGCTACCCGCCGGACGTGCTGCCGCTGTTCGTCGCGGAGATGGACGTGGTGCCGCCCGAGCCGGTGATCCGCGCCGTCAGCGACGCGCTGAGCAGCGGGGACACCGGCTACGAGGGTGACCGGGGGTATGTCGAGGCGTTCGCCGGGTTCGCCGCCGAGCGCTGGGGGTGGTCGATCGACCCGGCCACCGCGCGGCTCGTGCCGGACGTCATGCAGGGCATCGTGCACGTCCTGCGGCTGCTCACCGAGCCGGGCGACGCCGTCGTCATCGCCCCACCGGTCTACGCGCCGTTCCGGGTGTTCGTCGAGCACGCCGGCCGCCGGATCGTCACGGCGCCCCTGACCCCGGCCGGCCGGCTGGACCTGGAGACGCTCGACCGGGCGTTCGGCACCGCCAAGGCCGGCGGTCACCGGGCTGTCTTCCTGCTCTGCCAGCCGCACAACCCGACCGGGGTGCTGCACACCGCCGACGAGCTGGCCGCGCTCGGCGAGCTGGCCGCGGACTGGCGGGTGCGGGTGGTGGCCGACGAGATCCACGCCGCGCTCGTCCCCCCGCGCGCGGACGGCACACGCCCGGTGTTCACACCCACCACGACGGTGATCCCGGACGCGATCGCCCTGCACTCGGCGGCCAAGACGTTCAACCTGGCCGGCCTGAAGGCGGCCGTCGCGGTGCCCGGGCCGGCCGCCGCTGCCGAGCTGGCCCTGCTGCCGCGGCTCGCCTCGGACGGCGTCAGCCACGTCGCGTCGATCGCCCATCAGGCCGGCTTCCGCCTCGGCGGGCCGTGGCTCGACGACCTGCTGGATGCGCTGGCGGGGAACGTCGCGCTCGTCGGGCGGCTGCTGGCCGAACGCCTGCCCGCGGTGCGCTGGATCCCGCCCGAGGCGACCTACCTGGCCTGGCTGGACCTGCGTGACACCGGGGTACCGGACGGCGTGGCACCCGCCGAGCTCCTCCTGGACAAGGCCCGGGTCGCCCTCGTCGACGGCCAGGCCTTCGGCGCCGAGGGTGCCGGGTTCGCCCGGCTCAACTTCGCAGCCTCCCGTCCCGTGCTCGACGAGGCGATCTCCCGGATGGCCGCCGCGCTGGTCTGAGCAATCGCCACCAACTGCTGCCTCGCGAGGGCGGGGACTCCCCGGCCAGCGGTCTGGTGCGGATGCCGGCCCCAAGCCGCACCCAACAGCTGTCTCGAGGATCCGGCGCCGGGCGAGGCCGCGGCCGGTTGCGGATCTGGCCACGGCAATGCACCGCATCGTCAGCAGCCGCCGGCGTGAGGGCCCAGTCACCGTCGCAGGTGCGACGACGCGTGAAGGCCCAGTCACCGTCGCAGGTGCGACAACGCGTGAGGGCCCAGTCACCGTCGCAGGTGCGACAACGCGTGAAGGCCCGAGCCACCGTCGCAGGTGCCACGACGCGCGAGGGCCCGGCCGCCCTCGCGGGAGCCGGGCCCTCGTCGTGCGACCGAGGTCAGCCCTGGGCGGGCGACGCCTCGGCCGTGATGGTGTGCTGCTCGCCGGCGCTGTGGGTCACCGCGATCTTGCGCGGCTTGGCGTCCTCGGCCACCGGGATGGTCAGCGTGAGAACACCGTCGCTGTACGTCGCGCTGATCTGGTCCAGCGCCAGGCCCCGGCCGACGGTCAGCTGGCGGGCGTAGGTGCCGACGGCACGCTCCCGGGTCAGCCACTGGGCGTCGCTCTGGTCGCTGTCCGAGCTGCGCTGGGCGCGGATGGTCAGCGTGCGGTCCTCGACGTTGACGTCGATGCTGCCCGGGTCAACGCCCGGCAGGTCGACGTGCAGCACGTAGTGGTCGCCCACGCGGTACAGGTCCATCGGCATGGCCGCAGTGGCGCGCTCCGACGTGAACATCTGCCCCAGCAAGCGGTCCATCTCGGCGAACGGGTCGAAACGGGTAGCCATAGCTCTCACCTCCGTCGAACGCGGGCCACGGACCTCCCGAGCCCGGTGCCGGCGGCCTCTCGGCCGCCCTCGGCTACGACACCACAATTAGCACTCCACGGCGGGGAGTGCCAACCGGTTCGCGGACGGTGAACGCAGCTCAGGCGGGCCGCAGGCCACCGTCGGCGAGGGCGGTCACGAGGGCTTCCACGATGCGGACGTCGGCGTCCAGCCACGGCAGCTCGAGCCACTGCCCGGGGCCGAGCCAGCGCAGGTCGTCGTGCTCGACCAACGGCTCCGGCACGCCGGAGACGACTTCGACGAGCCAGAGCCGCATGACGTAGCTCGCGGACAGCCGCCAGGCCCCCGCGTCCGGACCGACCAGCTCGGGGCCCAGACCGACCCGCACGCCCAGCTCTTCGCGCAGCTCGCGGTGCAGCGCCTCCTCCGGCGACTCGCCGGGATCGACCTTGCCACCGGGGAACTCCCACCGGCCGGCCAGGCTCGCCGGGACCGCCCGGCGAGCGGCGAGCAGGTGCTGCGGGTCGTCGAGGTCGTCGACCAGAGCACCGGCGACGACGAGCTGGGGTCCTGCCATGTCCCGCAGTCTGCCAGGCCCGCGCGACCGACTGTCGCACGGGCGGCAGGGTGCCTCAGCGCAGACCCTGCTCCTGCGCCCAGGCGACGGCCTCGGCCCGGGTCGAGACGCCGATCTTGCGGTACACCGACCGAACCTGCGACTTGACGGTGTTGCGGGTGACGAAGAGTCGTGTGGCGATCTCCTCGAGCGTGACGTCTTCGGCCAGCTCGGCCAGGACGACCTTCTCCCGACGGGTCAGCGGGTCGCCGAGAATGGCCGACCTGGTGCTCGTCGACTCCAGCGTGCTCATGGTGTCCTCCGGTCTGCCGACGACCGCCCGGCCCGTCCGGGTGGTCGTTGTACAGCTGCGTACCGGATGAGAGGGGGGGTGCGACAGTTCATGACGCCACTCCCGCACACTTCCCTCATCGCGATCCCCCCGTGCTGCCGTACGCGCTGCCCTCAGAATGATTCGCGGCCCCACGAAGAGATACGCCGTAGCGCAATCTGACCGCGGATTCACTCTTTCGGCGCAAGGGACCGAGGTCCCTGCACCCAGGCGAAACATAGTCGACCGGAGCACCACCGGCCACGCGGGCGCGCGGTGTGTCAGTGCGCGGCGAGCGCGGCGTACTCCTCGGCGGTCAGCAGCTGACCGGTCCCGGTGACGTCGACCTTGACCAGCCAGCCGGCGCCGTACGGGTCGGAGTTGACCAGCGCGGGATCGTCGACCGCGGCCTGGTTCACCTCGACCACCGTGCCGCTGACCGGGGAGAACAGCTCCGAGACCGACTTCGTCGACTCGATCTCGCCGATCACGGCGCCGGCGACGACCTCGTCGCCGACCCCGGGCAGCTCGAGGTAGACGATGTCGCCCAGCGCACCCGCGGCGACGTCTGTGATGCCCACCGTGGCGGGCGTGCCGGCGGCGTACCACTCGTGCTCGACGGTGTACTGCAGGCCTGCGGGCGGCTGGCCGGTCATGGCATCTCCTGGGGTCGAAGGTCAGCGAGGACGACGGTAGAAGGGCAGCGGCACCACGCGCACCGGCTCGGGCCGGCCGCGCACGTCGACGGCGAGCTCTGTGCCCTCGGCGGCGTGCTCCGAGGGAACGTACGCCATCGCGACGGGGTACCCCAGCGTGGGGGAGGGTGCCCCGGAGGTCACCGTGCCGATGACCGCGGAGCCCTCGTCGGGCCCGGCCAGCACCGGGTAGCCGTGCCGCGCAGCCCGGCGGGACTGACCGACGAGCCCGACCAGCACTCGCTGAGGCGCGTCCACCGCCCGCTGGGCCAGGGCGGCCCGCCCGACGAAGTCCCGCTGCTCGCCGTCAGGGCCGGTCTTGTCCAGCACCACCACCCGGCCGAGGCCGGCGTCGTACGGGGTCGTCGTCCGGTCCAGCTCGTTGCCGTACAGCGGCATCCCGGCCTCGAGCCGCAGGCTGTCCCGCGCCGACAGGCCGGCCGGCACCAGCCCGAACGACTGCCCGGCAACGAGCAGCGAGCGCCACAGGTCGCCGGCCCGGTCGGCCTCGAGCCAGATCTCGTAGCCGTCCTCGCCGGTGTAGCCGGTCCGGCCGACGAGCACCGGCAGGCCCCGGAACCGCATCCGCAGGCTCGCGTAGTAGCGGAGCTCGTCGAACGCGGTGCCGCCGGAGATCGCCGGGTCCTCGGCCAGGCCGTCGGTCGCCCGGAGGATCTGCGCCGCCTGCGGGCCCTGCACCGCGACCAGCGCGGTGCTCGCGGAGTCGTCGCGCACCGTGACGTCGAACCCCACGGCGCGGGCGCGCAGCTCGGCGAGCACGGTCGGCGCGTTCGAGGCGTTCGCGACCACCATGAACTCGCGGTCCCCGACGTGGTAGACGACGAGGTCGTCGATCACCCCGCCGTCGGGCGCGCAGATCATCGTGTAGCGCGCGCCCATCGGCCGGACCTTGGAGATCGCCCCGACCAGG
Source organism: uncultured Actinomycetota bacterium (assembly GCA_963769855.1). Taxonomy (GTDB): domain Bacteria; phylum Actinomycetota; class Actinomycetes; order Actinomycetales; family Cellulomonadaceae; genus Cellulomonas. The sequence continues at coordinate 342,600 of CAVYNN010000006.1, forward strand.
GCATGGTCGAGGAACGCCCCGGCGTCCGGCCCGGTCACCGCGATCTCGCCCATGTGCGACAGGTCGAACAGGCCGGCCGCGGTGCGGACCGCGACGTGCTCGGCGATGTCCGACGAGTAGCGCAGCGGCATCAGCCAGCCGGCGAAGGGTGTCATCGTCGCCCCCAGGGCGACGTGCTCGTCGTGCAGCGGCGAGTGGCGGTCGGCGTGCGGCTCGGTCACGGTTCTCTCCTCGGTCATCGTCCCGGCTCCGCGAACGCCTCGACCGGCGGGCAGGAGCAGACGAGGTGGCGGTCGCCGTAGGCGCCGTCGATCCGGCGCACCGGTGGCCAGTACTTGTCGGTGCGCAGGCCGGGTACGGGGAACGCGGCCAGCTCGCGGGAGTACGGGTGGGTCCACACGTCCGCGGTCACCGCGGTCGCGGTGTGCGGGGCGTTGCGCAGCGGGGAGTCCTCGACCGGCCAGGTGCCGGCGGCGACCTCGTCGATCTCGCGCCGGATCGCCAGCATGGCCTCGACGAAGCGGTCCAGCTCGGCCAGGTCTTCGCTCTCGGTCGGCTCGACCATGAGCGTGCCGGGGACGGGGAAGGCCAACGTCGGGGCGTGGAACCCGTAGTCCGCCAGCCGCTTGGCGACGTCCTCCGCGGTGACGCCGGTGGCCTGGGTGAGCCCCCTCAGGTCGAGGATGCACTCGTGGGCGACGAGCCCGGCGGGCCCGGTGTACAGCACCGGGAACGCGTCGCGCAGCCGGGCGGCGACGTAGTTCGCGGCCAGCACGGCGCTCTCGGTGGCGCGGGTCAGCCCGTCCGGCCCCATCAAGGCGACGTACGCCCAGGAGATCGGCAGGACGCCGGCCGAGCCCCAGCGCGCAGCCGCCACCGGCGCACCGCCGGCAGTGGAACGAACCGGTGCCCCGGTCGGCGAGTCGGTCGCGTGTCCGTTCCACTGGGCAGGGGTGGGGTCGCCGGGAAGGAACGGGGCCAGGTGCGACCTCACCGCGATCGGGCCGACGCCGGGGCCTCCGCCGCCGTGCGGGATGCAGAACGTCTTGTGCAGGTTGAGGTGGCTCACGTCGCCACCCAGCTCCGCGGGCCGGGCGAGCCCGACGAGCGCGTTGAGGTTCGCCCCGTCGATGTAGACCTGCCCGCCGGCCTGGTGGACCAGGTCGGCGACGGTCCTCACGTGCTCCTCGTAGACGCCGTGCGTCGAGGGGTAGGTCAGCATGATCGCCGCGACGTGCTCGCCGTGCGCGGCCAGCTGGGCGTGCAGGTCGTCCAGGTCGATCGAGCCGTCGTCGGCCGTGGCCACGACGACGACGCGCAGGCCGGCCAGCGCGGCCGACGCCGCGTTGGTGCCGTGCGCCGAGGCCGGGATGAGGCAGACGTCGCGATCGGCCGCGCCGCGGCTGCGGTGGTACGCGCCGATCGCCAGCAACCCGGCGTACTCGCCCTGCGAGCCCGCGTTGGGCTGGAGGCTGACCGCGTCGTAGCCGGTGATCTCCGCGAGCCAGGCCGACAGGTCGTCGACCAGGCGCTGGTAGCCCTTGGTCTGGTCGGCCGGGGCGTACGGGTGGATGTCGGCGAAGCCGGGCCAGCTGATCGGCTCCATCTCGACGGCGGCGTTGAGCTTCATGGTGCAGCTGCCCAGCGGGATCATCGTGCGGTCCAGCGCCAGGTCCTGGTCCGAGAGCCGGCGCAGGTAGCGCAGCAGCGACGTCTCGGACCGGTGCCGGTGGAACACCGGGTGCTGCAGGTAGCCGGAGCTGCGCCGGGCTGCCGGCGGGATGTGGCCGGCGGCGGCGCTCGCGGTGTGGCCGGTCGCGGCGCTCGCGGTGTGGCCGGCGACCCGAGCGACATCGACACTCGCTGGTAGGCCGGCGGCGGGACCCACGGAGGGGGACGCGGCGGTGCCACGGGCGTCGGGCGTCGGCTCCGAGGGACCGGCCGCGACGTGGCGCACGGCCGGGCCGGTGTCGCCGAGCTCGGCGTCGGGCGCGTCGGGCGCGTCGGGCGCGTCGGGCGCGTCGTGCACGCGCTGCCGGGGCAGGAACTCCCACACCTCGGCCAGGGAGGGGTGGGTCGACTCCAGACCCCGCAGCGCGTCCGGGTGCCCGTCGGCCAGCGACTGCTCGGCCCGGAACGCGGCGACGACGGCCTGCACGTGCGCGGGGGTCGTCGTCTCGTCGCAGCTGGCCTGGATGTGGTCGTCGTCCGGCGCCCAGAGGTTCACGCCGAGGATCGCAGCGGCCTCGATCACCACGTGGCCGCGGCCCGGGACCACCGCACGGACGGTGTCGAAGAACTCGTCGTGCTCCACCGTGACCCCGTCGGCGCGCAGCTGGGCGGCGAGCGAGGCGGCCGAGGCGTGCACCCGCTCGGCGATCGCCCGCAGGCCGTCGGGGCCGTGGTGCACGGCGTACATCGCGGCGACCACCGCCAGCAGGGCCTGCGCGGTGCAGATGTTGCTGGTCGCCTTCTCGCGGCGGATGTGCTGCTCACGGGTCTGCAGCGCGAGCCGGTAGGCGGGTGCGCCGTCCGCGTCGACGCTGACGCCGACCAGCCGGCCGGGCAGCTGGCGCTCCAGGCCGGCCCGCACCGCCATGAAGGCGGCGTGCGGGCCGCCACCGAACAGGGGCACCCCGAACCGTTGCGCGCTGCCGACCGCGACGTCCGCCCCGAGGTCGCCGGGGGCGGCGAGCAGGGTGAGGGCGAGCAGGTCGGACGCGACGGTGACCAGCGCGCCGCGGGCGTGGGCCGCCGCGACCACCGCTGCGACGTCGTGGATCCGGCCGGAGGCGCCGACCTGCTGCACGACGACCCCGACCAGGTCGCCGTCCACCTCAGGCAGCCCGGCGGACAGGTCGGCCACGACCACCGGCAGGCCGATCCGCTCGGCCCGCCCGCGGACCACCGCGATCGACTGGCCGAACAGGTCGGCGTCGAGCAGCACCGTGCCGGGCCTGTTCTTCGCGGCGCGCCACATCAGCGCGACCGCCTCGGCGACCGCGGTCGCCTCGTCGAGCAACGACGCCCCGGCGACCGGCAGCGCGGTGAGGTCCTCCACCACCTGCTGGAAGGTGAGCATCGCCTCGAGCCGGCCCTGGCTGATCTCCGCCTGGTACGGGGTGTAGCTGGTGTACCAGGCGGGCGACTCCAGGACGTTGCGCCGGATCACCGCCGGGGTGACCGTGCCGTAGTAGCCCTGGCCGATCATCGTGACCAGCGGCCGGTTCTCGCCGGCCAGGCCGCGCAGGGCGGCGAGCACCTGGGCCTCGCTGCGTGCCGCGGGCAGGTCGAGCGGACGGGCGGTGCGGATGGCGCCCGGCACGGCCGCGGCGACGAGCGACGCGAGGTCGTCGTACCCGACCGCGGCGAGCATCCGGTCCAGCTCGGCGCCCCGCGGGCCGATGTGGCGGTCCGCGAACTCGCGTGCCGCGGGGGTCTGGGGGTCGATCACGCCGGGGCCTCCTGGAGGGACGTCCGGCACGCGCCGGGACGGTACAGGGCCTCCCCGCTCTGTCATCCGTCCGGCGATGAGCCGGACGACCTGAGAGTTTTGCCGGTCCGCGCCTCTCGGCGCGCGCCGGCTTGCACCGTCGGTGGGCCCGTGCGGGCCGCTTTCCAGAGTCGCCTCGCCGCGGCGGTACGGGTGCCTGAGAGATTCCCGGGGAGGGTTGCTCCTACGGCGCCCCGCACATCGGCGGGGACTCTCCCGCCGTGGCTCGAGCAGCGTGTTCAGTTGTCTGGCGACAGGGTACGCGTCGGGCGGCCCGGCGCGCGGAGTGGTGTCAGGGCGGCGGCTGGATGGCCAGCGCGTCGCCGGTGGAGCCCGCCGCACGGGCGGCGGAGACCACCTCCTCCACGTCGACCAGGGCGCCCTCGACGAGCAGGGGCTCGCCGTGGGCGGTCTCGCCCGACCAGCGGACGGTCGTGTGCGATGGCGGGCGGAACTCGACGCCCGGCGGCAGGTGCACCACGGCGGCCGCGCGCACCCCGAGGTCGTCCGCCCGGCGCACGACGAGCCCACGGACCATCGGCAGCCGCTCCACCGTCCGGGTGAGCATGCGCTGCCGGCGCTCGCCGGTGCGGAACGTCACCACCACCAGCCCGCAGGTGCCCTGCTCGCTGCCGGTCGCCAGCGAGCCGACGGACACCCCGCGCGCGGAGAACACACCGGCGAGCGCGGCGATGGTGCCCGTCGTGTCGTCGGCCCGGACGAACGCCACCCAGCGGGTGTCGTCGTCGGCGTACGCCTGGTCGGCGGCGTCGGCGGCCCGGTCGGCTGGGTCGGCGACCCGCCCGTCGCCGGCCCGGTCGGCATCGCCGTCGGGGATCGTCATGCCCCAGCCTCCCGCGGCGCCGTCCAGGGAGCCACCGCGGCGCCCACGCCCGACCACACCGCGGCGAGGAGTCGCTCCTCGTCGGGCGCCGGCTGGTCGAGGAGCACCCTGGTCCACCCCTCGGGCCCGAGCTGGACCGGCACGCCGAGCACGCCCCGCACCGGCTGGCCGGCCAGCGTGACCTCGCCGTCGAGGGCCACCTGACCAGCGACGACGATGTCGCGACCGTCGAGGATCGTGTCGACGAGGTCGATCGTCGCGCTCGCCGTGCCGGCCGCGGTCTTCGCGCCGCTGCGGTGGGTCAGGTACGGACGGACGACGACGCGCAGGTCCGGCGGCAAGGTGTCGACGAACCGGTAGCCCTCCGCGGTGCCCAGCTCCGCGAGCCGGGCCTGCGCCGCCGCGACCTCGGCCGGGAAGTCGTCGAGCGAGCGGGCGCCACGCACCCGGGCGACCGCCCGCTCGCGCTCGCCGGCCTCCAGGCCGCCCACGCGCACCGACGACCACAGCGGCACCGCACCGGCCCCGTGCTCGCCGCCGACGAACCCGCCGACCCGGTGCCGGCGCACGCCGAGCGACACCGCGACCTCCCGCCGGAACCTCAGCGTGTCCAGCCACGCACCCATCCCGATCACCCGCTCCCGGCCCAGCCGGGCGGCGAGGATCGCCACGCCCAGCTCGACCGGGTTGGTCACGACGACGACGACCTCCGAGCCGGAGCCGTGCTCGGCGAGGGCGTCGGCGTAGGCGTGGAACACGGCGGCGTTGTCCGCCGCCAGGTGCGAGCGCTCGAACGACTCCCCGTCCGGCGGCTGGGTGCGACCCGCGGCGACGACGACGACGTCCGCCACCACGTCCGCCGGGTCCAGGGCGACGTCGATGATCGGGGCGTGCTCGTCATACGCGTCGATGAGGTCGGCGCGCAGGCCGTAGGTGGCGCGGGCGCTCGGCCCGTCCGCCCGCCCGACGAGCTGCAGCCGGCTCGTCGCCGGGAGCAGGGCACGCTCGACGAGCTGCGTGCACACCTGCCGGCCGACGTCGCCGGTCGCCCCGAGAACCGCAACGTCCACGGACGCGAGCGTAGACGGCGCACGCCCGACGTCCACGAGGACCACCCCGCGAGGTCGGGGGCGGTCAGCGCTCGGTGCGTCGCGGGGACGGGGCCGGTCAGAACTCCTCGTGCGTCGCGGGGTCGGCGTCGAACAGGCGCCGGCCACGGCCGAGCGCGGTGATCGAGGCGACCTCGTCGTCGGACAGCGCGAAGCCGAAGACGTCGAGGTTCTCCCGCCGGTGCGCGGCCGACCACGACTTCGGCAGCGGCACCACGCCACGCTGCAGCTCCCAGCGCAGGATCACCTGCGTCGGCGTGACGCCGTGCGCCGCGGCGATCCCGACGATCACCGGCTCGTCCCGGATCGCGCTGCCTTCGCCGACCGGGGCCCACGCCTGGGTGCGGATGCCGTGCGCCTCGTGGTACGCCAGCTGCTCCACCTGCGGCAGCCACGGGTGCAGCTCCACCTGGTTGACCGACGGCAGCACGCCCGTCTCGCGCTCGAGGGTGTCGAGGTGCTCCGGCAGGAAGTTGCTCACGCCGATCGAGCGGAGCAGGCCCCGCTCCCGGCACTCGACCAGCGCCTGCCAGGCCTCGACGTACCGGCCCCGCCGCGGCAGCGGCCAGTGGATGAGGTACAGGTCGATCCGGTCCAGACCCGTGCGCAGCACCGACTCCTCGATGGCGACCACCGCGGCGTCGTGCGCGTGGTACCGGCCGGGCAGCTTGGAGGTGACGACGACCTCGTCGCGCGGCACGGACGAGGCCCGCACGGCAGCGCCGACGGCACCCTCGTTGTCGTAGTTGAAGGCCGAGTCGATCAGACGGTAGCCGGCGTCGAGCGCGTCGGCGAGGGCCGCGACGCCGGCCCGGCCGCGCAGCGGATACGTGCCGAACCCGATCGCAGGGATCGTCGTGCCGTCGTTCAACGTGTGCTGCGGGATGGCCATCGGCGTGTCCTTCGTGGTCGAGGGCCGGCCCGGCCGGCGGGCTGCCGCGGGTCGGGCTGTGGGGGTCACCCCACCCTGCCACGCCTCGTGCCGCCGCTCGGCCGGCGAAGGCGGCACTGGTCGGTTCAGGCGGTGCGCAGGTGGTCGACTCAGGCGGTCGGTTCAGGCGGCATGCAGACGGTCGGCTCAGGCGGTGCGCAGCCGGTCGGCCTCAGGCGGTGCGCAGCCCGTCCTGCCAGGCGACGATCCGGCCGATCGCCTCGGCCAGCTCGTCGGGCCGCACCGCGAAGCTGAGCCGCACCCAGTCCCGGCCGTCGGCCGGGTCGAAGTCCGTGCCGGGCGTGAGCGCGACACCGGCCTCGTCGAGCAGCCGGGCGCAGTAGGTCGGGGAGTCCAGGCCGAACCGGGAGATGTTCCCGTAGAGGTAGAACGCGCCGTCGGCCGGGGCGACCGGGTCCCACCGGAGGTCCGACAGCGCGGCCATGAGCAGGTCACGACAGCCGGCGTAACCCGCGGTCGCGGCGCGCGCGGCGGCCATCCCCTCGGCGGAGAACGCCGCGAGGGCCGCATGCTGGGCCAGCGTCGGCGGGCACAGGGCGAGGTTCCCGGCGAGCGCCCCGACCGGTTCGACGAGGTCGTCGGGCAGCACCAGCCAGCCGAGCCGCCAGCCGGTCATCCCCCAGAACTTCGAGAACGAGCTGATGACGAGCGCGCCGGTGCCGGTGTGCGCGGCTGCCGTCGCCGCCTCGGGCGCGCCGGCGTAGGTGACACCGTGGTAGATCTCGTCGCTGACCAGCCGGGTTCCGGTGCGCGCGCACCAGCCGGCCAGGGCCGTCAGCTCGTCCGGGGTGACCATGGTGCCGGTCGGGTTGGCGGGGCTGGCCAGGACGAGCCCGTCCAGCGGACCGGCCGCGGCGAGCTGGTCCGCCGTGGGCTGGTAGCGCTGCTCGGGGCCGCACGGCAGGTCGCCCACCTCGCAGCCGAGCGCGGAGAGGATGTTGGCGTACGCCGGGTAGCCGGGGCGGGCCAGCGCCACCCGGTCGCCCGCGTCGAACGCCGCGAGGAAGGCCAGCAGGAACGCCCCCGACGAGCCCGTGGTCACCACGATCCGCGCCGGATCCACCGGCACGCCGTAGGTCTCGTCGTAGTGCCGGGCGAGGGCGGCGCGCAGCGCCGGGATGCCGGTCGCCTCGGTGTATCCGAGGTCGCCGGTGGCGAGCAGTGCAGCAGCCGCCCGGCGCACCGCCTCCGGGGCGCCCGACGAGGGCTCGCCTGCGCAGAGCGTGATGACGTCGGCGCCGGCAGCCTTCCGGGCCTTGGCCGCCGCGAGGATCTCCATCACGGCGAACGGCGGGACGGCTGAGCGGCGGGCGACCTTCACGGCGCCCATCCTCCCGCCGCCACGGTTGTGCCCGTATCCGCGCCCAGCCGCTGCCTCACCACGGGGCCGCGCCGCGAGGCAGCGGCTGGGTGCGGCCGTCGGGCAGGACCCGCAGCCAACCGCTGCCTCGTCGAAGGATCCGACAACGAGGCAGCGCTGGGCTGCGGATCCGAGCCGGAGGGGGATGCCGCGAAAGGCCGCGGATGGGGAGGCCGTCCGCGATCGCTGTCCGACAGGAGGAGCCGGTGGTCAGCTGGTGGTGCTGGCGGTGCGGGTCGCCAGGGCGGTGCGGACGTGCTCGACGACACCCTCGGCCGCGGCCTCGATCTGGGCCAGGCAGTCCTCGAAGTCGGCCGGCCCACCGAACCACGGGTCGTCGATGTCGAGCCGGTGCTCGTCGTCGGGGTTGTCGACGCGCGGCGCGGACGGGTCGAACCGGCGCAGCAGCACGATCCGGTCGGCCTGCCCGTCGGCCGCCAGCCGGCGCAGCGCCCGGGCGTGCGCGGCGGTCATCGGCAGGACGAGATCGCGCGCGCCCAGGTCGGCGGCGTGCACCTGGCGTGCCCGGTGGTCCTCCCCGCCGGGGTACCCGTGCTCGACGAGCACCCGGCGCGCGCGCCGGTCGATCGGGTTGCCCCACTCCTCGTCGGACACCCCGGTGGAGTCGACGACGACGTCGACCAGCCCGGCGGCGGCGAACCGGTGCCGCAGCACCACCTCCGCCATCGGCGACCGGCAGATGTTGCCGGTGCACACGGTCATCACGCGGTAGGGGCTGGTCACCGCCCCATCATGCCGGGACCTTGCGCGGGCGCCGATACGCGATATAGTCGAGATATACTCGATACCGAGCATTCGACATCGAGTGAGAGCCCGGAGGTGTCCATGCCTCGCACGCGGAACAACCCGCTCGCCCTCGCCGTGCTGGTGCAGCTCTGGGAGCGGCCGATGCACCCCTACGAGATCTCGATGACGCTCCGCGAGCGCCGCAAGGAGGAGTCGGTCCGCCTCAACTTCGGCTCCCTGTACTCGGTGGTCGAGTCGCTGGAGAGGCGCGGGCTGATCGAGGCGACGTCCACCGAGCGGGAGGGGAACCGGCCCACGCGCACCGTCTACCGGATCACCGCCGCCGGCACCACCGAGGCCGTCGACTGGATGACCGACCTGGTGCGCGAGCCGGTCAAGGAGTTCCCACAGTTCGAGGCGGCGCTGTCGTTCCTGCCGCTGCTCGGACCGGACGACGTCGTCCGGCTGCTCCGCATCCGCGCCGACACGCTGCGCCTGACGCTCACCGCCAGCGACGCGACGCGCCAGGCCTTCCGAGCGCAGGGCCTGCCGGAGGTCTTCGAGCTCGAGGCCGAGTTCGAGGCCGCGATGCAGCGGGCCGAGTTGACGTTCGTCGAAGACCTCGTCGCGCGGATCAGTCAGGGCTCGCTGGGCGGCGTCGACCTGTGGCGCACCCTGCAAGCACGGGCCGCGTCCGACGGCCGCTTCGACCCCGACCTGCTCGCCGATGCGATCGCCTCGCTCCAGACCCCCTCGGAGGCGCCGCCCGCAGCGGGCTGACAGACCCCCGGGGGATTCCCCCCGGGAACACCGGTCGGCCCAGGTGCGCGAACACCCGGGCCGACCGTCCACGAACCGACCGAGGCAACGCCTCCTGTGCGATCCGCTGGCACCGTCAGCATAGGAGCGCAGCCCCGGTCGATCACCCGACCAGGAGGCTCATCCATGTCACCCACCCTCGCCGTGGAAGCTCACGGCCTCGTCAAGACCTACCCCGGCGGCCGCGGCCGTCCGGAGGTCCGAGCCCTCGACGGCCTCGATCTCGTCGTCCCTGCCGGCACCGTGCACGGGCTGCTCGGGCCCAACGGCGCCGGCAAGACGACGGCCACCAAGGTGCTCACCACGCTCGCCCCCCCGGACGCCGGCACCGCCCGGGTCGCCGGGCACGACGTGGCGACCGCTGCCGATGCCGTGCGCCGTTCGATCGGCTACGTCTCCCAGGGCACCGGCGCCGACCGGCTACTCACCCCCCGCGAGAACCTCGTCATGGCAGCCCGGCTGCGGGGCGCCGGGCGGTCGGCCGCGGCCGACCGCGCCGCCACCCTGCTCGACCGGATGGGCCTGCGCGACGACGCCGACCGGCGCACGGGCACCCTGTCCGGCGGCACCCGGCGCAAGCTCGACGTCGCCCTCGGCCTGGTCGACGCACCGCGCGTGCTCTTCCTCGACGAACCGACGACAGGCCTGGACCCGGAGGCGCGTGCCGCGATGTGGCAGGAGATCCGCCGGTTCGCGGCCGACGACGAGGTCACGGTGCTCCTCACGACGCACTACCTCGACGAGGCCGACCGCCTCGCCGACGGCCTGACCGTCGTCGACCGCGGCCGGGTGGTCGCGCAGGGCACCCCGGACGAGCTCAAGGCGACCCTGTCCGGTGACACGTTGACCGTCGAGCTCGTCGAGCCGGACGAGCAGGCCGTGCGATCTGCCGTCGCCGGCGTGACCGCGCTGCGCGATGTCGTCGTGCACGTGGACGGCACCGCCGGACGGCTGACCGGCCGAACGCCGGACGGCCCCGCGGTGGTGGCGCGCGTCATCGCCGCGCTGCGGGACGCCGGCGTGCGGCACGGCGCGGTGGCGGTGTCCCGGCCCTCGCTCGACGATGTCTACCTGCGCTACGCGGGCCGGTCCTGGGACGCGGGGGTGCAGCGATGAGCGCCGTGATCGCCCCGGCTCGCGCGGCCTGGCCGGTGCAGACCGCGCTGGTCGCCCGCCGGTGGATGGTCGACGGGTTCCGAGTGCCGTGGGGGCTCGGCGTCTCGCTGATCCAGCCGCTGATCTGGATCGTCCTGTTCGGCAACGTGTTCCGGTCGGTCGCCCAGGTGCCCGGCTTCGGCGGGAACAGCTACCTGACGTTCCTCGTGCCCGGCGTCCTCATGATGACGATGCTCGCCTTCGGTGCCTGGGCAGGGACCGGCTTCATCGACGACATCCGGTCCGGGGTGATGGACCGGCTGCTCAGCTCGCCGGTGTCACGGTCCGCGCTGGTCGCCGGGCAGCTGGCCCAGCAGCTGGCGCTGTCGCTGGTGCAAGGGGTGGTGCTGCTGGCGATCGGCTGGGCGGCCGGCGCGCGGTACGGCGGCGGGGTGACCGGCCTCGTGCTGTCCCTGGTGGCGTCGCTGCTGCTCGCTGCGGCGTTCTGCTCCGTCTCGGCGGCGGTGGCGCTGACGGCGCGCGACCAGACGGCACTGATCGGCATCTCGACGCTCGTCGTGCTGCCGGCGACCTTCCTGTCGACAGCGCTCATGCCGGTGGCACTGCTGCCGCACTGGGTCGAGGCGACGGCCCGGTTCAACCCGCTGACCTGGGCCACCGAGATCGCGCGGACGGCCATGTCGGGCGCGGTCGACGGCGGCATCGTGGTGAGCCGCGGGCTGCTGCTGCTCGCGCTGGCCGCGGCGGCCTACCTGTGGTCGGTGCTCGCGATGCGCCGGTACCAGCGGTCGCTGTGAGGCGACGGGGCCGGGTCGCGTGGTGCGGCCCGGCCCCGGTCGCAGTCCGATGCGAGGTCACGGTCGCGGTCGGGGCCGGTTTCGGTCGCCGTCGGCGCCCAGTCACGGTCCCGGTCCAAGGCCCCGGGTCCGGGTCCGGATCCGACGAGCCCCGCGCCTCGATCGCCTCAGCCGCGGGCCGTGAGGACCACGGGGCCGGCCGGGGTCAGCGCGATCGTGTGCTCGAAGTGCGCGGCGAGCGAGCCGTCGGCCGAGCGGATGGTCCAGCCGTCCGGGTCGATGACGTAACCGTCGCCACCGGCCATGAACCAGGGCTCGATGGCGATCACCAAGCCGGACCGCAGCTTGTCGCCGCTGTGCCGGCGGCCGAGGTTGGGCACGTGCGGCGCCTCGTGCATCGTCCGACCCACACCGTGCCCGCCGAAGTCGGCGTTGACGCCGTACCCGGCGTTGCGCCCCACGGCGCCGATCGCGGCCGACACGTCGCCCATCCGGGCGCCGGCACGTGCCGCGGCGATGCCCGCCGCCAGGGCGGCGTCGGTGGTCGCGATCAGCCGGGTCGCGTCCGGCGTCGGGGTTCCCAGCTGGAAGGTCAAGGCTGAGTCCGCCACCCATCCGCCCAGCTCGCACGCGAAGTCGACGCTCACCACGTCGCCGTCGCGGAGCACCTGCGGGGAGGGCAAGCCGTGCAGCGCGGCGTCGTTGACCGAGATGCACAGCACGCCGGGGTACGGCATCGCGCCGAACGACGGGTGGTAGCCGAGGTACACCGACCGCGCACCGGCGGCGCCGATCATCTCCGCCGCGTGCGCGTCGAGGTCCTTCGTCGTCATGCCGATGCGGGAGAACTCGCGCAGCGAGGACAGCACGTCCGCGACCAGCCGGCCGACCGGCCGCATCTGCTCGATCTCCTCGGGTGTCTTCAGACCCACGCCCTCAGCCTGTCACGTCCCGCGGCCGCCCCCGTCCCGAGATGGGCACTTTGACGCGAGACCTGCACTTCCAGCTGCCCATCTCACGTGAACGTGCACATCTCGCTGGCCGCGGGGGCCGGCCGAGCACGGCGGCCCGCCCCCGTCACGAGATGGGCACCTTGACGTGAGACATGCACTCCAGACTGCCCATCTCACGTGAACGTGCACATCTCGCCGGCGGCGGGGGCCGGCCGAGGGCGGCGGGGGCCGGCCGGGCCGGGCGGGCAGGGAACAGCCCGTGGGCCGGACCCTGGGAGGGTCCTGCCGCGCTGGACGATGTCGCGGCTCCCACGGGCTGCGGTGGCTGCCGGGATCTCGCTCGCGCCCGTAGGCGCCTCACGACGGCAGTCCGTCCCGGTTCGACGGGCGGCTAGCGGGCAGCCACCTCACGCGTCCTGGAATGAACCATCTCCGGACCACCTCCTTTCCCGTGTGCCTCCGACGCTACGTCGCGTCGGACCCGACGCCAAGCGATTAGCGCCTCCGGCGTGCGGGCACCGCCAGCAGGACGAGCGACACGGCCGCGACGAGCGCCAGCACCCGCCACGCCTCGGCCCCGGGCAGCGTGCCGGCCGGCCCGGCGAGCCACACGACGAGGCCGACCGCCTGCGCGGCGAGCTGGGCCGGCACCGCCCGCCGCACCATCTCGAGCGGCACCGCCAGCTCCACCCGGGTGTTCACCTCCACGCGCGCGGCCAGCAGCGAGGCGATCACCGCCAGGTGCACGGCGACGAGCAGCAGCGCCAGCCCGCCGGCCCCGACGCCCTCGCCGAACAGCACCCGCAGCCCGGCCAGCAGCACCAGCCACGCGCACCACCCGGTGCGTGGCCGCCCGACGACCAGCCCCGCGAGGAGCACCGCGAGCACGTCGCCCACCACGGCGACCGGACCACGGATCGTGGCGAACCCGGCCGCCAGGGGCACCAGCAGGGCGAGCAGGCCGGCGACGACCCGCACCGCCCATCCCGGCACGGTGCGCACACCTTCGAGCTCGACACCGGTGGCGCGCCCCTCCACCCGCGCCGCCTGCAACGTGCGCAGCACCTGCCCGCTCATCGGGGCACCCCCGCCCCAGGTCGGCGCCGGTCGCGGCGGGCCAGGGTCGCCAAGGCTGTCGCGGGCTCTGTCCGCCAGGCGATCACCTCGACGTCCAGGTCCCGCAGGTCGGCCAGCCGGTCGTCGCGCGCGACGAGGACGAGCCGGGCCGCCGCGGCGGCCCGCCCCGACAGGTGCGCGGTGCGCAGCAGGGGCAACGTGTCGACGACGACCACGCGGTGCCCGATCCGGCGCCACGCCGCCGCGGCCACCGCGGCCTCGTCGTCCAGGAACGTGGAGAACATCACCACCAGGGCGCCCGACGGCAGGCGCGGCGAGCGCACCCGGTGCCGCGTGGCGCTCTCCGGCCTGGTCAGCGCCAGCGCGTGGGTGATCCGGTCGAGCTGCCGTCGCCCCCCGCCGGGCGGCAGCGGCCGACGGAGCACCCCGAGGTCGTCCAGCCCCACCCGGTCCCCGCCGGACAGGAACGCGCGGGCCACCGACGCCGCCGCCCGCCGCGCGACATCGAGCGAGGTGGGGTCGTCGGACCGGACCGGCTGGGCGCCCGCCCAGGTGCGCGGGTCGGGGCCCACGTCGTCCCGCGAGTCGACGACGAGCATCACAACCGCCTCGGCGAGCGCGTGCTCGCCGCGCACGTACAGCTCACCGAGGCCGGGCGAGCGGTGCGCCGTGACCCGCCAGTCGATCCGACGCAGCCGGTCACCGGGGTGGAACAGGTGCACGTCGCGCAGGTCGCCGCCCTCGCCGGGCCGGCGCGAGCCGTGGGCGCCGGTCAGCCCGCGCAGCCGGATCGGCAGCGGCACGTCACGCAGCGGCGACGGGCTGGGCAGCACCAGGGTGTCCCGCCGCACCGGTCCGACCGGGTCGCTCGCCGAGGCCGCACCGGGCCCGACGCCCTGGGCCTCGACGGTCGCCATCTCCTGCGGCCCGGTGCGCACGGTGTGCACGACGACCGGCACCTGCCGGGGCGGGCGACGGGGTGCACCGGACGACGGGTCCCCGGTGGGCTCGTCGGCCGACAGGTTTCCGCCGGGCTCGTCGGCCGCCGGCCGCGCACCCCGACCGGTGTCGGCCGCCGCCAGGAGCAGGTCGGCCGCGGGCAGGCCGTCCCGGTAGATCCCGACCGCCACCGCCGATGTGCCGTCCGGCGTGTCAAGGGTCAGCATCGCGCGCAGCGCCCCCTCGCCGGCCGCCGCCGACGGCTTGGCCAGGGCCAGCCGCATCGTGCCGGCCGGCCGGCGCAGCACGTCCCAGGCGACGCTGACCAGGGGCAGCGCACCGATCAGCACGACGTCGGCCCGCCCCGCGAAGGCGCCCAGCACGAGCAGGATGGTGCCCACGATGAGCACTGCCGCCGGCGGCCGCCGTGACGTGCCACCGCTCGCCCGCACCGCCGGCCGTGCCGGTCTGCATGCTCACCCCTGCCGCCGCCCGATGGCGCGCCAGGTCACCGCGGGCTCCGCGCCGTGGTCGGCCCCGGTACCCGGTCGAGCACGTCCCGGACCACGGCCTGCGGCAACATCCCGGTGGCCCACGCCTGCGGGGTCAGCGACAGCCGGTGCGCCAACGCCGCCACCGCCACCTGCTTGACGTCCTCGGGCAGCACGTAGTCCCGGCCGTCGAGCACCGCGAGCGCCCGCCCGACGAGCATCAGCGCCTGCGACCCGCGCGGGGAGGCCCCGACCTCGACCGACGGGTGCTCCCTCGTCGCCGACGCGAGGTCCACGCAGTAGCGCAGCACGTCGGTGTCGATGGCGACCGCCTCGACCCCGGCCTGCATCGCGAGCAGCGTCTCGGCGTCGACCACCCGGCCGACCGGAGCCCATTCGGTGCGCCGGGCCAGCCGCCGTTGCAGCACGTCCAGCTCGGCGTCGGCCGTCGGGTAGCCCACCGCCAACCGGACCATGAACCGGTCGAGCTGGGCCTCCGGCAGCGGGTAGGTCCCCTCGTACTCGACGGGGTTCGACGTCGCGACGACGAAGAACGGGTCCGGCAGGCGGTAGGTGGCACCATCGACGGTCACCTGCCGCTCGGCCATCGCCTCGAGCAGGGCGGACTGGGTCTTCGGCGCTGTCCGGTTGATCTCGTCGGCCAGCAGCAGGCCGGCGAACACCGGGCCGGGCCGGAACTCGAACGCCGCCGAGGCGGGGTCGAACACCGAGGACCCGGTGATGTCCGACGGCAGCAGGTCCGGGGTGCACTGAACCCGCCGGAAGTCCAGCCCGAGCGCGCCGGCCAGGGACCGAGCAGCCAGCGTCTTGCCCAGGCCCGGCACGTCCTCGAACAGCACGTGGCCGCCGCCGAGCAGCGCCGCCAACGCCAGCCGCAACGGGTCGCGCATGCCGACGACGACGGTGCCGACCTCGTCCAGCACGGCCCGCCCGTAGCGGGCGACGGCGGGGACGGCGAGCGGTTGAGGGCTCATCGGGGGTTGCTCCTCGAGGGGATGGTGACCCGGGCCGGGTGGCCGGGGCCGAGGCGGTCCAGGACGGCGATCGTGTGCACGACGTCGCCCAGGCGGGGCCACGGCTCGTGGGCGCAGCGCAGCGTCGCCAGGACGCGCGCGCCGAGCAGGGTGCGCAGCGCGGCATCGTCGTCCGACGACGCCAGGTCCAGCCCGTGCCGGGCGAGCCGGTGCGCGCCGACCTCCTGGACCTGCTGGAGCGCGCGTCGGCTGACCCGGCCGTCGTGGCCGGCCAGCGCCCAGGTGAGCATCTGGGCCTCGCGCCGCTCGCCCTGCCGTGGGGTGCGCTCGGGCAGCCAGCGCCACGGCTCGCCCTCCGGGTCGACGCGCTGCACCGCCAGCACCACGGCCGCCGCGACGAGCGCCACGGCGATCGAGCCCACCCAGTCCAGCAGCACGGCGCGGGTCAGGCCGCCGACGACGAGAACGGCGACGCCGACCGCCCAGAGCCGCTTCATGACCCGGCTCCCGGCCCGGGCCCGGGCGCGGACTCAGGCCCGGGCCGGTGCGGCGCCGCTCGGGCCATCGCCGCCGCCAGCACGTCCAGCGCGGCGGCGGCCACCGAGACGTCGGACGGCTGGACCTCGTGGTCGCTGAACCGCGCGCGGTGGTACAGCCCGAGCAGCGTCCGGGCCGCGGCAGGGTCGGCCGGGGTGCGGTCGAGGAGGGCCAGCGTGAACTCGGTCGCGGTCTGCGCCGGGCCACGGACGATGCCGCCGGACTCGGCCGCGTGCTCCAGCGCCAGCCACGCCGCGATCACGGCGTCGCCCGGTGGCAGGTCGGCCCGCAGCGCCCGGCCGGCCTGCGCCACGCCCTTGTCGAGCGCCGCCTGGGTGATGTCGTCGAGCTCGTCGAACGCCTCGACGCCGCCCGCCTCGCCGCCCGGACCACCCGGGTCGATCGACCGCCACCGGTCGCGGACCAGGCGGAACACGTACCGCAGCAGGACGAACGCCAACGCGGCGAGCGCCGCCACTGCGATCCACTTCGACGCCTGGGTGAGCCAGGCCGGCAGCGGGTGCTGCGCCGCGCCGTTCGACAGGTCGGCGGCCGGCGTGGGGCCACCGGTCATCGGCGGCGGCGGTGTCACGGACAGGTAGAGCCAGCGCGGCGGTTCGTGCCAGCGCAGCACGGGCGGTCCCGCCAGCGCCGTGACCAGCACGACGACCCCGACCAGGAGCACGACGAGCACCTCGCGCCGGGTACCGGTCCCGCGACCGGCCGCGGCCGGGGCGTTGCGTGGACTCGGCACGGGGCTCCTTCGGCGCGCGGGGCGGCCGGCCGGAGCACCGGGGCCCGCATCGGCCGCGTCGTCGTCAGCGTAGCCAGCGCCGCGGCGCTCCCCGTCACGGCGCGGCCCGTCGGGCGTGGGCCCGTGACGCAGGGCGATCAGCTGGACCGGCGGCTTCGCGCTCGTCGGCTGACGCCCGGCCGGCCGGCCTGGGTCGCGGGCTGCGCGACGATGGTCTGCGCAGCCCCCCCACCGCCGAACGACGAGGAGTACACGGATGACCGGCACCGGAACGTTCACCGATCGCGTCGCGCTGGTGACCGGCGCCGGCGGGGGGATCGGCGCGGCCCTGGTCGCCGCGCTGCTCGACGCCGGCGCCACCGTTGTCGCCACCGCCCGCACCTCGGCCCCCGCCCGCCTGGCGGGCCTGCCCGACGAGCAGCGCGACCGGCTCGATCTGCGGGTGGCGGACATGCGCGACCTGCCGTCGCTGCCGGCCCTGGTCGCCGCGGTGGAGCACGACCACGGCTCGGTGGACGCGCTGGTCCCCGCGGCCGGGGTGGGCCAGGTGGCCGGGCTGGACCAGCCGCTCGAGGTGTGGCAGGAGGCGCTGACGGTCAACCTGACCGCGCCCTGGGTGCTCGCGCAGGCGGCGCTGCCGGGGATGACCGCCCGCGGCTTCGGCCGGATCCTGTTCGTCTCGTCGATCGCCGCCTACACCGGAGGCAAGATCGGGCCGCACTACTCCGCGTCAAAGGCCGGCCTGCACGGGCTGACCCACTCCATCGCGTCGCGCACCGTCGCCCAGGGCGTCACCGCCAACGCGATCGCGCCCGCCCTCATCGAGGGCACCGACATGGTGGCCGGCATCCCGGGTGTCACGCTGCCCCCGGTCGGCCGGATGGGCCGGCCCGACGAGGTCGCGGCCTTGGCGTTGGCCATGCTCAGCAACGCCTACCTCACCGGGCAGGTCGTCCTGCTCGACGGCGGCATCCGACCGGACTGAGCCCCGCCCGCCCCTCAGCGTCCCTGCGTCGATGCCACGCGCTCGACGATCTCGTTCCGCTCGTCGACCACGATGACGCGCGGCGTGTGGCCGTGCGCGTCCTCGTCGCTCATCAGGCCGTAGGCGACGACGATGACGCGGTCGCCCACCGCCACCAGGTGCGCCGCGGCACCGTTGATCCTCACGTCGCGGCCGCCGCGCGGCCCGGGGATCGCGTAGGTGGTCAGGCGCTCCCCGTTGCTGATGTCGAGCACGTCCACCTGCTGGTTGGGCAGGATGTCCGCCGCCTCCATCAGCTCGGCGTCGATGGTGATGGAGCCCACGTAGTCGAGGTCAGCCTGGGTGACGGTGGCGCGGTGGATCTTCGACAGCATCATGGGGCGCTGCAGCGTGCTCATGATGGCCCATTCTACGTGCCGGTCCGACGACCGCCCCGGGCCGCCTCAGCCCCTCGGCGCTGCCCGCTCGGTCAGCCGCCGATCCGCATCACCTGGCCGAGAGGGCTGCGCCGCTCCGCCTGCACCGCCGCCACAGCACCCGCCGCCAGCCCGAGCACTGGCAGCAGCACCAGCAGCCACCATGGCCAGACAGGTGCCGGGTCGCTGCCCTGGCCCGTCACCAGCCGCAGCTGGAGCGGGCCCAGCGCGAGCGCCGCGAGCGAGGCGCCGGTCGCCAGGCCGCCGGCTGTGGCGAGCAGCACCCAGGGCAGCACCTCACCCGTCGCCACCCACCCGACCTGCCGTCGGTTCAGGCCCAGCACGCGGAGCACCGCGAGGGTCTGGCCCCGTCGGGGGGCGCCGGCCGCTGCCGCCAGGACGATGACGACGAGGCCGAGCGCGGCCAGGACCGGCGCGGCGACCCGCAGCAGCAGGATCAGCCCGGCCGTCAGCGGCTCGTCCCGGCGCTCGGCGAGCCAGGCGGCCCGGCCCGTGACGGCCGACGCGTCCAGCCCCATCCGGTCGACGGCCTGCTCGGCACCAGGCCCGACGGCCCACAGCACGTCGGCGTCGACGGCTGCGCCGCCCGCGGCGGCGAGCATCTGCCGGTCCACCACCACGAGGCTGGCCCTCGGGCTCAGCCCGGCGAGCGTGGGAGTCAGCGCCGGGGCAGCGCCGACCTGCTCGAGCGGGATGGTGCGGCCGTTCCACAGCAGTGCGGGTGCCGAGCCGCCCGCGCTCAGCACCGAGCTGCTCAGCACCGGCAGGGACGAGCCCGTCCCCGATCCGGTGCTGAGGGCGGACAGTCCCGGCTCTGCGGCCAGCGGAGTGGCGGCGAGGAGGCGCGCGTACTGGTCGGCGTCGACGGCGAGCACGTCGACCCACTCGGTACCGGGCACTCCGAACAGCTGCACGTTCTGGGCGAGGCGGCCCAGGGCGACGTCGCCGACGCCCGGGGCCCCGGCGACCGGGTCCGCGAGCGCGTCCAGCGGGTGGTCGACATCCGTGTGCACCACGACATCCGCGCCGACCGTGTCCCACGAGCCCGTGACCTGACCGGCCGCGAGGGTCGCGCCGACGACCGTGCTGAACGCCGCGAGCGCGGTGCACAGCGTCAGCGCGACGAACGGTGCGGCCCCGTCCCCGCCTGCTGCGCCGCCCGCCGACGCCAACATGGGCCCGGCCCTACGCAACCGGGCCGTGACCAGGACCGCGGCTCGTTGGAGCAGGACCGTGGCGCGCGAGCCGACGACGCCGACGGCCAGTGCGCACAGCGCCGGCGCCGCCACGAGCAGCAGGTCGGCACCTCCGGGCTCGTCGGGCAGGCCACGGCGCCGCAACGTGACGAGCGCCGCGGTGGCGGCCAGCACCAGGGCGAGCTCCGAGGCGGCACGTCGAACCTGTGGCACCTGGCGCGAGCGGCGCCGGTGGCCGTCCGACGCTGTGCGACCAGCCCTCGGCCCGGCGGCCGTCACGGTGCCGAGGGCCGGGACGCCCAGCGCCGCCAGCGCAAGCACCGGGAGCACCCACGCCCAGGAGGTCGGGCCCGGGACGAGCAGTCGTGATGCCGTCAGTCCGACGGCGCCGACCACCAGGGCGAGCATCACCTGCTCGGCGGCCAGACCGAGTCCGACGGCCGCCAGCGACGCGCCGCGGGCGCGGTACCGGCGCAGGACGACCGCCCGACGCCGCACCAGCAGCCACGCTGCGAGGACGAGGACCGCGGCCGACGCCCCGAGAGTGCCGACCAGGAGCACGGACGCCTGCGCGCCCGCCGCACGAACCCGCGCCTGCACCGTGCGCGCCAGGGCGTCCAGCTGCGTCCACACCGTGGGGCGCGGACCGAACAGGCCGAGGCTCGTCGGCGCGGCCTCGAGGGCGGACGCCGCGCGGGCCGCGACGCCCAGGTCTGCGTACCGCACGGCGTCGGGCCGCATCGCGAGGGTGAACGTCCGGTTCACCGCCTCGGGGTTGAGGGCCAGCCGGATGTCCGGCACCGACGAGGACGAGAGGAGCGCGCCCACCACCGTGGTCCGACCGGCATGCGCGCCCCGGACGACCGGCTCGAGCAGGCCGGGAACCTCGGCCCAGAGCGGGTCGCTCGGGTCCCGTGCCTGGTACACCCCCGTCACTCTGACGTCGAGCGGGCGACCGTCCGGCCCGGTCACCGCGAGCCGGTCACCCGGGTGGGCGCCGAGCAGCGCGGCGACCGGTGCGGCCAGCCCCACCTGGACGGGCCACGGGCCGGCACCGGAGCCGTCGAGTCCGGTACCGGCCGACGGTTCGGGAGCGTGCCCCTCGAGCCAGTCCACCCCGGCGAAGCCGTCCCGCCAGAGGTAGGCCATCTGGAGGAACGCCGGCCCGCCCGGCGTCGCCGTGGGCAGGTACGTGCTGCTCACCACGGCCGAGGGCGCAGCCAGCACGCGGGCCAGCGCGGCCGGCAGGGCGGCGGCGATCGTCGCGGCGTCGGAGGCGACCTCGTCGGCGGTGCCCGGGTCGCGGTCCGCCGAGACGATGCCGCGGTCGAGCGGCGCGGAGACGGTCAGCCCGGCGGACGGCTGGGCGACGACGGCGGCTCGTGCCGTCTGGTCAGCCACCCGCGTCAGGAGACGCGGGGTCGCATCGGCGAGCAGGACGGCGAGCAGGAGGACAGCGGCCATGAGAACGAGCGGCCAGCCGTCCGCGGCCACGCGGCGGCGCAGTCCGACCAGGCTTGCCCCGGTCGTCGTCCGCCACGCGGCGCGCGAGCCAGCGCGGACCGTCCTCCACCGTGGGGCGCGCGGACCGCGGCGCCTGGGCGCCGTCATGGCGCGACGTCCATCCGCAGGTGGCTCGCGCTCGCGCGGCGGACCGCGGCGGCAGCCACCGGCACCGCGACCAGCGCCGAGCCGAGGCCGAGCACCCCCACGGCGACGGCGAGCGACAGCCAGGGCCACACCACGACGGCGTCCGGTACCGGGCGTGCACCGGTGCTGGACACCACCAGCAGCGGGCCGACCGCCTGGGTGATGCCGGCGCCGACGAGGACGCCGGCAGCCACGGCGACCAGGCAGATCGCCCCGTGCTGGGCCAGGAAGACGGCGCGAACGGCGGCGCGTGACATGCCGAGGCCCAGCAGGCGCGCCACCTCGACCGCTCGCGCCCCGATCGAAGCGGCGACGTGGGCCGCGGCTCCCGACAGCGCCAGGAGGCCGGCAGCGGCGACGAGGGTCCACGTCGCCGCCAGGAACGCCATCCGCAACGGCCCGTCGCGCAGCTGGGCGGCGGCGGCGTCGCGGGTGACCGGCTGGCCCAGTCCCGCCGCGGTAACGGCGGCGGCGGCGGCCTGCGGGTCGGCCAGGCCGCCCACCCACCACCGGTCGGTCAGGGCGCCGAGGTTGTCGACGCCGAGCAGGGCGCGGCTGAGGGTGGTGCGGTCGGCGAGCACCGCTCGCGAGGCAGCGACCGACGGCAGGTACGGGACCACGCCGGTCACCCGGGCAGCGACGACCGCGTCGCCGACCGTGAGGGAGAGCCGGTCGCTCGGACCGACGCCGAGCTCGTCGGCCAGGCCCGTGGTGATGACCACCGGCACCTCCGCCACCGGTGCGCCGGCCACCGCCAGGACGTCGGCGCCCAGGTACAGCAGACCGGTCAGGGAGACGGTTGCGGCCGCGGTGACGGTGACCCCCGCGGCATCGTCCGACTCGCTCGCCGCCAGGACGTGGGTGATCTGCCACGTGTCGCTGGCGGTCGCCTCCGACCAGGTCGACGGACCCGAGGCGTCGCCCGGCGAGGCGCCGAGCACCGCGGTCCGCACGGTGACCACCGTGGTTCCGGCGGACGTCTGCGCCGACCCAGCGCCCCCGGCCAGGCCGAGCCGCAGCCTGAGCGCGATCAGGCGGAGCCCGTCGGGCAAGGGCAGGCCGTCCGATCCTGCGTCAAGCGCGACGTCGACCTCGTGCGGCTTTCCGTCCAGCGGGACGGTGCCGCCGTCGAGCACGGACTGGCCGCCCCACCGGTCCTGGATCACCAGGGACGGCGTGGCCACCAGCGGGGTCCCGTCCGCCGCGCTCCCGGTCAGCACCAGCCGCAACGCGCTGCCGGCGGGCAGCAGCGGGCCGGCCGGGCGGACCGGCGCCAGACCCGCGGTGACCGCGGCCCAGGTGGTGCCGGGGGGCGGTCGTCCGACGCGGAGGCCCGGGTCCTGGCTGAGGTCCGTGGCCAGCAGCTGTGTTGCGGCGCCCCCCGCGTCCAGCCCGACGTGCGAGCCGAGCGCGACCGGGCGCTGCGTCACGGCGACCGGGATGCCGCCGGTCGCCGTCGCGAGGGCTTGGCCCTCGACGATCGGAGCGACACCGCCCGGGTCCACCTCGAGCTGCGTGCCGACCTGCGCGTCGGCCTGGTCGGCCTGCGACCGCTCCCAGGTGGCGACGAAGGCCAGCCCGAAAGTTGCACTGGCGGTGGCCAGGACCAGGAGGAACGCGCCCGCCGTCGAGTGACGACGACGGGCCACCTCCCACGCGGCGAGCGGAAGGACCAGCCGAGCCGACCGTGCGGCGTGCAGCTCCGCGAGCCGGGCCACCCAGGGCAGCAGTCGCAGGGCCACCACAGCGCCCGCCACCAGGCAGAGCACCGGCGCCGCGACCAGCACCGGGTCGGCCGCCGCGCCGGTGGCGACGCCGTGCGCACGCAGCTGCAGGTATCCGAGGACGGCGAGCGCGACGAGGAGCGCGTCCACCCCCGACCGGGCGATCACGCCACGCCGTGACGCCCGACCGCCCGCTTCGCGCGACCGGAGCGACGCGACGACCAGGACACCGGACAGGACCAGGGCGGCGCAGGCCACCGTGACGACCAGTGCCGGCGTGGGTGCGATCGCGGCGTCCAGGCCGGCCCGGGCGAGCCGGGGGATGCGGGCGACCGCCCGGAAGGCGAGAACCGAGAGCGGGACGCCGAGGCCGGTCGCCAGACCGGCCAGCACCAGGGCTTCTGCGGCGGCATGCGCTGCCAGCTGCCGCGGGGCGGCCCCCCGCGCAGCGAGCAGTGCGTGCTCGGCGGCCCGGCGGTCGGCCAGGAGCCGGGCGGCGAGCCCCAGCGCCGTGCCGGCCAGCGCCGTGGCCAGCAGAGCGGCGACCAGCACCCCCGAGGCGGTCACCCCGAGCTGGTCCCTCATCTCCTGCACGGCCTGCGGATAGGGGTTGGTGAGCGCCACCCCCTGAGCGCGCGCACCGAGGCGCTCGTCGAGCGCCGCTCTCAGCCCGGCGAGCCCGTCCGCTGCCTGGCTGATCGTCGAGGTGGTCGCGCCGCGCAGGTCGGGCGTCAGGACCACCTGGAAGCGAGCGAGGGGACGGTGGCCGACGAGGGTTCCCGGTGCGACGACGAACGGCCCGTACGTGGCGAGGTCGGCATCGCGCGGGGCATAGCCGGCGGCGTGCAGCGGGTCGCGGTTCCAGGCCTGGTCCCCCCGACGGGACGCGAAGGTGCCCACGACGAGCACCCTCAGCGGGTCGGCCGGTGCCTCGCCCAGGTGCTGGGCCGTGCCGGCAAGGGCGATCGTCGAGCCCGGCAGCACGCCCAGCAGCGCGGCGGTCGAGTCGAGCAGGGCCACCTCGGCGACGGGCCCGCTCGTGGGCCATCGGCCCGCGGTCAGGGTCGCGTGCTGGGCCACGTCGTCCCCGTCGAGCAGATACGCCTGCCGAGGGTCGTCGTCGGGCAGGGGGGGCAGGTACAGCGGCGTGGACGTCGCCCAGACCGACATCGTCGTCGGCAAGGCCGCGAAGGAGGTCCTCGTGGTGGCCGAGACGTCCGCCACGGCCTGCGCAGCCGCGTCGGTCGGCGTGGCGTCGTCGGCCAGGGTGACGGCGGCGACCACCTGGACCGACGCCGGCGCGGTGGTCCGGACCGCGGCCACCAGGGCCTGGTCCTGGGCGGTCGTCAGGAGCAGCGCGCACAGCCCGAGCACCGTCGCGCCGGCGACGACGAGCGCCGTGACCATCGCCACCAGGGCGGCCTGGGTGCGGACGCGGCGCAGCACCAGCAGCACCGGTCGGACGTGCGCGGCGGACCCGCCGTGCCGGTCGGACCCGCCGTGCCGGTCGGGCCGGTCAGGCATCGGCGATGTGGCCGTCGACCAGGCGGACGGCGCGGTCTGCGAGGGCGATCATCACGGGGTCGTGCGTCGAGACGATGGCCGTCATGCTCTCCGCCTCGACCACGGCACGGATCAGGGCCATCACCGCCACCCCGGTCTCGACGTCGAGCTGGCCGGTCGGTTCGTCGGCGATCAGCAGCCGCGGGGAGACCGCCAGCGCGCGGGCGATCGCCACGCGCTGCTGCTGGCCGCCGGACAGCTCGGTCGGCCGCTGCGCGGCGTGGTCGGCCAGCCCGACCAGCTGCAGCAGCAGCTGGACCCGTCGCTCCCGGTCGGCGGTGGGCAGACCGCGCAGCCGCAGGGGAACCCCGACGTTCTCGGCCGCGGTCAGCACCGGGATCAGGCCGAACGTCTGGAAGACGAACGCCACGGTGTCCCGGCGCAGGCGCACCAGGCCCGCCTCGTCCAGGCCCGTCACCTCCACCTCCCCGACGGTGACCGACCCGGCGTCGGGCCGGTCCAGGCCGCCGACGAGGTTGAGCAGCGTCGTCTTGCCGGAGCCCGACCGCCCGACCAGGGCGACCAGCTCCCCGGGAGCGACGTCGAAGGACACGTCGGCCACGGCGTGCACGGCGGTGCGCCCCGAGCCGAACGTCCGCCGGACACCGCGCACCGACACGGCGGCGCCGGCGCTCACTGCTCCGCCCGGTCGCCGTGCCGTCCGGCCTTGCCGGACGCCCACAGGCTGACGTGGTCCGCCTCGAGCGCCAGTCGCACCCGGTGGGTCAGGGCCAGCGCGTCCCGGTACTCCCGCGGCACCTGCACGCGTCCGGCGCGGTCCATCACCGCGTACTCCTGCGCGATCCCCAGCGCCGAGCCGTCGTGCCCGGACGCGCCCCGCAGCACCTCGGTGCTGGTCCGGCCGTCCCGGATGGCGACGGTCCGGGCGACCTGCTCGCTGATCGCGGGGTCGTGGGTGACCACCACGACCGTCACCCCGGCCTCCCGGTTGGCGGTGCGCAAGGCCTCGAGGACCTCCTGGGAGGTCGCCGTGTCCAGCTCACCGGTGGGCTCGTCGGCGAGCAGCACCCGGGGAGAGTTGGCCAGGGCCACGGCGATCGCCACCCGTTGCTGCTCACCGCCGGACATCTGGCGTGGCAGCCGGTCGGCGCAGTGCCGCACGCCCGTCAGGCGGAGCACCTCCTCGGCGCGCTGCCGCCGCTCCCGGCGCCCGACCCCGGCGAACGCGAGCGGGACGAGCACGTTCTGCGTCCCGGTCAGGTACGGGACCAGGTTCTGGGTGGCCTGCTGCCAGACGAAGCCGACCATGGTGCGCCGGTAGGCCACCCGGTCGCCGCGCGACATCGCCATCAGGTCCCACGGCCCGACCCTGACCCGCCCCGCGGTCGGCACGTCGATCCCGGAGAGCACGTGCAGCAGGGTCGACTTGCCGGATCCGGAGGCGCCGACCACGGCGACCATCTCGCCCTGGTCCACCAGCAGGTCCAGTCCCTGCAGCGCCTGCACCTCCACCGGACCGCTCCGGTAGATCCGCACCAGGTTGTCGCAGACGATGAGAGCGTCCCGGCCGAAGGGGGCTGCCTGCGGCGCGCGCGCCCCCAGGCCCTCCAAGGTGCTCTGGGACACCGGCCGCCTCCGCGCTGGCGCTCGCGCACCGTCGCCCGAGCGCTCGCAGGCTATCCCGTGACGCGCGCCGCCGACCACGACACAGCGGCCGATGCGGGCCGGTGGACCGCCGGGGGATTCTCGGGGAATCCCCCGGGTTCTTGTGCGCGAGGCGGGACTTGAACCCGCACGCCCTTGCGGGCACTGGCACCTGAAGCCAGCGCGTCTGCCATTCCGCCACTCGCGCGCGCCGGAGAACATTAGCACGGGCCTCCCGGGCCGGTCGTCGGCGGCCAGGCGGGCGCCGCGCGGTGTGCTGCGCGGATACGATCGAGCCGGGTTTCACGCACCTGGCGGTCGTGCGACCCCGCGCGCCGGTCGGGGTGGCCGGATGCGACGGTGCCGGAAGGAGGTGCGATGGGCTTCCTCGACAGGTTCGAGAACGGGGTCGAGCGGGCGGTCAACGGCGCCTTCACCAAGTTCTCGCACGGCGCCGTCAAGCCGGTCGAGCTGGCCAGCGCGCTGCGCCGGGAGCTGGACGACCGCGCTGCCGCCGTCGGCCGCGACCGCACGGTCGCCCCGAACGACTTCGTCGTCGAGCTGTCCTCCGCCGACTACGACCAGGTCGAGGCCTGGGGCGCCGAGGCGCTGGCCGACGAGTTCGCGACGAACCTCACCGACCACGCGGCCCGCCAGCGGTACGCCTTCGTCGGCCCGGTGACGGTGAGCTTCGCGGAGGACCCGGCGCTCGAGCAAGGCCGGTTCACCGTCCACTCGTCCACCGTGCGGGGCGCCGTCGCCCCCGCCACCAGCACCGCTCCGAGCGCACGCCACCCGCTGCTGGACATCGACGGCCAGCGCTACCTGCTCACCGGTCCGGTCACGGTCATCGGCCGCGGCTCGGAGGCGGACATCATCGTCGACGACCCCGGCGTGAGCCGGAAGCACCTGGAGATCCGGGTCACCGCCGACGGCGTCGTCGCCACCGACCTCGGCTCGACGAACGGCCTGTTCGTCGAGGGACACCAGGTGCCGGCCGCCACGCTGCTCGACGGGAACACGCTCACCATCGGCCGCACCCGGATCCTGTTCTGGACCGGCGGCGAGCCGGACGGCGACGGGTGATCGCGTCGCATGAGTGAGGTCACGATCACCCTGCTCCGGCTGGGCTACCTGGCGCTGCTGTGGGTGCTCGTGCTGTCGGCGATCTCGGTGCTGCGTCGCGACCTGTACGGCACGCGGATCTCGGACCGGCGCCGCGCCCGCGTCGTCACCCCGCCGAGCCCGCCGTCGACCCCGCCCGCCGCGCCCGGCACACCGGCCCCGGCCCACGACCCGTCGCCTCGCGGCCCGCGCCGCCCCGGCGGCTCGTCGGCACCGTCCCGCCTGGTGGTGACCGAGGGCCCGTTGCGCGGCACGATCCTGCCCCTGGGCTCGGCCAGCGTCCTGGTCGGCCGCTCGCCGAGCTGCACGCTCGTGCTCGACGACGACTACTCGTCCTCCCGCCACGCGCGGCTCTTCCCGCAGGCCGACGGCTGGTACGTCGAGGACCTCGGGTCGACCAACGGCACCTTCGTCGGCGAGCACCGGATCGACGGTCCGACGCCCGTGCCCACCGGGACACCGGTCCGGGTGGGGCGCAGCGTGCTCGAGCTGCAGAGGTAGCCGGTGAACATCGGCCTGCACTACGCGGTCCGCTCCGACGTCGGGCTGGTCCGCGCCAACAACCAGGACTCGGCCTACGCCGGGCCGCACCTGCTCATGGTCGCGGACGGCATGGGCGGGCACGCGGGCGGCGACGTCGCATCCTCCCTGGCGATCGCCTCGTTCGCACCGCTGGACGACGAGTCGCACGGGCCCGACGACGCGCTCGCGGAGCTCGAGCGGGCCACCGAGGCGGCACGCCTCCAGATCGTCGCGCGCTCGGCCGCCGAGCCCGACCTGGCCGGCATGGGCACCACGGTGACCGCGATCCTGCGCGCCGGGAACAAGCTGGCGATGGCGCACCTCGGCGACTCGCGCGGGTACCTGCTGCGTGAGGGCGAGCTGACCCAGGTCACCGTCGACCACACCTTCGTCCAGCACCTGGTGGACACCGGCCGGATCAAGCCGGAGGAGGCCGAGCACCACCCGCAGCGCTCGGTCGTCATGCGCGTGCTCGGCGACTTCGACGTCGACGTCACGCCGGACCTGTCGGTGCGCGAGGCGCGCCCCGGCGACCGTTGGCTGCTCTGCTCCGACGGGCTGTCGGGCTTCGTCTCGCGGGACACCATCGCGGACACGCTGCGTGACCTGACCGACCTGGACGCGTGCGCCGACCGGTTGGTCCAGCTCGCGCTGCGCGGCGGCGGCGGGGACAACGTCACGGTGATCGTCGCCGACGTCATCGACCTCGACGGCCTGGCCGACGGAACCGCACCGGCCAACGCCGTCACGGTGGTCGGTGCCGCGGCGATCTCGCGGAACCGGCCGTCGGTCGCCGCGGACGGCCCCGCGGCCCGTGCCGCGAGCCTGGTGCGGCAGTCCGGGCCGGGCGGCGCCGACCCGGCCGACGAGCCCGCGGGCGACGAGCCCGAGGCCGTCGGTGGTCCGCGGGCGCGGATCCTGCTCGGCGTGTGGGGCGTCGCCCTGGCCGTGCTCGTCCTGGTGCTGGCCGGCGGGTACGGGTGGACGCAGACCCAGTACTTCGTCGGCGCCTCGGCCGGCAAGGTCGCCGTGTTCCGCGGGCTGCCGACGGGCATCGGGCCGATCGATCTGTCCCGTGTGGTGGAGACCAGCGACGTGGCCGTCGACTCTCTGCCCGTCTACCTGCGCGAACGGGTCGACGCCGCGATCCACGCCACGTCCCTGGCCGACGCGCGCCGCCAGGTGCAGCTGCTCAGCGACCAGGCCGTGACCGAGCCGTCCCCGCTGCCGACGTTCTCCGCCGCGCCTGTGCCCACCTTCAGCCTCGGCCCGGTGCCGACGTTCTCCGTGGCCCCGGCCGCCCCGGCGTCGACCGGGAGCGGCGGCTGATGGCCACCGTCCAGCCCGTGCGGGTGCGGGCCGGCCGCGGCGTCGAGCTCGGCCTGCTGCTGCTCGCCCTGGCCGTGGGCTGGGCGGCCTACGCGCTCGTCGGGCTGGGCACCGCCGACCGGGTGCCGGCCGACGCGGTCTGGTACGGCGTCGGCATGGCGGTGATGGCGCTCGGCATGCACGCCGTGCTGCGCTGGCGGGCACCCTTCGCCGACCCGGTGATCCTGCCCGTGGTGGTGGCGCTGAACGGCATCGGGCTGGCGATGATCTACCGGATCGACATCCCGGAGCACACCGACTACGCCGGCAAGCAGCTGGTCTGGACGGCGCTGTCGCTGGTGCTCGCCGCGGCGGTGCTGATCGTCCTGCGCGACCACCGGACGCTGCGCCGGTACACCTACACCGCGATGGTGGTCGCGCTCGTCCTGCTCGTCTCGCCGCTCGTCCCCGGCATCGGCCGGGACGTCAACGGGGCCCAGATCTGGGTCCGGGTGGCCGGCGTCGGCCTGCAGCCGGCCGAGCTGGCGAAGATCGCGCTGGCCGTGTTCTTCGCCGGGTACCTGGTCACCAACCGGGACACCCTGACCCTGGCCGGCCCGCGCGTGCTCGGCGTGCAGCTGCCCCGGCTGCGCGACCTCGGCCCGATCGTCGTGGTCTGGGGCTCCAGCGTGGCGGTGCTCGTCCTGCAGCGCGACCTGGGCACCTCGCTGCTGCTGTTCGGCCTGTTCGTCGCCATGCTCTACCTGGCCACCGAGCGGGTGTCCTGGGTGATCATCGGCATGCTCCTGTTCGCCGTCGGAGCGTGGGCGGCCGCGACGACGTTCGCGCACGTCGGCGAACGGTTCGACGTGTGGCTGCACGCGCTGAACCCGGTGGAGTACAACCGGTCGCCCGGCGGTTCGTGGCAGCTGGTGCAGGGCCTGTTCGGCCTGGCGAACGGCGGGTTGTTCGGCACCGGCTGGGGGCAGGGCCGGCCGGACATCGTGACGTTCTCCCAGTCCGACTTCATCGTCACCTCGCTCGGCGAGGAGCTGGGCCTGACCGGCCTGGTCGCGATCCTGCTGCTCTACGCCGTGCTCACCGAGCGCGGGCTGCGCACCGCCATCGGCGTCCGCGACGGGTTCGGCAAGCTGCTCACCGGCGGCCTGGCGTTCGTCATGGCGTTCCAGGTGTTCGTCGTCGTCGGCGGGGTGACCCGGCTGATCCCGCTGACCGGCCTGACCACTCCGTTCCTCGCCTACGGCGGGTCGTCGCTGCTGGCGAACTGGGTGATCGCCGCCCTGTTGCTGCGCGTGTCCGACGACGCCCGCAGGCCTGCCCCCGCCATGGCCCCGGTCACCGCTCCCACCCCGGTGGTGCCAGGGCCGGCCGGCGACGACCAGCCGACCGAGCAGATCACGGGAGGCCGGCCGTGAACACCCCGCTGCGCCGCCTCGCGACGATGGTCCTGGTCATGTTCCTCGTGCTGACCGGGAGCGTGACCTGGGTGCAGGTCGTTCAGGCCCAGCGCCTCAACAGCGACCCGCGCAACGTCCGCAGCCTGTACCGCGAGTTCGGCTCGGCCCGTGGCCCGATCGTCGCCGGCGGCGTCGCCATCGCCTCGAGCGTGCCCGTCTCCGACCCGTTCCGCTACCAGCGCACCTACTCCAACGGCCCGGAGTACTCGGCGGTGACCGGGTTCTACTCGGTGGCCAACGGCCGCAGCCAGCTCGAGGCGGCCGAGAACGACCTGCTCACCGGTCGCAGCGACCAGCTGTTCTTCAGCCGGGTGCGCGACCTGCTCACCGGCCACTCGGCGGAGGGCGCCGCCGTGGAGACGACGATCCTGCCGGCTGCGCAGGACGCCGCGTTCAAGGCCCTCGGCAACCAGCAGGGTGCGGTGGTGGCGATCGAGCCGTCGACCGGCAAGATCCTCGCGCTGGTCTCGACCCCCGGGTTCGACCCGAACGCGCTGGCGGTCCACGACACGACCGCAGCCGGGAAGGCCTACTCGGCCCTCGTCAAGGCCGCGGGCAACCCGCTGCTCTCCCACGCCACCCAGGAGCGCTACCCGCCCGGGTCGACGTTCAAGATGGTCACCACCGCCGCGGCGCTCGCCAGCGGCCAGTACACGCCGGACACCATGGTCGCCGCACCGCGCGTCCTGACCCTGCCGAACACCACCGCCACCATCCAGAACTTCGGCGGCGAGAGCTGCGGCGGGGCCAGCATCACGCTCACCGTCGCCTTCGAGGTCTCGTGCAACACCGCCTACGCCCAGGTGGGCATGGACCTCGGCGACGCTGCGATCGCCGCCCAGGCCAAGGCCTTCGGGTTCGGCGACGCCTCACTGACCATCCCGATGACCGTGGCGCAGTCGGTCTTCCCCACCGGGCTGGACGCCCCGGAGACCGCCCAGTCGGCGATCGGCCAACGGGACGTCCAGGCCACGCCGCTGCAGATGGCGATGGTGGCCGCCGGGATCGCCAACGGTGGCGTGGTGATGCGGCCCTATCTGGTCCAGACCGTCCGGGCCGAGGACCTCACCGTGGTCTCGCAGGCCAAGCCGCAGATCTACTCCACCGCGATGACCAGCGCGAACGCAGCCACGCTGCGGGACATGATGGTCAACGTCGTCGAGCACGGCACCGGCACCGCGGCCCAGATCCCGGGAGTCAGCGTGGCCGGCAAGACCGGGACCGCGCAGAACGCGCCCGGCGCCGCTCCGCACGCGTGGTTCGCCGCGTTCGCCCCGGCGCAGGCGCCGCGGGTGGCGGTCGCGGTGCTCGTCGAGCACGGCGGGTCGATGGGCAACGACGCGACCGGCGGCGCGGTCGCCGCGCCGATCGCCAAGGCCGTCATCGAGGCGGTGCTCAACCAGTGATCACCGGACCGGGGATGGCCCTGGGCAACCGCTACCGGCTGGAGCGGCGGATCGCCGTCGGCGGCATGGGCGAGGTGTGGCAGGGGTACGACGAGTCGCTCACCCGCCCGGTCGCGGTCAAGGTGCTGCGCGACGAGTACGCCGGCGACTCGGGCTTCCTCGCCCGGTTCCGCACCGAGGCCCGCAACTCAGCGGCCCTGTCCCACCCGAACATCGCCACCCTGCTGGACTACGGCGAGCAGGGCGGCTCGGCGTACCTCGTGATGGAGCTCGTCGTCGGCGAGCCGTTGTCCGACGTGCTCGAGCGCAGCCCGGTCCTGGGTGCCGCGCAGCTCATCCCCATCCTCGCCCAGACGGCGCGCGGCCTGGCCGCCGCGCACGAGGCGGGCGTGGTGCACCGGGACGTCAAGCCGGGCAACATCCTCATCTCCCGTGGCGGGCGGGTGAAGATCACCGACTTCGGGGTGTCCCGCGCCGCGGGCCAGCCGACGATGACGGCCAGCGGCATGGTGATGGGCACCGCGCAGTACCTGTCCCCGGAGCAGGCCGTCGGCAAGCCGGCCACGCCGCTGTCCGACCTGTACTCGGTCGGGGTCGTCGCCTACGAGGCGCTGGCCGGGCACCGCCCGTTCACCGGGCCGACCGCGGTCGACATCGCGGTGGCCCACGTCAACGACCCCGTGCCGCCGCTGCCGGCCGCCGTCGACCAGCCGCTCGCCGCGCTCGTCCTGCGCCTGCTGGACAAGGACCCGGCCGGGCGCCCGCAGTCCGCCGACGAGCTCGCCGGCCTGTTCGACCGCCTGGTGGCGCGGACACCCCCGACCGGTGTGCCGGTCGTCGTCAGCACGCCCACGCCGGTGCAGACCGCGCCCGCCTCCGGGGGTGTGCCGGCCCTGCCGGCCCCGGGGCTCGCCGCCGCACCGGCGACCGCCGCACCGGCCGTTGCGCCCGCCACCCGCCCGCCCGCGCCGGCCCCCCCGGCGCCCGCCCCGCTCCGGCCGCTGCCGCCCCCGTCGTACCCGCCGGCCCACCCGGTGCGCCCGCCCCTGCCTCGGCACACGACGAGCGTGCGGCACGGCTCCTCGCCGACCGTCACGCCGGCCACGGTCGGCCGGCGCCTCGGCCGATGGCGCTGGCCGGTGCTCCTCGCCGCGCTGCTCGTCCTGCTGCTGCTCGGCGCGCTCGCGGCGAACACGCTGACCGGCGCCTGGTCGACGGCCGCACCCCAGCATCCCGTCGCAGGTCAGGACCCGCGAGTCCGGATCGTGACCGACGTTCAGGACTGGTGGATGGAATGATCGGGCAGGATGGCGGGCGGCATACGCCGGCTGACGGACGAGAGGCACCGCACGTGGTGGACGACGGATCGCGAATCCTCGCCGGACGGTACGAGGTGGGTGAGCTCATCGGTCGCGGCGGGATGGCCGAGGTGCACATCGGCTACGACCGCCGCCTCGGCCGCACTGTCGCCATCAAGATCCTCCGCGCCGACCTGGCCCGGGACCCCTCGTTCCTCAACCGGTTCCGGCGCGAGGCCCAGGCCGCCGCATCGCTGAACCACCCGGCGATCGTCGCCGTGTACGACACCGGCGAGGACGTCGTCACCGAGCCCACCGGCGTCGTGGCCCACCTGCCGTTCATCGTCATGGAGTACGTCGAGGGCCACACCGTCCGGGACATCCTGCACGACGGCGCCGCCGTGCCGATCGACGAGGCCGTCGAGATCACCGCCGGCGTGCTGTCCGCCCTCGAGTACTCGCACCACGCGGGGATCGTGCACCGCGACATCAAGCCGGCCAACGTCATGCTCACCCCGACCGGCTCGGTCAAGGTGATGGACTTCGGCATCGCCCGCGCGATGGCGGACTCCGCCGCGACCATGACGCAGACCCAGGCCGTCATCGGCACCGCGCAGTACCTGTCGCCGGAGCAGGCGCGGGGCGAGCAGGTGGACGCCCGGTCCGACCTGTACTCCACCGGCTGCCTGCTGTTCGAGCTGCTCACCGGACGGCCGCCGTTCACCGGCGACTCCCCGGTCGCCGTCGCCTACCAGCACGTCCGCGAGATGCCGCCGGTGCCGAGCGGGATCGCGTCGGACGTCCCCGAGGCGCTCGACCGCGTCGTGCTCAAGTCGCTCGCCAAGGACCGCGAGGACCGCTACCAGACGGCCGACTCGTTCCGTGCCGACCTGGAGTCCGTGCTGCACGGCGGGGTGGTCAACGCACCCATGGTCGGTGCGTTCGGCGCGGCCCTCGCGACCATGCCGATGAACGCCACCGACGCCACCCAGGTGATGGCGCCCACGACGAGCGTGACGCAGGCCCTGCCGCCCGCGGTGCTGGCCTCCCCGTGGGCCGCGACCGGCCTGGCCACCCCGGGCGGCGGCTCCGGGTACCGGGACGACGAGGACGGCGGACGCCCCTGGGTGATCTGGCTGCTGCTCGCCGTCGCAGTGCTCGCGGTCGGTGCGATCGTGGCGCTGCTGCTGCACAACCGCGCCAACACCGGCCCGACGGACGTCGCCGTGCCGAACGTGGTCAACATGTCCGAGAACGACGCCACCTCCGCGCTCAAGGCGGTGCACCTCATCCCGGTCCGGCAGCAGATCGCGGACAACACCATCGTCAAGGGCAACGTCGTCAAGACCGACCCCGCCGTCGGCACCCAGATACCTCTCAACAGTGACGTCAAGTACTTCGTCTCGACCGGCCCCGCCACCATCAAGGTGCCGGACGTCACGGGCAAGACGGTCGACGAGGCCGCGCAGATCCTCACCACCGCCAATCTCGTCGTCGACCCCACGCAGACGCCCGACGACAACCCGAAGTTCCCCAAGGGCGAGGTCACGGCGACCACCCCGGCGGCGAACGCCTTAGTCAGCTCCGGGGCGACGATCACGCTGTCGGTGTCCACCGGGTACGTCAACCTGCCCGACCTCACCGGCAAGACGCAGGCCGACGCGCTCAAGACGCTGTCCGACCTGAGTCTCGTCGGCTCCCCCGTGCAGACGCCGACCCCGAACGTGCCGGTCGGCACCGTCATCTCCCAGGACCGGCAACCCGGACTCGTCCCGCAGGACACCATCGTGACCATCACCGTGGCCTCCCCCCCGACGACGGCGGCGGTGCCCGATGTCGCGGGGATGACCTACGACCAGGCCGTCGCCAAGCTGGCCTCGGTGGGCCTGACCTCCGTGACGCAGCAGAACGCCGCATCGGACACGGTGCCCAACGGTCAGGTGATCTACACGAACCCGCCCAAGGGCACCCAGGTGGCGCTGACGCAGATGATCACGATCGTGGTCTCCAGCGGGCCGCAGCCCGCGCAGAGCCCCGGGCCGACCTCGACCGGCGGACCACCGGGGAAGCCGTAGCGCCGCCGGCGCCCCGGCCCTAGACCCGCACCAGCGGGTGCAGCCCTGCCGAGCGCCCGACCGCCTCGGTGTCGCCGCAGATCGCCAGCCAGTTCGCCAGCAGGCGGTGCCCGCCCTCGGTGAGCACCGACTCCGGGTGGAACTGCACGCCGTGCAGCGGCAGCGTGCGGTGCTGCAGGCCCATGATGATGCCGTTCGCGCGGGCGGTGACCTCGAGCTCGTCGGACACCGTGCCGTCCACCACCGCCAGCGAGTGGTAGCGGGTCGCGGTGAACGGCGACGGCAGCCCGGCCAGCACGCCCTGGCCCGCGTGCTCCACCTGGCTCGTCTTGCCGTGCATCAGCTCCGGCGCGTGGGTGACCACGCCGCCGAACACCTCGCCGAGCGCCTGGTGCCCCAGGCACACGCCGAGCATCGGCAGGCCGGCGGCGGCGCAGTCACGGATCACCGGGATGCTCGCACCCGCGTCGGCCGGCGCGCCCGGCCCGGGAGAGATGAGCACCCCGTCGAACCCGGTGCGCAGCTCGACCGGGGGCACGGCGTCGTTGCGCACCACCACGGTGTCCGCGCCGAGCTGGTGCAGGTAGCCGACGATCGTGTAGACGAACGAGTCGTAGTTGTCGACGACGAGGATCTTCGTCATCAGTCACCCACCGTCGTGCCGTTGAAGGGCATGTAGGGA
This sequence comes from uncultured Actinomycetota bacterium, assembly GCA_963769855.1. Lineage (GTDB taxonomy): Bacteria > Actinomycetota > Actinomycetes > Actinomycetales > Cellulomonadaceae > Cellulomonas. The sequence goes on from CAVYNN010000006.1 coordinate 378,637, forward strand.
GAGATCGCGGGGTAGACCCAGGCGAAGCACACGGCCAGCACCGCGGCCGCGAGCACCACCGCGAGCAGCACCCGCACCGGCACCGGACCCGGCAGGTGCCGCCAGAGCCATCCGTACATCACGACCTCCCGGGCCTCATGATGCGGCACCGACCAGCTCGGCCGGGATCGATCCGTCGTCGGCGGACGCCCAGTAGTCCAGCTCGCCGTGCACGATGTACCGATGGCTGGCGGAGTACATCGGCGTGCACGTGGTCAGGGTGATCATCCGCGCGGTCGGCTGGGCGCCCGGCTTGTCGGGCACGGGCGCGATGACCGCGACCTTCGTCGGGAGCACGATCTCGGTCGAGGTGACCCGGTAGACGTACCAGGTGTGCTGGGTGCGGATCACGATCGGGTCACCGACCTGCAGCTCCGCGATCCGGTTGAACGGCTTGCCATACGTGGTCCGGTGCCCGGCGACGGCGAAGTTGCCCACGGCGCCCGGCATCGCGGTCCCCACGTAGTGCCCGGCGCCCAGCGGGTCGAGGACGCCCGCCTTGTCGGTCCCCTCGCTGATCGGCTTGGCCGGGACCCCGGTCCAGCGGGGCACCTGGATCGTCGCGAAGGTGACGGCGTGACCCGGCTCGGGGTCCACCGGTGGCGCGTCGTGCCGCGGCACGGCGATCAGCGGCGACGTCACCGTGGCGCCCGGCGTCCCGCTCGGCGCGGGCGACACGCCGAGCCGGCTGCGACCAGGGCAGGGACTGGACGATCTGCTCCTGCGCCCGGTTGGCGACGACGTCCGTCCACCACAGCTGCCAGACGAGGAAGCCGAGCAGCAGCACGCCGAACGTGATGAGCAGCTCGCCGACCACCCCGAGGACGGCGTAGCCCACCGCTGCAGCGCGCCGGGGCCGCGCGTGCTCCAGCGCTGTCATCCGGCGCTCGCCGGTAGCCCGGGCAGCACCTCGACACCGGCCGGCACGCTCGCGTGGTCCAGCCCGGTCGCAGCGTAGGCAGGCATCTGCAGGGTCGTGCTGGTGGCGACCTCCCAGCCGAGCCCGACCCGGCCGGCGTCCCGGACGTAGGCGAGCACCGCCGGCGACGCGTCGAGCGCGGCGCGCATCGTGGCGGCGTCCCCGATCGCCCGCACCTCGTAGGGCGGGGAGTAGACCCGCCCGTGCAGCCGGAGCACGTTCCCGACGCACCGGACCGCGCTGGTGGAGACCACGCGCTGATCCATCAGCTCCATCGCCTCGGCCCCGCCGGCCCACAGCGCGTTCATCACGGCCTGGAGGTCCTGCTGGTGCACGACGAGGACGTCCGGGCTGACGTCGGCCACCGCGTTGCTGCTCGGGGCGTCGTTCATCCGCACGACGAGCCCCGGGCCGGTGACCGGTGTCGCCCCGGACTCGACGGCGTACGCGGCCGGAACGGTGCCCAGCGGCTGCCCGGCAGCCGCGTCGGACTGCGCGAGCTGCTGGTCGACCTGTGCCCGAAGCGCGTCGACCTGGTCGGACAGCTGCGCCACCTTGGACGACTCCGCCTGGGTCAGCCCGGCGAGGTCCTGGGGGCCACGGGTCGCGGGGTCCCGTGCGCCCCGCGCCGAGACGACGAACAGGGCTGCGGCCAGCATGAGCACGACGGCCACCGACACCGGCCCGCGGGACAGCACACGGCTGCGCGCCTGGTGCGGATGCTCGGCGTCCACGGCTCCTCCGGAGGCTGGTCTGCGTTCGGTCTAGGCTAGGTCACCGAGCGCCCGGTTCGTGACGGACCCGGAAACCCCTGGGCACACCGCGGCGTCGTCGGACAGGAGCAACTGGACGTGCCCGAGTCGAGGTCGCGCAAGAAGACCGCCTACGTCGCCCCGCCCGGAAAGGCGGCTCCGAAGAAGCCCAACCCCCCGTGGTTCGTCCCGTTGATGGTCGGTCTCATGGTCGTGGGGCTCGCCTGGATCGTGGTCAGCTACCTGTCCCAGGCGCAGTTCCCGATCCCGCGCATCCAGAACGGGAACCTGGCCGTCGGCTTCGTGCTGATCCTGGCCGGCTTCGGGATGACGACGCGCTGGCACTGAGTTTCCCCAGGGGTGGACAACCCTGTGGATGAATCACAGCGGTGTGATTCGCCCGGTCAGACGAGCCCGGCCTGGACGTACGTGACCAGCGCCGAGGCCGCGAGCGCGACGATCACCACCACGCTGGCCAGGACGGACACGGTCTTCTGACGTCCGGCGGGCGCGTAGGCGTACGCCGCCCCGAGCAGGGCGCCGGTGACCAGGCCGCCGAGGTGTGCCTGCCACGCGACGCCCGGCAGCACGAAGCTCAGCACCCCGTTGATGACGATCACGCCGATGATCCCGCCCGCCGAGTTGCCCAGCCGGCGCAGCACCACCAGGACGGCACCGAACAGCCCGAACACCGCGCCGGAGGCGCCCACCGCCGCGGTGGCCCAGGCCCCGGGGCCGAGCACCGGCGCCAGCACCACCATCCCGACGGACCCGCCAACGGCCGAGACGAGGTACAGCGTCAGGTAGCGCGCCCGCCCGAGCGCTGCCTCGAGGTAGGGCCCGACCATGTACAACGCGATCATGTTGAAGACGATGTGCAGCAGCGAGCTGGGGGAGTGCAGGAACGCCGCGGTGAGGAACCGCCAGGGCTGCGACGCCCCCTCGACGGGGGAGAACCACCACCGCTGCGTCCAGCCGGGCACCACCAGCTGCAGCACGTAGCTGCCCACGCACAGCGCGATGATGGCGAGCGTCACCGTCGGCCGGCCGCCCCGCACGCGGCCACCGAACGCCGTGTGGGTCGGCCGGGCGGCCCGGGCCGCGGCGGCGACGCAGTCCACGCAGTGCACGCCGACCGGTGCCGGCCGCTGGCAGTCCGGGCACACCGGGCGGCCGCACCGTTGGCACCGGACGTACGAGACGCGGTCGGGATGGCGCGGGCAGACCGGAGGCGACGCCGCCTCCGGTGGCCAGGTGGGAGCAGGAGTGCTGATCGTCAGTCCTCGATGGTGACCGACTCGATGACGACGTCCGTTGCCGGCCGGTCGCCCTGCCGGGTCGGCGTCGTGGCGATCGCGTCGACGACGGCCTTGCTCGCGTCGTCGGCCACCCGGCCGAAGATCGTGTGCTTGCCGTTGAGCCACGGCGTGGCCGCGACGGTGACGAAGAACTGCGAGCCGTTGGTGCCGGACATCTTGCCGGTGACCCGGTCGGCCCGCTTGCCTGAGTTCGCCATCGCCAGCAGGTAGGGCTGGCCGAACGTCAGCTCGGGGTGGATCTCGTCGTCGAAGTTGTAGCCCGGGCCCCCGGTGCCGGTGCCGAGCGGGTCACCGCCCTGGATCATGAACCCGTCGATGACGCGGTGGAACACCACGCCGGAGTAGAGGGGCGCGTTCGACGGCTGCCCGGTGCGCGGATCGGTCCACTGCCGGGTGCCGTTGGCCAGCCCGACGAAGTTCTCCACTGTCTTGGGCGCGTGGTTCGGCAGCAGCTCCACGCGGATGTCGCCCAGGGTCGTGTGCAGGGTTGCGAACATGCTGCACAGTCTCGCACGGGACCGTCCGGGACCTGCGCCGGGGCAGCCGCAGTGGCAGAGTGATGCCAACAGTCCGACCGGAGCCGGAGGTTCTGATGGGTAGCACGCACCACACCATCGATGTCGACACCGAGAAGCTCAAGACACAGGCGGCCGAGATCGGCGTGGCCTTGTCGGACGCGGCCGTCCACGCCAAGGAGTGGACCGCCCCACGGCTCGAGGCCTTCGTCGAGTGGCTCACCCCACGGCTGGAGAAGGCGTACACGGAGAGCCTGAAGGCCGCCGCCCCGCGGCTGGAGAAGGCCGCCGAGAAGGCCGGTCCGGTGATCGACACCGCGCACGACAAGCTGGTCGATGACCTGATCCCCAAGCTGGTCGCCGCGTTCAACGATGCTGCCGAGCGGGCCGCCGCTGCAGCGGACAGCGCGGCCGGTGCGCTCGGGAGCCGGGCCGACGCCGTCGCCGACGTCGCAGCCGGAGCGGCCGAGGACGCCGAGACCGCCAAGAGCCACGCCGCCGCCAAGACGTTCTTCGTCGTCGCTGCCCTGGCTGCGGCCGGGGCAGCGGGTGCCGCCTGGTACCGCTCGCGGACCAGCGTCGACCCGTGGGCCGAGCCGTGGGAGCCGACCGACCCGACCGGCGCCGACTCGCTGCAGACCCGCCCGCACGACGGCCACGCCGCGTTCACCGAGGCGGTCGGCGGTGCCGCCGACGCCGTGGGTGAGGCTGCCGGCAGCGCCGTCGCCGCGAGCCGTGAGGCGACCCGCAAGGCCGCGGAGAAGGCGGCCGAGGTCAAGGAGGCCGCCGCCGAGAAGGTCGCCGAGGTCAAGGAGGCGGCCGAGGAGAAGGTCGCCGAGGTCAAGGACGCCGTCGAGGGCACCGCCCGCAAGGTCACCCGCCGGCCGACGACCAAGCCCGACGAGCCGGAGGCCTGACCACCGGTTGACCGGGCCGGGCCCGGACCAGCAGGCTCGGCGCATGCCGCTCGACGACGTCACCCTGTGGCCACCTCTCGGCCTGCGCGTCGACGGCGCGGGGATCGAGCTGGCCTGGGCGACCGACGCCCTGCTCTTCGCCCTGGCCCGCGAGGCGGCTTCGGGCGTGCACGACGAGTCAGCCATGCCGTTCGTCGTGCCGTGGACCCGGGGCGCGCCGGACCAGGTCGGTCGATCGGTGCTGCAGTACGGCTGGGGCCGACGTGGGGTGCTCTCCGCGGGGGACTGGTGCCTCCAGCTCGCCGTCCTGCGGGACGGCCAGGTGCTCGGCCTGCAGGACGTGTTCGCCCGCGGCTACCCGGTGACCCGGACCGCCGAGACCGGGTCCTGGCTCGGGCTTGCGCACCAGCGCCAGGGCGTCGGCTGGCGGATGCGGCTGCTCGTCCTGCACCTGCTGTTCGACGGCCTGGGCGCGGCGACGGCGACCACCGCCGCGTTCGACGACAACCCGGGCTCGCTCGGGGTGACGCGCAAGCTGGGCTACCGGGAGAACGGTGCCAGCACGGTGGTCCGGGACGGGGCGGCGGCGGTCTCCCGGGCGTTTCGGATGGACCGCACGGACTGGGACGCCCGCCCGGACTGGATGCGCCCGCCGGTCGAGCTGCACGGCGTCCAGCCGGTGCGCGCACTGCTCAACATCGCCTGACGGACGGTCACATGTCCGTCATGCGACCGGAGTACGGTTCGCGCCATGCAGCTGGTTGACCTCCAGGCCCGCGTGCGCATCGCGCTCACCAACACCATCGCCAACGAGTGGACGCTGTTCACCCCGAGCAGCGGATCGTCCAGTGCGTCCGAGCGCACCATCGCCTTTCACCTGGGGTGGAACCTGCGCCCGCTGGTCGAGAACGCGTGGGACATCGACGCCGAGTACGACCGTTCCGGCATGGTGCTGGAGAACGCGGTCAAGCTGGAGGACGACGAGGCGGGCCGGCGGATCCCGGACCTCATCGTGCACCGGCGCGGGCGACTCGGCCCGGAGGAGAACCTGCTCATCCTCGAGCTGACCGCAGACCGGGAGACCCGTGGCACGAGTGCTGGCGACTTCACCCGCGCCCAGGCGATCCAGCGGCGGTTCGGCTACCGGTACGCGGTGCTCCTCGACCTGCACCTGACCTTCGACGCCAACTCCCCGAAGATCGCTCCGACGTGGCACTGGGCGACCCTCGAGGGCGGTCCGGCCACGATCGACCCGGAGGCCGTCTACCTGCCGGACGTGCTGGACGACATCGAGGCCCGCGCGGCCCGGGCGGTCCGCGCCCGCTGACCGGTGCCGCAGGGGTCGCTCAGACGAACCCCTGGACCGGCAGCACCACACCGACCACGGCGAGCGTCAGCAGGATCGCGAGGAACCCGCCGACCACGCCGGACCACAGCTCGCGCTGCGTCGCGCAGCATGCGCCGGCCAGGCCGAGGGACGCGGGCAGGGCGGCGACGAAGATCGTCGCACCGACCAGCACCACCACGAGGTTCCAGAACTGGGCAATCATCCCTGACTGGTCCAGCGCCGACCGCTGGGCGAGCCCGACGATCACCGCGGCAAGTCCCGCGTAGGTGGCGATCGCCGACAGCAACGCGGCGCGGCCCGGATGGCCGAACGCCCAAGGAACCGGACCGGCCCCGTCGAGGGCACCGAACTGGGGCGTCATGAAGCCAAGGCTGGCCCGCCGCGTGCGGTGTGACCAGGGCCGATGGTCCGCCTCACCTGGCCGGGCGGGCAGGTGGAACCGGTGGTGGAGCCGACGGGACTCGAACCCGCAACCCCCTGCTTGCAAAGCAGGTGCGCTACCACTTGCGCCACGGCCCCGGACGGGCCGGGGTGAGCCGGCCTCAGGACGGGTCAGTCGAGCGTGTCGGTGACCTCGGCCCACAGGTCTCGCTCGTCGCGATCCTGCACGTACTTGGTGTAGAGGACATAGCCGGCCGCAGCGAGTGCCGCCAGGAACAGCAGCTTCTTCACGGGTCCTCCTCAGGAGAGTGGGCCTAACAGGACTTGAACCTGTGACCTCTTCCTTATCAGGGAAGCGCTCTAACCGTCTGAGCTATAGGCCCGGGATGCGCCCGGAGCGCCGACCGAGACTACCCCAGCGCGCTGGTCCGACCCAAACCCGTCACTCGTCCGTCATCGTCACGTGCACGCCGCCCACCAGCGCGGCGACCACGTTGTAGAGGAAGGCGCCGATCGTCGCGAGGGCGGTCATGAGGAACACGTCGACCACGGCGATCAGCGTCGTGATCGACACCACCTTGTTGAACTGGACGTAGTCGAGGATGTTGATCGGGCTCTCGGGGCCGACGATCTGCTTGACCAGGTTGTTCAACGAGGTGAACACGTGCATCCCGTCGAGGGTCAGCCAGAGCACCGACACCGCGACGACGATCATGATCCCGGCCGCGAACGACAGCAGGAACGCCAGCTTCATCACCGACCAGGGGTCGACGCGCGAGATGGCCAGGCGCACCCGGCGCGGACCCGGTCCGACGACCGGGGTGCGGCCGCTCGTCGGGTGCACCGTCGGGGAGCCGCCGGTCATCGCCGGTGCCGTCGGTGGCACCGGACGCGGCGGGGCGCTCGGCGCTTCGGGGTGGGCGGTCATCGGGTCTTCCTCCGGCCGGGGGCGTGTCAACGAAGCGTACGCGGCGGACAAGGTCGTGCCGGTGACGCTCGCGGCCCGCTTCAACCAGGTCCCGGTCTGCTCCACAGCGACGGCGAGCGGTGACGGCCCGTCCAGGGCGTCCTCCTCGACGGGGAGCCCGGCGGTCGAGGGGGTGAGCACGGGAGGGGTGACCACGGGGAACGGTGCGGCCGCACGCCCCGGGTCGGCCGACAGCCAGGGCGGGGCCGGCGGCGGCTCGGTGGCGCTCGCCGGTGCGCGACGCTCGGTCTCGACGTGAAGGGTCGGCTGCGGTGCCGCCTCGGCACCGTGCGCCGAGGCGCCCGTTCCGTTCGTGTGGTTCCCGCCCCGGCCCGGGACCGTCGTCACCACCCGCGCTGCCGCCTCGGGGGACGGCCGCCTGCGCGGGGGGTTCGAGGGTGGGATCGAGGGCGGTGGCGCGTCGGTCATGCGTCCTCCGCGGGGGTCGGTTCGCCGCTTTCGCCCTCCACCGTACCTGCATCGGCAGTGGCGTCGTCACCCAAGTGGCGTTCGCCGTTGCGGGCGACGGCGATGATCCGGTCCCCGTTGTCGGGCTTGGCGAAGATGACGCCCTGGGTCGTCCGGCCCGTCGCGTGCACCTCGGTGGTCGCCGAGCGGACCACCTTGCCGCGCTCCATGATGACCAGCACCTCGTCGTCCTCGTCGGTGACGAGCGCGCCGACCAGGTCGCCGTTCGCCTCCGGCAGGTTGGCCACCTTGATGCCCAGGCCGCCGCGGCCCTGCTGCCGGTAGTTCTCCACGGTGAGCGCCGTGCGCTTGGCGATGCCGCCCTCGGTGACGGTGAACAGGAACCCGTCCTCGCGCACGACGTTCATCGCGAGCAGCTCGTCGTCCCCGCGGAAGTCCATCCCCTTGACGCCGGACGTGGCCCGGCCCATCGGACGGAGCGCCTCGTCGGTCGCGGTGAACCGGATCGACTGCCCGTGCTTGGACACGAGGATGAGGTCCTGGTCCGCGTCGACCAGCTGCGCGGAGACCACCTCGTCCGGCCGGCCCTCGTCGTCCTCGCGCAGGTTGATCGCGATCACGCCGCCGGTGCGGTGGGAGTCGTACTCCGACAGCCGCGTCTTCTTCACCAGGCCGCTCTTGGTGGCCAGCACGAGGTACTGCGCCTGCTCGTAGTCGCGGATGTCGAGCACCTGGGCGATCCGCTCGTCGGGCTGGAACGCGAGCAGGTTGGCGACGTGCTGGCCCTTGGCGTCCCGGCCGCCCTCGGGCAGCTCGTACCCCTTGGCGCGGTACACCCGGCCGAGGTTGGTGAAGAACAGCAGCCAGTGGTGCGTGGTCGTGACGAAGAAGTGCTCGACGATGTCGTCCTCGCGCAGCTGCGCGCCGCGCACGCCCTTGCCGCCGCGGCGCTGCGCGCGGTAGTTGTCGCTGCGGGTGCGCTTGGCGTAGCCGCCGCGGGTGATGGTGACGACCATCTCCTCCTCGGCGATGAGGTCCTCGTCGGTCACCTCGCCGTCGAACGGCAGGATCCGGGTGCGCCGTGCGTCGCCGAACTTCTCCACGACCTCGGCCAGCTCGGTGGCGACGATCTCGCGCTGCACGGCGAGGCTGGCGAGGATCCGGTTGTACTCGGTGATCTTCGTCTCGAGCTCCGCGTAGCGGTCCAGGATCGCCTGGCGCTCCAGCGCCGCCAGCTGGCGCAGCTGCATCCGCAGGATGGCGTTGGCCTGCTCCTCGTCGATCGAGAGCAGCGTCATCAGGCCCTCGCGCGCGGCGTCGGCGCTGGCCGACGCCCGGATCAGCGCGATCACGGCGTCGAGCTGGTCGAGCGCGGCGAGGTAGCCGCGGTAGATGTGGATCTGCCGCTCCGCCTCGGACAGCCGGTGCCGGGTGCGCCGCTGGACCACGTCGAGCTGGTGGGCGACCCAGTGCCGGACGAACCCGTCCAGCGGCAGCGTGCGCGGCACGCCGTCGACCAGCGCGAGCATGTTGGCGCCGAAGTTCTCCTGCAGCTGGGTGTGCTTGTAGAGGTTGTTCAGGACGACCTTGGCCACCGCGTCGCGCTTGAGGACGACGACCAGGCGCTGGCCGGTGCGGCCGGACGTCTCGTCGCGGATGTCCGCGATGCCGCCGACCCGGCCGTCCTTGACCAGCTCGGCGATCCGCGCCGCCAGGTTGTCCGGGTTGACCTGGTACGGCAGCTCGCTGACCACCAGGCAGGTGCGGCCGTGGATCTCCTCGACGTCGACCACCGCGCGCATGGTGATCGACCCGCGACCGGTGCGGTACGCGTCCTCGATGCCACGGCGGCCGAGGATCGTCGCCGCGGTCGGGAAGTCCGGGCCCTTGATCCGCTCCATCAGCGCCGCGAGCAGCTCCTCGCGGTCCGCCTCGGGGTGGGCGAGGGACCACTGCACGCCCTCGGCGACCTCGCGCAGGTTGTGCGGCGGGATGTTGGTCGCCATCCCGACGGCGATCCCGGCCGAGCCGTTGACCAGCAGGTTCGGGAACCGGCTGGGCAGCACGAGGGGCTCCTGCGTGCGCCCGTCGTAGTTGTCGCCGAACTCGACGGCGTCCTCGTCGATGTCCCGGACCATCTCCATGGCCAGGGGGGCCATCTTGCACTCGGTGTACCGAGGGGCGGCCGCAGGGTCGTTGCCCGGTGAGCCGAAGTTGCCCTGGCCGGCGACCAACGGGTAGCGCATCGACCAGTCCTGCACCAGCCGGACGAGCGCGTCGTAGATCGCCGTGTCGCCGTGCGGGTGGAACTTGCCCATGACGTCGCCGACGACGCGGGAGCACTTGGAGAACTGCCGGTCCGGCCGGTAGCCGCCGTCGTACATCGCGTAGAGGACCCGGCGGTGCACGGGCTTGAGCCCGTCCCGCACGTCCGGCAGGGCGCGCCCGACGATGACGGCCATCGCGTAGTCCAGGTAGGACCGCTGCATCTCGAGCTGGAGATCGACCTGGTCGATCCGGCCGTGCTCGATCCCGTCGGGGCCGGTGGTCTCGCTCATGTGTCGGTGCTGTCCTTCGTTGGGGTGCCGGTCGGTGACGGCGGGTGGCGCGGGGCGCCTAGATGTCGAGGAAGCGGACGTCCTTGGCGTTGCGCTGGATGAACGAGCGTCGCGCGTCGACGTCGTCGCCCATGAGGATGGTGAAGGTCTCGTCGGCGGCCGCGGCCTCGTCCAGCGTCACCTGCAGCAGCGTGCGGTGCTGCGGGGACATCGTGGTCTCCCAGAGCTCGTCGTAGTTCATCTCGCCGAGACCCTTGTACCGCTGGATCGAGTTCTCCTTGGGCAGCCGCTTGCCACCGGCCTGCCCGCTCGCCATGAGCGCGTCGCGCTCGCGCTCGGTGTAGGCGAACTCGTGCTCGGAGTTGCTCCACTTGAGCCGGTACAGCGGCGGCTGCGCCATGAACACGTGCCCCTGCTTGATGAGCTCGGGCATGTACCGGAACAGCAGTGTGAGCAGCAGGGTGCGGATGTGCTGGCCGTCGACGTCCGCGTCGGCCATCAGGACGATCTTGTAGTACCGCAGCTTGGACAGGTCGAAGTCCTCGCCGATGCCGGTGCCGAACGCGGTGATCAGGGACTGCACCTCGAGGTTGCCCAGCGCGCGGTCGAGCCGAGCCCGCTCGACGTTGAGGATCTTGCCGCGCAACGGGAGGATCGCCTGGGTGGTGGGGTTGCGCCCGCGCACCGCCGAGCCACCGGCCGAGTCGCCCTCGACGATGAAGATCTCGCACTCGGCGGGGTTGTTGCTCTGGCAGTCCTTGAGCTTGCCGGGCATGGAGTTCGACTCGAGCAGGCCCTTGCGCCGCGTCGCCTCCCGCGCCTTGCGGGCCGCCATCCGGGCGGCCGACGCCTGGATCGACTTGCGGATGACCTCCCGGGCGTCGACGGGGTGGGAGTCCAGCCAGTCGCCCAGCCGGTCGTTGACCACCTTCTGGACGAAGGTCTTCGCCTCGGTGTTGCCGAGCTTGGTCTTCGTCTGGCCCTCGAACTGCGGCTCGCCGAGCTTGACCGAGACGACGGCCGTCAGCCCCTCGCGCACGTCGTCGCCGGTGAGGTTCTCGTCCTTCTCCTTGAGTAGCCCCTTGTCGCGCGCGTACCGGTTGATCAGCGAGGTCAGCGCCGCACGGAAGCCCTCCTCGTGGGTGCCGCCCTCGGTGGTCGAGATCGTGTTGGCGTACGTGTGCACCGACTCGGAGTAGGCGCCGGTCCACTGCATGGCGATCTCGACCGAGATCCGCCGCTCGGTGTCCTCGGCGTCGAAGTCGATCACGTCGGCGTGCACCGCCTCGTACTTCTTGGCGGCGTTGAGGTGCTTGACGTAGTCGACGATCCCGCCCTCGTACCGGTAGGACACGGTGTGCCCGGACTCCTCGGCCTTCTCGGTCTCGTCGACCATGTCGTCCTCGTCGGACGTGTCGGCGTGCCGCGCGCGCAGGTCCTCCAGGCTGATCCGCAGGCCCCGGTTGAGGAAGGCCATCTGCTGGAACCGGGAGCGCAGTGTCTCGAAGTCGTACTCGGTGGTCTCGAAGATCTCGTCGTCCGCCCAGAACGTGACGGTGGTGCCGGTGGCGTCGCTCGCCTCGCCCCGCTCGAGCGGGCCGGTGGGCACGCCGCGCACGTACGACTGGCGCCACACGTACCCGTCCAGCCGCACCTCGACATCGAGCCGGCTGGACAGCGCGTTGACCACCGACACGCCGACGCCGTGCAGGCCGCCGGACACCGCGTACCCGACGCCGCCGAACTTGCCGCCGGCATGCAGCACGGTGAGCACCACCTCGACCGCGGGCTTGCCCTCCGACTTGACGATGCCGACCGGGATGCCGCGGCCGTCGTCGATCACGCGGACGCCGCCGTCCGGCAGGATCGTGACGAGGATGGTGCTGGCGTAGCCGGCCAGCGCCTCGTCGACGGAGTTGTCGACCACCTCGTAGACCAGGTGGTGCAGCCCACGCTCGCCGGTGGACCCGATGTACATGCCCGGCCGCTTGCGGACGGCCTCGAGACCCTCGAGGACCGTGATGGCGCTGGCGTCGTATCCGCCGTTGCCGTCGTGGTGCTCTGTGGGAATGCCGTCCGGAGGGAAGGGGCTGGGCTCGGCAACCACGGGCAGCGGTCTCCTTGAAGGGCTGGACGGCGCAGAGGGCCCCGCCTGATGACGCACAGGGCGGATCACTCCACGACGCGGGTGTTCTTGTCTCAGGACCGGCGCCGATGCGCCAGGAAGACCTTCCTAGTCTACCGCCCAGGCGTGCTCGGGATGTGGTGCGCCCCACAGGGCGTCGGCGGCGGTGCGGCACAGGGCTACGGCCGGCCCCGGACCGGCCCGCCGGTCACCCCCACGTGTCGCGCGGACCACGGCCGGGGACAGACCTTCGTCCCCGGCCGAACCCTCGACCGACCGGGCCCAGCACGGTCACCTCGACGACGACACCCTCGCCGAGCTCCTCGCCGAGCCGACGCAGCATCTGGGGCGCGAGCAGGGTGAGGTTGGCCGCCCACGCGGTCGACGACGCGCGCAGCGTCAGCAGGCCCGCGTCGAACGACTCCGGCCGGCAGTGCTCGGCGATGTCGGTGCCGACGAGCTCGGGCCACCGGCCGCGCAGGTCACCCTCGACCAGTCCGGGCCGCCAGCCGAGCTCGGTGGCAAGCCGACCGGCGGTGACGCCGACCGGCTGCGGGTCACGAGCGTCCGGGGCAGGCGAGCTCACCGGTCCCGGGGAGGACAGCGTGCGGCGTGCCTGGTCGCCCGGTCGCAGGCCACGGGCACGGGCCGCCTCCCGGGCCCGGGCCAGGGCGGCGCGGGCCACCTGCTGCGGCGGCGTGACCGAGCGGTCGGCGACGGGTCCGGCGACCGGTGGTACCGCGGCATCGGGCCCGTCCGCCACGGCGTCGGGCCCGTCCGCCACGGCGTCGGGCTCGTCCAGGGTCGGCTCCGTCGTCGGGCCCAGCCCGGTCGGCATGTCCTTCCTCCGCGTGGTGCGCGGCCGCGGCTCAGAGGACACGCGCCACCTCACCCGCCATGACGTCCACCCGCGCGCCGGCGAGTGCCTCGGGCACGTCTCCCGGGACGGCTGCGGTGACCAGCACCTGGCCCGAGGGAGCCACCAGCTCGGCCAGCCGGTCGCGACGCCGGGTGTCCAGCTCGGCGAACACGTCGTCGAGGATGAGCACCGGGTCGCCGTCGGGGCCCCAGTCACCGCCCCACCCGTACCCGCCCGGGCCGCCGCGGAGCAGGGTTGCCGACGCGAGACGTAGCGCCAGGGCGTACGACCACGACTCGCCGTGGCTGGCGTACCCCTTTGCCGGCAGGTCGCCCAACGTCAGCACGAGGTCGTCCCGATGCGGCCCGACCAGGCACACGCCGCGCTCGATCTCCTTGGTCCGTAGCCGGCCCATCGCCTCGAGCAGCCGCGCCTCGACCTGGTCCTCTGTCTCGGGTGCGGCACCAGGTTCCGGCGAATCGTCGCGCGCCGTGTCGAGCGATGTCCGGTACGTGATCTGGGCTTCCCCCGGAGCGGCGCTGACCTGGGCATATGCCTCGGTCACAGCCGGGGTGAGGGCGTCGACCAGCCCCTGGCGCGCCACGACGATCCGGGCACCGGTGGCGGCGAGCTTCGCGTCCCACACGTCGAGCGTGCGCAGGTCGGCGCCGCGCGAGGCGCGGATCGCGCCCGCAGCGGTCTTGAGCAGCGCGGACCGCTGACGCAGCACGCGCTCGTAGTCGCTCAGCACGGCGGCGAGCTGGGGCCGCAGCTGCACCGCGAGCTCGTCGAGGAACCGCCGGCGCCCGTCCGGGTCGCCCTTCACCAGAACAAGGTCCTCCGGAGCGAACTGCACGGTCCGCAGCAGGCCGAGCACGTCACGCGCCCGGACCGGCGAGCCGCCGTTGACCCGTGCCCGGTTCGCCCGGCCGGGCGTGATCTCCACCTCGACGGTCGTCGACCGGCCGGCCCGTTCCACCCGCGCGCCGACGACGGCCCGGTCGGCGCCCGAGCGGACGAGGGCGGCGTCGGTCGGGACCCGGTGGCTGGACAGGGTCGCCAGGTACCCGATCGCCTCGACGAGGTTCGTCTTGCCCTGGCCATTCGGTCCGATCAGCGCGGTGACCCCCGGCTCGAGCACCAGCTCGACGTGTGGGTACGACCGGAAGTCGGTCAGCGCCAGGTGGGAGACGAACACTCAGGCCCCGTCGGACCCTGCTGGCTTCACGGCATGGCCGCCGAACTGCTGGCGCAGAGCGGCGACCGCCTTGAGGGCGGGCGACTCCTGCTGCCGGGAGGCGAACCGGGCGAACAACGCCGCTGCGATCACCGGTGCGGGCACGGCGAGGTCGATCGCCTCGTCGACGGTCCAGCGGCCCTCACCGGAGTCCTCGACCCAGTCGTCGATCTCGGCGAGCCCCGGGTCCTGGGCCAGGGCCTGGACCAGCAGCTCGAGGAGCCAGGAGCGCACCACCGTCCCGCGCTGCCACGCCTTGATCGTGCCCTCCACGTCCGCGACGAGGTCCTTCGCCGCGAGCAGCTCATAGCCCTCGGCGTACGCCTGCATCAGGCCGTACTCGACACCGTTGTGCACCATCTTCGCGAAGTGACCGGCGCCGACCTTGCCCGCGTGGACGAACCCCTCGGCGCGGGGTCCTTCCGGCCGCAGCGCATCGAACACCGGCATCAGCCGCTGCACCTGCGCCTCCTCGCCGCCGACCATGAGGCCATACCCGTTGTCCAGGCCCCAGACACCGCCCGAGACCCCGGCGTCGACGAAGCCGATCCCGTGCGTGGCGAGCAGCTCGGCGTGCGGCAGGTCGTCCTGGTAGTAGGAGTTCCCGCCGTCGACGACCACGTCACCCGTACCCAGCAGGCCGGCCAGCTCCTGGATCACGCTGTCTGTGACGGCACCCGAGGGCACCATCACCCAGACCGCGCGATCACCCTCCGGCAGGGCTTGCACCAGGGCTTCGAGGGATGGGACGTCGGAGACCGCCGGATCGCGGTCGTAACCGACGACCTCGTGGCCAGCGCGGCGGATCCGGTCGCGCATGCTGGCGCCCATCTTGCCGAGCCCGATCAGGCCGATCTTCATCTCGCGACCCTTCCGCCGTGCCTCGGCCCCGACGGCCGCATGGCGCCACTGTGCCTCAGCGACGCACCACGCGCCACGCGCGCCAGCGGGGCGATCAGCCGGCGAACCGGATCGGGACCAGCAGGTAGCGGTACTCCTGCGAGTCCTCGCCGGCGAGCTCGCCCTGCCCGGTGAACTCCACGGGCTTGTTCGGATGCGTGAAGGAGAGCCGGACGAACGGGGCGTCGAACGCGCCCAACCCGTCCAGGAGGTACTGCGGGTTGAACGCCACCGTGATCGGCTCACCGACGAGCGTGGCCTCCAACGCCTCGGAGGCCTGGGCGTCGTCGCCCTGGCCGGCCTCGAGGACCAGCTGACCGTCGCTGAACGACAACCGGATCGGGGTGTTCCGCTCCGCCACCAGGGCGACGCGCTTGGCCGCCTCGACCAGGGCGGGTCGGTTGACGACGGCGTGGATCGGCGTCTCGTCGGGGAACAGCCGGCGCACCGGTGGGTAGTCACCGTCGACGAGCAGGCTCGTGGTCTGGCGCCCACCGGCCTCGAAGCCGATGAGATCCACCCCGCCAGAGGTGGTCAGCGCAATCGTCACCGAACCGGACCCGCCCAGGGAACGAGCAACATCGGTCAGGGTCCGTGCGCGGACCAACGCGACGCTCGAGAAGCCCGGCGTCGCGGGCTTCCAGGACAGCTCGCGCAACGCGAGCCGGTACCGGTCGGTGGCCAGCAGGGTGAGCTTCTCCCCGTCGATCTCCATCCGGACACCGGTGAGCAGGGGCAAGGTGTCGTCTCGACTGGCCGCCACGCTGACCTGGGCCACCGCGTGCGTCAGGTCGTCGCCGTCCACGACGCCGGCGACCGGGGGCATGGTGGGCAGGCTCGGGTACTCGTCGACCGGCATCGTGAGCAGCGTGAACCTGCTCGCGCCGCACGTGATGACCACCTTCGTCCCGTCGAGCTGGACGTCGACCGGCTTGTCCGGCAGCGCCCGGGAGATGTCGGCGAGCAGCCGGCCGGACACCAGCACCGTGCCCGCGACCGACACGTCGGCCGGGATCTGCGACTGGGCCGACACCTCGTAGTCGAAGCTCGACAGCTCGATCGTCCCCGTGGTGTCGGCGCGCAGCCGGACGCCGGCCAACACCGGGACTGGCGGCCTCGTCGGGAGCGTACGAGCCGTCCAGGTCACGGCATCCGCGAGGACGTCACGCTCGACCCGGAACTTCATGATCCACCTCTTCGTCGTGACCGCCGCGAACGAGCTGCGAGCCGTACCGGACCTTCCGCCGAACACTACGGGATCGCTACGACACCGCCGGGGGACGTTTTCGCGCTTCGCCGGTGTCCATCGTCGCGCCATCAAGAACAGTCGTTGTCGTCATCGGCATGGTGCGTGATGTGGATGAGCAGTCTTTCGGCAGGTGGCGCGGCGGGTCGCCGTGTGCACGGCGCTGTGGGTGGCTGAGGGGCCCCGGTGGATGCCCGTGGACAGCGGCCGAGGTCACACAGGCCGTCCACCGAGAAGACCTATCGGATCCACCGAAACTGGACGCCCGTCCACCGTCATCCACAGCGGCGTCAACAGGTGTGAACAATCGTCCTACCGATGCTTCAGTGTGAGGTGGAATGTTGTCGCGATGGCGGTGCGGATCCACGGCCGGACGAGTGCAACGCAAGCGTCACAGCAGGTCACCTCCCCGAGGCCGGGCGCCGTCGCGGCGGATCGTCGTGGCGACGGCGGCCGCGTGACGAGGTGGGACTGAGCAGAAAGAGGCCCGCGGATCGTTGAGTTATCCACAGGTTCGGAGGCTGTCTGTGGACAGATCAGACGCGGTTCTGCTGCTTGATCCGGTTGGTCAGCTCGGTCACCTGGTTGTAGATCGAACGGCGTTCCGCCATCAGCTCACGGATCTTCCGGTTGGCGTGCATCACCGTGGTGTGGTCGCGGCCACCGAAGGCCTGGCCGATCTTCGGCAGCGACAGGTCGGTGAGCTCGCGGCACAGGTACATGGCGATCTGGCGGGCGGTGACCAGGACGCGGGATCGGCTGGAGCCGCAGAGGTCCTCGATGGTCAAGCCGAAGTACATGGCCGTCTGGCCGATCACGGCGGTCGGCGTGATCTCCGCGGTGTCGTCGTCCGTGATGAGGTCCTTGAGGACGATCTCCGCGAGCGACATGTCGACTTGCTGCCGGTTCAGGTTGGCGAATGCCGTGACCCTGATCAGGGCCCCTTCGAGCTCGCGAATGTTGCTGGTGATCTTGGACGCGATGTGCTCGAGCACGTCGTCGGGCGCCTGCAGACCTTCGTTGCCGGCCTTCTTGCGGAGGATGGCGATGCGGGTCTCGAGGTCCGGCGGCTGGACGTCAGTGATCAGTCCCCACTCGAACCTGGACCGCATCCGGTCCTCGAAGCCGTTGAGCTCCTTGGGCGGGAGGTCGGAGGTGATGACCACCTGCTTGTTCGCGTTGTGCAGGGTGTTGAACGTGTGGAAGAACTCCTCCATCGTCTGTTCCTTGCCCTGCAGGAACTGGATGTCGTCGATGAGGAGCACGTCAACCTCGCGGTAGCGACGCTGGAAGGCCCCCGCCTTGCCCTCACCGATGGAGTTGATGAAGTCGTTGGTGAACTCCTCGGAGTTCACGTAGCGCACCCGGATGGCCGGGTAGAGGTTCTGGGCGTAGTGGCCGATCGCGTGCAGCAGGTGGGTCTTGCCCAGGCCAGAGTTCCCGTAGATGAACAACGGGTTGTAGGCCTTGGCCGGAGCCTCGGCGACGGCGAGGGCCGCTGCGTGCGCGAATCGGTTGGACGACCCGGGGACGAAGGTCTCGAAGACGTACTTCGGGTTCAGCCGGGCCGGCTCGGCCGGCGGCCGGCGGCCGCCACGGGACTCGGCCGTCCCCGACGAGGCGTAGCCGCCGGTGGTGCGGGCTGAGGGGGCAGGCTCGACGGTCGTCGCCGCAGCCGGGGGCATCAGCGTCGCGCGGTCGTCGAGGTCAGGGTCGACGGACACGGCGAACCGCGCCTCTCGTCCGATCGCCTCGGACAGGGCGTGCGTGACTTCGGCGCGGACCCGCGACTCCAGGTATTCCTTGGTCAGGTCGTTGCCGACCGCCAGCAGAACGGTGCCGTCGAACAGGCCGAGCGGACGCGCGAGGCGGACGAAGGCGAGCTGCCGCGGCGTGATGTCGGGGCTGTTCTCCAGCGAGGACACCACGTGACCCCAGATCTGGGCCAGGTCGTCGGTCACACTCACCCCTGCAATTCGTTCACTCGAGTCGGAGAACTGCGCCCGCGCGCGCTCATCCACACATTTGTCCACAACTGTGTGCGGGATGCCGGTGCCGAGCGGAAGACGTGGGAGCGAGAGCAGCGCCGTGGCCCGGGGACGGGATGCAGCGACGATCGATCGTAGTGGCCCGCCGGGTGCAGGACGAGCGACCTCCAGGGGTGACATGACGGCCGATCGGTGTGTCGACTGGACATCAGCGTGGATTTGACCTGCTCAGCCGCGGCAGCGTAGCGTGATGCAGCCTTGTAGACGGCTTTCGTTCGCGCGCCCCGATGCCTCCGCCCTCGGTCGTTCACCGAGATCAGGACGCGGGAAGTCCTGGAGTCGTCCAGCCCGGCACCCTGACCTGCTCCATCCCGTCCGCGCACGACGCGGGCCATGTCCCGGGGAGAATCTCGTGACCAAGCGGACGTTCCAGCCGAACAACCGGCGACGCTCGAAGACCCATGGCTTCCGGCTGCGCATGCGCACCCGTGCCGGCCGCGCCATCCTGTCCGCGCGGCGGCGCAAGGGCCGCGCGGAGCTCTCGGCCTGACGCACCCGTCGGTGCTGCCCCGCGCGCACCGGATGCGCCGCAGCTCGGACTTCGAGCGAGCGGTGCGACGTGGCGTGCGTGGTGGCCGGGAGACCCTCGTGGTGCACCTGACGTTCTCGACCGACCCGGAGCCCGCGGGCCCCGTGATCGGCTTCGTCGTGTCCCGGACCGTCGGCAACGCCGTGACCCGGAACCAGGTCAAACGGCGGCTGCGCTCCCTGGTGCGTGAGCGCTTGTCGGTGCTGCCCACCGGGTCACAGGTCGTGGTCCGGGCGCTCGCCCCGGCGGCGGTTGCGCCCTACCGGCAGCTGGCCACAGACCTGGACGGTGCCCTGCTCACATCGGTGCGACGCGCCGCCGGGCGGACCCGATGAGGCGGCTGGGACCGGTCCTGAGGTTCGCCGTGCGGCTGCCTGCCCGACTCGTGCTGGGGCTGCTCCGGCTGTACCAGCGGTACGTGTCGCCGATGAGGCCGGCGACGTGCAAGTACTACCCGTCGTGCTCGCAGTACGCGGTGATCGCTGTCGGACGCCACGGGCTGCTCCGAGGTTCAGCACTCGCCGCGTGGCGGCTGCTCCGGTGCAACCCGTGGAGCCGCGGCGGCGTTGATGATGTGCCCCCGGCGCGCGACGGGCACGCGCACCACCACCCCGTGGCCTCGGCCGCACACTGAGTCTCCCGAGGAGCCGTACCCGATGAGCTGGTTCGACAGCCTGCTGTGGCCGATCATGATCGCGGTCGCGTGGATCATGACGACGTTCCACAAACTGTTCTCGGCGATCGGCCTCGACCCTGGAGGCGGCGCTGCGTGGGGCCTGTCGATCGTCGGCCTGGTGGTCGTCATCCGGATCGCCCTGATCCCGCTGTTCTTCCGTCAGATCAAGGCGTCCCGCGGGATGCAGCTGATCCAGCCCGAGCTGCAGGCGATCCAGAAGAAGTACAAGGGGAAGACCGACCCGGCGTCCCGCGAGGCGATGAGCCGGGAGACGATGGAGCTGTACCGCAAGCACAACACGAACCCGTTCGCCTCGTGCCTGCCGATCCTGCTCCAGTCCCCCATCTTCTTCGCCCTGTTCCGGGTGCTGAACTAGTTGAGCGCGCTGCCAGGGACAAGTACGCCGGCAGCACGACACCCGACCAAGCATCGGATCCTTGACGCAGGAGTTGGCGAAGTCAGGCGGAGAGCGCGAAGATCTTCGGCGCCCCGCTGTCCGGCTCGTTCCTGCGGGCGGACGGCAACGTGACGACCCAGATCGTGACTATCGCGCTAATCCTGGCGATGTCCGTGACGACGTTCACCACGCAGCGTCAGCTGACGATGAAGAACATGCCGAAGGCGGCGCTCGAGGGGCCGATCGCCCAGCAGCAGAAGGTGCTGCTCTACGTGATGCCGCTGATCTTCGCCTTCTCCGGCGTCAACTTCCCGATCGGTGTCCTGATCTACTGGACGGTCACCAACCTGTGGTCGATGGGTCAGCAGTTCTACTCGATCCGGCGGATGCCGGCCCCGGGCTCTGAGGCGGAGCGGCTACTGAAGGAGCGTCAGGCCCGCAAGGCGGCCCAGCAGGGTGCCGCGGTTGCGGTGATCGAGGGCAAGCCGGTGATCGAGGAGAAGCCCCGTCCTGGTCAGCGCCAGCAGCCGGTGCGCAAGGATCGCCAGAAGCCGAAGACGACCGCGGGTGGGGCGGGGGCTGACGAGCCGAACGCCGACGCTACGGAGACCGGGGCACGGCTCGGAAAGGCCGTCGAGGACAGCGAAGCGCCGCGAACGTCGGCCGCGACGAGCGGTGGTCAAGGCGGGTCGAGTGGCGGAAGCAAGAGCGGCGTCGGCGGGGTGGCCGGATTGTCGGCGAAGGCACCGGCCAAGAAGAAGCGGACCGGCCCGGACTCGGGCACCGCCGGCTCAGAGCAGTCGGCGTAGGCGGACAGGAGCAGGAGATGTCGATGAGCACCACCACACCGGACGGGTCTGGTGACGTCGGGGTGACCAGGCGCCTGGAGGAAGAGGGCGAGATTGCCGCCGACTACCTCGAGGAGCTGCTGGACATCGCCGATATCGACGGCGACATCGACATCGACGTCGACCACGGCCGCGCGGCGGTGGAGATCGTGTCCGAGGACGTGTCGGACCGGTCTTTGCAGCGTCTCGTCGGGCCCGAGGGCGAGACCCTCGAGGCCCTGCAGGAACTCACCCGTCTCGCGGTTCAGGCGAAGACCGGCGATCGCAGCCGACTGATGCTCGACATCGCGGGGTATCGGGCCGGCCGTAAGTCTGAGCTGACCCAGCGCGCCCAGGACGTGATCGAGAAGGTGCGCTCGTCGGGCCAGCAGGTAGAGCTGGAGCCGATGAACCCGTTCGAGCGCAAGGTCGTCCACGATGTGGTGGCGGCCGCGGGGCTCGTGTCCGAGTCCGACGGCGTCGAGCCGTACCGCTACGTCGTGGTCCGGCCGGCCTGACCCGTTTCACGTGAAACGGTGAGGGCGCTCCGGGCGAGGAGAGTGACCGAGTCGCTCGGAGCGGTCAGCGGTCAGCGGGCCCATCCGAAGGGGTCGTCGGTTCTGACCGGCACCTTTCGGGGGTGACTCACCGGGCCCTCCACCGTGCGCGAGGACCGAATCGGGGTCATCGGGCCTGTCGGCGCCGCGCGGGGCAATGCACGCGGGCTGGCGCGGCGAGCGCGGGTGCAACCATCTTTCCGCCGTGAAGCGGGACAGGTGGTCATGGAGGGCCCGTCGGTGGTCATGGTCGGGCCAGTCGGCTGGTCCGGATCCTACCTCCTCGCGGCGACGGTGGGTAGGCAATGGCGGTCGCAGTCACGGGCGACGGGTCCCGGTGCTGTCGCAGCCTCGGTCCAGCATCGCCAAGACACACCGTGACACGGGGACGATGCAGAGGTGCGGCGGCCGGCGGCCGCCGAGCCTCGTGAACGACGTCGAGCCGTAGACGGGGTGCTGGACCTCCGCGCGGCGGCCTCCGGGCGGGTTCGGGCTGTGGTGGGCGGTCATCTGGACCGAGCCAGGACTTCCGCGGACGTGAGACAACCGGGGTGGTGCAGGCGGTCGGGCTGGGAACCTCGCGGCCGACCATGGTCCGCGCCGTCGACGGGACGCCTGCTTGCGGGCAGGCTTCCGGCCGTGACGGTGCAGGTGCACCGGCGGGTGGGCACCGGGCTGATGCGTCGTGGGCAGGTCTCCCCCGGTGGACCGATGTCGTTCACCGGGGCGCGGGGCGCCGGACTGGCGTCGGAGCCGGCGGGTACCGTGGGCGTGCGCAGGACGAGAGTGAGGTCGGCCGAGTGGAGACGGGTGCGATGGAGGGACTGCCGGAGGTGACGGCGAGTGAGGCACCCGAGGGACCGGTGGACCCACTCGACGGCGACCCCCGGCTCGAGCCGTACTTCGGTGCGGCGTGGCCGGCGGTCCGCGCGTTCGCAGCGTTGCTCCGGACCCATGGATCGGTGCGGGGACTCCTCGGCCCCAACGAAGCGGCCCGGCTCTGGGACCGGCACCTGCTGAACTGCGCCGCGGGTGTCGCGCTGCTCCCGACAACGGGGACCTTGGTGGATCTCGGCAGTGGCGCAGGGCTGCCGGGGGTCGTCCTGGCAGCGATGCGTCCCGATGCCCATGTCGTTCTGCTGGAGGCGATGGAGCGCCGGACTGAGTGGCTGCAGTTCGTCGTCTCCGAGCTGGCCCTGGTCAACACGGAGGTCGTTCGCGGTCGGGCCGAGGATGTGGCGTCCGAGCTGGTTGCGGATGCGGTCACGGCACGTGCCGTGTCGTCCCTGGAGAACTTGCTCTACTGGTCGGCGCCTCTCGTCAGGACCGGCGGAGGGTTCTTTGCGATCAAGGGGGCGCGCGCGGCTGCCGAGGCCTCGACTGCTCGTCGTGAGGCACAGCGGCAAGGGTGGTCAGGTTTGCGCGTCGAAGCAGTGACCTCCCTCGCGGGCGTCGAGTCAACGCACGTGGTGGTCGCCGAGAGGGTGGGGCCGTCCGGTGTTCGGTAGGCACAAGCACCGCGACCCACCCCGCCGGGCCACCGAGGAGCCGCGGGGCGACGAGGTTCCAACGGCCGTCACCGTTTCACGTGAAACGGGCCCGAGCGGCATCGATGTGACCGATGGAAGCGGTGCCCCGAGTGGCGACGCGGGCGCCGCGCTGTGGCCGGACGGCAGCGGCGCGCCGGACGTAGCCGCGAGCACTGCACCGAAAACGGAGGGGATCGCCGCTCACGGGCCGGACGGGCGCAGTGCCCGGGGCTCAGATGGCACCGACCGGCCGGCATCCCCGCTCACCAACTTTCTCGACGGGGGCGGGCACCAGTCTTGGCTAGCGGGGACAGGTCACGTCGCACCGGGCGCAACAGCACCGTCGGCACGTGATGGCGAGGGTCGACGCCCGCTCACTCCCCCGGCGTGGAACGCTTCACCGGAAGTCAGCGCGACCCCGCAGGTCGGGTCGTCGAACACAGACGGGCCCAGGTACGATCCATCGACCCTGACGGCGGCGCTCCGTCCGACGGATGTTTCACGTGAAACGACGGCGGCCACAACCCAGGCCTACGCCTCGGACAAACAGCAGACCGCTGGGATGGCGACGGAGCCGACAACCGCCCCGACGGCCGCCTCAACGTCAGGCCGGCGCGACTTCGGGGTCGTGCCGAACGCACGAGAGGTAGGAGCCGAAAGCCGTATGGCCAGCGACGACACGATGGTCGAGCAGGTGCCGGACCGCCCGCGGGCACCCGCCTCCCCGGCGGCCACCTCCAGTGCCCTGTCGACCGAGTCCGACGAGCGCCGTCGCGCGGCCCTCGTCGAGAGCTTGCCGCCGATATCCGAGGACACTCCGGTCCTGGCCGAGCTGCACCAGGACGCCCGCCGTCGGATCGAGCTCCAAGGCCGACGGTTCCCCAAGCCTCCGCACACGCGCGTCATCACGGTGGCGAACCAGAAGGGCGGTGTCGGCAAGACGACGACCACGGTGAATCTCGCGGCCGCCCTCGCGCAGTCCGGGCTCACCGTCCTCGTCCTCGACTCCGATCCGCAGGGCAACGCATCGACGGCCCTTGGCGTCGACCACCGCGCGGGCACCCCGTCGATCTACGAGGTCGTCGTGGAGAGTGCTCCGATGCACCTCGCGGTCCAGGAGTGCCCCGACGTCCCGGGGCTGTTCTGTGTCCCCGCGACGATCGACCTGTCCGGTGCGGAGATCGAGCTGGTCTCGATGGTGGCGCGGGAGACGCGCCTGCGGACCGCACTCGACCGGTACGTGACGTGGCGTTCGGAGAACGGCCTCGACCCGATCGACTACGTTCTCGTCGACTGCCCACCGAGCCTGGGGCTGCTCACCGTGAACGCGTTCGCCACCGGGCGCGAGGTCCTCATCCCGATCCAGTGCGAGTACTACGCGCTGGAGGGGCTCAGCCAGCTGCTCAAGACGATCGAGCTGATCCAGTCACATCTCAACCCGATGCTGCACGTCTCGACGATCCTCCTCACCATGTTCGACGCCAGGACCAACCTCGCGCAGCAGGTCGCCGAGGAGGTGCGGACGCACTTCCCGGAGCGGACGCTCCGGACGACGGTGCCGCGTTCTGTGCGCATCTCCGAGGCGCCGAGCTACGGGCAAACAGTGATGACCTACGACCCCGGTTCGTCGGGCGCGCTGGCGTACCTCGAGGCGGCGCGGGAGCTGGCGGACCGCGGATGGCGATCCGCGGTCCCGGGAGGACCCGGCACGATGCAGGCGTCCATGCAGGTCAACCCAGGCTCGGCCAGCAAGGAGGAATGGTGAGCGACAAGCGGCGAGGCCTCGGACGAGGTCTCGGAGCCCTCATCCCGACCGGCGTCGACGGGCAGAGGTCCACCCGGGAGCGCCCGGTCGACGTGTTCTTCCCCAGTGCGCCCGAGGACGGCCACGATGCCGCAGCGGTCGCGCTGGCGGTCCGTGAGCTGGGCGGCACGGGCGCCGAGGACGGACTGGCCGAGCTCGACGGCACGCCCGGCGGGGCGGCCGGCGACCTCCTCCCTGTGCCGGGAGCGACCTTCGCCGAGCTGCCCGTCTCATCGATCCGACCGAACGCTCGTCAGCCCCGTACGGTGTTCGACGAAGAGGCGCTGGACGAGCTCGTCGGCTCCATCCGGGAAGTCGGCGTGCTCCAGCCGGTCGTGGTCCGGCCGGCGGAGGACGGTTACGAGCTCGTCATGGGGGAGCGACGTTGGCGTGCTGCCCAGGCCGCCGGTCTGGCGACGGTGCCGGCGATCATCCGGCAGACCGACGACGGCGACCTGCTGCGCGACGCCCTGCTGGAGAACCTGCACCGCGCGCAGCTGAACCCGCTCGAAGAGGCGGCCGCCTACCAGCAGCTGTTGGACGACTTCGGCTGCACGCAGGAAGACCTGGCGGGCAGGATCCACCGGTCACGCCCGCAGATCTCCAACACGCTGCGGCTGCTCAAGCTGCCGCCTGCGGTGCAGCGACGTGTCGCGGCCGGCGTGCTCTCCGCGGGCCACGCCCGGGCCCTGCTCGGGCTGCCGGACCCTGCCGCGATGGAGCGGATCGCCCAGCGGATCACCGCCGAGGGGTTGTCCGTCCGGGCGGTGGAGGAGATCGTCGCGCTGGGTGGGGACGAGCCCAAGCCGACCCGGGTTCAGGCGCCCCGCGCCGGGGACCGCAACGAGGCGCTGGACGAGCTGGCCGCACGCCTCTCGGATCGGTTCGAGACCCGGGTCAAGATCGCGCTCGGCAAGGCGAAGGGGCGGGTGACCGTGGAGTTCGCCTCGGTCCAGGACCTCAACAGGATCATCGGCGCGATGGCCCCCGGCGACCCCGGACTGTTCCGCCCCTGAATCGTACAAGCGTTAATCGCAGATGTGTACATCCGGCGTCGTCGCAGGTGGGCGCACCGTTGAGGGCACAGTCCCTCAGTGTCGCGCGGCTGGGCTCCCTCAGTGCTGGGCGAGCTCGGCGTCCACCAGGGACCGGTAGAGCGGACCCAGCTCGTACCCGGCCGCCTCAGCGGCCTGAGGCAGCAAGGACGTCTCCGTCATGCCCGGCGCGACGTTCACCTCGAGGAACCACGGCGTCCCGGACGCGTCGACGATGAGGTCGGTGCGCGACAGGCGAGCCAGCCCGAGGGCCTCGTGCGCGGCCAGGGCGGCGGCGGCGACCCGGTCGGCCACCTCGTCGGGCAGGCGGGCGGGCACGAAGTACTCGGTGCGGCCGGGGTTGTACCGCGCGTCGTAGTCGTACGGCCCGTCGGTGACGATCTCGACGGCCGGGAGCGCGAACGGGCCCGAGCCGGTGTCCAGCACGGAGACCGCCACCTCGGTGCCGGCGACGGCACGCTCGACGAGGGCCGTCTCGCTGTACGCGAAGCACTCGACCATCGCTGCAGGCAGCAGCTCCGCGGACCCGACCAGCGTGACGCCGAGCGCCGATCCGCCGTGGGACGGCTTGACGACCAGGGGCAGCCCGAGCCGGGCGACGAGGGCGTCGAGGATCCGATGGGCGCCGAGCTCCCGGAACAGCGTCTGCGGCAGCGTGACGAAGTCCGGCGTCGCGAGGCCGGCGTGCGAGACAACAGTCTTGGCGATCGGCTTGCTCCAGGCGACCCGGCTCTCCCGCGGGCCCGTGCCGAGCACCCGCAGGCCGAACAGCGCCAGCACGTCGCGCACCGAGCCGTCCTCACCCGTGGCACCGTGCAGCAGCGGCCAGACGAGATCTGGCGCGAGGTCCCGCAGGGACGCGGACAGGTCGGCGTCGACGTCGTGCAGCAGCACCTCGGCGCCGGTGGACCGCAAGGCCTCGGCGACCCGTCGGCCGGAGCGGAGTGACACGTCGCGCTCGTGCGACAGCCCGCCCGCCAGGACGACGACGCGCGGGCTGGCGGGAACGGCATTCACGGCGATGGCCTCCGGGGTCGTCGGGACGAGGACGTGATGAGAGTACCGGCGCACACCTCGTCAGCGACCAAGCGCCGGACGAGTACCCGGGCGGGTGGCGCTCCGGCGCCCTGGCGTGGGTCTGGTGCGGGCGCAGGCCCCCGTGCCCCGACGTCAACCACGCAGCACCGCCCGCGCGGCGGCCCCGCGACGTGCGACGAGCGGCGGTCAGGCGAGGTCGGGACCCGGGGACTCGACCTGGTCCCCGTCGGGCCGACCCGAGGTGCCGAACAGCTCCACCAGCTCCGCCTCACCGGAGACGACCGTCGCCAACCGGCGGACGCCCTCCCGGATCCGCTCCGGGGTGGGGTAGCAGAACGACAACCGCATGTGGTCGGCGCCCTGCCCGTCGTAGTAGAACGCGGTGCCCGGGACGTAGGCGACCCGGGCGGTCACGGCGCGCGGCAGCATCTCCTTGGCGTCCAGACCGTCCGGCAGCTTGACCCAGGTGTAGAAGCCCCCGTCGGGGACGGTCCAGGTGCAGTCCGGCAGATGCTCGGACAACGCGCCGACCATCGCGTCGCGACGTTCCCGGTAGATCTCGCGGAAGGCCTTGATCTGACCACGCCAGTCGCAGGTCGCCAGGTAGGTCGAGATGGCGATCTGCGAGGCGTTGGACGGGCAGAGGATGGCCGACTCGCTGGCCAGGACCAGCTTCTCGCGCACGGCGTGCGGGGCGACCACCCAGCCGACGCGGTAGCCGGGGGCAAAGGTCTTGGAGAAAGTGCCGAGGTAGAGCACGCCCTCGTCGTCCATCGAGCGCATCGCCGGGGTCGGCTCCCCGTCGAAGCCGAGCAGCCCGTAGGCGTTGTCCTCGACGACGAGGACGCCGTACCGGCGGCAGATCTCGAGCACGCGCGGCCTGCGCTCCGCCGCAAGGCTGACGCCGGCCGGGTTGTGGAAGTTCGGGATGGTGTACAGGAACTTGACCCGACGGCCGTCCCGCGCCAGCCGGGCGAGGGTCGACTCCAGCGCCTCGGGGATGAGGCCGACCTCGTCGATCGGCACGTGCACCACGTCGGCCTGGTAGGCGCGAAACACGCCCAGGGCGCCGACGTAGGACGGCGCCTCCGCGACGACGACGTCACCCGGGTCGCAGAACACCCGGGTGACCAGGTCGAGCGCCTGCTGCGACCCGGTGGTGACCACGACGTCGTCGGGGTGGGCGGTGATCGCCTCGAGCCGCATCACCTCGAGGATCTGCTCGCGCAGACCCTCGTCACCCTGCCCGGAGCCGTACTGAAGCGCGGTCAGGCCGCGCGTGGCGACGACATGGGCGGCCAGCTCGGCGAGCGTGTCCAGGGGGAGCCCGTCGAGGAACGGCATCCCGCCGGCGAGCGAGACGACCTCGGGCCGGTTGGCCACGGCGAACAGGGCGCGGATCTCCGAGGCGCGCATGCCGTGCGTGCGCTCGGCGTAGGAGCCGAGCCACGGGTCGAGCCGGGTGCCTGCGGCAGCGGACGGGGGGTTGCCCACCGTCGCGCGGTCGGGCATCGGCTGGTTCGTCATATCGGCAGTGTTTCACGCCCGAACGACTGATCGATCCAGCACCGATCGGGCGGCCATTTGCCGAACAAATGCTGCATCTGACCGGTCCACGCGGACGATCGTTCGGGCCGATCCTCAGGCTGTGGCCAGGACCGCCTCGACGTGCTCGACCAGCATCGTCTTCGGGCGTGCGCCGTACAGGACGTCGGCCAGCTCGCCGCGCGCGTAGAACTGCACGGTCGGCAGTGACAGGATGCCGAACCGCCCGACGAGGCCGGGGTTCTCGTCGGCGTTGACCGCGACGAACGACACCCGACCCTCGTACGTCACGGCCAGCTCCTCGAGCACGGGGTCGAGGACACGGCACGGGCCGCACCACGGGGCCCAGAAGTCGACGACGACCGGGTGGTCGGCCTGCAGCACCTCGGCGTCGAAGGTGGCCTCGGTGACCGGGCGGGTCACGCCGTCGCCTCCGCGACAGCCACCTCGTCCGCCGGGGCGGGGAGGGCGGCCAGGTAGTGCTGCGCGTCCAGGGCCGCGGCGCAACCGGTGCCGGCGGCGGTGATCGCCTGCCGGTAGGTGTGGTCGACCGCGTCGCCGCAGGCGAACACGCCGGACAGGCTGGTCGCCGTGGTCTGGCCCTGGACCTGGATGTAGCCGTTCTCGTCGAGCTCGACCTGGCCGTCGACGAGCTCGGTGCGCGGCACGTGCCCGATCGCTACGAACACCCCACCAGCAGGAAGCTCCCGCTCCGCACCGGTGACCGTGTCCCGCAGGGTGACGCCGGTGACCTTGGTGTCCCCGTGGATCGCCGCCACCTGGCTGTTCCAGGCGAACCGGATCTTCGGGTCGGCCGCGGCCCGGTCGGCCATGATCTTGCTCGCCCGCAGCGCGTCGCGGCGATGCACCATCGTCACGGTGCGGCCGAACCGGGTGAGGAACGTGGCCTCCTCCACCGCCGAGTCCCCGCCGCCGACGACCACGATGTCCTGGTCCCGGAAGAAGAACCCGTCGCAGGTGGCGCACCAGGAGACCCCGCGGCCGCTCAGCCGCTTCTCGTCGGGCAGCCCCAGCTCCCGGTACGCCGAGCCGGTTGCCAGGATCACCGCGCGTGCCCGGAAGGTCTCCCCGCCACCGGTCTGCACGGTCTTGACGTCGCCGGTCAGCTCCAGCCGCACAGCGTCGTCCCAGACCACCCGCGCACCGAACCGCTCGGCCTGCGCGCGCATCGCCTCCATCAGGTCCGGACCCTGCACGCTCTCGGGGAACCCGGGGAAGTTCTCGACGGCTGTGGTGTTCATCAACGCCCCGCCGGCCGTCACCGACCCGGCCACCACCACGGGCGCCAGACCCGCACGGGCGGCGTAGATCGCCGCCGTGTAGCCGGCCGGGCCCGAACCCACGATCACCAGGTCGCGGATAGGGCTGACAGTGGTCTCGCTCACGGCAGTTCCTTCATGGTCGGGAGATGGGCGCTGTGTGCAACCGATGGGAGGTGTGGTTCTGTTCCCACCCGCGGCGCGGGCTCAGCCGAGCTCGATCTCGGTCAGCTCGATGCGGAAGGAGCCGTCGGCAGTCGTCGGGAGCTCGGTGAACCACAGGACGAGCGACGACGTCGTCGGGGTGGGGGTGAGGGTCAGGACGGTGTCCGGCGAGAGCGGACCGGAGGCCAGGACCGGGCCCTGGGTCGGCGCCCCGGCATCGGTGGCCCGCACCTCCACGTTGCCTCCGGTGCCGTTGACGTGCAGCGTCACCGTGTGGACCAACGCCGGACCGGCGAGAGTCAGCGCGAGGCCCGTGTCGGGCGTCAGTCCGCCGAAGTTGGCGGTCTTGTAGGTCTGCGAGTACCAGAAGGTGGTCGGGTCGCCGTCGATCGCGCGGCCCACGGCCTCCGGGTGCTCGCCGGTGGGGTCCCGAGGGTTGATCGAGGCGATGCCGCTGATCACCGGCAGGGCGCCGGGCCGGGCGGTGGGGCTGGGCGAGATGCTGGGGGCGGGCGACGATGCGGACGCGCTCGGCCCCGTGCTGTCGGCGGGGGCCTGCGCGGAGTTGCTGGCTGCGGCGCCGAGGCTGCCCGCCGAGCCGGCGCCGGTGAAGAGGGCCTTGACCGCCAACCCGATCCCGACGAGGACGAGCAGGCCGACCAGCACGATCGCCGCGGTGGTCCAGGGACGGCGCGGCGCCGGATCCTCGACCTGGCCGAAGTCGAACGGGTCGGGCGCCGAACCCGGGTACTGGGCGGTGTCGAACGGGCTGCCCGGTGCACCGGGGCCCGCCGACAGCGGGCCGGGCGGCGGAACGGCCGGGGGGAGCCGTCCGGGTGGCAGCCCGCCCGTCACGGGTGCACCACCCGGCGCCGCCTGACCGGCGAAGGCGGAGGCGGTGGGCGGGAGGACCGCGGGCCGCCCCGGGACCGCCGGTGCCACCGGGACCGGCAGTGGAGCGGGGAAGGCCAGCGGAGCGGGGAAGGCGGGCGGCACCCCGATGGCGGGTGTGGCCACGTCGTCGCTCGGAACCGGCGTCGCCGGCACCGTCCCGGGGAGCGGACCCGCAGCGCCGGCGGCGAGCGTGGGCGATCCTTCGGAGCGTCCAGGAGGGGCCGACGGCGGGGTTCCGGGCGGGCTCGCGGTCGCCATCGCCCCACCGAGGTAGCTCCGTACCGACTGCCGCACGACCTGCCCGGGTGCCGTGGTCACCGGCGGAGCGAGCGGCGGGAGGGCGCGCCTCGGCCGGGCCTGGACGCGGATCTCGCCCCAGGGCTCGAGCTCACGCACCACGTCGGCCGGACTGAGCGGCCCGTCGTCCTGGCGGCCCAGCGTCGCCCGGCACAGGGTGTTGAGGTCGGCCGGGACCCCGGGCACGAGGTCGCCGGGCGGCACCGGCACGCCGTCGGACTCCGGGGCGGTCGGCAGGCCGTCGCTCGACGCCAGCGGGCCGGGCCAGTGACCGGTCAGCGCCGTGTAGACGAGACGGACCAGGTCGGCGGCGTCGGTGCGGCTCGTCGTGCGCGCGTCGCCGGCCCGACGGTTGAGCAGCGTCGCGTCCAGCGCGAGACCCGAGACGAGCACGCGACCGTCGTCGGCCACCGCAACCGCGGACGGCCGGAGGGCGAGGTGGTGCACGCCGCGGCGCCGGGCGACCTCGAGGGCGGCCGCCGCCTCGCCGACCACTGCGCGGGCCTGGTCGGCCGACAGCGGCTCGCGTGCGACGAGCTGTGCCAGCGTCGGACCGTTGATCTGCTCGGACACGACGTAGCCGGTGTCCCCGTCCGAGCCGACGTCGAGGACGCGGACCAGGCGCGGGTCGGTGACCAGGGCCGCTCGTCGGGCCGCATCCAGCGCCGGTCCGGCACCTGCGGCGGGCATGACCCTCAGGACGACCGGCCGGACCAGGATCTGGTCGTTCGCATCCCAGTCGGAGGTGCCGGGCAGGGTGGAGGGCCGTGGCTCGGTCAGCTGGTAACGACCCGCGAGCACCGTGCCGCGGCCGACGACGCCGTCCACCACGTGCCTCCCCGTCCCTCACACCGCCCGGTCCCGGGCAGGGCACATGCTACCGACGCCCCCCGGCGGTCGACGACGAGCCCGGCGGCGACGACCGTCAGGCATCCTCGTCGTCGGCCGCGGAGGACGCCGCACCGTCCGGCATCCCGTTCGCACCGTCGCCGGGCGACACCTCGACATCGCCGCCGAGCACCGGCAGGGGTGGGATGTCCTCGGGGGCCACCCGTGCCCCTCGCCGGGAGGACCGGCCGCGGCGCACGGTCCGTGCGATGCCGAGTGCGAGGCCGATCGCCAGCAGTACCCCGACGACGATGGTCCCGACGTCCTCGATCGTGGGCGCCACCCGAGCGGAGAACCCGACGGTCTGCCCGACGATGCCGCCGTCGGCGCCCACCAGCACGGCGTCGACCGCGACCTGGCAGTTGGCGACCGCTACCAGGTCGACGACCACCGGGGTGTCCGTCCCGGGAGCGGCCGTGACGGTCGCACTGCGGGTCGGCCGCAGGCACGCCTTGTGCGGCTCCACCGCCACGGCGACGGTGGCCGGGACGGCCAGGGCGTTGTGCACCACGAACCGCACCGACGCGCTGGCGCTGATGAC
Source organism: uncultured Actinomycetota bacterium (assembly GCA_963769855.1). Classification (GTDB taxonomy): domain Bacteria; phylum Actinomycetota; class Actinomycetes; order Actinomycetales; family Cellulomonadaceae; genus Cellulomonas. Next base: position 411,218 of record CAVYNN010000006.1, read on the forward strand.
GTTGAGGTTGGGCGGGCCGGTGAGGGACAGCCCGGCACGCGTCTTCGCCGTGTCGGCGAGGACCTGCTGGACGAGGGCGTCGCGGCCGGCGGGGTCGCTGCGCCAGGCCAGCGACAGCGGCGTCACCACTCGCTGGTCCAGGCCGTCGGTCAGGGTGCTCGCGTCGCCGATGGCCTTGGCGAAGGCCGTCGTCCGGTCGCGCGCGTCGGCCAGGGCCCGGACCTCGCCGGCGGGCAGCTCCGCCGGGTCGACGACGCTCGCCGGCAGGGCGGGACGATCGGTGCGCTCGTCGTCCGACCCGAGCAGGGCGCTGACCGGGACCACCCTGCTCCAGGGCGAGGAGCTCAGCGCGGCTGTCAAGGCGGTGACGAGCTGCACGTCGGGGGTCCAGCCGCGGCCGGGCGCGATGAGCACGTCGTGCTGAAGGCCGGTCCCGTCGTGCGCGAGGACGGCGATCTCGGCGAGCATCCGTTGCACCGTGGTCGCCGTGGTCGCACCGGGCTCGACCTGGTCCGGCGCGACCATGAGGGTGGTCAGCAGGGCGTCCGGCACCAGCGTGGCCAGGGTGCCGTGCGCGGTGTCCAGGCCGACCATCGCGGTGCCGGTGCCGCCGGTCACCTGCAGCGTGTCCGTACCGACCACGAGGGCGTGCGCACCCGCGGCTGCGGCCAGGTCGGCGGTCTGCTGGTCGAGGGTGCCGTCCGGGGCCCACAGCACGTCGGTGCGCGTGGCGATGCCGGCCAGGCCGGACGAGGCGGACAGGCCGATCGCGGTGCTGAGCAGCTGGGGCCGGTCGGCGTGGGCGACCGCGGCGAGGTCGGTGTCGCCCCACGGCAGGGCGAAGGTGTCCCGACGCGCCAGGTTCGCGGTGAGCGACGCCGCCCACGCCGTCGCGTTGGGGCCGCCCGCGGCGGCCGCGGCGACCAGTGCGGGATCGACGGCCAGGTCGACGTCCGGGTCGGCCGAGGCCAGGTCGGCGAGCGTGCTCAGCCGTCCTCCGGGCCCGGTGGCCTGCTCGAGCGCCGAGGGGTCGGCGGTGCCGCCGGTCACCGGGGCGACCACGGCGACCCGCACCTGGGGCACGACCTCGTTGCGCATCCAGAGCAGGAAGGTGCGCTGCAGGCCGAGCCGCGTGCCCTCCGCGGAGAGAGCCTCGACCGCCAGGCCGCGCGGTCCCCACGCGCCCGGCGAATCGAGCAGCCGGACGCCGGCGGCGCGAAGCGTCAGCTGCACGGCTGCCGAGCCGCCCGCCGGGATCGTCACGGGATCGCCGTCCACCACGCGGGTGCCGACCGCACCGCTCGAGCCGGAGACCCAGGACTCGATCTGGGCGCGCGACGCGGGCCGGTACCGGTTCAGCCGCAGGTCGGGGACGACACCGTCGAGGGCGGCCGCGGTCGTGTTGTGCAGGGTGGCCGTGACGGTGAGGTCCTCGCCGGGATGCAGCACGACCGGGGTGATCGCGTCGATCTCTACCGTGATCGGCGTCACTGCCGCGGTGGCGGAACCTGATCCGGCCGGCGAGGGCGTGGGCGTGGGCGTCACTGCCGTGGCCGCGGCCGCCGCGCTCGTGGGGCCGCCGGGCGAGCCGGCCGGCAGCGCCGCGGCCGCCAGCGGCGACAGGGTCGCGACCAGCGCAAGGACGACGCCGGTGGCCCGGCGCCGCACGGCGCTCATGGGCACTCGGCGAGCACCAGGTGGGCGGTCTCGGCGAGGCGTCGCTCGTTGGGGTAAGCCAGCCGTTCGGGCAGCGCGAGCAGCGGGACCCACTCGACGTCCTCCACCTCTCCGTCCGGGTCGCCGGCCGCGGACAGCTCGCCGCCGAGCGCGCCGAGCAGGAAGTGGTGCACCACCTTGTGCACCCGGCGGTCCTCGCCGCTGAACCAGTAGTCGATGACGCCGAGGCGGCGCAGCACCTCACCCCGGATCCCCGTCTCCTCCGCGATCTCGCGGACCGCGGCCTCCTCGGGCGTCTCCTGGCCCTCGAGGTGTCCCTTGGGCAGGCACCACTCGAGCCGGCCCGCGCGGTTGCGCCGGGCGATCACCGCGGCGACGTGCACGCCGCTGTGCTGGGCCACGACGAGCCCGCCCGCGGACGTCTCGTCGACCACCGGGAGAGCGACGGTGTGCGGTGCGGGTCCGGTGGGGTCGATCCGCAGACGGTGTCCACCGGGTGGGGCGGGTACCCGCTCCGGACCGCTGTCACCGCTGGGCATGCCGACACTGTAACGAGTCGCATCAGGGGCTCTGGACCCGTTCGGGTCTGGCAGGCTGTTCCGGTGCCCCCCGCTGAGGACCCCGACGCGCTGCGCCGTCGCGCCCTGTCGTCGCTGGCGCAGCTCGCACCGGACGCGGTGGAGCTGGGGCGCCGGTTCGCCGCCGCAGGGCACGAGCTGGCGCTGGTCGGCGGCCCGGTCCGGGACGCGTTCCTCGGCCGGCGCAGCGCCGACCTGGACTTCGCCACGTCCGCGACGCCGGACCAGACGCAGGCGCTGCTCGCCGGCTGGGGCCAGGCGCACTGGGACGTCGGCAAGCGGTTCGGCACGCTCGGTGCCCGGCGGTTCGGCAAGGATGGTGCGGCGGACGTCGTCGTGGAGATCACCACCTACCGCACCGATGCCTACGACCCGGCCTCGCGCAAGCCCGAGGTGGTCTACGGCCACACCCTCGAGGGGGACCTGTCGCGGCGCGACTTCACCGTCAACGCGATGGCGGTGCGACTGCCGCGAGCTCGTCTTCGTCGACCCGTTCGACGGGCTCGCGGACCTGGCGCGGCGGGTGCTGCGCACGCCGGTGGAGCCGCTGCGCTCGTTCGACGACGACCCGCTGCGGATGATGCGGGCAGCGCGGTTCGCGGCCCAGCTCGGGTTCACCGTGGAACTGGCCACGTTCGCCGCGATCGGCGAGCTGCGCGAGCGGATCACGATCGTCTCCGCGGAGCGCGTGCACGACGAGCTGGTCAAGCTCATCCTCGCCGGGCGCCCGCGGCCGGGCCTGGAGGTGCTCGTCGACAGCGGGCTGGCCGACCTGGTGCTGCCCGAGCTGCCGGCGCTGCGCCTCGAGATCGACGAGCACCACCGGCACAAGGACGTCTACGAGCACACGCTGACCGTGCTGGACCAGGCGATCGCGCGGGAGACCGGGCCGGACGGCTCGGTCCCCGCACCCGACCTGGTGCTGCGCCTGGCCGCGCTGCTGCACGACATCGGCAAGCCCCGCACCCGGCGGTTCGAGCCGGGCGGCGGCGTCTCGTTCCACCACCACGAGGTGGTCGGGGCCAAGCTGACCGCGAAGCGGTTGACCGAGCTCCGGTTCGACAAGGCGACGGTGCACGACGTCGCCAGGCTGGTCGAGCTGCACCTGCGGTTCCACGGGTACGGCGAGACCGGCTGGACGGACTCCGCGGTGCGCCGGTACGTGGCCGACGCGGGCCCGCTGCTGGAGCGCCTGCACCGGCTGACCCGCTCGGACTGCACCACCCGCAACCGGGCGAAGGCGGCCCGCCTGGCCGCGGCGTACGACGATCTCGAGACACGGATCGCCCGGCTCCGCGAGGACGAGGAGCTGTCCTCGATCCGGCCCGACCTGGACGGCACGCAGATCATGGCGATCCTCGGCATCCCGCCCGGCCGCGAGGTCGGCGAGGCGTACCGCTTCCTGCTCGAGGTGCGGATGGAGCGCGGGCCGCTCGGACCGGACGAGGCGCGGGACGTGCTGCTGGACTGGTGGGCGGCCCGTCCGGCCTGAGGTCACCGGCGCGCGAGGTGAGGCGGGAGGGTCGAGCCGAACGGCTGCTCGCGCCGGTAGGCGCAGACCGGGCAGAGCCCGTGCTCGGCGCGTGTCACGGCGACCGCCTGGCCGCACCGCGCGCAGGTCACGGCGGCCACCGTTGCGAGCGGGCGCACCGCCCGGTCCCGCAGGTCTTCCCAGGTCAGCGAGCGCACCCGAGACAACGCGTCCTCGGGGCACAGGCGCACGCACTCGGCGCAGTCGGTGCACCGGGCGGCGTCCTGGGTCAGCGTCAGGACGGTCGGGCCACCGGTGAGCGCGAGCGCGCCGGACGGGCAGCCCTTGACGCACACGGCGCAGGCTGTGCAGCCGGCCGCGCGGAGCAGGGCGCCGGGCGGCGGCTCCGAGGACAGCGGTGGCTCGTCCGCCACCACAGCAGCCACCTCAGCCGCCGCGGCGGCCGGTAGCGGGCGGGGTGCAGCCACTCCGAGCTCGTCGAGCGCGCCGAGCAGGCGTTCCCGCTCGCCGTGCGGCCGGTAGGGCAACCGGGTCAGCGCGATCGGGGCGAAGAGCGCACGCCGGGGCAGCGGGAGGGTGGCCGCCGAGGGCACGGGCTGTGCCCGGTGCAGCCGGACGCGCCGCCGCCCGACGGGGTCGGCGGTCAGCACCGTGGGCCGATGGCCGGTCAGCAGCGCGCGCGCGTCGAGCAGCTCCGCCGGTTCGGCGCCAACCGTGCAGCACGTGCCGGCGATCAGCCGGACGGTGGTCGCTCCGGCCAGCGCGAGCTCCAGGTAGCCGGACACGGGCATCGCATGGACGCAACAAGGCATCCGAACCACGAGGACGTCTCGACGTGCCGGGAGACGAGCCGGGCCGTCGGCGCAGACCAGCCAGACCGCCACCGGGTCGGGCGCGAGCCGGACCCAGCGCAGCACGTGCGTGAGCGCGTCCGACGCCGCCTCTGTGGCGACGCCGGACACGCCCGTGGCAGCCACGGAGGTCACGACCCGAACGTGGTCCGGGCCTCGTCGAGCAGTCCGGCGGTGAGCAGCGCCGCGCCACGGAAGAAGTCCGTCCGGGCGTGCTCGGTGACGAGGTCCAAGAAAGCCGGGGCCCAGCGCAGCACGTGGTCCGTGAGGAACGACTGGTGCGCCGCGAGGGTGGCGTCGAACCGGTCGTCGTCCCCGGTGTCGAGCGCGTCGAGCGACCGGAGGCACACCTCCGCGAGGAAGTGCAGCTCGAGGCCGAGGTGGTCGTCGGGCTCCCGGTTGAGCGCCGGCGCGACCAGCCCGAACGCCCGGTAGGCCTCGCGGACCTGGAGGGTCTGCTCCTCGAACAGCAGGTGGTCACGGCTGAGGTAGACGGACTCGTACGGCGCGGCGAGGAGCCGTCCGGGCCCGACGAACAGCCGCTGGTGGTCGCGCGCCAGCGGGACGGCACCCTCGGTGGCGCCGGCCAGGAGGAGCCGGACGCCCTGCCGGGACTTCTCGTCCGTCATCGGCCACTCGTCGAGCAGGCCCGGATGTCCGATCCGATCGAGCAGCGCGAGGTCCGGTGGCTCCAGCAGCAGCCGGGAGGTGAAGGTGTACCCGGCGGCGAACTCGTCGAGCCGCCGACCGATCTCCGCACGCCTCCCGGCGGCCAGGACCTCAGATGCCGACATGGAACATGCTGTCGTAGAAGAGGACACGGCCCAGCGCCTCGGCCAGCAGGACGAGGACGAAGGCGCTAGAGGCGGTGATCGCCAGGATGCGGTCGCCCCCCTTGGCCGCGGTGCGGTAGAGGAAGAACCCGAGCACGCCGGCCCCGAGGGCGACGAGCACGAGCCGCACCGCGAACCACGCCCCGCCGCCGACCATGAGCGCGGCCAGCGAGCTCTGGGCCGCGGCGGACCCGTCCTGGGAGAGGGACAGGACGTAGACCGGGATGACGACGAACTCGACCGCGAGCAGCACGATCGAGGCGACACCGATGCCGCGCAGCGTGCCGCGGGTCAGGGTGTCGACCGTCGCGTTGGACTCGCCGTCGGTCGCCTTCCGGCGCTGGAACGCCGCAGCGATGACGAATGCGGCACCGACCGCCAGTGCCCCGAGCAGGAACGCCGTGGCGAAGAAGCTGATCGGTGTCGCCGGTGAGTGCCACGCGGGGACGGTCGGCAGGCTCGCGTAGACCTCCGACATGCAGAACACCAGGGCCAGGCCGACCACGGCGGTGACCGCCGCCAGGACCTGGCGGAGCATCGGCGTGAGCCACTTGCGCCACTGGCACAGCGCGAACGCCGCGCCGAGGATCGCGAAGCCGGCGCCGAAGAACAGCTCGCGGGCGAGCCACGAGTGCCCGATGCCGGCGATCGTGTGCAGGGCGTTGATCGGGTTGCCGAGGTGGAAGAACGCCACCGCGATCGAGAGGACCATCACCGGGCCGATCGCGTACAGCGTGGGGTCGGTGAGCTTGTCGACCGTCTTGACGTCGGTGTGCCGCCGGGCGAGCAGCTGCACTACGCCCAGCGTGACGAAGGAACCGACCGCCATCTGCGCCAGGATCGTGAACAGGACCAGGGGCCATTCGGAGACGTGCATGGCCACGTCGGTGTGCATCGTCAGATCTCCTCGGGGTTCGCGATATGTCCCGTGCCGGCGCCGGTCGTCTGGGCCTGGCGGTGCGGGGTGATGACCAGGTTCGGCTTGGTGAGCGACGGGTCGGGCAACGGCTCGATGTTCGCCGTGTCGCCGTACTGCGCCCGCAGGTCGGCGACCTCGCCGAACTTCAGGACGCGGGACGGGCAGGCCGCGACGCACGCCGGGTCCTTGCCCTCGGCGAGGTAGTCGGCGCAGAAGTTGCACTTCGTCATCACGCCGGACTCCGGGTTGAACTGCGGTGCGCCGTAGGGGCACGCCCACTCGCAGTAGCGGCACCCGACGCACTTGCTCGTGTCGACCGTGACGATCCCGTCGGCGCCCTTGGTCATGGCCTGCGTCGGGCAGACCTTGACGCAGAGCGGGTCGTCGCAGTGGTTGCACGAGATCGACGTGTAGTAGGTGAACACGTTCGGCGCGAACGTGCCGGCGTTCGCGTCGGTGGTCCACGCCCCGCCGGTGTACTCGACCACTCGGCGCCAGGTCACGCCCACGGGAAGGTCGTTCTTGTCCTTGCACGCGGTCTGGCACGCCTTGCAGCCCGTGCAGTAGTTCTGGTCGATGTAGAAACCCAGCTGCTTGGCCATGTCACGCCTTCACGATCTCGACGAGGTTGGTGTGCTGCGGATTGCCCTTGGCCAACGGCGTCGGATGCTGAGACGTCAGCGTGTTGATGCAGCCGCCGATGTCGACGCCCTTGCTGTCGGCCTTGTACCAGGCGCCCTGGGGCATGGAGGCGACTCCGGGTGCGATCCGCTCGGTCACCTTGGCGACGATCCGGACCCGCCCGCGGTCGTTGAAGACCTCGACCGTGTCCCCGTTGGCGATGCCACGGGCCTTCGCGTCGGCCGAGTTGATCCAGATCATCTGGGGGTGGGCCTCGACGAGCCACGGCACATCGGCGTACGACGAGTGGGTCCGCGCCTTGTAGTGGTGGCCGATGCACTGCACCGGGTACTTCGCCTTGAGCGGATCCTCCAGACCGTCCGGGGTCGCCAGATAGGCCGGGATGGGCGTGATGACGTCGCCAGCGGGCAGCGTCCACGTGTCCTGGAGCTTCTGGAGCGCCGAGGAGTAGAGCTCGATCTTGCCGGAAGGGGTCTTCAGGGGGTTCTTCACGGGGTCGTCGCGGAACGCCTTGAGCGAGATGACCGGGCCGGTCGGGCTCACCTGGCGCCAGACGCCGATCTTGCGCAGCTCGGCCATGGACGGGAAGCCGGGGATCGCCTTCTGGGTGGCCACCCAGGCGGTGTTGAGCCAGTCCTCGTACGACTTGCCCTCGGTGAACTTGTCCTTGATCCCGAGCTTGTCGGCGATCCCGATGCACATGTCGTAGCAGGTCTGGGCCTCCCAGAGGGGCTCGATCACCTTGTCGTCCATGATCGCGTAGCCCATGTCGCCGGCGCTGCCGCCATTGACGAGGTCGAGACGCTCGGGGTTGCTGACGTCGGGCAGGACGAGGTCGGACCAGTCGGCCGAGGGCGTCATCGTCGTCTCGAACGTGACGATCATCTCGCACTTGGTCTCGTCGGACAGGATCTCCTTGGTCCGGTTGACCTGGCTGTGCTGGTTGATGATCGCGTTGCCGGCGAGGTTCCAGAGGAACTTGATCGAGGAGTCGAGCTTGTTCACGCCCCGCACGCCGTCTGCGATCGCCGTCATCTGGTCGCCGTGCTCGATCGCGTCGGTCCAGGTGAAGACCGAGATGGACGCCTTGACCGGGTTGGTGCCGACCGGCATCGAGGCGATCTTCAGCGAGTAGGAGCCCTCGCGGGCGCCGGTGCCGCCTCCCTTGATGCCGACGTTGCCGGTCATCGAGGCCAGCAGGAAGACCGCGCGAGCGCTCGGGTCGCCGTTGCCGTTCCGCTGCGGGCCCCAGCCCTGGACGATCGCGCACGGCTTGGCCTGGGCGATCTCGCGTGCCAGCAGCACGATCTTCGTCGCAGGCACGCCGGTGATCTTCGCCGCCCAGTCAGGCGTCTTCTCGACGCCGTCGGCGCCGAGACCCAGGACGTAGCTCTTGTAGGAGGCGTTCGCCGGGGCGCCGGCGGGCATGTGGTCCTCGTCGAACCCGACGCAGTACGTGTCGAGGAACGCCTGGTCCTGCAGGTTCTCGCTGATCATCACGTGCGCCATGCCCGCGACCAGGGCCGCGTCGGTGTTCGGGCGCAGCGGCACCCAGTCGTCGGCGATCGTCACCGCGGTGTCGGACAGCCGCGGGTCGACGACGATGACCTTGCTGCCGCCGATCTTCTTCGCCTTCTGGGTGACGAACGTCTCGCCGCCACCGCTCATCCGCGTCTCGTGCGGGTTGTTCCCCCACATCACGACGAGCTTGGAGTTCACCGTGTCGTCGAAGCTGTTGCCGGTGACGCTCGTGCCGTAGACGTAGGGCGTCGCGGCAGCGATCTGCGCCGTGCTGTACGTGCCGTAGAAGGTCAGGTAGCCGCCGAGCAGGTTCATCATGCGGGTGACCATCGACTGGTTCGCGTAGTGGTACTGCATGACGCCCGCGATCGCGCCGGTGCCGTAGTTGAGGTAGACCGCCTGGTTGCCGTACTTGGCGATGACCTCCTTCAGCTTGTCAGCGATCGTCTGGTACGCCTCGTCCCAGGTGATCCGCTGCCACTGGCCCTCGCCACGCTTGCCGGTGCGCTTCATCGGGTACTTGACCCGGTCGGGCGAGTAGATCCGCTGCCGGATCGACCGGCCGCGCACGCAGGCACGGACCTGCTGGCTGCCCAGCTCGTCGTTGCCGGTGTTGTCGGTGTCGACGCGGACGATCGTGCCGTCCTTGACCGTCATCAGCAGCGGGCACCGGGAACCGCAGTTGACGTTGCAGGACGTCCAAGCCTGCGTCGTCCCGGCGGTGGCGGTTCGCGCGGCGGCCTCGGCCGGCAGGGGCAGGAGCCCGTAGCGGACAGCGACACCGGTGGCGACCGCCGCACCCCCCGCAACCCCGGACCACTTCATGAAACTACGACGTGTCAGCGGCGCACCGAGCACCGCCTGCACTCCTTCGGGCATGGACACTCCTTGGTAGGAACAGAACGAGATCGCTCGCAAGTCCGTTGCCATAGTGGCCGTGTCGTCGGTGCCATTAGCCAGGACATAGGTCCCCTTCAAATAGGCACACTCGTGCAAACCCGACACCTCGTCGTGACATTTTGAATTGTGCAACGATGCCCTTGCGATAAGTCCGGGCCGACGACGGGCCCGGCTCGGCGTGCCAGGCTGACCACTAACACCGCGCACGGGCGCGGTCGGTGCGGTGAGGAGAGGGAACCCATGGACCAGATGGCGGAGATGGACCGGTGGCTCGGCGTGCTCGGGCCTGAGCTCGGGCTCTCAGATGAGGTAATGGCCCAGGTCAAAGGCCCTTTGCTCGACCTCGTTCGGGACGTGGCGCATGGTGTGGCGCGGCCGGCCGGCCCGCTGACGGCGTTCCTCGTCGGGCTCGCAGCGGGCCAGGCGAGCGCAGGTGACGGGTCCGGGCCGGGCGCGGCGGCGCTCGCCAGGATCGAGCGGGTCAGCGCCCTCGCGGCCGGGTGGGTGCCGCAGGCGGAGTAAGGCATGCCTGCCCTGACGGGCACTTCCGCACAATTTCCCGCGCCCGCACCAGGTCGGCGGAATTGTCGACGTCGAGACACTCCTCGGAATCGAGGGGCAGAAATGTGCGCGACATTTCCGCAAGTGCGGAGCGAATGGAGTCTCCGCTCCGCACCTGCGGCAGAATGCGGGCCAGCGCCCGCGCACGGTAAGCGGCGAGCAGCGGCTGAGCGCGTCCGCCGGGATCCATGCCGAGCACCGCGTCGATCCCCGGGGTGCGCTGCAGCGCGTTCACCAGACCCTGGACCGCGCCCGCGGCGAATGGCTGGTCCCCGGCCAGGACGACGACGATCTCCACGGTGCGCGGCAGTGCGGCGACACCGGCCGCCAGACCCGCCGCCGGGCCCCCGCCCGGTGGGTCCTCCCGGGTCCACACCGGCGCGAGCTCGCCGGGCAGCGGCTCGACCGGTGTGGGGCCGACGACGACCGTCGGCACGGGCGGCAGCCCGCTGAGCAGCCGCGCCAGGATCGACCCGCCGCCGACCTCGAGGGCGGTCTTGTCCCCGCCACCGAGGCGCGCGGACGTCCCGCCGGCGAGGACGACGATGCCGACGGACGGCTCGCCGGGCACGCCGCTCACGGCGCCGGCGTCCCGGAGGCGGGGCGGTGGCGGGTCATCCGGCGAGCTTCCCGGACGCCAGCGGCACCACCCGGTCGGCGAGCGCGCGGGCGTCCGACGGGTCGTGCGTCACCAGGACGACCGGCCGCGAGCCGTCGAACACACGGTCCCGCAGCAGGTCCCGCACCACGGGTCGGGCCGCCTCGTCGAGCGCGGCGAAGGGCTCGTCGAGCAGCAGCACGTCCGGCTCGACCACCAGGGTCCGGGCCAGCGCCACCCGCTGCGCCTGGCCCCCGGACAGCCGGGTCGCCGCACACTCGGACTGCTCGAGCACGCCGAGCCGGTCCAGCCACTCGGTGGCCCGTCGCCGTGCCTCACGGCGAGCCATCCCCTGGGCACGCAGCCCGAACGCGACGTTCTCCAGAGCCGTCAGGTGCGGGAACAGCAGGTGCTGCTGGAAGACGAGGCCCGCACGTCGCTCCTCGGCGGGCAGGTGGATCCCCGCGGCCGTGTCGTCGAGCACGCGGGTGCCGAGCCGGACGTGGCCCTCGTGGAGCTCGACGATGCCGGCGACCGCATGCAGGAAGGTCGTCTTGCCGGCCCCGTTCGCCCCGACCAGGGCGACCACCTCGCCCGGCTCGACGAGCAGGGGCAGGTCCAGGCGGAACGAGGGGCGCCGCACGACGACGTGCGCGTCGAGCCTCATGCCGACACCCCCACGCCGACCAGGCCGGCGAGCCAGCGCGAGCGCAGCCCGACCAGCACGGCGAGGGACACCGCGACCAGCACGAGGGACAGGGCGAGCGCGACGTCCGGGTCGTTCTCCATCGCCAGGTAGATCGCCAGCGGCATGGTCTGGGTGGTGCCGGGGAAGTTGCCGGCGAACGTGATCGTCGCGCCGAACTCGCCGAGCGCACGGGCAAAGCACAGGACGCCGCCGGCGATGACCGACGGCCCGGCCAGGGGCAGCGTCACCCGCCGGAAGACGTGCCACGGCGAGGCGCCGAGCACGGCGCCGGCCTGCTCGTAGCGCTGGTCGGCACTGCGCAGCGACCCGTCCACCGAGAGCACGAGGAAGGGCAGCGCGACGAACGCCTCCGCGATCACCACGGCGACGGTGGTGAACGGGATGGTGATGCCGAACCAGGCGTCCAGGTGCCCGCCGAGCAGCCCGCGCCGTCCGAGCAGGCTGAGCAGCGCGACGCCACCGACGACCGGCGGCATGACCAGCGGCATGGTGAGCACCGCGCGGAGCAGCTCCTGCCCGGGGAACCGGGTTCGGGCGAGCACCCACGCCAGCGGCACCCCGAGGGCGACGCAGACGACCGTGGCCGCGGTCGCGGTGCGCAGGGACAGCCACAGCGCCTGCAGCACCGTGGGAGAGGTGACGAGCTCGCCGAGCCGCCCCCACGGCGAGCGGACGAGCAGGGCGACGAACGGACCGATGAGGAACAGCAACCCCAACGCCGCCGGCACGAGCAGGGCGAGAGGTACGCGGGCCGTGCGTCGGCGGTGAGCAGGGCTCGGCTGGCGCGAGGGGATCTCGCTGCCGCGGAGGGTCTGCTGCGCCGTCATCGGGACGTCAGGACGCCGGGTCGAAGCCTGCGTCGGTGAGCACCTTCTGGCCCTGCGGCGAGAGCACGACGTCGACGAACGCCTGGGCGGCCGCCGGGTTCCTGGTGTCCTTCGTCGTGGCGATCGGGTAGTCGTTGATGACGCCGACGGCCTCGGGGAACGTGATCGTCTCGACGGCGTCGCCCGCGGCGATGGCGTCGGTCTTGTAGACCATCGCGGCGTCGACCTCGCCGCTGGTGACGAGGGCGAGCGTCGCCTTGACGTCCTGCCCGTAGGTGTCCGGCGCTGCCGTGAGGCCGGCCTTCTCGAACACCGTCGCCGCGGCGGCGCCGCACGGGGCGGACGGGTCGCACAGCGCGATCTTCAGGTCGGCCTTGGTGAAGTCCCTGATCCCGGTGACGCCGCCGGGGTTGCCCCGGGGCACGACGATGACGAGCGAGTTGTGCGTGAACACCTGCGGGTTGTTCATCACCGCCGCGGCGTTGGTCATCGTGGTGACGCTCGCCGATGCGTACACGTCGGCCGGTGCCCCGGCGACGAGCTGCTGCGTGAGCGTGCCCGACGAGCCGAAGTTGAACGTCACCTTCAGGCCCGGGTTCGCCGCCATCAGGTCGTCGCCGATCTGGGTGAACGTGCCCTGCAGCGACGCTGCCGCGAACACGACGAGGTCACCCGTGAGGGCGGGAGTCGTCGGCCCTGCAGAACCTTCGGCGGACGACGGACCGGCCGGCGCATCCGACGGGGCGCTCCGGTCCGACGCCGCGGCCGACGAGCACCCGGCCAGGGCCAGGGCGCAGATGGCGGCGAACAGGATCGCCGCAACCGGCCGCCGACGGCTCATGAGTGGATCTCCGAGCTCTCGACGATGACCTCGGTGGCCTTGATCACGGCGACCGCCAGGACGCCGGGCTCGAGCCCGAGCTCGTCCGCCGCCTCGCGGCTGATCAGGGAGACGAACCGGTGCGGACCCGACTGGATCTCGACCTGCGCCATCACGGTGTCCCGCAGCACGCGCGTGACGATGCCGGTGAACCGGTTGCGCGCGGACACGTTGCCCTGGTGCCCGTCGGGCGGGGTGGTCGCCAGCTCCTGGGCGAGGTGGGCCAGGTCGCGCCCGTCGACCGTCAGACGGCCCGTCGGGTCGGACTTCCGGGCGGGCAGCCGCCCGGCATCGACCCAGCGCCGCACCGTGTCGTCACTGACCCCGAGCAGCAGGGCGGCCTCCAGGATGCGGAATTCTGGCATGGGGAGACCTTGTGCCCGGTCCGGGCCGCAGGAGCGGGCCGTAGGTCCCTGCGACACCGCATATGCGTGCACATCCCGCACGGGCCAGCCGCAGATGCCAGCCGTTCGAGGGCCCCCGGTAGGCCGCCCGCCCGCCGGGGCCGTCCCTCGGTCCGCCACCGCCGCCAAGCGGTGCCTACACTGCCGCGGTGCACTCGGACGACGGTGGGGTCATGGACGGGGTGGGGCGCGATGCACCGGCCGCGCAGGTCGAGCGGGTGCTGCCGGCCACGCACGAGGTGACCCGGGCAACCGTCACCGACGCACCCCTGGACGTCGCCGAACATGCCCGGCTGGTCGAACGGGACGCCGCCGGGGCGGTCGTCACCTTCGCCGGTGTCGTGCGCGACCACGACCACGGCGCACCGGTCTCCTGGCTGGAGTACGTCGCCCATCCGGATGCCGCGGCGATCGTCGCCGCCATCGCCGACGAGGTGGCCGGAGAGTTCGACGTCGACGCGGTCGCGGTCACCCACCGGGTGGGGCGCCTCGAGATCGGCGAGGTCGCGCTGGTCGCGGCCGTGTCGTCGGCCCATCGCGGCGCGGCGTTCGCCGCCACGGCCGAGCTCGTCGAGCGCGTGAAGCAGCGGCTGCCGGTGTGGAAGCGTCAGGTGTTCGGCGACGGCACGGCGGAGTGGGTCAACTCCCCCTGAGGGTCAGCCGCCCGCGAACGGGGGCAGCACGTCGAGGGTAAGACCCGGGGTGAGCACCCGCGTACGGTGCTCGTCCAGCTCGCCGTCGACCAGCACGCTGCAGGCCGCCAGCACGCGCCCGAGCTGCGGACCGTGCGCCGCTACCGCCCGCGCCAGCAGGTCCCCGGTGGTGGTCGCGCCGTCCACCTCGAGCAGCTCGTCCGGCCGACCCGCCGCCTCGCCGGCCGCGGCGAACCAGCGCACCGTCACCTGGTCCGTCACGTCAGCCCCCGATCCTGCTCATCGTCCGGGCCGGCTGGACGAAGCCCTCGCGCCCGATGCCGTGCCACTCCGGCTTGGCACGGACCGTGGCGACCCACGCCGTGGCGACCGCGTCGTCGTCGGCCCCGGCCCGGAGCAGGCCGAGCAGGTCGGTCTCCTCCTGCGCGAACAGGCAGCTGCGCACCTTGCCGTCGGCGGTCAGCCGCACCCGGTCGCAGGCGTCGCAGAACGGCGTGCTCACCGAGGCGATGACCCCCACGGCGCCCGGGCCACCGTCGACCAGCCAGCTCTGGGCGGGGGCCGAGCCGCGCCGGGACGTGTCGATCGGCGTCAGGACGTGCCGTTCACCGAGCCGGTCGAGGATCTCCTGGGCGGTGACCACCCGCGAAGGGTCCCAGGCGTCGGCTGGTCCGATCGGCATCTGCTCGATGAACCGCAGGAAGTACCGGTGAGCGACGGCGAACTCCAGGAGGGCGTTCGCCTCGTCGTCGTTGACGCCGCGGAGCAGCACGGAGTTCACCTTGACCGGCCGCATCCCGGCGGCCCGGGCCGCGGCGAGCCCGGCCAGCACGTCCGGCAGCCGGTCCCGGTGGGTCAGGGCGGCGAAGCGCTCGCGGTCCAGGGTGTCCAGCGAGACGTTGACCCGGCTGACGCCGGCCGCGCGCAGGTCGTCGGCCCGCTCGGCGAGGCCGATGCCGTTGGTGGTCAGGGCGACGAACGGCGCCGCTCCGTCCGGGCCGCGCAGGGCCGCCACCGACGCGACGATGCCCTCCAGGCCGGCCCGCAGCAGCGGTTCGCCGCCGGTGAAGCGCACGCTGCGGATGCCGAGCCGCTCGACCCCGAGCCGCACCAGGCGCACCACCTCGTCGTCGGTGAGCACGTCCTCGTGCGGCAGCCAGGGCAACCCCTCCGGCGGCATGCAGTAGGTGCAGCGCAGGTTGCACCGGTCGGTCAACGACACCCGCAGGTTCCGGGCGATCCGGCCATACCGGTCCGCGAGCGCGCCTGCGGCTGCTCCCACGTCACCAGGCCCGGCCATGAACCGGATCGTAGGGACAGGTCAGCGGCGCCACCCATGACCAAAGGCCAGCACGGGGGGCAGGGCGGGGGCCGTTACGCTCGCTGACGTGAGCATCGCTGCCGGCAAGGACCCGCGCGTGCCGCGGATGCGCACCGTCGAGGAGCACATCGCCGCGGTGCTCGGCGGCGCCCGTTCCACGCCCGTCGAGTCCCGGCCCCTGGCGCAGGCAGCCGGGCTGGTGCTGGGCGAGGACGTGACGTCGCTGGTCGACCTGCCGTCGTTCGACAACTCGGCGATGGACGGCTACGCGGTGCGCCTGGCCGACGTCGCCGGCGCGACGACCGACGAGCCGGTGCTGCTCCCGGTGGCCGACGACGTGCCGGCGGGGGACGGCCGGCTCGTCGTGCTCACGCCGGGGACCGCGGTGCGCGTGATGACCGGCGCCCCGGTGCCGTCGGGCACCGAGGCGATCGTGCCATTCGAGGACACCGACCGGGGCACGACGACCGTGCGGATCAGCGTCGCGCCGACGTCCGGTGCGCACATTCGTTACCGCAGCGAGGACGTGCTGGCCGGCACGGTGGTGCTGACCGCCGGCACCGTCGTCGGACCCGCGCAGGTCGGCCTGCTCGCAGCGTGCGGCCACACGCACGCGCCGGTGCACCGGGCGCCCCGGGTGGCCGTGCTGTCCACCGGCTCGGAGCTGGTGCCGGCGGGCCGTCCGCTCGGCCCCGGGCAGATCCACGACTCCAACCGGCCGATGCTCGTCGTCGCCGCGCAGGCCCTGGGGGCCGAAGTGGTCACCGCGCCGGCGATCCCGGACGTGCCGGGCGCGCTCGCCGCGGCCGTGCGAGCTCAGCTCGACGACGTCGACGTCGTCCTCACCACGGCCGGCGTCAGTGCCGGCGCGTACGACGTCGTGCGCGAGGACCTTGCCCTGCTGGTCGACGACCCGGCCGACGTCCAGCTGGTCCACGTCGCGATGCAGCCGGGCAAGCCGCAGGGCCTGGCCTGGGTCGGCCCGCGGCGGGTGCCGGTGCTGGGTCTGCCGGGCAACCCGGTGAGCGCGTACGTGTCGTTCCACCTGTTCGCGCGGCCGTTGCTGCGGCTGCTCGCCGGGCACGCCACGCTGTCCGCGCCGGTGGTGCAGGCCCGGCTGACCGAGATGGTGGCGCACCGGACCGGCCGGCGGGCCTATCTGCGGGTGCGGCTGTCGGCCGCGGACGAGGGCTGGCTGGCGACCCCGGTCGGCGCGAACGGCTCGCACCTGCTGGCAGCGCTGGCCCACGCGGACGCGCTGCTCGTCCTGCCGGAGGACGTCGAGCGGCTCGAGGCGGGCGACCTGGCGCGGGTCGTCGTCACCGAGCCCGGCGCGACCGAGGGGAGGGTGCCGTGACCGACGAGCTCCGACTGACCCACGTCGACGAGCGGGGCGCCGCCCGGATGGTCGACGTGACGGACAAGGCCGTCACCGTGCGGTCGGCCACCGCCCGCGGACGGGTGACCGTCTCGCCGCGCGTGGTCGAGCTGCTCCGCGGAGAAGGTGTGCCCAAGGGCGACGCCCTCGCGGTCGCCCGTGTGGCGGGGATCCAGGCGGCCAAGCGCACCCCGGACCTCGTCCCGCTGGCGCACCCGATCGCGATCCACGGCGTGACGGTCGACCTCGACGTGACCGACACGGCCGTGGAGATCACGGCGACCGTGCGCACCGCCGACCGCACCGGCGTCGAGATGGAGGCGCTGACCTGCGTGGCGGTCGCCGGGCTCGCCCTGATCGACATGGTCAAGGCGGTCGACCGCGGCGCGACGATCACCGACGTGCGGGTGATGGCGAAGTCGGGCGGGAGGTCCGGCGAGTGGCACCGGCCGGAGGACTGACCCCGGACCCGCGGGCGCTGGTGGTGACCGTCTCGACGCGCGCCGCCGCGGGCGCCTATGCCGACCGGTCCGGTCCGGCCGCCGTGGCGGCGCTGACCGCCCTGGGCTTCGCCGTGGCCGACGTGATCGTCGTGCCGGACGGCCCGGACGTCCGGGCCGCGCTGCGCACCGCTGTCCGCGACGGCTACCGGCTGGTCGTCACCACCGGGGGCACCGGCCTGGCGCCCGACGACGTCACGCCCGAGCAGACCGCCCCGCTGCTCGACCGGCCGGTTCCCGGCCTGGCCGAGGCGGTCCGGGCCGCCGGTGTGGCCGCGGGTGCGACCGCGGCCGTGCTGAGCCGGGGGGTCGCCGGGCTCGCCGGGCGGACGCTGATCGTCAACCTGCCCGGGTCGACCCGGGCGGTGACCGAGAGCCTGGCCGCGATCGGCCCGGCGCTGCAGCACGCGGTGGAGCAGGTCGGCGGGGGCGACCACCCGCGCCACCCGGACGCCGACCCGGTTCGGCCCGGGACCTAGCCTCAGTAGCGCGGCAGGGTGGGGTCGACCTCGTCCACCCAGGCCAGCACCCCTCCGGCGAGGTGGCTGACCCGGGACAGACCGGCGGCCCGCGCCCGGCGCAGGACATCGGCCGAGCGGACGCCGGCCTTGCAGTACAGGACGACGTCGCGGTCGCCGGGCAGCTCGGCGAACGCATCGCCGTCGGTGAACCGGCCGCGCGGCACCAGGCGCGATCCGGGGATGGCGACCAGTGCGTGCTCGTCGGGCTCCCGCACGTCGACCAGGTCGAAGTCGTCCTCGCCGCGGCTGCGGGCCGCGAGCCGGGCTGCGAGCGCGGTGGCGGTGAGCGTCGGCAGCGGCTCGGCGTCCGGCAGGTCGCACGACTCGTCGTACTCGACGAGCGCCGTGACGGGCGTCGTGCCCGGTGCCGGGCGCAGCGGTACCTGCCGCCAGGTCCCGGCCAGCGCGTCGAGCACCGCCAGCCGGCCGAGCAGCGGCTCGCCGACGCCGAGGATGAGCTTGACCGCCTCGATCGCCATCGCCGAGCCGACCGCGCCGCAGACGGCGCCGAGCACGCCGGCCTCGGCGCACGACGGCACCGTGCCGGGTGCGGGCGGCCGGGGGAACACGTCGCGGTACCCGATCGCCGGGTACCCGGGCGGCGGCGTGGACCAGAACACCGTCACCTGCCCGTCGAACCGGAGCACCGACCCCCAGACCAGTGGCCGGCCGGCCAGCACGCACGCGTCGTTGACCAGGTACCGGGTGGGGAAGTTGTCCGAGCCGTCCAGCACCAGGTCGTAGCCGCGGACCAGGTCCAGCGCGTTGCCCGCGTCCAGCCGCAGCCGGTGCCGCTCGACGACGACGCCGGGGTTGACCTCGGCCAGGGTGGCGGCGGCACTGTCCACCTTGGCCGTACCCACCGCCGACGTCGCGTGGACCACCTGGCGCTGCAGGTTGGACACGTCCACGACGTCGAAGTCGACGATGCCGATGGTCCCGACACCGGCCGCAGCCAGGTAGAGCAGCACCGGCGAGCCCAGCCCGCCGGCCCCGACGACGAGCACGCGTGCGTTGCGCAGGCGGCGCTGGCCCTCGTCGCCCACACCGGGCACGAGGACGTGCCGCGAGTACCGCGTCAGCTCGGCCGCGGTCAGCCGGGGGCCGGGCGCGACGAGCGGCGGGACGGGCATCGGGTGCCTCCTTCGCGGCCGGGCGACGGCTCGACGCTAGGCATCCAACGGTGCACCGGTCCGGGTCGTACGTCCCGTCACCTCGCGCGGAGCAGCCGTCGCCCGGCCGTACAGGAGCGCACCGACGAGGTAGGCGAGGGCTAGGCCAGCGAATGCGCCGCGCGACCAGCCGGTGTTCGGCAGCACGAGGGCCCCCAGCGCCGCGGCTCCGACGAAGGCTGCGTTGTACAGCACGTCGTACAGCGCGAAGGCCCGACCGCGGTAGGCGTCGGCGGTGTCGCGCTGGACGATCGTGTCCACCGCGATCTTGGCCGCCTGCGCCGCCAGGCCGAGCACCACCGCACCCGCGATGACCACCGGCAGGCTGACCGTGACGATGAGCAGCAGCTGGCTCACCATCGCGACGAGCAGGCAGATCACGATCCACCGGTGCGTGCCCATCCGCCGGGACAGGATCGGCGTCACCACCACCGCGACGAAGAACCCGACGCCGGTCGCGCCGACGACCGTGGCGAACGTGGCGATGCCCGCCGACAGGTCGGCCGGGTCGTTGAGCAGGTTGCGCGAGATGAGGATGCTCGCCATCAGCACGACGCCGTAGAGCAGCCGGTGCCACGCCATGATCCCCAGCGCCTGGGCCGGCGTGCGGCGCGCGACGAGGTAGCGGGCACCGTCCACCAGGCCGTGCCCGACGACCGCGAGGGCGGCGCGCAGCGCGACCCTGCTCGGCTCGTCGGGCCCGAGCTGGTCCTTGCCGAGGCGGAGCGCCAACGCCGCCGCGCCGGACTGGATCGCCGCCGCGACGACCAGTGCCATCGCGTCCCGGCCGCGGCCGGCGGGCATGAGGAGGCTGAGCCCCGCGCCGAGCCCGCCGCCGAGGAACGAGGCGACCGATCCGAGCGTCGGCGCCACCGAGTTGGCGGTGAGCAGCAGGTCCGCGGAGACCACCTTCGGCTGCGACGCGGACAGCGCCGCGAGGAGGAACCGGTTGACGCTCAGCGTGGTCAGGGCGAGCACGTAGACCGCCGGCCCGACCCCCACGGTCACCATGAGCAGCGCGACGACCAGGGTGAGCACCGTCCGCACGACGTTGCCGACGACGAGCACCTGACGCCGCCGCCACCGGTCGAGGAACACCCCGGCCCACGGTCCGACGATGGTGAACGGCAGCAGCAGCACCGCGAAGGCGGCCGCGACGGCGCCCGCGGTGGCGGCGTTCTCGGGCGAGAAGAAGAACAGGGTCGCCAGGCCGACCGTGAACATGCCGTCGGCGCACTGGCTGGCCAGCCGCACGGCCAGCAACCGCCGGAACCCGACGAGCGGCCAGAGCGCCTTGAGGTCGGCGGTCACCTGCACCCGCTCAGGCTAGGGGGTCGGCGTGGCGGTGGTGCGCGCCGGCCGGCCGGGCGGTCTTCGCCGGGCCTACCCGGACAGCCGGGTCACCGTGACCCACCCGGTGGCGCCGCCGAGCGCGGCCAGCTCGTCGCAGGTCAGCTCGATCGCCGACGCGGCGTCGCCGCACGCCGGGAACACGGTGCCGAACCGCTGGAGGGACGTGTCGAGGTAGACCGTCGCGGCCGGCGGGTTGGCGAACGGGCAGACGCCGCCCGGTTCGTGACCGGTGAGCCGGGGGACCTCGTCGCCGGCGAGCATGCGGGCCTTGACGCCGAACGCGGCCTTGAACGCGGCGTTGTCAACCCGGGCGTCGCCGGCGACGACGACGAGGAGGGCGGTTCCCGGGTCGGCTCCACGGAAGCTCAGCGTCTTGGCGATCCGCTGCGGCGCGACGCCGAGTGCCTGGGCGGCGAGCTCCACCGTGGCGCTCGACCCGACGGTCCGGATGACGTCCTGGTCACGGCCGAACGCGGCGAGGTGGGCGCGGGCGCTGTCCAGGGACATGCCGCGATGGTAGGTCGAGCCGGCACCGTCCGCGCCAGACTGGGGACAACCCCGCCGGGGCCGTCAGGCGTTCTTCCTTGCGAAGGAGGCGCCACGTGGCTGGATGGGAACCGATGCTCGAGGAGGTGGCGCGTGAGCGCTACCCCCACCTCGTCGCCCGTGCACTGCTGCTGACCCGTTCGCAGGCCGACGCCGAGGACCTCGTGCAGGACGCGCTGGTGGCGACCTTCGGTGGCCGGGCTCGGTTCGACGCCCCGACGGGGCCCTGCGCCAGGTGGCGCTCCCTGGCGGCGGTGACACCTTCCGGCTCGCCGCGGCCGGAGGGGACCTGTATCTCGCGAGCTCGTCGGGGTGCACCACCGGCATGGGCGCGCCGGTGCTCAGCCGCCTTGCCCCGGACGGCTCGACGACGGTGCTGGCCCCGGCTCCGGAGCCGCTGGTCGGTGTCCAGACCTCGACCAGCATGTCCTGGGTGGTGGCGCGCTGAGAGAGGCCGAAGGCCCGGCGACCACCAGGTCACCGGGCCTTCGACGAGCTGCTCAGCGGCTCAGCGCTCGACCTCGCCGCGGATGAACGACTCGAGCCGGGCGCGGCCGGCCGTGTCCTCCATCTGCACCGGCGGGGACTTGAACAGGTAGGTCGACGCGGACAGGATCGCGCCGCCGATGCCCCGGTCCTTGGCGATCTTCACGGCGCGGATCGCGTCGATGATGATGCCGGCCGAGTTCGGGGAGTCCCACACCTCGAGCTTGTACTCCAGGTTCAGGGGCACCTCGCCGAACGCACGGCCCTCGAGCCGGACGTACGCCCACTTGCGGTCGTCGAGCCACGCGACGTAGTCCGACGGGCCGATGTGCACGTTGCGGTCCGACTTCTTGCCGGCCAGCGGGCCGTCGTGGAGGTTGGACGTCACCGACTGCGTCTTCGACAGCTTCTTCGACTCCAGGCGCTCACGCTCGAGCATGTTCTTGAAGTCCATGTTGCCGCCGACGTTCAGCTGGTACGTGCGGTCGAGGATGACGCCGCGGTCCTCGAACAGACGGGCCAGGACGCGGTGCGTGATCGTCGCGCCGACCTGCGACTTGATGTCGTCGCCGACGATCGGCACGCCGGCGTCCTCGAACTTCTTGGCCCACACCGGGTCGGAGGCGATGAACACCGGCAGTGCGTTGACCATCGCGACGCCCGCGTCGATGCAGCACTGGGCGTAGAACTTGTCGGCGACCTCGGAGCCCACCGGCAGGTAGGACACCAGGACGTCGACCTTGCGCTCCCTGAGCACCCGGACGATGTCGACCGGCTCGGCGTCGGACTCGTCGATCGTCTCGCGGTAGTACTTGCCCAGGCCGTCGAGGGTGTGCCCGCGCTGGACCGTGACGCCGGTGGGCGGCACGTCGGCGATCTTGATCGTGTTGTTCTCCGAGGAGTTGATCGCCTCGGACAGGTCGAAGCCGACCTTCTTCGCGTCCACGTCGAATGCGGCGACGAACTCGACGTCACGCACGTGATAGGGGCCGAGCTGCACGTGCATGAGACCCGGTACCTGGGCCTCGGGGTCGGCGTCCTGGTAGTACTGAACGCCCTGGACCAGCGACGAGGCACAGTTGCCCACGCCGACGATGGCCACGCGAATGGCGGTCATCCTCGCTCCTTCTTCGGTGATGTTCCCGCCGGGGACGAACCCTCGGCGTGGGGGGAAGCACCGGCCGGACGGCCGGTGCTGCGGGTCCGGGCGCGGACCGCTCCGCGCTCGTTGTCGATGAGTCCGTCGAGCCAGCTGACCTCGCGCTCGACCTGCTCCAGGCCGTGCCGCTGCAGCTCGAGCGTGTACTCGTCCATGCGCTCGCGGGTCCGGGCGAACGACTGCCTGATCGTGTCCAGCCGCTCGGTGAGCCGGGTCCGCCGGCCCTCGAGGATGCGCAGCCGGGTCTCGGCGTCGGTCTGCGCGAACAGCGCGAACCGCACGTCGAAGTTCTCGTCCTCCCAGGCGGTCGGCCCCGACGTGGCGAGCACCTCCTGCAGGTGCTCCTTGCCGTCGGCCGTCAACTGGTAGACGATGCGGGCGCGGTGGCTGACCAGCGCGCGCTCCAGGGTCTCCGGCGCCTCGGCACCGGTGATCCAGCCGTGCTCGACGAGCCCGCGCAGGCACGGGTACAGGGAGCCGTAGGAGAGCGCACGGAACGACCCGAGCATGAGGTTGAGCCGCTTGCGCAGCTCGTAACCGTGCATCGGCGAGCCGGCGAGCAGGCCGAGGATGGCCGGCTCGAGGACGTCGGAACGACCGCGCACGACACCTCCTCGTTGCTCACGATGTATCAGGGCGATACATCAGGAGAGTAGATGGGTGTGACCGATCGGCACAAGTCCACGGTGGACGGGTGCCGATCGTGTGAAGGTCGGACGGGGTCGCCCCCCCGGTCGCCGGGCTGCCCGGAGGACCTCGGCCATACTGGGCTGCGCAGCGCGCACGCTCGCAGCGCACGACCCGCCGCTCGTCCCCAGGAGGTTCCTCGCGTGGTGTCAGGCAACGGCGGACACCCCACGCCGCCACGTCGGAGCTCGTCGTCGCACGGCCCGAGCGGTGCGCCCCGCCCCGTCCCGACCCGTGCCGCGGCCGGCACGCGTGGCACCCCCGCGGCGCGCAGCTCCCGGCCCCGCGGCAGGACGAAGGGCCGCGGCCGGCCGGCCGGACCGCGCCGGCTGATCGACTACCCGCGTCGCGGCTACACCGGCGTCCGGCGATGGCTGCCGTCGTGGCGGGTGCTGCTCGGCGGGTTGCTCGGCCTGGCCTTCCTCGGCTTCGGCGCGCTGGTCGCGATCTACGTCACCCTGTCCGTGCCGTCGCCGTCGGCCCAGGTGAAGTACCAGACGTCGACGGTCTACTTCGCGAACGCCGCCGACGGGACGCGTGGGCCGCAGATGGCCCAGTTCGCCCAGCAGAACCGCCAGATCGTCGACCCGACGACACTGCCGAAGTACCTCGGCCAGTCCGTCGTGGCGATGGAGGACCACACCTTTTACCAGAACTCGGGCGTCGACATCAAGGGGATCGCCCGGGCCCTGATGAACAACGTCACCGGCGGTCCGCAGCAGGGTGCCTCCACGCTGACAGAGCAGTACGTCAAGAACTACCTCATCGCGCGCACGTCGACGAACTACCTCGGCAAGCTGCGCGAGGCGATGCTCGCGGTGAAGATCTCCAAGACCGAGTCGAAGGACCAGATCCTCGGCCGCTACCTCAACACCATTTACCTCGGCCGTGACGCGTACGGGGTGCAGGCCGCCGCCAAGGCGTACTTCAACGTGGACGCGAAAGACCTGACGGTCGAGCAGGCAGCGCTGCTCACCGGCCTGATCCCCTCGCCCAACTCGTGGGACCCGGCCACCGCGCCGGACAAGGCGGAGGCGCGGTGGAACCTCGTCCTCGACGCGATGGTCAAGCAGGGGTACCTCGACGCGACCCAGCGCGCGGGCATGAAGTTCCCGGCCACCGTTCCCTACACGCCGAGCAACGCGATGGCCGGCACCAACGGCTACCTGCTGCAGATGGTGCTCGACGAGCTCCAGGCGGACATGGGCCTGTCCAAGGACGACGTCAACCGCGGCGGGTACACCATCGTCACGACGATCGACCCGCAGGTGCAGGCCGAGGCCGTGCGTGCCGCCGGCGACCTGACCGGAGGGACGCTGGCCGGTGCCAAGCCGAGCGACCGGCTCCGGCTGGGGATCACGTCGATCGACCCGGCGACCGGGGCGATCGTCGCGCTCTACGGCGGGCCGGACTACCTCAAGGACGCCCGCAACACGGTGACCTACGAGAGGATCCAGGCCGGGTCGACCTTCAAGCCGTACACGCTGATCGGAGCCCTGCAGAAGGGCATCGGCCTGAAGACGACCTTCAACGGCGCGTCACCGCAGCAGCCGCCGGGCTGGACGACGAAGGTGCAGAACTTCAACAACGAGCAGTTCGGCCGGATCGACCTGGTCAAGGCGACCGCGGACTCCGTGAACACGGTCTACGCGCAGCTGAACAGCCAGGTCGGCCCCGACGTGTCGGCCCAGATCGCGACCCAGGCCGGCGTGACGATCCCGCAGCCGAACGTCGCGTCCAACGTGCTCGGCACGGGCGACGTGCACATCCTCGACCAGGCGTCGGGTTACGCGACGTTGGCGGCGCAGGGCATGTACGCCAAGCCGTTCATCGTCGCCCAGGTGCTCAACCCCGACGGCTCCGTCGCCTTCACCGGCGGCTCGACGCCCACGCGCGTGTTCGCCGCCAACGTCATGGCCGACACGACGTTCGCGATGCAGGCCGTGGTGCAGCAGGGCACCGGCGAGACGTACATCAAGCCGCTAGGCGTGCCGATCGCCGGCAAGACCGGCACGTCGGAGGACAACAAGAGCGCGTGGTTCGTCGGCTTCACGCCGAAGATCGTCACCGCGGTGGCGATGTTCCAGAACGGCGTGGACGGCAGCTCGCTGGAGTCGATCACGCCGTTCGGCACCAAGGACCAGGTCGTCGGCGGTCTGTGGCCGGCCAAGCTGTGGGCCGACTACATGAAGCCCGTGCTGGCGATGCCCGCGTGGAAGGCGACGACGGCCTTCCCCGCCCCGGCGTACGTCGGCGGGGCTCCGACGCCCAGCGCCACCCCCTCGGCAGCACCCACGGCCACCCCGAGCGCGACGCCGAGTGTCGCGCCAGCCCAGGTGGCCGTCCCGGACGTCCGGCAGAACATGCTCGAGGCGGACGCCCAGGCGGCCGTCTTCGGCGCGGGGCTGCAGCCGCACGTGACCACCGAGCTGTCGTCGACGGTCGGGACGGGCCGGGTGATCCGGATCGACCCGGTGGCCGGCACGATGGTCCCCCTGGGCTCGACCGTGACGCTCGTGGTGTCGGCCGGTCCACCGCCGACCCAGTCGCCGACACCGCAGCCGACCGTCACCCCGACGCCGACGCCGACGCCCTCCCCCTGAAGGTCCGATTCGGCACCGGCTCCGTCAGGCCGCTATCCTGTGCCGTTGCCGCGTGCGCTCGTCGGACGACGAACGGTGCGGCAGACGCACACGACCCTCCTGTCACGGACCGACCGTGACCGCGAAGACCAGAGGAGGTGGGTATGAGCCTGCGTCAGTACGAGATCATGATCATCCTCGACCCCGAGATCGAGGAGCGGACGGTAGCCCCGTCGCTCGACAAGTACCTCACCGTCGTGAAGAGCGACGGCGGGTCGGTCGACAAGGTCGACATCTGGGGCCGGCGACGCCTGGCCTACGACATCAAGAAGAAGACCGAGGGCATCTACGCCGTCGTCAGCTTCACTGCCGAGCCGGCCACCGCCAAGGAGCTCGACCGTCAGCTCGGCCTCAACGAGGTCGTGCTGCGGACCAAGGTGCTGCGCACCGACGCCTGAGCCGGCGGGTGTCGGCGCACGCCGCTAGCGTGCTCGCCATTCGTCGACGAACTGTGAGGAGCTGGCATGGCTGGTGAGACCCAGATCACGGTGATCGGGAACCTGACGGCGGACCCCGAGCTGCGGTTCACTCCGTCCGGGGCCGCCGTGGCGAACTTCACCGTCGCGTCGACCCCGCGCACGTTCGACCGCCAGAGCAACGAGTGGAAGGACGGGGAGACCCTGTTCCTGCGCTGCTCGATCTGGCGGGAGGCAGCGGAGTCGGTCGCCGAGTCGTTGACCAAGGGCACCCGCGTCATCGTGACCGGCCGCCTGGTCTCCCGGACCTACCAGGACCGTGAGGGCCAGAACCGCACGGTGTTCGAGGTGCAGGTCGACGAGGTCGGGCCGTCGCTGCGCTACGCCACGGCCAAGGTCACCCGGACCCAACGGTCCGGTGCCGGTTCCGGTGGATTCGGTGGCAGCGGCGGTGGCAGCGGCTTCGGCGGCGGCTCCGGCTCGGCCGGCGCCTCCGGCCCGGCCGACGACCCGTGGGCCACCCCGGCCGGCGGCGCGTCGGGCGGTTACGCCGACGAGCCTCCGTTCTGACAGACCCTTTTCCCTTCCATCCCCGGGACTCCCGGTCCCGGGGCTCCTGACTCAGAGGAGCTCCACGATGGCCAAGCCCGTCGTTCGCAAGCCGAAGAAGAAGACCAACCCGCTCAAGACGTCCAAGATCGACGTCATCGACTACAAGGACACCGCGCTGCTGCGCAAGTTCATCTCGGACCGGGGCAAGATCCGCGCCCGCCGGGTGACCGGGGTGTCCGTCCAGGAGCAGCGGGCGATCGCCCGTGCCGTCAAGAACGCACGCGAGATGGCCCTGCTGCCGTACTCGTCGTCGGCGCGCTGAGAGAGGACACCGACATGGCGAAGATCATCCTGACCCAGGAGGTGACCGGCCTGGGCGCCCCCGGTGACGTGGTGG
This sequence comes from uncultured Actinomycetota bacterium, assembly GCA_963769855.1. Classification (GTDB taxonomy): domain Bacteria; phylum Actinomycetota; class Actinomycetes; order Actinomycetales; family Cellulomonadaceae; genus Cellulomonas. Next base: position 438,393 of record CAVYNN010000006.1, read on the forward strand.
AGGTCAAGGACGGGTACGCCCGCAACTACCTCCTGCCGCGCCAGCTGGCGATGCCCTGGACCAAGGGCGCCGAGAAGGACATCACCGCGATCCGCCGGGCCCGCAAGGCGCGCGAGATCGCCACGCTCGACGAGGCGAAGGCCACCCGCGACTCGCTCGAGGCGCGGACCGTCGTGGTGCGCGCGAAGGCCGGCTCCGCCGGTCGGCTGTTCGGCGCGGTGACCAGCACCGAGATCGCCGCGGCGGTCGTCGCGGCCGGCGCACCGGCGGTGGACAAGCGCCGCATCGAGGTCGCTCAGGCGATCAAGGCGCTGGGCGACTACACCGTCCTGGTCCGGCTGCACCCCGAGGTCTCCGCGAAGGTGACCGTCAAGGTCGTCGCGGCCTGAGCCGCACGGAACGACGCAGGGCCCCGAGCCGACCGGCTCGGGGCCCTGCGCACGTCCCGGCACCCTCGCGTCGCCCGGTTCGCCACGTGACTCTGTGATGGTCCCGGTGTTTCCTGAGCTTTGAGGCGTGATTCACGCCCCAGACGTCAGGAAACCGCGCGGCTGGGGGCGGCGCGGGGCGCCGGCCCCGGGGTCAGGCGACGCCGAGGTAGGCCAGCTTGACGGCGGGGTCGGCCAGCAGGTCCTTGCCCGGGCCGGTGGTCACCACCTCGCCCGTCTCGAGGATGTAGGCGCGGTCCGAGCGGGACAGCGCCTGCTGCGCGTTCTGCTCGACCAGCAGGATCGTGGTGCCGGCGTCGTTGATCTCGGTGACGGTGCGGAAGATCGCCTGGATCATCATCGGGGCCAGGCCCATCGAGGGCTCGTCGAGCAGCAGCAGCCGGGGCCGGGCCATCAGGGCACGGCCGATGGCGAGCATCTGCTGCTCGCCGCCGGACAGCGTCCCGCCCACCTGTGCCTTGCGCTCGTCGAGGCGGGGGAACAGGGTGAACACCCTGCCGAGCGTCTCCTCGTGCTCCGCCTTCGTCGGGAACGTGCGGGCGTAGGCGCCCATCTCCAGGTTCTCCAGCACGGTCATGCCCGGGAACACGCCGCGGCCCTCCGGGGCCTGCACGATGCCCGCGATGACCCGCTCGTGGGCCTTCATCCGGGTGATGTCGGTCCCGTCGAACCAGACCGATCCGCGGGCGAGCGGGCGGATGCCGGAGATCGCGCGCATGGTCGTGGTCTTGCCCGCGCCGTTGGCGCCGATCAGCGTGACCAGCTCGCCCTCCTCGACGGTGAGCGAGACGCCGCGGACCGCCTCGATCCGGCCGTAGGAGACGGTGAGGTCCTTGAGCTCAAGCAGTGGCATCGTCGGGCACCCCCAGGTAGGCGGCGATGACGGCGGGGTCGGCCGAGACCTCCGCCGGCAGGCCGTCGGCGATCTTGCGGCCGAACTCGAGCACGACGACCCGGTCCGTCACGCCCATCACCAGGCGCATGTCGTGCTCGATGAGCAGCACGGTGTACCCGTCCTCCCGGATCTTGCGGATCAGGTCCATCAGGTCGGCCTTCTCCGTCGGGTTGAACCCGGCGGCCGGCTCGTCCAGGCAGAGCAGCTTCGGCTCGGTCGCCAGCGCCCGGGCGATCTCCAGGCGTCGCTGGTCGCCGTACGGCAGGTTGCGCGCCTGCTGCGTCGCCCGCCGGCCGATCCCGACGAACTCGAGCAGCGCCATGCCGCGCTCGAGGGCGTCCTTCTCCTCGGAACGGTGCCGCGGGGTGCGGAAGATCGCCCCCGGGACCGAGGTCTTGTGCCGAGCGTCGGTGCCGACGACGACGTTCTCCAGGGCCGTCATGTCCGAGAACAGGCGGATGTTCTGGAAGGTCCGGGCGATCCCGCGGCGGGTGATCTGGTTGCGCTTGACCGCGCCGAGCGGGCGGCCGTCGAAGACCACCTGGCCGCTGGTCGGCCGGTAGACGCCGGTCATCGTGTTGAAGCACGTCGTCTTGCCGGCGCCGTTCGGGCCGATCAGGCCGAGGATCTCGCCGCGCCTGATCTCGAACGTCACCGCGTCGAGCGCGACGAGTCCGCCGAAGCGCACGGTGACCGCGTCCATCTGGAGCAGCGGGGCGCCTAGCTCGGTGGCGATCCGCCGCTCCGTGGCGACCAGGTGGGCCACCGCCGTCGGGTCGGCCAGCGCGGGGTCGATCGTGGCGAGGTCCACCGCGACGTTCTCGATGACGCCACCGTCCGGGAGGAACTCCTCCTCCACCGAGTCGGAGGTGAGCACCTCGCCCTCGGTGCCGAGGTGCTGGTCGCCGTGCTCGGCGCCGGCCTGGGGGTCGTGCGGGGTGGTGCTCATCGGTCACCTCCCACCCGCTCGCCGGCGAGCGGGCTACGTCCGGTGACGGCCAGCGCCGCGGTGCGGGCCACGACGTAGATCTCGCGGCCGAACGTCAGGAGCTTCTGCCGAGCCGGGAACAGCCCCTGCGGCCGGAAGATCATCAGCGTCATCAGGGCGAGGCCGAAGAAGAGGTACTTGTAGTTGGCGATCTCGTTGCCGTTGATGGGGATGCCGAACAGCGAGGTGCGGCCGAGGAAGAAGTTCGGCAGGTAGACGACGAGGAACGCCCCGATGATGACGCCGAGCTTGTTGCCCTGGCCGCCGACGATCACGGCGCACAGGAACAGCATCGAGTTGATGACGTTGAACGACGTCGGCACGACGAACTGCACCTGGCCCGCGTAGAGCGCGCCGGACAGGCCGCCGATAGAGGCGCCGATGAGGAACGCCCACAGCTTGAACTTGAAGGTGGGCACGCCCATGATCTCGGCCGCGTCCTCGTCCTCGCGGATCGCCACCCAGGCCCGGCCGACCCGGGACCGCTCGAGGTTCCCGACGACGAGCAGGACGACCACCATGAGCGCGAGCGCGACCCAGTACCACCACAGCCCGGCGTTCCACGGTGGGGTCGCGTTGCCGGCGGAGAAGATGCCGGTGGGTCTCGACGGGCTCACGGCGATCTGGGGGTAGGCGATCTGGGACAGCCCCCGCCCGCCACCGGTGAGCGTGTCGAGGTTGTCGGCGAGCAGCCGGACGATCTCGCCGAAGCCGAGGGTGACGATCGCCAGGTAGTCGCCCCGCAGCCGCAGCGTCGGTGTGCCGAGGATGAGGCCGGACACCGCGGTGATGAGGATGGCGATCGGCACCGCGAACAGCCAGCCCCACTGCTTGGGCAGCCAGCCGTTGGTCTGGTTCCACGGGCTGTCGGGGCTGGTGATGAGCCCGACGGTGTAGGCGCCGATCGCGTAGAACCCGACGTAGCCGAGGTCGAGCAGCCCGGCCTGCCCGACGACGACGTTGAGGCCGATCGCGAGCAGCGCGTACATGCCGAACTGCGCCATGACGCCGCCGAAGTCGGTGCCGACCGTGGTGAGCACCGGGGGCCGCAGCACGGGCAGCAGGGCGAGCAGGATCAGCGCCGGAACGCCGAAGCCCCACTGGGCCGGCCGGGGCAGCGTGTCCCAGCGCAGGCGCAGCCGGTCGCCGATGCCGAGGTGCGGTGCGGCCGGGGCCGGTGCGGTGGAGATCGTCTGGGTCGTCATGCGCGCGCCCTCCCCAGGGACTCGCCGAGGATGCCGGTCGGCCGGAACATCAGGACCAGGATCAGCAGGACGAAGGCGACGACGTCACGCCACTCGGTGCCGAACACGGCCTGGCCGTACAGCTCCATGACGCCGAGCAGGAGGCCGCCGAGCAGCGCGCCCCGCAGGTTGCCGATGCCGCCCAGCACCGCGGCGCAGAAGGCCTTGATACCGAGGATGAACCCGCCGTTGTAGATGATCCCGTTCGGCACGCGCAGCGTGTAGAGCAGCGCGGCCGCACCGGCGAGGAAGCCGCCGATGAGGAACGTCAGCATGATGACGCGCTCGCGGGAGACGCCCATCAGGGTGGCCGTCACGGGGTCCTGGGCCACGGCACGGATGCCGCGGCCGAACTTCGTCGCGTTGATGAAGCGGTCCGTGGCGAAGGCCAGGACGAGGGCCGCGACGACGATGACGATGTCGACGTTCGTCACCTCGGCGCCACCGATGTGGAACTGCACCGTCGGGTCGACCATCCGGATCGGCTGCTGGGCGTTCAGGCCGCCCAGCTTGTTGCCCGACAGGTGCGGCAGGACGAAGTGGACGAACTCCTGCAGCACGAACGAGGCACCGATGGCGGTGATGAGGAAGACCAGCGCCGGCGCCCCTCGTCGGCGCAGCGGCCGGTACGCGACGCGCTCGAGCCCGACCGCGGCACCTCCCGAGACCACCATCCCGCCGATCATGGCCAGCCCCAGGTACATCACCGTCTGGAGGATGCCGTAGTCGTAGGTGTTCCCGGACGGCGCGAAGCCGAGCAGCCAGAGCGTGACGTACGACCCGAACATGCCGAGCATGAAGATCTCGGAGTGGGCGAAGTTGATCAGGCGCAGGACGCCGTAGACCAGCGTGTAGCCGACGGCGACCAGCGCGTAGATCGCCCCGTAGGTCAGGCCGTCGATGGTCAGCGCCCAGAAGTTGCGCGCCAGGGCAGGCAGGTCGAATCCGATGACGCCGGTGAGCACCTGTCCGGTGGCCAGCACTGCGCTCAAGGAGGGCTCCTCGTCGGGGAGGTGACGTGGGCGGGCGTGCCCGACGTCGAGAACGGGGGACGAGCCACGGCGGCCCGGGTCCCGAAGGCCCCGGGCCGCCGTCGGCCGCCTACTTCACCTGGTAGATCCAGGTCGTGGTGGCGCCGAGCTCACCGGTGGCGTCCCACTTGTAGTGCTTGGCCAGGCCGTAGCCGTCGTACGCCCGGACGAAGTCGACCATCTTGGAGCGGTCCGTGATGCCGGAGTCGATGCCCTTGAGGATGATCGTCGCCAGGTCGTAGCCCTCGACGGAGTAGGTGCCGGGGGCCTGGTTGAACTTCGCCTGGTACTTGGTCGCGTACGCCGCCGGGGCCGGCCCGCACGGGCAGGTCAGGTAGGCGCCCTTGGCCGCGTTGCCGGCCTGCGCGACGAGCTGCGGGTCGTTCGAGCCGTCGTCGGAGACGAACGCCGCGGTGACGCCGCTGGAGCGCAGCTGCGACAGGAACGGAGCCGCCTCGGCGTAGTACCCGGCGTAGTAGACGGCGTCGGGAGCGGCCGTCTTGATGATCTGCACGGTGGCCGAGAAGTCCTTGTCACCGGTCTTGACCTTCGCCGCGCACGTGCTGTCCGCGACCGACCCGAGCGTCTTGGTGACCACCTGGGCCAGGCCGACGCCGTAGTCCGAGTCGTCCTGGACGACGCAGATCTTCTTGTAGCCGAGCGTGCCGGTCATGTAGTTCGCCGCGGCCGCACCCTGCGAGTTGTCGTTGCCCAGGCCACGGACGAAGTTCTTCCAGCCGTTCGTGGTCAGCGCCGGGTTGGTGGCCGACGGGGTGAGCATCAGCAGGTTCGCCTGGCTGAACACCGGGCCGGTCGCCTTGGACTCGCCGGAGAAGGCCGGCCCGACGATGCCGATGACCGAGGTGTCGGAGACGACGGACGGGGCCACCTGGGTGGCCTTCTGCGGGTCGCCCTCGGTGTCGAACTGCTTGACCTGCACCTGACAGCCGGCGTTCGCCGCGTTGTGCTCGGCGACCGCCAGCTGGACGCCGTTGACGATGTTCTGGCCGAGCGCGGCGTTCGCGCCGGTCAGGGCGCCCATCATGGCGATGGAGATGCCCGAGCAGGTGGCCTTGCCGTCACCGGCGGGGTCGGCCGGGGCCGCCGTGCTGGTGGATGTGACCGCCTTGCCGCTCGCGTCGACCTGGGCGATCGGCTGGATGCTCAGGGCCGCCATGCTGGCCCCAGCACTGGCCGTGCCCGACGCACCGCCCGTCGCGGCGGTGCCGCCGGTCGACTTCGAGGAACACCCGACGAGCACGAGCCCGGCGATCGTGACGAGAGCCACGCCCGCGAGACGCGGTGTCGATCTGCGCATGTGCTACCTCCGTGGTTGTTCGGGGTGCCCACAGGCGCCCCCGTCCCGACCCGTCAGCGTCGGGCTGGGCGTCAACGTAGGCCCGTTGCGTTTCCGTTGCGTTACCTCAGCACAACAACGGATCACGATTCAAGAGCCCGTCGCAGCAGCGCGATCACTACATCGGGGACCTCGGCGTCGATCCGATCCGGTCACTGTCCACCCGGATCCCCGGGCGCGCCACCCGGTGGTCAGCGCTCGGGACGCCAGGAACAGGCCGGCGAAGGCGGCCCACAGCCACGCCAGGCCGGCCGGGCCGGCCGGTGCCCAGGCCCGTACGGCGAGCACCGCAGGCAGGTAGACGAGCAGAGTCAGGGCACCGGCCTTCGCCAGGAACGCTCCGTCCCCGGCGCCGATGAGCACCCCGTCGAGGACGAACACCCAGCCGGCCATCGGCAGACAGACGGCCGCGACCAGCAGACCGAGCACCGCCGTGCGCCGCACCTGGAGGTCCGCGGAGAAGAGGCGGACCAGTAGCGGCGAGCCGGCGGCGACCAGGATCGCGAGGGCCAGGCCCGCCCCGACCCCCCAGCGCAGCGTGCGGCCGAGCAGCGCCCGGGCCGCCGGCACGTCGCCCGCGCCGAGCGCATGGCCGACCAATGCCTGGGCGGCGATCGCCAGGGCGTCCAGCGCGAACGCCGTCAGCCCCCAGGTCGCGTTGACCACCTGGTGCGCGGCGAGCACGGTGGTGCCCAGCCCGGCTGCGACCCAGGTGGTCAGGACGATCGCCGCCCGCAGGGTCGCGGTGCGCACCAGGAGCGGCGCTCCCGCCCGGAGCGAGCCGCGCAGGCCGCCGGCCGTCGGGGTGACGGCGACGCCACGTCGTCGGGCGCCGCGCACGACGAGCGCGCCCAGCCAGGTGGCCATCGCCAGCTGGGTGGCGGCGGTGCCCAGCCCGGAGCCGGCGATGCCCAGGCCCACCGGGTAGACGAGCAGCGCGTTGAGCCCCGCGTTGACCACCGCGCCGGTGGCGGCGACGAGCAGCGGGGTGCGGGTGTCGCGCAGCCCGCGCAGCACGCCGGTGGCGGCGAGCACCGCCAGCATGCCGGGCAGGCCGATCGCGGACCAGCGCAGGTAGGTGACGCCTTGACGCGCCACCTCGTCGTGCGCGCCCAGGCCGACCAGCCACGGCGCGCCCAGCCAGACGAGCAGGCCGAGGCCGAGGCCGAGGACGAGCGCTAGCCACAACCCGTCGATGCCCGAGCGGAGCGCGCCGTCCGCGTCGCCCGAGCCCGAACGGCGGGCGACCGCCGCGGTCGTCGCGTACGCGAGGAAGACGCACAGGCCGACGACGGTGGTCAGGACGGTCGACCCGAGGGCCAGCCCGGCCAGCGGGGCCGGGCCGAGGTGGCCGACGATCGCGGAGTCGACGAGGACGAACGCCGGCTCGGCGACCAGCGCCCCCAGGGCGGGTACGGCTAGCGCGAGGACCTGTCGGTCAATCGTGGACATTCGGTGTCCATCAGGTGAAATCCTGGCCAACACGCCCCGGATTGTTCGGTTCCACAGCCCGTGCACAGTGACGGTGCAGGTCGCTGAGCCGCGCGGATGCGGCGCGCGACCAGTATCCACAGTCCTTTCCACGACCTGTGCACAGAGCCCCACGGCGGTCAACAGGCATGCCCCGGCGGTCCACAGGGGGCTGTGCACGACCGCGTTGTGCGGGCACCCCCGGGCCCCCTAGCCTCACCTCGTCATCGGTTCCGGGGACCGGTCTCGGCAGAGCGGCGGAGACCCGCTGTGGGTGCCCGGTAGTACAAACGTTCTACGATAGAACGTAGCGAGGGGTGGGGGACCGGTGACGATCGAGGACCTGGAGTACGGCCTGTCGGCCGGTCCGGGAGGGCGCGATCGCACGCCGCCGCAGGACGTCGACGCCGAGCGTTCGGTGCTCGGCGGCATGATGATCAGCAAGGACGCGATCGCCGACGTCGTCGAGGTGCTCCGCGGCACCGACTTCTACCGGCCCGCGCACGAGGCCGTCTACGAGGCGATCCTCGACCTGTACGGCCGCGGCGAGCCGGCCGACGCGATCACCGTGGCCGACGAGCTGACCAAGCGCGGCGAGCTCACCCGGATCGGTGGCGCGCCGTACCTGCACACCCTCATCGCCACGGTGCCGACCGCCGCCAACGCGGGCTACTACGCGCGGATCGTGCGGGAGCGGGCGATCCTGCGCCGGCTGGTCGAGGCCGGCACGCGGATCACCCAGCTCGGGTACGGGTCCGACGGTGGCGACGTCGACGAGCTGGTGAACACCGCCCAGGCCGAGGTGTACGCCGTCACCGAGCGGCGGGCCAGCGAGGACTACCTGCCGCTGTCCGAGATCATCGGCCAGACGGTCGACGAGATCGAGGCCGCCGGCCACCACGGCGACGGGATGAAGGGCGTGCCGACCGGGTTCGCCGATCTCGACCGGCTGACCAACGGGCTGCACCCCGGGCAGATGATCGTCATCGCCGCGCGGCCGGCCATCGGCAAGGCGCTCGCGCTCGACACGCTCCTGCCCACACCGACGGGCTGGACGACGATGGGCGAGGTCGCCGTTGGCGACCGGTTGATCGCCGCCGACGGGACGCCGACGCGAGTGATCGCCGCGACGGAGGTCATGACGGGCCGGCCGTGCTACCGCGTCGTCTTCGACGACGGGTCAGCCATCGTCGCCGATGCGTGGCACGAGTGGCAGACCCGGACGAGGGCGCAGCGCCGCGTCCCGGGGGTCGGGCCGACCATCCGGACCACCGAAGAGCTCGCGGCCACCGTGCGTTGCGCGACGGCCGACGCACGGACGAACCACAGTGTCGAGAACGCCGCGCCGCTGGCACTCCCCGAGGCCGACCTGCTGGTGGACCCGTACGTGCTCGGGGTGTGGCTGGGCGACGGGAACGCAGCATCGGCCCGGTTCACCAGCGCAGATCCCGGGATCGTCATGGAGATCGAGAGTCGCGGCTACGCGGTCTATCGGTCCAACGCTCGGGCTGCGGGCCCCGCGAAGCTCTACCGGATCGGGCTGCTGGAGGACTCGACGGAGACCCGGCAGTGCGAGGTGTGCGGTCGGGCGTTCGTCCCTCGTCGGCCGCAGGTCCGTACCTGCGGGCGGTCGTGCGGCGGCAAGGTCAAGACCCTGTCCGGCCCGGTGCCGGCGCCGTCGTGCGTCGACTGCGGACAGCCGATGACGGGAGCGCGCCGGTGCTCCCGGTGCCACGAGCGCTACGGCACGCTTCAAGGGCGCCTCCGCACGCTCGGCGTGCTGGGCAGCAAGCACATCCCGACCGCGTACCTGCGCGCGAGCGAACAGCAACGGCGCGACCTGCTTGCCGGGCTGCTCGACACCGACGGGACGGTGAACCCGACCGGAAGCCCTCAGATCACGCTGACTGATCTCCGCCTCGCACAGGACGTCCGGGAGCTTGTCCACTCGCTCGGCTACCGGACGGGCCTGTCGACGAGGGCGGTCCACGGTCGGTCGCCGGCGACCTCGACCGCGTGCACCATCACCTTCACCACCGACGACGACGTCTTCTTGCTGGAGCGCAAGCGACTGACGCACAAGGTCCGGCGCCGGACGTCCACCCCGCGGCTTCGGCAGCGTTACATCGTCGCCGTGGAGCCGATCGCATCGGTTCCCGTTCGCTGCGTAGAGGTGGACCATCCGGAGCACCTCTACCTCGCCGGCCCCTCGATGATCCCGACCCACAACTCGACGCTGGGCATCGACATCGCGCGGTCTGCGGCCATTCGGCACCACCTGACGAGCGTGGTCTTCTCGCTCGAGATGAGCCGCAACGAGATCACCATGCGTCTACTGGCTGCCGAGGCGCGGGTGCACCTGCAGAAGCTGCGCACCGGTCAGATGGGCGAGGAGGACTGGACCAAGGTCGCCTCCACGATGGGCAAGATCTCGGACGCGCCCCTGTTCATCGACGACTCGCCCAACATGTCGCTGATGGAGATCCGGGCGAAGTGCCGGCGGCTCAAGCAGCGGCACGACCTCAAGCTCGTCATCATCGACTACCTGCAGCTCATGTCCTCCGGCAAGCGCGTCGAGTCCCGCCAGCAAGAGGTGTCGGAGTTCTCCCGGGCGCTCAAGCTCCTGGCGAAGGAGCTGGAGGTGCCGGTGATCGCGATCTCGCAGCTCAACCGCGGGCCCGAGCAGCGCCAGGACAAGAAGCCGCTGCTGAGCGACCTTCGCGAGAGCGGCAGCATCGAGCAGGACGCGGACCTCGTCATCCTGCTGCACCGCGAGGACGCCTACGAGAAGGAGTCGCCGCGCGCGGGCGAGGCCGACCTCATCGTGGCCAAGCACCGCAACGGCCCGACCGACACGATCACCGTCGCCTTCCAGGGCCACTTCTCCCGCTTCGTCGACATGCAGATGTGACACCACCTCTTCTTCGAGAACCTTCACACCGCCGCCACCGCGGCGGCATGATCACCCAACCGAAACTGTCCGGGAAACCGGGGCAGGCTCCGTCGATATTGGCGCCAGCCGCGCGTAGCCTGATGCAGATGGGGGCGTTGCGGACGGTCGGTGTTGCAGTCGGGGCCGCGCTCGGCCTGTTGGTGCTGGGGGGGTGCACGAGTTCTGCATCGGTTGGTGCACCGACGCCGGCATATATCGCACCGGGGTGGATCGCTCGGCAGGTTCAAGCCAATGATGCGCTTTACGCGTATCAGAAGTCGTGCTTGGCCAAGGCTGGCATCGCGGCCACCCCGATCGCGGGGGGCGGGTTCTCGTTCCCGCCGGGGACGGCAGGCGGGAAGGAAGCGCTGCACGCCTGTACCAAGGAGTTCCTTGGCGAGGGCTATGGCGCGCGGCCCACGGCCGAGCAGCTCAGGACGATGTACCAGCACGCGCTGGACACGCGTGCGTGCCTTATGGACCTGGGGTACACGATCGAGGCGCCGGTCAGCCAGGAGGCGTACGTGCAGTCCGGCGGGCAATGGTCGGCGTACGAGTCGTTGCAGTTCAAGTCGTCGACCGGGTCAGCACGGGACGCCGAGGAGGACATGCTGCGGCACACGTGTCCCGAACCCGGCATGGCGAGCCTTTGAACCGGCCACAATGGGGCGAGCCCGCGGAGCCGATCTGACGCAGGCCGAGCCAGGGAGCTCCTCAGAAGTCGCCGCAGACAGGAGGTCCCCCATGTCCCGTCGGTGGAAGTCGACCGCGTCGTGGGTCGGCGTAGCGCTTCTGTGCGGCGCTGGGGGCGTGTGGGCGGGGCGCGCCACATTCGCACCTCCCGCGGTCGCTGTGCGTGATTCTGGTCCGGTGCTGTACACCGTGAGCGCTCAGACGGTCGGACGTGCATTGTCCTTCCCTGTCGCGGCACACTGGGCCAGCACGCCGCTCGCCACGGCGGCTGGGGCGGGCACTGTCACCTCGGTCGCGGTGACATCGGGAGCCACCGTCAACGCCGGCGACGTGCTCTACACCCTGGATCTGCGTCCCGTTGTCGTGGCGCAGGGGTCGGTCCCCGCATTCCGAGACCTCTCCCGGGGCTCGAGTGGTGCGGACGTCAGGCAGGTCCGACAGTTCCTCGCCGGACGCGGCTACCTGCCGTCGACTGCAAGCGGGCAGGAGTTCGACGCCGCCACCGTCGCGGCTGTCACGCGTTGGCAGAGGGACCTGGGTGTCACCGCCGACGGCGTGGTGCACGCCGGGGACCTCCTGTTCGCCGCGCGGCTGCCCGCCCGGGTCGCACTCAGCCCCACAGTGGTCAGCGGGGCACGAATCGAACCGGGTGCGGTCGTCGTCAACGCACTCGCGGACGCACCGGACTTCGTCATCGACCTGGCCGCCGACCAGGCCGCCCTCGTGCCGACGTCCGGGCCGGTGCAGGTCGTCACGCCAACCGGCACCTGGGATGCGGTCATCGCCTCCGCGTCCACCACCGCAGACAACATCTTGCACCTGAGCCTGAAGTCACCTGGCGGCGGTGCGGTGTGCGGCGAGCAGTGCGCGCAAGTGCCGATCGTGGAAGCGGACGCGATCTACACCGCTCGGATCATCACGGTGCCGGACGCGACCGGTCCGGCGGTGCCGACGTCGGCGATCACCACGGGCGCGGACGGTTCGACGTTCGTCACCCAGGCCGACGGCTCCAGCCGTCAGGTCAAGGTCCTGTCGCACGGTGACGGACGGGCAGTGGTCAGCGGGCTGAGGGTCGGCGACAGGATCCGGCTGTTTGCCGTCGGAGCGACGCCTGGACCGACCACGGTCGCTACACCGTGATGCTGGCGACCCGTGACCTCACGTTCGCCTACCCGCGCCGGCGCGAGCAGATCCTCGATGGCCTGACCACGTCGTTCGCCCCCGGGGCGGTGACGGCCGTGACGGGCGCGTCCGGTGCTGGCAAGTCCACCCTGCTGTACGTGCTGGCGCTCATGCTCAGGGCGACTCAGGGCCAAGTCCTCTGGCACGGCCGACCGGTCTCAGACCTGCCCGACGCCGAACGGGCTCGCCTGCGGGCTGCCGACGTCGGGTTCGTCTTTCAGGACGCGATGCTCGACCCGAGCCGGACGATCCTCGACAACGTGTGTGAGGCCGCTTTGTTCGCCGGCATGCCGCGTCGCGTCGCCCAGACCCGCGCCCACGAGCTGCTCGACCAGTTCGGCATCGAGCACCGCGCGAGCCACCGGCCCGGGCAGATCTCCGGCGGGCAGGCCCAGCGGGTGGCACTGTGCCGCGCACTCGTGACGAGTCCGACGGTCGTGTTCGGCGACGAGCCCACGGGCAATCTCGACCTTACCTCGGCGGACGTCGTGTGGACCGCCCTTCGCGAGTACGCCCGCCAGGGCGCAACCGTCATCGTTGCGACTCACGACGAACGCCTCACCGGCGATGCCGATGCGGTCGTGCGCCTGCCATGACCGAGCACGGTCCGAACGGTGATGAGCTGCCTACGCTCACGGCCTTGGCCGCTGATGCAAGGGCCGGTTCCGCTCGCTGGCCAGGTACGCCCCGACCGATGGGCCTGCTCGCCGAGGGTGTCGCTGGTGCACGCGCCCAGCCGATCATCACAGTCACGACCGCCCTGGTCATCGCGATCGTCTGCCTTGTCGTGCTCGCGACAACCGGACAGTCGGCTGCCAGCGAGCAGGCCGTCGTCGCGCACATCGATTCCTTGGGTTCCCGGCTCGTCGTCTCATTCGACCAAAGCGGCGACGCCCACATCCAACCTGCCAGCGTCCAGGAAGTCGCAGCACTCGACCAGGTGTCCTGGGCGTTCGCAGTGGGCCCGGTGGTCGACGTCCACAACGCCGACTCACCGCGTGAGGACGTCGTCCCCGCACGGACGCTCTTCGGGCAGGCCCCCACCGCGATCCCGTTGACCATCGGGCGCGCACCGGGCGCCGATGAAGCGATCATCGGCGCCGACGCCGCACGCACGCTTGGCCTGCGGGACGGTGTCGGAGTCGTCACCGACGGCACCCAGGCATGGCCAGTCGTCGGAGTCTTCCAAGCGGACGGACCGCTCGGCGGGCTCAACGGGACCGTCCTGGTCGCGGCGGGGGCCACCACCGTGGGCGCCGGCGCGCAACCGCCCGACGCCCGCTACGTGTACGCGATGGCACGCGATGTCGGCGCGGTCGGCCTCGTGTCGCAGGCTCTCCCCGCCGTGTTGCGCAGCCAACAGCCCTCAGCGATCACGATCGACGAACCCTCCGGCGTCATCGAGCTGCGCGAAGCCGTCGCCGGCGAGCTCGGCCGCTCGTCCCGGTTGCTCATGGCACTCGTCCTGGCGCTCGGGCTGAGCATCATCACGATCACCGTCATGGGAGCGGTCGCGGGACGCCGACGCGACTTCGGCCGCCGGCGCGCACTGGGCGCCTCCCGAACAGCAATCGTCGTCCTCGTTCTCCTCCAGACCGCAACCGCCGGGTTGGCCGGCGCGATCGTGGGCACCGGCGCCGGGCTGGTGGTCGTGCACAACCTCGCCGGGCGGCAACCGGGCGCGGGATTCACCTGTGGCGTCGCAACCTTGTCCTTCCTCATCGCGCTGGTCGGATCCTTGGCACCGGCAATCCTCGCCGCCAATCGCGACCCGGTGCAGATTCTGCGGGTCCCGTAGCGGAATTGCGATCACCCCACAGGACGGACATCCCGGCGGAACCAACGACTCCACCAGAACCCGACGCCGACCGTCAGGCAGGTCGAGCGCGTCGACCGCGCGACAGCCCGACTCCGTCTCGCGATCATCACCCGACCGAACGGACCTACCACCGCCGACGACAACCAGACCGACAGCAGTTCCGTGCGCCAGCCGCCGGGTTGCCGTGCCGACCGGCTGGCCCCCGGCCCCGCGACGCGACGGCCGGAGGTGTCGCTTCGCCCGGATCGGCAGCCGTGATCCTCGCGCGCGCTACCCGTCGACCCGGGCCGCCGTGTCCGACGTGAGCAGGACGACGTTGCCGTCGGGGTCGTCGACCATGGCCGCGTAGGGGCCCACGGTCTGCGTGGGTGGCATGCGGCTGGGATGTCCGGCGGCCACCAGGTCGGCCCATCGCTGATCGACAACGGCGTCATCGCCCACGTAGAACTCGAGCAGCTGCTGGTAGCCACCGGTGGGGCGGGTCCACGCCGGATCGTAGGTGGCTGCGAACGACGTCGTGAGCAGCAGACTGACGCCGCTACCCATTCGGTGAATCGCGACAGGTCGACCGGGAGCCGGATCCGGCAGATCGAGGCCGAGGCCGCGGTAGAAGGCGATCGACCTCGGCAGGTCGCGGACCTCGAGGATCACCATGCTGAGTTGGACTTCCATCGGAACACTCTGCTATCGGTCGTAGCCGGCCACAATCGGCGGCTTACTGATCGGCCGACGCTGCTCTTCGTCGCCCATCGCCGCGAGATCCTCGAACAGTCGCTGCGGACCTATCGCGAGGCGCTGAAGGACGCGTCCTTCGGAGAGCTGTGGTTCGGGGCCTGGCGGCCCGAGCGCGGCAGGCAGGTGTTTGCCAGCGTCCAGAGCATCCAGTCGCACGGGGCGCGGACCATCCCGGCCGATACGTTCGACATCGTCGTGCAACGGGGGCTCGTTCGTCGGCCTCATCGGTGCTGCTGCTTCGCCTCGACCGGCCCTCCCGGTGCGGCCGGTCGGCCGCTCGCGCGCGCTACCGTCGGCCCGTGGCGACCGGCGCCGACGCGGCAGCGATGACCGAGGGGCTGCTGTCCCGGCTGCGAGTCGCCGCGGACCCTGCCGCCGTCGCGGGCATGGCCCGGTTCGGGATCAGCACCGTCGGGACGCTCGGCGTCTCCGTCGCGCGGCTGCGCACCATCGCGGCCGAGCTGCGGCCGCTGCGCCGGTCCGACCCGCAGACGGTGCACGAGGTCGCGGCCGGTCTGTGGTCGTCCGGCCTCCACGAGGCGCGGATCCTGGCCGTCCTGCTCGACGTACCGGCGCTGGTCACGCGGCAGCAGGCCGACGCGTGGGTCGCCGACCTGGACTCGTGGGACACGTGCGACCAGCTCCAGCACCTCGTCGCCGGCACGCCTTTCGCCTACCAGGCCGCTGCCGACTGGGTCGCTCGCCCGGAGACGTTCGTCCGGCGCGCCGGCCTGGTGCTCATCTGCACCCTCGCCGTCCACGACAGGCAGGCGTCCGACGAGCAGATCGTCGCCCTCCTCCCGCTCGTCGAAGGCGTGGCGCACGACGAGCGGCCGTACGTCTCCAAGGCGGTGAGCTGGGCGCTGCGGCAGATCGGCAAGCGGTCGCCGGCGTGCCACGGGCCGGCCGTCGCCACCGCCGAGCGGATCCTTGCCGCGCATCCCGGCAACCGCGCGGCTCGGTGGGCCGCCCGCGACGCGCTGCGCGAGCTGCGCGCCCACTGACCGTGTCGGCGCCTCGCGCCCCGCGCTGACGGCGGCAGCACCGCGCGCTCGTCGGCCCCCCGCGGATCCCCGCCGCGGACGCCGCGGGGTCAGAAGAAGCGCAGCAGCACGTAGGGCACGCTGATCGCGATCGTCACCGCGGTGACCAGCAGCCCGTACCGGGTGAACGTCCAGAACGAGATCGGGTGGCCGTACCGGCGGGCGATCCCGAGCACGACGACGTTCGCGCTGGCCCCCACGGCCGTGGCGTTCCCACCGAGGTCTGCGCCGATGGTGAGAGCCCACCACAACGGGCGGGCGGCAGGCCCGCCGGTCTCGACCAGTCCCTGAACGAGCGGCGCCATGGTGGCCACGTACGGGATGTTGTCGATGATGCCGGAGACCACCGCGGAGCCGACCAGCAGCCCGGCAGCCGCCGCCGGGTAGTTGCCACCGACAGCGTTCGCGGCGGCCTTGCCGATCCGGTCGATGATGCCGAGGTTCACCAGCGCCCCGACCATGACGAACAGCCCGGCGAAGAACAGCAGCGTCTCCCACTCGACGTCGGCGAAGATCTTGCGCGGCTCGAGCCGGGTAAGCAGCACCAGGAGGCCCGCGCCAAGGAGGGCGACCTCGGACGGCGCGAGGCCGATGGTCGACTGCAGCACGAAGCCGGCCAGCACCAGCGCGATCACCGCGAGCGCGGTGATCAGGAGGCGCCCGTCGCGGATCGCCTCGCGCTCGTTGAGGGCCATCACGCGCCGCGCGCGGTCGGCGTCGTACACCAGCTCCTTGCGGAACAGCAGCCAGGCCATCCCGACGAACACGACGAGCAGGATGGCGATGAGCGGCACGAGGTTG
Source organism: uncultured Actinomycetota bacterium (assembly GCA_963769855.1). GTDB lineage: Bacteria > Actinomycetota > Actinomycetes > Actinomycetales > Cellulomonadaceae > Cellulomonas. The sequence continues at coordinate 455,032 of CAVYNN010000006.1, forward strand.
ACCACGAAGTCGGTGAAGGTCAGGCCGGCCCGGCTGGCCACGATGATGTTCGGTGGGTCGCCGATGAGCGTCGCGGTGCCGCCCAGGTTGCTCGCCATCACCTCGACGATGAGGAACGGCGTCACCGGCACAGCCAGACGGCTGCAGATGAGCAGGGTGACGGGCGCCACGAGGAGCACGGTGGTGACGTTGTCCAGCAGCGCCGAGATCACCGCGGTGATGACGATGAGCATCACCATCACCACGAACGGACGGCCGCGGGCCAGCTTCGCCGCCCAGATCGCGACGAATTCGAAGGCGCCGCTCTGCTGCAGGATGCCGACGATCATCATCATGCCGAGCAGCAGGAAGATGACGTTCCAGTCGATCCCGGTGGACTGGGAGAAGAAGATCCCCTGGTCGTCGGTCGCGCCGATCAGCAGCATGAGCGCGGCGCCGCCGAGCGCCACCGTCGAGCGCGGCACCTTCTCGGTGGCGATGAGGACGTAGGCCCCGACGAAGACCGCCAGGGCGAGGCCGGCCTGGAGCGTCATGCGACCGGGTCGTCCGGCCGGGCGCCGGCGAGCCGGAGGATCGCCTCCATGACGGTCGGCAGCGTGACGAAGCGCGCCGGCCCGTCGTCGTGGACGACCAGCGCGACCGACGCGCGTTCCTCGGCCAGCAGCGTCGCCACCTCGACGAGCGTGGCGTCCGGCTCGACGGTGACGATGTCGTGCACGTCGACGCCGTCGTCCTCGATGAGCTCGCCGATCGTGCGCTCGCCGGCCTCGGCCCACACCTCGTCGGACCCGAGCTCGTCGAGCACCCCGGACAAGAACCGGTCGTCGCGCAGGTAGGAGGGGATGAGCAGGGCGAGCACGTCGATCGCGGAGATCAGGGAGGACGGGCGTCCCGCGGCGTCGGCGACGACCAGGACCGGCAGCCGCTTCCCGGCGATCATCCGCGCGGCGTCGAGCGCGGGGGTGTGCAGGTCGACCAGCGGAAGGCTGGTTTCCAGGTCGGACACGCGCACGGGGGTCTCCTCGTCGTGTTGTGACGTTCCACCACTATGCCGACCAGGCTTCCCGGCGCTCCGCCTCGAGCCTAGTGGGCCTCACCAGCGGGTTCGACGAGGGGAACGGTAGGATCGCCGGGACGGGGCGAACCCGTCGGGTGTGCCGGGAAGCCTGGTCGGCGTCCGTTCGTGATGCCGTTTCGAGGAGCCCCCGTGATGTCGACCTCGCGTACCCACCGTCCGCTCACCCCTGACCTGTCCGGCGGCGTGCTGCTGGTCGTGGCCGCTGTCGTCGGCCTGGTCTGGGCCAACTCGCCGTGGCGCGCGACCTACGCCACGATCTCGGGCACCGTCGTGGGGCCCGCGGCCTGGCACCTCGACCTCACCTTGTCCTCGTGGGCATCGGACGGCCTGCTGGCGGTGTTCTTCCTGGTCGTCGGGCTGGAGCTGAAGCGCGAGCTGGTCGCCGGCTCGCTGCGCGACCCGCGGCACGCTGCGGTGCCGGCCCTGGCCGCGGTGGGCGGGATGCTGGTGCCGGCCGGGGTGTTCGTCCTCGTCGTCGCGCCTGGGCGGTGGGGGTGGGCTGTCCGGGTGGGCGGTGCCGACCGCGACCGACATCGCCTTCGCGCTGGCCGTGCTGGCGCTGGCCGGGCGCCGCCTGCCTGCCGCCGCGCGGGTGTTCCTGCTCACCCTGGCCGTGGTGGACGACCTGCTCGCGATCGTCGTGATCGCCGTGTTCTACGCCCACGAGATCCGGTTCGCCTGGCTGGCCGCCGCGGTGCTCGCCGTGGCCTGCTTCGCCCTGGTGGTCCGGGTCACGGCGCGCACTCGACCGGCCCGCGGGGCGCGCGGCGCAGTGCTGGTGCTGCTCGGCGTGGCCGCCTGGGCGACGCTGCACGGGTCCGGGATCCACGCGACGATCGCCGGCGTCGCGTGCGGCCTCGCGGTGCCCGCCGCGCCCCGGACCGACGGGCGGCCGTCGCCGGCCAGCCGGCTGGAGCACCGCGTGCGGCCGTGGTCGGCGGCGGTCGCGGCGCCGGTGTTCGCGTTCTTCGCGGCGGGTGTGCCACTGACCGGGCAGACGAGCGTGCTGGCCGAGCCGGTCGCGTGGGGGGTGCTTCTCGGTCTGCTGGTCGGCAAGCCGGTGGGGGTGCTCGGCACCGCCGCCGCGCTGACCCGGTTCACACCGCTGCGCCTGCCCGGCGGCATGCGACAGCGCGACCTGTGGGCGGTGGGGCTGCTCGCCGGGGTGGGCTTCACGGTGTCGTTGCTGGTGGCGCAGCTGGCGTTCGACGACGCCGCGCTGGGCGACGCCGCCGCGCTCGCGGTGTTCGCCGGCTCGCTGCTGTCCGCCGGGGCGGCCGTGGTGGTGATGCGCCGCCGGCCGGCAACGGTCAGTCGCCCAGACCGACGCCGACCTGACGGGCCGCCGTCACCCACTCGTGGTCGACCGGGACCAGCTTGACCTTGCCCGCCACCTCGGACAGCGGCACGGCCTCGGTGCCCTCGCCGTGCGCCGCCACCATGACGCCGAACTCCCCGCGTGCCACGAGGTCGGCAGCGGCGGCACCGAGCCGGGTGGCGAGCAGCCGGTCGGCGGCGCACGGGGTCCCACCGCGCTGCACGTAGCCGAGGATCGTCACCCGGGTCTCCAGGCCGGTCGCCGCCTCGAGCTCGCGCGCCAGCTTGAACGTGTGCTCACGCTGCAGATCCTCGACGTGCGCGAGGTGGGCCCGTGCGGCGCGCTGCGCCTCGGGCGTCTTCGCCGAACCGGACAGCAGCTCGGCGGCGGCGTAGTCGGCGGCGTCGTCGACGTCCCGCGCCCCCTCGGCCACCGCGACCACCGAGAAGTTCGACCCGCGCTCGAGGCGCGCCTTGATCGTCCCCGCCACCGAGGCGACGGTGTACGGGATCTCCGGGATGAGGATGATGTCGGCGCCGCCGGCCAGCCCCGCGGCGAGCGTCAGCCAGCCGGCCCGGTGCCCCATGATCTCGGTGAGGATGATCCGGTGGTGGCTGTGCGCCGTCGAGTGGACCCGGTCGATCGCGTCGGTGGCGATCTCCATGGCGGTGGCGAAGCCGAACGACGTGTCCGTGCGGGCGATGTCGTTGTCGATCGTCTTCGGCAGGTGCAGCACGTTCAGTCCGGCGTTGACCAGCCTCATCGCGTTCTTCGCCGTGCCCCCGCCGCCCAGCATGATGAGCGCGTCCAGCCCCTCGCGCTGGTAGTTCTCGACGACCGTGGGCACCATGTCGCGCGGCTCGCCGTCGACCATGTACTTGTGCACCTTGTCCCGGCTGGTGCCGAGGATGGTCCCGCCGACGGTGAGGATGCCGGACAGCGCCTTGCCGTCCAGCATCTCCCAGCGGTCCTCGACCAGTCCGGTGATGCCGTCCCGGAAGCCGATGAGCTCCATGCCGTAGTGGCCGATCGCGGTCTTGCCGAAGCCACGGATCGCAGCGTTCAGCCCGGGGCTGTCGCCACCCGCGGTGAGGATGCCGACCTTGCGGAGCTTCGTCCTGCCGGCCATGGCGGTCCCGCCTCTCGCTCGTGACGTCGGCCCTGGTCCCGGGCGTCGTGACGTCGGCCCTAGTCTCGTCAGTCGCGGTCGGGCGGCACAACCGAGGACCTACGCTGCGCTCGTGGCCGACCACCCCGCACCCGTCGACGCGGCGATGCTCGAGCGCCTCGCCCGGGTGCTCCGGCCCGTCGGTGTGCTGGAGGAGGCCGAGCAGCTCACCGGCGGGTACTTCGCCACCACGTTCCGGGTGAGCCTCGCCGGCGGCGACCGTGTGGTGGTGAAGACCGCGCCGACCGGTGACGACCGCCTGCTGACCTACGAGCACGACCTGCTGCACGCCGAGGCCGAGGTGTACCGGCTCGCCGCCGGCCGCGACCTGCCCATGCCGCGGCTACGCCTGGCCGACTTCTCCCGGTCCGTGCTGCCGGGCGACGTCGTCGTCGCGGACCACCTGGCGGGCGTGCCCTGGGACCGCGCCGGCTTCGCGGCCGACGACGCGCGCTCGGCCCGGGCCCTGCGCGAGGTCGGTGCCTTCATGGCCCAGCTGCACGCGACCACCGGCACCTGGTTCGGCTACCTCGGCTCGCGGATCGGCGGCGGGACGTGGCCGGAGGCGTTCACGGCGGTGATCGAGGCGCTGCTCGCCGACGGCGTGCGATGGGCCGTGCCGCTCCCGGCGGACGAGATCCGCCGCAGCCTCGCCCGGCACACCGGCGCGCTCGCCGAAGTACGGGTCCCGGCGCTCGTGCACGGCGACCTGTGGGCCGGCAACGTCTTCGTCGACCCGGCGTCGGGCGGACTCGTCGGGGTGATCGACCCGGAGCGGGCGCAGTGGGCCGACCCGCTCGTCGAGCTCGTCGGCTTCGACCAGGAGCACCGTGGCCCGACGCCACCGGACCTGCTCGCCGGCTACGCCGCAGCGGGCGCGCCGATCGACGTCACGTCCGACGCGGCCGTGCGAAGGCTTGCGCTGTACCGCCTCCAGATGGGCCTGATCTGGCTCGTCGAGTCGACTCCGCGGGCCTACCAGCCGGATTTCGCCGCCTGGTTCACGGCGACGGCACGGACGAACCTGCAGCGGCGCCCTCGACGCCCTGGCCTGAGCGGCGCTCAGCCGTCCTCCCCGGGCACGGCGCTCGCCCGCAGCTCGAGCCCGATCTGCTCGGCGTCGAGGATCCGCAGCTGCTCGGTGAGCGCAGCCGACCCGTAGGTGCCCTCGTCGCGCAGGTGCAGCAGCGTCGCACGCTGCGTGGCGACCAGGTCGAGGCGCAGCTCGTGCTCCTCGCTGCTGGCGGCGAGCGCGGCGGTGCGCTCCTCGTCGGCCGGGTCCGCGCGCCGGAGCACCGCCGCCGCGACGCGGCGGACCCGGGTGAGCGGTGTCGGACGAGTAGGGCTGCCCGTCGGGTCGGCGCAGCGCCGGGTCGTCCAGCCGGGCGACGGCGGACCGCGTCAGCTCGGCGTGCAGCGCCTCGGAGTCGGTCCGCTCGTCCGGGTCCACCGCGCGGCCGAGGCCGGAGCCATCGGATCAGCGCCGGGAGCGTGCCGCCCTGCAGTCAGCAGCGTCCCCGCGGCGACGACGAACGCGACGAGCACCAGGGTGGAGCGGTGCGGCGTGCTCGCCGGCAGCGACTGTGCCGCGGCGAGCGTGATCGCCCCGCGCATGCCGGCCCAGACGAGCAGCGCGCCCTCGCGCCAGCCGAACGGCTCGGCCGCGATGTAGTCGATGTCGGCGATCCGCCGGCGGACCGTCGACAGCAGCGCCTGGGCGCGACCCCGGGCCCGCTCGGCCTGGCGGGCGGTGGGCACGTCCGGGGCGGACCGGTCCCGGCCAGGCGGGGGCACCGCGTCGGGCGCCGCGTTGTCCAGGCGGACCTCGAACGCGGCGAGGCGGTCGCGCTGCTGGGCGACCCGCACCGTGCGGCGGTGCAGCAGCCACAACGAGGGTGCGACGAACGCGGCCCGCACCGCGATGACGAGGGCCCCGGTGAGCACGCCCAGCAGCAGCGCCGTCGACAGGTCGCCGCGTGCCCCGCGCAGGTCCTCGAGCAGGCCGAACAGCTCGAGGCCCATGACGAGGAACACCGCGCTCTCCAGCAGCAGCTCGAGCGTGCGCCACACCGCCTGCTCGGTCATCCGGTCCTCGGCACGCAGGTGGCGCGGCGCGCCCGTGCCCATCACCAGGCCGGCCGCCACGGCCGCGACCAGCCCGGACCCACCGAGGTGCTCCGCTGGCAGGTACGCGACGTAGGGCACGACGAGCGAGACGGCGACACCCGCGGTCGCCGGCCGCAGGTGCGAACGAGCCCACAGCGCCGCCTTGCCGACGAGCCAGCCGACGACGACGGCGATCGCGACCGCGCGCAGGAAGTCCCCGGCGACACGTGCCGCCGAGACGCTCGCCGCCGCCGCGGCGACCGCGGTGCGCAGCAGCACCAGGGCTGACGCGTCGTTGAGCAGGCTCTCGCCCTCGAGCACGGTGACGATGCGCGGGGACACCCGGTGGCTGCGCACGATGCGCGTGGCCACCGGGTCCGTGGGGCTGACCACCGCGCCGAGCGCGATCCCGGCCGCCAGGCCGAGCCCGGGCAGCACCGCGGACACGACGAAGCCGACCACCACCGCAGAGACCACGACGAGCCCGACGGACAGGGCGGAGATCGTCGTCAGGTCGCGCCGGAAGTCCATCGCCGGCAGGTTGACCGCCCCGGAGTACAGCAGCGGCGGCAGGACGACGGCGAGGATGACCCCGGGCGCCACGGTGATCGTCGGCACGGCCGGCAGCAGGCTCACCCCGACGCCGATGACGAGGAGCAGCAACGGCGCCGCGACGCCGACGCGATAGGCCACGCTCGTCACGGCCACGATGACGAGGACGCCGAGCACCAGCCACCCGACCGGCTCCATGGCAACCTCCCGCTGGTCAGCGACCCGGGCGGGCCGTGATCCCATGGTGCCTGACGCGCCCCGGCGCTAGCGTCGTGCCACCATCCCGGGAAGGAGCCGTGTGACAGCGCACCCCGCCCCCGCGGCCCCTGCCTCCTCGTGGACGATCCCGGAGGCGGCGCCGCCGGACCCCGACGAGCTCGTCGGCACCTGGACCGTCGCCTCGACCGCGGACCTGCGCCGACTGCGGGCGGGCCTGCACGAGGTGCTGCTGCACGTGCCGCGGTCGGTCTCCGGCCCGGTGGTGCTCGTCGCGTCCGAGCTGGCGACGAACGCGCTCCGGCACGGCGCCCCTCCGGCGAGCATCGCGCTGCACCGAGGCCGCTCGTGCTGGCTGCTCGACGTCGCGGACGGCGCGGTCGGGGCGGTGCCCGTGCTGGCCGACCGGCGACCGCTCGGTGAGGGTGGGTTCGGCCTGGTCGTCGTCGGGCGGCTGGCCGACGAGGTCGGCTGGTACGCCGAGCCGGACCGCAAGCACGTCTGGGCGACGCTGCGGCACTGAGCCGTCGCGGCCTGTGCCCCGACCTACCGGTCGATCGACAGGAGGTCGCCCGGGGTGCAACCCAGCGCATCGCAGACCGCGGTCAGCGTGCTGAACCGGATCGCCCGGGCATGGCCGTTCTTGAGGATGGACAGGTTGACCGGCGTGACGCCCGTGCGGGCCGACAGCTCGACCAGGGTCATCCTGCGCTTCGTGAGCAGACGGTCGAGGTGGCAGACGACGCGGTCCTCCTCGCCCGGCACCGCTAGACCAGCCCGCGCACGTCGTCGGCCATCCGTGCGCCGGACCGAAAGGCGGCCGCCAGCGCGAGGATCAGCGCGCCGACGAGCAGCGGGGTCGGTTCGACCGACGCCGTGTCGATGAAGCGGGCGCCGGCCAGCCCGGTCCGACGGAGCACGAGGATCCCGGCGAGCTGTGGCAGCAGCGGAGCCAGCACGCCGGCGACGGCGACCGTCACCCCGAGCACGACGAGGCGTCGGGAGTTCGCGGGCTGGAACGGCCGGCCGGCCGCGATCGCGCCGAGCACCGGCGCCAGCGCGAGCGCGCCGACGAGGACGCCCAGTCCGCCGACCAGCCAGTCGCCGCGGGACAGCAGCTGCTCGAGGCGGGTGGAGTCCCAGGCGACGATCGTCAGCCCGCCGTCGGGTCCGCCCACCCCCAGACCGGTGGGCCGCGCACCGGCGAACCATCCTCCCGGCACGTCGGCCCCGGGGACCTGGACGGGCACGTCGGCCCACCCTGACCCGCTGCCGGTCAGGCTCACCGGCGCCTTGACGAAGGCATGCGCCTGCGTCACGGCGTTGGCGGCGTAGCCGACACCCCCCACCGCGGCGACCCAGCCCAGGACGACGACGAGCTTCCGGAGGCGCCAGACCCATTGCATGGCAGGAACGTATCGATTGTCGTTACGTGTCACAAGAGCTCAGCGCGGCACGACGACCGCCCACGGCTCGGCCCACCCGGCGACGACGAAGCCGCCGCGCAGGTACTGCTCCCTGGTCAGGCGCAGCACGTCACCCGATGCCGGCTCGTAGACGCGCAGAGCGTCGTCGTCGCGCCCGACGGCGAGCACGACGTGCCGGGGGACGGCCCGGTCGCCGACGAACATCGGCGCGGTCCGGCCGGCGTCGACCGTGCGGTCCACGGCGTCGTAGGCGTGCGTGCGCGCCGTCAGGGAGTCCGGGCCGACGTACCGGGCGCGGTACCGCAGGCCGGTGATCCGCGTCATCTCGTGCGCGGCCCCCCACGGCGGCGTGCCGAGGCCGTGCGGCCACGGCGGCTGCACACCGACCGGCCCGAGCAGGGCGTTGGTCCGATCCTTGACCGTGCGCTCGGCGGCGCCGAACCGCTCCTGCACGGGCTCGTCGCTCGCGGCACCGGTGCCGTCGTCGACACCCTCGAGGATCCACCCGGCGTAGCCGGGGTCCGCCAGCATGCGCGCGACGAGCAAGGATGCCGACCCGCACGTGGTGCGACTGCTCTGCCGCAGGTGGTACCGCAACGGGTCGAGCCGGGGGTCGGTGCCCACCGACGGTCCGACGAGCGGCACAGGCGGCTCCGGCCACGGGCCCTGCCACCGCCCGATCGCTGCCCACCCCCGGCGCACCCACGCGGTCCGGTCCACCCGGTCACGCTATCCACGCGGCGCGCCATCCGCGCCCGTTTCGGCCGGAGGCCGCCGCCGGGGTAGGAAGGGGGCCGTGACCTCCAAGACCATCGTCATCACGGGCGCCAGCGACGGCATCGGCGCCGCGGCAGCCCGCACGCTCGCCGCAGCCGGCCACGAGGTGGTCGTCGTCGGACGCGACCCGGCCAAGACCCACGCCGTGGCCGACGAGATCGGCGCCGAACGCCACGTCGCCGACTACTCCCGGCTGGACGACGTCCGCGCGCTGGCCGCCGAGCTCGCGGCTGCCCATCCCCGGATCGACGTGCTGGCGAACAACGCCGGTCGGGTCGCCGGGCGGCGCGAGGTGACCGTCGACGGCCACGAGCAGACCTTCCAGGTGAACCACCTGGCGCCCTTCCTGCTGACCAACCTGCTGCTGGAGATCCTGGTCGCGTCGCAGGCGAGCGTCGTGGCGACGAGCAGCATGGCCTCGCGTGGCGCATCGGTCGCCATCGACGACCTCGACCTGGTGCACGGGTACGAGACGTTCCGGGCGTACGGCGCGAGCAAGCTGGAGAACGTCCTGTTCACCCGCGAGCTGCATCGCAGGTTCCACCCGCAGGGGATCTCCGCCGCCGCGTTCCACCCGGGGGTGGTCGCGTCGAACTTCGGGTCCACCTCTGACGTGTTCTGGGGCCGGTTCTACGGCACCTGGCTGGCCAAGCGGCTGTTCACGTCGCCCGAGCGGGGCTCGGACCAGCTGGTCTGGCTGGCCGAGGGCACGCCCGGCGTGGACTGGGCGTCCGGGCAGTACTGGGTCAAGCGGCGGGTCGGGCGGACCAGCCCGCAGGCCGACGACCCAGAGCTGGCTCGCCGCCTCTGGGAGGTCAGCGCGGAGATGACCGGGCTCGGCGCCGTCGGTGCCTAGCTGGCCGGGGCGGGCTCCTCGGGCCACTCGGCGCGGCCGGGCCGGAAGGCGTCGATGACGGCGGCGATGTCGCGGGGGGCGCCCGCGCCGGCGGCGGTCCGGTAGGTCTGGGCCAGGACGTCGACCAGGTCGGTGGGCACCCCGGCGGTCCGCGCGTCCGCGGCGATGAGGGCGAGGTCCTTGCGCAGGCCGTCGATGCCGAACTGGGGCTCGAAGTCCCCGGACAGCATCGCGGCACCCTTGATGTGCGCGTACGGGCTGTCCGGTTGGCCGCCGTCGATCGCGTCGAGGAACAGCTGCGGGTCCAGCCCCCAGGCCTGGGCCAGGGCGATCGACTGACCGACCCCGGCGGTGAGCATGGCGATCCAGGCGTTGGTGACGAGCTTGAGCCGCGAGGCCGGGCCGGGCTCGTCGGCCACCCACACCGTGCGGGAGCCGATCGCGTCCAGCACGGGTTGCACCAGCGGGCGGACCTCGGGCGCCGCCGCGGCGAGCACGACGAGCTTGCCGGCGAGCGCCGGCTTGCGCGTGCCCAGCACCGGGGCGTCGACGAACGGCACGCCGTGCTCGTCGGCCAGCGCCGCCAGCCGGGCGGTGCCCGTGGCACCGACGGTCGAGGACTGCACCCAGACTGCGCCGGGGGCCATCGCCGCCAGCGTGTGCTCCATGACGGCGGCGTCGGCATCGGCGTCGAACAGCGCGGTCACGACGACGTCGGCGCCCTTGACCGCTGCCGCCGGGTCGTCGGCGATGGTCGCGCCGAGGTCTGCGAGGGGCTCGGCCTTGGCACGGGTCCGGTTCCACACGGTGGTCTCCAGCCCGGCGCGGAGCAGGCTGACGGCCATGCCGTAGCCGATCGTGCCGGTGCCCAGGACGGTGACTCGAGGTTTGTCGGCCATGGCACTAGCGTCACCCCGCCGGGCCTGCCGCGCGACCGGCGGGTGCCGGTTCAGCCCTCCGGCACCCAGTTGAACCCGTCCGGGTCCGGCCCGGTGCGCTGGTCGCGGTTGAGGGCCGAGACGGCGGCCATCTCCTGGTCGGTCAGGGTGAAGCCGAACACGTCGAGGTTCTGTGCCATCCGGTCGCGGTGGGTCGACTTGGGGAAGACGACGTCGCCGCGCTGCAGGTGCCAGCGGATGACGACCTGCGCGGGGCCGACGCCGTGCGCCGTGCCGATCGCGGCCAGCGCCGGGTCGTCGAGCACGACGCCGCTGCCGAGCGGCGACCAGACCTCGGTGACGATGCCGTGGTCGCGGTCGTAGGCCCGCAGCGGGTCCTGGGTGAGGTACGGGTGCGCCTCGATCTGGTTCACCGCGGGCGTCACGGAGCCCTCGGCGGCGATCCGGTCCAGGTGACGCTGATGGAAGTTCGAGACCCCGATCGCCCGGGCGCGACCCGACTCGTAGATCTCCTCCATCGCGTGCCAGGTGTCGACGAAGTCGCCGACCGCCGGCATCGGCCAGTGGATGAGGAACAGGTCGACGTGGTCGGTGCCGAGAGCCTCGAGCGTGCGGTCGAACGAGGCCAGCGCGGCGTCGCGCTCGTGCCGGTTGTTGTTCAGCTTGCTGGTGACGAACACCTCGTCGCGCGGCAGGCCGGAGGCGGCCAGGGCGGCGCCGACGCCCGCCTCGTTGCCGTACATCTGCGCGGTGTCGATGTGCCGGTAGCCGAGGGCCAGGGCGTCCTCGACGACGCGCGCGGTCTCGTCGGGCGCCACCTGCCAGACACCGAGGCCGAGCTGGGGGATCTGGACGCCGTTGTTGAGGGTCAGGAGGGGTACCGAGGGCATGGCCCCATTGTGCCGGTGCCGGTGCCGGCGCGCTCAGGGGACCTGGGCCGGCCGTGACATGGGGTAGATCCACGGTCCGTCCGGCGCTAGCGGGACCGGCTCGCGGATGGGGACGTAGCCGAACCGCTCGTAGTACGTGACGTTCGCCGGCACGTTCGTCTCCAGGTACGACGACACCCCGGCGGCATCGACGAGCGCCAGGGCGGCGCGCAGCAGCACGGCGCCGCGCCCGGTGTGCTGGAGGTCGGGCCGGATCCCGAGGACCTGGAAGTACCACGCGTCGGGCGGCACGGCGGACGCGGTGAGCCGGCCGAACCGGATGAGCGCCCGGCTGCCCCCGCCGACGAGGCCGGCGATCCGGGCCACCTGGAGGCCCGACCGGGCCCACCGGCCGGAAGTCATCGGGTAGTGACCCGGCGGGTAGGTCGCCAGGGCCCCGGTGACCACAGGACCGAGCAGGGTGACGAAGCCGCTGCCGTGCGCCACCGTGTCCGCCAAGGTCATCCGGTACAGCGCGGTGAGCTGGCCGACCCGGCGGTCGGCGTCCGGCAGCAGGAACCGGTAGCCGGGATCGTCCGCCAGGGCCGTGCCGACCACGCGTCCGGCAGCGGCGACGTGCCGCGACGAGAGCGCCGTCACCTCGTCCGGCGGGGACGTCACAGGACGTCGCTCGGCGGTCATGGTGCATCCTGACCGGCCACGACGTCGTGGGGCAACCCATGACCGGGCGCTGACGGCGGGTACAGCTCCTCGTCGTGGGCCGGGCCGGCCGAAACGTGACGTTCGTCCCGCTGGCGTCGGCGCGAGGTGGCAGGCTCGACCGGGGCCAGGGGGACCCGGAGGAGGGATCGTGGGCACGGGACGACGTCGTGCGGTTCGGGCTGCGGCCGCGCTGGCCGCCGGAGCACTGCTGGTCTGGGGGCTGACAGCCTGCACGCCGCACCGCCCGACGCCGGACGCCGAGGCCGCCGCGCTCGCCTCCGCCCTGGCCGGCGGTGACTTCACGCAGGTCGCGCTCGTCGCGGGCGCCCCCGACCCCGCTGCGCTGGCCACGGCACGCAGCGCCGCATTCAGCGGGCTGGGCTCCGTCGCCCCCCGGGTCACGGTCGCCTCGGTCGCGGTGGACCCGCAGGACGGCACGAAGGCCACCGTCGGCCTGCACTGGGCGTGGGACCTCGGCGCCGCGCGGCCCTGGGCGTACGACGTGACGGCCCCGCTCCAGCTGGTCGACGGCGACGGCGGCCAGGTATGGCGGGCGCAGTGGGGCACGTCGCTGCTCGCGCCGGACCTCGCCGACGGTGAGCTGCTGTCGACCCAGCGGGTGGCCGCCGAGCGAGGCGCGGTGCTGGCGGGCAACGGCGACCCGATCGTCGTGCCGCGCCCGGTCTGGCACATCGGCATCGACAAGACCCACGTCGACGCTGCCGGGCAGGACGCCGCCGCCCGGGCGCTGGCCGCGGCCCTCGGCATCGACCCCGCCGGCTACGCCGCGACGGTGGCGGCAGCCGGGCCCAAGGCGTTCGTCGAGGCGATCACCGTGCGGCAGGACGACCCCGCGTACGACGTCGCCCGGCTGCGCCAGATCGCCGGGGTCAACGCGGTGGCCGGCCAGCTGCCGCTGGCCCCGACGCGCCTGTTCGCCCGGCCGATCCTCGGCCAGGTCGGGCCGGCCACCAAGGAGATCGTCGACGGCTCGTCGGGCGCGATCGTGGCCGGTGACATGACCGGGCTGTCCGGACTGGAGCGGCAGTACGACGCGCAGCTGCGCGGCACGCCGGGCCTGACGGTGGTCGGCACGGCCGGCCCGGTGACCCGCCAGCTCTTCCACGTCGACCCGGTCGCGGGCGTCCCGCTGCAGACCACCCTCGACGTCTCGCTCCAGACCGCGGCCGAGCAGATCCTGGCGCCGGTGGCGGGCAACGCGGCGCTGGTCGCGATCCGGCCCTCGACGGGTGAGGTGCTGGTCGCCGCGAGCGGCCCGCACGGCGACGGGCTGTCCACCGCGACCGTCGGCCAGTACGCGCCGGGGTCGACCTTCAAGGTCGCCGGCGCCCTCGCCCTGCTCCGGGCCGGGCTCACCCCGGACAGCACGATGCCCTGCCCGCCGACCGTCACCGTCGACGGGTACCCGTTCAGCAACGTCCCGGGCTACCCGACGGCTCACCTCGGCACCATCACGCTGCGCACGGCGTTCGCCCACTCGTGCAACACCGCGTTCGTCGGCCAGGCCGGCACCGTGTCGCAGGACGCGCTGCTCGCCGCGGCCCGGTCGCTCGGCCTGGAGCCCGCGCCGGCGCTCGGCTTCCCCGCCTTCCTCGGCGCCGTGCCCACCGACTCGACCGGGACCGACCATGCCGCCTCGATGATCGGCCAGGGCCGGATCCTCGCCTCGCCGCTCGGCATGGCCACGGTGGCCGCATCGGTGGCCGCCGGGCACACCGTGACGCCGGTGCTGGTCAGGCCGGCGGCCCCGGTGGCGACGCCGACCGGCAGCGCCGCCCCGGCGGGAAGCCCTGCCCCCGCGGCCACCTCCACGCCGGCCTCGTCGGCCTCGCAGCCCGCGGTACCCACCCAGCCGCTGACGACGGCCGAGGCGGACACGCTGCGTTCGCTGATGCGCACCGTGGTCACCGACGGCACGGCCACGCTGCTCAAGGGCGTACCGGCGCCCGACGTCGAGGCGAAGACCGGCACCGCCCAGTTCCAGACCGCTCAGGGCCTGGCCAACCACGCGTGGCTGATCGCGATCCACGGCGACCTGGCGGTGGCCGCCTTCGTCGAGACCGGCGACTTCGGTGCCACCACCGCCGGGCCCCTGGTGGACGCGTTGTTCGCCGCCGCGGGCTGAGCGACAGGATGGGTGCACCTGACCGAGGAGGTCCGTGATGTCGGTGTCCTGGATGCGACCGCTGGGGTCGACCGGTCTGCAGGTGTCCGCGCTCTGCCTGGGCGGCGGCCCGCTGGGCAGCATGCCGCGTTTGTTCGGCCAGGAGACGCCGGCCGAGCGCGGCATCGCCACGGTGCTCGCCGCGCTGGACAGCCCGATCCGGTTCATCGACACCTCGAACGGCTACTCGGACGGGGAGAGCGAGCGTCGGATCGGCGACGCGCTGCGCCGGGTCGGTGGCCTGCCGGACGGCGTCGTGGTGGAGACCAAGGTCGACGCCGACGGTGCCGACTACTCCGGCGACCGGGTGCGCCGCAGCGTCGAGGAGTCGATGCTGCGCCTCGGTCTCGACCGGTTGCCGATGGTCCACCTGCACGACCCGGAGTTCCACGACTTCGGCTACGTCACCCAGCCCGGCGGTGCGGTCGACGCCCTGGTCGTGCTGAAGGAGCAGGGCGTCGTCGGGGCGATCGGCCTGGCCGGTGGCGACGTCCACGAGATCGCGAAGTACCTGGCCCTCGGGGTGTTCGACGTCCTGCTGGTGCACAACAGGTGGACCCTGGTCGACCGCAGCGCCGGGCCGCTCATCGCCGAGGCGCACCGGCAGGGGATGGGCGTGCTCAACGCGGCGGTCTACGGCGGCGGCATCCTGGCCCACCAGGACGCGGCGGGCAGCCCGACCACCTACGGCTACCGCCCGGCGCCGGCCCCGGTGCTCGATGCCGTCGCCGCGATGCGGGCCGTGTGCGCCCGGTACGGCACCGACCTGCCGACCGCCGCGCTGCAGTTCTCGGTGCGCGACGAAGGTTTCGCCTCGACAATTGTCGGCATGTCCCGGCCGGAGCGCGTGGCGGCGACCGTGGCGGCCGCACAGACGGCGTTGCCCGACGACCTGTTCGCCGAGATCGAGGGGCTGCTGCCGGCCGAGGAGCACTGGCTCGACGCCGTTCGCTAGACCCTGCGTGTCCCGCCGCCTATGACTCTTGCTGGTCAGTGCGAGGCCCCACTGTGACAAGCCCAGCAAACGAGTCATAATTCGGGGAACTTCGTTGCCAGCCTGCCGAAGAGGGCAATGAGCACCGCGCTGACCTGCGGCGATGCAGAAAGGCGGGTGAAAACACGGGCTTGTCCGGTTTGGCCGTTCTCATACACTTCCCAGCACGACCGGGCAGCGTCTACTGTCTGACCTGTCAGCGAACCGGCAAACCCGCCGCAAGGCGGGGACGCAAAGCCACGGGACCCTTGGGGTCAGCCGGGCTGCCGAAAGACAGGACGTGATCATGGAACAGCGTGGGCAGACGGCAGGGCAGTACAGCTCCCCTACCCCCGAGGTCTCGTTGCCCGCAGCCAGGCTTCAGGTCTGGGCGCGACGGGCCGCCGAGCTAGCCGCCCTCTCCCTGATCCCCACCCAGGACACCGCCGCCTGACCTAGGGCGCGGTCCCGCGCACCCGGAGCATCCGGGGCGCGCGGCCGGATGGGTCAGAGCTCGCCGACCCGTTGCAGGTGACGCATGGCCACCCAGCCCAGCGGGATCCGCAACCAGTAGGTGAGGACGCGGAACAGCACGGCCACCGAGAAGGCGACGCCGGGGTTGATCCCGGCCACCGTGCCCAGGCCGGCCGCGAGCGCGGCCTCCACCGTGCCCACTCCGCCCGGCGTCGGCACCAGTGATCCCAGCGTGGTCCCGGCCAGGTAGACGATCGCCACCTGGACCAGGCTGATGTGCTGGCCGAGCCCGTGCAGCGCCGCGTCGAACGCGAGCACGTACCCCAGCGTGGTGATGACGGCCCCGCCCAGGCCGATCAGCAGCCGGCCGGGCTGCCCGACGATCTCGACCAGCCGCGGCCAGGTCTGTCGCAGCGTCGGCATGACGCCGCGGCCGACCCAGGCCCGCACGCCCGGCACCAGCAGCGCCGCGGCGATCGCGACCACGACGATGCCGATGACGACCAGCACGGCGGGTGACAGGGGCACCGGCGACTGCTGCCGGGTGCCCGAGGTCAGCGTGAGCACCACGAGCAGCACCACCGTCACGGCCATCTGGGCCACCTGGATCAGCGCGACCGTCGCCGTGGCCAGGGTGGTCGACACGCCGCGCCGGGTCAGCGTGCGCAGGTTGAGCGCGGCCGGGCCGATCCCGGCGGGGGCGGCGAGCGCAACGAACGACGCGGCGGCCTGCACCACCGTGGCCCGCCACAACGGCACCCGGACCGGGGCGAGCGCGACCAGGGTCAGCGCCGCGCCGATCAGGGTGAGCAGGCCGAGCAGGTAGGCGGTCAGGGAGTAGTGCCAGTCGCTGGCGCGCAGCGCGTCGCCGATCTGGTGCACGTTGATCGTGGTGAGGATGACGAACGCCGCGATGATCGTCACGACGATCGTGAGCACGGTGCGGGCCCCGAACCGGACCAGCCGTTGCGGCGCGATGCTCGCCTCCGGCAGCCGCGCGACGATCTCCTGACGCAGCTCGGCGAGCACCTGCTTGTTCTGGGACATCAGCACGCGGGTCGAGCGAGGCATCGCGATGGTCTGGAGCATCGGGCCGATGGCGGCGACGTCGTCGTCGTCCAGCGCGTCGGCGACGGTGCGCACCGCCCGGGCCGCCCCGACCCGAAGGGCGAGCACGGCCAGCATCTGGGTGATGTCGATCCGCCGGGCCAGCTCGGAGGAGGCGACGTCGCCGGCGTCCCAGCCGGTCAGCCAGACCCGGGGCTCCTGGTCGGGTGGCCCGACCAGGACGACGTCGCCGGTGATCGCGCGGTGCGCGATGCCGGCTCGGTGCGCCGCGCGCAGCTGGACCCAGACGTCGGCGAGCAGCTCGTCGGTCAGGTCCTCGTCCGGTACCTCGCCGAGCGGCACCGCGCCGGCCGGGTGCTCCTGGAGCAGCATCATCGAGTCGGCGTTCTCGCTGATCCGGAGCAGCCGGGGCGCATGCACGCCGGCCGCGGTCGCCGCGTAGGCGAGCAGGGCGGCCCGCTCGGAAGCCTGGCGCAGCGAGACGACGTTGCGCCCCTCGATGCCCCGCAGCCGCAGGCTGCGCCAGGTCCGGGCGAGCAGGCCCACCACCTGGCGGTCGCCGTCGAGAACGCGCAGGTCGAGCACCTCGTCGTACGCGGTGCGCACCTGGTACACGCGGGCGTCCGACGAGCGGGCCAGCGCCGCGGTGGCCGGGTCGGGGACCGGCAGGTCGTTCTCGCGGTGCAGCTGCTCGGCCGCGATACGGGTGTCCGCGTCGGGCACCCGGACCAGCGACACGGGCGTGAAGCCGGCCCGGAGGACTCCGGCCACCAGGGCCTCGCCGTAGGCCCGTTCCGGGGCGACCCCGGCCAGGTAGCGCACGCCCAGGCCGGCGAACCGGCCGAGCAGCAGCGCCAGCGCGACGCCCGGGAGGGAGACCTGGGCGGTGATGAGGGTGACCCCGATCGCCACCCAGAGGGCGTTCCAGCTCCATCGCACCGAGCTGCGGTTGGCGCGCGGTCCGGCCAGGGTGAGCAGCGCGGACAGCATCGCCACGTACCCGGGCAGGGTGAGGATCGTCTGGTTGCCCTGGGTGGCCGACATCGTGGCGACGAGCTCGGCGCTGGCGAACGTGACGAGCGCCCAGTGGGCGAACGTCGTCAGTGCGAGGCCGGCCGCGGCCGCCGCGCTGGTCTCGAGCAGCAGCCGGCCCTGTCGGCGCACCGCGAGGTCGACCAGCACGCCGAGCGGCACGACGACGGTGACCAGGGCGACCAGGACGGTGACCGGGACGAAGAGGATCCGGCGGAGCAGGGTGGCGAAGCCCTGGACGTCCTCGGCGATGCCGCCGGTGGTGTTGTGCGCGTAGGCGGCGAGGACGACGACCAGCACGACCCCGAGCAGGGCGAGGACGACACCGAGCAGGTCGGACTGGTGGTGCACGCGGGCGGCGGGGATGTCGACGACGTCGACCGGGGGACGGTCCACCGTCCGGCCGATCGCCGCCCCCTCCTGCGCCGCGCTCACCCGGGCGAGTCTAGGCAGAGCGGTCTGCCCGGGGGTCGCAGTCGGCGGCGTCAGGGTCGCTCAGTTCAGGCCGATCGTGACGAGCCAGGCGTGCGGGATGAGGTCGTAGCCGACGAAGACGACCATGTCCATGAGGAAGTGCGCCACCACGAGCGGCGCGACCCGGCGGGTGCGCCGGTAGTACTCGGCGAACACGACGCCCATCACGGCGTTGCCGAAGAACGGTCCCCAGCCCTGGTAGAGGTGGTACGAGCCGCGCAGCAGCGCAGAACCGACGATGATCGCCGGCGCCCGCCAGCGCAGCTGGGCCAGCTTCTCGGACAGGTAGCCGACCACGACGACCTCCTCGAGCAGCGCGTTCTGCAGCGCCGCGAGGACCAGCACCGGGATGGTCCACCAGTGCGCGCTGAGGGCGCTGGCCTGGACCTGGACGGTGATGCCGAGGGCGCGCCCGAGGGCGTAGAAGCCCAGTCCCGGGATGCCGATCGACGCGGCGAGCGCGGCGCCCCAGCCGAGGTCGCGCCACGGACGGGCCCGGTCCAGGCCGATCCGGCGCAGCGCCGAGCGACCCGGCTCGCTCAGCAGGTAGAGGGCCAGCGCCACCGGGATCAGGGCGAACAGGATGGACAGCAGCTGGTAGGTCAGGTCGAGCAGGGGCCGCGGCGACTGGCTGACGTTGAGCGCGGTGGACTGCGACGCGAGCGGCGGTCCGGCGGTGAGCTTGGCGATAAGGCTGACGACGGCGTAGACCGCGGACTGGCCGAGCGACAGGCCGAGGACGATCCAGATCTCGGCGGTGACCCGGCGCCGGGCCGACCGGCACCGAGGGCGGCCCGGCCGAGCGGTCTGCGGCATCAGGGGTGTCCCGGGTGGACGGGACCGGGGTGGGGGTCTCGGGCACGGCCATGGCGTCGCAGCGTAGAGGGCTCCGGCTGAGGATCTGCTGACAGCGCGCTGAGCACTCCCGGGGCCCGGGTCAGGACGCCGGCGGGCGACCGGGTCGGCGGGACGGCGTCAGGCCGGCCGGCGCGCGGCCGGCCCGGGCCAGCGCCTCGCGCAGCAGCAGGTCGATCTGCGCGTTGACGCTGCGCAGCTCGTCGGACGCCCAGCGCGCCAGGGCGTCATGGACGGCGGGGTCGAGCCGCAGCAGCACGGCCTTGCGCTCACGCGCCGCCGGCTGCCGCGGCTCGACCGGTGGGTCGCCGCCATGCTCGGTCACTGGTAGAGGGTCCCCGCGTTGACGACGGGGGTGGCCCGCGCCTCGCCGCACAGCACGACGAGCAGGTTGGACACCATCGCGGCCTTGCGCTCCTCGTCGAGCGTGACGACGGAGTCGGCCTCGAGCCGCTCGAGCGCGCCCTCCACCATGGTGACGGCACCTTCGACGATCCGGCTGCGGGCGGCGATGATCGCGCCCGCCTGCTGGCGCTGGAGCATCGCCTGGGCGATCTCGGGGGCGTAGGCGAGGTTGGAGATCCGCGCCTCGATCACCTCGACGCCGGCGATGACGACGCGGGCGGCGACCTCGGTGGCGATCTCGCTCGACACGAGGTCGGTCGCGCCGCGCAGCGAGGCCTCGCGGGAGTCCGGGTGGTCGTACGGGTGGGACATGGCCACGTGCCGCAGCGCCGACTCGGACTGCACGCGGACGAAGTCGGCGTAGTCCTGGACGGCGAACAGCGCCTTGGCGGTGTCCGAGACCTGCCAGACGACGATCGCGGCGATGTTGACCGGGTTGCCCTCCTGGTCGTTGACCTTGAGCTCGCTGGTCTCGAAGTTGCGCACCCGCACCGAGACGGTGCGACGGGTCGCCACCGGCACGGTGAAGACGAGCCCGGTGCGGCGGACCGTGCCCACGTACCGGCCGAAGAACTGGACCACCCGGGTGCTGCCCGGGCTGACGATGGTCAGGCCGGTGAACAGGACGACGGCGAGCAGGACGAGGGCGATCCCGAGGAACGCGCTCGCGTCGTCGTGCGTGGTGTCCGCGCGGTTGAACAGCGGGAAGGCGCCGACGAAGGCCGCGATCGCGGCGATCGCCACGACGAACGCCGCGGCACCGCCGAGCGACCACGCCCGCGTCTCGGTGACGTCGACCCGGATGCCGGGCTGCCCCACGGGCCGGCCGGCCGGCTCGGTCTCCACCGGCCCCTGCGCGGTGGTGATGTCGGACATGTGAGCTCCTTGAGGCGCGCGCCGGGCGATCCGGCGTCGCGATAGCAAAGTGATATCACTTTTCTATCGACCGCGCCAGCGCTGCATCCCCGAGTGGACCCGAGTGGAACGGACACGCACCGACACGCCGCGCGAGGGGACGGTTTTGTTCCACTCGGTTCGACGGGTTCGTTCCACTCGGTTCAGGAGAAGCGGCGCAGGCGGAGCGAGTTCGTCACGACGAGGACGGAGCTGAAGGCCATGGCGGCGCCGGCGATCATCGGGTTGAGCAGGCCGAACGCCGCCAGCGGGATCGCCGCGACGTTGTAGCCGAACGCCCAGAACAGGTTCTGCTTGATGACGCGCAGCGTGCGGCGGCTGAGCCGGATCGCCTGCGGTGCGCTGCGCAGGTCCCCGCGGACCAAGGTGAGGTCCGCGGCCTGCATGGCGACGTCCGTGCCGGTGCCCATCGCCAGCCCGAGGTCCGCCGTGGCCAGTGCCGCGGCGTCGTTGACGCCGTCGCCGACCATCGCCACGATCCGTCCGTCGGCCTGCAGTCGCTTGACCGCGGCCACCTTGTCCTCGGGCATCACGTGGGCGATGACGTCGTCGGGCGCGATCCCTGCCTCGCGTGCCGCGAGCAGGGCCGCGCCGGAGTTGTCGCCGGTGAGCAGCACCGGCCGCAGGCCCAGCGCACGCAGCTCGGCAACCGCCTGGGCGCTGGTCGGCTTGAGCGGGTCGCGCAGGACGAGCACGCCGCGTGCGACGCCGTCCCACCCGGCCAGGACGGCGGTGCCGCCGTCGGCCTCGGCGGCAGCGGTCGCCTCGTCGAGCCCCGTCGTGTCCAGCCCCGCCTCGCGCAGGTAGGCCGGGCTCCCGACGACGACCCGCCGCACCTGCCCGTCCCGGGTCACGGTCCCGGCCACGCCACGCCCGGGCGTGGTGACGAACTCGCCCACCGCGGCGTCCGCGGATCCGCTCGGGACGGCGGCCGCGATGGCGGCGGCGACCGGGTGCTCGGCCAGCCGCTCGACGGCACCGGCCCAGGCGAGCACGTCGGGGCCGGACTCGGTGGCTGCGGGCAGCACGTCGACCAGGGCCATCCGGCCCTGGGTCAGGGTGCCGGTCTTGTCGAGCACCACGGTGTCGACCGTGCGGGTGCGCTCGAGGATCTCGGGCCCGGAGATGAGGATGCCGAGCTGTGCGCCGCGACCGCTGCCGACCAGCAGCGCGGTCGGTGTGGCCAGGCCGAGCGCGCACGGGCAGGCGATGATGAGCACGGCCACCGCCGCGGTGAACGACTCCTGCAGGCCGTGCCCGGTCAGCAGCCAGATGCCGAGCGTGATGACCGACAGGGCCAGCACGGCGGGCACGAAGACCGAGGAGATCTTGTCGGCGAGGCGCTGCACCGGTGCCTTGCCCGTCTGCGCGGCCGCGACCAGGCGCCCGATCTGCGCCAGCCGGGTCTGCTCGCCGACGCGCGTCGCGCGCACGACGAGGTGACCGGAGGTGGACACGGTCGCGCCGGTGACGTCGTCGCCGGGACCGACGTCCACCGGCACCGGCTCGCCGGTGAGCAGGGACGTGTCCACGGCCGCCGTGCCGGACACGACGAGGCCGTCGGTGGCGATCTTCTCGCCGGCGCGCACGGCGAACTCGTCGCCGACCTGCAGGCGCGAGACCGGGATCCGTCGCTCGACGCCGCCGACGAGGAGCGCGACGTCCTTGGCGCCCAGGTCGAGCAGCGCCCGGAGCGCGTCGCCGGCGTGCCGGCGGGCGCGGTGCTCGGCGTACCGGCCGGCGAGCAGGAACGCCGTGACGACGGCTGCCGCCTCGAAGTACAGCTCGGGATGGGCCATCGCGCCGGTGCGCGCCGGGACGAGCGTCGCCGTCATCCGCAGCCCGATCGCGCCGGCGCCGCCGAACAGCAGCGCCCAGAGCGACCACGTGGTGGCGGCGATGATGCCGATCGAGACGAGCGTGTCCATGGTCGACGACCCGTGCCGGGCCGCCCGGGCCGCTGCCCGGTGGAACGGCCACGCCGCCCAGGTCGCCACGGGCAGCGCCAGGACCGCGACCACCCATTGCCAGCCGGGGAACTGCAGCGGCGGCACCATCGAGAGCAGCACCACCGGCACGGCGAGCACCGCGGCGACCCGCAGCCGACGCCGCAGGTCGGTGCCGCGGGCGTCGGTCGGTGCCGAGGTGTCGGTGGTCTCGTCGTGCTCCATGCCCGGGTGGGCCATGCCCGACAGGACCATCTCCTCGGCCGCGGCGTCGGCCTCGGCCGCCGTCATCGGCCGGTGATCGTCGCCCGGCGCGGTGCGCTCGTCGTGCGCCGGGAAGCTGGGCCGGATGACGTGCGCGTCGTACCCCGCGGCGCGGACCGCGGCGACCAGCGCGTCCTCGTCGGCCGGCGCCGCGCCGTCGCCCGGTACCGTGACCAGGACGTGCGCGGACTCCAGCGCGAGGTTGACCGTCGCCTGGACCCCCGGCACGCGGTTGAGCTTCTTCTCCACGTGCGCCACGCAGGACGCGCAGGTCATCCCCTCGACGGCGAGCTCGACCTCGCGGGCGTCAGTAGTCACGACATCCTTCTTCCCCGACCGCGGCAGGTGCTGCCGGGATCGGCCATCGGAGCAGCCGGGTTCGGGGAGTGGCCGCCGAGCTCGGCGAGGGACAGGGCGGGGGCTAGAGCAGGGAACCCCGGGGGGTCAGCGCGTAGCCGGCCTCGACGACGGCGGCCGCGACGTCGGACTCGTCGAGCGGGGCCTCGGACGTCACGGTGACCGGCGAGGACCCGCCGACCACGAGCTCGATCTGCACGTCGGTGACCCCCGGCAGGGCGGTCAGCTCGGACGTCACGTGGTGCACGCAGTGCGCGCAGGTCATGCCGTCGACGGAGTAGGTGGTGTTGGTCATGGCGTGCTCCTTCTGGTTCAGCTCTTGACGAGACGGGCGATCGCGTCGCTGGCTTCGCGGACCTTGGCGGCTCCCTCGGCGGGGTCCCGGCGCGCGGCGTCGACGACGCAGTGCCCGAGGTGGTCCTCCACCAGGCCGATGCTCACGGCCTGCAAGGCCTTGGTGACGGCTGCGATCTGGGTGAGCACGTCGATGCAGTAGACGTCCTCGTCGACCATGCGCGCGATGCCGCGTACCTGGCCCTCGATGCGCTTGAGCCGCTTGAGGTAGGCATCCTTCTCGGCGGTGTACCCAGGCATGCCCCTGATAATACCCCTAAGGGGTATGGGGTACAGGACCGAGGTCCCGGATCGGCCCGGCACCTCCTGCGCCGTCGGAAGGCTCCGCGAAGGGAGCGGCGTCAGTCGGCTTCGAAGCCGTTCGTGTCGAACTTCAGCGTCGACGCGTTCTCTCGCACCGTACGTACGGCGTCGGTCCCGAAGCCCTCCGCATTGGCCGCATGGATTTCCACCGAGATCTCGAGCTTCGTGCCCGGTACGGCAGCCAGATGGGCGATGACGTCCTGGGCGATGCGTGCGAAGTCGCGGCCGTAGCGTTCGGGGCTAACGCTGACCGAGCCGAAGAATCGCGTCGGTGCCGCAGGCGGCACCGGCCCGGCTCGCGGTCCCGGCGCGGGTGTAGGTCCGGGCGGCGTGGGGTCGGTCCCTCATCATCGAGAGCGCGATCAGTGGGCTTCGTCTCGGCCGCTCGTTGGGCGACCGCGATCGCGGGCTGTACGACGAGCCACGAGTCGCTGAGCGACATGGGTTCCAGGCTGTCACCCGGGATCACGAGCCCCAGATACCGACCGGTCCGCTCGTCGTACCCTTCGGCGAGGGCGAACCCGTCGGCGTGCCACACCCATGACGAGAGCGCGGCGAGCAGCGCACGCTCCAGCACGGAGCGGTCCCGCAACCGGTGCAGGTACGGGACTGCGCGTAGAGGCTCCAAAGGTCACCGACGCGAACATTGCCGGTCTTCCACACCGAGGCGATGTCCGTGTTCAGAGCGATGCGCACGCCGAGCGCTCCATAGCTGTCCGTGAGCTCGTCGCCGCGACGCAGCTTCTCTGACGCCCGGATGGCCAGTCCGGCGCCCGACTCGGGGAGGCGATCCGCCCGGAGCCCCGGCGGCTCAGTCGGCTGGGGCTGGACGGGGACGAGAAGCGTCGTGTACGTCGCAAGGAGACGGTTCTTCACGTCCTCGTCGGACTGGCGGCGCCGCGAGGCGGCCTGAGCGGCCTGCTGCGACGTCAGGTTGAGCGTCGTCGCGGACTCGTCCACCTGCTTCCAGGCGAGGAAGTCACGCACGGCAGCGTCGAGATCGTCGTACCGGGCCGCATCGGCGGCGAGGAAGACCACCTGGTTGCGGAACCTGCGCTGTGCCGAGCCGACGCGCAGCAACGCGCCGTTCGCCCACTGCCACGCGGTGGACTTCTCATCGCCGCGCGCGTGCCGGTACTTCGGGTGGACGACGACGAGGCGAGCCGTGTCGACGTCCGGCACGTCGGCGTCGTCGAGCGGCGCGACGTGGACTCCGGCGAACAGGCCCCGCTCACGCACCAGCTCGGGCAGTCGCCGCTTGATCTCGTTCCACACGCGCTCCGGTTCCTCGCGCAGCCGGTCCGCAATGTCGGCCGCCGTGCGCGTCACAGACGCGGTGGTGGCGAACGAATACCGGGCGTCCTCGGTATACAGGTACGTCGCGCGCTGGCTGAGCACCTCGAGCGAGGCCCCAAAGTTTCCGACCGTGTCACCGGGGATGGCCACCCCGAGCCACAGCCGCGGCCGCTCGACGCCCTTGTGGTCTGTGCCCAAGGTGGCTGCGGACTCCAGGAAGATCGTCCGCGCGATCCGCCGGGTCAGCGACCGTGCACCGAACGCCGGCCGGCCCGCGTCGATGAGCACCGGCGTGGCACCTTCGCCGTCGATGTCCTTGTCGATGATCGGCCGCCACGAGTCCGGCAAGTAGTTGGTCAGCTCGCTGGCCACGCGCGGGGCATGCAGCGGCACCGACCCCGGCATGATGAGCGGGCTCGGCGTCCCCGGACGCCCACAGCTCGTGGATCACAGTCGACATCAGCCGCAGCACGCCGCGGGTGCGTTGGAACCGCTCCAGGGTGGACCAGTCGGTGGTAGAGCCGGTCGAAGAGCTCGGGGTGGATCGGGTACGCCGCCCGGATCCGGTCCTCGTACGTCGGGTCCTCGGCGACTCCGACGGGAACTGCCGCGTGGTTCTCCAGGTAGAAGGTAGACGAACTGGCGAGGCGACGGCCGACGATCTCGGTGCGCGCGTTAGCGGTCGGCTCGGTGAACAGCCGGCGCCGGACGATCTCGAAGGAATTCGACCGACGAAGGCCGGGCGCCAGTGGTCGGCCATCGCGGCCGCACGGCGTTCTGCAGGAGCCATGAGCGCATCGACGCCACGCTCGCCCCCGACCTCGCTCGCCGAGCCAGGATCGGCGGAATCGAGGTTGTCCGAGGCGGGAATCGAGACGAAGCAGCATCGCCTCGGGATGGCGCTGACGGCCTCGGTGAGCGACTGAGCGAACGTGAACTGGTCCTCGAACGGCCGCCGGCCAGACTTCTCGTCGGACAACCGGCGCGCGCATAGGCGACCCATTCGTCGATGAGGATCAGCACCGGGGCGTGCTCGCGCAGCAGGGCGCGCGAGCGCGTCGCCGGGCGAGGCGTGCGGCGCGCGTCGGAAGTCGGCGATCTGGTCGAAGACCGACACGTCCTCCGAGCTGCCACACCAGCTCGCCCCACAGAGTGTTGACGAGGGTCCCGTCGTCCTTGATGCGCGGCTGGTTGGGGCCTAGATGGAGTGCCGACGAGAGGTGACACGCGTCACGGCAAGTAGAGCGGCGAGATCGGCGTCGGCGACGATCTCCTGCACCCTCGCGGGAAGAGCGGACGCGGCAGAGCCGCATGAACAGGTGGTACACGGCCAGCATAGAGTGGGTCTTGCCGCCGCCGAAGTTCGTCTGGAGGTTCACGACGGGCGAGGCGTTAGGTGTCGCCGGCAGATGCCGCACCGCGCGGTCGAGCAGGTCACGCAGGCCCTCGGTGAGGTAGGTGCGGGAGAAGAACTCCTGCGGGTCGGCGTACTCACGTTGCGTCGCCTCGCCATGCGCCACCTGGTGCAAGTGAGAGGCGAACTCGCGGCGTTGAACTGGACAGAGGCGACGTCCAGGTGCGGGGTGATCACCTCACGCCACGGCTTGATACCGGTACCTGGCGTGGACACTGTGCCGACGGCGGCGCGGACCGTGCTTGCGGAGTAACTAGCTCCTCGATCGCCGCGCGCTGGTGATCCAGGCGCAGCGCACTGACCGCCGCCGCCTCGTCGGGCGCGCCGGCGCTGACGAGCAGGCGCTCCATGGTGTCGAGCGCGCGGGTCGTGTCGTCCGTGGGGATCGACGGCTCGTGCGCCCAGCGGTTGGCGATGTCACGGAGCTCAGAGGCGTACGACTGGTGGAGGCGCGACAGGTCCGGCCCGAAGGCTCGCCGCTCCTAGGTGAGCACCTTCAGCAGAAACCGCGGGTCGTCGGCCAAGTACGTCTTAGACTCGCCGTGGCGGGCAACGTCGCGCGCTTAGAGCAGATGGACTCAGTTCTTGCGTACGGTGAGGTCGCCGCCATGTGCCGGTAGACGAATGGCCGCAGCTCGCGCTCTAACGCCTCGAGAGCCTTGCCGACCTTGTCACGGTTGCTCAACGCCACGGGACAACTATGGCTTAATATATAGGGTTGACAGGTTAGCGCGGACTTCTTTAGAGGATCAGGTTAGCTAGCTAGATAGCGCAGCGCAGGGCGTAAAGATTGGGTTAGCTGACTGTCAGCGATCACTAGCACGAGTGACGCTTACTTGGTTGACGCATATACGCGGCGTCGTAGGTGCTCAGAGAAGTTCGCAGCTCTCACATGCGATAGAGCAGCTCCGCTGTGAGCACTGTCGCGACGTTCAGCTCACCCGTAGCTGCACGGCTCGCGCTGCGTCACGGAGCTTGCCGCCACGATAGAGGCCGCGCAGCGAGGCGCACACCTCGACTCGCCAGTGCTCGGGGACCAGCCAGGCCGGGTCGCCAGTAAGGACCTGTCTCGCTCGCAGGACGAGCGGTTCTACCTAGAGATAGCAGAACAGCAACGTGGTGGCAGACGAATCGAAGACGATCACGCCGGGCTGCGCTCTGTCCGAGCCTCGTAGAGGGCGTAGACCACGTAGACGAGCGTGGCGCGACTGCATTCCGACTAGCTCGGTCACTCAACAGAGACTGGTTGCGCGCAAAGCCGACCTCGCGGCGAACCAGGTAGAGGAGGTAGGACTGGAGCGACTGGCTCTGGGCGCGAGCGCGCGCGGCCAGCGCTAGCGAAAGTACGCCGGAACGTCACGGATCTGGAGTGCCATGCATGTATTTTACATGCGCAACGTGGTCACTAACTCTCCGCGTGCGGCGGGATTTGCCGGTGCTGTCAGGCGGTTGCCTCGGCGTCTTGGACGTCATCTGCGCCGCTGAGGTAGTCTGCGTCAACCTCGGGCTCGAAGGCGCTCGCGTCTTCGACGCCTCGCTCCACGCCGTTCTCGACGACGATGTCGCGGATCACCGCTTTGCTCATCACCTCGCTGATCAGCAGGCAGAGCGCTTCACGCCGCACCTTGAGAAACTGCGGGAATAGGCGGCGCGAAGCAAGCTCGGATAGATCAGGTGCTCGCTGATGAGCTCGTTCACCTGCGCCGCCGGCATGTGGGTGTAGGCCTGAGCCGGGGCACGTAGACGGCGGGCGAGTTTCGCGCAGGAAGATGTTGGTACGCTTAGACAGCGGCGTCTTGTAGACGATCGTTTACCTGTCGGCGTGCTGACGTAGTTGTCGTTGCACCACTTCTGCGGGAAGACGTGGTGGATGTCGATCTGCAGGTAGAGGAACGTCGCGTGTTCGATCACTTTGTCCTCGCGCCAGTCGCGGCACCTCTGGGCTATGAGCAGGGCGTACACCCTTTTGTACGCCGCTGATAGCTGGGAGCGCAAGGACATCAGCTGCGACTAGAACAGGTTCGCGTCTTTGATGGTGAATGGCTCTGGATCTTCGGTGCTGGTCTTGGTAGCTAGGGTTCATTTTGGGAACTGCTAGACGTACAGAGCGAAGCGCGTCTCTGTCGTAGAGCTGTAGAGCTCGCAGAACACGCCGCACCAGAAATAGCGCGAGTTCTGCTAGCGCACGCACTGATGTCGATTTCGTTGTCCAGGAACACGCGTAAGACGACGAGGGGCATTGTCAGAGTCTGGTATGACAAGTTGATGCGGTGTGTATGTGTTGAGCGGTGTAGAAGTTAGATACTCACGGCAAGACCGCGCGGACCTAGGCGCTCAGGCGAGATACTGAAGAGGGTCAGTTTGAAAGTGTAGTCACGAGAGCGCTGACAGCGACTGGCTTGGTTTTGCTCTGGGAGATGTCGGCGCGCTGGCGATAGAGAGTGGCGAGCAGGAGCACGATTTGGAGAGAGTTTGTGGCTTTGACTCGTGGAAGGATCGATGCTCGCGCAATATAGTGCTTGTAGCCTCTCAGTCCTCGCGGACTCGGAAGTAATGCGTGTGCCTCGAAGTACTCGCGTACCCGGCGAAGATCGCGTTGAGCAGCTCGAATTGTCCAACCGGAGATCGCTATAGTTGATTGTAGAACACTGTGGCGACGGTTTCTTTAGTAGTATCTCTGTGAGCACGATCGTAGGGATCGCATAGCTGTGCAAGAGTCTGACTATCTGCTCGTTGAACTCTATAACAACGGCTCGGCGTTGGTCACGTCGCGGGCTTCTCGGTACTAGAGCGACTAGTAGAGAGTGTCGTCGCTGAACAGCGTCGTCAATGGCATCAGCTTGACAGCGGTCTGCTTCTCGAACGTAGAGTAATATTCGACGATGTCGCGTTCGAAGTTGGGTACTACTTCGTTCTCGGTAAGAGAGCGGACGGCGTCGTCCTGCTCGGAGGGGTCTCTGAGCGCTAGTTCGACGTAGAGGAAGAAGCGGCGAGTTATTTCCTCGCTGATGGAGTCTTTGGTTCTGACTATATCGCTGCTGTAGAGCGCTTGGTATAGCGACGTATGCGCTGCTGCTCGTATAGCAGCAGGCTGTTAGGCGACCTGAGCGCGCGATGCTCGTAGACGGCAGCGTCGTCGGTGACGCGGGACAGCGGCTGCGGCTTGAAATGGATATTGTCGTTGCCGGTGTAGAACAACATAGTACCCCCATGGGTAGCCTCGCAACACTGTGACGAGCAACGATCGGATCCGCTCGTCATCCCACTTGTAGCCGCGCTGGAAGTCCGGGAGCTGGATCTTGTCGGTACTGACATCCCTGAGCAGATCGACGAACATCATAGGCGATGTCTGGAAACTCATTCAGTCACGCCTCGTCTAGATAGTAGAATTCGAAGGTCTGGCTAACCTAAAGTCTCGCTTTATAGATATTACGAGCGACCTCGAAGATTTCCGACCAGAGATACTGAGATTGTTGAACAACAGGGCATCTTCGAGCTGTTAACATAGGTAATCTAGAACAGGAGGTATGATAGCTCTTAGACTTTTACAATTTCACCGCTGATAGAATAGCGACTTCAACGCCAGCGGAGTAGCCCCGCAGAATACAGAGCGCGCTCCAGGTGTATCATACCCTCCCACACTTAGAAACTGTCGTCGACGTCAATACAAAGTAGAATACAGATCATACAACTAGAACAATCGTACTTTGCCTGCACGAGAAGTGAGAAAGATACCGCTTTGAGTCCATCGTCAGACGAGTTCGTATCGCGAGCCCGCGTACGCTTCGCTGAAATTCTTATCGGCCCAGCCGTACTGCCGTACCACGCAAGCAGAACCGAGTGTCTGCGTCGAAATCGCCTTACTGCTCAGTCAATACCTCGTAGAGAATCTGGTTGATCAACGTGAGCGCGGACTCGACTGACATCGACGAGCGTCAGCCTCGAAGACCTTGCTGTAACGAGAAAACACCGCCATGCCCGCTCCGATTGTCGACTGCGAGAGATCGACCGGTGCGATCGCGCCTGATGCATCTGCGCAGCGCGTTTGGGAGCTCGCTTGAGTACAACGAGTAACCCGCGTCGTGTGATAGTCTGGGCCGTCTCGTGTCGAGGACGTAGCGACAGCACGATAGAAGAGGCTAGAGCGTTAGTGCTAAACAGCT
The DNA here is from genome assembly GCA_963769855.1 of uncultured Actinomycetota bacterium. Lineage (GTDB taxonomy): Bacteria > Actinomycetota > Actinomycetes > Actinomycetales > Cellulomonadaceae > Cellulomonas. Next base: position 485,499 of record CAVYNN010000006.1, read on the forward strand.
CATACGCTTGGCGTTCTCGGTACGGATAGGCCAAGTAGATGTGATCGCCCAGCCTGAAGCGATCATACCCTCGAGCAACGTTCCCAACCGTAGACCGACCCTTCCGACTCGAACTCAGACTGCTTGAAAGCGTAATAGACTGTGATCGGGTAATCGTCCGGTGCAAACTCGCGCGCACGGGCGAACACGTACTGGAATCCATCCTCGAAGAACTTGACGCTCCGTCAAGACCACCGTGTCGATAGGGTTTTGCGACGAATTCCTCAGCCTTCGGTATGAGCATCGTGCAGAACAGGTCAGGATGCACATAGCGAAGAGAACGACGAAGCCAGACGTATAAGAAGTCAGACAGATCGGAATACCGATGTTGTCGTAATAAGGCGGATCAGTCGAAACCGCCATCCGCTATAGTGTCGCATTAAAGAATCTGCCTGCCTGACACGTACGGACGGCGTGTCCTCGCAGGGGAAGTCATGCCTCTAGAAGGCTTGCCATTCCAGACTTGCAAGTCGACAAAAGATCCAGACGCGTCGCAGAACGGATTTAACTCCGCAAAGTCTCAGGTCATAGAGATCGCATGACGAAAGAACATGTATCAAAAGCACTCGTTCATCGAGTCCCATGCACAGAGCGCATTCCCTATGTCGGCAAGCCGGCTCACAACATCCAAGGTAGGTGGCGATGGCGTCGGCGTACGCGTCGGCGCAGACGCTGCTGCTTAAAAGAAGGCAGCCCTAGAGGAATTCGATGTAGAGAGCGTCGGTGAGGACGTGCTCGCGAGCTTCGGCGACTAGGTCGCTGAACGTCGTCAGCGCGACGAGCTGACGGTTAGTGAACAGTTCGACCCAATGCGTAATCCGTATTCGGACGCGGAACCCGAGAGCCTCTAACGGAGCTCCCCCTCGGGTATGTCAGCAGGTCGTAAGACATCGGCTGCCTCGCTGTGTTCGTCGTAGGAAAAGAAGTATATGCGTTACCGAGATCCTTCTGCGACGACGGCCATGAGCAACGCACCGATGTGACTGGCGAGCCCTTCGGCACGAACATACGCCAGGTAGACAGCGAACGCACGCTACGCACATCGCACCGGTACGGCTCACCGTGCCGTCTCGTACTCTTCAAAACATCTACTGCCCCGTGTCCTATATTGAACTCGACCCGCCTCCCGGCAAAAGAGGCGTCGTCGGGCAACACAGTAGGCACGACGTACGCCTCCTTGCCCTTCTTCTTACCGAGCCACCACGAGCGCACGAGCGGCATCTCGATGCCGCATGCAGGGTTCGGGCAGGTGACCGTGCGCGCCCAGATCCAGGCGATGACGGTGGCTTTCGTACCCGTCGTCGCAGCGTCGCTTTAGGGTACAGGTGGCCGATACGCTTCTCGGCGCTGGTCGCGCATCCACGCGCCGTAGAGGCGCACATCCTCTGCGAGCCGTTCGCGCCCTGCCAGCCGCGGAGCGCGACTCGGCTACGCCGGGGAACACCGGCGGCCGGCCGGCGAACTTCGGCGGGATCTCGATGAGCGCCTTGTTGATGAGCACAGCGACAGGGTTGAGATCGAAGGCGTGGGCCTCCAGGCCGAGGCGCTGCGCTTCGAGCGGGATGGTGCCGCCGCCGGCGAACGGATCGAGGATCGGCGGCGGCTTGCCGCCAGGTGCGGACTTGAGGATCTCGGCGTGCGCCTCGGCGCAGCAGCGTTTCATCGTTGACGTTCTCCCACACCGACCAGACGCTCAGATGATCCGGTGCAGCCGCTCGCGCTCCCGCGCTGCTACTCCTCGGTCGGGAACTCCTCGGGATGCGATGACGGGTCGTCGACGAGCTGCGCGAACAGCACGCCGAGCCGCCGCCAGCGGCCGGCGCGCCCACCACAGATGCAGCGTCGAGGGATGGCCTGACGGATCGACTTCTCGCGCGCGACTCCGATTGATCGTCTCCAGCGGCAGCGCCACCTCGATCACTTCGCAAAAAAATTTTTTTTTTTTTTTTTTTTTTTTTTTTTTTTTTTTTTTTTTTTTTTTTTTTTTTTTTTTTTTTTTTTTTTTTTTTTTTTTTTTTTTTTTTTTTTTTTTTTTTTGGTGTTGATTACGTGTAGTTTTGTGTTGTTTGTTTATTTGTATTTCGTTTGTTTGGTGTATGTTTCTGAGATAGCGTGTTGTGTTTAGATTGTTTGTTGATTGTGTTGTGTTTCTTAGATGTAGTTGGTGAATGTTGCGTGTTTGTTACGTTTGTAAGTGTATAACATAGAGTATAATTAGATGTTTTAGTGTGTTGATTTGTGTTATAAGATTTTGAGTATTTTCTTTTTCATCGCTTAGGTGCTTGGTGTGTTGTTGGTGTTGTTTATCTCGTAGGGTGTGTTGCTGTCGTAGTATGTTACTGTGTGTGTTTTGTTTTGTGAGTGTTTGGTTGTTGAGCTCGCTGTATAGGTAGCTTGTTGTTTTTTGTTACTGATGATTTGTTTGAGTGTTTGTGTTTACTAGCACTTAAGATTGTTGGTTGGGTTGCTACAGTTATGTTGAGATTTTCTCGTGTTGATGTAGTTGGGTTTAGTTGGGATGTTGTTGTCTCGATCGATAGGGCACTTTGGGTGATGTTGGAGTCGCTGGTGTTTTGAGTTAGGGTTTACGTGATCGCTGGGATTGGGTTTGTTGATGTTGTTAGTACTTGTTGTTTCGTTGTGAACTTCGTTTAGGTGACGTATCGCGAGTTTGACGGTAGGATTGCTGAGTCGATGCTCGCGCGTTTTGACGAACTGTGTCTCTGCTTGTATTACGCTGGGCGCACGCGCGCGATGAAGGCTGACTCGTAGCGCTGGCGGCTGGGGGCCGAGGCTCTGCGCATCCGGTATGCCGCACTCTTCGACCCGATGCTGGCGGTCACGACGTCGGACATCCAGCCGCTGCCGCACCAGATCCGCGCCGTCTACGGCGAGATGCTGCCCCGCACGCCGCTGCGGTTCCTCCTGGCCGACGACCCGGGCGCCGGCAAGACGATCATGGCCGGGCTCTACATCAAGGAGCTCATCCTGCGCGAGGACGTTCAAGCGCTGCCTGATCGTCGCGCCCGGCGGCCTGGTCGAGCAGTGGCAGGACGAGCTGTACCTGAAGTTCGGGCTGCGCCTTCGAGATCCTCACCGCCCCAGTTCGAGGCGACCGCGTTCGGCGGCAACGCGTTCGAGCGAGCACCCGCTGCTGATCGCTCGGATGGATCAGCTCGTCGCGCAACGAGGACCTGCAGGCCGAGCTCGCGCAGACGCGACTGGGACCTCGTCGTCGTCGACGAGGCTCACCGGATGAGGCGCGCACTACTTCGGCGGCGAGCTGGAGAAGACCAAGCGCTACCAGCTCGGCGAGCTGCTCGGCGAGCATCACCCGCCACCTGCTGCTGATGACCGCCACGCCGCACAGCGGGCAAGGAGGAGGACTTCCAGCTCTTCCTCGCCGCTGCTCGACGCGCGACCGCTTCGAGGGCAAGTACCGCGAAGGCGTCCACGCAGATCGACGCCGACCGACCTGATGCGCCGGATGATCAAGGAGGACCTGCTGACCAGTTCGAGGGCAAGCCGCTGTTCCCGGAGCGGATCGCGCGTACGACGGTCCCCTACGACGCTCACCGACGCCCGAGCAGCGCCCTCTACGAAGCAGGTGACCGACTACGTGCGCGAGGAGATGAACCGGGCCGACAAGCTCAAGGACGGCGAAGGCGGCGCAAGACGCGTCGGTTTCGCGCTCACCGTCCTGCAGCGTCGGCTCGCATCGCAGCCCGGAGGCGATCTACCAGCTCGCTCGAGCGCCGCGGCGAACGCCTCGGAAGCGGCGCCGCGAAGCAGTCGTCGAGGCTGGCGGACCGGCGACGATCTGCGCCGACGACCGGCTCGCGCGCGATGCTGAGCGACGACGAGTTCGACGACGACCTGGACGAGTTCGCCGGCGAGCGAGCTCGAGGACGCTCGAGGAGGAGCTCGTCGACGCACGCGACCGCGGCGCGCACGATCGCAGGAGCTCGACGCCGAGATCTCGACGCTCGACGACCTCGACGAGGCTGGCCCAGCGCGGTCCGGGCATCGGACACCGACCGCAAGTGGTCGGAGCTGCGGAGGATCCTCGAGGACCACCCGCTGATGTCCGACGCGCCAGCGGCGAGCGCCGCAAGCTGATCGTCTTCACCGAGCACCGCGACACGCTCGACTACCTCCGCGAGCGGATCGGCGACGCTGCTCGGCGACGGCCGAGGCGGTCGTAGACGATCCACGGCGGCGTGCGCCGCGAGGACCGCCGCAAGATCACAGGAGGAGTTCACGCACAACCCGGACGTCCAGGTGCTGCGTCGCGACCGACGCCGCGGCGAGGGCCTGAACCTCCAGCGCGCGCACCTGATGGTCAACTACGACCTGCCCTGGAACCCGAACCGGATCGAGCAGCGCTTCGGGCGCATCCACCGCATCGGCCAGACGGAGGTCTGCCACCTCTGGAACCTCGTCGCCGAGCGACACGCGCGAGGGCGAGGTCTTCGAGCGGCTGCTCGAGAAGATCGAGGAGCAGCGCAAGGCGCTACGGCGGCAAGGTGTTCGACGTGCTCGGCGACGCGTTCGACGACACGCCGCTGCGCGACCTGCTGATCGAGGCGATCCGCTACGGCGAAGCGTGCGGAGGTAATAAAGTATAGATGATAATGGTGAGGTTGGATGGGTTCTGCGTGAGCGGCTCTGAGCGAGAATGCAGAGGATGACGAGATGCGAGAAGATGGAGAGCGCGAGCGTGTCTACAACGCATTACATCCATTGCAGGCGTTGATGGCTCGGTGAGCGGAGCGCGTGAAGCAGGTGGTAAGAGATCACAACGTGTGTTGATTGTTAGTGATTAAGATTGGTAGTTGGGAGTGAGTGTGATGTTATTGTTTTGATAAGAGTGTGTTGTTTAGAGAAGGAGAGGGTGTATGTGGTAGGTGGTGTGTTGGTTTAGCTGCTGGTGTTAGGGTACTAGCTTCTGGATGTGGTGTAGAGAAGATGGTGACGGATTGCGCGTTGGTTTTGTGGGAGGGTGTGTGCTAGTAGACGCATAAGATAAGGGATAGGTGTTTGACTGCTAGTGCGATTAAAGAGTAGATGCTGATGGTGGCTCGCGGATTGTTATAAGAGGTTCTAGTTAGTAGAGCTAGATTGTAGGGGGTGCGCGCGCGCAAGTTTGGCGCTTACTAGACTACGCGGACTCAAGGTGAAGAGGCTCGATGGTGCGTGCTGTTAGAAGAGGACTGGCTGAAGCATGGTGTGGAGGAGTGCGTGGTTGGGTGTGGAGAATTCGCTCGCTGCTCATGACGCGAGGTAAGAGGTGGATCACGCATCAGGTGGCTAGAGTGAGCATGGAGGTATCTAGAGTTGAAGGAGAGATAGATAGGTGGGACGCGGAGTGCGAGCTGCGAGACTGGGAGGCGCGGGGTAGAGGAGGTGAAGCGATCGGCGCTCCCGGGAGGGTGTTGGTAAGAGACTGCTCAACTAGACGCGATGAGTACTCATGTGCTGTGCGTGTGGTGGTGCGCGCTCGTGTGTGCAAGGTTGCTGGATAAGATGTGGGGTTAGTTTGGTTGAGGTGGTGATGTTAGCGCGTAACACGAGGGTGTGGAGCGTGGGTGTGATGCTGTGATGGTGGTTGAGTGGTTGCTGGGGTTGGGTGGAGGAGATGTGCGTACAACTCTGGGTTAGATATAGATGGTTGCTTTGATGGGGTGTGGTGTGTATGGAGGTTAAGGGTGTGTTGCGGTGCGGAGATGTTTATTATGACGAAGAAAGAGGTGTGATGGTTAAGAATATGGTGATGACTATGGGTTGGTGCTAGTGTTGTGGGTGAGCGCTTGCTGATGACGAGCTCGGTGTGTACGCGCGTTTAGATGACACGGAGGTGGGTGATTTCTTCACGGTGTGTTTAACGTTGTGGCTTAAGGTGTGGGTTAAGGGTGGGGATTTTAGTGAGTGATTGGGTGTATGATATGGTGATGCGTGATGTTTTTGGTGCGGCTTAGGTGGCTCAGCAGAGCTTGCTGGACTGGCTCAGGATGGTTAACGGGTAAGCGAAGCTGTTGTTCAGAACTTCTATTAGGCTCGCGAAGCGATGGTGTGGCGCGAGTTGACGAGATTCACATAGATAGGGTAGAGCAGGTGACTGGGGGGTGGCTGCGACTCGGTCCCTTCCAGCAGTACGGCATCCGGTCGGTCGCAGATGCGCTCGAGGCGGGCGTGGGCGGAATGCTTGCCATACCCGGCGTCGGCGAGGCGACAGCACCAAGGTCGTTGCGGCCGCTGCGCGCATAGCGGAAGAGGTGCGTGCGTCGATCCGTTTCAGGATCGACCTCGACCCTCGGACCAGCGAGCTACGGCGCTGCTGACCGCGTTGTGGGGCTGGGGCCTGGTGCGACACGACGTCGAGCAGTACTGGGGATCGCGGGCTATCTGACTGCCGGCCTGGGTGCCGCAGCCGGCGCGGCGGCGCCGCGGCGATGGGTGGGCTCCGCAGGTTCTTCGTCACGTCCACGCGGAAGGCCGCCGCAGACGTCGCGCTCGGTGAGGTCGGTACTCTGCTCGCCGAGCTGGACGCGTCGGGCTTCGTCCGGTTGTCCAGCGAGTGGCCTCTGCCGCGCGCAACCGGCCGGCTGTAGGAGCCGTATGGGCTGACTTAGCGCGGTGAAGCGCGGACTACATAGGCCTGCTCGCAGGGCTCGTCGACCTCGGTGAGGATGTCGCCGCGGCCGAGGGTTTTCTGCCGGCTGAGATCGTCGAGCGGATCAATGCCCAGCAGCTGGACGACTCGCGCTTACGTCTGACAAGAACCTGCGCGGCTACCAGGTGTTCGGTGCGAAGTTCGCGTTGGTCCAGCGGCGGGTGATCATCGGCGACGAGATGGGCCTGGGGAAGACGATCCAGGCGATCGTTGCGATGGCGCACCTCGAAGCCCACGGAGCAACGCACCTGCTTGTCGTGTGTCCGCCAGCGTGTCGTCAACTGGCAGCGCGAGATCACCTCGTGGACCCGTTCCCGGGTCGTGGCGATGTACGGACCAGAACGCGCGCGTCTGGCGGCGGTGTGGCGCAGCACTGGTGGAGTGGGCGTGACAACTTCGACTCGTTGTCCGGTTTAGGACTCGACGGCACGGTGCCGCAATGCTCGTCGTGGATGAGGCCCACTACGTGAAGAACCAACTGCTCAGCGCACGCGGTCGGTCGGACACTTGCACAACGGTGCGAAAGGGTTCTCTTCCTCACGGGGACTCCGATGGAGAACCGCGTGGAGGAGTTCCAAGTCCTTGTCGGGCACCTGCAGCCCGACGTCGCGCAGCGGCTGAGCAGCAAGGCGGGTGTGGCGGTCGGATGCATTCGACGCGCGGTTGCACCGGTCTACCTACGCCGGAACCAGGTCGACGTGCTCGTCGAGCTTCCGCCGCTCGTCCAGGTCGACGAATGGGAGGAGTTCGGCGGCAGCGACGGGGCCGCATACGAAGCGCAGTGAGGGACGGAAACTTCATGGCGATGCGCCGCGCCGCGTTCGCCGCAGACCGGTGTCGGACTCGGCCAAGCTCAGCAGACTCTTGAGATCGCCGAGGAGGCGACCGAGGGCGGGCAGAAGGTCGTGGTGTTCTCCTTCTTCCGTGACGTCGTCGACACGGTGGTCAGTGCGCTTGGCGCGCGTGCCCATGGGCCGATCACCGGCTCCACCCCGTCGGTCGCCCGCCAGCGGATCGTCGATGACTTCACAAGCGCTCGAGTCCGGCGTTCTGGTGGCGCAGATCGCCGCGGGAGGAACGGGGCTCAACATCCAGGCCGCGAGTGTGGTCATCCTCTGCGAACCGCAGGCAAGCCATCTCTGGAAGCGCAGGCTGTCGCTCGCGCCCACCGCATGGGGCAGGTGCGGACCGTCCAGGTGCACCGCCTACTCGTCGCCGACTGGTCGACCAGCGGATGTGGAGATCTGGTTCGAAGCAGGGCTATCGAGCTATGTTGCGATGGTGGTAGGGGGGAAGGGGTGAATTGGAGGTGAGGGGGATGATGTGAGAGGAGAGAAGGTGAGGAGGGAGGGGAGAAGGAGGTACGAGCGCACCCAGCGGTCGGCCAGCGCGTGCGACCCGCGACCCGGGGTCGCCGGCGGCCCGGGCGACCACGTCGCGGGGACCACCTGGTTGGTCGTCAGATCGGTCAGCTCGGCGGCGTAGACGACGCTCTCGTAGACCGCGGCCTCGATCCGGTGCAGCCGCAGCCGCTCGGCGCGCTGCAGGTCGTCGCCCAGGTGGGAGATCCGCGCCACGACGTAGCGGCGCGCGTCCTGCCACTGGTCGACGACGCGGACCGCGAGCCCGTTCCAGCGGGCGGTCAGGTCGAGCACGAACAGCTCGGTGACGTCCTCACGCGGCACCCGCCGGTACCACCGGCCGGCCGGCGACAGCGCGAACCCCGACTCCGACAGGGGCGGGTTGGCCAGTGCGAGCACCACGGTCCGCCCGTCGTCGACCACGTCCGCCTCGAGGTACGCGCCGTGCCACTTGGCCACCGGGCCGACGCACCGGGACAGCGGGGACATCGGCGGGTGCGGGTCGTCCCCGCCCATCCGGGTCCAGCCGGTGCCGATGTCCCCGTAGTGCGCCAGCAGCACGCTCGACCCGTCCGCGTAGACCCGCACCAGCTCCGCGTCCGGGGGGATCCGCGAATGGCGCAGCCACCACAGCGGGACGATGTAGCCCGGCACGTCGCGGTACTGCAGCTGCGGGGCGGACCAGAACCGGAGCACGTCGATCGACGGGTCCGACGGGTGGAACGGCGATCCGGGGTAGCCCAGGCCGTGCACCTCGTACAGCTGGGACGGCGTCGTGGCGAACGCGACGTCGGCCGCCCGGACCACATATCCGGCGATCCTGTCGTGACCCTGTGCCAGGTGGGCCGCCGAGACGTCCGGCGTGACCACCTTCTGCATGAGGATCACGAGGCCGCCTCGCCGCAATTCGGAGGAACCGGAGGTACCGGACGGAACGGACCTGATCCTGCCGCGGGTGAAGTGGGCGTGTCCAGGGTGGCGCGGGTCCCCGTCGCCCGGGTTCGGCCCGTCAGTCGCGCGTCAGGTGCTCGACGAGCTCGGCGGCCAGCCCGGTGTACGTCGCCGGCGTCAGCTCTGACAGCCGGGCCGCGACCTCGTCGGGCAGCCCGAGGGAGGCGATGAAGCCGCGGATGTCCTCGGCGGTGAGCCGGCGCCCCCGGGCCAGGTCCTTGAGCCGCTCGTAGGGGCTCTCCATCCCCGCGACGCCCGCGACGGCGGCCGCCCGCATCGCCGACTGCACCGGCTCGGCGAGCACCTCCCAGCTCTCGTCGAGCTCGCGGGCGAGCAGCCCCTCGTCGACCCGCAGCCCGGCCAGGCCGCGGCGCAGGTTGTCGATCGCCAGCAGGCTGTGGCCGAACGCCGGCCCGATGTTGCGCTGCGTCGTGGAGTCCGTCAGGTCGCGCTGCAGCCGGCTGGTCACCAGCGTCGCGGACAACGCGTCGAACAGGGCAGACGAGATCTCGAGGTTCGCCTCGGCGTTCTCGAACCGGATCGGGTTGACCTTGTGCGGCATGGTCGACGAGCCCGTCGCCCCGGCCACCGGCACCTGGACGAACACCCCGCGGCTGATGTACGACCAGGCGTCGGTGGCCAGGTTGTGCGCGACCCGGTTGAACCGGGCGACGTCCGCGTACAGCTCGGACTGCCAGTCGTGCGACTCGATCTGCGTGGTCAACGGGTTCCAGGTCAGGCCCAGGTGCTCGACGAAGGTCCGCGACACCTGCTGCCAGTCCGTGCCGGGCACCGCGGCGACGTGCGCGCCGTACGTGCCGGTGGCTCCGTTGAGCTTGCCGAGCACCTCGTCGGAGGCGATCCGGCGCAGCTGGCGGCGCAGCCGGTGGGCGAACACGGCCAGCTCCTTGCCGAGGGTCGTCGGCGTGGCGGGCTGGCCGTGCGTGAGCGCGAGCATCGGCAGTGCGCGGTGCTCGTCGGCCAGCGCCACGAGCTGGTCGGTCAGGGCCGTCGCCGCCGGCAGCCAGACCTCCTGGACGGCCCCACGGACCATCGCGGCGTAGCACAGGTTGTTGACGTCCTCGCTGGTCAGCGCGAAGTGGACGAGCTCGCCGACGGCGGGCAGCACGGTGCCCTCGCCCAGCGCGGCGCGCGCGGCGGCCAGCCGGCGCTTGACGAAGTACTCGACGGCCTTCACGTCGTGCACCGTCGTGCGCTCGATCTGCGCCAGCTCGGCGATCTCGTCGGCGCCGAACGTCGCGGGAACGGCGCGCAGGTAGGCCTCGTCGGCCGCGGTGAGGGCCGGGGCGCCGGGGACCGCCCGGGTGCGGGTCAGGTGGATCACCCACTCGACCTCGACCGCGATCCGCGTCCGGTTCAGCGCGGCCTCGGACAGGTGGTCGACGAGCGGCGCGACGACGGGGCGGTACCGCCCGTCCAGCGGGCCGAGCGCGAGGGGCGGGACGACGTCGGCGAGACGGACCATGTGCCCAGTGTCCCAGAGCCGTCCCGCCGGACGGGCGACGACGGCCGTGACCTCCGGCCCATGCGGCAGCACGCCGCGATGTGCTCGTGTTGCCCCGTGGAACGGACGACGAGGACGCCCTCCCCGGCTCAGCGCCGCTCGGGGTACGTCATGTCCATCGCGGTGAACGCCGTCCTGCTCTGGATCGTCCACCGGATCCTCGGCTGGGGCTGGCTGCCGTTCCTCACCCCCGCGTGGACGTTGGTGCTGCCCGTGCTGACGGCGTCGCTGATCGTCGCGATCGTCGTGAACGTGGCCTTGCTCGGCTACGACGGGGTGTGGCTGCGGGCTCCGGCGAACATCCTCGTCGCGGCGTTCGGGGTCGCCGTCGCGGTCCGGATCTGGCGGGTCTTCCCGTTCGACTTCTCCGGGTACGCCTTCCCGTGGGACACGGTCGCCCGCGTGCTCGTCGTGCTGTCGATCGTCGGCAGCGCGATCGCGATCGTCGTCGAGGTGGGCCGGCTGGCCCGGGCCGCGGCAGCCCGGGCCTGAGCCGTCCTCAGCCCACCCGGACGCCGCCGCCGCCACCGTCACCAAGCGTCCGGCGCAGCGCGCGGGGGTGCCCTTCCTAGCGTCGCCGGGTGCCCTGGACCGATCCCGCCGACCCTGGCCCCGCCCAGCGGGCCTGGCTCGGCTCGGCTCGCGAGAACGTCGCCGTCAGCCGGGCGGGCGTCCTGGCGTGCCGGGGCGTGTCCTGGGTCTCCGCGGCGGCGGACGCCTACCGGGCGGTGCTCGACGACGAGCGTGGCCGGCTCGACCGGCTGCTGGTCGCGATCGAGACGCTGCTCGCCGGGCTCGGGCTGCCTGGACCGTGGCCGCTGACGGCGGCGCAGGTCAGGGCCGGCTCCTTCTGCCGAGGATCGGCCGGTCGGTCGGTCCGGGTCGGGGTCGGCACGTTCGTCTCGGTGGACCCCGAGGCTCTGGCCGATGCCGGCGACCGGCTGGCGACCGCAGCGCGCCGGCTCGACGACGCGGCCGGGGACCTGAGCCGCGTGACCTGGGGCACGCAGAACCCCTGGCAGTCGGGCGGGTGCCGGACCGACGCACTGGCCGGCCGGGTCGGTGAGCTGCTTGCCGGTCCGCTGGCGCCGGCCCGCTCCGGGCGCCGGCTGAGCGACCTCGGCCGGTCTGCGCGCGCCGCGGCACAGGTCCAGCGGGACGGGGAGACCGGCGCGCACCGCACCCTGCGCGGGGTGTCGGCCCAGCTGGGCCGGTACCCGGTGTCCGCCGTCATGCTGGCCGAGCCGATGCTGCTCCTGGCCGAGGCACGGGTCACGCTGGGCGCGGTCTGGGCCGACCTGATGGGAGAGGACCCGTGGGCTGCGATGCTGCACGGCGCGGAGCAGGCCTGGTCGGACGCGGTGGCGGACGGTGACGTCGAGCTGGCGATGAACGGCCTGGCCGGCGCTGTGACGTCGGTGCTGCCGCCGGTGCTGCCGGACCAGGTGGCCGCGGCGTCCCTCGGGCTGGCGACGCTGCTCGCCCGGGGCGGGGCCGACGTCGAGCTGGTCCCGCGGGTGGACCCCCCGCAGCTGACCCCGCCGCACGGTCTGGCCGGGATCGTCGACGTCGTCGGGATGACCTACGACGAGAGCCAGCCGACCGGACTGCCCGGCACGCCGGCCGCCACGGTGACCGTGCAGCGCCTCGACCACCCCGACGGGTCACGGTCGTGGTTGGTGGCGGTCCCGGGCACGCAGGCATGGGGGTTCAGCGCCTGGGTGGCCACCGACATGGGGACCAACCTCGAGCTGGTCGGCGGCGGCGCGGACCCGATGACGGCGGGCGTCATGGCCGCGATGGCCGCTGCGGGGATCGGTCCCGACGAGCCGGTGGTGCTCGCCGGGCACAGCCAGGGCGGGATGGTGGCGATGAGCGTGGCCGCGGTCGCTGCCGGTGCGTACCGGATCGGCGGCGTGGTGACGGTGGGCGCCCCGAGCGTGCCGGCGCAGCCGCCAACCGGGGTGCCGGTGGTGCGCCTCGAGCACGACGAGGACGTCGTGCCGCAGACCGACGGCGAGCCGACGCAGGCCGGGCGCGACGTCACGCGGATCAGCCGGTCGCTGGCCGACGACCACCCCGTGCTGCCGGTCGAGGCGCATGCCGTCGCGGGCTACCGGGACACGGCGGCGCTGGTGGACGACCAGGTGGCGGCGGTCCCCGGGTCGGCGCCGGGCGTCACCGCGGTGACCGGGCTGCTCGGCGGCGACGGCACGACGGCTGCCACGTTCCAGTACCGGGTGACGCGCGCGGGGTGACGCGCGCGGGGTGACGCGCGCGGGCGCGGACGGCTCAGGTGGTCAGTGGCGCCGGTCCCGCCGCCCGATGAGCACCGAGAGCATGAACGAGAGCACCGAGATGATGAGCGCCGCGATCACCGCCGTGCCGAACCCGGCGACGTGCAGGCCCCAGCGGGTGTGCTGGGTGATCCATCCGGTGAGCATGAGCATCAGGGCGTTCACCACCAGCGTGAACAGGCCCAGCGTCAGGATGTAGAGCGGCAGCGAGAGCACCTTGACCAGGGGCTTGATGATCGCGTTCACCACCCCGAAGATCAGCCCGACGACGACGAAAGTCAGGACCCGGTTCCAGGGGCTCGGCGTCGCCAGCAACGCCGTCGACCCGAGGGCGGGCGCGGCGACGTCGAATCCGGGTCGCAGGATCAGCGTGGTCAGCCAGATCGCCACGCCGTTGACGATCACGCGAAGGATGAAGGCCATGGCCCGATCCTGGCAGAGGTCGCCCCGGCGGGCCATCACGGGGCCACCGGCCCGGTGGCATGCTGTGCGCGTGACGCGTGTCCCCACCCGCCGGGCCCTGTCGGAGCTCCCGCCCTACGTGCCTGGGGCCCGCATCCCGGTCGGCGCCGCGGCCTTCAAGCTGTCCAGCAACGAGAACCCGTTCCCGCCGTTGCCGTCGGTGATGGCGGCGATCGCGGACGCCGGGGTCGACGTCAACCGCTACCCGGACATGTACGCCACGGAGCTCGTCGAGGCGCTCGCCGCGCATCTGGGGGTGCGGACGGCCGAGGTGGTGACCGGCGGCGGTTCGGTCGCCGTGCTGGGGCACGTCCTGGCGGCGGTCTGCGAACGCGGCGACGAGGTCGTCCTGCCGTGGCGCTCGTTCGAGGCGTACCCGATCTACATCTCCGTGGCGGGGGCGACCGGCGTCCGCGTGCCGGTGGGTGACGACGGCCGGCTGGACCTGGCGGCGATGGCCGCCGCCGTGACCGACCGGACGCGTGTGGTGCTCGTCTGCACGCCGAACAACCCCACCGGCCCGGCCGTGCACGCCGACGAGCTGGCGGATTTCCTCACCGCGGTCCCGTCGGACGTGCTGGTGGTGCTCGACGAGGCGTACCTCGAGTTCGTCCGCGACCCGCAGGCGGCCGACGGGCTGGCGGCGTTCGCGGCGCACCCGAACGTCGTGCTGCTGCGGACCTTCTCCAAGGCCTACGGCCTGGCCGGGCTGCGCGTCGGCTACGCCGTCGCCCGGCCCCGGCTGGCCGCCGCGATCCGCGCCGTGTCCACCCCGTTCGGGGTGTCCAACGTCGCCCAGCTGGCCGCGCTGGCCTCGCTCCGGGCGCAGGCGGAGATGGCCGACCGGGTCGCCTCCGTGGTGGCGGAGCGTGCCCGGATGCTCGAGGCGCTGCAGTCTCAGGGCTGGACGGTGCCGGACACCCAGGCGAACTTCGTCTGGCTCGGCATCGGGGAGCACGCGTCGGCGCTGGCCGAACGGTGCGCCCGGGCCGGCGTGCTGGTCCGGCCGTTCGCCGGCGACGGGGTGCGGATCTCGGTCGGCGAGCCGGAGGCGACCGACCTGCTGCTCGAGGTGACGGCCGGCTCGCTGGAGCTCGCGCGCCGCCCCTGACGGACCCCGACGTTCCTCCACGGCCAGGCTCGGCTCTCCCGGTGCGGGAGAGTCGAGCGCTCCTGTCGATGACCCACAAACCGGGCCCCGCGGGCTTGTCGGAGGCGCTCTCGCGAAACCTACGGGACCGTAGCCTACGCTGGCGTAGGTTCGGCCCACCCCGGTCCGACAAGGAGCTGCCTGTGCCCCCCTCACCGCTCGGCCCCCTCTCCGAGGACGGCCTGGTCCGCCTGCTCACCCCCGCCGGCGAGCGCATCGCGTCCGACGAGTACGACGCCCGCGCCGCGACGCTGACCCCCGCCACGCTGCGGGCGATGTACCGCGACATGGTGCTGACCCGCCGGTTCGACGTCGAGGCGACCGCCCTGCAGCGTCAGGGCGAGCTGGCGCTGTTCGCGCAGGCGCTGGGCCAGGAGGCCGCGCAGATCGGATCGGCCTACGCGCTGGCCCCGCAGGACCACGTCTTCCCGTCCTACCGCGAGCACGGCGTCGCGCTGGTCCGCGGCGTCGACCTGGTCGACGTGCTGCGGCTGTTCCGCGGCGTGGACCACGGTGGCTGGGACCCGGTGGCGCACGGCTTCCACCTGTACACGCTGGTCGTCGGCGCGCACCCGCTGCACGCCACCGGCTACGCGATGGGCGTGCAGCGCGACGGCCTGGTCGGCACCGGTGACCCGGACCGCGACACCGCCGTGGTCACCTACTTCGGTGACGGGTCGACGTCGCAGGGGGACGTCAACGAGGCGCTCGTCTTCGCCGCGGTGAACCAGGCACCGGTGGTGTTCCTCTGCCAGAACAACCAGTGGGCGATCAGCGAGCCGACCACCCGCCAGGCGGTGGTGCCGCTCGCCGCGCGCGCACCGGGGTACGGCATCCCGGCGGTCCGGGTGGACGGCAACGACGTGCTCGCCGTCTACGCGGTCACGGCGGAGGCGCTGGAGCGGGCTCACACCGGCGGCGGTCCGACCTTCGTCGAGTCGCTCACCTACCGGATGGGCGCGCACACGACGTCCGACGACCCCAGCCGCTACCGGAGCTCCGACCAGGAGGAGTTCTGGCGGCGACGGGACCCGATCGACCGGCTGCGGGCCTATCTCGACGGGCTCGGCGAGCTGCCCGAGGTGTTCCAGGCCGAGCTGGCCGACGAGTCCGACGCGCTCGGGGAGCGGTTGCGCACGCAGGTGCGGGCGATGGGCCGGCCGGCGTCCGGGCAGATGTTCGAGCACGTCTACGCGACGCCGCATGCGAACGTCGAGGCTGACCGGGAGTGGTTCGAGGGCTACGAGGCCTCGTTCGAGGGGAGCGCACGATGACCACGACGGACGCGCGGCGGACATCCTCCGTGGCCACCGGCGTGCAGCGGCTGACGTTCGCCAAGGCGATCAACGCAGGGCTGCGCCGGGCGATGACCGACGACCCGTCGGTGCTGCTCATGGGCGAGGACATCGGCCAGCTCGGCGGCGTGTTCCGGGTGACCGAGGGGCTGCAGTCCGAGTTCGGCGAGTCGCGGGTGGTGGACACGCCGCTCGCCGAGTCCGGCATCGTCGGCACGGCGATCGGGCTGGCCCTGCGCGGCTACCGCCCGGTCTGCGAGATCCAGTTCGACGGCTTCGTGTTCCCCGCGTTCGACCAGATCACCACCCAGCTGGCGAAGATGCACTACCGCTCGCGCGGGGCACTGACGCTTCCGGTGGTGATCCGGATCCCGTTCGCCGGCGGGATCGGGGCGGTGGAGCACCACAGCGAGTCGCCCGAGGTGCTGTTCGCGCACACCGCCGGGCTGCGGGTGGTCTCACCGTCGAGCCCGGCCGAGGCGTACACGATGATCCGCGCCGCCGTCGCGTCACCCGACCCCGTGCTGTTCTTCGAGCCGAAGGTGCGGTACTGGGACAAGGGTGATGTCGACCTGGGCACGCCGGGCGCGCCCGACGAGCCCGCTGCGCCGGCCGATCCGGCCGTCCTCGACACCGCGCGCGTGGTGCGGGCCGGCACGGACGTCACGCTGGTCGCCTACGGGCCGACCGTGGCCACCGCGCTGGCGGCGGCCGAGTCCGCGGCGTCGTCGGGCACCTCGGTCGAGGTGGTCGACCTGCGGGCGCTGTCCCCGCTGGACCTGCCGACCGTGGTGGCGTCGGTGCGCAGGACGCGCCGGTGCGTCGTCGTGCACGAGGCCCCGGTGCTCTACGGCGTGGGTGCGGAGGTCGCCGCCCGGATCACCGAGGAGTGCTTCTACCACCTCGAGGCACCCGTGCTGCGGGTGGGCGGGTTCTACATCCCCTATCCGGTGGCCAAGCTCGAGCACGACTACCTGCCGAGCCTCGACCGCGTGCTGGACGCGGTCGACCGGGCGATGGGGTTCTGAGATGCCGGTGCTGCAGCAGTTCCCGCTCCCCGACGCCGGGGAAGGACTGACCGAGGCGGAGATCGTCGAGTGGCACGTCGCACCCGGTGACGCCGTGACGGTCAACCAGGTGCTGGTCGAGATCGAGACGGCGAAGTCCCTGGTCGAGCTCCCGTCGCCGTGGGCGGGCGTCGTGACGGCGCTGCTCGTCGAGCCCGGCACGACGGTGCCGGTGGGCACCCCGATCGTCGAGATCGACACCGACCCCACCGGCCCCACCCCCCCTCCCACCCCCACACCCACCCCCCCTCCCACCCCCACACCCACCCCTTCACTCGCTACGTCCGAGCAAGTCAGGCCTACAGGTCACACGTCCTCGGACGTTGCGGGGCAGAGCAGGGTGACGTCCGAGCAAGTCAGGCCTACAGGTCACACTTCCTCGGACGTTGCGGGGCCGGGGCCGGGGCGGGGGCGGGACGAAGGCGGGGCGCGGGACGCGGGGGCGGCCGCGGGGGCCGGGGCGGGCGGCGAGGCGGTGCTGGTCGGGTACGGGACGGCTGCCGCGCAGGCGCCGCGCCGGCGGCTGACCGCCGCGACTGCGCCGGCGGGCTCGTCGGCCGCGGTGTACGTGCCGGGGCATGCGCTGGCCAAGCCACCCGTCCGCAAGCTGGCGCGCGACCTGGGGCTCGACCTGGACGCCGTCGCCGGCACCGGCCCGGGCGGGATCGTCACTCGCGAGGACGTGCTCGACCTGGCCGCCCGCGGGCAGGCCCGCGAGCTGACGACCTACGTGGACGACGACGCGCCGTGGCTTGCCGTCGGCACTGTGTCCGCCGACGGTCGGCAGTCCCGGGTGCCGGTCCGGTCGGTCCGCAAACGGACCGCCGAGGCGGTGGTGGCCAGCGCGTTCACCGCCCCGCACGTCACCGTGTTCCACACGGTGGACGTCACCCGGACCATGAAGCTCGTCGAGCAGCTGCGCGCCGACCGTGAGTTCGCCGATGTGCGGGTCACGCCGCTGCTCATCGCCGCCAAGGCGCTGCTGCTTGCGGTGCGCCGGCACCCGGAGATCAACGCCTCGTGGGACGACGGTGCGCAGGAGATCGTCTACAAGCACTACGTCAACCTCGGCATCGCGGCGGCCACGCCGCGCGGGCTGATGGTGCCCAACATCAAGGACGCCCACCGGCTCGGGCTGCTGCCGCTGGCCCACGCTCTCGCGGAGCTCACGGCGAACGCCCGGGCCAGCAAGATCACCCCGGCCGACACAGCGGACGGCACCATCACCATCACCAACGTCGGGGTGTTCGGCATCGACACCGGCACCCCGATCCTCAACCCCGGTGAGGCGGCGATCCTCGCGTTCGGCGCGATCCGGCTGCAGCCCTGGGTGCACAAGGGCAAGATCAAGAAGCGGTTCGTCACCCAGCTCGCGCTGTCGGTGGACCACCGGCTGGTCGACGGCGAGCTCGCCTCGCGGACGCTGGCCGACGTCGCCGCCGTGCTCGCCGAGCCGGCCCACGGGCTCGCCTGGAGCTAGCCGGAAGCACTATGCGAGCGCGCGCGAGGCTGGTCTGCGCTCGGCGAGCAACGCCGCGACCCCGACGATGACAGCGACGGCTTCGGTGATCGCGCACGTCCACTCGGCCCAGCCCGACCAGTGCGCGCGCGCCCCGAACAGGCCGAGCGGGCTGGTCGCGACGACGAAGGCGGCCAGCGTCACCAGTCCGAAGCCGAACGCCAGGAACAGCGGGAACCAGCTCCGCCAGGTCAGCAGCAGCACGCCGATCACCACCCCGGCGACGGCGTTGACCAGGAAGGCCGGCCCGATGACGGGGATGTTGCGCTGCCCGTTCAGGTACAGCTGGTAGTGCACCACGCCGGACACGACGACGCACACAGCGAGGACCGCCCGGGCGAGCCACGCGGTGCGCACGGCTCAGCCCGCCCCGGGGAGGATCTGGCCGCCGACGACGTGCACCGGCACGGTCGGCAACGGGCTCGGCGCCGGCCCGCTGATGTTCGAGCCGTCCAGGCCGAACACCGAGCCGTGGCAGGGGCAGAGCAGCTCGCCGCGCAGCGGTCCGACGGTGCAGCCCTGGTGCGTGCAGATCGCGGACAGGGCGACGATCGTGCCGGCCTTCGCCTGCGTGAGCAGGATCGGTTGGCCGTCCAGGGTGGTCGACACCGCACCGCCCACCGGCACGTCCGAGACCGCGGCGATCGGACCGGTGCCCTGGGACCCGGGCAGACCGCCGTTGCCCGAACCGCCCGCTGAGCCGACGCCGCACGCGGCCAGCACGCCGACGCCTGCCAGCAGGCCGGCGCTGCCGAGCACCTCGCGCCGGGTCGGGCCGGTCGCGGCCGGCCCGCCGGTCGTCCTGCGCATCACCCCTACCTCCGAGCCTCTGGTGAGGCGAAGGTAACGCGGCGTGGTGACCGTCGCGAGGCGGGCGATCTGTGCGTCTGCTGGGAGCGGGTGGCCGATCCGGACGAAGGACGGTTGCGGCCGGGCGGCTGGGATCCGGCCTGCGCAAGTCGCGCACTACGGTGGTGCCATGTCTGGGGGTCGCGTGCGGCGGTTGCTCTGGGTGGTGCTCTGCGCGGTGGCGGTGACCGCCCTCGGCGCGGCGCCGGCGTCGGCGCACGACGACCTGCTCGGCACGACTCCGGCCGACGGGACAACCCTCGCCACGGCGCCCGACCAGGTGGTGCTGACCTTCACCGACCCCGCTGTCGCGCTCGGCACACAGGTCGTCGTCACCGGACCGGACGGCACCAACCTCGCGCAGGGCGCCGTCCAGCTGGTCGGCTCGACGGTGGTGCAGCCGCTCGCGGCGGCCCGGCCGGCCGGTGCCTACCGGGTCGACTGGCGCGTCACGTCCGCGGACGGCCACCCGGTCAGCAACACGTTCACCTTCACCGTGACCAGCCCGTCGGGCCCGGTCTCCGCCATGCCGACGACGAGCCCCGACGTGACCGCGACCGCCACCGCCACCGCCGGTGCACCGATCCCTGAGCCGTCGATGTCCGCGGCGCCCATCGGCGCGGTGGACCAGGCGGCCGCTTCCGGGTCGGTCCTGGGCAGCCGCTGGTTCGTCGGGCTCGTAGTGATCGCCATCCTGGTGCTCAGCCTCGTTCGCTTCGGCCGGGCATGCGCAGCCTGCGGCGTCTCGAGGCGCAGCGTGCGGCGGCCTCTGGTCCGGACGGAACCACCGGAACCAGCCGGCGGGGCGTAGGTCCGCGGGGATGACCGCGACCACAGCCCCGACGACGCCCGGGCGCCCGCCGGGCCCGCACGAGCGAGGTGCCGTCCGTCGGCCGTGAGCTGCTCGCGGGCACCCCGGCGATCCTGGCGACGTTCGCCGTCGCGGGCGCGCTGGCGGGGGTGGCGTTCACCGGTGCGGCCGCTGCGGTGCTCCTCGGCGACCCGGGCACCGTGGTCCGCTGGGGCCTGCCCGTGGTCTCGTCGCTGACCCGCATGGCCGCCGCGATGACCACCGGCACGCTGGTCCTCGTCCTGGCCGTGATCCCCCGCCATGCTCAGGACGACCGGGCGCGGGCGGGGACGGGGGCGGGGACGCGGGCGGGGACGTCGGGGCCGCCCGACCCGTGGTCCCTGGGCATGCGGGTCGTCGTGGCCGCTGCAGCGGCGTGGACGGTGCTGGCGGTGGCCGAGCTCGTGTTCACCTACGGGTCGGTCGCCGGCCGGCCGATCAGCTCGGGCCAGTTCGGCAGCGAGCTGTGGCTGTTCGCCACGCAGGTCGGGGTCGGCCGGGCTCTGGCCGGCATCGTCATCGCGGTGGCGGTGCTCACCGCGTGCGCGCTCGTCGTGCGCACGCCGACCGGCGCGGCGTGGACCAGCCTGTTCGCGCTCGCCGCCCTGTGGCTGGAGTCCGGCACCGGGCACGCCGCAGGGGCGGCGAACCACGAGCTGGCCACCGACGCGCTCATGCTGCACCTCCTCGGCGCGGCGGTCTGGGTCGGCGGGCTCGGCGGCCTCGCGCTGCTGGCCCGTTCGCTCGGTGCGGACCTGCGCGCCGCGGTGCGCCGCTACTCGGTGGTCGCCGCCTGGTGCCTCGTCGTCGTCGGCGCGTCCGGGGTGGTCAGCGGGGCGATCCGGATCAATGGGCTGAGCGACCTCGGCACCCGGTACGGCGGGCTGCTGCTGGTCAAGGCGGGACTGCTGGCCACCCTCGGCCTGCTCGGCCTGGGTCACCGCCGGCGGACGATCCCGCGGATCGGGCCGACGACGACGTGGCCGTTCTGGCGGCTGGTGCTGGTCGAGCTCGTCGTGATGGGTGCGGTGTCCGGCGTGGCCGTCGCGCTCGCCGGCTCGGCACCGCCGGTGCCGCAGACGCCGCCGGTCGACCCCACCCCGGCCTACCTGCTCACCGGGCACCCGCTGCCGCCCCCGCTGACCGGGCTGGCCTGGTTCACCCAGTGGCGCATCGAGCCGATCACCCTCGCCGTCACGCTGGCCGGGCTCGTCGTCTACCTGCGCTGGGTGTGGCGGCTGCGGGCCCGCGGCGACCGCTGGCCGTGGCCACGCGCGGCGGCCTGGGTCGCCGGGATGGCCGTCTTCGGCTGGACCACGCAGGGTGGGCCGAACGCCTACGGCCACGTCCTGTTCAGCGCGCACATGGTGCAGCACATGGTGCTCGTCATGGTGGTGCCGGTGCTCGTCGTGCTGGCGGCACCGGTGTCTCTGGCGCTGCGCGCACTGCCTGCGCGGGCGTCGGCCGAGCACGGCGACACGTCCCGCGGGCCGCGCGAGTGGCTGCTCACCCTGGTCCAGAGCCGCGTCGCCCAGTTCCTCTCGAACCCGCTCGTCGCCGCGACGAACTTCGTCGGCTCGATGATCGTCTTCTACTACTCGGACGTCTTCGGCTGGGCGCTGCGCACCCCCGAGGGGCACCTGTTCATGGTGGTGCACTTCAGCCTGGCCGGGTACCTGTTCGCCAACGCGCTGATCGGCATCGACCCGGGGCCGCGGCGCTCGGCCTACCCGCAACGGATGCTGCTGCTGTTCGCCACGATGGGGTTCCACGCGTTCTTCGGCATCACGCTGATGAGCGGGAACGCGCTGCTGGTGGCCAACTGGTTCGGGCTGATGGGCCGCACCTGGGGGCCGAGCGCCCTGGCCGACCAGCGGATCGGCGGTGCGATCGCCTGGGGCATCGGCGAGCTGCCGACGCTCGCCCTGGCGATCGGCGTGGCGGCCGCCTGGGCGCGGGACGACGAGCGCACCGCCCGGCGCCGGGACCGGCTCGTGGCCCGCGAGGGCGACACCGAGATGGACCAGTACAACGCCATGCTGACCCGCCTGGCCGACGACGACCGTCAGGCCTGAGCCGCCGCGTCCCCCGAATCAGGCGATGAACGAGATCTCCATGGCCCGGCAGGCTAGCCCTGTCCACCGACGTCCGCCCGGCATGGTAAGAACGAGCGCGTGACTGCCTTCGACGACCTCGAGTCGTACATCGCCCTGCCCCGACTGTCCGGCCTCGTCCTCTCACCCGACGGCACCCGCCTGGTGACGGCCGTGTCCACGCTCGACCCGAAGTCGACCCGCTACGTCACCGCCCTGTGGGAGGTCGACCCGGCGGGGCTGCGGCCGGCCCGCCGGCTGACCCGCAGCGCCAAGGGCGAGTCGGGTGCGGCCTTCACCCCGGACGGGGACCTCCTGTTCACCTCCGGCCGCCCGGACCCGGAGGCCAAGGACGGGGACGACGAGGCTCCTGACCTGTGGCTGCTTCCGGCCGGCGGCGGTGAGGCCCGGGTCGTCGCGCACCGCACGGCGGGGCTCGGCGACCTCGGCGTGGCGAAGGGCGCACCGGTGCTCGTCGTGGGCTCCGGGGTGCTGCCCCACGCCGCGGACGACGAGCAGGACGACAAGCTGCGCAAGGACCGCAAGGAGAAGAAGGTCGCGGCGATCCTGCACACCGGCTACCCCGTGCGGTACTGGGACCACGACCTCGGGCCGGACGCCCCGCACTGGTTCGTCGGCACGCTGGAGACGACGGCCGCCGCCGCGGGGACGGCCGAGGCGCACGTGACGTTGACCGACGTCACGCCGGATGCCGGACGGGCGCTGGACGAGCAGCACGCCGCCCTCAGCCCCGACGGTGGCACGCTGGTCACCGGCTGGACCACGCCGCGCGCCGCGGCCGACCAGCGTGCGGCGTTGGTCGCGATCGACGTCGCCACGAAGGAGCGGCGCACGCTGGCGGCCGACGAGGGCTACGACGCCTTCGGCCCGTCGATCTCGCCGGACGGCCGATGGGTGGTGTTCCACCGCGAGTTCGTCGCCGCCCCGGACCGGGCCCCGCGCATCGACCTGGCGATCGTCCCGCTGACCGGCGGCGAGGTGCGGCCGTTGACGGTCGGTTGGGACCGCTGGCCGGACGCGGTGACGTGGCTGCCGGGCTCCGACGGGCTGCTGGTGGTGGCCGACGACGACGGCCGCGCGCCGGTGTTCCGGGTCGCCCTCGACGGCACGGTGGCACGCCTGACCAGCGACGACGCGGCGTTCCACAACGTCCAGGTCGCACCGGACGGGCGGACTGCGTACGCGCTGCGCTCGTCGTACCTGTTCCCGGCGCACCCGGTGCGGATCGACCTCACCGCCGCAGCGCCGGTCGCCGCCGAGCCCCTGCCCGCCCCGGCGCCCCTGCCGGAGCTGCCCGGCCGGCTGGAGGAGGTCGAGACCACCGCGGCCGACGGCACCCGGGTCCGGGCCTGGCTCGCGCTGCCGGCCGACGCCTCCGCCGAGCACCGCGCGCCCCTGCTGCTGTGGATCCACGGCGGCCCGCTCGGCTCGTGGAACGACTGGTCGTGGCGCTGGTGCCCGTGGCTGCTCGTCGCCCGTGGCTACGCGGTGCTGCTGCCCGACCCGGCGCTGTCGTTGGGCTACGGCCAGGACTACGTCCAGCGTGGCTGGGGCCAGTGGGGCGGCACGCCGTTCACCGACCTGATGGCGGCCACCGACGCGACGCTGACCAGGGACGACATCGACCCGGCGCGGACCGGGGCGATGGGCGGCTCGTTCGGCGGGTACATGGCGAACTGGGTGGCCGGTCACACGGACCGGTTCCGGGCGATCGTCACGCACGCGTCGCTGTGGGCGCTGGACCAGTTCGGCGGGACGACGGATGCGGCCTTCTACTGGCGCCAGGAGATGACGCCGCAGATGGCGCTGGACAACTCCCCGCACCTGCACGTGGCGGACATCCGCACCCCGATGCTCGTCGTGCACGGCGACCACGACTACCGGGTGCCGATCGGCGAGGGCCTGCGGCTCTGGTACGAGCTGCTCAGCCACTCCCAGCTTGCTGCCGACGCCGAGGGGCGCACGCCGCACCGGTTCCTCTACTTCCCGGACGAGAACCACTGGGTGCTCAGCCCGCAGCACGCGGCAGTCTGGTACGGCACGGTGTTCGCGTTCCTCGCCGAGCACGTGCTCGGCGAGCCCGTCGACTACCCGCGTCTGCTCGGCTGACGACTGGTTCAGCCGGGTGATCTCGCCGATGGCCCGTCGGGACCATCGGCGGGGACGGTCGTCGTCGGGGATGATGTGTCGATGATCCGAGTGGGCCCGGAGGGGGAACGCCAGGTGGATCCCCTCGTCGCGCCCGTGGCCGGCGTGCTGGAGATCGCCGCCGCCGGCCACCGGCTGGAGATGGCCCGCGACGTCGAGGACGTCGCGGAGATCGCCGCCGAGTGCGCGCTCGAGGTGCTCGCTGCGTCGACCGCTGCGCTGTGCCGGATCGTCCAGGACACCTGCCTGGTCCTCGCGGCGGCGCCGCCCTCGCGCGACGTGCGCGACCTGCTGTGGGCCCAGACCTCGGTGCGCGCCGAGGACCGGCCCGCGCTCCGGTCGTTGATCCGTGAGCGCGCGCCGTGGCGTGCCGACGTCGCCGACCCCGAGTCCGACCCGGCCGAGGTCGCCGCGCTGCACGAGCTCGGCGGCACGGCCGGCCTGGGGGTGCCGGTGGTGGTCAACGGTGCCGTGTGGGGCCAGCTCACGGTGTCCCGCCGGGCCGGGCGACCGCCGTTCGACCGGCGCGAGCTCGCCGCGGCGGAGGTGCTCGCCGGGCTGGTCGCGGGTGCGGTGGCCCGGGTCGACCTCGAGGCGCAGGTGCGCCACCTGGTCGCCGACGACCCGCTGACCGGACTGGTGAACCGCCGCGTCTCCGACGCCGCGGCCGAACGGGCGCTGGCCAGTGGGCAGGAGACGTGCATCGTCATGTGCGACGTCGACGGCCTCAAGCGGGTGAACGACGAGCTGGGCCACGACGTCGGCGACGACCTGCTGCGCTCCGTGGGCGACGTGCTGCGCCGGATCACCGAGGAGCTGCCGGGATCGACCGCCGGCCGGATCGGCGGTGACGAGTTCTGCATCGTCACCGCCGGCCATCACCGGGCCGTGGTGGCCGAGACGGTCAGCCGGGTCGTCGCGACGTACCCCTTGCCGCACGATGCGTCGATCTCCTACGGCGTGGCCTCCACCGCCGTCACGGGGGCCGTCCCGGCACGGGCGCTGTTCCGGCGGGCGGACGCCGCCCAGTACCGCGCCAAGCGGGCCCGGGCCCGGCTGCGCCAGCTGTCGTTGCCGCCGCAGGCGGACCCCACCGTCACGGCCGAGCGGATGCTGGTCAGCGGCACGGCCGCGCTGGGCACCGCGCCCTCGGGGGTCGTCGCCCGGCTGTGCTCGGTGGCCGCCGCGGCGGCGGACGTCCTCGGTGGCGGTGACTGGTCGGTCTCCGGCCGGCCGGACGGGCACACCGCGGCCGTGGTGGCGCGGGGCGGCAGCCCGGCCGAACCGGGCGTCGAGCCGGTCCCGATGGAGGCGGACTACGGCCCGTGGTCGGTGCGGGTCGGCGCGTCGGTGACGGCCGCCACCGGCGACGCGGTGCGCACGGCCCTGGCCGCGCTGGTCGCCGTCGCCGTCCTCGGCGCCACCTGACCCCACCCCCCGCACGGCCCCACCCAGCCCGGCCCCCGCGCGACCTCACCCCGGCCCTGACCCCGGCCCTTGCCCAGGGCGATCCACGAGATGTGCACATGCCATCGAGATGGGCACTCGCACGTGCCCATCTCGAGCGGATGTGCCCATCTCGGTTGGGTCAGCCGAGGAGGGGGAGCGTCAGGGTCGCGGGGGCGCCGGCCGTCACCCGGACCGGCACGCCCCAGTCCTGCTGCGCCAGGTGGCAGGCCGGGAAGTCGACCGCCGGGTCGGCGTCGCAGCTGGCGGCCCGGGCGGACACGTGCAGCACGCCCTCGCGGACGTCGGGATTGAGCCGCAGCCGTCGGGCGAGCGGAACGCCGTCACCCGCACCGTCCAGCAGCAGCTCCGGCGGGGAGGACGAGACCGACAGCTGGGTCGACGGCCCGTAGCGGTCATCGGTCTTCTGCCCCGGGGCCGGGGTGAACGGCACGACGAGCTCGAGGTCGCCGGGGGCGAGGTCCGTGACGGGTCGCGCCGTCCGGTGGGCGCCGTGGTCCACCGCGGCGGACGACGACGAGGCCAGCCGTGTGATCCGGTGGGCGGCCGACTCGACGACGAGCACCCCGTCGCCGGTGACCACCAGGCCGCTCGGCTCGGCCAGACCCTCGGCCAGGGTCGTCACCTCGCCCTGCCCTCCCTCGCCCGGCCCGCCGTCGCCTGGCCCGCCGTCGCCTGGCCCGCTTCCGCCTCGTCGGCCAGCCGTTGGGCCGGCGTAGCGCCGGACCGCCCCGTTGTAGGTGTCGGCGACCAGCACCGACCCGTCGTCGGCGACCGCAACGCCGAGCGGGTGCTGGAACCGGGCCTGCGCGGCGGGGCCGTCGCGATGGCCGAAATCGAACAGGCCGGCGCCGACGACGGTGTCGACGCGCGCGTCGGTCGGTCCGCCGGTGACCACCCGCAGCGCCGAGGTCTCGGAGTCGGCGACCCACAGCCGGTGCTCGTCGTCCACGGCCAGGCCGGACGGCTGCGCGAACCACGCCTCGCCGACCGGGCCGTCCACCAGCCCCTCGTTCATCGTCCCGGCGACGTGGCGCATCGACCCGTCCAGCGGGTCGAACGCCCACAGCGTGTGGCTCCCCGCCATCGCCACGACGAACGCCGCCCACTGCTGGTGCCAGACGACGTCCCACGGCGACGACAGCCGCACCCGCCGCGGGGCCGGCACCCAGTCGGCGGCCGGGGCAGGGCCGGAGGTCGCGTCGTCCGCGGAGGCGGTCACGTCGTCCGGCCAGGGAATCACGTTGTCCGGCCCCCCGACGACGTACTGCTCGCCGGTGCCGGCCAGCGTCGTCACCGTCCCGGTGGCCAGGTCCACGCCGCGCAGCAGGTGGTTGGCGGTGTCCGCGACGACCACGTCGTAGTCGACCCAGCTGCGCAGCTCCGGCGGCACCAGGCACAGGCCGTTCGGCTCGGCGAACCGGGCCTCGTCGGGCGGCCCGTCCAGCCGACCGCGCTCTCCGGAGCCGATCCGCCGCAGCAACGTCTCGCCGTCCGCGGCGAGCTCGGCGAGCGAGTGGTGCCCGGCGTCGGCCACCAGCAGCGTGCCGCCCGGCAGGGCCAGCGCCTTCGCCGGGAAACGCAGCGTGCCCGGCGCGGGCGCGGTCGGCACGTACGGTCCGTCGCCGCGGTGCAGGGTGCCCTTGGCCGCGTGCTCGTCGACCAGCGCCTCGACCAGCGCCGCCAGCGCCGGGCCGTGCCCCTCGCCGGCCAGGTGCGCGACGACGTACCCCTCCGGGTCGACGACGACGAGCGTCGGCCAGGCCCGCGCCGTGTACGCCTGCCAGGTGACGAGCGTGGGGTCGTCGAGCACCGGGTGGTGCACCTCGTACCGCTCGACCGCAGCCGCCAGCGCGTCGGGGTCGGCCTCATGGACGAACTTCGGCGAGTGGACCCCGACCACGACGAGCACGTCGGCGAACCGCGCCTCGAGCTCGCGCAGCTCGTCCAGCACGTGCAGGCAGTTGACGCAGCAGAACGTCCAGAAGTCGAGGACCACGACCTTGCCGCGCAGGTCCGCCAGGCTCAGCGGGCGCCCACCGGTGTTCAGCCAGCCACGCCCGACGAGGGCGGACGCGCGGACCTTGGGCACGGGGGAGCCGATCACGCCCGCTAGTCAACACGACCCGGTGGGCTCGTCGGACGCCTGTCAGGTGGTGGAGGACGGGTCCATCGCGTCGACGCAGGCGACGGTGCCGTCGGTGCGACCACCGCAGGTCTGGCCGAACTGGGCGTAGTCCGTCCCCGGCTGGGCGGACCAGGACAGCTCGTCGCACGCCGCGCCGTCGCCGCCGGAGCAGGCGTTCCACAGCGTGTCGAGGTGCGGGTCGTCGCCATGGGTGACCTTGCCGATCGACGTGCACAGGTACCCGCCCGGGGTGCGTCCGCCGCACGTGTTGCCGAACTCCTGCTCGGCGGACCCCTCGGCCGAGGTGGTGTACAGCGAGTCGCACGCGGCCATGTCGCCGTTGGCGCACTGGGAGTGCAGGGCCACGTGCCGCTGGTTGAGGAACACCGGGATGGCGACGGCCGCGCCGATCTCGAGCAGGATGATCGCCGCGCCGGTCACCATGCCGGCGATCGCCATGCCCCGGCCCCGGGCACCGGACCGGCGGATCCGGCTCAGCGCGATGCCGCCGAAGACGAACGCGAGCCAGCCGCCGAGGATGCCGAAGATCAGCGCCGCGATGGCGAAGCCGTCCGTGCCGGGGTTCGTCGCGCTCGCCGGGACACCGTACGGCGGGAGCGCGCCGTAGCCGTAGCCGGGTGGGACCGCACCGTAGCCGGGTGGGACCGCGCCGTAGGCCGGCGGCGTCGCGCCGTAGCGGGGCGGGACGGGTGCGGCGGGGGTGCTCCAGGTCGCCGATGTCGGCTGCGCAGGCTGCACGGGCTCAGGCGGCTCACCGGGTGTCCAGCTCGTCCCGTCGTCCATCACGTCCCTCTCGTCCGGGGCAGGCGCCCGGGACATCCAACCGCAGCGCCGCCGCGCGCGGGGCTGATCCGTGGGGAATCACCCGCGGTCAGGCCCGGTCGAGCAGCCAGATCCGCGGGTGGTGCCCCTTGGCGAACACCCGCAGCGGCGGTGCGGCGGGCGTCCACAGGTCGGCGGCCTCGGCGACGGCCCGCTCCATGACGCGCACCTCGTGGCTGAGCACCACCAGCCGCCCGCGCGGCGCCGTCACGGCGTGCGCGGCGCGGAGCAGGCCGGCGTGCACGGCCGGCGCGCTCTCGTGCGAGCCGTGCAACGCGCCCCACGGCGGGTCGGCGAGGACGAGGTCGAACCGCTCGTCGTGCAGCGCCGTGGCCAGGGCGGACGGTGACGTCGCGTCGGCCCGGACCAGCCGGACCTCCCGCTGGCCGGCGGCGCGCAGGTTGGTCCGCGCCGCGTCGAGCGCCGCGGGGTCGTGGTCCACGCCGACGGCGGCGGCGGCGGGACCGGTCAGCAGCCGCTCGACGAGCAGCGTCCCGGACCCGCACATGAGGTTGAGCACGCGCTGGTCCGGGCGGACCCCGGCGAGCCGGCTCATCGCGGCGGCGATCGTGGCGTTGGCGGCGCCGGGGAAGTCGACCTCGCGCCAGCGCCGCGCGGACAGCGGGCGCGGGCCGAGCCTCACCAGCACGTCCCAGCCGGGGTCGGTATCCGGTCGCTGGCCGACCGGGGCGGGGTGCACCCGCACCACGCGCACGACGAGCTCCCCGTCCTCCGGCGCGAAGGCCAGCCCGGTCGCCTCGTGCAGCAGCCCGCCGAGCCGGTCGAACACCGCCGAGTCCGAGCCGGCCGCCTCGAACCGGAACGACGAGGAGCCGGCGACCCGCAGCGAGGCGTACACCGCCTCGACGATCCGTGCGAGGTGGTCACCGCTGGTCAGCGAGCGGGGCCGGGGCACGTCGAAGTGCCGCACGACGAAGCCGGCGACCGCCGTCCGCAGGTCCAGCACCTGGTTCAGGGGACCGGTGACGTCCACGCGCAGCGCGTCGTCCCGGCCGGGCACCGGCCGCGGCGGACGGTCCGGGGCGAGGAGCTCGCCGATCTCCTCGGCCACCACGGCGTCCAGCCCGGGCAGGAAGGTGACCTCGACCGTCACGCCCGGGGCTCGCGGGGCCGCGCGGACCGCCGAGGCCCGGCCGGGCCGACGGTCCACCGGCCGGGACCTCCGGGGAGGTGCCACCCCCGGTCAGGCCGACTCGGCGACGGCGCCGACCGCGCGCAGCACGAACTGCTCGGTCTGGCGCACCACCCGCTCGCGCTTCGCGGCGCTCCCGGCCGGGCCGTGCGCGGACAGGCAGGCGTTGACCAGCGGCACGATGGTGTCGAGGTCCTGCTCGGGGAACGCACCGGCGGCGATGCCGCGACGGAGCACGGCGCGCAGCACCGACTCGAACGAGGCGACGTGCTCGCGGAGCCGGGCCTGCGTCTGCCGGGACACCATCGTCCGCAGGTCGGCGGGGAACTGACGGTCGTGGTCCAGGCGGACCTGGGCCCGCACGTAGTGGCGCAGCTGGTCGACCGGGTCGTCGATCTCCTCGAGCCGGTGCTGCAGCGCGGCGGCGTACCGGTCCGTCTCGTCGCCGATGAGGGCGACGAGCAGCGCCTCCTTGTCGGCGAAGTGGTTGTACACGGCCGTCCGGCCGACCCCGGCGGTCGCAGCGATGTCCGCCAGGGTGATCGTGTCGAAGCCCTGCTCGGCCATCAGGGAGGACAACGCGTCGAAGAGCCTGCGGCGCGTCTGCTCACGGTGCTCGCGCAACGACCCGCCGATGATCTTGGGCATGCTGACATGCTTCCACACGGTGTCAGGTCACCGCTTCCGGACCGGCGGACCCGACCCGGGTGACGTGTGTACCGTGGGACGGTGCCCGGCCCAGTTCTGCCCAGCGAGCTGGACGGCTGCCACATCCTCGCCCTTCCTGCCCGCGCCGACGTGCGTGCGCTCGCCGTCGCCTGGTTCGCCGGGGCTGCCTGGGAGGTGCTCCCGCTCGGTGGCGACCCTCCGGCCGTTGCCGGCGCGGCCGGCCGTCGGCCCGGTGAGCGAACGACGTCATCGTCCCGGCCGGGGCGGCTGCGGCTGACCGCGCGGGCAGGGCTGGTCGGCCCCTCGTTCCTGCCGACCCGCGCGGCGCGGGCGCACGGCCTGCCGCCGGAGGACCTCGACCTCTACGCGCTCGACCCCCAGGTGTCCGACCCGCTCGTCCTCGGCTGGATGACCGCGGCCGCACGCCGGCGCGGGGGGGCCGTCGTCTCCGCCGATCGCACCCAGGTGATCGCACCCGACCCCGCGGCCGCGGTCGACCTGACGGTGTGGACCGGCACGGTGCTGCCGTCGGGCGACCTGGTCGCCGCGGTCCGGCCGTTGCTCGCCGGCTCCCGCCTCGGCCGGGTGGAGCAGGCCGCGGACGGTGCCTATGCGGTGACCTCCCGGTTCGAGTTCGACGGCGCGCTGACCCTGACAGCGTCCCCGGCGACCGCCGTCCCGGTCGCGGTGGCGGCCCACCACTGGGGCGGTCAGGGCCCGTGGACCTACCAGGTGACCTGGCTGCCACCCGGACCGGCCGAGCCCAGCACGGACCAGCCGTCCCGGGTGCACCTCATCGCCCGCGCCCGGGTGGCCCCGGTGATCGCCCGGGCGACACTGGCCGTGCTCCGCCTGGCCGGCGGCGTGGTGGTCGACGGCGGCGGCTTCCCCGTGGAGGCCGACGAGCTGGTCCAGCGCGGGACGACGTTGTGAGCGACTCGGGGCTCACCGGCGGGCCGGTGCCGATCGAGCCGGACACCAAGGACTGGACCTGGGTGCTGGGCCGACCCTGCCCGGAGTGCGGCTACGACGCCGGCGCCGGTCGACCCGCGCGCGGTGGGCGACGCGGTGCGTGCCATGGTGCCGCGATGGGCTGCCGCGCTGTCCCGGCCGGACGTGCGTCGCCGTCCGGAGCCGGCCGTCTGGTCACCGCTCGAGTACGGCGCCCACGTCCGGGACGTGCTCCGCCTGTTCGACGAGCGGCTCGCTCTGATGCTCACGCAGGACGACCCGCTCTTCGCCGACTGGGACCAGGACGCGACGGCGGTCGCCGACCGGTACGACCTGCAGGACCCCGCGGTCGTGTCGGACGAGCTGTCGGCCGCAGCGGCGACGTTCGCCGCTGCCATCGACGCCGTGCCGGACGATGCCTGGAACCGTCCCGGGCGCCGCTCCAACGGGTCGGTGTTCACGGTGGCGAGCCTGCTCACGTACGCCCTGCACGACGTGCTGCACCACCTGCACGACGTGCACGCCTGAGCGCGGACGCCCCTAGGGTGATCGCGTGGAGCTGCCCCTGATCGCGCACAGCGCTGGGATCGACCTCGCCGGCGGCCTGTGGCTGCCCGACGACGAGCCGGTGGCGCTCGTCGTCATGCACCCCGGCTCCGGGCCGTCGGACCGGGACAACGACGCGTACTTCCCGCCGATCCGGACCGCACTGCTGGCTGCGGGGATCGCGGTGGCGTCCTTCGACAAGCGCGGCGTCGGCGGCTCCGGCGGGAGCTGGCTCGAGGCCGGGATCGACGAGCAGGCCGGCGATCTGCTGGCCGGCTTCGCCGCCGCCCGCGCGCACGTCCCGGGCGTGCCGGCCGGTGTGCTCGGGCACAGCCAGGGCGGCTGGGTGGTGCTGGCCGCGGCGTCGCGACAGACCGTGGACGGGCCGTCGTTCGCGATCACCAGCTCCGGTCCCGCCGTCACCATGGGCGCCCAGGAGCGATACGCGACCGCCCGGGCACTGGAGCGGCGGGGCCTCCCCGCGCCGGACCGCGCCCGGGTCGAGGCAGCGACGGACGCGTTCTTCGCGCTCGCGGAGGGCGGCGCGTCGTACAGCGAGCTGCTCGCGTGGGCAGCGGCCCACGCCGACGAGGTGGCGTTCATGGGCTCCGTGTTCGGCGACGCCCTGCCACCGCAGCCGGACTGGGACCTCGTCGTGCGCCTCGCCGCCTTCGATCCCCTGCCCACGCTGCGCGCCCTGCGCGTGCCGCTGCTCGCCGTGCTCGGGGCCGACGACCCGGTGACGCCGGTCGCCCCCAGCGTGGCGGCCCTGCGGGCCGAGGTGGACCCCTCCCTGCTGACGGTGGCCGTCCTCGAGGGCGGTGACCACCGCTTCGGGTTTCCCGACTTCGTCGCGGGCTACCCGGGCGTCGTCGTCGATTTCGTCCGGGACGTCGCCGGACGCTAGACGAAGGGCACGCTGCCGGCAGGGACCAGGTCGACGGCCACCTGCGGCGCGGGCCGTCGTGCCCTCGGTGACGATCACGCCGCGCAGCGGCGGCACGTCGTCGTAGTCACGGCCCCAGCCGAGCACGACGTACCGGTCGTCCACCAGCCGGTCGTTCGTCGGGTCGATCTCGAGCCAGCCCGCGCCAGGGATCCAGGCGGACAGCCAGGCGTGCGACGCGTCGGCGCCGCGCAGCTTGGGTGTGCCGGGCGCCGGGCTGGTCTCCAGGTAGCCGGAGGCGTACCGGGCCGGCAGGCCGTGCGCGCGCAGGGCGGCGATCGTCAGGTGCGCGAAGTCCTGGCAGACGCCGGCACGCTGGTCGAGCAGCTCGGCCTGGGTCGTCGCCACCGTGGTCGCGCCCGACCGGTAGGTGAGCTCGTGCCGCACCCGGTGCACCAGCTCGGCGACGACGTCGACCAGCGGCCGCCGGGGGCCGAAGGTCGGTGCGGCCCACGCGCGGACCGCGTCCCCCGGGTGCACGTGCCGGCTCGGCAGCACCATCTCGGCCAGCCCGACGATCCCGGCGGGCGCGGTGCCCAGGCCGGCCGGGTCCCCGGCGCGCATCGCGGCTGCGGCGTCCTCCCAGGCGATCCGGGGCAGCCGGGCCAGGTCGGGTGCGCGGCGGGCGACCTCGACCGTGGACCGGCTGGTGACCACCAGCCGGTCGTGGCCGGTGGTCACCGCGAAGTACCGGGCGGTGTTGCCGAAGTAGTCGGTGTGGGTCTCGGTGTCGGCCGGGGCCGGATCGACCTCGAGACTGCTGGCGAGGAGCCGCTGGTCGGGAAGGTCGCGCGGGGTCAGCGCCGTCACCCCGTACGACTCGGAGACCGGCTGGTCGTACTGGTACGTCGTGCGGTGCACCAGGTCGTACACCCGCGGCGTCATGCGGCGCCGTCCGGCCGCACGTCGCTGCCCCAGATGCCCTGCTGGGCCCGGCTCGGGGCGGGCCGCGCGAAGTGGACCCGCTCGATCTCGTCGGCGGCGGCGCGCAGGCGCCAGCGCATCGAGTCGAGCGACTCGGCCAGGCGCACCCGGCGGGCCCCGGACAGGGCGGCGCCGACGGTCACCGAGTCGAGCTCGTGGACCAGGTCCGCCACGTCGCGCAGCAGGTGGTCGCGCTGGTCGGGTGCGCGTCCCAAGGCCGGGACGGCCTCCAGGTCGACCCGCAGCCGGTCGAGCTGGAACGCGACCGAGCGCGGGTTGGACTCGTCGTGCACCAGCAGGTCGAGCACCGTGGCGACGGACGGCCCGGACGGGTGCCGTCGCCGGTAGGTGATCGCCGACTCGTGGATCAGCAGCACCGACTCCAGGACCAGGTCGTCGACCTCCGGGGCGCGCCGGTCGAGCAGCGTCGCGGCGAGGCTGTCGACGACGTGCTGGGCGCGCTCGACCCGTCGGCCCGCGTCCAGCAGGTGCCAGCCGACGTCCCGGGTCAGCCCCTCGGCGGCGACGCCGGACAGGGCAAGCAGACCCTCGAGCACCCGGTCGAGCGTGGGCCGCAGGCCGGCGGTGACGGCCGGCCGTCGTCGGCGCCCCCACCTGGTCCGGTGCTCCGGTCGGCACCGCCCGGGTCCGGCCCACCTCGTCGCGCAGCGCCCGCTCGATGCTCGCGATCGGGGCGAACGCGTCGTTCGACAGCTGGTCGCGGACGGTGTCCGCGGTGCGATGCAGGGCGAGCACCGATCGCGCGACGCTGCCCGGCAGGCGTCGGTCGAGGAGCAGCTCGCGCAGCGCGGGAACCGCAGCGGCCGCGGCCGGCATCACCTCGGCCGGCGGCTCCTCGCCGCCCGCCGGGAACGTCCCCGGGGTGAGCACCTCGAGCAGCACCGCCAGCGCCCGCCCGCCCGCACCGTCCGGCCGGGCGTGGTCGTCGTCCCAGCGGTCGGCGACCGCCCGCAGCACGCGCACTTGGTCCTCGGCACGCTCGGCGTACCGGCCCATCCAGAACAGGTTCTCGGCCGTGCGGGGCGAGATCGCCGGCCCGCGCGCCCGCACCTGCTCGGGCGGCTCCTCCGGTGCTCCGACGGCGGCGGCTGGGTGCGGTGGGGACGCCATCACCCAGACGTCCTTGGCCCCGGCGCCGAGCGAGGACGAGACCAGCGGGCCCGCGCCGATCGTGGCCAGGCCGCCGGCCATCACGGTGTAGCCGCCGTCGTGCGCGACGGCGAAGGTCCGCAGCACCGCCGTGGTCGGCTCGTCGTCCGGCTGGACCTGCTCCTGGCCCACCCAGTCCCAGGGGGTGGCGGCGATCCGTGCCGCCAGGGCACCGCGCTGCTCGTCGGACAGCTCCCTGCCGACCACCGCCGCCCCGCCGCCGACCGGCAGGACGAGCATCCGGTCGAGGTGCGCCAGCACGTGCTCCTCGCCGCGGTCGTCGCCGCACCACCACGTCGGCGCGGACGGCAGGACCAGGTCCTGGTCGAGCGTCGCCCGGGCCAGCGCGGGCAGGTACGGCACGAGGGCCGGGTTCTCCAGCGCGGAGGCGCCGAGCGGGTTGACCACGCTCACCGCCCCTCCGCGCACGGCGCGGACCAGGCCCGCCACGCCGAGCCGGGAGTCTGCGCGGAGCTCGAGCGGGTCGCACCAGGCGGCATCCATCCGGCGCAGCACCACGTCCACGGCCTCCGGGCCGTCGATCCCGCGCAGCCATAGCCGTCCCTGCCGCACGAGGAGGTCGGAACCCTCGACCAGGGGCAGGCCCAGCATCGCGGCCAGGTAGGCGTGGTCGAACGCGGTCTCGCTGTCCGGCCCCGCGGTGAGCAGCACCATGCGCGGCTCGCCCTGTGTGCCCGCCGGCGCGGCCGTTCGCAGGGCCTGCCGCAGGGCGTGGAAGAAGGGCCCGAGCCGCGCGATCGAGGCCTGCCGGTAGACCCCGGCCAGCACGGTCGCGACGACCCGCCGGTTCTCCATCGCGTAGCCCGCGCCGGACGGTGCCTGTGCCCGGTCCGCCACGGCGACCCAGGCGCCGTCCCGGGACCGGACCAGGTCCGTCGCGGACAGCACCAGTTCGCGGCCGCCCGGCAGGCGCAGGCCGTCCACCTCGCGCAGGAAGCCCGGGTGGGCCAGGACGGCAGCCGGCGGCAGCAGCCCGCCGACGAGCAGGCGACGCCGGCCGTAGAGGTCGGTCAGCACCGCGTCGAGCAGCTCGGCCCGCTGCCGCAGCGCCCTGTCCAGGGTGGCCCACTCGCGCTCGTCGACTGTCACCGGGACCGGGTCGAGCCGCCAGCGCCGGTCGGGGCCCTCGCCGTAGGACACGCCGTGGTCCGCGAGCAGCTGCTCGGCCTGGCGGCCGGCGTGCTCGAGGTCGGCGGGAGTCGGCTCGTCGGCCGGGTCGGCGAGCCAAGACCAGTCGGCCCGCCGCCCGGCCGACGCGCCACCAGGGCGTGCGGAGGACAGCAGGTCGGTCACGCGCTCAGTGTGCCGGACGCCGTCCTAGCCGCCCGCGACGTAGTGCGGGGAGCTGCGATACGGCGAGCAGGGGTCGCCGGCCAGGTAGGGCGGCTGGACAGGGAACCGCGCGTCGTAGTCGGCGAGGTAGGCGTCGCGCTCGGCGGACGTGTCGAAGTACAGCTCGACACCCTGGCAGACGAGCTCACGGTTGACCACCTCCGCGGTGGCCAGGCCTTGCGCCTGGAGCGTGGCGAGGTCGGACGGGCTGACGTACTGACCGTGGTAGACCGGGCGCACCGTGGCGACGCCGACACTCGTCGTCTGCCCGTCCTGGCTCGGCTGCGT
The DNA here is from genome assembly GCA_963769855.1 of uncultured Actinomycetota bacterium. GTDB lineage: Bacteria > Actinomycetota > Actinomycetes > Actinomycetales > Cellulomonadaceae > Cellulomonas. Next base: position 522,237 of record CAVYNN010000006.1, read on the forward strand.
GCTCGCACCGGACAGGAGCAGGGCGACGACCGCGGTCGCTGCGAGGACCCACGGCCAGCCCCGACGGGCCTGCCCGGTCCCGTCCCGCGTGGGGACATCGACGTCGTCCACGAGCCACTCCCTCGTCATCCCCCTGCGGGGCACAACGATACCTTCACGTTTCTCCCAAGCAATGACCTCGGTGGGGGAAAAGGCGTGTCAGCCGACGCGGCCGATGAGGAAGGCGTTGACGGCCGCGGTCAGCGCGTCGTCGTGCGGGCGGGGCACGCCGTCGACCGCGGTGACCGGCACCGCGAGGCGCACCGAGCTGGTCAGCCACAGCGCGTCGGCGGCGGCGACCTCGTCCACCCGGATGTCCCGGAGCTCGGTCGCCAGGCCGACCTCCGCGGCGTAGGCGAACATCCCCTGCTGCGTGGTGCCCGGCAGCACACCCGCCTCGGGCGGGGTGGTCACCAGGGTGGACCCGAACCGGGCGACGAGCGAGGACGTCGGCCCCTCCAGGACGTAGCCGTCGGTGGTGGTGAACAGGACGTCGTCGGCTCGTCGCCGCGCAGCCTCGCGCAGCGCCGCCCGGTTCACGGCGTAGGAGAGGGTCTTCGCCCCCTGGAGCAGCCACGGAGCGGTCTGCGTGACGTCGAGGGCGTAGCCGCGAGACAGCAGCACCACGCGCACCCCGTCGCGCCGCGCCGCCGTGAAGTCCTCGGAGACGTGCACGTGCGCCCAGCCGATCGGGCCGACCGCCCGGTCCTCCTCGTCACCGCGGGTCAGCACGTACTTCACCGCGGCGTCGGTCGCGTCGCCGAGCAGGGCGATGCCGCGCTCGATCGCAGCGGTGTACACCTCGGGGTCGGGCCTGGGCAGGTCGAGCATCGCGGCCGAGCGGGCGAACCGGTCCAGGTGCGCGCCGGCGGCCTGCACCCGGCCGTCACGGATGGCGGCGGTCTCGAAGATCCCGTCGCCGCGGGTGGCGGCCAGCACGGTGGCGCGCAGCGCCGGCTGGTCGGCCGGCAGCACGCGGAACGCGTCGCCCGGACCGCTCTGGCCGATCGTCGGCCGGTCGATCATCACGAGGATGCCGGTGCTCATGCCTGTCCTTCGTCGTCGCACGGCCGCCCTGCGGCCGGGGGTCGAGGAGAGGATAGGTCCGCCCCGGGGTGCGGCGGGGTCCGGCCGGGTACGCACCGTCAGCGCAGGGCGCCGCGCTCGTACTGGACCGGCCATCCGGTCGGCTCGCCGGGCAGCACGCGCGCGTCGACGCCGGCGAAGGCGAGCGTCGGCAGCGTCACGCCCAGCTCGTGCGCGGCGTGCAGCGGCCAGAACGGGTCGGCCAGGGCGGCGCGGCCCACCAGGACGGCGTCGGCGGACCCCTCGGCGAGGATCTGCTCGGCCTGGGTGCCCGTGGTGATGACGCCGACGGCGGCCACCGGCAGCCCGGACACCTCGCGCACCCGCCGGGCGTGGGTCACCTGGTAGCCGGGAGCCACCGGGACCGGCACCGGCAGGTTGCCGCCGGTTGACACGTCGATGAGGTCGACCCCGTGGTCGCGGAGCACCGCGGCGACCACGGCGACGTCGTCCACGGTCAGACCACCCTCGGTCCAGTCGGTCGCGGACAGCCGGACCAGCAGCGGGCGGTCGTCGGGCCACACCGCCCGCACGGCGTCGGTGGTCTCGACGAGCAACCGAGCGCGGTTCTCCGGCGAGCCTCCCCACCGGTCCGTGCGCAGGTTCGACAACGGCGAGAGGAACTGGTGCAGCAGGTACCCGTGCGCCGCGTGCAGCTCGACGGTGTCGAAGCCGGCCGCCAGGGCGCGGGTGGCAGCGGCGGCGAATGCGCCGGGCAGGGCGGCCACCTCGTCGTCGGACAGCGCCACCGGCTCGCGGAGACCGGGGAACGGGACCGCGGAGGGCGCGACGGTCGTCCAACCACCCTGGGTAGCCGGCACCGAGCCGTCGCCCCCCTCGTGGAACGGCCGGTACGTCGACGCCTTGCGCCCGGCGTGCTGCAGCTGGACGCCGACCCGCGCGCCGCGGGCGTGCACCACATCCGTGATCCGCTGCCAGGCCTCGGCCTGGGCGTCGTTCCACAGGCCCACGTCCTGCGGCGTGATGCGGCCCTCGGGGACCACTGCGGTCGCCTCGGCGATGACCAGCCCGAACCCACCGGCCGCCCGGGCGCCCAGGTGCACCAGGTGCCAGTCGTTCGGCACGCCGTCCAGGGCCGAGTACTGGCACATCGGGGGCAGCCAGACGCGGTTGCGGAAGGTGGTGCCGCGCAGGGTGAGGGGGTCGAAGAGGTGGGCCACGCCCGGAGCGTACGTCCGTCGCGACGCTGCCCCGCCGGGACCTCCGCCAGCCGGACGCTCAGCCCTGCGCTCCGGCGATGTTCACCATCCACTGCGTGCCGAACCGGTCCACGCACTGGCCGAACGTGTCGCCCCACGGCTGGGTGTCCAGCGGCATCCCCACGGTGCCGTCCATCGACAGGATGTCCCAGTAGCCGCGCAGCGTGGCGTCGTCGTCCGGCCCGCCGAACAGGGCGAGCGAGACGCCCGAGCCCTCCCGGCGCTCCATGCCGGCCGGGGTGTCGCTCCCAAAGATGGTCGGCCCCGCAGCCGTGACGAGCTGGGAGTGCATCACCTTGTCGGTGTCCGCAGGCTCCGCAGGCGTGCCGTAGGCACCGAACGGTGTGATGTCGAGCTGGCCGCCGAAGACGGACCGGTAGAACTCCATGGCCTCGTGCGCGTTGTCGCCGAAGCCCAGGTACGGGCTGATGGTGATGGTCATGTGCACTCCTCGGTCGGGGGCCCGGGGCGGGTCCTCAGCCCATGGTGCGGCGGGCCACCGACATCGGCACCCCGGTAAGCCCGACGTTACGAGCCCGCTCCGCCGTGTGACGGCGCCGGTGCGGGCGTTACGTCCTGGTGAATTCTGCGGCCCGCTGCTTCCCGCTCGTCCGGGCTGGCGTCACGATGGGCAGCGCCGGCCGGGGGCGCCGGTGCCGAGTGGAGGGGGGCCGCGATGGCCGGCTGTCACGCCCATGTCCCCGCGCTGGGCGAGGTGAGGTCGTGGCCGACCTGCTGAGGCGACCCGGACCGGCGCTGCACGGCCTGGAGCCGTGGGACGGCCCGGCGTCCGACGACCCGCACCCGGACGCGGTCCTGTTCGACATGGACGGCACCCTGCTGGATACCGAGACCGTCTGGGCAGGTGTGGTCGGCTCGCTGGTCCGCTCGCACGGCGGGGTGTGGCGGCCCGACGACGACGAGGCGGTGCTCGGCTGGTCCGTGCCCGCCCTGACCGCCGAGATCGCACGCCGGGGCGTCCCGCTGCCGTCCGACGAGGTGGCCGAGCAGCTGCACGCCGGTGTCGCGGCCGTGCTGCGCCGCGGCCTGCCGTGGCGACCCGGGGCGCTCGGGCTGCTCGCCACGCTGCGTCGGGTCGGCGTGCCGTGCGCGCTGGTCACGGCGACGCACACGTCGATCGTCGAGAGCGTCGTGGCGCAGGCGCCGGAGGGGGTGTTCGGCGCGGTCATCGCCGGCGACGGACCGGTCCGGCCCAAGCCGGCTCCGGACGGCTACCTCGCGGCGGCGAGCCAGCTGCGGGTGGACCCACGCCGGTGCGCCGCGGTCGAGGACTCCCCGACCGGCACGCGCGCCGCCCTGGGGTCGGGGGCGCTGACCTACGCCGTCGACCCGGCCGTCGTCATGCCCGCCGACCTGGCCGGGCACCCCCGGCTGCGCCGGGTGGACGGGCTCGCCGCCGTGGGCCGTGCGGTGCTGAGCACCTCGCCCTGGTGAGGCTCCACCCGAGCGGCAGGTCGGTCACGGCGACCGCCATGGCGGCTAGCTAGGGCGTGTCTCTCATATGTGGGTCCGCCGCGCGCGTGGCTCACTCCTGAGCAGTTCGGTTCTCGCGGACGGCCTCGTGGGTGTCCAACGAGCCGGGCCGGTGGTCGACGCCGTGCGGAGGGTCGACGACGGCCACGGAGATCAGGGCGATGCCCAGGTCTCGGATCTTGGTGAGCAGCCCGTGCAGCTGCGCCTGGTCTGCGACGACGCCAGTCAGCTCCGTTGTCCCGTCGTCGTGATGGGTCAGCTGAAGGTCGCCGAACCAGGCCGACCAGTGCTGGTCGAGGTGCCCGGCGACCCGAAGCCGGTAGGCGGTGGGCACCTGTCGTAGGGGAGACTGGGTCATGCGGTCCCGACCTTCTCGGTCGCCCTGATCGTTCGGCCGTTTCCGCGTCGACGGATGACGTACTCGGCCACGGCGAGGTTGATGGCCCACCCCGCACCCAGGCACAGATCGGTGGTCAGTGCGCTGGTACCGAATGTCGAGTGTCCGATGCCCAAGCTGAACGTCTGGGTGCCGGCGCCGAGGGCGAGCGCATAGGCGCGGGTCATCCACGCCTGGTGTCGGGCGACGTCACCACGGCGGATCGCGGCGAAGCCGAGAATGATGCTGGCGGCCATCCCCGACCCGAAGGCGAGCCGGAACAGGAAGGCCAGTTCGCCCGTACCAGGCTGACGCGCGTAGGACAGCGTCATCCACAGCGCCGAGAGCGCCACGGCCAGACCCAGGAAGACCAGAACCCGTCCGGCCGCGCGGTGCCAGCCAGGATGACGGCGTCGCAGCGCAGCGGAGAACTGGAAGGCGCCCAGAGTGGCGTACGCGATGGCGCTGGTGATGTGTGCGAACACGGGCGCGGGCGAGGCGGTCATTCGCGGGTTCAGCGGCAGCAGGAGCGGGCCGCCGGACAGCTCGAGGAGGCGCAGGGAGCCGGCGACGGCGGGGACCAGCACCAGGGCGACCAGCGCGAACGGCACCCACCCGGTCGACCAGGTCGACCGGGTGGGGCGAGCTGCCGGGTGGACGGTCACTTGGCGCCGGCCAGGTCAAGCTCTGCGTTCACGGCGTCGGGCACGGGCCGCGCCGTCGGGGTGCGCTGCTCACGCCACAACGAGTAGCCGAGACCGACCAGGGCGATGCCGGTGGGGATGGCGAACAGCCTGAAGTTGACCTGCGGCAGCAGCGGGATCGCGAGGGTGGCGACGGCGCCGATGGCGAGGAGCGCGGCGGCCCACCGGGCGAGGACGCGGGCACGGAAGAGCGCGATGCCGAAGACGAGGCCACCGGCGAGGTAGGTGACGCCGCTGAAGATGCTGAGCTGCTCCATCAGGCCGATGACGCCGGTCGCGTGGCCGCCGGGAACGGCCACCGCGAGGACGTCAGTGACGTACCCGGACGAGGTGCTGGCGATGGACGGGACGACGATCACACCTATCGCTTCGGTGGCGAACATGAGGAGGAAGCCGGAGGCGAGCACGAGGTACCCGATCAGTCCGAGGACTCCGGTCCGCGTCACCTGGCGCAGATACATGCCCGTGATGCCGGCGAGCGACAGGGCGGCGAAGAACAGCTTCATCGTCTGGCGGACCTTCCACTCGGTCGTGGAGATGAAGGCGATGTCCAGGTGCGGGTGGTTGATCTGGACGCCGATGTACAGCAGGCCCCCGACGACGGCGGCGACACCGGCCGCGCGGGTGAGGGTGGTGGTCGTGATGCTCATATCCGGCTCCGTGGTCTGTGAGTGTCCGCAGCGGGCGCCGCGGGGTGACTTGAAGGTAGGAACCGGTGTGGCGGCCGGGCATCACCACATGATGTGAACCAGGTGGTGAGCCCCACCGCCGGAACGGCTACAGCAAGCCGCGTTCGCGTGCGAGGTGCACCGCAGCCCGACGGCTGGTGACGTCGAGCTTGGTGAAGATCCGCTTGGTGTGGCTGCGCAGCGTGTTGAGCGTGACGAACAGCTCGTGGGCGATCTGCGGACCGGTCAGCTCGCTGTCGAGCAGACTGAGCACCTGCCGCTCCCGCGCGCTCAACGGCTCGGCCGACGACGACGCCGGGTGACCAGAGCCGGGGGCGCCGACGTCGCCCGATACATCGAGGCTGAGCAGGCGACGCGCGTGGGCCCCAGCGGGGCCTCGCTTGGCGGCGTCACGAAGCAGCTCCACCATGCGGTCGCCCTCGTCCAGGAAGAGCCGCGCGTAGGCACCCGGCTCTGGCATCTGCGCCCAGGCTTCGCCGAGGGACTGCAGAGCCTGCTGCCGCTGGCCCCGAGCGTCCCGTGCCAGAGCGATGAGGATTCGGATCTCGACGAGACTCCCGGCCCGTCCGGAGGCCTCGGCAGCCTCGCGCAGCCGCGCCAACATGTCCACCGCCTGACTGAGCGCGTCGGGGTCGGGGTGTTCCCGGTGCCGCGCGATGATCAGCCGGACCAAGGTGAGGTGGTCGAACTCGCGCAGATAGCTCACCTCATCCGTGGCGGCCAAGCCTCGGTCACGCGCCCAGTCAGCAGCCCGGGTCAGTTGGTGCTGCGTGATCTGGACCCGGGCCTTCATCGCTGCGATAGGTCGCACGTCCGGGAAGAAACCACGCAGATAGACCTTCTCCGCCTGGTCCAGGAAGTCCAGGGCCTGCTCTGGGTCGCCCTCGGCCCCGGCCACCCGTCCCATCGCCACGAACCATCGGTAGCGACTCTCGGTCAGGGACGCGCGCTCATCAAACGCTGCGGCGGTCTCGAGGTGTCGCTTGGCAGCCTCAAGATCGCCGGCTTCGTAGTCCAGCTCGCTGAGCCCCACGTACAGGTCAGGTGTCGCCCGCAGAACGGGCGTGCCCTGCGCCTGTGGTACCTGAAGTGCGCGTTCGTAGAGTCGGCGCGCCGTGCCGGGGCGACCCGCTGCTAGCCACATGTCAGCGAGCACCACGGTGCTGCTGAGCTCGTCGACGAGGTTGCCTCCCGCGTGCAGGCTCGCCACCGCCTGCGTGAACGTGTCCAGTGCGCTCGACACGTCCCCGCTGGCCCACGCGGCGAGGCCGAGGAACCCGGCCGCACCGCCGCGCGCGAGATGGTCGTCGGGGCCGGCCAGTGCGAGCGCGCGCCGAGCGTGCTCCACCGTGCCCGCCACATCTCCCCGTGCCTGCGCGAGCGAGGCGCGGTAGACGGCGATTGTCGCCGGCAACGTGCGCAACTCCTCGGTCCTTGCCCAGGGCGGAGCCGACCCTTCCGGTATCGCAGCCATCGCGCGTTCGGCCGCCTCGAACCACGGCTCGACCGCGTCGAGGTCGCCCGAGACCATGAGCATGTAGCCGTAGAAGACGCTGAGCACCGGGCTGCGCCGCACGGAGTCGTCGGGCAGCATCTTCAGCCAGCCGAGCATCACCTGGTCCTGCCGGTCGCGCCGGATCGCCGGCGCGGCAAGCTCCATGAGGTGCACCGCACGGTCGAAGTCCAGGGTGGCCAGTGCGTGCCTGACCGCGTCCTGGACAAGATCGTGACTCTCGAACCACCGGCTAGCGCGCTCGTGCAGCAGCGGAACCAGGTCCGGTTGCTCGGCGAGCATGCGCGCCCGCAGCACGTCGGCGAACAGGTGGTGGTAGCGGAACCACTCTCGCCGATCATCCAGGGGTACGAGGAAGAGGTTCGCCCGCTCAAGGGACATGAGCAGGTCGCGGCCATCATCTCGACCGACGACGGCGTCACAGAGCGGACCCGTGAGCCGGTCGAGAACCGAAGAACGCAGCAAGAACTCGCGAACGCGTGCGCTCTGATGCGCCAGCACCTCCTCCACGAGGTAGTCGACGATGTATCGGTCTGTTCCGGCGAACCGGGCGATGAAGCTGCTGACGTCCTCGCGCCCCTGGATGGACAGGGCTGCGAGCTGAAGCGCGGCGATCCACCCCTCGGTGCGCTCCTCGAGTACCTCCACATCCGCGGCGGTCAGGCGTAACCCGGTCGCCTCGTTGAGGTACGCGGCAGCTTCGGTGGACGTGAACCGCAGGTCTGCGGCACGGATCTCGACCACCTCCCCACGTGCCCGCCACCGAGCCAGCGGCAGGTCCGGGTCGGCGCGGGTGCTGAGCACGACGTGGATGTGTGGCGGGAGATGCTCCACCAGGAAGGCCATCCCTAGGCCGATTTCGTGGTTGTCCACCAGGTGGTAGTCGTCGAGGACTAGCCACGTCTCGTTCGGTGCTGCGGCCAGGTCATTGAGCAAGGTGGTGAGCGCGAGGTCGGATGCCATGGGGGACGAGCCGCTGAGCTCCAGCGCACCCGAGCCAACGCCGGGTACGGCGCCCTGGAGCGCGGTCACGACGTATGTCCAGAAGGACGCGGGCTCGCTGTCTGCAGCATCGAGGGAGAGCCAGGCCACGCAGCGGTCCACGCCTGGCGCCTCGTGCAGCCAGTCGGCCAGGAGCGTCGTCTTGCCAAATCCCGCCGGGGCGGACAGCAGCGTCAGTCTCGAGTCTGCGCTGCGACGAACGGTCTCCAGGAGTCGTGGCCGTGCCACCAGACCGCGTCGCAGCTTGGGGACGTACAACTTCGTGGCAATCAAGGGACCAGCCACATCATCCCCGTTCCAGGGTGTACGACCGCGTCCGAGGAGCGTGCCGCGGCCAACGCTACCGGGCGGCTAGAACCGGTCCGGGTCGCCCGCGCCCACCCGGACGATCTCCGGGTCACCGGTCGTCCAGTCGACGACCGTCGACGGCTCGGTGCCGCAGTCGCCGCCGTCCAGCACGGCGTCGAGCTCGTCGTCCAGCGCCTCCTTGATCTGCCAGCCCTCGGTGAGCGGCTGGTCCGCGCCCGGCAGCAGGAGCGACGACGAGAGGAGCGGCTCGCCGAGCTCGCGCAGCAACGCCTGTGCGACGGCGTTGTCCGGGATCCGCACGCCGACCGAGCGCTGCTTCGGGTGCGCCAGCCGCCGCGGCACCTCGGACGTCGCCGGGAGGATGAACGTGTACGGCCCCGGGGTCGCCGCCTTGATCGCTCGGAACGCGGCGTTCGAGAGGATGACGAGCTGGCCGAGCTGCGCGAAGTCGGCGCAGACCAGCGTCATGTGGTGCCGCTCGTCGAGGTGCCGGATGCGCCGGATCCGCTCGGCCCCGACGTGGTCCTCCATCCGGGTGCCGAGCGCGTACATCGAGTCGGTCGGGTAGGCGATCACAGCCCCGCGTCGCAGCAGGTCGGCCACCTGGGAGATGGCGCGCGGCTGCGGGCCGGTCGGGTGCACCTCGACGTACCGGGCCACCCCTCCAGGCTAGGCCGCGCAGCCCCGGTCTGGGCACCTCCGGGGGGACCTCGGGCCCGCGCCGCCGTCGACTACCGGGCGAACCCTGTCCGGTATGGGCGCGCTGGTGGTGTACGAGTCGATGTTCGGTGGCACTCGGGCGGTCGCCGAGGCGGTCGCGGCAGGCCTCGAGGGGGCGGGGGTCGCGGTCCGGACGGTCGAGGTCGGCGCCGCCGACGGACGGATCGGCGACGACGTGACGCTCCTGGTCGTCGGCGGCCCGACCCACTGGTTCGGGATGAGCCGGGCGGGCTCGCGCGGCACGGCGCACCGGATGACCGCCGAGGGGACGGTGGTCTCCTCAGGTGTCGGCGTCCGGGAGTGGCTCGAGGCGCTCGACCTCGCCGGGCGGCCGCTGCCCGTGGCAGCCTTCGCCACGATCATGCGGCCCAACGTGCCCGGCAGCGCGGCGCGCGCGATCGCTCGGCGGCTGCGCCGCGGCGGTGGGCGGCCCGTCGTCCGGGCGCGGAGCTTCCGCGTCGCCGGGATGACGGACGGTCCGAGGCGCGGCGAGCTGGACGCGGCGCACGCGTGGGGCGCCGCGCTCGCGGTCGCGTCGTCCTGACAAGGCCGGCCCGGCCGGGGTCAGCCCGGACCGACCGACGAGAGCCGGCCCGGCCCGGGTCACCCCGGACCGACCCGTCAGGCCGGCACGAGGTGCGACGGCAGGATGTCGAAGTGGTCCGGCTGCATCGTCAGCTCAGCCCGGCCGCCGGACAGCGACCGCAGGTCGAGCACGTAGCGGGCCAGCTCCGACTCCGGCACCAGGGCCGCGATCCGCACCGTGCCGTCGTCGAGCGACGTGGTGTCGGCGATCCGACCGCGCCGGGTCGACAGGTCGCCCATGACGTCGCCCTGCGCTGACGAGGGCACGGTGACCGTGATCCTCGACACCGGCTCGAGCACCACCGCCCCGGCCGCCACGAGCGCCTCCTTCAGGCCTATCGCGGCGGCGGTGCGGAACGCCATGTCGGAGGAGTCGACCGGGTGCGACTTGCCGTCGTACACCTCGACCCGCACGTCGACGATCGGGTAGCCGTGCGGCCCGCCGGCGGCCATCCCCTCGACGATGCCCTTCTGCACGGCGGCCATGTAGTTGCGCGGGATCGACCCGCCGACGACGGCGTCGACGAACTCGTACCCGGACCCGTGCGGCAGCGGTGAGACCTTCATGTTGACCACGGCGTACTGGCCGTGCCCGCCGGACTGCTTCTTGACCTTGCCCTCAGCCTCGGCCGTGCCGGCGATCGTCTCGAGGTAGCCCACTGGCACCGGCGAGGTCGTCACGTGCACGGAGAACACCCGGGCCAGCCGCTCCAGCGCCACCGCGAGGTGGGTGTCGCCGAGCCCGCGGAGCACTGTCTTGTCGGATATCCGGACCACCTGGAGCGTCGGGTCCTCGGCCACCAGCCGGTACAGCGCGGCGGACAGCCGGTCGTCGTCGGACTGGGTGACCGGCTCGAGCGACAGCCCGTACACGGGCTGGCGCGGCTTGCCCGGCTTGGCCCGCAGCGCGGTGCCGCCGGGCGCTCCCTTGCCGACCAGCAGCGAGCCGGACGGGGTCTCGGCGAGCTTCGGTGCAGCGGCGACCTCACCGGCGGCGACCGCGTCGACCGGCAGGTGCTCCTTGCCCCGCATCCGGAACAGGCTGGGCAGCCGCTCCTCGGCCCCGCTCGTCGTGTTGGTCAGCTTGTCGCCGGGGTGGATCGTCCCGGACAGGACGCGGAACAGGGTCACCTGCCCGACGAACGGGTCGGCGACGGTTCGGAAGGCGTGCACCAGCACCGGGCCCGACGGGTCCGGGGCGACCTCGACCGCGGTGTCGCCGACGTACACGGTGGCGACGGACTCGGTCGGCACGGGCGACAGCTCGCAGACCAGGTCGGCCAGCCGGTCGATGCCGACGCCGGTCAGGCCGGACGCGATGAGCACGGGGAACGCCTCGCAGCCGCGCACCTCGACCGCGAGGGTCTTCTCCAGCTCGGCGATCGTGGGCACGTCGCCGCCGAGGTAGGCCTCGAGCTGCTCGTCGTCGTGGGAGACGATCTCCTCGGTCACCTCGTCGTGCAGCCGGTGCTCCTCGTCGGCCAGCTGCTGGGGGACCGGCTGCGTGTGGTGCCGGCCGTCCGTGTCGTAGGCGTAGCCCTCCTCGGACAGCACATCGGCGACGCCCTCGAACGCGGACTCCTCGCCGAGCGGCAGCTCGAGCGGCACCAGGCCGGTGCCGAACGACTCGCGCAGCTCGTCGAGCACGCGGTGGAAGTCGGCGCGGGGCTTGTCCTCCTTGGTGATGACGAACATCCGCGGCACGCCCACGTCGGCGGCGGCCGACCACGCCAGGTGGGTGCCGGCCTGCACGCCCTCGACCGCCGACACGACGATCAGGGCCAGGTCGGCTGCGGCGACCGCCGCGTCGACCGACGACGCGAAGTCCAGGAAGCCGGGGGCGTCGAGCAGCGTGATGTCGTAGGTGTGGCCGTCGTCGGCCTCCCAGGTGAAGGGCGCGGCGGCGAGGGACAGCGAGATGTGCCGCGCGATCTCCTCGGGCTCGTGGTCGGAGACGGTGGTGCCGTCCTCGACCTTCCCGGGCCGGGTCAGCACGCCGGCGCGATGGAGCAGCGCCTCGGCGAGCGTGGTCTTGCCGGCACCGCTGGCGCCGAGCAGCGCCACGGTGCGGACTCTGGGCTTCGTTGCCTGGTCCATGTCGTCTCCTAGGGAGAGTTCCGTCTGGACAGGCTAGCCACAGCGGGCCCATGACGACAGGACGACGGTCCCTGGCGTGGACGGCGCGCGGATCGGCAGGGCGCGCGCCGTCCCCACCAGGGACCGTCGGTCAGGCTGCGGCGAGGATGTCGATGACGAAGACCAGCGTCGAGTTCGCCGGGATCGAGCCGTTCGCGGTGGCGCCGTAGCCGAGCGTCGGCGGGACGACCATCAGCACCTGCGAGCCGACCTTCTGCCCGACCAGGCCCTGGTTCCAGCCGTCGATCACCTGCGCCTGGCCGATGTTCTGCACCGGGAACGTCGTGCCGGCGTCCCACGAGGAGTCGAACTGCGTGCCGTTCCAGAGCCAGCCGGTGTACTTGACGACCACCGTCTGGCCGGTGGCCACGGCCGGGCCGGCGCCCTGGATGAGGGGCTGGACGACGAGGCTCGTCGGCGCGGTCCCGGTGGCCGGGGTCAGCGACGGCTTGCCCGTGCTGTCCAGTGCGACGGTCGGCAGGCCGGCTGGCGGCGTCACGGCCGTGCCCTCGGCGCGGGCCGGGACCGTCTGCGTGCTGGCGACCTCCAGCAGGTCGACGACGGTGATCGTCGCGCCGGTGCTGTCGGTGCTCGGCGCGGCGAGCAGGATCCGGGTCCCGATATGGGCCGTGACGATCTGCTGGTACAGCTCGGGGAAGAACGAGCTGGCGTTGACCGTGGTGAAGATCGGGGAGCCGTTGTCCCACGTGTTGCCCCGCTCGCTGCCGTCGACGCCGGACACCTCGAGCACGTCCAGCTTGACGAGGTTCCCGTCGGCGACGGCGCCGCCGGTGCCCTGGTCGACGAGGCGGGCCACCTGCGAGGTGACGCTGAACGGCTTGGACGGCAGCACGATGGCCGGCTTGGCGCCCGCGGCGCCGGTGACCTTGATCGCGGCCAGCGCGGCGGTGTCGGCTGCGGCGTTGACGGTCGGTGCCGCGGACGGCGCCGCGCTGGCCGTGCCGCTGCCGGACGGCACCGGCGGGGTGGTGCCACCGCCCGAGCACGCGGCAAGGCCACTCAGTCCGATCACCAGGATCACGGCGGCGGCGATGCCGCCGCGCACGGTCGTCGATCGGCGCACGCTGTCCTCCGGGGGTTTTTGGGGCGTCCGTCGGCGCGGGGGCCGACCCGCGTACGGTACGCGACGAACCTGTGGGTTCCCCGGGCGTCCCGGGTCCCGGGGAGGCGACCGGCTGCCGCCGGAGCTCCCGACGCGGCGAAGGGCTAGCCTGCCGAGAAGGGCTAGCCTGCCGATCGGCACCGGCCCGAGGCAGGGCCGGCCGTGCGCAGGAGGTCGGATGTCGCCGTTCCGTTTCGCCGTCGTGGGGTCCGGGTGGCGGGCCGAGTTCTTCGTCCGGACGGCGCGGCTGCTGCCCGAGCGGTTCGCCTGCGTCGGCGTGGTGTCGCGGGACCCCGAGCGAGGCGCCTGGGTGGAGCGGCAGTGGGGCGTGCCGACGGTACGGGCGATCGCCGACCTGCCGGCGCTGAGCCCGGAGCTCGTGGTCACCGCGACCCCGTGGCCGGTGACGCCGGCGGCCGTCGTCGAGCTCGTCGGCCTGGGTCTGCCGGTGCTCGCCGAGACACCACCGGCCCCGGACGCCGAGGGGCTGCGCGCGCTGTGGGCGGCCGTGGGCGCGTCCGGCCTGGTCCAGGTGGCCGAGCACAGCCCGTGCATGCCCGCCCACCAGGCGCGGATCGCGGTCGTGCAGGCCGGGCTCATCGGCGAGCCGACGAGCGTACAGATCTCGTCGACTCACCTGTACCACGCGGTGGGTCTCATCCGGCAGCTCCTCGGGGTGGGGCGCGGGCCGGTCGTCGTGCGCTCCGCGCAGTTCGCCGCCCCCCTCGTCGACCCGATGACCCGGGACGGCTGGAACGGCCGGACCGAGCCCCGCGAGCGGTCGACGATCCTCGCCACGCTCGACTTCGGTGCCGGCCGGAGCGCGCTGTACGACTTCACCGACAACCAGTGGCACAACCCGCTGCGGACCAACCGGATCGTCGTGCGCGGCACGCACGGCGAGATCGTCGACAGCGCGGTGACCCGCTGGGTGGACGCGCAGACGGTGCTCACGGCGACCATGGAGCGCAGGCAGACCGGCATCGAGCAGCAGCTCGACGGCTGGGACACGCAGCACATCTCGCTCGACGGGCACGTGCTGTGGCGCAACCCGTTCGAGGGCGCCCGGCTGGCCGACGACGACATCGCGGTCGCCACCCTGCTGGTGCGGTCCGCCGCCTGGGTGCGGGGGGAGGGGCCGGAGCCCTACCCGCTCGCCGAGGGCGCGCACGACCACCTGGTCGGCCTGGCGATCGAGGAGTCGGCCCGCACCGGCGCACCGGTGACGGCAGGCCCGGAGGACTGGGCGTGACCGGCCTGTCGCCCGATCGGTCCGAGCCGGACGGACCCGTCGTGGGCACGGTGGCGCGATGACCACGCTGGTGGTCTACGAGACGATGTACGGCTGCACGCGCGACGTCGCCCGGTCGATCGCTGCCGGCTGCGAGTCGGGCGGGCCGGCACGTGCCGTCGAGGTGAGCGAGCTGGTCGGCGGCACCGTCCCGGCGCTGCCCGACGACGTCACCCTGCTCGTCGTCGGCGGCCCGACGCACGCCTTCGGGATGTCCCGGCCCGGGACCCGCGCGGACGCGGCCGGCTACGGGACGGTCATCTCCCGGACCGGCGTGCGCGAGTGGTTGGCACTCGTGACGCTGCCCGAGGGACTGCCGGTGGCCGCGTTCTGCACGAAGCTCGACAGCCCGCTGTCGGGGTCCGCCGCCCGCGCGATCGCGCATCGGCTGCGTCGGCTGGGTGGGCGGCTCGTCGCGCCCCCGAAGGACTTCCACGTCCGCGGTGCCCGACCGGTGCTGCACGACGGCGAGGTCGACGCCGCGCGCGCCTGGGGCGCCGCGCTGGTCGCCGGGGCGAACGCCGGGCGCTGAGCGCCGCCGCCGCCGGCTCCGGTCGTCACCGCGGCCTCCGGTCGACGCGAGCGGTCAGCCGACCGTGGTCTGGAAGGCGAGTCCGAGCAGGAAGGTGACGGCGGCGGCGCCGAAGCCGATCGCCAGCTGGCGCAGCGCACGCCTGACCGGCGAGGCGCCGGACAACAGGCCGACCACCGATCCCGTGCACAGCAGCGCCAGCCCGACGAGCCCGGCAGCCCACGCCATCGCAACCCCGCTGCCGGCGCCGAGCAGGTACGGCAGCACGGGGATCACGGCCCCGGACGCGAAGAAGCAGAAGCTGGCGAACGCGGCCCGCCACCCGGTGCCGATCGCCTCGTGCTCGTCGACGACCGGTGCCGCCGATCCCGTCGGCACGGACGGTGACTCGCTGGGCAGCGGGGTCGAGGACCGCAGCAGCGAGGCGGACACGGCCTGCGCCGCCGCGTACCGCTCGAGCGAGCCGAGCACGGTGTCCGCGCGTCGCTGCGCCGATGCCGCGTCCATCCCGCGGGCCCGGTAGACCAGGGCCAGCTCGTTCGCGCCCACGTCCAGGTCCGGCAGGGCCTTGCTCGCCTGCGCGCCCGGTCGGCTCGCCTCGAGCAGCTCGCGCTGCGAGCGGACCGACACGTACTCCCCGGCACCCATCGACAGGGCTCCGGCCAGCAGGCCGGCCAGCCCGGACAGCAGCACGGTCGAGCGGGACACCCCGCTCGCGCCGATGCCCAGGATGAGCGCGAGGTTGCTCACCAGGCCGTCGTTGGCCCCGAACACGGCGGCGCGGAACGTGCCGGACAGGCGGGTGCGGCCGCGCCGCGCCAGGCCGCGGACCACCTCCTCGTGGATCCGCTCGTCGGCCGCCATCTGCGGGGTCGCATCGTGGTCCACCGCGTACGACGACCGCGACTCGCCGCGCTGGGCGAGCGCGAGCGTGAACACCGAGCCGAACCGGCGGGCGAGAAAGCCCAGCGCGCGGCTGCGCCAGGCGCCGCGCAGCGGCTTGCCGACGCGGTCGCCGAGCAGCTCGATCCAGTGCGCCTCGTGCCGTCGCTCGGCCTCGGCCAGGGCGAGCAGGATGTCGCGCTCCTCGCCGGTGCGACGCGAGGCCAGGTCGCGGTAGGTGGCGGCCTCGGCGCGCTCGTCGGCCAGGTAGCGCCGCCAGCGGCGGACCTGCCGGGCGGTCGGGTGCGGACGGGCCGGCGGGCCGGCGGCCGGACCGGCGGGGCTCTCCTCGGTGGACATCGCCGACCATCGTGACAGACGCGTTTACCCAGTTCACGCCCGGGGAGCGGATTCGCACGCCCGAACATCGGCGCTCGCCGGACCGTGGACCTCGGCCCGTCGAGGCGTGGCCGGGGCGGGTCCTCAGGTCAGGGGCGTCCTGCGGCGGGACCGAGGCGGCGGACGACCTCGTCGACCAGCGCCGTGGGGTCGTCGGACGCGGTGACGGAGAAGCCGTCCTCGTCGTCGGCCAGCGGCTCGAGGGTCGCGAGCTGCGAGCCGAGCAGTGCCGGCGGCATGAAGTGCCCGGCGCGAGCGGCGAGCCGGCGGGCCAGCTCGTCGGGCGGCACGTCCAGGTAGACGAAGCGGACCCGGCCCGGCGCGCGGCGCAGCCGATCACGGTAGGCCCGGCGCAGCGCGGAGCAGGCGACCACGGTGGACCGGCCCGCCGCGGCCTGCTCGCCCAGTGCGGCGCAGATCGCGTCCAGCCAGGGCCACCGGTCGTCGTCGGTGAGCGGGAGGCCGGCGGTCATCTTCGCGACGTTCGCCGCGGGGTGGAAGGCGTCGCCCTCGAGGAACGGCCGGCCCAGCCGCGCCGCCAGCTCGATGCCGACGGTCGACTTGCCGCTGCCGGACACCCCCATCACCACCAGGTGCTCCACGCCCATGCCCCTACCCTGCCATCCGGCGCGCATCCGGGCCGCGCCCGCACGACGTCGAGGGCCGCGTACCGGCCGGGCGCTCGGTGCGCCTTAGGCTCCCGGGGTGCCGTCGCTGCTCCTGGACACCACCCCGCTGCGCGTCAGCCCGGCGTTCCGGCGGCTGTGGTCCGGGCTCGCGGTGGCCAACCTCGGCGGCCAGCTCACCGTCGTGGCGGTCGGCCTGCAGGTGTACGGGATCACCCGGTCCACGTTCTCGGTCGGGGTGCTCGGCATCTTCGCGCTGGTACCACTCGTCGTGTTCGGGTTGTACGGCGGGTCGATCGTCGACCACCACGACCGGCGCACGGTGGCCCTGGTCGCCTCCGTCGTCAGCTGGGGTGCCACGCTCGGGCTGCTCGCCCAGGCGCTCGCCGCCAACCGCAACGTGTGGCTGCTGTTCCTGCTCGTCGCGATCCAGTC
Source organism: uncultured Actinomycetota bacterium (assembly GCA_963769855.1). GTDB lineage: Bacteria > Actinomycetota > Actinomycetes > Actinomycetales > Cellulomonadaceae > Cellulomonas. Next base: position 539,398 of record CAVYNN010000006.1, read on the forward strand.
CGGCGCGGGAGCGGTCAACTCCCCGGCCCGTTCGGCGATCTACCCGCGCCTGCTGCCGCCGCTGCTGATGCCGGCCGCGAACGCGTTGCAGACCCTCGCGTTCAACGTCGCCCTGACCGGCGGGCCGCTGATCGGTGCGGTGCTGGTCGCGACGGTCGGCTACTCGGCGGCGTACGGCCTGGACGCGGCCCTGTTCGGGTTCGCGCTGGCCGCGCTCTGGCGGCTGCCGCGCATCCCGCCGGAGGGCTCGGTGACCACCAGCGCCGGGCTGCGCTCGGTGCTGGTCGGCCTGCGCTATCTCGGGACCCGGCCGAACGTGCGGACCACCTTCGTCGTCGACCTCATCGCGATGACGATGGCGCTGCCCCGGGTCATCTTCCCCGCGGTGGGCGTGCTGTTCCTCGGCGGCGGCGCGACGACGACCGGCGTGCTGACCGCGGCGATCGCGGTCGGCGGGATCGTCGCGTCGGTGTTCTCCGGCGGACTGACCCGCGTGCGGTGGCAGGGCCAGGTGATCGTCTGGGCGATCACCGGCTGGGGGCTGGCGGTCCTCGTCTTCGGCCTGGTCCTGGTCGTGGCCGGCCGGACCCGACCGTCGCACGTGCTGTGGCCGGCGCTGCTCGTCGCGCTCGTCGTGCTGGCGGTCGCGGGTGCCTCGGACTCGGTGAGCGCCGTGTTCCGGCAGACGATCCTGCAGACCGCGGCGCCCGACCAGATGCGCGGCCGGCTGCAGGGCGTGTTCACCGTGGTGGTCGTCGGCGGCCCCCGGCTGGGCGACCTGTGGATCGGCACGCTGTCGTCGCGGCTCGGCGAGGCCTGGGCTGCGACGGCGGGCGGTGCCCTGTGCGTGGTGCTGCTCTGGCTCGTCGCGCGGCGGCAGCGCGGGTTCTGGCACTACGACGCGCTGGACCCGCAGCCGTAGGCCGCCGACCGGCCGGGCCCGGCCGGGTGACGGGCCCGCTGCCGACCCAGCAGGCCCCGCGCGCCGCGGCTCAGGCGTGCAGCGCGGCCGAGACCACCTGCTTCGCCTCGTCCTGCACCTGCGCCAGGTGCTCGGCGGAGACGAACGACTCGGCGTAGATCTTGTACACGTCCTCGGTGCCGGACGGCCGGGCCGCGAACCACGCGTCCTTGGTCGTCACCTTGAGCCCGCCGATCTTGGCGCCGTTGCCGGGCGCCTCGGTGAGCCGGGCGGTGATCTCCTGGCCGGCCAGGGTGGTGGCGGTGACCTGCGCGGGGGACAGCGCCGCCAGGGTGGCCTTCTCCTCGCGGGTGGCGGCCGCGTCCACCCGGGCGTACCAGGACGCACCGAGCGTCCCGACGAGGTCCGCGTGGATCTGCGACGGCGTGCGGCCGGTCGTGGCGAGGATCTCGGAGGCGAGCAGCGCGGCGATGATGCCGTCCTTGTCGGTGGTCCACACCGAGCCGTCGGTGCGCAGGAAGGACGCGCCCGCCGACTCCTCGCCACCGAACCCGACGGACCCGTCGACCAGGCCCGGCACGAACCACTTGAACCCGACCGGCACCTCGAGCAGTCTCCGGTCGAGCAGGGTGGCCACCCGGTCGATGAGGGACGACGAGACCAGCGTCTTGCCGATCGCCGTGTCCGGCCGCCAGCCCGGGCGCGCCCCGCCGTACAGGTAGTGGATCGCGACCGCGAGGTAGTGGTTCGGGTTCATCAGCCCGCCGTCGGGCGTGACGATCCCGTGCCGGTCGGAGTCGGCGTCGTTGCCGGTCGCGATGTCGAACGGCGCCGCCGCCCCCGGCCCGCCGCTCGTCATGCGCGCCACCAGGGAGGCCATCGCGTACGGCGACGAGCAGTCCATCCGGATCTTGCCGTCCCAGTCGAGCGTCATGAACGCCCAGCGCGGGTCGACGGTCGGGTTGACCACGGTGAGGTCGAGGTCGTAGTGCTCGGCGATCTCGCCCCAGTACTCCACCGAGGCCCCACCCAGCGGGTCGGCGCCGATCCGCACGCCGGCGGCACGGATCGCCTCGACATCCACGACGTGCTCGAGGTCGGCCACGTACGCGGACATGTAGTCGTGCCGGTAGGTCGTGCCCGCCGCCAGCGCCTGCTCCAGGGTGACCCGCGGGACCTGGCGCCAGCCGCCGGCGAGCAGCTCGTTCGCCCGGCGGGCGATCCAGGAGGTCGCGTCGGTGTCGGCCGGTCCGCCGTGCGGCGGGTTGTACTTGAACCCGCCGTCGCGCGGCGGGTTGTGGCTCGGCGTGACGACGATGCCGTCGGCCACCCCGGGGCCGGCGACGCGCACGCCCTGCGAGGTGCCGGCACCGTTGTGGGTGAGGATCGCGTGCGACACGGCGGGCGTCGGGGTCCAGGAGTCACGAGCGTCGACCCGGACGTCCACCCCGGCGGCGGCGAGCACCTCCAGCGCCGACGCCCATGCCGGCTGCGACAGCCCGTGGGTGTCCCGGCCGATGAACAGCGGCCCGTCCGTGCCCTGACCGCGCCGGTACTCGACGATCGCTGCGGTGATGGCGACGATGTGCGCCTCGTTGAACGCGGTGTCGAGCGCCGAGCCGCGGTGGCCGCTGGTCCCGAAGACCACCTGCTGGAGCGGGTCGCCCGGGTCCGGCACCCGGTCGTAGTAGGCGCCGACCAGGGCGTCGACGTCGATGAGGTCCTCGGGCAGGGCGGGGGTTCCGGCGCGCGGATGCATGACCCGATCCTCCCCCACCCGCCGGTCCCCCGCCCACCCCCGGAGCGGCCCGCGCCCCGGCACCCGGAGGGGAGCCGGGCAGGTGCGCTCGGTAGGGTGCACGCCATGGCCGCACCGAGCACCACCTACGTCCCGCGTCCGTTCGAGGGCCTGCCCGGGGAGACCGACTGGGTCGCCCTGCGCGAGCTCGTCCCCGCCGCCACCGCCACGGTGCGGACCACAGCGGAGCACGGGGCGCACGACGTCCTGGTCACCACCGCGCTGCCGGAGGCCTGGCCGGCGCTGCACCGCCTGGACGGGACCGTGCTCATCGCGCTGCAGACCCGCAGCAGCACCGGCGACGCGAGCCGTGACCTGGCCAGCGTGCTGCTCGAGGCGCTCACGCTCGAGCCCGGCACCCCCGTGCAGGTCCTGGGTCTGCCCACCCCGGGTCCGCGCCTCCAGGACGTCCTCGACCTCTCGGTGCCGTTCGAGGTCGAGATGCGGACCAGCTTCGACTACTGGCTGGACGAGTCCACCGAGCAGACGGCCGAGGTCAAGTCCGCGCTCGAGGAGGCCGACGCCTCGATCATCCCCACCGTCAAGCTGTCGTCGGTCGGCTCGGCCTTCTGGACCAGGATGGGCGGGCGCGAGTTCGTCCGGTGGGTGCAGCCCTTGGACGAGCAGGTGGTGCTGGACGGGCTGTCCCGCCTGCACGCCCGGCGCGAGTCGGCTTTCGGCGGCGCCAAGTTCGTCGGGTACTTCCGCGCCTGCGGGCTCGTCGTGCCGGTGTGGGAGCTGGCCCGGGGCACCGAGGCCGACGAGGTGGACGGCGAGCTGGCCGACTTCGCTCCCCGGTTCGCCGCTGCGGTGGCGGACGACGAGCCGCTCGACGCCGGTGCGCGGCGTGCCCGCGCGGGCCTGGTCGCCCGCCAGGTGACCCTGCGCTGACGCCGACGAGGCGGCCCCTGCACCGAGGACGGGTCGCGCCGGCACCGAAGCCGGGTGGGCGACCCGGTCCGGAGACCGGACAGGCGCGCGCGCGACCTGCATCGATAGTGTGGTGCCGTGCCGCGATCCTCCCGCGCTGCCGGTACCGGACCGGCTTCGCGCGCGCCCGGCGACGGTGCACCGAGCATGCCCGACGAGGTCGCCGACCCCGCCGCTGACGCCGTCGCGGGACGCCCGGTCGACGACGCCCCGACCGTCGCGCCGGCTCGGATCCGCACCCCCCGTGACCGCCCGCGCGTCGCGGCCCTGATCCCGGCGAAGGACGAGTCCCGGCGGATCGCCGCGACCATCCGGGCCGTGCGTGCCATCCCCGGTGTCGACCTCGTGCTCGTCGTCGACGACGGCTCGGAGGACAACACCCAGGACGTCGCCCGGGAGGCCGGTGCGGTCGTCGTGCGGCACTCGCACAACCGGGGCCGGGCCGCCGCCTTCGAGACCGGCGCCGCGGTCGTCGCGATGCGGGACGTGCCCGGACGCCCGCCGCGGTCGTTGTTGCTGCTCGCCGCGGACCTCGCCGAGGCCGCTGTCTACGTGGCACCCCTGGTGGCACCGGTGATCGCGGGGGAGGCCGACATGACCGTCGCCCTGCTGCCGCCCATGCCGACCGGCCGCGGGGTGCTCGTCGGCTCGGCACGCCACGCGATCGCCCAGCTCACTGGATGGACGCCCAGTGCGCCGCTGTCCCCGCTGCGCTGCCTGACCCGGGCCGCCTTCGAGGCCGCCACCCCGCTCGCCCACGGCGCGGGGGTCGAGCCGGCGATGACGATCGACCTGCTGCGGGCGGGCTTCCGCGTGCTGGAGGTCCCGTGCGAGCTGCGCCACCACCCCGGCGGCAGCGCGCTGCGCAACCAGGCCCAGCGCATCGGTGGCGCGCGCGACGTCGAGCTGGCGATCAACGCCCGGCGCGCTCGCGCGGCCACCGACGCGGTGCGCGACTACCTGGCCACGCGCCCGCCACGCTCCCGCTGAGCGCACGGCACCGCCCGCCCACCCGCCGCCACTACCCTGCCGACAGACCCACGGACCCGGCCCGACCCTGGAGGACGCATGAGCGCCCGTCTGCGCTACGCCTACCTCGGACCCGCCGGCACGTTCACCGAGGAGGCCCTGCTCCAGGTGGTCGCGCTCGACGAGGCGGTGCTGCTGCCGCAGACCGACGTCGGCTCGGCGATCGCCGCGGTCCGCTCTGGGCAGGCCGACCACGCCGTCGTCGCCATCGAGAGCACCGCAGAGGGCGGCGTGACCGCGACGCTCGACGCGCTGGCCGCGGGGGAGCCGCTGGTCATCCTTCGGGAGATGCTGGTGCCGGTGCAGTTCACGCTCGTGGCGGCCCCTGGGGTGGCCCTGGCCGACGTCCGTCGGGTCGGAGCGCACCCGCACGCGTGGGTGCAGTGCCGGCGGTGGCTGGCCGGCCACCTGCCGGACGCCGTCCACGTGCCGGCGACGAGCAACACGGCCCCGGCCGCGCTGCTCGCTCAGTGGTCGGCCGACCGGTCGCTGCCCGCCCCCGCCTTCGACGCCGCCCTGGTGCCGCCGGCCGCGGTGAGCCGCTACGGCCTGTCGGCGCTGGCCGACGAGGTCTCGGACAACCCGTCGGCGCAGACCCGGTTCGTCCTCGTCGGGCATCCCGGGCAGGTGCCGGCGCCGACCGGCACGGACAAGACGACGCTCGTCGTGCACCTGCCGGACAACGAGTCCGGGGCGCTGATGGCGATGCTCGAGCAGTTCTCGGTGCGCGGCGTGAACCTCTCCCGGATCGAGTCGCGGCCGATCGGCGACGAGATGGGCCGGTACTCGTTCTCCCTCGACGTCGAGGGGCACATCCGCGACGAGCGGGTCGGTGAGGCGGTGATGGGGCTGCACCGTCGCTGCCCGTACGTGCGGTTCCTCGGCTCCTACCCGCGGGCGGACGCCGTCGCCCCGACCGTGCACGTCGGCACGTCGGACGCCGACTTCGTCGGCGCCCGGACCTGGCTCCAGGCCATCCGCGCCGGCCAGGCCACCTGACCGAACCGACCGAACCCCGCCGGCCGGAGCCCACCAACCGAACCCCGCCGGCCGGAGCCCACCAACCGAACCCCGCCGGCCGGAGCCCACCAACCGAACCCCGCCGGCCGGAGCCCACCGACCGAACCCACCAACCGAACCCGCCGGTCGGAGCCCACCAACCGAACTCGCCGGTCGGAGCCCACCAACCGGTTCTGGCACCGCGAGCCGCGCCCCGGCCGGGAGCCCGGACCTGTCCGCACCGAACCGCTGGGTCGGCGTCGGGGTGGCCCGACGAGCCAGCGCCTGCTCGCGGCTCAGCACCGATGAGCGCACGCAACCGCTGCGTCGGCCACTGGGCACCCGGTCGAGGCAGCGAATGGTCGCGGCCGGCGGAAGGTGGGCGGGCGTGCAGGCAGGCGGGCGTGCAGGCGGGCGTGCAGGCGGGCAGCCGGCAGGCCGGCGGCCGGGGCTCGGGCGCGGCTCGGTCAGGGCTTCGGTGGGGAGACCCGGACGACGAGGGCGCCGGGGTCGACCCGGGCCGACATCTCCCGGACCCGTCCGACGGACTCGCCGTCGACCTGCATCTGCTCGTCGCCGACGATCTGCACCGTCACCTGCCGGGCGCGCACGTGGTCGATCCGTCCGATCTTCGCCGGCAGGTCGTTGCGCACGCCGATCCGCTGCAGCATCACCTCGCCGAACAGCTGTGCCCAGCCGGCGACGCCACCCCGGGCGTCGAGTGCCGCGAGATCGAGCCAGCCGTCGTCGATCTTGGCGTCCGGCAGCAAGGTGATCCCGCCGGGCAGCCGACCGACGTTCCCGACGAGCAGGCTGCGGCCGCGCACCTCGGTCCACTCGCGATCGTCGACCTTGATCTTCACGTGCAGCCGCCGTCCGTGCAGGTGGCGCACGGCCGCCACGAAGTAGGCGATCCAGCCGACCCGGGCCTTGAGCTGCTCGTCGGTGTCCGCGACCATCGCCGCGTCGACGCCCACGCCGCTGATCACCAGGAACAGGTGGTCGTCGGCCACCCCGGGGGCGGCACCGCCGTCGGCCCAGCGGTCCACATGCAGCCGTCCGACGTCGATCGTCCGGTCCATCCCGTCCAGGGCGATGACCAGGGCGTTCCGGGCGTTGCCCAGCGGCAGGTCGAGGTTGCGGGCGAGCAGGTTGCCGGTGCCCTGCGGCAGCAGCCCCATCGGGACGCCCGTGTGGGCCAGCGCCTCGGCGACCGCGCGCACGGTGCCGTCCCCGCCGACGGCGACGACGAGTTGCGCCCCCGCCTCGAGCGCGGAGCGCGCCTGGCCGGTGCCCGAGTCCTCGGGTGTCGTCTCGAGCCACAGCGGCTCCGGCCAGCCGCGGCCGGTGATGGTCTCGATCACCTCGTCCCGCAGCTCCGCAGCGCCCGGCTTGGTCGGGTTGGCGATGACGGCGACCAGCGGGCGAGGTCCGGCCGGGCGCTCGTCGGACGGGTCGTCGGACGAGTCGGACGACGACCCCGTGGCACCGATGCCGAGCCGGGCACGCAGCTGGGCCTGGCGACGGGCGAGCCAGATGCCGAGGCCGAGCCCTGCGGCGGCGAGGACGATGGCGGCCACCGCCACCACCTCCTGCCACGTCATGGCGGGCAATCTACGGGGCGGGGTGCGGGTCCGCGCGTCCATCTGCGGGTGGATAGGCTCGAACCCGTGATCGACCTGCGTCTGCTGCGCTCCGACCCCGACGTCGTGCGTGCCTCCCAGACCGCCCGCGGGGACGACCCGCACCTGGTCGACGCGATCCTTGACGCGGACGCCCGCCGGCGCAGCGCCCTCACCGGGTTCGAGCAGGCCCGCGCCGCACAGAAGAGCCTGGGCAAGGAGGTCGCCGCGGCGACCGGGGACACCAGGGCGCACCTGCTGGTCAAGGCCCGCGCGCTGGCCGACGAGGTCAAGGCCCTGGAGGCCGAGGCGGGCGAGGCGGAGCGCACCGCCGACGAGCTGGCCCGGCGGATGGGCAACGTCGTCGAGCCGGGCGTGCCGGCCGGTGGTGAGGACGACTACGTGGTGCTCGAGCACGTCGGTGCACCGCGCGACTTCGCCGCCGAGTACGGCCCGGAGTTCCGGGTCAAGGACCACCTGGAGATCGGTGAGCTGCTGCACGCGATCGACACCGAGCGCGGCGCCAAGGTGTCCGGCGCGCGGTTCTACTACCTCACCGGCATCGGCGCCCGCCTCGAGCTGGCACTGCTGACCGCCGCGCTCGACCGCGCGATGGCCCACGGGTTCACCCCGGTGATCACCCCGACGCTGGTCAAGCCGGAGATCATGGCCGGCACCGGGTTCCTCGGCGCGCACGCCGACGAGATCTACCGGCTCGAGGCCGACGACCTGTACCTGGTCGGGACCTCCGAGGTGGCGCTCGCGGGGTTCCACAGCGGCGAGATCGTCGACGTGTCAGCCGGTCCGATGCGGTACGCCGGGTGGAGCGCCTGCTACCGGCGCGAGGCTGGCTCCTACGGCAAGGACACCCGCGGCATCATCCGGGTGCACCAGTTCCACAAGGTCGAGGCGTTCAGCTACACCACGGCCGAGGACGCGGCCGACGAGCACCGCCGCATCCTCGGCTTCGAGAAGGAGATGCTGGCGCTGGTCGACCTGCCCTACCGGGTGATCGACGTCGCAGCCGGCGACCTGGGCTCGTCGGCCGCGCGCAAGTACGACTGCGAGGCGTGGCTGCCCAGCCAGGGCCGCTGGCTCGAGCTGACCTCGACCTCCAACTGCACGACGTTCCAGGCCCGCCGGCTCGGCATCCGCGAGCGCACCTCCGCCGGGGAGGTCCGCACCGCGGCCACCCTCAACGGCACGCTGGCCACCACCCGCTGGATCGTCGCCATCCTGGAGAACCACCAGCAGGCCGACGGCTCGGTCCGCGTCCCGGCAGGTCTGCGCCCCTACCTCGGCGGCCTGGAGCTCCTCACCCCATGACCCTCCTCGCCGAACGCGGCAGTTCACGTCGAGTACGGCAGTCCTGCCTGCCGCGTTCGACACGAGCTGCCGCGTTCGCGGAGGGGGGCGTACCGGGATGAGCAGGGCGCGGCTGCTGGCGCTCGATGTGGACGGGACCGCTATGTCCTACGACGGGGTGGTCTCCGACGCGCTGCGCGGTGCGGTTGTGGACGTCATCGCGGCGGGGATCCACGTGGTGCTGGCCACCGGGCGCTCGCTGCACGCCGCCCGCACCGGCGCCGAGGCGATCGGCCTGACGTCCGGCTGGCTGGTCTGCTCCAACGGGGCGGTGGTCGCCCGGCTCGACCCCGAGGAGCCGGCCGGCTACGAGCTGGTCAAGGTGGTCACCTTCGACCCCGGTCCGGCGCTGCGGGTGCTCGTCGACGAGCTCCCGGGCGCGCTGTACGCGGTGGAGAACCTCGGCGTCGGGTACCTCGTGACGGCGCCGTTCCCGCCGGGCGAGCTGTCCGGGGAGATCGAGGTGGTCGGGTTCGACGAGCTGTGCGCGGCCCCGGCGAGCCGCGTCGTCATCCGCAGCCCGGGGTCGACGCCCGACGAGTTCCATGAGCTGGTCGACCGCGTCGGGCTGCACGAGGTGTCGTACGCCGTCGGCTGGAGCGCGTGGCTCGACCTGACGCCGGGCGGGGTGTCCAAGGCCTCCGCGCTGGAGGAGCTGCGCCAGAGGCTGGGCGTCGAGCCGTTCGCCACGGTGGCCGTCGGCGACGGTCAGAACGACATCGAGATGCTCACCTGGGCGGCCCGGGGCGTGGCGATGGGCCATGCCGCCGAGCGGGTCCGCGCCGCGGCCGACGAGGTCACGGGCACGATCGAGGACGACGGCGCGGTCGCCGTGCTCCGTTCCCTGCTGCACTGAGCTCGACCGCCGCGCAGGTCCACCCGCCGGGGGGCATGGTGCAGGCGCGTCCCGAGGGGGCAGTCTGTGCCCATGGTCGAGCACGGCATCGTGGACGTCGCGCGCGCCGCGGGTGTCTCCACGGCGACGGTGTCCCGTGCGCTGCGCGGCCTGCCCAACGTCACGAACGACACTCGCCAGCGGGTGCTCCGGGCCGCGTCCGAGCTGGGCTACGTCGCCTCGCCGTCGGCGTCGTCCCTCGCCTCCGGTCGGACCAGGACGATCGGCGTGCTCACCCCGTGGGTGCGCCGGTGGTACTTCGCCAACGTCGTCGACGGCGCCGAGCGTGCCCTGCGCGAGACGAACTTCGACGCCCTGCTCTACCGGTTCGAGGTGTCCCGTGGTGAACGGCGCCGGGTAGAGCCGTCGGTGCTGCGCCGCCGCGTCGATGGGATCCTCGTCGTCGGCCTGCCGATGGGGCAGAGCGAGGTCGACGACCTGGTCGCGCTGGGCCAGCCGCTGATCTTCGTCGGCTCCGGCCCGCCCGGGCAGCTGACCGTCCGGCTGGACGACCGGCGCGCCGGGTTCGACGCGACCCGGCACCTGATCGGGCTCGGCCATACCCGGATCGCCCACGTGACCGGCGATGTCGACGAGCGCAGCGCGTGGGCACCGGGCACCGACCGGCTCGAGGGCTGGCGCCGCGCCCTGCGCTCGGCAGGGCTGACCCCCGACGAGCGCCTCGTCGTCCAGGGCGACTTCGACTTCGAGTCGGCCCGGCAGGCCACGCGCACCCTGCTCCGGCAGCACCCGGACGTCACCGCGGTGTTCGCGGCGTCGGACGAGATGGCGATGGGCGCGATCCTGGCGGCACGTGACCTCGGCCGGTCCGTGCCGGACGACCTGTCGGTGATCGGCATCGACGGCCACGACCTCGGCGAGCTGGTCGGCCTGACGACGCTGGCCCAGTCGGCGCAGGACCAGGGCACCACGGCCGCGACGCTGCTGCTCGGCATGATCACCGGCGAGCCCGCGCCCGAGCAGGTCATCTTCCCCGCCGACCTGGTGCTGCGGACCTCCACGGCACCGCCGCGACCCCGGCCCGCGTCCGGCTGACGGGTGCGCACGCCGTCCCGAGCCGGACGGCCGGCTGTGCGGCGGCCGCGGCCCACCCCGCGGCCGTGGCGTGACGAAATCGTGACATTCGGAGCCTTGACGCCACAGGGGCGCGCGGTGTGAAGATCGGGTTGCGTTGTAAGCGTTTGCACGTCCCATCTGCCTGTCGCATCAGTGTGGTTGTGACCGGGAAGGACCGATATGAAGCGAAACGCACGATTCGTAGCTGCCGCCGCAGGGGTGGCGGCACTGGCCACGCTGGCCACCGCGTGTAGCAGCGGCGGGGGCGGTGGCACCAGCACCGCCAGCGGCACGGCGGCACCACCGCACCCGCTCTGACCGGCGACTGCGCGATGTACTCGGCCTACGCCGGGCACAGCGGCTCGACCGTCACGATGTTCGGCTCGATCCTCAGCCCCGAGTCGGACTCCCTGAACAAGTCCTGGGCCGACTTCTCCCGGTGCACCGGGATCACCATCCAGTACACCGGCTCCAACACGTTCGAGTCGGACCTGCCGGTCAAGGTCAACGGCGGCAACGCGCCGAACCTGGCGATCATCCCGCAGCCCGGACTCCTCGCCCAGATGGTCGCGACCGGGACCGTGAAGGCGCCGCCGGCCGGCACCGTCGCCAACGAGGCGAACTGGAACGCCGCCTGGAAGAGCTACGGCTCGGTCAACGGCACGTTCTACGCCGCTCCGATGAGCGCCAACATGAAGTCGCTCGTCTGGTACTCGCCGAAGTACTTCGCCGCCAACGGCTACACCGTGCCCACCACGTGGGCGGACATGATGACGCTGACGCAGACCATGGCCTCGAAGATGACCGGCGCGGCCAAGCCGTGGTGCGGTGGCATCAGCTCCGGCACCGCCAGTGGCTGGCCGGCCACCGACTGGCTCGAGGAGGTCGTGCTCGGCACCTACGGCGGCCAGGTCTACGACGACTGGATCAGCCACAAGGTGAAGTTCTCCGACCCGCAGATCCAGGCTGCGATGAAGACCGTCGCCGACTGGCTGCAGAACCCGGCATACGTCAACGGCGGCTTCGGCGACGTCAAGACCATCGCCACCACGACGTTCCAGAACGCCGGCCTGCCGATCCTCAAGAACGAGTGCGGCATGCTCCAGCAGGCGTCCTTCTACGAGGCGCAGTGGCCGGCGGGCACCAAGGTCGCGGCCGACGGCGACGTGTTCGCGTTCAAGCTGCCGGCAGTCAACCCGTCGATCGCCACCCCGGTCGAGGGCGGCGGCGAGTTCGTCACCGCGTTCTCCGACGCCCCGGCGGTCCAGGCCGTGCAGAACTACCTGTCGAGCCCGGAGTGGGCGGACAGCCGGATCAAGGTCGCACCCGGATGGGTGTCGGCCAACGAGAAGGTCGACCAGACCCTCTACACCGACCCGATCGACCAGCTGTCGGCGAAGTACCTGGCCGACCCGACCGCTACGTTCCGGTTCGACGCCTCGGACGCCATGCCGGCAGCTGTCGGATCTGGCGCCTTCTGGACCGGGATGGTGGACTGGTTCGGCAGCGGCAAGTCGGCTGCGGACGTCGCCAAGGCGATCGACGCCGCATGGCCCACCAGCTGACCCCAGCTGAACCACAGGTCTGAGACCTGAGGTGCTCCGGTCCGCGGGCGTGTCCCGCGGGCCGGAGCACCAGGTTGTACCGGACCGGTGGCACCCTGTTCGGAGCACGACAGACAAGGGGTCTGCGGTGAACGCTGCACACGTCGTCGCGTCGAGCGTGGCCAGCCAGGCGGCGACCACGCTGCTCGGGGTGGTCGAAGCCGTTGCCGGCTTCGTCGCGCATCCTCCTCATCGTCTTCTTCATCGCCGGCCGAGCGACCGGGCGGCTGCAGAGGCCGCTCGCGCATCGTCATCTGCCTCGGGCCGGCCCTGTTCCTGGTCACGCTCGGCCTGATCATCCCGGCGATCACGACGATCAACCTCAGCCTGACCAACCAGCAGTTCCTCGGCGAGCTCAAGACCAAGTACATCGGGCTGAAGAACTACATCTACGCGTTCACGGACCCCGCGACCCAGCAGACCATCGTTCGGTACGGTGCTGTGGCTGCTGATCGTCCCGGCCGTGTCCGTGGCGGTCGGACTGCTCGTCGCCCTGCTGGTCGACCGGATGAAGCACCCGTCGATCCCGAAGACGATGGTCTTCCTGCCGACGGCGATCTCGTTCGTCGGTGCCGCCGTCATCTGGCAGTACGTCTACAACTACACAGGACCCGTCGCTGCCGCAGACCGGGCTTGCTCAGCCAGGTGGTCATCTCGCTGGGCTGGCACAATCCGCCGAACTGGCTGCTCACGTCGCCGCTGAACACGTTCCTCATGATGGTGATCCTGATCTGGATCCAGGCCGGGTTCTCGATGGTGGTCCTGGGCGCCGCCCTCAAGGCGATCCCGGAGGAGATCATCGAGTCGGCACGGCTGGACGGGGCGTCCGGGGCGCGGCTGTTCCGCACCATCCAGATCCCGATGATCCGCAGCACGCTCGTCGTGGTGCTGACCACGGTGATGATCACCACGCTGAAGGTGTTCGACATCGTCTTCACCATGACCAACGGCAACTTCAGCACCGACGTCCTCGCCCGGCTGATGTTCTCCGACATGTTCGTCACGAGCCAGGTCGGCCGGGGCAGTGCTCTCGCGGTGATCCTCTTCCTCGCGGTGCTGCCGCTCGTCTTCTACAACGTCCGCCAGCTGCGCCGGGAACGGGAGATCCGATGACTGCCGTCATCGACGTCCTCCGACGTCAAGAAGCCGCTGCACGGAGCTCGAGGCCGTCAAGGCGGTGCGCCGGACGCTTCAGCACGTCGTTCGCCTCGGTGTTCGCCGTCGCGATCGGCGTGCTGTGGACCATCCCGACGCTCGGCCTGTTCATCAACTCCTTCCGGTCGAAGGAGGACTGCGGCCACCACCGGTTGGTGGATGTTCTTCGCGCACCCGAGCTTCAGCCTGTCCGGCTACCACCAGGTGCTCACCGGCAGCGGAGGCCTGTTCATCCCGCTGGTGAACTCGCTGGCGATCACCATCCCGGCGACCATCATCCCGATCTTCATCGCGTCCATGGCGGGTTACGCGATCGCCTGGCTGCCCTTCCGGGGCAGCGACGCGATCTTCTTCGGGATCTTCGCGCTGCAGGTGGTGCCGCTGCAGATGGCGCTCGTCCCGCTGCAGCAGTACTACGTGCACGGGCTGCGGATCGCCGGGGTCACGGTGCTGCCGTCACCGGGGATCAACGGCACCCTCGCGCAGATCTGGCTGTCGCACACGATGTTCTCGCTGCCGCTGGCCGTGTTCCTGCTGCACAACTTCATCGCCCAGCTGCCGAACTCCCTGATGGAGGCCGCGCGCATCGACGGCGCTTCGCACCTGCGGATCTTCCGGTCGATCGTGCTGCCGCTGTCGATGCCGGCGATCGCGTCGTTCTCGATCTTCCAGTTCCTGTGGGTGTGGAACGACCTGCTGGTCGCGAAGGTGTTCGGCGGCTCGGACCCCAACATGCAGCCGGTCACCGCACGGATGCAGAGCCTCGTCGGCAACTACGGCGCGCACCTGGAGCTGCTGGCGCCGGCCGGCTTCCTGACGATCGTCATCCCGGTCATCGTGTTCCTGGCCCTCCAGCGCTACTTCGTCCGAGGCCTGCTCGCGGGGTCGGTCAAGGGCTGACGCGGCTGGGCGGGCGCCGGCCACTACCCTGAGCCGGTGCCCGCCCCGCTGCTGTTCCTGCTGTCGGGGCTGATCCAGTACGTCGGCGCGGCGGTCGCTGTCCGGCTGTTCGGCACCCTCGCGCCGACGACGGTGGCATGGCTGCGGATCGCGATCGCCGCCGTGCTCCTGCTGGTCTGGGCGCGCCCGTGGCGTGCTCCGCTGCGCGGCCGGCGCCTCGCCACCGCGGCCGTGTTCGGCGTGGTGCTCGGCGCGATGAACGTGTCGTTCTACCTGGCGATCGCCCACCTCCCGCTCGGCACGGCGGTCGCGGTGGAGTTCCTCGGACCGGTCACGGTCGCGGCGATCACCGGCCGCGGCTGGCGCGACCGGGCAGCGATCGGCGTGGCGCTGGTCGGGGTGGTCCTGCTCGCCGGGGTGAGCCTGCGGATGGGGCCGGGGGCGCGGGTCGGGCTGGTCGCGATCCTGGCGGCGGCGGCGCTCTGGGGGTGCTACATCCTGCTCGGCCGGCGGGTGGCCGGTCAGAACGGCAGCCTGGCGGGGCTGGCGGTCGGGATGGCGACCGGCGCGGTGGTGTTCGCGCCGTTCCTCGCCAGCGGCGCCGCGCCGGTGCTGCACGACGGCGGCCTGGCGTTCGCGGTGGTCGCCGTCGCCGTCTGCTCGTCGGTGGTGCCGTACGCGATCGAGCAGGTGGTGCTGCGCCGGGTGAGCGCGGCGGCGTTCGCCGTGCTGCTCGCGCTGCTGCCGGTGACCGCGGCAGTGGTCGGCGCCGTCGTGCTCCGCCAGGTGCCGACGCCGGTCGAGATGGTCGGCGTGCTCGCCGTGTGCGGCGCCATCGTGCTCACCGGCCGGCCCGACGAGAGCCCCGCGCCCGCCTGACCGCGAGCCGCGAGCCCGCCGAGCCCGCCGAGGGGCCGTGCCTCGCCCGCTCCCCTACAGGTACTGCCCCGGCGTCCGCCGCTCGTCGTCCTCGTCGCCGGCCTGCGCGGCGGGCACGACGAACGTGCCAGGCGCCACCTGACGTGCGCCCGGTGGCAGCGCCCGGCGCATCTGCGACAGCTGCGCCTGGGCGGCCATCTGCTGGGCGACCAGCGCGGTCTGGATGCCGTGGAACAGGCCCTCCAGCCAGCCGACGAGCTGCGCCTGCGCGATCCGCAGCTCGGCGTCGGACGGCGCGTCGTCGGTGAACGGCAGCGTGATCCGCTCCAGCTCGTCGACCAGCTCCGGCGACAGGCCCTCCTCGAGCTCGTGCAGCGACCGCTGGTGGATCTCGGCGAGCCGGGTCCGTGCGGCGTCGTCGAGCGGCGCGGACCGCACCTCGTCGAGCAGCTGCTTGATCATCGTGCCGATCCGCATCACCTTGGCCGGCTGCTCGACCAGCGCGCCGACCTCCTCGCGGTCGCCCTGCTCGGCAGCCTCGACCGGCGCGGTCGCCTCGACCTCGTCCCCGGCCGTCCCGTCGGTCCGGTCGTCCTGGCGTCCGGCGCTCATCTCATCGCTCACCCGTCGCATTCTGCCCGCATCCCCGCCCGGGGATGCGTCTACAGCAGCAGGACGAGCTTGCCGAAGGCCTCGCCTGCGGCCATCGTGCGGTGCGCGTCGGCCGCCCGGTCCAGCGGCAGCTGAGCGTGCACCACGGGGTGCACCCGGCCGGCGGCAACCCACGGCCAGACGTTCTCCCGGACGTCCGCCATGATCGCGAGCTTCTGCGCGAGGGGCCGGGACCGCAGAGCGGTGACCAGGAGGGTGGCACGCTTGTCCATCATCAGGCCGAGGTCCAGCTCGCCTCGGCGGCCGAGCTGCAGACCGATCACCGCCAGCCGGCCGTCGTCGGCCAGCAGCGCGAGGTTGTCCGCGAGCCCACCGGCGCCGAGCACGTCCAGGACCACGTCGACGCCGCGACCGCCGGTCGCGTCCCGTACCGCGGCCACCAAGCCGGGAGCGCGATGGTCGAGGACCACCTCTGCGCCGAGATCGCGCACCCGCGCGCAGCGCTCCGGGCCACCGGCCGTGGCCAGCACGCGCGCACCGGCGGCCCGAGCCAGCTGGACCGCGACCGTGCCGATGCCGCCGGAACCGCCGCGGATCAGCACCGACTCGCCCGGCACGAGGCGGGCCGCCCGCAGCGTCGACCACACCGTGGCCAACGCCTCGGGCAAGGATGCGGCGGCCACCAGGTCCGGCCGCTCGCCCACCGGGAGGGCGAGGCCCGCCGGGACGGCGACCTTCTCGGCGTAACCCCCGCCGGGCAGCAACGCGGCGACCCGGTCGCCCACCGCCCAGCCGACGACGTCCGACCCGACGGCGCGGACCGTGCCGGACACCTCGAGCCCAGGCCACGGCGGCGCGCCGGCCGGCGGCGGGTAGTGACCGGCGGCCTGCAGCAGGTCCGCCCGGTTGACCCCGGCTGCGACCACGTCGAGGAGCAGGTCGGCCGGCCCGGGCTCCGGCTCGGGAACGTCCTGCACCTCGAGGACCTCGGGGCCACCCGGGCGGGTGATGGCAACGGCTCGCACAGGCACAATCTACGGCGCGAAATCCCTGGTCGATCCGGACGAACCGGGCATCAGCCGTTCCTTGACGGGTGACGTCCGTGGCAAACTCGCCGCGGGGACTCATGGAGCGTCGTCGATCAGCCGATGCCACCGAACGGGGGAATCCCAGGCCGCAAGTGACGTGGCGCTGAGGAAGGGAACGAGATGCTGAGACGTCTAGGCGTCCGGGCGAAGGTGTTGGCCGTCCTCGCGGTGCCGATGCTCGTCGTCCTGCTCGCTGGTGCCTACATCTCGTGGCAGACCGTCCAGAACCTCAACAGTGAGCAGAACGTCCGCCAGATCGTCACAGCCCTGACCGCGTACGTCCCCGTCAACGACGCCCTGAACGACGAGCGGGCGATCTCCCAGAGCGGCGCGACCGTCGACCAGATCGCCGCGGCACGCGCGAAGACCGACGCCGCCTATGCGACGTTCATGCCAGCGCTCCGGGCCGTCAACACCTCGACCTACTCCAGCGCCGTCGCCAACGCCTTCGGTGCCGTCGAACGCGCCTACACCCAGGACCTTCCGGCGGCCCGGAACACGGTCGACCACCCACCGGCCGGCGCGGTCGGCGGCCAGTACTCGACGTTCATCAGCTACCAGCTGTCGTTGTTCGACCACCTCGCCCAGGAGCTGAGCAACCGGCAGGTCGCCTCGTACATGTCGGCCTACGTGAGCATCGGCCGCACCGTGAGCAACCTGGTGCAGGAGCAGATCGACGGGACGTCGCTGCTGGCCCGGACCGAGGCGTCGGTCACCGTCGGCCAGTCGTACACCGCGCTGGCCAACCAGACCGAGGTCTACCGCGAGGCTGCCCGCACCGCCGTCGCCGACCTCGGCGTCACCGGTGTGCAGCTGTCGTTCAGCGACCCGTCCCCGGCGTTCATCAACGACCGGGCCGTCCTGGCCACCGGCACTCCGTCCCAGATGACCGCGGTCCAGCCGCAGGCGTACCTCGCCGACATCGCCGGTCAGCGGACCCGTCTGAGCGCTGTGACGAACGGCGTGCTCCACGTGGCGGAGACCACCTCCACCGGCGCCATCACCTCCGCCCAGCAGCGTGCCCTCCTCACCATCGCCATCGCGGCGCTCGCCGCCGTGGCGTCCCTGATCGTCGCGCTCGCCGTGTCCCGGGCCATCGTCGTGCCGCTGCGGCGCCTGATGGCGGCGGCGACCGACCTGCGTGAGGAGCTGCCCCGCCTGGTCGAGCAGGTCCAGGTGCCCGGTGAGGGTCCGCTGACCTCCGCGCCGCAGATCCCCGTGACGTCGCGCGACGAAGTCGGCCGACTGGCCGGTGCGTTCAACGCGGTCAACGCGACGACGTTCCGTGTGGCGCAGGAGCAGGCGGCGCTGCGTGGCTCCATCGCCGAGATGTTCGTCAACGTCGCCCGCCGCGACCAGGTCCTCCTCAACCGGCAGCTGTCCTTCATCGACTCCCTGGAGCGCACCGAGGAAGACCCGCAGATCCTGGCGAACCTGTTCCGCCTCGACCACCTCGCCACCCGGATGCGGCGGAACGCCGAGTCGCTCCTCGTCCTGGCCGGGATCGACTCCGGGCGGCGCCTGCGGGACACGCTGCCGCTGTCCGACGTCGTGCGCACCGCTTCGTCCGAGATCGAGCAGTACGACCGCGTCGAGCTCGACCTGCAGGTCGACCCGCACATGCTCGGGTTCAACGCACTGCCCGCCGCACACCTGCTGGCCGAGCTGCTGGAGAACGCGACCGTGTTCTCCGAGCCGGGCACCCCGATCATGGTCACCACCGGCGTCTCGGGTGCGTTCGTCGAGGTCCGCATCCTCGACGAGGGCCTCGGCATGTCCGACGCCGAGCTGGCGGCGGCCAACGCGAAGATCGCCGCGACCGCGGTGAGCGACACGCTCGGCGCCCAGCGCCTCGGCCTCTACGTCGTCGGCCGCCTCGCCCAGCGCCTGTCCAGCGAGGTCGTCCTGCGCAAGAACAGCACGGGCCCGAACGGCACCGAGACCGTCGTGAAGTTCCCTGCCTCGCTGTTCCAGTCGACGGAGTCGTCGCCGCTGGGCGTGTACGGCGACATGTCGGCGGCAACAGCCGACGACGCGCCGGAGGTCACCGAGTTCGACCTGTCCGCACTCACCGACGGCGTCACGGACCAGGGTCTGCCGCGCCGGCGCGCCGGCGACGCAGGATCGGACGGGCTGCCGCGCCGCGGCGTCGTCCGTGCGGCCTACGACGAGAACGCGATCATGCTGCCCGACCTCGAGGCCAGCGCCCTGCCGACCGACCTGTCCGCCGGCGTGTCCGACTGGGCCCCGCCGCAGGTACGGCAGGGCGCGAACCTGCCGAGCCGGCAGCCGGCTGCCTCGGCCGGTCCGGTGCCGCTGGCGGACGCCGCTGTCCCCGCCGCGCCCACGGACGGCGCCTCACGACTCGGCCTGTTCTCCGCGTTCCGTGGCCGGATCGATCGGCCGCCGCTCGAGGACGAGACAGCGGCCGCTCCGGCCGAGCCGGCCGAGCCGACGTTCGTCGTGCCGGGCCTCGTGCCGGACGACGAGCCCGAGGACGGCATGACGTCGGGCGACCGCCGGCCGGTCGCCGAGGCGGCCCCCCAGCCGGCCACGACCGACGACTCGGTACCGTCCTGGGCGTCCTGGGCGTCCAACGCCCCGTCGTGGGACGAGCAGCCCGCGGACTACGTGCCCTCGGCGTTCGTCCCCGAGTCGGACGAGCAGGCACCTCAGACGCCCCAGCCCCGCATCCCGGCGCAGGACGCGCCACATCAGACGGCTGCCGCCGCCGTGGCGGCAGACCCGGAGCGCTGGACGCCGCCCGAGGTCGACCTGGCGCAGTGGTCAGTGCCCGAGGTCGAGCTGCCGACGACACCGCCGGGGCCCGACCCGTTCGCCGGAGTGGGCACGTGGAGCGCGCGACCGGTCGACGCGGTCGACGAGGCTGTGCCGTACGCGCCCTTCGAACGCTCTCTCGACGAGGCTCGCGCCTGGGCGACCGGCGCCATTCCTGTGGTGCCCGGGCCCGACGGCGTGCGCGGGTTCGTCCCGGTCGACGCCGCGGCCCAGCCGGTCGCCGAGCCGGTCTGGTCCGCTGCTGACGTCGTCGCCGAGACGGCAGACGCCACCGGTTCCGGGTCCGAGGAGTGGAGCCTCGACGGCGGGATGCCGGAGCTCGCCCCCGACGTGTTCGCGCCGTTCGCCGCTGAGGCGTTCGCAGCGGACGACAGCACCGCGGTGCTCGCCCCTGTCCCGGTCGACCCGGACCCGAGCGGCGAGCAGGTGGACGGCCCCGTGGCACCGCTCGCCGCGCCGGCTGCCGAGGCGCCGGCCGAGGCGTTCACCCTCCCGGTCTCGCCTTCCTGGGCGCCGACCGCCGCCGAGTCGTTCGGCGACGTGGTGAGCGTGCCGACCCCCCAGCAGCCCCCGCGGCGCCGTGGGTGGTTCGGCCGGCGCAAGCAGCAGGCCGTGGCACCGACTGCGACCGCGGTTGCCGTGGCCCCGGTTGCCGCCGTCCCGGTCCCTGCCGTGCCTGTCCCTGCCGTGCCTGTCCCTGCCGTCCCGGTCCCTGCCCCTCCGGTCCGTTCGTCCGCCCTGGCGGCGTCCGGCCACGGCGATGGCCCCCAGGCCTTCTCGACGCGCGTCCCCCCGCCTCCCGTCCCCTCGCCCGTCGCCCCGATGCCTGTCGCGGCACCTGCCGCGCCGGCAGTCGCCGTGCCGGTGAGCGGCTCGACCACCTGGACGCCCCAGTCGGCGTGGAACGTGCCGGCCGGCCCCACGCCCCCCGAGTCGTCGAGCGACCGGTCCACGCCGTCGTGGGCCGCACCGGAGTGGGCGCCGCGGCCCCCGCAGTCCGCCGAGCCGGAGCCACCCGTCTCCTCGTTCGTCGAGCCGACCGCCGCTCCGCGGATCGGCACCTTGGACGACGAGGTCGCCGCGATGCTGGCGCTGCGCTCGGACATCCAGGAGCAGGCGCTGTCCGAGCTGAGCCAGCTCTCCTCCTATCGGCCACAGGTGGTGGCGGGCGCCGATCGCCTGACCCGGCGCGTGCCCACCGCGGTGCCCGAGGCGCCCGAGATCGTCGATTCCGGCGCCGGGCGCAACCCTGACGAGGTCCGGTCCCGGCTCGCCAGCTTCCAGTCCGGGACGGCCCGCGGTCGACGGGACGCCACCCAGGACGCGGAGACGTCATGACCACCGTCGACCTGCATCCGGCACCCGTCGCCGGCGGCATGCCTGCCCGTGACGCAGCCCGCCCCCGCTGCGCAGTGAAGGAGGAAGTGTGACCGCGCTCAGCACCGACGCCGCCAATTTCGGATGGCTCCTGGACAACTTCGTCCGGACCGTTCCTGGCACCCGCCATACCCTCGTGGTATCGGCGGACGGCCTGCTCATGGCGATGTCCGAACACCTGGACCGGACCAGCGGCGACCAGCTCGCGGCCATCGTGTCCGGGATGTCGAGCCTGACCCGAGGGGCGTCCCGCCAGCTGCGCGCCGGGGAGGTGCGCCAGGCGATCGTCGAGATGGACGCGCTCTTCCTGTTCCTGATGAGCGTGTCCAACGGCTCGGTCCTCGCCGTCGTGGCCGACTCCAGCTGCGACGTGGGGCTCATCGGCTACGAGATGGCGATGCTGGTGGCGCGCACCGAGGCGACACTGACACCGCAGCTGATCACCGAGATGCGTGGCCAGCTGCCGATCGACGGCGCCACCAGGACCACGCAGGGATGAACGGGAGCCGGTGATGGCAGAACACGTCGAGTACGAGGCGAGGACGGTCCGGCCCTATGCCGTGACCGGAGGGCGCGTGAAGACCTCGCGGTCGGACCTCCCCCTGGAGGCCCTCGTCGAGCTGATGCCGGGCGCGGTCGCCGGCACCGGCCTTCCCCCGGAGCGCCGGGCGATCCTGCACCACGCGGCCGCCGGGTTCATCTCGATCGCGGAGCTGTCCGCGCTGCTCCACCTGCCCCTCGGGGTGATTCGCGTCCTGGTCAGCGACCTCGCCGACCAGCACTACGTGCGGGTGCACTCGTCGCAGCCGCTCGACATCCAGACCGGCCAGTCCCCCGCCCTGTCCCTGAGCGTGTTGGAGAGTGTTCTCAATGGCATTGCAGCCCTCTGACGCCCCCACGTCCGCCCAGGTGCGGACGGGCACGGTCGCGCCCACCGTCGTCAAGATCGTCGTCGCCGGCGGGTTCGCCGTCGGCAAGACGACCTTCATCGGCTCGATCTCCGACATCGAGCCGCTCAACACCGAGGCAGCGATGACCGAGAAGTCGGTCGGGGTCGACGACGCGGGCCTGATCACGGACCGCAAGACGACGACCACGGTCGCGATGGACTTCGGCCGGATCGCCCTGCCGGGGCGGCTCTGGCTGTACCTGTTCGGCACGCCGGGTCAGGACCGGTTCCTCTTCATGTGGGACGACCTGGTCCGGGGCGCGATCGGCGCGGTCGTCCTGGTCGACACCGACCGGCTGGACCAGTGCTTCCCGGCGGTCGACTACATGGAGAGCCGCGGCATCCCGTTCGTCGTCGGCGTCAACTGCTTCGACGGCATCGCCAAGCACTCGCTCGACGACGTGCGCGGCGCGCTGGCGATCCCGGACCACGTGCCGGTGCTCTACACCGACGCGCGCTCGCGGGCGGCGACCAAGCAGGCTCTGATCGCGCTGGTGCAGCTGGCGATGGCGCGGCTGCGCGCGGGTACCAAGTCGGCGCGCTGACGTCGTACACCCGGGCGGCGCCGTGAACGCCTCGTCCGGGTCGGAGAGGAGAGGGCGGTGACCTCCACCCCGCCGCCGACGCGACGCGGCGGGGCAGCGGTCTACGTCGACGGCTCCGCGCTGGCCCAGTACCTGCCGGACGGGCCGTACCGTGCGCCGTGGCTCGACTGGTCGAGCGGGCGCCGGCTGGTGACCTCCCAGGTGGGGATCACCGAGCTGCACGGCGCCGCGTTCTCCCAGGGTCCTGCGGCGCGGGCGGTGGCCCACGAGGTGGAGGCGGCCGTCGAGGTGATCCGCTTCTCCGACAAGGCGCTCGAGGCTGCGTCGCACGTGTCCACGGCACTGTCGTCGTTCGTCGCCCTGCACCTCGGCACGGCGCTGGCACACCCGGACGTCGAGGTCGTCGCGACCTACGACGGGGACCTCGCGCGGGTGGCGACGCTGTACCGGCTGCGCGTGGTGTCTCCGGGCCGGCCCGGCCGGTGGTGGGAGGCCGGCGCCTGACCGGCGCGGGGCACCGGGCGCGTCCAGCCGGCGCACAGGTCCGTGCGGTCCGATGGACCATTCCCTACCCAAGGAGGCGGCCGTGACGACGCCCTCGCTCGACCGGGCCCGGGCCACCATGACGCCCGGTCGCTGGGCGGCCACGGCAGCCGTCGGCATCGTCCTGGCGAGCATCGCGGGGGTCGCCTCGCTGCTCGACGGGATCGGCGAGAACGGCGATCTCGCCGCACTGGACCGGCCGACCCTGTCCTGGCTCGTCGCGCACCGCGATCCGGTGCTGACTGCCGTGATGACGACCGTGACCACGGTGGGCGGCGAGGTGGTGATGTCGATCATCGCGCTGCTTGCGGTGGTCGGGCTGGCCTGGCGCCGGCGGTTCGACGAGGCGATGCTGCTCGGCCTGGCCCTGGGCGCCGCCGAGTCGCTGTCCCTGCTGCTCAAGCACGTGGTCGGCCGTGCCCGGCCGCCGGCGGTCAGCGTGCTCGGAGCGGTCGAGACCACGCTCTCGTTCCCGTCCGGGCACACGATCGGCACCGCGACCTTCGGCCTCGCCCTGGCGTACCTGTGGTGGCGGCGCAGCCCGAGCGCTCGTCGGGCGGTCGTCGGCCTGGTGGTGGCGGCGGTGGCGACGGGGGTCATGGCTGCATCCCGGCTCTATCTGGGCGACCACTGGCTGACCGACGTCGTCGGGTCGGTCGTCCTCGCCTGCGGCGTGATGGCCCTGGTGGTGCTGGGCGACCTGTGGTGGCGGCGTCGGGCCCCCGCCGGCAGCGCCCCAGGGGTCGCCTCCGGCTCGGCGCCCCGCGGCGGTACGCCGGCCGCGTGACCCGCGGACCTGCGGAGCTCGCGTTCTGCTAGCGTCCGGCTCACCGGGAGGGCTGGCTGAGCGGCCGAAGGCGACGGTCTTGAAAACCGTTGTGGGGCAACCCACCAAGGGTTCGAATCCCTTGCCCTCCGCGTGGCTGGGCCGTTCGCCTGGCTCTCTCGTCCGGCGAACCGCCATCATGGACGCCGTGCCGCTGCAACCGGACGACGAGGAGCTCGACCTCATCCGCCGATCCGGCGTGGTGCTGAGGGTCGGCCGGCTGTCCTTGTCGGCAGGGACCGGCTCGTACCGGGTGAAGGCCTCGATGGCGCGGGTGGCGACCGCCCTCGGCATCGACCGGCACGAGGCGCACGTCACGCTGACCGAGATCACGACGACGTCGCACCGGGGCCGCTCGTTCCGCACCGAGGTGCTCGAGGTGCGCAACATCGGGGTCAACACCGACCGGCTGGCCGAGCTGGAGTGGCTGGCCCAGCGGGTGGAGGCGCGCGGGGGGTGGACGGTCGACGAGGTCTCCGCCGAGGTCGACGCGATCGAGCACAAGCGTCCGCTGTACCCGGTGGCGCTGAACGCGCTGTGGGCGGCGATCGCGTGCGCCGCCTTCGCGTTCCTCAACAGCGGCGGTCCGGTGGAGATCGCCGGCGCGTTCGTCGGCGCCTTCCTCGGCCAGGGGTTGCGGCGGGTGGCGCTGAACCGGGGCTTCAACACGTTCGGCGTGACGATCATCGCCGCCGCGCTGGCCAGTGGCGCGTACCTGGGCTTCGTCGGGCTGATCCACGTGCTGGGCGTGATCGGCGGCGTGCACGAGGCGGGGTACGCCTCGGCGGCGCTGTTCCTGGTCCCCGGGTTCCCGCTGGTCACCGGAGCGCTGGACCTGGCCAAGCTCGACTTCTCTGCCGGCCTGGCGCGTCTGACGAACGCGCTGATGATCCTCGTCTCGGCGGCCTTCTCGGTCTGGGCGGTGTCGATCGTGGCCGGGCTGTCGCCCGACCCGCCGCAGCCGGTGGCGCTCGGGGTCGTCGCGCTCACCCTGCTGCGTGCCGCCGCGTCGTTCGTCGGGGTGCTGGGGTTCGCCCTGATGTTCAACAGCCCGCGTCGGATGGCCCTGGTCGCGGCGCTCGTCGCCACCGTGCCGAACGTGCTGCGGATCGCGGCCGTGCAGCATCTGGCGTGGCCGCCCCAGGCGGCTGCGGCGGCAGCGGCGTGCCTCGTCGGGCTGCTGGCGGCCTGGGTCGCGCCCCGGCTGAACATCCCCCGGATCACCGTGTACGTCCCGGCGGTGACGATCATGGTGCCCGGCGTGCCGGCCTACCGGGCGGTGTACTACCTGTCCAACGGGGACATCACCAACGCGATGTCCTACGGGGTGTCGGCGGCGCTGGTCGTCGCGGCGCTGGCGATCGGGTTGGGCATCGCGCGGATGCTGACCGACCGTGAGTGGGGCTTCGAGCACTGACGGGTTTTGTTCGCCGCGCCGCGGCACCTGTAGCCTGTCCACCGTCTTGGAGACGTCGCATAGTGGCCTAGTGCGCGGCCCTGCTAAGGCCGTGTAGGGGGTTACCCCTACCGTGGGTTCAAATCCCACCGTCTCCGCTGGTGGCATGTTCGTGCAACTCATGGGTTCAGATTGGCTAACTCCCGGCCGGGGCCTCTCTGGCCGGGAGTTTGCTTCTGGGGCGCTGACCTGCAGCTTTGCTAGCACGCTCGCGTGCTGGTTCGCGTCGTGGCGGCGATCGTTGACGCGGTTGCGGTACGCCAGACGGCCCGCCAACCGTGGTTGGTTGGCGGGCCGTGCGTGTGGTGCCTGTGCGTTTGTCGGTCGACTACTGATGGGTGCTACGTGCGCAGCGGCTGTTCGCTGGGTGTGAGGGGTTGCGCTGCGACGACGGTCGCGCTCGGGTGGCTCCGGGTGGGCTTGCGGTTCCGGGGGCCGGTCGCGCCGGTGCCTGGGATGGTGCCGTGGATGATTCGTTCGTGGAGCGACAGGCGCCGCGGCTTGCGCTTGCGGTGTGCGTGCTTAGCGGCCCAATCGGGGTCGCTTGTGTCGCCGATGGCGGTCATCCAGGGAGTGGAGTCCGTCAGAGTGGTGTATCGGTAGTTCGGTGATCGTGTCGTCGTAGACGAGGGCGCGGTCACCGCGTGACCCTTCGAGTGATCTCTCACAACCGACTCGAAGAAGGACTCCACGATGACCGCTCCCACGAGTATCGACCCGGCCCGTTTCCTGCACGAGCAGCTGGAGCAGGCCTCGCCGGACCTGATGCGTGACCTGTTGTCCACGTTCATCGACGCCCTGCTGTCGGCCGAGGCCGACGCGGTCTGCGGCGCCGGGTGGGGCCAGGCCAGCCCCGAGCGGGTCAACCGGCGCAACGGCTACCGGCACCGGGACCTGGACACCCGGGTCGGCACGATCGACGTCGCGGTCCCCAAGCTGCGCGCGGGCTCGTACTTCCCCGAGTGGCTGCTGACCCGGCGGCGGCGGGCCGAGGCAGCTCTGACCAGCGTGGTCGCGACGTGCTACCTGCTGGGGGTGAGCACCCGGCGGATGGACAAGCTGGTGCAGTCGTTGGGGATCACGGGCCTGTCGCGTTCGCAGGTCAGCGAGATGTCCAAGGACCTGGACGCCCAGGTCAGCGCGTTCCGCACCCGCCCGTTGGACGCTGGCCCCTACACGTTCTGCGCCGCCGACGCGTTGACGATGAAGGTCCGCGAGGCCGGCCGGGTGGTCAACGCGGTGGTCCTGGTCGCCACCGGGGTCAACGCCGACGGGCACCGGGAGGTCCTCGGGGTCCAGGTCACCACCGCCGAGACCGGCCCGGCGTGGCTGACGTTCTTCCAGGACCTGGTCGCCCGCGGCCTGAGCGGCGTGAAGCTCGTGACCTCTGACGCCCACGCCGGGCTGGTCGCCGCGATCGGCGCGACCCTTCCCGGAGCCACCTGGCAACGCTGCCGCACCCACTACGCCGCCAATCTGATGTCGGCCTGCCCGAAAAGCTCGTGGCCCGCGGTCAAGGCGATGCTGCACTCGGTCTATGACCAGCCGACCGCCAAGGACGTGGACGCCCAGTTCGACAAGCTCCTGGACGCGGTCACCGACAAGCTTCCCGACGTCGCCGAGCACCTGGACGCGGCCCGCGCCGACGTGCTCGCGTTCACCGCCTTCCCCAAGGACCTGTGGCGTCAGATCTGGTCGAACAACCCGAACGAGCGCCTGAACAGGGAGATCCGCCGCCGCACCGACGTCGTGGGGATCTTCCCCGACCGGACCTCGGTCATCCGTCTCGTGGGCGCCGTGCTCGCCGAGCAGCACGATGAATGGGCCGAAGGACGCCGCTACCTCGGCCTCGAACTGCTCGCCAAGGCCCGCATGACAATCGTCCCCGACGAAGAGGAGGCGGCCGACCCACCCCTGGCCCTAACCGCCTGACCAACACCAGGATCACGCCGAACCGCTACACCACTCCCCAGGACTTGAC
>CAVYNN010000007.1:0-64934 GCA_963769855.1 uncultured Actinomycetota bacterium
GCCGCCGCGACGTGGCTCGGGGGCCTTCGTCGTCCCGGCCGCGGACGGTCTGTGCTGAGCGTCACCGTGGCCCGGGTACTGCTCAGCGCCGAACCTCCGGTTACGGTAGCGACGTGTCCGAGATCCAGTCCCTCGCCTCGACCGGTGTCATCACCCCCGACCGGACCGTCTTCGCGTTCACCCGCGAGTTCCTCCGCGAGCTGAACTTCGGTCAGGGCGTCACCCTCGAGCGCTCGACCGTGAACGACCGCTACCTGGCCCTGGCCCGCGCCGTCCGGCACTACCTGATGAGCCGGTGGATCAGCACGCTGACCTGGCAGCGCACGGCGCAGGCGAAGTCGGTCGGCTACCTGTCCGCGGAGTACCTGCTGGGCAAGCAGCTGGGCAACGCGCTGCTCGCCACGGACCTGACCGAGATCGCCGAGGAGTCGATGCGCAGCCTCGGCCTCGACCTCGACGAGCTGCGCGGGCAGGAGGTCGAGCCGGGCCTGGGCAACGGCGGGCTCGGCCGGCTGGCCGCGTGCTTCGTCGACTCGCTGGCCACGATGAACGTGCCCGCCATCGGCTACGGCATCCGGTACGAGTACGGCATCTTCCGCCAGACGTTCGTCGACGGCTTCCAGGTGGAGCAGCCGGACACGTGGCTCGCGCTCGGTGCGCCGTGGGAGTTCCCGCACCCCGAGAAGGCGGTCACGGTCGGCTTCGGCGGGCGTTCCGAGCAGTACGTGGACGACGCAGGGCCGTCACCGGACCCGGTGGACCCCGGCGTGGAACGTGCAGGGCATCCCCTACAACTACATGGTCCCCGGCTACCGCAACGGCCGCGTCAACACCCTGCGGCTGTGGAGCGCGGAGGCGACCAAGGCCTTCGACCTGCAGATCTTCAACGAGGGCGACTACGTCGAGGCGGCCCGCGCCCAGACGTTCGCGGAGAACATCTCCAAGGTGCTCTACCCCGAGGACTCCACGCCGCAGGGCAAGGAGCTGCGGCTGCAGCAGCAGTACTTCTTCGTCGCCTGCTCCATCTCGGACTTCCTGCACGAGGTGCTGCCGGCAGGGTTCGACCTGCACCGGCTGCCGGAGCGGATCATCTTCCAGCTCAACGACACCCACCCGGTGATCGCCATCCCCGAGCTGATGCGCGTGCTGGTCGACGAGGAGGGCTTCGACTGGGACGAGGCCTGGGCGATCACCCGGCAGTGCTTCGCCTACACCTGCCACACGCTGCTCCCCGAGGCGCTCGAGGTGTGGCCGGTCGACCTGCTGGGCCGGCTGCTGCCGCGCCACCTGGAGATCATCTTCCGGATCAACGACGACTTCCTCGACGAGGTCCGGGCCCGGTACCCCGGTGACGCCGACCGGGTCCGGCGGATGTCGATCGTCGGCGAGGGGCAGTCGCGAACCGTGCGGATGGCGCACCTGGCGACCGTCGCCTCGGTCAAGGTCAACGGGGTGGCCGAGCTGCACAGCCGGCTGCTCCGCGAGCGGCTGCTCGGTGACTTCGCCGAGTTCTGGCCGGACCGGTTCACCAACGTCACCAACGGCGTCACGCCCCGGCGGTTCGTCCGGCTGTCCAACCCGCCGCTCTCGGCCCTCATCGACGAGGCGATCGGCGAGGGCTGGATCACCGACCTCGAGCGGCTGCGTGAGCTGGAGCCGCTGGCCGACGACGCCTCGTTCCGGGAGAGTTTCGCCACCGTCAAGGCGGGCAACAAGAAGTGGCTGCGGCACTACCTCGAGCAGCGCGACGGCACCACGCTGCGCACCGACGCGATGATCGACGTCATGGTCAAGCGGCTGCACGAGTACAAGCGCCAGTCGCTCAAGCTGCTGCACATCGTCACGCTCTACCAGCAGATCATCAGCGGCGAGCTGGACCCGTCGACCGTCCAGCCCCGGGTCTTCGTCTTCGGTGCCAAGGCCGCGCCCGGCTACGAGATGGCCAAGCAGGTGATCGGGCTGATCAACGCCGTGTCCCGCACGGTCAACGCCGACCTGCGGGTCAAGGGCGCGCTGAGCGTCGTGTTCCCGCCGAACTACGACGTCACCCTCGGCCAGCGGCTGTTCCCGGCGGCCGACCTGTCGGAGCAGATCTCGCTGGCCGGCAAGGAGGCGTCCGGCACCGGCAACATGAAGCTGGCGCTGAACGGCGCGCTGACCATCGGCACCGACGACGGCGCGAACGTCGAGATCCGCAAGCTGGTGGGCGACGACAACTTCTTCCTGTTCGGGATGACCGAGCCGGAGGTCGAGGCGCTCGTCGCGCAGGGCTACCACCCGGCGTCGTACTACGAGGCCGACCCGCGCCTGCGCGGCGCGATCGACCTCATCGCCTCGGGCGCGTTCGCCGACGGCGACCGCCGCGTGTTCGAGCCGGTGGTGAACAACCTGCTCTACGAGGACCGGTTCCTGGCCCTGGCGGACTACGCCTCGTACCTGGACGCGCAGGCCCGGGTCGACGCCGCCTACCAGGACACCGATGCGTGGGTGCGGTCGGCGGTGCTCAACATCGCGCGGTGCGGCTACTTCTCGTCGGACCGCGCGATCGGCGACTACGTCGACCGGATCTGGCACACGCCGCCGGTGCCGGTGGCGTAGCGGATGGCGGTCGACCTCGACGAGCTGCGCCGGCTGCGTCGGGCGCGTGACCGGATGGACCGGGAGTACACGGCGCCGCTCGACGTGGCGGCCCTGGCGCGCACCGCGCTGATGTCGCCGTCGCACTTCGCCCGCCGGTTCCGTGAGGTGTACTCCGAGACCCCGTACTCGTACCTCATGACGCGGCGCATCGAACGGGCCGCCGCGCTGCTCCGCCGGGGCGACGTGTCGGTCACGGAGGCGTGCTTCGCCGTCGGCTGCTCCAGCCTGGGCTCGTTCTCGGCCCGGTTCACGCTGCTCGTCGGCGAGACGCCGAGCGCGTACCGCAGCCACAGGCACGCCGAGCTGCGGCCCGTCCCCGGCTGCCAGGCGATGGTGCTCACCCGGCCCCGCCAGCCGGCCGGCCGGCGGGGCGGTGCGAAGAGCGGTTTCGGAGAAGCCACCGGGGGAGCACCCGCCTAGCGTGGGGCCATGACCGTTTCCATCAGCGCCGTGCACGTCCTCGTCGACGACCCCGACGCCGCCCTGGCCTTCTACCGCGACACCCTCGGCCTCACCGTGAAGTTCGAGGTCGCCAACGGCGGGTTCCGCTGGATCACCCTGGTCACCGACACCCAGCCCGAGATCGAGATCGTCCTGTCCCAGCCGCACGCCGGCCGCTCCCAGGAGGACGGCGACGCGATCGCGGCCATGCTCGCCAAGGGCGAGCTCCGGCCGTTGCACTTCGTGTCCGACGACCTCGACGCGACCTTCGAGAAGGTCGCTGCCGCGCCGGGCGCCTCCGTGGTGGAGGAACCGACAAACCAGCCCTGGGGCGTCCGCGACGGGGCCGTGCGCGACCCGGCGGGCAACTTCATCCGGATCCAGCAGGGCTGACCGCGCCGGTCACCGGACCCGGCGGAACACCAGGTCGCGCGCGGTCCGGCCGGCGGCACGGGCCTTCCGCTCGAAGGCGGTCTCCGGCCGGCCGGTGGCGTCGGCGTATCCCTCGGCGGTGTTCTGAAGGCCCGGGTCGGCGGACAGCACGTCGAGCATCTGCTCGGCGTAGTCCGGCCAGTCGGTCGCGGTGTGCAGCACGCCGCCGACGACGAGCCGGCTGCGCAGCAGGGCGACGTGCGCGGGCTGCACCAGGCGCCGCTTGTGGTGCCGGGCCTTCGGCCACGGGTCGGGGAAGAAGGCGCGCACCTCGGCCAGCGACCCCGGCGCGAGCGCCTGCCGGACCAGGTCGAGCGCGTCGCCGTGCCCGACCCGGACGTTGCCCAGGCCGGTCTCGTCGAGCAGCTTGAGCAGGTTGGCAACACCCGGCAGGTGCGCCTCGACGGCCAGGACGTCACGCGCGGGGTCCGCGGCCGCCATCGCCACGGTCGCCTCGCCCATCCCGGGTCCGATCTCGAGGATCAGCGGTGCGTCGCGGCCGAACATCGCCGCCGGATCGAGCAGGCCGTCGGGCGTGCGGGGGAAGGGTGCGGCGTCGTCGTGCACCGAGAACCCCAGGACGGGGAACAGGCGGTGCAGCGCGTCCTGCCGCACCGGGCCGAGACCCACCCGCCGGGGGTGGAACGTGCGCACCGGCTCGTGCGGCACCGCGGCGGGGTGGCGGAACAGGTCGTCGGTCACGGCACCATCCTGGCGCCGCGACCGAGGCGTCAGGCGCCGACGGTCTGGGCGGACGGCACGGGGCGGGTGGCGATGCTGCCCTGCCCGGCGACGTCGACGCCGACCGAGAGCAGCCGTGCCGTGCCGTCGGGCTCGACCGTCACGGTCGACACCGAGGCGTTCGGCAACGCGACGAGCCCGGCTGGGTCGAGCGTGGCCAGCCACGCACCGAGCGCCAGGCCGTGCCCGACGACGAGCACGTCGCCGCCGGGGTGGCGGGTCGTGATGGTGGCGAACGCCCGCCGCACGCGCGTCATGAAGTCGGCGCCGTGCTCGCCCCGGGGCAGGCCCGGGTAGGTGCCGGCGAGGATCTCCGGGACGATCTGCGTCCACGGCGCCACCTCCTCGAGCTCGCGCTCGGGCCGGCGCTCGAAGCTGCCGAAGTCGTACTCGCGCAGGTCGGGGTCGGTGGTCAGGCGGAGCTGGGGGTGGTGCCGCAGCAGCTCGACCGCGGTGCTGACCGCGCGCCCGGAGGGCGAGGAGTAGGCCGCGACGAAGGGGATGTCGGCCAGGTGGCGCGCCGTGACGCGCACCCCGTCCCGGCCTGGCCGGGTGAGCGGGGAGTCGCAGCTGCCCTGGATCAGCTGACGCTGGTTGAAGTGGGTCTGCCCGTGTCGCACGAGCGTGAGCGTGAGGGTCATCGATGCCCTTCCTTGTCTGGGTCGACCCCACGATATCCCCGGCTCGGTGACGTTCCGGCGACCGTCCGGTGAGCGTGCGGCGAACGGTCGTTCGCAGTGCCTCAGTGCAGGGCGGCGTCCTGCGGCGTCGTCCGCCAGTCCAGGAAGCGCACGACGAGGCCGGCGCGCGACGGCGCGCAGCAGTACGGCCCGGCCTCGAGCGGCACGTCCACGGCGAACGGTGCCACCCTGACCAGGCGCCACGGCTCGCCCTCGGCCCGGGCCCGGACCACCAGGGCGTCGCCGAACCGGCTCGCCCGGACGGTCACCACACGGCCGGCCCACTGCGGCACGGGACCGATCGACCAGTCGGACCTGCCCCGGGTGACCACCGCACCGAGCTGGGGCAGCCCGTCGGAGATCTCGACCCCGGCCTTGGCCCACGTCTCGTCGGACGCACGGACGTACAGGCCGGCCTGGTCGAACAGCGCGTCGTAGGCCAGCGCGACGTCGACCTCGACCGCGGTGCCCTCGGCGAGCGGGGCGAGCAGGGCGTGCTCGGTCCCGTGGACGAAGCCGTACGCGGTGTGCCGCCAGGCGTCCGAGCCCTTCACGGCCTCGACGAGCAGCGCGTCGCCGTCCTCGCTGGTGGCCACGGGCGGGTGCGTCCAACGTCCGGCGGACCAGGGGACGCGGTGCGTGTCGTCGTCGGCCATACGGCGAGACTAGCCAGGGCACGTGACCCGGCGAAGGGCCGCGCTCAGGCGGGCAGGCGTGCGGCGAGCCAGTCCAGCACGGTCGCGAGGTACGCCTCGCGAGCGGGCGACGGGGACAGGGACAGGTCGTGCGCGCCGCCGGGGATCTGCACGACGGTGACGTCCCGGCCGAGCAGGGGGGCCCGCCCGGTGATGTCGCGGACGTCGAGGATGACGTCGGTGGTCAGCAGCCCCTCGTGCGCGTGGTCGTCCGGCCCGCTCGCGCCGGAGGCGAGCGCGAGGACCGGAGCGAGGACCTCGAGGCCGCGTGCGACTCGGCGGTGCCCGGCCCGGATCGTGCGCACCCACCCGGCGCGCACGGGGAAGCCGTCGTGCGGCTTCCACCTCAGGTCGTAGTCCCACTCGCCGCCGGTCGCCACGTGCAGCGCGCGGCCGTAGAAGGGCTGCATCCGGCGCACCGGCAGCCGGGGTAGCACGCGCCCGACGACATCGAGGATCGCGGTCAGCGGTCCGCGCTCGAACGGCGTGCCGTTGAGGTCGAGCCACGGGCTGTTGAGCACCAGCGCGTCGACCAGGCCGGGCCGCCGGTCGGCCCAGAGCGGGGCGATCAGCCCGCCCGTCGAGTGCCCGTGCACGACGACGACGTCGTGGTCTGCCCGCAGCACCTCCATCGCCAGGTCGAGCTCCTGGGCGTACAGGCCGATGTCGGTGGTGAAGTTCGGCTCCCGGCCCGGCCGGATCGAGCGCCCGTGGTCGCGCAGGTCGAGGGCGAAGAAGTCCCAGCCTGCAGCGTCGAACGCGTCCGCGAGGTGGCGCTGGAAGAAGTAGTCGACGAAGCCGTGCACGTGCAGCACGGCGCGCCGGGACGCCCGGCCGGGGTGGTCGCGCCGGACGAGGGTGGCGACGGCGGGTCCGAACCCGTCGGGCGGCAGGTCGAGCGTGCAGGCGGACCAGCCGTCCCCGAGCACATCGGGTTGCCACACCGGTGGCCGGAACACCCTCGAGCTGGTCACGCACCGATCCTCGCACCCTCTCCCCCCCTCCACCCCCTCTCTCCCGCACCCCCTCCCCTTCCTCCCTCCCCCCCGGTCGTCGTCGCGAACGCGGCAGTTGGTGTCGAACGCGGCAGTCCTGCCTGCCGCGCTCGCGTGGAACTGCCGCGTTCGAGGAAGGAGGGGGATGGAGGGGGGAGGGGTTGCTAGGGAAGTTGAGCGGAATAGACTCAAGTTCGGCCAGGTTGCCTTCGCTAGACGCCACCACCAGGAGGAACGCTTGGACGCGAAGTTCACCACCCGGGCCCAGGAGGCCCTCGGCGACGCCATCCAGTCGGCGTCGGCCGCCGGCAACCCGCAGCTGGAGCCGGCGCACCTGCTCGACGCGCTGCTGCGCCAGGACGGCGGCGTGGCCAACGGGCTGCTCGACGCGGTGGGCGCCGACCGGGCCGCGGTCGGCCGCCGGGTCCGCGCCATGCTCGTCACGCTGCCGTCGTCGTCCGGATCGTCGGTCGCGCAGCCGTCCGCGTCCCGCCAGCTCGTCACCGCCCTCGACGCCGCGGAGAAGGAGGCGCGGGCCCTGGGCGACGACTACGTGTCCACCGAGCACCTGCTGGTCGGCCTGGCCACCGGCCAGTCTGGCGTGGCCGAGGCGCTGACCGCCGCCGGGGCATCCCGTGACGCGCTGGTCGCCGCCCTGCCGACCGTGCGTGGCGGCGCCCGGGTCACCTCGCCCAACCCCGAGGGCACGTACAAGGCCCTCGAGCAGTACGGGGTGGACCTGACCCAGCGCGCCCGTGACGGCAAGCTCGACCCGGTGATCGGCCGGGACGCCGAGATCCGCCGCGTCATCCAGGTGCTCTCCCGCCGGACCAAGAACAACCCGGTGCTCATCGGCGAGCCGGGCGTCGGCAAGACGGCCGTCGTCGAGGGGCTCGCCCAGCGGATCGTCGCCGGCGACGTGCCCGAGTCGCTGCGCGGCAAGCGCCTGGTCGCCCTCGACCTGGCGTCGATGGTTGCCGGCGCCAAGTACCGCGGCGAGTTCGAGGAGCGGCTCAAGGCCGTGCTCAACGAGATCAAGGGGTCCGACGGGCAGGTCGTCACGTTCATCGACGAGCTGCACACCGTTGTCGGCGCGGGTGCCGGCGGCGAGGGCGCGATGGACGCGGGCAACATGCTCAAGCCGATGCTCGCCCGGGGCGAGCTGCGCATGGTCGGGGCGACGACGCTCGACGAGTACCGCGAGCACATCGAGAAGGACCCCGCCCTGGAGCGGCGGTTCCAGCAGGTGTTCGTCGGCGAGCCGTCGGTCGAGGACACCATCGCCATCCTGCGCGGGCTCAAGGAGCGCTACGAGGCGCACCACAAGGTGACCATCTCGGACGCCGCCCTGGTCGCCGCGGCCACCCTCTCGGACCGCTACATCTCCGGTCGCCAGCTGCCGGACAAGGCGATCGACCTGGTCGACGAGGCCGCGTCACGGTTGCGGATGGAGCTGGACTCCTCCCCGGTGGAGGTCGACGAGCTGCAGCGCGCCGTCACGCGCCTGGAGATGGAGGAGGTCGTGCTGGCCGAGTCCGACGACCCCGCGTCGAAGGAGCGCCTGGAGCGGCTGCGCGCCGACCTGGCGGACCGACGCGAGGAGCTGTCGGCGCTCACCGCGCGCTGGGAGAAGGAGAAGGCCGGCCACAACCGGGTCGGCGACCTGCGCGCCCGCCTGGACGGGTTGCGCGCCGACGCCGAGCGCAAGCTGCGCGAGGGCGACCTCGAGGGGGCCGCCCGCATCCAGTACGGCGAGATCCCGTCGGTCGAGCAGCAGATCGGGGCGGCGGAGGCGGCCGACGCGCAGCCGGACCTGCCGGCGCAGGCGCCGATGATCGCCGAGAAGGTCGGGCCCGACGAGGTCGCCGAGGTGGTCTCCGCCTGGACCGGCATCCCCGCCGGCCGGCTGCTCGAGGGCGAGACCGCCAAGCTGCTGCGGATGGAGGACGTGCTCGGCAAGCGCCTGATCGGCCAGGCCAAGGCCGTGCAGGCCGTCTCGGACGCCGTGCGCAGGGCTCGTGCCGGCATCTCCGACCCCGACCGGCCGACCGGCTCGTTCCTCTTCCTCGGCCCCACCGGCGTCGGCAAGACCGAGCTGGCCAAGGCGCTCGCGGACTTCCTGTTCGACGACGAGCGCGCCATGGTCCGGATCGACATGTCCGAGTACGGCGAGAAGCACTCCGTCGCCCGGCTCGTCGGCGCGCCCCCGGGCTACGTCGGTTACGAGGAGGGCGGTCAGCTCACCGAGGCGGTGCGTCGTCGGCCTTACGCGGTGGTGCTGCTCGACGAGGTCGAGAAGGCCCACCCCGAGGTGTTCGACGTGCTGCTTCAGGTGCTCGACGACGGGCGGCTGACCGACGGACAGGGCCGCACGGTCGACTTCCGCAACGCCATCCTCGTGCTCACCTCCAACCTCGGCTCGCAGTTCCTCGTCGACCCCCTGCTGTCCGAGGAGGAGAAGCGCGACGCCGTGATGCGCGCCGTGCACAGCGCGTTCAAGCCGGAGTTCCTCAACCGGCTCGACGACGTGGTGCTGTTCGACGCGCTGACGATCGACGAGATCGGGCAGATCGTCGACCTGCAGGTGGCGGCGCTGGGCCGCCGGCTGACGGGCCGCCGGCTGACGCTCGACGTCACGCCGGGGGCACGGGAGTGGCTGTCCCTGGAGGGCTACGACCCGGCGTACGGCGCCCGCCCGTTGCGCCGGCTGATCCAGAAGGAGATCGGCGACCGCCTGGCCCGCGGCCTGCTCGCCGGCGAGATCCACGACGGCGACACTGTCCTGGTCGACCGCGACCCCGCCGCCACCCTCACCCTCACCACCACCCCGACCCCGACCACCACCCCGCCCCTCACCCCCGCCCCCTGACGCACCCCTCCGCCCGCCCCCTACGCCGAGCGCACAGTTCGTCGCCGAAGTCGTGTGTTCCGGAGCACGCTGGCCACGGTCTCGCTGATGAACGCTGCGCTCGGCGGAGGGGTCAGCGGGAGGTGCGCCGGTAGCGCGCGATGGACAGCGGCGCGAACACCCCGACCAGGATCACCACCCAGACCAGCGTGTAGAGCACCGGGTGCTGCATCGACCAGACCTGCGGCACGGCCGCGTTCGGGTTCGTGTTGCCGAACAGCTCCCGCACCGCCTGGGTGACCGCCGACACCGGGTTCCACTCGACGAAGTGCCGCAGCCCGGACGGGAACGACTCCAGCGGCACGAAGGCGTTGGAGATGAAGGTCAGCGGCATGACGACCATGAACGACGCGTTGTTGATCACGTCCACGCTCGGCACCAGGAGCCCGACCAGCGCCATCACCCAGCTGAACGCGTACGCGAACAGGAGCAGCAGGGCGAACGCGGCCAGGGCCTCGGCGAGCGAGGTGCGCACGCGCCAGCCGACCAGCAGCCCCGTCGCCGCCATGATGACCAGCGAGACGACGTTGTAGAAGACGTCCGACGCGGTGCGCCCGACGAGCACCCCAGAGCGGGACATCGGCAGCGACCGGAACCGGTCGATGATCCCCTTCTGCATGTCCTCGGCCAGGCTGGCGCCGGTGTACGTCGCCCCGAAGACGACGGTCTGGGCGAAGATCCCGCCGATGAGGAACTCCCGGTAGCTGACGCCCTGTCCAGGGTTGATCGCCCCGCCGAACACGTAGGCGAACAGCAGCACGAACATGATCGGCGAGAGCAGCACGAAGACGAGGATCTCGGGGACCCGCCGGATCTTGACGAAGTTGCGCTGGGCGATGATGTTGCCGTCCCGCAGCACCCGCAGCACGCCGGTCACCGGGCCACCCCCGCGGGCTGCCCGGTCGGCGCATCCTCCGCGGCGTGCCCGGTCAGGGCGAGGAACACGTCGTCCAGGGTCGGTCGGCGCAGGCCGACGTCCAGCACCTCGACGTGGTCGGCCTCCAGGCGTCGCAGCAGGCCGGCCAGCGACGCCGCGCCGCCGGTCACCGCGACCGACAGCGCACGCTCGCTGATCCCGTCGCGCACCTCGCCGGAGCCGGCGGCGGCGAGCGCGGCCTGCGCGGCCGGGCGGTCGGCGGCGTCGGCGAGCACCAGCTCGATCCGCTCGCCGCCGATCTGCGTCTTGAGCTCGTCGGCAGTGCCGTGCGCGATGGCCAGCCCGTGGTCGATGACGAGGATCTGGTGGGCCAGCCGGTCGGCCTCCTCGAGGTACTGCGTGGTGAGCAGCAGCGTGGTGCCGTCCGCGACCAGCTCGCGGATGACGTCCCACATCGCCAGCCGGCTGCGCGGGTCGAGGCCGCTGGTCGGCTCGTCGAGCACCAGCACGGGCGGTGCCGCGACCAGGGCCGCGGCCAGGTCGATCCGGCGGCGCAGGCCGCCGGAGTACGTCTTCGTCGGGCGCCGGCCGACGTCGACGAGGTCGAACCGCTCGAGCAGCTCGTCCGCCCGGGCCCGGGCGCGCGACTTCGCGAACCCGTACAGCCGGCCGACCATGACGAGGTTCTCGAACCCGGTCAGGTACTCGTCCACGGCCGCGTACTGGCCGGACAGCCCGATCCGGGACCGGACTGCCTCGGGGTCGGCCCGCACATCGACCCCGGCGACGACGGCGGAGCCC
Source organism: uncultured Actinomycetota bacterium (assembly GCA_963769855.1). Lineage (GTDB taxonomy): Bacteria > Actinomycetota > Actinomycetes > Actinomycetales > Cellulomonadaceae > Cellulomonas. Next base: position 11,211 of record CAVYNN010000007.1, read on the forward strand.
TCGTCCGGCGCGATGAGCGTGGTGAGGATCCGGACCGCGGTCGTCTTGCCCGCGCCGTTCGGTCCGAGGAGTCCGAGGACGGTCCCTTGGGGCACTGCCAGGTCGAGCCCCGCGAGCGCGGTCACCGAGCCGAACCGCTTGACCAGCCCGGTGGCCGTGATCATGTCCGTCATGGCTGCACCTCCGTGATGACGTGGTGTCACCTACGGTGCCATGGACCACCGACACGACGGAACGCCTTTCCGCCGTGGGCGGAGCGCCGCAGGTCAGCCGTTCGCTGCGGCGACCAGCCTCGCCACGTCGTCGGGCGCCATCGCGCCGCCCGTGAACGTCAGCGCGACCTGGAGCGGGGTCTGCCGGAGCATCTCGTCGTCCGGCAGCTGGAACCCGCCGGCCTGGGCGAGCTGCGTCAGCATCGGGCCGCCCACCGGATGGGCCAGCCACTCGGCCACCGTGGACATCGGGTCCAGCGGCAGTGCCGCGCTCTCGCCGACCACCTCGAGCGTCACCGAGCCCCGGATGTCCCGTGACGAGGCGCCGACCTCGACGACGAACGCGCCGCCCTCGACCAGCCAGCGCCGCAGCCCCGGGTGCCAGTAGGACAGGTCCCGCCCGGTCAGGGCGAACGTCACCACCTCGGCTGCGCCCGGCTCGAGCCGTACCTTGCGGAACGCCCGCAGCTCGCGGGGCGGCCGGAGCACGGACGCCTGCGGGTCACGCACGTACACCTGGACCACCTCGGCGCCCGCCACCGGGCCCGTGTTCGTCACCCGGACCGAGACCTCGACCTGCACGTCCGCACCCGCACCCGAGGCGGTCGCCGTGACCTCGTCGTACGCGAACGTGGTGTACGTCAGGCCGTGGCCGAACGGGTAGGCCACCGCCGCGTCGCGGGCGTCGTACCACCGGTAGCCGACCAGCACGCCCTCGCCGTAGCGCACGTGCCCGAACTCGCCGGGGAAGTTGCCGAACGCCGGGGTGTCCTCCAGCCGGTGCGGGATCGTCTCGGCCAGCCGGCCCTCCGGTGCGCGCCGGCCGGTGAGCAGGTCAGCCACCGCCGAGCCGCCGGCCTGCCCGCCGAGCCACGTCTCGAGGATCGCCGGGACGGACCGCCGCCAGCCGGTGAGCGACACCACGGAGCCGTTCGCGAGCACGACGACCACCCGGCGGTTCACCTCGGCCAGCGCCGCCAGCAGCGAGACCTGGTTGGCCGGCAGCTCGAGACGCTCGCGGTCGTACCCCTCGGACTCGTCGGCCGGCAGCAGGCCGGCGAACAGCACCACCGTGCCGGCCCGGCGGGCCGCGTTCACCGCCTGGTTACGCAGTCGCATGTCGTCGTAGGTCGCGCCGCTCAGCGTGTAGCCCGGGGCGAACGGGACCTCGCGGCCGGTCGCCGCGCGCAACGCCGTCAGGGCGTCGTCCAGTCGGGTCGGGTTCACCTGCGACGAGCCAGCACCTTGGTAGCGGGGCGTGCGGGCAAGCTCGCCGACGACCAGCACCTCCCCGTCGGCCGGCAGCGGCAGCACCGGGCGCCCGTCGACCGGGTCGTTCTTCAGCAGCACGGCACCCGCCGCAGCGGCCTCGCGGGCCAGCTCGTGGTGGGCGTCGGCGTCCGGCTCGTCGCCGGGCTCGGTGCGGGACCGCCCGACGAGGTGCAGCACGCGGCGCACCGCGGTGTCGAGCACGCCCTCGGCGACGTCGCCGTGGAGCACCGCGCCGACCACCGCCATGTCCGGCGCCGAGCCGATCCCCGGCATCTGCAGGTCCAGGCCGGCGACCAGCGCGGCGACCCGGTCGTGCACCGCGCCCCAGTCGGAGACGACCAGGCCGTCGAACCCCCACTCCTCGCGCAGCACGGTGCTGAGCAGCCAGCGGTGCTGCGACGCGTAGACGCCGCCCACCTTGTTGTAGGCGCACATGACGGTCCATGGCTGGGCCTGCGTGACGACCCGCTCGAACGCGGGCAGGTAGACTTCGCGCAAGGTGCGCTCGTCGACGTCCGCCGACACGCGCATCCGGTCGGTCTCCTGGTTGTTCGCCGCGAAGTGCTTGAGGCTGGTCCCGACGCCTTCGGACTGGACGCCCTGGACGTAGGCCACGGCCAGTGCGCCGGCCAGGTGCGGGTCCTCCGAGAAGTACTCGAAGTTGCGCCCGCAGAGCGGTGTGCGCTTGATGTTGACCCCCGGGCCGAGCAGCACGGCCACACCCTGCGCGGCGGCCTCCCGGCCGAGTGCCGCACCGACCCGGCGGACCAGCTCGGGGTCCCAGCTGGAGGCGAGCGCCGCGGCGGTCGGGAAGCACGTCGCCGGCACGGACTCGCCGAGCGCGGCGGCGCCGCCCTCGGCGACCTGCTTGCGCAGCCCGTGCGGGCCGTCGGTCATCATGATCGCCGGCACCCCGGCGCGGGCGACGGCCGCGGTGTGCCAGAAGTCCGCCCCGGACGTGAGCGACGCCTTCTCCTGCAGGGTCAGGGTGGCCAGCACCCGGTCTTCGTCGAACGGCATGGCAACCGCACCTCCAGGTGGCACCGTAGCGGTCGGTGCCGGTCGACGCCGGGTCAGGTGCCGGTCAGGGAGCTGACCGACGGCGTGGTGGCGAGGCACGTCACCGTGGCGTGGCCCGGCGTGGGTGCCCAGACGACGACTCCGCCGGCGGCGGCCGGAAGCGCTGCACCGGCACACAGGGCGGTGGCCGCCGCATCGAGCCGGGTCTGGCCGGTAGGCGGGTCGGTCAGGTTCTGGCGCAGGACGACCTGCGCCTGGTGCGAGTTCGCGCAGGGCACGATGCGGACCACCCACACCGTGCCGTCCGCGGGCAGGGTGGCCAGGCAGTTGCCCTCGGTCAGCTGTTGCGCGGCGGCGTACCTCGGCGCGCCCACGTCGGCCGGCAGTGGGCGGAGCAGCAGCCAGGCGAGGCCGCCGAGCACCAGCCAGGACAGGATCGCGACGAGCCCGAGCACCATCCCGGTCCAGGCCATCCAGCGCCCGCGGCGCTGCCGCCCGGCTGTCCGGCGGGCACCGACCATGCCGAGCACGACGGGCACCGGACCGAGGCCGACGATCCCGGTGACGAGGGCGGCGACGCTCACGCCGTCCCACCGCCCGGCCGGTGGCGCGGTCTGCTGCCATCCGGGCGCGTAGTGCGGCTCGGGATAGGAGTAGCGATCCGCGGGCTGCGTCATGACGCCTCCACCTCGAGCACCACCGGCACGTGGTCGGACGGGCCCTTGCCCTTGCGCTCGTTGCGCTCGATCCTCACGCCGGTGACGGCCGCCGCCAGCGTGGGGGAGGCGTAGGTCAGGTCGATCCGCATCCCCTCGTTCCGCGGGAACCGCAGCTGCTGGTAGTCCCAGTAGGTGTAGGTGTGCTCGGCCGGCAGGTGCACCCGGCTGATCTCCGTGTACCCGGCGTCGGCGACCGCGGTGAACGCCTCCCGCTCCGCGGGCGTGACATGGGTGCGGCCGGCGAACACCTCGATGTCCCAGACGTCGGTGTCCAGGGGCGCGATGTTCCAGTCCCCGACCAGCGCGATCTTCGCCGTGGGGTCGTCCTGCAGCCAGCCCGCGGCCGCGGTGCGCAGGGCGGCGAGCCAGGTGAGCTTGTACGCGTAGTGCGGGTCGGCGATCTCCCGGCCGTTGGGCACGTAGAGGCTCCACACGCGCACGCCGCCGCAGGTGGCGCCGATGGCCCGGGCCTCGACGACCGGGGGGTCGCCCCAGGTCGGCTGTCCCGCGAAGCCGCGGACGACGTCCGCCAGCCCCACCTTCGAGGCGATCGCCACGCCGTTCCACTGGCTGAAGCCGAAGGTGGCGACCTCGTAGCCGAGCGCCTCGAACCCCTCCCGGGGAAACTGCTCGTCCTTGCACTTGGTCTCCTGCAGCGCGAGCACCTCCACGCCGGAGGCCTCGACCCAGCCGAGCACCCGGTCGATCCGCGACCGCACCGAGTTGACGTTCCACGTCGCCACGCGCATGACGCGACCGTACCCGGAGCCACCCACCCAGGACACGGCGAGGGCCGGGTGCCGTCTCGCGGCGGTCACCCGGCCCTCGTCACCCGCCCCTCGTCGGGGGCGGACCGTGCCTCACTTCACGTCGGCGTCGACCCACTCGAAGGTCCGCGTGACGGCCTTCTTCCACAGCCGGTAGGTCCGGTCGCGCTCGGCCGGGTCGATCGACGGGTTCCAGCGCTTGTCCTCGGCCCAGTTGTCGATGACGTCCTGCTCGCCGCTCCAGAACCCGACCGCGATGCCGGCCGCGTAGGCGGCACCCAGCGCGGTGGTCTCGGCGACCTTCGGCCGGATCACCGGGACGCCGAGGATGTCGGCCTGGAACTGCATGAGCGCCTCGTTGGCGACCATGCCGCCGTCCACCTTGAGCTCGGTCAGCGCCACGCCGGAGTCGGCGTTCATGGCGTCGAGGACCTCGCGGGTCTGGAAGGCCGTGGCCTCCAGGGCGGCGCGGGCGATGTGGCCCTTGTTGACGTACCGGGTGAGGCCGACGAGCGCACCGCGCGCGTCGCCCTTCCAGTACGGCGCGAACAGGCCGGAGAACGCCGGCACGAAGTACGCGCCGCCGTTGTCCTCGACCGTGTCGGCCAGCTGCTCGATCTCCGGGGCGGACGAGATGAGGCCCAGGTTGTCGCGCAGCCACTGCACCAGCGAGCCCGTCACGGCGATCGAGCCCTCGAGCGCGTACACGGCCGGCTGGTCGCCGATCTTGTAGCAGAGGGTGGTCAGCAGGCCGTTCTTCGACGGGACCGGCGACGTGCCCGTGTTGAGGAGCATGAAGTTGCCGGTGCCGTACGTGTTCTTCGCGTTGCCGACCTCGAAGCAGGCCTGGCCGAACGTCGCGGCCTGCTGGTCGCCGAGGTCGCCGGCGATCGGCACGCCCGGGACCATGCCGCCCTCGCGGCCGGTGCCGTAGACCTCGGACGACGACTTGATCGCCGGGAGCATCGACATCGGGATGCCCATGTCCTTGGCGATGTCGGCGTCCCAGGCCAGGGTCGCCAGGTCCATCAGCATGGTGCGCGAGGCGTTGGTGACGTCGGTGACGTGCACGCCGCCGTCGACGCCGCCGGTCATGTTCCAGATCACCCACGAGTCGGTGTTGCCGAAGGCGAGCTGGCCCGCCTCGGCCTTCTCCTGGGCGCCGGGGACGTTGTCGAGGATCCAGCGGACCTTCGGGCCGGAGAAGTAGGTGGCCAGGGGGAGGCCGACACGCGCCTTGTAGCGGTCCTGGCCGCCGCCGAGGGCGCCGAGGTCCTCGGTGATCTTCTGCGTGCGGGTGTCCTGCCAGACGATCGCGTTGTAGACCGGCTGGCCGGTCGTGCGGTCCCAGACCACGGTGGTCTCGCGCTGGTTGGTGATGCCGACGGCGGCGATGTCGTGGTACGTGAGGTTGGCGCGGGTCAGGGCCAGGCCGACGACCTCGCGGACGTTGTCCCAGATCTCGACGGGGTTGTGCTCGACCCATCCGGCCCGCGGGAAGATCTGCTCGTGCTCCTTCTGGCCGACGGAGACGATCTGGCCGGAGTGGTCGAAGACGATGGCGCGCGAGCTGGTGGTGCCCTGGTCGATGGCGAGTACGTACATGGTTTCGGGCATGTCAAGGACTCCTTGCGATGTGTGGAGCGGGCCTTCCCGGCGGCGCGTCGTCGTGGTCTGCGCGGCGCGCCGCCGGGCTCGGGGGATGTCGGCCGTGGCCCGTCGTCGGGCGGCCGGCGTTACCTCAGGATGCGATCAGCTGACGATGTACGCGTGAGCCGCGAGGCCGGCCAGAGTGCCACCGACCAGCGGACCGAAGACCGGGACCCAGGAGTACGCCCAGTCGCTGGTGCCCTTGCCGGGGATCGGCAGGAAGGCGTGCGCGATGCGCGGGCCGAGGTCACGGGCGGGGTTGATGGCGTACCCGGTCGGGCCACCGAGGCTCATGCCGATGCCGACGACGAGGAACGAGACGGCGAGCGGGCCGAGCGCCGGCCGGGGTCTTGCCGAACGCGATGACGATGAAGACCAGGATGAAGGTGCCGATGACCTCGGTGACGAAGTTCCAACCGTAGGAACGGATCGCCGGGCCGGTCGAGAAGACGCCGAGCTTGGCGCCCGGGTCGGCCTCGGGGTCGTCGAAGTGCTTCTTGTACGCCAGCCAGCACAGGATGGCGCCGATGATGGCGCCGATCAGCTGGGCGAGCCAGTACAGGAACATGTTCCCGATGCTGGACGTCACGCCCTTGGCGAAGGCATCGGCCGTGTTGGGGTGATCCACGTAGAGGCCGAGGGTGACGGCCGGGTTGATGTGTGCGCCCGACTTGTAGGCGGCGTACACGCCGGCCATGACGGCGAGGCCCCACCCGAAGGTGATGACGACCCAGCCGGAGCCGTACCCCTTGTTTCTCGGGAGGATCACGTTGGCGACCACACCGGTACCGAGGAGGACCAGGATCGCGGTGCCGACGATCTCGGAGACGAACGCTTGACTCACGGTCTACCCACTTTCTTGTGACGGGACTTCGTTGTCACGTACACCCCGCGACCTGCGTCGCGGGGCCTAGCGGCCGGCACCCCCAGAACCGGCTCCTCCCCCGACGCTGTACATCGGGGTGAGATCCGTGGCCTTGAGGCGGACGGCTTCGGCGGTGGCGTCGTCGGTCTCGTGCGCGGCCGCCTCCTCCGCCTCGACACGCTCGCGGTAGGCCTGGATCTCTCGGCTGCGCGCCTCGTCGTCCCAGCCGAGGACGGGGGCGATGAGGTCGACGATCTCCTCCGCCGCACCAAGACCCTTGTCGGTCTGCTCGAAGTTGAGCCGGGTGCGGTGCATCAGCACGTCGTCGAGGTGCAGCACACCCTCGTGCGTCGCGGCGTACAGCGCCTCGACCCGGGTGTAGGCCGGGGCTCCCTCGAGCGGCTTGGCGAGGTCGGGGCGCTGCTCGACGAGCTCGACCAGCTCGGGCAGCAGCGAGCCGTACCGGCTGAGCAGGTGCGCTTGGCGTCCCTCGTCCCAGCCGTACGTCTTGCCCCAGCCCTTGGCCTGGTTCGTCACGACGGCCAGGCCCTCGGCACCGGCGAGCGGCAGGGTCGCGGTCGGCGACGGCAGGGACTTGGCGCGCGCTCCGAGCGCGAAGTCGACCGCGTCCTTGGCCATCACGCGGTACGTGGTCAGCTTGCCGCCGGCGATGACCGTGAAGCCGGGGGCCGGCGAGGCGACGGTGTGCTCGCGGGACACCTTGGCCGAGCTGGTGCCCTCCTTCATCTCCGGCTGGAGCAGCGGCCGCAGGCCGGCGTACACGCCGAGGATGTCGTCCCGGGTGAGCGGGTCCTTGAGCACGGTGTTCGCGTGCTCGATGACGTAGTCGATGTCAGCGCCGGTGGCGACCGGGTGGCGCAGCTCCTGCTTCCACGGGGTGTCGGTGGTGCCGATCACCCAGTACCGGGGCCACGGGATGAGGAAGAGCACCGACTTCTCGGTCTGCAGGATCAGGCCGACGTCGCCGCGGATCCGGCTGCGCGGCACGGTGATGTGGATGCCCTTGCTGGCGAGGACCTTGAGCCCGCCGGTCGAGCCGGTGAGCGCCTCGGTCTGCTCGGTCCACACGCCGGTGGCGTTGATGACGTTCTTGGCGGCCACCGGGAACCGGTCGCCCGTCTCCAGGTCGGCCACGATCACGCCGGTGACCCGGCCCGAGCCGTCCTTGACGAGGTCGACCACCTCGGTCCGGCTCGCCGCCCGTGCCCCGTACGAGACGGCCGTCCGGACCAGGGTCTCGACCAGGCGCGCGTCGTCGAGCATCGTGTCCCAGTACTCGATCGCGCCGACGGCGACGTCCGGCCGGAAGTCCGGGAACATCTGCATCATCTTCGTGTGCGAGATGTGCTTGTGGTAGGGGATCGCATGCCGGGTGCCGGTGGAGGTGGCCAGGGCGTCGTACATCGCGATGCCGGAGCCGACGTAGGCCCGCTCCCAGACGTGGTGCTGCAGCGGGTACAGGAAGGGCGTCGGCCGGACCAGGTGCGGGGCGATGGTCGACCGCAGCCGGTTGCGCTCCACGAGCGCCTCGTGCACCAGGTGGAAGTCGAGCATCTGCAGGTAGCGCAGGCCGCCGTGGGCCATCTTCGTCGAGCGGCTCGATGTGCCGCTGGCCCAGTCCTGGGCCTCCACGATGGCGGTGGACAGGCCCCGGGCGACCGCGTCGAGCGCGATCCCCGCACCGGTGACGCCGCCGCCGATGACCAGGACGTCCATCTCGTGGCCGGGCTCCGTGCTGGATCGCATCACATCGAGTGCAGCGGAGCGGGCCTGCAGCGTCAGCGGCGCGGTCCTCATGAACGTCTCCCGAACTAGACAGGCTCGCCCGATCAGGGCGGCTGGGTTATCGTCGTCACGTTCTGAACGGATGCGCAACCTGAGTGCACATATGTGCAGCGGCAATAGGACCTTGGGGGTGGGGATGTACGTCGGCAAGGAGCAGCAGGACGTCCTGCGCGCGGCGTCCATGTACTACCTGCAGGACCTCAAGATGGAGGTCATCGCCAAGCACCTGGGCACCTCGCGCTCGACGGTCTCGCGTCTGATCAAGCGTGCCCGGCAGTCCGGACTGGTCGAGATCACGCTGCGCCCGGCGAGCACGCGTGCGCCGGGGCTCGGCCGTTCGATCACGTCGATCTTCGGCGTCGAGTCCTACGTGGTGCCCGTCCCGGACTCTGCGAGCGACCTCGAGCGGCTGGAGCAGGTGTCGATGACGGGGGCCAAGCTCATCTCGTCCTGGTTCGACTCCGACATGGTGATGGGCCTGGCCTGGGGCACCACGCTGGCCTCGGTGTCGCGCTACCTGGTGCCCAAGCCGACCCGGAGCGCGGCCGTCGTCCAGCTCAACGGCGCCGCGAACATGCGCACGTCCGGCATCGAGTACGCCTCTGACCTCATCTCGAGCTTCGGGACCGCCTTCGGTGCGGCCGTTCACCACTTCTCCGTGCCGGCGTTCTTCGACTACCCCGACACCAAGGCCGCGATGTGGCGCGAACGGTCGGTCAGGCGGGTCCTGGACATGCAGCGCCGGGCGGACATCGCGGTGTTCTCGGTCGGCGCGCTGTCCGGAGCAGTGCCGTCGCACGTCTACTCGGCGGGCTATCTCGACGAGGACGACAACCGCGTGCTGCACGAGGAGGGCGTGGTGGGGGACGTGTGCACGGTGTTCCTCCGGGCCGACGGCTCCTGGCAGGACATCCCGTTGAACGAACGTGCGACCGGGCCGACCCCGGTCGAGCTCCAGCGCATCCCGCGCCGTGTCTGCATCGTCGCCGGCGACGCCAAGGTGCCGCCGCTGCTGGCGGCCCTGCGGGCGGGCGTGGTCACCGACCTCGTCGTCGACGAGATCACGGCGACCGGGCTGCTCGATGCCGTCGAGCCCGCTCCGCTGCCGCGTCGGACGCGCAGCCACGCCGGCGGGTGACCGCGCCGGGCCCGGCGCCGAGGGTGGATACCGTGGGCCAGTGACCTCCGCCGACCTGCGGGTGCGCCCTGCGCTGCCCGCCGATGTGCACGCCATCCGCGACCTCGTCGAGCCGTACGCGTCCGAGCGGATCCTCCTGGCCAAGGAGTGGGTCGGCTACTACGAGGCGGTGCAGGAGTTCCAGGTCGCCGTCGAGGGCGAGGACGTGATCGGGTGCGGCGCGTTGCACGTCATGTGGTCCGACCTGGCGGAGATCCGCACGCTCGCGGTCGACCCGGCGCGCCGTCGGCACGGGGTGGGGCACACGCTGATGGCCGCGCTGCTCGACCGGGCGCGTGCGCTCGGCCTGCGCCGCGTGTTCTGCCTGACCTTCGAGGTGGACTTCTTCGCAGCGCACGGCTTCCGGGTGATCGAGGGCACACCGGTGGCCCCGGACGTCTACGCGGAGCTGCTCCGCTCGCACGACGACGGCGTCGCGGAGTTCCTCGACCTGGCCCGGGTCAAGCCGAACACCCTGGGCAACACCCGCATGCTCCTCGAGCTCACCTGACCCCCACCCACCACCGCCTCCCAGAGTGGAACAGACACGCACCGACACGCCGTGGATGGGTACCGGTTCGTTCCACTGGGTCGTGCTTGGACGGGGAGCTTGTGCTCACAGGGGCAGGCGGTAGCCGGAGGGGTCGTCGTCCGGGCCGGCAGGGACGCCGGTGGACGTCACGGGGACGACGAGACCGTCGGCGACCAGGGACTCGACGCACCGGACCAGCTGGCGGCGATCGGGCCACACGTCCAGCACGACCTCGAGGGGGACCGGGCCGTCGCCGTCGCGCAGCACCGCCATCACCCGGCCGCGGACCTGACGGTCGGTGCCGGCCCACGGCTGGGCGCGCCGGCGGCCCGGCTCGTCGGGCGGCCGTCCCGCAGCCAGCCAGGCGCACGTCGAGGCGATCGGGCAGGCCTCGCAGCGCGGCGCCCGGGCGGTGCAGACGAGCGCGCCCAGCTCCATCGTCGCCAGCGCCCAGCGGGCGGCCGTCGCGTCGTCGGGCGGGGTGAGCCGGTCGGCGAGGGCGACCTCGGCCGCGGTCTGGACCGGGGCGGCCTGCGCCGTGCCGTGGACGGACCGGGCCAGCACCCGCCGCACGTTCGTGTCCAGCACCACCGCACGGCGACCGAACGCGAACGCCCGGACCGCGGCCGCGGTGTACCCGCCGACCCCGGGCAGCGCGCGCAGCGCCGCCTCGTCGTCGGGCACGGCCCCGCCGTGCCGCTCGACGATCGCCACGGCGCACGCGTGCAGCCGCAACGCCCGCCGCGGGTAGCCGAGCCGGTCCCAGGCGCGCACCGCGTCACCGGGTGAGGCGGCGGCGAGGTCGGCCGGCGTGGGCCAACGTGCCATCCAGTCCACCCAGGCGGGTTCGACCCGCGCCACCGGCGTCTGCTGGAGCATCACCTCGCTGACCAGGACGCCCCACGGCGTGCGGTCGACCGAGCGCCACGGCAGGTCGCGCGCGTGGTCGTCGAACCACGCGAGGAGCGGATCGGTGGGCACGGGCCATCCTCTCCCGGCGGTGCCGGGGCCGGGTGCGGGGGTACTGCGGGTGAGACTCCGGATGAAGGCTGGGTCCGCACCCCCTAGTCTCGGAAGCATGGTCGAGGGGGGCTCGACGGGCAGGGCAGGCAGGCCGCGGGTGGCCTCGCCGGCGAAGCCCGTGACGCTCGGCGCGGCCCGCCTGCCGACGCCGCTGGCACCCCCCATGTTCGACGAGGTGCACACCGCGGCCTGCCGCTCGATCGAGGAGCTCGACGAGGTGTTCGGCACCCGGGGCTCCGCGGCGCACTGCTGGTGCCAGTTCGACCGGATGCCGGTGGCCCTGTTCGAGACCCTCGACGACGCGCAGCTGCGCGACCTGCTCGCCGTCGAGCTGCGGCACGCGCCTACGCCCGGGGTGGTCGCGACGCTCGAGGGCGAGCGCGTGGGCTGGTGCTCGGTGGCGCCGCGCTCGCAGTTCAGCAGGCTGCGGACGGCGGCGTCCACCTCCTCGCCCGCCACCGCGGCCGACGACCCGGCGGTGTGGTCGGTCACCTGCTTCGTCGTGCGCCTGGCGTTCCGGCGGCGCGGCATCGCGCGGGCGTTGCTCACCGGGGCGATCCTGCACGCGCGGAACAACGGCGCCGGCTGGCTCGAGGCGTACCCGGTCGACACCGCCGGGCGCAAGGCCGCCGCGGCGGACCTCTACCGCGGCACGCTCTCGCTGTTCCGCTCGGTCGGGTTCGAGGTCGTCGCCCGGCCGCGTCCGGGGCGGGCCATCGTGCGGCTCGAGCTGTAGGGCGGCGCGTCGTCGGTCGACTGCCCGGAGCCGCGGGCTAGCGTCGAGCGCGGAGGTGCGACCGTGAACGAGAACACGCTGCCCCCGAGCGTCTACTGGCGACGCCGGGTCATCGTGCTCGGCATCCCCCTCGCCGTGGTCGTCGCGCTGGTGGTCTGGTTCGTCAACCGCGGGCACGACGGGACGGAGGTGGCCGCCGCGCACACCACGGCGCCGGTGGTGACCACCAGCGCGCCTGCCCCGGGCGTGCCCGACTGCGCGCCGCCGGCCCTCGCGGTGTCGATCGAGGCGGACTCGGCCGACGTGGCAGCCGGGGTGATGCCGACGTTCACGGTGACGATCACCAACGCCGGAAACACGTCGTGCGTGGTCGACGCCGGCGAGCTGAAGCGCGAGGTGGTCATCGTCTCCGGCACGGACCGTGTCTGGTCGTCGAAGGACTGCGCGCCCGCGGACTCCCCCGCTCGCGCGCTGCTGCTCACCCCGGGGATGACGGACACGACGCAGCTGGCCTGGAACCGGATCCGGTCCGCGGTGGGCTGCCCGACCGGGCTCCCGGCGCCGGGCGCCGGCACCTACCAGGCGACGGTCGCCCTGGCCGGCACGTCCGGCGGGCCGACGGTGTTCCGGCTGCACTGAGCGGCCGGCGTCCCGGAGGGACCGACGCGGCTACACGTACCGCTCGAGGATGCTCGACTCGGCCAGGCGGGACAGCCCTTCGCGGACCGTCCGGGCCCGCTGCTCGCCGACGCCGTCGACGGCCATCAGCTCCTCCACGCCGGCGGCGAGCAGCTTCTGCAGTGCGCCGAAGTGCACCACCAGCCGCTCGACGACCGCACCGGGCAGCCGCGGCACGCGCGACAGCAGGCGGTACCCGCGCGGTGCCACCGCAGCGTCGAGGGTGTCACCACCGGGCAGGCCGAGCACCCGCGCGATGTGGCTCAGGTCGAGCAGCTCGGTGCTCGTCAGCTCGGCCAGCGCGGCGAGCACCTGGTCGCCGTCGCGGCGGGCGGTGTCGACGTAGTCCCGGATGACCAGCTCACGGTCGGCCCCCGAGCCGGCGATCAGCTCGTCGAGCTGGAGGGCGAGCAGTCGCCCGTCGGTGCCCAGCTCGACGACGTAGCCGCCGATCTCGTCCGAGATGCGGCGGACCATCTCCAGGCGCTGCACGACGGCGGACACGTCCCGCACGGTGACCAGGTCCTCGATCTCCAGGGCGGAGAGCGTGCCGGTCACCTCGTCGAGCCGGGCCTTGTACCGCTCCAGGGTCGCCAGCGCCTGGTTCGCGCGGGACAGGATGGTCGTCGAGTCCTCGAGCTGGTGCCGCGCGTCGCCGACGTACACGGCGATGATCCGCATCGACGCGGAGACGGAGATCACCGGGTGCCCGGTCTGCTTGGCCACCCGCTCGGCGGTGCGGTGCCGGGTGCCGGACTCGCTGGTCTGGATCGACGGGTCGGGCAGCAGCTGGACGCCGGCCCGGACGATGTGGTTGCTCGTCGTGTCGATGACGACGGCGCCGTCCATCTTGCACAGCTCGCGCAGCCGCGTCCCGGAGAAGTCGACGTCCAGGACGAACCCGCCCGAGCACAGCGCGTCGACCGACTCGTCCATGCCGAGAACGATGAGCGCGCCGGTGCGGCCGCGCAGGATGCGTTCCAGGCCGTCGCGCAGCTCGCCGCCGGGAGCGACGGCGGCGAGGGTCGAGCGCAGGAGCTCGTCCTGGGACGGGTGGGCCACGGGCCGATCGTAGTGGTCCCGGGCCCAGCTGCCCCTGGCGGTCGAGGGCCGGTCGCGAGCCGGTCGGGCGGCCGGCGACCGGGGCGTGCGGTCAGCCCACGGGCAGCCGCGCGACGCCCTCCGGCAGCCCGTCCTCCTCCCCGCGGTCCGCCGACCGGCCGACGTGCCGCTCATGCGCGTCGCCGTCCAGGCCCGCCGCCCGCACGGCCGCCGCCAGGTCGCCGGCCCGGGTGACGCGCATCCCCTCGGGCACGACGATCTCGTCGGACGCGGCCGGGACCACGGCCCGCCGGAAGCCGAGCCGGGCCGCCTCGGCGAGCCGCCTGCTGACGCCGGCCACGGCCCGGATCTCCCCGGCCAGCCCGATCTCGCCGACGGCCACCAGCCCGCGCACCGGGGGCCGGTTGACGTGCGAGGACACCGTGGCCAGGGCGAGCGCCAGATCCGCTGCGGGCTCGACGACGCGGGACCCGCCCACCGTGGAGACGTAGACGTCCTGGTCGCCGATCCGCATGCCGAACCGGCGCTGGAGCACGGCCAGCACCATCGCCAGCCGTGCCGAGTCGACCCCGGACGTGGTGCGCCGCGGGTTGGGCGCCCCGGTCGGGGCGACCAACGACTGGATCTCGCACGCCATCGGCCGCCGGCCCTCGAGCGTCACGGTCAGGCACGTGCCGGACGTCGGGTGCAGCGCCTGCAGGACGAACAGCCCGCTCGGGTCGGTCAGTCCGACGATGCCCTTCTCCGACAGGTCGAAGCAGCCGACCTCGTCGGTCGGGCCGTACCGGTTCTTCGTCGCGCGCAGCAGGCGCAGCCGCGAGTGCCGGTCGCCCTCGAACTGGCACACGACGTCGACCAGGTGCTCGAGCGTGCGCGGCCCGGCCACCGACCCGTCCTTGGTGACGTGGCCGACGATCACCACCGGCATGCCCCGCCCCTTCGCGGCGGCGATCAGCGCGGCCGCCACCTCGCGCACCTGGGTGACGCCGCCGGCCGCGCCCTCGACCTGGTCGGAGGCGATCGTCTGCACCGAGTCGACGACCAGCAGGTCCGGCTCGACCTGCTCGACGTGGCCGAGCACGGTCGCCAGGTCGGTCTCGGCGGCCAGGAGGAGGCCGGGCTCCAGCGCGCCGATCCGCCCGGCGCGCAGCCGCACCTGCCCCGCCGACTCCTCGCCGGTGACGTAGAGCACCCTGCGGCCGCCGCGCGCGGTCCGGGCGGCGACGTCCAGCAGCAGGGTCGACTTGCCCACGCCCGGCTCACCGGCCAGCAGCACCACGGCGCCGGCCACCAGGCCGCCGCCGAGCACGCGGTCCAGCTCCTCGACGCCGGTCGGGCGCGCCCGGGTGGACTCGACGTCGATCTCGTCGATCGGCCGGGCCGGGGAGCCGGCGGGGCTGGCCGCGACGGTCCGTGGCGCGCCGCCGCCGGGGCCGATCCCCTCGACCACGGTGCCCCAGGCCTGGCACTCGCCGCACCGGCCGACCCACTTGGCCGTCACCCAGCCGCACTCGGTGCAGCGGAACCCGCGCGACTGCGCACGCGGTCGGTCCCGGGTCTGCCTGTTCCCAGCGCTCGTCGTCACGCGCGGCACGCTAGCGGTCGGGTCCGACATCGGTACGCTGCCTGCGGTCGAGGGAGCAGGAGGCGGCGCGATGGCGGAGAGCGTGGGCCCGCAGCACGGGCACGACGTGGGTGGCGGTCGGCCGCGGTGGTTGCTGCCGGTCGCGATCGGCGCGGCGGTGGTCGTCGTCGCCGGCGTCACCGTGGGCGTGGTCCTCTCCCAGTCCGGTGCCGGCGGCACGCCGACCGCCACGGCTCCTGCGCCGGTGGTCACGACCGTGGTCCTGCCGGTGCCGACCCCGAGCGTGTCGCCCAGTCCACGCGCATCGACCACGGCGTTCGCCGCCCTCCTGCCGGCGAGCGTGCTGCAGTACGCGTACGCGTCGTCCCAGCCCGTGCCCGAGTGGCAGGCCGGCGGCGCCCTCGAGGCGTGGCTGGACACCTACACCGACGGCGGCACCGGCACGCTGACCGTGCAGGCCGGGCAGTTCCCCACGGCCGACGCCGCCACCGCGTTCGCGGCGACCCTCGTCGCCGCACTGCCGACCGGCGCGCCCAGTCCCACGGCGACCGGAGCCCCGACCCTCCCGCAGAGCGGCAGCGTCATGGTCGGCGGCGCGAGCACCGGCAGCTACACGATCGTCGACGGCGGGGACGGCACGGGCGTCGCGGTGTGGACCAACGGCACCGCGGTGTTCCGGATGGTGGCGCCGGTGGCCGACATCGTCAACGCCTACGGCGCCTTCCCGCTCTGACCCTGCCCGGCACCGCTCGTCAGAAGGTGCCGCCCGAAGGGGACCCCGTGGCCAGGTCGTCGAGGGCCGTGCTGCGGCGCCAAGATGCGGGTCAGGAGGACATGGCGGCGGGCAGGCTCACCGTGAACACCGTGTGCCCGGGCTGCGACGCGCAGGTCAGCGTCCCGCCGTGCGCGCCGACGACGGCATGGGCGATCGCCAGGCCCAGCCCGGTCGAGCCGGCCGCGTGGTTGCGCGACGCGTCTCCCCGGGTGAACCGCTCGAACAGACGGTCGCGCAGGTCCGAGGGGATGCCCGGCCCGTCGTCGTCGACCCGGACGACGACCTCGTCACCCTCCCGGCGCACCGCGACACCGACGTGCGTGCCGGCCGGCGTGTGCAGCCGCGCGTTCGTCAGCAGGTTGGCCAGCACCTGGCGCAGCCGGTGGTCGTCGCCCCGGACCAGCGTCGCCGGGTCGCCGTCGGACTCGTCGTCCGCGTCCACCTCCAGCCGCCACACGTGGTCCGGACCCGCGGCATGGGCGTCCGCCACGGCATCGACCGCCAGCTCGGCGACGTCGACCGTCTCCCGCTCCAGGGGTCGTCCGGCGTCGAGCCGGGCGAGCAGCAGCATGTCGCCGACCAGCGCCGTCATCCGGATCGCCTCGGCCTCGACCCGGGCCAGCGCCCGGCCGGCGCCGTCGGGCAGGGGCTCGTCGGACCGCCGCACCAGCTCGGTGTAGCCCCGGATCGAGGCGAGCGGGGTGCGCAGCTCGTGGCTGGCGTCGGCGACGAACTGGCGCACCTGCTGCTCGGACTCCTGGCGCGCGGTGAGCGCCGCCTCGACGTGGCCGAGCATCCGGTTGAGGGCCGCGCCGACCTGACCGACCTCGGTCGCCGGGTCGGCGAACGGCACGCGCTCGCGCAGCGACACCTCGCCCTTGTCCAGGGGGAGCTCGCTGACCCGCGTCGCGGTGGCGGCGACCCGGTTCAGCGGGCGCAGCTCGCGGTGCACCAGCACGTTCGCGGCCGCACCGGCGAGCAGCAGGCCGAGCGCGCCGACGACGACCTCGACCAGGACGTAGCGCTCGACGGTGGCGTGGACTGCCGCGGTCGGCAGCGCGGTGATGACGGTGCCGTCCACGCCGGTGCTCGCCATCGCGCGGTACGAGCCGAGGTCGTCGAGCGAGATGGAGCGGATCACGCCGTCGGCCGGCACGGCGAGCAGGGTGGCCAGCTGGGCCCCGTCCAGCGGGTGGTACTGGCCCGCGGCGTCGATGTAGCCGCCGCGCACGCTGGTCCCGGAGACGAGCACGTTGGCGGTGCCCAGCTCCTGGCCCGGGCCGTCGAAGAACGGCGGTCGGTCGTCACTGTCGGTCGGGATCGTCGGCGCGGTCGCTCCCGTGCCGGCCGTCGGCGACGCGGTCCGGAGAGGGGCGACCGCGGCGCGCTGGCCCGCGCTGACCAGCCGGTTGTCGACCTGGCCGAGCAGCGAGGCGCGCAGCGCAAGGGTCGAGGTGAGCCCGATGACCGCCACGACGACGGCGAGCAGCCCGACGACGGTGAGCAGCAGCCGGCGCCGGAGGGTCACGCTGCGTCTCACGCCGGTCGCAGCACGTACCCGACGCCCCGCAGCGTGTGCAGCATCGGCGTGCGGCCCTTGTCGATCTTGCGGCGCAGGTAGGAGACGTACAGCTCGACGATGTTCGCCTGGCCGCCGAAGTCGTACTGCCAGACCCGGTCGAGGATCTGGGCCTTGGACAGCACGCGGCGTGGGTTGCGCATGAAGTAGCGGAGCAGCTCGAACTCGGTGGCCGTCAGGTGGATCTCGTCGATCCCGCGCCACACCTCGTGGCTGTCCTCGTCCATCCGCAGGTCGCCCACGACGAGCTGGGCCTCCTGGTGCCCGGTCGCGGTGCTGGTTCGGCGGAGCAGGGCGCGCAGCCGCGCGACGACCTCCTCGAGGCTGAACGGCTTGGTGACGTAGTCGTCGCCACCGGCGGTCAGGCCGGCGATCCGGTCCTCGACGGCGTCCTTGGCGGTGAGGAAGAGCACCGGCACGTTCGGCTGCGTGGCCCGCATCCGGGCCAGCACCTCGAGCCCGGTGAGGTCGGGCAGCATGATGTCGAGGACGACGACGTCGGGGTCCAGATCCTTGGCGCGACGCACCGCCGCGTGGCCGGTCAGGGCGTGCTCGACCTGCCAGCCCTCGTAGCGCAGGGCCGTGGCCAGCAGCTCGGCCAGGTTGGGCTCGTCGTCCACGACGAGGGCCCGGATCGGAGAACCGTCGGCGCGAGTCAGGACGTCGGGCCGACGGGCAGTTGTCGTCGTCATGGCAGACAGCATCGAAGGGTCACCTGTGGTGCCCCTGGGGTCTTCCTGTGAACTGTCTGAGCGAGGTCATCCCGCCGGCGGGGGCACCGGGCTCGGCCGGTCCGGACCGGCCAGGACGGCAGCAACGATCGCCTCGATCGCGAAGGTGGTGGCCTCGGCCAGGTCGACAGCGTCCGGGTCGAGCAGCCACTGGATCTGCACACCGTCCATCACGCCCAGGATGGCGGCGGCCGCCCGGTAGGCGACCTCCCGGTCGAGCTCGGGGTGCCAGGCGAGGAAGGCGTCGGCGACCTCGTCGCGGAGCACGGCGAACCGGCCGGTCGCCCACGACCGAGCGGGGTGCCCGTCGGTGACCGCCTCGCCGGTGATCACCGCATAGGTCTGCACCATGCCGGGCCGCTCGGCGTTCATCCGCGCGGTGCGCAGCAGGTGGCGGAACAGCTCGAGCCCACCCGGGATGTGCTGGCCCTCGAGGTCGCGCACCTGGTCGGCGTCGCGGAGGTCCAGCACGGCGGTGAGCAGCTGCTCCTTGGACTTGAAGTGGTGCAGCACACCGGCGTGGGTCATCCCGACCTGCTCGGCGACGTCCGCGAGCGAGCCGGTCTTGTACCCCTTCTGACCGAACGTGCTGGCCGCGGCACGGAGGATCTCCTCGCGCCGGGCGGCCGTCCCCTCGCGGGGTCCGCGTCGAGCCGTGCGGCCCGTCCCGCGGGCCGGCTCCGCTTTCATGGCCGAAACCATACTGTGACCTTCTATTTACTGACAGGCAAGTAACCACTGCTGTTCCATGGCCCCGCGACACGACGACGTCCCGCAGGAAGGCCCCGACGCAGTGGCTCCCGAGCCGGTCACCCCGAGCACCCACGACACCCTCCCCGACACGGTGCTGTCCGTCCTGACCCGGGACGAGAAGGTCGCCCTGGTGGTCGGGGCGGACATGTGGTCCACCGCCGCGGTGCCGCGGGCCGGGCTGCGTCCGGTCGTCATGTCCGACGGCCCGGCCGGGGTGCGGGCGCTGGGCGGCGGCTCGTCCGCGTCGTTCCCGGCTCCGTCGGCGCTCGGTGCGACCTGGGACGTCGACCTCGCCGCCAGCGTGGGCGCGGCGTTCGCCGCCGAGGCCCGCCGGCACGGCGTGGACGTCGTGCTCGCCCCGCAGGTCAACCTCCAGCGCACCCCGGTCGGCGGCCGGCACTTCGAGTGCTACAGCGAGGACCCGGTGCTGACCGCAGCGCTCGCCGTCGCCCTGGTCACCGCGGCGCAGGACCGGGGCGTCGGGATGTGCGTCAAGCACTACGTCGCCAACGACTCCGAGACCGACCGCACCCGCTACGTCGCGCGCGTCGACGAGCGGACGCTCCGCGAGGTGTACCAGGCGCCGTTCGAGGCGCTGGTCCAGGCCGGTGCGTGGGCCGTGATGGGCGCCTACAACGGGGTGGACGACGGCGTGGAGTCGGCGCCCGTGCTCGAGCACCACCACCTGCTGACCGACGTGCTCAAGGACGAGTGGGGCTTCGACGGCCTCCTGGTCTCGGACTGGGTGGCCACCACGTCGGTGCTCGGGCCGGTGCGGGCCGGGATGGACCTGCAGATGCCCGGCCCGGACGGGCCCTGGGGCGACGGGCTGGCCGCCGCGGTCTCGGCCGGACAGGTCGACGAGGCCGAGCTGGACGACAAGGTGCTCCGGCTGCTCCGGCTGGCCCGGCGGGTCGGTGCCCTGGGCGAGCCGGCGGCGCCGGTGAACGGCGTGGACGTCCCGGCCGTGCTGCGTGAGCTGGCCGCCCGGTCGCTCGTCGTGCTCAAGGACGAGGACGGGCTGCTGCCCCTGCCGCCGGTGCGCCGGATCGCGCTCGTCGGGCCCAACGCCGTGCACCCCTTCCTGGCCGGCGGCGGCTCGTCCGCGCTGCGCGCCGACCGGCAGGTGCCGCTGCCGGACGCGATCACCCGCGCCCTGCCCGGCGTGACGGTCGACCTGCGGGCCGGTGCGGTGTCCCGGTTCACCGCCCCGGCGCTGGACCTGTCCGCCGCGACCACCCCCGACGGCAAGCCCGGCGCACGCGCCCAGCTGTTGGACGCGGCCGGCGGGGTGCTCGCCGAGTGGGTCGCCACCGAGTGGGACGAGGTCCTGGTCGACCTGCCGGACGAGGCCGTGGCGCTGCGGCTGCGCACCCGCGTGCCGCTGACCACCCCCGGCGTCCACGCGGTCGGGGTGGCCACGATCGGCCGGCACCGGGTCCTCGTCGACGGGCTGCAGGTGTCCGCCGCGGACCGGCTGGTCGGCGCGGACGTCATCCTGGACTCGACGTACAACCACCCGACGGCCGTCATGGTGCCGGTGGTCGGGCTGGAGGACGTCGAGATCGACGCCACGGTCCAGGTGGTGCACCCGGTCGGCTACGACCCGTTCCTGCGGCTGCGCCTGCTGCACGACGAGCCCGGGCCGACCGCGGCCGAGCTGCGGACCGAGGCTGTTGCCGCAGCGGCCGGCGCTGACCTGGCGATCGTCGTCGTCGGCACCACCGAGGAGGTCGAGTCCGAGGGCTGGGACCGGGTCGACCTGGACCTGCCGGGGGACCAGGACGAGCTGGTCAGGGCCGTGCTCGCGGTGCAGCCGCGCACCGTCGTGGTGGTCAACGCGGGCGCCCCCGTCCTGCTGCCGTGGCTGGACCAGGCGCGGTGCGTGGTGTGGGGCTGGCTCGGCGGTCAGGAGTGGGCCGACGCGCTGGCCGACGCCCTGAGCGGCGCGGTCGAGCCGTCCGGCCGGCTGCCCTGGACGCTGCCCGGCCGGCTCGCCGACGTGCCGGTGCCGCATGCCGTGCCTGTCGACGGCGTCGTCGAGTACACCGAAGGGGTCGACGTCGGCCACCGCTCGTGGGACCGGCTCGGCCGTACCCCGGCCGCGCCGTTCGGCCACGGCCTGGGCTGGACGACGTGGCAGTACACGTCGGCCGAGGCGGTCGCGGCCGAGGACGGTGTCACGGTCGCCGTCACGCTGACCAACACCGGCCCGCGGCCCGGCCGCGAGGTGGTCCAGGTCTACGTCGAGCCGCCCGTCGGCCTCCCGCAGGGGGGGCGACCGGTGCGCCGGCTCGGCGGTTTCACCGTCGTGGACGCCGAACCCGGCGCCACCACGACCGCCCAGGTCCGTCTGCATCCGCACGCGCTGCGAACCTGGGACCCCGGTGCCGGCTGGGCGACGCCTGCCGGCACCTACCCGATCCGCGTCGGCCGATCGTCACGCGACCTACGGCTGACCACCGGGATCACCATCCCGGTAGCGCAGAAGCAGTCCCTGCAGTAGTCCGTGCCAACGCGACGGGGACAACCGCCCCGTCGCCGACGAGCTCGCCGTGCGCTGAGCCGGTCCGGAGGCTCGCGCCGCAGGCACGCACGACGCACAGTGGGGGGATGCGCGCGTGGACCGGTGGCAGTCGCTGGGCGGCCGGCGCTGCCCTCGCGGCGCTCCTGCTGGCCGGATGCAGCGCGCCGCCGACATCGCCGTCGCCGTCGGCGACCGGCCCCGGCACAGCCACCGGCACCGTCGTCCCGTCCACTCCCGCTCCGACGGCCTCCCCGACGGCCGGCGTCGCCACCACGTCGGCGACCGCAGCCCGGCCGTGCGTCGGCGCACCCGCGCCCACCACGTGGCGGCACGTCATCTGGATCTGGTTCGAGAACAAGCCGGCGTCCGGCGTGCTCGGCTCGCCGCAGGCGCCGTACCTGGACGGCCTCGCGACGGGGTGCGCCTCGGCGTCCGACTACCACGGCGTCACCCACCCGTCGCTGCCGAACTACCTGGCCGCCACGTCCGGCTCGACCCACGGCGTGGCCGACGACGGCCCGCCGTCGGCCCATCCGCTCGCCGGCCCGTCGCTGTTCTCGCAGGTCGCCGACTCGGGCCGGCAGTGGCGCTCCTACGAGGAGGCGATGCCGTCGCCGTGCGCGCTGGCGTCCGCCGGCCAGTACGCCGTCAAGCACAACCCCGCGGCCTATTTCACCGCGATCCGTCCGGACTGTGCCCGCTGGGACGTCGGTCTCGACCGGCTGAGCACCGACCTGGCGGCGCACCAGCTGCCCGCGTTCGCCCTGATCACCCCGGACCTGTGCCACGACATGCACAACTGCTCGGTGGCCACCGGCGACGCGTGGCTGCGCGCCACGCTCCCGGCGCTGCTGGCCAGCCCGGAGTACGCCGACGGCAGCACCGCGGTGCTCATCACCTGGGACGAGGACGACGGCGGCCACGGCAACCAGGTGCCGCTGCTCGTCGTCGCTCCCTCGATCATGCCCGGGACGACGATCGCCGGTCGGCTCGACCACTACGGCTTGCTGCACACCACCGAGCAGATGCTCGGTCTGCCGCCGCTCGGCGCCGCCGCGGGTGCCCCGACCATCCCCGGGCTGTGACCGTTCGTCCGACGGGCATCGGGCTCTCAGGCGAACCGGTGGCGATGCTCAGCATGGTCCCAGGAGCGGGCGATGGGGTGGGCAGTGCCCGACGACGAGGGAGCCCCCGATGGCACCGACCGACCCCACCTGGATCACTGCCGAGGTACGGCCGGCCGGCTCGTTCGGCCGACGGGAGGCCGACCGGCTGAGCACCCTGCTCGGGGCGTTGTCGGCCTGCGCGTCGCTCGTCGTGCTCGACCTGTCCGCGGCGCGGCTGCGCTCGCCGCACGCGGCCGAGGCGATCGACGCGGCCGCGGCCACCCTGGAGGGGCACGGCGGCGTGCTGCTCTGCGTGCACGCCGACCCCGAGTCCCGGGCATGCCTCGGCACCTGCACGCATGCCGTCGTCGTGGCCGCCGAGGAGCCTGTGCCGATCAGCTGATCGGGCACCGCCGACGGTCCCGCATGACGTGCGGCGGGACGACTCGTCGTAGAGTCCCCCGGGGAATCGGACCGTTGGTCGGCGGAAGGCCGCAGAGCATGGCACGCAAGCTCGTCATCGTGGAGTCGCCCGCCAAGGCGCGCACCATCGCCGGTTACCTCGGCGCGGACTACGACGTCGAGGCGTCCGTGGGACACATCCGTGACCTCCCCCAGCCGTCCGAGCTGCCGGCCGACATGAAGAAGGGCCCGTTCGGCAAGTTCGCGGTGAACGTCGACGACGGCTTCGCGCCGTACTACGTCGTCGACGCGGACAAGAAGAAGAAGGTCGCCGAGCTCAAGAAGCTGCTCAAGGGGTCCGACGAGCTCTTCCTCGCGACCGACGAGGACCGCGAGGGCGAGGCGATCGCCTGGCACCTGCTCGCCGAGCTCAAGCCCCAGGTCCCGGTCAAGCGGATGGTGTTCCACGAGATCACCCGCGAGGCGATCGAGCGGGCGCTGACCAGCACCCGGGAGCTCGACGACCGCCTGGTCGACGCCCAGGAGACCCGGCGCATCCTCGACCGGCTGTACGGCTACGAGGTCTCGCCGGTGCTCTGGCGCAAGGTCCGCCCGGGCCTGTCCGCGGGCCGGGTGCAGTCGGTGGCGACCCGGCTCGTCGTCGAGCGCGAGCGCGAGCGGATGGCGTTCCGCGCGGCGGACTACTGGGACGTCACCGGCACGTTCCGGGTCGCCGACGCGGCCGAGCCGGCGTTCTCGGCGCGGCTGACCGGGCTGGACGGGCACCGGGTGGCGACCGGCCGGGACTTCGACGACCGTGGCGCGCTGCGCGGCACGGACCTGGTCCACCTCGACGGCCAGACCGCCGGCGCGCTGGCGGCCGCGCTGACCGGCGCGGACTTCGTCGTGCAGAGCCTGGAGACCAAGCCGTACACCCGCCGGCCTGCCGCGCCGTTCACCACCTCGACGCTGCAGCAGGAGGCCGGCCGCAAGCTGCGGATGAGCGCGCGCGCGACGATGCGTACCGCCCAGTCGCTGTACGAGAACGGCTACATCACCTACATGCGGACCGACTCCCCGGCCCTGTCGACACAGGCGGTCGACGCCGCGCGGCGCCAGGCGGCCGAGCTGTACGGGCCCGCGTACGTGCCGGAGCAGGTCCGGGTCTACACCGCGCGGGCCAAGGGCGCGCAGGAGGCGCACGAGGCGATCCGTCCGGCCGGCGACCACTTCCGCACCCCGGCCCAGGTGGCGGGCGAGCTGTCCGGCGAGCAGTTCCGGCTGTACGAGCTGATCTGGAAGCGCACGGTCGCCTCGCAGATGGCCGACGCGTCCGGGCAGACCGCCTCGGTCCGGCTCGCGGCAGCGGCCGAGCTGGCCACCGGCCGCCGGGACGCGGTGTTCTCCGCCTCCGGCACGGTGATCACGTTCCGCGGGTTCCTCGCCGCCTACGAGGAGGGCCAGGACAGCACCCGGTACGACGAGGAGGGCGGTTCGTCCTCGTCGGACGAGCGACGGCTGCCGGTGATGGCCCAGGGCGACCCGCTGACCGCGAGCGAGCTGGGCGCGGACGGCCACTCCACGACCCCCCCGCCGCGGTACACCGAGGCGGCGCTGGTCAAGGCGCTCGAGGAGCGCGGCATCGGCCGTCCGTCCACCTACGCGGCGACGATCTCGACGATCCAGGACCGCGGCTACGTGACGAACCGTGGCCAGGCGCTGGTGCCGACCTGGCTGGCGTTCGCCGTCACCCGGCTGCTCGAGGAGAACTTCGACCGGCTGGTGGACTACTCGTTCACCGCCGCGATGGAGGAGGACCTCGACGACATCGCAGAGGGCCGGCGCGACCGGGTCGACTGGCTCACCCAGTTCTACTTCGGTGACCGGTCCGACTCGCGGGTCACCGGGGGCCTGCGCGGCCTGGTGGACAACCTGGGCGACATCGACGCGCGGGACGTCAACTCGATCGAGATCGGTGACGGCATCACCCTGCGGGTGGGCCGGTACGGGCCGTACCTCGAGGGCCCGGAGGGCGCCCGCGCCTCGGTGCCGGAGGACCTGGCGCCCGACGAGCTCACCGAGGAGCACGCGCGTGAGCTGCTCGCCGCCGAGCCCGAGGGCGACCGGGAGCTCGGCGTGGACCCGGGGACCGGCACGACGATCGTCGTGAAGAACGGCCGGTACGGCCCGTACGTCACCGAGCTGCTGCCGGAGCCGGAGCTGGACCCCGGCCTGTCCGCGGCCGCCCGCAAGCGGGCCCTGGCCGCCGCGCCCAAGCCCCGCACGGCCTCGCTGTTCACGTCGATGACCGTCGACGGCGTCACGCTCGAGGACGCGCTGCGGCTGTTCTCCCTGCCCCGGGTGGTCGGCACCGACCCGGCGACCGGCGAGGAGATCACCGCGCAGAACGGCCGGTACGGGCCGTACCTGAAGAAGGGCACCGACTCGCGGACCCTGCCCTCCCAGGAGGCGCTGTTCGAGATCAACCTCGACCAGGCGCTCGAGATCTACGCGCAGCCCAAGTACGGGCGCGGCTCGGCGGCTGCCACGGCGCCCTTGCGCGAGCTGGGCGACGACCCCGACACGGGCCGGCCGATCCACGTCAAGGACGGCCGGTTCGGCCTGTACGTCACCGACGGGATCACCAACCGCACGCTGCCGAAGGACGTCACCGCGGAGTCGGTGACCCGGGAGCAGGCGGTCGAGCTGCTCGCGATCAAGCGCGCCGCCGGCCCGGCGCCGAAGCGCGGTGGCCGCCCGTCGGGCGCCCGCACGACGAAGGCCCGCGCCAAGGCGTAGCGGCTCGGCGGCCGGGGCCTGGCGCCCCGGCTAGGTTGGTGCCATGGCTCGCACCGAGGACCCGCGCACCGCTCCGTCGATCCGCTGGGGGATCCTCGGCGCCGGGGGCATCGCCGCGCACTTCGCCCAGACCGTCTCCGCCGGGACCCGGGCGCAGGTCGTCGCCGTCGGCTCGCGCAACCGGGACCGGGCCGAGCGGTTCGCCACGGCGCACGGCATCCCGACGACGCACGTCGGCTACCGCGACCTGGTCGAGGACCCGCAGGTCGACGCGATCTACGTCGCGACGCCGCACTCCGAGCACGCCGAGAACGCCCTGCTGGCGATCGGCGCAGGCAAGCACGTGCTGGTCGAGAAGCCGTTCACCCGCAACGCCGCCGAAGCCCAGACCGTCCTCGCGGCGGCGAAGTCAGCCGGGGTGTTCGTCATGGAGGCGATGTGGACCCGCTTCCTGCCGCACGTCGCGGCGCTGCACGAGGTGATCGACGCCGGTGAGATCGGCGAGATCGTCTCGCTGCGCGCCGACCACGGGCAGTGGTTCCCGTTCGACCCGAAGAGCCGGCTGTTCGCCCCGGGCCTGGCCGGCGGGGCGCTGCTCGACCTCGGCGTGTACCCGGTCGCCTGGGCGCTGGACTTCCTCGGCGTGCCGGACGAGGTCAAGGCGATCGGCCAGCTGACCGAGACCGGCGTCGACGGGCAGACCTCGATGCTGCTGTCGTACGGCGAGCGCGCCCAGGCGGACCTCACCACGACGCTGTGGGCCAAGACGCCTACCACGTCGGAGATCTCGGGCAGCGAGGGCTTCATCCGGGTGGACGGCGACTTCTACGAGCCGACGAGCTTCACGGTGTGCCGTCGCGACGGACGGACCTGGCGGTTCGAGCAGCCGATGGCCCGCACGTTCGCGCACGAGGCGGCCGAGGTCGCCCGGCGGGTGGCGGAGGGGGCGACCGAGAGCCCGCTGATGACCTGGGAGGGCACGCTCGCCGTGCAGCGCGTGCTGGACGAGGTGCGCCGGCAGATCGGGGTCGTCTACCCGGGCGAGGCGTGAGCGTCGGTGGGCACGGCTACCCTGACGCCGTGACCGGGCTGTTCGTCTCCTTCGAGGGTGGTGACGGCTCCGGCAAGTCGACGCAGATCCGGCTCCTCGCCGACTGGCTGGAGGCGGATGGGCACCGGGTGGTGCTGACCCGTGAGCCCGGCGGTACCCCGCTCGGCATCGTGCTGCGCGACGCGGTGCTGCACGGCACCCACGTCGATGCCCGTGCCGAGGCGCTCATCTACGCGGCGGACCGGGCGCACCACGTCGCCACGGTGGTCCGCCCCGCGCTGGCCCGCGGCGACGTGGTGCTCACCGACCGCTACCTGGACTCGTCGGTCGCCTACCAGGGGGTGGGCCGTGACCTGGGCGGGGACGACGTGGAGCGGCTGTCGCTGTGGGCGACCCGTGACCTGCTGCCCGACCTGACGGTGCTGCTGGACATCGACCCGGTGGTCGGGCTGGCCCGGATGACCGGGGCGCCGGACCGGCTGGAGCGAGCCGGCGACGACTTCCACCGGCGCACCCGCCAGGCCTTCCTCGACCGCGCCGCCGCGGCGCCCGGGCGCTGGCTGGTCCTGGATGCCACCGCGCCGGCCGACGAGCTCGCGGCAGCGATCCGGTCCCGTGTGGCGGGGCTCCTCGGCGGGCCTCGATGAGCGTCTGGGACGAGGTCGTCGGGCAGGAGCCCGCGGTGGCCGTGCTGTCCCACGCGGCCACGCACCCCGAGGCGATGACGCACGCCTGGCTGCTCACCGGGCCACCCGGCTCCGGCCGGTCGATCGCCGCCCGCGCCTTCGCCGCCGCGCTGCAGTGCTCTGACGGCGGGTGCGGCCACTGCCACCAGTGCACGACGACGCTGGGCGGCAGCCACCCCGACGTCACCGTCGTGGCGACCGAAGGGGTGTTCATCCGGGTCGAGGCCGCCCGCTCGTTGGTCGGGCTGGCCGCGCGGACGCCGTCCCAGGGCCGCTGGCGGGTCATCCTCGTCGAGGACGCCGACCGGTTCACCGACGAGGCGGCCGACGCGCTGCTCAAGGCGATCGAGGAGCCG
Source organism: uncultured Actinomycetota bacterium (assembly GCA_963769855.1). GTDB lineage: Bacteria > Actinomycetota > Actinomycetes > Actinomycetales > Cellulomonadaceae > Cellulomonas. The sequence goes on from CAVYNN010000007.1 coordinate 39,080, forward strand.
GCCAGCCGGACCGTCTGGGTGCTCTGCGCGCCCGGCGCGGCCGACGTCATCGTCACCATCCGGTCGCGCTGCCGCTCGGTGGCGCTGCGGGTGCCCCCGGTGGAAGCGGTCGCGGACCTGTTGGTCCGCCGCGACGGGGTCGACCCGCCCCTCGCCCTGGTCTCGGCCCGGGCGGCGAGCAGCCACGTCGGCGTCGCGCGCCGGCTCGCCCGGGACCCGGAGGCGCGGGCGCGCCGGGCCGATGTGCTGGCGATCGCCGGCCGGGTGCGAGGTGTCGGCGACGCCGTGCTCGCCGCGGGCGAGCTGGTCGAGACCGCGCAGGCCGACGCGAAGGCCGCGACCGCCGAGCGGGATGCCGCCGAGCGCGCGACGCTGCTCCGGTCGCTGGGGGCCGAGGGGTCGGCCACCGTGCCGCCGGCCGTGCGCTCGCAGGTCAAGCAGCTCGAGGACGACCAGAAGCGCCGGGCCACCCGCGCCCAGCGCGACGTGCTCGACCGGGCGATGCTCGACCTGCTGTCGCTCTACCGCGACGTGCTCGTCGTGCAGCTCGGCGCGGGCGTGGACCTGGTCAACGCCGAGCAGGAGGCGATGGTCCGCGAGCTGGCCGCAGGTTCGACGCCCGAGCAGACGCTGCGCCGGATGGATGCCGTCGGGCTGGCCCGGACCCGGTTGGCGGGCAACGTCGCGCCGCTGCTCGCGGTCGAGGCGATGGCGGTCGCCCTGCGGCCCCAGGCCTAGGGCAACGCCACCCCTTGCGCCCCGCAGTCCATCGGCGTCTACTTATCATTCGTGACGACGAATACAGGTGGTGCCTGGACGGCGCTCGGTGACCCGAGCCGCCGGCAGATCGTCGAACGCCTCGCGGAGCACCCGCGGACGGTCGCCGAGCTGACCCGGGACCTGCCGATCAGCCAGCCCGCGATCTCCCAGCACCTGCGGGTGCTGCGCGAGGCGGACCTGGTCACCTACACCGTCGACGGCACCCGGCACGTCTACCAGGTGCGACCGGACGGCCTTGCGGCGCTGCGTGCTGACCTCGACCGGTTCTGGCGCACCGCCCTGCTGAACTTCCAGCACATCGCCGAGGAGGAGACATGACCGAGACGACGGCCGCGACCGCGGTCCACCAGGAGATCACCGTCGGCGTGGCCCAGGACCGGGCCTTCGCCGTGTTCACCGAGCGGTTCGACGAGGTCAAGCCACGCGAGCACACGCTGCTCACCGTGCCGATCGCCCGGAGCGTGCTCGAGCCGTTCGTCGGTGGCCTGCTATACGACCTGGCCGAGGACGGCTCGACGCTGGTCTGGGGCGAGGTCCTGGTCTTCGAGCCACCGGCGCGGCTGGTCCTGGGCTGGCACCTCGACCCGCAGTTCGAGGTGGAGGCCGACCCGGCCCGGTGGAGCGAGGTCGAGGTGCGGTTCGTCCCCGAGGCGCCGGACCGCACCCGTGTGGTGCTGGACCACCGGCACCTCGACCGGCACGGCGCCGGCTGGGAGTCGGAGCGCGACGGGGTCGCCGGGCAGAACGGCTGGCCGCTGTACCTGGCGAGGTTCGCGGCGGCGGCCGGGCGCTGAGGGCCGCAGTCTGGTCGATAGCATCGCCGCGTGAGTGCGCAGCCGAACGGCTTCCAGGACAAGGTCGCGTTCATCTGGAAAGTCGCGGACACGCTGCGTGGGCACTTCAAGCAGCACGAGTACGGCTCGGTGATGCTGCCGCTGCTCGTCCTGCGCCGGATGGACGCCGTGCTCACCCCGACGCGGGAGAAGGTCCGTCAGGTCGCCGCGTCGTTCGGCGCCAAGCAGCGCGGCCCGGGCGAAGAGCTGCTGCTGCGGAGCACCGCCGGCGTGCCGTTCTACAACCTGTCGCCGCTGGACTTCCGCGGCATCCTCGCGGACCCGAACAACGTCGCCGAGAACCTCTGGGCGTACGTCAACGGCCTGTCGCCCGAGGCGTTCGAGATCATCGACCGCTACGACTTCGCCCCGAAGGTCACCCGGATGCAGGCCGGCGGCATCCTCTACCAGGTCCTGTCCGATTTCGCCGACCTCAAGATCGACCCCGGCTCGGTGCCCAACGAGACGATGGGCCTGATCTTCGAGGAGCTGCTGCGCAAGTTCTCGGAGATGAGCAACGAGACCGCCGGCGAGCACTACACGCCGCGCGAGGTGGTCCGACTCGTCGTCGACCTGCTGCTCTCGGGCGAGGCGGCCGACGAGATCGAGGGCAAGACGAAGCCGGTCCGCACGGTGTTCGACCCGGCGGCCGGCAGCGGCGGCATGCTCTCGGCCGCGATCGACCGGATCACCGAGCTCAACGCGACCGCGATCGTGCAGGTTTACGGCCAGGAGCTCAACCCCGAGACGTGGGCGATCGCGCGGTCGGACCTGTTCTTCAAGGGCGTCGACCAGCGCAGCGAGGTCGTCCTCGGCAACTCGCTGACGCAGGACGCGTTTCCGGGCCAGAAGTTCGACTACATGCTCGCCAACCCGCCCTACGGCGTGGACTGGAAGTCCTACGCCAAACCCATCCAGGCGGAGGCGGCCAACGAGGGCTTTGCCGGTCGGTTCGGCGCCGGGCTGCCACGTGTCAGCGACGGCAGCCTGCTGTTCCTCCAGCACATGCTCAGCAAGATGAAGTCCGGCTCCCGGATCGGGATCGTGCTGAGCGGGTCGCCGCTGTTCTCCGGCGGCGCCGGTTCCGGGGAGTCGGAGATCCGGCGCTGGATCCTCGAGAGCGACTGGCTCGAAGGCATCGTCGCGCTGCCGGACCAGATGTTCTACAACACCGGCATCTCGACGTACGTGTGGGTGCTGACCAACGCCAAGCCCGCGCACCGGGCCGGGAAGGTCGCGCTCGTCGACGGCCGCGAGCTATTCGCCAAGATGCGCAAATCGCTCGGGGACAAGCGCAAGTACCTGCCCGACGAGGCGATCGCGACGATTGTCGAGCTCTACCAGGACCTGCCCGACGACCCCCGGGTCAAGGTGGTGCCCAACGAGGCCTTCGGCTTCCAGCGGGTGACGGTGGAACGGCCGCAACGTTCTGGGGACGACGAGGATGCGCCCGTCGTGATGGTGAAGGGCAAGCCGGTCGCAGACGCCTCGCTGAGGGACTCCGAGAACATCCCGCTGCCCGCCGGGTATCTGGAGATGTCCGACGAGCAGAAGACGAAGGCACTCGTCGAGCAGGCCGAGGAGCACCTGCGGACCGAGATCCACCCGTATGTGCCGGACGCCTGGCTCGACCACGCCAAGACGAAGGTCGGCTACGAGATCCCGTTCACGCGGCAGTTCTACGTGTACACGGCCCCGCGGCCGGTCGAGGAGATCGCTGGAGAGATCCGTGGGCTCGAAGTCCAGATCCAGGAGTGGATGAAGGGGCTCGGGTTGTGAGGCTCAAGCACGTTTGCGTCGATAACGGGCAGTACGGACTGCTTGTGTCGCCCGACGCGTACCGCGATTCAGGCGTTCGTCTCATCCGGATAGGCGATCTCGCAGCGGGGAACCTCGCTGACGAGGGGATCTACGTCGAGGGCCCCGTCGCTGAACGCCATCGTCTCGCAGAGGGCGACCTGCTCTTGTCCCGGTCGGGCACGGTGGGAAGGGCGTACTCGGTGCCAAGTGCTGCGAGTGGCTCAACTTTTGCCGGCTTCCTCATTCGCTTCCGGCCTCGTGATGCTCGATCGTGCAGGTTTCTCGCATACGCCACGCAGTCTCGCCATTTCCAGGACCAAGTGGCTGCCGGCTCGGTGACCAGCACGATCGACAACTTCAATGCCGACAGATACGCCAACATCGAGATTCCCTTTCCTGACCTGGACGAGCAGCGGCGGATCGCGGACTTCCTCGACGACCAGGTCTCCCGCATCGACAACGTCATCGCCGCCCGTCAGCGGCAAGTGGCTCTGACCGAGTCGATCGGCCGCTCATCGCTGCAATGGGATCTCGACGTGCTAGGCGTCCGATACGGCTGGGTACGACTGCGCCACGCTATTCGCGGCATGGAGCAAGGGTGGTCGCCGCAGGCAGACGCCTACCCAGCTCCCGAGGATTCCTGGGGCGTCATGCGCGCTGGTTGTGTCAACGGCGGCCATTTCGACGCCGAGGACAACAAGGTTCTGCCGGACGGCATCGATCCGCGCACGGAGTACGAGGTCCGGCCCGGAGACCTTCTGATGTCGAGGGCGAGTGGTTCGATCGAGCTGATCGGGAGCGTGGCAGTCGTGCCGAGTGATGTGCGGCCGCGCCTGTTGCTCTGCGACAAGCTCTATCGGATCGACGTTCGCCCTAGGTGGGACCGTGAGTTCGTGGCATTTGCGCTGCGAGGTCAGCACAATCGCGAGCGCATCCGGCTCGGGGTGAGCGGGGCCGAAGGAATGGCGAACAACCTGCCATCCGGCGTGATCCGCGACTTGCTCTTACCCAACGCACCGCGACCCGTCCAGTCCGGGGCTGCGCGGCGTTTTGCGGAACTGAACGCCGACTCCCAGCACGGGCGCGATGCCCTCGCACGCTTCATCGACCTGCTGGCGGAGTACAAGCAGTCACTCATCACCGCCGCCGTCACGGGCGAGCTCGACGTGACAACGGTGTCCGCTCTCGCGCTGCCGGCCTGACCCGACCTTGCTGCTCGCGTGCTCTGGGGCCGTGTCAGTGCCGGGGAGCACGATCTCCCACAAGAGGAGGTGAGGAGATGGCTGACTACGACGTCTACAAGGACGGCGAGGAGTGGAAGGCCAAGCGATCCGACGCTGGCCGAGCGGCATCGACGCACTCGACGCAGGCCGACGCGATCGACGCGGCACGCGGCTACACCACGCGGTCTGGTGGTGGCGAGCTGAGCATCCATGCAGTCGACGGGCACATCCGCGCCAAGGACACGATCCCGCCGGGGAACGACCCGGTCCCGCCCGCAGGCTAGATCCGGAGACCGATACCTGACGTGCCGCCGTAGGCCTCCACGAGCTACGGCGGCACGTTCACGCTGCAAGGCGAACGACACGCTGGGTGGGTGTCGGCGCGGGCCAGGGAGGGCGGTATATTTACTGGCATGTTTTCACCACGAGAGTCGGACGACGTCCTCGGCGAACTCGGCGACAAGTTTCCGCTCGCGCTGGTCAGGGCCACGGAACGCGCCCGCGACGACCTGCGGGCGCTTCGCGCGTGGCAGCCGCGTTGGGTTGCCACGATGTTCCAGCGCGAAGTGGCGGGCATCGTCCATGCGCGGATTTGGGACTACGTGACGTCGGACCTCGACGGGGTGGACGGCATTAGCCTCCGCACCAGTGAGCCGTACCGCGAGGTGCGGATCAGCACTCCGCTCGGCCGCACGTTTCGCGTCCGGGTGAAGAGGCACTCGGAGAGCGATCGGATCAGCTCGTACCCGACGCCGTCCGACCTGGAGTTCTGGGCGGGCGCCGAGCCAACGTTCGAGGGCCTTGAGGACATCCCCTTGGCGGCTGGCTATCGCTGGGAGGCGGAGACCGGCGACGTCGGGGCCCCCGTCATCTCGTATCGCGAGGGCAAGCACAATGTCATCTGGGCGGTCGAGGTCGACGGCGGGGTGGCGAGCGGCACGACGCCGATCCGCTACACGCCGATCCCGACGCCGGAACTGCCGACGATCGACCTTGCGCGCGGCACCCGCGAGGAGGAGCGCGACGCACGATGAGTGGGATCGGTGAGGTCCTCGAGACCGCACGCCGGGCCCGGGGGTTGACGCAGGAAGAGCTGGCGGGCGTCGCTGAAGTGACGCAGGCGGCACTGTCCCGCTACGAGCACGACCTGCGGACGCCCGAGCCGGAGGTCCTGACGAGGATTGCCGCGGCCCTCGGCGTGACACCCGACCTGCTGACTCGTGGTGGGCGCATGGAGGGCGGCATCGCCGTCGGTGCGCACATGCGCCGACGGGCCACTGCGAAGGCGACGGTGTGGCGAGAGCTGGAGGCCAGGCTTAACATGCTCCGGCTCCACACGGCGCGCTTGATGGACGACGTGAACATGCACACAGACCGGCAGGTCCCGACGTTCGACCCTTCGGACGTCTCGCCCTCGGCCGCAGCCCGGATGCTCCGGATCCAGTGGCGTATCCCGGTGGGGCCGATCCACTCCCTCGCGGCGTGGCTCGATGCGGCTGGCGTACTCGTCGTCGAGCAGGACTTCGGACCGGCGGCGCGTGTCGACGGACTCTCTCAGTGGTCGGGGGCGTATCCGATCGTCTTGGTCAACAGCGCGGCGCCGCCGGACCGCAAGCGACTGACGCTCGCCCACGAGCTCGGCCATCTGGTGTTGCACACGTCGTACGTCGATGAGCACGTCGAGGACCAGGCCAACGAGTTCGCCGCCGAGTTGCTCATGCCGGCCGACGAGATCCGGCCCATGTTGCGTCAACGGCTCACCCTGACCCGGCTTGTCGACCTCAAGCGCTACTGGGGGGTTTCGATCCAGGCGATTGTCGAGCGCGCCTACCGGCTCGGCCTCCTGGCGGCCGCTCAGCGCATGTCGCTGTACAAGCAGCTCAGCGCAAGGGGGATGCGCACCCACGAGCCCGCCAGCGACGAGCTCACTCCCGAGGTGCCGCGGCTCGCGCGCCACATAGCCGAAACTCTGCGCGACCGCGGGCTGACGGCGGGCGAAATCGCGCTACTTGCGGGCTACGACTCGCCGGAGGACAACACCCTCTTCCCCATAGGCGCCTCCGCGTCCGGATTGCACGCGGTCTGACGATCCTTGCCCGACACCTCCTAGGAGGGGGCGGCTGGACCAGGCGGCGCATCCACTGGCAGCCGCCGTCACAACCGCCGTCGACCAGCTCGCCGCGGCGGTCGGGGTCTCGCCGGGCAGCCTCGACGGGTTCGTCGGACCGGAGGCGACCTGGGGTGCTGCTGACCGTCAGCGACCGCCGTTCGCTCGTCGGGCGCGGAAGGTCCCTCAATCCGAGGCTCGCAGGTGCCGAGAGATCGGTACCCGCCGGTGGTCGTCGGGCATCGAGCGAAGGGGCTCGCCGTGATCGACTTCCAGAACGCCTCGTACATCAAGCTCTCGCCGTGGGACCCTGCCGACGCAATCAAGGCCCTCGACGGCATCCTCATCGCGGGCGAGCAGGTGCACTTGGCGTTCAAGGGCATCCGCGACTCGGTCACCTTCACCGACAAGCGGATCGTTGCGCTCAACGTGCAGGGCATGACCGGCAAGAAGAAGGACTTCACCTCGCTGCCCTACGCGCACATCCAGGCCTTCTCGGTGGAGACTGCCGGCACGTTCGACCTCGATTCCGAGCTCGAGCTGTGGTTCTCCGGGCTGGGCAAGGTCAAGCTGGAGTTCGCCGGGCGCGTCGACATCCGGTCGCTCAGCTACCTCATCGCCGACAAGGTGCTCTGACTCCACCAGTCTCGCTCAGGGCGAACACAATTCGCTCGAACAGGTGTTCGATCCGGTGTCGGATTCGGGTAGCATTGTCGCAGTTCAGGCACCATATCCGAGGTGCCGCTCGGCAGTGTGAGGGGGCGACCGTGGAACGCAGCACGCACCCGTTGGCGGGCGCTCTCACAGCCGCCGTGAACGGCGTGGTCCGGGCCGTGCAGGCCTCGTCAACCGGGCTGGGCGGGCTGTCGCAGGACGAGGCGCTCGAGCTGCTGCTGACCCTGGTCGCGCAGTCCGGCCGGTTGACCGTCGCCGCTGCCCGGCTGTCGACGACGGTGGACGACGACGGGATGTGGGCCACGGACGGCGCACGCTCGTTCGCGCACTGGCTGGCGGCCCGCACGGGCATGTCCTTCGCGAAGGCCCGGGAAACCGTGGCCACCGGCCGCGCGCTGCGCGACCACCTGCCGGCCACCGCTGTCGCGGGCTTGGCCGGGGAGGTTGCCGTGGAGCAGGTGGCGACGTTGGCGAAGCTGGCGCCGACCAGTAAGGCTCGCCAGACGGTGCTGGCGGCTCCGGCCGAGGAGTGCGGTGAGGAGTTCCTGCTGGCCGAGGCCCGCGTGCAGCCGGCCGACTCCTTCCGGCGGCTGGTCCGCCGCTGGGCGGCCGCTGCCGACCCGCAGGCCGACGAGCGCGGCTACCGCGAGGCGTGCGAGCGGGAGTTCGTCGCGGTGGCCCCTACCTTGGACGGTTGGCACCTGGCAGGGTTCCTGACCACGGAGCACGGTGCCCTGTTCGCTGCCGCTCTGGACGGCGTGATGACCCCGCCGGCCTCCGACGATCCGCGCAGCTACCAGCAGCGCCGCGCCCAGGCGGTAGCCGACGCGTCTCGCCTCCTCCTCGAGAACGGCCTGGTCGGCACCGGCTCGGCCGTGCGCCCGCACCTGTCGGTCGTGGTCGACTTCGACACCCTGCGCCGCGCCGTGCTGGACGGCCGCGAAGCCGCCGAGAGCGACCGCGGGACCGTCGAGAACGACCACAGGGCCGATGAGGACGACCGCACGAGCGATGAGACCGGGACAAGCTTCCGCCGGGTGACCGACCAGGCCAGGTCCGGGTGCCTGTTCCGGCTCGCCCCGGTGGCCGATGTGGAACGCTTCGCAGTCGCCGAGGTCCTGGGCGCCGGGCCGATCCCTTCCTCGGTGCTAGCCCGACTGGCCTGCGACAGCGAGATCAGCCGGGTCGTGTTCGGCCCGGACTCCCAGGTGATCAACGCCGGCCGCGCCGAACGCACCTTCTCCGGCCCACGACGCAAAGCCGTCATCGCCCGCGACGGGCACTGTCGCTACCCCGGGTGCACCGCACCACCGGCGCTCGGGGAGATCCACCACGTCGAGCAATGGGCTAGAGACCACGGCGATACCGACATCAACCTCGGCATTCTCCTGTGCTGGCACCACCATGACCTGGTCCATCGGCTGCACATCGAGATCCGTCGATCTCCCACCGGCGGGTGGCTGTTCCTCACCCGACACGGCGACCCCGTTGCAGCCGCGGTCTGACGCTGGCTTACTGCGCGCGCGCATGTCGTCGGTCAGGTGTCGAGGCGCCCCAACGCCCTACGGGCGCAGGACGAGCGCGGCATTCGTAGCGCGCAGCGCAGCGAAGGTGTCTGCGTAGGGCACGCCGATCGCGAGGCACGCATCGGGGATAAGGATGCGCCTGTGTGAGCCCGGTGCCGGCCGCTCGTGCGTCACAACGGTATCGCCGTGCGCCTTGGCATACGCGACGAGGTAATAGTCCGCGGTGTTGCCCAGGAACTCTGAGATCGCGGCGGCCGTGTAGCTCTGCGAGTTAGCCCACTGTGTGAGCACGGGGAACTCGCGGATGGTCGCAGCGTCGACGGGGCGGAAGAACGGCCCATGAGCCGCTGCCCACGCGGCCAAGGGATCGTCGCCGGCGACGAGCTCGTCGCGGACCGGCTCGATGCTGCACACCGACCCGGTGCTGTGGCCGAGACCGAGCCAGTCCCAGAAGCCCGGCGCGATGTCGAACCCGTAGTAGCGGTTCTTCGCCTCGATGAAGACGTTGGAGTCGAGCACGTACATCACGCGACCCCCAACTCGGTCGCGAGGTTCTCGAACGTCTCGTGCCTCTTGGTGCCCAGGAGTCGGTACGCGTCGCGGTACGCGGTGCCACCTTCGAGAGCATCGCTGATGACGGATCGGGCGAACTTGCGGGAGAGGCGGATCGGCTGCGTGTAGTAGTAGTTCCCGCCGCCACTCTCGCCCCGGCGCGCGGACATGGCGTCGATCACCCTGTCGCGCTCGTCGGCGTACCGCACGCGGTAGTCGTCCCAGTCGAGGAATCGGGCGTCGAATAGCCGCTTGAGGATGACAAGCGTGCTCACTCGGTATCGCCGCGCCAGACGCTCGAGCTCGGCGACGGTGGGTTCACCGCGATAGTCGGACTGAAGGGCTCCGAGCGGGACGAGCACCTCCGCAGCGACCCGGTTGCACCAGATTTCGGTGGCGTTGTCACTCCGACGGGCCATGGCCGCGTCGGACAGCGCGCTGCCGCCGAGCCAGGCGTGGGCAAGCTCGTGTACGAGAGTGAAGATCTGCGCTGCCTTGGTATCCGCGCCGTTGACGAACACGACGGGCGCGATCGGGTCCACGAGCGTGAAGCCGCGGAACTCCTCGGGATCCAGCGGGCGGTGCGTGTTCGTCCCCACGATCCCGCTGATCATGACCAGGACGCCCGTGTCCTCGACGAGGTCGATCAGGCGGCGCAGTGCGTCTTCCCAGGAAGCGAAACGCGCGCGATCGGCGAGCTCGAAGCCGAGGGACCGGCGGATCCGGTCGGCAGCGATCTCGTGGGGTGTCCTCACGGTCACGGAGCCAATGTCCAAGACCTCAGGCAGTCCGTGCAGGTTGGCGTAGTTGCGGTACCAGTCCTGGCGTGCTTGACAGAGGTAGATGGTGTCGAGCAGGTCCGCCGAGGGTCGCTCGATCGCATGGTTGCCGTGCGTCCGCATGTCCGGAATCGGCAAAGGCTCGTCGGGCGGCTCCTGAAGGAAGAGGAGGCCGACCGGGGTATGGGTCGCCGCGGCGAACCCCTCCAGCTGCTTGAGTGTGGGCCGATGTCCGGCGATCCATCCGGCAGCATGTGGCGCTCGAGCCGCGAGCTCCTCATCCGTCCACCGAGCCCGCTCGATGGCCCACTGCAGGAGCTCAGGCCGGACCTCGACTCTGAGCACCACCGGAATCACCACCCCCATGTCGTCAGATCGTTGCTGGAACGTCTGACATCGCACCTGATCAGCCGGGCTCATACAGATGTGGTGCGGTCGGCTCCGCCTCGTCCTGGCGGGACATCAGCCACCGTACTGCGCATGCGGTGCCACCTTCGATATCCGAGGTCGTTGCGCCCACCCGCACAACCTGGGACGACGCGGTCAAGAAGCCGATACCGTCGCCTGCGTGAGCGTCCACACGGAGCAGGCGTTCGAGGCGACCATCGAGCAACATCTGCTCGGTGCCGGCTGGCGGCGGCTCGAGCCGGCTGGCTACGACCGGAGCCTCGGCCTGTTCCCCGACGAGCTGCTGGCGTTCATCGCGACGTCGCAGCCCGACGAGTGGAAGCAGCTCGTCCTGCGGCTCGGAGGCCCGGATCTCGCCCGCTCGAAGGTGGTCCAGCACATCTCGTCGCTCCTGGACCACCGCGGCGCCATCAGCGTGCTGCGCTCCCCGGTGAAGCTCAACGGTGTCACCTTCCGCACCTGCTTCTTCAAGCCCGCCAACACGCTGACGCCGAAGCTCGTCGAGCGCTACGACGCGAACCGCACGGCGATCGTCCGCCAGCTGCACCACAGCGAGTCGAACTCTGCCGACTCGGTGGACGTCGCACTCGTCGTCAACGGCATCCCGACGGCCACCGCCGAGCTGAAGAACGGGCTGACTGGCCAGACCTTCAGCGATGCGGTGCGGCAGTACCGCACCGACCGCAACCCTGCCGACCTGATCTTCCGGTCGCGAGCCGTCGTCCACTTCGCCGTGGACCCGCACCAGGTCTACATGACGACGAGGCTCGAGAAGCTCGCCACCCGGTTCCTGCCGTTCAACCAGGGCGGCGGCGGCCCTGGCCACAGAGGCGGCGCTGGGAACCCGGGCAATCCCGACGGCTACGACACTGCCTACCTGTGGGAGCAGGTGTGGCAGCGCGACGCCTGGCTGGACCTCCTCGGTTCGTTCGTGCACGTCGAGGACGGCACCGTGCTGTTCCCGCGGTTCCACCAGTGGCACGCCGTGCGGTCGATCATCGCCGCGACCCTTCGCGACGGCGCCGGCACCAACCGGCTGATCCAGCACTCCGCCGGCTCCGGCAAGTCCAACACGATCGCCTGGACGGCCCACGCGCTGTCCCGGCTGCACGACGAGACGAACTCCCCGATCTTCGACAAGGTCGTCGTCATCACCGACCGCGTGGTGCTCGACCGCCAGCTTCAGGACACCGTCGCCGGCCTGGAGCACACGCCAGGCACGATCGTGCGGATCGACAAGGACTCCGCCCAGCTCCATCAGGCGCTGGCAGGCAACGCCGCCCGGATCATCATCACCACGCTGCAGAAGTTCCCCGTGGTGGCGACGATGGCCGCCGAGGTGGTCGGGCTCCACTTCGCGGTGATCGTCGACGAGGCGCACTCCTCGACCTCCGGCGAGTCGATCAAGCAGCTCCAGGCGGTGCTGTCCACCGGCGAGATCGCCGAGCTGACAGCCGAGGAGACCGACGCCGACGAGGGCGTCGACCTCGGGACCGACGTCATCGCACACTCGGCCGCGGCTCGTCGGGCTCAGCACAACCTCAGCTACCTCGCGTTCACCGCAACGCCGAAGCCGAAGACGCTCAACCTGTTCGGCGAGCTGGTGCCCGGGACGCCGGACACGTACGTGCCGTTCCACCTGTACTCGATGCGGCAGGCGATCGAGGAGCGCTTCATCCTCGATGTGCTCGCTAGCTACACGACCTACCAGACCTACTTCAAGCTGGCCACGTCCACGCCCGAGGACCGCGAGGTGCGGGTGGACGAGGCCCGGGCCGAGCTGGCCCGGTTCGTCGCCCTGCACCCAACGAATCTGTCGGCCAAAGCCCGGATCATCGTCGAGCACTTCCGGGCCAAGACCCGCGGCAAGATCGCCGGCCACGCCAAGGCGATGGTGGTGACGCGCTCGCGGCAGCACGCGGTGCGGTACTTCCAGGCGATCAGTGCGTACATCAAGGAGAAGGGCTACGACTCGGGGCCGCACCCCCTCGGCGTGCTCATCGCGTTCTCCGGGACGCTGAACGACGAGGGCGTCGCCTACACCGAGCCGATGCTCAACGGGTTCGGCGAGGCCGAGCTGCCGAAGCGCTTCGAGACCGACGACTACCAGTTGCTCGTCGTCGCCGAGAAGTACCAGACGGGGTACGACCAGCCGCTGCTGCACACCATGTACGTCGACAAGAAGCTCGCCGGTGTCCGAGCCGTGCAGACGCTGTCCCGGCTCAACCGCACCCACGACGACAAGACCGACACGTTCATCCTCGACTTCGCGAACACGGTCGAGGAGATCCAGGACGCCTTCGCGGGCTTCTATGAGTCCACGTCGGCCCTGGTCGCCGACCCGAACGACATCTACAACCTGCTCCACACGCTGATGACCCTCCCCGTGCTCGACGAGGCCGAGATGGACCAGGCCGTCGCAGCCCTGCTGTCCGGGCAGCAGTCGAAGCAGCAGGTGGTCTACGCGATGACCGGCCGCGCGGTGGCGCGTTTCGGGGGCTTGGACGACGACCAGCAGGACTTGTTCCGGGGCGCGCTGAACGCCTACGTGCGGGCGTACACGTTCTTCGCCCAAGTGATGACGTGGACCGATCGCGAGCTCGAGCGCCTCTACCTCTTCGGCAAGGCCCTGGTGACCCAGCTGCCGCGCCACGCGGACGACCCGATGCCGCAGGTCGCCGACGAGGTCGAGCTGACCCACCTGCGCACCGCACTCATCGCCGAGGAGGAGAACGCCGCCCTCGACGCCGGGAGTGAGGAGCCGGGCCAGGTGCTGCCCGGCGAGGGCAAGGGCGGTCAAGACCCCCTGGTCGACAAGCTCTCCGCGCTGATCGAACGGCTGAACGATAAGTTCGGTGTCGGAACCACGGACGCGGACAAGGTCTGGTTCACCCAGCAGCGCCTCGACGTCATGGCGGACGACGAGCTGCGGGTGGTCGCCCTCAACAACGACCGCGACGGGTTCGAGCTGGTGCTGGGTCAGCGGGTGCCGCACCACGTCGCGAAGCGCCACCAGGAGAACCAGAAGATGTTCGACCTGTTCTTCGGCAACCCGCGGTTTCAGCGGATGGTGGTCCAGTACATGGGCGACGTGTACGACGAGTTCCGCGCGGATGAGGTGGCGGCGCCGGCCGGGCCGAGCGCCGGGTAGGTCTCAGGCCTTTCCGACGAGCTCGGGCGTGCGCTCGTCGGCCGGCGCCTGGTCGCGCGCGGCCACCCACCGTCCGGGCAGCCAGCAGCAGGCGACGAGCGCGAGCGCGGTGAACCCGACCGCCCACCAGAACGCGCGGTGGAACGCCGCGAGCGGGTCGCCGGTCACCTGGACCGCGGCGTCGAGCACCACGGCGAGGATCGCGGTGCCGAAGGCGCCGCCCACCTGCTGGGAGATCCTGGTGAGCACCGAGGCGTGCGGCACCTCGTCGGGCCTGGTGTCGAGGTACGCCACGGTCATCACCGGGATCATCGCGCCGCCCAGGCCGAAGCCGCGGACGAGAAGGACCGTGACCAGCCACCACGTGCTCGTCGTCGGGCCCGCGAAGGCGAACGGGACGGTCGTCAGTGCGACGAGGAAGAACGCGGCCATCGTGACGGCCCGGGCGCCGATCGCGTCGGTCAACCGGCCGGCCAGCACGCGGCTGAAGATCGACCCGACGCCCTGCGGCACCATCATCAGGCCGGCCGTCAGCGCGGTGGCGCCGCGCACCTGCTGCCAGAACAGGGGCAGCAGCAGCATGGTGCCGAGCGTCGAGGCGCCCACGACGAACAGCGCGGCCGACGACGAGCCCACCGACCGCAGCCGCAGCAGCCGCACGTCGACCAGGGCGGCGCCGCGTCCGCGCACCGCATGAGCGACGAACGCGGCGACCAGCACGACACCGACCGCGAGCGGGACGAGCACCCGCGGATGGCCGAAGCCGTCGTCCACGCCCACCTGCGACAGCCCGTAGAGGAGCCCGACGAGGCCACCGGGCAGCAGCAACGCCCCGACGCCGTCGAGCGGCACGCGCGCGGCGAGCCGGGAGGCGGGCACCCAGGCGCGGGCCAGGATGAAGCCGACGACGAGGAGCGGCACGTTGATCCAGAACATCCAGCGCCAGTCCAGCCAGTGGAGCACGGCGCCGCCGACGAGCGGGCCCAGCACCGGGCCGAGCACCGCCGGAAGGCTGACGAGCGAGACGAGCCGGCCGGTGACCTTGCCGGCCATCGCCTGCATCGGCAGCGTCGTCATGAGCGGCATGAGGATGCCGCCGCCGATGCCCTGCAGCGCCCGCGCCGCGATCAGCCAGCCGACGGTGGGCGAGAGGCTGGCGGCGACCGAGCCGAGAAGGAACAGCGTGAGGCCGGCCAGCCAGAGGTTCCTGCCTCCGACGCGCCCCTGGGCCCACACCGCGAGGGGGATCGCGACGGCCAGCGCGAGCAGGTAGCCGGTGGACACCCACTGGATGGTGGCCAGCGACGCGTGCAGGTCGGTGGCGAGCGTCTGGACGGCGATCGAGACGATCGTCGAGTCGAACAGGACGGCGATGCCGCCGACGAGCGTCGCGACGACCACGCGGACCAGGCGCGGGTCGAGCTTCTCGGTGGTCCCTGACATGACAGCCTCGTAAGAGTCGTTGGTGTATCTAACGAGGGCGACCGTACGTTGCTGCGATAAGATACGCAAATGGATCTTCAGGGGGCCGAGGCCGGTGCCGAGCGGCGGGCGGCGCGGCGGGCCGGGCTGGCGCAGCGGCGCGAGGCGCACGCTCGTGCGCGAGCCGCGGCGTCGGGCTCGCCGCTCCGCCGGCGCCGCGGGGCCGAGCTCGAGGACGCGCTGCTCGAGGCGGTCTGGGACGAGCTCGCCTCGAGCGGCTACGCCGAGCTGACGTACGAGAGGGTCGCCTACCGGGCTGCCACCAGCCGCAGCGTCGTCTACCGGCGCTGGCCGACGAAGGCGGAGATGGTCCTCGCGGCGATCGCCCATCGCGGCGCGCGCTCGGCGCTGCACGTACCGGACACTGGCAGCCTGCGTGGCGACCTGCTCGCGACGCTGCGCAGCTTCAACGAGTTGCGCCCCGACGCGATGGTGGTGTTCGGCCTGCAGGTCGGCACCTTCGCCCTGGACAGCGGCCTCAGCCTGGCCACGGTGCGCCAGTCCTGGATGGGCGACCGCGAGACGGGGCTCGTCCACATCGTCGAGCGGGCGATCGCCCGCGGCGAGGTCGAGGAGGCACGCGCCACGCCGCGCGCGGTCCAGGTGGCCCTCGACCTGCTGCGGCACGACGTGCTGATGCGGATGGACAGCGTCTCCGACGTCGAGATCGTCGAGATCGTCGACCAGGTCGCCGTGCCGCTGCTCACCGGCCGCCCACCGGAGAAGCTCCCGGCAGCGTGACCGTGAAGTGCGAGATCGATCAGCGGATCGTTCAGGTCGTGTCAGGGTCGGGCGGCTACCGTGGGGCCGTGCCCTCCGCCCGCCGCCGCCTCACGTTCATCGCGACGCTGTCCGCGGCGCTGGCGCTCGGGGGCTGCGTGGCCCCGGTGCACCAGGTGACGCCGCCGACGACGCACCCCACCGTCGCCGCCCCGCCGTCGTCGGTGCCGGCCGGCGCGGCGAAGTTCTACAACCAGCACGTCGCCTGGTCGTCCTGCCCCCAGGGCACCCAGGCGGAGCAGTGCGCGACGATCGAGGTCCCCCTGGACTGGGCGAACCCGGCCGGCAAGACGATCAAGCTCGCGGTGGCCCGGGACGCGGCGACCGGCAGCAACCCGGTCGGCTCGATCCTGGTCAACCCCGGCGGGCCGGGCGCCTCCGCGATCGACTTCCTCTCCACGGTCGACACGATCATGAGCGCCGACGTGCGCGACGAGTACGACCTGGTCGCCTTCGACCCCCGCGGGGTGGGCCGCAGCGCCCCCGTGACCTGCTACGACGGCCCGCAGATGGATGAGCTGACCGCCGCGGACTTCAACCTGAGCACCGATGCCGGGGTCCAGGCGCAGGAGGACGCGTGGGGCGCCTTCGGCAAGGCGTGCGCCGCCAAGACCGGGATCGACGTGCTGGCCCACATCGACACCGTGAGCAGCGCGCGCGACATGGACGTCGTGCGCGCCCTCGTCGGCGACGTGACGCTCGACTACCTCGGCTACTCCTACGGCACCAAGCTCGGCGCCACCTACGCCGCGCTCTTCCCGACGACGGTCGGCCGGATGGTGCTGGACTCGGCCCTTGACCCACGCGTCGACGGCGACCAGATGTCCGCAGGGCAGGCGGCCGGCTTCGAGAGCGCGTTGCGGGCCTACGTCACCGACTGCCTCAGCGGCTCGCGCTGCCCGCTGTCCGGGTCGGTCGACCAGGCGATGGCGCAGATCAAGACGATGCTCGACAAGACCCACACCTCGCCGCTGCCGACCCAGTCCGGGCGCCGGCTGACCGCCCCGCTCGCCTTCACCGGCATCGCGTACCCGCTCTACTCGCAGTCGGCGTGGCCGCAGCTGACCACCGCGCTGCGGGCCGCGCTGGCCGGGGACGGCACGGTGCTGCTCGCGCTGTCCGACGCCTACTACGACCGCGCTCCGGACGGCACCTACACGACGAACACCACCGAGGCGTTCAGCGCGATCAGCTGCCTTGACCTGCCCGCGAGCACCGACCTGGCCACGATGCGGGCCGACGCCGCCCAGATCGAGAAGGTGGCGCCGACGGTCGGAGAGTTCTTCAGCTACTCCGGCACCCTGTGCGCGCAGTGGCCGGTGCCCGAGGTCGGCGGGCTGACCGACTACTCCGCCAAGGGAGCCCCGCCGATCCTCGTCATCGGCACGACGAACGACCCGGCGACCCCGTACGTCTGGGCGCAGTCGCTCGCGTCCGAGCTCTCGTCGGGCGTGCTGCTGACGCACGTCGGCCAAGGGCACGGCGTGTACGGCCTCGGCAACGCGTGCGCGACCAGCGCGGTGGACGACTACTTCCTGGACGGGACGACCCCGCCGGTCGGCACGCGCTGCTGACCGGCGGGGACGCGCCGGCCACCGGTGTCACCCGCGGCGCCCGGTCGGCCGGGCCTCGTCGGGCGAACCGCTTTGGAGCGGGCCCCGCCGTTGGGTACAGTTGCCCCGCTCGTCGGGCTCGCCCGACGACGCCGCCTTAGCTCAGTCGGCAGAGCGTCTCACTCGTAATGAGAAGGTCCCGAGTTCGATTCTCGGAGGCGGCTCAGATATAGCAGCAGGTCAGAGGCCCCGTTCGGGGCCTTTCGCTTGTATACGGGGGAGCCGCCGGGAGCCGCTCCGGGAGCCACGGAGCCACTGGCCCGGAGCAGGCGTCTCATTTCCGGCGGTGATATACGGCGCGCCCGAGACTTCACCCGCGCAGTGTCAGGCCAGAACTCCGGGAGGCGGCGTAGCCCGCTGCGACTGCCCCAACGGCGCATGGGCGGCTCGGCGCTGAGCATCCCTAACGGCGGCCTCCACGGCGTCCGCGATGTCGGCGATGTTCTCGTGCTCCCAGAAGCGCAGAACGGTCCAGCCAGCAGCCGTGAGGGCGGACGTAGTCTCGGCGTCGCGGGCGACGTTACGGGCCAGCTTCGGCGACCAGTAGTGCTCGTTGACGGTCGGCATACGGCTGTGGACGGGACAGGCGTGCCAGAAGCAGCCGTCGACGAAGACGGCAACCCTCCACCGCGTGAACACCACGTCAGCCGTCCGCCGCAGCGTCGGCACGGGTCTCGTGGCAACGCGATAGCGCAGACCACGCTGGTGAAGTTCCCGGCGCAGCAAGAGTTCGGGACGGGTGTCCCGCGACCGGATCGCCTGCATGTTGGCGCGACGTCCCGGGGTGGATGCCCATGACTGCGTCTCGGTCACTAGGCGAACGTACGGCGTGTGGGTGGTCGGGCATACGTTCGCGCGGCAGGCGTGGCTCCCACGCCCCGGGCGCGTGCGCGGGTAGCGTCGCGCCAACGAAGCGAGGGGTGGCAAGTGACCGATCTGACGTCCGTCGAAATCTGCACCGGAGCGGGCGGTCAGGCCCTCGGCTTGGAGCGCGCCGGCTTCAGCCACGAGGCGTGTGTCGAGATCGAGAATGCCGCGTGCGAGACGTTGCGACTTAACCGTCCCCACTGGAACGTCCTCGAGCGAGACCTTCTTGGCTGGTCCGCCTCCGATTACTCGGGTGTCGATCTTCTTGCTGGTGGCGTGCCGTGCCCGCCCTTCTCGCACGCTGGCAAGCAACTCGGGGAGAAGGACGAGCGGAACCTCTTCCCGAAGGCCATCGAGCTCGTCGACGAGATCCGCCCGAAGGCAGTCATGCTCGAGAACGTCCGCGGGCTCCTCGACACGGTGTTCGACCTCTACCGCCACGACGTCGAGCAGCAGCTCATCAAGCTCGGCTACAAGCCCGGCTGGCGGCTCTTGAACGCGAGTGATTTCGGAGTCTCCCAGCTGCGCCCGCGTGTGGTCTTTGTCGCCCTCCGCCACGAGTACGCCGACAACTTCCACTGGCCGACCGCGCACGAGAGCAACCCGCCGACGGTTGGAGCTCTCCTCAAGGACCTCATGGCCGCGAACGGCTGGGAGGGTGCCGACGCGTGGGCAAACGAAGCAGACGACATCGCTCCGACCCTCGTTGGCGGTTCGAAGAAGCACGGCGGCCCTGACCTGGGTCCGACGCGTGCCCGTGCTGCGTGGGCGTCCCTAGGTGTTGACGGACGCACTATCGCTGAGGAAGCACCGGGGCCAGGCTTCGCCGGGATGCCTCACCTCACGGTCCGGATGGCGGCCCGTGTGCAGGGCTTCCCCGACGAGTGGCGGATCTTCGGCAAGAAGACGGCGGCGTACCGCCAGGTCGGCAACGCGTTCCCGCCCCCGGTTGCGGAGGCGGTCGGCATGAAGATCAAGGAAGCGATCACCACCCGGCGTCTGCACGCGACGTCGTGAGTACCGCCGAGCCGCTGTTCGCTGCTGCGCGCGCTCAGTTCCACGCCGGGCTGCTGAGGGACCACATCCTGACGGTCGACGGTCGTGGTGTCGCGAGCAACGCGGACAGCGGCAGCCGGGCAAGCTGCGCGTACGCCGCGCACCTCGCTCGCGCGTTGCAGGTCGAGACGGGTCAGTCTCGGCTCGCAGGGCAAACGTCCGGCGGCGGGTTCGAACAGGCGTGCGCCGACTTCCTCAACGAGACGTTCCCAGCGCTGCACCACCTGCGGCCCGGTGATTGGACCATCCAGAAGGTCGGCGGGCGTGGGGAAGCGGCCGGTGTGGCGCGGTTCGAGCAGTACGCGCACCTCGTGGAGCTGACCGAGGCGGTCCGTCACAACCCGGCGCTGCGTGCGGTGCTCGGTAACGGTTAAGCGATCGCGCCTGATGTCGTGGTGTTCCGTGAGCCCGTTTCTGATGCGGATATCAACGCCTTCGAGTGGCTCGTTGATGACACTGTCGCGCTCAGCGCATCACTGCGCGCCGTGGTGCAGCCCAGGCCAATCCTTCACGCTGTGGTGTCCTGCAAGTGGACGCTGCGTTCGGACCGCGCACAGAACGCCCGCAGCGAGGCCCTGAACCTCGTCCGGAACCGGAAGGGCCGTCTCCCGCACATTGCAGTCGTCACAGGCGAGCCGACTCCAACCCGCATCAGTTCGCTCGCGCTCGGCACAGGCGACATCGACTGCGTGTACCACTTCGCGCTTCCCGAGCTTGTCGCGGCAGTCCGCGCAGAAGGCGCCGACGACACGATCGAGCTGCTCGACATGATGATTGACGGCAAGCGGCTCAAGGACATCTCAGACCTGCCGCTCGACCTCGCGGTCTAGGTGTCCGCTTCGTCGAGGTCAGTTTCGGCTTCAAGCTCGTCGGCTTCGGGTGGTTCCACTGCGAGGTTGTCCAGCAAGGGAGTTGGCTTGAGCGTCTCGATGTCCGCGAAGAGCTGCGAAAGGTCGAATACACGCTCGCGCAGGTTCAGCCAGCGGGCGTAGTCCTTGACGTCTTGACTCTCGCCGAGCAACCGATCTTTGGGCACTGCATCGCCAGCTGCGACCCGCGGGAACGGCTCGTGCACCGCGAGGAGCATCGCCTTCGAGACGTGGTAGACGCGGTCGACGAGAGGGTCATTCGCTAGCCAGAACAGGATGTTGGGGTTGAACTCGGAGACGACGAACGCCACCTGAAGGTCCGGGCGCCGACGCTTGTAGAAGTACGCCTCGTGTAGGTAGGTGCCGATGCGCTCTTTCCGGAGCGCCCACTTGGTGGAGATCAGCAGCCGGAAATCGTCGACTCCGAAGAGGGCCAGATCCGGTCGTGAGTGGTAACCGTCTGGTGCGAGCTCGAAGCCATTCAGAGTGCTGAGGAGCGGTTCCCGCGCCGGAGCGTGACCGCTGATCCGTCCGATGATGACCTGCAATGCGACCTCAAGGGCTGCACCTGTGATGTTCGGGTCACGGCCCTTCGGAGGAGCGAAACCCTGCTGCACGCGCTCGAAGGCGTATCGGCGACCGATGAAGTCGACGAATGGGAAGGGGTTGGCGACCCCGCCGGGCAGGAGATTTGCGCGCAGGTAGTCAGTGCCGCGGTTCGATAGTGCCTTGCCGCCGGCGCTAGACAGGCGGTGGTTCAGGTGCAGGTACGTGACCCCGGCCGCGTCCTCCGTCCACAGCGCGATGGCGTACACATATCGCCAGGCAGTCGCGGCAGTGAGGGGTCCGAGATACTGCGGGAGGTGTGCGTCGACCAGTTCCACGATTGTGTCGCGGTACCAACCGTCGGGGAGCTTGAACGTCGGCATCGAATCCTCGTCCGCGTGTACCGCACTGTGTAGACGCGAACCTACAGGACCCTCACCGCTGCACGGCCTGAGGCAGTCCTTCGCGTCCGGTGTGCGCAAGGCGTTCTAGCGTCCTGACGGCGGCGAGTGCGCGCCGGTCGACCCGGCCCGTCTCGTTTCGGGCTTCGCACTCGGCCCAGGGTGCACACCAGCGAGCTCGGGCACTGCGTGCCGGAGCGTCGCGATCCCGGCGAGCCCCAGCTCGAGCACGGATCGTTCGTCCCAGCCGGGCCACAGCCCCACTGGCGGTGCGAGCAGTGCGAGCCGCGCCCGGAGTTCTACGGCGAGCGCGGCGGCCTCCTCGAGTGCGTCGTCCCGCTCTGCCGCGCTGCACTCCCCGTGGCTCCCTGTCCGCCCCGTCTCGTCCTGGTCGGCACGTTGCTCATCGCGGGCGGGTGACCGTGGCGTCGGAGAGGTCGCCGGCGAACCGCGTACTGGGGTCCGGGACCAGCACGCGGTGTTCGTCCCGGACGAGCCGCTCGAGATGCACCACGGCGGCACGGGCACGCGCACGGGTCGGCTCACCGGTTGTCCCGGAGACCGCGAGCACCCACGCCTGGTGTCGGTCGGCGAGCTCGGGTACACGGCCCACCAGCAGCGCGCACGCGTCGCATGCATCGGCCAGGAGGAGGAGCGCGCTGGCTCCGTCGGCCTCCTCTGCTCCCCGCAATCCACGCAGCCGCTGCCGGAGCACCAGCGCAGCGTCGCCTGCTGCACGAAACGCAGCGTCACGAAACGAAACGGTGGCGCTCGTGGTGGTGGCGTTCCCGGGGGTGCTCATGAAATAGCACAGTACCGGCACCCACCCACATTCGCCACAATGCCCACGGTGCACACGCTATGCATCGTGTGTATAGGCGACCAGGTACCGTTTACACACAGCCCGATAAGTGGCGAAACGTAGTACACACACCGTCCCGAAAGGACACATCATGAGCACGACCACCGAAACCGTCCCAGTCCAACCGGCCAAGCCAAAACAGCAGCATCATTACGGCCGGGCCGCACTCGTCGGCTGCCTCGCCGCAGCCATCGCGGTCGGCGGATACATCGCCAACGACCAACACCAGCGCACCGTCGCCGAAGACGCCGTGGCGCACACCGTCACTCTCCCCGACAACAGCACCGTGGTCGTTCGTCCGGGTGATCAGCTGCCCGCATCGGTCCGGACCCGCTCGCTGAGAAGTCGAAGGCTTACACATCGCGGTCCAGCCGCGAGTCACCGGCAGCCACGTCCTGCTCGTCGAAGCCACCGACGGTGCACGGTTCGTCGGCATCGACCCCCTCGCCAGCGGCTCGTCGATCGTCAGCGCATCGACCCCGGTAGCCGAACTCGCGCTCGCAGGCACGCAGGAATACGCCGCGTCCCACACCGAGAAGGACGGCTACAAGTGGCAGATTGGGACCTACGCACTAGGCGCCCCTGTCCAAGCGAAAGCGGCCCGGTGAGCGATTCACCGGGCCGCTTTCTGCATCACACACCACACCACAGGCACGAGCCCGTGACCACACCACAAAGACTACCTGCGCGTTCCGACGCCGGCGTCCTCACGGAGCCTTTTCGACGGCGTTCCTATGCCGCCGTCTCTGCGGCTTGATTGGCGGCTCGGATTGCCGCCACCACACGCTGCCGAGAAACGCCCTCACGCTCGGCAATGGTGGCGGGTGTTCGCGGCGAGCATCTGCGCGGCCGAGGACTTGCCCCTCGGCAAGGGCTGCGGTGCGCTCGGCCTCCCGGCGTGCCTTGGCGGCGGCAGCGCGCTGGGTCTGCTCGGCCCGGACCTGGGCGCGCGCCGTCTGCATTTCGGGGCTCACGTAGCGCTGGTTGGGCTGCTCGGCGAGGAGCGCGAACATGCGCCGTGTTCCGACGCCGGCTTCGCGAGCGAGCTGCTCTACTGGCACACCGGCGTCGCGGCGCTCGCGGAGCGTGCTCGAGCGGAGCTGCCTGAGGCGCTTGAGGATCCCGTTTCCCCGGGTCGGCGAGGGCCCGGTCGACCCGCGCGAGCTGGCGGCTGCGGCGGGCCAAGTCCTTGTGTCGGGCAGCACGGGTCAGCAGTTGGTCGAGTGCGGCGAGCGCCTGGTCGATGGCGGTGTCGTCAGCCGCGAGGAGCGCGTCGAGCTCGGCTCGTTCCAGCTCGGGGTGCGGCGCCGTCTCGGGGTTGCGCGGCCAGTACCCGCCCGGCCGGTCATCCTGCCGGCGCTGCTCGGCCACGACGTCACGAGCCGCTGCCAGGTCGTCCTGACGTGCTTCCACGAGCGCGGGGGCCATCCAGCCCATGACCGCTAGCAGGTCGTCACGGTCCGCGCTCGACATGCAGGCGAACTGTTCCTGCTCCGCGTCCGGGAGCGCGGCGGCGTACTGCGCCTGCGCCGCGGTTAGTGGCTCTGGCGTGTCCATCGGGGCTCCTTGCGTAGGTCGATCAACTGAGGACCATCCTACGCGATAGTGCATACGGTATGCAGACAACCGTACACCTGTTCGGCTATACTGGTGTTCGAACAGAAAGCCCACCAACCAGCACGGCACACCGACCCAGGAGCCGCCCCAGACACGAGGAGTTACGAAATGACCAGCACGAAGCTAGACGCCATCCCAGCCATCGGCCTCGTCCTCGCGGGCCTGCTCACCGGTTGCGCGAACACATCGCAGCGCACCATGGACACGCCGACCCAGACCGCCACGACCGCGGCGACGCCTACTGCGGTCGCCACCCCGAGCGCCATGCCGGTCGCCGTGACCACCCCCGGGCCCGTGCCCGTTGGCGGCACCGTTGCCGCTGGGCTCAAGACCGTCAGCCTGTCGGACGGCACCAACTGGGCCATTGACCCCGCCCAACCGCTCCCCGAGACGGTCAAGGCCGACCTCGCCAAGCCTCTCGTCGCGCTGCTCGCTGACACGGCAAGCAAGCACAACGTTTCGAGCGCCGCAGTCGATGCTCAGGCGGGAGCAATGAAATCCCCCGACGGGTCGCACGACCATCGTGTCTGACCCGCCAGTGGACAAGTCCTGACGGGACGACGTACTCCTGGCGGTTCTACGGCGACGCCGCGGGCAACCCCGACGGAATCACCAAGGCGACGAAGGCAGGAACCAAGGCGGCCCTGCTGGCGAACCTCGACAAGTGGTTCGCTAACCACGGCGGCGCGGCCAAGTACGACATCGTGGACGCGACCGGAGCCTGAACCTGCTGCCAACAAGTAAGGGGCACCCATAGCCAGGGTGCCCCTTACTTGTTGTGCGCTCCAGTGAGCCGATCGGCAGACTGGCCGTTGTCCATGCCGAGGCACCAGTTGCGTTGACCGCTCGGACTTGGATCTTGATGGCGGACATACCCGTTGAATCGTGACGGTGGCATTCAGTTGCCGCATGATGCCCGAGGACGCGTCACCGCCAGGCGGCGGCTGCGGGATCTGACCGGCCGAGACCGGCGACGGCTGAGTCCACTCTCCCTTCTCAGTGTCGAGTTCCGATACCTGCGCTTCGTAACTCGTCGCGTAGCGCGAGGAGCAGAAGTTCAGGTACGCAGTCCCCACCCGCACCGAAGACGGTGTAGGAGAGGTTTTGCGCGCACGACGGTGCGGCTGGTGCTGGCGTTGCGACGTTGACGCTTCCGCAGCCGACGGACCCGCTGCGGTTGACCCCGTCGGTTGCAGAAGCGGTCCCAACCCACGTGCCCGGCTGGGTGAGCGTGAACGTGGTCCCGGAGGCGTACCAGCCGGACCCGGCGGCGGCGACTTGTGCCGTGCCGTTCGACCCGGACGCCGTGACCCTGATCGTGCCGGACGGTGCCGTACCACCGCCGCTCACGGAGCACACCGGCTGAGTGAGCAGCGCTGTCGATGCGGTGACGCTCGAGGACACCGAGTTGTCTCCGTCGCTGTTGGTGGCGACGACCGTGTACCCGGTTGCGTCGGCGAGGCCATCCCACGCACCGCTCGTCCCGCCCTGAGCGTTGCCGTTCAGGGCGAGCGTCTGGCTGGTCCCGAACCCTGGCGTGAAGCTCGCCGTGACTTTCCGGGTCGTGCTGCTCCACGTCGGCACGCTCGCTGTGAGCAGGTCGGTTGCACCCGAGCAGTTCGTCACGTCGCTGAAGCCGCCTCCGGCCAGTGAACCGTTCTGTGCGCGTGTAGCGAAGGCGTGCGTAGTCCCGTCCGCGAGCCGGTCCACGACCCGCGTCGTCGCGGCCTGGACGCCCTCGTTCGTCGGTGCACCCGAGTCAGCACCCGTCCCGCCCTGCACGTCATAGCCGGCGTTCGCGTTCGTGGCCGCGGCTGGGGTGAGGGAGACGGTCAGTTGCTTCGTCGTGATGCCCGTCGGCGTAGCCGTGCAACTGGCAGGCAGGCTCGGTCGCTGGAGGGCACCGGCTGGCGCGCTGACCGGTCCGC
>CAVYNN010000008.1:0-913351 GCA_963769855.1 uncultured Actinomycetota bacterium
ACTTCGTGAACATCTGGACGTGGCTTCGGCGCGTCCTCGTGGAGCAACAGCAGCGACGTGCGCTCCCCGTACTGCTCGACCCACATCGCGGTCACGGCGCACTCAGAGGATCTGCCGCACGAGCGGCACCATCGTCACGCCGCACCCTGCCTCGTCGAGCAGGCGGACGGACGCGGCGAGCGAGTACGCGTGGGCGGCCAACCCGAAGACCGTCAGCGGCACAAGAGGGTGCCCATGGGTCGATGCTGTGATGATCCGCGAGTGAGGGTCACTTCGCCAAAGAGCGGAAGAGCCCGTCGATCCGGGACCGGATCAGGTCGAGCGAGACTGGGGCATCGGAGGCAGGCACGGTCCGAAGTCTCCAGCGGGCCGCTGACAACGCTGCGAGGTTCGCCCCGCCCGTCGAGTCACGGTGATGTGGCCGGCGGCGCTGTCCGGAAACGACCGTATCCGGGTGCGCGGAATCGGTCGTATCTGCGACGGTGCTGGCCAGGGGCTCGCGGGGCCTGTTTCGGCCCCTGAAGGTGTCGCATATCTGTGACCGAAACGTCCGCCGCTGCAAAACTTCACCCATACCGTTATTGCTACGGTCAGTAGTCGCCGGTAGACCGGTGGCAGTCGACACCACGACCCACCACCGGAGGACCCATGCTGCTCGGACTGGCTCGCGTTTCCACGCGGGAACAGGACCCCACCCGCCAGGTCGATGCTTTGACCGCAGCCGGGTGCGAGCGCGTCTGGGTGGAGCACGGCGTCGGCGGCACCCGTGCCGTGCGCCCCGAACTCGATGACTTGCTCTCTCATGCGCGTGCTGGTGACACGGTCGTCGTTACCGAGCTGAGCCGTCTCGGTCGTACGGTGCGGCGGCTGTGGGCCTCGTCGATGACCTCGCTGTGCGTGGCGTCGGCGTTCGCAGTCTCACGCAGGCGATCGATACGACGCCCGGCCGCAACGACGGCGTGAGCACCCTCTTGCTGGCGGTGTTCGCCGCGCTGGCTCAGATCGAACGCGAGGTCCTGATCGACCGCACTATGGACGGTCTCGCAGCCGCCCGCGCTCGAGGTCGTGTCGGCGGACGACCCGAGCCCTGACCCCGGAGCAGGTCACCGCCGCACGAGCGCTCGTCGAGTCCGGCACCCCTAAGGCTGCGGTCGCCAGGACGCTCGGCGTCCACCGCGCCACGCTCCTGCGCGCCCTCGCGGAGGTGGCGGCGTGACGACAACGACGCTCCGCGCGCAGGAGCTCCGTCCCGGCGACGTCCTCACCCCGGTGGGTCTGACGGTCACGCATGTGCAGGTGGACGACCCGGGGCGGGGTGGCCGGCTCGTTCACATCACGCACGACCTGGGCGCGTGCGACCTGCCACTGAACGCACTCATCGACGTTCGCCGCACCCTAGGAGGTGCCCGATGAGCACTGCTCGTACCTACCCGGTCGGTCTGCCCGTGTGGATCACGGTGGCCGACGACGGCACGGTCAGTTTCGAACTGGACGTGTCCGAAGCCGCCGACGCCGTCGCTGAGGTCGACCTCGAGTTCGTGAGCATGCTCGGCCCGGACGGTCAGCCGCTGGTCGTGGACGGTGCGCTCCTGGACGCCGACGTCGCCGCTGTGGAGGCGTTCGTCGAGCGGCACTACCAGGGCAGCGAGCCGCTGCCGCTCACACCCCGCAGCACCCGCTGACCAGGCGTTTCCGTGTCCCCCTACTTGACCTATGGAGCAACCCGATGACGAACACGACCGCCCAGGACGCCGCCCCCTATGGCGGCTACGGCATCTCTGGCTACCGGAGCGCCGGAGGCGAGGAGACGGAGCGGTTCGAGGCGTACGTCACGCTCCACGGGCGCAAGGTCATCCACGTCTCGAACGACGGGAACGGCTCATGCCACAGGTACCAGCCGGTCGCCGGCGACTACACCGGGTTCCGTGAGGCGCTGCGCGACTTCGAGACGTTCGCGCGGCACTGGAACAGGGACAGCAAGTACGCCGGGAGCGAGGACGGCGACGCGTTGACCTACCGCCTCCTTGAGGTTGACCTGCTCAACCGCAAGCGGTCCATCGTGTTCACGATCGACGGCGAGGACTTCTTCGCCACCGGGACGGCGCGTCGCCTCGAGGCGGTCGTTACGTACGAAGAGGCCGTCGCCTACCTGCACCAGGCTTATCCCGGCCTGCACGCCGCGATCTGGAACAAGACGCGCAGCGAGTTCGTGCCGATCGACTGAGCGACTGGCAACTACGACGCCACAGGTCAGGCACGCATCCGTATATCAGTGGCACACTGGCGCGATGAACCCGCTGCCCGGTGAAGACGCCCCGCTGCCGCGTCGTCTGGGCGGCGAACCAGTCACAGCGGACGAGGCGCTCGGGGTCCTGCGCCGGCATACACGCGCGCAGGCTAACCGGACCGGTAAAGCCGCCGACGTCCCAGAGACGCTCCCGTCCGCAACAGCACCGAAGGTCGCGACGCTGTTCCGCCTGCCGCCCCGCACGATGGCGTTCGTCCGCGCCAAGGCCGAGGCCGAGGGGGCTACGGTCACGACGATCGTCGAGGAAGCGCTTGAGGCGTACGCGCGCACCCCACCCGGCTCGCGCGTGAGCTACACGCCACCACGCCGCTGACATGCCGGATGCCGCACCCCGTGCGTTTAGGTGCGGGCCCTAGCGCTACCGAACGAGGCGCAAGCGAGGCGGGGCGTCGCCCTCGTCCCGCTCGCGTGGCGTGGACCGCTGAGCAGGTTGGACGAGCGCGCGAACGATGGCTGTTGCGGCGTCGAACTGGTCCTGGTGTTCTGCGGTCTCGTACGGCCTGAGGTTCGCGGGCTTCGCGTGCCCCATGAGCGCGATGCGGACCGTCTCGGCGACGCCTGCGCGCATCAGGACCGACGAGGTGGTTCCGCGAGCAGTGTGGAGCGCGCGCGGCGGCACACCGGCGCGGCCGAGCAGCGCGTGCCACGCATCGGAGTCGTCGCGGGGGCGGAGCGGCGCCCCGGTGTCCGTGTGCCACACCAGGCCGTGCGTGCCGCCTGAGGAAGCCTCGATGTGGTTCAGGAGAATGGTCCGCATCGGCTCGACGAGGGGGAACATCCGCGAGCCGCTCTTCGTCTTCGGTCTGGTCAGGAACAACGACCCTTCGAGGTGCCTGTAGATGAGGCCGGGGCGTGCGTCGCGCATCTGCGGCTGGGTGCAGCGCGACGCACGCTTGGCACCGCAGCGGTAGACGTCGCCTGGGAGCGGGTCGCCGCAGCCGTGCAGCGTTTCGAGGCTCTGGAGTTGCCATGAGATGTCGATGTAGTCGTCGAACACGCGGTCCCGCTCGAGCCCTAGCAGTTCGCCCTGGCGGGCGCCCAGCAGCACCGCGGCAGCCCATCGTGCCGCGAGCGGGTCCTTCGGGTCGATAGCGGAGAGGACCCGCATCGCCTGGTCGACGAGCAGCGGCTCCCGCGTGCTCTCGTTGAGTGACGGCGCGTCGGTAAGAGCCGTCGCGAGGTCCGTCACGTGGAGCCGGCCTTCGCGTTCGCGTCTCGAAGGGCAACGGAGAGCACCCGATGCGCGAGCAGCACGGTGCTCTCCTGGTGCACACCATCGGCGGCGCGCACAGCGTCGTGCACACGACGGACGGTCGCGGGCGTCATCGCCTTGAGTTTGGTCTTCCCGAGCGCGGGGACGAGGTGGTTGTTCACAGTCGAGCGGTAGTTCCTCATCGTCTTCGGTGCGAGTCGCTTGGCTGCGACCTCGTCGAGCCAGAACAGCAACCAGCCGGCGGCGGTCTCGTCACTCGTCGTCACGTTCCCACCGGCGGCAGCGACTTCGCGGTGGAGCGTGATGAGGCCCTTCTTTGCCTCTGCCTCAGTGGAGTAACTCCGCTTGAGCCTGCGGCGCTTGCCGGACTCGTCCGGGGGGAGTGGCACTGACGCAATCCAGACTCCGCGGGCGCGGTCCTCATAGGTGGACCCCATGCCGTCGGAGCGGGTCTTCGGGGCTGGTGTGTGGTCGGTCGTCACGGGTTGGTCCTGTATATGCACGGATGGGCCGTGGCTCCCCGTGCGGGAGCCACGCTGGGAGCCACGAGCGTGTGGCTCTTGACCAGGACATCTTGCATCCGTGCTATACGCCGCGCTAGCGTCAGTGCAGGTCGCGGCCCCATGTACCGAGGTCAACGTATATACAGTATCACAGGCACTAGACGACGTGGCTCCCCACCGTTCTCACTCGTAATGAGAAGGTCCCGAGTTCGATTCTCGGAGGCGGCTCCCTTGGTCGGTGTCACACCACCGTGATCGTCGCCTGCGACTTCAGCGGGCACGGCAGGGTCGGGTCGAACGTGATGGTCACGGCGCTGGACACGAAGTTGCCGCCGACCGTCTGCGCGGCCACCACGGGTGGTGTGCCGGGGGCGGTCCGGTTGACCTCCTGGGCGTAGACGAACACCCGCCACAGCCCCTCCACCTCCAGGCCCTGCTTGGCGAGCATCCGCTGGGCGAGCTCGAGGCTGAGCGAGGCGGTGTAGACGCCGTCGTCGGCCTTGGTGTCCCGGCCGCGCCCGTCGTCGACCAGCGGCACCTGGAAGTACAGGCCGTTCGGGCCCGGTGACTTGAAGAAGCAGATCGTGTACAGGTCCGGGCCGGCGTACCGGCTGCCGCCCGGCTTGGTGAACGTCGCCTCGGCCCAGAGCAGACCTCCGGACGGGACGGTCGCCGGCGTGTCGACCTCGACACCGTCGACGACGTGCACGTTGGTCCGGTCCTCCTCGACCTGGTAGGTGTACGTCGCCCCCGTGGTCGCCCGCTCGTAGCTCCAGGCGACATGGGTGGTGTAGGCCACCCCGGCGTTCGGCGCCTGGTCGTAGGTCCAGTGCCCGACGACGGTCTCGGAGACGGTCTTCTCACCCGCCTTAGGGTGGGTGTTCTGCTGGCCGCGGTACACCGGGTCGGCGTCGTCGGCGAAGGCGACCGCGATCGCCACCGAGCAGACCACCCCGGCGACGCCCGCGACCGTGGTCGCGTCGTTCTTGAACGAGCCGCCCGGGCTCGGCGTGCAGCAGTGCACGCCCGGGTCGGCCGGGTCGTCGTTGAACGTGCCCTTGACGCCGGCGGAGAACGTGCCGTCGCCGAGGGCCGCCGCGACGATGCCGACGATGGCGGCGATCACCGCCACGATGATCGCGACGATCTTCCACCAGGGGTCCTGGAACGGCAGGTCCCCGAACTGCCCGTCGTACGCCGGGTTGGGGTACCACGCCATGGTGATCCCGGTCGGCACCGCCGGCCCGGGGTAGGGCGGCTTCTCGGGGCGCCCGTCGCAGCCGCAGCGGTCCCCCGGCCACCAGTCGGCGCCGGGCTGGTACGCCGTGATGTTCGAGACCTCGAGCCGGCCCTCCGGCACGGTGCAGGTCCACTTCTTCGCGGTCTCGTCGTACCTCGTCTGGCTGACGAAGATCTGCCGGATCGACCGGGCCGCCGTGAAGCCGTCCGCCTGGGCGACGAAGCTGACCAGCGGCTTGCCGGGGGCGGCGTGCTCGAAGCTCGCCGACCAGCCGACCAGCACCGACGCGCCTGCAGGGACGACGTCGAACGTGACCGTCCGGGCCGTCACCGCGATCCCGGGGTCGCCGACGCTCTCCAGGTACAGCGAGACGCCGGTGAGGTCGGCACCGCTGGTGTTCGTGTAGTGCACGGTGATCTCGAGGTTGTACAGCGCGTTGTCGAAGATCCCGTCGGGCAGCATCACCTTGGTCACCGGCTCGACGGCGAACGGCCGGGTCTGCACGGCCATGGGTGTCGCAGTCATCACGCACCGCCCTTCGCGCGGCTGGTCGTCGTCCTCGTGGCTCTCGCGGGTTTGTCCGGCGCCTCGTCCCGTCCCGGCGGGACGACGACGAGCGACAGCCCGCCGAGGGTCCGGTCGCCGTCCATCTCGGCGACCCGGACCACGGCGTACTCGCCCGCCCGCAGGGGCTGGTGGGCCGTGACGCCGAGGTAGGCCCCCGCCGACGTCCCGGCCGGCACGTCGAGGCGCAGGGCGCGCTCGCCCGGGACGTCCCCGGGCTCGGCGTGCGGCAGCCTTGCGCCCGTGCGACGGGTGCGCCGACAGGCCGAACGCGATCTTGTCCGGGGCCGGCTTGCCGCCGCGCAGGCCGAGCGAGCGGAGCACCTCACGGGACAGCTCGGTGCCGGGGCCGACGTGCAGCACGGTGGCCTTGCCGGCCCGTGCGCCGGCGGTGACCGTGAGCAGCACCTGTGCGGCCTGGCCCGAGCCGAGCTGGACCACCGAGAGGTTGCGCTGGGCGATCTGCCGGTACGTCGGCGGGTCGAGCAGGTCCGGGTCGGTCGGCGTCGGGGACAGCGGGTCGGCCGGGCTGGCCGCCGCGACCACCACGCACTCGTGGCCTCCGTTGATGACGGTGACGTTCCACGGCACCAGGCAGAGCACGTCCTGGCTCCCGCCGGCGGGCACGTCCGCGTAGGCGGTGCCGACGTGCAGCGCGGTGCTCCGCCGGATCTGCGTCGTCGGGTCGGCGACCCAGAAGTCGACCTGGACCTGTGCGGCGTCCGCGCTGCCGTTGTTCGCGACCCGAGCCCACAGGTACGCGGTCTGCCCCGCGACCGGGGCACCCGGGCTGCCCTCCGGGTCGGTGCCGGGCACCACCCAGATGTCGGGGCTCTCCCACCAGTCCGGCGAGCCGTCCCTCACCTCGAGCTGAACGGACATGGCCACCCTCCCTGCGTCCGACGACGACGGCCCGACGAGTCGTCCTCCGGTCGGCCGGCCGGGGGACGGGGCCGCTCGCACATCTGCGAGGAACCCCGGCGGATGGGTGTGATACCTCGTGCTGACGATGTGTCGGGATCGTCGGGCGGACGGTCACGCCGGACCGGTGCGCACCCCCGCGAGGTGCAGCACGACGGCCAGCCCGCCGGGCGTGCCGGACCAGTGCCGCTCGATCGCGTCGAGGCCGGCGTGCCGCACCGCGTACCGCAGCGCGACGGCGACGACGACCGCGTCGTCGGCGTAGCCGAGCACGGGCACGACGTCCGGGATCAGGTCGATGGGCGAGAGCAGGTAGACCAGGAGCGCGCCGAGCCACCACCGGGTGCCGACCGGGACGGCGCGGTCGCCGGCCAGGCGCCGGACGAGCCGCACGACGTCCGGTGCGAGACGGGCCAGCTCGCGCCAGTCGACGTCGTGGCCGGAGCGCCGCATCGCCGCCCAGAGCGCGCGCGGCGAGCGCGCTCCACGCCAGGATCAGCCCGGCGAGCACACCGAGCACGATCCCGAGCCAGTCCGGCACGGCGGCCCCCGTTCTGCGCGGCGATGGTCGCCACGAGTGTGGCAGCCCGGTGTGCTCGTCGTCGGGCCGCCGCGACGGGCCGACAGGCCGGGCCGACGAGTCCCTGGGGCACCGTCGGCCCGCGCCGCTACCGTGTCCGCCATGACTCAGCGATCGATCGGTCAGCTGGCGCTCGGAACCGTGGTCCTGCTCGCCGGGGTGGTGCTCCTGCTCGACCGGCTCGACGTGGTCAGCGCCGGCACGGTGTGGTCGCTGTTCTGGCCGATGCTCCTGACGGCCTTCGGGCTGGCCTCGCTGCTCGTCGTGCCCCGCGCGTGGCTGGGCCCGCTCCTGGTGACGGCGCTCGGCGTGGCGTGGCTGCTCGGGGCGCTCGACGTGGTGAACGTCCGCGTCGGGAGCTACCTGCTGCCGGTCGCGGTCATCGTGCTCGGCCTGTCGATCCTCGTCGCGTCCACCGCGCACGGCGTCGAGTCCGCCCGGGTGAACGTGCTCGTCTTCTTCTGGGGCGCGCAGCGCCGGACGTTCTCGCAGCAGTTCCGCTCGGCCGGGCTGACGTCGCTGTTCGGCGGGATCGACCTGGACCTGCGCGGGGCGAACATCGTCCGCCGCGCGCACGTCGACGTGTTCACGCTGTTCGGCGGGGCAGACCTCAAGGTGCCGCCCACCTGGCGCGTGACCGTCACCGGGCTGCCCGTGCTCGGCGGCTGGCGGGACACCACCAACCCGCCGTCACAGCTCGACGCGCCGCACCTCGACGTGCACGTCGTGTCGATCTTCGGCGGGGTGACCATCAAGCACGGCGGGTACCCGGCCCCCTCGCCCGTGATGCCCCCGGTCTAGTGCCGGTGTCCCCGGCGCCGTCCGGGGGCCCGGCTAGAGCAGCGCGGCGATCGGTCCGACGACCAGCCGGTCGCCGAGCGGACCCGTGCCGAGGACGTCCGCGACGAACCGCCGACCCACCCGGATGCCCTCGGTGCCGGCGTCCCATGCGTCGACGACGACCGCGGGGAACTGCTGACGCGGTCCGGGCAGGTCGACCGGGTCCTGCTCGATCCAGGTGATCGCGGCGCGGGCCGCGCCCGACGACCGGACGAGCTCGCCGGCCCGGAAGCGTGCCTCACGCGGATCGCCGGTGCACGACTCGGTGCGCCGGCCGGCCGCGTCGACGAGCAGGACGAAGACCTCGCGGTCGAAGGCGCCGGTCTCGCGCAGCAGCGCCATCGCGTGGTCCAGCGCGTCGAGCGCGAAGTCGTCGAGGCGACCCTCCGCGACAAAGGCCGGGACGACGGGCGCCGGGGCGACGTCCTCCGGCGCTGGGCGATGCCTCCGGGGCGATCGGTGCCGGTGCGACGTCCTCCTGGACGGTGGTGCGACGTCCTCTGAGTGGGTGCGAGGGGCTCGGGCACGGCCGGTGCGGCAGCGACGGGCGGCGCGGGCACCGGTGGCAGGACGTCGGCCACGACGAGCGGAGCGGCGACCTCGGGCACGAACGGCGGGTCCGTGTCCTCGGGCATGACCAGAGCAGCGATCTCCGGTACCGGCAGCGCCGGCAGGTCCTCCGGGAAGAGCGGCGGCGCAGGCGGTTGCTGGCTCGGCACCGGCCGAGTGGCGAGGCGGGCCGCCTGCCCCCGGACATCCGCGGCAGGGGTCCGGTAGGCCGGGCGGTCGTCGGCCGCGACCCTGGGCTGCGGCACGGCGGCGCCGGACAGGTGCGCGGCTGCCCGGGTGAGGTAGTCGATGATCCAGTCCTGGGCGCGGGCTCCCCAGCGGTCCTGGGCATCCAGGAACGGGATGACCGGCGAGTGCGGCCGGGCGTCGGAGGCCAGCCCGAGCGTCGGCCCGGTCGGCCCTGGCCAGACCGACCAGCGGACGCCCGGGATGTGCACGGCCAGCAGGTCGCCGATCGCCGTGCCGACCGCCTCGACGAAGCCGGCGGGTGCGGGATGCCCGCCATGGGCGGCCACCATCGAGTCCCACAGCACCGAGATCGCCCCGGCGTTGGTCCGGTCCACCGTGGAGGCGAGCACTGCGCGGAGCCGATCCAGGTCCGCCACCTCGCGGTAGGTCAGCTCGCGAGCGGACACGGCGGCGGGGTTGGCCCACGTGGAGACCTCGGTCATGCCGTGGCATCGTCGTGCGGCAGTCCCGTCTTGAGTCCGGGGTAGGCCACGTTCATCCGCACGAGTGACTTCACCCCGGCCCCCGGCGTTAGCCTGGCCGGGCCAGTGCCTCTCGTCCGGGGAGTACCGCATGCGCCGTCCCGTCGTCGTGGTCGTGCTCGTCGCGGCGCTCATCGCCGGCGGCGGTACGGCCTGGGCCCGTGACCTGCACACCGGGGCGACGGCAGCGGCCCAGAGCCGGGACAGGGTCGCCGCCGCGGTGGTCGCGGGCGAGCACGACGAGCAGTCGGCGGCCGGTCTCGCGGACCGCTCGTCCGGCCTGGTCGCCCACGGTCTGCTGGACGACCACGCCCGCGCGCTCGCCCAGGCGATCCCCGTGGCGCAGGCCGTGCTCGACACGAGCTCCGGCAAGGTGGCGGACGACACCGTGCGCCAGCAGCTGGCTGCCGCGATCGCCCAGGCGCACGGGGCCGTCGCCGCGGCGGTTGCGCCGGCGCGTGCCGACGAGCTGACGGCTCGCCTGTCGTCGGCATCGACCGCGGTGGCGGCCGCGCAGCAGGCATGGCAGGCCGACCAGGCCGCGAAGGCGGCGGCACGCGCGTCTGCTGCCGCGACCCCGACACCGGTGGACTCCTGCAAGTCGACCTACAACGGCCCGCCGTTCTACACCTCGGTGCCCAACGCGATCGCGTCCGGCGCGAACGGCGACCTCCCGGCCTCGGCGATGACCGAGCTGACCTGGGCGGGCAAGGACCCCCAGGGCAACGGCTACTGGCTGCTCACCGCTGCCGCGGCGGCGCTCACCCGGCTCGACGTGGCGTTCCAGACGCAGTTCGGGCACCACATCGCCATCGATCTCGCCTACCGGGACCTCCAGACGCAGAAGGACATGTACGCCGCGCTCGGTCCCAAGGTCGCGGCGATCCCTGGCAAGTCCCACCACGGCCTGGGCACCGCGATCGACGTCCCCGAGCTGCCGTGCCAGTACGGCCGGAGCACCCCCGAGCGCGACTGGCTGGTCACCCACGGGCCGGCGTACGGGTGGTACGCGGACCCCGGTGAGTACTGGCACTTCGACTACCGCGGATGACGAACGCCCCGCCGGTAGCTCGGCCGGGTGCGGGAGGCGGGGGCGGGGGAGTCAGTCGGGCTTGCGGGCGCGGCTCGGCTGGACGCGCAGGGGCTCGCCGGGCATCTTCGGGTACTCGGGCGGGTAGGGCATGTCGCCCAGACCCTCGTCGCGCTCCTGGCGGTCGGCCAGCTCGAGGACCGAGTCGAGGGCGTGGCGCGGCGAGCCGCCCGCGACCAGCGGCGCGAACAGGTCGCCGACGGCGGTGAAGCGCGCCGGCATCGTCGTCACGTCGAAGTCGTCGGGCCGCACGTCAGGGACCTCGTCCCAGGTCAGCGGGGCGGAGACGGTGGCACGAGCGTTGGCACGCACGGAGTAGGCGGACGCGATCGTCCGGTCCCGGGCCATCTGGTTGTAGTCCACGAAGATCCGCTCGCCGCGCTCCTCCTTCCACCACCTCGTGGTGACCCGCCCGGGGAGGCGACGCTCGAGCTCGCGACCCAGGGCGATCGTCGCCCGGCGCGCCTCGGTGAACGTCCACCGGGGCTCGATCGGCACGAACACGTGCAGGCCCCGCCCGCCGGAGGTCTTCGGCACGCCGGTCAGTCCGTGCTCGGCGAGCAGCGCGCGCAGGTGCGGCGCGACGAACGCGGCGTCCTGGTACGAGGTCCCCGGTTGTGGGTCGAGGTCGATCCGCAGCTGGTCCGGCCGCTCGACGTCGTCGCGCGTCACCGGCCACGGGTGGAACGTCAGGGTGCCGAGGTTGGCCGCCCATGCCACGACGGCGAGCTCGGTCGGCGCGACCTCGTCGGCGAACCGTCCGCTGGGGAACGTGATCCGCGCCGTCTCGACGAAGTCCGGGGCGCCCGTCGGCACGCGCTTCTGGTAGAAGGCGTCGCCCTTCGGGTCGGTCCGGGTGGCCCGCTTCGCCTCGGGGAAGTAGCCGCGCGGCCACCGCTCGAGCGTCGTCGGGCGGTGCAGCAGCGCCGCCAGGATCCCGTCGCCGACCGCCACGAAGTAGCGGACGACGTCGAGCTTGGTCAGCCCGCGGTCGGCGAAGTAGACCCGGTCCGGGCTGGACACCCGGACCATCCGCCCGCCGACGTCGAGGTCGACCGCGGGCTCGGCGTGCGCTGCCATCCCCTCACGTTACGGGCGCCCGCCGACGGCGGCGAGAGCGGGCCCCTCATGCCGGGGGACCGTGGTCAGTGAGCGACGTGCCATGCCCCGGATCCCGGCAGGCGCCAGCCGTGCAGCGCGGCGCTCAACCCATGGGTCCCGTCTGCGCCGGGGGCCTGCGTCTGCGCCGCGCGCGCTGCGCGCCGCTCGTACGCCGCACGGCGCACCGCGAAAGCGTCGCGGGCGGTCTGCTGGCGGTACTTCGACTCGGCCTCGAGGGCCGGGCCCTGGGTCTCGATCATCGTCGATCGCGCCTTCCCTTGTGGGGGTCTGTGGCAGGGGGTCCTTCGTGGGGACCTGCCTGCTCAACCTATCGGCTCCGACCCGCGTTGTCATGAGCGAAAGGTGATAACGGTCCTGTCGTCGGTGGTGCTGGGACGGACGGCCCGCCGACCGTCGGGTCAGGGGCAGAACCGGGGGACTCCCCGATGTCAGCCCCCCGCGAAGGGCGCAGTCTGGACGCCATGGACGCCTTCGCCCGTCAAGGTCTGGTCCGGCCGCGGCACGGCCGTGTCGTCGCCGGCGTGTGCGCCGGGATCGCCCGGCGGATCGGTCTGGGACCGTGGCTGACCCGGCTCCTCTTCCTCCTGGTCAACACCCTGATCCCGGGCAGCTTCCTCATCGTCTACATCGTGCTCTGGGTGCTGATGCCCGACGAGGTCGAGGACTGGCGCCGCCCCTAGGACGAATCACCCAGGCGTGCGACCCGCCCACCCAGCGGAGGACGGGATCCTCGGGCACCCTGGTGCGGTGGGCGACGTCCATTACCTCTCGGGTGCACGGTGCGAGCACGCGCCGGACCACGAGCTGACGCTGCGCGCGGAGCCCGCGGCGCCGCGGGTGGCCCGGCACTGGGTGATGCGCGTGGTCGCCGCCGCCGGCATCGGCGGCTCGATCAACCAGCTGGTCGAGGTCCTCACGGCCGAGCTGGTCTCGGACGCCGTGCGGCTCGCCGACGAGGACGGCCAGGTCCGGGTCGGGCTGCGGATCTGCGAGGACGACGTGCGGGTGGCGGTGACCGGCCGGCGACCCGACGCGCCGACCCCCTCGAGCGCCACCAGCCTGGCCCTGGTCGAGGTGCTGTCGAACTCCTGGGGCACGCTGCCCCAGCCGGACGGCGAGCGGACCGTCTGGTTCGACGTCGAGGTCGCGGGCTGAGCGATCGCGACGGCCCCGCCGGCAGCGTCGACGCGACGGGAATGCCTTCGGCGTAGTTTCATTCGGTACGAGGGTTCCCCGCTCGGCATCCGTGGCAGGGGCGGCGCGACGAAGGGCGGCGGCTGCGATGACGGTCGACAGGAGCGGCGAGGCGGCGAGCGTCCTGTCGGGCCATGTGCCGAGGATCACCGCCGAGGTGCGGGACGACGGCACGGGCGAGCTACTGGTCGACGGCGTGCTGGAGACCATCGCGCGGGGCGACCTGGCGGAGGCCGGTGCCGACGTGACGGCCCGCGTCGCCCTGCTCGCCGCGCGCGTCGGTGCCCCGCTGCCGATGCAGGTGCGTGACCCGGACGGTCTGTGGGTGCTGCTGGTGCACCCCGACGGCCGGGTCGACCAGGCGCCGCCGGCGGCCGACGTACCCGCGGCGGCCGACCGGTCCGCGGCAGCGCTGCCGGCGTCCGCACCGGCCGCGACCCCGCCCGCGACGACGACCGCGGCTGCAGCGTCGACAACCGGGGCCGGTGCTGCGACCAGCACCGCCGGTCCGAGCGCCGGTCGCACGCCGTTGCCCACCCTGGAGGACCTGGTCACCACGCGGCGGTCGGAGCGCCGGGAGCCGGCGCGCCGGGGCTGGCGCCGTGGGCTGACGGTCGTCACGTTCGGCGGCGTCAAGCCCGGGCCGGGCCGGGCGGAGCGCCGCGAGCGGGCAGCGGTCCGGGCGGTGCGCCGTCCGTTGGACGGACCGCGGACCGTCGTCGTGGTCAACCCCAAGGGCGGCGCTCACAAGACGACGGCGACGATGCTGCTCGCCGCGACGTTCGGCCTGCAGCGTGGGGGCTACACCCTGGCCTGGGACAACAACGAGACGCACGGCACCCTCGGCTGGCGGGCCACCCCCGCCGAGCACGACCGGACCGCCGTCGACCTGCTGCACTCCATCCCGTCGCTGGCCGCCCGGGGCACGGTGCGGATCGGCGACCTCGACGGGTTCGTCCGCACGCAGCCGACCGAGCAGTTCGACGTGCTGGCGTCCGACGAGGACGCAGCCTCGGCGGCCTCGGTCGACGCCGAATCGTTCCGGCACCTGCACCAGCTGCTGTCGCAGTTCTACCGGGTGCTCGTCATCGACACGGGCAACAACATGCGCGCCTCGAACTGGCGCGCGGCGATCGAGGCGGCGGACCAGCTGGTGGTCGTCAGCACGGTGCGCGAGGACACCGCGCAGTCTGCGGCCTGGGCGCTGGACGCGCTGCGCGCGGCCGGCCACGAGGACGTCGTGCGCCGGGCGGTGACCATCCTGTCCGCCCCGGCCCCGACCGTGGACAAGGACCTCCGCAAGCGGCTGCGCGCCCACTTCGGCGCGCTCACCCGCACGGTCGTCGAGGTGCCGTACGAGCCGGAGCTGGTCGGCGGCGGCCGGATCGCCTACCGCAGGCTTCGCCCGGCGACGCGCGAGGCCTGGCTGCACGCGACCGCCGCGGTGGCCGAGGGGTTGTAGCCGGCGCAGCGCTCGTCGCGGCGCGGCTGCAAGAACCGGCTCCGTCGGGACACCAAGCGGGTGACCGCACCCGTCCGATGCAGGGAGTCGACGTGCCGAGGCTCACCGTGGTGCCCGACGACGGCGCCGACCCCGAGGCGCCCGACGACCAGGCGCGCACCGCCGGCGAGCTGGACGAGCCCGGCCCCGGTGCCGACCGCCGCCCGGGCGCCCACGACGCTGCCTGGTTCGAGGACGTCGTCCGCAGCCACTTCTCGGCGGTGCACCGCTACCTGGTGCGCCGGGCCGGGGTGGGCGAGGCCGACGACCTGACCGCCGATGTGTTCGTCGTCGCCTGGCGTCGCCGGGACGACATGCCCGACGAGGTGCCGCTGGCCTGGCTGTACCGCACCGCCGGCTTCGTCGTCGCGAACTTCCGGCGCAAGGGCCGGCCGACGCCGGTGGCCGAGGTGCCCGACGAGGTGGCCGACGACGACCCGGCCGTGCGGGCCGTCCGCGACGAGCAGGTGCGCGAGGTGCTGCTCCGGCTGGCGCCGCGCGACCGGCAGATCGTCCTGCTCAACGCCTGGGAGGGTCTGACCGGGGACGAGCTCGCGGCGGTGCTCGGGATCAGTCGCGGCGGCGCGGACGCCGCCCTCAGCCGCGCTCGGGCGCGTCTCGCCGAGCTCTGGTCGCAGCTCTCCTGACGTTCCCCTGGCCTCCCCCGGCCCCCCGGCCTCGTCGCTCGCCGGCCCCGGTCGGCCGGTGGGTGCAAGGCGTGGCGCCGTGGCGACACAGACAGGGCAGCCCTCCACCCCGCACGGACGGAGCATGCGATGACCACCGACGACGCGTTCGACCGGCTGCGCGCAGCCGACCCGGCAACCGGCACCCGGCCCGACCTGGGAGCGATCCGGGCCGGCCTGGTCGCCGCCACCGGTCTGCCGCTGACCGGCCTGGTGGAGCACGACGAGCTCGCTGCACGCCGCCGGCGGCGCGCCGAGTGGTGGCGCGCAGCCGCCGCCGTGGTGGCGGTGGCCGTCGTC
The DNA here is from genome assembly GCA_963769855.1 of uncultured Actinomycetota bacterium. Lineage (GTDB taxonomy): Bacteria > Actinomycetota > Actinomycetes > Actinomycetales > Cellulomonadaceae > Cellulomonas. The sequence continues at coordinate 15,343 of CAVYNN010000008.1, forward strand.
GGCACAGGCGGCTACCTGGCCTCGGCCCGCGCTAGCGCCGGGTCGACGACGGCGGGCAACGCGCTGCCGGCGATCTCGCTGAACGGGACGGCGGGCACGGGCGGCGGTGCTCCCGCCGCCTCCTACCCGAACGGGGCGGCCGCGGGTGCCGCGGCGAGCAGCGACGCGGCGGTCGGCGCGGCACGCGGGATGGCCTCCATGCCCTGGTACGGGGCCGGCCGCACGGTGTTCACCGGCAAGGGCCTGTCCACCGCGACCGGCAGCGCGACGGCCTGGACGTTCGACGCATCGGCGGTCGCCTCGGCCCAGACCGCGGCCCGGATCGCCGCGGCGCTCGGCGTCGCCGGCACGCCCCGGGTCCAGTGGGGCTCGTGGGTGGTCGGCCCGAACGACGGCACCGGCCCGACGGTGACGCTCGACGGGCAGGGCAACCTGTCGTACGGCGACCCGGCTCGTGACCCGTGGCAGTGCCAGGCGGCGTCGGGGTCGGCCACGGCCGGGACGTCGGGATCGGGGTCGGCCGGGGCGGGGACGCTCGTCGCGCCGGCGCCACCGGTCGCGTCGGCTCCGAGCAGCACCGGGGTCGCGCCGGACGCGGTCCCTGCGCCCAGCCCCTTGCCCGGCCCGGCGAACCCGACGGTGTGCGTCACCGGCAGCACGCCGACCGGCGACGCCGCGATCGCACGGGCCCGCGCGGCCCTGACGACGGTCGGTGTCGACACCACGGGCGCCCAGGCGCAGGTGGACGACAGCAACCTCAAGGGCACCGGCAGCATCGGCGCGGCCTACGTGTTCGTCTCCTTCCAGCAGGTGGTCGACGGCCGGCTGACCGGGGTCAGCTGGAACGTGGCGCTCGTCGGCGACGGCGTGCTGAACCTCAGCGGCCCGATCGCCCCCCTGGTCAGCCTGGGCAGCTACGACGTGATCAGCCCGGCCGCGGCGGTCGACCGGCTGAACGACCCGCGGTTCGGCGCCTCCGGCGGGATGGTCTACCCGATGGGCACGGCGACGGCGTCCGACGCGGTGGCGAGCGCGCCGTCCCCGGTCGCCTCAGCGAACCCGGAGCAGGCGCCGGTGATCCCCCCGGCCCCGCACGCCGGTGCCGCGATCTCCTGGCCGGTGCAGCACGTGACGCTGGTCTCCGCTCAGCTCGGGGTGGCCTCGGTCTACCAGCCGAACGGTGCCCAGGTGCTCGTCCCGGCCTACTCGCTCACCGACACCACCGGCGCGACGTGGTCGGTCGTCGCCGTCGTGGACGCCCAGCTGGACTTCGCCACGAAGTAGCCCCAGGCTCGGCGGCCGGTCGACGCAGGGAGGGTCGTCGGCCGGCCGCCGTCGTGTCAGGCTGAGCGGGCCGGCCGGCGGGACGAGGGAGACAGCCGTGACGCTCATGGTGCTCGACACGTCGTACCTGTACTTCCGCGCGTACTTCGGCGTGCCCGACTCGGTCCGGGCGCCGGACGGCACGCCGGTCAACGCGGTGCACGGACTGCTCGACACGATCGCCCGGCTGGTCACCGAGCACCGACCGGACCGGCTGGTCGCCGCGTGGGACGACGACTGGCGGCCCGCCTTCCGGGTCGCCGCCATCCCCTCCTACAAGGCGCACCGGGTCGCGGCCGAGCGTCCCGGGGGAGGCTGGCTGGAGGACGTGCCGCCCGCCCTGGTCGCTCAGGTCCCGGTGATCGTGGACGTCCTGGCCGCGTTCGGCATCGCCCGGCTCGGTGCGCCCGGGTACGAGGCCGACGACGTGATGGGCACCCTCGTCGCGCGCGCGACGGCCGCGGGGGAGCCGGTCGACGTGGTCACCGCCGACCGCGACCTGTTCCAGCTGGTCGACGACGCGGCTCGGGTGCGGATCCTGGTCCCGGCCAAGGACGGCTTCCTCGCGGTCGACCAGGCCGAGCTCGCCCGCCGGTACGGCGTGGCGACCGGCGCGCAGTACGCCGACCTTGCGGTGCTCCGCGGCGACCCCAGCGACGGGCTGCCGGGCGTGCCCGGGATAGGGGAGAAGACCGCAGGAGCGCTCGTCGTGCGCTACGGCGACCTGGCCGGGGTACTCGCGGCCCGGGACCGGGCGGACGGTGCGCTGCCCCCTGCTCAGCTGCGCCGGCTGACCGAGGCGGCGGCCTACCTGCAGGTCGCACCGGGCGTGGTGCGCGTGGCGCGGGACGCCCCGGTGCCGGTCGTGGACGACCGCCTGCCGACCGGTCCGGCCGATCCGGCCGCCCTCGACGCGCTGGTCGCGCGGTGGGGGGCGGTGGGCGCAGTGCGGAGGCTGGTCGCCGCGCTCAGCCCTTGACCCACACGTTCGGCCCGGCCGTCCGCCAGCCGTCCGCGGTGGACGGCGCCGGAGCGCCGTCGGCCACGAGCCGCACCAGCCCAGTGGCGTCGTCGCCGATCGTCACGTCGGCGCCGACCCGGTTCGGCACGCACACCTCGCTCGGCACGTCGCCGCCCGGCACCCGGACCAGGCACAGCTGGCCGGACGCGGACCGGGCCACGTAGTGAGCACCGGCCGGGGTGCGCAGCAGCAGTCGCGTGCTGTCCGGTTGCGCGTCGACCTGCGCGAGGTCGTCCGGGTCCAGGACGTCGGCGGCCTGCTGCGGTGCGGTGAGCGCGGCGACGACCGCCTGCGGCGCGGCGGCACCGGGAAGCAGGGCTTGCCCGACGAGGACGCCGGCGGCGACCACGACGACGGCTACGGACGTCACCAGTGCGACCGTGCGGCGCCGGAGGGCGGACTGGGCGGACGGGGTGGCGGTGCCGGCGGGCGGCAGGGCGGCACCGGCCAGTGCGGACGCGGTCCCCGGCGCGGCAGCGGTCGCGGGCGTGGGCCAGGCCAACGCCTCGAGGAACGCCCGGGGCGACACCTCCCGACGATCGGTCGCCATGACGGCAGTATCGGCTCGCTGCCGGCCGGCGGTGAGGCGCCGCGCGGGCGAAAAGTCAGGGTGTCAGAAGCGGCACGAACAGATACTCGCCATGGGTCGAGATCTGCGGCCTCCCGCCACCCTGGCGCGCCACGAGCGTCATCGTGCGGCGCACCGGGAGCACCATCCGGGCATCGTCGGCCAGCTGGGCGACCAGGGCGCCGGGCAGCCGGCGGGCCGCGGCCGAGACGAGGATCCGTGGCCAGCCGCCCGGCACGGGCCGGCCGAGCACTCGGGGGTCGGCCGGCTCGATGCGAGCCCACGGCAGGTCCCAGGCCGCGAGGTTCGCGGCGCCGAACGCGGCCAGGTCGGGGTCGATCTCCAGCCCGAGGACGTGCCCCGCCGGCCCGACCAGCCGGGCCAGGATCGCCGTGGTCCAGCCCGACCCGGAGCCGACGTCGAGCACGGACCCGCCGACCGGCACCTCGAGCAGTCGCAGCATCGCCGCCACGGTGCTGGGCTGCGAGCCGGTCTGGCCGTGGAACAGGGGCAGGGCCCGGTCCTCACGGGCGTGCGGCACCTGCGCGGGGGGCAGGAACCGGGCGCGGTCGAGCCCGGCCATCGCGGCGGAGACGTCGTCGGCGCGGGCCGGGTCCATGCTCAGTCGCCGCCCGGGGGCTCCGCCGGGGAGGGGATGAGCCCGTGCGCCGCGCCGCCCGCGGGCGTCGTCGTGCGGGGCTTGGGGCCGGGCCGGCCGGGGCGGCGGCGCTCCTCCAGGCCGTCCAGCGTCTCGGCCCGCCAGACCGCCCCGCCGTTGAGCCGGCCGTCCGGCGGCGGCAGCCACGGCACGCGGCGGGAGAGCCAGACGCGGATGGTGGCGTGCTCCACCCCGAGGCGGTCCGCAAGGCGCGCGATGTCGTAGAGGTCGTCGAGTCCGTTGCGGAGCGAGGCGTCGGGCACGGCCCGAGGCTACTGCCGGGGGCCGTCCCGGCACGTCACGCCGACGTGACGAGTTCGGCGCCGGATCTGCGCCCGGCGCGGCGGGCTCTGAGGCCCCCGGTCGGGGCGCCGACCTCTACCATCACCGATTGTGGACGAATCGGACGGAGCCGGGCGGTCCCTGCCGCTCATCGGCCGCAGCGCCGAGCTCGACGACCTCGACGACCTGCTGGCGGCGGTCGCGGCCCGGGACGGCGCCGTGGTGCTCCTCGAGGGCGAGGCAGGGATCGGGCGGACGCAGCTGGTCGAGGCGCTCGCGCACGGTGCCGACATGCTCGGCGTCGAGCTCGACCTGCGCCGATTCCCCGGACCAACCGCCGTCGAGCTGGACCGGATGCTCGACGCCCCGGCCGACCGGCCCCGCGCCGTGGTGCTCGACGACGTCCACCTCGCCGACGACGAGTGCCTGGCCGTGCTCGGCCGGTACGCCCGCTCCGGACCGCTCCCGGCGACGCTCCTGGTGCTGACCGAGCGGCCGGTGCCGCATCGCGACACGGTGCAGCGGATGGTCGTGGCCTGGGTGCGCGCGGGCGCGCGGAACGTCGAGCTGCGGCCGCTCGGGCCCTCGGCCGTCGTCGAGCTCGCCGAGCAGATCGTCGGCCATCCGGTCGGGCCGATGCTGCGTGGGGTGCTGTCCACCGCGGGCGGCAACCCCCGGCTGGTCACCGCCGTGATCGAGGCCACGCAGCACGCCGGCGCGCTGCGCTTCTCGGACGACGAGGTCGTCGACATCGACGGAGTCGGCTGGCAGGACGAGCTCGACCGGGCCGCACGGGCGCACATCGCGGATCTCGAACCGGCCGTCCTCGATCTGCTCTCCCGGGCTGCGGTGCTCGGCCCGTCGTTCGTCGTGCCAGACCTCGCCCGGCTCGCGCAGCTGCCGCTCACCGACTGCTGGCGGACCCTGCGTCACGCGCTGGCCGCGGGGGTCGTGGCGGCGCGCGGGGATCGGCTGGTGTTCCGCCACGACCTGGTCCGCACCGCGCTGTACGCCCAGCTGGACCCTCAGACCTGCCGGGTGCTGCACGCCCGGGCGGCCAGCACGCTCGGCGAGGCCGGTGCACCGCCGCACGTCGTCGCGGCGCACCTCGAGCGCGCGCGCGAGACCCGGCACGCCTAGCGTGGGGAGCACAGCCGTCCCGAGGAGGACCCCATGCCCACACGCACCGCACTGACTGAGTGGACCGGAACTCTCGAGAAGGGTGGCGGCGAGGTCGAGCTGGTCAGCTCGCACGTCGCCCGCTTCCCGGTCTCGTTCCCGCGCCGCGCCGCCGACGACGCCGGCGGCGTGACGAGCCCCGAGGAGCTGATCGCCGCCGCGCACTCGGCGTGCTACGCGATGGCCCTGTCCGGCGTCGTGGCCGCGGCGGGCGGCACGCCGCGCGCGCTCGAGGTGCGCGCCGACGTGACGCTGCGCCCGGACGGGTCCGGGGGGTTCGCGATCAGCGGCGTCCTGCTCACCGTCCGCGGCGAGGTGGACGGCCTCGAGGAGGCGGCGTTCCTCGCCGCCGCGGAGACCGCCAAGGAGAACTGCCCGGTGTCGAAGGCGCTGACCGGCACGACGATCACGCTGGATGCCGCCCTGACCTGAGCCCCCTTGCCGGTCCCGGACCGGCAGGTAAGGGGGACCTAAGTCCGCTGAGGGTAGGCATGCCTTACCTCTAGCGTCGACGGTATGGAGCTGGCCCGCTGCGCCGAGGGCGTGTGTGCCCGGATCGTCGACGTCTGTGTCGAGCCGGGCATGTGCCTGCGGCTGCACGAGCTGGGGCTTCGTCCCGGCGCGCTGGTCGAGGTCACCCACGACGCGGGGCGGCAGGGGCGCGTCGTCGCGCTCGGCGCAGAGCGGTTCGCGCTCGACGTGCGCACGTGCGCGCTGATCGACGTCCGGCCGGTCGAGCGGGTCGCGGGATGAGCTGTCACGACCCGGCGGCGGCCGCACCGGTCACCGTCGCGACGAGGCGCGCGACGGTGGCGCTGGTGGGCAGCCCGAACGTCGGCAAGTCGACGCTGTTCAACGCGGCAACGGGCGCGCGTCAGCACGTCGTCAACGCCCCGGGCACCACCGTCGAGCTGGCCACCGGCGTGTGGAAGGCCGCCGACGTCACGCTGGTCGACCTGCCGGGCGCCTACTCGCTGCTCGCCCGGACGCCGGACGAGCAGGTGACGGCCGACGCCGTCGCCGGCCGTGGCTCCGACGTCGACCTCGTCGTCGCGATGGTCGACGCCACCGCGGTGGCGCGCTCGTTGTACCTCGTCGGCCAGGTCGCCCGCGCCGGCCGGCCCCTGCTCGTCGCCTTGACCATGCGCGACGTCGCGGCCGACCGGGGGGTCGAGATCGACCCGGCCGCGCTGTCCGGGGTGCTCGGCGTGCCGGTGATCGGTGTGGACCCGCGGACCGGCCACGGCCTGGACGAGCTCGCGCGGGCCGTGCGGGCGGCGGTGACCGGCGGTGCGCCCGCCGCACACGTGCGGGGAGCGGCCGGACCGGCGCCGGCCGCCGACGACGCCTCGTTCGCCGAGGCGGAGGCGTTGTTCGGCTGGGTGCAGGGCGTGCTCGCGGTGGTGCAGGACGACCGGCCGGCCCTGCTCGGCGCTCGGGCCCGGCGCACCTGGTCCGACCGGGTCGACTCCGTCCTGCTCCGGCCGTGGGCCGGCATCCCGGTGCTGCTCGGCGTCATGTGGGCACTGTTCCAGCTGGTCACCGTCGCGGCCGCACCGCTGATGCGCTGGGTGGCCGGTGCCGTCACCGGATGGTTCGGCGGGCTGGTCCGGGGCTGGTTGTCCGGGGCGCCGGCCTGGGCCGGGAGCTTCGTCGTCGACGGGGTGCTGGCCGGGGTGGCCACCGTGCTGTCCTTCGCCCCGCTGATCGGCATCATGTTCGTCGCGGTGGCGCTGCTCGAGGACTCGGGCTACCTGGCCCGAGCGGCGTTCGTCGCCGACCGCGCGATGCGGGCGCTCGGCCTGGACGGACGGGCGGTGCTGCCGCTCGTCGTCGGCTTCGGCTGCAACGTGCCCGCGCTGGCCGCGACGCGCACCCTGCCGCATGCGCGTCAGCGCCTGCTCACCGGCCTGCTCGTCCCGCTGACCAGCTGCACCGCCCGGCTGACCGTGTACCTCGTGCTCGCCGCGGTGTTCTTCCCGCACGACGCGGGTATCGCCGTGCTGGCGATGTACCTGCTGTCGGCGCTGCTCGTCGTCGGGCTCGGGGTGGCGCTGCGGCACACCGCGTTCCGTGACCTGGCCCGCGAGCCGTTCGTGCTCGCCCTGCCGGCCTACCAGCGGCCGCGGCTGCGTGCGATCGGCACGTCCGCAGGGGTGCGGGTCTGGGCGTTCGTCCACAAGGCCGGGTCGATCATCGTCGTGACGCTGGCGGCGGTCTGGGTGCTGATGGCGCTGCCCGCCGGGCCCGGCCACGCGCGTCGGCGACGTGCCGGTCCAGGACTCGGTGTACGGACGCATCGCCGGCGGCATCGCGCCGGTGTTCCGGCCCGCGGGCTTCGACGACTGGCACGCGGCGTCCGCGCTCCTCACCGGGTTCGTCGCGAAGGAGGTCGTCGTCGGGTCGATGGCGCAGACCTACGCGGTGACAGCGCCCGCGGACCCGAGCCTGCCCGGCGACCTGGGCACGCAGCTGCGCGCCACGTTCGACCGGACCTCCGGCGGCGCCCCGGGCGCAGCGGCGTTCGCGTTCATGGTGTTCGTCCTCGCCTACACCCCGTGCCTGGCGACGATGGCCGAGCAGGCCCGGCTGTTCGGCCGCGGCTGGGCGGCCGGGGCGATCGGCGCCCAGCTGCTGCTCGCCTGGGTCCTCGCCGTCGCCGCGTTCCAGGTCGGCAGGCTGCTGTGACCGTCCTGGCCGGGCGCGGCAGCCCGCGGCGCACCGCGCCGCCAGCCACTCCGGCCGCTGTCGGGACCGCGCTGTTCGCGCAGGTGCTGCAGGCGGCGGACCGCGGGCTGACCGCCGACCGGATCGCCGAACGGCTGGGGCTGTCCGACGAGCTGGTCCGGCTCGCGCTGGACCACGCGGAGCGGATCGGTCTCGTGGTGCGGCCGGCCGGCTCGTCGTGCGCCACCGGCTGCCCCGCCGGTCCCGCCCGCCCGCCCACCTGCGCCAGCTGCCCCCTCTCCCGCTGACGACTCGCGCCCCGCCCCCCAGCCCGCCCCCAGCCGCCTTGCCCACTGCTCCCCTACCGACTTCCCTGAACCCTGGACCGTGGATCGCGGTCCAGGGTTCAGCGGAGTGGGGATGGGGCGGGGGGCATGGGGCTCTGGCCGGGGCTCGGCAGCGGAGCTGGGGGGTGGGGGACCAGGCGGCGGACGGGGGGCGCCGGGTGGGCGGGGCTGGTGACACACTGCGCGGCATGGCGACCACGCTGGCCACCGACCTCATCGGCGAGCTGCGGGCGGCCGTGCGGGGTGAGGTCGACGGCTCGACCCGGCGCCGCGCCGAGTACTCCACCGACGCGTCGAACTATCGCGTGGTGCCCCAGGTGGTCGTCTTCCCGCAGGACGTCGACGACGTGCTGGCGGCCCTCGCGGTGGCCCGTGCGGCCGGCGTGCCGCTGACGTCGCGCGGGGCCGGTACCTCGGTGGCCGGCAACGCCGTCGGCCCCGGGGTGGTGCTGGACTTCTCCCGGCACGTCAACCGCATCGTCTCCCTCGACCGGGAGGCGCGGACCGCGACCGTCGAGCCGGGCGTGGTGATGGCCGCGCTGCAGTCGGCAGCGGCTCCGCACGGGCTGCGGTTCGGGCCGGACCCCTCGACGTGGACCCGCGCCACCCTCGGCGGGATGATCGGCAACGACGCCTGCGGCCCGCACGCCGTGGCCTTCGGCCGGACCTCGGCCAACGTGCTCAGCCTGGACGTCGTCGACGGCACCGGCCGCCGGTTCACCGCCGGGGCAGGGGCGGGTGCCCTCGACGTCGTGCCCGGGCTGGACGGGCTGGTCGGCGCCCACCGGGCGACCATCCGGACCGAGCTCGGCCGGTTCGGCCGGCAGGTGTCGGGCTACCAGTTGGAGCACCTGCTGCCGGAGAACGGCGCGGACCTGGCCAAGGCGCTGGTCGGCACCGAGGGCACGGTGGTCACGGTGCTCGGCGCCACCGTGCGGCTGGTCCCGGTCGCGGCGGCGCCCGTGCTGGTCGTCCTCGGCTATCCGGACATGGCCGCGGCCGCCGACGTCGTGCCTGCCCTGCTGACCCACCACCCGCTGGCGATGGAGGGGATGGACGCTCGACTGGTCGACGTGGTGCGCCGGGCGCGCGGGGCAGGCGCTGTGCCGGCCTTGCCCGCCGGCGGCGGGTGGCTGTTCGTCGAGGTCGGGGGCACGACGAAGGACGAGGCGCTGGCCGCCGCCCGGGCCCTGGTCGCCGACGCGGGGACGTCGGCCGTCGGCCTGTACCCGCCGGGGCCGGAGGCGACCCGGCTGTGGGCCGTGCGGGCCGACGGGGCCGGGCTCGCCGGGCGGACGTCGGCCGGCGAGCAGGCCTGGCCGGGGTTCGAGGACTCCGCGGTGCCGCCGGACCGGCTGGGCGCCTACCTGCGCGAGCTGTCCGCCCTGCTGGCCACCCATCACGTCGACGGCCTGGCCTACGGGCACTTCGGCGACGGCTGCGTGCACCTGCGCCTGGACCTGCCGCTGGAACGGGACGGCTCGGCACTGCGCGCGTTCATGACCGACGCGGCACACCTGGTCGCCGCGTACGGCGGGTCGCTGTCGGGTGAGCACGGCGACGGCCGGGCCCGGTCCGAGCTGCTCGGCGTGATGTACCCGCCGCCGGTGCTCGAGGCGTTCGCCGCGTTCAAGGACCTGCTCGACCCGCACGACCTGCTCAACCCCGGTGTGCTGGTCCGCCCCCGACCGCTCGACGCGGACCTGCGCCGCCCGGCCGCACACCGGCTGGGAGCGCTGGGCTTCGCGTTCGGCGAGGACCACGGGGACCTCACCACGGCCGTGCACCGGTGCGTCGGGGTCGCCAAGTGCCGGGCCGACGACACCTCGTCGGGCGGCTTCATGTGCCCCAGCTACCTGGCGACGCAGGACGAGAAGGACTCCACCCGGGGCCGGGCGCGCGTGCTCCAGGAGATGGCCAACGGCACGCTCGTCTCCTCCGGCTGGGGCGCACCGGAGGTGCGCGAGTCGCTCGACCTGTGCCTGGCCTGCAAGGCCTGCTCGTCGGACTGCCCGGCCGGGGTGGACATGGCGCGGTACAAGTCCGAGGTGCTGCACCGTACATATCGCCGGCGGGTCCGGCCGGTCTCCCACTACGTCCTCGGCTGGCTGCCCCGGTGGACCCGGCTGGTCACCGCCGTGCCAGGGGTGGCGGGGCTGGCCAACGCGGTGCTGTCCGTGCGGCCGGTCGCCCGCCTGGTGCTCCGGGCCGGCGGGATGGACCCGCGGCGGCGGATGGTGCGGTTCGCTCGTCGACCGTTCCGGGCGTGGGTCCGGGCGCACGACGAGGTGACGGTCGCCGCCCGTCCGCCGGTGACGGTGGACGGACCGGCGGCGGGATCGTCGGGACCCGCTGCGGCGGACGCACGGTCGGCCGACGGCGCAGCGTCGGGCCGTCGCCCGCCGGTGCTGCTGTGGACCGACTCGTTCAGCGACACCCTGGCGCCGGATGTCCCGGTGGCCGCGGTCCGGGTGCTGCGCGCCGCCGGGTACCAGGTGCTGGTGCCGGACCACGGTGCATGCTGCGGGCTGACCTGGATCACCACCGGCCAGCTGGACGGGGCGAAGGACCGGCTGCGCCACCTGCTCGAGGTGCTCGGACCGTTCGCGGTGAACGGGATCCCCATCGTCGGGCTCGAGCCCAGCTGCACCGCCGTGCTCCGCTCCGACCTGCTCGACCTGCTGCCCGACGACCCGCGCGCGCTCGCCGTCGCCGGCGCGACGCGCACCCTCGCCGAGCTGCTGACCGCTCCCGCGCCGGTCGGACCGGGCGACCGGTGGACGCTGCCGGACCTGTCCGACGTCACCGCGGTGGTCCAGCCGCACTGCCACCAGCACGCCGTGATGGGCTTCGGGCCGGACGTCCGGCTGCTGGCGGATGCCGGGGCGACGTTCTCCACGCTGGCCGGCTGCTGCGGCCTGGCCGGGTCGTTCGGCATGGAGGCCGGGCACTACGACGTGTCGGTGGCGGTCGCGGAGCACGCGCTGCTCCCGGCTCTGCGCGCTGCCGCACCCGGTGACGTCTACCTCGCCGACGGCTACTCGTGCCGCACCCAGGCCGAACAGCTCGCCGGCGTGACCGGCGTCCACCTGGCCCAGCTCCTCGCCGCCCACCTGACCCCCTGACCAGGCCCCAGCCCAGCCCCCCGCCCACCGGCTGCCGCGCCTGGTGCACCCGAACGCTGCCGCACCCGTCACCCCACCCACCCGAGTGGAACAGACACGCACCGACACGCTGTGGCCCGTGACCGGTTCGTTCCACTGCAGGGGGAGTGCGAGGGTGGGGGCATGCTCGTTGCCTTCTCCGTGTCCCCGATGGGCGTCGGCGAGTCCGTGTCCCAGGCCGTGGCCGATGCCGTGCGCGTCGTGCGCGAGTCGGGCCTGCCGAACCACACCGACGCCATGTTCACCACGATCGAAGGGGAGTGGGACGAGGTGATGGACGTCGTCCGACGAGCGACCGAGGCCGCGGGTCGCGGCGCGGGCCGGGTCTCCCTGGTCCTCAAGGCCGACATCCGCCCCGGCCACACCGGTGAGCTGACCGCCAAGGTGGACCGCGTCGAACGGCTCCTCGGCGCGCACTGACCACCATCGGGACGGTGTCGTCTCTCGGAGTGGACACGCCGGGTCTCAGGGCGGGGTTCCCCGGGTCGAGACGTCCCTTATGGGAAGGTATGGGCGGCCAGAAGCCCACGCTCGCACGCGGGAGGACTGCGGGGATGCCCATCTTCGAGCCCGACCATGGTCGGCCGCGTCTGGTGCAGCCGATGCAGCCGCTCGCCGGGACGTTCCTCGGTGAGGTCCGGACGCTGCTGACCGAGCACCTGCCGGCGGTCGTCGGCGAGCCGCTGTTCCCGATCCGCACCCGCGCAGCGCTGCCCGACCATGTCGACGTCCCCGAGATCCTGGCCCTCGACGTCACCGGACGTCCCGTCGTCCTCGAGGTCGCCCAGGTGGTCGACGACGGGGCGATCGTCGACGCGCTCCGGCACGCCGGGGCCGCGGCCCGCCTGACCGCCGCCGACCTGGCCCGCGCCTACCACCCGGACCCGACCCGGTTCGCCACCGACTACGCGGCCTTCCGGGACCAGGTTCCGTTCGCCCGGCCTGCTGAGCTGCGGTACGGCGCGCGGCTGATGCTCATCTGCTCGGAGGTCGCGGCGGAGTCGGCCGACACCCTTGCCGCCGTGCGCGGTCCGGGCTGGCCGGTCAGGGTGGTCCAGGTCGGTGTCCTGCGCGGGCCGGACGGACGTCGACTGCTCGATGTCTCACCGTTGGCCGAGCACGAGGCGGCGCGTCGCTCCGCCGAGCCCACCTCGTTGCGCCTGGTGCAGAGCGCGCAACCGGGCAGTGCCGGGCCGGTGCCCGTCCCGCTGGACGACGAGCGCCCCGAGCCGCCGTTCATCCCGACCCAGCCGCCGACGATCCCGGGGCGGTGGCCCGTCCCAGCGGCGACGGCCGGCCGGCCCGCGCCACGGGCCGGTTCGATGACGTCGTCGGCTCAGTCGGCCGCTGCCTACGACCGCTCGCCCAGCCCGGCTACCCGACCGTCGCCCTCGCTGGCGAACCTCATGGCCGCGCCGGGCCGACACGACCCGAATCCGGCGCCGCTGTCGTCGCGGACCGGGGCGCACCAGCTGCTCGGCGCCGGCTCCGAGTCGGCGCCGTCGGCCCACCCGGCGCTGTCGGGCCCCTCAGCGCCCCCCTCGGCCCCCCCGGTCCTCCCGGGCCCCCCGGCCTCGTCCTTCACCCCGTCGTTCCCCTCCCCCGGCATCGACTCCCCGTACGCCCCGGCGAGCTTCGCCTTCGCGGCGCCCGGCAGCCCCCTGCCGCAGCTCGCGCGGGTGGCGGCCGCCGTGCGGGCGCCGGCCTCGCTGGTCTGGGTGCGGGTCCGGCGCGGGCAACGGCTCGAGGCCACCTTGCGCTCCGACGGGTTGATCCAGGTGGCCGACGGCACGCTGTTCGCCGACCCGGACCTGGCGGCGGCCCACGCCGCGCACAGCGAAGGGGCCGTGGATGGCTGGCGGATGTGGCGGCTGGGCGACGGCGGCTTCTCGCTCGCCGAGGTCACCGGGCGCTGACCGTCGCACAGAGGTGACCTGAACCGGCGCCTTTCGAGTGGTGGAGCAGGCCCTCCTGACCAGGCGATCACGGGTCGTTCGTGGGGCGAGGGCCGATGAGCGGCGTGTCGTGCGTCGCCGGGCGACTTCACCCGCTGTTGGCCGGTCGGCTGGTGGTGGCCACAACGTCGGGTTCGACGTGGCGATGCTCGCGGGCCAGTGGCGTCGGTTGGACGAGGCAGAGACCTGGCCGACGGCGGACACCCTGGACGCGGCCGAGATGGTCGGGAGAGGCCGGGGCAAGCTGGCCGGACTGCTCGATGGCGTCGCCGTCGAACGGGCCGGGTCAGCCCACCGCGCTGGGTCCGACGCGGAGGCGACGGCGCAGCCGTGGTGGTGCCTTCTCAACGAGGCGCGAGCGCTGCGGCGCCACCTTCCCCTGCGCGAAGGCAGCGACCAGGCACGATAGGGCTTGTGATGACCGAGACGACGGCTGGCAGGCGGCAGGGGCGGGAACTCCTATTGCTGCTCACCCTGTTCGCGATGATGGCCGCCGGTGTGGTGCTCGCAGTGTCGTGGTTAGTCGCGATCGCCGCCGTCCTAGCGGTGGCCGCCGTGGTGGCCCTGGTCGGACTGAGCATCTTCTCCGTGGCCGGAGTGCGTCAGGCGCGTCAGTCCGGCGATGGGGTCCTGCGGTCTGTCGGTCGGGCGCTCTGGGGCGTCGTCCGCCTAGCGTTCGACCTGTTCTGAGCCCTCGTCGGATGCTCGGCGCCGGGGCTGGTTCGGCCAGGCGGCGCGGCCGGTTGGTCGGTGCCCCGGCGGTCCTGTCAACGCCGGGCGAAAACTGACCCACTGCTGCTGAACGGATTTTGACCCCCCTGGTCTTCTTGACTACGGCGTCTTGCGGTGGGCGCGGGTGCGGTAGGAGTCACCGTCCAGGGGTATGACGTGGGCGTGGTGGACGAGGCGGTCGATGGTTGCGGCGGCCACGACGTCGTCGCCGAGGGTCTGGCCCCAGCCGGAGAACGGCAGGTTCGAGGTCACGATCACCGATCCGGTCTCATAGCGTGAAGCGATGAGCTGGAAGAACAGGGCGGCGGCGGCGGGGTCGAACGGCAGGTAGCCGACCTCGTCGATGACCAGGACTCGGTAGCGGTTCAGCCGGCGTAGTTCACGCTCGAGGCGGCCCTGGGCGTGGGCGGTGGTCAGCCGGGTGATCCAGGCGGTGGCGGAGTCGAACGCGACGGGCAGTGCGGCCTCGGCGGCCTTGATGGCCAACGCGATCGCCAGGTGGGTCTTGCCGGTGCCGGGGGGGCCGAGCAGCACGACGTTCTCCCGGCGGGCCACGAACGTGGTGGTGGCCAGGTGCGCGATGACGTCGCGGGGTGCGCCGGGCAGGTGCTCGAAGGTGAAGTCCTCCAGGGTCTTGACCGCAGGGAAGTGCGCGGCGGCGATCCGCATCCGGGTGCCGTTGGCGGTGCGGGAGGCGACCTGACGGCCCAGGACCGCGGCCAGGTATTCCTCGTGGGACCAGCCCTCGGTGCGGGCCTGGTCGCCCAGGGCGGCGAATGTTGAGGCGATCACGGGAGTCTTGAGCTCGCGGGTGCAGAACGTGATCTGCCCGGCGGTGTCCTTACCGGTCGGGCTCATCGCACGACCCGCAGGTCCGGGCGAACGCTCGGGACCGACAACGCGAAGATCTCGTCGTAGTCGCTCAGCGACCGCAGCCCCACGGCCACCGGCCCGGCCGCGGGCCGGCCGCGGGTCGCGGCGCTGCGTTGGCCGAACGCGGTCCGCAGACCTGCGGCGACCTGGACATGTTCGGGGTCGGTGATGACCTGCCGGGACGCCCAGGACCGGGCGTGGTCGGCGACGACCTGGCCCGCGCAGCTGACCCGCACTCGCGCCAGTTCCGTGCTCACGTCAACGAACCGGCCGATGGCCTGCGGGTTCACCGAGTAGTCGTTGCCCGCCACCCGAACGTAGTAGTCCCGCGCAAGGCGGACCCGCACCGGTGCCGTGGTCGTGGGCACCACCGGTGGCAGCATCCCCATCGCCGCGACGTCAACCTCGCGCAGGTCCACCGGCCGGGAGCCTGTGGACCGGACCAGCCGGGTGTTCGCCCGCGGCAGCCAGTCGGCCAGCTGGGTGTTGAAGTCAGGCCCGGAGGTGAACGCCCGCCCGGGCATGAACGAGGTCTGCAAGTAGTGGTTGGCCCGCTCGACCATGCCCTTGGCCTCGGGGTCACGGGCGGCGGTCTGGTAGATCCGGGTCCCCAACGTCCCGGCGAACGTGCGCGCCGGCAACGTCAACCGGTGGTGCTGACCGATCCCGGACTCGTTGTCCCAGACCAAGATCTTGGGCACCGCACCCAGGCCGGCCAGTAGCTGCCACATCCCGGCCAGCAGGTCCCCGGACACCCGCGAGGGCAGCATCAGCGCCATCACGACCCGCGAGTACGCCGCGACCATCGTCAGCACCGGCGGTGCCAGCAACCCACCGGCGCCGTCAGGGATGACCTTGGCCGGGAACCACAGATCGCACTGCACGATTTCCCCGGGCTCATACCTGGTCCGGTCGGCCGGGTCCGCACCCCGGAACACCGGCCGGATCTGCGCGACCCGCGCCCGCAGCACCGAGGACGCACCCGTCCACCCGACCCGCTCGGCGATCACCGTGGCCGGCATGTCCGGGAACTGGCCGAGCAGCCGCCGGATCGCCGGCTCGAACGCGTCGACCGCCGACCCGGCCGACGCGCGGTGGTACTTCGGTGGCTCATGGGCGGCCAGCGCCGTCCGCACGGTGTTCCGCGCGACCCCCAGCCGACGCGCGATCGCCTTGATCCCCAACCCCTCAGCCCGATACAGCCGACGGATCTCAGCCCAGTCCTCCACGGTGATCACTCCCTCACTCTTCAGCGAAGGGGGGTCAACTTTCGCCCGGCGCCAAGGGGTCAGTGTTCACGCGGCATCGACAGGTCCGCCTCAGCTCCGCCCTGATGGTCGCGGCCCAGCTCTCCGGCTGCGCCTAACCGCGAGCGTCGAGTCTCATCAGCAGCTGCCGTATGAACCAGTACTCCCGCGCCGACTGGTGACCGTCGTGCTCGCCGAAGTGGTGCTCGCACGCCTGACACTCACCCGTCGAGCGCAGCCGGGGCGAAGCAGTGCGGCTTGTCATCCCGGTCGTCCAGCTGCTCGCCTTCCGGCGCACCAGTACGTCCGCCGCTCGAGACCCGGCTTGCCGTACAGGTGGCTCAGCACGGCACGACCCGTGTGCCCACGCGGGCACGGTGTGGCCGAGGGGTCGTACTTCCGAGGTCGAGCCACGCCGTCACCATGGGCCGGACCACTGGCAGTCCTGGCCCCAGTCGATCGCCGGTCAGACCCAGCCGGACCGGTCAGCCCCAGCCGTATCCGGCCAGCCAGCGGTCGATCTCCGCGTAGAACCGGGCACGCACCCGCGGTGGCGACAGCGACAGGTCGTGCAGGCCGCCCGGGATCCGCACCACGGTCACCACCGGCCCGAGCTGGACGGCCCGCCGGGCGATGAGCTCGACGTCGAGCACCGTGTCGGCCGAGCGCATGTCCTCTGACCAGCGCGGGGAGATCAGCGAGCGGGCCGAGGCGAGGGTGAGGATGGGTGCCTCGACGTTCAGCCCGCGGGCGACGGCGGCGTGGCCCTCGGTGATCGCGCGCAGCCACCCGGCGCGCACCGGGAACGACGGGGTGGGCCGCCAGGTCTCGTCGTACGTCCACTCCCCGCCGTCCTCGGCCCTGATCGTCCGTGCGTAGAGGCCGGGATCGATGTTGGGCAGCGCCGCCTTGGGCTGGAACGTCGCCAGCTGCCGGATCGCCGGCGCCGAGACGTGCCGCACCACCGACGACCCGGCCAGCTCCAACCAGGGGCTGTTGAGCACCATCGCGGCCACCTTGCCCGGCCCGCGGTCCGCCCACAGGGCGGTCACCAGCCCGCCGGTCGAGTGCGCCATGACGAGCAGCCGGGCGGCGGCGCCGTGCGCCGAGCGCAGGACCGCCACGGCGGCGTCGAGGTCCTCGTCGTACGTCCGCAGGTCCGCGACGTACCCGGGCGTCTGGCCCGGCCGCAGGCTGCGGCCGTACTTGCGCAGGTCGAGGGCGTAGAACGCGGCGCCGCAGGCGTGCCAGTACTCGGCGATCTCGCGCTGGAAGAAGTAGTCCGACCAGCCGTGCACGTAGAGCACGACGCGGGCGGCCCGCAGCGGCTCCTCGGTGGGCGGGGCGTAGCGGACCAGGGTGGCGACCACCGGGCCTTCGTCGTCGTCGGCCAGGTGCAGGGTGCGCGCCTGGAACGGCTCGCCCAGGACGTCGGTGCGCCAGGCGCTCACTGCATGCTCCGGGCGGATGCGGTGGCGGTCATGGCCGGACGACGACCTTGCCGAACTGGGCACCGCCGGCGAGTCGCTCGAAGGCCGCGCGCGCATCCGTCAGGGCGTACGACGAGTCCACCGGCGGCTCGATCCCGGCGTGCGCGACGAAGGCGACCAGCTGGGCCAGCTCGTCGCGCGTGCCCATGGTGGCGCCGGTGACCGTCACCTCCGGGAAGAACAGGCGCGCGACCTCCATCGGGGCGGGGTCGCCGCTGGTTGCGCCGACGACCACGACAGTCCCGCCGGGCCGGACCGAACGCATCGTGTGCGACCAGGTCGCGGCGCCGACCGACTCGAGGACAAGGTCGACCCGGGGGATCTTCGCGCCGGTCTCGACCGCTGCCGCGGCGCCCAGAGCCAGGGCGCGTTCCCGCTTGCCCGGGTCGCGACTGGTGACGGTGACGTCGAGCCCGGCCGCCGCGCCGAGCACGGTCGCCGCCGTCGCGAACCCGCCGCCGGCGCCCTGGACCAGCACCCGCTGGCCGGGGGTGGCGTGACCGGAGCGGAACAGCGCCCGGTAGGCGGTGAGGTAGGCCGTCGGCAGGCAGGCGGCGTGCTTCCAGGTCAGCGCCGGCGGCTTGTCGACGAGGTTCGTCGTCGGGACCTGGACCAGCTCGGCGAGCGTCCCGGGGTAGCGCTCGGACAGGATGCTGCGCGGCTCGTCGGGCGCGACCGCCTGGCCCGCGGGCGCACCGGGGCCGCCGACGACCGCGTGCACGATCACCTGGCGGCCGTCGTCGGTGACGCCGGCCGCGTCGCAGCCCAGGACCATCGGCAGGCGGTCGGCCGGCAGGCCGACACCGCGCAGGGACCACAGGTCGTGGTGGTTCAGGGCGGCGGCCCTGACCTGGACGGTCGTCCATCCGGGCCGGGGCTCGGGGGCCGGGCGCTCGCCGACCTCGAGCGCGGACAGCGGGTCGCCGGGCGAGGTCCGGGCTGCGTACGCGGCGAGCACGGTGCCAACCTATCGACGCACGGGCTCGCCGTGTCGTGGGCGGACGGGTTCTCGTCGAGCAGCAGGTCGTGGTTGCGACCCGGACCCGGCTTCGCGGTGGGGCGGTGGGCGGCCGGTCAGCAGCCGGCAGCCAGCGGATCCTCGGCGCAGGTGGTGCCGACCAGGTGGGAGCGTCGCTCCTGGACGACGAGCGGGGCGGTGCTGGTCGTCGTGGTCGCCGTGCCGGGGACGTCGCGGACCGCGGGGTCGCCGGCGAGCGTGTACGTCGCAGACCAGGTGGTGGCGAGCGTGATGCGGTAGCTGGCGACGTGCGCGTACGTGTGGGTCAGGGTGCCGGCCGGCCAGGGCAGGCCGGGGTCGGTGGTGGTGAGCGTCCCGCCGTCGCCGAAGTCCCAGGCGTAGCGGGTCGGGGTGGCGGTGATGGCCACCGCGGTGCCGAGGATCGTGGTCGTCAGCCGCTGGGCGGTGGGGTCGGCGTGGACCACCGTGGGCTTGTTCACCAGGAGCCAGCCGCGGTCCGGCTGCACGACGAGGGCAGTCGGGGCGAGCGGCAGGCGCCGGAACGCGGTCAGGACCATCGCGGGGGTGACGTCGGCGGGTGTCGCACAGACCGGCGGGCCGATCAGCCGCCAGGGCCCTGGCAGGCCGTCGGGTTCCGGACGCTCCCACAGGTCCGGGAGCGTGGCGGCGTCGCCGCACTCGGGCAGCGGGACGACGGGGTCGCCCGGGCACGGCAGCGGGTCCCCGGAGCTGAGCGTCCCCGACGGGCACACCGGCGCCCGCATGCGCTGCATGTGGTCGGGGGCGGGCGCGCTGTCGTTCAACTCTTCGGAGTTGATCGACTCGCCAACGTAGGCGTTGCCCACTTCAACCGAATTGCCGCTGGCGGTTGCCCACGGAGTGACTGGCGCGGGCTGGCCATCGGATGTGTCCGCGGGCGCAAGGGATAGGCAGCCTGCTCCAAGCGTCGCCAGCAGGCCGATCCGGGTTAGCACGCGAAGCATCAGAGCGTCACAGGATCCATCGGTGTCACTTCGCGGACGATCCACTCACTTGGATTCCGCAAGACGACCATGAGGAATTTCCCGCCGACGTCGGAGGCTCGACTTATGAAATCTCCATCCGATGTCCAGAGTTCTTCAGGCTCCTTGGTCACAGTCAGGGAGACGCTGAAGGCGACTGGGCTGAGAGTGCTGATCGACTCTTCGGTGACTGTCATGGGTGCCGACTTGACGACCTGCGCCGAGGCGCGCTGCACCGCGACGTTGTCGGTGACGCTCTGGCAGAAGATGCAGTCCGCGTGGCTCATGGCCGACCACGGCCCGATGTCTTGCGACGACTCCGTGTACGTGTACAGCTCCAGGAAGTACTCGGCGGCGGCCACTGCGCCGACCTCGTCGTCGCGGGACATGTCCGGTGGAGGAGCCGGCAGCGCGACCGCCACCGGCCACGTGGTTGTCGGCACGGGCGGCGTGGCCGCGGGGGGCTCCGTGGTGGGCAGCGAGGTCGACGGGCTTTCCTGATGACTCGTCGGCGCTGGGCCGGGTAACGGTGCGGCGGAACAGCCGGCGATCGTCAGCGCCGCGAGCGCGGCGACCGTCATGGTGACGCAGAGGGAGCGGGATCGCATGGGTGTGACCTCGTCGGGCGGCGGTGACCTGGCGCGACGCACTGTTGCACAGACGCGCGGGCGGCGTGCCGAGAATCCCCAGGTTCGTTCGTCGGCCACCCCAACGGCGGAGTGCCGGGACGGGTCCCCGCCGTACGCCTGAGGGGCGGCGTCTCGTCCTGCAGGCCCCCGAGCCGCCGGGCGTCAGGTCGCGGGGACCTCGTCGGCCAGGAAGCCGGCCACCAGGGCGCCCACCTGCTCCTCCTCGATGAGGAACCCGTCGTGCCCGTACGGCGAGTGGACGTAGCGCACCGGCCCGGCGCCGGGGATGCCCCGCGCGATCCGCTCGGACTGCTCCGGCAGGAACAGCCGGTCGGAGTCGACGGCCACCACGAGCGCGCGCGCGGTGATCGACGAGAGCGCGGCCTCGACCCCGCCGCGGTTGCGGCCGAGGTCGTGCGTGATCATCGAGCGGGTCAGCGCCAGGTAGGTGTTCGCGTCGAACCGCCGGGTCAGCTTGTCGCCGTGGTGGTCCAGGTACGACTGCACCGCGAACCGCCCCCCGAGCAGGGGCTCTTCCTCGCCCTGCGGGATCCGCCCGAACCGCTCGTCGAGCTCCAGCGCGGACCGGTAGGTCTGGTGCGCGACCTGCCGGGCGATGCCCAGCCCGACGTGCGGGCCGAACCCGTCGGGCTCGTCGTAGTAGTCCCCGCCGTGGAAGCCGGAGTCCGCCTGGATGGCGCCCAGCTGGACGTGGAACGACGCGATCTGGTCGCCGGAGGTCTGCGCGGTGCTGGCGATCACCGCGATCGCGGCCACCCGGTCCGGCGCGCTCACCGCCCACTCGAGCACGCGGTGCCCGCCCATCGACCCACCGACCACCAGCGCCCAGCGCGTGACCCCGAGGGCGTCCGCGAGCGCGATCTCGGCGGCGACCTGGTCGCGCACGGTCAGCAGCGGGAAGCGCGAGCCCCACGGTCGACCGTCGGACGCGGTCGACGAGGGACCGGTGGAGCCCTGACAGCCGCCGAGCACGTTGGGCGCGACGACGAACCACCGGTCGGTGTCGATGGGCGCGCCCGGCCCGACGAGCGACGACCACCAGCCGGCGGTCGGGTGCCCCTCCTCGGCCGGCCCCGTCACATGGGAGTCGCCGGTCAGCGCGTGCAGGACGAGCACGGCGTTGGAGCCGTCGGCGGCCGGCGTGCCCCAGGTCTCGTAGGCCATCCGGACCGCCGGCAGGCGGCCACCACCCTCGAGCTCGAGCGGGCCGAGGTCGGCGAACCGGCGGTGGCCCACCGGGTCGCCCTCGCGCCAGCCCCCGGCGGCCGGCGCCGGGGGCCGGCGCGACAGCGGGAGCCGGGACGTGGCCGTGGCACGGCGCGCCGCCCCGTCCGCGGACCGTGAGGAGGATCGGTCCGGGGAGGGGGTCGGCGTGCCGTCGGCCACGGGGGGTCGCACCGTTCAGGCGCTCTTGGCGGCGCGGAAGCCCGCCTCGAGGTCGGCCAGGATGTCGTCGATGTGCTCGATGCCGACGGCGAGCCGGACGAGCCCGGGCGTCACGCCGGACAGGGCCTGCTCCTCGGCGGTCAGCTGGCTGTGCGTCGTCGACGCCGGGTGGATGACGAGCGAGCGGACGTCGCCGATGTTGGCGACGTTCGAGTGCAGCTCGAGCGCGGAGACGAACGCCTGCCCGGCCGCGGTGCCGCCGGGCAGCTCGAACGCCAGCACCGCACCCGCACCGCGCGGCGCGTACTTCAGCTGGTTGGCGTGCCACGGGCTGGACTCCAGCCCGGCGTAGTGCACGGTCGTCACGTCGTCGCGCGCAGCGAGCCACTCGGCGACCTTCTGTGCGTTCGCGACGTGCCGCTCCAGGCGCAGCGACAGGGTCTCGATGCCCTGCGCGATGAGGAACGCGTTGAACGGCGAGATCGCCGAGCCGAGGTCGCGGAGCAGCTGGATGCGCGCCTTGAGGATGAAGGACAGGTTCGCCCCGAACGCGCTGCCGACGCCGAGCGCCTCGGAGATGACCAGGCCGTGGTACGACGGGTCGGGCTGGTTGAAGCCGGGGAACCGGTCCTGGTACTGCGCGTAGTCGAAGGTGCCGCCGTCGACGATGGCGCCGCCGATCGCCGAGCCGTGCCCGCCCAGGTACTTGGTCGCCGAGTGCACGACGACGTCCGCACCCCACTGGATCGGGTTGATGAGGTACGGCGTGGCCACCGTGTTGTCGACGATGAGCGGCGCGCCGTACTCGTGCGCGATGCCGGCGACGGTCTCGATGTCGAGGACGTCGGACTTCGGGTTGGGGATGGTCTCGCCGTAGAACGCCTTGGTGTTCGGGCGGATCGCGTCCCGCCACTGCTGCGGGTCGTGCGGGTCCTTGACGAACGTCGTCTCGATGCCCAGCTTGGCCAGCGTGTAGTGCAGCAGGTTGTACGTCCCGCCGTAGAGCGAGGCGCTGGACACGACGTGGTCACCGGCCTCCGCGACGTTGAGCAGGGCCAGCGTGGACGCGGCCTGCCCGGAGGAGACGAGCAGCGCCCCGACCCCACCCTCGAGGGACGCGATGCGGTTCTCGACGACCTCCTGCGTGGGGTTGCCGATCCGGGTGTAGATCGGGCCGAGGTCCTGCAGCGCGAACCGTGCCGCGGCCTGCTCGGCGTCCTTGAAGACGAACGACGTCGTCTGGTAGATCGGCAGGGCGCGGGCCCCGGTGGTGGGGTCCGGCACCTGGCCGGCGTGGATCTGGCGGGTCTCGAAGTTCCAGCTCTCGTTGCTCATCGTCTCTGCTCGCTTCGGGTCGTTCGGGCGGGGGGTGGTCCCGCGAGGACGAGGAAGGCGTGCAGCCGACGACCGACCCGCGGGGGTTGGGGAGGTGTGGCGCACGTCGAGCCCCAGGCTCGGTGCAGGCGGAGCGCCTCAGCGGGCGCGACCGGCCCGCGGGCACAGCCGAACGTGCGCGGTCAGCGGCACATTCGGCAGGAGAACATGCGACGAGGGTAAGCGGCGTTGCTCGCACCGCGACATGGGCGTCTCACGATGCGGGATGACGCAGGCCACGGGCTGGTCGTCGCCCACTGTTCGTCCGTTCGTCACCCCAGGGCCGCGCAGCGCGCACCTCCCGTCGGGTTCCATCGTCGGGACGCACCCGCGAGGTGGGAGAGGACGGTGACGGCGCCGTGGCCCCGGTCTTCCAGCTGTACCGGCTCTGGGGTCAGGACGGCGTGTGGTGGCGTCTGCTCAGCACCAACGGGCGCGGGCTCGCGCGATCGGCGAGCCCGCACCCGACGCCGGCGGCCGCGCGGACCGAGCTGGAGCACCTGGTGTCCCGGGCCGACGTCCTCGAGCTCGGCGTGCGCCGCACCCCGGACTACCGCTGGCACTGGAGCCTGCGGCTGGCGGGTCTGGCGGTGGTGGAGGGGATCGGCGACCAGGATCGGCGCGCGCGCAGCCTGGACGCGGGTGGCCGGTTCCGGCAGCTTGCGCCGGTAGCACTGGTCGAGCCGGAGGTGGCGACGTTCCGACGCGCCGGCGTCCGGTCCCGAATGACACCGTTGTGACTCCTGATACTGGTGTGACGAGAGTTCACTTCTGAGGTTGACCCCGGTAGCGTGGCTCGCCGTGGCCCTCCGCGACGTCCCAGCCCCCACCGGGCGCGGGCTTCGTCGTGCCGCCGTCGCCGCGCTGACGGCGGGCGGGCTGCTGCTCGTCGGACCGTTGTCCGGCGCGTCCGCGTCCCCCACGCCCACCCCGACGCCGCCGTCCGCCGCCGATGTCAGCCAGGCACAGCAGGCGGTCCAGTCGGCGTCGAACGACGTCGCCGCGATGGAGGTCCGGCTCGCCCAGCTGTCCGGGGCGGCCAACGACGCCCAGATCGCGGTGGAGAAGGCCGGCGAGGCCTACACGCAGGCCCTGTCCGACGCGCAGGGCGCGCAGCAGGTGGCCGACGACACCGCGGCCCGCTCGGCACAGGCCGACACCGATGCCGAGACCGCGCGGCAGAACCTCATGGCCTACGCGCGCGAGATGGCGCGCTCGGGCGGTTCGGCCGACGTCCTCGAGGCTGTGCTGTCCGCCAACGGGTTCCAGGACGTCGCCGAGCGCACGGCCGACCTGTCGATGCTGACCGGCAAGGCCGACCAGACGGTGCAGTCCTACCGCGCCGCCCAGCTCGTCGCCGACACGCTGCGCCAGCGCGCCACCGACGCCGCCCGGGTGGCCGCCACCAAGCAGGCCGACGCCCAGACCGCGCTCACCGCGGCCCAGCGTGCGCAGGACGACGCCACCCGGCAGGTGCAGGACGCGCAGGTGCAGCGCGACGACCTCATCGTGCAGCTGGCCGCGGCGCAGCAGACGAGCGTGGCCGTCGAGCGTGCCCGTCAGGACGCGATCGACCAGGCGCGTGTCCAGCGCCAGGAGGACGCAGCCAAGGCCCAGCGGCTGGCACCCCCGGCGACGACGACCACGTCGCCGGCCGGGCCCACCGCCCCGGTGACCACCCCGGCGACCACCGCGCCCACCACGCCGGCCACGACGGCGCCCACCACGCCGGCCACGACCGCGCCGACCGAGTCCGCCTCGACCCACCCGACCGCACCGCCCACGACGCCCGCGCCGGTGACCACCACGCCGCCCAGCTCGGGTGGCACCGGCGGCGCATACGGGCTGGGCACCGGTCGGTCCCGGGGGACCGCGGCGCAGGGTGCTGCGGCGCTGGCCTTCGCCACGGCGCAGATCGGCAAGCACTACGTGTGGGGCGGCGCCGGCCCGAACGGCTACGACTGCTCCGGCCTGACGATGACGTCCTGGCTGAACGCCGGCGTCGCGATCAACCGCACCGCGGCCGACCAGTACAAGCAGGTGCTGAAGATCGCGTACGACCAGCTGCGCCCCGGTGACCTGGTGTTCTGGACGGAGCAGCACGAGCGACCCGAACCAGGTGTACCACGTGGCGATGTGGGCCGGGAACGGGCAGATCGTCGAGGCCGCGCGCCAGGGCGTGCCGCTGCGGCTGACGTCGATGCGCTGGTCGGGCACCATGCCCTACGCCGGCCGCCCCTGACCCCCCCGCCCCCCCCGCCCCCACGCCCAGCTCCAGCGTCCGAGCATGTGGGACCTCTACATCTCACGTGCGCGGACGTTGGGCGCTGACTGGCGGCTACGTCCGAGCACGTGAGAGGTACGACTCACACATGCTCGGACGCTGCGCGGGGGGCCGGGTCGAGACGTGCGTGGTGGTGGCGCGGAGAGTGAGATGGTCCCGGTGTCGAAGGTGGCGCCCGGTCAGGGACGCCAGCCTGCACGGTGCAAAGCGCGTTCGACGAGATCGAGGTACCGCGCCGGCTCGAGGCGCAGACCGACGCTGGGGATCCGGAGCACCACGTCGCCGGTCAGGGCGATCTCGTTGTGGCGCACGCTGTCGTCGAGCCACCGGTCGACCCGGAGGTGGCCGACACCGTCGATCTCGACGGTGACGCGCCAGCGGTCCCAGCGCACGTCCAGATAGGCCCGCCCGTTCGTCGTGCGCACGACGACCTGACGGCTGGGCTCCGGCAGTCCGCGGGCACGACACATCCGGGCGAAGTCCAGCTCGTTGAGCGACCGGACGCCATCGACGAGCTCGCCGGCCAGCGAGCGGAGCAGCGTCCGTCGCCGATCCCGGCGCACCAGGTCCACCGCCTCCCGGACCGCGTCCGCGGTGGCGAGGTGCTGCTGGACCGGCGAGATCAGCAGGAGCGCGGCCTCGCGATCGGTGCGCGCCCACAGCGCCGCTTGGACGGCGGCCATCGCGGGGCGGACTCGGGGGATGGGGCTGGCGAGCACGTCCTCGTCGCGCCATCGGCGGGTCTCATGGATGCGCACACCCGGCGGCGCGGAGAGCGGACGCGAGGACTTCGGCGCCGCGACGTGAACCAGTCCGTCCCCGTCGATCCCCTGCATCCCAGCGCAGATCAGCGCCGTCAGCCCGCCGAGTGCTGCGGTGCACCGCCCGGCCGCCGTTGCCCGCGGCGAGCAGGTCAGCAGGGCAGCCCACCACAGACTGCTCGGGCCTGCCGGGGTGTCGGCCACTCGCAGCGCGTGGGACTGCGCCCGCACCCACCGTTGCGCGCGGAGCTCAGCCCGCTCGGCGCCAGGGGTGATGCCCAGTGCTCTGAGCTGCCACGTCGACAGCAGTCCCGACTGCGGACGTGCGGCTGCAGCGACGCGAGCACGACGAGCGAGGCGAAGGGAGCGATCACCGGCCACACGAGGAGGGTGGACGACGAGCGGGCGAAGCGACCGTGCCCGCCGGCCGTCTCTGGACGGCTGGTGCGGTCCACAGGTCATCGGTGGGCTCGTCGTGCGCCACGGTGACACGCGTCCGAGCGCCCGCATCCTCGTCCCCGCCTCGCAGCGTCCGAGCAAGAGAGACGTAGAACTCTCACTTGCTCGGACGCTACGGGAGGGAGGACGGGACGTTCGGGGAGCGGGAGCGGGAGCGGGAGCGGGGTGGCCGGGGGGCCGGACCGGCTCGTTCAGTGGGCGGTGTCGTAGCCCCCGTCGACCGCGCGCTGGCGGGATCGCTCGATCTCGGCCTCGGCCTCGGCCCGGCCCTCCCAGTGGGCGCCCTCGACCGACTTGCCCGGCTCGAGGTCCTTGTAGACCTCGAAGAAGTGCTGGATCTCCAGCCGGTGGAAGTCCGACACGTCGTCGATGTCCTGGCGCCACGCCTGGCGCTGGTCGCCGGTCGGCACGCAGAGCACCTTGTCGTCGCCGCCGTTCTCGTCGCGCATCCGGAACATGCCCAGCGCTCGGCAGCGGATCAGGCAGCCGGGGAACGTCGGCTCCTCGAGGAGCACGAGGGCGTCGAGCGGGTCGCCGTCCTCGCCGAGCGTCCCCTCGATGAACCCGTAGTCGTCCGGGTACCGGGTCGAGGTGAACAGCATGCGGTCGAGCCGGATCCGCCCTGTCGCGTGGTCCACCTCGTACTTGTTGCGCTGTCCCTTGGGGATCTCGATCGTGACGTCGAACTCCACGGCTCTCCCTCGTCGCCCCCGGGGAGGCGTCAGCTCGGCGGCACGCCGTGACGGCCCGGTGCGTGCCGATGGTCTGACAGTAGTGTGACGGACCGGCGGCCGTCTCTGTCGCTGCCGGCCGCCGCCGGGCCGACGACGAGGCAGGTGACGATGGCCACAGCGGGCAAGGTGGTGGGCATCGGCCTGCTGGTCGTCGTGCTGGCCGGCGGGGCCTACCTCACTGCGGACGCCTACGACCTGGTGCCCGGTGGCCTGACGCTCGCCGCACCGCCACCGCCCGCGCTGCCGTTCCCCGCGGCCCCGGGGATGCCCGCGGCGCTCGCATCGGCGAGCCCCGTCCTGGCCGGCGTCGACGCCAGCGCCCCGATGCCCAAGGCGGGGGTGCTGCAGGCGCAGGTGGACGCGCTGGTGGCCGACCCCGCGCTGGGCCGGACCACTGGCGTGCTGGTCACGGACCGGCTCACCGGCGAGGTGCTGGCGAGCCACCTGCCCGACGAGGCGCGCGTCCCGGCCTCCACCGCCAAGCTGGTCACCGCCGCCGCCGCGCTCGGCACGCTCGACCCGCGGGCCACCTTGCCGACCAAGGTCGTCGCGGGCGCCACGGCCGACCAGATCGTGCTCGTCGGCGGTGGCGACATGATGCTGGCGGCCGGTGCGGGAGACCCCACCGCGGTCGTCGGGCGGGCCGGGATGGGCGACCTGGCGGCGGCCGTGGCCAAGGACCTGAAGCTGCGGGGCACGACGAGCGTCCGGCTGCGCCTCGACGACACGCTGTTCGCCGGCCCGACGACCAGCCCCGGCTGGACCCAGGGGGAGCTCAACGTCGGCTACGTCGCGCCGGTGACCGCGCTCGCGGTGAACATCGGCAAGATCAAGGCCGGCGAGTACGTGCCGCGCTACCTCGACCCGGCGATGGCCGCGGCGAAGGTGTTCGCGCAGCGCCTCACCGACGCCGGCATCACCGTTCTGGGGTCGCCCACCCGGGGCAGCGCCCCTTCCGATGCGCGGGTCATCGGCGAGGTGGAGTCCGCGCCGCTGGCGGACATCGTGCGGTACGTCCTCACCACGAGCGACAACACGATCGCGGAGGTGCTCGGCCGGCTGGTGGCCGTCGGCCAGCAGCTGCCGGCGAGCTTCGACGGTGCGACGCAGGCGGTGCTGCACGCGGTGAGCACGCTCGGCATCGACACGACCGGTGCGCACCTGTCCGACTGCTCCGGCCTGGGCACCGGTTCGGGCATCCCGCCGCGGCTGCTCGTCGCCGTCCTGTCCGCGATCCAGGACGGTCACCACCCGGCGCTGCGCGACATCGCCGCGGGCGTGCCGATCGCGGGCCTGACCGGCACGCTGGCCGACCGGTTCACCGCGAACCCGGCCAGCGGCGACGTGCGGGCCAAGACGGGCAGCCTGCCGGACGTGACGAGCCTGGCGGGAACCCTGACGACGGCCGACGGCCGCCAGCTGGTGTTCGCCGTGATGGCCGACGCGACCGGCGCGATCGGCCAGACCGCGCCGGTCGCGGCGATCGACGCCTTCGTCACAGGTCTGACCGGCTGCGGCTGCCAGTAGGTCGCGTACGGTGGCCGCCATGGCGGCTCGCGACGACGGCACGGCTCCGGTCGACTGGGAGCTGGCGGCCTCGCTGGCGGGCCGCCTCGCCCCGCCCGGACCGGTCGGGCCGCCGGACGAGCTGCTCGCCCTGGTGGACGGCCTGAGGGCGGCCGCGTCGCGGGCGGCGGACGAGGTCGTCGCCGTCACGGGGCTGCGTGCCGCGGACGGAGTGACCTGGCCGGCGCCGGTCCTCGTCGTCGACCGCCCGGGCTGGGCGAAGGCCAACACCCAGTCCCTGGCCGTGCTCACCGCACCGCTGGGCGCCCGGTCCGGCCGGGTCTCCGCGGCGGCCCGGGCGTCGTCCGGGGCCCAGGTCGGGGCGGTGATGGCCCTGCTGTCGGGCCGCGTGCTCGGGCAGTTCGACCCGTTCGGCACCGCGCAGGGTCGGCTCCTGCTCGTCGCGCCCAACGTCCTCGAGGTCGCCCGCCGGCTCGAGGTGGACCCGGCCGACTTCCGGCTGTGGGTGGCGCTGCACGAACAGACGCACGCGCTGCAGTTCGCGGTCGCGCCGTGGCTCGCGGCGCACCTGCAGGGCCGGATGGAGTCGCTGCTGGCCGACCTCGGGCCGGAGCGGGTGTTCGGCACTGGCGACCTCGGCACGGTGGTGGGGATCGTCGGGCGGGCGCTGACCGGGCGCGACGGTGGCGGCCTGCTCGGCCTGCTCTCCCCGGCCCAACGCGCGGTGTTCGACGAGGTCGGCGCGGCGATGGCGCTGCTCGAGGGGCACGCGGACGTGACGATGGACCAGGTCGGGCCGGCCGTCGTGCCGTCGGTGGCGACGATCCGGCAGCGGTTCGACGCCCGCCGGCAGTCGGCTGCGACGGCGACCGGACCGGCCGGACTGGTCCGCCGGCTGCTCGGGATGGACCTCAAGCTGGCGCAGTACCGGGACGGCGCGGCATTCGTCCGCGCCGTGCGCGCCCGGGTCGGCGACGGCTTCGACGCCGTCTGGACCGACCCCGGCACCCTGCCGACCGCAGCCGAGATCGCCGACCCGGCTCGCTGGGTCGCCCGCGTCCGCCCCTGACCCCCAGTGGAACAGACACGCTGCGACACGCCGCTGAAGCCGGACGGTTCGTTCCACTCGTCGGGGAGGGAGTGGGCGTGGATGTGGGAGGGGACGTGACGTTGCGGTGACCGGGCCGGCGCCGGAGGTCGCGGCCGTCCGGGTGGCTGTCCGGGTCGCGCTCGCGGACGTGGCGGCCGGGGCGCTGGTGCTCGTGGCCTGCTCGGGCGGACCCGACTCGCTGGCGCTCGCGGCCGGCCTCGCCTTCGTCGGGCCGCGTGCAGGCTGGCGGTCCGGTGCGGTGGTCGTCGACCACGGGCTGCAGGCGGGGTCCGACGAGGTCGCCGCCCGGACCGCCGGGGCCTGCCGGGCGATGGGCCTCGACCCGGTCGTCGTGCACCGCGTGCGGGTGACCGGCCCGGGCGAGGCCGGTGCGCGCGACGCACGGTACGCGGCCCTGACGGCGGTGGCGGACGAGGCGGGTGCCGCCGCGGTGCTCCTCGGCCACACCCTGGACGACCAGGCCGAGACCGTGCTCCTCGGGCTGGCCCGCGGCTCGGGCCCGCGGTCGCTGGCCGGGATGTCGCCGGTCCGCGGCCCGTTCCGCCGCCCCCTGCTGGGGATCACCCGCGCGCAGACGCACGCCGCGTGCGCCGCGCAGGGCCTCGACCCCTGGCACGACCCGACCAACACCGACGGCCCGAACCTGCGCAGCCGCGTCCGGCACCAGGTGCTGCCGGTGCTCGACGAGGTGCTCGGCCCGGGCATCACCATCGCGCTGGCGCGCACCGCCGACCTGGCCCGCGAGCAGGCCGACGCGATCGACGCCCTGGCGGCGCAGCTGCTCGCCGCCGCCTCGGACCGCGCCGCCGCCTCGGACCCCGCCGCCGCCTCGGACCTCGTCGACCACCCGGGGGAACCGTCCGCCGGTCCCGGTGACGGCTGGGACGTCGACGTGCTGGCCGGGGCGCCGGACGGGGTGCGGCGGGCGGCGCTGCGGCTGGCGGCGCTGGGTGCCGGTGCCTCCCCGGGGGCGCTCGGTCGCACCCACGTGCTCGCTCTCGACGCGCTCCTCACGGACTGGCACGGCCAGGGACCGGTGCCGCTGCCGGGGGGGCTGGAGGGCGTCCGGCGGTGTGGCAGGCTCTTCCTGCAACGCCCGACGACGACGAAGTAGGCAGGTGACGACGTGGACGCCGCGGACATGGGCCCGGACCTGGAGCGGGTGCTCCTCACCCAGGAGCAGCTGCACGCCAGGCTGGACGAGATGGCGGCGCAGATCGACGCCGACCACGTGGGGACCGAGCTGCTGCTGGTCGGCGTGCTCAAGGGCGCCGTCATGGTGATGGCCGACCTGGCCCGCCGGCTGCACACACCGATCCAGATGGACTGGATGGCGGTCTCCTCGTACGGCTCCGGCACCAAGTCGAGCGGTGTGGTGCGGATCCTCAAGGACCTGGACACCGACCTCATCGGGCGTCGCGTGCTCATCGTCGAGGACATCGTCGACTCGGGCCTGACCCTGTCCTGGCTGCTGTCCAACCTGCGCAGCCGCGGGCCGGTGTCGGTCGAGGTCGCCACCCTGCTGCGCAAGCCCGACGCGGCCAAGGTGCCGGTCGACGTGAAGTACGTCGGGTTCGAGATCCCGTCGGAGTTCGTCGTCGGCTACGGCCTCGACTACGCGGAGCGGTACCGCAACCTGCCGTTCGTCGGCACGCTCGCGCCGCACGTGTACGCCGACTGAGGTCGCACCGCCCCGACCCTGGCGGCGTGTGCCCTCGGCGAACACCCCAGGTGTGCGCAGGAACTCCGTGTACCGTCGACGCCAGCGTCCGCTGACACAGGAGGATGAGGGGCCAGGCCCCGATCGCCCATGAACCTCAAGCGCCTCGCCCGTGGCCCCGTCATCTGGGTGGCCCTGGCCGTCGTCATGATCCTGCTTGCCTTCGCCACCCTACGCGTGCCGTCGACCCAGGCGATCGACACCTCGGACGGTCTCGCGCTGCTCAAGGGCGGGACGGTGGAGCAGGTCCAGATCACCGACGGCGTCCAGCGCGTCGACATGACACTGACCCAGAACTTCACCAAGAACGGGCACGACTACGGCAAGCAGGTCCAGTTCTTCTACGTCGCCCCGCAGGGGCCGGCGATCGTCGCGGCGGTGGTCGCGGCGAACCCGTCGAAGGGCTTCAACTCGGTCAACCCGCAGACGTCGTGGTGGAGCAGCCTGCTCTCGTTCTTCCTGCCGATGGTCCTCATCCTGGGCATCTTCTGGTTCCTGCTGTCGAACATGCAGGGCGGCGGCAACCGCGTGATGAGCTTCGGCAAGTCGCGCGCCAAGCTGGTCAACAAGGAGTCGCCGCAGGTGACGTTCGCCGACGTGGCGGGCGTGGACGAGGCGGTCGAGGAGCTCGAGGAGATCAAGGAGTTCCTCGCCGAGCCGGCCAAGTTCCAGGCGGTCGGCGCCAAGATCCCCAAGGGTGTGCTGCTCTACGGGCCGCCCGGCACCGGCAAGACGCTGCTGGCCCGCGCCGTGGCCGGCGAGGCCGGCGTGCCGTTCTACTCGATCTCCGGCTCGGACTTCGTCGAGATGTTCGTCGGCGTCGGGGCCTCCCGCGTGCGTGACCTGTTCGACCAGGCGAAGCAGAACGCGCCGGCGATCATCTTCGTCGACGAGATCGACGCGGTCGGCCGGCACCGTGGCGCGGGGCTGGGCGGCGGGCACGACGAGCGCGAGCAGACGCTCAACCAGATGCTCGTCGAGATGGACGGCTTCGACGTCAAGACCAACGTCATC
The DNA here is from genome assembly GCA_963769855.1 of uncultured Actinomycetota bacterium. Classification (GTDB taxonomy): domain Bacteria; phylum Actinomycetota; class Actinomycetes; order Actinomycetales; family Cellulomonadaceae; genus Cellulomonas. The sequence goes on from CAVYNN010000008.1 coordinate 47,849, forward strand.
ATGATCGCCGCCACCAACCGGCCGGACATCCTCGACCCGGCGCTGCTGCGCCCCGGCCGGTTCGACCGGCAGGTGGCCGTCGACCCGCCCGACCTCAGGGGCCGCGAGCGCATCCTCAACGTCCACGCCAAGGGCAAGCCGATGGCGCCCGCGGTCGACCTGACCGCCGTCGCCCGGCGGACGCCGGGGTTCACCGGCGCCGACCTGGCCAACGTGCTCAACGAGGCGGCCCTGCTCACCGCCCGCACCAACGGCCGCGTGATCGACGACAAGATGCTCGACGAGGCGATCGACCGCGTCGTCGCCGGGCCGCAGAAGCGCACCCGTGTGATGAGCGACAAGGACAAGAAGATCACCGCGTACCACGAGGGCGGGCACGCCCTGGTCGCGTCGGCGCTGCGCTACACCGACCCGGTGACGAAGGTGACGATCCTGCCGCGCGGCCGGGCCCTCGGCTACACGATGGTGATGCCGCTCGAGGACAAGTACTCGGTGACCCGCAACGAGCTGCTCGACCAGCTGGCCTACGCGATGGGCGGTCGGGTCGCCGAGGAGCTGGTGTTCCACGACCCGACGAGCGGCGCGAGCAACGACATCGAGAAGGCGACCGAGACCGCCCGGAAGATGGTCACCCAGTACGGCATGAGCGCCACGCTGGGTGCGGTCAAGCTCGGCCAGGAGTCGTCCGAGGTGTTCCTCGGCCGTGACGTCGGCCACCAGCGGGACTACTCCGAGGAGGTCGCCTCCGTGATCGACGTCGAGGTCCGCGCTCTGGTCGAGCGTGCGCACGACGAGGCGTGGGCGGTGCTCACCGAGAACCGCGACGTGCTCGACCGCCTGGTGCTCGCGCTGCTGGACCAGGAGACGCTCAACTCCGAGCAGCTGGCCACGGTCTTCGCGGGCATCCGCAAGCAGCCGGAACGCCCCGTGTGGCTGTCCAGCGAGGAGCGCGCGGTCGGCGCCGGGCCGGTGCTGACCCCTGCCGAGAACGCCTCGCACGACGGCGTGGCGCGGCACGACGGCGCCCCGGAGAACGGCGCGGCCGGCAACGGCTCCGCCGACCACGGCGCGACACCGGTCGGCGCGTCCGAGCGCGACGGCGAACGCCAGACCGTCGACGAGGCGATCGACGCGGGCGCCGAGCAGGGCTGACGTGACCGGATCAGCTGACGAGCCCGTCTCGGTGATCGGGCCGGTGGCCGCCTCCCACCCCGGGGACGGCCGCGCCGTGCGCCGGTACGACGCGGCGCGTGCCGAGGCTGCGATCCGTGAGCTGCTCCTCGCCATCGGCGAGGACCCGACCCGCGAGGGTCTGCGGGACACGCCCGCCCGCGTCGCCCGGGCCTACCGGGAGATCTTCGCGGGCCTGTACATGGAGCCGAAGGACGTCCTCACGACGACCTTCGACATCGGGCACCAGGAGATGGTGCTGATCCGCGACATCGAGGTGTACTCCACCTGCGAGCACCACCTGGTGCCCTTCCACGGCGTCGCCCACGTCGGCTACATCCCGGGCCCGGACGGCCGGATCACCGGGCTGTCCAAGCTGGCCCGGCTGGTCGACGTGTACGCCCGCCGGCCGCAGGTGCAGGAGCGGCTGACCACGCAGATCGCCGACGCGCTGGTCGACGTGCTCAAGCCGAGCGGGGTGCTCGTCGTCGTCGAGTGCGAGCACCTGTGCATGTCGATGCGGGGCGTGCGCAAGCCGGGCTCGCGCACCGTCACCAGCGCGGTACGCGGCCAGATGCGCGACGCCGCGACCCGCGCCGAGGCGATGAGCCTCGTCGTCGGTCGCTGACGAGGCGCCCGATGCAGGGCGGGGTGCCCGGGCCGGTCGGGCTGCGTCACCTGGGCGACGGTTGGCGCGCGCTCGTCATGGGCGTGGTGAACGTCACGCCGGACTCGTTCTCCGACGGCGGGCGCTGGTTCACCCCGGCCGCCGCGGTCGCGCACGGGCTGGAGCTGCTCGCGCAGGGCGCCGACCTGCTCGACGTCGGCGGGGAGTCGACCCGACCCGGCGCGCGGCGCGTGCCGGTCGAGGAGGAGCTGCGTCGGGTCGTCCCGGTGGTCGAGCAGCTGGTGGCCGGCGGTGCCGCGGTGTCGGTCGACACCACCCGGGCCCTGGTCGCCCGGCGGGCGCTGGACGCCGGGGCGCTGCTGGTCAACGACGTCTCCGGTGGGCTGGCCGACGACGGCATGTACGCCGTCGTGGCGGATGCCGGGGTCGCCTACGTGGCGATGCACTGGCGCGGTCACGCCGACGTGATGGACGCCAACGACGCGTACGACGACGTCGTCGACGACGTGCGCCGCGAGCTGGCCGACCGTGTCGCGGCGATGCGCGCCGCCGGGATCGGGGACGAGCAGGTGGTGCTCGACCCGGGCCTCGGGTTCGCCAAGGCCGGTGCCAGCAACTGGCCGCTGCTGGCCCGGCTGCCTGAGATCGTCGCGGACGGGTTCCCCGTGCTCGTCGGCGCGAGCCGCAAGCGGTTCCTCGGCCACCTCCTCGCCGGGCCGGACGCGGAACCGGCACCGCCGCTGGCGCGGGACGACGCGACCCATGCCGTCACCGCCCTGGTCGCGGGGGCCGGCGCCTGGGCGGTGCGGGTGCACGACGTGCGGGGTTCGGCCCACGCCGTGCGGGTCGGTGCCGCGTGGCGGCGCGCAGGCGGGAGGATGTGCCCCGGTGGGACATCCGGGCGCGACGGTGCGCCAGGAACGGGAGGATCTGCACGGTGACTGACGAGCCGGTTGTCGATGAGCAAGGCCGGCGGCTGGACCGGATCACGCTGACGGGTCTCGCCGCGAACGGGTACCACGGTGTGCACGAGGCGGAGCGTCGGTCCGGTCAGCTGTTCGTCGCCGATGTCGTGCTGCACCTGGACACCCGGCGTGCGGCCGCGGGCGACGACCTGACGCGGACCGTCGACTACGGCGTGATCGCCCGGCGGGTGCACGCCGTCCTCGCCGGTGAGCCGGTCGCCCTGATCGAGACGCTCGCCGAGCGGATCGCCGCCACCGTCCTGGCCGAACCTGGCGTGCAGGTGGTCGACGTCACCGTGCACAAGCCCCAGGCGCCGATCGACGTGCCGTTCGCGGACGTCGCGGTGACGGTGCGCCGGGACCGGGTCAAGCTGCCCGCCGCCGAGCCGTACCGGGAGCCCCGGGCCGCGGTCGTGCCGGTCCCGCTCGAGCCGGACGAGGACGTCGTCGAGGGCGAGATCGTCCTCGACCGGCTCGACGAACGTCCGGCCGCCCCGGTCGACGTCGTGCTCGCCCTCGGCGCCAACCTCGGGCCGGCGACCGACACGCTGCGCGCGGCGGTCGCCGAGCTGGCCGGCGTCCCCGGCCTGGAGGTGACCCGGGTCTCCCCGCTGGCCCGGACGGCCGCGGTCGGCGGGCCGGAGCAGCCCGACTTCCTCAACGCGGTGGTCCTCGCCCGGACCACGCTCGCCCCGCGCGAGCTGCTCCGGGTCTGCCAGGCGATCGAGCAGACCCACGGCCGGGAGCGGCACGAGCGCTGGGGCCCGCGCACCCTGGACGTGGACATCATCGTCTACGGCTCCGTGCTGGCGGTGACCGACGACCTGGAGCTGCCGCACCCGCGGGCCCACCAGCGGGCCTTCGTGCTGCGGCCGTGGGCGCAGGTCGAGCCGGAGGCCGTGCTGCCCGGGCTCGGTGGCGGGCCGGTGGCACTCCTCGCGGACACCGCACCGGACGGTGTGGGTGTGCGCTGGCTCGCCCTGGACTGGCTGACCGAACCCGTCCCGTCCGCCCCGCCGTCGGCCCCTGCACCCCTGCGGCCGGTCACCGGTCTCGCCGGCACGGCGGCGACGCCGCTGGTCGGCCCGTGGGAGCCGTGACGATGCGCGGCACCCGGTGGCAGAACCTGGTCGTCCTCACCGTCGTGGTCGGGGTTCTCGTGGCGCTGCTCACCACGTGGCTGGACCGGCGGGGACCGGGCATGCCGTACGTGCCGTGGCTGGTCGTCGCCGTCGAGGTGATCATCGCCGCGGTGGTGTTCTCGATGGGCTGGGCGGTGCGGCAGTTCCTGCGCGGCAAGCGACCCGGGCTCGACCCGATCCGGGCCGCCCGCACCGCCGTGCTGGCGAAGGCCTCCTGCTACACGGGCGCGCTGCTGACCGGCTGGTACGGCGGGCAGATGGCGGCGCACCTGCTCGACCCGGCGATCCCCGGCAGTGCCGGACGAGCCGGTTCGGCAGCCATCGCCGCGGGCGGCGCGGTGCTGCTCGCGGTCGTCGGTCTGATCGTCGAGCGGTTCTGCCGCGTGCCGCCGCCGCGGGACGACGACAAGGGGCGCGAGCCCTCGGCTGCACCCGACCCTGCGGCGACCTGACGGCCCGGCAGGACGCCTGACCCGCCCGCGATGGCGCCCTCGGGTGCCAGGATGGCGGCATGGCCCCTGCGGACGCCTTCGCGCTCGACCTGTCCTGGACCCCCGTCTCGCCCCGGCTGGCGGGCGCTCGGCTGACCGTCGCGGCGTTCGGGCTGGTCCCCCTGCTGATCGCCGCCGTCCTGCCCCCGGTGCTGTCCGGGGTGACCTGGCTGTGGGTGCTGCCGGCGGTGGTCGTGCTCGTCATGGCCTGGCTGCTCTGGCTCGTGCCGCGCCAGGTGCGCGCCAAGCAGTACGCCGAGCGCGACGACGACCTGCTGATCCGCCACGGCATCATGTTCCGCTCGCTCGTCGTCGTGCCCTATGGCCGGATGCAGTTCGTCGACGTCAAGGCCGGTCCGATCGACCGCGGCTTCGGGATCGCCCGGGTCCAGCTGCACACTGCCTCGCCCGCCTCCGACGCCTCGATCCCCGGCCTCCTGCCGGCCGAGGCGTCCCGGCTGCGCGAACGGCTGGCATCCCGGGGCGAGGCCCGGCTGGCGGGCCTGTGAGCACGCCGGACGACGGCTTCGCCGGGACGCCGGCCGGCGTCGGTGCCGGGCCGGCACCCGTCGTGCCCGAAGCCACCGGCGAGGACGGCTACGCCTGGCAGCGGATGCACCCGGTGACCCCCCTGCTCAAGGGGTGGAAGGTCGTCGTCGCGGTGCTGGTCATCGCCAGCACGCAGCTGACCGAGGACATCCGCCGCGCCGGTCGTCTGCTCGGTGGCGACGGCTGGCTGATCGGGCTCGGCCTCCTGGTCGGGATCGCGCTGGTCGCGGTCGCGTGGTCGTTCGTCTCCTGGCGGGTCACCCGGTTCGCGGTCACCGACGAGGCCGTGCACCTGCGTCAGGGCATCGTGTTCCGTCAGCAGCGGCAGGCCCGCCTGGACCGGCTGCAGGCGGTCGACGTGGTGCAGCCGCTGCTGGCGCGGTTCGTCGGGCTGTCCGAGCTGCGGCTCGAGGTGGCCGGCGGCTCGGGGTCGCGAGTGTCCCTGGCGTTCCTGCGCGAGTCGCAGGCGGACGCGTTGCGGGCCGAGCTGCTCGCGCTGGCCGCCGGGCTGCGCCGCCCCGAGGCCCGCTCCCGGCTCGCGGTGGACGACGCTCACCGGCCGCTCGGACCGGTCGACGCTGGTGGTGCGGTGCCGGCCTCCGAGGGGACCGGCACGGAGGTGGTGACCGAGCCGGCGGTGGCCACGGGGCGCCACGGCGCAGGGACGGCGGCCTTCGCCACGGCCCCGGAGCAGCAGGTGTACGAGCTGCCGATGCCCCGGCTGCTCGGCTCGATCGTCCGGTCCGGCGGGACGGTCTGGTTCGGCCTGTTCGCCGTCGCAGTCGTCGTCATGGTCGTGGTCGGGGCACCGGGCGAGGTGATCTTCTCCCTGTTCCCGATGCTGCTCGCCCTGGGGAGCTTCTTCTGGCAGCGGATCAACGGCGCGGCGACCTTCCGCGCGGCGACCTCGCCGGACGGGATCCGGCTGCGGCACGGCCTCACCGAGACCCGGTCGCAGACGCTGCCGCCCGGGCGGGTCCAGGCGGTGCGGCTGCACCAGCCGCTGCTCTGGCGGCGCAAGGACTGGTGGCGGGTCGCGGTGAACGTCGCCGGCTACTCGGGCGACCGGGACAAGCAAGGCACCGAGACCGTCCTGCACCCGGTCGCGACGCGCGACGAGGCGATCCTCGCCCTCTGGCTGGTCCTGCCGGACCTCGGCGTCGACGACCCGCGGGCCGCCCTCGCGGCCGGGCTCGACGGCACCGGGGAGGACGGCGGGTACACGGCATCGCCGCGACGTTCGCGCTGGGTCGACCCGGTCGGCTGGCGCCGGCACGGTGTGCTGGTGACCCGGCGGGCGCTGCTGCTGCGCTCCGGACGGTTCTGGCGGCGGCTGGACGTCGTGCCGCACGAGCGGACCCAGTCGCTCGCGCTCGAGCAGGGCCCGTTGCAGCGCAAGCTGGGCGTCGCGTCGGTGGCTGCCCACTCGACGCCCGGTCCGGTGGTGCCGCGGATCGAGCACCTCGACACCGCGGTCGCGGTCGCGCTGCTGCAGGAGCAGGCGGCCCGCGCCGCCCATGCCCGCCGGGTCGCCGCCCCCGAGCAGTGGATGCGCGGCCGGTGACGCCGTACGCCGCCCGGTGGCCGGGTCGCGGCCGACCGGCCGGGCTCGGCGCCTCCGGCCGATGGTGACCGGTCCGGCGGCCCGGCCGGGGCGGCTCGGCGTCGGCGTCGTCGGTGCGGGCCGGGTCGGTGCGGTGCTGGGCAGCGCGCTGCGCGCCGCCGGGCACCCGGTCGTGGCGGTCAGTGCGGTCTCGGACGCCTCGCGCGAACGTGCCGAGCTGCTGCTGCCGGGCGTGCCGGTGCTCGACGTCCCCGAGGTGGTCCGGCGTGCCGAGCTCGTCCTGCTCGCCGTGCCTGACGACGCGCTGAGCGCCCTCGTCGCCGGCCTGGCGACGACCGGCGCCTGGCAGGCCGGGCAGATCGTCGTGCACACCGCCGGCCGGTTCGGCACCGCCGTGCTGGACCCGGCACGCGCCGCGGGCGCCCTGCCGTTGGCGATCCACCCGGCGATGACGTTCACCGGCACGTCCCTCGACCTGCACCGGCTGGCCGGCTGCCCGTTCGCCGTCACCGCCCCGGCCGCCCTGCTGCCGATCGCCCAGGCGCTCGTCGTGGAGATCGGTGGCGAGCCGGCCGTGGTGCACGAGGATGCGCGCGGGCTGTACCACGCGGGACTCGCGCACGGGGCGAACCACCTGACGGTGCTCGTCGCGCAGGCGTCCGCCGCGCTGGCTGCGGCCGGCGTCGACGACCCCGGCCGGATGCTCCGCCCGCTGCTCGAGGCCGCGCTGGACGGCGCGCTGCGGGCGCAGTCGCGTGAGGGCGGCCCGGGCGCCATCGGCGCGCTGACCGGGCCGGTGCGCCGGGGTGACGCCGGGACTGTGGCCGAGCACATGGACGTGCTCACCGGCCTGGCGGGTGCCACGGGGGCGGTGGACGTCGTCGAGGGCTACCGTGCTCTGGCGCGGGCCGCGACCATCCGCGCGGCGGCCGCGGGCCTGATCGACGAGGACGCGGCCGAGCGCCTGCTGGACGTGCTCGCGGGTGCACGCGGGCTCGGCTGACGGCCGGCCCGGAGGAGGAGCGATGACGACCACCGGCCACCGACCCACGCTCGTGACGGAGATGAACGGCCTGGCCACGGCGCTGGCCGCGGCCGACGAGCGCCCACCGGCCGGCCGCCAGCACCACCGGGCGGTCGTCATGACGATGGGTGCGCTGCATGCCGGGCACCTGGCGCTGGTGCGCCGCGCCAAGGAGCTCGCCGACCAGGTGGTGGTGACGATCTTCGTCAACCCGTTGCAGTTCGGGCCGACCGAGGACCTCGACCGGTACCCGCGCGACCTCGACGCGGACCTGGCCCTGCTCGGCGGGGCCGGCCTGCTCGGGCCCGACGACGTCGTCCTCGCCCCGACCCCGGCCGTGATGTACCCGGACGGCGACCCGGTGGTCCGGGTGTCCGCCGGGCGGATCGGCGAGGTGGTCGAGGGCGAGTTCCGCCCGGGCCACCTCGACGGCGTGCTCACGGTAGTGCTCAAGCTGATCCACCTGACGGCGCCGCAGGTCGCGCTGTTCGGGCAGAAGGACGCCCAGCAGCTGGCCGCGGTGCGGCGCATGGTGCGCGACCTCGACGTGCCAGTGACCGTGGTCGGCGTGCCGATCGTGCGCGACACCGACGGCCTCGCGCTCTCCTCGCGCAACGCCTACCTGACGCCCGACGAGCGCCGCCGGGCCCGCTCGCTGTCCCGTGCCCTGGCGACGGCCCGCGCGGCGGCCGACGAGGGCAACGCCCCCGACGACGTGCGCGCCGCCGCCCGCGCCGTGCTCACCGGGCCCGGCGGCGTGGACGTCGTGGACTACGTCGCCCTGGTCGCCCCCGACTCCTTCGAGGACGTCGCCCCCACGGCCACCGGCCCGGCCCTCCTCGCGCTGGCCGCCCGGGTCGGCACCACCCGGCTCATCGACAACACCGAGCTGACCCTGCACTGAGGTTCGTCTCACCGGCGGATCCGGCCCTGCGTCGCCCCGGCCGCGGGAGGATGCTGGCGCCCGTGACCGTCACCAGCCCGCTCACCCTTCGCCTCGCGACCAAGCTGGCCGGCCAGGCGCCCGGCTGGACCGTCGAGGCGGACGCGATCGTCGTCGGCTCCGGCATCGCCGGGCTGACCGCCGCGCTCGAGCTGCGCACCCGGGTGCCGCGGGTGCTGCTCGTCACCAAGGACGTGCTGGCCTCCGGCTCGACGCTGTGGGCGCAGGGCGGCATCGCGGCGGCGCTCGACCCGGCGGACTCCCCGGCGGCGCACCTGCGGGACACGCTGGTCGCCGGTGTCGGCCTGTGCGACCCCCGCGCGGTCGAGGTGCTCGTCACCGAGGGGCCGGAGCGGGTCCGCGAGCTCGTCGGGCGCGGCGCGGTGTTCGACCGGGCGGCCGACGGCAGCCTGTCGCTGACCCGCGAGGGCGGCCACCACGCGAACCGGATCATCCACGCCGGCGGCGACGCCACCGGTGCCGAGGTGTCCCGTGCGCTGGTCGCCCAGGTCGAGGCGGTGCGCGACGACCCGGGGATCGAGGTGATCGAGCACGCGCTGGTCCTCGACGTGCTCACCGCGGCGCCGGACGCCGACGGCCGGCCCGGCCCGGTGTGCGGCGTGACGCTGCACGTCATCGGCGAGGGGGACCGGGGCGGGGTCGGCGCAGCCCTGGCGCCGGCGGTGCTGCTGGCCACCGGCGGGATCGGGCAGGTGTACCGCTCGTCGACCAACCCCCCGCAGGCGACCGGCGACGGCATCACCGCGGCGCTGCGCGCCGGCGCGCGGGTCGGCGACGTGGAGTTCGTCCAGTTCCACCCGACGGTGCTGTGGCTCGGCTCCGGGGTCAAGGGCCAGCTGGCGCTGATCTCCGAGGCGGTCCGGGGCGAGGGCGCGCTGCTGCTGGACACCGACGGCGTGCGGTTCATGCCCGAGGTGCACCCGCTGGCCGAGCTGGCTCCGCGCGACGTCGTCGCGCACGCGATCGTCCGCCGGATGGCGGTGACCGGTGCCGACCACGTGTGGCTGGACGCCCGGCACCTCGGTGCGGACTTCCTCGCCAAGCGCTTCCCGACGATCACCGAGGCGCTCGCCGAGCACGGGATCGACATGGCCGAGGAGCTGGTCCCGGTGGCCCCCGCGCAGCACTACTTCTCCGGCGGGGTGGTCACCGACCTGCGTGGCCGCTCGACGCTGACCGGCCTGTACGCGGCCGGCGAGGCGGCCTGCACCGGGGTGCACGGGGCGAACCGGCTCGCGTCGAACTCGCTCCTCGAGGGCATGGTGTTCGCGCACCGCGCCGCCGCCGAGATCGCGCGCGCGGTGACCGCGGGCGAGCTGCCCCGGCGTGACCCCGTGGTGCGGCTCGGCCCGGGTGCGCTGGTCACCGCGGCCGCGCGGTCCCGGATCCAACGGGTGGCCACCGACGGCACCGGACCGCTCCGCGACGGGCCCGGCCTGGCCGCGACGCTCCGGGCGCTGACCGCGGTGCCGACGGACGCCAACCGGCGGTACGACGACGGCCGCACGCTCGCGGAGCCGCAGCCCTCGGAGTGGGAGACCACCAACGTCCACCAGATGGCCCTGCTCATCACCGCCGCGGCGTACCAGCGCGAGGAGTCGCGGGGCGGGCACTTCCGCACCGACTTCCCCGCGACCGACGAGGCGTGGCGCGTGCGCCAGGAGCTGTCGCTGGACCCGGACGGGGCGCTCACCACCGCCCATGTGACGCTTCCCGACTGAGGTGGCTACCGTGCACGGCGTGGACACCCCCGACCATGCCTGGCTGGTGCGCACCGTCGCGCTGGCGCTCGACGAGGACCTGGGCCCGGCGCCGGGCCGCGACGTCACGACGCAGGCGACGGTGCCGCCGGACGCGGTCGGCACGGCCCGGCTCGTCGCCCGCGCCGACGGGGTGGTGGCCGGCCTCGTCGTCGTGCCCGAGGTGCTGCAGCAGACGGCCCAGCGGCTCGCTCTGGCCACCCCGGCGCTCGTCGTGCACCGTCCCGACGGCTCGACGGTCGCGCGCGGCGACGTCGTCGCGCTGCTCACCGGCCCGGTCCAGGTGCTGCTGGTCGCCGAGCGCACCCTGCTCAACCTGGTCTCCCGCGCGTCGGGTGTCGCCACGCACACGCGTCGCTTCGCGGATGCTCTGGCCGGCACCGGAGCACGCGTCCTGGACACCCGCAAGACCACCCCCGGGCTGCGCCAGCTGGAGAAGTACGCCGTGCGCTGCGGCGGCGGGACGAACAAGCGGATGGGCCTGTACGACGTCGCGATGATCAAGGACAACCACGTCGCCGCGGCCGGCGGCTCGGTGACGGCGGCGGTGCGCGCGGTCCGCCGGCGGTTCCCGGAGGTGGCGATCCAGGTCGAGGCGGACACCCTGGCCCAGGCGATGGAGGCGCTCGACGCCGGTGCGGACTTCCTGCTGCTGGACAACATGCCGGTCCCGTTGCTGCGCGAGGTCGTCCTGGCGGTGCGGGCGCGCGAGCCGCAGACCGGCCGGGTGGAGCTCGAGGCCACCGGCAACCTCACGCTGGACCGCGCGGCGGAGGTCGCCGGAACCGGGGTGGACTACCTGTCGGTCGGCGCGCTGACCCATTCGTCCCCCGTCCTCGACCTGGCGCTCGACCTCGACCCGGTGGCCCGACCGTAGGATCGTCCGGTGACCTCGCCCGACACACCAGCCGCCGACGACGTCCCGGAGCAGATCGCCGTCCGGCGGGCCAAGCGGGAGCGCATGCTCGCCGCGGGCGCCGCGCCGTACCCGGTGGGGGTGCCGCGCACGACGACGATCGCGGCGGTGCGGGCTGGCCACCCCGACCTCGCGCCGGGTGAGGAGACGGACGACGAGGTCGGCGTCGCCGGCCGGGTGGTGTTCCTGCGCAACACCGGTCGGCTGTGCTTCGTCACGCTCCAGGACGGCGCCGGGATGCGCCTCCAGGCGATGCTCGCCGAGGACCACGTCGGCGCCCCGGCGCTGGCGGCGTTCAAGGCCGACGTGGACCTGGGCGACCACCTCTTCGTCCACGGCCGGGTGGTCTCGTCGCGGCGTGGGGAGCTGTCGGTGCAGGCCGACGAGTGGCGTCTGGCCGCCAAGGCGATCCGCCCGTTGCCCAACCTCTACCAGGGCGCGGAGCTGTCCGACGAGGCCCGGGTGCGTCAGCGCTACGTCGACCTCATCGTGCGCCAGGGCGCACGGGACATGGTCCGGCGACGGGCCGCGGTGGTCCGCTCGCTACGGGAGAACCTCTGGCGGCGCGACTTCGTCGAGGTCGAGACGCCGATGCTCCAGGTGCGCCCCGAGGGCGCCGCGGCGCGCCAGTTCGAGACCCACATGAACGCGTTCGACATCCCGCTGTTCCTGAGGATCGCGCCCGAGCTGTTCCTCAAGCGTGCGGCCGTCGGTGGCGTGGAGCGGGTGTTCGAGGTCAACCGGAACTTCCGCAACGAGGGGGTCGACTCCACGCACGCGCCGGAGTTCGCGATGCTCGAGGCGTACCAGGCCTACGGCGACTACGACACCATGGCGGCGCTGACCCAGGACCTGGTGCAGACCGCTGCGCGGGACGCCTTCGAATCCACGGTGGTGACGCTCGCCGACGGTTCGGAATACGACCTGGGCGGGGACTGGACGCACCTGACGATGTACGAGTCGCTGTCCACGGCGATCGGCGAGCAGATCACGCACGACACGTCCGACGACGTGCTGGCGAAACTGCTCGAACGGGCCGGCATCGAGCTGGCCCCGGCGTTGGTCAACCACGGGAAGATGGTCGAGTCCTTGTGGGAGCACCACGTCGGTTCGCACCTTCTGGCGCCGACGTTCGTGCGCGACTTCCCGGTGGAGACCTCGCCGTTGACGCGGGACCACCGCAGCAAGCCCGGGCTGGTGGAGAAATGGGACCTGTACGTCCGCGGCATGGAGCTGGCCACGGCCTACTCCGAGCTGGTGGACCCGGTGCTCCAGCGCCAGCGGTTCGAGGCGCAGGCGCTGCTGGCGGCCCGTGGCGACGACGAGGCGATGCGGATCGACGAGGACTTCCTCGCCGCGATGGAGCACGCCATGCCGCCCAGCGGCGGGATGGGCATGGGCGTCGACCGGCTGCTCATCGCGCTGACCGGGCAGGGCATCCGGGAGACGATCCTTTTCCCGCTCACCAGGCCGTCCTGAGGGGATATCACGATGACCGGTTGGCAGGCGGTGCTCGCGGCGCTGGTGCCCTCGATCGGTGTGGGCGTGCTCTTCTGGCTGGCGATGCGGGCGATGATGAATGCCGACACCAAGGAGCGCCGGGTCGAGGCCGAATTGCGGGCCGCGGAACGCGCCGCGCGGCGGGAAAAGGACGGCCCTTCCGAGGGGTAGCGTTTGACGGGCGATATCCGTGGTGTCATGCTGTGCGGCAACGACGTCCCACACATTCGCTGACGGGGGAATGAAATGGCTCAGAAGGTCCAGGTCCTGCTGGTCGACGACATCGACGGCGGGGCGGCCGACGAGACGGTCACGTTCGCTCTCGACGGCGTCAGCTACGAGATCGACCTGACCACGGCGAACGCCGCCGCGCTGCGCGACGCGTTCGGCCCGTGGGTCGGTCACGCGCGCAAGGTCGGTGGCCGCCCGGCTCGGGCTGCCGGACCGCGGTCCCGCTCGTCGCGCGGCGACGCGCAGGCGATCCGCGACTGGGCGAAGTCCCACGGTCACAAGGTCTCCGAGCGCGGCCGCATCTCGGCCGAGGTCAAGGCCGCCTACGAGGCGGCGCACTGACCTCGCCCGGCGAACCGACGACGAGGCCCGGCCACCCCTGAGGGTGACCGGGCCTCGTCGCGTCCGGCCGGTGACCGGTGTCAGGCGGTCCGCTCGAGCACGAGCTCACGCGCCGCGGCGTACTGCTCGCGGACCTGCGGGGTGGCCTCGCCCGTGAGCGCCTCCGGCTCCGACGCGAACGACCATGCCGGCGGGGTGGGGCCGCCGGCGAGGACCCATGCCGCCTGGCGCGCGGCTCCGTCCGCGACGTACTCCCCGGCCGGCGGCACGACGACGTCGAGCCCGAGGACCGAGGGTGCGAGCGCCCGGACCGCCGCCGACTTGGCGCCGCCGCCGACGAGGAACGCCCGGTGCACCGGCACGCCGAGCGCCCGCTGGGCGTCGATGCCGTCGGCGAGGGAGCACAGCAGCCCCTCGATCGCCGCGCGAGCGACGTGTGCCGGGGTGCTGTTGTCCAGCCGCATGCCGTGCAGCGCGGCGGTGGCCCGCGGCCGGTTCGGGGTCCGCTCACCCTCGAAGTACGGGACCAGGACGAGGCCGCCGGCGCCCACCGGTGCGGACAGCGCGAGCCGCGCGAGCTCGTCGTAGTCGACCCCGAGCAACCGGCACGCCCAGTCGAGGATCCGGGAGGCGTTCAGCGTCACGGACAGCGGCAGGTAGTTCCCGGTCGCGTCGGCGAAGCCGGCGACCAGGCCGGAGGCGTCCGCGACCGGCGACGCGGAGACCGCGCCGACGACGCCCGACGTGCCGATCGAGACCGAGACGTCGCCCGGGGTCAGCCCGAGGGCCAGGGCCGCGCCGGCGTTGTCACCGGCTCCCGGTCCGAGCAGGGCCCCGCCGCCGGCGAGCCGCCCGCCGGCCTCGGCCGGGCCGAGCACCCGGGGCAGGCCCGGCACCGAGCCGAGCGCCAGCCCGAGCAGGTCGGTGCGGTAGGCCTCGTCGAACGGCGACCAGTAGCCGGTGCCCGATGCGTCGGACCGGTCGGTGACCAGGGTCTCCAGCCCGGTGGCACCGGACAGCTTCCAGGTCAGCCAGTCGTGCGGCAGGCAGACCGCCGCGACCCGGGCCGCGTTCGCCGGTTCGTGGTCACGCAGCCAGCGCAGCTTGGTGATGGTCAGCGAGGCGACCAGCACCGACCCGCAGGCCTGCGCCGACGCGGCCGGTCCGCCGAGCTCGTCGATGAGGGCGAGGGCGGCGTCCGCCGACCGGGTGTCGTTCCACAGCAGCGCGTCCCGGACCACCTCGCCCGAGGCGTCCAGGGTGACCATCCCGTGCTGCTGCCCGCCGACGGAGACGGCGGCCACGTCGTCCAGGCCGCCTGCCTCGGCGATGGCGCTCTGCAGGGCGTCCCACCAGTGCCGGGGGGCGACCTCGGTGCCGTCGGGGTGCGACGCGCGTCCGGTGCGCACCAGGGCGCCCGTCTGCGCGTCGCGCACGACGACCTTGCACGACTGGGTGGACGAGTCCACCCCGGCGACCAGTGTCATGTCATTCCTCCACGTCGAAGAAGGCCGCCCCGACCGCAGCGTCCGAGCATGTCGAAGCTAGAGCTCCGACATGCTCGGACGCTGCGGTGGGAAGCGGGAAGTGGGAAGCGGAACGAGGTCAGCTGATGAGGTGCTTGACGGCGAGCTGGTGCAGGCGCACCAGGCCGTACTCGCGCTCGCCGGCGGTGTCGACGTCGAACTCCTCGCGGGTCGAGGTGTCGGCGAGGAACTGCTCGAAGGACTCGCCGGCGCCCAGCGTGGTCTCGCCGAGCTCGAAGATGCCGGCGTACTTCTGGGCCTCCTGGACCTCGGGGTCGGCCCGGTACTCGGCGGCCTTCCGGGCGAGGATCGTGTAGGTCTCGATGTTGGCCTTGGCCGAGTCCCACACGCCCTTCGGGCCCTCGGTGCGGCTCGGCTTGTAGTCGAAGTGGCGGGCGCCCTCGTAGCGCGGGCCGCCGTTCGGGAAGCCGTTCTCCAGCAGGTCGACAGTAAAGAACGCGCTGAGCAGGTCGCCGTGGCCGAACACGAGGTCCTGGTCGAACTTGGGACCGTGCTGGCCGTTGAGGTCGATGTGGAACAGCTTGCCGCAGTACAGGGCGAGCGCCAGGCCGTGGGTGTAGTTCAGCGTGGCCATCTGCTCGTGGCCGGTCTCCGGGTTGAGCCCGACGATGTCGCCGTTGTCCAGGGTGGCGATGAGCGCCAGCGCGTGGCCGATCGACGGCAGGAAGATGTCGCCGCGGGGCTCGTTCGGCTTCGGCTCGAGCGCGATCCGCAGGTCGTACTCCTGGTGCTTGATGTACGCGGCGACGGTGTCGATGCCCTCGGCGTAGCGAGCGTGCGCGGCGTGCAGGTCCTTGGAGTTGTCGTACTCGACGCCCTCGCGGCCGCCCCACATGACGAACGTCTTGGCGCCCAGCTCGGCGGCCAGGTCGACGTTGCGGAGCACCTTGCGCAGGCCGAACCGGCGGATCGAGCGGTCGTTGGAGGTGAACGCCCCGTCCTTGAACACCGGGTGCGTGAACGTGTTGGTGGTCACCATCTCGATGACCAGGCCCGTCTCCTCCGCCGCCTTCTTCACGGCGTCGATGCGCGCGCGGCGCTCGGCGTCGTCGGCGTCGAACGGGAAGACGTCGTTGTCGTGGAACGTGAAGCCCCACGCGCCGATGTCGGCCAGCTTGTGGATCGACTCCACGGGGTCGAGCTCGGCGCGGGTCGCCAGGCCGAACGGGTCCTGGGCCGGCCAGCCGACGGTCCAGAGGCCGAACGAGTACTTGATTGCGGGCGTGTCAGCCACGGCAGATCTCCTCATCGAGAGAGTGGGGGAACCGAGGGCAGTTGATTAGTTCCCGTCGTGAATTTATGCCGACTCCGAGGTAGGGTCAAGCCGTGCGGGCGACGGTGGACGCGTGGAGCCAGGCGCGCGCCGGGCGGCGCGCGGCCCCGGCCGGCGTGGCGCGGACCGAGCACCTGCGGGAGCACAACCTCTCGGTCGCCCTGGGCTACGTGCTGGACGCCCCCGAGCCCCCGTCCCGGGCCCAGCTCGCCGCCGGCACCGGGCTGGCCCGGCCGTCGGTCACCCCGATCGTCGACCAGCTGGTCCGGGCCGGGATGATCCGAGAGCTGGTGCCGCGCCCATCTGTCCGGGCCGGCCGTCCGGCCGTGCCGCTGGCGCCCGCGCAGGGCACGTTCGCCGGCATCGGCATGGAGATCAACGTCGACTACCTCGGCCTGCGCGCCGTCGACCTGGCCGGGCGGGTGGTCGTCGAGCGCGTCGAGGCCGACGACCTGCGCCACCAGGACCCGGCCGTGGTGCTGGACCGCCTGGCCGACCTGCTGGACCGGGCGATCCGCCGGCTGCGTGCCGAGGGCGTGCGCGTGGTCGGCACCTCGCTCGCCCTGCCCGGCCTGGTCGACTCCGACCACGGACCGCTGCGCCTGGCGCCGAACCTCGACTGGCGCGACGTGGACGTCGTCGGGCTGCTCGCCCGGCGGTCCACGCTGGACGGGCTCGCGCCGACCCTGGCCAACGAGGCGAACCTGGCAGCCCGGGCCGAGGCGCGCCTGCGGCGCAGCCAGGGGTCGCCGAGCTTCGTCTACGTGTCGGGCGAGATCGGCGTCGGCGGGGCCCTCGTGCTCGACGGGGAGATCTTCGCCGGCCGGCACGGGTGGAGCGGCGAGATCGGGCACGTCGTCGTCGACCCGAGCGCCCCGGGTGGTCCGGCCCGGGGCACGCTCGAGGCCCGTGCCGGGCAGGAGGCGATGCTGCGCGGCGCCGGCCTGCCGCCGACCGCGACGGTGCACGACCTCGCCGCGGCCCTGGCCGCGGGGGACGCCCGCGCCCGGTTCGCGGTGGCGTCCGCCGCGCGCGCCCTCGGCATCGCCCTGGCTGGCGTGCTCAACACGGTGGACGTCGGCGAGGTGGTGCTCGGCGGGACGTTCGGCCAGCTCTACCCGCATGTGCGCGACGAGGTCGGACGAGCGCTCGACGAGATGGTCATCTCCGCCCCCTGGTCGACCCCGACCGTCAGCCAGGCCCGGGTCGGGCAGTTCCCGGCGATGACGGGCGGTGCGCTCGCCGCCCTGCGCCGGCTGGTCGCCTCGCCGTCGGCGTGGTTCCCCCCGGCCGCCGAGCGGGAATCGGTCCCGGCCGCACCGGGCACCGTCGACGTCACGGCCGTCGGGCGTGGCTGAGGCGCCCGGGAGCGGGCCTCCGGTGACGACCCGCACGTTGTGGATCGGCAGCTACCCGCCGGCCGGGATCGGCACGCCGTCCGGGCATGGCGAGGGCATCTACCGGGTGCGCCTGGACCTGCGCACCGGCGAGCTGTCCGAGCCGCGCCGGTGGGTCGAGACGCCGGCCCCGTCCTTCGTCGTGCCGGGTCCCGGCGGGACCGTGCTCTACGCGACCGACGAGGACGAGGCGGGCCGGGTGGCGGCCTTCCGGGTGCACGACGACGGCCTCGAACCGCTCGGCACGGCGTCCTCCGGCGGCAGCTACCCCTGCCACCTCGTGCTGGACGACCACCGGTTGGCCGTAGCGAACTACGGTGACGGCGCTCTCGGAGTGCTCGACCTGGCCGAGGACGGGTCGTTCACCTCGGGCGAGCCGCAGGTGCTGCGGCACGCCGGATCAGGCCCGGTCGCCGACCGTCAGGACGGTCCGCACGCGCACTTCGTCGTGCGCGCGCCGGGGGGCCACGGGCTCGTCGTCGACCTGGGGGCCGACCAGGTGCGCCGATACCGGCGGACGGCCGGCGGGTGGGAACCGGCCGGGATCGCGGCGAGGCTGCCGCCGGGGACCGGGCCTCGCCACCTCGTCTTCCGAGGATCCGCCGACCCGCTGCCGGCTGCGGCCGGCCGGGTCTTCGGGTACCTGACCGGCGAGCTGGACGCCAGCGTGCACGTCCTGGCCTGGGATGCGGCGACCGACAGCGGCGAGGTGGTCCAGACCGTGCCCGCGCTCGGCCCGGTACCACCGGACGGCCCGGACCTGCGCCCGGCCCACGGCGGCGCGGGCGACCGGCGGGCGCAGTGGGCGACGGACCCTGCGCCGTCCCCGTCGCACCTGGCGCTCGACGGCGGCGAGCTCGTGGTGGGCGTGCGGGGGACCGGGGTGCTCGCCCGGTTCACGGTGCACGCCGACGGGCTGGTCACCCACCGGGTGGACCGGCCGCTGCCGACGCCGGTCCCGCGACACCTCGCTGTGGTCGGCGGGTGGACCGTCGTCGCGGAACAGGTCCCCGGTGCCGTGACGGTGCTCGACCGCGCGGGCGCGGTGGTGTCGTCGCGGGCGGTCCCCTCGGCGGCCTGCGTCACGCCCGGGTAACCCCGCACGGGTCAGCTCCGGCCACCGGTGACAATGGACGGGTGACCACCCAGCAGGCTCCTCGCGTCGCCATGCTGTCGGTGCACACCTCCCCGCTCGACCAGCCCGGCACAGGCGACGCCGGCGGGATGAACGTCTACGTCCTCGAGCTGTCGCGTGCGCTGGCAGCCCGCGGCGCGCGGGTCGAGATCTTCACCCGAGCCACCTCGTCGGCGCAGCCCGAGACCGAGCTCCTCGACGGCACCGACGAGGACGGCCGCACCCTGACCCGCGACGAGGCGCGCGCGGTGCTGCTCGCCGCCGAGGTGCCGACCGGGGTCACCCCTCCGGTGCTGGTGCACCATGTGCCCGCCGGCCCGTTCGAACGCCTGGACAAGAGCGAGCTGCCCGGCCTGCTCTGCGGCATGACGGCCGGCGTGCTGCGCACCCAGGCGGCCCGCCGCCCGGGGTGGTACCAGGTGGTCCACTCGCACTACTGGCTGTCCGGGCAGGTCGGCATCGCCGCCGCGGCCCGCTGGGGTGTCCCGCTGGTGCACACGGCGCACACGTTGGCCCGGGTGAAGAACCAGGCCCTGGCGCCGGGGGACAGCGCCGAGCCGGCGCTCCGCGAGCACGGCGAGGACCAGGTGGTCGCAGCGGCGGACGCCCTGGTCGCCAGCACGCCGGCCGAGGCGCGTGAGCTGGTCGACCTCTACGGCGCGGACCCGTCGCGCGTGCACGTCGTCGAGCCCGGCGTCGACCTCGAACGGTTCCGTCCCGGCGCCCCCGGCGCGCGCGCCCAGGCGCGCGCTGCGCTCGGGCTGCCCGCCGACCGCAGGATCGTGCTGTTCGCCGGCCGGCTGCAGCCGCTTAAGGCGCCCGACGTGCTGGTGCGCGCCCTCGGCGTGCTGCGCGCCACCGGTCAGGAGGTCCCGCTGCTCGTCGTGCTGGGCGGGCCGTCCGGGCGGCCGACGGCCGTGCGCGACCTGCGCGCGCTCGCGGCGTGCCTGGGCGTCGCCGACGACCTCGTCGTGCACCCGCCCGCCGCGCGCACCGACCTGGTCCGCTGGTACCACGCCGCCGACCTGGTCGCGATGCCGTCCCGGAGCGAGTCGTTCGGGTTGGTCGCCGCGGAGGCTCAGGCCAGCGGCGTGCCGGTGGTCGCGGCGGCGGTCGGCGGCCTCAAGACGATCGTCGACGACGGCGTCTCCGGCCGGCTGGTGCCCGGCCACGACCCGGCCGTGTGGGCGGAGGTGCTGGCCCAGGCGCTGGCGGACGACGAGCTGCGCGCCGCCTGGTCGAGGTCGGCGCGCCCGGCCGCGGAGCGGTTCGGCTGGGACGCTGCGGCCGACCAGGTGCTCAAGGTCTACGCGGTGGCCGGGGAGTGCCGCCGGGACCGCTGACCCTCCCTCGGTGCGGGTGCGGGTGCGGGTGCGGGTACGGGTGCGGGTGCGGGTGCGGGTGCGGGTGGCGGTGCCGGTCCCGCTGCCGGGGGACGGTCGTCCTCCCCGCGCCCCGGTCCGGTCGGGAGACAATGGCGCCATGACCTACACCCTCGTGCTGCTCCGCCATGGCGAGAGCGAATGGAACGCGAAGAACCTGTTCACCGGCTGGGTGGACGTGGCGCTGTCGGAGAAGGGCGTCGACGAGGCCAAGCGCGGCGGCCGGCTCCTCAAGGACGCCGGCGTCGTGCCGGACGTGGTGCACACCTCGTTGCTGCGCCGCGCGATCATCACGGCCGACCTCGCCCTCGACGTCGCCGACCTGCTCTGGATCCCGGTGAAGCGCAGCTGGCGGCTCAACGAGCGGCACTACGGCGCGCTCCAGGGCAAGGACAAGAAGCAGATCCGTGAGGAGTACGGCGACGACCAGTTCATGCTCTGGCGCCGCTCGTACGACGTGCCGCCGCCGGACATCGAGCTGGGCTCCGAGTTCTCCCAGGACGGCGACCCGCGCTACGCCGGCGAGCCGATCCCTCGGGCCGAGGCGCTCAAGCAGGTGCTGGAGCGGGCGCTGCCGTACTGGCACTCGGACCTCGTGCCGGACCTGACCGCCGGCAATACGGTGCTGGTCGCGGCGCACGGCAACTCGATCCGCGCCATCGTCAAGTACCTCGACGACGTCGACGACGCCACGATCGCCGGGATCAACATCCCGACCGGCATCCCGCTCGTCTACCAGCTGGACGAGACCACGCTGAAGCCGACCAATCCCGGCGGCACCTACCTGGACCCTGACGCGGCCGCCGCGTCGATCGCCGCCGTCGCCAACCAGGGCAAGTAGCCCCGCCCCTGGCCCGGTTCCCGGACATCTCGGGCGCGATTCACGCCCTGAACGTCGGGAAACCGGGCAAGGGGGGCGTCAGGTGTGCAGGTGGAGCGGCTCACCGGCGGACAGGTCGCCGGTGACGAGGTAGACGATCCGCCGGGCGATCGACACGCCATGGTCGCCGAACCGTTCGTAGAACCGGCCGAGCAGCGTGACGTCCACCGTCTGCTGCGGCGTGGCGGTCCAGCCGCCGCCGAGCATCGCGGTGAACGTGTCCGCGTGCAGGTCGTCCAGCCGGTCGTCGTCGGTCTCGATCTGCTCGGCCAGCTTGAGGTCGCGGCTGTCCAGCAGCGTGACGATGCGCTGGGCGAGCCGCCGCGAGGCGGCGTCCATCTCGGTGAACGTGCCGGTCAGCGCCGGCGGCACGGCATGGCGCGGGTAGCGGCCACGGGCGATCTCGGCGACGTGCCGCGCCAGGTCCCCCATCCGCTCCAGCGTCCCGGCCATCCGCAACGCGGAGACGACGACGCGCAGGTCGGTGGCGACCGGCTGCTGCTGGGCGAGCAGGTGGATGCACCGCTCGTCGAGCTGGCGCTCCAGCTGGTCGATCGCGAGGTCGTCGGCGATCACCTCCTCGGCGAGCGCGAGGTCGCTCGTGGCGAGCGCCTGCCCGGCGGAGGTGATCGCGTGCTCGACGCGGCGCGCCATCGCCTCAAGGTCGTCGCCGACTGCCTTGAGCTCGGCGTCGAAGATCTCGCGCATGCACGTCCTCTTTCGTCATGGTGAACCTGGTCAGAGTCCCACCCTCAGGTGAACGGTAGGACCACGCGCGGTGAACACTGAACGGCGCGCCCGGCACGCCTGCCCGCGCCGGGCGAAGCCGGTGGTCACGCGTCCTACTGTGGTCGCGTGGAGGGCGTGAGCGGACTCATCGGCGGCCTGATCGGCCTGCTGGTCGGCGTTGCCGCGACGGTCGCGTTCCGGTGGAGCGAGCTGACCCAGCGCACCGTGCCCGGGCGACCTGCGCCGGAGCTCGACGACGGCCTCGTCCGCGCGCTCGCCGTGCTCCGCTCGGCCGCGGTCGTCCTGGACCAGGAGGATCGCGTGGTCCGGGCCAGCCCGCCGGCGTTGGCGCTCGGCCTGGTCCGCGACGGCCGGCTGGTCCATGCCGCGATCCGGGACATGGTGGCGCAGGTGCGTCGGGACGGCGTGATCGTCGACGCGGAGCTGGACCTGCCGCGCGGCCCGGTCGGCCAGGGCACGATGCTGCTGCAGGTCCGGGTGGCGCAGGCCACGCCGCAGCACCTGCTGGTGCTGGCCGAGGACGTGACCAGCGCCCGGAAGGTCGAGACCATGCGGCGCGACTTCGTCGTCAACATCTCGCACGAGCTCAAGACGCCGGTCGGTGCGCTGTCCCTGCTCGCCGAGACGGTCCAGGACGCGGCCGACGACCCGCCCGCGGTGCGCCGGTTCGCGGCCCGGATGCAGGCGGAGGCCAGCCGGCTGAGCCAGCTGGTCCAGGAGATCATCGAGCTGTCCCGGCTGCAGGCCGCCAGCACGCTCGAGTCGATGCAGGTGGTCGACGTCGACTCGGTGCTCGCCGAGGCGGCCGACCGGGCCCAGACCACGGCGCACGCCCGCAAGGCGACCATCGACGTCGGCGGCAGCACCGGCCTGAAGGTGTTCGGGGACCGGAACCTGCTGGTCACGGCGGTGCGCAACCTGCTGGACAACGCCGTTGCCTACTCGCCGGAGGCGACCCGGGTCGGCGTCGGCGTGCGGGACCGCGGGGACCTCGTCGAGATCGCTGTGGTCGACTCCGGGATCGGGATCGCGGCCGGCGATCAGGACCGGATCTTCGAACGGTTCTACCGGGTCGACCCGGCTCGATCGCGCGACACCGGCGGCACTGGGCTCGGCCTGTCGATCGTCAAGCACGTCGCGCAGGACCACGGCGGCGAGGTCACGGTCTGGTCCCAGCCCGGCCGCGGCTCGACGTTCACCCTCCGGCTGCCCAAGGCCGACCAGCTCGCCGTCCAGCCGGCCGGCGACCCCACGCCGGCGCCCGCCACCGCCCCCCGGCCGTCCGGATCCGGCGCCGGCCCCCGTGCCCGAAGGAGCACCGTGTGACCCGCATCCTGCTCGTCGAGGACGAGGAGTCCTACCGCGAGCCCCTGGCGTACCTGCTCGACAAGGAGGGGTACGACGTCTCGACCGCGGCGACCGGCCCGGACGCCCTGGTCCGGTTCGACGAGGACGGCGCCGACCTCGTCCTGCTCGACCTCATGCTGCCCGGCCTGCCCGGGACCGAGGTGTGCCGCCGGCTGCGGGCCGTCTCGGCGGTGCCGATCATCATGCTCACCGCGAAGGACGGGGAGATCGACAAGGTCGTCGGTCTCGAGCTCGGTGCCGACGACTACGTCACCAAGCCGTACTCCTCGCGCGAGCTGCTCGCCCGGATCCGCGCCGTGCTGCGCCGTGGGGAGGCCGCCCGGCTGCCCGACGGGGTCGACGACGGCGACGTGCTGGTGCTCGGTCCGGTCGAGATGGACGTCGACCGGCACGTCGTGCGGGTGCACGGCGAGCAGGTGGGGTTCCCGCTCAAGGAGTTCGAGCTGCTCGAGCTGCTGCTCCGCAACCCTGGCCGGGTGCTCACCCGCGGACAGCTGATCGACCGGATCTGGGGCTCGGACTACGTCGGTGACACCAAGACGCTCGACGTCCACGTCAAGCGTCTGCGCGCCAAGATCGAGGACGACCCGGCAGGCCCGACGCTGCTGACGACCGTCCGTGGCCTGGGCTACAAGCTCTCGGCGGACTGAGCCCGTCGCCTGGCCGCGCTGTCGTTTCGTGACCTGGGCGGCCCACTCGTCGTCCACCGTTCACCTGGGGTTCACCCGGCGCGGGCGGACCGGTCACCTGGCTTTCCTACTGTCAACCCGACAGCGCCGCACCAGGCGCGACGACGACAGGATGGGAAGACAGTGAAGCGAACGCACGCAGTGGGCGCCGCCATGCTGGCCGGGCTGGCCGCGCTTGCGCTGGCCGCTTGTGGCTCGGACAACAACACCGGCGGGACGTCGTCGTCGGCGCCGGCCTCGGATGCGCCGACCTCTGCCTCCGCCGCGATGACCTCGGCGGCCGCGCCGATCTCGGGCACGTTCTCGGGTGCCGGCTCGTCGGCCCAGCAGCAGGCGATGCAGGCGTGGATCGCGGCCTTCCAGGGCTCGAACTCCGGCCTGACGATCAACTACGACCCGGCCGGGTCGGGCGCCGGGCGCCAGCAGTTCCTCGCCGGCGGTGTGGCCTGGGCGGGCTCCGACGCCGCGATGAGCACGGACGAGCTGACCCAGTCGCAGAAGGTCTGCGGCACCAACGGCGCGTGGGACATCCCGGTGTACGTCTCGCCGATCGCGGTGGCCTTCAACCTGCAGGGCGTGACGTCCCTCAACCTCGCGCCGGCGACGATCGCCAAGATCTTCACCGGTGCGATCACCACCTGGAACGACCCCGCGATCGCCGCCGACAACCCGGGCGTGACGCTGCCGTCGACCAAGATCGCGACGGTGCACCGCTCGGACAAGTCCGGCACGACGCACAACTTCACCGACTACCTCAACAAGACGGTGCCGGCCGTCTGGACGAACGCCGCGAACGACGCGTGGCCGCTCAACGGCGGTGACTCGGCGCAGGGCAACTCTGGTGTGGCCGGCGTCGTGACGAGCACGCAGGGGTCCATCGCCTACCTCGACGACTCGGCCGTGCCGCAGCAAGGTGTCGGCGTCGCCAAGATCAAGGTCGGCTCCGAGTGGAACAAGCCGTCGGCGCAGGGTGCCGCGGCGGTCGTCAGCGCCTCGCCGCTGGCCGCCGGCCGCCCGGCGAACGACGTCGTGGTGGACATCAACCGCACGGCCGCCACGCCGGGCGACTACCCGCTCCTCATGGTGTCCTACGGCATCGCGTGCTCCGACTACACCGACGCGGCGAAGGGCAACTTCGTCAAGTCGTTCCTGGGGTACATCGTGTCCGACGCCGGCCAGCAGGCCGGCGCGCAGGCCGCGGGCTCGGCGCCGATGACCGGCACCCTGGCCCAGAAGGCGGCGACCGCCGTGGCCGCGATCAAGGTCGGCTGACCCAGCCGCCTTCCTGACTGCGGACCTGCCGGTGGCAGGGGAGGCCCCTCGCGTGGGTACCCTGCCACCGGCAGCGACGTCCCCGGTCACGCCGTCGAAGAAGGATGAGAAGGTTCTTCACGTGAGTGCCTCCACGCTCGATGCCTCGCCACCACCCCGCGCAGGGTCGGACGCGCGGCGGCCGTCCCGCCGACGCGGCACCGCCGAGCGCGGCATGGCACGGCTGTTCCGCTGGGCGGCCACCGGCGCCGGCGTGCTGCTGCTCCTGGTCCTGGCCGCCGTCGCGATCTTCCTGCTGGTGCAGGGTTGGGCCGCCTTCACGGCGTCGGACGCGCGGCTGCAGAGCGAGGGCAACCTGCCGGCCGGCGTCACCAACCTGGCCGGGTACATCGGCCCGCTGATCTTCGGCACCCTCGTCGCAGCGGCGCTCGCGCTGCTGATCGCCACACCGGTGGCCGTGGGCATCGCCCTGTTCGTCTCGCACTACGCCCCCCGGCGGATCGCCGGAGCGGTCAGCTTCCTCATCGACCTGCTGGCGGCGATCCCCTCGGTGGTCTTCGGCCTGTGGGGCGCTCAGCTCCTGGCGCCGCGGATCGCCCCGCTGTGGCAGGGGGTGGCCGACGCGCTGAGCGCCATCCCGGGGGTCACGGTGGCGGCCACCACGACCGGGCGCTCGATGGCGACCACCGCGCTGGTGCTGGCGATCATGATCCTGCCGATCATCACCGCGGTCTCGCGCGAGGTGTTCAAGCAGACGCCTCGCCTGCACGAGGAGGCAGCGCTGGCGCTGGGGGCGACCCGGTGGGAGGTGATCCGCACCGCGGTGCTCCCGTTCGGCCGTTCGGGCGTGATCTCGGCCGCGATGCTCGGCCTGGGCCGGGCGCTGGGCGAGACGATGGCGGTGCTCATGGTCCTGTCGACGTCGACCGGCGCCGGGATCTCGTTCCAGATCTTCGACTCCGGTGTGCTGCAGACGATCGCCGCGAACATCGCCGCGAAGTTCCCCGACTCGAGCGGCCTGGCGGTCAACACCCTCATCGCGACCGGCCTGGCGCTGTTCGTCATCACCATGGTGGTCAACATGATGGCGCGCTGGATCGTGTCGCGCCGCCGTGACTTCTCCGGAGCGAACTGATGCGCGCCAACAGCCCGGCCAGCTCGCCGGCGGCGATCTCGCCCGTCGTCGGGTCGGAGTCGTCGATGCGCGACCTGCTCGCGTCGGTCGACCGGGGCCGCCGGCGCAAGGACCGGCTGATGACCGGCCTGGTCTGGTTCGCCTTCCTGCTGGCGATGACCCCGCTGCTGTCCCTGCTGTGGACCGTGCTGCGCAACGGCATGACGAAGTTCAACGGGTACTTCCTGCTGCACTCGATGCGCAACATCTCGGGCGGCATGGATGCGGGCGGCGCCTACCACGCCATCGTCGGGACGCTGTTCATCACGCTCGGCGCCGCGGTGATCGCGGTCCCGGTCGGCCTGTTCGCCGCGATCTACCTGGTCGAGTACGGCAAGGGCCACCTGGCCCGCGCGGTGACGTTCTTCGTCGACGTCATGACCGGCATCCCGTCGATCGTCGCGGGCCTGTTCGCGTTCGCGCTGTTCGCCATCTTCTTCGGACCGGGCGTTCGCCTCGGCGTCATGGGCTCGGTGGCGCTGGCGCTGCTGATGACCCCGGTCGTCGTGCGGTCGAGCGAGGAGATGCTGCGGCTGGTGCCGAACGAGCTGCGCGAGGCTGCCTACGCCCTCGGGGTGCCGAAGTACCTGACGATCGTCAAGGTCGTGCTGCGGACCGCGGTCGCGGGCCTGACGACCGGCGTGCTGCTCGCGATCGCCCGCGTCATCGGCGAGACCGCGCCGCTCCTGATCGCCGTCGGCACGACGGCCTCGATCAACTTCAACCTGTTCAGCGGGCGGATGATGACGCTGCCCGTGTTCATCTACGACCAGTACCACCAGGGCCCGGCCCGGTGCGCCCCGCACGCCACCGACTGCCTCGTGTCGATCAACCTCGACCGGGCCTGGGCCGCGGCGCTGACCCTGCTGCTGATCGTCGTCATCCTCAACCTGGTGGGTCGCCTGGTGACCCGGCTGTTCGCGCCGAAGGTGCGCTGAGCAGCGCCGAGACCCGAAGAGAGCAGAGAGCGAGACCCACGTGGCACAGCGCATCGATGCCAAGGACCTCAACATCTACTACGGCGACTTCCTCGCCGTGGCCGGTGTGACGATGTCGATCGAGCCCCGATCGGTCACCGCCCTGATCGGACCGTCGGGCTGCGGCAAGTCGAGCTTCCTGCGCTCGGTCAACCGGATGCACGAGGTGATCCCGGGCGCCCGAGTCGAGGGCACCGTGGCGATGGACGGCGTGGACCTGTACGGGCCAGGGGTCGACCCGGTCGCGGTCCGCCGCCAGATCGGCATGGTCTTCCAGCGGCCCAACCCGTTCCCGACGATGTCGATCGCGGAGAACGTCCTGGCCGGCGTCCGGCTGAACAACAAGCGGCTGCCGAAGTCCGAGGCCGCCGACCTGGTCGAGCAGGCCCTGACCGCCGCGAACCTGTGGAAGGAGGTCAAGGACCGCCTGCACCGACCGGGCTCCGGCCTGTCCGGCGGCCAGCAGCAGCGCCTGTGCATCGCCCGGGCGATCGCGGTCCGGCCGCAGGTGCTCCTGATGGACGAGCCGTGCTCGGCCCTCGACCCGATCTCCACGCTGGCGATCGAGGACCTCATCGCCGAGCTGAAGGCCAGCTACACGATCGTCATCGTCACCCACAACATGCAGCAGGCGGCCCGGGTGTCCGACCGCACCGGGTTCTTCAACCTGGAGTCGACGGGCAAGCCCGGCCGGCTGATCGAGATCGACGACACCGCGACGATCTTCTCCACGCCGCACGACAAGCAGACCGAGGACTACATCTCCGGCCGCTTCGGCTGACCGGCGGTTGCGCCCGATCGGCGCGAGCGGCCGACCGCAGGGGGGTCAGCCGCCGAGGACGGCCGTGTACTGCGGGTTGGCGCCGTTGAGCACGGGCACCTGGACGTGCACGGTGCCTCCGGCCGGCGTCGACAGCAGCACGTCGAGCAGCGCGCCCGGGGGCGCGGTGACGGTCGGGACGGGGACCTTCTCGCCGATGGAGCTGCCGGTGCCGATGAGCACGGACGATTGGGCCGGGATCGCGATCTTGGTCGACCAGCTTCCTACCGAGATCGTCACGTCCGTCGTGACGCCCCCGTCGTTGACCAGCGCCCCGGACAGTGCTCCGGGCGCGCCGGCGGCGGTGCTCACCACCAGCAGGTTCTCGGCTCGCACGTCGCCGACCTGCACCAGGACACCGTCGGCAGGTGGGTAGGGATGATCGGTCTGGATCGGGTTGGTCGCCGAGCAGCCGGCGAGAGCCAGCACGAGCGCGGCCGCGGCGAGCGGCCGGCGCACCGGGGAACCAGTCACGAAGCCCTCCTAGGACCTTGGTCGCGGGTGCGACCAGCGTACCGGGGCCCGGCCAGGTCGCTGGGCAGGTCCTAGCCATGCCACCTGACCTGCGCGGACGGTCGACCCGGCCGAGAGGGGGCCGCGGGGCCGTGCTACCCTGGACGGGGCCTGGAAGGGGAATCCGCCAGATGACTTTCACTGTTGGGGAGACCGTCGTCTACCCGCACCACGGTGCAGCGTTGATCGAAGAGATCAAGACCAGGACCATTCGCGGTGAGGACAAGGTCTACCTCAAGCTTCGCGTCGCGCAGGGAGACCTGACGATCGAGGTGCCGGCGGAGAACGTCGACCTCGTGGGCGTCCGCGACGTCGTCGGCCAGGAGGGCCTGGACCGGGTGTTCGAGGTGCTCCGCGCCCCGTACACCGAGGAGCCGACCAACTGGTCGCGCCGGTTCAAGGCGAACCTGGAGAAGCTGGCGTCCGGCGACGTCATCAAGGTCGCCGAGGTGGTCCGCGACCTGTCCCGCCGGGACGCCGACCGCGGCCTGTCCGCGGGTGAGAAGCGCATGCTGGCCAAGGCGCGGCACATCCTCGTCTCCGAGCTGGCACTGGCCGAGCACACCGAAGAGGACCAGGCCGAGGCGCTGCTCGACGAGGTCCTCGCCTCCTGACGATCCCGACGAGCTGACGGCCATGACGGTCGGCGCGGTCCTGGTCGCCGCCGGGAGCGGGGTCCGGCTCGGGCAACCGGTGCCCAAGGCCTTCGCGCTGGTCGACGGCGTCCCTCTCGTGGTGCACGCCGCGCAGGGGCTGCTCGCCTGCGACGAGGTGTCGTCGCTGGTCGTCGTCGTGCCGCCGGACCGGGTGGCGCAGGCACGCGAGCTGCTCGCCGGGCTGACCGGCCACCCCAGGGTCGTGCCGGGTGGTGCGGCCCGTCAGGCTTCCGTCGCGGCGGGCCTGGCGGCGCTGCCCGACGATGTCGACGTGGTCCTGGTGCACGACGCGGCGCGCCCGTTCGCCCCGGTCGAGCTCGTTCGTCGCGTGGTCGCCGCGGTCCGGGCCGGCCATCCGGCGGTGGTCCCGGCACTGCCGGTGACGGACACCGTCAAGCGCGTCGGTCCGGGTGACGGCACCGGGGAACCCGTGCTGGAGACCGTGCCCCGGGGTCCGCTGCGTGCGGTGCAGACGCCGCAGGGCTTCGCCCGGGACGTCCTGGTCGCCGCCCACGCCGCGGCCGCGGCCGGGGCGCACGACGAGGCGACCGCGGCCTCCGACGACGCCGGGCTGGTCGAGGCCGGCGGCGTGCCGGTCTGGGTGGTGCCCGGCGACGAGCGCGCGGGCAAGATCACCACGGCGGCCGACCTGGCGGTTGCCGCAGCCCCGGGGGGTCCCGCGATGAGCGTCGTGCGCACCGGCGTCGGGGTGGACGTGCACGGTTACGACCCGTCGCCGTCCGCCGGTGCCGTGCTCCACCTCGCCGGGCTCGACTGGCCGGGGGAGCGGCCGCTGGCCGGGCACTCGGACGGCGACGCCGCCGCGCACGCCGCGGCCGACGCGCTGCTGTCGGCAGCCGGCCTGGGTGACCTCGGCTCGCAGATCGGCACGTCCGACCCGGTCTGGGCGGGTGCCTCCGGGACGGCGGTGCTCGCCGAGGTCGCGCGGCGGGTGCGCGCGGCGGGTTTCGAGGTGGGCAACGTCGCGGTGCAGGTGATCGCGGCCCGGCCGCGGATCGGCACCCGCCGGGCGGAGGCCGAGGCGGTGCTCTCGGCGGCTGCCGGCGCCCCGGTCTCGGTCGCGGCGACGACGAGTGACGGCCTTGGCCTGACCGGCCGGGGCGAGGGTGTCGCGGCGATCGCCACCGCGCTGGTCATCCCGCTCTGATCCCGGTCAGGGCGGCATTTGCCAATACGGGTGGGGGTATGTGTATCCTCCTCCTATACCCCTAGGGGTATCCCGCCGGAGCTCGGAGAGGACGCGATGAGTCGCACCGTGAAGATGATGGTGGCGGTCGTGGTGGCGCTCGCTGCCGTCGTCGGCCTGGGGGCCTGCTCCTCGCAGCACCCGACCGGGGTGTCGGCGGGTGCGGTCGTGGTCGACGTGCGCACGCCCGCGGAGTACGCGGCCGGGCACCTCGCCGGCGCGGTCAACATCGACGTCGAGGCCCCCACGTTCGCGGCCCAGGTCGGTGGGCTGGACCGGAACGTGCAGTACCTCCTGTACTGCCACTCCGGCAGCCGGGCCGGCCAGGCCGTCGCGCAGATGTCCGCGATGGGCTTCGGCCACCTCACCAACCTCGGCAGCATCGACGCTGCCGCCGCGACGACCGGCCTGGCCGTCGTCACCCACTAGCCCGCAGTCCCGCACCTGAGCCTCGGAGGTCACCATGTTGCCCGTCATCACCTTCTTCAGCACTCCCGCCGGCCGTTGGGCGCGCGCGATCGTCGGCGCGGTCCTGATCGCCCTCGCCATCGTCCTCGGCGGCCTGTGGTGGCTGCTCGCCGTCGTCGGCCTCGTGTTCGTCCTGGTCGGGGCCCTGGACGTGTGCCTGCTGGCGCCCCTGGCCGGCCGGCCGCTGCGCGGCGCCGCCTTCCGCGCGAGCCTCTCGCACTGACCTCGTCCTCTCTCCAATAAACCCCCGGGGGTATAGTTATCCCATGACTACACGCGAGATCACGCTGGAGAACCTGCCGGCCACGGTGCGCGACAACGACATCGTGCTGCTCGACTTCTGGGCAGCCTGGTGCGGCCCGTGCCGGATGTTCGCCCCGGTGTTCGAGCGCGCCTCCACGGCGAACCCGCAGATCGTCTTCGGCAAGGTGGACACCGAGGCGCAGCAGCAGCTGGCCGGTGTGTTCGGGATCACCTCGATCCCGACCCTGGTCGCCTTCCGTGGCGGGGTCGTGGTCTTCGCCCAGCCCGGTGCGCTGCCCGCACCCGCGCTGGACGAGCTGATCGAGGCAGTGCGGGCGCTCGACATGGACAAGGTGCGGGCCGAGCTGGACCGGGAACGAGACGCGGCGCAGGGTGCGGAGGTGGCCCGATGAGGCTCGTCGTCGTCGGCGGCGTGGCCGGCGGGATGAGCGCCGCGGCGCGCGCCCGACGGCTCGACGAGACCGCGGAGATCGTCGTCCTCGAGCGTGGACCGTACGTGTCGTTCGCCAACTGCGGGCTGCCGTACTACGTCGGCGGCGAGATCACGGACCGCGACCAGCTGCTGGTGCAGACGCCCGCGTCGTTGCGCGCCGCGCTCGACCTGGACGCGCGGCCGGGCCACGAGGCCATCGGCCTCGACCCCGCCGCCCGCACGGTGACCGTGCGCTCGTCGGACGGGACGTACCAGCTCGGCTACGACGCGCTGGTTCTGGCACCGGGGGCGAAGGCGATGCGCCCGCCGATCCCGGGCCTCGACTCCTCCACCCGCGTCCACACGTTGCGCACCGTCGATGACGCGCTCGCCCTGCGCGAGCTCGTCGAGGACGGGGCCGGCCAGGCGGTCGTGCTCGGCGCCGGCTTCATCGGCGTCGAGGCCGCCGAGGCGCTGGCGCAGGCCGGCCTGTCCGTCACGTTGGTCGAGCTCGCCGAGCACGTGCTGCCGCCCCTGGAGCCCGAGCTCGCGTGGTACGCGACGCATGCGCTGCGGCGCCTGGGCATCGAGGTGCGCACCGGGGTGGCCGCCGTCGCGGTCGAGCCGGGCGCGGACCAGGACGTCGTCGTGCTCGGCGACGGGACCCGGCTCCCGGCAGACCTGGTGGTGCTCTCCGTCGGCGTGCGGCCGGACACCGCGGTGTTCGAGGCCGCCGGCGTGGCCTGCGAGCGCGGCGCGATCGTCGTCGACGAGCACGGCCGCACCTCGCAGCCCGGTGTCTGGGCGGTCGGGGACGCCGTGGTGAGCGTCGACGCCGTGACCGGCGTGGTGCGACCCGTGCCACTGGCCGGGCCGGCCAACCGGGCCGGCCGCCTGGTGGCGGACGACATCCTGCGGCCCGGCTCGGCACGGCCGATCCCGCCGGCCCTGGGCACGGCGATCGTGCGCGTCGGGGACCTCACTGCGGCGATGACCGGGGCCAACCGCGCGGCGCTGGACGCCGCCGGGGTCGCCTACCACACGCTGCACCTGCACCCGGGTCAGCATGCCGGGTACTTCCCGGGGACGAGCCAGCTGCACATGGTGGTCCACATCGGTCAGGACGGGCGCGTGTTCGGGGCCCAGGTGGTCGGCGAGGACGGTGCCGACAAGCGGATCGACGTGCTGGCCACGGCGATCCGGGCCGGGATGACCGTCGCCGACCTGGTCGACCTGGACCTGGCCTACGCCCCGCCGTACGGCAGCGCGAAGGACCCGGTGACGATGGTCGGCTTCCTCGGCAGCAACGTCATCGACGGCACCCTCGTGCTCTGGTACCCGCAGGACGTGGAGCAGGTCCTCGAGAACGCCCTGGTGCTCGACGTGCGCACCGCGACCGAGTTCGCCCGGGGCCACCTCACCGGTGCCCTCAACGTGCCGCACACGCAGCTGCGCGAGCGGCTCGACGAGGTCCGGCAGGCCGCAGCAGGCCGGCCGGTCCGCGTCATGTGCCACTCCGGCTGGCGGTCCTACCTCGCCCACCGCGTGCTGGCCGCGAACGGGTTCGACTCGGCGTCGCTGTCCGGCGGCATCGAGACGCTCACCGCCGCCCTGGAGATGCGGGAAGCGGTCCGTGAGGTCGCTCGTGTCTGACGACGTCCGGCCCGGAGCGGCCTGCGCCGTCACGCCTCGCGACCGCGCGGTGCGCGGCGTCCTGTCCCTGGCCGCCGCGGGCATCGCCTGGGCGACGGCGGACCAGTTGTGGTACGCCGTCCCGGCAGCGGTCGCGGCGACCTTCCTGGCGATCGGGGCGGTCACCGGGTGGTGCCCGACGGCCCTGTTCACCGGTCGTCACGCGCCCGCTGCGATCGGGACCGAGCACGGCTACCCGGATGCCCGAGCCATCGTCCACCTGTCCGGCCGCTCGTCACGAGAGGGGAGCCGCAGATGACCACCACCGAGGCCGATGCGCAGCGCAAGATCGTCAACCGGCTGCGCCGCGCCAGCGGCCAGCTCACCGCGGTCATCGCCGCGGTGGAGAACGACGGGTCGTGCCGCGAGGTTGTCACGCAGCTCGCCGCGGTCTCCAGCGCGCTGCACAAGGCCGGCTTCGCGATCGTGTCCAGCGCGATGAAGGACTGCCTCGCGGACCCCAACGCCGCCGCCGATGCGGAGAACGGCCTGACCCCGGAGGAGCTGCAGAAGCTCTTCCTCATGCTCGCCTGAGAGCGCAACACCCACCCTCACCCGAAGGACGAGAGAGCGAACCATGTGCTACCCCGTGAAGTGCCATGTCTGCGGCAAGACCACCTGGGCCGGCTGCGGCCAGCACATCGACTCCGTGCGCCGGGCGGTCCCCGACGCCCAGTGGTGCCCCGGCCACCAGGAGGACGAGCAGTCGTCCTCGACCGGCTTCCTGTCCAAGTTGTTCTCCCGGTAACCGACCCGGGCGCGACGCACCCGGGTTCGCGTTCCAGCAGTTCTGGGACAGAATGAATCCGTGGGCGACCGGACCGCCCTGCGCGGCGAACGGCCGCGACCCGTCGCGGTGCGCAACCACCAGAACGCCGGCTGGTTCGTCGTCGCGACGGTCTGCTTCGGCGCCTTCATGGGCCAGCTGGACGCGAGCATCGTCACCCTCGTGTTCCCCGCGCTCCAGACCGAGTTCGGGCTGCCGCTCGCCGCGGTCGAATGGGTGTCGCTGGCGTACCTGCTCGCACTGATCGGGTTGCTCGCCGCGGCCGGCCGGGTGGCCGACGCCGCCGGTCGCAAGCGGATGTACCTGTGGGGCTTCGCCCTGTTCACGGTGGCCTCCGTGGCCTGCGGGCTCGCCCCGGGACTCGGCTGGCTGGTCGGGTTCCGGGTGGTGCAGGCGGCCGGTGCGGCGATGCTGCAGTCCAACAGCGTCGCGCTGGTCGTCGGGGCCGTGCCCCGGGCGCAGATGCGCACCGCGCTCGGGGTGCAGGCCGGGGCGCAGGCGCTCGGCCTGGCACTCGGCCCCGCCATCGGTGCCCTGCTGGTCAGCACGGTGGGCTGGCGCTGGGTGTTCCTGGTCAACACCCCCGTCGGGGTCGTCGCCTGGCTCGCCGGCCGGTACCTGCTGCCGCGCACCCGCGAACGCACGCCGCTCGGCCGGTTCGACGGGGTCGGCCTGGCGCTGCTGTTCGTCGCCTCGACGGCGTTGCTGCTCGCGCTGTCGGCGGTGTCGGGGCTCGCCGTGCCGGCCTGGGTGGCGGCCGCGCTGGTCGTCGTCGCCGTGCTGGGCGGGGTGGGGTTCGTCGCCTGGGAGCGGCGCACCGCCAGCCCGCTGGTGGACCTCGGGCTGCTCCGGCCGCGGGCGGTCTCCTGGGGCCTGGTCGGGGCGCTGGCCGGCTACCTGGTCCTGTTCGGGCCGCTGGCTCTGTATCCGCAGGTGCTCGGCACCCGCGGGGCGACCGGTCTCGTGCTGACCTGCCTGCCGTTCGGGTTCGGCCTGGCGGCGGTGGGCGCGGGTCGGCTGCTGCCGCGCCGGCTCGGGCACCGCGCGCTGAGCGTGATCGGCACCGGGGTGGTCGTCGTCGGATGCGTCGCGCTCGCCGTGACGCCCCGGACGCCGGGCGTCGCGGGGCCGCTGCTGGTCCTGGTCGGCCTGGGGCTCGGGGTGTTCGTGCCGGCGAACAACGCCGTCATCATGGGCTCCGTCCCGCCGCGCGCGTCGGCGAGCGGCGGCGGCCTGGTCAACATGGCGCGCGGTCTGGGCACGGCGCTCGGGGTGGCGGTCGTCGCCTTCTCGCTGCACGTGGGCGGGACCGGGGGTGGCGCGACCCTCGCCCTGTGGACGCTGGTTGCGGTCGCGGCGGTCGGCGGTCTGATCGCTGTCGGCTCGACCAGCCACGCCACGGGGCGGTCCGTGGTGCGCTGAGCCCGGTGCCGGGCCGGCTGGTCAGCCCAGGACGAGGGCGCTCCGAGCCGGGGAACGGCTGCCCGACCACCTGCCGGCGGTCGGCTCCACGGCGGCCGTGACGTCCGCCGTGCTGCACGGTGGGGCGGTCGCAGTGGTGTCGGCGCTGGCGGTGGCCGACGACCTCGCGCGCGGCACGTTGCTGCGTGTGCCGGTGGCCGGACTGGACCTGTCCCGCCGGCTGCGTGTGGTCTGGCACGACGGCACCCCGCTGCCTGCGTCGGCCCGGCGGCTGGTCGCCGTCGCGGTCGCCTCGACGCCCTGATCCGCTGCCCGTCGCGGTCGCCTCGACGCCCTCACTTGGGCATCTGTCCAGGTCAAGTGACAGCCGGACTTGACTTGCGTCACAGGGGGGTTTGTGATGACTCCAGCGTGCCGGCCGGGGGGCACCGCGAGGGGAGGGCACAGATGAAGCGGCTGCCGGTCGCTGAGCGCCGCGAACAGCTGGTCGAGGCCGCGATCACCGTCGCCAGCCGGGACGGCATCGACGCCGCCACGGTGCGCGCGGTCGCCGCCGAGGCTGGGGTCTCCCTGGGCGTCGTGCACTACTGCTTCCAGGACAAGGACGCGCTGCTGGACGCCATGGCGTACCAGATCACCCGCCAGAACCTCGGCCAGAGCCTGCTCGAGATGCCTGCCCACGCCGACCCCGCGACGATCGTCGAGCATGCGCTGGACCTGCTCTGGACCGGGATCAGCGCCACCCGCGGCTCCCAGCTGCTCAGCTACGAGCTGACCACCTTCTCGATGCGTCATCCGGAGGTGCGGCAGGTCTCGGTGAACCAGTACCTGGTCAGCCACGAGGCCGCTCGACAGTTCCTCGAGATGATGGCGCGCGCCGCCGACATCGAGTGGACGCTGCCGCTGGCCGTGATGGCCCGGCTCGTCGTCATGATGACCGACGGCGTGGTGCTCGCCTGGCTCGCGGACGGTGACGACCGCGCCGCGCGCGAGACGCTCGGCGTGTTCGCAGAGTTCCTGACCGCCCACGTGCGGCCGCTCGGCGAGGACGGCGGACCGTCCCAGCCGCCCGCCCCCGGCGACCCGACGGCGTGACCGCTCCGGGCGCCCTCGGCAGCACCGCCGCCCGGGTCGCTCGTCGCGCCCGGGGGTCGACGTCGGCCGGGTTCGCCGCGCAAGGCCTGGCTTACGCGCTGGTGCTGACCAGCCTGCCGACGCTCGAGGAGCGGTTCTCCGTCGGCACGGGCGCGATCACGGTCGTCATCCTCCTGGTCTGCGTGATGGCCGCCCTCGGCACGGTGCTCGCCGACCGGACCGCCCGGGGCTCGGGCGGCTCGCGCGGCGCGCTGACGCTGGGTCTGACGATGCTCGTCCTCGCCCTCGCCTGGGTCTCCTCCGCGTCCGGGTTCGCGCCGGCCATCGGCGGCTTCCTCTGCTACGGCCTGGGCCTGGGCCTGGTCGACGCCGGCGGCAACATGCAGGCCGTCGCGGTGCAGCGGGTGTACGGGCGGTCGCTGCTCGCCTCGTTCCACGGCGCGTTCTCGGCGGCGGGCATCGTCGGCGCCCTGCTCGTTGCGGTCACCTCCGGCCACTGGCCGGAGCGTCCGGTGATCGCGGTGCTGCTGCTCGGGGTCCCGGTCGCCGTGGCGGCCGCGCTGCTCGTCGTGCGCTGGGGCTGGCGGGGGCCGGCGGCGACCGCTTCGGTGGCCGAGCCGGTCGGGCGGACCGTCCCGTGGCGTCCGGTGCTGCTGCTGGGGGTCTGCGTGGTCGCCTACTACATCGCCGACTCGGCGGTGTCCTCGTGGAGCGCCCTGTTCCTCGACGACCTGCGCGCTGCCGGGTCGGTACGCCCCCTCGGGTACGCCGCGTACCTGGGCGCGGGCCTGGTGACACGCGTGCTGGGCGACCGTGCCGTGCAGCGCTGGGGCCGGGCGGCGGTGGTCCGGACGGCCGGCCTGCTCGGGGCGGTCGCGATGGCCGGCATCGTCGCAGCCCGCACGCCCTGGATGGCCGTGCCGGCGTTCGCGGTGACCGGCGTCCTGGCGGTGGTGCCGCCGCTGGCGTTCTCCGCGGCAGGCGACGTGGCGCCAGGGGCGGCGGACCTCGTCGTCGCGCGGCTCAACTACTTCAACTACGTCGGCGTGGTGCTCGGCGCGGTGGTGGTCGGGGCGGTCGGCACGGTCGCCACCCTGCGGCTCGGGTTCCTCGTGCCGGCCGTGCTCGTGCTCGCGGTGCCGCTGGTCACCGGGGTGCTCCGGGCGCCGGGCGCGGGCGCCGGAGGTGTGCTGCGGCCGTCCCGGTAGCCTTGCCCGCGTGACCCTCCGGCTCTTCGACTCCGCCACGCGCACCGTGCGCGACTTCGTCCCGCTGGTGCCGGGCCGGGTCGGCATCTACCTGTGCGGGGCGACGGTCCAGGCGCCGCCGCACGTCGGGCACATCCGGTCCGCGGTCGCGTTCGACGTCCTGGTGCGCTGGCTGCGCCGCACCGGGCACCTGGTGACGCTGGTCCGCAACGTCACCGACATCGACGACAAGATCCTCGCCAAGGCGGCGCAGTCCGACCGGCCGTGGTGGGCGTTCGCGCTGGCCAACGAGCGCGCGTTCACCGTGGCCTACGACGCGCTGGGCGTGCTCCTGCCCGACTACGAGCCCCGGGCCACCGGGCACGTGCCGGACATGGTCGAGCTGATGCGCAGGCTGGTCGACACCGGTCACGCCTACCAGGCCGGCGCCGGCGACGTGTACTTCGACGTGCGCTCCTACCCGGCCTACGGGGAGCTGACGCACCAACGCCTCGACGACATGGCGGACACGCCCGACGAGAACCCCGCCAAGCACGACCCGCACGACTTCGCGCTGTGGAAGTCGGCCAAGCCCGGCGAGCCGGCTACCGCCGCCTGGGACACGCCGTTCGGTCGCGGCCGGCCCGGCTGGCACCTCGAGTGCTCCGCGATGAGCCGTCGCTACCTCGGCGACACCTTCGACATCCACGGCGGCGGGCTCGACCTGCGGTTCCCGCACCACGAGAACGAGCAGGCGCAGTCGCGCGCCGCGGGGTACGGCTTCGCCCGGTACTGGCTGCACAACGGCTGGGTGACCCAGGGCGGCACCAAGATGAGCAAGTCGCTGGGCAACAGCCTGCTCGTCTCGTCGGTGCTCGAGCGCACGCCGGCCGCCGTGGTGCGGTACGCCCTGACGGCGGTCCAGTACCGGTCGATGCTGGAGTGGACCGACGACACGCTGCTCGAGGCCGGCGCGACCTGGGACCGGTTGGCCGGCTTCGTCGCACGCGCCGCCGAGCGGGTCGGGCAGGTCGGCGACGACGAGGTCGCCGAGGTCGACCTGCCGGCGGACTTCGCCGCCGCGCTCGACGACGACCTCAACGTGCCGGCCGCCCTGGCGGTGGTCCACGAGGTGCTCCGGGCCGGCAACACGGCGCTCGCCCGCGGGGACGACGAGGCGACGCGTACGGCGCTGGTCGCGGTGCGTGCGATGCTCGACGTGCTGGGCCTCGACCCGGCGTCCGTGCAGTGGCGTACCGGCGGCGGCGACGATCGCGCCGCCAGGGCGCTCGGCACGCTCGTCGACTCGGAGCTCGCGGCACGGGCAGCCGCCCGCGCCGACAAGGACTTCGCCACCGCGGACGCGATCCGCGACCGGCTCACCGGTGCCGGCATCACCGTCGAGGACGGTCGCGACGGCGCGCGATGGTCGCTGACAGGGGAGGCGTGATGGCCGGGAACGGAAGCTCCAACCGACGCGGCGCGGTGCGCAAGACAACCAAGAAACCCGCGGGCAGTGGCGGGCGCAGCCGTCAGGGCCTCGAGGGCAGGGGGCCGACGCCCAAGGCGGAGGACCGCGAGTACCACCCTGCGCACAAGCGGAAGGTCGCCGCGGAGGCACGGGCCGTCACCGGCCGGCCGGGATCGTCGGCGCCCCGGTCCGGTGGCTCAGCCGCTGCGCGCCGCCCGGCGGTGCGCCGTTCCGCGACGCACGAGATCGTCGGCGGGCGGAACTCGGTGCTCGAGGCGCTGCGCGCCGGCGTCCCGGTGACCACGGTCTACCTCGCTACCCGGCTCGAGCACGACGACCGGACCCGGGAGATCATCCAGATCGCCGCCGACGCGCGGTACCCGCTGCTCGAGGTCGGTCGCTCCGAGCTGGATCGGCTGACGGACGGGGCGGTGCACCAGGGCGTCGCCATCCAGGTGCCGCCGTACGCCTATGCCGATCCGGAGGACCTGCTCGACCTTGCCGCAGACTCCGGCACCGCCACGCTCGTCGTCGCGTTGGACGGGGTGACCGACCCGCGCAACCTCGGCGCCGTGCTCCGCTCTGCGGGGGCGTTCGGCGCCCACGGCGTCCTGGTCCCCGAGCGCCGCGCCGCCGGCGTGACGGCCGCGGCGTGGAAGGTGTCCGCAGGTGCGGCCGCCCGGGTGCCGGTGGCGCGGGCGACCAACCTCGCGCGAACGCTCGGCGAGTACCGGAAGGCGGGCGTGTTCGTCGTCGGCCTGGATGGCCACGGGGACACCACGGTGGCGGATCTGCCGTTCGCGGCCGACCCGCTGGTGCTGGTCGTCGGCTCGGAGGGCAAGGGGCTGTCTCGCTTGGTTCGCGAGCAGTGCGACGCGATCGCCGCCATCCCGATCGCGAGCGCGGTCGAGTCGCTCAACGCGGGCGTCGCCGCCGGCATCGCCCTCTACGAGGTCTCCCGCCGCCGCCTCCTCCTCCCCACCCCCTAACCCCACCTCCTACCCCCCCCTAGCGTCCGAGCGCCTTGCGGTCGGGGGCGCAAACCACTCGGACGCAAGGGTGGGGCGGTGAGCATGCGGGCGGTCTGTGGACGGGCCGGGCGCTTCACAGGCATCGGCCTAGCGGGAAGCTGGCGACCTGGTCCGGCCGCCACGCTGCCGCTGTGGCCACGACCCGCATCGCCCGTGAGGCCCGCCGCACGCGGGTGTCTCGAGCAGCGCGGGCCCAGGCCGGCTTGATCACCACCGCGCAGCTGCGTGCGCTGGGAATCACGGAGCACCAGCTGCGGGCGGAGCTCGCGGCGGACCGCTGGAGCAAGCCGCACCCGTACACGATCCGGGTCGCGCCGCCGGCCGCGACCGAGCACGACGAGTGGTGGTCGGCGGTCCTGGCCTGCTCACCGATGTCGCGGGCTGCGAGCTCCTGCACGGCAGCGCTGGGTGGGCTGACGAGTCTGTTCGCCGCGGGGCTCACGGGCATCGTCGGCGACGGCCAGGTGCATATCGCGGCGCCGAAGTCGTCCCGGCCGCTGCCGGCCGTTCCCGGCGTCCGGATCCATGAGACGAGGCGGTGGCGCGACGAGGACATCGTTGCCGAGCCGATCCCCCGGGTCCGTGCACCGATGGCCGCGGTCCAAGCCGCGTTGTGGGCGCGGACTGATCGAGAGGCGGCGCTGCTGCTCGTCGTGCCCGTCCAGCAGCGCCTCGTCACCGCGCACGAGCTGAGTGAGGCGGCCCAGGTCGTCCGCCGGGATCGGCGCCGGGGCCTCATGCGTGCCGTCGTCGGCGAGCTCGTCGACGGCGTGCAGTCGCTCAACGAGCTGGACTTCGCGCGGATGTGCCGCGCGCGTGGGCTCCCGGAGCCGAGCCGCCAGGTCGTCGTACGGACGACGAACGGGCGGGCCTACCTCGACGTGCGCTGGGATCGGTGGCGCGTCGCGGTCGAGATCGACGGCATCGGCCACCTCGACGCGGGCCGTTGGCTGGACGACGCGATCCGGCACAACGAGGTCGCCGTCACCGGCGAGACCCTTCTGCACATCCCCAGCCTCGGCCTGCGCCTCGACCCCGGGCGACACCTCGACACCGTCGAACGCGCCCTCCGCCGCGCCGGCTGGCATCCCTGACGCGGGGCCAGCAGCGTCCGAGTGGATTGCGGCCCCGACCGCAAAGGGCTCGGACGCAAGGGGGGGGTTAGGGGTTGACGATGGGGATGCTGGTGGTGTCGTCGCGCAGGTCGCCGGGGACACCACCGAGCACGGCCTGCTCGTCGGGCCGCAGCGGCAGGATCGTGGCGAGGTAGGACGAGACCACTTCGTCCATCGGCACGTCCCGGTGGTGCTGCTGGGACAGGTACCACCGGTGGTCCAGCAGCTCGTGGTACACCTGCGCGGGCTCGAGCTTGCCGCGCAGCTCCCGCGGGACGGCGCGGACCGCGGGCTCGAAGATCCCGGTGACCCAGTCGTGCGCGACGAACGCCTCGTCGTCGCGCTGCCGGTCCGTGGCGGCGCGGTACTCGTCCAGGTCGTTGAGCAGCCGTCGGGCCTGGTTCTCCTGCACGTCGAGGCCGGTCAGGCGCATCAGCCGGCGGCTGTGGTGCCCGGCGTCGACGACCTTCGGCTGGATCCGGACCGTGGTGCCGCCGACGTCGGTGGTGATGTCCAGCTCGTCGACGTCGAACCCCAGGTCGTTCAGCCGGTCGATCCGGGCCTGGACCCGCCAGCGCTCGCCGAACCCGAACGACTCCACCTCCGTCAGCGCCCGCCAGAGCTCGGTGTAGCGCACGACGAGCGCGTCGCCGATCGCCACCGCGTCGGTGTCGTCGTCGAGGTACTCCCCGGCCTGAAGGTCCATCAGCTCGCCGATGATGTTGACCCGTGCCACCTCGAGGTCGTACGAGCGCTGGCCGTCGGTCAGGGTCTCGTGCAGGTCGCCGGTCTCGGCGTCGACGAGGTAGGCGGCGAACGTCTCGGCGTCCCGCCGGAAGAGGGTGTTCGACAGCGAGACGTCACCCCAGTAGAAGCCGGCGATGTGCAGCCGGACCAGCAGCACGGC
This sequence comes from uncultured Actinomycetota bacterium, assembly GCA_963769855.1. Lineage (GTDB taxonomy): Bacteria > Actinomycetota > Actinomycetes > Actinomycetales > Cellulomonadaceae > Cellulomonas. The sequence continues at coordinate 89,986 of CAVYNN010000008.1, forward strand.
CAGGGCGTCGATGAGGCGGGTGGCGGTGTCGGGGCGCAGCGTCTGGCTGAACAGGACGCGGTAGGGCAAGGCGAACTGCAGGTGCTCGGTGACCAGGGCCGCCTCGAGCGGCTCGCCGTCCGGTGAGTGCCGGCCCGTGACGACGCCCAGCGGAGCCACGCTCGGCACGTCGAGCCGGCGCAGCTGACGGAGCAGCTCGTACTCCCGGAACGCGACGTACTCGCCGATCTCCTTCACCGCGACCACCCGGCCGGACAGGCGTGCGAACCGCACCGTGTGCCGGGAGATGCCTCGAGGCAGCGCCGCGATGGTCTTGCTCGGCCAGTCCTCCAGCGGCACGTCCCACGGCAGGTCGAGCAGCGCCGGGTCGGGCGTCGCCGCGGTGATCTGCAGGCTGGCGGGGGTGGGGCTCATCGGGGTGATCCTCCCGGACGTGGCGAGGGGCGGGACCGGCGACCGGCCCCGCCCCTCGACGACTGGTGCGTCAGATCCGCTCGCCGTTGCCCGCGTGGAACAGGTGCAGCACGTTCGGCCGGACGCGGACATTGACCGTCTCGCCCTTGCCCGGGACGTTGCGCGGGTCGATCCGGACGATCACCTGCGAGTCGGCCGAGCCGGAGTGCACGATCGAGGCGTTGCCGTACGCGTCGCTCAGCGAGCCGTAGACGAACGCGTCGGAGCCGAGCTCCTCGACGATGTTGACGTACACCGGGATCGCGTCCGGCGTGCCCGCGGGCACGACGTCGAGGTCCTCGGGCCGGAACCCGACGGTGATCGAGTTCTTGTCGTCCTCGGTGAGGGCGCCGATCGCCTCGCGCGGCAGGGTGACCCGGGCGTTGCCGACCGAGGCCGCGCCGTCGAGCACCGGGAACGTGCCGAGGTTCATCGCGGGGGAGCCGATGAAGCCGGCGACGAAGACGTTGTTCGGGTGGTCGTACATGTCGCGCGGGGTGCCGACCTGCTGGAGCAGGCCGTCCTTGAGCACGGCGATCCGGTCGCCCATCGTCAGGGCCTCGGTCTGGTCGTGCGTGACGTACACCGTGGTGACGCCGAGCCGGCGCTGCAGCGACGCGATCTGGGTGCGCGTCTGCACGCGCAGCTTGGCGTCGAGGTTCGACAGCGGCTCGTCCATGAGGAACACCTGGGGCTGGCGGACGATCGCGCGGCCCATGGCGACGCGCTGCCGCTGGCCACCGGAGAGCGCCTTCGGCTTGCGGTCGAGGTACTGGGACAGGTCGAGGATCTTGGCGGCCTCCTCGACGCGCTGGCGGATCTCGGCCTTCGGGGTGCCGGCGATCTTCAGCGCGAAGCCCATGTTGTCGGCGACGGTCATGTGCGGGTACAGGGCGTAGTTCTGGAACACCATCGCGATGTCGCGGTCCTTCGGCGGGACGTCGGTGACATCCCGGTCGCCGATCATGACCCGGCCCGAGTTGACGTCCTCCAGGCCGGCGAGCATGCGCAGCGAGGTGGACTTGCCGCAGCCGGACGGGCCGACGAGGACGAGGAACTCGCCGTCCTCGATGTGCAGGTCGAGGCCGTCGACCGCGGGACGCTCGGTGCCCGGGTAGATCCGGGTCGCATGGTCAAAAGTGACCGTGGCCATTGTGAACTCCCCTTCACCGGCAGGTACGTGCCGGACGATCCGTTGTGAAGAGCGATCCCGCACCCAGGTCGGGTGCGAGCAGCGTCGTCGTCGACACCGTCGACGACGACACGCCGGGACTTGAGGGCTCCGGTGCGGCCATCATGCCACACCGGAGCCCGCCGTCATCAGGCCGTCGGGGACGGGGACGGCGTCGCGGCCGGGGTCGCTCCGGTGGTCGGGGACGGCGTGGCGCCGGCCGTGTCGGACGGGGTGGGAGTCGGCGTCGGGTTCGACTTGGTGTTCACCTCGGAGTAGGCCTGCATGACCAGATCGAGGAACGCGCTGGCGTCGTCGACCGCCCCCGTGTACTGGTGCCCGGCCACGACGACCAGCGGCGCGGTGGTCAGGGCCTTGACCCCGACGAACGGCACCGCCAGGCTCGCCCGGGCGGTCGCCTGGGTCACCCAGCGCTCGTAGTGGTGGCTGCGGATGCACTTCGCCACGCCGCCGGCGGTGACGCCGGCCTTGGTCGTCAGGGCGACCAGCTGGTCGTCGGACAGGCCCGCGGTGCCGAACGTCGGCTGGGCGGCGAACAGGGCGTCATTGACGGCGAGCACCTGGTTGGGGTCGCTGTTGGCGACGCAGGCCACCGTGTTCGCGGCCCGCAGCGCGTAGTCGTACCCGGCGTCCTGCAGGTTCGGCGTCGTCGTCGGCGTCGGGGTGGGTGCCGGTGTGGCCGACGAGGACGGCGTCGGGGTCGCCGCGGCACTGGCGGTCGGGGAAGGCGCCGGCGTCGGGGACGCGGACGCGGACGGGGACGCGGTGGACGATCCGGTGGGCGTCGGCACGGGCATGGGGGTGAACGACTCCCGCGCGCTCGGCACCGCGACCGGGTGCAGCTCGAACGTCAGCTGGCCCTGCGAGGCGGTCACCCAGCCTGCGATGGTCGCGCCGTTCGTCGCCCAGAAGGCGGCCGACGCCGGGTCGGCGTAGTCGACGTAGGCGACGATCTGGGTGACGCCCTGTGCGCTGAGGTCCGCGGTGGGGGTGGGCGTGCCGTTGTCCGGCAGGGGGGAGCCGAGGGCTGCGGTGGTCGTCGTCCCGTCGCTGGACAGGACGACCCCGTCGGAGGCCATGTTCGCCGGCCCGCGCCGGTTCGCTGCGACCGCCGCCCGGACACCGATCCCGGCGCCGGCGAGCACCGCGAGGATGCCGATCACCGCGGCGACCCGCAGGCCGAGGTGTCGGACCTTGGCGTGGCGCTTGCGGCGCTCACGCTCGATGCGGGCGAGCTCCCGGTCCTGGATGCGGCGCTCCTTCGCGCTGATCTTCTGCTTGCGGGACCGCTGGTAGCTCACCGGGCCTCACTTCCTCGTGCCGACCGTGCGCGACGCACATCCTCCGGGCGGGAGGGTAGACCACACCGTGGCACGGCGACCTGACCATCCGAGGGGGAATCGCTGGGAGGTTGCCGTGAGACCCGTCAGCCGAGCGGATCCATCGACAGCGACATGGCGGTGGACAGCGCCGCCGGCACGGCGTCGAGATAGGCGTGGGCGACGGTGAACGGGTCCAGCCCGGTCGCCGCGACCCGCGCGGTGTCGTTCTCCTCGTGCGCGAGCACCGCTGCGAGGGCTCGTCCGAGCGGGCCGGCACACGCCTCGACCGCGCGGGCGACCTCCGGCGAGACGCCGGAACGCGACAGCAGCGACCGGATGTCGATGCGCTGCTGGCTGGCCACACCGGAGAGCAGGCCGACCGTGTAGCCGGCGTCCGTGGCGGCCAGATCGCGGCAGGCGAGCGCCCGTGCCAGCACCGTCCAGAGCGGCCCGAGCGCGGCCGGACGCGCGTCGATCAGCGACGCCATCGCCAGTGCGGCCAGCCGGCGCGGCCCGAGCATGATCACCGCGCGCCGCAGCGAGTCGACCGCGTGATGCAGGGCGTACTGGCTCGAGTTGACGACGTGCAGCACGCGGATCGACAGCTCGGGATCGGCGCCGACCATCGTCGCGACCGCATCGAGGTCGACCTCCGGTGCGGACAGCAGGCCGATCACCTGGAGGCACTGCAGCTCGCCCGCCCGGGCTGCGCGCAGCGGGCCCTCGGGCTCGCGGTGGAGCAGCGGGCCTTGCACCAGGTCGGCACCGTCCTGGAACGCGCGCCGCTGCGCGTCGGCTGTGCTGACACCTTCGGCGATCACCCCGCAGCCCAGGTCGTGCACCTGGCGGGCGAGCTCGCGGAGCCGCTCGCCGCTCGTCCGGACGTCCACCTTGACCGCCCACGCCACGGGCAGCAGGACGTCCTGCGCGGTGGTCCCGGTGTAGTCGCCGAGGACGAGCTCCGCGCCGCGCTCGTGCAGCGTCTCGGCATCCCGGCGTACGGCGGCGTCCTGCGCCATGTCGGCGCCGATCTCGAGCATCAGCCCGCGGGCGCTCGGCGGCAGCGGGGTCTCACCGGAGACCAGCCGATGCGTGGCGCGCAGGATGACCGGCGCGTCACCCCCGAGCCTGCCCAGGTCCAGCCGGGCGTACTCGCCCTCGGTCGTACGCTCCACCTCGTCCTCGGCGAACCAGTGGCCGTCCGAGGTGGCGACCAGGGTGCGGAGCGACCAGGCGCGCACGGCGAGGCCCCCGTCGACCACAGCCTGGCGGAAGATCGCGACGTGCGGGCTGTGGGCGCGGACCGGCCCCGGGACGGTCGTGACCGCGGTAGGCGGTGCCGTCATGAACTACCCCCTCCGCGTGACGCCGTCACCCGACCATCGGTCGCCGAGGAGCGGACCTGAGGAGTCAGGCGAGCGGACCTGAGGAGTCGGGCGAGCGGACCTGAGGAGTCAGGCGAGCGGGGCGCGCAGCGGGAGGTCCTCGTCGAGGACGATCTGCAGGGCCCGGCCGCTGGTGCGGTCGACGACGAGCGGTGCGAGCAGGTCGGCGGTCGGTGCGAGGCGCTCGTCCGGGCCCGGGTTGACCACGGTGAGCAGCAGGACGTCCGGCTCGTGGTCCGTCCCGCAGACGGCGTCGAGCACGCTGCGGGGGATCGTCGGCGCATAGTCCGGGAAGACCAGCCCGGGGCTGACGACGAACAGCCGCACGCCGTTCTCGCCGCGCAGCGCGAACAGGAAGCCGATCTCGTCGAGCGGGTCGAGCCGGTACTCCGTGCCGGGCAGACCGGGCAGCGGTTCGACGAGCCGGAGCACGCCCGGGACCTCGGACGGTCCGGCCGGCGTGGTCGTCGCCGCGCTCATTGCAGGAAGTCCAGGAGCGTGGGCTGCAGCACCTTGGCACCGGCGCTCAGCGCGCCCTGGTAGGTGACCTCCTGCATCTGCAGGTTCATGATCACGCTCGCCATGTCGATGTCTTCGACGCCGGTCAGCTGTCCCTTGATCGTCAGCTGCTGCGAGGAGACGTCGGACATCGTGTTCTCGAGCACCTTCTGGCGGCTGCCGTTCGACGAGGCCGCGGTCAGCATGTTCTGCATCACGGAGTCGATGTCGCCGAGCTTGGCCGGTGACGTCGGCGCCGTTGCGCAGCCCGGCGGAGACCTGGTCGAGGAGCGCGAACACGGTGGAGTTCGGCGTGCTCGGGTCGCCGTCGGGATCGGTCGCGGCGGGGTCGTTCCACCCGAACGCCTGCGCCCCGTCGGTGTCCACGCGCACCGTCGTGGACGGGCCGACCTTGCGCTGCACGCCGGCCGTGGCGGTGCCGGTCCAGCTGTAGGCAGGCGTGGCTCCGCTGGTGTCGACCGTCACGGCAGCACCAGCGTCCGACGTGCCGGCGAACACCGTACGGCCCTGATAGCGGGAGTTCGCCTGGGCGAGGAGTCCCGCGCGCAGGCCGTCGATGCTGTCGGCGAGCGCGTTGCGCGAGCTCTGGCCCAGCCCGCCGTCGCCGCTCTGCACGACGAGGTCGCGGGCGTTGCGCACGTAGCCCAGCGCCGTGGTCAGCGCGGTGTCGACGGTGGTGAGCCAGGAGTCGCCGTCCTGCGCGTTGCGCTGGTACTGGTCGAGCTGGCGCGTGGTGGCCCGCAGGCTCAGCGCCTGACCCGTCGCCGCGGGGTCGTCGGACGGCACCTGGATCCGCTTGCCGCTCGACATCTCCCCCTGGAGACGGGCCATCGCGGACATGTTCGTCTGCAGGTTGCGCAAGGTGGACCGCTGGATGGTCTCGTGCGTCACGCGTTGGAGCATTGCCGTCACCTCCCGACCAGGCCGGTCCTGTTGATCAGCGTGTCCAGCATGTCGTCGAGCGTGGTCAGCACGCGCGCCGCCGCCTGGTATGCGTGCTGCGACATGATCATGTTCGCCGTCTCCTCGTCCGTGTCCACGCTGGAGTTCGCGAGCTGGTCCTGCTCGGCGGACGACCGCGCCAACTCGGCGACGGAGCTGCGCGACTGCGTCGCGGCGGACCGGTTGCCGATCTCGACGACGGCCTTGCTCCACACCGCGTCGGCGCCGGTCGTGGCCGCACCGAGGTCGGCGATCTGCTGGCCGATCGAGGCGTCGTAGGCGCCGTTCCCGGCCGCGGCGACCGCCACCTGGTCGGCGTTCGTCAGCGCGACCGACAGCAGCAGCGCCGCCGGCCCGCCGGGGGGCGGGTTGCTGCTGTCGTACGTCGGGTCGCTCGGGTCGAGCGGCGTGAAGAAGGCGCCACCGTCGGCGCCGGCGACGGTCTTGGCTCCCGCATGCAGGGAGTTGACGCTCGTCGCGAGCGTCGTGGCGACCTCGTCGAGCCGGGCGGCCGCCTCGGTCAGGACGCCTCCGGTGCCGGTGCCGTCCGTCGCCGGCGGCGCGAGCACGCTCAGCTGGCCGGCGACCGTCCCGCCCGTGGGCTGCACGCGCTGACCGGGGCTGTCCGCCCACTCCAGGTGGACGTCGAGCGGTGTCATGGCGTTGCCGGAGGTATCCCAGCCCGCCGCCTGGGCGAAGGTCTGCGCGCCGGCGACGGCCAGCGCGTGCGTGGAGGCACCGAAGACGAGCGCGTTGCCGCCGACGTAGACGTCCACCTGGCCGTCCTGGCGGCTCTGCACCGTCGCACCGACCAACCCGGCCAGCTGGGTCAGCGCCTGGTCGCGCTGGTCGGCCAGGTCGTTGGCGCTGCCGCCCGAGTTCGTGATGTCGAGGATCCGCTGGTTGAGGTCGGCGACGTTGGACGCGAGCGTGTTCGTCTGGTCGACCAGGCTCGACGTCGTCGTGCGGGCGTCGCTCCACTGGGTGGCGACGCTCTGGTACTGCGTGTGGACCATGTCGGCGAGCTGGCGGGCGTCGTCGAGGAGGACGGAGCGGGTGGAGGCCGTGTCGGGCGCGTTCGCCACGTCGTGCCAGTCGTTCCAGAAGGTCTGCAGCTGGGCGGACAGGCCGTTGTCGGTCGGCTCGCCGAGGCCGGACTCCAGCGTGGCGTAGGCGCTCGCGCGGGTGGCCAGGTAGCTCGCCCCGGAGGTCTGCGAGCGCAGCTTGGTGTCGAGGAACGGGTCGTCGGCACGGGAGATGCCGGTCACCTGGACGCCGGTGCCGATGCCGTCGGAGACGGAGAACATCGAGGCCCGGGCGGCGGAGACGGCACCGAGGTCGGCGCGCTGCCGGGTGTACCCGGCGGTGTTCGCGTTCGCGACGTTCTGGCCGGCCACCTCGAGCGCGGTGCGCTGGGCGATCAGCGAGGAGAGGGCGGTACCGATGCCGGAGAAGGTGCTCATCGTCGCCCTCAGATCGAGCGGTCGATCAGCTGCGCCGAGTAGCCGTCGGCGCGGCGCTGACCGGTCTCGTCGTAGGTGCGGACACTGTCCTCGAGGGAGGCCAACGTCTCCTGTGTGGCGCGGTGCGACATCGCAAGCAGCTCGCGGTTGTCGTCGGCGAGCCGGCTGATCTCCGACGTGAGCGACGCGAAGGCGTCCCGGTGGGCGCGGAGCAGCTCGTCCCACGGCGCGGGCGCCGCGTCGGCGAGCTGGCCGAGCGACGCGTTGCCGGTCAGGCCCAGGGTCGGCGCGGCCTCCTCCACCTCGACGGCCCGGGAGATCTCCGCCGACCGGATCTCGTCGAGCACCGCCTCGACCTCGCGGGTCGCCTGGGCCAGCCATCGGCTCCGGCCGGAGGTGAGCACGAGCTGCTCCTCCTCCAGCTTGAACAGGAGCATCTCGAGGAGCCGGCGTTCTCGCCACAGCGCCTCGGACAGGCTGTTCAGCGTCATGCGCTCGAGGGTCCTCTCGGTGCTCCGGGTAGGGGTTCGCCATGGCCGGCGAGATGTCTCCCCTATCGGACAGGTCGTCGCAGACTTGACCCATTCCGGTCGCGTTTCTGGACGGGGTCACCCGTTTCGCCCGCACTCGATCGGGTAACGGCCCTTCCGTCCGTTCCTCGTCCGAACTTGTCTAGACAAGCGTGTGATCTTGCTCACAAGGACCCCGGCGGAGATGTCCGGAGGCGACGGCGACGGGCGATTTTCCCGGCATCAATAGTCCGGGCTCGCCCGGTTCGCCGGATCGGTCGGGTCCTGACCGTGGTAGCGCTCTCACCTCAAGTGCCGTGCGGCGTCGGACGAGGCAGGCCCCATGAATGTCGCGCACGACGGGACCGAGGAGCTGGTCCTCGGCCACCTCGCACTGGTGGGGTACCACGTCAACGAGGTGCTCCACCGGGTCCCGCCGTCGGTCTCGCGCGACGACCTCGCCTCGGCCGGGCGGCTCGCCCTCGTCCTGGCCGCGCGGTCGTACGACCCCACCTCCGGTGTGCCGTTCGCGCGGTACGCCGCGCTGCGGATCAAGGGCCAGATCCTCGACGAGCTGCGATCGATGGACTGGGCGTCGCGCGGTGCCCGACGGCGTGCTCGCGAGTACACGACGGCCGGCGAGGACCTGCGTGCCTCGCTCGGCCGGCAGCCGAGTCGCGAGGAGCTCGCCGCGGTGCTGGGCACCGACGTCACCGGCGTGGACGGGGCGCGGCTCGACGCGGAGCGTCGCGTGCTGCGGCTCGACGCCCCGGGCTCGATGCTGGCGGACGTGGTCCCCGACCCGGCGGCCACGCCGGAGGACGAGCTGCTGAGCAACGAGCGCGTCCACTGGCTCCGGGCGGCCGTGCAGACGCTGCCCGAGCGGCTCCGCGGCGTCATCGTGGGGCTCTATCTCGAGGACCGCTCGATCGCCGACCTGGCGGCCGAGATGTCGGTCACGGAGTCGAGGATCAGCCAGCTGCGCACGGAAGGGCTGGGCCTGCTGCGCGACGGCATGAACGCCTCGCTCGACCCGGGCCTGGTGTCGGCATCGATCCGGCCGGGCGGTGTGGCGGACCGGCGTCGGCGCGCCTACTTCGCCGCCGTGGCCGCGCAGGCGGCGATGCCTGCCGCGAGTCACGCCGCGCCCGGCGAGGTGCCGAACCCGCGCTCCGCGTCCGCCGACGAGCTCGGGCCGTCGCGCCTCCGTGCGGCGGGCGCCTGACCGTGCGTCGGGCACGTCCCGCGCCCGACGCGAAGTCGTCGGGACGGATCGCACAGAACTCCTCAGGACGCCGCGCCGGCGGGCGATGAGCAGGCCGTGCCCATGGATGGGCCACTCGACCCGCATCAAGGAGGAAGATCACGATGGGTCTCACCGTCAACACCAACGTCGCGGCACTGAACGCGTACCGCAACCTGTCCAACACCCAGACCTCGCTGTCCAGCTCTCTGGAGAAGCTGTCGTCCGGGTACCGGATCAACCGTGCCGCGGACGACGCCGCCGGCCTGGCCATCTCCCAGGGCCTGCAGTCGCAGATCGGCGGCCTCACCCAGGCGGCCCGCAACGCCCAGGACGGCATCAACGTCGTCCAGACCGCTGAGGGCGCCCTGACCGAGGTCCACTCGGTGCTCCAGCGCCTCAACGACCTGGCCGTGCAGGCGGCGAACGACTCCAACAGCGTCGACGCCCGCGCGGACATCCAGACCGAGTCCGACGGCCTGACCGCCGAGCTCGACCGGATCTCGGCGTCGACCAAGTTCAACGGCACCACCCTGCTGAACGGCACGGCCGGCACGGCCGGCGACGGCAAGATGAACTTCCAGGTCGGTGCGGACTCCAACACGGTCACCGACCTCAGCAACACGATCCAGGTCGACCTGAGCGGTGCCAAGGTCGACTCGACGAGCCTGGGCGTCGACGGTCTCGAGCTTCGCCGACAACACCGCCGCTCAGGCGTCGATCAAGTCCATCCAGGCCGCCATCCAGACCGTCTCCACCACGCGGGCGGGCCTCGGTGCGGTCCAGAACCGCCTCCAGCACACGATCAACAGCATCAACGTCACGGTCGAGAACCTGACCGCGTCGAACAGCCAGATCCAGGACACCGACATGGCGTCCGAGATGGTCAACTTCACCCGGAACGCAGATCCTCAGCCAGGCCGGCACCGCGATGCTGGCGCAGGCCAACTCCATGCCGCAGAGCATCCTCAAGCTGCTCGGCTAGGCCTGACCCTCGGCCATGGCGTGAGCCGCGGCCGAAACCCTCGGGCACAGCTCCGACCCCCCGTCGGAGCCCTGGGCCTGGCACCGGCGGCGCGCCGTCTCGCGCGCCGCCGGTGCAGCAGTCTCACCCGACGATCGTCGTCGGGACGTGCGGTGACCTCGGGAGGGGCGAGATGGCGGGGACGCAGAGCGTCGGCGGCCTGATCAGCGGTCTCGACACGACGAGCATCATCAGCCAGCTCATGCAGCTGGAGTCCCAGCCCCAGCAGGCGCTCAAGACCAAGCAGAGCGCCACCCAGAGCCTCGTCACCGCCCTGCAGTCCCTCAACACCAAGGTGTCCTCGCTCGGCGACGCGGCCACCAAGTCCGCCACCGCCACGAGCTGGCAGGCGCTCACGGCGTCGTCAACGGACACCTCGGTCACCGCGACCGCCAGCTCGACCGGCGCCCCGACCTCGATCACGTTCGCCGTCGACACGACGGCACAGACCCAGGTCTCGCTCGTGCCGGCTGACGTCGGTTGCCGGCCTGTTGCGGGGCAAGGGCAGCATGAGCTTCACCGCCGCCGACGGTACGGCGACGAGCGTCTCCACCGACGGCCTGACCTCGGCCGACGCGGTGGCCCGTGCGATCACGTCGTCGGGCGCCGGCGTCAACGCCGTGGCCGTCCAGGTCAACGGCGGCTACCAGCTGCAGCTCACCGCCAGGTCGTCGGGCGCGGCGGGCGGGTTCCAGGCCTCGGTGACCGCGAACGACGGCACCGGCACGATGGTCACGACCGGCGCCGTCACCGCCCGCGCGGCGCGCGACGCGCAGATCACGCTCTGGCCGGACGCGACGAACCCTGACGGAACGTCCGCGGCGACGACCGTCACCTCCTCGTCCAACACGTTCGCCGACGTGGTCCCCGGCGTGACGTTCACGGTGAGCCAGCCGACGGCCTCCGACGTGACCGTCTCGACGTCGCGCGACAACACCGCGCTGACGAAGCTCGGGTCGGACCTCGTCGGCCAGCTCAGCGTGGTGCTGGGCGAGATCGCCAGCCAGACCAAGGCCGCGACCACAACCGCGAGCGACGGATCGACGAGCCTGTCGCCCGGGATCCTCGGCAGCGAGAGCGACGTGCGCTTCCTCCAGAGCGCCGTCGCGGACGCCGGGTCGGGTGCGGTGACCTACGGCGGCCAGCTGGTCTCGCCGTCGACAGTCGGGATCGTCATCAACGCCGACGGGACGTTCACCTTCGACCAGGACGCCTTCGCGGCCGCGCTCGCCGCGGACCCGGCGAAGACGCAGGCCGTCGTCACCGCCGTCGCGCAGCGGGTCTCGTCGGTGGCCACCACCTACTCCGACCCGCACGACGGGCTCATCACGTCGAACATCACCCAGCAGCAGGCCGAGGTGACGGACCTCGGCGACCAGATCACCGACTGGGACGTGCGGTTGCAGCTGCGCCAGCAGTCGCTCGAGCAGCAGTACGCGACCATGGAGACAGCGCTCTCCAAGCTCCAGTCCCAGTCCTCGTACCTGACCTCGATGCTCGGCGTCGCTCAGCAGCTCGAGCACGTCGGCTGAGTCGTCGTCGTGACGGAAGGATCCATGGTGGACGACGCACGTGCCCGCTATGTCGCCGACGCGATCGCGACGGCGAGCCCGGCCCGGCTCCTCACGATGCTCTACGACCGCCTCATCGTCGACCTGTCGCGGGCCGAGAAGGCGCTGGAGGCCGGCGACCGCGGCGGTGCAGCGCCGTTCGTCGGGCATGCCCAGGAGATCGTCGGCGAGCTGATCGGCACGCTGGACGTCCACGAGTGGGACGGTGCGGACCGGCTGCTGTCGATCTACACCTTCGTGCTGCGCGAGCTGTTCGAGGCCGGGGCGACCGGGAACGTGACGCGCGTCATGTCCTGCCGGACGCTGCTCGAGCCGCTGCGCCTGGCCTGGCACGAGGCAGCCGACGCGACCGGTCGCGCCGCCGGGTCGGTCGAGCCGGTCGGCTCCTCACCGGTCGCGGGCGGCCTTCTCGGCGTGGCCTGAGAGGGGTGCTCGTGGACGGCGGGGTACCGGGGTGGGACTCGGCGTGGACCGGCGCGCTGGACGAGATGGAGATCGGCGTCCATGAGGCGGAGCTGCTGCTCGCCGACGCGCACCGACCGGCTCCGGTCGTCCTGGCGGGCTGGACGCCGCCGCTGGGGCTCGGACCGCTTCCCGCTCCGCTCGAGGAGCGCGCCCGCGTGCTGCTCGAGCGTCAGCTCGCCGTGGCCCAGGAGCTGACGAGCGCGATGCTGCGCAGCCGGCGGCAGCGCCGGGCCCTCGCCGCGATGGCACCGCGTGCCACGCACCCGCCGGTGTACGTCGACGTCGACGGCTGACGTCCCGCCGTCCGGCGTCCGCGGGCACCAGGGGCGCGGCCCCGTCCGGTCGTTGTGTCGGGGGCTGTCCGGATTCGGTTGCTCCCAACGGGTGACTTGGGCGGATGACCCGGCGGAATGCTCAGGAGGCGGTGGCGGCGGCCGATGAGGGCGGTCGAGCACGGATCGCTCACCCGGGGGCCACGGATCGGCCGAGTTGCTTCGAGGCCGGTAGGGGTGTGCCCGGATGGGCGTGTTCGACTCCGTTTCCATGGTGGCGCTGCACAGCGCCCTCGACGGGCTGTCCGCCCGGCAGCAGGCGATCGCCGACAACGTCGCGAACCTGCAGACCCCCGGCTACCACGCCAAGCGGGTGCTCTTCGAGGACGCCCTGACCCGGGCCGTGGCGAACGGGAGCGGCGCCGTCACGCCCACCGTCGCGCGGTCGCTCGAGCCGACCCGTGAGGACGGCAACAACGTCAACCTCGACACCGAGACCCTGTCCAACGTCGACACCAACCTGCGCTACCAGCTGGCCACGCAGGCGGTGTCGGCGGACTTCTCCCAGATCCGTGCCGCGATGAGGACGTCCTGATGACGACCTTCGGCGCGATCGCCGTCGCCGGGACCGGTCTGACGGTGGACCGCAAGTGGCTCGACGCGGTGAGCGACAACCTCGCCAACATCGACACCGTGCGGCCGACCTCCCAGGCCGCGTTCCAGGCGCGGTACATCGTCGCCAGCGAGATGGCCGGTGGTGGTGTCCAGACCGCCGGCGCCGTGCTGTCGGGGAACACCGAGGGCCGCGTGGTCTCCGAGCCGGACAACCCGCTGGCCGACGCGCAGGGCAACGTCCGCTACCCCGACATCGACATGGCGAGCCAGATGGTGCAGCTGATCATGGCCCAGCGCGGCTACCAGGCGAACGCCGCGGTCGTCGACCGCGCCAAAGAGGCCTACGAGGCCGCGCTGAAGATCGGGCAGAACCTGTGAGCGTGTCAGCCGTGTCCGGCGTCATCGGAACCATGCCGAGCCTGCCCTCGATGTCCACCGCGGCGCCCGCGGCGTCGTCCGGCACCAGCTTCGGCGACGTGCTCTCCGGCGTCGACCAGCTGCAGCAGCTGCAGTCGACCGCCGACGGCCTGGCCGTCCAGGCGGTCAGCGGCCAGCTCGACGACGTCCACGACTACACGATCGCGGCCGCGCAGGCGTCGCTGGCCGTCGAGCTGACCGCGGCGATCCGCAACAAGGCGGTCGACGCGTTCAACGAGATCATGAGGATGTCCGCCTGATGCCCTCCCAGGTTCGCTCCGTGCTCGACCGCCTCACCGTGGCGGTCCGCCAGTTCTCGCTGGTCCAGCGCTCGTTCCTCGTCGTCGCGGTCGCCGCGGTCGTCGTGGGGGCGGTCGGACTCGTCGGCTGGCTCGGCCGGCCGACGATGAGCCCGCTCTTCTCCGGGCTGTCCGGCACCGACGCGAGCGCCATCGTCGACCAGCTGACCAAGGACGGCGTCAGCTACCAGCTGGCCGACGGCGGCGCCACGATCCTCGTGCCGCAGTCCAACCTCTACCCCGAGCGGATCGCGATGGCGGCCGCAGGGCTGCCGGCCAACGCCGATGGCGGCGGCTACTCGCTCCTCGACAGCCTGCCCGTCACCGCCTCGGACTTCCAGCAGCAGACCGCCTACCAGCGCGCCACCGAGGGCGAGCTCGCCAAGACGGTCCAGTCGATCGACGGCGTCGAGGCGGCGACGGTCAAGCTCGCCCTGCCCCAGGAGAGCGTCTTCGTCTCCGAGCAGGCGGACCCGACGGCGTCGGTGTTCGTCCGCACCCGGCCCGGCGTCACCCTGACGACCGACCAGGTGCAGGCGATCGTGCACCTGGTCTCGGCCGGCATCGAGAAGATGAAGCCGACCGACGTGGCGGTCATCGACGCCTCCGGCGAGGTGCTCTCCGCGGTCGGCACCGGCACCGCCGGCGGCGCCCTCGCGAACCAGCAGGCGAGCGACTACGAGTCGAAGATGCAGCAGGCGGTCCAGAGCCTGCTCGACCCGCTGGTCGGCGCGGGCAAGTCCGCCGTGACCGTCACCGCGCAGCTCAACCAGGACTCGACGCAGACGACCACCGAGCAGTACTCGGCGACGCCCAGCACGCCCCCGCTCGCCTCGTCGACGAAGACCGAGACCTACACCGGCACCGGGTCGGGCGCCACCGGGGTGCTCGGCCCGGACAACATCGCGGTGCCCAGCGGCGGTGCCACCGGTGCCGGTCAGTACTCCTCGACGAGCTCGGACGTGTCGAACCCGATCAACAAGCAGACGCAGGTCGTCAGCTCGGGCCCGGGTGGTGTCCAGCGCCAGTCGGTCTCCGTCGCGGTCGACGCCACCGCGGCGAAGAACCTCGACATGGCAGCGCTGACCTCCGCCATCTCCGCCGCCGCCGGCATCGACACGGCGCGCGGCGACACCATCTCGGTCCAGGCGATGGCGTTCGACACCACGCGTGAGCAGCAGGCGCAGCAGGCGCTCGCCACGGCGGACGCACAGCAGAAGACGGCGGACCGGACCGCGCTCTACATGAAGGCCGGGGTGGCCGGCGGCGTCCTGCTTCTCCTGATCCTGCTCATCGTGCTCGGGGCCCGCCGGTCGCGCCGCGCGCGCCGGGAGGCGATCGACCTGGGTGCGCTCGACGCCGGCCACCGCGGCGACGACCGGATGCTGCTCGAGGGCGGCGGGCTGCCCGGACTCCCGCCCGTCCCGGAGGCCCTGGCCGAGAACAGCCCCCAGCTGCTGCGCCGCCGGGAGATCGAGACCATCGCCGACGAGCAGCCCGGTGAGGTCGCGGACCTGCTGCGGATGTGGATCACGTCACCGACCGGGGGCACCCGGCGATGACCGGCGCCGTCCTCACCGGGTCGCAGAAGGCCGCGCTGCTGCTGCTGCAGCTCGGGCGGGACCGTGCCGCGCGCGTGCTCCAGCAGCTCGACGAGTTCGAGATCGAGGAGCTGACGGCCGAGATCGTCCGCCTCGAGCACGTCGACCAGCAGCTGGCGGACGAAGTGGTCGACGAGTTCTGGTCGGCCATCACGGTCGGCGGCGGCATCGGCGGCATCGGCGGCGGCTCGGCCCTCGCCCAGAAGCTGCTCGTCGCCTCGCTCGGCCAGGAGCGGGCGACCGAGATGATGGGGCGGCTCGAGGCCGTCCTCGCCGGCCAGCCGTTCGACTTCCTCCAGCAGGTGGACGCGCGGCAGGTCGTCTCGCTGCTGTCCGGCGAGCACCCGCAGACCGTCGCCCTGGTCCTGGCCCACCTGCGCCCGGAGCACGCGTCGCTGGTGCTCGCGGGGCTGCCGCCGGAGGACCAGGCAGAGATCGCGCACCGGATCGCTCTCATGGAGCGGGCTTCCCCCGACCTGGTCCAGGTGGTCGCGGAGAGCCTGCAGCGCAAGGCCTCCGCCGTGCTCGCGCCGCGCGAGCTCGCCAGCATCGGTGGCGTGCAGCCGCTGGTCGAGATCATCAACCGGGCCGACCCGGCGACCGAGAAGGCGATCCTCGAGGGCCTCGCGGAACGCGACGAGGAGCTGGCCGAGGAGATCCGCAGCCGGATGTTCGTGTTCACCGACATCGTGCTGCTCGAAGACCGCGCGATGCAGCTCGTGCTGCGCCAGGTGGACACGTCGTCGCTGGCGCTGGCGCTCAAGGGCTCGCAGGAGGACGTGCGCGACGTCGTCATGCGCAACGTCTCCGAGCGTGCCCGGGAGAACCTGGTCGACGAGATCGAGCTGCTGGGCCCGGTGCGGTTGTCGCAGGTGGAGGACGCCCGGGCCTCGATCGTCCAGGTGATCCGCCGGCTGGAGGAGTCGGGCCAGATCACCATCCGCCGCGACGGGGAGGACGAGTACGTTGCCTGAGTCCGCCGTGGTCCCGGCACAGTTCCCGGCCCTGACGGCAACCCTCGACGGGTCGGCGCGCGCCGATGTGCTCCCGGTCTGGTCGGACCGGGAGGCCGCTCGGGCCGCCGGGTTCGCCGCCGGGTTCGCCGCGGGCGCCCGGGCGGCGGCGCGCGCAGGAGAGACGGCGCGGCGACGGGCGGCGCTCGAGCGCGAGGAAGCGGCGCACCAGGCGATGCTGCGGCTGGAGGCAGGCCTCGCCGTGCTCGCCGCCGCGGCGCAGGCAGCGCAGTCACGGACGGCGCCGGTGCTCGCCGACGTTCAGGCGACGCTCCACAGGAATGCGCTCGAGCTGGCCCGGGCCCTGCTCGCCGTCGAGCTCCGGAACGACGAGACCTCGTCCGCCGCGGCGCTGGCGCGCGTGCGCGCCGCGGCCGAGGTGGCTCCGGCCGTCACCGTGCGCCTCAACCCCCAGGACCTCGCGTTGCTCGCGGAGGCGCCGTCGCTGCCGCCGGGTGTGGTGCTCGTCCCGGATCCGTCCCTGGCGCGTGGCGAGGCGCTCGCCGAGCACGCCGACGGTTGGCTGGACGGCCGGATCGACGAGGCGTTGCGCCGGGCACAGGCCGCGCTGGACGGCGCAGCATGAGCACAGCCACGTGGGACCGCGTGCTCGAGGCGGCGCGTCCGCAGCGGGTGGGCCGGGTGCGTTCGGTCGTGGGCCTGTCGGTCGAGGTCGCCGGTCTCGACCTGCCGATCGGCGCCCTCGTCGAGCTGGGGGACGGTGTCCGCGCCGAGGTCGTCGCCACCGCGACCGGCACGGCGCGGTGCATGCCGCTCGACAGCGCGGAGGGACTGCGCGCCGGCACGCCGGTGCGGCCGGTGGGCGACGCGCTGCGCGTGCCGGCCGGCCGGGGGCTGCTCGGGCGGGTGCTGGACGGTCTCGGCCGTCCGATCGACGGCAAGGGTCCGCTGCGGACCGAGACCTGGGTCCAGGTGGACCATGCCGCGCCGCACCCGTTGCAGCGCGCCCGCGTCGACACCCCGCTCGACCTGGGCGTCCGGGTGCTCGACACGCTCGTCACGGTGGGCCGGGGCCAGCGGCTGGGCCTGTTCGCCGGCTCGGGCGTCGGCAAGTCGTCGCTGCTGTCGATGATCGCCCGGGGCACTGACGCCGAGGTCTCCGTCATCGCGCTCGTCGGCGAGCGGGGCCGGGAGGTGCGCGAGTTCCTCGAGGACGACCTGGGTCCGGAGGGGCTGGCCCGTTCGGTCGTCGTGGTGGCCACATCCGACGCGCCACCGCTGGTCCGGCTGCGCAGCGCCTTCGTCGCCACCCGGATCGCCGAGCACATGCGCGACCAGGGGAGCCACGTCGTGCTGATGATGGACTCGCTCACCCGGGTCGCGATGGCCCAGCGCGAGGTGGGGTTGTCGGTCGGCGAGCCGCCCGCGACGCGTGGCTACCCGCCGAGCACCTTCGCCTTGCTCGCCCGGCTGCTCGAACGGGCCGGGACCGGTCCGACGGGCTCGGTGACCGGGCTGTACACCGTCCTGGTCGACGGCGACGACCACAACGAGCCGATCGCCGACGCGGCGCGGTCGATCCTCGACGGGCACGTGGTGCTGCAGCGGCGCCTGGCGGTCGCCGGGCATTTCCCGTCGGTCGACGCGCTGGCGTCGATCAGCCGGGTCGCGACCCGCGTCATCACCTCCGAGCAGGCGGCGCTCGCGCAGCGGCTGCGCTCGATCCTCGCTGCCCGGCAGGGGGTCGCCGACCTCGTCGATGTCGGCGCCTACGTGGCGGGCTCGAACCCGCTGGTCGACACCGCACTGGCACACGCGGGCGAGATCGACGTCTTCCTGCGCCAGCGGATGGACGAGCGGGCGCCGGCGGCTCAGTCCTGGGCGCGGCTCGCGGAGCTGGTCCGTGCTCTCGACGCGGGGGCGGGGCGATGAGCACGTTCACGCTGGCGGGCCTGCTGCGTCTGCGCGGGCTCCGCGAGGACGAGGCGGCAGCGGCGCTCGCCGTCGCGGAGCGGGCGGCCACGGCCGCAGCCGAGCGGGCGCGCCGGACCGCGCAGCGCCTGTCCGGGATGGACCTGGCGGGCTCGGTGGACGCCAGCACGTTCCTCGCCGCCGCCGCGAGCCGGCTGAGCCTGTCGTCGCTGCTCACCGAGGACACCGACCGGCTCGACGTGGCACGGGCGACGGCGGTGCAGCGGCGGGTCGAGTGGTCACGGACGCGGCAGGAGGAGCGCGCCGTCGAGCTGCTCGAGGAGCACCACGAGGAACGAGAGCGGGCGGACGACCTGCGCGCCGAGCAGATGGTGCTCGACGAGGTCGCCGGCCGCCGCAACCGGGTCGGGGACGACACAGGGAGGGCACGATGATCGACGCGCCACGACCGGGCACGACGAGCCAGCCGAGCGACGTGGGCGAGACGCCGACGACGGTCCGGCAGGTCGTGGCGCCGGCGACGTGGGCACCGGACGCCGTTGTGGCGCTGCTCGGAGTGGCGGCATGAGCGCCGTCACAGCGGTCCTCCCGGCTCCGGCGGCGCTCGCGAGCCGGCCGTCGGCCCAGCCGGTCGCCCGGCGACGGCTTCGACACCGTGCTGCAGCGCCACCTCGATGACCGCTCCGTCGTCGGCGGCCGCGAGCGGGGCGACGTCGATCGGGACGGCCGCGACCGCGCCGGTGCCGCGCCGAGCGACCAGGCCGGGCGCGGCCGGACGAACGGCGCACACGCGGACGAGCGGCGCACCGGGCGGTCGGACCGGCGCCGGTCCGACAGCACCGAGCAGACCGATCGGCCGGACCGGCCGGACCGACCGGATCGCGCAGACGGCGTGGGTGCTGCGGGCGGAGCGGCCGAGCCGAGCGGGGCGCACGCCGCCCGCGCGGAGTCGCCGGCGGCGACCCGTGCCGCGGACGCGGCGGTGCCGAGCACGGCCGCACCGGGGACGGTTGCCGCCATGGTCGGATCCTCCGCAGCACTCCCGGCCGACGGACCGGCACCGGCACCATCTCCCGGCGTCGACGGACCGGCCGCTCCTGGACCCGGGACGGCCGGTTCGCCGGACGCCGCCACGACGGCGGCCGCGGCCTGCGGCGCGGCCACGGTTCCGCCCACCCCGTTCGGTGCCGACCACGCCGGCGACGGGACCCACCGCCGCTCCGGCGGCGGCGCTCGCCGGAACGGCAGGAGCACCGGCATCCGCTCCGGCCGCGGCGACATCGCCGTACGCTCCGGCCGCGGCGACATCGCCGTACGCTCCGGCCGCGGCGACCTCGCCGTACGGCGCGGCCGCGACGTCCGGCGCGACCCGCGCTGCGACCTCCGATGTGCGGGCCCGCGACGCGATCGTCGGCGGCGCCCGACGGTGCCGGCACGCCCGGACCGCAGGTGGCACCATCCGCGGCCGCGCCACCTGCCGACCCGGCGACCTCGACGGGTGACCCTGGCGGGCCGGCCGCCTCGACAACCACCACGGGTGCCGGGCCCCTCGTCGCGGCTTCCGCGCCGCTCGCCGCGCCGGGAGCCCGGGACGCGGTGCCCGTGTCGGCAGCCGGGCCGGCGACGGCACCGGCCGCGGCACCGTCCATCCCGATCGCCGACCAGCTCGGCGCGCGGCTGCGGTCGCTGACGGGGTTGGCGGCCGGCCGTCACGTGCTGTCGGTGCCGCTCGACCCCGAGCACCTCGGCCCGGTCCGGGTCGTGGCCCACATCAGTGCCGACATGGTTCGGGTGGACCTCGTCGGGGCCGGTGCCGCGTCGCGCGACGCGCTCCGTGGCGCGCTCGGCGACCTGCGGCGCGACCTGGCTTCCGCCGGCCTGCACGTGGAGGTCGGCCTCGGCGGGGCGGACGACCGCGGTGCCGGTGCCGACCAGCAGTTCCGCTCCGGCTCGCAGTTCGGCCAGAGCGGGAGCGGCTCCTCGTCGCCGGGCGGCGGCGCGGTGCCTCGGGTGCCGCGTCCCGGCGCGGCGGTCCACGGCGAGCCCCCGGTCGCCACCGGGGCCCGTTCCCGCTCCACCGGCCTCGACGTGCTCGTCTGAAGGAGGAGATCCATGAGCACCGACATGTCCATCCCCGTCTCGTACCTGACGTCGGACCGCAGCACCTCGTCGGCCACCGCCGACGCGCTCGGCACCAACACCGACAAGTCCCAGATCGACAACCAAGGCTTCCTCAAGCTGCTCATCGCCCAGCTGGCGAACCAGGACCCGTCCAGCCCGACGGACTCCGCGACGATCCTCACCCAGACCACGCAGCTGGCCCAGATGCAGAGCCTCCAGGAGCAGATCTCGACCGCTCGGGAGTCGTTCGCGCTGCAGATGCGCGAGGCCGCGGCCACCTTCGTCGGCCGCCAGGTCACCTGGACGGACGCCGACGGCAAGGGCCAGTCCGGTGTCGTGGCCTCCGTCGACTACTCCGGCTCGGTCCCGATGCTCCGGGTCGGCGACACCGACGTCTCCCTCGACGCCATCTCGACCCTCGCTCCAGCCAACTGACCCCCACCCCGAAGGGAAACGCTCGTGCTTCGCTCACTCTTCTCCGGCATCAGTGGCCTGCGTAGCCACCAGACCATGCTCGACGTCACAGGCAACAACATCGCCAACGTCAACACCACCGGCTTCAAGTCGTCCCAGATCCAGTTCCAGGACACGCTGAGCCAGGTGCTCAGCAACGCCGGCGCGGCCCAGGCCGGCCAGGGCGGCACCAACCCGGCCCAGGTGGGCCTCGGCGTGCGCGTGGCCGGCATCACGACGAACTTCACGCAGGGCGCCTCGCAGCTCACCGGCCGCAGCACGGACATGATGATCCAGGGCGACGGGTTCTTCGCCGTGCGCAAGGGCAACGACACGTACTACACGCGTGACGGCTCCTTCGACTTCGACGCCACCGGCGACATGGTGCTCCCCGGCGACGGCGCGATGGTCCAGGGCTGGGCGGCGGTCAACGGCGTCATCGACACCACCGCGCCACTGACCGACCTGCGCGTGCCGGCCGGCTCGCTGATGGGGGCGCAGGGCACCGCGGCGGCCACCTATGAGGGCAACCTCGACTCGACCGCGGCCCCGGGCACGGCGATCACGCGGTCGCTCACCGTCTTCAACTCGACCGGCGTGGCCAGCACGCTCAACCTGACGTTCACCAAGGGACCGGACGCCGGCGACCCGTGGAGCCTGGTCGGCACCGTCAACGCGGCCGACGGGACCGCACTGGGCACGACGAGCTACGGCAACGTCACGTTCGACCCGACGACCGGCGCGCTCACCTCGGCGGGGAACGTGTCGGTCGCGGTCGGCGGCAGCACCGTCAACGTCAACCTCTCGGCCCTCACCGGGTTCTCCGGCGTCGACACGGTCAAGGGGCTGGACCAGGACGGGCACGCTGCCGGCACGCTGCAGTCGTTCCAGCTGGGCCAGGACGGGACGATCACGGGCTCCTTCAGCAATGGGCTGAAGCAGGTGATCGGCCGCCTCGCGATGGCGAACTTCACCAACCCCGCCGGGCTGGAGAAGGTGGGCGGCTCGCTCTTCACGACGACGGTGAACTCCGGCACCATCCAGCTCGGCACGCCGGGCACCGGCGGCCGCGGCACGCTGGCGGGCGGCTCGCTCGAGATGAGCAACGTCGACCTGTCGAGCGAGTTCACCAACCTCATCGTCGCCCAGCGCGGGTTCCAGGCGAACGCCCGCGTGATCACGACGTCGGACCAGGTGCTCCAGGAACTCGTCAACCTCAAGCAGTGACGATGGCCACCATCCCGGCGATCGGTCAGCGGATCGCGGAGATCCAGTCGCTGGTGGCCGACCCGGCGCTCGCCGTGTCGGCCACCACGACCGGCACGGCGTCGAGCAGCTCGTTCGCGGCCGCGCTCGCCGACGCCCTCGCCGCGAGCGCGGCGACGGGGACCTCGGCCTCCGGCTCCTCGTTGCTCGACGGGTCAACCGTCGACTCGTCCGGCGCGTCGTTCCTCAGCGCGCTCGGCCTGTCCGGCGGCACCGGCTCGGGCACCGGCTCAGGCTCGGGGCAGTCGCTCCTCGACGCTCTCGGCCTGTCGGGTTCGTCCGCCCTCGGCCGGTCGACCCTGGACGCCCTCGGCCTGACCGCGACGAGCGGCGCGGCCGGGGTGTCGAGCGCCGCGTCGAGCCCGGGTGTGCTCGACGCGCACGGCGTGCCGGCCGACCTGGCGCAGTACGGCAACGGCCACGTGCCGGCGTCGGCGCTCACGCCGGTTGGCAGCACCGGCGTCCGGATGTGGCAGCCCGCCGCGCAGGCCCTCACCGGCCTGGTCGCAGCCGCGAAAGCGGACGGCGTGACGATCGGCGTCACCGAGGGCTACCGGCCGTACGACGAGCAGGTCACGCTCGCCCGGACCAAGGGGCTGTACTCGCAGGGCGGGCTGGCTGCCGCGCCCGGCACCAGTGAGCACGGCTGGGGCACGGCAGCCGATCTGAATCTCGACCCCTCGGCGCTCGCCTGGATGCGCACGAACGCGTCCCGCTTCGGCTTCGTCGCGGACACCCCCCGCGAGTCCTGGCACTGGGCCTACCAGCCGTCCGCCGCCTGACATCCGCGCCGTCGGTGAGACGACCGGCCGGCAGCCGACGGGCGGAAACTCTCAGCACCAGCGTTCGGTGGCCGATCACCTGGATGTGGGCCCACGGATGGGCCCCAGCGGTACCAACCGCAGCCACAGGGACCAGGGATGGTGCGCCGTGATTGTCGTCACGCGCCTCAACGGGGGCATGTTCGGGGTGAACCCCGACCTGATCCTGCGCGTCGACAGCGCGCCGGACACGATCCTCACGCTCATCGACGGCACCAAGCTCATCCTCGAGGAGTCGCTCGACGAGGTGATCGCTCGCGTCAACGAGCACCGGTCGCGTGTGCTGGCGCGATCCCGGGAGATCCAGCAGCTCTCGTCGGACACCGCGTCCCGCGTCCCGCACGCGGTACCCAACTCCGTGGCCGACGACGAAGACCCGGACGACCCCGCGGACCCGCCGGCCACGTCCAGCCCGCTGCGGCGGGTGCGGTGATGGACTTCGCCGGGCCGATCGGGCTGGTGCTCGCGTTCGTCGTGATCTTCGCGGTGATGATCATGGAGGGCACGTCCCCGACCGCGGTGTTCCTGCCCGGCCCGCTGCTGCTGGTCTGGGTGACGACGCTCGCGGTGGGTCTGGCGGGGAACACGCTCAAGGATGCCAAGGCGGCGTTCGCCGCGATCCCGCGCGCGCTGCTCAGCAAGCTGCCCCAGCCCGGGGTGGTGATCGACACCGTGGTCGGCCTTGCTGACAAGGCGCGCCGTGAGGGCCTGCTGGCGCTGGAGGACGCCGCGCGCGGCATCGAGGACCCGTTCCTGCGCAACGGCCTGCAGTCGGCGATCGACGGCACGGATCCCGAGGACCTGCGGGAGATCCTCGAGGACCGGATCAGCACCAAGCGCACGCGGGACCGCGTTGCCGCGAAGTACTTCGCGGACATGGGCGGCTACGGACCGACGATCGGCATCATCGGCACGGTCATCTCGCTGGTGCACGTGCTGCAGAACCTCTCCGAGCCGGCGGCCCTGGGCGAGAACATCGCGGCGGCGTTCGTCGCGACCCTGTGGGGGCTGCTGTCCGCCAACGTCGTCTGGCTGCCGATCTCCGCCCGGATCCGGAGGATCTCCGACCTCGAGTGCGCTCAGATGGAGCTCGCGCTCGAGGGCCTGCTCGCCGTCCAGGCCGGTGCCAACCCGCGGATCGTCGGCGAGCGGCTGCGCAGCCTGCTGCCCGACGACCAGGCGCCGGCCGGCGACGGCACCAAGGACTCGAAGAGGGCGGCGGCCTGATGGCCGGCCGGCGTCGTCGCAAGGGCGAGCAGGAGGAGGAGCACGCCAACCACGAGCGGTGGATGGTCAGCTACTCCGACATGCTGACCGTGATGATGGGGCTGTTCATCGTGCTGTACGCGATGGGCCAGGTCGACATGCAGAAGTTCGACGCGCTGCGCACCTCGCTGGCCGCGAGCTTCGGGAACAAGGAGATCCTCACCGGTTCCTCGGGGGTCATGGAGTCCAGCGCCGACGTGGGCCAGGCCGCGCAGAAGCAGAGCCCGGCCGACGCCTTCGACCCGATCACCGCGGACGCGGGCATCGGTGGTGCCACCAGCGGCCCGCAGCCCTCGGCCGACTCGGGGGTGGCCGCCGCGGCGAGGGCCGAGGCGACCCGCCTGGAGGCCGTGGAGAAGCAGATCCGGCAGCAGCTCGACACGGCCGGCCTCGGCGCGTCCGTCCAGATGCGCATCACGGCGCGCGGGCTGGTCATCGGTCTGGTCGCCGACGATGTCTTCTTCGCCTCGGAATCCGCCGACCTGACCGCTACCGCGCTCCAGGTGCTCGACGTCGTCGCACCGACGATCGTCGCGCTGCCCGACGAGATCTCGGTCGAGGGGTACGCGGACGTGCTGCCCGTCAGCGGCAAGTACCCGACGAACTGGGAGCTCTCCGCGGACCGTGCGACGCAGGTGCTGCGCCACTTCGTCGAGCACAACGGGCTGCCGGGGAATCGGGTGGCGGCGGTCGGCTTCGGCGACGCGCGGCCGATCACCGCAGGCATGGACGACGCGTCCCTGGCGACGAACCGGCGGGTCGATGTCGTCGTCCTCTCCAGCGCGTCCGACGAGGTGCGTTCTCTGGTGCCGGCGCTCGTCGCCGGGGACCAGGGCAAGTGACGGAAGGAGTGGCAACGGTGGTCGAGCAGCGGGTGATCGGGCAGAAGATCGGGGCGCGCCCGGGGGCGCCCGCGGCGTCGCCGCCGGAGCACACGCCGGACGTCCCGGACAAGGGTGGTAAGAAGAAGCGCGGCGGCCGGCGGCGCCTCGTCGTCGTGCTCCTCATCCTGGTCGTCGTGCTGGCGGGCGGGGCGGCGGCCTACCTGACCCTCGGGAAGAAGCACAGCGACACGCCGGCGGCCCCGAAGCCGACGCCGACCGCGGTGGCCGGCAAGGTGCTCAACGTCGCCCCGGTGAGCATCAACCTCGCCGGCGGCCACTACCTGCGGCTGGGGCTGGCGATCCAGCTGAGCACCGCGGCCGCGGAGACGCCGGACCCGGCCCAGGCCCTCGACCTGGCGATCGCGCTGTACAGCGGCCGGACCGTCGACGAGGTCTCCGGGGCCGACACCAGGGCGCAGCTCAAGGCCCAGCTGCTGGGCGGGCTCCAGAAGGCCTACGGCGAGGAGGTGATGGAGGTCTACTTCACCGACTACGTGACGCAGTAGCTGCACACTGCACCCTCTGATACCTCTCAGGACTGTCCGCGGCCCGCCGATGGGGCGCGCGTGACCGTCCAGAGCCCGCCCATGGGCGCACCCACCTCCTGGCGGCAGCGCGCGACGGAACCGGAGCAGCTGTACGACTTCCGGCGCCCCCTGACGTTGGCGCGCGACCACGCCCGGCAGCTCGAGATCGTCAGCCAGCGCTTCGCGCGGATGTGGGGGACGCAGCTGACCGCCCGGCTGCGCGCCACCTGCTCCGTGACGTTCGAGGCGCTCGCCCTCATGACGTACGAGGACTTCATCGCCTCGCTGCCGCAGCCGACGGGCGTCGTGCTGTGCCAGATGGAACCCATCCGGCAGACGGCCCTGATCCAGATGCCGATCAGCACCATGCTGGTCTGGGTCGACTACCTGTTCGGTGGCACCGGCCTCGGCGACGACCGCGAGGGCCGCGAGCTCACCGACATCGAGTTCACGGTCGTCAAGGACCTGCTCCAGCTCGCGCTGGACGACCTGCACTACGCCTTCAACCCGCTGCTGTCCGCGACGCTGGCCGTGAAGTCGGTCCAGTACAGCCCGCAGTTCGTGCAGGCGGCGGGCGCCGGCGACGGCGTCATCGTGGCGACCTTCGGGCTGCACGCGGGGCCGCGCACGGATACCGCGACGCTGATGCTCCCCGCGGAAGCCGTGCTGCAGTCGCTGCGCGAGCAGCAGGGCGCCGCGACGCTCGGCGCCGAGGAGCGTGCCGCGCTGGCCGAGACGCGTCGGCAGCTCGAGGTCGCCGTCGAGGACGTGCCCGTCGACATCACCGTGCGCTTCGCGCCGCTGACCGTGCGGCCGCGCCAGATGGTGCAGCTGACGGTCGGCGACGTGCTGCCGCTCGCCCATCCCGCCACGCAGCCCCTCGACGTCGTCGTCGACGGGGTCTGTCTCGCCCACGCTGCCGCAGCCAGTCATGGCTCGCGTCTGGTGTGCCAGGTCGTCGCCGTCGAGGAGGCCCAGTCATGACCCGCTCCGCCCTGTCGCTGCCCGTGGACACCGAAGCGGTCGCCCGGGCGGTTGCCGCCCGGGTCCCGGCCGTGGTTCCGCTGGTCGCGGTCCTGGCTGCGGACGACGAGCGTCCGGCGCCGGAGGCGCTCGCGGTCGTCGCGTCCGTCGTCGGCACCCGGGGTACGACGTTCGCGCTCGTCGCGGAGGCCGTCGTCGCCGAGCTGACCGCGACCGGGGTCGCGGTCGACACGCCGATCGCGGTCGCCGACGCGCTCCGCCCAGCGCTCGACGCGGCGGTCGGGGCACTCGGCTCGGGTGTGCTCGAGGGTCTGCGCACGGAGTCGGCCGAGGCCGCGCTGACCGACGACATGACCGTCTACGCGCTGCAGGCCGACGGGGCCACCGTGGCGTGGTTCGGCGTGCGGGTCACCGAGACGCGCGTGCCTGGCTCGATGAGCGGCCGGCTGCCGACGCAGCGCACCAGCATGCGCGTGCTCTACGACGTCGAGATGACCCTGACGGTGGAGCTGGGCCGCACCAGGCTCCCGCTGCGCGACGTGCTGGACCTCGCCCCGGGCGCCGTCCTCGAGCTCGACCGCACCGCGGGCTCGCCCGCGGACATCCTCGTCAACGGCCGCCTGATCGCCCGCGGCGAGGTCGTCGTCGTCGACGAGGACTACGGCGTACGGATCACCCAGATCGTCTCCGGCCAGGAGAACGAGGCCTGATGGACTCGCTCATCGTCATGCTGCGGGTGCTCGTCTCGCTCGTCGTCGTCGTCTCGCTCGTCTGGTTCCTCGCCCGCAAGCTGGGCGGCCGCGGCCACGACTCCTCGCGCGAGGTCGACGTGCGCGTGCTCGACCGGCAGTCGCTCTCGAAGCACGCCGGGGTCGCGGTGGTCGCAGCAGGCGACCGGCGGCTGCTGATCGGGTTCGCCGACGCCGGCGTCCAGCTCATCACGGAGCTGCGGCCCGTGCCGACGCTCCCGAAGCTCCCGGCCGCCTCCCCCGTGCCCGTCGCGAAGACGCCCGCGGCCCGTGTCCCGCGGCCGACCGTTCCCGCACCCGCGGGCCTGCCGGCCAACCGGCGGCCAGGCCTGCTGGCGGGTTCCGTCCTCTCGTCGCAGACCTGGCAGGCCACGGTCCGTGCCTGGCAGGACCGGACGGTCCGGCGGTGAGCGTGCGGTGAACACGACCGCGGCACCCGCCGCCACGGGTACCGGGGGACGCAGAGTCTTCCTCGCGCTGATCGCGCTCGTCCTCGCTGCCGCCTGGCTGCTGCTCGGCGCCGGCAGCGCGAACGCCGCCCCGCCGACGAGCAGCGTCGCCGTCGCCGCTGCCGCCTCGCCGACGACGAGCAACCACACCGGCGTGCTCGCCGCTCCCACCGCCCCGGCCACCCCGGAGGCGCCCGCCCCGCCGGCCGACCCGGCGACCGGTGACGTCACGGTGAGCGTGAACGGCATCAACGGGACACCGAGCTCCCCGATCGTCGTGCTGCTCGTCGTCACGGTGCTCTCGGTGGCTCCCGCGCTGCTCGTCATGACGACGAGCTTCACCAAGATCTTCGTCGTGCTGTCCCTGACCCGGAACGCGCTCGGCCTGCAGTCCGTGCCACCCAACCAGGTGCTCGCCGGCCTGGCGCTGTTCCTGTCGCTGTTCGTCATGGCGCCGGTGATCTCCGACGTCAAGGACGACGCCGTGCAGCCCTACCTCGACGGGCACGTGACGTTCAGCCAGGCCGTCAGCGCCGGCGAGGTGCCTCTCGAGACCTTCATGCTCAAGCACACGCGCGAGCAGGACATCGCCCTCATCACCCGCGCCGGCGGCAAGGAGAACCCCGCGACGCCGGCCGCCACCCCGTTCACCACGCTCGTCCCGGCGTTCGTGCTGAGCGAGCTGCGCTCGGCGTTCATCATGGGGTTCGTCATCTTCGTGCCGTTCCTCGTCGTCGACGTCGTCGTCTCGTCGAGCCTCATGGCGATGGGGATGATGATGCTGCCACCCGTGATGGTGTCCCTGCCGTTCAAGCTCCTGCTGTTCGTCCTCGTCGACGGCTGGGGCCTGGTCATCACTGCCCTCGTCGGCTCGTACACCGGGACCGGCTGATGGACACCAACGCCGTCCTCGACGTCGCGGTGAAGGCCCTCGTCCTCGCCGCCAAGCTCGCCGCACCCGTCCTCGTCACCGCGCTGGTGATCGGGTTCATCGTCTCCCTGATCCAGTCGGTGACGCAGATCCAGGAGGTGACGCTGAGCTTCGTGCCCAAGGCGATCGGCGCCGCCGTGGCGCTCATCGTCTGCGGGCACTGGATGATCGGCCAGCTCGTCACGTTCACCACGGACCTGTACGCGCAGATCCCCGCGCTCGTCGGGGGCTGAGCCGTGGGGCCGATCTCGGTGACGCTGCCGTTGGCAGCGGTCGGCACGACGATGCTCGCGGGCGTGCGGATCGCGGCGTTCCTGCTGCTCGCACCGCCCTTCTCGAGCAAGGCGGTGCCGGGGCAGGTCAAGGCGCTGCTCGCGGTCGGGCTCGCGATGGCCATCCAGCCGCGGCTCGGCGCCACGAGCACCACCGGGACCGGGCCGTTCCTCCTCGACCTGCTGGTCCAGGCCGTCGTCGGGGCGGGGCTGGGCTTCCTCGTGCTCGTCGTCTTCTCCGCCGTCGAGTCGGCGGGTGCGTTGATCGACCTCTTCGGCGGGTTCCAGATGTCGACCGCGTTCGACCCCCTGTCCTTGATGAACGGCGCGACCTTCGCGCGCCTGTACCAGAGCCTGGCGATCGCCCTGCTCGTCGTCTCCGGGGGCCACGAGGTGGTGCTCGCCGGCCTGGTCCGTTCCTTCGACGCGGTACCGCTGGGGACGTCGCCGAACCCTGCCTCCCTGGCGCACGGCGCGTCCCAGGGGCTGACCACCATGGTGGTGGCCGCGCTGCAGATAGCCGGCCCGCTGCTCGTCGTGCTCTTCCTCGCCGACGTCGGCCTGGGCCTGCTCACCCGGGTCGCCCCGGCGCTCAACGCGTTCGCGCTCGGCTTCCCGCTGAAGATCCTGCTCGCCGTGTCCCTCGGTGGCATGGCCGTGCTCACCCTTCCCGCTGTCGTCTCCGGCCTGGTCGGCGACGCCACCCGCGCCCTGCGGGCGGTGGTCCCGTGAGCGACGCCCAGGAGAGGTCCTTCAAGGCGACCGACCGCCGTCTGAAGGAGGTGCGCCGGCAGGGCCGCCTCGGCCGGTCGCAGGACCTGACGGCCTGGGTCGGGCTGGGCGCCGCGGCGCTGATGCTCCCCACCGTCGTGTCCCGCGCCCGGCAGGCAGCCATGGCCGGCTTCGCCGGCCTCGGCGGCGTCGCCCGCCACCCCGACCCGGACGCCGCCGTGCGCGTCCTGATGGACGGCCTGCGGTCCGGGATGTCCGCGGTGCTCCCGATGCTGGTCGTCACCGCCGTGGTCACCGTCGCGGTCGCCGCCGCCCAGGGTGGGGTCCACCCGCGGTCGCTGAAGCCCCAAGCGGCGCAGTTCAACCCGGCGTCGGCGGTCAAGCGGCTGGTCGGTCCCCAGGCGTGGTGGCAGGCGGCCAAGGTGCTGCTGAAGTCGGCCGCGGTGGCGCTCGTCCTCCTGGTCACCGTCAAGGGTCTGACGCCGGTGCTCCTGGCGTCCGGCAAGCTGTCGCTGTCGCACGTGCTCTCCGTCGCGGCGGGCGGCACCACGAGCCTGCTGCGCTCGGGGATCCTCGTCGGCGTGCTGCTGGCCACCGTCGACCTCGCGGTGGTCCTCCGACGCAACCGGAAGCAGACCCGGATGACCCTGCGCGAGGTCAAGGACGAGAACAAGCGCTCCGAGGGTGACCCGAAGGTGAAGGCCGCGATCCGCAGCCGGCAGCAGCAGATCTCCCGGAACCGCATGATGGCGGCCGTCGCGGAGGCCGACGTGGTGCTGATCAACCCGACGCACGTCGCCGTCGCGCTGCGCTACGAGCCGGGCAAGGGTGCACCACGAGTCGTTGCGAAGGGTGCGGGAGCGCTCGCGGCGAAGATTCGTGAGCGCGCGGCCGAGCACCACGTGCCGCTGGTGGAAGACGTGCCGCTGGCCCGCGCGCTGCACGCCGGCTGCGAGGTCGGCAGCGAGGTCCCCGAGTACCTGTTCACCGCCGTGGCGCGCGTGCTCGCCTTCGTCATGGCGCTGCGCCGGCGCGGCGCGGCCGCCGGGCAGCACCGTGTCCCCGGCGGCTCCACCCTTCCGGCCGGCGACAGCACCGACCACCGCACCGCGGGCCGCACCGCCGCCCGTGCCGCCACGCGCGCCGCCGTGCGGTCCCGCCGCACCAGGCGCACACCCGAGGAGACCCCGTGAGGAACAAAGAGATCTCAGCGATGGCGGTGCCGGTCGGTGTCGTCGGCATCGTGCTGCTGCTCGTGGTCCCTCTGCCGGCAGCGCTGCTCGACCTGCTCATCGCGGTGAACATCACCAGCTCGCTGGTCATCCTGCTGACCAGCATGTACGTGCAACGACCGCTCGACTTCTCGGTGTTCCCGTCGCTCATCCTCGTCTTCACGCTGTTCCGGCTCGGCCTGAACGTCGCCTCGACCCGGCTGGTGCTGCGGGACGGCTACGCGGGTCACGTCATCGACGCCTTCGGGCACTTCGTCGTGGGCGGCTCGCTGGTGATCGGCCTGGTGATCTTCCTCATCCTGGTGGTCATCCAGTTCGTCGTCATCACCAGCGGCGCCGGCCGGGTCGCCGAGGTCGGTGCTCGGTTCACCCTCGACGCGATGCCCGGCAAGCAGATGGCGATCGACGCCGACCTCAACTCGGGCCTGATCGACGAGGAGACCGCCCGCCGCCGCCGCCAGGACGTCACCGCGGAGGCCGACTTCTACGGCGCGATGGACGGCGGCTCGAAGTTCGTCAAGGGCGACGCGATCGCCGGCATCATCATCACGGTCATCAACCTCACCGGCGGCTTCATCATCGGCATGCTCCAGATGAAGATGACCGCGGGGGAGTCCCTGCAGCGGTTCAGCCTGCTGTCGGTCGGTGACGGCCTGGTCACCCAGATCCCCGCCCTGCTGCTGTCGGTCTCCACCGGCATCGTCGTGACACGTGCCAGTGCCGAGGGCGACATGGGCTCGTCGGCCGCACGTCAGCTGATGCAGTCCGTCACGGCGCTGCGGATCGCCGGTGTCGGAGCGATCGCGCTCGCGCTGCTCCCGGGCATGCCCAAGCTGCCGTTCATGCTGGTCGGCGCCGTGCTGCTGCTGGCCGCGCAGCGCTCCGACGCACGCCACAAGACCGAGCTGGTGCAGGAGCGCACGACGAAGGCCGCTGCGCCGGAGCCGGCCCCGGACACCCCCGACCAGCTGATCGAGCAGATGCGCGTGCCGACGCTGGAGATCCTGCTCGCCCCGGACCTCGTCGACCTGGTCGGCACCGGGCCCGACGAGGACCTGCTGGGTCGGGTCCGCGCCCTGCGCCGCAAGACCGCGATGGAGCTGGGCATCGTCGTGCCGCCGGTGCGCACCCGCGACTCGGTGGACCTGCCTCGGGCGACCTACGTCGTGCGGATCGCCGGCGTCGAGGTGGGCCGGGGCCAGGCGCCCCGCGGCCAGGTGCTCGCCCTCGGGGACGACCTGTCCGGCCTGCCCGGCACGGCCGTCGTCGAGCCCGTGTTCGGCCTGCCCGGTCGCTGGGTGCCGGCCGAGCTGCGGCACGCCGCGGAGATGGCCGGGGCCACCGTGGTCGACCGGGTGTCCGTCCTGGTCACCCACCTCGGCGCGCTCGTCGCGCAGCACGCGGGTCGCCTGCTCGGCCGCGAGGACGTGCGGCTGCTCACCGAGGCGGTGAAGCGGGCCAACCCCTCGGTGGTCGAGGAGCTGGTCCCCTCGCTGCTCTCGCTCGGCGAGGTGCAGCGCGTGCTCCAGGGGTTGCTCGCCGAGGGGGTCCCGATCCGCGACCTGTCCCGGATCTACGAGGCGCTGTCGCTGCGCGCCCGCATCGCCACCGACGCCGAGGGACTCGTGGAGGCCGCCCGTGCGGCGCTCGGGCCGGCGCTCGTCGCACCGCACGTCCAGGACGGCCAGGTGCGGGTGCTGACCCTCGACCCGCTGCTCGAGCAGCAGGCGGCGGAGTCGCTCCGGCCGCGGGAGCAAGGCACCCAGCTGCTGCTCGACCCGGCCTTGGTCGACCGCATGCTGTCTGACCTGCGCGAGTCGGTCGCCCGCACCGAGGCCGACGGGCACTCGGTGACGCTGGTGTGCGCGCCGACGATCAGGCCGGCCCTCCGCCGGCTGGTCGCGCTGGGGCTGCCGCGGTTGCCGGTGCTGTCCTACACGGAGGTCGCGGATGCGGGAGCCACCGTGGTGACGATGGGGGTGATCGGCAGTGCCCGAGCTGTTGCTTCTCGAGGGTGAGGACCTGCCCGGCCTGATGCTGCAGGTGCGCGACCGGTTCGGGCCACGTGCCACGATCGTGCGCGCCGAGCGCGTCCGTCGGGGCGGGCTCGCGGGCTTCTTCGCCCGTGAGCACTACGAGCTGACCGTGGAGGTGCCGGACATGCCCCGGCCGGTGCCGCGGCCGGTGGCACCGGTGGTGCTGCCCGCCGGCGCCGACGTGCTCGAGGCCATGCTCGACGCCGCGGACCGCGCGGAGGCGGCCAGCCCGGAGGGGGTTGCCCCGATGGCACCGGTGTCGACATCGGGCGCCCGGTTCGCGCAGGTGCTCCAAGGCGTCCGTGCGCTCACCGGGGACCAGGCGACGGTGCCGCCGGCCTCGCCGGCGGTGCCCCGCGTGCCTTCCCCCTCGGTCGTCGTGCGTGCCCCACAGCCGCCGGCGGGCGGTGCGCACGTCCCCTCGTGGGGACAGTCGGCGGTCGCTCTGCTCGCCGCGGGCGTGCCGTCCGAGCTGCTCGACCAGGCCGGTTCGGTCGCCGAGGTGCTCGAGCGCATCCCCGAGCCGCCGCAGGCGCCGCGTCGTCCGGGTCAGGTGCTCGTCGTCGTCGGGCTCCGCGACTCCGCCTCCACGGTGGCGGCGCTGCTCCGCCACCAGTGGCAGCTGCCGGCGGAGGCGGTGGTCGAGTCCGGGCCCGAGGGCCTGACGTCGTCCGCCGCGGTCGTCCGGTGGCGGATGCGGACGGGCGAGGCGGCCCACCCGTGGCTCCTCGTCGTCGGCGTCGCGGACGACCCGACCGCCCGGGTCCTGGCCGCCGGGCTGGTCGTCGCCGCCCAGCCGGACCAGGTGTGGGCCGTCGTGGACGCGCGGACCAAGCGCGACGACGCGGCGCGCTGGCTCGAGCAGGTCGGCGCGGCTCGGCGTCCGGACGCCCTGGCGGTGCAGGGCCTGCTCGACACGAGCGACCCGGGCACGGTCCTCGGGCTCGGCCTTCCGGTCGCGTGGGCGGACGGGATGCCGACGTCGCGCGTGCTCTGGGCGACGGTCCTCGGTCAAGGCATCGACGTCGCCCTCGGCCGTCGCCGCTGATCTCCCGCGCGGGCCTGGGTTCCGCGCGGTCCGGCGAGGTACTGTCCGGCCATGCTCGTGCTCAGCCGTCGCGTCGGAGAGCAGCTGATCATCGGCGACGACATCGTGCTCACCGTCATCGAGGTCCGCGGCGACGGCGTGCGACTGGGGATCGACGCGCCCCGTTCGGTCCGCGTGCACCGACCCGAGGTCCTCGACGCCGTCCGGTCGGCCAACACGGAGGCAGCCGCAGCCGACGAGGGCACCGTGGCGGTGCTGCGCCGCCTGCTGCCGGCCGGTCCGACGGCTGCCGAGCCTGATCCCCCTGCCCTGCCCGGCGGGCCCGACCCGGCCTAGCACCCCGCCTGGGGAGTACTGCACCCCGCCTGGGGAGTACTCAGGAATCCCCGGCTGCGGCCGATGGTGCCGGCGACCGCATCACACGGGAGCGCCGGGAGGATCTGCATGGACGACGTCGACGAGATCGTCCGTGAGTTCCTCGTCGAGAGCTACGAGAACCTCGACCAGCTGGACCACGACCTCGTCGCGTTGGAGAGCTCCCCGGGGAGCGGGCCCTGCTCGGCAGCATCTTCAGGACCATCCACACGATCAAGGGGACCAGCGGCTTCCTGGCGTTCGCCCAGCTGGAGCGGCTCGCCCACGCGGGTGAGAACCTGCTGGCCGACCTCCGAGACGGTCGGCGTGCGATGGACGGCCCGACGACGGACGTCCTGCTCGCCGTCGTCGACCGGGTGCGCGACCTGCTGCACGAGATCGAGGTGAGCGGCGGCGAGGGCGAGGTCGCCATCGACGACGTCGTCGATCGGGTGGCGCAGCTGCTTGCCGGAGAGTCGGCCCCGGCGCAGCCGGCTCCCGCTGCGGCGCCGACGGTTCCGGCCGCGGCACAGCCGGCTCCCGCTGCGGCGCACCCGGCTCCGGCCCCGGCCCCCGCTCCGGCGCTGGTGACCCCGAGGCCCGCGGACCCGTCCGAGGTGGTCGACCGGACGCTGCCGCCCGCAGCACCGCAGACGCCGGCCCGCGTGCCGGAGCCCACGTACGACCCAGGCGTCGACGACTCGGCGTCGCGAACGGTCTCGGAGACCTCGATCCGCGTGGACGTCGACCTGCTCGACGCCCTGATGCGCCAGGTCGGCGAGCTGGTGCTCGCCCGCAACCAGATCGTCCGGCTGTCCGGCACCGGGGCCGACGACCTCGCTCGCGCCAGCCAGCGCCTCGACGTCATCGCGACCGAGCTGCAAGAGGGCGTCATGAAGACCCGCATGCAGCCGATCGAGCACCTCTGGTCGAAGATGCCCCGGATGGTTCGGGACGTGGCCCTCGCCTGTCACCGCGAGGTGTCCCTGGACCTTGCCGGCGGCGAGACGGAGCTGGACCGCGGCCTGCTCGAGGCGGTCAAGGACCCCCTGACGCACCTCGTCCGTAACGCCGTCGACCACGGCATCGAGTCGGCCGACGAGCGTCGGGCGGCCGGCAAGCCGGCCAAGGGCCTGCTCTCGCTCCGGGCGTACCACGCCGGTGGGCTGGTCACCATCGAGGTGACCGACGACGGCCGGGGCATCGACCCGGGCAGGATCGCCGAGGCGGTCGTGACCAAGGGTCTGCGCACGGCGTCGCAGGTCGCCGCCATGACGTCGGCCGAGCTGCTCCAGCTGCTCTTCCTGCCCGGATTCTCGACGGCGGAGCGCGTGACGAACGTGTCCGGTCGCGGGGTCGGTCTGGATGTGGTGCGGACCAAGATCGAGGCGATCGGCGGGTCGGTCGACGTCGAGTCCACCGTGGGCTGCGGCACGGTCTGGCGGCTGCGCATCCCGCTGACGCTGGCCATCATGCCGGCCCTCACCGTGGCGTGCGGCTCCGAGCGGTACGCCGTGCCGCAGGCCAACCTCCTCGAGCTGGTCGCGCTCGACGAGCGCAACGCGGTCGAGCTCGTCCACTCGGCACCGGTCTACCGGCTGCGCGGTGAGCTGCTCCCGCTGGTCTCGCTGTCCGAGGTCCTCGGCACGGGCGAGGCGCAGACCGACCGGGGCGTCATCGCCGTGGTCCAGTCCGACCAGACGAGGTTCGGGCTGCTCGTCGACCACGTGCTCGACACCGAGGAGATCGTCGTCAAGGCGCTGTCGCCTCGGTTGAAGTCGATCGGCGTCTACGCCGGCGCGACGGTGCTCGGCGACGGGCGGGTCGCCCTCATCCTTGACGTTCAGGGCGTCGCGCGGCGGGCACTCGCCGCCTCGGCGACCGAGGGCCTGCTGCAACGGGCGGCGGTCACGGTGGCCGACGCGGTCGAGGTCGACCAGGTGCTCGTGGCCGCCATCGGCGACGGCCGGCGCGTCGCGATGCCGCTGAAGTCCGTCGCCCGGCTCGAGCAGATCCCACGGGACGCCGTCGAACGCGTCGGCGGGCGCGAGGTGGTCCAGTACCGGGGCTCGATCTTGCCCTTGGTCCGGCTCGACCGGCTGCTGGGCGGGTCCTGGCTGGACCACGATGGCCCGCTGCAGGTCATCGTCCACACCCGGGGTGAGCGCAGCGTCGGCCTGGTCGTTCAGGCGATCGTCGACATCCTCGACGACGTCGTCGGTGAGCACAGTGACGTCGCCGACAGCGGCCTGCTCGGCTCTGCCGTGCTCGGCGAGCACGTCACCGAGCTGCTCGACGTGCACGCCACGATCCTTGCCGCCGACCCGGACTTCTTCTCCGTCGACGAGACCCACGACGCCGACCCTCGGTCGGCCGAGCTGATCGGGGCCGGACGATGACCCAGTACGTCACATTCCAGGTCGCCGACTGCCTGTACGGGGTCGACGTCACACGCGTCCAGGAGGTGCTGCCACCGCAGCCGCGCACGCCGGCGCCGCTGTCGCCGGCGACCGTGGCCGGCCTGGTGAACCTGCGCGGCCAGGTGGTGCTGGCGGTCGACCTCCGGCGGCGGCTCGCCCTCCCCGCCCGGCCGGACGAGGAGCCGATGATGGTCGTCGTCCGCGTCGGGTCCGAGACCGTCAGCCTGCTGGTCGACCGGATCGGCGAGGTGGTCACCGTCGGCCCGGAGACCTTCGCCGAGCCGCCCGAGACGCTGCCGGTCGCGCTGCGCGCCCTGGTCCGCGGGGCCCATCGCCTGCCCGATCGCCTGCTGCTCGTCCTCGATGTCGACCAGGCCGCGGCGGCCTGACCCGAGCGCCTCCGAAGGAGATCCGATGAATCCCACTGCCTCCGTGCCCGCGGGGCTCCGCGGCCGGGTGGACGCCATCTCGGTCCGAGCGAAGATCGTCACGCCGGTCGCCCTGGTCGCCGTGATGGCGATGGTCGGCGCCGGGTACGCGGCGCTGTCGATGACGCAGATCGCCGCCGACACGGCGCAGGTGCAGAACGTGCAGCTTGAGGTCCTTGCCCCGCTCGCCACCGTCCACGAGGACCAGATCAAGGCGCGGATGATCGCGGCACAGCTCGGAGCGGTCACGCCCACGGCGCAGGCCGACTGGCTGACCGCCCAGCATGACAACGACGCCGAGCTCGACGCGGCGATCGTGAAGGTCGACGCCGGCGTGCTCGGGCAGAACAAGGCCTGGGCGCAGTTCCACGCCGCCTTCGCGCAGTGGCGCATCGCACGTGACCAGCAGCTGGTCCCTGCGGCCACGACCCCGGGCAACTCGGCCGAGTACACCCGCGTGCTCGCCGAGGTCACCGAGCCGCTCAAGGACACGTTCGTCACCGCGCTCGACCAGATGTCGGTCGACGCCGACGCGTACGTGGCGACGGTCGCCGACCAGGCCAGGGCCACGGAGCGGCGCACGGTGGCGATCAGCACGGCGCTCGTCGCTGCCGCCGTGCTCGTCGGCTGCTGGTTCGCGTGGTGGATCTCCGGAGGGGTCAGGCGATCGGTGCTCGGAGTGCGCCGCGCGCTGGACGGCCTGGCCGCGGGTGACCTGACCGTGGCGTCCGGGGTCACCGGGGCCGACGAGGTCGGTCAGATGGCCCGCTCGCTCGCGACGGCGCAGGCCTCGCTGCGGGCGACGTTGGCCGATGTTGCTGCGACGGCGTCGCAGGTCGCCTCGTCGGCGGAGCAGATGTCGGCAGCGTCGGCCCAGGTGGGTGCTGGTTCGGCGGAGGCGTCGGCGCAGGCGGGCGTGGTGGCGGCGGCGGCTGAGCAGGTCAGTCGTCACGTGCAGACGGTCGCGGCTGGGGCGGAGCAGATGGGGGCGTCGATCCAGGAGATCGCGCAGAACGCTGCGCAGGCGGCTCGGGTGGCGGCCCAGGCGACGGAGGTCGCTGCAGCGACGAACCAGCAGGTGGCGCGGTTGGGCGAGTCCAGTGAGCAGATCGGTTCGGTGGTCAAGGTGATCACGTCGATCGCGGAGCAGACCAACCTGCTGGCGTTGAACGCGACGATCGAGGCGGCGCGGGCGGGGGAGGCGGGCAAGGGGTTCGCGGTGGTGGCCGGTGAGGTCAAGGACCTGGCCCGGGCGACGGCGACGGCGACGGAGGACATCGCCCGGCGGGTCGAGGCGATCCAGGCGGACACCCACAGCGCGGTCGGGGCGATCGGTCGGATCACGCAGATCGTGGCGGACATCAACAACTACCAGATGACGATCGCCTCCGCGGTGGAGGAGCAGACCGTCACGACGTCGGAGATGAGCCGCAACGTGGCCGAGGCTGCGACCGGGTCGGGGGAGATCGCCTCGAACATCACCGGTGTCGCGTCGGCGGCGGCGACCTCCTCCGATGTGGTCAACCAGATGGGCTCGGCCATCAACGAGCTCGCGCAGATCTCGGTCGACCTGCGCGGCCAGGTCGCACGGTTCCGCATCTGAGCCCGCACCGACCCGGTCGGGTGACGCGACCGCGGGGTTGCACCTCCGCGAGCAAGACGTGTCACGAATCCTCCGAACCGCGTCCGACCGGCCGATGAGTCTCGCGAGAGGTCACCTGCCGCACCTCGTCTCACCTGCCGCACCTCGTCTCGCCTGCCGCACCTCGTCTCACCTGCCGCACCTCGTCGGCCGGCCACCACCACACAGCACGACCGATGGGAAGGGGTTCCGTGACGCCGGTCCGTGTGCTCGTCGTCGACGACTCCGTGGTGGTCCGCCGACTGGTCTCGGCGACCCTTGCCCAGGACTCTCGTGTGGAGGTCGTCGGAACGGCGTCGAACGGACGGCTGGCCCTGGCTCGGGTGGAGCAGCTGGCACCCGACGTGGTGACGATGGACATCGAGATGCCGGAGATGAACGGCATCGAGGCGGTTCGCGCGCTGCGCCGAGCCGGCCATCGGATGCCGATCGTCATGTTCTCCACGCTCACCGAGCGGGGAGCGGAGGCCACGCTCGACGCGTTGGCTGCCGGCGCGACCGACTACGTCGCCAAGCCGACCGGCGTCGCCTCGGTCACCGACTCCCTCCAGCGGGTCGCCGCGGAGCTGATCCCCAAGATCCTCGGACTGGCCGGCGCCGCGGCCGCTCGGCGGATGCCCGCGCTCAGGCCTGCCGAGGCCCCCGGCCCTGCGGTGCTGGTGCCCGTCGGCCGGCCGATGCCGAGCCACCCGGTGCGCCTCGTCGTCATCGGGTCCTCCACCGGCGGACCAGAGGCGCTGTCCCGGTTCGTCGGCGCGCTGTCCGCGCCGCCCCCGGTACCCGTCCTCGTCGTTCAGCACATGCCTCCCGTGTTCACCCGGCAGCTGGCGGCACGCCTCGACCGGCTCGGCGCGACGAACGTCGTCGAGGCGACCGCCGGCGACCCGCTGCTGCCCGGGACGATCTACATCGCGCCGGGCGACCACCACCTGGTCGTGCGGCCGCGTGCGGGGGGCTTCTCCGCCGGGATCCAGGACTCCCCGCCGGTGAACTTCTGCCGGCCGTCGGTGGACGTGCTGTTCGCCTCCGCGGTCGAGGCGGTCCGCGGCGAGGTCATCGGCGTGGTGATGACCGGCATGGGTGCGGACGGACGGACCGGCGCCGGGCAGATCGTCGCGGCGGGTGGCACCGTGATCGTCCAGGACAGTCCGACGAGCGTCGTCTGGGGCATGCCCGGCGCGGTGGCGAACGCGGGCTTCGCGCACCGCATCCTGCCGCTCGGTGAGATCGCCGGCGCGCTCGAGGGCCTGCTCGCCGCGTCCGCCCGGGTTCTGCGATGAGCCTCGCGCCGGACACCTTCGCGTTCGTCGCAGACCTCGTCGGGCGGCGCAGCGCGATCCGCCTGGACCCGGGCAAGGAGTACCTCGTCGAGAGCCGGCTCGGCCCGCTGGCGCGGGAGCGCGGGCTGGTCGTCGACGACTACGTCCGGCGGCTGCGCGCCGCTCCCACCGAGGACGAGCTGGCCACCGTCGTCGAGGCGCTCACGACGAACGAGACGTCGTGGTTCCGCGACATCGCGCCGTTCGCGGCGCTGCGCTCGTACGTGTTGCCGATGCTCCGTGCGGCCGGGGCAACACAGCGGGTGCGGATCTGGTCGGCGGCATGCTCCACCGGCCAGGAGCCGTACTCCATCCTCATGGCGCTCGGCGACGGCATCGACGTGCCGTCCCTCGAGGTCGTCGCGACCGACCTGAACGAGCAGGTCCTCGCCCGCGCCCGCGAGGGGGTGTACAGCCAGCTCGAGGTCAACCGCGGGCTGCCCGCCGCGATGCTCGTGCGCCACTTCGACCGGGTCGGCGCGCACTGGCGGGTGCGCGCCGACCTGCGGGCCAAGGTGCAGTTCCGCCGGCACAACCTGCTCGACCCGGCGCCCCCGGGTGCCTTCGACCTGGTCTTCCTGCGCAACGTGCTGATCTACTTCGACCTGCCGACGAAGCGGGCCGTGCTCGACCGGGTCGTCCGCGCGCTGCGGCCGGGCGGGCTGCTGGTGCTCGGCGCGGCGGAGACGACTCTCGGCGTGCACGACGGGTTCGAGCGCGTCCAGGCCGGTGGAGCGGTGCTGCACCGGCCGCTCGCACCGCACGGGCTGCTGCCGACCCAGGCCACCGCGCCCCGCGAACGGACGCCCGCGCCCGTGTTCGCGGCGCACCCGGCGTCATCCCTGTTTCCCACGTCCCAGCTGCGAGGTCCGTCATGAGAGCGCTCGTCGTCGACGACTCCCGGACGATGCGCCGCATCGTCGCCAGAACGCTGCAGAACCTGGGGTTCGAGACCAGCGAGGCGGAGGACGGCCAGGCCGCCCTCGCCCTGCTCGAGTCCGGCCTCCAGGTCGACCTGGCCTGCGTCGACTGGAACATGCCCGTCATGGATGGGCTGGAGCTGGTCACCCGCGTCCGCGCCGGGCGTGCCTGGCGGGCGATCACGCTGATGATGGTCACCACGGAGGGTGAGCAGGGGCAGATCGTCCGTGCGCTCGCCGCGGGTGCCCATGAGTACCTCATCAAGCCGTTCTCGCCGGACGCGATGCGCGACAAGCTCGACCTGCTCGGGCTGCTGCCGGTGCCGGTGCAGGTCCCGGTCGAGGTGCTGGTGCCGGCCGGAACGGCAGGCGCGGCAGTCGGGACAGCCGCAGGCGCCGGGGGTGCGGCGTGAGCGCCGTGTTCGTCGGCCCGTCCGGGTCGCGTCCGGTCGCACCGGCCGCGGTGAGCTCCGTCGCAGTCGCGGAGACCTCCGCCGCAGCCGCGGAGACCTCCGTCGCGGCCGAGGATGTGTACGCCATCGCCGGCGACCTGTTCTCGGCGATGGTCGACGGCGAGGACGGGACGCTGACGCCCTGGCCGGACGGAGCCCCGGTGGACGGGCACGACGTCGCCGCGTGGGTGGACGTGCATGGTCCGTGGCCCGGTCGCGCCTCGCTGGAGACCTCGTCGGCCGCGGCCTTCGACCTCGCGCGCGCCCTGCTCCGGATCCCGGCGTCCGCTCCGGTGTCGTACGACGACCTCGTGGACGCCCTCGGTGAGCTGGCCAACGTCGTCGGCGGCAACGTCAAGGCCCTGCTGCCGGACCACGGCACGCTCGGCCTGCCCCAGGTCGGCGCGGCGCTGCCGGAGGTCGGCGCGGTGCGCCCGGTCCAACGGGTGCCGCTGAGCTGGCGGGGCCGGTCGCTCGTGCTCACCGTCTGGGCGGCCGACGAGCAAGGGACCCGGGACGGGTCCGCCCGTTCGATGGTGCGGGAGGGGGAGGATCGATGATCCGGGTGCTGGTGGCCGACGACAGCCGCGTCATGCGTCAGATCGTCGTCCGCACGTTGCGGCAGGCGGGGTTCGACTGGGACGTGAGCGAGGCTGCCGACGGCCTGGAGGCACTCAACTCCGTGCGGGCCGACGAACCCGACGTGGTGCTGTCCGACTGGAACATGCCGAACATGTCGGGGCTCGAGCTGCTCCAGGCGATGCGCGCCGAGGGATTCGGCACACCGTTCGGCTTCGTCACGTCGGAGGGCTCGGCCGAGATGCGCCAGATGGCCGAGGAGGCGGGCGCGCTCTTCCTCATCGCCAAACCGTTCACCCCGGAGGCGTTCCGGGACACGATCGAACCCTGCCTCGCCTAGGAGCCCTCTATGAGCGCCGCAACCCCGCTGCCCGTCGCGCAGGACGTCCGTGAGCTCGTCGAGAGCCTGCTCGGCAGGGTCGTCGATGCTCGCATCGCCCACCAAGGGGTGGACCTCAAGCAGAACCGGGAGAACCTCGTCGGCACCTACGTCACCGACGACGGGCACGTCAACGCCCTGGTCCTGGTCGATCTCGCCTGCGCCGCACGGCTGGGAGCGGCGCTCGGCCTGGCCCCTCGATCCTCGGCTGACGATGCGGTCAGGTCTGGGTTGCTGCCGGTTCTGCTCGGCGACAACGTCGCTGAAGTGCTCAACGTCGCCGCGTCGCTGTTCAACGCGGACGGCGCCCCCCACCTGCGACTCCTCTCCGTCTACGGCGGTGACGTGCCCGCGCCCGCCGACGTCGCCCAGTGGGCCAAGGCGTACGCACCCCGGGTCGACCTGGAGCTCGACATCGCCGGTTACGGCACCGGCGGCTGGTCGATCCTCGTGCGCTGATCGCGCTGATCGTTGCCCCGGCCCGGCCCGGCCCGGCCCGGCCCGCCCCCCGGCCCCCAGTACCGCGCACCCGGCACCCAGCACCGCGCACCCGGCACCCAGCACCGAGCACCGAGCACCGAGCACCGAGCACCGAGCACCGAGCACCGAGCACCGAGCACTGAGCACCCAGCGACCCAGCACCCAGCCACCCAGCCACCCAGCACCCAGGTGTCCCGGCGCCCGGTCAGGCGTCAGCGAGGTCCGCCCGTTCGGCGGATCCGAGGGGCTCGAGCAAGACCGACCCGGGTGGGTCGCCTCCGGGCGGAGCTCCGCCGTAGAGGCGTCCATCAGGCCGTCGGTGCTCGTAGGTGCCGTCGGGTCGTCGGCTGACGGTGAGGGCGAGTCGATGGACCTCGTGGTGATGGAAGGTGCACTCCGGGGCGCAGTTCGCCAAATCGGTGCGACCCGCCTGGGCATCCCACCAGCGCATGTGGTGCAGCTCGGTGAACGCCAAGGGCATGTCGCAGCCGTCGACCGAGCAGCTGCGCACACCGGAGGCGTGGAGCGCCAGCCAGTGGGCCCGGGTGAACAGCCGCTGGTCGCGGCCCAGGTTGAGCGGCTGGTCGCCGGAGCCGACGACCGCCCGGGTCAGTGTGCAGTCGCACAACGCCCGTGCGATCTCACTGGCCGGCCACGGGTTCCCACCCTCGTCGAGCACCGGGTCCACCCCGCGCAGCCGGTCCAGCACGTCAAGAGCCGAGCCGCGCGGTGCCACGGGCGCCTGCGCCCGCGCGGCTGCCGTCAGTTCCGGCTCACCGCCGCCGGCACGGGCTGAAGGGTTGCCCCCGGTACCGGCTGGACGGTCGCCCCCCACACCGACTGAACGGTTGCCCCCGGTACCGACTGAACGGTTGCCCCCGGTACCGGCTGGACGCGCACCTGCGGCTCGAGGCCCGCGCAGCCCGGCCCAGGTCTCCTGGGTGAACGTGATGACCGCCTGGACCGGAGCGGTGGAACCGGCCGACGTGCCCTTGTCCGAGAGCAGGCGCCTGACCATCGTGCCCAGTGCGTCGGCCAGGCGCTGACCGCGGTCCCGTTCGTCGTCGACAGCCGGCCGGGGGTTGTGCGCGTTCAGCACCTTGGCGAGCTCACGACCGAGCACGTTGTCCAGCTGAGCCTTGACGAGGGTGCCGCCCGGCGTGTGCGCGATGGTGAGGTAGCGCCCCGCCCGTTGCTCGTCGTGCTCGCGCTGCCGCGTCGCGGGGTCCAGCGCTGCACTCATCGCCCGGAGCTGCTTGCCAAACTCCGATCCGTCGAACCGGCGTGCCAGCTCCACGACGCGCCTGTCCCGCGGCGCTGGCCAGCTCGGTGGCCAGGGCCGGGGAAGCGGCCGTCGCGCGGAAGATCTGGTCGACGTGCCTGGCGGTGACCGGCCCGTCCACCAGTGCCCCGGCCACAGCCGGCATCGCCGCAAGGGTGACCGCCTGTCCCACCGCGACCCGCCCGGCATCCCGGCCCTGGTGCGAGAGACGCCCCAGGAAGCCCGCCAGGTCGCGGTCGCCCGCGAGCGACCACGTCCCGGCGGCCTGCTCGGCACCGACCACCGTCGCCCTGCCCGCAAGTGCGGTGTCGACGACCTTGTCCCACAGGACCAGGACGCGCGCGCGAGTGGCGGAGTCCCACTCGTCGGCCCCCTCAACCGCTCGCAGTGCGGCCGAGGCGGCCGCCTCGAGCACCTCGAACTCGACCGGCACCCGCGG
Organism: uncultured Actinomycetota bacterium; assembly: GCA_963769855.1. Classification (GTDB taxonomy): domain Bacteria; phylum Actinomycetota; class Actinomycetes; order Actinomycetales; family Cellulomonadaceae; genus Cellulomonas. Next base: position 134,649 of record CAVYNN010000008.1, read on the forward strand.
GTGCGTCGGGTCCTCTGTCATGGTCCCGCACCTCCCCGGGGGCATCGAACTGATGTTCGAACACTAGCCTGTTCGAGGCCGGTGCGCAACCCGGAAATGCATCCTGACCTGCGCCGACACCTGTGGACGGCGGACCGGATGCGGTGGGCTGTGGACGGCTCACCCGGGCGAGAACCGGCGGGTGCGACTGTCCCTCGCGGCCTCGCAGGCTTTGCGCCCTCGCGGCCTCGGCACTCCGCAGCGCCGCATCGCGCCTCGCCGCCCAGCGCCACGTCCGCCAGGCAGCAGAGCCGGCGATTGCGCCGCTCAGTGCCCCAGCGCCCCCGCGAGAACGACGAGGGCGGCCACGACATCGTCGGGCCCCGTGACCCGGAACCGCGCCGTCGTCTGGCCCACGCCAACCTTGACCCCGACGTCCTGCGCGCTCAGCGCGGCGAACGCGTGCTCGTCCGTCACGTCGTCGCCGGCGTACAGGACCACTCGTGCGCCCAACTCCGCGCGCAGCGCCGCCAGCGCGGAACCCTTGTCCGCGTCGAGAACGGGCAGCTCGACGACGTCCTTGCCGTGCAGCGGTCGGATGCCGACGGCGTCGGCGAGCGCGAGGGCGTCGCTGGTCGCTGCGGCGGCGACGTCCGGCGCTGCCAGCCGCGTGTGCACGACGACGGCGGCGGGCTTGGTCTCGACCCAGACGCCGTCCCGGCCGCGCGCCACCGCGGCCGCGCGCCCGCCGAGCGAGGCGAGGGCGTCGGCCTGCTCGTCGGACAGCACGCCGACGGCGCGGTCCAGCCCGGTCTCGGTGACGCGTGCCCGCTCCGCGCCGTGGCTGCCGACGAGCAGCGTCCCGACCGGCAGGTCGACCAGCAGCGGGAGCTGCGCCATCGCGCGGCCCGACACGAGGGCGAGGTGCACGTCGGGCGTCCCGGCGAGCCGGGTCAGCACCGCCTCGCCGCCGGGGGCGGCGCGGACGCTCATCGGGTCGTCACGCAGCGGCGCCAAGGTCCCGTCGAGGTCGAGCGCGACGAGCAATGGCCGAGCGGCAGGGTCCGCCGCGACGGCCCGCAGCCGGTCCGCCAGGGCCGCCGGCCCGAGGGTCACCGGCCCTGCCGTCCCGAGGGTCACCGGCCCTGCCGTTCCGAGGGCAGCCGACCCCACCGTTCCCGCAGTTCCGGAGCCGGCCGACCCCACCGTTCCGACCGGCTCCGCCGTTCCGACCGGCTCCGCCGCCCCCGTGTCGCCACCTTCCGACGTGACCGCGTCGTCCGCGTCAGCCACGGGTACCTCCCGGCGTGACCGCGTCGTCCGCGTCAGCCACTGGTGCCCCCCAGTGCTTCCAGGTACGACGAGGACCACGCGGCGACGTCGTGGGTCAGCACCCGTCGGCGCAGCTTGCGCATCCGCCTGCGGGACTCGCGCGGCTCCATCGTCGTCGCCGCGACGATGGCGCTCTTCATCCCGTCGATGTCGTGCGGGTTGACCAGCACGGCCGCGGTCAGCTCGTCGGCCGCGCCGGCGAACTCCGAGAGCACCAGGGCGCCGCGCTCGTCGGACCGGGCCGCGACGTACTCCTTGGCGACCAGGTTCATCCCGTCCCGCAGCGCGGTGACGAGCATCACGTCCGCGGCGAGGTAGAGCGCCGCCATCTCGTCCATCGGGAACGACTGGTGCAGGTACTGCACCGGTGGTCGTCCCACCGTCGCGAAGTCGCCGTTGATCCGCCCGACGAGCACCTCCACGTCGTCGCGCAGCTGCTGGTAGGCGCCGACCTTCTCCCGGCTCGGGCTGGCGACCTGCACCAGAACGGTGTGCTCGGGGGACAGTCGGCCCTCCTCGAGCAGCTCGCCGTAGGCCTTGAGCCGGTGCCTGATGCCCTTGGTGTAGTCCAGCCGGTCGATCCCGAGCAGCACGATCTGCGGGTCTCCCAGCTCGTGGCGCACCTGCCGCGCGCGCTCCTGGACCGCTCGCGTGCGGGCCAGCTCGTCGAACGCGCGGGCATCGATCGACACCGGGAACGCGGAGGCCCGCACCATCCGCCCGTGCACGTCGACCAGGGGCCCGCGGGTCTCCAGGTCGGTGAACCGGCGCACCACGCGCAGGAAGTTCGCCGCGTCGCCGGCCCGCTGGAAGCCGAGCAGGTCGGCGCCGAGCAGGCCCTCGACGACCTGCCTGCGCCACGGCAGCTGGGCGAAGATCTCCAGCGGCGGGAACGGGATGTGCAGGAAGAACCCGATCCGCACGTCGGGGCGCAGCTCGCGGAGCATCGCCGGCACCAGCTGCAGCTGGTAGTCCTGCACCCATACCGTCGCACCGGGCGCCGCCTGCGCCGCCGCGGCCTGGGCGAACACCGCGTTCACCCTGCGGTATGCCTCCCACCAGGGCCGATGGAACGCGGGCGCGGAGATGACGTCGTGGTAGAGCGGCCAGAGCGTGTCGTTGGCGAAGCCCTCGTAGAAACCCGCGACGTCGGCCTCGGTCAGCGTCACCGGCGCGAGCTCGATGCCGTCGACCGTGAACGGCTCGGTCGCCAGGTCCGGCGAACCACCCCAGCCGACCCACGCCCCCTCGGCCGCAGCCATCACCGGTGACAGCGCGGTGACCAGGCCGCCCGGGGCCCGACTCCAGATCGGCTCGCCGTCGGGGCCCTCGGTGAAGTCCACCGGCAGGCGGTTGGCGACCACCACGAGATCGTGGCCATCGTCGGGCAAGTGGTTCACGGCGCTCAGCTCCTCGCAGGTCTCGCGCTTGCGACCCTAACCGCCCCCCGCGAGCCTTGCCCGGCGGCTCCGGTCGCACGGCGCCCGGCACGCCCGCGTCCACCAGGCCCGGACAGCCGCATGCCGCCCGCCCGGCGTGGTTCATCGGGTGCGTCGGGCGGGGTGTCGATAGGTTGCCCAGGTGGAGCGGATCGGCCTGGCGCCCGGTGTCGAGATCGGCGGGTACACCGTCGTCGCACCGCTGGGCGCGGGGGGGATGGGGACGGTCTACCGCGCGCTCGACGGAGGCGGGAACCCGGTCGCGCTCAAGCTGCTGCACACGGACTCGGCAGACGACGCCGCGCGGGCCCGCCTGCTCCGCGAGGTCGCGGCGCTGCAGCGGCTGCGCCATCCGGCGGTCGCGGCGGTGCTGGACGCGGAGACCGACTCCACCGAGGCCTTCCTGGTCACCGAGCTGGTCGACGGGACCGACCTGGAGGAGCTGGTCCGCGCGCACGGGCCGCTCGACGCGGACGCCCTGCTCGCCCTCGCGACCGGGTTGCACGACGCGCTCGTGGCGGTCCATGCGGCGGGCGTGGTGCACCGCGACCTCAAGCCGTCCAACGTGCTGATGACCGACGACGGACCGGTGCTCATCGACTTCGGCCTGGCGCAGGGCGAGCAGGACACCCGGCTGACCTCGACCGGGCTGGTCGCCGGCACGCCGGGCTACCTGGCCCCCGAGCTGCTCGACGGCGACGACCCGGGTGAGTCGGTCGACTGGTGGGGCTGGGCCGCTCTCTTGGCATTCGCGGCGACCGGCCGCCCGCCGTTCGGCCGTGGGCGCGCGACGACGGTGCTGGCCCGGGCAAGGGCGGGCAAGCCCGACCTGACCGGGCTCGGCCGGCTCACCCGCACGGCGCTGCGCGGGGCGCTGGCCGCGGACCCGGCCGAGCGCACTGCACCCGACGACGTGCTGGCCGCCCTGACCGTGGTGGCCGCCGAGGGCGACCGGATGCCCGCGCCGCGTCGGCCGCGCACCGAAGGTCCGGGGTCGGCGGCGGACGACGAGGGCGGCAGGGCGGCCGACGACGAGGCGGCCGACGACGAGGCGGCCGATGGCGAGGACGACGAGGCGGACAGCTCAACCGCGCTGCCGGGCAGTGTGCAGGCCGGCACGGCCGCCCTGCTGACCGGCACGAAGGCCGGCACCACCGCGCTGCTGACCGGTGCGGATGCCGTCGGCACGACCGCCTTGCCGGCCGGCGACGTGGCGGCCACGGCAGGCGGCCCGGCGCCGACCGCAGTGCTCCCCGCTGCCCACGACGGCCGCACCCGGATGGTCCGCGCCGCGCCGCCGACTGCGGGCGACGACCTGGACGACAACCTGGGCCGCGACGTCGACGACGACCTCGACGACCTCGACGACCTCGACGACGGGTCCTCGTGGGACGACGACCCGCAGTACCACGCCGTCGACTGGATCGAGGGCGACCTCGACGCCTCGTCCGGCGAGCCAGGTGCGGACACCGGCTACCGGCGTCCGGCCGTCCCCCGGCGGTGGGTGAGCCAGATCCTCCTCGGTGCGCTCGTCGTCGCGTCCGGTGCGCGGCGGCCCGGGCTGACGCTCCTTGTCGTCATCGCGTTCCTGCTGGTCGCACGCACCTACGGGTCGGCGGTCGAGGCGATGCACGGGCGCCGGGAGCGGCGCGGGGTCCGGCGCTCGGACGGCTGGGTCGCCCTGGCCACCACGCCCTGGCACCTGCTGCGCGCCGTCGTGGGGATGGTGCCGGCGCTGCTCGTCGCCGGCAGCGTCCTGGTCATCTCGGTCGGTGTGGCGTGGTGGTTCGTCGGCCGGGGGAGCTGGACCATCGGCGACAACGTGCCCGGGCAGCAGCTGACCGGCAGCACGGCGGCGTGGCTGGCCGGCCTGGCCGTGCTGCTCGGCGTGCTGCTGGTCTGGTTCGGCCCGGCGTCGCGAATGACCCGGGTCGGTACCCGGCGGCTGCTCGAGCTGGTCTCGCCCCGCCGGCTCGGGGCGCTCGTCCTCGTCGTGCTCCTCCTCGCGGTCGCCGCGGTCGTCGCCTCCGGTGTGCTGCACGGGGCACCGGTGGTCTGGCGGCCGCTGCCGGTGCCGACCGTGCCGTCGCCGTGACGGCCGGCGACACAGGGCCAGGCCCTACCCTGAGGGCGTGATGAGGACGGGACGTCGCAGCGGGTCGCTGCTCGCCGCCGCCCTGGCGCTCGCCGCCGTGGTCGTCTCGGCCCAGGGGCACGTCCTGCTGCACCGGTGCGTGGCCGCGGGCGGCTCGTGGGCGGACACCGCCCTGAGCCTGTCGCTGCTCCGTGACACGTCGTCGTGCCCGAGCGGGACGCTCGGCGTCGGCCCGGTGACCGGCGGGGCGATCGTGCTGTTGTCCGTGGCCGCCCCCGCGCTGGCCCTGTCGGCGCTGGCCGGCGCGCTCGGCCTGAGCCTGGCCGCGCTGGTCGCGCGGACCAGCCGGGTCGTCGGCGGGCTCGTCGGACGCTGGGTACGCCTGCCGCTGGTGCGGATCACCCCGCCGGCACCCGATCTCCGCCCCGCTCCTGCCCTACCCCCGGTCGCTCCGCGGCCCTCGCTCGGACTCCTCGTCGCACGCCCGCACCGGGCACCGCCGCTGGCCGCCTGACCGCACCGGCCACCCCCGACGACGTCCCCAGGAGAGTCCCATGCCCAGCACCGACCCCCGTCCCACCAAGGCGCAGCGTCAGGCCGACGCGCGCGCCCGCGCCGCCGAGCTGCGGCGCCAGCAGGAGAACAGCCAGAAGCGCAACCGCGCCTTCGCCATCGGCGGGGCCGTGCTCGCCGTGCTCGTCATCGTCGGAGCGGTCGGCTACGTGCTGCACCAGAACAGCCACAACGCCACCACCTACGGCTCGGTCGCCTACGGCGGCTCCGACGCGGACACCAAGGCCCTGGTTCCCCCCGCGCTGGCCGACGTCAAGGCGCCGTCCGTCGCCAACGCCTCCGGCGGCATCCCGGTCAGCACCGCGGGTGTCGGCAAGGCGGCCTCCGGCGGCACGGTCCTGCAGGTCTTCTTCGACATGCAGTGCCCGGTCTGCCAGCAGTTCGACTCGGTCAACGCGGCGGACCTGCAGGCGCTCTCGCAGGAGCAGGGGATCACCGTGGTGTACCAGCCGCTGAACTTCCTCGACCCCTCCTCTCAGGGCACCTACTACTCGACCCGCGCGGCCAACGCCCTCATGACGGTGGCCGACCAGGACTCGGCGCACTTCACGGCGTTCATGACGGCCCTCTTCCAGGACCAGCCGGCCGAGGGCACCACCGGCATCACCGACGCGAAGATCGCCTCGATCGCGGCCGGCGTCGGTGTGCCGCAGACGGTGATCGACCAGTTCACCACCACCGTCTCCGGCACCTACCAGGTGAAGGACTCCAGCGGGGCCACCACCACCAAGAACGGGTCGTGGCGGGTCTTCGCGCCGTTCATGGCCGCCGCGACCGGCAACGCGACCACGCTGCCGGTGTTCGCGAACGGGGTCGGCACCCCGACGCTGCTGCTCGACGGCACGCAGATCGGCAACGGCGGCAGCGACGGCGTCAACTGGACGCAGGCCGGCTCTCTGCGGGCGGCGGTCGAGGCCGCCCAGAAGGCCAAGGGCTGAGACCCGCGCACGACGAGCGGCGCCTGACGGGCTCGGTCCCGCCGGGCGCCGCTCGTCTACGCTGGTCGCGGCGTGCCGGTGGCGCGTCCCCCCGCCCCCTTAGCTCAGATGGCCAGAGCAGCCGCCTTGTAAGCGGCAGGTCGTCGGTTCGAGTCCGACAGGGGGCTCCGTCAGGTCGGCCCGGTCTCTTCCAGGAGGCGCAGCGTCGCGCGGACGCGCGGGTTCTGCGTCCGGTCGGCGTCGATGTCGAGGGCCGCGTAGATCGCGTTGACGTGGTTCTGCACCGACTTCTCGGTGATCGCGAGGCGCTGGCCGATGCCGGCGTTGGACAACCCCTGGGCGATGAGCCGGAGCACCTCGAACTGGCGGTCGGTCAGGCGAGCGACGTCCGAGCCGCGCCGCGGCCGCACGTGCGCGAGCAGCGCCGGGTCGAGCACGGTCTGGCCGCGCGCGGCCGCGTGGACCGCGGCGACCAGGAGCTCCTCGCTCGTCGAGGAGCCCTTGGACAGGTAGCCCCAGCCTTGCGAGACATCCGGTGGCAGGTCGAGCAGGAGGTCCATCGCGTCGTGCGCGGACAGCAGCAGGATTCCGAGCTGCGGCGCGCTCCGGCGGAGCTGGACGCCGAGCGCGATGCCGTTGCCGTCCGGCAGGTCGATGTCGAGGATCGCGACGTCGACCGTGCCGGGCCGCAGGGCAGCGCGCGCGTCGGCCACCGTGCCGACGGAGGCGACGACGCGCAGCTCACCGTTCGCCTCGAGGGTGCGCGTCAGCATGACGCGGTACAACGGCTGGTCCTCGACGACCGCGACGCGCAGCACTGGGACGGGGGTCTGGTCCACTGGGGCCAGTATCGTCGGCCACGTCGGCCAGACGCCGATGACGCGGCCGAGGAGGCTCCGATGCGCGAGCGACCCGCCGAACCGCCCGTGCCGGGCTTGGGTAGCCGCGAGGAGCGACGCGTGCTGGCGGTCACCACCGGCATCTTCGCCAGTACGTTCGCCGTGGCCTCGGCGGTCCAGTCGAACTACGTCTACGGAGCCGTCGGTGTCGGCCCGTCCGCCGGCGTGTGGACGCGCGTCCTGGCGAACGCCCTGGCCGTGGTGGCGGTGCTGCTGGTCCTCCTGGTCTGGCGCCAGGACCTGCGCTGGCGCACCGGCGGCCTGGTCGGCGGCGTCCTCCTGGCGGCCACCTTCGGCGCGGCGATCCGGGCCGTCCTTCAGGTGCAGGTCGGGGTCTACGACGGCTACCGCTGGCCGACGACGGCTGCCGAGCTGGTCTCGGGGTTCGTGGTGGGGTTCGTGTCGGCGGGCTTTGGGACCTGGGTCATGCTGTCCCGGCGGCTGATTCGTCGGCAGGCGGCGGAGTCTCAGCGGCTCGCTGTGGAGCGGGCCTTCGCGCTGCGGGCGTTGGAGGACGAGGAGCTGCGGGTGCGCCGCGACGTCGCAGAGGGCCTGCACGCGAGCGTCCAGCAACGGCTGGTGCTGGCGGTCATGCAGGCGGCGGAGGTCGCTCGTCGGCTCCGGGCGGGGACGGCGACCGCCGGTGACGCACGGGCGCTCGACGAGGTCTGCGCCCGGCTCGACCAGGTGCGTGAGCAGGACGTCCGGGGGATGAGCCGGCTGCTGTACCCCGACCAGCTCGAGGTGGGGCTGGTGCCGGCGGTGCGTGCGCTGCTGCGCCACGTGCCCGTCTCGGTGGCCACCCGCCTGGAGGTCGACCCCGCCGTGCGGACGATGGACGACCCGGTCTCACCCGTGCTGGCCCCGACGGAGCGACTGCTGGCCGTCCGGGTCGTCGAGGAGGGGATCAGCAACGCCCTGCGCCATGCCAGCCCGACGAGCCTGGTGGTCACGGTCCGGCTCGACGGCCCGATGCTGACCGTCGCCGTCGAGGACGACGGCATCGGCCTCCCGGCGGACGTCACCCGGTCCGGCACGGATCGCCTGGCAGAGCGGCTCGCCATCATGGGCGGGACGGTCGAGCTGACCCGCGCCGAGGACGGCACCCGCCTGTCCGGCCGGCTCCCGGTGGTCGCCCTGATCCCCTCCTGAGGGTCGCCGCCGACTGATAGTGCTCAGTCAATACCTCCTGTGACCTGCGACAATGCGGTCATGACTGGCGCTATCGGGTGATCAAGCCGAACCGGAATCGGGTGAAACAACAGCGCATATCGGACACCGCCTGGGTGGTGGCACCTAGACACGTGTCCAGGTCTGCTGACGCCCCGCGTGGGGGCCCCATACGATCGGCGCGCCCGACGGATCCAAGGCCACGGCAGAGACGTGGGAACGGTTCCGGGGTTGGGCTGCAGGCGTAGCGACCACATCGGCGCCGCGCTCCATACATGACGGGGACGGGATCATGAGCACTGACATGGACACGGCAGGCACCACCGACCGGCGCAAGCGGCGTCGGACCGTGGTCGTCCTCAAGTTCGGGCTCGCCGGCGCGGCGCTGCTCGGCATCGCGGCCGCCGCGACGTCGGCCGCGTGGACCGACAACGCGTGGTTCAGCGCGTCGGCGTCCGCGAAGACGGTTCAGTTCGACGCGAGCAACGACAACTCCCACTGGGCGGCCGCGGACGCCTCCGGCACTGCCGTCGCGGTATTGGATCCGAATGCGCTGACGGGGCTGGTTGCCGGGCAGTCGCGTCCCGTGACCCTCTACATCAAGAACAATGGTGGCTCGACGCTCTCGGTCGCCGCGCCGGCGATCTCAGGCGACGCCATCACCGCGCTCGGCATCGGCGCCAACACGGACGACCTTAAGGTCGCCTTCGACGGGACATGGCCGCTCAGCCTGGCGCCGAATAGCGCCGCCACCAAGGTCACGGTGACCGTCACGGCGCCCGATACCTGGCCGGCGACCTTCGAGGGCAAGTCCGGAACCCTTTACGTGGACTTCCTGGCCACCGCGACCTCCTGACGAGAGCCCTCGTGCCGAAAGCGCCGGGGTGTCCTGACCAGCGCGGCGGCCCGGCTTGATAGCTGCCCGACGGGAGGGTGAAGTAATGGCGCAGGTGCTGCGGTTGTTCGGAAGCGTCGCAATGTGGCTGCTCGCCGTTCTCGGCGCGGTCAGCCTGCTGGTCTGGGGAGCGACCCAGCTGGGCTACATCAAGCCGCTCGTCGTGATCTCCGGCTCCATGGAGCCGAAGATCATGACGGGTGACCTGCTGATCGACGTCCAGCGGCCCACCGCACAGGTCGAGCCTGGCCAGGTGACGTCGATCTACAGCGACGTGACGCACAACCTCGTCTCGCACCGGGTGGTCGACATCGCCCCGGCCGGCAACGGCCAGTGGTCCGTCCACATGAAGGGCGACGCGAACGACTCGCAGGACGGCGGGACATACGTCGTCGGTGACCACGTGTGGCAGCCGGCGACGCAGATCCACGGCGGCGGCTTCGTGCTCACGACGATCACCCGGCCCTCGGTCGCCGTACCGATCGGCTTCGCCCTCCTCTGCCTGCTGGCCATGAGCCTGCTGCCGGCATCGCCCGCTCCGCGCCGGAGCGACCGCCCGATCGAGACGAGCAGCAGGACGCCTTGATGAGCAAGCGCCTCCACAGCGGTGCCGCCGCGAGCTTCGCCCTGGCGGCGCTGCTCGCGGGCGCGTCCGTGCTGTTCGGGGCCAGCTCGGCGCAGGCGCTGCCGCAGCCGATGCCGGTGCAGGTGTCGTTCACCGACCTGTTGCCTGGTGACGTGCGGAGCACGTCGTGGCCGGTGCAGGTGCCGCGCGAGGCCGTGATCGCGCAGGCGGTGCTGCACAAGAACGGAGCCGGAGACCTGCGCTGGACGGCCAGGCTCTGCCCGGTGGCCGGCAGCGCCTGTCTCGACCTGATGACCGCGGCCGTCGGCTCACCTCTTGCCGCGGGCGACTACGAGCTGGAGGTCGGGCTGACGGTGCTGGACATACAGCCCGGCCAGAGCCAGACCCTCGAAGGCCACTACACCCTCGTCGAGGACGGGTTGCTTGCCGGCACCGGCGGTGGCCCGGGTGTCCTGGCCTCGACCGGGGCCTCCGCGCTGTCGCTCGGCCTGACTGCCGTAACGGTCGCGGTGCTCGGCGTGCTGCTCGTCGTTCTCGCCCGCCGGCGTAGGGACGACCACTGGTCAGACAAGGCGGCCACGATGTGCCACCCCGCACCGACCGCGCATTCTTTGTCCTCCAAGGAGACTTCATGACCAGTTGGATCGGCAACCGTCGGCGAGAAGAGCGCCCGCGCACGCGCCGTGCCCAGGTCCTCAAGTACGTCCTAGCGAGCGGTGTGCTGCTCGGCATCGGCGCAGGGGCGACGTCTGCCGCGTGGAGCGACGACGCGTGGTTCTCGTCGGGCGCGAGCAGTGCCTCGGTGGAGTTGCAGGCGTCCACAACTGCGGCCGGGCCCTGGGACAATGCAGACACTGATCCCGGCGTCACCTTTGGCACGGCGGCGTTCACCAACCTGCTGCCAAACCAGACCCGCACCGCGACGATCTACCTTCGTAATCACGGCTCCACCTGTTTGAACGTGCAGGCCCCGACCATTACCAAGGCGGCGCCGCTCGACGGAACCACGGTCAACGATGCGACGGTCACCGTGTCACCCGCCGTCGTAGGGCCTCTTGCGCCGAACGATGCTGCTACCGCGACGGTGACGGTTACGGTGACCACGCCGTCCAGTTGGGCAGTGTCGCACCAGAACGTCGCCGTCAACGCCACGGCGCTGAAGCTCCTGTTCACCGGCACGGCGATCGGGACATCGTCCACGGGTGTGTGCCCGTGACCCTGACGCGCCGTCCGCCTCGAAGGCCGCGCGGCTCGCGCCTCGTGTCCGTGCGGATCGCCGTGCCCCTGCTCGTCGTTGCAGTGCTCGCCCTGTCTGCGGCCAGTGCCCAGACCTCCGCCGCGTGGACCGATCCCGCCTTCGCGTCGGCGGCAGGGTCCTCCCTGCCCTGGAACGGGGTCCAGCTTCGCGGTGGCACTGCGGCCTTCAACCTGGAGTGCCTGGACGTGGACAGTCGGTACAACACGGTGGGCACCTCGACGAGGTTCTGGACGTGCAACAACACCCCCGCTCAGCGGTGGACGTACCGGGCCGACCAGTCCTGGGGTGTGTATAGCGTGGGATACCCGGCAGCCTCGGGCGACACGACGACCCGCTGCCTCGCCGTGTCGAGGTCCGGGCACAAGCGCCACCCTCTCAATCCAGGCGTGCTCGGCAATGGGTGGTGTCGCAACAGCAAATCAGCGCTGGTACATGGTCGATGCGGGTGGCGGCCTCGTGACGATCCGCAACCAGCGGAATGCCAACCCCGCGGCCAGCGACTTGTGCCTCGGCACGCTCGCGACCCGTGCCGGTGACCCCACGGCACTGGCCATGCGCACGTGCGGAACCGCCAACTTCACCCAGGTCTGGAAGATCGAGCTCTACGGGACGGCGCCTTATACCCAGGCCTGATGCCCGCGATAGGTTCGTGCCTGGCCTGTTGGACGGGAGGGGACCGATGCGAAGCCATCTGCGCCCGTTCTCTGGGCGCCTGCTCGTGGCTGCGCTCGCTCTCGTCATGCTCGCAGGCCTAGCAGCGACGGTGCGGCCGACGAGTGCGCAGTGGGCCGACCAGGCGCTTGGCGTTGCGCCAGCTTCATCTGGCAATTGGGGGTCGTCGAGCCTCGGCACCTGCACCCTCTTGAAGGCCGACGGAAGCGACGACATGAGTCGAATCTGCACGGTCGCAGCCATCGCCCTCCAGGACGACGGCTCGTACAAGCCTCAGGGCTCGCGCACGCTGTCGTTCCAACTGACGCTGGACTACGGCGGGGACAGTGGGCGAACGGGATCCAGGTCAGCCTGAACCTCTTCGCGGCGCCGGGCCTGCCGTCGAACTGGCTCTGGACCAACTCAGTGGTGACCACCTCGAGCAGCCTCACGGCGAGTTCGCCGCTGCCGAAGTGCTCGACCCTTGGTACGGCGGCGCTCACCGCCCAGGTCGGCCGTACCAGTCCAGCAGCGGGAGTCAGTTCTGGGTCGGGCAAGTCAAGGAAGACAGTGCGTCGGGGAGCGGGACTCGGCTCTGTTCGTAGTCGGGCGCTGGCCGGTGCGCACCTGCACGTCGCGTCCGCGCCGGAGCCCGGCCGGTCCGTCGCCGCGCCTGTTCGCCGTGCGCGATCAGCGGGAACATGCCGGCCTTGCCGCACGTTGCCCCGGACACGATGAAGCGATACGAAGAGCTTGAGCAGGACGACGGGACCGTCGTGCGGTACCGCCGGCACGAGAACGGCGACGGTCTGGTGGCGACGGGTGCCGTGGTGGCGCCGTCGGCCTTCGTCGCGTCCACGGCCTGGGTCGACCCCCTGGCTGAGGTGGGCGCCGGTGCCCGGATCGGGGAGCACGCCTGGATCGAGGCGGGCGCGAAGGTCGGGCAGGGCGCGCGGCTGGGCACCCACGTGCACGTGGGGCGCGGCGCAGTGATCGGCGCGAACGCGCGGCTGGGCAGCCGCGTCACCGTGGGCGCCGGGGCGATCGTCGAGCGCGCCGCCGTCGTCGAGTCCGAACTGACGATCGCCGAGCGCACGGTGGCGCATCGATCGAGCCGGGCGTCCGCCTGGATCCCGGCCGCCTGACGGGGACCGTCAGCCGCCGAGGAGCTCCTCGAAGCTCGGCACCGCGTCGAACAGGCCGGTGCGCTGCGTCGGCGCCTTCGCTGCGACCCGCTCGGCAAGCTCGGCGGCGGCCCGCCGGATCCGGTCGGCCAGCGGTGCGGCGTCGTCGCCCTCGTCCGCCCAGTCGTCCGTGGCGGCGAACACGGCGGTCGTCACCACGTCGGCGTGCAGGTAGGTGAACACCGGCCGCACCGCGTACTCGAGGACCAGCGAGTGACGCGGCGTCCCCCCGGTCGCGCCGAGCAGCACCGGGGTGTCCCGCAACGCCGTGGTGCCCAGGACGTCGATGAACGACTTGAACAAGCCGGCCGGTCCAGCCGTGAACACCGGCGTCACGGCGATCACCGCGTCGGCGGCGGCGATCGCAGCCTGGGCGTCGGCGAGCAGAGCGGCGGCGTAGCCGGTCAGCGTCATGTTCACCACGTCGTGCGCCAGCTCGCGCACCTCGACCACGCGCACCGCAGCGGTGCGGCCGCGGGCCGCGAGCTCGTCGGACGCCGCCTGCGCCAGCCGATCGGCGAGCAGCCGGGTCGACGAGGGTTGCGACACCCCCGCGGAGATCACGACGATCGACGCCTTGCTCACGAACCCTTCCTCTCTCACCCGTGCTGTCCCAGAAACGTGAGGTCCACACCCCACATTCCGCCCCCGCCCCACCCTCCCGCACCCGCCCCCGCCCCGCCCTACCTCCCCGCAGCGTCCGAGCAAAGCTGATGTAGAGGTCACGCATGCTCGGACGTTGCGGGGAAGGGCGGGGTGCGGTCAGCGGCCGGTGGTGGTGGCGGACACCGTGACGGCGTCCGCGGCGTCGACGTCGTCCTCGGCCGTCCGGCCGGTCCAGTGGTCACCGGTGGCGACCTTCTGCTCGTGCGCCTCACCGGTGGCGCGGGCGGCAGCGACCATCTCGGCGTGCGTCGGCGGGTTCGCCGGCACGTCGGCCGGACGGCGCAGCTCCGCCTCCCGGCGGAGCACCGGCACGACCTCTTCGGCGAGGATGTCGATCTGCTCGAGCACCGTCTTCAGCGGCAGCCCGGCGTGGTCCATGAGGAACAGCTGGCGCTGGTAGTGGCCCACCTGCTCGTAGAACGCGCCGTAGCGGTCGATGACCTGCTGCGGCGAGCCCACCGTCAGCGGTGTCTCGCGGGTGAACTCCTCCATCGTCGGGCCGTGGCCGTAGACCGGGGCCTCGTCGAAGTAGGGCCGGAACTCCCGCCACGCGTCCTGGGACCTCGCGCGCATGAACACCTGACCGCCGAGCCCGACGATCGCCTGGTCGGCCCGGCCGTGCCCGTAGTGCTCGTACCGTTCGCGGTAGTAGCTGCACCATCGCCGCGGTGTGCTCCATCGGCCAGAAGATCGCGTTGTGCAGGAACCCGTCGCCGTAGTAGGCGGCCTGCTCGGCGATCTCGGGGGAGCGGATCGACCCGTGCCAGACGAACGGCGGCACGCCGTCCAGCGGCCGCGGAGTGGATGTGAAGCCCTGCAGCGGGGTGCGGAACGTGCCGGACCAGTCGACGACGTCCTCGGTCCACAGCCGGCGCAGCAGCGCGTAGTTCTCGATCGCCAGGTTGATCCCCTGCCGGATGTCCCGGCCGAACCACGGGTACACCGGGCCGGTGTTGCCCCGGCCCATCATGAGGTCCATCCGCCCGTCGCTGATCACCTGGAGCATCGCGTACTCCTCGGCCAGGCGGACCGGGTCGTTGGTGGTGATGAGCGTGGTCGCGGTGGACAGCGTGATGTGCTGCGTGCGGCCGGCGAGGTAGCCGAGCATCGTCGTCGGCGACGACGGCACGAACGGCGGGTTGTGGTGCTCGCCGGTGGCGAAGACGTCCAGGCCGGCGGCGTCCGCATGCTCGGCGATGGTGAGCATGGAGCGCACCCGCTCGGTGTCGTCCGGGGTGTGGCCGGTGGTCGGGTCGGTGGTGACGTCTCCGACGGAGAAGATGCCGAACTGCACGATGCGCCTCACGATCTATGCGTTTGCATGAACAGGCGTGTCAACCCGGGCCGCGGTGCGACTATTCCGAGATCCGGGACCTTGGTCCCGCCGTGAGGTATCTGACGGGCGGGTGCGCGTCTCCTCTTTCCGCGGCGCGCCGAGATCCGGCGCCACGGAAGGAGCTTCACCATGTCGACCGCCCTCGGCGCCACAGCACCCTCGGGAGCCACCGCCCCCCTCGACACCCAGGCGCTGACGAAGGCCCTGGCGGCCGGCCTCGCCCGCATCCACCTGCCCGGTTCAGCGGGCTACGACGAGCTGACCTGCGCGCAGCACCTGCTCGCCCGGCCGCGGCCGGTCGCCGTGGTCGAGCCGATGACCGCCGACGAGGTGGCGCGGACGGTCCGGATCACCGGCTCGTTCGGCGCCCCGGTCGCCGTGCTCGGCACGGGCCACGGCACCGAGGACGCCATGACCGGTGCCGTACTCGTGGCGACCCGTTCGCTCGACGAGCTCGTCGTCCGACCTGCCGAGCGGACCGCGCGGGTCGGTGCCGGTGTGCGCTGGCGCGCGGTGCTCGACGCCGCCGCCCCGCACGGCCTGGCCGCGATCTGCGGCTCCGCCCCGTCGGTCGGCGTCGTCGGCTTCCTCACCGGTGGCGGTCATGGTCCCGTCGTCCGCACGCACGGCCTGTCGTCCGACCGGATCCTGGCGTTCGACGTCGTCACCGGTGACGGCATGCTGCGCCGCGCCTCCCCGGACACCGAGCCCGACCTCTACTGGGGCCTGCGCGGTGGCAAGGGGACGCTCGGCATCGTCACGGCCGTCGAGCTCGAGCTCGTCGCGCAGCCCGAGGTCTACGCGGGTGCACTGTGGTTCGACGAGCCCGATGTCGCGGCGGCGCTGCGCACCTGGGCGGTCTGGTCCCGTCTGCTGCCCGACGAGGGCACCACCTCGGTGTCGATCCTGCGGCTGCCGTCGATGCCGGACGTCCCGCCCTTCCTCACCGGAAAGGCCGTGCTGCACGTGCGGTTCGCCTGGACCGGCGACCCGAGCCTCGGCGAGGAGATGATCCGGCCGATGCGGGCCGTGGCCCAGCCGCTGCTCGACACGGTCGCCGTGATGCCGTACGCGCGGATCGGTGAGGTGCACTCCGACCCCGAGGAGCTCCTGCCGGCGCACACCGAGCACCTGCTTCTGGGCGACCTCGGGCCGGCCGGCGCGGACCTGCTGCTCGGGCTGGCCGGTCCCGGCACGCCTACCACCCAGCTGATGGTCGAGGTGCGTCACCTCGGCGGGGCCGCCACGACGGCGCTCCGGGGCGAGTCCGCCTTCGTGGCCCGCGACGCCGAGTGGTCCGTCTTCATGGTCGGCCTGGCGTTCCCGGAGGTGGCCGACGAGGTCACCGCTGACGCCCGCCGGATCGTCGCGGGGTTGGCGCCGCTGGCCCGTGATGGCGGCCTGCCCAACTTCGTGCCGGGATCGGGTGCGGACTGGGCGCGGACCGCGTTCCCGACCGACGTGGCCGAGCGGCTGCGCGAGCTGTCGACCCGGTACGACCCCGCGGGGGTTCTGCTCGCCGGTCGGGCGGTCCGTGCGGCCTAGTGACCCCGGGGCTGCGGCCAGACGGGCCAGAGGGTCCGCGAGCGCCCCTGGCCTGTCGGTGCGGTCGCGGTGGGGCTCGGGGCCGGTGCCGGGGTGGCCGTCGGGCTGGGCGTGGCGGTGGGGGTCGCCGAGACGACCGGGCTCGCCTCGGGCGTCGGGGCCGTGGTGGGCGAGGTCACCGGGGCCGTGAGCATCGTCGGCGCCGGCGCAGCGGCCGTTGTGGTTGTGGTTGTGGTCGTGGTCGGCGTCGGCGTCGGTGCGGGGCTCGAGTACACGTCGAAGCCGACCGTCGCGGAGTCGGTGTAGATCGCCCCGGTCAGGCCGCTCGCGGGCGCGACGAGCGCGCCGACGCCGAGGACGACCACGAGGGACAGGCGGACCCACGCCCCGGCATTGCCGGGCCGGAACCCGCGCCGGTCAGTCGAGGAGGATGGCATCGAAGTTCCGACCCTCGGACTTCGGGCGGGCCGCCGGGCGGTGCCGCCGGTCCGCCCGCACCGCGATCAGCTCGAGCAGCCCCAGGGCGGCGAGCGGCGGGACGAGCATGACGGCCCTTCCCTGGGAGGAGCCCGCCCACGACAGGACGGTTCCCCAGTGATGGTGCCAGCCGATGACCACGCCGCGCACCCGGCTGACCGGGGTGGCGTTGGGGTCCGGCGACGCGTTCGCGTCGCCCTGCGTGACGATGTACGGCTGCAGGATCGCGTTCCCCGACCCGTCGAGCACCGGCACCATCCGACCGGTCTTGGTGTCCTCCTGCAGCGCGGGAAGCTGGTGCAGCTCGACGATCCGGTGCGTGACCAGGATCTCGCTGCCGACCGGCCGGAACGTCACCACCTGGTCCACCTTGAGCTCCGAGGCATCGGTGATCGCCCGCAGCACGACGACGTCCCCGGCGACGAACCGCGGCGCCATCGAGCCGGAGGTGACGATGAGCAGCCGCTGGCCGTGCACCTGGTACCAGAGCGGGACCGCCAGGGACGTGGCGTAGGCCAGGGCGCCGACGGCGACCACGGTCCACAGCACCGCCGTGATCAGCACCTGCCACCAGGGCCGACGAACCTTCCGCCGCGCGACCGGCATCGTCGGCGCGCGCCGCTCGGCGAACAGCGCCAGGTCGTCGGCAGTCGTCATGCGGAGGGCCTCACGGTGGGGTGGGAGCTCAGGGGTTGTTCACCACCTGCTCGGCGTCGAACTGGAGCGAGACGTGGGCCGCGGTGTTCTGGAACGTGTTGTCAGCGGTGGCCGGCATGGACACCCGGACGCACAGAGTCTGCACCACGGTCCCGCCGCCTCCCATCACAGAGTCACCGGGCTGCGAGCCGACCGTCGGGTCGCCCAGGATAGGTGTCATGGCGCTGGCCGTCAGGCCGGTCTGCATGCCCCACAGTGTGGCGTCCGTCGGGAGCACGGCGGTCGCAGTGCAGCTTGCCTGGTCGTCGACGTGGAACACCTCGAGCGTCAGCACGGTCCGCAGGTCACCGGTCCCGGCTGTGCCGGTCGGGGGCACGCCCGCGGTCGCCAGGTAGGAGACGGCGTAGCGCAGCTCGAGCGAGCCGCTGTTGGTGACCGTGATCGGCTGTGCGACGACGCCGCCCGGCGCCAGGCCGCCCTATCGGCATCGTGAAGGCGAAGGTGCCGAGCGACAGGTCCACCGTGCCGGTCAGCAGGTCGCCGGCCGTGGACTCGCGGTCCGTGAACAGGGCACTGGTGGTCAGCGACGTGATGCCCAGACCCGCCAGGGCGAAGATTGCCGCCGTCGCGCCGAACCGCCGCCACCGAGAGGTGTCACCCCGTTGAGGTGTCGGGTCGATCATCTCCTGGAGCAGGTCGTCCATCATCTTGGGCAGCTCCTCGTGGCCGGCTAGGACGTCCGATACGTCCTCGGGGCGAGTATCGACACCATCATCCCCGGCGATGAGCCCGTTTCGGTCAATTCACCGTCACGGGTGGTGGGGTGTCCGGCGAATCGTCCCGATCGACACCCTTTCGGCTGTGGACGAGCCGGACCTGCGAACCGGAGACGTCGCCGGCCGGCGACGGGCGGGCGTAGTAGAAGCCCTGCGCCTGGTCCACGCCGAGACGGCCCAGGATGGCCGCAGTCTCCGCGTCCTCCACCCCTTCGGCGATGACGTGCAGGCCGAACGAGTGCGCCAGGTCCACCATCGCCTGCACGACGAGCTGCGAGCCCTCCCGGGTGTCGTCGCGCAGGTCGGAGACGAACAGCCGATCGATCTTCAGGTCGTCGACCGGCAGCTCGCGCAACTGTGCGATCGACGTGTTGCCGATGCCGAAGTCGTCGATCGCCACCCTGACCCCCAAGGCGCCGAGCCGCTCCAGGACGGGCACCACGCGCGAGGAGTCGGCGATGAGGGCGGTCTCGGTGATCTCCACCTGGAGCAGTGCGGGTGGCACGTCGTACTCCGCGAGGAGCCGTTCGATGAGGTCCACGACGGCCCCGTTGCCCACGTCGTGCGCGGACAGGTTGACCGCGACCGGGGTCGTCCGGCCCGCTGCGCGCCACTGTGCGAGCTGGTGCACCGACTCGCGCAGCGCGAACGCCGTGAGCACGTGGATCAGGCCGGACTGCTCCGCCAGGGGGATGAACGAGTCGGGCAGCAGCATCCCGTGCACCGGGTGCCGCCAGCGGACCAGCGCCTCCAGCCCGGCCACCCGTCCCGTGGCCAGGTCGACCTTCGGCTGGTAGAACATCTCGAGCTGTCGGGTCCGCTCGTCGTCCGGCGCCAGCGCGACGACGTCGGCGAGGTCCTCGGCCAGCACTCCCGACGTCGCCGGCGCACCTGCCGGGGTCGCCGAGCGGCGCCTCTGGCGGGGGGACGGCGGCCGGCTCGCCGCCGCCCGGCGCGCCAGCGCGGAGGGCTGCGGTGTGACGACGGCCGGGGTCGCCGCGGCATCGGCCCCGGCGCCCTGGTCGTCGAGCGCGCGGTGCAGATCGCCGAGCAGCTGGAGCCGGGCCGGGGAGGAGTGGTCCTCCTCGGGGTCGTACACGGCCACACCGGTGCGGTTGACCTTGGCGGAGTACATCGCGACGTCGGCGGTCCGCATGAGGCTCGACGCGTCGCCGGCGTGGTCCGGCAGGCAGGCGACGCCGACCGACGGTTCGACGTGCAGCTCCATCCCGCCCAGCCGGAACGGCGTCGCGAACAGCGACCGGATCCGCAACGCGAGCCGCTCGGCGTTGGCCACCGTCCGGACGTTCGGCAGGAGCACCGCGAACTCGTCGCCACCGAGGCGGGCGACGATGTCCTCGTCGCGCAGCGAGTCGCGCATCCGGTCGGCGACCTGCTCGAGCAGCTCGTCCCCGCGGTCGTGGCCCAGGGTGTCGTTGATGTCCTTGAACCGGTCGATGTCGAGCAGCACGAGGCCGACCCGGGTGCCTTCGTCCCGCGCCTGCTGGATCCCCCGCCGCATCCGGTCGGCCAGGAGGCGACGGTTCGGCAGGCCGGTCAGTGAGTCGAGCAGCGCGAGCCGGGCGTTCTCCAGGGCGGTGGCCTGCAGCCGCCGCGACGTCGTGTGCACGGTGCGGAACAGCAGCAGCCAGAGCAGGGCGAGGCCGGCGACGACGACGATCGTCACCGTCCGGCCCGCCTCCGCCAGCGACTGCTGGGAGACCGACTGGTCGATCATCACCTCGGCGGCGCCGACGATCGCACCCGGCGGCTGCGTGCCGACCGCGGTGTCCGGCGATGCCGTCTCGCCGGCCGTGACCGGGACGTACACGTCGAGCACCGGCTGCTCGGCGGACGTGAGCTCCGACCCGCCGGGCACGGTCCGCACGTCGGTGATGAGCCGGGCGTCCGGCTGCCCGGTGCGCCGCACGTTCTCGAACCGCGTGGTGTCCGGCAGGCCGGTGGTGGCGTTCTTGGCGGTGGAGTACATGAGCCGGCCGTCGCTGCTCCACAGGCGCAGCTCGACCAGCTTGTCCGCGAACCCGGCGGTGGCCGCGGCCACCGCGGCATGGGTGGCGTCGTCGAGGATGCCGGTGCGGAACTCCTCGGCGGTCACCGGCGCGACCGCGTAGGCGCTGACCGATGTGGCGGTGACGGTGCCCAGCCGGACCGCCTGCTGGCGCATCACGGAGGATGTCACCCAGACCAGGGCGATCCCGAGCGCGACGATGGAGACCACGCTCACCAGGACGAAGTACCGGGTGAGGCTTAGTCGACGTCGGGCGACTCGTGACACTTCGACCTCGATCCCACGTGCGACGACTGTCGATCAGGGTAGAGACGTGGCGCTGGTCAGACCAAGCCGGAACGCGACGCGGTGCCGCGATGTTGTCATCGGCATGACGTACCCGGTGGCCAAGAGCGATGAGCAGTGGAAAGTGCAGCTGGACCCGCAGGAGTTCGCCGTGCTGCGGCTGGCGGGCACCGAGCGGCCCTGGACGGGCGCCCTGCTCGAGGAGAAGCGGGCCGGCGTGTACCGCTGCCGCGCGTGCGGCAACGAGCTGTTCCGCTCCGACGCGAAGTTCGACAGCCACTGCGGCTGGCCGAGCTTCTACACCCCGCTGGCCGGCGACCGCGTCGAGCTGATCGAGGACCGCAGCCACGGCATGGTGCGCACCGAGGTGCGCTGCGCCCGGTGCGGCTCGCACCTCGGGCACGTGTTCGACGACGCGCCCCAGACCCCGACCGGCGACCGCTACTGCATGAACTCGGTCAGCCTGACGTTCGAGTCGGCCCCGTCGGCCGATCCGATCGACTGATCGGGCGAATCTGGTGGGACACGCCGTACCGGCGAGCCGTCCGGCTCAGCCGGAGCGGCGCCGATGCCGATAATGCGTGGCGTGGACGACGTGCTGACGGTGCGGCGGTGGCAGCGCTACGGCGCCGACCGCCTCTACGTCACGCACGAGAACGGTCAGCCGGTCGGCTCGGTCGACCTCCAGTCCGGTGAGGTCGCGGCGGCGCACCCGACGTTCGAGCCGGAGCTGCGTCGGGCCGTGCAGGCGTACCTCCGGTTGGACCTGCCCGAGATGGTGCTGCCGACCCAGGGCGTGGGCGAGCCCGAGGTGATCGTCGACCGCGAGCTGCAGGCGGCGATGGAGTCCTGGCTGGGCACCGGCGGGGACGAGGTCGGTCCACGGGCCAGCAGCGTCGGCGAGCGGCTCGACCGGCTCTCCGAGGAGGGCTGGGAGACCGTCCACGACGTCCCGCTCGGGAGGCAGGGCACCTGCGTGGAGCACCTCCTCATCGGGCCCGGCGGACTGTTCACCGTCACCGAGCGCCGTCACCCGGGCCTGCGGATCGTCGGGCGAGGCCGGGCCATGACGGTCGACGGCCGGCCGGTCGCCTACCTGCGCGACGTCCGCCTCGAGGCGACCCGGACCCAGGACCGGCTGCTCGCCGCCGGGTGCGCCCAGATCCACGTCCGGGCCGTGCTCGTGCTGCAGGGCGACCTCGACGTGGACGTGCTCACCACACCGAACGACCCCCTGGTCGTCGCCCGGTACGAGGTGCCCGGGCTGTTCCGCCGGATGCCGGTGGTGGTCGACGACCGTCGCGTGCAGGCGCTGGCGAAGGTGGCCCGCCGCCCCAGCACCTGGCTGGGCTGACCGCTCCAGGCCCTGCCCCGATCCGCCCCGGCGTCGTCGGGCGCGACCTGGGGTCGCTTCCTGGTCGTCCTCCTCGGCCGTGACCTGGGCCGGGCGCGCCCGGGCCAGGGGAGAGGATGGGTGCATGACGAGCGGTTCGGGCGAGGCCGGCACGTCCGGCTCCGCGCCCCGGCGCCCGCGTCGGCCGGTGCTCGTCGACCCTGCCGCCGACTGGCACCCGGGCGGCGTCGACCCGGCGGTGCGTGCCCAGGTGGCGCACGCCACGGCCGCCGCGCTGGTGCACCGTGGCCGGGCGTCCGACGACCCCGCCGTGCTGGCCCGGCTGCTCGCGCTGGTCGAGACCGAGGGGCTGGACGTCGTGGCCGAGCTGTGGGCGGACAGCCCACCGGAGACCCTGCCCGGCGCCCTGTGGCGGCTCTACGCGTTGCGCGAGTGGGTGCGCCGCGACCCGCAGACCATCGCCGACCGGTACCGCCAGGGTGTCGACGCCGCGCCCGTCGAGGGCGCCGTGGCCGGTGTCGCCGTGCCGCCGGGGCCCGCCGACGTCCGTGCGGTCGCGGACGCCGTGCTCTCCGGGGTCTACACGGGCGACTTCGCCACGGCGCTGGACCGTGCGGCGGCGTTCTGCCGTGTGCTGGCCACCGGCGCGGCGTTCGACGCCGACCACCTCGACCTGGTCGACCCGGGCGGCGCGGCCCGGCAGACCCGCGGCGCGTCCTCGCTGCTGCGGACCGCCGACGAGCTGGCCCGGGCCGGCGAGCTGTGGCGGACCGGTCGCCTCGACTGACCCGCCACGTACACTGGGAGCGCGTCGGGCCGCGGTAGCCCCGGGCTCCAACCAATGCCGCTGCGAGCGGCCACGCGCCGAGAGGCGCTCCCGGCCCGACGCGCCCCCGCCCCCCGCACATCGCCGTCTGGTCCCGTCAACCGGCGGTCCACCTGCCGTTAGGCTGTCCGTCGTCCGGGCCACTCAGGCTCTGTGATCGTCATCTCGGGGAGCATCCTGTGCGCCTGCGCCTGACACCGCGCGAGGACTCGTACTTCGACCTCTTCACCGCCCAGGCCCAGCACCTGGTGACCGGCGCCAACCTCCTGGCCGAGATGCTCGGCGCCGACCGCGCGACGGCCAAGGCGATCGGCAAGCGGTTCGCCGAGGAGGAGCACGACGCCGACGAGGCCGCCCACACGATCATGCAGCGGCTCAACCACACGTTCGTCACACCGTTCGACCGGGACGACATCTACGCCCTCGCGTCCCGGCTGGACGACTGCATGGACTACATGGAGGAGGCCGCCGACCTCATCGTCCTGTACAAGGTCGATTCGCTGCCGCCCCGGGTCGCTGACGTGGTGCAGGTGCTCCAGCGGTCGGCCGAGCTGACCGCCGAGGCGATGCCGAAGCTGCGCACGATGGGCGACCTGGCGGACTACTGGGTCGAGATCAACCGGCTGGAGAACCAGGCCGACAAGGCCCGCCGCAAGATGCTGGCGCAGCTGTTCGACGAGGTCGACGACCCGAAGCTGCTGATGAAGCTCAAGGAGATCGTCGAGACGCTCGAGGAGGCGGCGGACGCCTTCGAGCGCGTGGCGAACACCGTCGAGTCGATCGCCGTCAAGGAGTCCTGACCGAGCGTGGAGACGGTCCTCGTCGTCGTCGTGATCGTGCTCGCCCTGGGATTCGACTTCACGAACGGCTTCCACGACGCCGCCAACGCGATCGCGACCTCGGTCTCCACCCGGGCGCTGACACCGCGGGTCGCCCTCGTCATGGCCGCGGTGATGAACTTCGCGGGTGCGCTGATCGGCACCGGGGTCGCCCAGACGATCGCCCACCAGATCGTCAAGCTGCCCGAGGACAGCAAGGCGACCATCCGGCTGACGCTCGTCGTCATCCTGTGCGCCCTGCTCGGTGCGATCACCTGGAACCTCATCACCTGGCGGCTCGGGCTGCCGTCCTCGTCCACCCACTCGCTCATCGGCGGGCTGGTCGGCGCCGGGCTGGCCGGTGGGCTGGGGATCTACTGGGACGCTGTGGTCAACAAGGTCGTCATCCCGATGGTGATCTCACCGGCGATCGGGTTCTTCTTCGCGTTCGTCGTCATGGTCGGGGTGCTCTGGCTGGTGCGGCACAAGGCGCCGGCGCGCACCATGCGCCGGTTCCGGCTGGCGCAGACCGTGTCCGCCGCGGCCATGGCCCTGGGTCACGGCCTGCAGGACGCGCAGAAGACGATGGGCGTCATCGTGCTCGCGCTGGTCGCCAACGGGTGGGCGCCGGCGAATGCGGAGATCCCCCTGTGGGTCAAGCTCGGCGCCGCGGCGGCGATCTCGGCCGGCACGTACTCCGGTGGCTGGCGGATCATGCGCACACTGGGCCGCAAGATCATCGAGCTCGACCCGGCACGAGGGTTCGTCGCGGAGTCGGTCTCCGCGATCGTCCTCTACATCACGGCCCTGGGGTTCAAGGCGCCGGTCTCGACGACGCACACCATCACCGCGGCGATCATGGGCGTCGGGGCCACCCGCCGGCTGTCCGCGGTGCGCTGGGGGGTGGCGAAGAACATCGTCATCGCCTGGGTGCTGACGATCCCCGCGGCCGGAGCGGTCGCCGCGCTGATGTTCGTCCTGCTCCACCCGCTGATCGGCTGACCCGCCAGGTCAGCGCTTCGCCGGGCGGTGCCGCTCGGTGGCCACCACGAGCGGGCCGGCGGGCGTCCGGCTGACGTGCGCCACCAGAACCTCGGCGGTCCGCAGGAACGGGTCCTCGCGCGGCAGGGCGTTCGCCACCTCGCGCCGGGAGTGCTGGGCGACGACGTCGAAGACCGTCGGGAGCACCGGGCGGTGCGTGCACAGCACGGTGTCCTGCCCGGCGTCGAGCCGGCCGGCGACGAGGGCTGCGACCCGGGACGGATGGTCCTCGTGCGCCAGCTCGGTCAGCTCCGGTGCCGGGACGGCGTCGACGCCGGCGGCCTGCGCGTACGGCTCGACAGTCGCCGCGCACCGCTCCCAGTCGCTGGTCAGCACCGAGGTGACGCCGAATCCCGACAGCATCGGGACCAGCCCGGCGGCCTGCGCCCGGCCGGGCGCCGTCAGCGGGCGGCTGGCCTCGCCGTCCTGCCACACCGAGCGCTTGCGGGCAGCAGCGTGCCGGACGACCACCAGGGCGCGCGTGTCGAGCCGGCCCCGGGCGTGGGCGTCGAGGAGCGCATCGAGCGGCACCCGGTCGGTCGGCCGGGTCAGCCGCTGCCCGGCGGCTTCCGCGTCGAACCAGCGCGCCTGGTCGATCTCCTCCTTGGTCGCCGGTGGCACCGGTGGCCGAGCGCGCAGGGCGGCCGCCTCCGGCCGTCCGGCGACCTGCGCCGCCCACAGGCGCACCCGCTTCGTACCGCCGTCGGGCAGCCGGTAGGACAGCGAGGGCAGCGGCAGGCCGAGCACCACGTCGTGGCCGATCTCCTCGGCGACCTCACGCCAGGCCGCGGTGAGCGACGCCTCGCCCGGGTCGAGCTTGCCCTTGGGCCACGACCAGTCCTGGTACCGGGGCCGGTGCACCAGGGCGACCTGCAGCCGGTTCTGCCGGATGCGCCAGACGACGGCACCGGCGGCGCGGATGACACCGGTCGGGGGGCTCGGGCTCACCGGCCGGTTCCCGGCCGGCGGCGCTGACGGGAGATCAGCACCGCCTGCAGGTCGGACAGTGCGGTGCCGTCCGGCGCGGTGGTGTGCCGCTCCCACTCACCGTCCCGCAGGAGGCGCCAGGACGCCGTCCCGTCGTCCATCGCGAGGTCGATGAGGCCGATCAGCTCGGTGACGTGCTCCGGGTCCGCCACCCGGACCAGCGCCTCGACCCGGCGGTCGAGGTTGCGGTGCATGAGGTCCGCAGAGCCGATGAACACCTCCGGGCCGGCGAAGTCGTAGCCGTCCAGCGGGGTGCCCTCGGCGTGCCCGAACGCGAAGATCCGAGAGTGCTCGAGGAACCGGCCGAGGACCGAGCGGACCCGGATCGTCTCGGACAGGCCGGGGACGCCGGGGCGCAGCGCGCAGATGCCGCGCACGCTGATGTCGATCGGCGTGCCGGCCTGTGACGCGCGGTACAGCGCGTCGATCGTCGCCTCGTCGACCATCGAGTTGACCGTGATCTTGATCCAGGCCCGATGCCCGGCCCGGGCGGCGGCCGCCTCCCGGTCGATCCGCTCGATCAGTCCGGAGCGCACCGAGCGAGGCGCCACCAGCAGCCGGTGGAACCGCGACTTCGGGGCGTACCCGGACAGCTGGTTGAACAGCCGGGTGAGGTCCTGGCCGACCTCCGGGTCTGCGGTGAGCAGGCCGAGGTCGGTGTACATCCGTGCGGTCTTCGGGTTGTAGTTGCCCGTCCCGACGTGGCTGTACCGGCGCAGGCCGTCGCTCTCCTGGCGCACGACGAGCGACAGCTTGCAGTGCGTCTTCAGCCCGACGATGCCGTAGACGACGTGCACCCCGGCCTGCTCGAGCTTGCGCGCCCACGAGATGTTGTTCTGCTCGTCGAACCGGGCCTTGATCTCGACCAGTGCCAGCACCTGCTTGCCCGCCTCGGCGGCGTCGATCAGGGCGTCGACGATGGGCGAGTCGCCGCTGGTCCGGTACAGCGTCTGCTTGATGGCCAGCACCTGCGGGTCGGCCGCGGCCTGCTCGAGGAACGCCTGCACCGACGTGGAGAACGAGTCGTACGGGTGGTGCAGCAGGATGTCCCGGGCCCGGATCGCGGCGAAGATGTCCGTCGGCGTCGCCGACTCCACCTCGGCGAGGTGCCGGTGCGTGGTCGGCACGAAGGTCGGGTAGTGCAGCTCGGGCCGGTCCAGGTCGGCGACGAGGTTGAGGCCGGTGGCGTCCAGCGGCGCGGGCAGCTCGTAGACGTCTTCGTCGGAGATCTCCAGCTCGCGGACCAGCAGCCGGCGCACGCGCGGGCTGATCCCCTCGGCGACCTCGAGCCGCACCGGCGGGCCGAACCGACGCCGCAGCAGCTCCTTCTCCATCGCCTGGAGCAGGTTCTCGGCGTCGTCCTCCTCGACCTCGACGTCCTCGTTGCGGGTGACCCGGAAGGTGTGGAACTCCTGGATCTCCATGCCGGGGAACAGGTAGTCCAGGTGCTGGGCGATGACGTCCTCGACCGGGACGAAGCTCGTCGTGCCCTTCTCCGGCGCGGCGGTCTGGGCGTCCGGCGCGCCCGGCCGGCCCGAGGCGTCCACCGCGACGTAGCGCGGCAGCAGCGGTGGCACCTTGACCCGGGCGAAGTGCTCCTTGCCGCTGGTCGGGTTCACCACCGAGACCGCGAGGTTGAGCGACAGCCCGGAGATGTACGGGAACGGGTGCGCGGGGTCGACCGCGAGCGGGGTGAGCACCGGGAAGATCTGCCGGCGGAAGTACTTGTGCAGCCGGTCCTGCTCCTGGTCGGACAGGTCGGCCCAGCGCACGATGGTGATGCCCTGCTCGGCCAGCGCCGGCTGCACCTCGTTGGTGAAGAGCAGGGCGTGCCGGCCCATCAGCACGTGCGCGCGCTCGCTGATCGCCTCGAGCACCTGGCGTGGGGACAGGCCGGACGCGGCGGTCAGGGCGATGCCGGTGGCGATCCGCCGCTTGAGCCCCGCGACCCGGACCATGAAGAACTCGTCGAGGTTCGAGGCGAAGATCGCCAGGAACCGGACCCGCTCCAGGAGCGGCACGCTCGGGTCCTCGGCCAGCTCGAGCACGCGCTGGTTGAACGCGAGCCAGGACAGCTCGCGGTCGAGGAACCGCCCGTCGGGCAGGGGTTCCAGCTCCCGGCGCGCCGTCTCCTGCTCGGCGTCCAGGTGCTCGGCGATGCTGGCGGCCAGCGCGGGCCGGATCGTCGGGGCCTCGGTCATGCCCCCATCGTGGCACCGTCGGGCGCCCCCGAGGCGACCCTGGGGCGGAGCTCATAGCGCACGTCCAGCCCGGTGCGCTCGAAGCCGGCCCGGCGGTAGGTGTGGATCGCCACCGCGTTGTCGCCGGCGACCCACAGCACGGCGGCGCGCAGGCCTCTGCCGGCGAGGTGGTCCAGGCCCGCGGTGGTCAGCGCCCGGCCGAGGCCCGCACCCTGTCCGGCCGGGTCGACCCCGAGCACGTAGATCTCGCCGACGGGCTCGGCGGCCAGCTCGCCGGCGGGGTGCACCTTGGTCCAGACGAATCCGGCCGGCGTGCCATCGGCCCGCTCGGCGAGGAGGAACCCCTGCGGGTCGAACCAGGGCTCACGCTCGCGCGCGGCCAGGTCACGGGCGGTCCAGCGGCCCTGGTCGGGGTGGTCGGCGAAGGCTCGGGCGTTGACCGCCAGCCACGCGGACTCGTCCTGCCCGGGGACGAAGGCGCGCACGACGACACCCGGCACGGCCCCGGAGCCCGCCACGGCGCGGCTGCGCAGGTCGAGCGACATCCGCCACAGCTCGTGCGACCGGACCAGGCCCGCCGACGTGGCGAGCGCACGCGCCGCCGGCAGGTCGCCGTGCGCCCACACGTCGAGCGAGCCGCCCGACGCGGCCGCCGCTGCGTCCAGCAGCGCTCGCCCGATCCCGTGCCGACGGGCACCGGGCTCGACGAGCAGCTGGGCGGTCGGCACCGCCCCGGCCCGCTCCACCTGGGCGTATCCCAGGAGCGGGCGACCGGTGCCGCGTGGGCAGTCCGGGCGGTGCAGCAGGTGCAGGGCCGTGCCGGCCGGGTCGGCCAGGGCCAGGACGGCGGCCTCGTCGAGCGGTGCGACGCCGTCCGTGACCGCTGCCCGGCGGGCGAGGGCGAGGACGGCGTCCCGGTCGGCCGCAGGGAGCGGTCCGGCGACCGGGTTCAGGTTCATGCCCCGATCCCACCACACCCCGCAGCGGGCCCCGGGGGCGCGCGAGGGGCCCGTCCCGGTGGACTACCGTGGTCGCGCGATGGACACCTCGGGCTCGGCCGTACCGGTCGACGACGGCACCGCCCCCACGTCGGAACCGGCCCCGGCTTCCCGTCGGGCGCGGCGCGGGACGACGACGTCCGGCCCGCTCGTCGTCGACGTGGACGTCGTCGTCGTCGGGGCCGGCCAGGCCGGGCTGTCCGCCGGGTACCACCTCGGCAAGGCGGGGATGGTCGCCGTGGGCTCGTCGGGCTGGGAGCGCGCCGAGCGCACGTTCGTCGTGCTCGACGACAACCTGCGGCCGGGCGGCGCCTGGCAGCACCGCTGGCCCGGGCTGACGATGGGCGCGGCGCACCGGGTGCACGACCTGCCCGGCATGGCGATGCCCGCCACGTCGGACGACGAACCGGCGGCTGTGGTCGTCCCGGAGTACTTCGCGCAGTACGAGGAGGCGTTCGGCCTGCAGGTCCAGCGCCCGGTCCGGGCGGACCGGGTGTCCGACGACGGTTCGGGTCGGCTGCTCGTCGACACCCACCACGTCGCGCACCCGGAGTCGACGGTGCGCTGGCGCACCCGCGGCCTGGTGAACGCGTCCGGGACCTGGACCAGGCCGTTCTGGCCGGCGTACCCGGGTCGGGGGACGTTCCGCGGCCGGCAGCTGCACGCGCACGACTTCCGCACCCCGGACGAGCTTGCCGACGGGCCGGTGGTCGTCGTCGGCGGCGGCACCTCGGCGGTCCAGATCGTCCTGATGCTCGCACCCGTGACGACCACCGTGTGGGTGACCCGGCGTCCGCCGCAGTGGGTGGACGCGGAGTTCACGCCCGAGTACGGCCGCGACTCGGTGGCCAAGGTCACCGAGCTCACCGAGGCCGGTCTGCCGCCGGGCTCGGTCGTGTCCGCGACCGGCCTGCCGCTGACCGCGGCCTATCGCGCGGGGATCGCGTCCGGCGTGCTGCGCGCCCGGCCGATGTTCGAGCGGATCGTCCCGGACGGCGTGGTGTTCCCGGCCGGGCCGGCTGGGGCCGGCTGGGTGGACGGGCCGACCACGGTGCGGGCCCGGACGATCCTGTGGGCGACGGGGTTCCGGGCTGCACTGGACCACCTGGCCCCGCTCGCTCTGCGCTCGGGCACCGGCGGGATCGTCATGCAGGGCACCCAGGTCGCCTCCGACCCGCGGGTGCAGCTCGTCGGCTACGGGCCGACGGCGTCGACGATCGGCGCCGGCCGGGGCGGCCGCGAGGCCGTGCGCAACCTGCTCAGGACGCTCGGGCGCTGACCCCGCGGTGACACACTGGCGGGGTGTCACCCGCCGGCTCGGACCTGCACCTGGTGTTCGCCGAGCATCGGCGTCGCGTGCGCGTGCGCGCGGTCGCGTCGCGCGTGGTCCTCGTCCTGGCCCTGGTGACCCTCCTCGCCTCGTGGCGTCGCCACGGTTGGTTCGGGGCGGTGGTCGACGAGGTGACCTGGGACACCGGCCGCAACGTGGCGCGGCCTTCGCTCGTCCTGGCGGCGATCTGCATGCTCGTCGCCGCGCGCGGTCTGCGCCGGGGGCACCGGCTGGCCTGGGCCGGGACGGTCGGGCTGCTGATAGCGGTCGGGGTGCTGCACCTGGTGCACCGTCTGGACGTCCCGGCGACGGTGCTCGTGCTGGCAGGTGCCGGATGGCTGGCCAGCCGGCGGCGGGCGTTCCCGGTCCTGCCGAGCCGGCGGGACGCCCGCCGGTTCGGCATCCTCGCGCTCGTCGGCCTGGTTGTGCTCGGCGTGGTGACCGGCGGCTTCGCCCTCGTGGTGACCGGCAGGTTCGCCCTCGCGGTGACCCACGACCCGGTGCGGCGCGCCCATCTGCACCACCTGTCCGGGGGGATCTCGGCGGTGCTCGCCGCGGTCTTCGTCGTCGTGCTGCTGTGGTCGTTGACCGCGCCCCGCCGGCCGCAGAGGTTGTCCACCGCCGACCACCGGACCGAGCGGGAACGGGCGCGCGCGGTGGTCCGGGACTACGGCGGCGGGACGCTGGACTACTTCGCGCTGCGCGACGACAAGGACTGGTTCTTCGTCGGGAGCTCGGTCGTGGCGCACGCGGTGCGCGGCGGGGTGTGCCTGGTCTCGCCCGACCCGATCGGCCCGGTCGAGGAACGGGCCGAGGTGTGGGCGGAGTTCTCCGACTACGCCGCGACCTTCGGCTGGTCGCTGGCGGTGCTCGGCGCGTCAGCGGACTGGCTGCCGGTGTACGAGGCCGCGGGCCTGCGGTCGGTGTACCTCGGCAGCGAGGCGATCGTCGACGCGCCGTCGCTCGACCTGTCCGGGCACGCGGGCAAGGGGCTGCGCCAGGCGGCGAACCGGGTGGACCGGGCCGGCTACACCACCGTCGTCGTCACCGCCGGCGAGCTGGACGAGCAGACCCGCGCCCAGATCCTCGAGGTGTCCACGCAGTCGCGCCGGGGCGAGGCCGAGCGAGGCTTCTCGATGACGCTGTCCCGGTTGTTCGACCCGGCCGACGACGACCTGCTGCTCTCGGTGACGCGCAACCCGGACGGACGGGTGGACGCCTTCTGCCAGTGGGCGCCGTGCACCGACGGCTGGTCGCTCGACGTCATGCGCCGCCGGCTGGATGCCGGCAAGCTCCCGAACGGCCTGATGGAGACCACGGTGGTGCGGACGGTCGAGGAGGTGGCCCGGCGTGGCGCGCGCCGCGTCGGGCTGAACTTCGCCGTGATGCGTCGTGTGCTGACCGGGGACGGCGCCTCGGCATGGGACCCCTTGGTACGGCCGGTGCTGCAGCGGCTCTCGGACCAGACCCAGATGAGCTCGCTCGCGGCGTTCAACGAGAAGTTCGGGCCGGCCTGGGTGCCCCGGTACGTCGTCCTCGACTCGGCGGAGTACGTGGCGACGCAGGCCATCGCCATGGCGGGCGCTGAGGGGATCGGCGAGCTTCCGGTGGTCGGGCGGTTCCTGGCCGCGCGGGCGCGGGACTGACCCGTCCGGACCGAGTGCCGGCGGATCAGCCCGAGGCGGCCATCGCCGCGGACTCTGCGTATGCCTCGAGCTCCGTGACCGTCGCCGGGTCGTCGGCCGGGGCGGCCGGAGCAGGCGCGGCCGAGATGGCCGTGGTCGTCGGACGGGAGGCCTCGCGCTGCTCCTCCTCGAGGAGCCGGCGGCGCTGGACCACCCACGCGATCGAAGTCGGCATCACCGAGCCGACCCAGGCGAGCGGCGCCGCGAGGCAGACCCCGAGGAATCCCAGATGATGCACGAGGATCAGCCCGGCCGACGCGCGCATCGTCAGCTCGAGGAAGCCGGACAGCGTCGGGACCGCGGACAGGCCGAGCCCCTGCACGGTGTTCCGCATGATGAACACCATCGCGAGGATCGCGTACAGCGCGCCGTTGACGACGAAGTACTGGCGCACCAGCCCGACGACGTACTCCTCGCCGGAGCCGACGAACAGCCGGGCGATCGGCCCCGAGACGGCGATCAGCGTGAGCCCGACGACGATCGCCAGCCCCACCGACACGAAGCTGATCCGGAACACACCGACCCGGATCCGGCGCCACTGCCGGGCGCCGCGGTTCTGCGCGACGTAGGTCGACATGGCGATGCCGAACGAGTTGAGCGGCGCGGCGGCCATCTGGTCCACCCGCATCGCGGCGGTGAAGGCGGCGACCGACTGCGCGCCCAGGCCGTTGATCGCGTACTGCAGCACCAGGGTGCCGATGGCGATCACCGACATCTGGAACCCCATCGGCAGGCCGATCCGGACCGGCTCGGCCATCTCGTGCCGGCGCGGGCGCCAGTCGTCCCGGCTGAGGTGCAGCTCGGGCATCCGGCGGACGATCAGCCGGAGGCAGAGCAGCACGGAGACGGTCTGGGCGGTGACCGTGGCCAGCGCCGCACCGCGCACGCCGAGGTGCAGCCACGCGACGAACATGTAGACCAGTCCGGCGTTCAGGCAGCAGGACAGCACGAGGAACACCAGCGGTGTCCGGCTGTCGCCGAGCGCGCGGATGGTCGACGACAGGAAGTTGAAGGCCACCATGGCGGCAGAACCTGCGAACGTCGTGACCAGGAAGGCCGTCGACCCGTCGATGAGCTCCGGCGGGGTGTTCATCAGCTGGAGCAGCGGGCGCGCGGCGAGCGAGCCGACGACCGTGATGAACAGGGCGATGGCGATCGAGAGGTAGGTCCCGGCCGCGACGAACCGTCGCATCGCCACCATGTCGCCGGCACCGAACGCCCGCGCGGTCGGGATCGCCAGGCCGGCCGACGAGCCCCAGGTGAAGCCGATGAGCAGGAACACGAGCCCGTTCGTCGCGCCGACCGCACCCAGCCCGTCCAGCCCGACGAGCCGGCCGACGACGGCCGCGTCGGTGAACTGGTACAGCTGCTGGAACACGTTGCCGACGAGCAGCGGCAACGTGAACAGCACGATGAGCCGGGTCGGCGGCCCGACGGTGAGGTTTCTGGTCATCGGGGTGGGCTCCGGGCGCGGTGCGCCGGATCGGCAGTGGCGGAAGGTCGGGCGCCCGCCGACGGCGGTGCACCCGTCGACCGGTGGAGGGCGCCTCGCTGAGCAGGTTAGCCGCTCGCGCCGACCGAAGTCGAATCGATTCGAGATTTCGTTTCCGCAGGTCAACCCCGCATGTTCAGCAGGTCAAACTCGGCCCACCGCAGCGCCAAGGACCCGTCTGTCCGCCGCTGTCCGCCGCTGCGCGGCCTCCTGCTCGGCGAGCGGGGCGCCGGTGAGCGGGGGCGCGGCCGGGACGCGCGGGGGTGGGGTCAGTCGGCCGTGGGGGTGGCCAGCCCGGCGGCGATGAGGTCCATCACCGAGGAGTCGGCCAGGGTGGTCGCATCCCCGACGGTGCGGTGCTCGGCGACGTCGCGGAGCAGGCGTCGCATGATCTTGCCCGACCGCGTCTTGGGCAGCTCCTGGACGACGAGGATCTGCCGCGGCTTGGCGATCGGGCCGATCTGGGTGGCGACGTGGCCGCGCAGCTCGGCCTCGACCTCGGCCGGGGTCTTGGCCAGCCCGGGCGAGTCGCCGCGCAGGATGACGAACGCGACGACCGCCTGCCCGGTGGTCTCGTCGGACGCGCCGACCACCGCGGCCTCGGCGACCCACGGGTGCGAGACGAGCGCCGACTCGATCTCTGTGGTCGACAACCGGTGCCCGGAGACGTTCATCACGTCGTCCACCCGGCCGAGCAGCCAGATGTCGCCGTCGTCGTCCTTCTTGGCGCCGTCGCCGGCGAAGTACAGCCCGCGGAACCGCGACCAGTAGGTGTCGACGTAGCGGTCCGGGTCGCCCCAGATGCCGCGCAGCATCGCCGGCCACGGCTCGGTGAGCACGAGGTACCCGCCGGCGCCGTTCGGCACCGACCTGCCGTCGTCGTCCACCACGTCGGCCGAGATGCCGGGCACCGCGGTCTGCGCGGAGCCCGGTTTGGCCTCCGTGACGCCGGGCAGCGGGCTGATCATGATCGCCCCGGTCTCGGTCTGCCACCAGGTGTCGACCACGGGCGTGCGGTCGCCGCCGATCACCCGGCGGTACCAGGTCCACGCCTCAGGGTTGATCGGCTCGCCGACCGAGCCGAGCACCCGCAGCGACGACAGGTCGCGCGCGGCGGGGATGTCGTCGCCCCACTTCATGCAGGTACGGATCGCGGTCGGCGCGGTGTACAGGATCGAGACGCCGTACTTCTCGACGATGTCCCACCAGCGGCCCCGGTCCGGGGTGTCCGGCGTGCCTTCGTAGATCACCTGCGTCGCCCCGTTGACCAGCGGGCCGTACACGACGTAGGAGTGCCCGGTCACCCAGCCGATGTCGGCCGTGCACCAGTAGACGTCGGACTCCGGCTTGAGGTCGAACACGGTGCGGTGGGTGAACGCGGTCTGCGTCAGGTAGCCGCCCGTGGTGTGGAAGATCCCCTTCGGCTTCCCCGTGGTGCCCGACGTGTAGAGGATGAACAGCGGATGCTCGGCGGGCAGCGCGACCGGGGTGTGCTCGTCGGACGCGGCATGCAGCGCGTCGTGCCACCACACGTCGCGGCCCTCGGTCCAGTCGACCCGCTGACCGGTGCGCCGCACGACGAGCACGTGGCGCACGCTCGGCGCCCCCTTCGCCAGCGCCTCGTCGACCGCCGGCTTGAGGGCCGAGGGGTTGCCGCGCCGGTAGCCGCCGTCGGCCGTGATGACGAGCGTGGCCTCGGCGTCGAGGATCCGGCTGTGCAGGGCCTCGGCGGAGAAGCCGCCGAACACCACCGAGTGCGGCGCGCCGATCCGGGCGCAGGCGAGCATCGCGATGACGGCCTCGGGGATGAGCGGCATGTAGAGCGCGACCCGGTCGCCCCTGGTCACGCCGAGGGCTTCCAGGGCATTCGCCGCGCGGCACACCTCGTGCAGCAGCTCGGCGTACGTGATCGCCCGGGAGTCGCCCGGCTCGCCCTCGAAGTAGAGCGCGACGCGGTCGCCGTTCCCGGCCCGGACGTGCCGGTCCACCGCGTTGTCGCACGCGTTCAGCGCGCCGTCGGCGAACCAGCGGGCGAACGGCGCCTCGGACCAGTCGAGGGTCTGGCTGAACGGGGTGGACCAGCTGACGAGCCGACGTGCCTGGTCCGCCCAGAACTCGACCGGGTCGGCAGCGGCGGTGGCGTACAGGTCAGGCTGCGCGTTCGCCTGGGCGGCGAACTCCGGGCTCGGCGGGAAGCGGCGCCCCTCGACGAGCAGGTTCTCCAGCCCGCTGGGCTGGGCAGTCGGATCGGTCACGGCATCCCTCCGGCGGAGACGACGGTGCAGGTGTGCTTCTTGGGACTTTAGACCCAGACCGACGAGGACGGGCGGGACCGGCGGCGGTGCGACCCTCGGTCGGGCCACGCGCGCCGGGCTGGACCTACGCCCCCGGGCCGAGTGGGTCAGGCGCGGTGACGCTCCCGGAACGCGCCCAGGCGGATGCCGTGGCGACGGGCCGTCGTCGACACGATGCCCGAGCCCAGCAAGAGGATGCCGACGACGACGACCGTCCCCGACGTCGCCACCACGACCGACTGCACCACCGTCGGCTGCCAGCCTTCGGAGCTGAGGACGTGGAGCACCCCGGTCCGGGTCAGGCCCGGGGCGTAGAGCGCGAAGCCGCCGGCCAGCGTGAGGATCGAGCCGCCGACGAGGCCGACCGAGGGCGTCCACAGCGACAGCAGCGCGCAGGCCAGCAGCAGCAGCGCGCCCAGCGTGACCAGCACGATGCCGAGGACGTCGACCTTCGCGGCCCAGCCGTCCGCCTCGACAGCAAGGATCCGCGCGATCCCGAGCATCGTCACCAGCATCGACGCCAGGGGCAGCAGGATGCCGACGATCACGCCGAGCGCGTGCGTGCCGACCGTGATGGTGCGCGGGGCGTTCGGGTCGGGGAACAGGTCGGGCGACGACCCGGAGGGCTTGCCGGACGCTGCCGGGCTGTCGGCCATCGGCGTGGGCGACCCGGCACCGGCGATCGAGCCCGCCGCCGCGGCACCGGCGGCCGCACCGGCGGCGGCCGCGCCTGCTGCCGTCGTCGCGCCCACGGCGCCTGTCGCAGCCGCCGAGCCGGACGGTGCGGCGGCGCCGGGCGGGATCGGGGTGGTCGGCGGGCCCGGTGGTACCGGCAGGGGGCGTCCTGCGGAGTGCCGGGCGGTGGCCTCGTCCTCGGCCGACAGGGGTGGCCGCACCGGCGCGGCCTGCGCCGGGACCGGGGGGGCCGCGGGCGGGGAGACCGGGGGAGCGACCTGCGCCGGGACCGGGGGGGCCGCAGGCGCCGCAACCGGGGGAGCCGCGGGCGGGGAGGCCGGCGGGGCGACGCTTCCCGGGCCGGTGGCCGGGCGGGCGGCAGGTGTCGCCAGGACCGGGGGGGCGGCGGGTGGCCCAGGCTCCGGCACCGGCACCGGCGTCGGCGACGCGACGACCGGGCTCGTGCCCGGTGCGGGGGTGGGCTTGGTTCCCGGGTCGGGCACCGTTCCGGGGGCGGGCTTCGGGCTCTTCGCCAGGTCAGCCGCAGGACTCGCAGGGGTCGTGATCGGGGAGCCCGGCGTGGCGCCGCCGATGCCGCCGCGCGCGTGCTCGTCGACCGGGTCGGCGTGGACCGCCTCGTCGTCCCGTGGGGTCGGCTCCGCCGCGGCGTCCTTGGGCTCGGTGCCCTGGTCGGCCGCCGTCAGGTCCGGGGCGTGCTTCTCGTCGGAGGTGCTCATCGCCAACTCCTCGCTTCGCCTCGCGCCAGGGGGGCGCGTGCCGAGGTTCACGCTATTGGCTCAGCGCCCTCCGCGCCTGGTCACGCGGCCCGTGTCGGCGCCTGGGCGGGGCGGGCGCGGCGACGGCCCGGCCGGTTGCGGGGCCGGCGCCGCTGCTCGCCTCAGCCCCACTGCGCCTGACGCGCCGCGTTCGCCACCGCGGCGGCGACCACCGACGTGACATCCGGGTGGAACACGCTGGGCACGATGTAGGTGGGGTTGAGCTCGTCGTCGCGGACCGTGGAGGCCAGCGCGTAGGCGGCGGCGAGGAGCATCTCGTCGGTCACGGTGTGCGACTGGGCATCGAGCAGTCCGCGGAACACGCCGGGGAAGGCCAGCACGTTGTTGATCTGGTTCGCCCAGTCCGACCGCCCGGTGCCGACGACGGTGGCGTACCGCGCCGCCTCGTCCGGGTCGACCTCGGGCCGCGGGTTGGCCAGCGCGAAGACGATGGAGTCGCTCGCCATCGTCGCGACGTCGTCGCCGGTGATGACGTCCGGTGCCGACACGCCGATGAACACGTCCGCGCCGGCGAGGGCGCCGGCGATCGGACCGGTCAGGCCTCGCGCGTCGGTGTGCTCGGCGGTCCAGCGGAGCGACTCGGTCAGCCCCGGCCGGCCGGGGTGGACGATGCCCTCGACGTCCGCGGCCACCACGTCCCGCGCCCCAGCGGCGAGCAGCAGGCGGAGCACGGCGGTGCCGGCCGCCCCGGCCCCGCTCAGGACGATCCGCACCTGGCCGATCGACTTGCCGACCACCTTGAGGGCGTTGGTCAGGGCGGCGACGACGACGATCGCGGTGCCGTGCTGGTCGTCGTGGAACACGGGGATGTCGAGCCGCTCGCGCAGCCGGCGCTCGATCTCGAAGCACCGCGGTGCGGAGATGTCCTCGAGGTTGATCCCGGCGAACACCGGCGCGATGGCGCACACGGTGTCGACGATCCGATCCACGTCCGTGGTGTCCAGCGCGATGGGGAACGCGTCGATGTCGGCGAACCGCTTGAACAGCACCGCCTTGCCCTCCATCACCGGCAGGGCGGCCAGCGGGCCGATGTCGCCCAGGCCGAGCACCGCGGTGCCGTCGGTGACCACGGCGATCGTGTTGCGCTTGATGGTCAGGCGCCGGGCGTCGTCCGGCCGGGCGGCGATCGCCTCGCAGATCCGCGCCACGCCGGGCGTGTACACCATCGACAGGTCGTCGCGGTTGCGCAGCGGCACCTTGGCCTCGATGGACAGCTTGCCGCCCAGGTGGGCCAGGAACGTCCGGTCGCTGACCCGTTCGACGACGACCCCGGGCAGCACCTCGATCGCCGCGACGATCGCGGCGGCGTGCTGCTCGCCGCGGGTGTCGCACGTGACGTCGACGGTCATCTGCTCCCGGCCCGACGACTGCACGTCGAGGGCGGTGACGATGCCGCCGGCCAGCTCGATCGCCGTCGTCAGCTCGCTGACCGCCGTGGGGCGGGCGCGGACGCGCAACCGTGCCGTGATGGAGGACGAGACGCTCGGCGCCGAGACCATGGGGCCCATTGTGGGCACGGCCGCGGCAGTTACGTGCAGGCGGAACGCGGGTGACACACCAACGACGGCGCCCCGTCCGGGGACGCCGTCGTTGCCCTGAGGTTCGAGGGTGATCAAGGCGTGCACTGTGTGTGTCGCAACGGGACCAGCCCGGTCGACCTGCCCCAAGGGGGCAATCCTGCGCGTGGGTACCCTCGACTCTTCAGTTGTGCCTCCTTGATAGACCGTTGCGCACCGCTTGCCTACCCCTGGCGGCATCAGCACAGGTGGCACGGGGTGCCCGGTCACATGGCGGGACGGCCGACCGGGATGTGGACGACTCTCGTCCTAGGCGGTGTCCGCGCGCCGGACCCGGCCGAGGGCCCAGCCGAGCACGGCCGCCAGCAGGACGAGCCCGACGACGCCGGCCGCCGTGGCGCGCGAGCGACGCGTGCCGAACGGCCGCAGGCTGACCGGCCGTTCGAACCGCAGCGCGCCCCAGCCGCGCTCGTCGGCCAGCCGGCGCAAGGCCGCGTTGGGATTGACGACGAACGCGTGCCCGACGACGTCGAGCATCGGGGTGTCGGTGATCGAGTCGGAGTAGGCGTAGCACTCGGCGAGGTCGTAGCCGCGATCGGCGGCCAGCTCGGCGATGGCGTCGGCCTTCTCCTGGCCGTAGACGTAGCGGTCGATGCGGCCGGTGTAGCGGCCGTCGACCACCTCCATCCGGGAGGCGATGACGTCGTCGGCGCCGACGAGCTCGGCGATCGGCCGGACCAGATCGGAGCCGGACGCCGAGACGACGACGACGTCGCGACCGGCCGCCTTGTGCATGCCGATCAGCCCCACCGCCTCGGCGTACACCGCGGGGTCGATCGACTGGTGGAGCGTCTCGCGGATGATCTGGGACACCTGCGACGTGTCCCAGCCGGTGACCATCCGGGACAGCTGGTCGCGCAGCCGGTCGGTCTGCGCCTCGTCGGCGCCGCCCATGAGGAAGACCATCTGGGCGTAGCCGGCGCGGAGCATCGAGCGCCGGGTGAGCAGGCCCTCGGCGAGGAACGGCCGGCTGAACGCGGTGGCCGACGAGGTGGCGATGATCGTCTTGTCCAGGTCGAAGAACGCTGCCGCGCGGGGGGTGTCGCCCATGCTCCCCCTTCGTGCACCGTGGTGGTCGTGGGCCGGCCGTGGACCGTGACCCTGTCGCCGAGGGTAGCGGCGGCGTCCGACACGCGGGCGGTTCGGCGCCCCGGGGCTGAGCCGACCACAGCCTTCCGGGCCGACCTGGTGGCGCCGGCCGGCCGGGGCCGGTGGCCGGTGCGCGGCCCGCGTGCGCGACCGTGACCCCCAGGGCCGCGTCCGGACGGCAGCATGAGCTGCCCGGCGGCTCCCACGACGAGGGGTGGTGCGGGTGCGGTCTGGGCCAGCGTGGACCGAGCGGGTCGTGGCGCACGCCGCGGACGGCGGGACGGTCATCGGTGTGGTCGGCGCGCGTGGCGGTGTCGGTGCGTCGACGCTGGCCGCGCTGGTCGCGTCGCGGTCGTCGCGCCGGACGGCGACGGTGCTGGTCGACCTGGACGAGGCGGCAGGCGGGATCGACGTGCTGGTCGGCCTCGAGGAGGAGGCCGGGGCGCGGTGGCCCGACCTCGCCCGGGCCCGCGGGGAGGTGGACGGGCAGGACGTCGTCGCCCTGCTGCCGCGGTGGGGGCGGGTGGCCGTGCTCGCGGCCGACCGGGCGCGGCCAGGTCCGGTCGACCCGGCAGCGGCCCTCGACGTCGTGGCCGCGGTGGCGAGGGCGTCCGGCGTGGTCGTCGTCGACCTCGGCCGGGCCGCCGTGCTGGCCGGGCACCCCGTGCTCCGCCGGTGCGACCGGATCGCGCTCGTCGCCGGGCGCGACCTGCGGTCGGTGGCCGGTGCGCTGGCGCTGAGCGCAGCGGTGCGCGATGGGGACGTCGGGCTCGTCGTCCGGGGACCGGCACCGGGCGGGCTGGGCACCCGCGAGGTGGCCGATGCGGTGGGCCTGCCGGTGCTCTGGGCCGGCCGGGCCGACCGCGGACTGGTCCGGGCCGCCGAGCAGGGGCTGCTTCCGGTGCGAGGTCCGGCCGGCCGGGCTGCCGCCGCCGTCCTGGAGGCGCGATGACACCGGCCACCAGCCGTGGCCACCCCTCGCGGCCGCAGCCGCTCCGGCGCGGCGCGGACCAGGCGAGCGGGCCGGTCGATCCTGGGCTGGTCGGGGCGGTGCGGACCCGGTTGGCCGGCTCTGCGCCCGACGACGGCGCACTCCGAGCGGCGGTTGCCCAGGCGGTGCGCGACGCCACGACGGTGCTCGGGCCGGAGGGACTGGACCGGGCCGTCCGCGAGGTGCGGGACGAGCTGTTCGGCGCGGGGCCCCTGCAGCGCTGGCTGGACGATCCCGCGGTCACCGACGTGCTGGTCAACGCTCCCGACGAGGTATGGGTGGAGCGGTCCGGGCGGCTGGAGCGCACGACGACGGCGTTCGCCTCGGCTGCCGACGTGCGCGCGCTGGCCGTGCGGCTTGCCGCCGCCGGCGGCCAGCGTCTGGACGACGCCGCGCCGGCCGTCGACGCGCGCCTGCCGGACGGCACTCGGCTGCATGCCGTGCTGCCGCCGATGGCGGGCCCGTGCCCGGTGATCAGCCTGCGCGTGGTGCGGCCGCGACCGTTCACGCTTGCCGAGCTCGTCGCGTCGGGGACGGTCGCGCCCGGGCTGGTCCCGGTGCTCCATGCGCTGGTCACCGCGCGCGCCTCGGTGCTCGTCTCGGGCGCGACCGGGTCAGGCAAGACGACGCTGCTCGCGACGTTGCTGTCGCTGGTGCCGCCCGACGAGCGGATCCTCGTCATCGAGGAGAACGGCGAGCTGCAGCCCTGCCATCCGCACGTCGTTCGGCTGGTCACCCGGCGTGCGAACGTCGACGGAGCGGGACGCGTCGACCTGCCGGAGCTGGTCCGCCACGCGCTCCGGATGCGGCCGGACCGGATCGTCCTGGGCGAGTGCCGGGGCGCCGAGGTGCGCGATGTGCTGGCGGCGCTCAACACCGGTCACGAGGGTGGCTTCGCCACGGTGCACGCCAACGCGGCGAGCGACGTGCCGGCCCGCCTCGAGGC
This sequence comes from uncultured Actinomycetota bacterium, assembly GCA_963769855.1. Taxonomy (GTDB): domain Bacteria; phylum Actinomycetota; class Actinomycetes; order Actinomycetales; family Cellulomonadaceae; genus Cellulomonas. The sequence continues at coordinate 176,520 of CAVYNN010000008.1, forward strand.
GCTCGGCTCGCTCGCCGGGCTGTCCCGCGACGCGCTCGCCGCGCAGGCCGCGTCGGCGCTCGACGCGGTCCTGCACCTGCGCCGGGCGGGTCCGGGCCGGGCGCTGCGTCACCTGGACGAGGTGGCGGTGGTGGGCCGGGCCGCGGACGGCGCCCTCGAGGTGGTGACCGCGCTGCGCTGCCGTCCGGGCCAGGCGGTCGAGCCGGGGCCGGGATGGCCGTTGCTGCGCCGCCGGCTCGGCGACGACGTCGACGCCCGTGCGCCGGACCAGGACGCCGGTGTGCTCGGTGCGGCGTGCTGACCGGCGCCGGCGTCCTCGCCGGGCTGCTCGTCGCGGCGTCGGTCGCACTGGTCGGCTGGCCCCGCCGCGGTGCGCGGGACGTCGGCCTGCGGGATGCCGACCCGAGGCGCGGCCAGCGACGTGTCTGCCCGGGGGCCGGTGCCCCGCGGACGGGCGCCGCCCGGACGATCCGTCTGCGCGTGCCGTTGCCGCCAGGGTCGCCCGGTCGTGTGCACGACCGCCGGAGCGTGCGCGGCGAGGGCGGGCTCGCGGCGGCCCTGGTCGAGGTGTCGTCGATGCTGCGTGCCGGAGCGGCTCCCGCCGAGGCATGGACCCTTGTCCTGGGCAGCCCGGTGCCGGATCGGGTCCCGACCGTCGGCCAGCTGGCGGGCGTCGCCGGCGACGGTCGGGCGACCGGACGCGCGCGCGGCTCGACCGGTCCCCCGCTGGCCGCCGTGATCGCGGCGGCGCGGGTGGCCGACGAGCTCGGCGCCCCCCTGGCCACCGTGCTGGACCAGGTCGCCGCGGCGGTCACGGCCCAGGCGGACGCGGCGGCGGACGTCGAGGCGGCGCTGGCCGGGCCGCGCTCGTCGGCCCGCGTCCTGGCCTGGCTCCCGCTGCTCGGCGTGCTGCTCGGCACAGCCCTGGGCGCCGACCCGGTCGGCGTGCTGCTCGGCGGTGGACCGGGCACCGCCGCTGGTGTCCTGGGACTCCTGCTCGTCCTCGTCGGACGCTGGTGGAGCAGCGCCCTGCTGCGCCGCGCCGCACGCGCCGGTGGTGCCGCGTGACCGGCCTCCTGGTGACCGTGACGGCCGTGCTGGCGGCGATGCCGTGGCTCGCTCGGCGGCCGGTGGCCGGGCCCGGAGGCGGGCAAGGCCGGGACAGAGCCGGCCGGGCCGGCCGGACCGGGTGCGACGCCGGGCGCGCGGGCCGGTGGCCGACGAGGCCGACCCGGCCCTGCTGCTCGACCTGGTGGCGGTGGCGCTCGCGGCCGGGGCGCCCGTGCCGACGGCGTTGTCGGCGGTCGGTGCGGCATGGCCCGGCGCCGCGGGTGAGGCGATGACGCGCGCCGCGCGGGCGTTGACGCTCGGGGCGCCGTGGGACGTCGCCTGGGCGGGCGCACCGGGCGCGGTGCGATCGCTGGCCGCGGCCCTGCGCGCGGCCTGGCTGGTCGGCGCCTCGCCGGTTCCGGCCCTGCGCGCGGCGGCGGACCGCACACGCTCGCGACGACGTGCGCTGACCCGGGCAGCCGCCGGCCGGCTCGGCGTGCAGCTGGTGGTGCCGCTCGCGCTCTGCTACCTGCCCGCGTTCGTCCTGGTCGGGCTCGTGCCGGTGGTCGTCTCGCTGGCAGCCGGCCTGCTCGGGTGAGACGCCCACAGCCCGCCTCGGGGAGCTCCCCTGCCCCGGACCCGGCGCCGGGGCGCCCTCAGGCGCACGGAGCGTCGCACCCTCGTCGGGCCGGCCGTCCGGGCGGCGCGCGACGAGGGCTGGAGGGGACATGCACGACGTGGCAGCACGGTGGGCGAGCCGGTACCGGAAGGTCGTCGGGCGCATCGGCGGCTCGTGCCGCGATGCGGGGATGGCCACCGCGGAGTACGCGATGGTGACGTTGGCCGCGGTGGGCTTCGCCGGCCTGCTGGCGCTGATCCTCCGCAGCGACGAGGTTCGCGGCATGCTGACCGACCTCGTGCACCGGGCCCTCAGCCAGTGAGGTCGGCAAGGGTCAGGGTGGATGGCCCGAGCGAGACCGGCAGCGTCACCGTCGAGCTCGCGATCGGCCTGGTGACCGTCGCCGGGCTGCTCGGACTGGTGCTCGTGCTGATCGCGGCAGGGGTGGCCCAGATCCGCTGCACGGACGCGGCACGGGCGGGGGCACGCGCGGCGGCCCTCGGTGAGGACGACGGCGCGGTGACGCTCGTCGCGGCGCGGGCTGCCGGGCCGGGCGCGGAGGTCTCGGTGAGCCGCGGCGACGAGTGGGTCGATGTCACGGTGCGCATCCCGGTGCTCGGCGGCCGCGTGCTCGACGACCTGGCAGCACAGGCGACCGCCGGCCTGCCGGTCGAGCCGTGAGCCGGCCGCCGGCGGGTCAACCGCCCGCGGGTCAAGCACCGGCAAGTGGACCGCCCGCAAGCGGACCGCCGGAAGATCGAAACCCCGAAGCCGGACCGCCGGCACGTCGACCGCCGGGAGAAGGGCGACCGTCGCGACGACGGTCCGACGACGGCTCGGGGTCGGTGCTGGTGCTCGCGGTCGCGGGCGTGCTCGTCGTCCTGGCGGTGGCCCTCGGGCTGTGCATCCGCGCGACCGTCGCGCACGCCCGCGCGCAGGCGGTGGCAGACCTGTCCGCACTTGCCGCGGCGCGCGAGGGCCAGCGGCTCGCCGTGGGCGAGCCGGGCGTCGACCCGTGCGCGCGGGCTACCGAGGTGGCGGTCCACAACGGCGGGGTTGTCGAGCGTTGCGTGGAGAAGCCGCTCGGCCGGGTGGCGGTCGACGCGGCGGTGTCGACGTCGCTCGGCACGGCGCGCGGGTCGGCCCTGGCCGGGCCCCGGCCGCCGTGAGCCCGACGACGACGGAGCGGTCCGGCGCCGACGCGAGCCGGGTGAGGGCGACGACGGAGCAGGCCGCTCCCTCGTCACACCGGGGCGTGCGCCAGCACCACGTCGAGCAGCCGTACGGCGGCGTCCTTGGCCAGCGGCTCATTCCCGTTGCCGCACTTCGGCGACTGGACGCAGCCCGGGCACCCGGTGGCGCAGCCGCAGCCGGCGATCGCGTCACGGGTGGCGCGCAACCAGGTCGCGCCGAGGCCGAACCCGCGCTCGGCGAACCCCGCACCCCCGGGGTACCCGTCGTGGACGAACACGGTGGCATGCCCGGTGTCGGGATGCAGCACCGTCGACAGCCCACCGAGGTCCCACCGGTCGCAGGTCGCGAGCAGCGGGAGCAGGCCGATCGACGCGTGCTCGGCGGCGTGCAGGGCGCCCGGAGCCAGCTCGGCGGTGACCCCGGCAGCGAGCAGCACCTCGGCCGGGGCGGTCCACCAGACCGCCGTCGTGGGCAGCGTGCGGGCCGGCAGGTCGAGGTCGTGGGTGCCGAGCACCTGCAGGTCGGGCAGGCGTTTGCGCTGGTAGCTCAGCACCTGGCTGGTGACGTCCACCTCGCCGAAGCCCCAGCTGACCGGCCCCCACGCCACCTCGGAGTCGACCCGCCGGATCTGCGTCGACGTCACCCAGCGCGCCCACGTGCCGTAGTCGACGTCCCGCCGGGTGACCAGGGCGATGCCGTCCTCGAGGTTCAGCTGGTCGACGACGAACGTCGCCCCCTGGTGCACGTAGACCGCCCCGGCGTGCACCGTCGAGTCCGCCGCGGCCGCGTCGACGGTGCCGAGCATCGCGCCGGTCGCCCCCTCGACCACCCGGACCGCGGGCCCGCCGGCGCCGCGCAGGTCGGTCAGCCGCGAGGCCGGCTCCGGGTGCGTCCAGTACCAGCCCGACGAGCGACGTCTCAGCCAGCCGCGTTCGACGAGGTCGTCGAGCACGGCGGCGGCGTGCGGGCCGAACATCCCGAGCTCGTCGGACCGCAGCGGGCGCTCGGCCGCCGTCGCGGCGAGGTGCGGGGCGAGGACGTAGGGGTTGCCGGTGTCGAACACGGTCGCCTCGACCGGGGTGTCCAGCACCGCCTCCGGGTGCTGCACCAGGTAGGTGTCCAGCGGGTCCTCGCGCGCGACGAGCACCGCGAGCCCCTCCGTCCCGGCCCGCCCTGCGCGGCCGACCTGCTGCCAGAACGACACCCGCGTGCCGGGCCACCCGGCGACGAGCACCGCGTCCAGGCCGGTGATGTCGACCCCGAGCTCGAGCGCGTTCGTCGTCGCAAGGGCGCGCAGCGCACCGGTGCGGATCGCCTTCTCCAGCGCGCGCCGCTCCTCCGGCAGGTACCCGCCGCGGTAGGCGGAGACGAGCCGGGGCAGTGTTGCGTCGACCTCCGCGAGGTGCCGACGGGTGCTCGACGCGACCGACTCCGCCCCGCGCCGCGACCGGGTGAACGCCAGCGTGCGGGCGCCGGCGACGACGAGGTCGGCGAGGAGGTCTGCGGTCTCCGCGGTGGCGGTGCGGCGGGGCCGGTCGAGGGGCCCCCAGGGGTCGTCGTCCCCGTCGTCGAACGGGGCGCCGCCGCCGGGGAGCTCCGGCGGGCGCCACAGCACCACCGTGCGCCGCCCAGCCGGCGAGGCGTCGTCGGTCACCGCCTCGACCTGCGACGGGTCCACGCCGATCAGCCGGGCGGTCGAGACCGCCGGGTCGGCGGTGGTCGCCGACGCGAGGACGAACGTGGGGGTGGCGCCGTACGCGGCCGCCAACCGGCGCAGCCGACGCAGGACGAGCCCGACGTGCGCGCCGAACACGCCGCGGTAGGCGTGCCCCTCGTCGACCACGACGTAGGTCAGCCCGGCGAGCAGCCGTGACCAGCGCTGGTGCTGGGGGAGCAGGGTGAAGTGGAGGAAGTCGGGGTTGGTCAGCACGACGTCGGCGTACTCCCGTGCCCAGCGTCGCTCGTCGGTCGACGAGTCCCCGTCGCACGTGGTGACGCGCACGTCGCGCACGCCTGCGGCGCCGAGCAGGCGCTCGACCGCGGTCAGCTGGTCGGCGGCCAGCGCCTTCGTCGGGCAGAGGTACAGGGTGGCCGCGCGCCGGCCGACGTTCTCGATCCGACCCGGCTCGTCGTTCGCCCGGGCGGCCGCGTGCCGGACGGCGGACAACGCGGGCAGCCAGAACGCCAGCGACTTGCCCGAGCCGGTGGAGGTCGCGACGACGGTGTGCCGGCCGGACCACGCCGCGTCGGCGGCCTGCACCTGGTGCGCCCACGGCCGCTCCACGCCGAGGGCGCGGTAGCCGGCGACCAGCTCGGGATCGGCCCAGGCCGGCCAGTCGACCGTGCGGCCCTCGCGGGCGTCGAGGCGCCGCACGTGCGTGACGCTCCCGGCGCGGCGTCCGCCGGCCAGCAGGACGTCGAGCAGGTCGCCGGGGGGCACCGCGTCATCCTCGCACCGGGGGGAGGGCGTCAGGCCGGGTGCTGCCTCAGGTCGGCTGAACCACCGGGCCTCGGGTTGCCGAGCCTGGGCCGGCTCAGGCAGGGGTGCCCGCGGTCCCGGCGCCGACGCGCAGGCCGTCGAGCACGATCCGCAGCATCCGGCGTGAGGCCTCGGGGTCGTTCGCGTCGTTGCCGGCCATGCAGACGCCACTGACGGTGCGCACGGCGTCCCAGGCGTCGAGGTCGGGACGGATGACACCCGCGGCGCGCGCGCGGTCGAAGACGAGGTTCGCCGCCTCGGTGAGCTGCGCGCGGCTGTCCGCGAACACGGCTGCGGAGTCGTCGCCCAGCGCGGCCCGCAACGCCGCGGCGTTGTCGCGCTTGCGGCCCGCGTACTCGGCTAACGCGAGCACCCATGCGGTGAGCGCCTCCTCGATCGGGCGCGTTTCGACGAGCTCGCGGGCCTGCGCGGCCAGCCGTGCGACCCCGTCGCGGTAGACGTGCTCGACCAGCGCGGCGCGCGTGGGGAAGTGGCGGTAGAGCGTGCCGACGCCCACGCCCGCGCGACGGGCGACCTCCTCGAGCGAGGCCTCGGTGCCCTGCTCGGCGAAAACCTCGGCAGCGGCGGCGAGGACCTTCTCGCGGTTGCGCAGCGCGTCCGCGCGCGGGCGGCGGGCGGCGGGCGTCGTCGTCGACACGCGCTCACCTTCCTTGTCTGCTCGAACTGTGTCTGGCCGGAACTGTGTCTGGCCGGAACTGTGTCTGGCCGGAACTGTGTCTGCTCGGAACCGTCACGGCCCCGGCCGTGTCAGTGGTCGGGCTGATGATCGGGTCCCAGCACATCGGGGTCGTGCACGGTGAAGACCGGACTTGCCAAAGCGGAGGATGCCTCCGTATAGTCTCAACCGGAGGACCCCTCCACCTTACCCCACACTCACGCCAGGAGGCAGTGGTGTCCCCGAACGACACTCGCCGGGTGGCCCCATGGCTCGTCATGGCCGCCATCCTCACCACCCAGCTGATGATCGTGCTCGACGCGACGATCGTGAACGTCGCGCTCCCGCACATCCAGCGCGCTCTCGACTTCACCCCGACCGCTCTGTCGTGGGTCATCAACGCCTACACGCTCGCCTTCGGCGGGCTCCTGCTGCTCGGCGCGCGCGCCGGTGACCTGCTCGGCCGCCGCCGCGTGCTGCTCAGCGGCATCACCCTCTTCGTGCTGGCCTCGTTCCTCGGCGGGTTCGCCCAGAGCGCTGGCCAGCTGCTCGCCGCCCGCGCCGTGCAGGGCGTCGGCGCCGCGCTCGCGGCGCCGTCGGTGCTCGCCCTGCTCATGGCCCGGTTCCCGCAGGGTCCCGAGCGCACCCGGGCCCTGGCCTGGTTCTCCGCGATGTCCGTGGGCGGCGCGGCCGTGGGTCTGCTGGCCGGCGGCGCGCTCACCGAGTGGCTCTCGTGGCGCTGGGTGTTCTTCGTCAACGTGCCGATCGGCGTCGCGCTCGTCCTGCTCAGCCGGTTCGCACTGGAGGAGACCCAGCGGCACCACGGGAAGTTCGACCTGGCCGGCGCGCTCACCGCGACGGGCGGCGTCGCCGCGCTCGTCTACGGGTTCGTCCGTGCGGCGTCCGGCGGCTGGTCCGACGCCTACTCGTGGGGCGCCTTCGTCGTGGGCGCGACCCTGCTGAGCCTGTTCGTCGCGATCGAGCTCCGGGCCGAGGCTCCGATCACGCCGCTCGGGCTGTTCGCCCACCGCGGGCGGTCCGTGACCCTGCTGGCCCGCGTGCTGCTGGTCGCCGGGATGATGGGCATGTTCTTCTACCTCACGCAGTTCCTGCAGGACGTGCTCGGGTACAGCCCACTCGCGGCCGGCCTCGCGTTCATGCCGCTCACCGTGATGCTGTTCTCGATGTCGCGGCTGTCCGCGACGCTCATGGGCCGGCTCGACCCGCGGCTGCTCATGGTCGGCGGGCTCGTGCTGTCCACGACGTCGCTGCTCGTGCTCTCCCGGCTCAGCGCGGACAGCGGCTACGTGGGCGTCCTCGTTCCGCTGCTGCTGTTCGGCACCGGCAACGGGCTCGCGTTCGTGCCGCTCACGGCCGCGTCGCTGGCCGACGTTCCGTCGCACCAGGCGGGGGCGGCGTCCGGCCTGGTCAACGTCGCGCAGCAGGTGGGCGGGTCGCTCGGCCTGGCGATCCTCGTCACCATCGGCGGCTCGGCGGCGCGGCACGCTGCGGCCGTGAGCCCGACGACCGCCGCGGCCGCGCAGCACGCGTTCGTCGTGGGCGCCGACCGGGCGTTCCTCGTCGGCGCGTTGTTCCTCGCCGTGACCGTGGCGCTCCTGGCGGCGGCGCTGCCGCGTCCGGGGCGCACCCGCCCTGCGCCGACGGGCGCGGGTACGGACGCGGCGGACGAGATCGATCCGCTGCGCGTGGCCGCCCTGGCCGACTGAGAGCGGCGGCCCGATCGCGCACGAGGGCCCCGGGGCGGATGTCGCCCTGGGGCCCTCGTGGCATGTGTGCTGTCTGCGAGCACGCGCTCGACCGTGAGGCAGACGCGAAGGGCAGGCTCCCCGGCCGTTCGGCTTGCACAAGGCTGAGATGGGCGCTGGGGCGGGCGCCCCGGGAATGCCTCGGCGCCCGCCTCAGGCCTCACACGGTGAACGCGGCGACCCGGTCCTGGAGTCCTGTGGCCAGCTCGGCGAGGTTGCGGGTGGCCTCGTCGACCTGCTGCAGCGCCTCGCTCGTGGTGCGCGCCGCCTCCGCGACGCCGGTGATGTTCCCGGCGATCTCGCCCGCGCCGAGCGCGGCCTCGGTGACCGACCGGGACATCTCGTTGGTCGTCGCCGTCTGCTCCTCGACCGCCGAGGCGATGGTCGTCTGATGGTCGTTGATCGCGGTGATGATCTCGGTGATCTGGTCGATCGCGGCGACCGCGCCGCCCGAGTCGGCCTGGATCGCCTCGACGCGCCGGGCGATGTCCTCGGTGGCCTTGGCAGTCTCGCGAGCCAGGTCCTTGACCTCGCCGGCGACGACGGCGAAGCCCTTGCCCGACTCCCCGGCCCGCGCGGCCTCGATGGTGGCGTTGAGGGCGAGGAGGTTGGTCTGCTCGGCGATCGACGTGATCACCTTGACCACCTCGCCGATCTGCTGGCTCGACGTGCCGAGCCGGCTGACCTGGTCGGTCGCGGTCGCGACGACCTGGGCGGCGTGGGCGGCGACCCGGGCGGCCTCGGTGGCGCTGTGGGCGATCTCACGGATGCTCGCGCCCATCTGCTCGGCTCCGGCCGCGACGGCCTGGACGTTCCGCGAGACCTGCTCGGCTGCTGCGGCGACCACGCCGGCCTGCGTCGACGTCTCCTCCGAGCCGGCGGCGACCTGGGTGCCGGCGGCCGACAGCTCCTCCGAGGACGAGGCGACAGTCTGCGCGCTCTGGGCGATCCCGCCGATGAGCTCGCGCAGGGTGTGGAGTGCCGAGCCCATCCCGCGGGCCATCGCGCCGAGCTCGTCGTCCGACCGCACATCGGGTGCGACCGTCAGGTCGCCGCCCGCGAGCGCGTCGACCGAGCGCTTGACCTCGGTGACCGAGCGCCGGATGCCCCGGGCGATGACGAGCCCGACGACGGTCGTCGCGAGGATGCCGAGGACGATGAGGATGATGATCGTGGTCGTGGCCGTCTGCGCCCGGTGATCGGCGTCGCTGGCGAGCTGGGCGGTGGCGGTGTCGACCTCGGTCGCGACGCCGGTGAGGCTCTTCAGCATCGTGACCCCGAGGTCGGCGATGCCACCGTCGCGGAGCGAGGCCCACTTGTCGCGGTCGTCGGCAAGCGCGGCCGGGTTGAGCTGCCCGTCGACCGCCTTGCGGTAGGAGACCAGATCGCTCGAGAAGTCGCTCCAGCCGGCCGGCTCGGCGCCGAAGGCGGCGGTGAACTGCTCGTCGAACGACTTCATCGCCGTGTCGAGGTTGGCGTAGACGGTGGTCAGCTGTGTCAGCTGGGCCTGCTTGCCGCTCGGCGGGTAGTCACCGATGGCCAAGATCTGGGCGCGCGTCGTCCAGACGGCGTCCTTGAGGGTCGCCAGGGAGCTGCTCACGTTGTGCTGGACGGAGGACAACCGGTCGGTGTCGGACCTCACCCGGTCGACCGTGGTGCTCGCGTAGATGCCCAGCGCGGCGGTGACGATCCCCGCCAGGGCGACCAAGGCCATGATCTTGCCCGCCACGGACAGCCGGATGCGCGATCGCGCCGAGGGGGCGGCTGTGGCGGGGGCGCTGCGATCGGACACGTCCTGCTCCTTGTTATGCATCGTCGTGATGTCTCGGCCCCTTGCGGTCACCCATTCGGACGCAGGACTCTCCGCCTGAGTGCTCGGGCCGGGTGAGGAACTGTCGCCGGGCGATGCTGCGGCCGGCCCCCCGGGTCTGCGGCTGTCGAAGCGCCCGTGTCCTCGCGGTTCGCGGACCGCCGGCGCCGATCCGGCGCGGGTCCTCTCGGCGCCCCAGGACACCGGAGGAAGATCGGGGGGTGCGCATCGACCTCAACGCGGACCTCGGCGAGGGCGCCGGCCCCTGGCGCCAGGGCGCGGTCCCGGACGACGACCTGCTCGGCCTTGTGACCAGTGCGAACGTCGCCGCGGGGTTCCATGCAGGCGACCCGTTGGGGATCGCGGCGACCTGCGCCAAGGCGGTGCAACGGGGCGTCGCGATCGGCGCGCACCCGTCCTACGACGACCACGAGGGATTCGGCCGGCGCCCGATGGACGTCCCGGCCCCGCTGCTGCGTGCGTGGGTGACCTACCAGGTGGGGGCGGTCCAGGCGCTCGCGCAGTCGGTCGGCGGCCGGGTGACCCACGTCAAGCCGCACGGGGCCCTCTACAACGCGATCGTGCACGACGAGGCGCAGGCCCGGGCCGTCGTCGACGCGGTCGCCGGGCTCGACCGGACGCTGGTCCTGGTCGGCCTGCCCGGCTCGCGCGTGCTCGCGCTGGCCGACGAGGCCGGCCTGCGCACCGTTCGCGAGGCGTTCGCCGACCGCGGCTATCGCCCGGACGGCACGCTGGTGCCCCGCGGCGAGGCCGGTGCCCTGGTGACCAACCCCGTGCTGGCGGGTGAGCGCGCCGTGCGGATCGTGACCGAGGGGACGGTGGTGGCCGTCGACGGGTCACTGGTCGAGGTGCATGCCGACTCCCTGTGCATCCACTCGGACACCCCGGGCTCGGTGCAGATCGCCTCCGCGGTGCGCTCGGCGCTCGCGGCGGCCGGCGTCGAGGTCACGCCGTTCACGGTGCCATGACCGGCGGCTGGCACCTGGTCGGCGACGACGCGATCCTGGTCGACCTGCCGGATGCCGATGCTGTCACCCGGCTCGCCGCGAGGCTGCGAACGGCGCCCCCCGACGGAGTGGTTGACGTGGTGCCGGCCGAGCGGACGGTGCTGGTGCGCGGGTCGGCCCGGGGCCGGGTGCGTTGGGCGCCCGAGGTGCGGCGGGTCGCGGAGAGCCTGGCGGGGTCGTCCGCCTCGCATGCCTCGTTCGGCTCGTTCGGCTCGTTCGGCTCGTTCGGCTCGTTCGGCTCGTTCGGGTCGCCGGGCTCGGCGGGGTCGTCGGACGACGCTGCGCGCGTGCTCCTGGGCGGGTGGGACGCAGCCCCGCGGCTCGTCGAGATCCCGGTCGTCTACGACGGCGAGGACCTGGCCGAGGTTGCCGACCTGACCGGCCTGACGCCTGAGGAGGTGGTGGCTCGCCACGTCGGCGGGCGCTACCGGGTCGCCTTCGGCGGGTTCGTCCCCGGCTTCGCCTACCTCGTCGGGCTCGATCCCGTGCTCGTCCTGCCGCGCCTGGCCACGCCACGCACCCGCGTGCCGGCCGGCGCCGTGGCGATCGGCGGGGAGTACACCGCGGTGTACCCGCGCATCACGCCCGGCGGCTGGCGCTTGCTCGGACGGACCGAGGCGGTGATGTTCGACCCCGCGCGGTCCGACCGCCCCGCGCTGCTCGCCGCCGGCGACGAGGTGCGGTTCGTCGAGGTCCAGGTCGAGGTCGAGGTCGAGGTCGAGGTCGAGCGCCGGGAGCGGGACCGAGACCGGGACCAAGACCGGGACCAAGACCTGGACCAGGGGCGGGAACGCAACCGGGACGGCAGCCGCGACGGCGCCGACCACAGCCGGGACGACAGCCGGGACGACGGCCGGGAGCGGTCGGCCGGATCGGCCGCGGCGTCGCCTCCCGGCCGCGTCCTCCTCGAACGGGGTGCGGGGCTCGGGTTCGAGGTCCTGGCCACCGGCCCGCTGGTGCTCGTGCAGGACGGGGGGCGGGCCGGTCTGGCGGAGTTCGGGGTGCCGAGGAGCGGCGCGGCCGACCCGCAGGCGCTTCGCACCGCGAACCGGCTGGTGGGCAACCGACCCGACGCCGCCGTGCTCGAGGTGCTGCTCGGTGGGCTCGTCGTGCGGTTCGGCACGACGACGGCGATCGCCCTGACCGGGGCACGCGCCCCGGCCCGGCTCGACGGACGGCCGGTGCCGTTCGACCGCGCGATGCGCGCGGCCGCAGGCGCCACGCTCGAGCTCGACGTCCCGACGGCCGGGCTGCGCAGCTGGCTCGCCGTGCGCGGCGGGGTCGACGTCCCGGCGGTGCTCGGGTCGCGTTCGACGGACGTCCTGTCCTCGCTCGGCCCTGCCCCGGTGACCGCCGGCGACGTCCTGCAGATCGGCCACGACGTCGACGGCCTGCCTGAGGTGGGCGTGCCCGACGAAGGCATCGAGACCGAGGTCCCGGCCCGACGGCCGCTCCCGGGCGAGCCAGGTCCGGCCGCGCCGGTCGTCCTCGGCGCGTACCCCGGCCCCCGGCTTGACCTGCTGGACGACGACTCGCGGCGCCGGCTCTGCGAGCAGGTCTGGGTGGTCCTTCCGGACAGCAACCGGGTCGCCCTGCGGCTCGACGGACCGCCCTTGGTGCGCACCGATGCCAGCGAGCTGCCGAGCGAGGGCCTGGTCCTCGGCGCGGTCCAGGTGCCGCACGACGGGCGACCGGTGGTGTTCGGGCCGGACCACCCCGTCACCGGCGGTTACCCGGTCGTCGCGGTGCTCACGGCCGAGGGTGTGGCGCGCGCGGCGCAGTGCCGTCCCGGTGATCTGATCCGTCTCGCGATCCGCGAGCACCAGGGCTGGCCGCGCCCCGAAGTCACCCCGTAATTGGGACGAAGGTCCCATGCCCAAAGGCCCGACCGCCGGTTCCTGGGGCGGGGGAGAATGCCATATGTAGGCGCGCCGGGCGTGTCGCACCACAACATCTTGTGTTGTCAGGTCGGATAGGGGTCCACCCCGAGGCGGGGGCGGAGGAGTCCGAGGAGGGGCAGAGCGATGTCGCAAGAGCCGGTTGTCGTGGAGGTCGGAAGCTCGATCGAGGAGTACCTGGACCGCAGTGACTGGCGGGTCAACGCCAACGCCAACCAGGGGTACTCGCTGGGCGGGCTGATCCTCAACACCGCCGGCAAGGTCGTCGCGAACTACTGGTTGTCGCACGTCTACAAGCCCGAGATCGGTGAGGCGCACCGCAACGGCGACTTCCACATCCACGACCTGGACATGCTCTCCGGCTACTGCGCCGGCTGGTCGCTGCGCAACCTGCTCCAGGAGGGTCTGAACGGCGTCCCGGGCAAGGTCGAGGCGACCGCGCCCAAGCACTTCTCGAGCGCCATCGGCCAGATCGTCAACTTCCTCGGCACGATGCAGAACGAGTGGGCCGGCGCGCAGGCCTTCTCGTCGTTCGACACGTACATGGCCCCGTACGTCCGGCAGGACGGCCTGAGCTACACCGAGGTGCGCCAGGGCATCCAGGAGCTCATCTACAACCTCAACGTGCCGACGCCGGTGGGGCACGCAGACGCCGTTCACCAACCTGACGTTCGACTGGACCTGCCCGGACGACCTCAAGGAGGAGGTCCCGTTCGTCGGCGGCGAGCCGTGCGACTTCACCTACGGCGACCTGCAGGTCGAGATGGACACGATCAACCGGGCCTACATGGAGGTGATGACCGAGGGCGACGCCTACGGCCGGGTGTTCACCTTCCCGATCCCGACCTACAACATCACCCAGGACTTCCCGTGGGAGTCCGAGAACGCCGAGCGCCTGTTCGCGATGACGGCCAAGTACGGGCTGCCCTACTTCCAGAACTTCATCAACTCCGACCTGAAGCCCGGCGACGGTCCGCTCGATGTGCTGCCGGCTCCAGCTCGACCTGCGCGAGCTGCTCAAGCGCGGCAACGGGCTGTTCGGCTCCGGCGAGCAGACCGGCTCGGTCGGCGTCGTCACGGTGAACATGCGCCCGCCTGGGCTTCGTCCACCACGGCGACGAGGCAGGGCTCCTGGTCGCGCTGGACCGCCTGCTCGGCCTGGCCATGGAGTCGCTGGAGCTCAAGCGCACGACGATCCAGGACCTCATGGACCGCGGGCTGTTCCCCTACACCAAGCGCTACCTGGGCACGCTGGACAGCCACTTCTCGACGATCGGCGTCAACGGGATCAACGAGATGGTCCGCAACTTCACCGGCGACGCGTACGACATCACCGACCCGCGCGGCCACGCGATGGCGATCCGCGTGCTGGACCACGTCCGCGCCCGGATGGTCGAGTTCCAGGAGGAGACCGGCAACCTCTACAACCTCGAGGCGACCCCCGCCGAGGGCACCACCTACCGGTTCGCCAAGGAGGACCGGAAGCGGTTCGACGGCATCCTGCAGGCCGGCACCACGGAGAACCCGTACTACACGAACTCCTCCCAGCTGCCGGTCGGCTTCACCGACGACCCGTTCGAGGCCCTCGCGCGGCAGGACGAGCTGCAGACGAAGTACACCGGCGGCACCGTGCTGCACCTGTACATGGCCGACCGGATGTCGTCGGCCGCGGCGTGCCGCGAGCTCGTCAAGCGCTCGCTGACGGCGTTCCGCCTGCCGTACCTGACCATCACGCCGACGTTCTCCATCTGCCCGAACCACGGCTACCTGTCGGGCGAGCACGGGACGTGCCCGACCTGTGCCGAGGCCGGCAAGACGGTCACGTGCGAGGTGTGGACGCGCGTCATGGGCTACTTCCGGCCCGTGCAGTCGTTCAACGTCGGCAAGAAGGGCGAGCAGGCCGAGCGGGTCTCGTTCCGCGAGTCGGTCGCGTTCGGGGCGGAGCCCGGCATGCACAACTTCGCGCACGACGACCTGCTGGCCGCCCCCGTCGGCGCATGACGATGTCCGATCCCGCCGCTCCCGTGACGCGTGGTGCCCCTGCTGCTGGTGGGGCACCGCAGGACGCACGCGCGTCGCGCGGGTCGCAGGAGCGGCGGGAGGGGACGCCGGGGCTGGTGGCTGACGGAGGCCGGGTGGTCTCGATGGCGCCCGCGGCCGAGTCGCTGGCGATCGCCGGGTTGGTCTCGCTGTCCACCGTGGACTGGCCGGGCAGGCTCGTCGCGACGGCGTTCCTGCAGGGCTGCCCGTGGCGGTGCGCCTACTGCCACAACGCCGCCATCCTCGACACCCGCACGCCGGGGGCCGTTCCTTGGTCGGCGGTGCGCGAGCTGCTGGACCGGCGGCACGGGTTGCTCGACGGGGTGGTCTTCTCCGGCGGGGAGCCGACGCGGCAGCCGGGCCTGCTCGACGCCGTGCGTCGGGTCAAGGCCGACGGCTACCTCGTCGGCCTGCACACCGGCGGGGCCTACCCGGCACGCCTGGCGGCGCTCCTGCCGTACGTCGACTGGGTCGGCTTCGACGTCAAGGCGCCGGCCCACCTGTACCGGGCGATCACACGGGCCGGCGGCCCGACGACCGCGGCCGAGCGCGCCTTCGCATCGCTGCGCCTGGTGCTCGACGCCGGCGTGGACGTGACGGTGCGCACCACCGTCGACCCGACGGTGCTCACCGACGACGACGTCCGCGAGCTGACCGACACCCTGTTCGCGATGGGGGTGCCGGAGCACGTGCTGCAGCAGGTCCGGACTGAGGGGACCACGCCGGAGTACCGCGCCGCGCTGGCCGCCGTCAGCGACTGAGGAGGCCGGTCCCGACGTGGCGGGTGGGTGGCCGCAGCCGGGGACGATCGGCGGACGTGGTCCGTGGTGTCGTCGCCCGCCTTGCCCGAGGATGACCCGGTGACCTCGTCGCCGCTCGCCGCCGCCGGCTTCGAGATCAACGAGCAGGTCGCGGTCGCGCTCGAGGCGCTGGAGGGTTCCGGTCGGCACGTGTTCGTCACCGGGCGCGCGGGCACCGGCAAGTCGACGCTGCTGGTGCACTACCTCGAAGGAGCGGACCTCTCGCGCACGGCCGTGCTCGCCCCGACCGGGGTCGCTGCGCTCAACGTCGGGGGCGAGACGATCCACCACTTCTTCCGGATGTGGCCCGGTCAGACGCCCGGCGAGGCGGCCGAGGCCGGACGGCGTGTGGCGCAGGGTTCCGGTGCCGACCTGTACCGGCGTCTGACGTCCGTGGTGATCGACGAGGTGTCGATGGTGCGTGCCGACCTGCTCGACGGGGTCGACGCGTTCCTGCGTGCCGTCCGCTCGTCGGCCGAGCCGTTCGGCGGGGTGCGCGTCATCGCCTTCGGCGACCTCTACCAGCTGCCGCCGGTGGTCACCTCGCAGGAGCGGGACCTGTTCCGGACCCACTACGCGTCGCCCTACTTCTTCTCCTCCGCGGTCTTCGGCCGCCTGCGCGACGAGGAGAACCTGGAGAACTTCGCCTACGTCGAGCTGCAGAAGATCTATCGCCAGGTGGACCAGGACTTCATCGACTTCCTCAACAAGGTCCGCTCCAAGGACATCGAGGCGGCGGACCTCGAGCTTGTCAACGGCCGGGTCATCGACGTCGGCGCGGTGATGGACGACCCGGCGGGGCCGCTGTTCCTCACCACGACGAACCGGCGGGCGTCCGAGATCAACGTGGCTCACCTGGCTCGCCTGCCGGGCCGGCCGACCCGGTTCGTCGCCGAGGTGACCGGGGAGTTCCCGGACTCGTACCGGCCGACCGACCCCGAGCTGACGCTGGCCGCCGGCGCCCGCGTCATGCTGCTCACCAACGATCCCGACGGGCGCTGGGTCAACGGGTCGATCGGCACGGTGGTCCGGGTGGAGCGGTCGGGACGAACGATCGTCGTGCTGCTCGACGACGGCGACGAGGTGGAGGTCGTGCGGCACACGTGGGAGGCGTCCTACAACCGGTGGGATGCCGAGGTAGGCGCCATCGTGCGCGAGGCGCTCGGCACGTTCACCCAGCTGCCGGTACGTCTGGCGTGGGCGGTGACCATCCACAAGGCGCAGGGCAAGACGTTCGACCGGGTCGTCGTCGACTTCGAACGTTCGACGTTCGAGCACGGGCAGGCCTACGTCGCCCTGAGCCGGGCCAGGTCGCTGGCGGGGCTGGGGCTGGCGCGGCCGATGAAGGCGACCGACGTGCGGCTCGACCGGTCCGTGGTGCGGTTCCTCACCGGCATCCAGGCGCAGATCGCGCACAACGACTGGGACGGGGAGGCGATCGTCGAGCTGCTCCAGCGGGCGATCGAGGACGGCACGGACCTGGAGATGGTCTACCTCAAGGGGAACAACACGCGCACCACGCGTGTGGTCACGCCCCGGTCCCTCGGTGCGATGGCGTACTCCGGCACGGGTTTCCCCGGGTTGGTGGCCTACTGCCACCTGCGCCAGGAGGTACGGACGTTCAACGTGGACCGGATCCTCGAGCTGCGCCGGGTGGACGAGGCCCCGTGAGCGTGGCCGCCGCGGCCGCGGCGAACGAGGCGGGGCGTACGAGGCGGGGCGTGACGAGGCGGGGCGTGACGAGGCGGGGCGTGACGAGGCGGGGCGTGACGAAGGCCGGCCTGGACCGCCCTCGGGCCTGTCGAACCTCGGGCGTGTCGACGCGCGGCAGGCGAACCGGAGCGGTTTCGGTGCGCCGACCGAGGTCAGAACGGCGGCTCGTCGGGATAGCCGCCACCTCGGCGGCGGTCCGATCCGTCAGCACCCGACGGCGCTGGGATTCCAGGCGAGTGGCACGGGCCGCGGAGGCGTTCCAGGGCGGCCGCGGTCAGGGTGATCGGGACGGCCAGGCGCGTGAACGTGATGCCCCACGGGTCCGTCCACTCGCTCGCACCCGAACCGGGGACGCGGCGCACCGTCCACCCGCCGCTCGTCTTCTGCTCGTGGTGGTGCTTGCAGCGGACGTCGAGGTTCTCGGCCGTCGTCTGCTGGTCGGCCGGCCTGCCGGGGTCGAACGGTTCGCGGTGGTCCAGCTCGCACCGCCATGCCGGCTGCCCGCAGCCCATCGCGGTGCAGGTGACGTCCCGCGCCATGACGAACGCGGTGAGGTCCGCCCCCGGCTGGTAGGTGACGGTGCCGCGCTCGACGAGGGTCCCGGTGACCGGGTCGGTGAGCAGGCGCCGCCAGGTGCCGTCCTGGGCGACGGCGCGGGCCATCTCCGCCGGGATCGGGCCGTACCCGGCCAGCTCGCCGGGCAGGTCGTCGAGCCCGAGCAGAGTCGTCGCCCCGACCGTCACCTGGATCTCGGGCCGGCGCCCCTGCTTGCGCGGCAGCCTCGCGCCGTCAGGCAGGGACCCGGTCGCCGCGATGGCGTCGAAGATGCCGGTGAACGCGTCGGCGCGGCGCTGGTGGACGTTCCGCACGTCGCCGGCCGCGCGCGACGTCCCGGCCAGCGCGTCGAGCACCGTGAACGCCGTCACCGCGGCGGGGGCGGGCAGGTAGGCCGAGAGCAGCGCCATGCCGTCGTCCACCGGCCGGAGCTCGACGCCTCGCTCGTCCCGCGCCCGGGCGCAGCGCGCCGCAGCCTCCGCCGGTTCTGCGGCGAGCACCAGCCGCTGCGTCTGCCGGCGGAGCGCGGGTGCCGACCACAGGGCTGCCTCGTCGAGCACGGCGCGCACCACCTCGTTCCAGCGACGACGATCCCCGCCCGGCGGCAGAGCGTCGAGCACGGCGTCCACCCGCCGCAGGTCGACCGTGCCCGTACCGAGCGCGTCGGCGAGGGCGGGGTGCGCCGCGAGGTCCTCGGCGCGCAGCGCCATCCGTTGCGCCTGGTAGGCCGTGCACGAGAGCGCCGCCTGCAGCTCGTCGGCCACGCGTGCCGGGCCGACCTCGCGGCGGGCGCAGAGCTCACCGAGCACCCGCGCCTGACGGGCCTGCGCCATCGCGACGACCTGCTCCCAGCCGACAGCCCGGGCGAGCAGCTCCATGCTCGACGCCAGGGACACGTCCACGTCGTCGAGCACCGCAGCGAGGGCCGCGACGTCGCCGTTCGGGACGTCCTCGCGGTAGTCCGGGAGCCGCATGCCCGCGGCCATCGGCATCCGCCGACCCGTTTCCGCCACGAGCGTCGTCATACGCACAAGTGTACGAACACCCACTGACATCGCGCGGCTGCACCAGCACCGACGCGGCCGCTGTCGGGCGGATGAACTGGACATTCGTCCGACAGGCGGACCGCCCGCTGACCGCCAGCGACGTTCCGTCGTTGGGACTTAGGTCACGCGCGGTCGCTAGACTGCCGCCTTCCGCGGGCACCGCAGCCCGCGGTCTTCGCGGTCACGAGCCGCATGCTGCGCAGGGGAGGGTTCATGCTCCGTCTCGATGCCACGAGCGTCGCCATCGTCGTCGTCGTCGCGGTGCTCGCCCTCGCGGCGCTCGCCCTCGCCGCGGTCCTCGCGCGCCAGGTGCTGGCGGCCGACGAGGGCACGCCGCGCATGCAGGAGATCGCCCGGGCGGTGCAGGAGGGCGCCTCGGCGTTCCTGCGCCGTCAGCTGCGCACGTTGGCGATGTTCGCGGTGGTCGTCGTCGCGCTGCTCTTCCTGCTCCCGGGGGACGTAGCCGTGAAGACCGGCCGGGCGGTGTCCTTCCTCGTCGGTGCCACGTTCTCGGCGTCGATCGGCTTCCTCGGCATGTGGCTCGCGACCCGGGCGAACGTGCGGGTCGCCGCCGCGGCATCGAAGCCCAACGGACGGGCCGAGGGGGCCCGGATCGCGTTCCGCACCGGCGGGGTGGTCGGGATGTCCGTGGTCGGGCTCGGGCTGCTCGGTGCCTCGGTCGTCGTGCTCGTCTTCGGCTCCGACGCACCGTCCGTGCTCGAGGGCTTCGGCTTCGGCGCCGCGCTGCTCGCCATGTTCATGCGCGTCGGCGGGGGCATCTTCACCAAGGCGGCCGACGTGGGCGCGGACCTCGTCGGCAAGGTGGAGCAGGGCATCCCCGAGGACGACCCGCGCAACGCCGCGACCATCGCGGACAACGTGGGTGACAACGTCGGGGACTGCGCCGGGATGGCGGCGGACCTGTTCGAGTCGTACGCGGTGACGCTCGTCGCGGCGCTGATCCTGGGCAAGGCGGCCTTCGGCGAGCAGGGCATGGTGTTCCCGCTCATGGTGACCGGCGTCGGCGCCCTCGTCGCCGCCCTCGGCGTGGCGATCACCCGGGTGCGTGGCGACGAGTCCGGGCTGACCGCGATCAACCGCGGCTTCTACCTCTCCGCCCTGGTCGGCGTGCTGCTCGCGGCGATCGCCGCCCTGGTCTACCTGCCGTCCTCGTTCGCGGCGCTGACCGGGGGCACGGCGGGGCTGCAGACGCACCGCGGCGACCCGCGCCTGGTCGCCATCGCCGCTGTGCTGGTCGGCGTCGTGCTCGCCGGAGTGATCCTCTGGGTCACCGGCTACTTCACCAAGACGACGAGCAAGCCCACCCTGCACGTGGCCCGGACCACGCTGACCGGCCCGGCCACCGTGGTCCTGTCGGGCATCGGCGTCGGGTTCGAGTCCGCCGTCTACACCGCCGGCATCATCGCCGCCGCGATCTGCGTGGTGTTCCTCGTCGCGGGCGGATCGGTGCCGCTCGCGCTGTTCCTCATCGCCCTGGCCGGCTGCGGCCTGCTCACCACGGTCGGCGTCATCGTCGCGATGGACACGTTCGGCCCGGTCAGCGACAACGCGCAGGGCATCGCCGAGATGAGCAAGGACGTCACCGAGGAGGGGGCGAAGATCCTCACCGACCTCGACGCCGTGGGGAACACCACCAAGGCGATCACCAAGGGGATCGCCATCGCCACCGCCGTCCTGGCCGCGACCGCGCTGTTCGGCTCGTATGCCGACGCCGTGCGCACCGCTGTCGGCGCCGCGGCCGGCACCGTGACCGGCGACCTGGCCCAGGCGATGCTCAGCTACGAGGTGATCTCGCCGATCACCCTCGTCGGGGTCATCCTGGGCGGCGCGACCGTGTTCCTGTTCTCCGGCCTGGCCATCGACGCCGTCACCCGGGCCGCAGGCTCGATCGTGTTCGAGGTGCGCCGCCAGTTCCGCGAGCACCCGGGCATCCTCACCGGCGACGAGCGCCCGGAGTACGCGAAGGTCGTCGACATCTGCACCCGTGACTCGCTGCGTGAGCTGGCCACGCCCGGCCTGCTCGCCGCGTCGGCACCGATCGCCGTGGGTTTCGGCCTCGGCGTCGGCCCGCTCGCCGGGTTCCTTGGCGGCGCGATCGCGACCGGGGTGCTGATGGCGGTGTTCCTCGCCAACTCCGGCGGCGCCTGGGACAACGCGAAGAAGATCGTCGAGGACGGGCACTTCGGTGGGAAGGGCTCACCCGCGCACGCGGCGGCAGTGATCGGCGACACGGTCGGCGACCCGTTCAAGGACACCGCCGGGCCGGCGATCAACCCGCTGATCAAGGTGATGAACCTGGTCGCGCTGCTGGTCGCGCCCGCGGTGGTGTCGGTCTCCGTCGGGACCGGCGCCAACACGGCGCTGCGCCTCGGGCTGGCGCTGGTGGCGGCGGCCGTCGCGTTCGGCGCGGTGATCGTGTCCCGGGTCCGGGCGTCCCGGGCGGACCGCGCGGGACGGCTCGAGGTGGAGGCCCCGCTGGTCGGCGCCGAGTCGCTCGACATCGTGCTGGCCGACGAGGAGGCGCGGGCCGGGCACGGCTCGACGGCCTAGCCCCGAGGCGCGAGCGTGTAGGTCAGGGTGGTGCGGCCGTCCTGCACCGTCTGCGTCAGCTCGACCGACCAGGACCTGGTGGTCGCCGCCAGTGTCGTCGGCCCGACGACCTGGTAGGTCCGCACCCCGACGGAGGCGCCAGTGGCCAGGGCGAGCCGTGCCTCCGCTTCGGTCAGCCGGACCAGGGCCGCCTGCAGCTCGCCGGCCGCCACGGCCATCGTGTCCGGGGCGGCGTGGGTCGCGAGGAGGCCGTCGTACGCGGTCCGCGCCTGGTTCACCTCGCCGACGAGCCCGGCCCGCTGCACGAGGAGCTCGTCGAGCTGAGCGGCGGACCAGGGCCCGGAGGTCGTCACGTCGCCGGCCGGGGAGACGACGGCCTCCGGCGGCGTCACGGTCGCGCCGGCCGCCCGCAACGCGGCCGCCGCCCGGGCCACACCGTTGTCCCCCTGGACCGCGACGGACACCGTCCATCCGGTCGAGGCGGCGGCACCCGACGTGCTGCCGCCCGGCGTCGCCGACAGCAGCGTCCCGCCGACGACGGGCACCTCGCCGGACGGGTATCCCGCCGGCAGGGTCACCGCGGGCGGCTCGTCGAGCAAGGTCACCTGCCAGGGTCCGGCCGTGGACCGCTCGGCGACGAGCGTCCCGCCGGACCCCCCGGACCCGCCGGACCCGGCGGCGGTCACGACGGGCACGAGGTACTGCACGGAGTACGTGCCGGCCGGCACCCTGGCCGGTCCGCCGCCCGACGTCGGGCAGGCCGTCAGATCGGCCGACACCGTCGAGATCTCACTCGTCACCGATCCGGTGCCGACCGGTTCGACCTGGGTGGCCGGCCCCTGCCGGACGGTCGTCCCGACCGCGACGACCGTGCCCCCCCGGGTGAGCGCGATGTCGCCCGCGGTGCCGGTGGTGGCGCTCGGGTTCTGCACGACGACCGCGGTCAGGGTGCGCCCGACGAACGCGCCGAGGTCGGCCGTCGTGCCGTTCGGCCCGACGTTCCCTGAGGCGTCGGCGACCAGACCGGAACCGGGCGGGACCAGGAAGACCTCGTCGGCGAGCGTCGGCATCGCGGTGACGTCCGCGGCGCACAGCACCGCCTGGTCGTGCGACAGCGGGACGGTGCGGGCCTCGGCCCCCCTGCCGCCGAGGCCCTGCGCACCGACCAGCGTCACCGCACCCGCCGCGGCGACCCCGACGGCCGACCGGGTCGTGGCCCGGACCCGCCGGCGGTGCCGGATCCGCGCGGACAACGCCGGCAGGTCGACGTCCGCCGGGTCCTCGCCGACCACCCCGTCCAGCCCCGGCACCGGGCCGTCGACGGCATCGCGCAGCCGTGCCCCCAGGTTCAGCGCCATCGCTTCCGCCCCTCCACGAGCTGGACGTCCTCGGTCAGGCCCACGTCCTCGATCGGCCCGAGCAGCGCCTCCATCTGCACGCTCGCGTCGGACAGGTACCGCTTGACCGATCCCTCGGCCAGGTCGAGCTGGCGCGCGATCTGCGGCACCGTCAGGTCGTCGTAGAACCGCAGCACGACGCACGCGCGCAGCCGGGGCGACAGGGTCCCGATCGCCGCCTGCACGTCGATCCGGTCGCCGGCGGCGTGGTCCGGTCTCTCGTCGTCGCGCGCCAGCAGGTGAACGACACCGGACCAGCGCCGTCGGCGCCGGGTCGCGTCGAGGAAGATCGTGAGGATCGCGCGACGGACGTACGCCTCGGCGGCGACCGCGTCCCGCAGCGGCCGGCCCTGGCTGAAGCAGCGCACCAGGGCGTCCTGGACCAGGTCCTCGGCCTCGCGGCGGTCACCGGTCAAGAGAGCGGCGTAGCGGACCAGCGCGCCGCCACGGTGGCGGACGAGGTCGTCGAGCACGTCCTCCCACGAGGGCACCGCACGCACCGTCCTCTCACCGTCGTCACCGTGCAGGACGTCCGGCGGCGACGAATCGTTGGGTCCTGCGCCGGAGGGCCCGCCACCAGGGCCGCCTCCGACCCGCCCGTACTGAATCGTCCCTCGGTCCGACGGTGCCCGCAGCGGCGGATGTCCGCGGATCGCGACGGAGGTCCGGGGGTCAGGCGGCGGTCAGCGCGACGATGCGCATCGTCACGTCGTCGGCGTGGCAGGTCTGGATGAGGATCTGCCCCGTCATGCCCGCCACCGCGTGGTAGTGCGAGCCCATCGGTACGTCACGCACGTCGGTGACGACCCAGGTCCCAGCGTCGATGCGGACATGGTCCCCCAGGCGCAGGCCGAGGATCGGCGTCCCGCCGCAACCGCGGTGGATGGGGTAGTAGGGCTTGCCGTCCACGTTCTCGTACCAGTGCGTCAGGCCTCCGAGGCACCTGTCGACGGCAGCCTGGCCGCCGGAGTCGACGACGGCGGTGTGCCAGACGATCCCCGTCGCCGGCGGCGGCCGGGTCGCGGCCGGAGGCGGCGCCGGCTTCTTGACCGCCTTCGTCGTCGCCGTCGCGGCCGCCGCGGCGGCCTGCTCAGCTGCGGCGCGTGCGGCGGCAGCCTCTGCTGCGGCCTGTGCGGCTGCCGCCTCAGCCGCCGCCTCCCGCGCGGCCCGCGCGGCCTCGGCCTGTGCGGCTGCCTCGGCGCGGAGCTGCTCCAGCGTGTGGGTGGCCGCGTCGGCGAGAGCAGCCTGGCCGGCGAGGGCCAGCCGCTCGTCGTCGGCGGCGACCGCGACGGCAGCCGCCACGCGCTCGGCGGCTGCCACGCGCTCGGCGGCCGCGGGCACGGGTGCGGACGCGGCTCGGGCGTCGGCCGGAGCACTCAGCAGGGCGAGGACGACGACCAGCACCGGCACTGCGGCCGTGCGCCTGGGCGTCCACACGTGCGTCCCATCGGCAGGGCGGTGGCCTGCCTGCGGAGTTGGACCGCGACGGTCCGGCCGGCGGGGGAGTCCGGGGTCCTACGCTGGGGATCAACCCCACCTCCGAAAGGATCGTCATGCCTGCCGATCTGCGTGCCTCCGTGGCCGCGCTCATGCCGCGCGCCCTCGCCGACCTCGCCGACCTCGTCGCCATCCCGTCCATCGCCGACGAGCGGATCGTGCCGCTGTCCGAGTGCGACCGCGCGGCCGAGTGGGTGGCCGCGGCGTTCCGCGCCGAGGGGATCGACGACGCGCGTCCCGAGCGCACGCCGGACGGGACGGCGACGGTCGTCGGGCGGCGGCCCGGGCCGGACGGCGCGCCGACGGTGCTGCTCTACGCGCACTACGACGTCCAGCCGACGCTCGACGAGGCTGCGTGGACCACGCCACCGTTCCAGCTGACCGAGCGCGGTGGCCGATACTACGGCCGGGGTGCTGCGGACTGCAAGGGCAACGTCGCCGCGATCCTCACTGCGCTGCGCGCCCTGCGCGACGAGGACGGCGGCTACCCGGTCACCCTGGCGCTGGCGATCGAGGGCTCGGAGGAGCAGGGCGGTGGCGGCCTCGACCAGCTGGTCGTCGCGCGCCCGGAGCTGTTCGCCGCCGACGCGGTGCTCGTCGTCGACGTCGGCAACGTGGCGGTCGGCCGGCCCACGCTCACCACATCGCTGCGCGGGAGTGCGGACGTCGTCGTGCACGTGGCCACCCTGGCCGGGGCGGTCCACTCGGGGATGTTCGGCGGTGCGGCGCCCGACCCGGTGGCGGCCCTCATCGCGATGCTCGCCACGCTGCGCGACGCCAACGGCGACACCACGGTGCGCGGCCTGGACGCCACGGCGACCTGGCCCGGCGGGGGCTGGGACGCCGACGAGTTCGCCGCCGCTGCGGGCCTGCTGCCCGGCGCGCAGGTGCTCGGCTCCGGCTCGGTGGCCGACCAGCTGTGGGCCCGACCGGTGGTCACCGTGGTCGGGATCGACGTCCCACCCGTGGTCGGCTCCACCCCGGCCATCCAGGCCCGCGCGTCGGCCCGGCTCAACCTGCGTGTGCCGCCCGGGACGTCGGCGATCGCCGCCCGGGACGCCCTGGTCACCCACCTGCACGCGGTCGCCCCCTGGGGTGCCACCGTGACCGTCGAGGCGGACCACGTCGGCGAGCCCTTCCTCGCCCGCACCGACACCCCGGCGTTCGCCGCCCTGTCCGACGCGCTCGCCGAGGCCTTCGGTGCCCCGACGGTCACCGTCGGCGAGGGCGCGTCGATCCCGCTGTGCAACGTCCTGGCCACTCAGATGCCCGACGCGTCCATCGTGCTGCTCGGGGTCGAGGACCCCGCGGCTGCGATCCACGCCCCGAACGAGTCGGTGCACCCGGGCGAGATCGAGCACCTCGCCGTCGCGCTCGCGTTCTTCCTGAGCCGCCTGACCTGAGGGCTCACAGCCTGCTTCCAGGCCGGGCACGTCGTTGGTCCAGGTGGGGTCCCTAGGTTCGGGACGACATCAGCGAGCGGACGTGAGGGCGACATGGTCAGGCGGTGGCGGGCAGCTCGCCCGATGGGACGGGTGGCCGCCATCGTGGTGGCCGCCCTTGTCCTGGCGGGGGTGGGGACGGGCGTCTGGTGGTTCACCGGCCGGGACAAGGCCAGTGCGGCACCGACCGCGGGTGCGACGACGACCGATGTCGCGGCGAGCCTGACGACGTTGCAGAAGACGGTCTCCGGCACGGGCACGTTGACGCCCACCGTGCAGCAGGCGGTCAGCTTCGTGGTCAGCGGCACCGTCACCGCAGTCGCCGTCACCACGGGAGCGACGGTCACCGTGGGGCAGCCGCTGGCGACCGTCGACACGCTCCAGCTCAACGCCGACCTGCTGTCGGCCAAGGCGGACCTGGTGACCGCGCAGGCGACGCTGGCCGATCTCCAGGCGGCCGACAACGGCAGCGCGACGGCCACCGCGCAGATCGCGGCAGCGAACGCGAAGGTGGCCGTCGCGCAGGCCGCGGAGACCGCGGCCGAGGCCGCGATGGGCGAGGCGACCCTGGTCGCACCCGTGGCCGGGCTGGTGACCAGCGTCAACCTCGAGGTCGGCCAGAAGGTCACCGGAACCGGGTCGTCGGGCTCGTCGGGCTCGTCCGGGGCGACCGGCGCGTCGGGCGCCTCCGGCAGCGGGGCGAGCGGGACCGGGACCGGCAGCTCGTCGTCCTCCTCCTCGACCGGCCAGTTCGAGATCGTCGGCACCGGCGCCTACGACGTCAGCCTGTCGGTCAGCGACGCCGACGTGGCGCTCATCGCGCCCGGCGACCAGGTCGAGATGACCTCCACGGACCTGACCGGCACCGTCTTCGGCGTCGTGCGGACGGTCGGTCCCCTGTCGACGTCGACCGGCGTCGCCGCCTACCCGGTGATGGTCGATGTCACCGGCGACACCTCGACCCTGCACGACGGCATCTCGGTCACCGCCTCGATCGTCTACGAGCGCCGGACCGGCGTCCTGACCATCCCGACCGCCGCCATCACCAAGGCGGCGGACGGCACGACGACCGTGATCAAGGTCGGTACGAACGGGAGCACGTCGACCGTCCCGGTCACCACCGGCGAGTCCTCCGGAACGCTCACCGAGATCACCGCCGGCCTGTCCGAGGGCGACAAGGTGCAGGTGACGACCTACGCCCGGGCCTCCACCGGGACCGGGTCGACGACCCGGCAGGGCACGGTCCCCGGCTTCGGCCAGTTCCCGGGCGGGGCGGTGCCGAACGTCAACGGCCAGACCGGGCAGGGCGGCCAAGCGCCGTCGCAGGTGACGAACCGGGGGACCGGCAGCAATGGCTGAGAGCACCGCCACCTGGCCGGCCGGCCGGCCGATGGTCCGTGGCAGCGCGACGCCCGTCATCGAGCTGCTCGGCGCGCGCAAGACGTACACGACGGGGAGCATCGAGTTCGAGGCGTTGCGCGGCGTCGACCTGCGGATCGACGAGGGCGAGTACGTCGCGGTGATGGGTCCGTCGGGGTCCGGCAAGTCCACCCTGATGAACATCCTCGGCTGTCTGGACGTGCTCACCGAGGGCACCTACCGGTTGGCCGGCGAGGACGTCGAGGAGTTCGACGAGGTCGAGCTGGCGCAGATCCGCAACCGGCAGATCGGGTTCGTCTTCCAGCAGTTCCACCTGCTGGCGTCGCTGTCCGCCTGGCGCAACGTCGAGCTCCCGCTGATGTACGCCGGGGTGCGGGCCGCCGAGCGCCGCGAGCGGGCGACGGCCGCCCTGGACCGGGTCGGGCTGGGCGACCGGACGGCGAACCGCCCCGGCGAGCTGAGCGGCGGCCAGCAGCAGCGCGCCGCCGTGGCCCGTGCCCTGGTCACCGACCCCGCACTGATCCTGGCCGACGAGCCGACCGGCAACCTCGACTCCGGCTCGACCGAGGAGGTGCTCGGCCTGTTCGACGAGCTGCACCGGCAGGGCCGCACGGTCGTCCTCATCACCCACGAGGCCGAGGTCGCCCAGCATGCCGAGCGCGTGGTGCACGTGCGCGACGGGCTGATCACGCTCGACGAGCGGGTGGCCCGATGAGCTGGGGACAGACGCTGCACACCGCGTGGTCCGCGGTCCGGACCCACGTCATGCGGTCGAGCCTGACCGTGCTCGGCATCCTCATCGGCATCGCGGCGGTCATCCTCACCGTCGGCCTCGGGCTGGGCTCGCAGCACGACGTGTCGGCACAGATCAACTCGCTCGGCTCGAACCTGCTCATCGTCACCCCGGGTTCGGCCACCACCGGCGGCATCCGCGGCGGCTTCGGCTCGGCGACGACGCTGACCCGCTCCGACGCCGAGGCCCTCGCCTCGTCGACCAACGCCCCTGACGTCAAGGGTGTCGCCCCGGAGAAGTCGACCTCGCTGGAGATCGACGCCGGCACGACGAACTGGACGACGACGATCACCGGTACGACGGCGCCGTGGCTCGGCGTGCGCAACCGCACCCTGTCCGCCGGCCGGTTCATCACCGCGCAGGACGACACAGCCCGCGCCGCGGTCGTCGTGCTCGGCTCGGAGACGGCGACCGAGCTGTTCGGTACGACGAACGTCGTCGGGCAGACCGTGACGATCTCGAACATCCAGTTCGAGGTGATCGGCGTCCTGGCGACCGCCGGGTCGAGCGGGTCGACCAGCCTCGACGACATGGCGGTGGTGCCGCTGTCCACCGAGGCCGAGACCCTCGTCGGGGGCACCTCGCGGAGCTCGGTGAACCGGATCTACATCGAGGCCGCCGGATCGGGCCAGCTGTCCGCCGCGTACCAGGAGTCCGAGCAGACGCTGCTCAACCTGCACGGCAAGACGACCACCACGGCCGACTTCACGATCGCCTCGCAGGCCTCGCTCGTCTCGACCGCTACTGCTGTCGCCCGCACGCTCACCGTGCTGCTGGTCGGCATCGCGGCGATCTCGCTGCTGGTCGGCGGCATCGGGGTGATGAACATCATGCTGGTGTCCGTCACCGAACGGACCCGCGAGATCGGCCTGCGCAAGGCGCTCGGCGCCCCGCCGTGGGCGATCCGCCGTCAGTTCCTCGCCGAGGCGTCGATCCTCGGCCTGGCCGGCGGCCTGCTCGGCGCCGGGCTCGGCATCCTCGCCGCGCGCACCCTGCCGAAGCTGGTCGGTTCGACGATCGTCGTGTCCGGCGCCGCCGTCGCCGCCTCCCTCTTCGTCGCCGTCGGCCTCGGCCTGGTGTTCGGCGTCTACCCCGCCACGCGCGCCGCGCGGCTCGCCCCCATCGATGCGCTGCGCTCGGAGTGAGCGTGCTTCCCCCCAGGAGATCCGACATGACCCAGCTCCGCACCCTCGTCCCCGCCGGCCTCGGCCTGGGGCTCGCGCTGCTCCTGTCGGCCTGCTCGGCCGGTGGCACCGGCGGCCAGGCGGCGGCCGCGACCGGCGCACCGGCGGCCTCCGCGGCTCCCACGCCGGCCGGCACCCCCGGCACCCGCACGCCACCTGGCGTCAGCGGCACGATCGCCTACGTCTCCGGCCAGCTGATGCAGGTGCAAGACACCTCGCTGCAGACCGCCGTGACGTGGACCAGCACGACGACGTTCACCGCCGAGAAGGCCGGCACGCTCGCCGACGTCGTCGCCGGCCGGTGCATCGTGGCGACCAGTGCGGTGGCGGCCGGCGGGTCGTCGACCGCCGCGCCCACCGCGGCGCCCACCGCCACCGGTGCGGCCACCCGGGTGGCGATCACCGACCCGGTCGACGGCAAGTGCACCGTGGCCGGCTTCGCCGGTGGCGGGTTCCCCGGCGGGGCGGCCGGCGGCCTTCCCGGTGGCCTGCCGACCGCGATTCCCGGAGGCGCCGTACCGACCGCGCGGCCGTCCGGTGGGGCGTTCGGCAACGGCGGTCGGGCGTTCGGCGCTCGGACGTCAGGCATGGTGACGGCCGTCAGTGGCTCGACGATCACCGTGCAGACCACCACCCAGAGCGGCACGACGGGCACCGCGACGGCGACGGTCGATGCGGCGACCACCTACACCACGACGGTCAAGGGGGACGCGAGCGCGATCGTCGTCGGGCAGTGCGCGGCAGCGTTCGGTCCGTCCGACTCGTCCGGCAAGGTCACCGCCACCTCGATCACGGTGTCGGCGCCGGTGAACGGCACGTGCTCGTCGTTCGGCACCGGCGTGGGGCGCACCGGGCAGGCCGGCTCGCGGAGCGGCAACGGGTTCCGGAACGGCGGCGGCACCGGCACCTCGACGGGCACGCAGGGTGGCTCGAATGCCTGATCGTTCGCGCCGCCGCCGTCCCCGCTGGCGCCGTCCGATCGCCCTGACGGTGGGCACCGCCGTCGTGCTCGTGGCGGCCGGTGGCGGTGTGGCCTGGGCGCTGTCCGGTCACACCGTCGACCGCTACACCACCGCCACCGTGGCGATGGGGTCGGTGCAGCAGACGGTCTCCGCCACGGGCACCGTGGCCGCGGCCGCCCGCCGGGACGTCTCGTTCCCGGTCGCCGGGACGGTGGCGTCGGTGGCGGTCGGGCTCGGTGACACCGTCACGGCCGGCGAGGTGCTGGCCACCATGGACCCGACCTCGTTGCAGAACGCGCTCGCGCAGGCGAACACCGCCCTCCAGCAGGCCCAGCAGACACTGTCCGACGACCTCGCGTCGCAGACGGCGAGCACGACGAGCTCGACGTCGGCCACCTCGACGTCGGCCGCCTCGACGTCGTCCTCGTCCTCGTCGTCGTCCGCGTCGTCGAGCCGCACCGGGCAGGGCTCGTCGACCGGTCCGACCAGCTCGTCGTCGTCCGGCACCTCGCCCGAGGTGCAGAAGGCGACCGCGGCCGTCACCGCCGCGCAGCAGGCGCTGCTGGCCGCGTACAACCACGCGCGGTCGGCTCTCGGTACGAGCACCCAGGCGCTGTCGGGCGCCCAGGCGGCATGCTCGGCGCTCAACGGCCTCGATCCGTCCAAGGTCGTGCCGGACGGCACCGGCGGCACGCCCAGCCCGACGCCGTCGCCGACCGCCTCACCCTCGGCCGATCCCTCCGCCACGCCCACGCCCGCCCCGACGGGCACATCCACGCCCACCCCGACCGCCACATCCACGCCCACCCCGACCTCGACAGGGACCTCGGTGTCCGCTGTCCAGGCCTTCGTCGCGGCGTGCCAGGCGGCGCTCTCGACCGCCTCGGACGCGCAGACCGCGACGAAGACCGCGCAGCAGTCGGTCAGCGACGCTGCCGGTGCCCTGGACACGGCCGTCGCGGCGCTCCAGACCGCGCTCGGCTCGCCGGCCGGCGGCTCGACCGGCGGTCCCGGCGGACAGCCGACCACGACGCCGACCGCCACACCGACCCCGACACCCACCTCGACCCGGACCGCGACGCCGAGCACCATCCCGTCGAGCTCGTCGTCGGCGGGCGGCAGCCGCACGGGTTCGTCGTCCGGTGCGACGACCAGGGTCGCCACGGCGGCGGACATCCTGGCCGACCAGGCGGCGATCGACGCGGCGCAGGCGAACGTCGACATCGCTACCCGCGACCTCACGCTCGTCGACCTGACGTCGCCCATCGCCGGGACGGTCGGGGCGGTCTCGATCACGGCCGGTGCGACGGTGTCGGCGTCCTCGACGTCCGCGGTGATCACGGTGCTCGGCACGCAGGGCTACGTCGTCGACCTCACCGTGCCGCTGTCCTCCCTCGCGACGCTCGCCGTGGGCCAGTCGGCGACGGTCGCCGTGCCGAGCACGGCGAACGCCCTGACCGGCAAGGTGAGCAGCATCGGCGTGCTCGACGTGTCGACCACCTCGACCCCGGCGTACTCGGTGGTCGTCGCTCTCGACCAGACCACCGAGAAGCTGTTCGCCGGCTCGTCCGCACAGGTCTCGATCACCGTGGCCAGCACCGGTCAGGTGCTCACCGTGCCGACGTCGGCGGTGCACGTCGCAGGCTCGGCAGCGACCGTGCAGGTGCTCGCGGGCGGCCAGGTGAGCGATGTCACCG
The DNA here is from genome assembly GCA_963769855.1 of uncultured Actinomycetota bacterium. Lineage (GTDB taxonomy): Bacteria > Actinomycetota > Actinomycetes > Actinomycetales > Cellulomonadaceae > Cellulomonas. Next base: position 208,117 of record CAVYNN010000008.1, read on the forward strand.
TCCAACGCGGCGCCGTCGGCGCCCAGCTGACCCAGATCGCCTCGGGGCTGACCGCCGGGCAGACGGTGGTGCTCGCGGACCGCTCGCAGGCGCTGCCGACCAGCTCGACCGGGTCCGGCCGAGCGTCCACCTCGGGGCTGTCCGGCCTGACCAGCGGCTCGACGACGCGCGTCGGCTTCGGCGGCGGTGCGGGCTTCCCGGCCGGAGGGACGTTCCCGGGCCGAGGCTGAGCGCGGCGGGCCCCGTCGAGCGGCCTCCTCCCGGGTCGCCCTCGCGCGGGGTGTGCACATCCGTGCGAGATAGGCGCCTGGAACTGCACCTCTCGCGCGGATGTGCACACGTCGCGGCGTGGCGGGCGCAATAGGCTCGCCGCCGGGAGGTCGAGATGACGGAGCAGGGTTCTGGCATGCGGGCGCGGGTGCTCGTCGTCGGCGGTGGCGTGATGGGCGGCACGTTGGTCAGCGCCCTGCTCGTCGCGGGCTGGTCCGCACGGGACGTCGAGGTGGTGGAGACCGACCCGGACCGTGCCGAGGGCCTGCGCCGCAGCCACGGCGTGGCGACCAGCGCAGCCCTCGGACCCGCGGTGGCCCGGGCCGACGTGGTGCTCGTCGCTGTCAAGCCGGACGTGGTCGGCGAGGTGCTGGCGCAGATCGGGCCGGCGCTGCGCGGCGGCGCGCCCGTGATCAGCGTCGCGGCCGGCGTGCCCTTGGCGTTCTACCAGGAGCGGCTGCCGATCGGCGCGCCCGTGGTGCGGGTGATGCCGAACACCCCGGCGGTGATCGGCAAGGGCGCGGCGGCGATCACGGGTGGCTCGTCGGCCACCGAGGCCCACCTCGCGCTGACGGAGACGATCCTGGCCCCGACCGGGCTCGTCGTGCGGGTCGCGGAGAAGCACCTCGACGCGGTGACCGCGATCTCGGGGTCCGGGCCGGCGTACGCGTTCTACCTGGTCGACGCGATGGCGGAGGCCGGCGTGCTGCTCGGCCTGCCGCGCGACCTGGCGACCCGGCTCGCGGCGGCGACCGTCGAGGGCGCGGCCGCCCTGGTGACCAGCAGCGGCGAGCACCCGGTGGTGCTGCGCGAGCGGGTCTCCTCACCCGGCGGGACGACCGTGGCGGCGGTGGCGGAGCTCGACGCGCACGGTGTGCGCGCGGGCGTGGTGGCAGCGGCGAAGGCGGCCGCCGCCCGGTCCCGCGAGCTCGGTGCGCGAGCTGGTCGCTGACCTGACGGGCGGTCCGGCGGGCGGGTCTTGACAACGGATGTGTGATCGCTAACATCTAAAAGTCGAACCGGTTCGAACGATGCCGAGGGAGAGCTCACGATGGCCACGATCGGCGACGTCGCCCGTCGCGCCGGGGTGTCCCGGAGCACGGTCTCGTACGCCTTGTCGGGCAAGCGGGTGATCTCCCAGGCGACCCGTGACCGGATCGACGAGGTGATCGCCGAGCTCGGGTTCACGCCCAACGCCGGCGCCCGCGCGCTGGCGACCTCGCAGACGATGGTCCTCGGGCTGCTGCTGCAGTTCCACGCCGACGAGTTCGCGCCCGCGATGCTGCAGTACGTGCTGCCGGTGTCCGAGGCGGCCCGGCGCCTGGGCTACGACATCCTCATGATCACCGAGCCGGACGGCTCGCGGGCGATCCGGCGGATCGGCGACTCGGAGATGGTCGACGGCATCGTGCTGCTCGACGTGACGAGCGAGGACCCCCGCCTGCCGTCGTTGCGGGCGGTGCGCCAGCCGTCGGTGCTGATCGGGCTGCCGGCCGACACCCGGGACCTCGACGCGATCGACCTGGACTTCGCTGCTGCCGCTCGGCAGATCGTGGACCACCTCGCCGAGCAGGGGCACCGGGAGGTCACCCTCATCTCGCCGCCGTACCACGTGGTGGAGCGCGGCGGGTCGTACGTCTGGCGGTTCCGCGACGCCGCAGTCGAGCGGGCCACCAGCCGGGGCATGCGGATCCATCCGTACTACGGAGAGTCCCGCCCGCCCGCCGTCCAGGCGTCGGTCCACCGACTGCTCGACGTGCACCCGGGGTCGACGGCGCTCGTCGTCCACAACGACGCGACGATCGCGGCCCTGCCTGCCGTGCTGCGCGACCGCGGCGTCACCGTCCCGCGCGACCTCAGCGTGGTCAGCCTCTACTCACGGGACTTCGGTGAGGAGTTCTCGCTGCCGTACACGGCCGTCGAGTCCGCCGCCGACACCCTCGGGCGCAACGCCGTCGACCGGCTGGTGCTCCGGATCGCCCATCCGTCCGAGGCGGGTCCGACATCGGTCCGGCTCGTCGAGCCGGTCCTCCGCGACCGGGGAAGCGTGCGGCTGCTGTCGCACTGACCGTCTCGCCACCCGTACCACGACTCGCCGAAGAGGAGCAGCAAGGAACCGAAGGTTGAAGACCGGTCGTCGAACCGGTTCGCCAGCAGCACCGGATTCAAGGAGGAACCACAGTGTTGAACGCAAGGAGATCCACCTACGTCGTCGGAACGGCTGCGCTCGTGACGATGGCCCTCGCCGCCTGCAGCGGCGGCACCAGCGGTGGCACCAGCACCAGCGCCGGAGGAACGACGACGACCGCGGCCGCCCTGACCTCGATCGCCGTCTGGGACCCGTACCCCCAGTACGACGACTCGTCGGCCTGGGCCGCCTACGTCAAGGCGTGCGCACCCGCCGGCACGACGATCACGCGCACCACGGCGGCGACGAGCGACCTGCTCAACAACCTCACGTCGGCGGTGAAGGAGGACAACGCTCCGGACGTCGTCATGCTGGACAACCCGGCCGTGCCCGACGCCGCGAGCGCGGGGCTCCTCGCGTCCGCCAAGGACGTCGGCATGGACACCTCGGGCTTCGACGCCAACCTCGCCGGACCCGGCACGGTCGGCGGAGTGACCTACGGGGTGCCGATCGGCGCCAACACCCTCGGCCTGTACTACAACAAGGACATCCTGGACAAGGCGGGCGTCGACCCGGCGTCCATCACCGACTGGGCCAGCCTCAACACCGCGCTGGCGAAGGTCACGGCTGCCGGGGACAAGGGCATCACGTTCGCCGGCATCGCCGGTGAGGAAGGCGTGTTCCAGTTCCTTCCCTGGTTCTGGGGCGCCGGGGCCTCCCTCAAGGCACCGGGCTCCGACGCCGCAACGGCGGCCGGCCAGCTGCTGTCCGACTGGATCGGCAAGGGATACGCGCCGAAGTCGGCCATCAGCGACAACCAGTCGGCCTCCTGGGACCTGTTCCTCACCGGCCAGTACGCGTTCGCCGAGAACGGGTCGTGGTTCGCCAAGGCGGCGTCGCAGCAGAAGTTCAAGGCTGTGATGATGCCGATCCCGGGTCAGACCGGTGGGGCCGCACCGGTGCCGACCGGTGGCGAGTTCGTCCTGGCACCGGTGCACAAGAAGGACGCGGCGGCGCACTACGCGGCCGCGGCCAAGGTCGTCGCGTGCCTCGTCGGGCCGACCAACCAGGTGAAGACCGACGACCAGCTCGGCTACTTCGCCGCGAACAAGGACCAGCGGGCCACCCAGATCGCGTCCGACCCGATCTGGAAGCCGTGGGCAGCGGCGATCGAGAGCGCGCAGGGGCGGACGACCGACCTCGGCCCGGACTACACGGCGACCTCCGCCCTGCTGTCCACGGCCCTGCAGGCGTCGCTGAACGCGGCCGGTGACGCGACCGCGGTCAAGGCAGCATTCGCCCAGGCGGCGAAGGGCTGACCACAAGCGCGGGTGCGGTGACCAGAGCAATCGGTCACCGCACCCGCGTCGCGGACCGCGGTCGATCAGGCGAGGAACGGTGGAGCAGGTGAGCACAGAGACGATCGCGGGGGAGGCGGCCCGTCGGGCCCCGTCACCCCGCGCGCACGAGCCACACGGCGGCAGGCGCAGGCTCCGGCCGACGCAGTGGGCCGGGCTCGGGTTCAGCGCGCCGCTGGTCGTGTACCTGGTGGTGCTGTACGCCTACCCGCTGTACGAGAACGTGTCGATGAGCCTGCACCTGTTCACCCGGGCGACCTTCGTCACCGGGCAGGCGCCGTTCGTCGGGCTGGACGTCTATCGCGAGGTGGTCGGGTCGGCCCTGTTCTGGCCCACGGTCCGCCAGACGGTGCTCTTCGTCGTCGGCTCCCTGGTGTTCCAGTACACGATCGGCCTGGCGCTCGCGGTGTTCTTCCGGCGCAGCTTCCCGCTGTCGGGGCTGCTGCGGGGGCTCTTCCTGGTGCCGTGGCTGCTGCCGATCATCGTCTCGGCGACCACCTGGCAGTGGATGATGGACGCCGACTCCGGCGTGATCAACCGGTTCATCGGACTGTTCGGCGCCCAGCCGGTCTGGTGGCTGAACGCCCAGCACTCGCTGCTCTCGGTGACGATCGCCAACGTCTGGCTGGGCATCCCGTTCAACCTGGTGATCCTGTACTCCGGGCTGCAGAACATCCCGACCGACCTGTACGAGGCCGCGTCGCTCGACGGCGCGAACGCCTGGCGGCAGTTCTGGAGCGTGACGGTCCCGTTGCTGCGTCCCGTCACCGCGATCACCCTGCTGCTGGGCTTCGTCTACACGCTCAAGGTGGTCGACATCATCTGGATCATGACGCTCGGTACGGGCTCGTCCCAGACGCTCGCCACGTGGGCCTACGCGATGGCCTTCGGCAAGGGCGCCTCGTCGGTCATCCGCTACTCGCAGGCCTCGGTGGTCGGGACGATCCTGCTGCTCGTCGCCCTCGCGATGGGGTTCGTCTACCTGGCCGTCCAGCGCCGGCAGGAGGACTGAATGACCGTCCGCCGCACCTGGTGGAAGACGGTGCTCGGCATCGTCTTCACCGCGATCATGCTGTTCCCGCTGTACTGGATGGTGAACGTCTCGTTCACCCAGCGCAGTGCGATCCGCAACGGGGACCTGTTCCCCCGGCACTTCACGCTCGACCACTACGACGTCGTGCTGCACCAGCAGCTGCCCTACCTGGGCACGAGCATCCTGGTCGGCCTCGGCACCGTCGTGCTCACCCTGGTGATCTCCGCTCCCGCCGGGTTCGCGTTGTCCAAGCTGTACGTGCCGGGACGGCGGGCGCTGAGCTTCGTTCTGCTCGTCGCACAGATGATCCCGGCGGTCGTGATGGCGCTCGGCTTCTACACGATCTACACCCAGCTCGGGGTGCTGGACACCCTGCCCGGCCTCATCCTCGCGGACTCGACGATCGCCGTGCCGTTCGGCGCCATGCTCTTCACGGCCTTCATGTCCGGCATCCCTCGAGAGCTCCTCCAGGCCGCCGAGATCGACGGGGCGTCGCCCTGGCGGACGTTCCGCTCGGTCGTCTTGCCGATCGCCCGGAACTCCGCGGTCACGGTCGGGCTGTTCGCCTTCCTCTGGGCGTGGTCGGACTTCCTCTTCGCCTCGAGCCTCAACCGCGGCGGCGGCACGCTGCGCCCCATCACGATGGGCCTGTACGACTACATCGGGTCGCAGAACCAAGAGTGGGGCCCGCTGATGGCCACCGCCGTGCTGGCCTCGATCCCCACGGCGGTCCTCCTGCTCGTCGCCCAGCGCTACGTGGCAGCGGGGGTGACCGCAGGGGCCATCAAGGACTGACCGCACCCGCCCGCCGTCGGTGCGCTGACGACCGCGCGTCCGCCCGGACCGCGGACCCCGCCCGCCGGCAGCTCACTCGCCTCAGCAAGGAACCCGCACCATGACCCCTCCGCCCGTCCGGGCCACGTCGCGCCTCGCCTTCGACATCCGTGACATCCCGTTCTCCTACCGCGGTTCGTGGCTGAACCTGTCCCCGGTGACGGGCCTGCGGACGTCCGGGAGCGTCGTCCACCTCGTCTCCCACACCCACGGCATGCATGCCGTCCTGGCGATGGAGCCGGTCGTGGCCGGTGCCCCGGTCGAGGCGGCCTGGCAGGCCGAGCCGAGCTCCTTCCGCTGGGCGACCGACGACGGCGCGTCGGTGACCGCGGCGTTCGACGGGCCGACGGTGCTCCGGATCCGTGGCCGGGGCCTCGGGCTCCAGCTGCGGGACGCGGCACCGGGGCTGACCCCCTTCACGGGCGACTACCTGTTCACCGATCCGGTCGACGGCGCCACGGTGCTGACCTCCTACGAGACCGGGAGGCGGTACCGCGTGACGCGGATCACGGGGGCGTTCGACGTGGTCGGTGACGAGGCGTTGGGCATCACCGAGCGGGCGGTTGTCGCGGGCGGCAACGGTGGCGAGTGGGAGCTCGCGATCGAGGAGACGACGGCGAGCAGCCCGTCCTTCATCCCGGCGACGACGTTCGACGCGGTGGTCGCGCGCGCCGACGCGGTGTTCACCGACTACCTGGACCGGGTGGCGCCGTGGCGGGACGACCGCACGCCGGCCAGTGCCCTGGCCGCCTACGTCCTGTGGTCGGCAACGGTCTCGCCGAGCGGGTTCCTCGGCCGCGAGTCGGTGCTGATGTCCAAGCACTGGATGGACAAGGTGTGGAGCTGGGACCACTGCTTCAACGCGCTCGCGCTCGCCCCCGGCCTGCCCGACGAGGCGCTCGACCAGTTCCTGACGCCGTTCGACCACCAGGACGCGAGCGGAGCGCTGCCCGACTCGGTGACCCAGTCGGAGCTGCTCTACAACTACGTCAAGCCGCCGATCCACGGCTGGGCCCTGGGGCGGTTCCGGGCGACGGCCGGCCGTGACCTGGACCGGCAGGAGCTGTCCCTCGTCTTCGACAAGCTCGCTGCCTGGTCGCTGTTCTGGCTCGACCGCCGTCGCCGACCGGATCACATGCTGCCGTACTACCAGCACGGCAACGACTCGGGCTGGGACAACGCGACGACGTTCGACCGCGACCGTGTCATCGAGTCGCCCGACCTGGCGGCGTTCCTCGTGCTGCAGCTCGAGACGCTGGCCGACCTCGCGGTCGAGCTGGGACGGCCCGACGAGCGCTGGCGGAAAGAGCGCGACGAGCTGCTCGGGGCGCTGCTCGACCAGCTGTGGCAGGACGACAGCTTCGTGGCGGTCGGCGCGCTCTCCGGGCGTCGGAGCACGTCCACCAGCCTCCTGGCGCTGCTGCCGCTCATCCTGGGCGACCGGCTCCCGCCGAGCGTGCGGGACGCTCTTGCGCAACGACTGACCGGCCACCTGACGGCGTTCGGCCTGGCGACCGAGCCGGTCACGTCGCCGCAGTACGAGAGCGACGGCTACTGGCGAGGGCCGATCTGGGCCCCGTCCACGGCGCTGCTCGAGGACGGGTTGCGCCGGTCCGGCTGCACCGACCTCGCGGACACCGTGAGCGAGCGGTTCCGGGCGCTGTGCGAGCGCTCGGGTTTCGCGGAGAACTTCGACGCCCGCACCGGCGCTGGGCTGCGGGACCGTGCCTACACCTGGACCGCGGCGGTGTACCTGATGTTCGGTGCGGATCTCGGGCGGCGGAGCGCCGGTCGAACGGGCGCGCCGGGATCTGAGAGAGTGGCGCGGGCATCGTGAGGTCGGAGGGGATCAGTGCCAGAGCGGCGGCCACCAGCCATGAGCGACGTCGCTGCGCTCGCGGGCGTGTCTCATCAGACGGTCTCCCGCGTGCTCAACGACCATCCGAGCGTGACGGCGGCCACCCGCCAGCGCGTCCTCGAGGCCATCGCGACGCTGGGCTACCGGCGCAACCTTGCCGCCCGGGCGCTGGTGACCCGGCGCAGCGGGACCATCGGCGTGCTGTCCTCCGGTTCCGCGCTGTTCGGCCCGACGAGCACGCTGATCGCCATCGAGACCGCGGCGCGTGATGTGGGCCTGTTCGTCTCGGTCGCCACGCTGCCCCGCTGGGACGCCGGCGACGTGGCCGGCGTGCTCGAGCACTTCATGGCGGAGGGCGTCGACGGGGTCGTGGTGATCGCCGCGCACGACGAGGCGGTCGAGGCGGTCCGGCAGTTCGGCACCCCGGTGCCGGTGGTGATGGTGGGCCCGGTCGACCTGCCGGCGCCGCTCCGGAGCGTTGCGGTGGACCAGTACGCCGGCGGCCGGATGGCGGTGCGCCACCTGCTCGACCTCGGGCACCGGCACGTGACGCACCTGGCGGGCGACACCGACTGGCTCGACGCCCGGCGCCGCATCGAGGGCTGGCGCGACGAGCTCGCCGCGGCGGGCATCGTCGCCGGCGACCCGATCGCGGGCGACTGGAGCGCCGACCGCGGGTACGTCGTCGGCCGCGAGCTGGTGGCCGGCGGCCTGCCGACGGCCGTGTTCGCGGCCAACGACCAGCTGGCGCTCGGGCTGCTGCGGGCCTTCGCCGAGGCGGGGGTGCGCGTGCCCGACGTCGTCTCGGTGGTGGGGTTCGACGACGTCGACGGGTCGGCGCACTTCTTCCCGCCGCTGACCACGGTGCGGCAGGAGTTCGCCGTCCTGGGCGAGCGGTGCCTCGCTGTGCTGCTCGGGGCGATCGAGGGCGAGGACGCGGCGACGTCCGAGCTCGTCGCCACGAGCGTCGTCGTGCGGGCGAGCAGCGGACCTCCGCGCGGCTGAGGCCCCCTCGCCGCGGGGCCGAGGTCGCCAGTCCGCGGGCCAAGGTCCCCAGTCCTGGCGCCGTCCCGGCGCGGAAGGACTTGGCGCACAGTCATGTGAGCGTTAACATATCCGCCGAGACGACAAGGAGCAGACCGATGACGGTCGACACGTGGATCACCGCCGGGCGGACCAGCCTCGGCATCGAGCTCGGCTCCACCCGGATCAAGGCCTGCCTCATCGGTCCGGACCATGCGGTCCTGGCGACCGGCGGCCACGACTGGGAGAACCAGCTCGTCGACGGCGTGTGGACGTACCCGCTGGACGCGGTCTGGGTCGGCCTCCAGGGCGCGGTCGCCGCCCTGCTCGCGGACTGCGAGCGGCGGTACGGCGTGCGCCCGACGAACCTCGGCGCGCTCGGCGTCTCGGCGATGATGCACGGCTACCTCGCCTTCGACGCCGCGGGTGACGTGCTGGTGCCGTTCCGCACCTGGCGCAACACGTCCACCGGGCGGGCGGCCGCCGCGCTCAGCGAGCTGTTCGGGGTCAACATCCCGCTGCGCTGGTCCATCGCGCACCACTACCAGGCGATCCTCGACGCCGAGCCGCACGTACCGCAGGTGGCGTTCCTCACCACGCTGGCCGGCTACGTGCACTGGCAGCTGACCGGCGAGAAGGTGCTCGGCGTCGGTGACGCCTCCGGCATGTTCCCGATCGATGCCGCGACCGGGACCTACGACGCCGGACTGGCAGCACGGTTCGACGAGCTCGCCGGCGGTGCGATCGTCGACCTGCTGCCCCGCGTGCTGACCGCGGGCGAGCCCGCCGGCGTGCTGACCGAGACGGGTGCCGCACTGCTCGACCCGACCGGGTCCCTGCGCCCCGGCGCACCGTTGTGCCCGCCGGAGGGTGATGCCGGGACGGGCATGGTCGCCACCCAGGCTGTCGCGCCGCGCACCGGCAACGTCAGCGCGGGCACGTCGATCTTCGCGATGGTCGTGCTCGAGCGGCCGTTGGCGCACCGACACCCGGAGGTCGACCTGGTCACCACCCCCGCGGGCGATCCCGTGGCGATGGTGCACTGCAACAACGGCGCGAGCGAGATCGAGGCGTGGGCCGGCCTGTTCGGCCAGTTCGCCGCGGCGCTCGGTCGTCCGGCCGCGCCGGACGAGGTGTTCGGTGTCCTGTTCCGCGCCGCGCTGGACGGCGAGGCCGACGGCGGCGGGATGCTCGCCTACAACTACCTCGCCGGGGAGCCGATCACCGGGCTGGACGAGGGCCGACCACTCGTGGTGCGGACGCCGGGAAGCCGGCCGACCCTGGGGAACTTCATGCGGGCGCAGCTGTCCGGCATGTTCGGCACGCTGAGCCTGGGCATGCAGGTGCTGGCCGACGAGGGCGTCGCTCTGGACGCGATGGTCGCCCACGGTGGGGTGTTCCGGACCGCGGGCGTGGCCCAGCGGCTTCTCGCGGCCGCCCTCGGGGCGCCGGTCTCGGTCGGTGCCACCGCGGGCGAGGGTGGCGCGTGGGGGATGGCGGTGCTGGCTGCCTACCGTCGCGCGCACGACGAGCCGGACCGGCCCGACCTGGCCACCTACCTGGCGACGCGGGTGTTCGCCGCCGCCGAGACGACCGTGGTCTCGCCCGACCCGGCTGACGTCGCGGGGTACGCCGCCTTCCTCGACCGGTACCGCGCGGGCCTGGCGATCGAGCGTGCGGCGACGGAGTCCCTGCGATGAGCATGGACGAGCTATCCCGAGGCGGTGCGGCAGGAGGTCGCCCGCGCCCGCGAGGTGGTGGCGCGCCTGCACGCCGAGCTGCCCCGGTGGGGGCTCGTCGTGTGGACCGCAGGCAACGTCTCCCAGCGCGTGCGCGTGCCGGATGCGTCCGGCGCGGTCGGCGACGGATCGACCGACCTCCTGGTGATCAAGCCCTCCGGCGTGACGTACGACGAGCTGACCCCGGAGTCGATGGTGGTCTGCGACCTCGACGGGCAGCTGGTCGAGGGCGGGCACGCGCCGTCGTCGGACACCGCAGCGCACGCCTACGTGTACCGCCACATGTCCCACGTCGGCGGCGTGGTGCACACCCACTCGACGTACGCCACGGCGTGGGCCGCACGGGGGGAGTCCGTGCCGTGCGTGCTGACGATGATGGCCGACGAGTTCGGCGGGCCGATCCCGGTCGGCCCGTTCGCCCTCATCGGCGACGACTCGATCGGCCGCGGCATCGTCGAGACGCTGGCGAGCTCCCGCTCCCGGGCGGTGCTCATGCGCAACCACGGCCCGTTCACGGTCGGCCGGGACGCGCGCGACGCGGTCAAGGCCGCCGTCATGGTCGAGGAGGTCGCCCGCACGGTGCACATCGCCCGTCAGCTCGGCGAGCCCGTGCCGATCGCCGCCGAGGACATCGACTCCCTGTACCACCGCTACCAGCACGTCTACGGACAGCACGAGGAGAAGCACTGATGAGCAAGCCGTACGCCGACCGCGAGGTCTGGTTCCTCACCGGCAGCCAGGACCTCTACGGCGAGGACACCCTGCGTCAGGTCGCCGGCCAGTCGCAGGAGGTGGCGCGCCTGCTCGACGCCTCGGACGCGGTGCCCGCGCCAGTGGTGTGGAAGCCCGTGCTGAAGGATGCGGCGGCCATCCGCCGGGCGATGCTGGAGGCGAACGGTCGTGACGACGTGCTCGGCGTCATCACGTGGATGCACACGTTCAGCCCGGCCAAGATGTGGATCGCCGGCCTGGACGCCCTGACCAAGCCGCTGCTGCACCTGCACACCCAGGCGAACGTCGAGCTGCCCTGGGACAGCATCGACTTCGACTTCATGAACCTCAACCAGGCCGCGCACGGTGACCGCGAGTATGCGTACGCGCTGACCAGGCTGGGGGTGGCGCGGACCACCGTCGCCGGGCATGCGAGCAACCCGGTCGTCGCCGCGCGGGTCGGGGCGTGGGTGCGCGCCGCCGCGGGCTGGGCCGCCACCCATGAGCTGCGGGTGGTCCGGTTCGGCGACAACATGCGCAACGTCGCGGTGACCGAGGGTGACAAGTTCGAGGCCGAGCACGTCTTCGGGGTCTCGGTGAACACATGGGGTGTCAACGACCTGGTCGCCTCGGTCGCCGCTGTCTCCGAGGACGAGGTCGACATCCTCGTCAAGGAGTACGAGATCGGCTACGACGTCGCGCCTGAGCTGCGGGCCGACGGCGCCCGGCACGGCTCGCTGCGCGAGGCTGCACGCCAGGAGGCCGCCTTGCGGTCCTTCCTCGGCGAACGCGGCGCGACGGCGTTCACGACGAACTTCGAGGACCTCGGCGGGCTGCGCCAGCTGCCCGGTCTGGCCGTGCAGCGGCTGATGGCCGACGGCTTCGGGTTCGGTGCCGAGGGCGACTGGAAGACCGCCGTGCTGGTCCGTGCCGCCAAGGTGATGGGGGCCGGCCTGCCCGGTGGCGCCTCGCTGATGGAGGACTACACCTACGACCTGACACCCGGTGCGGAGGTCATCCTCGGTGCGCACATGCTCGAGATCTGCCCGTCGTTGACGACGTCCACGCCGCGCATCGAGATCCACCCGCTGGGCATCGGCGGCAAGGACGATCCGGTCCGGATGGTGTTCGACGCCGACCCGGGCCCGGGCGTGGTCGTCTCGCTGGCCGACCTGCGCGACCGGTTCCGGCTCACCGCCAACGTGGTCGACCTCGTCGACCATCCCGCGCTGCCGCACCTGCCGGTGGCGCGCGCCGTGTGGCGGCCTCGGCCCGACTTCACCACCAGCGCGGAGGCCTGGCTGACCGCCGGTGCTGCCCACCACACGGTGATGACCACCCAGGTACCGGTGGACACGTGGGACATGTTCGCCGACATGGCGCGGACCGAGCTGCTCGTCATCGACGAGCACACCACCCGCCGTGGCTTCGCCGAGCAGATCCGGGCCAACCAGGCGTCCTACCGGCTCGCCGGGGGGCTGTAGGCGCCGGCAACCGCTGTCCCGGCGGCCCACCGTCCGACGAGCCAGCGGTTGCTGGCGGGTCACGAGGCGGAGCCGCAGGTTTTCGCTGCCTCGGGGTGGTCGCTCCCCGGGCAGGCAGCGATCTGTTGCGTCGAGGGCCGCATCCCCCGGTCGGGGAATTCCGTTCTAGGCTGCGGTCATGGAGGCGGCGGACGCGACCGACCGCCCGCGTGGACGTCGGCCGGCGGGCTCCGACACCCGCGCCGCCATCGTCGCCGCGGCCCGGGCCGAGTTCGCCGAGCGCGGCTACGAGGCGGCGAGCATGCGGTCGGTCGCCCGCCGGGCCGGGGTCGACCCTGCGCTGGTCCGGCACTACTTCCCCGACCGCGCCGACCTCTTCGCGGTGTCGGTGCTGCCGGCCGCGGCCAACCCGCTCGACGTCGCCGCTCGGATCGTCCGGGGTGGGCTTCCGGGCATCGGGGAGCGACTGCTCACCGAGGTGCTCACGTTGTGGTCCGCCGACGACGGCGAGGGCTTCCGCGCGGCGGTCGGGCTGATGGCGGGCGGGATCGACCGGCCGCAGGCGCTCCTGGCGTATCTCGGGCGGACCGTTTTCGAGCAGATCGGCCGCCTGGTCGCGCCGGACGAGGCCCCGTTGCGAGTCGGCCTGATGGCCTCGCAGGTGGCCGGGCTGCTGATGATGCGGTACGTCGTGCGGCTGGAGCCGGTCGGCTCGATGTCGATCGAGCAGCTGGCAGCGGCCGTCGGCCCGACGATCGACCGGTATCTCACCGGTCCGCTGCCGACGACCTCGTAGCCGGCCCGACCCGCGGGTCCGGACGTCCTTGTGCCGGCGCTCGGGATGAGCCATTATTCATCACGTGAGGAATAGCGCCGACGCGCCCGCGATCGCCGTCCGCGGCCTGCGGGTCGTCCGCGGCAGGAACCACGTCATCGAAGGGCTGGACCTGACGGTGCCGGCCGGTCAGGTGGTCGGGCTGCTCGGCCCGAGCGGCAGCGGCAAGACGACGCTGATGCGTGCGATCGTCGGGGCACAGCTCGTCGCCGGCGGCAGCATCGAGGTGCTCGGCGAGCCGGCCGGCTCGGCAGCGCTGCGCCGCCGCGTCGGGTACACGACCCAGTCGCCCAGCGTGTACGCGGACCTTACGGTCGACGAGAACCTCCGCTACGCCGCGTCCATCCTGCGGGTGGGCGACGCCCGGGTGGCCGCCACGCTGGCGGACGTCGACCTGGCCGGCTTCGGCCGGCGGATCGTGCGCACGCTGTCGGGCGGCGAGCTCTCCCGGGTCTCGCTCGCGGTGACGCTGCTGGGCAAACCCGACCTGCTGGTGCTCGACGAGCCGACAGTCGGCCTCGACCCGGTGCTCCGCCGCGACCTGTGGAACCTCTTCCACCGGCTACGGGACGACGGGGCCAGCCTGCTGGTGTCCAGCCACGTGATGGACGAGGCGGTCCGCTGCGACCGGCTGGTCCTCATGCGTGCCGGCGCGATCCTCTCCGACGGCACCCTGGCCGACCTGCTCGACCGGACCGGCGCCGCCGACGCTGAGGGCGCCTTCCTCCACCTCGTCGACCGCGCGAACGCCGCCGAGCGGGGGGCGGCCGCATGAGCCCCGCCCTGACGCTGGCCACTGCGCACCGGGTGCTCAGCCAGCTGCGCCACGACCGCCGGACGATCGCGCTCATCCTCGGCGTGCCGATGGTGCTGCTCGGGCTCGTCGCGTGGATGTACCACGACAGCCCGGTGCCGGTGATCGACCGGTTCGGGCCGGTGCTCGTCGGCTTCTTCCCGCTGCTCGTCATGTTCATCGTCACGAGCGTCGCCACGCTGCGCGAGCGCACCGGCGGCACGCTCGAGCGGCTGATGACCATGCCGCTGGGCAAGGGCGACTTCGTCGTCGGGTACGCCCTGGCGTTTGCCGTGATGGCGCTCATCCAGTCGGTCGTCGTGGTGTTCTGGGCGATCTGGGTGTGCGGCATGAACGTCACCGGGTCGCTCTGGCTGCTGTTCTTCGTCGCGATCCTCAACGCGGTGCTCGGCAGCACGCTCGGCCTGGCTGCGTCCGCGCTGGCGCGCACCGAGTTCCAGGCCGTGCAGCTGATGCCCGCCTTCCTGCTGCCGCAGATCCTGCTCTGCGGGGTGATCATGCCGCGGGACCAGATGCCCACCGTGCTCGAGTGGCTCTCCCGCGTGCTGCCGCTGACGTACGCGGTCGACGCGATGCAGAAGATCGCCGCCGGCGGCGGGTGGGTGGCCACGCGGGGCGCGATCGGCGTCCTGGTGGCGTTCATCGTCGGTGCGGTCGCGCTGGCGACGACCACCCTGCGGCGGCGCACCGAGTAGCGGCGCACCGGTCGGCGGCGCCGCGCGCTACCGCGTCGTCGCCAGCCGGGCGAGCTCCGCCGCGACGTCGTACTCGGCCGGCGGCCAGTCCAGGTCCAGACCCTCCAGGGCCTGCCAGAGCAGCTGGGACACCGCGAGCCGCGCGTACCACTTGTTGTCGGCGGGGATCACGTGCCACGGCGCGACGTCGGTCGACGTGCGGTCGAGCACCGCCTGGTACGCCGCCTGGTAGTCCGGCCACTTGGACCGGGTGTCGACGTCGCTCGGGTTGTACTTCCAGTACTTGTCGGGGCGCTCCAGGCGCTCGTGCAGCCGGGCGTACTGCTCGTCGCGCGAGACCATGAGGGCAACCTTGACGATCGCCGTGCCGCCGGACACGACCTCGTCCTCGAAGGCGTTGATCTCCTCGTACCGCTTCTCCCAGACGTCCGGGGGCACCAAGCCGTCCACCCGGACGATGAGCACGTCCTCGTAGTGCGACCGGTCGAACACCCCGATCCGGCCCGCCGGGGGCAGCGCGTTGCGGACCCGCCACAGGTAGTGGTGCCTGCGCTCCTCGGGGGTCGGCACGCCGAACGCGTGCAGCGCGATGCCCTGCGGGTCGAGCATGCCGGCGACGTGCCGCATGATGCCGCCCTTGCCGGCGGTGTCCAGGCCCTGCACGACGAGCAGCACGGACCGCGTGCCGCCGCTCCGGCCGTGGGCATACAGCTTCTCCTGCAGGTCGGAGGTCCGCAGCCCGATCTTGGCGAGCCGTTTGACCGAGGCCTTCTCGCCGCCCTCGAAGCCGGGGGTCGCCGATGTGTCGAACTCGGCGAGCGAGAACCCGGGACGCACGCGCAGCGCGTCGGACGCGTCGAACTTCCATGGAACCTTGGCCATCGGGCCCTCCCTCGTCGGGCAATCCCTACCGCACCCGGGTCACGGGCGCGCGGCGAAGCGCTCCAGCAGGTCACCGTGGCCGGCGACGACCAGCAGGTCGTTGGGCGAGATGCGGGTGTCCGGGGTGGCGTAGAGGAAGTCCCGGCCGGGGCTCTTCACCCCGATCACCGTGACGCCGTACCGGCCGCGCACCTTCGACTGGGACAGCGTGAAGCCCTGGATCTCCTTCGGCGGGCGCATCTTGACGACGGTGAACCCGTCCTCGACCTCGATGTAGTCGAGCATCTTGCCGGAGACGAGGTGGGCCACCCGGGCACCGGCGTCGGCCTCCGGCAGCACCACGTGGTGCGCGCCGATGCGCTGCAGGATCCGCGCGTGCTCGCCGCTGACCGCCTTCGCCCAGATCTGCTGCGTCCCGACGTCGACGAGGTTGCCCGTGATGAGCACGCTCGCCTCGAGGTAGGAGCCGACCCCGACGACGGCGACCGGGAAGTCGCGCACACCGAGCTGCTCGAGCGCCTCGGGGTTGGTCGCGTCCGCCTCGACCAGCGGGATCCGGCCGGCCCACTGGGCGACGAGGTCGGGGTTGCGCTCGACCGCGAGCACGTCGTGGCCGAGCCGGTCCAGGGTGGAGGCGATCGACGAGCCGAACCGGCCCAGGCCGATGACCAGCACCGCCGCATCGCCGCTCGGCAGGGAGGCGCCGCTGGTGGACGCCGAGGTGTCAGCCAATGATCGGCCTTTCTTCCGGGAGCCGGATGACACGACGACGGTTGCGCAGCGCGAGCGCCGCCGCAAGCGTCATGGTGCCGGTCCGGCCGATGAACATGAGGACGGCCAGGACATACTTCGCCGGCGTGGTGAGCTCCGGGGTCAGACCAGTGGACAGGCCGGCGGTGGCGAATGCGGAGACAGACTCGAGCAGCACCCGGTCCAGCGACTGACCGGTCATCGCCAGCAGCAGCAGCGCGGCGACCAGCACGATGGTCGCCGAGATCAGCGTGACGGCGATGGACAGCTTGAGCGTCTCCGGCGGGATCCGTCGGCCGAACGCCTCGACGTCCCGGTCGCCGCGCCCCTCGGCGGCGATCGCCAGGAGCATGACGGCGAGCGTGGTCACCTTGATGCCGCCCGCGGTGGACGCGGAGCCGCCGCCGACGAACATCAGTGCGTCGAGGAGCAGGCGCGTGCCCTCGTGCATGTTGGCGGTGGGGACGGTGACGAAGCCCGCCGACCGGGGCATCACGGCGGCGAACAGGCTGGCCAGGGTCGTCCCGGAGGCGGACAGCGGTCGGAACGTCGCGGGGTTGCTCCACTCGAACCCGGCGATCAGCACGGCGCCGGCGCCGACCAGCGCGAGGCTCGTCGTGATGGTCAGCTTGGTGTGCAGCGACCAGCGCCGGACGTTGCGCCGGTGCCGCAGGACGTCGAGCACCACCGGGAAGCCGAGCGACCCGATGAACACCCCGATGATGATCGGCAGCAGCACCCACCAGTCGGAGGCGAACGGGGCCAGGCCCTGGACGGTCGGCACGAACCCGGCGTTGTTGAACGCGGACACCGAGAAGAACAGCGAGTGCCAGGCGGCCAGGCCCCAGCTGTGCTCGGCCAGGTAGAGCCGGGGCAGCAGGATGAGCGTGCCGATGAGCTCGAGCACGGTCGAGGTGACGACGACGGTACGGATCAGCGAGCCGACCTCGCCCAGCCGGGTGGTCCGGGTCTCGGCGGAGACCAGCAGCCGGCTGGTCAGGCCGATCCGGCGGGACACCGCCGCGCCGAGCAGCGAGGCCAGGGTCATCACGCCGAGGCCGCCCACCTTGATCGCGACGAGGATCGTCACCAGGCCCCAGGTGGACCAGTACGCCCCGGTCGGCACCACCGTCAGTCCGGTGACCGTCACCGCGGACGTGGCGGTGAACAGGGCGTCGACGGCAGGCGCCGGCGTGCCGGTGGCGGTCGCCCACGGCCCCGCCAGCAGGGCGGTGAACACGGCGATGACGATCGCGAACACGGCGAGCGTCAGGCGGGCGGGCGACTGCCGGGCGGAGCGGTCGACGATCTCCCGCCACCGGCCGGTGAGCCCCGGGCCGGGCCGAGCCATCCCACCTCCGCGCAGGTCGTCGGCCCAGGTCCGTCACCTCGGGCACCGCCAACCGCCAACAATGGCACGGGCGACGGGCATCGACACGATCGCACGCCGGTGCGACGGTGGGGGCATGGCAGCCGGGGGCGCGACGACGCTCGCCCGTGTCGTCTGGTCCACCGAGCTGCTGGGGTACGACTTCGGCCCCGGGCACCCGATGACGAGCGAGCGGATCGACCTGACGATCGCGCTCGCCGGTGGGCTCGGGCTGCTCGACCGCCCGGACGTCGCCGTCGTCGGGGCCGACGAGGCGTCCGACGAGCTGCTCGGCACCGTGCACGAGGCGGCGTACGTCGCGGCGGTCCGGGCCGCGTCGTCGGGCGGGGTGGTGGACCTGGCGCGCGGGTTGGGCACCGAGGACACCCCGGTGTTCCCGCAGATGCACGCCGCGGCGGCCCGCGTGGTCCAGGGCACGGTCGAGGCCGCGCTCGCGGTGTGGCAGGGGACCGCGCTGCACGCGGTGAACGTCGGCGGCGGCCTGCACCACGCGATGCCCGGTGCCGCCTCGGGGTTCTGCGTCTACAACGACGCCGCCGTGGCGATCCGGGCGGTGCTGGCCGCCGGGGCGCGCCGGGTGGCGTACGTCGACATCGACGCGCACCACGGCGACGGCGTGGAGGCGGTGTTCTGGGACGACCCGCGCGTGCTGACGATCTCGCTGCACGAGACCGGGCACGTGCTGTTTCCCGGCACGGGGTTCCCGCGCGACGTGGGCGGCCCGGGCGCCGAGGGCACCGCGGTCAACGTCGCGCTGCCGTCCGGGACCGGGGACGCCGGGTGGCTGCGCGCGATCGACGCCGTGGTGCCGCCCCTGCTGCGCGAGTTCGCGCCGGACCTGCTGGTCACCCAGCACGGCTGCGACACGCACCGGCTCGACCCGCTGACCTCGTTGCGGACCACGGTGGACGGGCAGCGGGCCGCGGCCGAGATGCTGCACGACCTCGCGCACGAGGTGTCGGCCGGGCGTTGGGTCGCTCTCGGCGGGGGCGGGTACGCCCGGGTCGAGGTGGTTCCCCGGGTGTGGTCGTCCGTCATCGGGCTGGCCACCCACCGGCCGGTGGACCCGGCGACGCCGCTGCCCCAGATGTGGTGCGACGCGGTCCGGCAGAAGTACGGCGCGCTCGAGGCGACGACGATGACCGAGGGAGCGCCCGCGACGTTCTCGCCGTGGTCCCGGGGCTGGGACCCGTCCGACGACGTCGACCGCGCGATCCGCGCGACCCGTCAGGCGGTGTTCCCCCACCTGGGTCTCGATCCGGACTACGACTGACCCGTCCGTCACTCCCGTCACCCCTTTCACACGGGTCCCACCAGGCACTACGCTGTCCGACGATCCGGTCGCCGACACCGGGGACGGACGCGGCTTCGGACCGGGGGAGAGCTGACGATGAGCGAGGAGCCGGGCCGCTCGCGGTACCTCACCGTGGAAGAGGTCGCGGGCGTCATGCGCGTCTCGAAGATGACGGTGTACCGGCTGCTCCACTCCGGCGACCTGCCCGGTGTACGCGTCGGCCGCTCGTTCCGCGTCCCTCAGGACGCGTTGGAGGCCTATCTGCGGTCGTCGGCCACCGTGCCGAGGCCGCAGATCGGAGACGAGGGCCGGCTCAGCTCCTGACCGTGGCCCACCGTTCCCCGGCGCTTTCCGTCCGGGGCGTGCGAGGGCGTAAGGTGGGCGCTCGGACTTTCTGCGTGGGCTACCGGCCCCGCCGGCCGACCACCAGCACCGAACGAACGAGGACCACATGGGCTCCGTCATCAAGAAGCGCCGCAAGCGGATGGCCAAGAAGAAGCACCGCAAGCTGCTGCGCAAGACGCGTCACCAGCGCCGCAACAAGAAGTGAGTCGGGCCGCCCTGCGCGGCGGCACCGTCACGGAAGGCCCGGTCGATCCGACCGGGCCTTCGTCGTTGCGGGACGGCGCTGCTCCGCGGCGCACAGCCCTGGGGGAGCGGTCCACGGTCCGGGGTGAGCCGCCGACGCCCCCGGGTGAGCCGCCTACGCCCCCGGGTGAGCCGCCTACGCCCCCGGATGAGCCGCCCACGCCCCCGGGTGAGCCGCCCACAGCCCGGCGCGGCGGGTGGTCCTGCACAGTGTCGTTGCTGGTCACATGGCATTTCGGGGTTGCGCCCCCGGCGCTGGTCGGGTAGGCTTCGAACATCAGTTTGATAGTCGCGCAGGGGGTGCACGACGATGACGGGGACAGCGTCGCGCACGCTCGTGCCGGCTGAGGTTCCGGCTGAGGTTCCGGCTGAGGTTCCGGCTGAGGTGGTGGCATGGGTGGCCGCCGGGCGCGCGGCGCTGGCGGTCGGCGGCCAGGCCGGGGACTGGACGGCGGGCACTCGGACCGCGGTCCTGGCCGAGCTGTGTCACGTCGAGCGGCTCGCGGCAGCCTTGCGCGCCGCCGTGGTGAACGCCGAGCGCGCCGCGGGTACGTGGTCGCTGGCGGGTGACCGGGATCTGGCCGGGTTCGTCGGGCGCGAGTCGCATCAGGGTCGCGGGGCCGGTCTGGCCGTGGTGGCGCAGGCGGCCACGCTGGAGGCGATGCCGGTGCTGGCCGGTGCCCTGGTGGACGGGCCGGTGACGCTGACGCACGTTGCGCAGGTCACGCGCGCGAGTGCGTCGTCCCCGGTGCTGGCCGCCGAGCTGGCGACCCCGGAGGGACAGGCGCGGGTGGTGGAGCTGGCCCGCCGGCTGGACGGCTCCGAGTTCGGCCGGCAGCTGACGGCGTGGGGCGCGTCGTCGGACCCTGCATCCCGGCAGCGCTCGCATGACGAGCAACGGGCCGACCGGTTCCTGGCGGTCAGCCACACCTCGGGCGGCACCCTGATCAAGGGCCTGCTCGACCGGGTCGCGGGGTATCGGTTCGCCACGATGCTCGACGCGTTCAACCCGCGGCCGGCCGTCGGCGACGAGCGGTCACGGGAGCAGCGGCAGGTGGACGCGCTGCTGGTCGCGGTGGACCGGATGCTGGCCGAGAAGGACGCCACCGGCGCCACGCTCGCCCCGGTCCAGGCGCTGATCACCATGTCCGAGGAGACCTGGACCGCGCTGCGTGGAGACCTCGGTCCGGACGGCGGGAGTGGGCCGGAGCGGGACGCGGTCATCTCGGCGGGTCGAGGGTCTGCGGGTGACCTGATCGGCCGGCTGGCGGGTCGTGGACCCGTCGTCGATGAGACGGGGCAGCCGTGGCCCGCGTCGGAGATCGGGCGCGCCCTGTGTGACTGTGCGCTGACCAGAGCGGTCATCGGCGCGACCGGCCAGCCACTGGACCTGGGGCGGGACTCCCGGCTGTTCAAGCGGGCGCACTGGCTCGCCCTGCACGCCTCCGGCGTGCGCACCTGCGCGGTCGCCGGGTGCGGGATGCCGTTGGCGTTCACCGAGCTGCACCACCTGCAGTGGTGGGACCGCGACGGCGGGCGCACCGACCTGGCCAACTGCATCGCCTACTGCGCGTTCCACCACCACGAGATCCATCGCTGGGACATCGCCGTGACCAGGCTCCCGGACGGCAGCTACGAGCACCGTCACCCGGATGGACGCCGCTACGGCGGAGCGCCACCCGAGGTCCTGACCCTGGGTCCGCCGGGTGACCTGCTGACGCTGCTGCCTGCCTGACGATCGTCCGGGTTGCCGGGTTGCCGGGTTGCCGGGTTGCCGGGTTGCCGGGTTGCCGGGTTGCCGGGTTGCCGGGTTGCCGGGTTGCCGGGTCGCCGGGTCGCCGGGTCGCCCCGACCCCCGCGCGGGGGCGTGCCGCGACCTCGTCGCGTCAGAGCGGGCGCTCCATGACGTAGTCGTCCTCGCGAGCGGTACCGACGGTGAAGTGCTTGGTGCCGACCACGGCGAACCCGCTCTTGGCGTAGAACCGCTGTGCGCGGACGTTGCGCTGGTTGACGCCGAGCCAGATGCCGGCCGCGCCGAGGTCGCGCGCCGCGGAGAGGCTCGCCGTCATGAGCGCCGACGCCACCCCGGCCCCGTGCCGTTCCTCCTCGACGTAGCACTTCGACAGCTCGACGGCGGGGCGCGCGGTCACGGCGCCGGCCGCCTCCTCGTCGGTCGGCTCGCCGAGGACGAGCAGCGTGTAGCCAACCAGCGCACCCGACGTGTCGGATGCCACGAGGACACGGCGGGTGCTATCGGCGACGGCCGTCGCGAACGCCTCGTGCGACAGCCGCTCGGCGATGAACAGGCCCATGTCGGTGGGTGTGGTCGATGGCGGGCAGGCGAGCGGGAAGGTCCGGGCCGCGAGCGCAGCGAGGGCGGCGACGTCGTCGGCTGCGGCCGGGCGGATGCAGATGTCGTCGGGCACGCGACGAGGGTAGGCGCGCGCCTCAGCCGCGGGTGGTGAACTCCTGGACCGGCCATCCGGCGTGGGCGGCGTGCCGGCGCAGCCGACGGTCCGGGTTGATCGCCACCGGGTTGCCCACCAGGGACAGGATCGGCACGTCGTGCGTCGAGTCGCCGTACGCGTACGACAGGCTCAGGTCGATCCCTTCACGCACGGCCAGCCGCTCGACGGCCTGCGCCTTGGCGGCCCCGTGCAGCAGGTCGCCGCACAGCCGGCCGGTGTAGTGGCCGTCCTGCTGCTCGACGACGGTGCCCAGGGCGCCGCTGGCACCGAGCTTGCGGGCGATGATCTCGCCGATCTCCCGCGGCCCCGCGGTGACCAGCCAGACGCAGTGGCCGGCGGCGCGGTGCTCGTCGAGCAGCCGCCGGGCGCCGGGGAAGATGCGCAGCGTCATGACCTCGTCGTAGACGTCCTCGGCGATCAGGCCCATCTCCTGCACCGAGCGGCCGTCGACGAGGGCGAGCGCGGCGGCGCGTACCTCGTCCATCTGCCGATGGTTCTCGCCGAACGCGCGGTACCGCGCGTGGTGCATCCCGAACCGCACGATGTCGGGGATGCGCAGCAGGCCGCGCCGGTACAGGCCCACGGCGAGGTGGAAGGCGCTCGCGCCGCGGATGAGGGTGTTGTCGACGTCGAAGAAGGCGCCGACACGGCCCGCAACACCGGCCGTGTCGGACCGGTCGGGTCGCGCGAACACCCGGTCACTGTACCCACCGCCGGAGGGCGGTCTGTGCGCCCGGGATGTCTACCGTGGTGCCGTGACCACACCCGCCCTGCCCCGCGTCGTGCTCTACCGGCGGCTCGGCTGCCACCTGTGCGACGAGGCGCGGGCGGTGGTCGCGACGGTGTGCCAGGCCGCGGGCGTGTCGTGGACCGAGGTCGACGTGGACGACCCGCCGCCCGCCGGGGGCCCTGACCTGTTCGCGGCGTACAGCGCGCGGGTGCCGGTGGTGGCGGTGGACGGCGTGGACGTGGCCCAGTGGCGGGTCTCCGAGCCCCTGCTGCGCGCCGCGCTCGCCTCCGGGCCCACCGGCCCCGTAGCGTGAACCCGGGCGCCGGGCAGGGAAGCCCGGGAGAGGGTGGTGGCACGTGACGACCGCAGAGCCGGGAGGTGCTCGCGAGCGTCTGCCTCGGGCATCGGTCGCCCGGCTGCCGGCCTATCTGCTCGCTCTCGACGGTCTGTGGTCGGAGGGGGCCAAGCTGACGTCGTCGCAGGAGCTCTCCGTGCGCGCGGGCGTCAGCCCGGAGCAGCTGCGCAAGGACCTGTCGTTCCTCGGCTCGTACGGTCAGCGGGGCGTCGGGTACGACGTGGCACGGCTGCGCGGCCGGATCGGTGCGGTGCTCGGCCTGGAGGTGCCGAACCGCGTGGTGATCGTCGGGGTGGGCCACCTCGGGCACGCCCTGGCGGCCTACGGCGGGTTCGCCGAGCGCGGGTTCTCGATCGTCGGCCTGGTGGACGACGACCCGGCAGTGGTCGGGACCACCGTCGCCGGGCTCGTCGTGCGACCGGTGGCCGAGCTGGCGGAGGTGGTCGCGGACGGGGGTGCCACCATCGGCGTCATCGCGACGCCCGCCGCGGTCGCCCAGCAGGTGGCGGACGCCCTGGCCGCCGCCGGCGTCACCGGGATCCTCACGTTCGCCCCGCAGACGCTGCAGGCGCCGGGCGGCGTGCAGGTGCGTGCGGTCGACCTCGCCTCCGAGCTGCAGCTGCTGGCGTTCCATGGCCGGCACCGTGACGGTGCCCGGGCCTGAGACCACGACAACCCGGCCCCCACGTGGGGAACCGGGTCGCCGGGAGGCTGCGCGGGCGGTCAGGCCTGCTTGACCGCCGCCACGTCGAGCGTGATGACGACCTTGTCGGAGACGAGCACGCCGCCTGCCTCGAGCGCCACGTTCCAGGTCAGGCCGAAGTCCTTGCGGGACACGGTGACGGTCGCCTCGGCGCCGGCGCGCGTGCCGCCCCACGGGTCGACGACCACGCCGCCGAACTCGGTCGCGAGGTCGACCGACCGGGTGATGCCGTTGATCGTCAGGTCGCCGGTGATGACGTAGGTGTCGTCCCCGGTCTGCCGCAAGTTGGTGGAGACGAACGTCCACGGCTCGGCGGTCTCGGTGCTGAAGAAGTCGGCGCCCTTGAGGTGGGCGTCGCGGTTCTCGTTGCCCGTGCTGACCGTCGTCGGGTCGAGCGTCGCGGTCAGGGTGGAGGTCTCGAGGGTGTCGCCGAGCACGAGCGTGCCCTCGACCACCTTGACCGTGCCGCGCACCTTGGTGACGCCGGCGTGGCGGGCGGTGAAGCTCGCCTCGGTGTGTGCGGGGTCCAGGGTCCAGGTGCCGGTGGTCAGTCCCTGAGGCAACGCGGTCGTCGTCGTGGTCATGATGCTCCAATGGTTGAATCGTCAAGTTTGTAGTTCAACTTTCTACTACGCTGGGCGCGGAGATGCAAGCGCTGCGAGACTGGCGGCACGAGGGAGGGGCGATGGGCGCGGCAGACACGGCGGGGACCGGCACCGACGTCCGGTGGCTGACGGCGGACCAGCAACGGCACTGGCGGGCGTTCCGGGACGGCACGATGCTGCTGCTCGACGTGCTCGCCCGCGAGCTCGAGGAACGCTCCGGCCTGTCCCTGCACGAGTACGAGGTGATGGTCCGGCTCTCCGAGGCTGACCGGCACTCCCTGCGGATGTCCCAGCTGGCGACCGACATCGCCCATTCCCGCAGCCGGCTCACCCACACCATCGCCCGGATGGAGGCGGCCGGTCTGGTCGCACGGGTCGCCTGCGCGTCGGACGCCCGCGGGGTGAACTGCGTGCTCACCGACGCGGGCTGGAACCGGCTGGTGGCCGCGGCGCCGGGGCACGTCGACTCCGTCCGGGCGCACCTGGTCGGCGTGCTGTCCGACGAGCAGCTCGCCGCCCTGGGCGACGCGATGCAGGCCGTCCGGGCACATCTGCGCGGCCAGTGCCCCACCGACGGCGACCGCTGAGCTTCGGCTGCCAGACTGAGCCCATGGTCGCCACGACGGTTCACCTGCTGCGCCACGGTGAGGTGCACAACCCCACCGGCATCCTCTACGGACGGCGGCCCGGGTTCCGGCTGTCCGCCCGGGGAGAGGCGATGGCGCGGACCGTCGCCGACCACCTGTCCGGCGCGAACGGCTCACCCCGGCGCGACGTCACCGTCGTCGTCGCCTCGCCCCTCGAGCGGGCGCAGCAGACCGCCGCACCGGTCGGTGAAGCGTTCGGCCTGGCAGTCGGCTCCGACCCGCGGCTGATCGAGGCGGCGAACCACTTCGAGGGGATGAGGTTCGGTGTCGGGGACGGCTCGCTGCGCCACCCGAGGCACTGGCCGTACCTGCGCAACCCACTGCGACCCTCCTGGGGTGAGCCCTACACCGAGCAGGCGGCGCGCATGCTGGCCGCCGTCGCGGACGCCCGGGCCGCCGCCCGTGGCCACGAGGCCGTCCTGGTCTCGCACCAGCTGCCGATCTGGGTGACCCGGATGACGCTCGAGCACCGGCACCTGTGGCACGACCCGCGGCGTCGGCAGTGCTCCCTCGGCTCGTTGACCTCGCTGCACTACGACGACGACGACCTCGTCGGCATCGGCTACACCGAGCCGGCCGTCGCGCTGCTCCGCGGCGCGTCGACCGTGCCGGGGGCGTGATGGGCCGGCGCGGCCGGGCGCTGCTGGCGGGCGCGACGACGGCGCTCGTCGTGCTGCTCGCGGCCTGCTCGTCGTCGGCCCCGGGGGCCGTCAGCACCTCGAGCGCCGGCACCGGGTACCGGTCCGCGGACGGCGCGACCGAGACATGGCCCATCGGGTCGCGGACCGGCCCGGTCGAGATCGCCGGCACGGACGTCGACGGGACGGTGCAGGACATCGCGGCGTGGCGGGGCGAAGTGGTGCTGGTCAACACCTGGTACGCGGCCTGCCCGCCGTGCCGCGCCGAGGCGCCGGACCTGGTCGCGCTCGCGAACGCCGACCGGGCCCGCGGCCTGCACGTGCTCGGCGTCAACTCGACCGACGCCGCGGGCACCGCCGCGGCCTTCGCCCGGCAGTTCGACGTCCCCTACCCGACGATCATCGACACCGACGGCACCGCGGTCGCGGCCCTGCAGGGGGTCGTCCCGATCAACGCCGTGCCGACCACCGTGCTGCTGGACCGTCAGGGCCGGGTGGCGGGACGGATCATCGGCAGGGTCGACCCGTCGACCCTGCGCACCATGGTCGACGCTGTCCTCGCCGAGGGCGGCGGCACGACGCCGACCCCGCCGGCCTCGACCCCGGCCGCGAGCGCAGGGTGAGCCGATGACGCCCCTGGATGCCGGCGACGCCTTCGGCCGGGCCGTCGCGAGCGGGTCGCTGCTCCTGGCGGTCCCGGTCGCGCTGCTCGCCGGGCTGGTCTCGTTCGCCTCCCCGTGCGTGCTGCCGCTGGTGCCCGGATACCTCGGGTTCCTCGGTGGCTCCCTTGGCGCCGAGGCGGCCGGGGCCCGGCGGGGTCGCGTGCTGGCTGGCGTCGGGCTGTTCGTCGTCGGCTTTGCCGTGGTGTTCGTCACGTTCGGTGCGCTCGCCGGGAGCCTCGGGTCGTGGCTCTACCGGTGGCAGGACCCGGTCTCCCGCGTGCTCGGGGTGCTCGTCGTCGTGCTCGGCCTGGCCTTTGCCGGGCTGGTGCCGTTCCTGCGGACCGAGCGCACCGTGCACCTGGCCCCCCGGGCCGGCCTGTGGGGGGCACCGCTGCTCGGCCTGACGTTCGGCCTGGGCTGGACGCCGTGCATCGGCCCGACGCTCGCCGCGATCCTCGCGCTGTCCCTCGGCGGCGGCTCGGCCCCGCGTGGGGCGCTGCTCGCCGCGGTGTTCTGCGTCGGCCTCGGGCTGCCGTTCCTGCTCGTCGCGCTCGGCCTGGAGCGCTCGCGGCGGGCCACCCGCTGGCTGACCCGGCACCGGGTCGGCGTGCTGCGGCTGGGCGGCGGCCTGCTCGTCGTGCTCGGCCTGGCCCTGGTCACCGGCGTGTGGGGACATTGGGCGGTCTGGCTGCAGGGCCTGCTCACCGGGACCGACCCGTTCGTGCCGGTGGTGTGACGTGAGCGGATACCGGCCCGAGGGGCTCGACGACTCGTTCTCCGCGGTGACGCCTGAGGAGAGGGCCGGTGCGGGCGGTGTCCGCCCGGACGGCGGCACGGGCACCAGCGGCGGCGGCACCACCGGCGGCGTCCCGGCGATCGGCGTCGTCGGCTGGTTGCGCTGGGCGTGGCGCCAGCTCACCTCGATGCGCGTGGCGCTGCTGCTGCTCGTCCTGCTCGCCGTCGCGGCGGTGCCCGGCACGATGTTCCCGCAGCGCGGCCAGGACCCGGCGAAGGTGACGCAGTACATCACCGGTCACGGGTTGGCCGGCCGCTGGCTGGACCGGCTCGGCTTCTTCAACGTCTACACGTCGGTCTGGTTCAGCGCGATCTACCTGCTGCTGTTCGTCTCGCTCGTCGGCTGCATCCTGCCGCGGTCGCGCCAGCACTGGGCCGCGCTGCGCGCCCGGCCGCCGCGCACGCCACGCCGGTTCGGCCGGTTCCCCGCGCAGGCGTCGGCGATGGCGTCCGACGAGCCCGAGGCGCTGGTCCGGCGCGCGGCCCGGCTGCTCGGCCGCGGCCGGCGGTACCGGGTCGACGTGCACGACGAGGGCGACGGCGCGTGGTCGGTGTCGGCCGAGCGTGGCTACCTGCGCGAGACCGGCAACCTCGTGTTCCACCTGGCCCTGGTCGGCCTGCTGGTGTCGGCGGCGACCGGCCAGCTGCTGCACTACCGGGCCCAGGTGATCGTCGTGGCCGGCGACGGCTTCGCGAACTCGCCGACCGCGTTCGACACCTACGAGCACGGGCGCGCGTTCGACCCGTCGTCGCTCGAGCCGTTCACGCTGCGGCTGGACGACTTCGAGTCCCGGTTCGACCCGGTGTCGCTGCAGTCGCGCGACTTCACCGCGCACGTCACGGTGACCGAGCCCGGCGCGGCGCCCGCCGCGCGGACCATCAAGGTCAACCACCCGCTGGACATCGGCGGCACCCAGGTCTACCTGCAGGGCAACGGCTACGCGCCCGAGGTCACGGTGAAGGACGCCGCCGGCCTGGTCGCGTTCTCCGGACCGGTGCCGTTCCTGCCGCAGGACACGGTGTACACCTCGCGCGGCGTGGTCAAGGTGCCGGACGTGTCGGGCGGGCAGCCGCAGATCGGCCTCGTCGGCTTCCTGCTGCCGACCGCGGCGCAGGCCAGCACCGGTCAGTGGGTGTCGACCAACCCGGAGCCGAATGCCCCGATGCTCGTGCTCGCCGTGTGGTCGGGGAACCTCGGCCTGGACACCGGCGTGCCGCAGAACGTCTACCAGCTCGACCAGGCCGGGCTGACCCAGGCGGTCGACGCCGCCGGCGCGCCGGTGACGCTCACCGTCCGGCCCGGCGACACCGTGACCTTGCCCGACGGCCTGGGCACCCTGACGTTCGACGGGGTGCGTCGGTTCGCGGCCTTCGACCTGCGCAAGGACCCGGCCCTCGGCTGGCTTCTCGGGTTCGCGCTGACCGCCCTGGCCGGGTTGGCCACGTCGCTGTTCGTGCCCCGCCGGCGGATCTGGATCCGGGCCCGGCCCGAGTCGTCGGACGGACTCGCCCAGGACCAAGGTCCCAGTACAGTGGTGTCCGCCGCGGGGCTGGCCCGGGGCGACGACGTCGGGCTCGCGCCCGAGCTGGGCCGGATGCTCGCCGGCCTGCTCGGGACCCCCGTGCCGGTCGCCGGGCGCGCCCCCGCCGAGGACGAACCAGGAGGGGAATCGCCATGACGACCGGTGACCTGTCCACCCTGCTGGTCTGGGCTGCAGCGACCGCCTTCACCGTCGCGCTGGTCGCGTACGCGGTCGACCTGGCCCGGATCGCCGATGCCGCCGCCCGGCCCCGCCAGGCGGCACGCGCCGCCAGGGCCGCCGCCCCGTCGTCCGCACCGACCACGGTGGACGCTCGGGTGCCGGCTCTGGCCGGGGTGGGCGCCGGAGCGGCACCGCCCCGGTCCCCGCAGGTCGAGCATGCTCCGGTGGCGTCGCCGGTCGCCCACGGTGCCGGCGCGGCCGATCGGGCCGGAGCGGACCCGGCGGGCGTGGACGCCCTCGGCCGGTCGGCGCCGGCGGAGGGGATCGCCCGCTCGACCCACCTGCTCGGCATCGGGCTGCTGCTCGGCGGCATCGTGCTGCGCGGGATCGCCGCCGGACGCTGGCCCACCGCCAACATGTACGAGTTCTCCCTGGTCGGCGTGCTCGTCGCGACCGTCGTGCTGGCCGTGGTGCAGCGACGCCGGGTGATCGCCTTCGTCGGGGTAGTGGTCACGGCGATCGCGGTGCTCGCCCTGGTCCTGGCGCTCAACGTGTTCTTCGTCCGCGCGGACGCGGTGCAGCCGGCGCTGCAGAGCTACTGGCTGGTGATCCACGTCGGGGTGGCGATCTCCGCGACCGGGGTGTTCACCGTCGCCTTCGGCACGAGCGTGCTGCAGCTGCTCTCGGCCGCCCGCGCGGAGCATCGCTCGCACCTGGCCGAACCCTGGCCGCACGCCGACGGGCTGCGGCGGGTGGTCGCCGGTCAGCGGGTGACCGGGCCGCGGTTCGCCTGGCTGCGCCAGATGCCCGACGCGCTCCACCTCGAGGCGCTCAGCTTCCGGCTCAACGCGGTCGGCTTCGTGCTCTGGACGTTCACCCTGATCGCGGGCTCGATCTGGGCCGAGCACGCCTGGGGCCGGTACTGGAACTGGGACCCCAAGGAGGTCGGCACGTTCGTCGCGTGGGTGGTCTACGCGGCCTACCTGCACGCCCGGACCACGCGTGGCTGGAGCGGACGGCGGGCGGCCTACCTCGTGTTCGCCGGGTACGGCGTGGTGCTCGCCAACTTCACCGTGGTCAACCTGTTCGTGGCCGGCCTCCACTCGTACTCCGGGCTGCGCTGACAACTAGCCTGGGTGCGTGCCGCTCGTCGTCTACTCGGTGCTCCGGCTGGCGCTGTTCGGCGCCTGCTGGTGGGTGCTCGCCTGGGCCGGGCTCGACCCGTTGCTCGCGGTGGTCGCCGCGGCGTTCCTCGCGTGGGGATTGAGCTACGTCACCCTGCCGGGACCACGCGACGCCGCCGCCCGCTGGCTGGCCGAGCAGGCCGCTCGGCGCAAGGCCGGGGTGCCGACGCTGTCAGCCCGCGCGCAGCGGGACGCGGCCGACGAGGACGCGCTGGTCGAGGCGGCCGACGAGGGTGCCGACGACGAGGGTGCATCGCCCCAGACCGCCGGTGACGAGGCGGTGTCGGACGACCACGGCAACCCCGATCTGCATCCGGCGCCGGATCCGCGCCGCACGCCCTCGGACCCCGCGGCGCACGACTGAGCTCGGGCGTCGTAGCCGTAGCACCCGTCGCGTCCGGCCCGCGCCGCTAGCATGCGTCCAGCCCGCCACCGGGGATCGGCGGGCACCGCGCTCGCCCGCACGTGTCGGCCCACCGCGGCTCCGCAACGATTCGACCGGACGAGGAGAGTGGACATGGCCACGACGACGGAGCTGCTGCTGACGGGCAATCTCGACCAGGCGCGGGCGGTGACCGATGCGGCCCTTGCCGCCGAGCGCTTCACCGTCACGTACGCGGAGCCGTGGACCGCCAAGGCCGAGCGCGGTAGTGCAGCCGCGACCGTCCTGGCGGGCGCGTGGTCGGGCAAGAAGCACCAGCACATCGCGATCGGCGTCGCCTACCGCAGCGGAGCCGCCGGGCAGACCGTGCTGGTCCTGTCCAAGCTGACGTCCGGCGCCGCTGCCGGGCTGATCGGCATGTCCCGGGCGAAGTCGGCGTACGAGGAGGCCGTGGGCGGCATCCGGGCCGCGCTCGCCGCGTCGGGCCAGCTCGTCGGCTGAGCCGAGCACCGCGCCCGGACCTCAGAGCGCGAGCACGCGCCCGGACCTCAGAGCGCGAGCACCGCGCCCGAACCTGAGAGCGCGAGCACCGCGCCCGGACCTCAGAGCGCGAGCCCGATCCCGAGCAGGACGCCGTAGGCCAGCTGGAGCAGCCCCGTGCCGGCGAGCACCGGCACCAGGGCGATGCCGCGCGCCCCCGCCCGGACGCCCACGACGAGCACGGCAGCGCCCGCACCGAGCAGCACGACCAGCAACGACCACGGCGCGACGACCGCGCACGCCACTCCGAGCACGAGCGGGACGGCGACGAACCAGGTGTACGCGACCCGCGCGCCGTGGTCACCCAGCCGGACGGCGAGCGTGTGCTTGCCGGCCAGCGCGTCGGTCGGGATGTCGCGCAGGTTGTTCACCATGAGCAGTGCGCAGGCCAGCAGGCCGGTCCCGACCGCGCCGGCGCCGGCCGGCCAGGACAGCCGCCCCGCCTGCGTGTAGGTGGTGCCGAGCGTGGCCACCAGCCCGAAGAACACGAACACGCCGACCTCGCCCAGCCCGCGGTAGCCGTACGGCCGCCTGCCACCGGTGTAGAACCACGCCGCGAGGATCGCCGCCGCACCGACGACGACCAGCCACCACTGCCCGGACAGCGCGACGAGAGCCAGCCCGGCGAGCGCCGCGACGCCGAACGCGCCGAACGCGGCCGCCCTGACCTGCCCGGGCCGGGCGGCTGCGGAGGCGGTCAGCCGGGTCGGCCCGACCCGGTCGACGTCCGTGCCGCGCACGCCGTCGGAGTAGTCGTTGGCGAAGTTGACGCCCACCTGCAGGGCGAGCGCGACCACCGCGGCCAGCACACCTCGCCAGGGCGAAGCGGCGCCCAGCTGCGCGGCGGCGCCCGTGCCGAGGAGCACCGGTGCGACCGCCGCCGGCAACGTGCGGGGCCGCGCGCCCGCCAGCCACTCACGTCCCGTCGCCACGGGACGAAACCCTACGTGGTCGTCGCGCGGGCTCCCGCGGCCAGCGCGGCGGCGGCCCGCCGGTCCGGCTTGCCCGGGCCGCGGGTCGGCAGGGCGGGGACCACGACGAGCCGGCGCGGCGCAGCGGCGGCGCCGAGCCGCTCGCCGACCAGCCCGCGCACCGAGGCCAGGGACGGCGGTCCGTCCGGTCCGGCCACCAGCACGGCGACGACGACCTGTCCCCACTCCTCGTCGGGCAGGCCGACGACGCACGCCTCACGGACCCCGGTCAGCGTCGTCAGGAGGTCCTCGACCGGGCCGGGTGCGACGTTGACCCCGCCGGAGACGATGACGTCGTCGGCCCGGCCGAGCACCTCGAGCCGACCGTCCGGGGACAGCCGGCCGAGGTCGGCGGTGCGCAGCCAGCGGGTGCCGTCGTCGTCGGCCGTGAACGCCGTGGCGTCGAGGTCGGGCCGGTCCAGGTAGCCGTCGGCGAGCACCGGCCCGGCGAGCAGCACGTGCCCGTCGTCGTCCAGCCGGCACCGGACGGCGTCGAGCGGCAGCCCGTCGTAGACGCAGCCGCCGCAGGTCTCGGTCATCCCGTAGGTCGTCACCACCTGCACCCCGGCGGCCCGGGCAGTGGCAAGCAGCGTGGGCGGGATGCCGGCGCCGCCGAGCAGCACCGCGTCGAACTCGCGCAGCGATGCGCGACCGTCCTCGTCGTCCAGCAGCCGGACCAGCTGGGTGGGGACCAGCGAGGTGTACCGGCGGCCGGACGTGGGCAGCCGTCGCGTCGCCGCAGCGAACGTCGCCGCCCGGAACGTCCCGCCGTGGGCGACGTGCGGCGTCGTGCCGGCCAGCGCGGCGCGCGCCAGCACCTGCAGACCGGCCACGTGGTCCGGCGGCAGGACGAGCAGCCACTCGCCGGGCCCGCCGATCCGGTGCGCCGTCGCCTCGCCGGATGCCCGGAGCGCCGCCGCGGACAGCAGGACGTCGCGTGCGGCCCCCGTCGAGCCCGAGGTGCGCAGCACGACCGCGACACCGGGGGGGACCCGCTGCGGGTTCCCGGGCCCGTCCGGGCGCTCGTCGAACCGGCCCTGCTCGAACCGGCCCTGCTCGAGCCGGCCCTGCTCGACCCGGCCCTGCTCGACCCGGCCCTGCTCGACCCGGCCGTGCTCGACCTGGCCCTGCGCCGCGGGTTCGGACCGGCCGCCGCCTGCGCCGCGACGTGCCGCGACCACGCGCAGGGCCGGGCCGGAGCCGTCCAGGGCGGCGGCGAGGGCCCGCGGCAGGCTGGGGTCGTCCGCGGGAAGGTCACGCAGCGGACGGTCCACCGGTCCAGGGTAGGCGAGCCGCCCCGGACCCCGGCCAACTCGTGGCACCCTGGTACCCGCTCGTGCTGACAGACGGAGGAACGATGACGACGACCCGGTTCGGCCAGGTCGCACGGCCCGTGGTGGTCGTGCTCGTGGGTGGGATGACCCTCGTGCTGGCGGCCTGCACCGGGTCGACGCCGCCCGCTCCGGCACCGTCGACGAGCACCGTGCTGGTCGCGCCGACCGTCACCCCGGACAAGCAGGCGGTGCCGACCCCGACCGTCGCCCCCACCTGGCCCCTCACCGGTGTCGCGGTCACGGGGGACGCCAGCACGCGCCCGGCGCTGGCGGTGAAGATCGAGAACACCGCCGAGTCCCGCCCGCAGGAGGGCCTCAACGAGGCCGACCTGGTGTGGGAGAACATCGTCGAGTTCGAGGTGTCGCGGTTCAACGTCGTGTTCCAGTCGCAGGTGCCGGGGGAGATCGGGCCGATCCGCTCGGTGCGGCCGATGGACATGCCGGAGAGCGCGCCGCTGCACGGCCTGTTCGCCTACTCCGGGGGGCAGACCGGGATCCTCGCCCTGGCGCAGCAGTCCGGCGAGCAGACGTTCTCGTTCGACTCCGGGAACAAGGCGTTCTACCGGACCAAGGACCGCGCCGCGCCGCACAACGTCTACTCCCACCCGGCCGACATCTGGGCCCAGGCCGACCCGAGCCGGGTCGCGCCGACGCCGTGGTTCCAGTTCGGGCGCACGGCGGCGCTCGCCAGCGCGGCGGCGGCTGGCACCCCGGCCAACATCCTGCGCTACTCGCTGTCCGGTCAGTCGCACCCGAATTGGACCTGGGACGCCGCGTCCGGCACGTGGCTGCGGTTCGAGGGGTCGGCCAAGGCGATGACGGTGACCTACCAGAAGGGCGAGGCGCAGATCCGGGCCGTCAACGTCCTGACCATCGTCGCGTCGCACCCGAACACCCAGTTCAGGGCCCAGAACAACGCGCCCGTGCCGACGTACGCCCTGGTGAACGCGAGCGGTGACGGCGTGCTCGCCAGCGGCGGCAAGACGATCCCGATCAAGTGGAGCAAGGGCGCGCAGGACGCGCCGCTGGTCGTCACGCTCGCCGACGGCTCACCCGCGGTGTTCGCGCCGGGCAACACCTGGATCGAGATGGTCCCCAAGGAGACCGGCTCCTACACGATCGGCTGACCGCCCACCGGTCAGTACGCGTACGGGAATCCCGTCCAGTCCGGGTCACGGTGCTCGAGGAAGGCGTCCCGTCCCTCGACGGCCTCGTCGGTCTGGTACGCCAGTCGGGTCGCCTCGCCGGCGAACACCTGCTGGCCGGCCAGACCGTCGTCGGCCAGGTTGAAGGCGAACTTCAGCATCCGGATCGCCTGCGGCGACTTGGTGGCGACGATCCGCGCGTACTCCAGGCCGGCGTCCTCGAGGTCGTCGTGCGCGACGACGTCGTTGACCGCGCCCCACGCGTACGCCTCGTCGGCCGAGTACTCCCGGGCCAGGAAGAAGATCTCCCGGGCCCGCTTCTGGCCGACCTGCCGGGCCAGCAGCACCGAGCCGTAACCGGCGTCGAAGCTCCCGACGTTCGCGTCGGTCTGGATGAACCGGGCGTGCTCGCGCGAGGCGATGGTCAGGTCGCAGACCACGTGCAGGCTGTGCCCGCCCCCGGCCGCCCAGCCGCCGACCAGGGCGACGACGACCTTGGGCATGGTCCGGATGAGGCGCTGCACCTCGAGGATGTGCAGCCGTCCGGCGCGCGCGGGGTCGATCGCGTCGGCCGTCTCGCCGGCCGCGTACCGGTAGCCGTCCCGGCCGCGGACCCGCTGGTCACCACCGGAGCAGAAGGCCCAGCCGCCGTCCGTGGGGCTCGGCCCGTTGCCGGTGAGCAGCACGGTGCCCACGTCGCCGGTCTGCCGCGCGTGGTCGAGCACCGCGTACAGCTCGTCGACGGTGTGCGGCCGGAACGCGTTGCGCACCTCCGGCCGGTGGAACGCCACCCGGACCACGGGCAGGTCTCGGTGTCCCCCCGGTGTCGACCGGTCGACGCCACGGTGGTACGTGACGTCGGTCAGAGCGTCGAACCCGGCGACCGTGCGCCAGCGGTGCGGGTCGAACGTCTCGGACACGCGCTCCGGCAACGGGATCTCGGCCACAGCCGAACCCTAACCGCGTGCCCTCGGCGGGAGATGGGCACATCGGCGCGAGGTGGGCACGCAGAGCTGCACGTCTGGCGTCGATGTGCCCATCTCGCCGCCCACCATCGCGGGCCGACGACGGCGCCGGCCGCTGCGCCTAGCCTGGGGCGGTGCCTGCCACGCCCCCGCTGACCGTGTGGTCCATCCCGCTGCGGACCCGGTTCCGGGGGCTCGTCGTGCGGGACGGCGCGCTGGTCCGCGGCGACGCCGGCTGGGGCGAGTTCTCCCCGTTCTGGGACTACGACGACGAGGAGTCCGGGCGCTGGTGGCGGGCCGCCCGCGAGGCGGCCGACCAGGGCTGGCCGGCACCGGTGCGCTCGTCGATCCCGGTCAACGTCACCGTCCCGGCCGTCGACCCGCTGCGGGCCCGGGCGATCGTCCTGGCGTCCGGCGGCTGCCGCACCGCCAAGGTCAAGGTGGCCGAGCCCGGCCAGTCGGCCGCGGACGACGAGGCGCGGCTGGAGGCCGTGCGCGACGCGCTGGGTCCGACCGGGCGCATCCGGGTCGACGCCAACACCGCGTGGGACGTCGACACGGCGGTCGCCCGGCTGGCCGCCTACGACCGCGCAGCGGGCGGGCTGGAGTATGCCGAGCAGCCGGTGCGCACCGTGGACGAGCTCGCCGCACTGCGCCGGCGCACGCACGTGCCGCTGGCGGCCGACGAGTCCGTCCGGCGGTCCGACGACCCGATGGCCGTGCTGCGCCACGAGGCCGCGGACGTCGTCGTGCTCAAGGTGCAGCCGTTGGGCGGCGTGCGTGCGTGCCTGGAGCTGGCCGAGCGGATGGGCCTGCCCGTCGTCGTGTCCTCGGCGCTCGAGTCGTCGATCGGGCTGGCGGCAGGGATCGCCCTGGCTGCGGCGCTGCCCGAGCTGCCGTACGCGTGCGGCCTGGCCACCGCGCAGCTGTTCACCGACGACGTGGTCGCCGCCCCCCTGCTGCCGGTCGACGGCGCGATCGCCGTGCGCCGCCCTGAGCCGGACCCGACGTGCGCTGGCCCGGTGCGCGGCGTCGCCCGACCTCACCGCCCGCTGGGTGGACCGCGCCGCCCGTGTCGCCCGCTTCGTCGCGTCGTCCTGACGGCGCCACGCCGCCGCCGGTGGCTCCCGCGACGGGGTGGGGCGACGGCGTCGGCGGCCACGCCCGGCCGCAGGCGCGGGCACGGCATGATGGCCCCGTGCCCCCCGCGATCGACGCCGCCCGCGTGCTCGTGCAGTCGTTGGCGGCGGTCGGTGTCCGGGACGTCGTGCTCGCGCCGGGCAGCCGCAGCGGCCCGCTCGCGTTCGCGCTGGCCGACGCCGCGCGCGCCGACGAACGTCCGCCCGGTGCGCCGGCGCTGCGGCTGCACGTCCGGATCGACGAGCGGTCGGCCGGCTTCCTCGCCCTCGGCCTGGCCCGGGCCGCGGCGGTGGCCGACCCGCCCGGCGCGCCCGTCGCGGTGGTCACCACCTCCGGCACGGCGGTGGCGAACCTCCACCCGGCCGTCCTCGAGGCCCATCACTCCGGGCTCCCCCTGCTGGTGCTGTCCGCCGATCGCCCGCACGAGCTGCGCGGCACGGGCGCCAACCAGACCACCGACCAGCCCGGGATCTTCGGGTCGGCCGTGCGGCTCGCGGTCGACGTCCCCGCCCCGGTCGGCCTGCCCTCCGAGGCGCGCGACCTGCGGGCGATCGTCGCGCGCGCCGTGGCCGCGGCCACCGGGTCGCGGACCGGCGCACCGGGTCCGGTGCACCTCAACCTCGCCTACCGCGAGCCCCTGGTCCCCACGGACGACGAGCCGTGGCCGGCCCCGGGGTCTGCCGGGCTGACGGTGATCGAGCCACGGTGGTCCGGGGAGCGCGTGGCAGCACCGGCGGTTCCCGCCGCCGCACCGGCCACCGGGGCCTTCGCCGCCGTCGGTGCCACTGCCGCCGGCGCGCCTGCCGGCACCACCACCGGCACCACCACCGGCACCGACGGTGGGCGCCGTCGCCGTGGCCGGCGTGCGCAGCCCACCGTCGTCGTCGCCGGCGACGGGGCCGGCCCAGCGGCCCGCCGCCTGGCCGAGTCCACCGGGTGGCCGCTGCTCGCCGAGCCGTCGTCCGGTGCCCGGGGCGGCCCGCGCGCGGTCACCGCCTACCGGCACCTCCTGGACGACGAGCGCCTCGGCGGTGCGATCCGCCGGGTGGTCGTCCTCGGCCGGCCGACGCTGAGCCGCCAGGTCAGCCGCCTGCTGGCCGACCCGGACGTCGAGGTGGTCGTCGTGGCCCCCCGGGGCGCATCCTGGCCGGACGCGGCCCGGAACGCCGCTGAGGTGCTGCTCGACGTGCCCGCGGGGCTGCGCCGGGCGAGCGCCCCCGAGGACTGGACCGAGTCGTGGCACGCCGCCGACCTGGCCGCCCGCGCCACGCTGGGGCGACTGTTCGACGTGACACCGGGTGCGCCGGGGACCCGGCGGTCGCGCTCCGCGGCCAGGGTGACCGGGCCGGCGCTGGCGCGTGCGGTTGCCCAGGTCAGCCAGCCGTCGGACGTCATCGTCGTCGGCTCGTCGAGCCCGGCCCGGGACCTCGACCTGGTGGCGGCCTGGGACGCACCGCCGCTGGTCGTCGCCAACCGGGGACTGGCCGGCATCGACGGCCTGGTCTCGACCGCGACCGGGGTCGCCCTCGGCCTGCCGGACCGGCGGGTCCGTGCCTACGTCGGTGACCTGTCGTTCCTGCACGACGTCGGCGGCCTGCTCCGCGGGCCGGTGGAACCGCCGGCGGACCTGCAGGTGGTCGTCGCGAACGACGACGGCGGGTCGATCTTCTCGACGCTCGAGCCGGGTGGCCTGGACGATGCCGCGACGTTCGAGCGGGTGTTCGGCACGCCGCACGGCGCCGACCTGGCCGCCCTGTGCGCCGGGTACGGCGTGCGGCACACCCGGGTCACCGACGTCGACGGCCTGCTCCCGGCGCTGGTCGCGCCCGGTCCTGGGGTGAGCGTCGTCGAGGTGCGGGTGGACCGGGCGGGCCGGCGCGCGCTGACGGACCGCGTCGCGGCCGAGCTGTCCGCCGCGATCTCGGCCGCCCTCGGCTGACCGGCCCGACGAGGCACGAGAAACTCCTAGGAGATTCCCAGGATCGTTCGAGGACCTGCCCAGAGCGATGCCGTTTCATGGTCGGGACGAAGGAGGAGTCATGTCCACCACCCCCGAAGACCCCCGGCCCGACGAGGGCGTGCCGCCGGTCCAGGCTGCGCAGCCGGCAGACCCGGCCCAGGGCGACACGCAGCCGCTGACGGTCGGCGACACTGCACCCCTGCCCGCCGCGGCGCAGCCCCCCTCGGCCGATGCCGCCGCGCCCGGACCCGACTCCGCCGCCGAGCCCACCGCCCCGGCCGGCCCGGTCGTACCCGCGACCCCCGCCGTGGTGCCACCGGTCGACGCCGGCTACCGCCCGCCGTACGTGGGCCAGCAGGGCCAGCCGTACCCGGGCCAGGCCGCCCAGCAGAGCCAGCCGTACGCGGCGCAGACCGGGGCGCAGAGCCAGCCGTATCCGAGCCAGCCGTACGGCGGCCAGCCGAGCCAGCCGTATACCGGCCAGCCCGGCCGCACGGGCCAGCCCACCCAGCCCTACGCCGGCCAGCCGTACGCCGGCCCGGCCTACCCGGGCCAGCAGTACGGCTACGGGTCGCGTCCGAATGACTCCGGTCAGCCGCCCTACGCCGGGGCGTCCTACCCGCCTGCGGCCCATCCGTACGCGGCCCAGCCCTACGTCGCACCCGGCGCAGCCGGCACCGTCCCACCCGCGCCCGGTGCACCCCGCAAGCGGCACGCCTGGGTCCCGGTCGTCGCGACCCTCGTGATCGTGGTGCTGCTGGCGACCGCCGCGATCCTCATCGGCACCCACCGCTGGCACGCCGGCAACGCGTCCGCCAGCGGCCCCCAGGCCACCTCGATCGCCACCATCGGCCAGGGCACCTCCGGCACCGTGCCGGTCGCCGGTTCGTCGGTGACCAACCCGAACTGGGCAGCCGTCGCCGCCGCGGTGCAGGGCACCGTCGTCGCGATCGACGTCCAGACGTCGTCCGGCGAGGCCCTCGGTTCGGGTGTCGTCGTCGACTCCAAGGGCCACGTCGTGACGAACAACCACGTCGTCGACGGGATCGCCTCCGGCGGCACGCTGAAGGTCACGCTGTCCGACGGTCGGATCTACGACGCCACCGTCGCGGGCACGGACCCGAGCACCGACCTGGCGGTCGTCACGATCAAGAACCCGCCGTCCGACCTGACGGTCGCGCAGTTCGGCGACTCGGACAAGGTCGCGGTCGGCGACCCGGTGATGGCCGTCGGCAACCCGCTCGGGCTGTCCAACACCGTGACCAAGGGCATCGTCTCGGCCGTCAACCGTCCGGTGACCCCGCAGGACCCGAACAACCCGGCGAGCAGCGCCAACCAGCCGGTGACCAACGCGATCCAGATCGATGCCGCGGTCAACCCCGGCAACTCCGGCGGCGCGCTGTTCGACGCGCAGGGCCAGGTGATCGGCATCACCTCCTCGATCGCCACGACCTCGAGCAGCTCCGGCTCGATCGGCCTGGGCTTCGCCATCCCGGTCAACCTCGTGAAGAACATCGCCCAGCAGCTCATCGACCACGGCTCCGCGCAGCACGCCTACCTGGGTGTCAGCCTGACCTCGGCGACCGCGACCGCGGACGGCGTGACCCGGCTCGGCGCGCAGGTCAAGGAGGTCACCGCCGGGTCCCCGGCGGCAGCCGCCGGCCTGCAGGTGAACGACGTCATCGTGGCGATCAACGGTCAGCCGGTCGGCAGCTCGGACGCGCTGGCCGCGTACGTCCGGGCGATGGCCTCGGGCGACAAGGCAAGCCTGATCCTGGTCCGCGGCGGCAAGTCCCTCACCGTCGACGTCACGCTGGCGATGCGCCCGGACAGCTCGTCCCAGGGTTCGACGAACCAGGGCTCGACGAACCAGGGCTCGACCAACCAGGGCTCGACCAACCAGGGCTCGACGAACCAGGGCTCGACCAACCAGGGCTCGACCAACCAGAACGGCAGCGGCGCGCTGCCGGGCAACCTGCAGAACATGACCCCGAACCAGCTGTGGCAGTGGTTGCAGCAGCATCAGCAGGGTCAGGGCAGCACGTCGGGCGGCACCCAGGGCTGATCCGCTCCTCCCCGGGAAGCCCGACCGACGACAGGCGGTCACCCCAGCGGGTGGCCGCCCGTCGTCGTGCGCAGACCGAGCGCCCAGCGCATCGGCTCGAGCTTGGCCTCTGACTCCGCGAGCTCGGCCGCAGGCTCCGAGGCGGCGACCACCCCGCACCCGGCGAACAGCCGGACATGCCGCGGATCGGCCGGCGACACCCGGCCCGAGCGCAGCGCGATGCCCCACTCGCCGTCGCCGTCGGCGCCGATCCAGCCGACCGGACCCGCGTACCGGTCCCGGTCCATCCGCTCGACCTCGCGGATGACGTCACGCGCTACGAGGGTCGGCGTGCCGCAGACCGCCGCCGAGGGGTGCAGCGCGGCTGCGAGCCCGAGCGACGACGGCCGCGGCCCGTCCGGCCGGAGCACCCCGGTGACGTCGGAGGCCAGGTGCAGCACGTTCGGCAGGGGCAGCACGAACGGCACGTCCGGCACGTTCGTCGACGAGCAGAACGGGGCCAGCGAGGCGGCGACGGACGCCACCGCGTACTCGTGCTCCTCGAGGTCCTTGGAGGAGTGCGCGAGGATCGCGGCGCGGGCCATGTCGGCCTCGTCGTCGCCGCTGCGGCGCACGGTGCCGGCCAGCACCCGCGAGGTGACCAGGCCCTTCTGCAGGCGCACCAGCAGCTCCGGCGTCGCGCCCACCAGCCCGTCGACCGCGAAGGTCCACGTCGAGGCGTACCGGTCCGCGAGCCGCCGGGCCACCCAGCGCACGTCCACCGCTCGTTCGGCGGTGACGGCGACGTCGCGGGCGAGCACCACCTTGTCCACGTCGCCGAGCCGGATCCGTGCCACGGTGTCGCGGACCGCCTCACCCCACTGCGCCGGGGTCAGCGCGCCGTCCTCCTGGCGCACGGCACCGGGCGCGCCGGGGACCTCCTCGGCAGCCCGCAGTGCACCGGCGTCCGGCGGGGCGCCGAGGTCGCCCGCCGGCGTCAGCGTGGTCAGCCAGATGCGGCCGCCACGGCGCCCGACGACCACCCGGGGCACGACGAGCACCCCACCGGCCGGTGAGGCGTCGTCGAACGCGAACGAGCCGAACGCCACCGGCCCGGTGCCCGGCAGGCCCACCTCGTCGCGGACCACGGCGTGCTCGACGATCCGCCGCCACGCGGCGTCCGCGTCGGCGAACCTGCTCGGTCCGGACGTCTCGATCCGCGCGGCCTCGCCCCAGCCGACGAGCCCGTCGCCGCGGCGCACCCACGCCAGCGGCGAGTCGGCCGGCAGCAGGTCGAGCAGGTCGCGTGCGTCGGGCTCGTCTCCCTCCGCGGCCCGCGCGCCGGTCAGCCGGTCGAGCGGCACCGTGCGCACGACGAGCGGCGCGGCGAGCGGTGCCGCCGCGGGCGTCGAAGTCACCGCCGCAGGTTAGTCCGAACGTCCCCGACCGTCCGCACCGGCGCCTGGACGAGCCTCTCCGCGAGTGGGGCCAACCGGGCGCGTGGGGGAGGATGGGGTCGTGC
Organism: uncultured Actinomycetota bacterium; assembly: GCA_963769855.1. Taxonomy (GTDB): domain Bacteria; phylum Actinomycetota; class Actinomycetes; order Actinomycetales; family Cellulomonadaceae; genus Cellulomonas. The sequence continues at coordinate 250,296 of CAVYNN010000008.1, forward strand.
CACGCGCCGGACTGGACAAGGACACCCACGACGTCGCCGCGATGTTCGACGCGGTGGCCGATCGCTACGACCGCACCAACGACGTGCTCTCGATGTTCCAGGACCGGTCCTGGCGCAGGGCGACGCTGGACGCGCTGGACGTCGGCCCCGGCGACCGGGTCCTGGACCTTGCGGCCGGCACCGGGACGTCGGCCGCGCCGCTGGCCGACCGCGGGGTGCGCGTGGTGGCCTGCGACCTGTCGACCGGCATGCTGCAGGTCGGCCGGAGACGGCGGCCGGACATCGCGTTCGTCGCCGGCGACGCGGTCGCCCTGCCGTTCGCCGACGAAGCGTTCGACGCGGTGACGATCTCCTTCGGCCTGCGCAACGTGCCCGACGTCGACGGTGCGCTCGAGGAGATGCTGCGGGTGACCCGGCCGGGCGGCCGGCTCGTCGTGTGCGAGTTCTCGCGCCCGACGAACCCCGCCTTCCGGGTGGTCTACGACCAGTACCTGGCCCACGCGCTGCCCCGGATCGCCTCGGTGGTGGCCCGCGAGTCGGACGCATACACGTACCTGGCAGACACCATCGCGGCCTGGCCGACGCAGCGCGAGCTCGGCCAGCGGATGCGAGCGGCGGGCTGGGCGTCGGTCGCCTTCCGGAACCTTTCGGGCGGGATCGTCGCGCTGCACCGGGGTTCTCGGCCGTCTGTGGACCGCAAATGACGGCGCGTCGGGGTGTGTCCGTCCTGGTCAGAGTGGCCGTGCAGGACCACCGTCCCAGATCGTGCAGTCAACTTAGGTAAGCCTTCGCAGACAGCCTCGCGGCGGCGTGTATAGAGTCGCCGGACGGGGGTACGTGAACGTCGTCACAAAAGGGGAACCCGGTGCAGGCCGCAGGCTTCGATGACGCGGACGTCGTCGTCGTCGGCGCCGGTCCCGGCGGCTCCGCCACCGCCTACTGGGCGGCGAGCGCCGGGCTGAACGTGCTCCTCCTGGACAAGGCGTCCTTCCCTCGCGACAAGGTCTGCGGCGACGGCCTGACGCCGCGCGCGGTCGCCGAGCTGGTCCGGATGGGCGTCCCGCTGCGCGAGCAGGACGGCTGGATCCGCAACCGCGGGCTGCGCGTGCACGGCGGCGGCCACACCCTCGAGCTGCCCTGGCCGGAGCTGTCCAGCTACCCCGCGTACGGCCTGGCCAAGCGCCGGTCCGGGCTGGACCAGCTGCTCGTCGACCATGCCCGCGCCGCCGGGGCGAAGGTCCGGGACCGGACCACCGTCACCGGCCCGCTGCGGGACGAGCGGACCGGCCGCATCGTCGGCGTCCGGGTGAAGGGTGACGACGGCGCCGAGCTCGTCGTGCGCGCGCCGCTGGTCGTCGCGGCCGACGGTGTCTCGTCGCGCCTGGCGACCATGCTGGGCCGAACGCCCCGTCCGGACCGTCCGATGGGTGTGGCCGTCCGCACCTACTTCCGCTCGCCGCTGCACGACGACCCGTGGATGACCTCCTACCTCGAGCTGTGGGACGGCGCACCCGGGGCGAGCAACCTCATGCCCGGCTACGGCTGGGTGTTCGCCCTCGGCGACGGCACGGTGAACGTCGGGCTCGGCTCGGTCTCGTCGACCAGCGCGGCGACGAGGATCGACTACCGCGACCTGTTCGCCCGGTGGATGGCCAACACACCCGCCGAGTGGGGGTTCACGCCGGAGAACCAGGACGGCCCGGTGCGCGGAGCGGCGCTGCCGATGGGGTTCAACCGGGGACCGCTCTACGCCGACGGGGTGATGCTCGTCGGCGACGCCGCCGGCATGGTGAGCCCGTTCAACGGCGAGGGGATCGCCTACGCGCTGGCGGCGGGCCGGGTGGCCGCCGAGTCGGCGGCGCAGGGCCTGGCCCGGGGTTCGGCAGCCGGACGTGAGCGTGCGTTCGCGGCGTACCGGACGAGGATGAAGGACGACCTGGGTGGCTACTACACGCTGGGGCGGATCTTCGTGAAGCTCATCGAGCACCCGCAGGTGATGCGTACCTGCACGCGCTACGGTCTACCCCGGCCGCTCGTCATGCGCTTCACCCACAAGCTGCTCGCCGACTGCTACGAGCCGCGGGGCGGGGACGTGTTCGACCGGGTCATCTCCGCCTTGACGAAGATGGTGCCCCGGGCATGAGCCTCGCCATGATCGGTTGTCCCTGGAGGAGGTCCCGATGACCAACCCGTACGTCCCGCTGCTGTGGATGATGGGCATCGCCGGCGTGATGGCCCTCGGCGGGGTCGGCGCCTCGGCGATCCTCGGCCCCCGCCGGTACAACCGCGCCAAGCTCGAGGCGTACGAGTGCGGCATCCAGCCCACCCCGCACGCCATCGGCGGCGGCCGGTTCCCGATCAAGTACTACCTGGTGGCGATGACGTTCATCGTCTTCGACATCGAGATCGTGTTCCTCTACCCGTGGGCGGTCGACTTCGGCGAGCTCGCCCTGTTCGGGCTGGTCGCGATGCTCGGCTTCCTGCTGCTCATCACGGTGCCGTTCGTCTACGAGTGGCGCCGCGGGGGGCTGGAGTGGGACTGACCAGGACGACGACGAGGGAGGAGGCCTGACATGGGGCTCGAGGAGAGCGCCCCTTCGGGGATCCTGCTGACGACGGTCGAAGGCCTCGTCGGCTACTTCCGCAAGGCGTCGCTGTGGCCGGTGACGTTCGGCCTGGCGTGCTGCGCGATCGAGATGATGGCGACCGGTGGGCCGCGGTTCGACATCTCCCGGATCGGCATGGAGGTGTTCCGGGCCTCGCCGCGCCAGTCCGACCTGATGATCGTCGCCGGCCGGGTCAGCCAGAAGATGGCGCCGATCGTGCGCCAGGTCTACGACCAGATGCCCGAGCCCAAGTGGGTGCTGTCGATGGGTGTCTGCGCCAGCAGCGGCGGCATGTTCAACAACTACGCCGTGGTGCAGGGCGTGGACCACGTGGTGCCGGTGGACATCTACCTGCCCGGCTGCCCGCCGCGACCTGAGATGCTGCTGCACGCGATCCTCGCGCTGCACGACCAGATCCAGCACTCGCCGCTCGGCGTGGACCGCCGGGAGGCCGCGGCTGCCGCCGAGCAGGCAGCGCTCGAGGCCACACCCACCTCGCACATGACGGGCCTGCTGCGATGACGCCCCCGGAGAAGAAGCCGCCGACCGGCGAGAAGGCCGACGTCGCCGCGACGGTCAAGCCGGGGGAGGCGACCACACCGGCCGCGGCGGCCGCGCAGGCGACCAGCGAGACCGCGCTCGAGGCAGCCGGGCAGAACGCCGCGGGCGAGCACACCCTGGCCGGCCCCGTGCCGCTGCCGGTGATCGGTGTCCGCGACGGCATGTTCGGTGCCAACGGCTCGGGCGACACCTCCGGCTACGGCGGGCTGGTCGTCGCCGTGGCGCTGCCCGGTCCCAGCGAGCGGCCCTACGGCGGCTGGTTCGACGAGGTCGTCGACGTGCTGGCCGAGGTGCTCGACGAGTCCGGGACGGGCTTCGGCGCAGCGGTCGAGTCCGTCGTCGTCGACCGCGGAGAGCTGACCCTGAACGTCGCCCGGGAGCACCTGGTCGAGGTGGCCCAGGCGCTGCGCGACGACCAGGACCTGCGGTTCGAGCTGAGCATGGGCGTCAGCGGCGTGCACTACCCGCACCAGACCGGCCGCGAGCTGCACGCCGTGTACCACCTGGTGTCGGTGACGCACGGGCGGCGGCTGCGGGTCGAGGTCACCGCGCCGGACGACGACCCGCACATCCCGTCGACCGTCGGGGTCTACCCGACCAACGACTGGCACGAGCGCGAGACCTGGGACTTCTTCGGCATCGTCTTCGACGGGCACCCCGGCCTGGCGCGGATCGAGATGCCCGACGACTGGCCGGGCCACCCGCAGCGCAAGGACTACCCGCTCGGCGGCATCCCGGTGGAGTACAAGGGCGCCACCGTGCCGCCCCCGGACCAGCGGAGGTCGTACTCCTGATGAGCAACCTGCACGCCACCCGACCGGTGGCCGACGACGAGACCACGGCCGGCGTCCCCAGCTTCGAGGCGTCCGGCGGCGACTGGTCGACGATCGCCGAGGAGGCGGCCCGCCTCGGCGAGGAGCGGATCGTCGTCAACATGGGCCCGCAGCACCCGTCCACGCACGGCGTGCTCCGGCTGATGCTCGAGATCGAGGGCGAGACGGTGACCGAGGCCCGCGCGGGCATCGGCTACCTGCACACCGGCATCGAGAAGAACATGGAGTACCGCACCTGGACCCAGGGCGTGACCTTCTGCACCCGGATGGACTACGTCGCCCCGCTGTTCCAGGAGGCCGGCTACTGCCTGGCCGTGGAGAAGCTGCTCGGCATCACCGACGACGTGCCGGAGAAGGCGTCCGTCATCCGGGTGCTGATGATGGAGCTCAACCGGATCAGCTCGCACTTCATCTGCCTGGGCACCGGCGGCAACGAGCTGGGCGCGACGACGATCATGGAGCTGGCCTTCCAGGGCCGGGAGCACATCCTGCAGATCTTCGAGATGGTCACCGGGCTGCGGATGAACCACGCGTACATCCGGCCGGGCGGCGTGGTCCAGGACCTGCCGCCGGGCGGCGTCGACGCGGTGCGCGAGGCGCTCGTCGGCGTGCGGAAGTTCCTCGGCGACCTGCAGAAGCTCATGCTGGCCAACCCGATCCTCAAGCTGCGCTACCAGGGCGTCGCCCACCTCAACCTCGCCGGCTGCATGGCCCTGGGGATGACCGGCCCGATCCTCCGCTCGGCCGGCCTGCCCTACGACGTGCGCAAGGCCAACCCGTACTGCGGGTATGAGACCTACGACTTCGACGTGCCGACCGCCACCGGCGCCGACGCGTGGGACCGGATGGTGGTCCGGTTCGAGGAGGCGTGGCAGTCGGTGCACATCGTCGAGCAGTGCCTGGACCGGCTGACCGCGCTCGGCCCGAACGCCGGGGTCATGGTCGCCGACAAGAAGATCGCCTGGCCCGCCCAGCTGGCCGTCGGCCCGGACGGGCAGGGCAACAGCCTGGACCACATCAAGGACATCATGGGCACCTCGATGGAGGCCCTGATCCACCACTTCAAGCTGGTCACCGAGGGCTTCCGGGTCCCGGCCGGCCAGGCGTGGCAGGAGGTCGAGCACCCGCGCGGCGTGCTCGGCGTGCACGTGGTGTCCGACGGGGGCACGCGGCCGTACCGGGCGCACTTCCGTGATCCCTCGTTCAACAACCTGCAGGCGGTCTCGGTGATGTGCGAGGGCGGCAACCTCGCCGACGTCGTGGCCGCGGTCGCCTCGATCGATCCCGTGCTGGGAGGCGTGGACCGCTGATGACCGAGCCGATCCCGACCCCGCCAATGGACCAGCCGGTGCCGCGGACCCTGGGCCAGACCCACGCCACGGGGTACGACGACGCGACGCGCGAGCGTCTGGCCGCCGACGCCGCGCTGATCGTGGCGCGCTACCCGCAGCAGCGGTCGGCGCTGCTGCCGATCCTGCACCTGGTGCAGGCCGAGGACGGCTACGTCTCCCCGCGCGGCATCGCCTTCGCCGCCGAGGTGCTGGGCTTGACGATGCCCGAGGTCAGCGCCGTGGCGACGTTCTACACGCAGTACAAGCGGCACCCCAACGGCCGGTACACGGTGGGCGTGTGCACCACCGCGCTGTGCGCGATCATGGGCGGCGACGCGATCTGGGAGGAGCTCGTCGAGCACCTGGGGATCGGCAACGACGAGACCACCGCGGACGGCGCGATCACCCTCGAGCGCGTCGAGTGCAACGCCGCCTGCGACTACGCCCCGGTCGTCATGGTCAACTGGGAGTTCTTCGACAACCAGACCCCGGCCTCGGCCGCCCGGCTGACCGACGACCTGCGCGCCGGCACGCCGGTGGTGCCCAGCCGCGGTGCGGACACCGTGGTGACGTTCACGCAGATGAGCCGCGTGCTCGCCGGATTCCCGGACGGCCGGGCCGACGAGGGCGGCCGGGCCGGTGCCGCGACACTTGCCGGCCTGCGAGTCGCCCACGACCACGGCTGGACCGCCGCCCCCTACGGCGACGACGACAACGAACCCCGTGCGTCCGAGCGGATTGCGCCCCCGGGCGCAATCCGCTCGGACACAGCGGAGGGTAGGAAGGAGGCCAAGTGACGACGACGCTCACGCCGGTGCTCTCGGCGCACTGGGACGACGACTACTCATGGAGCCTGTCGTCGTACGAGGCCACCGGCGGCTACCGGGGCCTGCGCAAGGCGCTGACCATGCAGCCAGCCGACATCGTCACGATGGTCAAGGACTCCGGCCTGCGCGGCCGGGGCGGCGCCGGCTTCCCGGCCGGCATGAAGTGGAGCTTCCTGCCCGCGCCCGACGGCGGGCCGCGCTACCTCGTGGTCAACGCCGACGAGTCCGAGCCGGGTACCTGCAAGGACATCCCGCTGATCATGGCGAACCCGCAGTCCCTCATCGAGGGCATCGCGATCACGTCGTTCGCGATCGGCTGCCACCACGCCTTCGTCTACATCCGGGGCGAGGTGCTGCACGCGACCCGCCGGCTGCAACAGGCGGTCGCCGAGGCCTACGCCGCGGGCTACCTCGGCCAGAACGTCCTCGGCACCGGCTTCGACCTCGAGGTGACGGTGCACGCCGGTGCCGGCGCCTACATCTGCGGCGAGGAGACGGCGCTGCTCGACTCGCTCGAGGGGCTTCGCGGCCAGCCGCGGCTCAAGCCGCCGTTCCCGGCCGTTGCCGGTCTGTACGCGCGGCCGACGGTGGTGAACAACGTCGAGACGATCGCCTCCGTCCCGAGCATCCTGCGCGGCGGCGCGTCGTGGTTCTCCGCGATGGGCACCGAGCGCTCGCAGGGCTTCGGCTTCTTCAGCCTGACCGGCCACGTCGAGCGACCCGGCCAGTACGAGGCGCCGCTCGGCATCACGCTGCGTGAGCTGCTCGACATGGCGGGCGGCGTCCGCAAGGGCCACCAGCTGAAGTTCTGGACGCCCGGCGGCTCGTCGACCCCGATCTTCACTGCCGAGCACCTCGACGTGCCGCTGGACTTCGAGTCGGTCAGCAAGGCGGGCTCGATGCTCGGCACGCGCGCGCTGCAGATCTTCGACGAGACCGTGTCGGTGGTCCGCGCCGTGACGCGCTGGCTGGAGTTCTACAAGCACGAGTCGTGCGGCAAGTGCACGCCGTGCCGTGAGGGCACCTACTGGCTGGTCGCCGTGCTCAAGCGGCTCGAGGCGGGCCAGGGGGAGCCGGGCGACCTCGAGGTGCTGTCCGACGTGTCGGACAACATCCTCGGCCGCGCGTTCTGCCCGCTCGGTGACGGCGCGGTCAGCCCGGTGCAGTCCGGCCTGCAGTACTTCCGGGACGAGTTCGAGGCGGGCCTGCACACGCCGGCCGACGTCCTGTTCCCGCCCGAGAAGAGCTCGTTGTTCCACTACACGCCGCGGCGCACCGCGGCCCTCGCGGGGGTGCACTGATGACCGTGACGACCCCGCGCACGTCGGCGGCCGCACCGCTGGTCCCTCCGGCGCCCCCGGTGCCCGTCCCCGAGCCGGCCGCGACGGTGACGTTCACCATCGACGGCATCGAGACCACCGTGCCCAAGGGCACGCTCGTCATCCGGGCCGCCGAGCAGCTGGGCATCCAGATCCCGCGGTTCTGCGACCACCCGCTGCTCGCCCCCGCCGGCGCCTGCCGGCAGTGCCTGGTCGAGGTGTGGGCCCCGCGCGGCGACCAGCTGGCCAAGATGCCCAAGCCGCAGGCCTCGTGCACCCTCGAGGCCACGCCGGGCATGCAGGTCAAGACGCAGCGGACGTCCGCCGAGGCCGACAAGGCCCAGCACGGCGTGATGGAGATGCTGCTCATCAACCACCCGCTGGACTGCCCGGTCTGCGACAAGGGCGGCGAGTGCCCCCTGCAGAACCAGGCGATGAGCAACGGCCGCGCGACCAGCCGGTTCGTCGACGAGAAGCGGACCTTCGCCAAGCCGCTCGCCATCTCCACCCAGATCCTGCTCGACCGTGAACGGTGCATCCTGTGCCAGCGGTGCACCCGGTTCTCCGAGGAGATCGCCGGCGACCCGTGGATCGACCTGCAGATGCGCGGTGCGCGCCAGCAGATCGGACCGTTCGACACCCAGGTCCTCGGCATCGCCGGGGACGTGCCGGTGGGCGAGACCAGCCTGGACGTCGCGGGTCGGCCGTTCGCGTCGTACTTCTCCGGGAACACCGTGCAGATCTGCCCGGTCGGCGCGCTGACCAGCGCGGCCTACCGGTTCCGCAGCCGCCCGTTCGACCTGGTCTCGACCCCGTCGGTCGCGGAGCACGACGCGCAGGGCTCGGCGATCCGGATCGACCACCGGCGCGGGGTCGTCCTGCGTCGCCTGTCCGGGAACGACCCGGCGGTGAACAGCGAGTTCGTCACCGACAAGGACCGGTTCGCCTTCCCGTGGCAGGCCGCGCCGGAGCGTCTGACCGCGCCGACGGTGCGCGAGGGCGACGAGATGGTGCCGGTCAGCTGGGCCGAGGCGCTGGACACCGCGGCCGCCGGCCTGACCGCGGCCCTGGAGCAGGGCGGCGCGGGGGTGCTGCCCGGCGGCAGGCTCACCCTGGAGGACGCCTACGCGTACGCCAAGTTCGCCCGGGTGGCCCTGCACACCAACGACGTGGACCACCGGGCCCGGCCGCACTCGGCCGAGGAGGCGGCGTTCCTCGCCCACCACGTGGCCGGACGCACGCTCGACGTCACGTTCGCCGACCTCGACGTCGCCCCGGCCGTGCTCCTCGTCGCGCTGGAGCCCGAGGACGAGGGCGGCATCCTGTTCCTCCGGCTGCGCCAGGGCCTGCGCAAGCGCGGGGGCCGGCTGTTCTCGGTGGCGCCGTTCGCGTCGCGCGGCGTGCAGCGGCTCGACGGGACGCTGATCCCGGCCGCCCCGGGCACCGAGGCCGAGATCCTCGACAGCATCGCCGACGGCGCCGGCCGCGCCGACGACGTGCTGGGCGCGGCGGCCGCTGAGCTGGCCAAGCCCGGCGCGGTCATCCTCGTCGGCGAGCGTGCCGCCACCACCCCGGGTGCCCTCTCGGCTGCTCTGCGCCTGGCGGCCCGTACCGGCGCCCGGCTGGCCTGGGTCCCGCGACGGGCCGGGGAGCGCGGCGCGGTCGAGGCCGGGACGTTGCCGGGCCTGCTACCCGGCGGCCGGCCGGTCGAGGACACTGCGGCGCGGGTGGACATCGCCGCCGTCTGGGGCATCGAGTCCTTGCCCGCGGCCCCCGGTCGCGACCTGACGGCGATCCTCGAGGCAGCAGCGGCCGGCGAGATCGGCGCGCTGGTCGTCGGCGGCCTGGAGGTGGCCGACCTGCCCGATCCCGAGCTGGCCCGCCGGGCGCTCGACCGCGCGTTCGTGGTCGCGCTCGAGGTGCTGCCCTCCGAGGTGACCCAGCGCGCCGACGTGGTGCTGCCGGTCGCTCCGCCGACCGAGAAGCCGGGCACGTTCGTCACCTGGGAGGGCCGTCCCCGGCCCTTCGCGCAGGCCCTGGTGAGCACCGCGCTGCCCGACGCCCGGGTCCTGGACTCCCTGGCCGACGCCCTCGGCGGCTCGCTCGGCCTGCCCACGCTGGCCGCGGTGCACGACGAGCTCGACCAGCTCGGTGGCTGGGACGGTGCGCGGGTCGCGGCTCCGGACCAGGCCCGGAGCGAACCGCCGGCGGTGGACGGCGCCCAGGCCGTGCTGGCCACGTGGCACCTGCTGCTCGACGCCGGCCGGCTCCAGGGCGGCGAGCCGTTCCTGGCCGGCACCGCGAAGCGGTCCGTCGCGCGGGTGTCCGCGGCGACGGCCGAGGCGGTCGGCGTGACCGACGGCGACCGGCTGACGGTGTCGACGGACGCCGGGACGGTGACCCTGCCGGTGCTGGTCACCGAGATGCCGGACCGCGTCGTGTGGCTGCCGACCAACGCCGCCGACTGCGCGGTGCGTGGCACGCTGCATGCCGATGCCGGTGACGTGGTACGCCTGGCCACTGCCCAGCCGGCCGGGTCCGACGACGAGGAGTTCACGGCATGAACCTCGCGCTCGTTGCCGCCGGCAGCCCGGTGGTGGCCGACTTCAGCCACGACCAGTGGTGGGTCTGGCTGGTCAAGGCCGTGCTGATCGTCGTGTTCCTGCTGGTCAGCGTGCTCATCGCGATCTGGTTCGAGCGGCGGGTCGTCGGCCGGATGCAGCTGCGCCCGGGACCGAACGTGCACGGCCCGTTCGGGTTGCTGCAGTCCCTCGCCGACGCGATGAAGCTGCTGTTCAAGGAGGACATCAACGTCCGCGCGGCCGACCTGCTGGTCTACCTGGTGGCACCGATGATCTCGGTGTTCTGCGCGTTGCTGACGTACGCGGTGATCCCGATGGGCCCGCAGGTGAACTTCTTCGGCGTGCACACCCCGCTGCAGCTGACCGACTTCCCGGTCGCGGTGCTGTACATCCTGGCCTGCACCTCGGTCGGCGTGTACGGCATCGTGCTCGGCGGCTGGGCGTCCGGCTCCACCTACCCCCTGCTCGGCTCGGTCCGCTCCACCGCCCAGGTGATCAGCTACGAGCTGGCGATGGGGCTGTCGCTGGTCAGCGTGTTCCTGCTGGCGGGGTCGATGTCGACCAGCCAGATCGTCGACTCGCAGACCCGGTTCTGGTGGTTCCTGCCGCTGCTGCCGGCGTTCGTCATCTACGTCATCTCGATGGTCGGTGAGACCAACCGGCTGCCGTTCGACCTGCCGGAGGCCGAGGGCGAGCTCGTCGGCGGCTACACCACCGAGTACTCCTCGATGAAGTTCGCCTGGTTCTTCCTCGCCGAGTACATCAACATGCTCAACGTGTCGGCGGTGGCGACGACCCTGTTCCTCGGCGGCTGGCGTGCCCCGTGGCCGATCAGCGCGATCGGCGCCGGCTACTTCAACCAGGGCTACTGGCCGCTGGCCTGGTTCGTCGTCAAGGTGTGGCTGGTGATGTTCTTCTTCGTCTGGGTCCGCGGCACGCTGCTGCGGTTCCGGTACGACCAGTTCATGAAGCTGGGCTGGAAGGTGCTCATCCCGTCGGCCCTGGTCTGGCTGGTCGCGGTGTCCGTGGTGCAGGGCGTGCGCCAGTTCGGCCACCTCGACCTGCGCACGCTGCTCATCGTGCTGGCGGTGGTGGTGCTCGTCGCGTTCGGCCGTCTCGTTCCTCGTCCCGGAGACCAAGACGCCGGACACCGGCGAGCGAGATCGGCCAGAGGTGCTCGACGCCTTCGCCGACGGCTTCCCGGTGCCGCCGTTGCCCGGCCAGGTGCTCCCGCCGTCGCCGCGTGCCGCTCGGAGGCTGGCCACCGTGGTCGCCGAAGGGCCGGCGGAGATCGCGTCCGGTTCGACCCCCACCGAGGAGGCGCCCCGTGGCTGACGAGCCCACCGACGAGCCCACCGACAAGCCCACCGGACCGGCCGCCGGCGAGGTCGCCTGGACCGCGACCCCCGCCCCGGTGGTCCAGCCCAAGGCCCAGCCGCCCGCGCCGCGGCCGTACCGGTCGCGGATGCCGAAGCCCACCGGTCTCGGCGAGCTGCTCGCCCCGGCCGCCGGGTTCGGCGTGACGCTGTCGAACTTCTTCGCCAAGACCGTCACCGAGGAGTACCCGACCGAGAAGGTGCCGCCGAAGCCGCGGTTCCACGGCCGGCACCAGCTCAACCGGTACGCCGACGGCCTGGAGAAGTGCATCGGCTGCGAGCTGTGCGCGTGGGCCTGCCCGGCGGACGCGATCTACGTCGAGGCCGACGACAACACCCCGGACGAGCAGTACGCGCCCGGGGAGCGGTACGGCCGCGTCTACCAGATCAACTACCTGCGCTGCATCCTGTGCGGTCTGTGCATCGAGGCCTGCCCGACGCGGGCGCTGACGATGACGAACGACTACGAGCTGGCCGGCCCGACCCGGGCCGGGCTGATCTGGGAGAAGCAGGACCTGCTCGCGCCGCTGCGTTCGGGCCAGCTGTCGACCCCGCACCCCATGGTGGAGGGCACCACGGACACCGACTACTACCGCGGGGCCGTCACAGGTGCCACGCCCGAGCAGGAGGCGTGGGTCGCCGAGCGCCGGCCGGACGACCCGTCGCTGCCGGTCAACGTCGCAGCCGGGATGCCCCCGGCGCCGCGCGGCGCCACGGCACAGGCGCAGGCGGACATCACCGCGGCCGCGACCAAGCAGGGGCGGCGGGTGCTGTGAACCTGCTCGGCTCGCTCACCGGTTCCCTCACCCCGGCCGGCACGACGACCACCGGCGAGGCGATCCTGTTCTGGGTCCTCGCCGTCGTCATGGTCCTCGCCGCCTGCGGGCTGCTGTTCGCCCGCAAGGCCGTGCACGCCGCGCTCTCGCTGGTCGTCGTCATGATCGGGCTGGCCTTCCTGTACGTCGCCCAGGACGCCTCGTTCCTCGGGGTGGTCCAGGTGGTCGTCTACACCGGCGCCGTGATGATGCTGTTCCTCTTCGTCCTCATGCTGGTCGGCGTCGACGCGTCGGACACGCGAACCGAGTCGCTGCGCGGCCAACGGGTGCTCGCGGTCCTCGGCGGCCTCGGGCTCGTCGTCGTGCTGGTCGGGGTGCTCGGCCGCGCACACTACGGTCCCGCGACCGGCCTGGTGGAGGCCAACGCCGACTCCAACCCGGTCGCCCTGGCCCGCCTGGTGTTCGGCAGCTACGCGTTCGCGTTCGAGATCGTCGGTGCGCTGCTCATCACCGCGGCGGTCGGCGCGGTCGCGCTGACCCACCGGCGGCGGCTGACCCCGCGCGTGACGCAGCGCGAGCGGTCCGAGGCCCGGGTCAAGGCGGGCACCGTGTCCGGCAAGCCGGCGCCCGGGGTGTACGCCCGGCACAACGCGATGGACGTGCCGGCGCTCGGCCCGGACGGCCAGCCGATCGAGGCCTCGGTGTCCCGGGTGCTGCGGGTGCGCGGCCAGGAGGCCGACGCGCAGGAGTACGCCGCCCGGATCGACCGGGTGCTGGCCGGCCAGTGGGCGCACGGCGGGTCCGACGACCTGACGGCACCCCCGCAGACGCCGGTGCTGGGCGACGCGGCCGACCCGGCCGGAGCGAAGGAGCAGTCGTGACCCTCACCCACTACCTGGTGCTCGCGGCGATCCTGTTCGCGATCGGGGCGACGACCGTGCTCGTCCGGCGCAACGCGATCATCGTGTTCATGGGCGTCGAGCTGATGCTCAACGCGACCAACCTCCTGCTGGTGACCTTCAGCCGGATGCACGGCAACCTCACCGGCCAGGTCCTGGCGTTCTTCGTCATGGTGGTGGCCGCCGCCGAGGTGGTCATCGGGCTCGCGATCATCATCACGATCTTCCGGACCAGGCGCTCGGCGTCGGTCGACGACATCAACCTGCTGAAGGGCTGAGGGACAGCGCGTGCACACACTGACTGCCCTGGCGGCGGGCCTGGCGTCCACCGTCCCGTCCGCCCAGATCGGCCCGGCGACCGTGCTGCCGGTCCACGGCGGCGTCCTCGCCCTCGCCCCCGCCCTGGTCGGCCTGCCGCTGCTCTCGGCCGCCATCCTGCTCCTGGTCGGCCGACGCGCCGACCGGTGGGGTCACTGGCTGGGCGTGCTGGCGCCGGCCGTCGGCTTCGTCGTCGCCGCCTCCGAGCTGGTCAACCTCACCGGGCGGCCCGCCGACCAGCGCGTGCTCGACCTGCGGCTGTTCGACTGGATCGACGCCGGCGCCCTGCACCTGTCCGCCGGGCTGCGGATCGACCCGTTGTCGCTGACGTTCGTCCTGCTGGTGACCTTCGTCGGCACCCTGATCCACGTCTACTCCGTGGCCTACATGGAGCACGACAAGGACCGGCGGCGGTTCTTCGCCTACATGAACCTGTTCGTCGCGGCGATGCTGCTCCTCGTCCTGGCCGACTCGTACCTGCTGCTGTTCGTCGGCTGGGAAGGCGTCGGGCTGGCCTCCTACCTGCTCATCGGGTTCTGGAACTACAACCCGGTGTACGCGGCCGCGGCGAAGAAGGCGTTCGTCGCCAACCGGATCGGCGACATCGGCCTGATCATCGCGATGGGCCTGCTGTTCTCCCACGTCGGTGCGCTGGACTTCCGCTCGGTCGACGCGGCGGCCACGTCCGGCGCGCTGAGCCCCGGTGTGCTCACCGCGATCGGCCTCATGCTGCTGCTCGCGGCGTGCGGCAAGTCGGCGCAGTTCCCGCTGCAGTCCTGGCTCGGCGACGCGATGGCCGGCCCGACCCCGGTGTCCGCGCTGATCCACGCGGCGACGATGGTCACCGCCGGGGTGTACCTCGTCGTGCGGAGCAACGCGATCTTCTCCGCGGCGCCGGACGCCCGGCTCGTCGTGACGATCGTCGGTGCGATCAGCCTCCTGTTCGGCGCGATCGTCGGCTGCGCCAAGGACGACATCAAGAAGGCGCTCGCCGCCTCGACGATGTCCCAGATCGGCTACATGATGCTGGCCGCCGGCCTCGGCCCGATCGGCTACGCGTTCGCGATCCTGCACCTGGTGACGCACGGCTTCTTCAAGGCCGGGCTGTTCCTCGGCGCCGGGTCGGTGATGCACGCGATGGACGACCAGACGGACATGCGGAACTTCGGCGGTCTGGGCCGGACGATGAAGACGACCTACTTCACCGTCATGGCCGGCTGGCTGGCCATCCTCGGCGTGGTGCCGTTCTCCGGCTTCTGGTCGAAGGACCCCATCATCGAGGCCGCGTTCGTCCCGCAGGACGGCCAGACCTGGCGGGCGTGGGTGTTCGGCCTGGTCGCTCTGATCGGTGCCGGGATCACCTCGTTCTACATGTCGCGGCTGTTCTTCATGACGTTCGAGGGCAAGCGGCGCTGGACGACGAAGGCCGACGGCTCGCACCAGCACCCGCACGAGGCGCCGGCGCTGATGACGGTGCCGATGGTCATCCTGGCGATCGGCTCGGTCGGCCTCGGCTGGTTCCTCGCCGCCGGAAACCGGTTCACCGGCTGGCTCGAGCCGGTGACGGGGCCGCGGGGCGAGGGCGCCGCGGTGCTCCCGACCTGGCTCCTGGTCACCCTGTCCCTGGTGCTCGTCGTCGCTGGAGCGGCGCTGGCCTGGCGGCAGTACGCGGTCGCCGAGGTGCCCGCCACGCCGCCGATCGGCACGCTGGTGACCCAGGCCGCCCGCAAGGACCTCTACCAGGACGTCGTCAACGACGCAGCGCTCGTCGTGCCGGGGCGGATGCTCACCGGCTCGCTCGTGTACGCGGACCGGGCGGTCGTCGACGGCGCCGTGTCCGGCATCGCCAAGTCGACGGTCGCGCTCGGCGACGTCGCCCGCAAGGTCCAGACCGGCCACGTCCGTACCTACGCCGCGACGATGACCCTCGGTCTCGTCGTGCTCGTCGTCGTCGTGCTGGCCCTGGGCAGCTGAGGAGAAGACCGCACCGATGTCCTCGTTCCCGTGGCTCACCACGCTCATCGTGCTGCCCCTCGTCGGGGCGGTCGTCCTCTGGGCGCTGCCCCGTCCGGTGCCGGCCGGCACGGCCGCGTACTCCGCCGACACGCCGGTCCCGGGCCCGCGCCGCACCCGGGAGATCGCCCTGGCGTTCGCCCTGGTCGAGCTCGTCCTGACCGCGCTGACGGTGGTCGCGTTCGACACCGGCGACGCCGGCCGCTACCAGCTGACCGAGACGCACACCTGGATCGCGGCGTTCGGGGTGTCCTACGCGGTCGGGGTCAACGGCGTCGGCCTGGTGCTGATCGCGATGTCGGCGCTGCTCGTGCCGCTCGTCGTGCTCGCCGCCTGGCGCGAGCAGGGCAGCGCGACCGTCGCGACCGACCGGCTGCGCCAGTACCTCGCGCTCGTCCTGCTGCTCCAGGCGTTCATCGTCGCGGTGTTCGCGGCGCGTGACCTGTTCCTGTTCTACCTGGTCTTCGAGGCGATGCTGATCCCGGTCTACTTCATGATCGGCGGGTTCGGCGGGGCCCGGCGCCGGTACGCAGCGGTGAAGTTCCTGCTCTACTCGCTGGCCGGCGGGCTGATCATGCTCATCGGCGTGATCGCCCTGTACACCCATGGACCGGGCGGCCCCGACGGGTTCCTGCTGGACAAGCTGACCGGCGTGGCGCTCGACCCGACGCTGGAGAAGTGGCTGTTCCTGTCCTTCTTCGTCGCGTTCGCGATCAAGGCGCCGATGTTCCCCCTGCACACCTGGCTGCCCGACGCCGCGGAGCAGGCGCCCGCCGGCACGTCCACGCTGCTGGTCGGCGTGCTGGACAAGGTCGGCACCTTCGGGATGCTCACGCTCTGCCTGCCGCTGTTCCCGCACGCGTCGCGCTGGGCCGCGCCGGTGGTCATCGTGCTGGCCGTGGTCTCGATCCTCTACGGCGCGCTGCTGGCGATCGGCCAGCAGGACATGTACCGGCTCGTGGCGTACACCTCGGTGTCCCACTTCGGGTTCATCGTGCTGGGGATCTTCGCGTTCACCTCGACCTCCATCTCCGGGTCGTCGTTCTACATGGTCAACCACGGGTTCTCGACCGGGGCGCTGTTCCTGCTCGTCGGCTTCCTCGCCGCCCGGCGTGGGTCGGCGCGGGTGGACGCCTTCGGCGGGCTGCAACGGGTGGTCCCGGTGCTCGCGGGCCTGTTCCTCGTCGTCGGCCTGTCCGCGCTGGCGCTGCCCGGGCTCTCGCCGTTCGTCAGCGAGTTCCTCGTGCTGGTCGGCTCGTTCGCCACCCAGCCGGCCGCGGCGGTTCTCGCCACGTTCGGCGTGGTGCTGGCGGCCGTGTACATCCTGTGGCTCTACCAGCGCGCGTTCACCGGTCCGGTCCGGGCCGGCCTGGAGTCGCTGCCGGACGCCTCCGCGCGGGAGCGCTGGGTGATCGGGCCGCTGCTCGTCGTCATGCTGGTGCTCGGGTTCGTGCCCGGCCCGGCGCTGAACCTGGTCCGCCCGCCGGCCCAGGTGACCATCGATCAGGTGGGCGTCACCGATGCGCCCGCCGTCGCCCAGGGGAGCGCGCAGTGATCGCCGCCTTCGTCGCGCCGCACGTCGCATGGTCCGCCATCGCCCCGGTCGTCATCGTGCTCGGCGCGGGCGTCGTGGGCGTGCTCGTCGAGGCGTTCGTGCCGGCCCGGTTCCGCCGCAGCACGCAGGTGGCGCTGGCGATCGTCGCGCCGGTCGCCGCGGTGGTCGCGGTGGCCGCGCTGTGGCGCGGGGTCAAGGACACCGGTGGCACCTCGGTGCTCGGCGGGTCCGTGCTCGTCGACGGCCCGACCCTGGTCGCCTGGGGCATCCTCGCGACCCTCGGGCTGCTCTCCGTGCTGCTCGTCGCCGACCGCACCGAGGGCGGCGAGGACGCGTTCGCACCCTCGGTGGCCGCCGTTCCTGGCTCGGCGTACGAGGAGCAGGCGCGGGCCGCCGGCGTGGTTCAGACCGAGGTCTACCCCCTGGTGATGTTCGCCCTCGGCGGGATGATGACCTTCCCCGCCGCCGGCGACCTGCTGACGCTGTTCGTCGCGCTCGAGGTGCTCTCGCTGCCGCTGTACCTGCTCACCGGGACCGCTCGCCGGCGCCGCCTGCTGTCGCAGGAGGCGTCGATGAAGTACTTCCTGCTCGGTGCCTTCGCCTCCGCGCTGTTCCTGTTCGGCATCGCGCTGCTCTACGGGTACGCCGGCTCGGTGCGGTTCTCCGACATCACCGCCGCCACCGCCACGCCGACCTCGATGGACTCGCTGCTCGTCGTCGGGCTGCTGTTCCTGCTCGCCGGCCTGCTGTTCAAGACCGGGGCGGTGCCGTTCCACCTGTGGACCCCGGACGTGTACCAGGGCGCCCCGACGCCGATCACGGCGTTCATGGCCGCGTGCACCAAGGTCGCCGCCTTCGGGGCGCTGCTCCGCGTCGTCTACGCGGTGTTCCCCGGGATGCGCTGGGACATCGACCCGGTGCTGTGGATCGTCGCGATCTCGACGATGGTGGTCGGAACCGTTGCGGCCCTGGTCCAGAACGACGTCAAGCGGCTGCTCGCGTACTCCTCGATCGCCCACGCGGGCTTCCTGCTCACCGGCATCGTGGCGCTGGACCAGCGGGGCATCGCCGCCGTGCTGATCTACCTGCTGGCGTACGGCGCGGCGACGGTCGGGGCGTTCGGCATCGTCTCGCTGGTCCGGGAGCAGTCGGCGGACGGCTCCGTGGTCGGCGAAGCGACCGCGCTGTCCCAGTGGGCCGGGCTGGGCCGGGCGCACCCGGTGCTGGCCGGCACGTTCACCCTGTTCCTGCTGTCGTTCGCGGGCATCCCGCTGACCGCCGGGTTCATCGGGAAGTTCGCCGTGTTCTCGGCCGCGGTCGCAGGCGACGCGTGGCCGCTCGCGCTGGTCGGCGTGCTCGCGTCGGCGGCGGCGGCGTTCTTCTACGTCCGGGTGATCGTGCTGATGTTCTTCACCGAGCCTCAGGACGAGGTCGCCTCGCCCGCCCCGGAGCAGGAGCAGGAGGCGTCCGGCGAGCCGGTCCCGGCCGAGTCGGCGGGCGTGGCCGAGCCGGCGGGGGAGGCCGAGCCGGCGGGGGAGGCCGAGCCGGCCGCAGTCGGCGCGGGCGCCGCGATCGCCGTGGCCGAGCGCACCGCGCCCGCCCGGACCGCCACCCGCACGACGACCACAGTGGTCCGCACCGAGGGGTTCGCCGCCGTGGCGATCACGGTGTGCGCGATCCTCACCCTCGCCGTCGGGCTGTTCCCGACGCCGGTGCTCGACCTGATCGGCAACGTCGCGAAGTTCCTCCCCTGACGGGCCCGAGCCCGGCCCGGCCCGGTCACCGTTCGTCGGATAGGTTCGTGCCGTGACGACCTCCGTTCCCTTCGGCCTGCGTGACGAGGCCATGGCCGAGCGGCTGTCGTACCGGCTCGGTCAGATCGAGGAGCGCCTCCGCGACGCCGTCGCGTCATCGGACGGCCTGATCGAGCGGACGAGCCGGCACCTTGTGGACGCCGGCGGCAAGCGGCTGCGGCCGCTGCTGACGCTGCTCACCGCCGAGCTCGGTGCGACGCCAGGCGCACCGGAGGTGGTCGACGCCGCGACGGTCGTCGAGCTGACCCACCTGGCCTCGCTGTACCACGACGACGTCATGGACGACGCGCCCGTGCGACGCGGGGCGCCGGCCGTGCACGAGGTGTGGGGCAACTCGGTGGCGATCCTCGCCGGCGACCTGCTGTTCGCGCAGGCGTCCAAGCTCGCCGCCCACCTGGGCGACGAGGTGGTCGTCATCCAGGCCAACACGTTCCTGCGGCTGTGCACCGGCCAGCTGCACGAGACGGTGGGACCCCAGCCGGGCGACGACCCGGTGGCGCACTACCTGTCGGTGCTCGCAGACAAGACGGCGGCCCTCATCTCGACCTCGGCGCGGTTCGGCGCGATGCTGTCCGGCTGCCCGGACGACGTGGTCGAGGTGGTCAGTCGGTTCGGGGAGAAGATCGGCGTCGCGTTCCAGCTGGCCGACGACGTGATCGACCTGGTCTCGGACGGGTCGATCACCGGCAAGACGCCGGGCACCGACCTGCGCGAGGGAGTGCCGACGATGCCGGTGCTGCTGCTGCGGCGGCTCGCCGCCGCGCCCGGGGCGTCGCCGGAGGACCGCGCACTGGTCGCGCGGCTCGAGGGCGACCTGTCGTCGGACGCCGCCCTGGCGGAGGCGGTCGCCGCGCTGCGGGTCCACCCGGTGGTCGCCGAGACACGGCACCAGGCGTCGGCCCGGGCCCGGGCCGCCGTCGCCGAGCTCGACGCGCTGCCCGACGGGCCGGTCCGCGACGCGCTGGTCGAGTTCGCCGACGCCCTGGTGGACCGCACGGCGTAGGCCGAGGCCCACGCGTCGGCGCGGAGCCCCCCGCCGGCGGCGAGCTCAGGACGCGCGCGTGGCGGTTGCCACGATCGTCTCGTACTGGACGACGAACGACCCGCCAGCCTGGTCGATCGCGCTGCTGATGCCGTCCAGGAGCGCCGCAAGCTGGTCGACCGGGAATCGGCTGTGGCCACCGCTGGTCGGCACCTGATCCAGCCACTCGTCCCGGGAGTACGTCCGTTGCCACGGGAAGGTCCACGGCTCGGGCCGGTCGAACCCGCCCGCGGCGATCAGGCCCTCGGTGGTCCGGTCGTAGAAGACGCCGTACCCCGCCGACGGCGGCGCGACGCGGCCGAGCATCGGCACCTCGGGCACGACGCGGCGGTACACCGCAGCGAACGCCTCGGCGAGCTCGTCCGGCGGTCGGCCGACGTTCCAGAACGCGGCGAACCGGCCGCCGGGGCGCAGCACTGCGGCCGCCTGCGCGGCCCCGGCGACCGGGTCCACCCAGTGCCAGGTCTGGCCGGCGACGACGGCGTCGAACGTCCGCCCCGCAGGCTCCCAGCGCTCGAACGGTGCGACCTCGACCGCCAGCCCCGTGCTCCGGGCGAACTCGGCCATCCGCCGGTCGACGTCGACGCCCAGGACACGGCACCCGGCGGCGGCGAGCTGCCGGGCGACGATGCCCGTGCCGATGCCGACGTCGAGCACCTCGCGGCCCGGCGAAAAGGCGACGATCCGCGCGATCAGCGCGTCCGGGTAGTGCGGCCGAGCCCGGTCGTAGCGCGCGGGATCGGCGCCGAACGACTCGGCCATCCAGCGCGCCTCGTGCGACCGCTCCGGGGCTTCCTGCGCTGGTCGGGGGTGGTGGTCCGGGTCTGCTGCGATCTGCGGTGTCGGCTCCGACATGGGCTCACCGTAGGGCGTGCCAGGCGGCCGGGCCGCCGCCGACGGTCGGTTTCGCGGAGGGCGCACGGGGGTGGCCGACCCGGGCCGGTGGTCCTCGCGGATGGGTGTTCACGGCTGGGTCAGGCATGCTGGTGCGGTGCTGGACGACTTCGACGACGTGCTGGCCCGGGCCCGCACCGGCGCCGGGGACGCGTTCGCGCTGCTCTACCGTGACCTGTCCCGGCCGGTGGCGGCGTACGTCCGGGCGCAGGGCGTCGCCGACGTCGAGGACGTGACCAGCGAGGTCTTCCTCTCCGTGTTCACCGGCATCGACCGGTTCTCCGGCGACCAGGCCGGGTTCCGGTCGTGGGTGTTCACCATCGCGCACCACAGGGTGACCGACCAGTGGCGGCGGGCGTCCCGCTCGGTGCCCGTGACCCCCTACGACCCGGTCGACGACGAGCGCACGGTGCCGAGCGCCGAGGCGGGCGCGCTGGATGCGATCGGCTCGCAGGAGGTGGTCGCGCTGCTCGACCGGACTGACCGAGGAGCAGCGGGAGGTGCTGGCGCTGCGGGTCGTCGCCGACCTGACGGTCGAGCAGGTCGCAGCGGTGGTCGGGCGCAGCGAGGGCGCCGTCAAGGCCCTCCAACGGCGCGCCCTGGCCACCCTGCGACGCCGGATCGAGCGGGAGGCCGCGCCCCTGTGAGCCTCTTCGACGATAACCAGGACGTGCGGGCCGACGAACAGCTGCTGGCTGGGCTTCCGGTGCCCGGAAGTGAGGCGTTGTCCTCGGTCCTCAGCCGGATGCGCGCACTGGCCGATGAGCCCGCGCCGGCACCGACCCCGGCCCTGGCGGCCCTGCTCCGGGACGGCCTGCCAGCCGCCGAAGGCGCCACCCGGGAGCGCCCGACGATGACCCGGACGCGTGCCCTGCGGGCGGCGCGCTGGGGAACCGGGCTCGGCCTGGCCGGCAAGATCCTGCTCGGTGCGGGCGTCGCCGCGGCCGCCGTGGCCGGCACGGCCACCATCCCGGCGGTGCCCGACGCCGTCCAGGTGCCGGTGCGCACCGCGCTGACCGACATCGGCCACCTCATCTCGGGCCAGCCCGTCGTCCCCGCCCCCGCGCCGACGGCCAGCGTGCAGGGGGCCGCGGGCCGCGACACCGATCGCCCGTCCACCGGGTCGACCGACCGCGGCACAGGGCCCGACGACCGTGGCGCGAACCCGGTCACCCCTCCGGGACAGGCGCGGACCGGGTCACCGGTCGTCGAGCCGTCCGCCGCACCGGACCGGACGACCGGAACCGGTGCGGAACCGCCCGGCGTGCCCGCTGGCGGCCCTCGTCGGTGCCGTTGCCGTCGCCTGCTGCGTCCGCGGCCTCGTCGGGTGACCGGAGCAGCCTCCGGCGGCGCCCCGCACGACGGTGCGCCGGCCCAGTCGGCGGCGAGCCCCATCCGGGGCTGACCCGGGCGCCGGCCGGTCAGGGCGAGGTCCGCCCCGAGCTGATCCGGTCGAGACGACGGATCTGAGCCAGGCCGTAACCCTTCCCGGGAGATCCGCGATGACCCGGGTGGTGACGTTGGATCGCCGACCGGAGACCACGGCCCAGCCGTGGACCGAAGCGAAGGAGAGAACGTGAGCACCTCTACCGCAGCCGCCCTCCTGGCGAAGATCGCGGGCCTCGGCACTGCCGGCAAGGCGGCCGTCGGGCTGGCCGTCGCCGCCGGCGTCGTCGGAGCCGCGGCGGCCGTGCCGGCCATGGCCGCGCCGTCGAACGACTCCGTCCCCACGCCGAGCGTCTCGGTGAGCGCGGACCCGACCACCGAGCCGACCGAGAGCCCCACGGCCGAGCTCACCTCCGAGCCGACCGAGACCCCGACCGCTGAGCCGACCGAGAGCCCCCGGCCCTCGCCCAGCGACCTGCCCTCCGCGGCCGCATTCGGCCAGAGCGTCGCCGCGGACGCCCGCGACGGTGGGGTCGACGGCCAGATGATCTCGCAGGAGGCGCACGTCCGGAACCAGGTCAGGGACACCGCCGGTGACGTGAAGCACCCCGACAACGCCGCGCCGAAGCCCGTGCCCACCGCCCCGGTCGCGCTGCCGACGAACGCCACGATGCGGCCATGATCCGGGTGGCCTGAGCGCCACCCACCTCGAGGACGCCGCCCGACGGTCCCCCCGCCGCCGGGCGGCGTCCGCGCATTCGGGCAACCGGTGCGCGGACGGAGCACCCGTTCGCGCCGACGTCACGCGCCGGCGACCTCCGCGGCGGCGCGCGCCTCGAGCACCTGGACCCGTCGGTGCCGGGCACCGTCGGCGAGCAGCACGACGAGCGCGATCCAGACGAGCGCGAACCCGGCCCAGCGCGTCGGGGACATCCCCTCGTGCTGCACCCCGACGCCGATGAGGAACTGCAGCACGGGCGTCAGGTACTGGATCAGGCCGACGACGGACAGGGGCAGCCGCCGCGCGGCCGCGCTGAACAGGAGCAGCGGCACCGCTGTGACGACGCCGGCGGAGGCGAGCGCTGCGGCGTGCCAGCCCCCGTACGCCGCGAACGTCGACGTCCCGTGCAGCTCGAGCCACAGCCAGTACCCGCCGGCCAGGGGGGTCAGCAGCGCCGTCTCCACCGCCAACCCGGGCGCCGCCTCGACCCGCGCGCCGACGCGGGACTTGATCAGCCCGTACAGCCCGAAGGAGAGCGCGAGCACCACGGCGATCCACGGCACACCGCCGTGACCGGCGGCGACGACCAGCACCGCGACGGTGCCCAGCCCGAGCGCCGCCCACTGCACCGGGCGCAGCCGCTCGTGCAGGAAGGCGACCGCGAGCAGCACGGTGACCAGGGGGTTGATGAAGTAGCCGAGCGAGGCGTCGACGACGTGACCGGAGTTGACGCCGTAGACGTAGACCGTCCAGTTGACCGCCAGCACCACCGCGGCCACCCCGAGCAGGGTCAGCGTGCGGGGGCTGCGCCACAGCTCGGCGAACCGCCGCCAGGACCGGCTCACCGCCAGCGTGAGCAGGCAGAACACGAGCGACCACACCACCCGGTGCGCGATGATCTCGAACGGGCCCGCCGGCTCGAGCAGCGGGAAGTAGAGCGGGAAGACGCCCCACAGGGCGTAGGCGACGACGCCGGCGGTCAGGCCGGCCGACGTGCGCGAGGTCGCGGAGTCGGGCACCGGACGAGGGTATGGGGTTCAGCGGGGCCCGCCGAACCCCACGGCCTAGACTGCTCAGAGCGCCCCGTCCTCGTCCGAAAGGCCCGTCGTCGTCGTGAGCACCCCCCTGCGCGTGGCCGTCGTGGGAGCCGGCCCGGCCGGCATCTACGCGTCCGACATCCTCGCCCGGTCCGGCCAGGACGTGAGGATCGACCTCATCGAGCGGCTGCCCGCGCCGTTCGGCCTGGTCCGGTACGGCGTGGCGCCCGACCATCCGCGGATCAAGCAGATCATCGTCGCGCTGCACAAGGTGCTCGACCGCGGTGACATCCGGCTGCTCGCCGGCGTCGACTACGGCACCGACGTCACGCTGGACGACCTGCGGCAGCGCTACGACGCGGTGGTCTTCGCCACCGGCGCGGTCCGGGACGCGGGCCTGTCGATCCCGGGCATCGACCTGGACGGCTCGTTCGGCGCTGCGGACTTCGTCTCCTGGTACGACGGGCACCCGGACGTGCCGCGGTCCTGGCCGCTCGAGGCGCGCGAGGTCGCCGTGCTGGGCGCGGGCAACGTCGCCCTCGACGTGTCGCGGATGCTGTCCAAGCACGCCCAGGACCTGCTGCCGACCGACGTGCCGGCCAACGTCTACGAGACCCTGCGGACCAACCCCGTCACCGACGTCCACGTGTTCGCCCGCCGGGGACCGGCGCAGGTGAAGTTCTCCCCCCTGGAGCTGCGCGAGCTGGGCCACATGCCGGACGTCGACGTCGTCGTGCACCCGGAGGACTTCGACTTCGACGCCGGCTCGATGGCGGCGATCCACTCGTCGAACCAGACCAAGCAGGTGGTCACCACGCTGACCGACTGGACGCTCAAGGAGCCCGAGGACCGGCACGCCAGCCGTCGCATCCACCTGCACTTCCTGCACAAGCCGGTGGCGGTGCTCGGCGAGGGCGGCCGGGTGGTCGGGATCCGCACCGAGCGCACCGCGCTCAACGGCGACGGCAACGTCACCGGCACCGGGCAGATGACCGACTGGCCGGTGCAGGCGGTCTACCGGGCGGTCGGGTACTTCGGCTCGCCGCTGCCCGGCCTGCCGTTCGACGAGGGCGGCGGCGTCATCCCCAACCGGGAGGGCAGGGTGATCGGCCCGGACGGCTCGCCCGTACCCGGCCTGTACACCACCGGCTGGATCAAGCGCGGGCCGGTCGGGCTGATCGGCCACACGAAGTCCGACGCGGCCGAGACGATCGCGCACCTGCGCGAGGACGCGCCGACGCTGCCGACGGCGAGCGACCGCAACCCGACCTCGATCGACGAGCTGCTCGCCGGCCGCGGTGTGCGCGTCACCGACTGGGCGGGCTGGCTGCGGCTGGACTCGCACGAGCGCGCCCTCGGCGAGCTGGTCGGACGAGAGCGGATCAAGGTGGTCCCGCGCGACGAGATGCTCGACATCAGCCTCGGCCCGGTGCCCGCCCCGACCGCCTGACCCCGCCCCACCCCCGCCCCACCTCTCTCTCGCCCCACCCCACCCCACCTCTCTCGCCCCCACCCCTCGCCCTCGCCCTCGCCCTCGCCCCACCCCCTCGCCGCCTCCGGCTTTTCTGTCGTCTGGGGCGTAAATGGCACCGCATTCGTCAGGAAACCGGCCCTCGCGCCGGCCGGGAACCGTGACCTCGTCGTATGCGTTGCATCGGTGCAGGACGAGGGGGAGATGGAGCGACATGCATCGCCAGCATTTCAACGGCATGAAGACCGCCGCACTGTTCGGTGGGCTGTGGGCCCTTCTGCTGGCCATCGGGTGGCTCGTCGGGCGCGGGCCGCAGTACCTGCCGCTGTTCGCCGCGATCGGCCTGATCTCGACCGCCTACGGCTACTGGAACAGCGACAAGATCGCCATCCGGGCCATGCACGCGGTCCCGGTCAGCGAGCTGGAGCAGCCCGCGATGTACCGGATCGTCCGTGAGCTGTCGACGGCCGCGCGTCAGCCCATGCCCCGGCTCTACGTCTCACCGACCCTCGCACCGAACGCCTTCGCCACCGGCCGTGGCCCGAAGCACGCGGCCGTGTGCTGCACCGAGGGAATCCTCCAGCTGCTCGACGAGCGCGAGCTGCGGGGTGTGCTGGGCCACGAGCTGATGCACGTCTACAACCGGGACATCCTCACCTCGTCGGTCGCGGCGGCGGTCGCGGGCATCGTCACGTCGGTCGCGCAGTTCGCGCTCTTCTTCGGCGGCGGCGGGGACCGGCGCAACGCCAACCCGATCGGCGGCCTGCTGCTCGTCTTCCTGGCCCCCCTGGCCGCGACGATGGTGCAGCTGGCGATCAGCCGCACGCGCGAGTTCGACGCCGACGAGGACGGTGCGAAGCTGACCGGCGATCCGCAGGCGCTCGCCTCGGCCCTGCGCAAGCTGGAGGCCGGGACACGGGCGCGACCGCTGCCGCAGGACCAGAAGCTGGTCGACGTGTCGCACCTGATGATCGCCAACCCGTTCCGGGGCGCCGGTGTGGCCAGGCTGTTCTCGACCCACCCGCCGATGGAGGAGCGGATCGCTCGCCTGACGGCGATGACCGGCGGCCCGACGAGGCCCGCGCCGCCGCTGTGGTGAATCCACCACAACCACCGCCAGAACCACCCGGCGCGCCGAGCCGACCCCGTCGGCCCCGCCGCGTCGCACTCCCCTGCGGCGGGGACCGTCGACCACGGTCCAGGGCTCAGGGGCGTTGTGGGCGGCCGGGGTGATGCTGGGGGGATGGGTGACAAGGAGATCCTGCACGGCTATCTCGTCCAGGCGCGCGACGACCTCGTCGGCAAGCTCGACGGGCTGTCCGAGTACGACGTCCGACGGCCGCTGACACCGACCGGGACCAACCTGCTGGGCCTGGTCAAGCACGTGGCCTTCACGCAGCTCGGGTACCTCACCGAGGTGTTCGGCCGGCCGGCCGGGCTGGTCTATCCCGAGGAGGCGCCCGACGACGACATGTGGGTGAAGCCCGGGGAGTCGCGCGAGGACGTGCTGGGGTGGTTCCGCCACTCCGCGCAGCGGGCCGACGAGACCGTGGCTGAGCTGCCGCTCGATGCACCGGGGTTCGTGCCGTGGTGGGGGCCCGAGCGAGGCAGGGTGACGCTCCAGCAGGTCCTGGTGCACCTCGTCGCCGAGGTTGCCCGGCACGCGGGACACGCCGACATCCTGCGGGAGGGGCTGGACAGCGCGGCGGGACGGCGCCCGGGCGACCCGAGCATGCCGGGGCGGACGGCCGAGGAGTGGGCGTCCTACCGGGCGACGATCGAGGCGGCGGCCGGGGCGGTTGGCGGCGGGTGAACCGTCAGGCGTAGGAGGTCAGCGGTAGTTGACGAACTGCAGCGCCGCGTCGACGTCGGCGCCCTTGAGCAGGGCGATCGCGGCCTGCAGGTCGTCGCGCGACTTGCCGGTGACGCGCAGCTCGTCGCCCTGGATGAGGGCCTTGACGTTCTTCGGGCCCTCGTCGCGGATGAGCTTGCTCAGCTGCCGGGCGACGTCCGACGACAGGCCTTCCTTGATCGTGCCGACCAGGCGGTACTCCTTGCCGGACGGCTTCGGCTCCTTGTCGCCGAGGTCGAGCGACTTCAGCGAGATGCCGCGCTTGACCAGCTTGGTCTCGAACACGTCGAGGATCGCCAGCACGCGGTCGGGGGAGTTGGCGACCATGACGACCGTGTCGTGGCCGCTCCACGTGATCGAGGCGCCGACGCCCTTGAAGTCGTAGCGCTGCGCGATCTCCTTGGCCGCCTGGTTGAGGGCGTTGTCGACCTCCTGGTGGTCGACCTTGCTCACCACGTCGAACGACGCCTCACTGGCCATGACTGGTCCCTCCCTCGTCGGCGTCCCGGGTTCGGACGGCGCCTGCTCCGCTGCTATCCTTCCATCCGCGCCGCCACGAGCCCTGCTCGCCGGCGCGCTCGGCGGGTTACCCGAGTGGCCAAAGGGGGCTGACTGTAAATCAGCTGGCAACGCCTACGGGGGTTCGAATCCCTCACCCGCCACGCTCGGACGGGGCGTCACTCCAGACGGAGGGGCGCCCCGTTCCGCGTCCCGGGACGCGGTGCAGGAGGATTTCGCCGCCCCCGCGGGGCTCCTGTACGCTGATCCGCGCCGCCCCGATAGCTCAGTCGGCAGAGCGTCTCCATGGTAAGGAGAAGGTCAAGGGTTCGATTCCCTTTCGGGGCTCTCAGGTCAGGTTCCGGTCACGTCGGCACGACGAGGGCGGTTCGCTGATCGCGGCGGGGTAGCTCAGTTGGCGAGAGCGCACGACTCATAATCGTGAGGTCGCGGGTTCGAATCCCGCTCCCGCTACACAGGTGAACGGCCCGGCGCGCGGCGCCGCCAGAGTGCCGTGGACCATGACTTCCCTGAACCCAGGACCGTGCAGCACGGTCCACGGTTCAGGGATGTGCGGACGAGGGTGGGTGGCCGTCGCCGAGCGGTGCGTGAGGCCCGGGGCTACCGTGAACGGTAGGTCAGGGTCCGGAGCGTGGCCCGACCGTGGCCGAGAGGAATCGTCATGTACGTAGGACTCGGCATCCTGCTGCTGGTCGTCGGTGCAGTCCTTGCCTTTGCGAGCTCGCTCCACGTCAGTGGGATCGACCTGCCGGTCGTCGGCTGGATCCTGATGGCCGGAGGTCTGATCGCGATCGTCCTGTCGCTCGTCCTGTCGCAGCGTCGGGGGATCACGACCCGGCGGGTCACCCAGCACGACCCGGTGACCGGCACGCAGATCGACGACTCGCGGATCACCCCCGAGTAGCTCGTTCCGGCAGGTGCGGGCCCGACTCCTCGCGCCCGCAGCAGGGAGGGAGGCGTCATGCCAGGACGCGACCCAGGCCCGAGCGTCAAGGACAAGCAGCTGTACGAGACGCTGCGTGACGAGGGCAACAGCAAGGAGAAGTCGGCGCGGATCGCCAACGCGGCCGCTGCGCGCGGTCGTCGGGCAGTCTCGGCGAAGGGCGGCCGGTCGTCGGACTACGACGACTGGACCGTCACTCGGCTGCGCCAACGTGCGGCCGAGATCGGGATCCGGGGCCGTTCGACGATGACGAAGCACCAGCTCATCGACGCGCTGCGGTCGCACTAGCCGATGCCGGCACACCCTGGGGGTGGCGAGCGGCCGTCGGCGGGGTGAGCATGGGCAGATGCGCGCGATATGGAAGGGTGCCGTCGCCTTCGGCCTGGTCAACGTCCCGGTCAAGCTGTACAGCGCGACCGAGGACCACGACGTGCCCCTGCACCAGGTGCACGACGCCGACCGTGGCCGGATCCGCTACCAGCGGGTGTGCGAGCTGGACGGCGAGGTGGTCCCGTACGAGCACATCGCCAAGGCGTACGACGACGGCGAGCACACCGTCGTGCTCACCCCGGAGGACCTCGCCGGGCTGCCGGCCGAGCGGGACCGCGAGATCGAGGTGGTCGAGTTCGTCCCGAGCGGGCAGATCGACCCGATCATGCTCGACCGGACGTACTACCTCGAGCCCGACTCGAGGTCGACCAAGGCCTACGTGCTGCTCCGCCGCACGCTGGAGGAGACCGACCTCACCGCCGTGGTGAAGTTCGCGCTGCGCCAGCGGACCAGCCTGGCCGCGCTGCGCGTCCGCGGCGACGTCCTCGTGCTGCAGACCCTGCTCTGGTCCGACGAGGTGCGCCAGGCCGACTTCCCGTCGCTGGGCGACGAGGTGGCGATCTCCGACAAGGAGCTGGCGATGAGCGCCCAGCTGGTCGCCAGCTTCGCCTCGGACTTCGCCCCCGAGCAGTACACGGACGACTACCAGGTGCAGCTGCGCACCCTGGTGGAGGCGAAGATCGAGCGCGGGGAGTCGGTGGACAGCGCGGCCACGTTCGGCGAGAAGTCGGAGGCCGAGGGCGGCGGCGCCGAGGTGATCGACCTCATGGAGGCGCTGCGCAAGTCCGTCGCGGAGGCCAAGGCCCGCCGCGGCGGGGCCGACGAGGCCGAGCCGGCCCCGGCCGCCCGCCGCCGGCGCACCAAGACCGGCTGAGGCGTCAGGCTTCGACGACCACCTCGTCGGGCCGCTCGTCCTCGCGCCAGCCGCGCCACGACGGCGCGCGCAGGCGGGCGGCCGGGTCGGTGCGGGGGTCCGCCGTCCACTGCGCGGCCTCGACCTCCCCGACCAGCTCGGGTCGCACCCAGCGGGCGTGCCGCGCGTCGAGCTTCGGCACGCCCTCGACCGGTGGCGTGCTGCGTTCGAGCGCCGACAGCCGGCTCACCGCGGTGCGACGGTCCGCGTCACGGAACCCGGTGCCGACCTTCCCGGCGTAGCGCAGCGCGCCGTCCGGCCCGGGTACGGCGAGCAGCAGCGACCCGGCGAGGCGGTCGTCGGCGTGCGGCTCCCCGGCGTGCAGCGGGCGCCAGCCGACGACGACGACCTCCTGCGTGCGGGTGTGCTTGAGCTTGAGCCACTGCCGGGAGCGTCGACCGGCGGTGTAGGTCGAGTCCCGGCGCTTGGCCATCACCCCTTCGAGCTGCAGCCGCAGCGACGTGGCCAGCGCCGCGTCGACGTCGCCGTCGAACGCCGGCGGGACGTGGATCCGACCCCCTTCGGTCACCACGTCGGCCAGCAGCCGCCGGCGCTCGTCGTAGTGCTCCCGGAGCAGCGAACGGGATCCGGCGCGCAGCACGTCGAACACCATGACGTCGACCGGGCCGGTGTGCCGCTGGAGCCGGCGGAAGTCCGGGCGACCGGCCCGGTCCAGCGCGACGATCTCGCCGTCGAGCACCACCGGCAGCTCGCCGCCCACCCGGTCGGCCAGCTCGGCCAGCTCGGGATAGGTCGCGGTGAGGTCCTGGCCGGTGCGCGACAGCAGGCGCAGCCGGCGTCCGCCGTCGTCGGACGCCTCGACCACGGCGATCGCGCGGTAGCCGTCCCACTTCATCTCGAGCGCCCACCGGGCCTGGTCGCCGTGCGCGTCGTCGGTCAGCTCGCGGCGCTCGGACGCGGTCGCCAGGGAGGCGAGCATGGGCTGCACGACGAGGTCGCGTGGGGCGTCGCGCCGCCCGGAGCGGTCGTCGTCGGACGGCTGGTCCTTGGTGCGGTGGATCAACCAGGAGGCGTCGTCGTCCCGGCCGGTCCGGATCAGCGCGAGGCGGCGCGTGCCGTGCCGCTCGCCGTGCAACGTGACGATCACCTCCTGGCCGTCGCGCCACTTCTCCAGCTCGTACGTGCCGCGGTCCCAGATGCTCACCTGCCCGGCGCCGTACTCACCCTTCGGGATGGTGCCCTCGAAGCCGCCGTAGGCCATCGGGTGGTCCTCGGTCTGCACCGCGAGATGGTTCTGCGCCGGGTCGGTCGGTTCGCCCTTGGGCAGCGCCCAGGACACCAGGACGCCCTCGTGCTCGAGCCGGAAGTCGTAAGTGCAGCCGGCGCGCGTGGTGCTCCTGCACGACGAAGGTCGGCGCGGTGCCGTCGGGCCGGGCCGAGCCGTCGTCGAACGGCTCCGGGGTCCGCGCCGGGTCGCGCTTGGCGTTGTAGGTCTCCAGCCGGGCCAGGTGGGCCGGGGTCGGCTCGAGCTGGGACAGGTGCCCGGCGACCAGCCCGGCCAGCAGGTCGCCGTCGCGGGCGACCCGGTCGAGCACCTCGTCGTAGGTCAGCTGGCGCAGGCCGGGGTCGTCGAGCTCCGCCCATGTGCGTGGTGCGGCCACCGTGGGGTGGTCCCGCCCACGCAGCGAGTAGGGCGCGATCGTCGTCTTGTTGCCGTTGTTCTGCGACCAGTCGACGAGCACCTTGCCGGCGCGCAGCGCCTTCTTCATGTCGCTGACCACGAGGTCCGGGTGCTCCGACTCGAGGTGCCGGGCCAGCTCGTGCGCGACGGCGGCGACCTGGTCGGAGCCTTGCCGGCCGTCCAGCGCGGCGTACAGGTGGATCCCCTTCGAGCCCGACGTGACGGGCAGCGGGTCCAGGCCCATGCCCTGGAGCACGGCGCGGGCGTACCGCGCCACCTCGGCGCACGCGGCCAGCCCGGCGCCCTCGCCCGGGTCGAGGTCGAGCACCAGCCGGTCCGGGGGCAACCGGGTGCCGGTCCTGCCGAACTGCCACTGCGGCACGTGGATCTCCAGCGTCGCCGTCTGGCCCAGCCAGGTCAGGGTCGCCAGGTCGTCGACCAGCACGTAGTCGTCCGTCGAGTGCTGGTGCTCGATCCGGCGGGTGCGCACCCAGGACGGGGTCGAGGGGTCGGCGTTCTTCTGGAAGAAGACCGGTCCGGTGACGCCGTCCGGCCAGCGCTTGCGGGTGGCGGGACGGTGCCGGGCATGCGGCACCAGCACGGGCGCGATCCGGGCCAGGTAGTCGAGCACCTCGGCCTTCGTCGTGCCGGTCGCCGGGTAGAGGACCTTGTCGAGGTTCGTCAGCTGGATCCGGTGCCCGTCGACGGTGACCGCCTGCGGCGTGTCCTGGGTCACGCGGGCCTCCTCGGGTGTCGGGACGGTACGCCGGGCCGGGTGTCCCCAGGCTCGCGCCGTTCGGTGGGCCGCGCATCCGCAGCGGCGCACGCCCGGCTCGGCTCCGGGTGCGGCGCCGGGGCGCGCGACGGACGATGGAACCGGACGACGGGTGAGAAGGGGCACCCCCATCCGGTCCGGTCCCGTTGCCGGCGTGTGGCGGGACGCGTCGTGCAGCGAGGGAGCGAAGTCATGACCATGAACACCGGTGATGTCCGGCCGATCGAGCAGGTCCGGGCCGGGATGCACGTGGTCGACGCCGAGGGCGCCGAGATCGGCACCGTCAAGGACGTCATGACGGGTCCCCCCGAGGACGAGACCGGCCCTGAGGCGTCTCCGCCGGCAGAGGTCGCCTTTGCCGATCCGCCCGGCGCGATGCCGGTCGCCGTGCCGATCGGCAGGCTGGGCGGGGTGGTCAACGGGGACGTCGGCGCGGACCTGCCGGACGTCGAACGGGCCCGGCTGGAGGAAGCGGGCTACCTGCGGATCAGCATCAATGGCCTGTTCTCCGGGCACAAGTTCGCGGCCTCCGACGAGATCGCCGACGTGACCGGGGACGTCGTGCACCTGACTGTCCCGGAGACGCGTCTGGTTGGCTGAGGCGGCTCGGGTCGGCTGTGGCGGCTCAGGCCGCCGCCTAGCTCTCGCCGGAGCCCTCGAGCGGGGTGAGCCAGTCCTCGATCGGCCCGCCGTCCCGGCCCCGGGCGTTCTCCACGACCCGCTGCGCCAGCGTGCGCAGCTTGACGTTGGACCGCATCGAGGCGCCGCGGAGCAGGGCGAACGCCTCCTCGACCGTCATCCCGGTGCGCGCGGCGACCACGCCCATCGCCTGGTCGATGACGGCGCGTCGCTCGTCGGCCGCGCGGATCTGGCGGGTCGCCTCCACGGCGGCCAGGGCCCGCACCGAGGCGGTGACGTCGACGAAGTGGCCGGTGATCTCGGCCACCGGTAGGCCCGGTCCGGACAGGTGGGCCTCGCCGATCGTGGCGAGCACGCGTTCCTCGCCCCGGGCGTCGAGGATCCGGTGCACGGAGGCGAACGTGCCGCCGTGCAGGCTCGTGCTGGTCAGCGCACCGGCGTAGCGGTCGCGGTCATCCGGGTGCTTGTGCGCCAGGATCATCGCGGTCGTCGGGACGATCTCGCCCGGCTCGAACCCGTGCATCCGGTACACCTCGTCGGACCACCACCAGCGGTCCGCGCCGACGTCGTACGTGAAAGCGCCCGTCTCGTACGCGATGCCTGCCGTCAGGGCACTGGTCACGTCAATCGGGTCGCTCGCCATGGCGGATCTCCCTCCACGCGGTACAGCGGGCCGTGGCCTGACCCAGTTTCGACGGTAACCAGCGCCGGACGGATAGGCAACCTCGGTGCCGCGGAGGCGGCCCTGCTCACGGGCCGCGCGGACCGGCCCGTGCCCGCGGTCTTGCGAGGGTCCTCTGTCAGGATGGCGGTCGTGTCCGACGTGACGAGCGACGCGGTGCGGGGCGGCCGGTGGCTGACTCCTGGGGTGGTGTCGGTGGGTGTGGCGTCTCTGGCGTCGGATTCCAGTCATGAGGTGGTCACCAGCCTGTTGCCGGGGTTCTTGGTCTCGACGTTGCATGCGGGTCCGGCGGCGTTGGGGGTGATCGAGGGTGTCTCGGATGCGTTGACCGGCTTGGCCAAGCTGGTCGGTGGGCCGTTGGCTGCCGAGCCGTCGCGCCGGGGTCGTCTGGCCTCCGGTGGCTATCTGGTGACGGCGGCGGCGACTGCGGCGGTCGGGCTGACCACGGCGGTGTGGCAGGTGGCCGTGCTGCGGGCGTTTGCCTGGGCGTCGCGTGGGATCCGTTCGCCGGCCCGGGACACGTTGTTGATGTCGTTGGCGCCGCCGCGGGCCTACGGGCGGGCCAGTGGTCTGGAGCGTGCCGGGGACAACCTGGGTGCCTTGATCGGGCCGTTGGCTGCTTCGGGCCTGGTGGCGTGGGTCGGGATCCGGCACGCGATGCTCTGGTCGTTCTTGCCGGGGTTGGTGGCTGTGGCGGCGATCAGTGTGGCCGCCCGGGAGGCGCGGCGCAGCCTGGTCGCTCCGGGGGCCAGGCGCCGGCTCAGCTTCAACGTGCGCGACCTGCACGACGCCGGGCTGACTCGGGTGCTGGTGCCGGTGGCCTGCTTCGAGCTGGGCAACCTGGCCACCACGTTCCTCATCTTGCGTGCCACGATGCAGCTGGAGGCGGCCGGCCGCTCGACGAGCGCGGCGACCAGCCTGGCGATCCTCATGTATGCGGGGCACAACGCGGCGGCCGCCGGTGCCTCCCTGGTCGGTGGGAGCATCGCCGACCGGCGCGGGCCGCGGGTGGTGCTGGTCGCCGGTGCCAGCGTCTATGTGGGGGCCTACCTGCTGTTCGGGCTGGGACCGGCGGGCTGGCTGGTGCCGCTGGTCGCGTTCGTGCTGGCGGGCATCGGCATCGGGCTGGCCGAGACGTCGGAGTCGACGTTCGTGGCACGCCAGCTGCCGGACCGGCTGCGGGCCAACGGGTACGGGCTGCTCGGGCTGACCCAGGCCATGGGCGACCTGGGCGCCTCGCTGGTCGCCGGTCTGCTCTGGGCGGCCGGGTCGGCCGGCCTGGCGTTCGGCTACGCCGCCGCGTGGATGACCGCCGCCGCCCTGCTCGCGCTCACCCTGCGGCCTGGTCCTCCAGGTACAGCGCTGGCGGCATGACGTCCCCGGACGCGTCGACCCGGTAGGCCAGCGGCTGGGACGGGACCACCCGCAGCGTGTCGCCCTCGTCCTGCTCACGACCCTCGACCACCCGCCGCAGCGCACGCAGCGAGTCCGTGTGCGCGACGACGAGCACGGTGCGGCCGGCCGCCAGCGCGGGCCGTAGCTCGTCCTGCCAGAGCGGCCGCAGGCGCTCCTCGACGTGCCGCAACGACTCACCCTCGCCGAACGGAAGGCCGGTCACCACGTCGGCCGCGGGCAGCCACGGCAAGGACCGCAGCCGCTCGGGGCTGGCCGCCGGCGGGTGCCCGTCGGTGGAGAACCGCCACTCGGTCAGCGCCTCCGCGCCGAACTTGTCGATCGCGCGGGGCTTGGCCACGCCGGTGAGGCAGCCCAGGTCCCGGGCCGACAGCCGCCACGAGACCAACCGGGCCACCGCCGGCTGACCGAGCCGCGCGAGCAGGGCGTCCGCGGTCTGCACGGCGCGCAGCATGGGCGACGTGGCGACGAGGTCGACCGTCACGTGCCTGCTGGTCAGCAGGTCCGCGACGGTCTGCGCCTCGGCGACGCCGGTCACGGTCAGCTCCGGGTCGAGCAGCCCGGCGAACGCCTGTCGGGCGTCCGCCAGGCTCTGCCCGTTGCGGAGCAGGATGAGAAGGGTCACGGAACCAGACCGTAAGGCAGTTCCGGGTGCGCGGCGGTGATCTCGAGCAACCGGTTGTACTTCGCCACCCGCTCGCCGCGGGCCGGGGCCCCGGTCTTGAGCTGTCCGGTGCCGGTGGCCACCGCGAGGTCGGCGATGAACGAGTCCGAGGTCTCGCCGGATCGGTGCGAGATCATCTGGGTGTAGCCGGCCTCGCGGCAGATCTCCTGGGCGCGCAGCGTCTCGGTGATCGAGCCGATCTGGTTGACCTTGATCAGCGCCGAGTTGCCGACCTTGCGGCCGATCGCCTCGGTGATGATCGCCGGGTTGGTGACGAAGATGTCGTCCCCGACCAGCTGGATCTTGTCGCCCAGCCGCGCGGTCAGCCGCTCCCAGCCGTCCCAGTCGCCCTCGGCCAGGCCGTCCTCGAGCGACCAGACCGGGAAGTCGGCGGCGATCGCCTCGTAGCGGGCGATCATGTCGTCGCTGGTCAGTGTCTCGCCGGCGACGTGGTAGGCACCGTCGCGGTAGAACTCGCTCGCCGCCGGGTCGAGCGCGATGGCCACCCCGGTCTTGCCGGTCTGGTAACCGGCGTCCGTGATCGCCCGGACGATGAGCGCCAGGACGTCCTCGGGCCGGGCGATGTTGGGGGCGAACCCGCCCTCGTCGCCCAGGCCGGTCGCCTCGCCCTGCGCCTGCAGCAGCGCGCGCAGCCGGCCGTAGACCGCTGCCCCCGCCCGCAGGGCCTCGGGGAAGCTCGGCGCACCGACCGGCGCGACCATGAACTCCTGGAAGTCCAGGTCGTTCGGCGCGTGCACGCCGCCGTTGAGCACGTTGAAGTGCGGCACGGGCAGCCGCGGCGTGACGCCGGCCGGCAGCAGCGCCTGCCACAGCGGGGTGCCCGCGGCGAAGGCGCGCGCGACGGCCATCGAGGTGCCGACGATCGCGTTGGCGCCGAGCCGGGCCTTGGTCGGCGTGCCGTCCAGGGCGATCAGCGCGTCATCGACCTCGGCGAGCGAGGACCAGCTGCGTCCCTTGAGCAGGTCAGCGATCTCGTCGTTCACGTGGCCCACCGCCTGCGTGACGCCCTTGCCGCCGTACCGGGCCTTGTCGCCGTCGCGCAGCTCGACCGCTTCCCGGGTGCCGGTCGACGCCCCGGACGGGACACCGGCGACGTAGGTCACCCCGTCGTCCGCGACCAGGGTGACCTGGACCGTCGGGTTCCCGCGGGAGTCGAGGATCTCCAGGGCCGACACCTCGGAGAACGCCACCGTCGATCGCGCCATCGTCATTCCTTCTCTCGTGACCACCATGGGGGGTGTGACCGGAGGTGCGACCGGGACGACGTCGCGGCGCGCACCCACCGGGTGCTGCCAGGGACCGTTGGCGGCCCGAAGGCCGCGGTTGCGGCGAGCCCCACCGCCGTGACACCTGCGAGCCTACCGGGACCGGGCGAGGTCACCCCGGCCGTCGGTCCCAGTGCGGCGCCCCGACGCGGCGCACCCCGCCCCAGGAGTGCGTACCTGGGGCGGGGTGCCGAACCGTGCGCCGGGACGGCGGTCAGATGCCCGGGACGTTGACCGTGGTACCGGCCGGGACGGAGCCCTCGTCCGCGGCGCCGCTCGCCGAGCACGTCTGGCACATGATGCGTCGTCCGGGGAGCCGGACCGACGACGGGTTGCCGACGCTGGCGTTGGCCTCGTCGGCGTGGCCCACCACGGCGTGGTTGGTGCACAGGCCGGCGCCGCAGGTGGAGCACACCGCGACGGCGGTCGTGTTCTGGTTCGTGGCGGCACAGTCGAAGCACTGCATGGGTTCTCCTTGGGATCGAAGTCGGTGCCGTCCGGTCGGACGGGGCCGCCGTGCGGCGGACGACGGGGCGGGCCCCTGACGTCGACGATCGTCGTGAGGCGTGTCACAGATCCACCAGTCCGGTCGGTTGCCGAGGGAACCGTTGGCGGTGTGCCGTGCCGCGGTCGCCGGGTCGATCCCCCGGCCGCTGCTCTCCATCGTGGCACGGCACGCGCAGGGCGCCAGTCGGCGGCGGCCGGGTCCGACGGGCGGCTCGGGAACAGATCGCGCGCCGGAGTACTTACCATGTGTGAACTAAGCCGAGTCCCGAGAGAGCAGTTGCATGCCCCGCCAGCACTTCCTCGCCGTCGACCACCCCCGCTACAAGTGGGTGGCCCTGAGCAACACCACGCTCGGGATGCTCATGGCGACCATCAACGCCAACATCGTCCTCATCTCGCTGCCGGCGATCTTCAAGGGGATCAACCTCAACCCGCTCCAGGCGGGCAACGTCAGCTACCTGCTCTGGGTCCTCATGGGCTATCTGCTCGTGACGGCCGTCCTCGTGACGACCTTCGGCCGGCTCGGCGACATGTACGGCCGCGTCCGGATCTACAACCTCGGCTTCGTCGTCTTCACGCTGGGCTCGATCGCCCTGGCCGTCGATCCGTACACGGGCAGTCACGGCGCGCTCTGGATCATCGGGTTCCGGCTGGTCCAGGCGGTCGGTGGGTCGATGCTGTTCGCGAACTCGACCGCGATCATCACCGACGCGTTCCCACCGGAACGTCGCGGTTTCGCGATGGGCATCAACCAGGTCGCCGCGATCGCGGGCTCGTTCATCGGTCTGCTGCTCGGCGGCGCGCTCGCAGTGGTGGACTGGCGCTTGGTGTTCCTCATCTCCGTGCCGGTCGGCATCATCGGCACCATCTGGTCGTACCGCTCGCTGCACGAGACCGGTCAGCGCAGCCCCGGCAGGATGGACTGGGTCGGCAACGCGACGTTCTTCGTCGGTCTGACGGCGCTGCTCACCGCGTTCACCTACGGCATCCAGCCCTACGGCGGCCACCCGACCGGCTGGACCAACCCGTGGGTGCTGTCCGGGATCGTCGGCGGCCTTGCCGTGCTCGGCTTCTTCGCGGCGATCGAGATGCGCGTGCCGGCGCCGATGATCGACCTGCGGTTGTTCCGCATCCGCGCGTTCAGCGCGGGCAACCTCGCCTCACTGCTGGCGTCGATCGGCCGGGGTGGGCTGCAGTTCATGCTCATCATCTGGCTGCAGGGCATCTGGCTGCCGCTGCACGGGTACAGCTTCGAGTCGACGCCGCTATGGGCGGGCATCTACATGCTGCCGATCACCGTCGGGTTCCTCATCGCCGGCCCGCTGTCGGGGATGCTCTCCGACCGCTGGGGCGCTCGCGGGTTCGCCTCGGGCGGCCTGCTCCTGGTGACCGGGACGTTCGTGCTCTACCTGCTGCTGCCGGTGGACTTCCCGTACTGGCAGTTCGCCGCCGTCTCCTTCCTGTCCGGGATCGGGTCGGGCATGTTCGGGGCGCCCAACCGCACCGCGATCATGAACAGCGTGCCGCCCCGCCAGCGGGGGGCCGCGTCCGGAGTCACCGGCACGCTGCAGAACGCGGGCTCGTCGCTGTCGATCGGCGTGTTCTTCTCGCTGATGATCATCGGCCTGGCCGGCTCGCTGCCCACGGCCCTCCGGACCGGCCTGATGGCGCACGGCGTGCCGTCCGCCGCCGCGAACCAGGTCGCCAACCTGCCGCCGGTCGGCAGCCTGTTCGCGGCCTTCCTCGGCTACAACCCGATCCAGACGATGCTCGGGCCGGCTGGGGTGCTCGGCCGGCTCAGCCCCGCGGACGCCACCGCGCTGACCGGCCACGAGTTCTTCCCGAACCTCATCTCCGGGCCGTTCCACCAGGGCCTGGTCGTCGTCTTCGTGGTCGCGGCTGCGATGTCGTTCGTCGGCGCGCTCGCCTCGCTGAGCCGCGGCAAGCGGTTCATCCACGACGAGGTCGGCGCGGAGGCGCAGCGGGTGCTCGACGAGGTCGGAGCCGAGTCGTGCCCGACGGTGACCGGCGGTCAGGGATGATCCGCCCGCCGGCCCCGGGCGACGACGCACGGACCGCGGTCGCCCTCCGCCTGACCCCCGTGCTGCTGCGGGTCGGTCGTCGGGTCCGCCCGGCCAGCGGCGAGCTGGCCGTCGGGCACTTCTCGACGCTGTCCACGCTGTACCGGTTCGGCCCGCAGCGGCCGAGCGACCTGGCTCGGATCGAACGGTTCACCCCGCCGGCCGTCGCCCGCGTCGTGGGCGCACTGGAGGACCGCGGGCTCGTCGTCCGCCGCCCCAGCCCGGAGGACGCACGCTCGAGCCTGATCGAGATCACCGACGAGGGCCGCCGGCTGCTGGTCGCCACCCGCACCGAGCAGGCCGAGGGGGTGGCCCGGCTGCTCGGCGTGCTGGACGACGAGGAGCTGGGCCTGCTCGCCGCGGCTCTCGACGCGCTCGAGAAGGTGGCCCGCGAGGCGAGCACCGTCCTGCCCGGACCGGCAGGCTGAGCTCAGCCGCGCCAGACCGCGGGTCGGCGCACCGCCGCCAGCGCTCCGGTGGTGACGGCGAGGAGCACAACGACCGCGGGGGTCAGCCCGGCGCGGTGGTCGGGGTTGCCTGTTGCTTTGACGACTGTCAATATAGACACATGTCGAAGCAGGCGGATCAGGACCGCACCCAGTGGCGGGCCTTCACCGCCGCCGGCAGCGCGGGGCGCGGAGCCGAGCGCGCGATGGGTGCACCGGCCGCGGACGCGCTGGCGCGTGCCCTGAAGGCCCTGGCCGAGCCGCTCCGCCTGCGGGCCCTGTCGCTCATCGCGACGTCCCCGGCCGGCGAGGTCAGCGTGTGCGACATCGCCGAGCTGACCGACGTCTCGCAGCCGACCGTGTCCCATCACCTCAAGGTGCTCAAGGACGTCGGCCTGGTGACCGCGGACCGGCGTGGCACCTGGGTGTACTACGCGATCGCGGAGCCCTACCGCGGTGCGGTGCGGTCGCTCCTCGAGGGGTTCGCCCCGGCCGCCGTCGACCTGCTCGACGTCCTGACCGCGGACCGGGACGACGAGCCGACGGAGGACCTTGACCCGATGCTGGACCGCGTGGCCGACGAGCTCGCGGCGCGGTTCCCGGCCATCGGGACGACCCGTGTCACCGCGATCGTGCGCGACTGCGCCACGGCACTGGCTCGCACCGCCGGGGTCCGTTCGCACCTCGTCGTGCTCGCCGAGAGGTTCGCCCGCCAGCGCCTGGAGGACCTGAGCCGCACCCGCGAGCGCGGCGGCCCGCCGCACGTCCTCTTCGTGTGCGTGGCGAACGCCGGCCGTTCCCAGCTCGCCGCAGCACTGCTGCACCGGTACGCCGGGGACGCGATCGTCGTGCGATCGGCCGGATCGGCGCCGGCGCGCGCCGTGCACTCGGCGGTCCGGCCGGTGCTCGAGGACCTGGGTGCGGCCGACGAGGCGTACCCGAAGCCCCTGACCGACGACGCGGTCCGTGCCGCGGACGTCGTGGTCACCATGGGCTGCGGCGACGTCTGCCCCACCTATCCCGGCGTCCGCTACGAGGACTGGGCCGTCGGCGACCCCGCCCTGGCCTCGCCGGACGGCGTGACGGCGATCAGCGCCGACATCGACTCCCGCGTGCGCGCCCTGGCCCGCGACCTGCTTCCCGACCTGCGCCTGTCGACCCCCCTGCCAGCCGTCTGAGGAGAACCCGTGACCGCCACCGACACCCGCCCGAGCGTCCTGTTCGTCTGCATCCACAACGCCGGCCGCTCGCAGATGGCCGCCGGCTTCCTGTCCGCCCTGTCGGGCGGCGCCGTGGAGGTCCGTTCCGCGGGCTCGACGCCGGCCGACACGGTCAACCCGGTCGCCGTGGCGGCGATGGCCGAGGTCGGCATCGACATCGGCGCCGAGCAGCCGAAGGTGCTCACGCCGGAGGCGGTGAAGTCCTCGGACGTCGTCGTAACCATGGGCTGCGGCGACACCTGCCCGTTCTTCCCGGGCCGGCGCTACGAGGACTGGGTTCTCGACGACCCCGCGGGCCAGCCGATCGAGAAGGTGCGCCCGGTGCGCGACGCGATCCGCGAGCACGTCCTGACGCTGCTCGGCGAGCTCGGCGTCACCCCCGTCGCTGCGTCCTGACGGTGCCGCGAGCGGCGGACGGCGCCGAGCTCGGCGCACGTCCGCAGCAGCGTGCGGCGCAACAGGTCCGCAGCAGCGTGCGGCGCA
The DNA here is from genome assembly GCA_963769855.1 of uncultured Actinomycetota bacterium. Lineage (GTDB taxonomy): Bacteria > Actinomycetota > Actinomycetes > Actinomycetales > Cellulomonadaceae > Cellulomonas. The sequence goes on from CAVYNN010000008.1 coordinate 292,052, forward strand.
GGTTCGCCTCGAGCTCACGCTCCTGCTGGCGGTAGAGGACCAGGTACAGCTCGGGGTGCATCACGCCTCCTCGGCGGGCTTGCGGGCGCGGATCACGGCCGGGTGCACGCCGTTCGCCGCACGCTGGGTGAAGGTGACCTCGGCGTCGACGAAGCCGGCCCGCGCGAGCTCGGCGAGGTACTCCGAGCGGGCGAAGGCGCCGGCCGCGCACGCGGCGTGCACACCCAGCTCGGCTCGGCGGGCAGGGCTCAACGGCTCCTCGGCGACGACGTCGGCGACCCGGACCCGGCCGCCGGGGACGAGCACCCGGAACGCCTCGGCGAGGACCGCCGGCTTGTCCGGGGACAGGTTGATGACGCAGTTGGAGATCACGACGTCGACCGATGCGTCGTCCAGCGGCAGCGCCTCGATCACGCCCCGGCGGAACTCGACGTTCATCGCACCCGCGCGCTCGGCGTTCGCCCGGGCGACCGCGAGCATCTCGTCGGTCATGTCCACGCCGTAGGCCAAGCCGTCGGGCCCGACCTGCCGGGCCGCGATCAGCACGTCGATCCCGCCGCCGGAGCCGAGGTCGACCACCCGCTCGCCCGGGACCAGCTCGGCGATCGCGGTGGGGTTGCCGGACCCCATCGAGGCGGCCCGCGCCGCGGTCGGCAGCCCGGCCAGGTCGGCCTCGTCGTAGAACCCGGTGCCTGCTGCGTCCGGCCCGCAGCAGCCCGTGCCCACCGCGCTCATAGCCGCGGTCACCGCGAGGGCGTAGTGCTCCCGCACCTGCTGCCGGACCTGCTCGTGCTCGTCGTTCATGGTCGCCCTCCTACAGATCGATGACTGTCGATGTCGTCGATGATGGAGCAGCCATCGATAGATGTCAATATCGACACGGGTCGATGCCTATGGCAGACTCGAACCATGACGCTGGACCAGCTGCCGATCGTGGCCGTCACGCCGGGCGCCTGCTGCACCCCGGTGGTGGGTGCGGCGATGACGGGACCGGACGCCGTAGCGCTCGCGACGACGGTCAAGGCGTTCGCCGATCCCATGCGGCTGCGCCTGATGTCGCTCATCGCGGCGCACGAGGGTGCCGAGGCGTGCGTCTGCGACCTGACCGAGCCGATCGGGCTGAGCCAGCCGACCGTGTCCCACCACCTCAAGGTGCTCGTCGACGCGGGACTGGTCCGCCGTGACAAGCGTGGGGTCTGGGCGTACTACGCGCTGGTGCCCGGCGCGGTCGACGCGGTGGTCGCCCACCTCGCGGAGCACCTCGGCGGACGGGCCGGGTGAGCGGGCCGGCGATCCGGCCGCTGACCGCCGCGGACTGGCCGGACGTGGTGCGGATCTTCACGGAGGGGCTCGCCACGGGGCACGCGACGTTCGAGTCGGTGGCCCCGGACTGGGCCCGGTGGGACACGGGCCACCTGGCCGCGCACCGGTTCGTCGCGTCCGACGACGACGGCTCCGTGCTCGGCTGGGTCGCGGCGTCGCCGGTGTCCGGCCGGTGCGTCTACACCGGGGTGGTCGAGGACTCGGTGTACGTGGGGGAGGCGGCCCGCGGCAGGGGGGCGGGCCGCACCCTGCTGGCCGCGTTCCTCGACTCGGCGCGCTCAGGCGGAATCTGGACGGTCCAGGCCGGCATCTTCCCGGAGAACGCCGCCAGCCTGCGGCTGCACCTCGACGCAGGCTTCCGGGTGGTGGGCACGCGCGAGCGGATCGGCCGGATGGAGCTCGGCCCGCTGGCCGGCCGCTGGCGTGACGTGCTGCTCCTCGAGCAGCGGTTCGCCGGCGAGTGACGGGCCGGGCGCGGTCCATGTCGTAGGATGGTCCGGCCTTGTGCGCGCGAGGTATCTTGTCGCGCCTGGCTCCAGCTTCCCGGCCGCTGCTCGGGGGCGACCCGGGTAGATCTCAGAACATCGCAGAGGGTGGCAACGCCATGGCCAGCAAGGCCCAGGACATCCGTCCGAAGATCACGCTCGCCTGCACGGAGTGCAAGGAGCGCAACTACATCACCAAGAAGAACCGGCGCAACGACCCCGACCGGCTCGAGCTGAAGAAGTTCTGCCCGCGCGACGGGCGGCACACGGTCCACCGCGAGACCCGCTAGTCCCGCCGGCGCCGTGCCGGTCGACCCCTCGTTCGCCGGGCGTGTCTACCCGCCCGACGAGCCCTACCCGGTGACTCGCGCCGAGCTGGCCGCGTTCGCCGAGGCCGTGGGCGCGACCCATCCGGCCCACACCGATCCCGCCGCCGCGCAGGCGCTCGGGTACCTCGACGTCGTCGCGCCGCCGACCTGGGCGGTGGTCGTCGCGCAGCGCAGCGAGGCGGCATACGTCGACGACCCGGCCGCCGGGATCGACTTCAGCCGGGTGGTGCACGCCGAGGAACGGTTCAGCCACACCCGCCCGATCGTGGCGGGCGACCGCCTCGTCACCACCCTGCACGTCGACGGCGTGGTCGAGCGTGCCGGCCTGGCGATGGTCACCACACGCGTCGAGGTGACCGACGCCACCGGCACCCCGGTCGCCACCGTCACCAGCACGCTAGCGATCCGCCCGTGACCCCCCTCGCCGAACGCGGCACTTCCATCCGAATGCGGCAGTCCGACCTGCCGCGTTCGGCACGAGCTGCCGCGTTCGCGGGAGAGGGGGAGATGTGAGCGGCCGGCTTGCGGGGCTCGTCGTTGGCGCGGAGGTTGCGCGGGGGACGCTGCGTGTCGACCGGGGGCGCCTGGTGCGTTATGCGAGCGCCTCCGGCGACCAGAACCCGATCCACCAGGACGAGGCCGCCGCGCTGGCGGTGGGCCTGCCCGGAGTCATCGCCCACGGCATGTGGACCATGGGCGCCGCGGTCGGCGTCGTCACCGACTGGGCGGGCGACCCCGGACGTGTGGTCGAGTACCGCACCCGGTTCACCCGCCCCGTCCCGGTCCCGGCCGACGACGAGGCCGTGCTCGACGTGGTCGCGACCGTCGGTGCGCTCGACCTCGACGCCGGCACCGCCCGGATCGACCTCGACGTCACGCTGGCCGGCAGCAAGGTGCTCGGCCGGGCCCAGGTCGTCGTCCGCCTGCCCTGAGCCCGCCGTGCGGCACCGGACACCGCCGGCGGACCCGGGCTCGGCCGCCGTCGTCGGCCCGGGCCGCCTCGAAGTCACACCCCGGTCGCGCCCTCGGGGGACGGTGGGGGACCGGTCGTCGTGCCGACCACCATCGTGACCGGCAGCTCCAGTGCCGCCGGCTCCCCGCCTTCGAGCAGGCGGGCGGCCTCCCGGCCGGCCGCCCGGCCCTTCTCGGCGAGCGGCTGCGCGACCGTCGTCAGCACATCCGGCAGCAGCCAGGGCAGCTCGAGGCCGTCGAACCCGGCGACCGACACGTCCTGCGGCACCCGCAGGCCGAGCTCGCGCGCGGCGAGCACCACCCCGCCGGCCAGCAGGTCGGACTGGCAGACGATCGCGGTCGGTCGGTCGGGCAGCGACAGCAGCGCGCGGCCCGCCTCGGTGCCGTGCTCGACGAGCGAGGCGGCCGTCTCGTAGATCGCCACCGGCTCGACGCCGGCGTCGCGGATCCCGGCCAGGCGGCGCCGGGTCAGGTCCCAGTGCAGGGCGGCCATCCGGGCGTCGTCGGCGAACCCGGAGGCGCGGTCGCCGCCGAACGGCAGGGTGACCGTGGCGATCCGGGTGTGCCCCAGGCCGACCAGCAGGCGGGTCACCTGCTCGACGCCCTCCTGGTCCGCGATCCCGACGAGCGACAGGCCGGGCTGCTCCTTGCCCTCGACCAGCACCGTGGGGATGTTGCGCCGGCGCAGGGCGTCGATGACGCGCTCGTCGAGCGTGCCGCCCCAGAGCATGATCGCCACGTCCATCGCGGCGGACTCGACGAGCGGGTCGACCGGCGGCTCGCCGGCGTCGTGCGGACCGGGGATGAGCAGCACGCCCAGGCCGAGCGGGCCGAGCTCGGAGGTGATGCCGTCGAGCACCTGGACCGAGACGGGGTCGCGGAACGAGCGGCGCAGCGCGTCGCCAACGACGACGCCGACGATCCCGGACCGCCCGCGCCGCAGCTGGCGGCCGAGCGGGTTGGGGCCGGTGTAGCCGAGCTCCTGGGCGGTGGCGAGCACCCGGTCGCGCGTGGCTGCGGCGATCGGCCCGGCCCCGGAGAACGCGAGCGACGCCGTCGAGACCGAGACCCCGGCAGCCGCCGCGACGTCGGCCAACGTCGGACGCGTCTGAGACACGTGCCCCCTCCCGGTGTCCGGCGCCGGGCGGTCTGGGCAGCCCGGCGGCGTAGCGACAAGGATGGCACGAACCCTCAAAACGTTTCGACCGTCTGGTAACCTTGCCGGTCGAATCGATTCGATCGCCGCCTCGATCCCCGCCTGGAGAGCCCGTGCCGCCCACCGCGACCGCTGCGCGCGCCCGCTGGCTGCTCGTCACGATGTACGGGCTGTTCGGTGTCATGTCCGCCTCGTGGCTGGCGCGCATCCCGACCGTGCGCGACCTGCTCCACCTGTCGACCGGCCAGATCGGCGCCTTCCTCCTGGTCGGCTCGGTCGGCTCGCTCGGCGCCGTGACGCTGTCCGGGGTCGTCGTGCAGCGCCTCGGCGACCGCAGGACGTTGCTCGCCGCGACCGGCGTCCTCGCCGTCGGCTACACGCTGATGGGCGTCGGCCCCGCCCTGGGCTCGGGTCTGCTGCTCGCCGGTGGCATCCTGCTCAACGGCATCGCCGTGTCCCTGGCGAACGTCGTGTTCAACGTCGAGTCCGCACGGATCGAGCGGGCGATGGGCCGCACGGTGATCCCGCACTTCCACGCGGCGTTCTCCCTCGGTGCCATGGCGGGCGCGGCGCTCGGCGCGCTGGCGTCGCAGACCGGGGTGCCGCTGGCGGTGCAGATGCCCGCGGTCGTGGCGGTGGCGATCGGTTGCCGGCTGGCCGCCCTGCCCGGCGCGCTCCTCCCGGCGACGCACGACGAGGTGCCCGTGCCCCCCGTCGCCGCGCGGCCCCGCCGCCGCGCCGCGGCCGCGGTGCTCGACCCGTGGCGGGAGCGGCGCACCCTGCTCATCGGGGTCGTCGTGCTCGCCGCGTCGCTGTCCGAGGGCTCGGCGAACAACTGGCTGTCGCTCGCCGTGGTCGACGGGTTCCACGCACCGGAGGCGTCCGGCGGCCTGATGCTCGGTGTGTTCGTCGGCGCGATGACCGCGGTGCGGGCCCTCGGCACCCGGCTGATCGACCGGTTCGGCCGGGTCATGGTGCTGCGGGTGTCGGGGACCGTGTCGTTCGTCGGCCTGCTGACGTTCGGGCTGGTGCCGACGCTGCCCGTCGCGGCGGTGGGGGTCGCGGTCTGGGGCCTGGGCGCCGCGCTGGCCGTGCCGATCGGCATCGCCGCCGCGTCCGACGACCCGCGCCGCGCCGCGAGCCGGGTCGCCGCGGTGTCCGTGTTCTCCTCGATCGCCTCGATCAGTGCGCCGCCCCTGCTCGGCCTGGCCGCCGAGTCGATGGGTGCGCGGCACGCGCTGCTGCTGGTGACGATCGCGATGGTCGCGTCGGTCTCGGTCGCCGGCCAGGTTCGCCGTCCGGAACAGGCTGCCGTGCCCGTGCCCCTGCCCGGGCCCGCGCCCGTCGACGAGCCGCTGTCGGTCGGGCCTGACACGCTCGTGCCGAGCCCGTCATGACAGGAGCTGCGATGACCGCCCGGACCGACGACCTGACCCGCATCCGGCGGGCGTCGCTCGGCGTCTTCGTGTGCTTCGCGCTGTCCGGGTTCAACTTCGCCTCGTGGGCGTCCCGGCTGCCCGCGGTCCAGGAGGGCCTCGGCCTGCGCAAGGACCAGATGGGACTGCTGCTGTTCACCGGAGCGGCCGCGTCGGTCGCGGCACTGCCGCTGTCCGGCCTGGTCGTCGAGCGGCTCGGCACCAGGGCGACCGTGCTCTGGGCGGCCGGGTTCAACGCCGGCGGGCTCGCCACCGCCGGCCTGTGCGCCGGGCTCGGCAACGTCGCCGGCACCGTCGCCGGGCTCGTCGTGTACGGCATCGGCACCGGGATCTGGGACGCCGCGATGAACATCGAGGGCGCGGCCGTCGAGCAGCGCCTCGGCCGAACGGTGATGCCGCGCTACCACGCGGGGTTCTCGCTCGGCACGGTGGTGGCCGCGGCGCTGTCCGCGCTGCTCGCCGCGGTACACGTGTCGATCTCGGTGCACCTGCCGGTGGTCCTGGCCGCCTCGTTCGTCGCCCTCATCTGGTCGGTCGCCGGGTTCCTGCCCCGGGCCGACGAGCCGCACCGGGTGGCCGGTGCCGACGGCGCCGCGGCGCATCGGGGCACCCGCGGTGCGCGGGCCGCCTGGACCGACGGGCGCACGCTGCTGATCGGCCTCGTCGTGCTCGCCGCGGCGCTGACCGAGGGCTCGGCGAACGACTGGGTCAGCCTGTCGGTGGTCGACGGCTGGAAGACGCCCGACGCACTCGGCGCGCTCGGGCTGTGGCTGTTCGTCGCGGCGATGACGACGATGCGCTGGTTCGCCACGGCGCTGCTCGACCGGTTCGGCCGGGTCGCGGTGCTGCGCGGGTGCGCGGTCCTGTCGATCGTCGGGCTGCTGGTGTTCGGCCTTGCCGGACCGCTGCCGGTCGCCCTGCTCGGCGTGCTGATCTGGGGTGCGGGGGCGGCGGTCGGTTTCCCGGTGGGGATGAGCGCGGCGTCCGACGACCCGCTGCACGCAGCCCAGCGGGTCGCCGTCGTCTCGACGATCGGCTACGCGGCGTTCCTCGCCGGCCCCCCGGTGCTCGGCTTGCTGGCCCAGCACGTCGGGTACCGGCACGCGCTGCTGGTGATCTGCGTGCCGGTGCTGCTCGGGCTGCTCGTCATGCGCGCAGCCGCACCGCTGCGCCGACCGGCGCCGGAGCCGGCGCCTACCCTGGACGCGTGACCGCCGCCACCGCCGCCCCGCCGCTCGCCGCACTGACGACGCTGCACGTCGGCGGCCCGGCCGCGCGGTACGTCGAGACGACCACCGAGGCCGAGCTGATCGACGCGGTGCGCACCGCGGACGACGCGGGCAGCGCGGTGCTGGTGCTCGGCGGCGGGTCGAACGTGCTCGTCGGTGACGAGGGGTTCGCCGGGCTCGTCGTGCGCGACGCCCGCACCGGGATCGACGTGCCGGACCACTCGGCGTGCGCCGGCGTCACCTACCAGGTGCCCGCGGGCACGCCGTGGGACGACGTCGTGGCCGAGGCGACCAGCCACCGGCTGTACGGGATCGAGGCCCTGTCCGGCATCCCGGGCTCGACCGGCGCGACGCCGGTGCAGAACGTCGGCGCCTACGGCCAGGAGGTCGCCCAGACCATCTCGTCGGTGCGCGTCTGGGACCGGGGGCAGGGGCGGATCCGCACGCTGGCGCTCGCGGACCTGGGGTTCGGCTACCGGACGTCGCTGCTCAAGCGTTCGATGCGGGCGCACGACGACGACCCGAGCGCGCCGTGGACGCCGACGCCCCGATACGTCGTGCTCGATGTCGCGTTCCAGCTGCGCCAGGGCACGCACTCGGCGAAGGTCGCCTACCCCGAGCTGGCCCGGACCCTGGGCATCGCGGTGGGGGAGAGCGCGCCGCTGCCCGACGTGCGGGCGGCAGTGCTCGAGCTGCGGGCGCGCAAGGGCATGGTGCTCGACGAGGCCGACCACGACACGTGGAGCGCCGGATCGTTCTTCACCAACCCCGTGCTCAGCGCCGCCGCGGCGGCCGCCCTGCCCGACGACGCGCCGCGGTTCCCGGTGGCGGGGGTCGAGGGCGTGGTCAAGACGAGCGCCGCCTGGCTGGTCGAGCACGCCGGCTTCGCGCGCGGCTTCGGCGCTCCCGGACCGGCCACGCTGTCGACGAAGCACACGCTGGCCCTGACCAACCGGGGCGGTGCGACCGCGTCCGACCTGCTGGCGCTCGCCCGCACCGTCCGGGCCGGGGTGCAGGAGCGGTTCGGCGTGCTGCTCGATCCCGAGCCGGTGCTGGTGGGAGTGACGCTCTAGCCGGTGGCGGCGTCGGGGTGGCGAGCCAGGCGTCCACCCCGGCCAGCAGCCGCGCCTTGGTGCCCGACGAGGCCCGGCTGGCGCGGATCGAGCCGCGCGCCAGGTCGGCGATCGCCTCGTCGGACAGGCCGTGGACGTGCCGCGCCTGCTCGTACTGGTCGACCAGGCGGGCGTGGAACAGCAGCGGGTCGTCGGCGCCGAGCGCGACGGTCGCACCCGCGTCGAGCAGCGTGCGCAGCGGCACGCGCTCGGCCGACCAGTAGACGCCGAGCGACACGTTCGACGATGGGCACACCTCGAACGCGACCCCGGCGTCGACCGCGCGGGCCAGCACCGCCGGGTCCTCGGCGGCCCGCACGCCGTGACCGAGCCGGTCCGGCGCCAGGTGGTCGAGCACCTCGGTGACGTGCTCCGGGCCGAGCAGCTCCCCGCCGTGCGGCACCGACGCCAGTCCTGCCCGCCGGGCGATCGCGAACGCGGGCGCGAACGCGGCCGTGTCTCCGCGCCGCTCGTCGTTGGACAGCCCGAAGCCGACCACCTCGCCCGGCCCCTCCCCGGCGTGCCGGGCGGCGAGCCGGGCCAGCGTGCGGGCGTCGAGCGGGTGGCGCATCCGCGACGCTGCGACGACCACCGCCACCTCCAGGTGGTGCCGGGCCGAGGCGGCCCGGGCCTCGTCGAGCACGATCTCCAGGGCCGGCGTGATCCCGCCGACCCAGGGCGCGTAGCTCGTCGGGTCGACCTGGATCTCCAGGCGACCCGAACCCTCCGCGGCGTCGTCGGCCGCCGCCTCGTCGACCAGGCGGCGCAGGTCGGCCTCGCCGCGCACGCACGCACGCGCGGCGTCGTAGAGGCGCTGGAACCGGAACCAGCCGCGCTCGTCGCCAGCGCACCTGGAGCGGATGGGAGTCGAGCAGCACCCCGGGGAGCGCGATGCGCTGTGCGGCGGCCATCTCGGCGAGCGTCGAGATCCGCAACGAGCCCGTGAAGTGCAGGTGCAGGTGCGCCTTGGGCAGCCGGGCGAGGTCGCGCGACGGCTGCATGGCGGCCAGTATGCGCGGTCGGCCGCGCCCCGGGCCGGACGCGCGCCTCAGGCTCCGGGGAGGATGCCGCGCTCCAGTGCGACCGTCACCGCGCGCGTCCGGTCGTCGACGCCGAGCTTGGCGAACGCCCGCAGCAGGTGGGTCTTGACCGTTGCCTCGGTGATGTACAGCTCCCGCCCGATCGCCGGGTTGGACAGGCCGCGGGCGACGCCGGCGAGCACCTCGAGCTCACGCGGGGTGAGCCGCTCGGTGTCGCCGCGCAGCTGCTGCACCAGCCGCCGGGCCACCGTGGGGGACAGGGCGGACTCCCCGCGGGCGGCTGCCCGCAGGCCGGCGACGAGCTGGTCGCGGGGGGTGTCCTTGAGCAGGTATCCCGTCGCGCCCGCCTCGACGGCGCGCAGGATGTCGGCGTCCGTCTCGTACGTGGTCAGGATGAGCACGTGGACCCCGGGCAGGTCCTCGGTGATCCGGGCGGTGGCCGCCGCGCCGTCGAGCACGGGCATCCGCAGGTCCATCAGGACGAGGTCGGGCTTCAGCTCCCGGGCCAGCGTGACGGCCTGGGCGCCGTCCGCCGCCTCGCCGACGACCTCGATGTCCGGCTCGACCCCGAGCATGCCGGCCAGGCCGGAGCGGACGACCGGGTGGTCGTCGGCGATCAGCACGCGGATGGTCATCGGGACAGGTGCTCCGTCGGGGTCGGGGTCGGGGTCGAGGTCGGTGGGCGGACGGTCGGTGGGCGGTCGACGGTCGGTGGTCGGCGCGCACGCCGCCGGCGCTCGGGTGGCGGGCGGCGACTCCGGCGGTGTCCCGGTCGCCGTGGCGCCGACCGGGACGGTCAACGTCAGCCGCGTGCCGGCACCCGGCGCGCTGTCCACGGTCAGGTCGCCGCCGCTGACCCGGGCCCGCTCCCGCATGCCGCGCAGCCCGTGGCCCTCGACGGCGTCCGGTCCGAACCCGCGACCGTCGTCGGCCACGGAGAGCCGCACGGCGCCGTCGTCGCGGTCCAGGCCGAGGGTGACCGTGGTCGCGCCGGCGTGCCGCCGCACGTTGGCCATCGCCTCCTGGGCGGAGCGGAGCAGCACCACCTGCGTCTCGCGGCTCAGGCCGAGGGTGGCCTGCGCGGTCCCGGCGGCCAGCGACACCTGCACCCCGGTCTGCCCGGTGAACCGCTCCGCGAGCCGGGCCAGCGCCTCGCTCAGCGTGGCGTCCTGCAGGTCCGCCGGGCCGAACGCGGCGACCAGGGCCCGCGCTTCGGCGAGGTTCTGCCGGGCGACCTGCTCGATCTGCTCGACCCGTCCCCGGGCGGCCTGCGCGTGCCCGCGGTCCAGCTCGGCGGCGGTCGTCTGCGCGAGCATCACGACGGAGGTGAACCCCTGGGCGAGCGTGTCGTGGATCTCCTGGGCCAGACGTTCGCGCTCGGCGACGACTCCGGCGGCGTGATGGGTCGCCGCCAGCTCGTCCTGCGCCACCTGGAGCTGGAGCACCAGCTTGGCCCGTTCCTCGCTCTGCTCGGCGATCTGGGTGACCCACAGCCCGAGCGCGATGCTGAACGCCAGCGCCACCGCCAGCTCGCCCACCGCCTGCCACGGGTCCCCGGAGCTGTCCGCGGCCAGCACGCCGAACCGCACGGCCACGCCGACGCTGAGCAGCACGGTCCACAGCACGCCCTGCCAGCGCTTCTCCGCGAAGAACCAGATCTGCGAGAACGAGACGAACAGCAGCACCGCGCCGAGGTTGTCGAAGCCCACCTGGACCACGGTGAGCACGATGAGGACGGCGAGGTACGCGTTCGCCCAGGCCGTCCGGCCCGTGGCGGACGCGCGCCGGCCGACGAACGTGTAGGCGAGGACGAGCAGCCCGAGGCAGGTCAGCGAGGCGACCTGGTCGGTCCGGCTGCCCGGACCGACCAGGGTGGCGACGACGATGATCCCGATGATGACGTAGAAGAACAGGGACCACAGCCGCCGTGCGCGCGTCCAGAACGCGGTCCGCTCCGAGCGCGGCCCCGTGCCAGCCGCCGCATCCTCGCTCATGGTGCCGACCCTGCCACGTCCACCGGCACCGGTCAGCCCTCGTCGCGGCGCAGCCAGCGGAAGGTCCTGACGCCGGCGAGCAGGCCGAGCACCAGGTAGGCCAGGAGCACCGCCGCCGTCAACCCGTGCTGCCACGAGCCGCTCGGCTCCAGCACGGCGGCCTGGTCGGGGAGGAACACCGAGCGCATGCCCTGCGCCATCCACTTCAGGGGGAACACCGAGGCGAGGTCCTGCATCCAGTGCGGCAGCTGGTCGAACTGGAAGAACACCCCGGAGACGAACTGCAGGACGAGGACGATCGGCGTGACCACGGCGCTCGCGGACTTGCCGGACCGTGGCACGGAGGAGAACGCCACGCCGCACACCGCTCCGGCCGCGGTGCCCAGCACGAGCACCCAGGCGAACGTCGCCCAGTGTGCGGCGTCGGACGGCATCGGCACGTGGAACGCCGTCGCCGCGACGAGCAGCAGCAGCCCGGTCTGGACGAGGGTGAGGACGAGCACCTGCCCGACCTTGCCGAGGAAGAACGACGCGGCCGGCAGGGGTGTGCCGCGCAACCGCTTGAGCAGGCCGTCGTCGCGCTCCACGGCGATGAAGATCGCCAGCGACTGGAAGCTGGACAGCATGACGCCGGTGGCGATCATCCCGGGCAGGAAGTACTGCGCGAACGTCACGTCCAGGCCGGCCTGGCGGAACGGGTCCTGCGAGCCGAACACGGTCGCGAAGATCGCCAGCATGAGGATCGGGTACAGGAAGATGAAGAACACCGCGTCCCGCTCGCGGAAGAACAGCCGCACCTCGTGACGGGTGCGGGCCAGGCCGAGCCGCAGGGTCGACGGCAGCGGCCGGTGCAGCGGTGGGCACAGTCGCGGTGGTCATCGCAGGGAATCCTCCAGATCGTGGTCCGACGAGCGGTCGCTCGTCCCGACGAGCTCCAGGTAGACGTCTTCCAGGCTGGGCCGCAGCACCTGCAGCCCGGGCACCTCGTCCAGGCCGGCTGCCGCGAACCGGGCCGCCAGGTCGCCGACCACCCGGGTCGGGGCGTCGGTGGCGACCTCGCGCGGCTCGTCGCCCTCCAGCCAGCGCACGCGCGTCCGGTGGGCGGACGTGCCGCCCAGGGTCGCCGGGGCGCCCTCGGCGACGACGTGCCCCTCCGTCACCACCAGCACGCGGTCCGCCAGGTGCTCGGCCTCGTCGAGGTAGTGGGTGGTGAGCAGGATCGTCGTGCCGCCGGCGCGCAGGTCGGCGATGAGGTCCCAGAACGCGTGCCGCGCCTCCGGGTCGAAGCCGGTCGTCGGCTCGTCGAGGAACAGCAGCTCCGGGCGTCCGACGATGCCGAGGGCGACGTCCAGCCGGCGGCGCTGGCCACCGGACAGGTGGCGTACCCGGGTCCGCCGCTTCTCGTCGAGCCCGACGGCGGTGATCACCTCGTCCGGGTCGCGCGGGGCGGCGTAGAACAACGCGTAGTGCGCGACGAGCTCGGCGACGGTCGCCTCGGAGCCGGTCGCGACGTTCTGCAGCACGACGCCGACGCGTGAGCGCCACGCCCGGTCGGCGTGCTGCGGGTCGGTGCCGAGCACGGCCACCCGGCCGGAGTCCCGGTGCCGGTACCCCTCGAGGATCTCGACGGTGGTCGTCTTGCCCGCCCCGTTGGGGCCGAGCACCGCGACGATCTCGCCGGTGTCGACGTGCAGGTTCAGTCCGTCGACGGCGAGCTTGTCGCCGTAGCGCTTGTGCAGGCCGGTGACCTCGACCGCGCGCAGTGTTCCGTTCATGAGGTCGAGCCTGCCCGCCGGACCGGGCACGCCGCGACCGCCCACCGGCCGTCTCCGGAGTCAACCGATCGGTGGACGCGGCCCTGCGACCTGCGGTCGGGTGAATCCGCGGTCGGGGCGGACCGTTCCTTGACCCGGTGCCCGCCGGTGCCGATGCGGGCAACGAGCGCGACGGCAGGCTTGCGCTCGACACCGCGGCACGACCGAGAGCAGGGGCGAAGATGAGCGAGGGCACCGGAGGCTGGGGCAGCTGGTCGGACGTCGACGCACGACTTGCGGCCGACCCGGGAACGTCGGGGGAGGACCTGGCGCGGATCGCCGCGGCTCGGCCCGACCTCAGGGCCGCGCTCGCGGCCAACCCGGCGAGCTATCCGGCGCTGGTCGACTGGCTCCGCCTGCTGCACGACCCGATGGTCGACCGGGCGCTCGAGGCCCGGTCGTCGCTCGGCACGGTCGGCGACGTGCCGAACCCGGCCTACACCGCGCCGAGCCCGGCTTACACCGCGCCGAACCCGGGCTACCGTGCGTCGAGCCCGGCCTACGGTGCGTGGAGCCCGGCCTCCACCGCGCCGGGTCCTGCCTACACCGCGCCGGGTCCTGCCTACACCGCGCCCGCGCATGACCCGGCTCTGGCCGGATCAGGGCAGCCCGCGAGCGCCTGGTCGTGGCAGGGGTACGACCCCGGGGCGACGGGCGGCTCCGTCCCCGTGCTGCTCGGCCCCGAGCCGTCGCGGCGACGTCGCGGTCGTGTCTGGATCGGCGTCGGGGTCGCTGTCGCGCTGGTCCTCGGGCTCGGCGGCGCGGGCTACGCGTTCGTCGGCGCCAAGCTGGCGGGCTCGGCCACACCCGAGGCAGCCGTGGCCAAGCTGCTCGCGGGGGTGGCGAAGAAGGACCCGCTGGGCCTGGCCGGTGCGATCTCGCCCGCCGAGTTCTCGCCGTTCACGTCGGTGTACGGCGACCTCACCGACCGCACGGCGACCGGTGACCCGACGGTCCAGGCGGCGGTGCGCAAGGCGCTCGACTCGCTGACCATCACGGTCGACGGCCTGCAGACCCAGAGCAGCAGGCTCGATGACGGCCTGGCCAAGGTGACGATCGTCGGCGGCACCGTGACCGTCGACGGCGATCCCGCCGTCATCGCCGATGCGATCGCGACAGCGACCGGCAGCAGCGCCCAGGGCCTGCTGGCGATGGACAGCGCCGGCCTGCGCAGCCAGCTGTCCGACGAGCTGTCCGGCAAGCTCCCGTACACCCTGAACCTGGCCCGCGACCTCGCGTTCCAGGGCGACGCCCCGTTCCTCGTCACCGTTCAGGAGAAGGGCAAGTGGTACGTCAGCCCGCTGATGACGCTCGGGGAGTACATCGCGCAGTCGCAGGGCATCCGACGCGGGGCGATGCCCACGGCGGCCGACCTGGTCAAGCCGAAGGACCCGGTCGACGGCGGCGCAGCAGTTCGCGCAGGCGTTGGAGAAGGTGCCCGGCGGTGACCTCGGCCCGCTGGCGGCCACCCTGCCGCTCGCCGAGCGCCGGTTCGTCGACGTCTACGGGCAGGCGTTCGTCGACGAGGCGATGAAGCAGGACCCGCAGGGCGCCGGCACGTTGACGCTGACGTCCATGGACTTCCAGGTGGTCAGCCAGGGCGCCGCCTCTGCTCAGGTCGCCCCGACCGACCTGGCGTTCGGCGTCACCGACGCCTCGGGCGCCACGCAGACGATCTCGACCGACAGCCGCTGCCTGACGGTCGACTCGTCGGACGGCTCGACGGGCGGCTCGATCCACACCTGCCTGAGCGACCTGCCCCTGCTCGGCACGCTCGGTCTCGACCAGCTGCGGCTGACCACGGTCAAGGAGGACGGCGGCTGGTACGTGTCGATCTTCGGGACGGTCGGCACGTGGTCGACGACGATCGAGAAGAACCTCGCGCAGCTCGCGAAGGACGGCAAGCTCTCCGACCAGACCTGGTGGCAGAGCCAGCTGCCGGCCGGCACGACCTGCGCGGTGACCGGCAGCTGCTGACCGCAGGAGCGCTCAGCGCGCCTCGCCGAGGAGGTCGACGATCCGGCCGACCCCCTCGGCGAGGTCGTCGTCGCCCAGCGCGTAGGACAGCCGGAGGAACCCGCTCGGGCCGAACGCCTCGCCGGGCACCACCGCGACCTCGACCTGGTCGAGGATCAGCGCGGCCAGATCGGCGGACGTGACCGGCGTGACGCCGCGGATCGTCCGGCCGAGCACGCCCGCCACCGACGGGTAGGCGTAGAACGCGCCCTTCGGCCGCGGCACGTCGACCCCCTCGATGCCGCGCAGCAGCTCGACCATCGTCCGACGGCGCCGGTCGAAGGCGGTGCGCATCATCGCGACCGCGGACAGGTCGCCGGTCAGGGCGGCGATGGCGGCGCGCTGCGAGACGTTGGCGACGTTCGAGGTCAGGTGCGACTGCAGGTTGGTGGCCGCCTTGACGACGTCGGCGGGCCCGATCAGCCAGCCGACCCGCCACCCGGTCATCGCGTACGTCTTGGCCACGCCGTTGAGGACGATCGCCGTGTCGGCCAGCTCGGGCACTGCCCGGACGATCGGCGTGAACGTCGCGTCGTCGTAGGTGAGGTGCTCGTAGATCTCGTCGGTGATCACCCAGATGCCGTGCTCGAGCGCCCACCGGCCGATCGCCTCGGTCTGCTCGGGGGAGTAGACGGCCCCGGTCGGGTTGGACGGCGAGCAGAACAGCAGCGCCTTGGTGCGTGGCGTGCGGGCGGCCTCGAGCTGCTCGACGGTGACCAGGTACTCCTGCTCCGGACCGGCGAACACCTCGACCGGCACACCACCGGCCAGCCGGATCGCCTCCGGGTACGTCGTCCAGTAGGGGGCGGGCAGCAGCACCTCGTCGTGCGGGTCGACGATCGTCGCGAACGCCTGGTAGACCGCCTGCTTGCCACCGTTCGTCACCAGCACCTGGCCCGGGCTCACCGGGTAGCCAGAGTCGCGCAGCGTCTTGGCGGCGATGGCCTCCTTGAGCGCCGGCAGGCCGCCGGCCGGGGTGTAGTGGTGGTTCACCGGGTCCTTCGCCGCGGCCACGGCGGCCTCGACGATGTAGTCGGGCGTCGGGAAGTCCGGCTCACCGGCGCCGAACCCGATCACCGGGCGGCCGGCGGCCTTGAGGGCCTTGGCCTTGGCGTCGACGGCGAGGGTCGCGGACTCGGCGATCGCGCCGATCCGGGCGGACACGCGGGGACGGGAGACGAGGGGCTGCTCGGTCACGGGGGTCATCCTCTCGCACTCGCCCCGGCGCCGGGGGCGCGGTTCGACCACCGGCCCGGCCGTCGCGTATGGTGGTCCACCGGCGGTTGACGTCCGCCATGCTGGTTGCTGCCCATCGTGCGGCGCCCGGCACGGCACGGCGTCCGGCTGTAGGGCAGTGGCGCAATTGGTAGCGCAGCGGTCTCCAAAACCGCAGGTTGCAGGTTCGAGTCCTGTCTGCCCTGCGCGAGCGGTCATCCGACCGCGGGCAGGGCGAGCGAGCAGAAGAGGGCCAGACGTGAGCGAAAGCGCC
Source organism: uncultured Actinomycetota bacterium (assembly GCA_963769855.1). Lineage (GTDB taxonomy): Bacteria > Actinomycetota > Actinomycetes > Actinomycetales > Cellulomonadaceae > Cellulomonas. Next base: position 308,447 of record CAVYNN010000008.1, read on the forward strand.
GCGGCGGCACCGTCCGAAGGGCGGGCCAGCCGTCCGAGCACCGCTCCGCGCACCCGGAACGCGGGTGCCGGGCGCGGGCTGTTCGCGCGGATCGCGCTGTTCTGGCGGCAGGTCGTCGCCGAGATGCAGAAGGTCGTCTGGCCGACCCGGAACGAGCTGTCGACCTATGTGATGGTCGTCCTGGTCTTCGTCGTGATCGTCATGGCGTTCATCACCGTGGTGGACATCGGGGTGGGCCAGCTCATGCTGTGGGTTTTCGGCGGTTGACCGTCGCTGGTCGTCCACCCCTTGACGTAGGAAGCAGGAGACACGTGTCGCAGGAGTCGCAGGAGCCCACCCCGGGCGCCGAGGCCGAGCTCGAGGACGCCCTCGAGTCGATCGAGGCGACCGAGGGCAGCACCGAGGACCCCGGCGACGAGGTCTCGCCCGAGGCGGAGGCCGAGCCTGAGGCTGAAGGTGAGCCGGAGGCCGAGGCGGAGCCGGTGGCCGAGCCCGACGTCGCCCCAGAGGCTGAGCCGGAGCCGGACCCCGATGAGGACCCGGTCGCGGCGTTCAAGACGCGGCTGCGCAACGAGCCGGGCGACTGGTACGTCGTCCACTCGTACGCCGGGTACGAGAACCGCGTGAAGACGAACCTGGAGAACCGTCGGCAGAGCCTCAACATGGAGGACTTCATCTATCAGGTGGAGGTCCCCATGGAGGAGGTCGTCGAGATCAAGAACGCGCAGCGCAAGGTCGTCAAGCGCGTCCGGATCCCCGGCTACGTCCTGGTCCGGATGGAGCTGACCGACGAGTCGTGGGGTGCCGTCCGGCACACGCCCGGGGTCACTGGTTTCGTCGGGCACACCCACCAGCCGGTGCCGCTGACCGAGGACGAGGTCTTCTCGATGCTGGCGCCGATGCTGGCACCGAAGACCCCGGCCCAGGCGGCGAAGGCCACGCCGACGCCGGTGCTGGTCGACTTCACGATCGGGGAGTCGGTCACCGTCACCGACGGCGGGCCGTTCGACACGCTGCCGGCCACCATCTCCGAGATCAACCCCGAGAGCCAGAAGCTCAAGGTGCTCGTCTCGCTCTTCGGCCGGGAGACCCCGGTCGAGCTCTCGTTCAGCCAGGTCTCCAAGATCTGAGCGGGACTCCCTGCGCTCCGGCGCGCTGCAACCGGGTCATCGCCCACGGCGTGGGCCCACGAACAGAACGGATGGCGTCATGCCCCCCAAGAAGAAGAAGATCACCGGCCTGATCAAGCTCCAGATCAACGCCGGCGCCGCGACCCCCGCCCCGCCCATCGGCCCGGCGCTCGGTCAGCACGGCGTGAACATCATGGAGTTCTGCAAGGCGTACAACGCGGCGACCGAGTCGCAGCGCGGCAACGTCATCCCGGTCGAGATCACGGTGTACGAGGACCGCTCGTTCACCTTCATCACCAAGACCCCGCCCGCCGCCGAGCTGATCAAGAAGGCTGCCGGCGTGCCCAAGGGTTCCGCGACGCCGCACACCGTCAAGGTGGCGACGTTGAGCAAGGCGCAGGTGGCCGAGATCGCGAGCCAGAAGCTCGTCGACCTCAACGCCAACGACCTGGCCGCCGCCGAGAAGATCATCGCCGGGACCGCCCGGTCGATGGGTATCCGCGTCGAGGGCTGACCCCGACGTAGTGGCAGGGCCTGTGCGGCCCGGACGACCACGACTGCCGAGAAGGAGAGAGCAGTGAAGCAGCACAGCAAGAAGTACGAGGACGCGCTCAAGAAGCTCGAGGTCGGCAAGCTGTACGCGCCGATGGAGGCCGTCCGGCTGGCCCGGGAGACGTCCACGACGACCTACCCGGCCACCGTGGAGGTCGCGTTCCGGCTCGGGATCGACCCGCGCAAGGCGGACCAGATGGTCCGTGGCACCGTCAACCTTCCGCACGGCACGGGCAAGACGGCCCGGGTCCTGGTCTTCGCGGTCGGCGAGCGGGCCGAGCAGGCCATCGCGGCGGGTGCCGACGAGGTCGGTGGCGACGAGCTGATCGACAAGGTGGCCGGCGGGTACACCGACTTCGACGCCGCCGTGGCGACGCCGGACATGATGGGCAAGGTCGGCCGGCTCGGCAAGGTGCTCGGACCGCGTGGCCTGATGCCCAACCCGAAGACCGGCACCGTGACGATGGACGTCGCCAAGGCGGTGTCCGAGATCAAGGGCGGAAAGATCGAGTTCCGCGTCGACCGCCACAGCAACCTGCACTTCATCATCGGCAAGACGTCGTTCACCGACCTGAACCTGGTGGAGAACTACGCGGCGGCGATCGACGAGATCCTCCGGCTCAAGCCGGCCGCCTCGAAGGGCCGCTACATCACCAAGGCGACGATGTCGACGACGAACGGTCCCCCCATCCCGCTCGACCAGAACAAGACGCGTCACCTCACCGAGGATGACGCGGCCTGACGGTCGCACCTGCTGGAACCCGAGAGGCCCGGACACCCTGTGGGGTCCGGGCCTCTCGCATCTCCCACGCCGGGTGCTCGCCCCCTGAGACCACCCGACGCGACGTCGGCGACCCGGCCGAGCCCGGGCCAGGCCGCAGACGGTCTCAGGGGTGGCGCGGCCCGCGCCGACCCCGTGCCGCCTGCCCCATCGCGGCGAGCCAGCCGGCCCAGAAGGCCTGGCGCTGGCGCAGCGCGGCCAGCGCCGCGCCGCGCACCTGGGGATCGGCTGCCCACACGCCACCGCGTTGGGAGAACGGCTCGGCGAAGGGTTCGGTGAACGGCTGAGCCTCGCCCTCGGTGAACGGTTCGGCGCAGGGCTCGGTGAAGGGCTCAGTGAAGGGCTCGGTGAACGGATCGGTCCGCAGCGCCTCGGTGAACGGTTCTGTGAAGGGCTCGGCGAACGGCTCGCTGAACGGCTGAGCCTCCCCTTCCGTGAACGGCTCGGTGAACGGCTGAGCCTCGCCTTCGGTGAACGGCTCAGTGAACGGCTCGAGTGAACGGCTGGGCCTCGCCTTCGGTGAAGGGCTCGGTGAACGGCTGTGCCTCGGCCTCGGTGAACGGCTCGGTGAAGGGTTCCGTGAAGGGTTCGGTGAACGGCTCCGTCTCGGCCTGCGTCGACAGCCCCGCTGGTTCGGTCGCCGTCCGTGCGGACCCGTCGCGCGGGGCCTGCCGGTTCGTTGTGCCGCCGGCTGGGCGCTGCCGCCCGCCGATCGGGCGGGGCCGGCGGGCGCACCGTCGCCCCCCGTGCCGTGTCCCACAGCCCGGCCATCCCGTAGGCGGCCTCGATCGGCGGTAGGACGGACGCTCGTCGGATCGCGGCGATCGCCCGGGCTCGGGCGGCGCGCCGGGCCGCCGCAGCGGCGGCGCTCGCAGGAGTCGCCACGTCGACGCCGAGCGTGCCGAGCACCAGGTGGATCGGGCTGGACACCGCGAACGAACCGTCGTCCTCGCCGCACCAGTGCAGGCCGAGCACCCGGCCGTCGTCGTCGACCACCACCGACCCGGAGTCGCCACCTGCGGAGAACCTCTCGCAGCCCTCGGTGGGCTCGATCCGCAGCTGGTCGCGCAGGATGCGCCGCCCCGTGCCCGGCCCGAAGTCGACCGCCGTCGTGAAGTCGACCGATGCGACCACCCCGTGGGTCAGCCCCGTGGTCCGGCCGTGCTTGCGGACGCGTGTGCCGACCTGCGCATATCCCCAGCCGGTGACGGGCCCGATGCCGACGATGCCGGGAACCCACGGCACGCCCGGTGCCAGCGCGATCACCGCGGCGTCCACCTGGTCGGTGAGCACGCCGCGGGCGAGCGCACCCACCCGGTCGGCCGGTCCGCCGCCGTCGGCCACCGCGGGCTGGGTCCACGGGCTGCCGATGTCCTCCAGGCCGTCGCCCGCGGCGACGTGCCAGTTCGTCAGGGCCATCGTCCGCCCGGTTCCGGGTTCGCTGACGAGCAGCCCGAGCGTGCCGTTGACCGAGCGCAGCCGGGCACCCTGGTCGTCGGCCGTGGTCACCGGGTCGAGCGGGCCGAACGAGACGCCGCCGGCCAGGGCGCGCACGCGCTGTGCGGCGGCCGGCGCCAGCTCGACCGGCTCCAGCCCCACATGGTGGACGACGACGTCCGTCGGGACGCCGTCGATCGCGGCCGGCAGCGCCTCGCCGGGCGGGAGCTCGTCGAGCGAGCGCTTCACCTCGACGTGCACGACGATCGCCAGCCGGCCCGTCGGCGCCCCGCCGCTGACCTTCTCCGCGATGTCGACGCCGACGACGCCCGTGCGCGCGAGCAGCGCGTCCTCCCAGGCCCGCTTCACCGGCCGGATGTCGTCGCGGGTCCGTTCGCCCGCATCCCACTGCATCATTGGCGTGCTCCTCCTGCGCGGCTCTGCTGCGGACGTGCTGCGAGGAGCGGTCGCCCGGCACCCAGATACGCTCCTCACCAGCGATGTGACACACGTCACATGGTTCGGACGGTATCTGCACCCCCTGACACCGCTCTTCACCGGGCGACCCGCGGAGGATGTCGGTGCAGCCGAACCGCTCAGCCCCTTGTCGCGTGGTCAGGGCCGCCTTACCTTGTCGAGGTGTGGCCGCCCGCCGAGGGCACCGGTGAGGGGTTTCATGATGAGTGACGAGCTGGTGGACCCGGTCGAGGCCGGGCTCCGCGGCGAGGACCAGGGCCTCGCGCGCCTGGCCGCGCGCGCGGTGGCGGCCTACCGCGACGGCGACCGGGAGCCGCTGGCGCGTCTGGTCGCGTCGGTCTCGCCACTGCTCTGGCGCACCGTCCGCGCGCAGGGCGCGGATCTCGAGCAGGCGCAGGACATCGTCCAGAACGTCTGGCTGACGCTGGTCCGCGACATCGAGACGATCCGGGACCCGCACGCCACCCTCCAGTGGCTGCTCGTCACCGCCCGCCGCGCCGCCTGGCGGGCCGTCCGCCGCAGCCGTGAGGACCTGGTCCGCACCGAGCAGGACGAGCAGGTGACCGAGTGGCTGGCCGCACCCGGCGACGAGGCGCCCGACGCGGTCGTCACGCGCAACGAGCGCGACCGGGCCCTCTGGCGTCACGTCCGCGACCTGCCGGCGCGCTGCCGCGAGCTGCTCGCCCTGGTCGCGATGGTCGACCGCCCGGACTACTCGGTGGTGTCCCGCGCGCTCGGCATGCCGGTCGGCAGCATCGGTCCCACCCGCGGCCGATGCCTGGCCAAGCTCCGCCTCGCCCTGGCCTCCGACCCGAGCTGGAGCCTGCGGTGACCGCCGCCGAGGACTCCGTGCTCGCCCGGGTCGCCTCCGGCGCGATCGACGCCTCCGACCGCGAGGTCCTGCGGCGGCTCGACGCGCTCGGTCGATGCCGAAGACCCGATGCCCGAGGGCCTGGTCGAGCGGATCGGCATCGCCCTGACGATCGAGGCGCTGCAGGCCGAGGTCGCCCGGCTGCACCTCGGCGCGGACCTGGCAGCCTCGGTCCGGGCCGACGAGGCGAGCATCGAGGCCGGCACCATCACGTTCACCACGGACGTGCTCACCGTGATGATCACCGTGCGGCACGAGGCCGACCGGGTGCGCATCGACGGCTGGGCTGCCCCGGCGGGCGTGCTGACCGTCGAGCTGCACCAGTTCGGCGACATGCTGGTGACGACCTCCGACGAGGACGGCCGGTTCTCGTTCGCCGACATCGAGCGCGGGCCGGCCCGCCTCGTCCTGCGCCGCCCGTCCGACCCGACCGTGCCGATCGTCACCCCGCAGGTCGAGCTCTAGCGCGATGGGCCGCGCCCGGCACGCCGGTGGCACCGGGGTCGCTGCCCGACCTGGCGGCCCTCAGCGAATCCGTGCGGCGCGCCGAGGAGGAGAACGCCGAGGGCCACCCCGCGGACGCGCGGCGGTTGCTCCGCCCGGTCCTGGCGGCCCTGCCCGAGGCCAGCGTGGACCCGGCCGTGGTGCGGATCCGCGCGTGGGCGCTGATCGAGCTGGTGCGCAGCGAGGCCGAGGTCGCCGGCCGCGCCGAGCGCGCCCTGGCCGAGCTGGACCGCATGGTGGCCGATGCCCGGGCGGGCATCGGCTGGTCCGGCCTCACCCCGGCCGTGCTCGGGCTGCGCGGGCTCCTCGCGCTGCGGGCCGGCCGGCTGGAGGAGGCCCTGGGCTGGCTGGACCAGGCGCACACCCACATCGGCCAGGCGGAGTCGCTCGACGCATGCCGCCTGCTGCTCAACCGGGGCGTGGTGCACGGCGAGCTGCGCAACCTCGGCCAGGCCCGGGCCGACTACCTGGAGTGCGCTCGTCGGGCGAAGGCTGCCGGGTTCGCCCGGCTGGCCTTCAAGGCGGAGCACAACCTCGGCCACCTCGACTACTACGCCGGGCGGCTGCCCCAGGCGCTGGCCCGGATGGAGGCGGCCGCGCAGATGCTCCCCGGCCGCCGCCCGATCGCGCTGCTCGACCGGGCGCAGGTCCTGCTGGAGGCCGGGCTGGTGGCGGTCGCCGACGGCACGCTCGCCGAGGCGGCCGAGCTGTTCGCCGCGCAGCACCTGGCGCACGACGTCGGCGAGTGCGAGCTGGGCCGGGCCGAGTGCGCGATGCTGCGCGGCGACCCGCAGCGCGCACGGCTGCACGCCGCTGCGGCCCGACGGCGGTTCCGGCGCCGTGGTGACGAGGCCTGGGTGCTCCGGGCGACCCTGCTCGAGCTCCAGGCGGACGCCGCCGTCCTCGCCGCCTGGCCGGCCCGCGACCCGGGCACCCGGTCCCGCTGGGCGACGCTGTCCACCCGTGCGACCCGCCTGGAGGAGCTGTGCCGACGGGCCGGCCGACCACTGTGGGTGACCGCGGCCATCTGCGTGCGGATCGAGGCGGACCTCGCCCGGGGTGCCGTCGCCGACCCGCACGCCCTGTTCACCGAGCTCGGCCCCATCCCGCGCGATGCGTCGATCGGGGTCCGGCTGGCGGCCAGGCGGGTCCGTGCGCTGCTCGAGGAGGCGGCCGGGCGGCACGGCGCAGCGGTGGCCGAGGTCAAGGCCGGCCAGCGCGACCTGCGGCTGCACCGGGCCCGGTTCGGTTCGCTCGACCTGCGCACCGCCGGGGCCGTGCACGGCGCCGCCCTGGCCGACCTCGACGCCGAGCTGGCGGTCGGCACCCGCCGCCCGGCCGCCGTGCTGGACGCCGCCGAGCGGGTCCGCGCCGCGATCGCCGGCACCCCGCGGGCGGTACCGCACGAGGACCCGGTCACCGCCGACCTGCTCGGCAGGCTGCGGTTCCTCACCGGCGAGCGCGCCGGTGTGCTGACCGGGTCGGCCCCGGGCACCGACCGGGACCGCGCCCGCGCCGAGACGGAACGGCTCAAGCGCGAGATCCTCGCCCGCTCCTGGCACGAGCGCGGCCGAGCGGCGGACGACCGTGCCGGGCGCACGGCCGACGTGCGCCGCGCCCTGGAGGTCCGCACCGACGAGGTCGTCCTCGACGTGCTCGAGCACCGCAGCGCCCTGTTCTCGGTCCGGGTCGGGCCGGAGGGCGCCCGGCTGACCGATCTCGGCCCGTCGGCACCGGTCCAGGAGGCGGTCCGACGCGCCCACGCCGACCTCGAGGTGCTGGCCAACCCGCTCGTGCCGGCGGACCTGCGGGCCGTCGCGCGGACCTCGCTGTCCCGCGACCTGGCGCTGCTGACCAGCCGGTTCGCCCCGGTGCTGCCCGACGACGACCGCACACTGGTCGTCGTCGCCAGCGGCTGGCTCGGCCTGGTCCCGTGGACCCTGATGCCCGCGCGTGCCGGCCGGCCCACGGTCGTCGCCCCATCGGTCCGGCACTGGCTGTCGCACGCCGGGACGGCCCCGGCCGGGCCGTCCCGGGTGACCGCGCTGGCCGGTCCGGGCCTGGTGCTCGCGGAGCAGGAGGCGCGCGCGGTGGCCGGCCTGTGGCCCGGCGGGGCGGCCCTGGTCGGGGCTGACGCGACGGCCGCCCGCACGGCGGCGCTGCTCGCCGCGCCGGGGATCGTCCACCTCGCCGCGCACGGCCGGCACGAGCCGGACAACCCCCTGTTCAGCTCGGTGCGGATGGCCGACGGACCGCTGTTCGCCCACGAGCTCGACGGGGCGGGCCGGCCGCCGCACCTCGTGCTGCTCTCGTCGTGCGAGGTCGGCCGGGCCAGCACGCGGCCGGGGGGCGAGGCGCTGGGCCTGGCGAGCGTGCTGCTGCGCACCGGCGTGGCGTGCGTGGTCGCCGCGATCGCCCCACTGCCCGACGAGGTCGCGCTGCACGTGATGACCCGCGCCCACGCGCTGCTGCGCGACGGCCTGCCGGTTGCCGGCGCCCTGGTCACCGCGGCCACGGAGCACACGGCGGCCACCGGTGAACCGGTCCCGCTGATGGCCTTCGGGGCACCGGTCTAGCGGCCGGTTTGGTGCGCCGTCCGCGCTGCCGTACCCTTGACCCGCCCAAGACCGCCGGTCGTCGGCCGAGGTTCCACCCGGAACCGGAGCCGTCCGAAGTCCCGCTCATGCGGAGTCCGGCGCAGGTGAGAGTTCCGTGGGACGAGCGCACGCGTGCGTCCCACCCCGAGCCCCGCGCCTGCGCCGGGGCTCGTGCCATGTCCGGGGCCGGTGGCACCACCATCGGAAGGAATGCCATGGCGAGGCCGGACAAGGCCGCTGCCGTCGCGGAGCTGACGGAGAAGTTCCGCAGCTCCAGCGCAGCGGTGCTCACCGAGTACCGCGGGCTGACGGTTGCGCAGCTCAAGACGCTGCGGACCGCACTGCGCGGGAACGCGGACTACGCCGTGGTGAAGAACACGCTGAGCGCGATCGCGGCCAAGGCAGCCGGTCTCGAGGTGCTGACCGACGAGCTCAAGGGCCCGTCCGCCATCGCCTTCGTCACCGGCGACCCGGTCGCCGCCGCGAAGAGTCTGCGTGACTTCGCCAAGGCGAACCCCGCTCTGGTCATCAAGGGGGGCGTCCTCGACGGTCGCGCCCTGACCGCGGCGGACGTCTCCAAGCTTGCGGACCTCGAGTCCCGCGAGGTGCTGCTGGCCAAGGCGGCCGGCGCGATGAAGGCCAAGCTCTACCAGGCCGCGTACCTGTTCACGGCTCCGGCGTCCAAGGCGGTCCGCACCGTCGAGGCGCTGCGCGCCCAGCAGGAGGAGTCCCAGAACGCAGCCTGACCCCAGGCCGCAGTCAGTCGTCCCCACCCAGCACGTCCGCCGGCAGGTGCCGGCGGCCAACCCGGAAGGAACCGCCACCATGGCGAAGCTGTCCACCACCGAGCTGATCGACCAGTTCAAGAACCTCACGCTGATCGAGCTGTCCGAGTTCGTCAAGGCGTTCGAGGAGACCTTCGAGGTCACCGCGGCCGCCCCGGCGGCCGTCGCCGTCGCCGCCCCCGCCGGTGGTGCCGGCGATGTCGAGGAGGTCGAGGAGAAGGACACGTTCGACGTCGTCCTCGAGACCATCGGCGACAAGAAGATCCAGGTCATCAAGGAGGTCCGCGCCCTGACGAGCCTTGGCCTGAAGGAGGCCAAGGACCTCGTCGACGGTGCACCGAACGTGGTGCTCGAGGGCGTCAACAAGGAGGCCGTCGAGAAGGCCAAGGCCGCCCTCGAGGGCGCCGGCGCCACCGTCACGATCAAGTGACCTCTGCGGGCTAGCCGGCCATCGGCCGGCTAGCCACGCGAGCGAAGGCCCGTGCTCCCGCCGGGGGGTACGGGCCTTCGCCGTACCGCCTGACCAGGCAGTTGGACTCCGGGTCAGGGTTGGATTAGGCTAGCGCTTTGCGCTGACCTGTGCCGCGACCCCGTATAACCCGAGCCCCCCTGACGTCGTTCGTGCCCGACGTCCAGGTGGCTCAGAGGCCGGGGGGTTGCCTCTCGCCGGGCAGTGCATGTGTGCACGTGCACTCGATCCGCTGGGAAGGACCCCTCTTGGCTGCCTCGCGCACCTCTGCTGTTCCGTCCGTCGCCACCCGCACCGCATCCCGCCGCATCTCCTTCGCCAGGATCCACGAGCCCCTCGAGGTCCCCGACCTCCTCGGTCTGCAGACCGACAGCTTCGACTGGCTGCTCGGCAACGACCGCTGGCAGGCTCGCGTCGACGCCGCCCTCGCCAACGGGCGCAACGACGTGCCGGCCACCGCCGGCCTCGAGGAGATCTTCGAGGAGATCTCGCCGATCGAGGACTTCGGCGGGTCGATGTCCCTGTCGTTCCGGGAGCACCGGTTCGAGGAGCCGAAGTACACCGTCGACGAGTGCAAGGAGAAGGACTTCACCTACTCCATGCCGCTGTTCGTCACGGCGGAGTTCGTCAACTACACCACCGGCGAGATCAAGAGCCAGACGGTGTTCATGGGCGACTTCCCGATCATGACGGACAAGGGCACGTTCATCATCAACGGCACCGAGCGGGTGGTCGTCTCCCAGCTGGTCCGGTCGCCCGGCGTGTACTTCGAGCGGGTCGCGGACAAGACGAGCGACAAGGACGTGCTCACCGCCAAGATCATCCCCAGCCGTGGCGCGTGGCTGGAGTTCGAGATCGACAAGCGCGACAACGTCGGCGTGCGCGTGGACCGCAAGCGCAAGCAGAACGCCACCGTGCTGCTCAAGGCGCTCGGCATGACGGACGGCGAGATCCGCGAGGAGTTCAAGGACTTCCCGGCAGTCCTCGACACCCTGGACAAGGACCACGTCCAGGGCCAGGACGAGGCGCTGCTCGACCTGTACCGCAAGATCCGCCCGGGCGAGCCGCCCACGGTCGACGCCGGGCAGGCGCTGCTGGACAACTTCTACTTCAACTCCAAGCGCTACGACCTGGCCAAGGTCGGCCGCTACAAGGTGAACAAGAAGCTCGGCCTGGACGCCCCGCTGGGCGACTCGGTGCTCTCGAAGACCGACATCATCGCGACGATCAAGTACCTCGCCGCGCTGCACATCGACATGCCGGCCCTGCCGGGGGTGCGCAACGGCGAGCCGATCGAGGTCCGGATCGAGACCGACGACATCGACCACTTCGGCAACCGCCGGATCCGCGCCGTCGGCGAGCTGATCCAGAACCAGGTCCGGACCGGCCTGTCCCGGATGGAGCGGGTCGTCCGCGAGCGGATGACCACCCAGGACGTCGAGGCGATCACGCCGCAGACCCTGATCAACATCCGTCCCGTCGTCGCCTCCATCAAGGAGTTCTTCGGGACCAGCCAGCTGTCGCAGTTCATGGACCAGAACAACCCGCTGGCGGGGCTGACCCACAAGCGCCGCCTGTCGGCGCTCGGCCCCGGCGGCCTGTCCCGGGACCGGGCCGGCATGGAGGTCCGTGACGTCCACCCGTCGCACTACGGCCGGATGTGCCCGATCGAGACCCCCGAGGGCCCGAACATCGGCCTGATCGGCTCGCTCGCGACGTACGGCCGGATCAACCCGTTCGGCTTCGTCGAGACGCCGTACCGCCGGGTCGTCCGGGGCAAGGTCACCGACGAGGTCCACTACCTGACCGCCGACGACGAGGACCGGCACGTCATCGCCCAGGCGAACGCCGTGCTCAACGCGGACAACTCGTTCGCCGAGGACCGCGTGCTGGTGCGCGTCAAGGGCGGCGACGTCGAGTACGTCACCGGGGAGAACGTCGACTACATGGACGTCTCGCCGCGGCAGATGGTCTCGGTCGCCACCGCGCTCATCCCGTTCCTCGAGCACGACGACGCCAACCGTGCCCTGATGGGCGCGAACATGCAGCGCCAGGCCGTGCCGCTGGTCCGCTCGGAGTCGCCGCTCGTCGGCACCGGGATGGAGTGGCGGGCCGCGGTCGACGCCGGGGACGTCATCACGGCGGACAAGCCCGGCGTGGTGGCCGAGGTGTCGGCCGACCTCATCACCGTCGCCAACGACGACGCGACGACGTCGACCTACCGGGTCGCCAAGTTCCGCCGGTCGAACCAGGGCACCAGCTACAACCAGCGGGTGCTCGTCGACCAGGGCGACCGGGTCGAGTTCGGCTCGGTCCTGGCCGACGGCCCGGCGACCGACGAGGGCGAGCTGGCCCTCGGCCGCAACCTGCTCGTCGCGTTCATGTCGTGGGAGGGCCACAACTACGAGGACGCGATCATCCTGTCCCAGCGACTGGTGCAGGACGACGTGCTCTCCTCGATCCACATCGAGGAGCACGAGGTCGACGCGCGCGACACCAAGCTCGGCCCCGAGGAGATCACCCGGGACATCCCGAACGTCTCCGAGGAGGTCCTGGCGGACCTCGACGAGCGCGGCATCGTCCGGATCGGCGCGGAGGTGAACGCGGGCGACATCCTCGTCGGCAAGGTCACCCCCAAGGGCGAGACCGAGCTCACGCCCGAGGAGCGGCTGCTCCGTGCGATCTTCGGCGAGAAGGCGCGCGAGGTGCGCGACACCTCGCTCAAGGTGCCGCACGGCGAGTCCGGCACGGTGATCGAGGTGCGTACCTTCAACCGTGAGGACGGCGACGAGCTGCCCGCCGGCGTGAACGAGATGGTGCGGGTCTACATCGCCCAGCGCCGCAAGATCACCGCGGGCGACAAGCTGGCCGGCCGGCACGGCAACAAGGGCGTCATCTCGATCATCCTGCCCGAGGAGGACATGCCGTTCCTCCCCGACGGGACCCCGGTCGACATCGTGCTCAACCCGATGGGCGTGCCCGGCCGGATGAACGTCGGCCAGGTCCTGGAGGTCCACCTCGGGTGGATCGCCAAGCAGGGCTGGGACGTCTCGCTCGCACAGGGCGACACGGGCTGGCTCAAGGACGTCCCGGACGTCGCCCGGTCCTCGGCCCCCGACGGCCGGGTCGCCACCCCGGTCTTCGACGGTGTGCGGGAGGAGACGCTGACCAACCTGCTGTCGGTCACGCTGCCCAACCGGGACGGCGTGCGCGTGGTCGGTGGTGACGGCAAGGCGATGCTCTTCGACGGGCGTTCCGGCGAGCCGTTCCCGGAGCCGGTAGCGGTCGGCTACATGTACATCCTCAAGCTGCACCACCTGGTGGACGACAAGATCCACGCCCGTTCCACCGGTCCGTACTCGATGATCACCCAGCAGCCGCTCGGCGGTAAGGCGCAGTTCGGCGGCCAGCGGTTCGGCGAGATGGAGGTGTGGGCGCTCGAGGCGTACGGCGCCGCGTACACCCTCCAGGAGCTGCTGACGATCAAGTCGGACGACGTGCCCGGCCGGGTCAAGGTGTACGAGGCGATCGTCAAGGGCGAGAACATCCCCGACTCGGGCATCCCCGAGTCGTTCAAGGTGCTGCTCAAGGAGATGCAGTCGCTCTGCCTGAATGTCGAGGTGCTGTCCGCGGACGGCGTCTCCATCGACATGAAGGACAACGACGACGAGGTCTACCGCGCCGCCGAGGAGCTCGGCATCGACCTGTCCCGCCGGCCCAACGCCAGCAGCGTCGAAGAGATCTGACGCCGAGCCGATGGGCCGACGAACCCTCGTCGGCCCATCGCGCCCGCACCCCCGCTCGAAACCGTCCCGCCGCGACAACGCGGCACGAAGGGAAGTAGGACCCCTTGCTCGACGTCAACGCATTTGACCTGCTGCGCATCGGCCTGGCGACGGCCGACGACATCCGTGCCTGGTCGCACGGTGAGGTGAAGAAGCCCGAGACCATCAACTACCGGACGCTCAAGCCGGAGAAGGACGGGCTGTTCTGCGAGAAGATCTTCGGTCCCACCCGGGACTGGGAGTGCTACTGCGGCAAGTACAAGCGAGTCCGGTTCAAGGGCATCATCTGCGAGCGCTGCGGCGTGGAGGTGACGCGCTCGAAGGTGCGCCGGGAGCGGATGGGCCACATCGAGCTCGCCGCGCCGGTCACGCACATCTGGTTCTTCAAGGGTGTTCCGTCGCGCCTGGGCTACCTGCTCGACCTCGCGCCGAAGGACCTGGAGAAGGTCATCTACTTCGCGGCCTACATGATCACGTGGGTCGACGAGGAGGGCCGCGCCGAGGACCTGCCCAACCTGCAGAACGAGATCGACCTGGAGAAGAAGGAGATCGCGGACCGCCGCGACACCGACATCAACACCCGGGCCGTCAAGCTCGAGCAGGACCTGGCGGACCTGGAGGCCGAGGGTGCCAAGGCCGACGCGCGGCGCAAGGTGCGCGACTCGGCCGAGCGCGAGATGTCCTCCATCCGCAAGCGCGCGGAGCAGGAGATCGAGCGTCTCGAGGCGGTCTGGGACCGGTTCCGCAACCTCAAGGTGAACGACCTCGAGGGCGACGAGATGCTCTACCGGCAGCTGTCCGACCGGTACGGCAACTACTTCGAGGGCTCGATGGGTGCCGGGGCGATCAAGAAGCGCCTCGAGGCCTTCGACCTGGACGCCGAGGCCGAGTCCCTGCGCGAGACCATCCGCACCGGCAAGGGCCAGCGCAAGACCCGCGCCCTCAAGCGGCTCAAGGTGGTCAACGCCTTCCTCACGACGAACAACTCGCCGACCGGCATGGTGCTCGACGCCGTCCCGGTCATCCCGCCGGACCTGCGCCCGATGGTGCAGCTCGACGGCGGCCGATTCGCCACGTCCGACCTCAACGACCTGTACCGCCGTGTGATCAACCGGAACAACCGCCTCAAGCGGCTGCTCGACCTGGGCGCGCCGGAGATCATCGTCAACAACGAGAAGCGGATGCTCCAGGAGGCCGTCGACTCGCTGTTCGACAACGGCCGCCGCGGGCGTCCGGTGACCGGTCCGGGCAACCGGCCGCTCAAGTCGATCTCCGACATGCTCAAGGGCAAGCAGGGCCGGTTCCGGCAGAACCTGCTCGGCAAGCGCGTCGACTACTCCGGCCGTTCGGTCATCGTCGTCGGCCCGCAGCTCAAGCTGCACCAGTGCGGTCTGCCCAAGCAGATGGCCCTCGAGCTGTTCAAGCCGTTCGTCATGAAGCGGCTGGTCGACCTGGGCCACGCGCAGAACATCAAGAGCGCCAAGCGGATGGTCGAGCGCGCCCGCCCGGTCGTCTGGGACGTGCTCGAGGAGGTCATCACCGAGCACCCGGTGCTGCTGAACCGGGCGCCGACGCTGCACCGCCTCGGCATCCAGGCGTTCGAGCCGCAGCTCGTCGAGGGCAAGGCGATCCACCTGCACCCGCTCGTCTGCGGCGCGTTCAACGCCGACTTCGACGGCGACCAGATGGCCGTCCACCTGCCGCTGTCCGCGGAGGCGCAGGCCGAGGCCCGCATCCTCATGCTGTCCAGCAACAACATCCTCAAGCCGTCCGACGGCCGTCCGGTGACGATGCCCACCCAGGACATGGTCATCGGGCTGTTCCACCTGACCAGCGACCGCGAGGACGCCCTCGGTCGAGGGCCGGGCGTTCAGCTCGGTCGCCGAGGCGATCATGGCGTTCGACCAGGGCACGCTCGACCTCAACGCGGTGTGCAAGATCCGCATGGAGGACGACCTCGTGCCGCCCCTGGACGTGCCCGAGGGCTGGGACCCGACCAAGGGGTTCGAGACCACCCTCGGCCGGGCGCTGTTCAACGAGCTGCTGCCGGTCGACTACCCGTACGAGAACGGCGTGGTCGACAAGAAGCGGCTCTCGGTGATCGTCAACGACCTCGCCGAGCGCTACCCGAAGGTGGAGGTCGCGGCCAGCCTGGACGCCCTGAAGGAGGCCGGCTTCCGCTGGGCCACCCGCTCGGGCGTGACGATCGCCATCTCCGACGTCGCGACCCCCGCGGCCAAGAAGGAGATCCTCGAGCACGCCGAGACGAGGGCGGACAAGGTCCAGGGTCAGTACGAGAAGGGCCTCATCACGGACGACGAGCGCCGCCAGGAGCTCATCCGCATCTGGACCGAGGCGACGGACGACGTCGCCAAGGCGATGCAGAAGAACTTCCCCAAGCGGAACACCGTCTTCCGGATGGTCGGCTCGGGCGCGCGCGGCAACTGGATGCAGGTCCGCCAGATCGCCGGCATGCGTGGCCTGGTCGCCAACCCCAAGGGCGAGATCATCCCGCGCCCGATCAAGACGAACTACCGCGAGGGCCTGTCCGTCCTCGAGTACTTCATCGCCTCGCACGGCGCCCGCAAGGGCCTGGCGGACACCGCCCTGCGCACGGCCGACTCCGGGTACCTCACCCGGCGCCTGGTCGACGTGTCGCAGGACGTCATCGTCCGTGAGGCCGACTGCGGCACCGAGCGTGGGCTGACCGTGCCGATCGCGGTCCCGGACGGTGCCGGCGGCCTGCGCCTGCACGACCGGGTCGAGACGAGCGTGTTCTCTCGCACGCTGGCCAACGACGTCGAGATCGACGGCGAGGTGATCGGGCACGCGGGCGAGGACGTCGGCGACGTGCTGCTCGACCGTCTGCTCGAGGCGGGCGTCACCGAGCTCAAGGTGCGCTCGGTGCTCACCTGCGAGTCGCGCGTCGGCACGTGCGCCAAGTGCTACGGGCGCTCGCTGGCGACCGGCAAGCTCGTCGACATCGGCGAGGCGGTCGGCATCATCGCCGCCCAGTCGATCGGCGAGCCCGGCACGCAGCTGACCATGCGTACCTTCCACACCGGGGGCGTCGCCTCCGCGGAGGACATCACGCAGGGTCTGCCGCGCGTCCAGGAGCTGTTCGAGGCCCGCACCCCCAAGGGCGAGGCACCGATCGCGGAGTACTCCGGTCGCGTGGCGATGGAGGAGGGCGACCGCATCCGGCGGATCGTGCTCACGCCCGACGACGGCTCGGAGGAGATCGCCTACCCGATCACCAAGCGCTCCCGGCTCCTGGTGAACGACGGCGACCACGTCTCTGTCGGCACCCAGCTGGTCCAGGGCGCCGTCGACCCGAAGAAGGTGCTTCGCATCCTCGGCCCCCGGGCCACGCAGAAGCACCTGGTCGACGAGGTGCAGGAGGTCTACCGAAGCCAGGGCGTGGACATCCACGACAAGCACATCGAGGTCATCGTCCGGCAGATGCTGCGGCGCGTGACGGTGCTGGACTCCGGTGACACCGACCTGCTGCCGGGCGAGCTGAGCGAGCGGGGACGGTTCGAGGACGCCAACCGCAAGGCGGTGTCCGAGGGCGGTCAGCCGGCGTCCGGCCGGCCGGAGCTCATGGGGATCACCAAGGCGTCGCTGGCCACGGACTCGTGGCTGTCGGCGGCGTCCTTCCAGGAGACGACCAAGGTGCTCACCGAGGCCGCGATGTCGAGCCGGTCCGACCCGTTGCTCGGCCTGAAGGAGAACGTCATCCTCGGCAAGCTCATCCCCGCCGGCACGGGCCTGGCCCGGTACCGGGACATCGAGGTCGAGCCGACCGAGGAGGCGAAGGCCGAGCTGTACCCGGCCTTCGGCTACGACGAGATCGACTTCCCGACGCTCGGCATGGGCTCGGGCGACGCGATCCCGCTCGAGGACATCGACTTCGGCGACTTCCGCTGAGGTCCACGCGAGGGGGACGTCCCGGCCGGCGCCGGGGCGTCCCTCTCCTCTCCTCTCCTCTCCTCTCCTCTCCTCTCCTCTCCTCTCCTCTCCCGCAGCGTCCGAGCCGTTTGCGGTCAGGACCGCAAACGGCTCGGACGCTGCGCTTGGGCGCATCGTGGAGGTTGGCTCGGCCTCAGTCGGGTGCTGTATGCTCGGGCACCGTGCCCGCGTCGTCGGGCCCTTGTGCGTGCGTGCAGCCGATGCCCTGCTGGGGTGCCGTGCAGCAGCAGCGGGTGGAGACCCCCACCGCCACGGACCGACCGGGATTCCCGTCCTGGTCCACGCCGCGGAGGAACGGGGCGACACGCCCGGGCGCGGGGGTCGGTGTGGGACGCAAGACCTCCGGGGCAGCCGCGCGACGAGCGGTGAGCCGGGAACCAGCCGGCCGTCCAAGGTGACGGGTGCCGGTCGACCAGAGAACACCGACAGACTCGGAGAATTCGTGCCCACGATCCAGCAGCTGGTCCGCAAGGGCCGGCAGGCGAAGACGAACAAGTCGAAGACGCCTGCCCTCAAGGGCTCCCCCCAGCGACGCGGGGTGTGCACCCGCGTCTACACCACCACGCCGAAGAAGCCGAACTCGGCGCTGCGCAAGGTTGCGCGCGTCCGGCTGTCCAGCCAGGTGGAGGTCACCGCGTACATCCCGGGTGTCGGCCACAACCTGCAGGAGCACTCGATCGTGCTCGTCCGCGGCGGCCGCGTGAAGGACCTGCCGGGCGTCCGGTACAAGATCGTGCGCGGCGCGCTCGACACGCAGGGCGTGAAGAACCGCAAGCAGGCGCGCTCTCGCTACGGCGCGAAGAAGGGCTGAGACAGATGCCTCGCAAGGGTCCGGCCCCCCGCCGTCCGCTCGTCACCGACCCGGTCTTCGGGTCGCCCGTCGTCACGCAGCTCATCAACAAGGTGCTGCTCGACGGCAAGAAGACCGTCGCCGAGGCGATCGTCTACGGCGCCCTCGAGGGCGTCCGCACCAAGACCCAGCAGGACCCGGTCGTCGTGCTCAAGCGCGCGCTGGACAACGTGCGCCCGGCGCTCGAGGTCCGCTCCCGCCGGGTCGGCGGTGCGACCTACCAGGTGCCGGTAGAGGTGCGTCCCGTGCGCGCCACAACGCTGGCGCTGCGCTGGCTGACCGACTTCTCCCGGGCCCGCCGGGAGAAGACGATGACCGAGCGCCTGATGAACGAGATCCTCGATGCCTCCAACGGCCTGGGGGCGGCGGTCAAGCGTCGCGAGGACATGCACAAGATGGCCGAGTCCAACCGGGCCTTCGCGCACTACCGCTGGTAGACCCGGCCCGCTCGCCGGCCCGCCCTCACGGGGCGGGCCGGGCGGGCACCGTCAGCTAGACCGACAAGGGGCGTACACCTGTGGCACTCGACGTGCTCACGGACCTGACGAGGGTCCGCAACATCGGCATCATGGCGCACATCGATGCCGGCAAGACGACGACCACCGAGCGGATCCTGTACTACACCGGGATCAACTACAAGATCGGTGAGGTCCACGAGGGCGCAGCCACGATGGACTGGATGGAGCAGGAGCAGGAGCGCGGCATCACGATCACGTCCGCCGCGACGACCTGCTTCTGGCACGAGAACCAGATCAACATCATCGACACCCCTGGCCACGTCGACTTCACGGTCGAGGTGGAGCGCTCGCTGCGCGTGCTCGACGGCGCGGTCGCCGTGTTCGACGGCAAGGAAGGCGTGGAGCCCCAGTCCGAGACGGTGTGGCGCCAGGCCGACAAGTACGACGTCCCGCGGATCTGCTTCGTCAACAAGATGGACAAGCTCGGCGCGGACTTCTACTACACGGTCCGGACCATCGTCGACCGGCTCAAGGCCCGTCCGCTGGTCATCCAGCTGCCGATCGGCTCGGAGAGCCAGTTCATCGGCGTGATCGACCTGGTCGAGAACCGCGCGCTCGTCTGGCGCGGCGAGACCGCCCTCGGCGAGCACTACCAGACCGAGGACGTGCCCGAGGACATGGCCGAGATGGTCGCCAAGTACCGCGCCGAGCTCGTCGAGGCGATCGCGGAGGCCGACGAGGAGCTCCTCGAGAAGTACCTCGGTGGCGAGGAGCTGACGGTCGCGGAGATCAAGCGCGGCATCCGCGCGCTGACCATCAGCTCCCAGGCGTACCCGGTCCTGTGCGGCTCGGCGTTCAAGAACAAGGGCGTGCAGCCCATGCTCGACGCCGTCGTCGACTACCTGCCGTCGCCGCTCGACGTGCCGTCGATCGCGGGCCACGACGTCAAGGACCCCTCGCTCGTCGTCGAGCGGCACGCGGACTCCCAGGAGCCGTTCTCGGCGCTGGCGTTCAAGGTCGCGTCCCACCCGTTCTTCGGCAAGCTGACCTACGTCCGGGTCTACTCCGGCAAGGTGTCGACCGGTGCCCAGGTGTTCAACTCGACGAAGCAGAAGAAGGAGCGCATCGGGAAGCTGTTCCAGATGCACGCCAACAAGGAGAACCCCGTCGACGAGGCCCAGGCCGGCCACATCTACGCGTTCATCGGGCTCAAGGACGTCACCACCGGTGACACCCTGTGCGACCTGGGCTCGCCGGTGGTCCTCGAGTCGATGACGTTCCCCGAGCCCGTCATCGACGTGGCGATCGAGCCGAAGACGAAGGCCGACCAGGAGAAGCTGTCGACCGCCATCCAGAAGCTCGCCGAGGAGGACCCGACGTTCCGGGTCCGCCAGGACGAGGAGACCGGCCAGACCATCATCGGTGGCATGGGCGAGCTCCACCTCGACATCCTGGTCGACCGGATGCGCCGCGAGTTCAAGGTCGAGGCGAACGTCGGCAAGCCGCAGGTGGCGTACCGCGAGACGATCCGCCGCAAGGTGGAGAAGGTCGAGTACGTCCACAAGAAGCAGACCGGTGGCTCCGGGCAGTACGCCAAGGTCCTCATGACGTTCGAGCCGCTGGTCTCCGAGGAGGGTGCGCTCTACGAGTTCACCAACGCGGTCTCCGGTGGGCGCATCCCGCGCGAGTACATCCCCAGCATCGACGCCGGCATCCAGAGCGCGATGCAGCAGGGCGTGCTCGCCGGGTTCCCCATGGTGGGCGTCAAGGCGACCCTGCTCGACGGCGCGTACCACGAGGTCGACTCGTCCGAGATGGCCTTCAAGATCGCCGGCTCGATGGTGCTGAAGGAGGCCGCCCGCCGGGCGGACCCGGCGCTGCTCGAGCCGATCATGGCGGTCGAGGTGCGCACGCCCGAGGAGTACATGGGCGAGGTGATCGGTGACCTCAACTCCCGGCGCGGCATGATCCAGTCCATGGAGGACGCCACCGGCGTCAAGGTGGTCCGGGCCCACGTGCCGCTCTCGGAGATGTTCGGCTACGTCGGCGACCTGCGGAGCAAGACGCAGGGCCGCGCGGTGTACTCGATGCAGTTCGACAGCTACGCCGAGGTTCCTCGCACCGTGGCGGACGAGATCATCAAGAAGACCCGGGGCGAATAGTCCTTCGGGGTCCAACCCAGCAGTACCCAGCACAACCGACCCGGAGGACACCCCGTTCGTCGTCTAGGCTCTACCGCTGACGAACGGACACTCTCTACCAAGTCCTGAGGAGGACTAACAGTGGGCAAGGCGAAGTTCGAGCGGACGAAGCCGCACGTCAACATCGGGACGATCGGTCACGTCGACCACGGGAAGACGACGCTGACGGCCGCGATCTCGAAGGTGCTGCACGACAAGCACCCGGAGCTCAACCCCTTCACGCCGTTCGACGAGATCGACAAGGCGCCCGAGGAGAAGCAGCGCGGTATCACCATCAACATCGCGCACGTCGAGTACCAGACCGACAAGCGCCACTACGCGCACGTCGACGCCCCCGGGCACGCCGACTACATCAAGAACATGATCACCGGCGCGGCCCAGATGGACGGTGCGATCCTCGTGGTCGCCGCCACCGACGGCCCGATGGCGCAGACCCGTGAGCACGTCCTGCTCGCCCGCCAGGTCGGCGTGCCGTACCTGCTGGTCGCGCTGAACAAGGCCGACATGGTCGACGACGAGGAGATCCTCGAGCTGGTCGAGGTCGAGGTCCGCGAGCTGCTCTCGGCGCAGGGCTTCCCGGGCGACGACGTCCCGGTGATCCGCGTCTCGGCGCTCAAGGCGCTCGAGGGCGACCCGGAGTGGGTCAAGACCGTCGAGGAGCTGCTCGACGCGGTCGACAACAGCGTCCCGGACCCGGTGCGTGACGTCGACAAGCCCTTCCTCATGCCGATCGAGGACGTCTTCACGATCACCGGCCGCGGCACCGTCGTGACCGGTCGGGTCGAGCGGGGCCGCCTCAAGGTGAACGAGGAGGTCGAGATCGTCGGCATCAAGGAGAAGTCGATCAAGACCACCGTCACCGGCGTGGAGATGTTCCGCAAGACGCTCGACTACGCCGAGGCCGGCGACAACACGGGCCTCCTGCTCCGCGGCACCAAGCGCGAGGAGGTCGAGCGCGGCCAGGTCGTCGTGAAGCCGGGCTCGATCACGCCGCACACGGTGTTCGACGGCCAGGTCTACGTCCTGGGCAAGGACGAGGGCGGCCGGCACAACCCGTTCTACTCGAACTACCGCCCGCAGTTCTACTTCCGGACCACGGACGTCACCGGCGTCATCACGCTGCCCGAGGGCACCGAGATGGTCATGCCCGGCGACAACACCGAGATCCACGTCGAGCTGATCCAGCCCATCGCCATGGAGGAGGGCCTCGGCTTCGCCATCCGTGAGGGTGGCCGGACCGTCGGCTCGGGCCGGGTCATCAAGATCATCAAGTGATCACCGCCCCTCGGGGCTGATCGTCGCGGGAGGGCCCGGGTGCTGCGGCGTCCGGGCCCTCGTGCATGCCGTCCGACGACCCGCGGACGGGGCCGGACGGGTCGGCAGCGGATTGGCGTTATCCGGGACCGTCTGGCACACTTGCCGGGTTGCCCGCTGGGGTGTGGTGCGCTCGCGCGCCTCTCATCGGCCGGGCGCACGAGTGGAGAGCCCACCGACCCCGGGGTCACCCGGAGGTCACGGGCTCGGCCGCAACCACCGACCCGGTACCCGCAAGGGACGTCGCCAGGGGTGCGTCGCGCTGAGCGACACGCCCGAGTGCGGGGGTCGGACGGACGGGTAGGAACGACAAGAGAGAAGTAGACGACGCCATGGCGGGACAGAAGATCCGCATCCGGCTCAAGTCCTACGACCACGAGGTCATCGACAGCTCGGCGCGCAAGATCGTCGACACGGTGACCCGAGCTGGAGCGCAGGTCGTGGGCCCGGTGCCGCTGCCGACGGAGAAGAACGTCTTCTGCGTCATCCGGTCGCCCCACAAGTACAAGGACAGCCGCGAGCACTTCGAGATGCGGACGCACAAGCGGCTGATCGACATCATCGATCCCACGCCCAAGGCGGTCGACTCGCTCATGCGCCTCGACCTGCCCGCGGACGTGAACATCGAGATCAAGCTCTGATCGCTGGGAAGGACGCACTCATATGGCAACCCAGCAGACTGCGCGCCCCGTCACGGCGCTGCTCGGAACCAAGCTCGGCATGACCCAGGTCTGGGACGAGGCAGGTCGCCTCGTGCCGGTCACGGTCGTCGGGGTGGGGACGAACGTCGTGACCCAGGTGCGTTCCGCCGAGGTTGACGGCTACACCGCGGTTCAGCTGGCCTACGGCCAGATCGACCCCCGCAAGGTGACCAAGCCGCTCAAGGGCCACTTCGAGAAGGCCGGGGTCACCCCCCGCCGGCACGTGGCCGAGATTCGCACGCCGGACGCCGAGCAGTACACGCCAGGCCAGGAGATCACCGTCGAGGTGTTCGGAGCCGGGCAGACCGTCGACGTCTCGGGCACCACCAAGGGCAAGGGCTTCGCGGGCGTCATGAAGCGCCACGGGTTCCACGGTGTCTCGGCCTCGCACGGCTCGCACCGCAACCACCGCAAGCCCGGCTCGATCGGCGCGTGCGCCACCCCGAGCCGCGTGCTCAAGGGCGTGCGCATGGCCGGCCGGATGGGCAACGTCCGGCTGACCACCCAGAACCTGACCGTGCACGCGATCGACGCCGAGAGGGGCCTGCTGCTCGTCAAGGGCGCCATCCCGGGCCCCAAGGGCGGCGTCGTCGTCGTCAAGACCGCCTCGAAGGGTGCGTGACCACGATGAGTGACACGCTCACCGTCGACGTCCTGGACGCGCTGGGGGAGAAGGCCGGCCAGGCCGAGCTCCCCGGTGCGGTCTTCGACGTGCCGACGAACATCCCGCTGATCCACCAGGTCGTCGTCGGCCAGCTGGCCGCCGCACGGCAGGGCACCCACGACACCAAGCGTCGTGGCGAGGTCAGCGGTGGTGGCCGCAAGCCGTACAAGCAGAAGGGCACCGGCCGCGCCCGGCAGGGCTCGACTCGGGCACCGCAGTTCGCCGGTGGTGGCGTGGTGCACGGCCCGACGCCGCGCGACTACTCCCAGCGGACCCCGAAGAAGATGAAGGCCGCGGCGCTCCGCGGTGCTCTCTCGGACCGCGCCCGCGCAGGTCGCGTGCACGTCGTCACCGGGTTCGCCCCGGGCGAGGCGCCGTCGACGCGGGCGGCCGTCAAGGTGCTGGACAACCTGTCCGGCCGGCGGAACGTCCTCGTCGTCGTCGAGCGTTCGGACGAGACCACGTGGAAGTCGCTGCGCAACGTCGAGCGGGTCCACCTGCTCGTCGCCGACCAGCTCAACACCTACGACGTGCTGGTCAGTGACGACGTGGTGTTCACCCAGGGCGCCCTGGACGCCTTCCTCGCCGGGCCCAAGGCCAAGGAGGAGACGAAGTGACCACCGTCGGCAAGGACCCGCGCGACATCCTCATCGCCCCGGTCGTCTCCGAGAAGAGCTACGGCCTGCTCGACGAGGGCAAGTACACGTTCCTGGTCGACCCGCGCGCGAACAAGACCGAGATCAAGATCGCGGTCGAGCAGGTGTTCGGCGTGAAGGTCGACTCGGTCAACACCGCCAACCGTCAGGGCAAGACCCGCCGGACCCGATTCGGCATCGGCCATCGCAAGGCCACGAAGCGTGCGATCGTCACCCTCCGCGAGGGTTCGATCGACATCTTCGGCGGACCGGTCGGCTGAGCGGCCCGGAAGGACATCAGACATGGCTATCCGTAAGTACAAGCCGACGACCCCTGGTCGTCGTGGTGCCTCCGTCGCCGACTTCGCCGAGCTGACACGTTCGCAGCCGGAGAAGGCGCTGGTCCGGCCGCTGACCAAGACCGGCGGGCGCAACTCGTCCGGTCGCGTGACGACGCGTCACCACGGCGGCGGGCACAAGCGCGCCTACCGGGTGATCGACTTCCGCCGGAACGACAAGGACGGCGTGCCGGCCAAGGTCGCGCACATCGAGTACGACCCGAACCGGACCGCCCGGATCGCGCTGCTGCACTACGCCGACGGCGAGAAGCGCTACATCCTCGCGCCGAACCGGCTCAGCCAGGGCGACGTCGTCGAGTCCGGGCCCACGGCCGACATCAAGCCGGGCAACAACCTGCCGCTGCGCAACATCCCGACCGGCACGATCGTGCACGCCATCGAGCTGCGGCCCGGCGGCGGCGCGAAGATCGCCCGGTCGGCGGGTGCTGCCGTGCAGCTCGTCGCGAAGGACGGGCCGTACGCCCAGCTCCGCATGCCGTCCGGTGAGATCCGCAACGTCGACCTGCGCTGCCGCGCCTCGGTCGGCGAGGTGGGCAACGCCGAGCAGTCGAACATCAATCTCGGCAAGGCGGGGCGGTCCCGCTGGAAGGGCATCCGCCCGACCGTCCGCGGTGTCGCGATGAACCCGATCGATCACCCGCACGGTGGTGGCGAGGGCAAGACCTCCGGCGGCCGGCACCCGGTCAGCCCGTGGGGCCAGCCCGAGGGCCGCACCCGGCGTCCGAACAAGCCGAGCGACAAGCTCATCGTGCGCCGTCGGCGCACCGGCAAGAAGCGCTGAGAGGAAGCCACATGCCGCGCAGCCTCAAGAAGGGCCCCTTCGTCGACGACCACCTGCAGAAGAAGGTGGACGCGCAGAACGGGGCCGGTACGAAGAACGTCATCAAGACGTGGTCGCGTCGTTCGGTCATCACGCCGGACTTCCTCGGCCACACCTTCGCCGTGCACGACGGCCGCAAGCACACCCCGGTGTTCGTCACCGAGTCGATGGTCGGCCACAAGCTCGGCGAGTTCGCCCCGACGCGGACGTTCCGCGGCCACGAGAAGGACGACCGGAAGGGACGCCGCCGGTGAGCGCCAACGACATCGCGCCGCGCAGCGCCCGGCGACAGACGTTGCTCGGCGAGGCCGAGGGCGGGTTCGCGATCGCGCGGTTCGTCCGGGTCACCCCGCAGAAGGCCCGGCGCGTGGTGGACCTGGTCCGCGGCGCCAAGGCCGGCGACGCCGTCAACACGCTGCGGTTCGCCCCGCAGGCGGCGGCCGCACCCGTGCTGAAGGCGGTGCAGTCCGCGATCGCGAACGCGGTCGAGGGCGCGCGCCGCAACAGTGAGCGCCTCGACGAGGCGGACCTGGTCGTCTCGGAGATCTTCGTCGACGAGGGCCCGACGCTGAAGCGGTTCCGTCCGCGGGCGCAGGGCCGGGCCGGCCGCATCCTCAAGCGCACGAGTCACATCACCGTGGTCGTCTCGGTCCCCGAGTCGGCCGCTGGCAAGGGAGGGACCCGCTAGTGGGCCACAAGGTCAACCCGCTCGGGTATCGCCTGGGCATCACCACCGACCACCGGTCGCGGTGGTTCGCCGACTCGACGAAGGTCGGTCAGCGGTACCGCGACTACGTCCGCGAGGACGTCCAGATCCGCAAGCTCATGAGCACGGGCCTGGAGCGCGCCGGCATCGCCAAGGTGGAGATCGAGCGCACCCGCGACCGGGTCCGCGTCGACATCCACACCGCCCGCCCGGGCATCGTCATCGGGCGTCGTGGCGCGGAGGCCGACCGCATCCGCGGCGAGCTGGAGAAGCTCACCGGCAAGCAGGTGCAGCTCAACATCCTCGAGGTGAAGAACGCCGAGCTCGAGGCGCAGCTGGTCGCCCAGGGCATCGCCGAGCAGCTGGCGAGCCGGGTCTCGTTCCGCCGTGCCATGCGCAAGGGCATCCAGTCGGCGCAGCGCGCCGGCGCCAAGGGCATCCGCGTGCAGGTCTCCGGCCGCCTCGGTGGCGCGGAGATGAGCCGCACGGAGTTCTACCGCGAGGGACGCGTGCCGCTGCACACGCTGCGCGCCAACATCGACTACGGCCTGCACGAGGCCCGCACCACCTTCGGCCGGATCGGCGTGAAGGTGTGGGTCTACAAGGGCGACATGACCGAGAAGGAGTACGCCCGCGAGCAGGCGACCGCACCTGCGCGGCCCGCCCGTGGCCCGCGTACGGACCGCAACGACCGGCCCGAGCGCGGTCCGCGTCCCGGGGCTCGTCGGCCCGAGCGCGCGGAGGCGACGGCGGACGCGACCGAGGCTCCCACCGAGACCGGAACGGAGGCCTGAGCCATGCTCATCCCGCGCAGGCTGAAGCACCGCAAGCAGCACCACCCCGACCGGCACGGTGCCGCCAAGGGTGGCACGGCGATCTCGTTCGGCGACTACGGCATCCAGGCTCTCGAGCCGGCGTACGTCACCAACCGGCAGATCGAGGCCGCTCGTATCGCCATGACCCGCCACATCAAGCGTGGCGGCAAGGTCTGGATCAACATCTACCCGGACCGTCCGCTGACGAAGAAGCCCGCCGAGACCCGGATGGGGTCCGGCAAGGGGTCGCCCGAGTGGTGGATCGCCAACGTCAAGCCCGGCCGCATGCTCTTCGAGCTGGCCGGTGTCCCGGAAGCGCTGGCGCGCGAGGCGATGCGTCGCGCCCAGCACAAGCTCCCGATGAAGACCCGTTTCGTCGTGCGCGAGGGAGGTGCCAACTGATGGCCATCGGAACACAGGGCCTGGCGCCGAGCGAGCTGGACCCGTTCGACGACGAGCGACTCGTCGCCGAGCTGAAGAAGGCCAAGGAAGAGCTGTTCAACCTGCGCTTCCAGTCGGCCACCGGCCAGCTGGAGAGCCACGGTCGGCTGCAGGCCGTCCGTCGCGACATCGCACGGATCTACACCATCCTGCGCGAGCGCGAGCTCGGCATCCGTACTGCCCCGAGCCCGAGCGAGTGAGGCAAAGTTGACCACCAAGAACGAGTCGACGACGGCGACGAGCGAGCACCGCGCCTACCGCAAGACGCGCCGCGGCTACGTCGTCAGCGACAAGATGGACAAGACCGTCGTGGTCGAGGTCGAGGACCGGGTCAAGCACCCGCTCTACGGCAAGGTCATGCGGCGCACGAGCAAGGTCAAGGCGCACGACGAGCTGAACTCGGCGGGCGTGGGCGACCTGGTGCTCATCATGGAGACCCGACCGCTGTCGGCCACCAAGCGGTGGCGGCTGGTCGAGATCATCGAGAAGGCCAAGTAGTCCCAGACAGTTGCCCGCGTCCGCCACTGCGCGGCGTGTGCACCACGGCAACTACACGTTCGGACAGGCTCGGGCGCACCGCGTCCCGAGAACCCGCCAGACGACAGGAGTGAAGGAATGATCCAGCAGGAGACGCGGCTTCGCGTCGCCGACAACACGGGTGCCAAGGAGATCCTCTGCATCCGCGTTCTCGGCGGCTCGGGTCGCCGCTACGCCGGCATCGGCGACGTCATCGTGGCCACCGTGAAGGACGCGATCCCGGGCGGCAACGTGAAGAAGGGCGACGTCGTCAAGGCGGTCGTGGTGCGCACCCGCAAGGAGCGCCGGCGGCCCGACGGCTCGTACATCCGTTTCGACGAGAACGCGGCCGTGATCCTCAAGAACGACGGGGAGCCCCGTGGCACGCGCATCTTCGGCCCGGTGGGCCGCGAGCTGCGCGACAAGAAGTTCATGAAGATCATCTC
This sequence comes from uncultured Actinomycetota bacterium, assembly GCA_963769855.1. Lineage (GTDB taxonomy): Bacteria > Actinomycetota > Actinomycetes > Actinomycetales > Cellulomonadaceae > Cellulomonas. The sequence continues at coordinate 336,733 of CAVYNN010000008.1, forward strand.
GCTGGCACCGGAGGTGCTCTGACCATGGCCAAGATCAAGAAGGGCGACCTGGTCGTCGTCATCTCCGGCAACCGTGCCGACCGGGGCAAGCAGGGCCGTGTGCTCGAGGTCCTCACCGAGTCCCAACGGGTGGTCGTCGAGGGCATCCACCGGGTGACCAAGCACTCCAAGATGAGCACCTCGCAGCGCGGGACGCGCACGGGTGGCATCGAGGTCGTCGAGTCGCCCATCCACATCAGCAACGTGATGCTCGTCGACCCGGAGACCAAGAAGGGCACCCGGATCGGCTACCGCACCGAGCAGATCGAGCGCGACGGCAAGCTCAAGACCGTCCGGGTCCGCGTGGCCAAGCGCTCCGGTAAGGACATCTGATGTCGCAGACCACCTTCGAGGCCCCGGCAACGCCGCGGCTGAAGACCCGCTACGCCGACGAGATCAAGCCGGCGCTCCTCGCGCAGTTCGCGCACGAGAACGTCAACCAGGTCGCCCGGCTGGTGAAGATCGTCGTCAACATGGGCGTCGGCGAGGCGGCCAAGGACTCCAAGCTGATGGACGGCGCCGTTCGCGACCTCACCGCGATCACCGGCCAGAAGCCGACAGTGACCAAGGCTCGCAAGTCCATCGCGCAGTTCAAGCTGCGCGAGGGCATGCCGATCGGGGCGCACGTCACGCTCCGCGGCGACCGCGCCTGGGAGTTCCTGGACCGCCTGCTGTCCACCGCGCTGCCCCGCATCCGCGACTTCCGCGGGCTGTCGGCGGAGCAGTTCGACGGGCACGGCAACTACACGTTCGGCCTCACCGAGCAGTCCGTGTTCCACGAGATCGACCAGGACCGGATCGACCGCGTGCGTGGCATGGACATCACCGTCGTCACGACGGCTACCACCGACAACGAGGCGCGGGCCTTCCTCAAGCTCCTCGGCTTCCCGTTCAAGGAGAACTGACATGGCGAAGACCGCCCTTGTCAACAAGGCGAACGCGACGCCCAAGTTCGGCGTCCGTGGCTACTCGCGCTGCCAGCGGTGCGGGCGTCCGCGCTCCGTCTACCGCAAGTTCGGCCTGTGCCGGATCTGCGTGCGCGAGATGGCCCACCGGGGCGAGCTCCCCGGTGTCACCAAGAGCAGCTGGTAAGCATCCGACGACGTCGGTAGGTCGCGGACGGACATCCGTTCCGCGATACCCCGGCGAGAAAGGGGCGATGCCCCATGATGACCGATCCGATCGCCGACTTCCTCACGCGCTTGCGGAACGCGAACACCGCGCACCACGACAGCGTCGTGATCCCGTTCTCGAAGCTGAAGTCGCACATCGCGGAGATGCTCCAGGCCGAGGGCTACATCGCCGGCTGGACCGTCGAGGACGCCGTGGTGGGCAAGAACCTCGTGGTGACGTTGAAGTACGGCCCGAACCGCGAGCGTGCGCTCGCCGGCGTCAAGCGCGTGTCCAAGCCGGGCCTGCGTGTCTATGCGAAGTCGACCAACCTGCCGAAGGTGCTCGGCGGCCTGGGCGTGGCGATCCTGTCCACGTCGTCCGGGCTGCTCACCGACAAGCAGGCCGCCAAGAAGGGCGTGGGTGGGGAAGTCCTCGCCTACGTCTGGTGAGTGACAGGACGGAAGGAGAACAGCCATGAGCCGTATCGGCAGGATCCCCGTCCCGGTCCCGGCCGGCGTGGACGTGACCATCGAAGGTGCCGTGGTGACCGTGACCGGTCCCAAGGGCACGCTGTCGCACACGGTCGCCAGCCCGATCCAGGTCGCCCGCGACGATGCCGGAGCGCTCGTCGTGACCCGGCCCGACGACGAGCGGCAGTCGCGCTCGCTGCACGGCCTGACCCGCACGCTGCTGGCCAACCTGGTCATCGGCGTCACCGCCGGCTACGAGAAGAAGCTCGAGATCGTCGGCACCGGCTACCGCGTGCAGGCGAAGGGAACGACCCTGGAGTTCGCCCTCGGCTTCTCCCACCCGGTGACGGTCGATCCCCCGGAGGGCATCACCTTCACCGTGGAGACGCCGACGCGGTTCGTCGTGTCCGGCATCGACAAGCAGCAGGTGGGCGAGGTCGCCGCGAACATCCGCAAGATCCGCAAGCCTGAGCCGTACAAGGGCAAGGGCGTGAAGTACCAGGGCGAGATCGTGCGGCGCAAGGTCGGAAAGGCTGGGAAGTAAGCCATGGCGATCACCATCAAGGGCAAGGGCAAGCGGATCGCCCTGCAGCGGCGGCACCTGCGCCTGCGCAAGAAGGTCGTCGGCACGGCCGCGCGGCCGCGCCTCGTCGTCACCCGGTCTGCGCGGCACATCGTCGCCCAGGTCGTCGACGACGGGCTGGGCCGGACGATCGCCTCGGCGTCGACCCTCGAGGCCGACCTGCGGGCGGCGGACGGCGACAAGACCGCCAAGGCGCGCACGGTGGGCGAGCTCGTCGCCGCGCGGGCCAAGGCCGCGGGTGTCGAGGCGGTCGTCTTCGACCGCGGCGGCAACAGGTACCACGGCCGGGTGGCTGCGGTGGCCGAGGGTGCTCGCGAGGGGGGCCTCTCGCTGTGAACCGCGCTAGGACCCGGACGCTCGAGACGAAGAAGAGGATCCACTGATGGCTGCTGGAGCACGCAGCAACACCACGGCCGGTGCCGGCCCGAGCGGCGAGCGCCGCGAGGGCCGCGGGGGCCGTGACGGCGGGCGCCGCCAGGAGGCCGCCGAGAAGAGCGCGTTCGTCGAGCGCGTCGTGACGATCAACCGTGTCGCCAAGGTGGTCAAGGGCGGCCGGCGGTTCAGCTTCACGGCGCTCGTCGTCGTCGGCGACGGCGACGGCACGGTCGGCGTCGGCTACGGGAAAGCCAAGGAGGTGCCTGCGGCGATCGCCAAGGGTGTCGAGGAGGCGAAGAAGAACTTCTTCCGCGTCCCCCGCATCCAGGGCACCATCCCGCACCCCGTCCAGGGCGAGGCGGCGGCCGGTGTCGTGTTCCTGCGGCCGGCCTCACCGGGTACCGGCGTGATCGCCGGCGGCCCGGTCCGGGCCGTCCTCGAGTGCGCCGGCATCCACGACGTGCTGACGAAGTCGCTGGGGTCGTCGAACTCCATCAACATCGTGCACGCCACGGTCGCGGCCCTCAAGGGCCTCGAGCTGCCCGAGGCGGTCGCGGCTCGCCGTGGCCTGCCGCTGGACCACGTCGTGCCGGCCCCGCTGCTGCGGGCGCAGGCCGCGGGTCGGGCTGCTGCCATCGCCGCCAAGGCGGGTGCGTGATGGCACGCCTCAAGGTGACCCAGACCCGGTCCGCCATCGGCGGAAAGCAGAACCAGCGCGACACGTTGCGCACCTTGGGCCTCAAGCGGATCGGCGACGCCGTCGTCAAGGAAGACCGCCCTGAGATCCGCGGCATGGTCCGCACGGTGCGCCACCTCGTCGCGGTCGAGGAGGTCGAGTGACCATGGCCGACGACAAGAAGGCCGACGAGACGGCGAAGGCGACGACGGCGAAGGCCGCCGCCAAGCCTGCTGCCGAGAAGAAGCCCACAGCGGTGAAGGCTGACAAGCCTGCCGCCGAGAAGAAGCCCACGGCGGTGAAGGCTGACAAGCCTGCTGCCGAGAAGAAGCCCACAGCGGCGAAGGCCGACAAGCCTGCTGCCGAGAAGAAGCCGGCGGCGGTGAAGGCCGCCAAGCCGGCCGCGGACAAGGCTGCCGACGCGGCACCGACGAAGGCCGCGGCGCAGCCCGTGGCTGCCAGCCCGACGGTCGAGGCCGCCGCTCCGGCGAAGCCGGCGCGGACCGCCGCTGCCATTCAGGCGGCCCGGGACGCGGCACAGCCCGGCGGCGGTGGCACCCTCCGGGTGCACCACCTGCGTCCGGCACCCGGGGCCAGGACGGCCAAGAACCGGGTCGGCCGCGGTGAGGGCTCCAAGGGTAAGACCGCGGGCCGTGGCACCAAGGGCACCAAGGCCCGCTACCAGGTGCCGGAGCGGTTCGAGGGTGGGCAGATGCCGTTGCACATGCGGCTGCCCAAGCTCCGTGGCTTCAAGAACCCGTTCCGCGTCGAGTACCAGGTGGTCAACCTGGACAAGCTCTCGGCGCTCTACCCGGGCGGCGGCGACGTGACGGTGGCCGACCTGGTGGCCAAGGGCGCGGTTCGCAAGGGCCGGCCGGTCAAGGTGCTCGGCACGGGCGAGCTGACGGTCACGGTCTCGGTGGCGGTCGACGCGTTCTCGGCCTCCGCCAAGGAGAAGATCGAGGCTGCCGGTGGCAGCGTCGTCGCGCAGGACTGAGCAGTGCGCTCGTCGGGGGGCCGCGGTGGCTGTGCCGCCGTGGCCCCCGGACGTTCCCGGCATCGGCTAGGGTGCCCGGGGTGCCCGTGACACGTCACGGGCGGGCTGGCCAGGACTTCCCGGCCGGCGCGGAACCCGCCTTCGGGCGGTACCAGGAGGTCAGGTGCTAGGCGCATTCGTGCGGGCGTTCCGGACGCCCGACCTGCGGCGCAAGCTGCTGTTCACCATCGCGATCATGGTGGTGTTCCGCGTCGGATCGTTCCTGCCGACGCCCGGCGTCAACTACAAGAACGTGCAGTTCTGCGTCGCGGATGCCAAGTCGAACGACCTCCTCGGCATCGTCAACCTGTTCAGCGGCGGTGCCCTGCTCCAGCTGTCGGTGTTCGCGCTCGGGATCATGCCCTACATCACCGCGAGCATCATCGTCCAGCTGCTCCGTGTGGTGATCCCCAAGTTCGAGGAGCTGCACCAGGAAGGTCAGGCCGGCACCACCAAGCTGACCCAGTACACCCGGTACCTCACCATCGGCCTGGCGATCCTGCAGTCGACGACCATCATCGCGCTGGCCCGGTCCGGCGGCCTGTTCCAGGGCTGTGCCAAGGCCGTGATCCCCGACTCCAGCTGGACCGTGCTGGCGATCATGGTGATCGCGATGACCGCCGGCACCGGCCTGATCATGTGGCTCGGCGAGCTCATCACGGAGCGCGGCGTCGGCAACGGCATGTCCCTGCTGATCTTCACCTCGATCGCGGCGCGGTTCCCGTCCAACATGTGGTCGATCGCCGGCGGCGCCGGCGGCGTCAGCAAGTTCATCGTCGTGCTGGCGATCATCGTCATCGTCGTCGGGCTCGTCGTGTTCGTCGAGCAGTCGCAGCGGCGCATCCCGGTGCAGTACGCCAAGCGGATGGTCGGCCGCCGGATGTACGGCGGGTCGAGCACCTACATCCCGATCAAGATCAACATGGCCGGCGTCATCCCGATCATCTTCGCCTCGTCGCTGCTCGCCGTCCCGGGCCTGATCGCCCAGTTCGGCAACGCGGCCTCCGGCTGGGTGCAGTGGGTCAGCCGGTACCTGGCGCAGCAGAGCTCGCCGCTGCACATCGCGCTGTACACCCTGCTCATCATCTTCTTCTGCTACTTCTACACGGCGATCACGTTCAACCCGGACGAGGTCGCGGACAACATGAAGAAGTACGGCGGCTTCATCCCGGGCATCCGGGCGGGTCGGCCGACGTCCGAGTACCTGGACTACGTCATCACGCGCATCACCGCGCCCGGGTCGCTGTACCTGGCGTTCGTCGCCCTCGTCCCGACGATCGCGTTCATCGTGCTCAATGTCGGGACGAACATCCCCTTTGGTGGGTCGTCGATCATCATCATCGTTGGTGTCGGACTGGAGACGGTCAAGCAGATCCAGTCCCAGCTCGAGCAGCGACACTACGAAGGGTTCTTGAGATGAGCGCACGCCTGGTCCTGTTCGGTCCGCCCGGTGCCGGGAAGGGCACCCAGGCGGCTCGGATCTCGGAGCGCCTCGGCGTCCCGGCGATCTCGACCGGGGACATCTTCCGGTCGAACATCGCCGGCGGCACCGATCTCGGTCGCCAGGTCGTGACGTTCACGTCCGTCGGTGCGCTGGTGCCCGACGAGCTGACCGACGAGCTGGTCCGTGACCGCCTCCAGCAGGCCGACGCGGCGCAGGGCTTCCTGCTCGACGGCTACCCGCGCAACGTCGCGCAGGTCGGGGCGCTGGACGCCATGCTGGCCGGGGTGGGGACGCCGCTCGACGCGGTCGTCGAGATCACCGCGGACGCCGACGTGGTCGTCGACCGCCTGCTCAAGCGGGCGCTCGTCGAGGGGCGTGCGGACGACACGGAGGACGTCATCCGGCACCGGCTGGACGTGTACGCGGAGCAGACGGCGCCGATCGCCAAGGTCTATGCGGACCGTGGCGTGCTGGTCCAGGTGGACGGCATCGGCGAGCTCGACGAGGTGACCGAGCGGCTGATGCGGGCGATCGCGCCGGTCGTCGCCCGCTGACCCGTGGCCCGCGAGCGAATCCAGATCAAGACGGCCGACCAGGTCCGCGCGATGCGCCGGGCCGGGCTCGTCGTCGCCGACGCACTCGATGCGGTGCGGGCGGCGCTGCGGCCCGGAGTGACGACGGCCGAGCTCGACGCGATCGCCGAGCGGACGATCCGCGGCGCGCGCGCCGTCCCGTCCTTCCTCGGCTACGAGGGGTACCCGGCGTCGATCTGCGTCTCGGTCAACGCCGAGGTGGTGCACGGCATCCCAGGGCCGCGCGTGCTGGAGCCGGGCGACGTCGTGTCGGTCGACTGCGGCGCGGTCCTCGACGGCTGGCACGGGGACAGCGCCTTCAGCGCGGTCCTCGAGCCGGCCGACCCGACGGACGTCGCCCTCGTCGAGGCGACCGAGTCGGCGATGTGGGCCGGGATCGCCGCGCTGGCCGGGGCCTCCCGCACGTCCGTCGTGGGCCAGGCGATCGACGAGCTGGTGGACGACCGGTTCGGGATCGTCGAGGACTACGTCGGGCACGGCATCGGCACCGAGATGCACCAGCCGCCGGATGTGCCGAACTACCGGTCCCGGGACCGGGGAGCCCGTGTCGAGCCGGGCCTGGTGGTCGCCGTCGAGCCGATGCTCACCCGCGGAGGCGTGGGTGTGCACGAGCTCGCCGACGGCTGGACGGCCGTCACAGACGACGGGTCACGCGCCGCGCACTGGGAGCACACGGTCGCGGTCACGCCCGACGGCCTGTGGGTGCTCACCGCCCGGGACGGTGGCGCCGTCCGGCTGGGGACCCGCCCGCCGGCGGACGCGTGACGAGGGGCCCGTCCGGGTCGCGCGCTGACGTGCGGCCCGCCGTCGTACGGCGTGGCAGGCGCGGCCGATGAGGTATGATCGCTCGTTGGTGTGTGCCGTCCTTGCGGTGTGCCCGGAACCGGGTGCAGGTCGTGATGCAGGGGCACACCCGTCCACGTTCGCCGATCCGCCCGTCCGGGCGTGCCGGTGGTGTGGGCGCAGACCGTTCGATCGAGGGTAAGCGGAGGATATGGCGAAGAAGGACGGGGTCATCGAGATCGAGGGCTCGGTGGTCGAGGCTCTGCCGAACGCGATGTTCCGCGTGGAGCTGAGCAACGGTCACAGGGTTCTCGCGCACATCTCGGGGAAGATGCGCCAGCACTACATCCGGATCCTCCCGGAGGACCGCGTGGTGGTGGAGCTGAGCCCCTACGACCTGTCCCGCGGTCGCATCGTCTACCGCTACAAGTAGGCACACGAGCAACGTCGTCGACCGCCTCCAGGCGGGACGGACGGCGGCGATGGGAACACGATGAAGGTCAAGCCGAGCGTCAAGAGGATCTGCGACAAGTGCAAGGTGATCCGCCGGCACGGTCGCGTCATGGTGATCTGCGAGAACCAGCGCCACAAGCAGCGCCAGGGCTGAGCAGCCACCCGTAGCATCCCGGCCCGCCAGGGCCGGGCCAGCGCACCGCCACTCCGGGTCCGTCCCACGACGAACCCGGTGAACCCCCGGCTCGGAGGCCGGGGCCCGCCGATCGCGGGAGGACGGTGCGGCAGACCTCCGGCGAAGTACAGGAGCCATCAGGCATATGGCACGTCTCATCGGAGTGGACCTCCCCCGCGACAAGCGGGTCGAGATCGCGCTCACCTATATCTACGGGGTCGGCCGCACACGTGCGACCGCCACCCTGGCCGCCACGGGCATCAGCCCTGACCTGCGGGTCAAGGACCTCGACGACGCCCAGCTCGTCGCCCTGCGCGACTACCTCGAGGGCAGCTACAAGCTCGAGGGCGACCTGCGTCGCGAGGTCGCCGCCGATATCCGCCGCAAGGTCGAGATCGGCTGCTACCAGGGACTGCGCCACCGCCGCGGCCTGCCGGTGCGTGGACAGCGCACGAAGACCAACGCGCGCACCCGCAAGGGCCCGAAGCGCACCGTCGCCGGCAAGAAGAAGGTCGGGCGCAAGTAGCCCGTCGCCGGCTCGGTCGGCGCACCCCGTAGACACCAGGAAGAAGCAGATGCCCCCCAAGACCCGCTCCACCACCAGCGCCGCGCGCAAGCCGCGCCGCAAGGAGAAGAAGAACATCTCCCACGGCCAGGCGCACATCAAGAGCACCTTCAACAACACGATCGTGTCCATCACCGACCCGTCCGGCGCGGTGATCGCCTGGGCGTCGGGCGGCGACGTCGGCTTCAAGGGCTCACGCAAGTCGACCCCGTTCGCGGCCGGTCTGGCCGCGGAGGCGGCCGCGCGCAAGGCCCAGGAGCACGGGATGAAGAAGGTCGACGTGTTCGTCAAGGGCCCGGGCTCGGGCCGCGAGACGGCGATCCGTTCGTTGCAGTCGGCCGGCCTCGAGGTCGGGTCGATCCAGGACGTGACGCCGCAGGCGCACAACGGGTGCCGGCCGCCGAAGCGCCGCCGGGTCTGAGCAGTCCGGCTGCGGTCTGCGTGCCTGTGCACGCCGGCCGCAGCCGCAGCACGTGAGGCCGACCCGGTGGACCGAGACCGGGCCGACCGCCAGCAGTTGACTGCGGAGCGTCATATGGCGGACGCCCGCGGAGAGGAAACCCCACCGTGCTCATCGCACAGCGTCCCACCCTGACCGAAGAGGTCATCTCGGAGCATCGCTCCCGGTTCTCCATCGAACCGCTCGAGCCCGGCTTCGGCTACACGCTCGGTAACTCGATGCGTCGCACGCTCCTGTCGTCCATCCCGGGGGCAGCCGTGACGAGCATCCGGATCGACGGCGTCCTGCACGAGTTCTCCACCGTGCCGGGGGTCAAGGAGGACGTCACCGAGCTCATCCTCAACATCAAGAGCCTCGTGGTCTCCTCCGAGAACGACGAGCCGGTGGTGATGTACCTGCGCAAGCAGGGTGCCGGCGAGGTGACCGCGGCGGACATCGTGCCGCCGGCCGGCGTCGAGGTGCACAACCCCGAGCAGCACCTGGCCACCCTCAACGACAAGGGCAAGCTCGAGATCGAGCTGACCGTCGAGCGTGGTCGTGGCTACGTCTCGGCCAGCCAGAACAAGTCGCTCGACGCGGAGATCGGCCGCATCCCGATCGACTCGATCTACTCGCCGGTGCTCAAGGTGACGTACAAGGTCGAGGCGACCCGCGTCGAGCAGCGGACCGACTTCGACAAGCTCGTCGTCGACGTCGAGACCAAGCCGGCGATCACCCCGCGGGACGCGCTGGCCTCGGCCGGCAAGACCCTGGTCGAGCTGTTCGGCCTGGCCCGGGAGCTCAACGTCGAGGCCGAGGGCATCGAGATCGGGCCGTCGCCGACGGATGCGGCGCTCGCCGCGGACCTGGCGCTGCCGATCGAGGACCTGCAGCTGACCATCCGGTCGTACAACTGCCTCAAGCGCGAGGGCATCCACACGGTGGGTGAGCTGGTCGCCCGCTCCGAGGCCGACCTGCTCGACATCCGCAACTTCGGTGCGAAGTCGATCACCGAGGTCAAGGAGAAGCTGGCCGAGCTGGGCCTCTCGCTCAAGGACAGCCCGCTGGACTTCGCCACCGACGGCGCGTACTTCAGCGACGACGAGGCCGACTTCTCGGACGACGAGCAGTACTGACGCCGGGGAACGCGGTCGGCCCGCTGACGGGCGACCGCGTCGACCATCACAGAACCAAGGAGTGAGAAGACGATGCCTACGCCCACCAAGGGTCCCCGGCTCGGTGGCGGACCGGCGCACGAGCGGCTGATCCTCGCGAACCTCGCGACGCAGCTGTTCGAGCACAAGCGGATCACCACCACCGAGGCGAAGGCGAAGCGGCTCCGCCCGCTGGCCGAGCGCCTCATCTCGTTCGGCAAGCGCGGCGACCTGCACTCGCGTCGCCGGGTGATGACGGTCATCCGGGACAAGGGCGTCGTGCACGTCCTGTTCACGGAGATCGCACCCGCGATGGCCGAGCGGGCCGGCGGCTACACCCGGATCACCAAGATCGGCGCGCGCAAGGGCGACAACGCCCCGATGGCGGTGATCGAGCTGGTGCTCGAGCCGGTCTCGCCCAAGCAGGCCGTCGTCCGCGAGGCGACCAAGGCCGCTGCGTGGGCCACCTCGAAGCCGGCGGTCGAGACGGACGAGGACGCCCCGGTCGAGGAGGCCGCCGCGGACGAGGCCGAGCAGGTGCCGGACGAGGTCGTGCCGGACGAGGTCGTGCCCGACGAGGCCGAGACCGAGAAGGCCGACGAGACCGAGAAGGCCGACGAGACCGATGCCGAGAAGGCCGACGAGGCCTGATCCAACTGGTCGTGGAAGGCCCGGACCTCGTGGGGTCCGGGCCTTCCTGCGTCCGGCGGATGCACCGGGCGCCCCGGTGGGGGACGATCGAGGGCATGGATCGGGCGCCCATCCCGGTGGTCTTCGTCCACGGGCTGCGGACCAGCCGGACCATGTGGCGGGCCCAGCTCGCCGCGATCGAGGCCGCCGGACACGGGGCGGTCGCGGTGGACCTGCCGGGCCACGGTGAGCGGACGGGCGAGCCGTTCACGCTGGACGGCGCCGTCGAGACCGTGCGGCGCGCCGTCGACGGGCTCGGCGGGCGGGCCGTCGTCGTCGGGCTCTCGCTGGGCGGCTACGTCGGCATCGCGCACGCGGCCCGCCACCCGCAGCAGGTGGCGGGGCTGGTCGCCGCGTCCTGCTGCACCCGTCCGTACCGGCCGGTCGTCCGCGCGTGGGGCGTCGCGTCGCGGGCGATCGTCGGCCTGCCGGACCGTGGCGCGGGACTCAACCGGTTCGCGGTCCGGCTCACCCTGCCCGAACCCGCCGCGCGTGACGTTGCCGCCGGCGGCTTCGCGTTCGACGTGATGACCGGGGCGCTGCGTGCGCTGGCCGGCTTCGACGTGCTGGGCGACCTGCACCGGGTGGAGGCGCCGGTGTGGCTGGTCAACGGGCGGTTCGACCACTTCCGGGCCGAGGAGCGGGTCTTCCTGGCGGCGTGCGGGGACGGCCGCCTGGTCATCGTGCCCGGGGCGACGCACCTGGTCAGCCTGGTCCGCCCGACGCGGTTCTCCCGGGCGGTGCTCGACGCCCTCGCGGTCGTGGACGACCGGGAGGCATCAGCCAGCCCGGCGCCGGCACCGCGGGCCGGCGACACCGCAGATCAGGCCGGGGGACAGGCCCCCCGGCCGTCCGTCACTCGGTGAGCGTCCAGGCCCGGACCCCCCCGACGATGCCGGCCTCGTTCGGCACGACGACCACCTCGTCGCCCAGGCGGTCGAGCACGGGTGCGGAGATCCGGCGGGAGTTCCCGCCGCCGAGGTACAGCCGGTCCCACCGGAACACCGGACGCAGCCCGTCGACGACGCGACGCACCCGCCGCGACCACATCGCGTCACCGAGGCGCTGGCGTTCGGGCTGGCCGATGTACTCGTCGTAGGTCAGGCCCCAGCGCACCGGGGCGTGCGACCACTCCAGGTGCGGGGCGAGGCGGCCTCCGTCGAACAGGCCGGAGCCGAGCCCGGTGCCGAAGGTGAGCACCAGCTCGACCCCGGTGCCGGAGATCACCCCCGCACCGTGCACCTCGGCGTCGTTGAGGACGAGGGTGGGCGCGGCCAGCTGCGCCTCGACCAGGGCCCGCATGTCGCACCCGGACCACGCGTCGACCAGCTCGGGCAGCACGGCCGTGCGTGGCCCGGAGCGGGTGACGTAGTGCGGCGTGGCCACCACGACGCCGTGCCGGATCATGCCCGGCATGCCGACCGTCACACGGTCGAACCGGGGCAGCTGTGCGGCCATCCCGGCGATGGTCTCGACCAGGCGTCCCGGCGGCAGCGGGTAGGGCGTGGGCACCCGCAGCGGCGGCGCGTGCAGCGTGCCCGCCGCGTCCAGGACGGATGCCTTGATGCCGCCACCGCCGCAGTCGACGGCGAGGGTGTAGGGGGCCAGCTGCATGTCCGGCACGGGCACACGGTAGCGCCGGTGCTCTACGGTGAGCGCGTGACGAGCACGGACGACGCCGTCGCGGCCCCGGTGCGGTTGCGCCTCGACCTCGCGTACGACGGCGGAGGGTTCGCCGGGTGGGCCGCTCAGCCCGGGTTGCGCACCGTGCAGGGGACGCTCGAGGAGGCCCTGGTCCGGGTCCTCGGCACCGACCGACGGGGCGACCCTGCACCTCGGCTGACCGTCGCCGGCCGGACCGACGCCGGTGTGCACGCCCGGGGCCAGGTGGCTCACGTCGACGTCGCACCGACCACGCTGCTCGCGGCCCGGGGGCGTGCCGCCCGCGACCCTCTCGTCGCCCTCGTCGACCGGCTCGGCCGGGTGCTCCCGGCCGACCTCGTGGTCCACCGGGTGAGCCGGGCCCCGGCCGGTTTCGACGCCCGGTTCTCCGCGGTGACCCGCCGTTACGCGTACCGGGTGTGCGACGAGCCGGCTCGGCGGGACCCGCTGCGACGCCAGGAGGTGCTCTGGCGGCGTCGCGCGCTGGACGTCGCGGCGATGGACGTCGCGGCGGCCAGGCTGGTCGGGCGGCACGACTTCGCGGCGTTCTGCAAGCCCCGGCCGGACGCGACGACGATCCGCACGCTCGAGGCGTTCAGCTGGTCACGCCCCACGGATGGGCCCGACGCCGGGCTGGTCGTCGCCACGGTCCAGGCCGACGCGTTCTGCCACTCGATGGTGCGCTCGATGGTTGGGGCGAGCCTGGCCGTGGGGGAGCACCGACGCGGCACCGACTGGCCGGCCGAGGTCCTGGCGCTGGGCCTGCGCAACGCTGCGGCCGCCGTGGTCGCGCCGCACGGCCTGACCCTCGAAGAGGTCGGCTACCCGCCGGACGGCGAGCTGGCGGCGCGGGCCGAACGGACCCGCGCACGGCGCACCCGGGACCAGGTCGGGGTGCCGGAGCGGGACGGCGGCTGCTGCGGCCGGGGTCAGGAGCGCTCGTCGTCCGCCCGGTAGAGCGGCTCGTCGACGTCCGGGTCGGGGACGACGTGCACGGCGGCCTCCTCGGCGGACGCGGCACCGCCGGAGACGCCCACGTCGATCGCGAACGTGTCGCCGCCCCCGGCTTCGACGGCATCGTCGTCCTCCTCGAGTCGGCCGGCCCGGAACTGCTCGCGATCGGGCGACACGTCCGCGGGGCGGTCCCAGTCCTCCGGCTCCTCCTGCTCGAGCCGCTGGTCGATCGTCTCCCGGTGCTCCTCCTCCCAGGGCGTCTCGCCCCAGCGGTGGGTCCGGGCGTGCTCCGGCGGGGAGTAGCCCTCGTCCAGCAGGTCGTCGACGCCCCGCTCGAGCAGCATGTCGTCGCGGGTCAGCTGGTCGTCGTCGCCTTCCGACCCGAGCTCGGGGTCGGCGCTGGTCGCGGGGGTCTGGTCGGTCATGACTCCACGGTGACACCGCCGGGCGGCGACCGCCACCGGCCGGCTCACTCCTGGTGCAGGGCCGCGAGCTCCTCGTCGGTCAGCTGCAGCGCCTCGAGCAGCAGCCGGTGCAGCCGGCTGTCCGCCCGCTCGGCGGCGGCGTGCCAGGCGAGCCGCTGCTCGGCCGAGAGCCCGGCTCGGTCCAGGACGCCGACCAGCGCGTCCCGGTCCGGGGTCCACGCGCGCCCCGCCGTCCGGCCTCGGGTGAGGGCGTCGAGGACGACGCGCTGCTCCTGGCGCAACGCGGCGATCTCCTCGTCGAGCGCAGACAGGCGCAGGGCGAGCGCCTCGACCAGCTCCGGCGCGGGCGAGTCGAGCAGCCGGCCGATCTGCTCCAGCGACAGTCCGGCGCGCCGCAGCTGGCAGATCGCGTCGAGCCGGGCGACGTCGGCCGGGCCGTACCGGCGGTAGCCGGACGACGAGCGGGTCGGGGTGAGCAGGCCGAGCCGGTCGTAGTAGAGCAGGGCGGTCCGGGACAGGCCGAATCGTGCAGCCGCCTGCCCGACGGTCACGCCGGCAGCATCGTCCCGGTCCGCAGGTAGTGGTCCAGCTGATCCCGGCGGAGCACCCACAGCGCCCTGAGGTCCTCCTGGGTCCCGTGCCGACCCGCTCCCGGACGGGTCGGCGTCGTCGTGCTGACCAGGCTGACCTGCGTGCCCGCCCCGGCGCCCGTCAGCGTGAAGGCGAGCGTCCCGGCCACCTGACCCGGGGCGACGATCGCGTAGTCGATCCGGGCCGGTGGCTCGTACCGGGTGGTGATCCATGTCTCTCCCTCGCCGCGCAGGAACACGCAGCCCAGCTCGGCGACCCCGCTGGCGCTGTGCACCATGGTGCACTCCCAGTCCGGTATCCACTCGTACTCGCGGACCGGGCAGAGCAGCGGGAACACCTCGTCGGGCGTGGCGTCGAGCGTGAAGGTGGTGGTGAAGGTCGTGCGCGCGGCATGCGTGATGGGGTCCATGCCGCGAGCGTCGACCGTCAAGCCGTAGACAGGTCAAGCGCCTCAGGTCAGGCGGCGCTGCCGACCAGGGCGCGTTCGGTCACCGGCGCCTCGACGAGCCGGGCCCAGGTGCGCCACAGGACGGCCGCGGTCGCGCCGAAGGCGGCGACCATCGCGACGATCCCCACCGTGCCGCCGGCATAGCCGCCGAGCAGCGCGTAGGCCACGCACAGGCCGAGCAGGACCACCCGGCCGCGCAGCCGGCTGCCGATGGCCGCCGCGAACAGGCCCCATGTGAGGTACCACGGGTAGGTCGTCGGACCGGAGAAGGCGAGCACGAGCATCCCCCAGCCCACGCCGGCGTAGGCCGCGCGCTCGGGTCCGTCCGTGGCGTGCCAGAGCAGCCGCAGGGCCAGTGCTGCACCCACGATCATCATCACGGTGCGGCCGATGGTCGTCGCGACGTCCAGGCCGTGCGCGTCGGTCATCCCGGTGGTGCCGGCGATGAGCCACGAGAGCCACGTGCTCGGCGCCAACCCGCTGCGGAGCCGGCCCGGGACCGACAACGCACCGACCCAGCCGAACGCGTCCGGGACCAGCGCCGCAGTCGCGACGAGCGTCGCCGCCGCGGCACCGAAGATCTCCGCCAGTCGGCCGCGCAGGGCGTCCCGGTCGGTCCGGCGCAGCACGTCGAGACCGACGTAGCCGACGAGCAGCAGCCCGGGCATCTTGACCATGCACGCGATGACCGCGAGCACCATGGCGGCCACCGGCCATCCGCGGCGGACGAGCAGGACCACCGCCACGGCCATGGCGCCGATGAGGACGTCCAGGTGCGCCCCGGACACGACGTGCACCAGCACGAGCGGGTTGAGCGCAACCAGCAGCAGGACCGGCGACCGTTCGCCGAGCGGTGTCGCGCGCATCGTCAGCACGACGGCCGCAGCCAGCCCGAGGACGGCGACCATGCGGATCATGAGGACCGCCAGCCCGACATGGGTGCCCGCCCCCACGACGATCTCGCGGAGCAGCGACACCTGCAGCGGGCCGTACGGGGTCGGCGCGTAACGCCACACCCCGCTCACCGCGGCGGCGTAGGAGTCGTGCAGGAATCCCGGGCCCCAGTGGTACGGATCCATGCCGACCTGTGCCAACCGTCCCACCGCGGCATAGCTCTGCACGTCGAGGCTGCCGATCGGACCGGCCACGGTGAACGGGACGGCCCATGCCAGGGCGAGCATGCCGATCGTCCGCACCCGGGGGGGTCGCATGCCGTCACGGAACCAGGTCCGCGCCAGGTGCATCCACACCGCGCAGAGCGCCGCGATGACGCCGACCGCGGCGGCCCCCCAGCCCGGGCGGGCCGCGTCACCCGTGGGCCACGCACCCCACCAGTGCGGAAGGACGACCTGCTCGGGCACGCCCGCGCGCGAAGCGAACAGGACCAGCGTGACCGTCAGCGCCGCCCCGGCAACGCCGGTCAGCGCAACGATCGACGTCGGGTCGAGTGCGGTTCGCCACTGCGGTGCGGTCCGCAGCGAGCGCGTAGCGCTCATGCCATCCTTTCGGTCGCGGCCAGGTGGAGCTGCTTCATCGCCGCCCGGCCGAAAGCTTCCGGTCATCCGACGTTAGCGGGCGAACGGCGGGTGAGCGAATCGAGAGACGAACCGGCGCCGGTTCCCCCCGGACGGTTCCAGTGCAGGTCAGAGGCTGGTCAAGGGCAAGTCAGAAGCGGGTCACGCCGGCCGGACGAGCGCCAGCCGGAGCGCGAAGACGAGCATGACCGCGGCCACCGACAGGTCGAGCACGCGCCAGGCACCCGGGCGGGCGAGCAGGGGTCGCAGCCGTGCCGCGCCGAAGCCCAGGCCGGAGAACCACACCGCGCTCGCCGCGCCGGCACCCACCGCGAACCACCATCGGGCCGGGCCGTGCTGGGCCGCCATCGCGCCCAGGAGGAGCACCGTGTCGAGGTACACGTGCGGGTTGAGGAAGGTCAGACCCAGGGTCGTGACGAGCACGGTGCGGGCGGCGACCGGGGCGTCGGTGGCCGGGTCGAGCCGCCCCGGGCGGAGCGCGCGGCGCAGTGCGGTGACGGCGAGCACGGTGAGCAGCCCGGCGCCGGCGAACCGGGCCACCGCCAGCGCGCCGGGGTGCCCCCCGACCAGCGCACCCAGCCCCGCCGTGCCCGCCGCGATGAGCGCCAGGTCGGCGCCCGTGCACACCGCCACCACGGCGGCGACGTGCTCCCCGCGAAGGCCCTGGCGCAGCACGAAGGCGTTCTGCGCACCGATGGCGACGATCAGCGACAGCCCGGCGAGCAGGCCCTGGAGAACGACCACGGGTCGGCACACTAGGGCAGCGCAAGGCGGCCCGGGCCGCCTTTTGACCGCACGCCGGACGCGCAGGTACTCTGATGCGTCGTTGTGCGTCCGCTGTCGTGCACCGGTGCCCTCTCAGCACCGCGAGCCGACCGCGACACCGGTGCGATCCCACTCGCCGGCAGACGCCTCGACAGCCCACCTCGGGCGTCTGGCTCGTGCCGTCATCCGAGGGACCGACACACGACGAGAAGGCTCACACCTGTGCGCACGTACACCCCGAAGCCCGGCGACGTCGAGCGGACCTGGTACGTCATCGACGCCACCGATGTCGTGCTCGGCCGCCTGGCCACCCACGTGGCCACGCTGCTGCGCGGCAAGCACAAGCCGACCTTCGCCCCGCACGTCGACAACGGTGACTTCGTCATCGTCATCAACGCGGCGAAGATCGCCCTGACCGGCGGCAAGGCGGACACCAAGCTCGCCTACCGCCACTCCGGCTACCCGGGCGGCCTCAAGGCCATCCCGTACTCGGATCTCCTGGCCAAGCACCCCGAGCGCGTCATCGAGAAGGCCGTGCGCGGCATGATCCCCAGGACCACCCTCGGCCGCCAGCAGCTGGGAAAGCTCAAGGTCTACGCCGGCCCCGAGCACCCGCACGCTGCGCAGCAGCCGAAGCCCTACGAGCTCACCCAGGTGTCGCAGCAGGCCTGACGGCCGCTGCGAGGACGAGGAACCGAGGAACCCCGTGGCCGAGACCACAACTGACGACAGCACAGTCGAGGGCGACGACACGCCCACCAGCTACACGAGCGAGAGCACGCCGGTCACCGGCCGCGGGCAGTCGCTGACCGCACCGGGCCGTGCGCTCGGCCGCCGCAAGGAGGCCGTCGCCCGGGTCCGCCTGGTGCCCGGCACCGGGCACTGGACCATCAACGGCCGATCGCTCGAGGACTACTTCCCCAACAAGCTGCACCAGCAGCTCGTCAACTCGCCGTTCAAGCTGGTCGACGTCGAGGGTCGGTTCGACGTCGTCGCGCGGATCAACGGCGGCGGCGTCACGGGACAGGCCGGCGCGTTGCGCCTCGGCATCGCCCGTGCGCTCAACGCGATCGACGAGGAGCACAACCGTGCCGCGCTGAAGAAGGCGGGCTTCCTGACCCGCGACGCCCGCGTCGTGGAGCGCAAGAAGGCCGGCCTGAAGAAGGCCCGCAAGGCGCCCCAGTACTCCAAGCGCTGACCTTCCGGTCGGCGCACCCGACGGCCCCGTGGACGACTACAGTCCACGGGGCCGTCTCGTTCTCAGCAGGAGGTTCCAGGCATGGCGCGACTGTTCGGCACCGACGGTGTGCGGGGTCTGGCCAATCGGGACGTCACGGCCGAGCTGGCGCTGGACCTCTCGGTGGCGGCGGCGCACGTGCTGGGCGCGACCGGTGCGTTCGCGGGGCACCGGCCGCGCGCGGTCGTCGGCCGCGACTCGCGGGCGTCGGGGGAGTTCCTGTCCGCCGCGGTGGCGGCCGGCCTGGCATCGGCCGGGGTCGACGTCGACGACGTCGGCATCCTGCCCACCCCCGCGGTGGCGTTCCTCACCGCGGAGAGCGGTGTCGACCTCGGGGTCGTGCTGTCCGCCTCGCACAACCCCATGCCGGACAACGGGATCAAGTTCCTCGCCCGGGGCGGCCACAAGCTGGACGACGAGCTCGAGGACGCGATCGAGGCGCGGATGGGCGAGGACTGGGTGCGCCCCACCGGTGCTCAGGTCGGCCGGATCCGGACCGACCCGGAGCGCGCCGCGCGGGCCTACGTCGACCACCTGGTCGGCACGATCGACGCCGACCTCACCGGTCTGCGGATCGCGATGGACTGTGCCAACGGCGCGGCGAGCGAGGTCGGTCCGGCCGCGCTGCGCGCCGCCGGCGCCGAGGTGCTCGTCGTCAACGCCGCGCCCGACGGCCGCAACATCAACGACCGTGCCGGGTCCACCCACCCTGAGCAGCTCCAGGCGTTCGTCGTCGCCGCCGGGGCCGACCTCGGCGTGGCCTTCGACGGGGACGCCGACCGCTGCCTCGCCGTGGACGCCACCGGGGCCCTGGTCGACGGGGACCAGATCATGGGGATCCTCGCGGTGGCGCTGCGCGAGCGCGGCGCCCTGGCCCACGACACCCTCGTCATCACCGTGATGAGCAACCTCGGGCTGCGGCTGGCGATGCGGGGCCAGGGGATCACCACCGTCGACACGGCGGTCGGCGACCGATACGTCCTCGAGGCGATGCGGGCCCACGGCTACGTCCTCGGCGGCGAGCAGTCCGGGCACATCATCCTGGCCGACCACGCCACCACCGGGGACGGCGTGCTGAGTGCGCTGCAGCTGGCGGCGCGGGTCGCTGCGACCGGCCGGCCGCTGGCGGACCTCGCGGCGGTCGTGCAGCGGCTGCCGCAGACACTGGTCAACGTGCCCGGCGTCGACCGCTCCCGGGTCGCCGCCGACGGGCCCTTGGCGCGCGCGGTCGCCGACGTCGAGGCCGAGCTGGGTGACACCGGCCGGGTGCTGCTCCGTCCGTCCGGCACGGAGCCGCTGGTCCGGGTGATGGTCGAGGCCGCGACGCAGGACGAGGCCGACCGCGCGGCGGCCACGCTGGTCGCGGTGGTCCGCGACAGGCTGGCGTTGTGACGGCCCGCGGCACCGCACCGGCCGGCGGCATCGCACCTGCCGGCGGCGCAAGGACCGGGCGATGAGCGACGCCGTCCGCGATGTCGTCGCGCAGCTGGTGGAACGCGCCGCGGCCGATCCGCTCGGGATCGTGCCGATCGTGCGGGCCGGCGCCCCGGTGCTGCGCGCCGGCACCCAGCCGTACGACGGTCAGCTGGCCGACGAGGAGCTGACCGCGCTGCTGGACGTGATGCATCGCACGATGCGCGCCGCCCCCGGCGTCGGCCTGGCCGCACCGCAGATCGGCCTGCCGCTGGCGCTCGCCGTGGTCGAGGACCCGCTGGCGGACCCGGACCGCGAGCGCGAGCCGATGCCGTTCCGGGTGCTGGTCAATCCGCGCTACGAGGCCGTCGGCGACGAGCGTGCCGCGTTCCAGGAGGGCTGCCTGTCCGTCCCGGGATACGCCGCGGTGGTCGCGCGGCACCGACGGGTCCGTCTGGTCGGGCTGGACGAGCGGGGGGCGGCGCTGGACGAGGAGCTCGTCGGCTGGTCGGCCCGCATCGTGCAGCACGAGACCGACCACCTGGGCGGCACGCTGTACCTCGACAAGGCCGACCTGCGCACGCTCGTCGCGCTCGACCAGGGCTGAGCCCCGCGGCCAGGGCGCCGTCGCCGGCGCCCCTAGGCTAGGTAGCGATGCGACCCTTCCTGCTGCTCGCCGTCCGACCCGAGGACGGCGCCGCCGATGACGAGTACGCCGCGATGCTGCGCTGCACGGGGTTGGACGAACCCGCGCTGCGCCGCGTCCGGCTCGAGCAGGCGCCGCTGGGCGACGTCGACCTCGACGAGTGGTCGGGGATCGTGCTCGGCGGCGGCCCGTTCCAGTCGAGCGATCCGGAGGCCGGCAAGTCCGCCGTCCAGCGCCGGGTCGAGGCCGACCTCGCCCGCCTGCTCGACCAGGTGGTGGCCGCCGACTTCCCGTTCTTCGGTGCCTGCTACGGCGTCGGAGCCCTCGGCACGCACCAAGGGGCGGTCATCGACCGGCGGTACGGCGAACCCGCTGGTGGCGTCGAGGTGACGTTGACCGAGCAGGGGCGGGCCGATCCGCTGCTCGGCATGGCACCGCCGTCGTTCGGCGCCTTCGTCGGGCACAAGGAGGCGGTCTCCGCCCTTCCGCCGCACGCCGTGGCGCTCGCCACGTCGGCGGCCACCCCGGTCCAGGCGTTCCGGGTCGGCACCCGTGTCTACGCCACCCAGTTCCACCCCGAGCTGGACCTCGAGGGACTCGTCGCGCGGGTGCGGACCTACCGCAACGACGGGTACTTCGCGCCGGGCGAGCTCGACCAGGTGATCGCGGCGGCCCGGGCGACCGGGATCCAGGAGCCGCCCAACTTCCTCGGCCGGTTCGTCGAGCTGTTCGCGCGACCCTGATCTGACCCTGATTCCTGCCGTCGACTGTTCCGCGGGCAGCCCGTGGACCGTACGGTGAGCCCGGGCGGACGCCGTCGGGGGCGGGGCAGAGGGGACGGTCGGCGTGGAGGCGTGGGCTCTGGCACTGGCCGGCTCGCCGCTGGTGCTCGTGGTGATGTACCTGTTCGCCGCGGTCGACGGGTTCTTCCCGCCGATCCCCAGCGAGTCGCTCGTCATCGCGCTGGCCTCTCTGGCGGTCGCCCAGGGCAAGCCCGGGCTGCTGCCGGTGATCCTCACCGCCGCGGCCGGGGCGTTCACCGGTGACCAGATCGCGTACACGATCGGCAGCCGGGTCAAGGTGCGCTCCCTGCGGATCTTCCGTGGCGACCGGGCCCAGGGCGCGCTCGACTGGGCGGAGCGGGCGCTGACGGAACGTGGCGCGTCCTTCATCATCGCCGCGCGGTACATCCCGGTCGGCCGGGTGGCGGTCAACATGACGGCCGGCGCGCTGCGCTTCCCGCGCGCGAAGTTCGTCGGGCTGGCCGCGATCGCCGCCGTGACCTGGGCCAGCTACTCCGCCGCGATCGGGGTCGGTGCCGGTCACGCGCTGCAGGGGCACCCGATCGTCGCGATCGTCGTCGGCGTCATCGGCGGGATGGTCATCGGCCTGCTCGTCGACACGGTGCTGACCCGCTGGGTGCGTCGGTCGGCGACGCACGTCGGCGCCACGCCTGCGGCATCAGTGGAGGGTTCCGCGACCGGTGATCGGGCCGGGGAGTAGGTCACGGACCGCTCACGATTCGCACCCCCTGTGCTCACGATCCGGCGCACCGGCTAACGATCCGGTCTCACCGTGTCACCCGGGTGGGTGACGGACCGTACCCTCGAGCGGGCCGACGAGGACGGCGGCCCTCCCCGCACGCTGCGCGGCCCCTGGGGGGCCCGCTGTGGCGCGCCCGTCGGAGGAGAGCCATGAGCCGGGCCGGCCGAGCGGCCACGGGCGCAGCGCCCGTCGCTCGTCGCGCCCGGGCAGCGGGCCTCGCCGGGCTGGTCGCCCTGTTCGCCGCCGCGTGCGGACCCTCGTCCGAGGCCAGCACGTCCGCCGGGACCGCGGTGGTGGTCACCCAGGCCGACTGCCTGGCCCCGGAGGTGCTCGACGAGCTCGCGCTGACCCTCGACCCGAGCCTGGCCGCCCGCGCGTCCCACCCGCCCGCGCCGGCCGCGGGCCGTGTGCCCGACGGGTTCGCGCCGACCTCGGTGCTGGTCTGCCAGGTGGGCGGCCAGATGCGCGACGGGGCCGGGACGTGGACCGCGGTCACCGCCACCTCGCGCGACGGCTCGGCCACCGACATGACCGCGCTCGTCGCTGCGCTGGACGGCGCGGTCGGCCGCAGCGGCGGTCCCGGACCGGCGAGATCCTGCTCGCCCAGCGACCACCCGATGGCGCTCTGGCTGCTCGACGCCCTGGACCGGGCGGTGCGTCCGACGGTCGCGGTCGACGGCTGCGGGGCGCCGACGGCGGCGCTGCAGGCCGCCCTCGACCGGCTGGCGGTGACCGACGCGGTCGACCGGCCGGTCGAGCTTCTCTCCGCGACGCCCTGACGGCTGCCGGCGCTCGCTACAGCTTGCGCAACCGGACCCGCTGCACGGAGTGGTCCTCGCCCTTGGTCAGCACGAGCGTCGCCCGGCCCCGGGTGGGCCGGATGTTCTGCTCCAGGTTCGGCGCGTTGATCGTGTCCCAGACCTGCCCCGCGACCGAGGCGGCCTCGTCGTCGGAGAGCGCCGCATAGCGGTGGAAGTACGACTCGGGCCGGGCGAACGCGGTCGTGCGCAGGCCGAGGAACCGGTCGACGTACCACCGGCGGACATCGCGCTCGCGCGCGTCGACATAGATCGAGAAGTCGAAGAAGTCGCTGACGGCCAGGCTCGACCGGCCCTGCACGGTGGCCCGGGCCGGCTGGAGCACGTTGAGCCCCTCGACGATCAGCACATCGGGGCGGTGCACCACGGTCTGCTCGCCGGGCACGATGTCGTAGGTGAGGTGGTCGTACACCGGCGCCGTCACCTCGGGCCGGCCGGCCTTCACCTCCTGGACGAACCGGAGCAGCGAGCGTCGGTCGTACGACTCGGGGAACCCCTTGCGGTCCATCAGCCCGCGGCGCTCGAGCTCGGCGTTCGGGTACAGGAAGCCGTCGGTGGTGACCAGCTCGACGCGCGGCGTCGTCGGCCAGCGGGCGATCAGCTCGCGGAGCAGCCGGGCGACGGTCGACTTGCCGACGGCCACCGAGCCGGCGATGCCGATGACGAACGGGGTCGGCTCGGGACCCTCGCGGAGGAACGTCGACGCGGCCCGGTGCAGCCCGCGGGTGGCCTGGACGTGCAGGTCGAGCAGCCTGGTCAGGGGCCGGTAGACGGCATCCGCCTCGGGCAGGTCGATCGGGTCGCCCAGCCCGCGCAGCCGTTCGACGTCCGCCTCGGTGAACGGCAGCGGCGTCGACTCGGCCAACCGCACCCACGCTGCGCGGTCCAGGTCGACGTAGGGGGACGGCGTGGGTGCGGGCTGCACGCGACGATCCTCCCACGGGTGCGTCAGGCCCCCGACCGACGGCAGGGCAGGTGCCGCCCGTTACCCTGGACGTCATGTGCGGGATCGTCGGGTACGTCGGGAGCGCCACCGCCACGGGCACGCCGCTCGAGGTGGTGCTCGAAGGGTTGCGCCGGCTGGAGTACCGGGGGTACGACTCGGCCGGCGTCGCGCTGGTCGGGCCGGGTGCGCCGCTCGCCGTCGCGAAGAAGGCGGGCAAGCTGGCCAACCTCGTCGAGGAGCTGGACGCCCACCCGCTGCCGGGAGCGACGGCGGCGATCGGTCACACCCGATGGGCGACCCACGGCGGACCGACCGACGTCAACGCGCACCCCCACGTGTCCGGCAAGGTCGCGGTGATCCACAACGGGATCATCGAGAACTTCGCCGAGCTTCACGACGAGCTCGCGGCCGGCGGCGTGACGTTCACCTCGCAGACCGACACCGAGGTCGTCGCCCACCTGCTGGCGCAGGCCTACGACCGGACCGGCGACCTGACCACGGCGATGCAGCAGGTGGTGCGCCGGCTGGAGGGGACCTTCACCCTGCTCGCGGTGCACGCCGACGTGCCGGGCGAGGTGGTCGGGGCCCGCCACGACTCGCCGCTGGTGGTCGGGCTCGGCACGGGGGAGAACTTCCTCGGCTCGGACGTGGCGGCGTTCATCGCCCACACCCGCGACGCGCTGGAGCTGGGCCAGGACCAGGTGGTGACGATCACCGCGGACGACGTGGCGGTGACTGACTTCGCCGGCAACCCCGTGCAGGCCCGTCGGTTCGTCGTGGACTGGGACGCCCGGGCCGCCGAGAAGGGCGGCTTCCGCTCGTTCATGGACAAGGAGATCCACGACGAGCCGCAGGCCGTCGCGGACACCCTGCTCGGCCGCACCGACCGGGCCGGCCGGCTCAGCCTCGACGAGGTCCGGATCGACGAGTCCGTGCTGCGTGCGGTGGACAAGATCGTCGTCGTCGCGTGCGGCACCGCCGCCTACGCCGGGCACGTCGCCAAGTACGCGATCGAGCACTGGTGCCGTATCCCGGTCGAGGTCGAGCTCGCCCACGAGTTCCGGTACCGCGACCCGGTGGTCGACGAGCGGACGCTGGTGGTCGCGATCTCCCAGTCGGGGGAGACGATGGACACCTTGATGGCGGTGCGGCACGCGCGTGAGCAGGGCTCCCGGGTGCTGGCCATCGTCAACACGCACGGCTCGACGATCCCGCGGGAGTCCGACGCCGTGCTCTACACGCATGCGGGGCCGGAGATCGCGGTCGCCTCGACCAAGGCGTTCCTCGCCCAGATCACCGCGGCCTACCTGCTCGGCCTGTACATGGCCGAGCTGCGCGGCAACATGTTCCACGACGAGGTGGTCCAGATCCTCGACGAGCTGCGCGAGCTGCCGGCGAAGATCCAGCAGGTGATCGACCGTTCCGACCGGGTCCGTGAGGTCGCCCGGTGGATGGCGGACACGCCGACCGTGCTCTTCCTCGGCCGGCACGTGGGCTACCCGGTGGCGATGGAGGGTGCGCTCAAGCTCAAGGAGCTCGCCTACATCCACGCCGAGGGTTTCCCCGCCGGTGAGCTCAAGCACGGGCCGATCGCGCTGATCGAGCCGGGGCAGCCGGTGTTCGTCGTCGTGCCCTCGCCGCGCGGCCGGGACGTGCTGCACTCCAAGGTCGTCTCGAACATCCAGGAGATCCGGGCCCGCGGTGCCCGCACCCTCGTCATCGCCGAGGACGGCGACGAGGCCGTGCTGCCGTACGCCGACGAGGTGTTCTGGGTGCCGCAGACGCCGACGCTGCTCGCCCCGCTGGTCACGGTGGTGCCGCTGCAGATCTTCGCGTGCGAGCTGGCCACCGCCAAGGGTCTGGACGTCGACCAGCCGCGCAACCTCGCCAAGTCGGTCACGGTCGAGTAGGGACGTCACGCCCGCAGGTTGAGGGGTATGACGTGACGTCATACGATCTGTCCTATGACGGCACTGACGATCAGGACCGACTCCGCGGTCGAGCACGCGCTGGAGTACCTGCTGGCCAGGCGGGAGGGCGAGACGCGCTCGGAGATCGTCCGGGCCGCGATCCTGGACCTAGAGCGTGAGACGCGGCGGGCCCAGATGCAGGCGGAGAGCACCGCGCTGATGGAAGATCCCGCATACCGGGCAGAGATGCGCGCCGTGGCGGCCGAGATGGAGTCCCTGCGTGCGTGGTGACGTCTATCGACTCTCGGCTCCGAGAGACGCGCGCGGGCACGAGCAGCGGGGCGCGCGCTACGCGGTGGTCCTCCAGTCGGACCGGCTGTCCACGTCGACCGCCCTCGTCGCGCCGACGACCACGAAGTCCTTCCCCGCCGTCTTCCACCCACGCATCGACATGGACGGGACTCAGGTGGTGGTGCTGGTCGAGCAGACGGGGGCAGTCGATCGGGGTCGCCTCGGGACGTTCGCCGGTCGGCTCGATGCACAGGAGATGATCGCCGTGGACGACGCCCTGCGCCTCGTCCTGGGCATGGACTGAGGTGGCTGGGTGATCATCGGGTTGGGGATCGACGTGGTCGACGTGGCGCGGTTCGTCGCGTCGCTCGAGCGCACGCCCGCGCTGCGCGAGCGGCTGTTCACCGAGGTGGAACGCGCCCTGCCGCCAGCCTCGCTCGCCGCCCGGTTCGCCGTCAAGGAGGCCCTCGCCAAGGCGCTCGCCTCGCCCGGCGGGCTGCAGTGGCACGACGCCTGGGTACCGGCCTCGGGCGGGCGCCCGCCGGAGCTGCACGTCACCGGCACGGTCCAGGCGCGCGCCGACGAGCTGGGCGTGGCCCGGTTCCACGTGTCGATCTCGCACGACGCCGGGATCGCCGCCGCCGTGGTGATCGCCGAGGCCTGACGGGCGCTCGCACAGCCCGCGTCGCTAGGGTGGCGCCGCGGGTCCGGGCTGGTGCGGGCGCCGCGGGATGCGAAGGGACGTGATCGGCGTCGTGGCCGAGAAGAAGCCGTGGTTCGGGCGGAAGCGCTCCGGCATCGGGTGGAGGCCCGCGTCGTGGCAGGGCTGGTTGGTCACCGTGCTGGTCGTCACGGCGATCGTGCTCGTCACGCAGCTCGTCGTCCGGCACTGAGCCGGGGCCCCGACCGGCCCGGCTGCCCGCCCGCTCAGGCGACGACGACCGGCCCGTCCGACCCCAGGTGGCCGCGGAGCATCGCCGCCGAGCAGAACGCGAGCACGAGCGTGCCGTCCGCCCCCGCCACGATGACGCCCCCGTCGCCGCCGCGGGCGACGAGGTCCTCGGCGATGACGTCGCGGACCACCTGGTCCAGCGGCTCGTGCGTCCAGCGCACCCGGGCGGCGATGTCGTGGGCCAGCGCGGCCCGCAGGAAGTACTCGCCGATACCCGTCCCGGAGACGGCGACGCGCTCGTCGGCCCACGTCCCGGCGCCCACCACCGGGGTGTCGCCGACCCGGCCCACCCACTGGCCGGTGACGCCGCCGGTCGACGTGGCACCGGCCAGCCGCCCGGCGGAGTCCCGGGCGACCGCCCCGACCGTGCCGTGACCGACCGCCGGCGCGCTCGTCTCCTGGGTCCGCTGGCGCAGCGCGGCGAGCCGCGCCGGGGTGACGAACCAGCCGGGATCGACCCGCTCCAGGCCGACCTCGTCGAGCCAGCGCTCGCCAGGGCCGGCCAGCAGCACGTGCGGGGTGCGGTCCATCACCGCGCGTGCGGCCAGCACGGGATGGCGGGCGTACCGGCTGGCGGCGACCGCGCCAGCCCGGCCGGTGGCGCCGTCGCAGACGCACGCGTCGAGCTCGGCCGTGCCGGCCACGGTCAGGGCCGCGCCGCGACCGGCGTTGAAGGCCTCGTCGTCCTCGAGCACGACGACGGCGGCGCACACCGCGTCGAGCGCGGGGCCGCCCGCCGCCAGCACCTCCTGGCCCGCGGCCAACGCCCGGCGCAGCCCGTCGGCCTGGGCGGCGGCCGACCCGGGCTCGTCGTTCAGGGATCCGGCGCCGCCGTGGACGGCGAGCGCGAAGGGTCCGTGCGCGGGCACGGAGGTCAGCTGGATCGGTGGCACGACCCCGATTGTGCCCGGCTCAGCCCAGGGTGACCGTCACGCGGACGGTGGCAGCCGCGGGTGCCACCGGCACCGGCCGTCCGGGGTCCGCCGGCGTCCCGTCCACGACGAGCGAGGCCACCCCGTGCGAGACGTGCGACGGGTTGCGCACGTCGATGAGGTAGGTCGCCCCGCGCCAGGCCCGCTGCACGGAGAAGCCGTCCCAGTCATGGGGGATCGACGGGTCGACCGTCAGGCCGTCCAGGCCCGGCCGGATGCCCAGGACGTACTTCGTCACGGCGGTGTACATCCACCCGGCGGTGCCGGTGAGCCACGGGTTCTGGGCCAGGCCGTACCGCGGGTGGTCCTGGCCGTAGACGAACTGGCAGTAGGCGTACGGCTCGGCCTGGCGGACCTCGACGAGGTCGTTCTGCAGGTACGGGCAGAGCGCGTCGTAGAACGCCATCGCCTGGTCGCCGCGGCCGAGGATCGCCTCGGCGATGATCGGCCACGCGTTGGGGTGGCTGAAGATCGCCGCGTTCTCCTTGATCCCCGGGTACACCCGGGTGAGGAAACCCACCGTGTCGTCCACCTGGGTGAACGCCGGCCACTCCAGGTGGCTGCCGTACGGTGAGGCGAGCAACTCGTGGACCGCGTCCATCGAGGCGATGCCGCGCTCGCGGCTGGTGATCCCGCCGATCACCGGCCAGGCCTGGTGCTCGAGGAAGATCTTGCCCTCGCCGTTCGCGGCCGAGCCGATGGTCACCCCGGCCCGCGTGATGCCGCGGCGCCACCAGCGCCCGTCCCACAGCTGCTCGTCGGCCACGGCGGCCAGGCGGGCGATCTCGGCCTCCCAGCGGGCCCGGTCCTCGTCGTGCGCCACCTCGAGGAAGGCGCGGATCGCCCAGGCGTGCAGGAAGGTGACCAGCGCCGACTCGCCGCCGCCGA
This sequence comes from uncultured Actinomycetota bacterium, assembly GCA_963769855.1. Classification (GTDB taxonomy): domain Bacteria; phylum Actinomycetota; class Actinomycetes; order Actinomycetales; family Cellulomonadaceae; genus Cellulomonas. The sequence goes on from CAVYNN010000008.1 coordinate 365,279, forward strand.
GGTTGATGCCGTCGTTCCAGTCGGCCCGCAGGCCCAGGGCCACACCGTTGGCGCCGACCTGCGCGGCGGTGAACTCCAGCGCCCGGCGCAGGTGCTCGTACACGCTGCCCGACGAGCCCTCCGCGAACGTGACCTCACGGTCGAGGAGCGCCTGGTCGCCGGTCTCCTTGACGTACTCGACCACGGTCGGCACCAGCCACAGGTGGTCGTCGGAGCAGGTGTCCTCCAGCCCGTGGATCAGGTGGTCCCGGGACCGGCGCGGCACGATCGTCGGCGACGGGACGTCCGGCAGGCGGGGCGCGTCCGGGTCGAAGTCGTCCGGGTCGAACAGGTGCAGCCCGTACCCGGCTTCGGTCTGGGCGCGCAGCAGCTGGGTGATCCGGCGCAGCGACGCTGCCGGGTTGGCGTGGATGACGCTCATGCAGTCCTGGGCGGTGTCCCGGTAGCCCAACCCGCTGCGCCCGCCGACCTCGACGAACGAGGCGAACCGGGACCACACGACGCAGGTCTCCGCCTGCAGCAGGGTCCAGGTGTTGATGAGCGTGTTCATGCCCTCGTGCGGCGTGGCGATCCGCAGCCGGTCCTGCTTGTCCCGCCAGTGCGCCGCCAGGCGCGCGCGCTCGTCGTCCACGGCGGCCGACGACGCGTACTTGGCCTGCATGGCCCGACCGGCCGTGTCCCGCGAGCCGTAGCCGAGGACGAACGCCAGGCGGGCGGTCTGCCCGGGAGCGAGCGTCATCCGGTGCGCCAGTGCCCCGCAGTGGTTCTGCGTGGTGCCCTGGGAGCCCGAGCCCTGGCCACGCTCCACGGCCAGCGGGTTGCGCTCGTCCCGGTACGGCCCGAGGAAGTCGTCGCGCATCGCGTCGAACGAGTCCGGGGTGCGCGACGAGGCGAAGTAGTGGAAGGTCCACGGCTCGTAGTAGGCGTCGCACTCGACGATCCCGTCGGCGTACGAGGCACCCTGCGAGTACAGCGACATCTGGAGGTTCTCGTTGTCCACCGTGATCGTGTGGAACGAGAACTCGACGTAGCCGGTGACGGTGAGCGTGCGGGGGCGGTCGGTGGTGTTGGTCAGGGCGACGTCCCAGACCTCGCAGTCGTCGTCCAGCGGTACGAAGACCGTCTGGGACGCGTCGATGCCCCGGTAGGACGCCTCGAACCTCGTGTAGCCCAGGCCGTGGCGCGCCGTCCACCGGCCCGCCGTGCCGTCGTCGGGCACCGGCTCGGCCGGGTCGGTGAGGAACGGCTTGCCCACCGGCTGCCAGGAGACCGACCAGTAGTCGGCGGACTCCTCGTCGCGCAGGTAGACGTACTTGCCGGGCCGGTCGAGCGGGACGCCGTTCTGCCGGAACCGGGTGATCCGGCCGGTCTGCGCGGAGCGGTAGTACGAGTACCCCCCGCCGTTGTGCGAGATGACCGTGCAGAAGTCCTTGCCGCCCAGGTAGTTGGTCCAGGACACCGGGACGTCGGGTCGGTCGACGACGTACTCGTCGCCGGAGAAGTGGCCGTACCGCACGGGAGGCTCCCTCGTCGCTCGTCGGGTCGGTTCGCAGGCGGGCGGGGCGGTCAGCGACCGGCGGTGGCGAACCCGCGCAGCCAGTCGAGCATCTCGTGGGCCTTGTCGGTCGTGTCGGCCTCGACCGTCATCCGCAGCACCGGCTCGGTGCCGGAGAACCTCAGCAGGGCCCAGCCACCGTCCTCCAGCAGGATCTTGGTGCCGTCCAGGTGGGAGACACCGACCACGGGGTACGGCCCGACGTGGCTCAGTGGGCTCGCCTCCAGCCGGCGCGGTACGGCGACCCGCATCTGAGGGGTCGCCGGCACGCCGTCCTCGAGCATCACCATCGGCCCGGTGACCTGGTCGATCGCGGCGCGCAGCTGGGAGATGGTCCGGCCGGTGCGGGCGAGCATCTCCACGACCAGCGCGCACGCGAAGATGCCGTCCTTGCCGAGCAGCCAGCCCCGGATCGTCAGGCCGCCGGACGACTCCCCGCCGAGCAGCGCGCCGATCTGCTCCATCCCGGCCGTGACGTGCTTGAAGCCGACCTTGACCTCGCGGTGCGCCTCACCGAAGTGGTCGGCCAGCCGGTCGAGCCGGTGGGTGGTCGCCAGGTTGCGCACCACGCCGCCGCGCTCGCCGCGCACCTCGTGCAGGTACCAGTAGACGAGCAGCAGCAGGTCGTTGCTCGTGATGTACTCGCCGGCCTCGTCGACGATGCCGATCCGGTCGGAGTCGCCGTCGGTGGCCAGGCCGAGGGAGTACCGGCCCGTCTTCATCATCTCGATCAGCGTGGACAGCCGCTCTAGGTCAGGCGCCGGGGCGATGCCGCCGAACAGCGGGTTGTGCGCCGCGTGGATGAACTCGGCCTGCACGCGCATGTCGCTCAGCACGGTGCCGAGGGTGAGCTGGCTGGTGCCGTACATCGGGTCGACGACGACCCGCAGGTCCGACTCGCGGGCGGCCCTGACGTCGACGATCGCCTCGATCGCGTCGACGTACGGCGCGGTCAGGGAGCGCTCGACGACGACGCCGGCCGTCCGGGCCAGGTCGATGTCCAGGGTGATGACGTCCGCCACGCTCATCGCGTTGGCCTCGTCCTGGTAGCGGTCGGTCTCGTCGTCCAGCGGCAGGGAGCCGTCGGAGCGGAAGACCTTGATGCCGTTCCACTGCGGGGGGTTGTGGCTGGAGGTGACGATCACGCCGTAGGCGGCGCCGAGGTACGGGGCGGCGAAGGTCACCAGCGGGGTGGGCACGTCGTCGGGCAGCAGCGTGACGGGGATGTTGTTGCCGGCGAAGACCTCGGCAGCGGCGATCGCCGCCTCGTGCGACAGGAAGCGCCGGTCCCCGCCGACGACGACCCCTTGAGCCTCCACGCCCCGGCGCACGGTCTCGTTGGCGATCGCCTGGCACAGCCGCCTGACGTTGGCGAGGGTGAACCCCTCACCGATGAGCGCCCGCCAGCCGCCGGTGCCGAACACGATCCTGGTGTCGGTGTTCTTCTTCGGCACGAACAGCCGCCGCAGGACGATGTCCGCTGCCACCGCGAGCTCGGCCGGCGTGTTGATGCCCTGGACCTCGTCGGTGTCGTCGATCCGGTAGCTGGTGATCTGCTTGCCGAGCGTGATGACCCGCCGGGCCAGGTCGGTCAGCCGGTGCTCGCCGGCCGCCGCCATCGCGTCGAGCTCGCCGAACAGCAGGCCCGGCGCCGCGACGTAGGCGCCGACGTTGACCTCGGTCGGTCCGCCCGAGGGCGTGGCGTCGGGCTGCTCGATGGCGACGATGCGGCCGTCCTGGCGCACGATCCGGCCGTACGCCCGGTCGGCGTCACGGACCTGCGCGGTGAGGATCGACAGGTCGGCCCCGGTCAACCGGTGCCGCGTCAGCAGGCCGAGCAGGGACTCCGGGCGCAGCAGCGGGGTGTCGGCGTGCGCGACGAGGACCTGCGTGACGGCGGGGTCGATCACTCCGCGCGCGACGAGGGTGGCCTGCCCGGTGCCCAGCCGTTCCGCCTGCTCGACGTAGGTCAGGTCGGTGCCGAGGAGCGCCCGCAGCTCGTCGTCGCCCGGTGCGACGACGACGACGATCCGGCTCGGGTCGACGACCGCGCGGACCGTGGCCAGGGCGAGCTGGGCGACGGTGGCGTCACCGAGCGGCCGGGTCAGCAGCCGGCGGGACGGCTCGTCGTGCCCGGCCGCGAGGACGACCGCGGCGCGCACGCCGGACGAGGAGGGCAACGCGCGGGACATCGACGACCCCTTGATTTGTTCGGAATCCTTCCAAACTCATCATGCCGCATGACGCGCGCCGCGGCCAGCCCCTGCGTGCGGGGCTGGCCCGGCGTCGGCGCCGCCGCGCGGGCGGGGGTCAGGCCAGCGCGGGGAGCACCTCGCGCTCGAAGAGGTCCAGGCCGGAGCGGTCGTAGGCGACGAGCGGGAAGTAGCAGATCGTGTAGCCGAGACCGACGGCCGCCAGTGCCTCGATCTTCTCGACGATCTGCTCCGGCGTGCCGACGAGCGGCCCACCCGCGAGGTCGGCTCGCTCCTTGGCGGCGCTGGCCGGCACGGTCTTGGCGTAGTGCGCCTCGTAGCGGTCGAGGAGGGCGGGGATGTCGCTCTCCTTCTCGGCGATCACGACGTTGAAGTTGGCGGAGCGCGTGATCTCGTCGACGTCGCGGCCGACGTCCGTGCAGTGCGCCGCGAGGATGTCGGACTTCGCCTTGAACGCCTCCGGCTCGCCGGAGAAGTTGGTGTACTGCGCGTACTTCGCGGCGATCTTCAGCGTCACCTTCTCGCCGGAGCCGGCGATCCAGATCGGCGGGCCGCCGGCCTGCAGGGGGAGCGGCGAGAGCATCGCGCCGTCGACGTCGTAGTGGGCCCCGTGGAACGTGGCGGTGCCGGTGGTCCACAGCTGGCGGAAGATCTGCACGCCCTCGTCGAGCATGCCCAGCCGCTCGCCGGCGCGCGGGAACCCGTAGCCGTACGCGCGCCACTCGTGCTCGTACCAGCCGGCGCCGATGCCCATCTCGATGCGCCCGCCGGACACGACGTCCGCTGTGGTGGCGACCTTGGCCAGGTAGGCCGGGTTGCGGTAGGCCATGCAGGTGCACATCTGGCCCAGCCGGACGCGCGAGGTCACCGCGCCGAAGGCGTTCATCAGGCTCCACGCCTCGTGCACGGCCTCACCGTTGGGCTCGGGCACGGAGTGGAAGTGGTCGTACACCCAGACCGACTCCCAGGTGCCGGCATCGGCGTGCAGCACCAGGTCGCGCATGACGGGCCAGTGGTCGTGGGGGTCGATGCCGGTGAGGTCCTGGCGCCAACCTTGGGGGATGAACATTCCGAAGCGCATGCTGGGCACCGTACCGACCCGGGCGGGAGGATGGCCGACGTGCTCCTAGCGTGGGACGCGGCCGCTGTGCGCGCCGCCGAGGCGCCGCTGCTGGCCGCGGGCGTGCCGCTGATGGACCGGGCGTCGTTCGCCCTGGCCGTGATCGTCGCCCGCGAGCTGCGCGAGCGGCGTGGTCGGGTCGGCGGCGCGCGGGTGGTGCTGCTCGTCGGCAGCGGCAACAACGGCGGGGACACGCTGTTCGCCGGCGCTCACCTGGCGCGCCGCGGTGCCGCCGTGACGGCCCTGCTCACGGCAGAGCGTGTGCATGACGCGGGCCTGGCGGCGCTCCGCTCGGCTGGCGGGCGCGTGCTCCGGTTGACCTCGGGCGCGGCCGGCGCCCGGATCGCTGGCCGGGCGGACGTCGTCCTCGACGGGCTGCTCGGGATCGGTGGGCGTGGTGGTGTGCGCGGCACGGCCGGCGAGCTGGTCACGGCGCTGGCCGGAGCCCCGGACCGGCCGTTCGTCGTGGCGGTCGACGTGCCGTCCGGGATCGGGGTCGACGACGGCACGCTGCCGAACGCCGCGGTGCTGCCGGCGGACCTGGTGGTGACCTTCGGCGGTGCGAAGCCCGGCCTGCTGCTGCCACCGGCCGCTGGACGGGCGGCGCGGGTGGAGGTGGTGGACGTCGGCCTCGACCTGGCGCCGGCCGACGCCGTGGTGGGCCGGCTGGATGCCGCCGACATCGCGGCCGCCTGGCCTGTACCGAAGACCGACGACCACAAGTACAGCCGGGGAGTGCTGGGTGTGGTGGCCGGGACGCGGGCGTACCCGGGGGCGGCGGTGCTCGTCACGGGCGCCGCGACGCGGGCCGGGGTCGGCATGGTGCGCTACCTCGGCGACGTCGGCCCGGCCGTCGTGGCGGCCCACCCGGAGGTGGTGGTCGGCGACGGCCAGGTGCAGGCGTGGTCCCTCGGCTCCGGCATGGACCCGCACGACGAGGACCAGGCCGGCCGGATCGCCGCCGCGCTGGGCGCCGGTCTGCCGGCGGTGGTGGACGCCGGGGCGCTCGCGCTGCTCCCGGAGCGGGTGCCTCCGCACGTGGTGCTCACGCCGCATGCGGGCGAGCTGGTGCGGCTCCTGGCCGACCGCGGCGTCGTCGTCGAGCGGGGCGCGGTGGTCGCGGCGCCGCTGACCTGGGCCCGCCGCGCGCACGAGCTGACGGGCGCGACCGTGCTCCTCAAGGGTGCGGTCACTGTGGTCGTCGGGCCCGATCGGGCCTATGCGCAGGCAGAGGCGCCTGCCTGGCTGGCCACCGCGGGTGCGGGGGACGTGCTGACCGGGCTGCTCGGTGCCCTGCTCGCCGGGCGCTCGTCGGACGTGCTGGCCGACCCGTCGCTGGCGGCGCTGCTGGCGGCCGTCGCGGCCAGCGTGCACGGTCGCGCTGCCGCCATGGCCAACCCGGGCGGCCCGGTGTCGGCGTCGGCCGTAGCCGATGCCCTCCCTGCCACGATCGCCGCCCTGCTGGCCTGACGATCGTCGTCCCCGCCGCCCCCGGCACGGCCCCACCCCCTGGAGTGGAACGAACCCGACCCCTGGCCCGGCGTGTCGGTGCGTGTCCGTTCCACTGGGGGAGGGGGTGGGAGACTGGCGGCCGTGAACGTGTACCCCGCCCGTGCCGTCGTCGACCTCGGGGCGATCCGGGCGAACGTCGCCGCACTGGCCGGGTATGCGCCGACAGCCGAGGTGATGGCCGTCGTCAAGGCCGACGCGTACGGGCACGGGCTGGTGCCGGTGGCCCGGGCGGCGCTGGCGGGCGGCGCCACGTGGCTCGGCACCGCGCAGGTGTCGGAGGCCCTCGAGCTGCGCGCCGCCGGGATCGTCGGGCCGCGGGTGCTGGCCTGGCTGTACGCGCCGGGCGCGCCGCTGCGCGAGGCGGTCGAGGCCGACGTCGACGTGTCGGTGGCCGCACCGTGGGCGGTCGGCGAGGTGGTCGCCGCCGCCCGGGCCGCCGGCCGAACCGCCCGCGTCCACGTCAAGGTCGACACGGGGCTGGGTCGCAACGGCATCCTGCCGTCAGCGCTCGACGAGGTCGTCGGGCCGCTGCTGCGCGCCCAGGCCGAGGGTGCCGTCGAGCTGGTCGGGGTCTGGTCGCACTTCGCCTTCGCCGACCAGCCGGACCATCCGACCGTCCGTGCGCAGGAGGAGGTGTTCGCCGCCGCGGTGCACTCCCTGCAGGCCGCCGGCGCCCACCTCGAGGTGCGCCACATCGCCAACTCCGCGGCGACCCTGACCCGGTCCGCCGTCCACTACGACCTGGTCCGCCCCGGCCTGGCCGTGTACGGCCTGTCCCCGGTGCCGCAGATCGCCGGCCCGGAGTCGTTCGGGCTGACCCCCGCGATGACGCTCGAGGCGCGGCTGGCCACGGTCAAGGCGGTCGGCGCCGGCCAGGGCATCTCGTACGCGCACCAGTACGTCACCGACCGGCCCACCGTGCTCGGCGTGGTGCCGCTCGGGTACGGCGACGGCGTGCCGCGGCACGCCTCCGGGACGCCGGGACGCCTGGGCGGGCCGGTCCAGGCCCGCGGGCGGCGGCTGGGCGTGGCCGGGCGGGTCTGCATGGACCAGTTCGTCCTCGACCTCGGCCCCGCGGCCGAGGACCAGGCCGGTGACCCGGTGACCCTGTTCGGCTCCGGTCGCGACGGCGCCCCCACGGCGCAGGACTGGGCCGACGTCGCCGGCACCATCTCCTACGAGATCACCACGCGCCTGGGCGCGCGTGTCCCCCGGGAGTACGTGAACGGATGAGCGCCACCCTCACGCTGCCGACCGCCGAGGCCACCCGCGCGTGGGGGCAGGCCCTTGCCCCGCTGCTGCACGCCGGCGACCTCGTCGTGCTCACCGGCGACCTGGGCGCCGGCAAGACGACCCTGGTCCAGGGGATCGGCGCCGGCCTGCACGTGCGCGGCCAGGTCGCGTCGCCGACGTTCATCATCGCCCGTGAGCACCCGCCGCTGCCCCGCCCGGACGGCTCGCGCGGCCCGTGGCTGGTCCACGTCGACGCCTACCGGCTGCGCTCGTTCGACGAGGTCGCCGCGCTCGACCTGGAGTCGGAGATGGACCAGGCGGTGACCGTCGTCGAGTGGGGCGGCGGCTGGGTCGAACCGCTGTCCGACGAGCGGCTCGAGCTGACGCTGCACCGCCCGCACGGCGCGATCGACCCCGAGGCCGACGAGCCCGCGGACGCCGGTGAGCGGACGCTCGAGGTGGTCGCCGTGGGGGCACGGTGGGCCGGTGTCGCGCTCCCCGGGGTGGGCACAGTGCTGCCCGTGGCAGGCTGAGGCCGTGCCGATCCTCGCCCTGGACACGTCGTCGGCCGTGGCCGTCGCGGTGCTCTCCGACGCGGGCGACGTGCTCGCCGCCGCCTCGTCCGACGAGCAGCGCCGGCACGCCGAGCTGCTCGCCCCCATGGTCGCCGCGACGCTCGCCGCGGCGGGCGTGGACCGCCGGGACCTGACCGCCGTCGTGGCCGGCACCGGTCCGGCGCCGTTCACCGGCTTGCGGGTCGGCCTGGTGACCGCCCGCACGCTTGCACTGGGCCTCGGCTTGCCGGTCTGGGGGGTCCCGTCGCTCGACGCGCTCGCGGTCCGCGCCGCCGAGGCCGCGGCCCCTGGCACTCGTGTCCTGGTCGTCACCGACGCCCGACGTCGGGAGGTCTACTGGGCGTCCTACGACGTGGTCGTCGGCGGTGGCATCGTGGCGGTCGAGGGCCCGGACATCGCCTCGGCTGCCACCCTGCGTGCGTCCGGCCGGACCACCGGCGTGCGCGTCGTCGGCCGCGGTGCGCTGCGCTACGCCGCGGAGCTGGCCCTGACGGACGACCCCGCACCCCTCGACCCCGACCCCGCCGATCTGACCCGGCTCGCCCTGGCCCGGCACGCGGCGGGGGCCGCGCTGCCCATGGAGCCGCTGTACCTGCGTCGCCCCGATGCCGAACCGCCCGCACCGGCGAAGCGGAGCCTCGGATGAGCATCGGCCCGGCGCCCCGGTGAGCACGCCCGGGGTCGAGGTCGTCGTCCGGCCGCTGACCGCGGCGGACCTGGACCAGCTCGACCGGCTCGAGCAGGCCCTTTTCGATGCCGCTGCCTGGTCGCGCGCGTCGTTCGCGGAGGAGCTCGAGGCCACCGGGCGGTGGTACCTCGGCGCGGAGCGCACCGCGGACGGGGCGCTCATCGGGTACGCCGGGATCTGGTTCGACGGCTACGACGCCCAGGTGATGACGATCGCCGTCGACCCCGTCCACCAGGGTCACGGCCTCGGCCGGCAACTGCTGACCGCCCTGGTCGGGCACGCCCGCGAGGTCGGCGCCGCCGAGGTGCTGCTCGAGGTGCGGGTCGACAACGCGCCGGCGATCCACCTCTACGAGTCGTCGGGCTTCCGGATGCTCGGTCGGCGCCGGGCCTACTACCAGCCCGGGAACATCGACGCCTGGACCATGAGGCTGCCCCTGGAGGGTGCATGAGGACCGACGTGCTGGTGACCGCGGAGGACCTCGCGGCAGCGCTGGTGGACGACGACCCGCCGGTGCTGCTCGACGTGCGCTGGGCGCTCGGCCGAAGCGGCGCCGACGCGCGCAACCGCTACCTGGCCGGGCACCTGCCCGGGGCCGTGTACGTGGACCTGGAGACCGAGCTGGCCGCCCCGCCGGAGCCGCGCGAGGGTCGGCACCCGCTCCCGCCGGTGGCGGCGCTCGAGGCGTCGGCGCGCCGCTGGGGCCTGCGAGAGGGCTCCTCGGTCGTGGTGTACGACGACGTCGCCGGCATATCGGCAGCGCGCGCCTGGTGGCTGCTGCGCTGGGCCGGCATCGCCTCGGTGCGCCTGCTCGACGGCGGCCTGGAGGCGTGGACCGCGGACGGCCGTTCGGTCGAGGCGGGCGAGGTCGTGGTCGAGCCGGGCGACGTCGTGCTGCGGCCGGGTGCGCTGGCGACGATCGGCGCCGACGAGGCGGCGTCCTGGCCGGCCCAGGGCACGCTGCTCGACGCGCGTGCGGCGGAGCGCTACGCGGGGGTCGTCGAACCGGTGGACCCGCGCGCAGGCCACGTGCCGGGCGCGGTCAGCGCGCCGACCTGGGGCAACCTCGGCGCCGACGGACGGTTCCTGCCCGACGACGCGCTGCGGGCCCGGTTCACCGGGCTGGCCGGCCCGGTCGCGGTGTACTGCGGGTCGGGCGTCACCGCGGCGCACGAGGTCGCAGCGCTCGCCGTGGTCGGCGTGCCGGCTGCGCTCTACCCGGGCTCGTGGTCGGCCTGGTCGAGCGACCCGGCGCGGCCCGTCGCGACCGGCGACGCGCCGTGACCGCACCGGTCCACCTCCCGCGGTGAGCCTCAGACCGTGCGGGTCACCTGGTCCCAGTCGAGCCGCGCGGCCCGGGGGAACGGGTACTGCGCGCCGTCGGCCTGCCCGACGTTGAGGACGAGGAACGACCGCCATCCGGTGCCGGCCAGCAGATCGGCGTCGATGCCCGCGGTATCCATGCCGCCCATCGCACCGACGGCCAGGCCGACCGCACGCAGCGCGGTGATGAGGTAGCCGGCCTGGAGCCAGGCGTTCTGCCGGGCCATCGCGTCCCGCCGGTCGGGGGCGGCGTCGAGGGGCCCGACCATCGCAACGCGGTGCGGCGCGAGCGTGCCCAGGTGCTGGTGGAAGCCGGGGTCGGCGGCGAGCAGCAGGGTGACCGGTGCGGCCAGGACGCGCTCGCGGTTGCCCTCGTTCAGGTGTCGGGCGAGGCGCGTCCGCGCGTCGGGCGACCGCACGACGAGCACCCGCAGCGGCGTGATGTTCATCGCCGTCGGGCCCCACTTGGCCAGGTCGTACGCGGCCTGGAGCTGCTCGTCGGGCACGTCGTCGGGAGCGAAGGTGGCGGCGGTGCGGGCCTCGCGGAACAGCAGGTCCGCGGTGGCGTCGTCGATCCGGGCGGTGGCGGGGGCGGAGAGGTCGATGGTCACGATGTCGTTGAACTGTCAACGACCCGGGATTACTCCCCGGACCGGTCGATCGGAGCGGTGAGGTACGTCACACGCCTCTCGCGCACCTATCGTGGGACGCCGTGACCGCCGATCCGCTCGTCCTGGGCATCGAGACCTCCTGCGACGAGACCGGCGTCGGCCTGGTGCGGGGCTACGAGCTGCTGGTGGACGCGGTGGCCTCGTCGGTCGACGAGCATGCCCGGTTCGGCGGGATCATCCCCGAGATCGCCTCCCGCGCGCACCTCGAGGCGATGGTGCCGACCATCGAGCGGGCGCTGAGCACCGCTGGCGTCACGCTGGCGGACATCGACGCGATCGCTGTGACCGCGGGCCCCGGGCTCGTCGGCCCGCTGACCGTCGGTGCCTCGGCGGCCAAGGCGCTCGCGGTCGCGCTCGACCGGCCCCTGTACGGGATCAACCACGTCATCGGCCACGCCGTGGTCGACGAGATCGTCGACGGTCCGTTCCCGTCCCGGGTGATGGCCCTGGTGGTCTCGGGCGGTCACTCGTCGCTGCTGCTGCTCGACGACACGGTGCAGGTCACCGAGCTCGGCTCGACGCTCGACGACGCCGCGGGCGAGGCGTTCGACAAGGTGGGTCGGCTGCTCGGCCTGCCGTACCCCGGCGGCCCGCACATCGACCGGCTGGCTCGCGAGGGCAACCCGGAGTCGATCCGCTTCCCGCGCGGCCTGACCGCGGCGAAGGACCAGGCGCAGCACGCGACCGACTTCTCGTTCTCCGGGCTCAAGACGGCGGTCGCCCGCTGGGTCGAGGCGCGTCAGGACGCCGGGCTCGAGATCCCCCTGACCGACGTCGCGGCGTCGTTCGCCGCTGCGGTCGCCGACGTGCTGACGGCCAAGGCCATCGCCGCCTGCCGGGCACACGGGGTCGACACCCTCGTCGTCGGCGGCGGCTTCTCGGCGAACTCGCAGCTGCGGGAGATGGCGGCGACGCGGTGCGCCGAGGCTGGCATCACGCTGCGCATCCCGCCGATCAGGTTCTGCACGGACAACGGCGCGATGATCGCCGCACTCGGCTCCGCCGTGGTCCGCCGCGGGCTGCCGCCCTCGTCGCTCGACCTGCCGGTCGACTCCTCGATGCCGCTGACCACCGTGCTCGTCTAGGGCCCACCCGGCGACGTCGCACGCCGCCGCGCACCGCCGGTGCGCAGCGCCCTTGAGCCGGCCGGCCGCCGTGCCGATCTGCGGGTCATGGGGGAGGCCGTCCGTGCCGTGGCGACCGGTGCGCCGGTCGCCCGTGCCGCCGTCGTGCTCGTCGTCGTCCTGCTGGTGGCCGCCGCGCGGCCGGCGCGGCGGCTCTGGGTGCGGCGCGCCATGACCACCGCGCTGGCGCGCGAGCAACCGCAGCGGCGGGCCGAGGCAGCCGCCTTCGCCCGCCGGGCGGTGCCCCTCTGGCGCCGTCCCCTGGGGTCGACCGACCTGCCGGCCGACCCGTTCGCCCTCACAGTCCCCGTCGTCGTGAAGCCGTTGGGGGACGGGCGGCCCGGCGAGAGCTTCCTCGCGCCGCGCACGCCGATCGCGGGCACCGACGAGCTCTCGGCCGACGGGTCGCGGATCGACGCGCAGCTCCCGCTCGCGGCCGGGGTGCGGTTCGCGATCGTCTGCCTGGGGCGGGTGGGGGCGCTGCGGTACGACAGGGTGCTGCGCCCGGCGCCGGACCGGGTCGGCCTGGTGCGTGCGGCGCTGCCGTCAGGGCTGTGGGCGGTGGGCCCGGCGACCCGCGTGGACTCCCCGGCCGGCGCCGGCTGGCGGCAGACCTTCGCCTCCGAGCGCAGGACCACCACCGACACCCACCTGGACCACGGCGGGTTCGCCTTCGTCGTCGGCGTGACCGCGCGGCGCGATCGCCCGGATCTGGCCGGCGTCGTCGACAAGGTGCTGGCGACCTGGCGATGGCTCGACGACCCGGCGGTGATCGGCGGCGACACCTCGGGCGCGGGTGGCGGTGCCGCGCACCGACAGCCGGACGACCCCGCCGCCGTCCTGCCCGGCGGCTCGGACGAGGTGGTCGTCCTGGTCGGAGGTAGCCGGCCGGTCGCGCGGTTCCTCGCCCCGGCCGCCGACTCGATGCCCCCGGTTCCGCCGCCGGCCACCGGGCAGCGCACCGAGGCCCTGGTGGCGCTCGGGCCCACCGCCGCACTGGTCGTCGTGTCCGAGCCGCTGGTCACCCCTGCACAGGTCCGGCTCGCCGAGCGGGCGCAGGCGCCCCTGGCCGTGACCCGCGACCAGGACGGTCCGGTCCGGGCGGTGACCACACCGGCGGGTGCCGGCTGGCGGGTGGGCTACCGGAACGGCGGTGGTTTCGTCAGCGATGAGGTCGAGCTCGACCACGGCGCGCGGGCCTGGACCGTCGTGCTCGCCCGCGGGCCCGACGACGACGCCGTCGCCGGGGTGCTCGACCGTGCCCTGGCCAGCTGGCGCTGGACGGATTGAGCGCTCAGCCCTCGGACCAGTTGAGCAGCGTGCCGTCCACGAACGTGTGCAGGTACCCGCACCGTCCGCAGATCGCCCCGCTGCCCGAGCGGTTGAGCCAGTGGAGGTCGAAGAACGTCAGGCCGGTGGTGTTGAGCTTCACCTCCCGGTAGGTGAACCGATCGGCGCCGCAGACGACACAGGTCAGCGGACTGCCGGCGACGGTGACGGTGGAGCCGTCCGGTCCGGTCATGGTGCCCCCTTCTACAGCGGCCGGCCGGAGCGCAGCTCGTCGAGCAGCGAACGGACCACCGCATCCAGATCCCCGGCGTTGCGCCGGGCGACCGCGCGTTGCCGCTGGTAGGAGGCGCCGCGGCGGAGCACCACGCGGACCTGCTCCAGCTCGGCCTGGCAGCCCAGCCGCCGCGCGACCGGCGCCAGGGTCTCCAACCAACGGCCCACCGAGTCGGTGACGAGCTCCTCGTCGCCCGACGAGTCGGTGATGAGGATCGCGTCCATCCCGTACCGCGCCGACCGCCACTTGTTCTCCGTGACGTACCACGGCTGCAGCGTCGGGAGCTGCTCGCCGGCGTCGATGAGGGTGGAGAAGTGCTCCACCAGGCAGTGGGTGAGGGCCGAGATCGCGGTCAGCTCCGTGGTGTTCGTCGCACCGTCGGCGATCCGCATCTCCAGCGTGCCGAACCGGGGCGACGGGCGGATGTCCCAGCGCAGCTCGCTGACGTCGTCGATCACGCCGACGTGCATCATGTCGCCGACGTACTGCTCGAGCTGCTCCCACCGCTCGAGCTGGGGCGGCAGCCCGGCGGTCGGCAGCTGCTGGAACAGCAGCGCCCGGTTCGAGGCGTACCCGGTGTCCCGCCCGCCCCAGAACGGCGAGGACGCGGACAACGACTGGATCACCCCGAACACGGTGAGCATCGCGCGGGACAGCGGCAGCACCTTGTCCCGGCTCTCCACCCCCACGTGCACGTGGACGCCGAAGATGAGCATCTGCCGGCCCCACCACTGGGTGCGGTCGATCAGCGTCGCGTACCGCTGCTTGTCGGTCACCCGCTGCGTCGCCCAGTTCGCGGACGGGTGGGTGCCGCCGCCCATGAGCTCGATCCGCAGGGGCGTCGCGACCCGCTGCACCCGCTCCAGGCAGCCGGCCAGCGCCGTGCCTGCCTCGTGGATGGTGGAAGACCGCCCGCTGGACACCTCGACCGTGTTGAGCAGCAGCTCGCCGCTCACCTGCGGCCCGAGCGGGTCGTCCGGGCCGGCCTCGTGCACGGCGTCGAGCACGGCGGTCGCCGCCTGGCGCAGCTCGCCGGAGTCGGTGTCGACCAGGGCGAGCTCCCACTCCAGCCCGACGGTCGAGCGCTCGGAGTCGGCGAACGGCAGCGGGACCGGTGCCGCCATCAGTCGCTCCCGGCGGCGACCGGCTCGACGACGAGCACCCGCTGCGACCCGGCGACGCGGGTCAGGACGACGGTCGCCTCGGCGCTGCCGCGCAGGTCGAGCTGGGCGCGCAGGGCCTCGGGCGTGACCGCGGTGCCGCGCTTCTTCACGGTCAGCCGGCCGACCGCCCGTTCCCGCAGGTAGGTGCGCACCCGCTTGACCGAGAACGGCATCTCGTCGAGCACCCGGTAGGCGGACGCGAAGGGCGTGGCGACGAGCCGGTCGGCGGTCACGTACGCGATGGTCGGGTCGATCAGGCGTCCGTGCACCTCGGCAGCCACCCGCTGGACCAGTCCGGCACGGATCACCGCCCCGTCCGGCTCGTACAGGTAGGCCCCGACCGGTCCGACGTCCGCCCGGGCGGCCGGCCCGTCGACGACGTGGGCGTGCCCACCGCGCAGGACGAGCGCGGACCGACCGGGCCCCTCGGGCGCGAGTGCGCCGAACCACAGCCCGGCCTCGACCACCTCGCCGTCGACGGACACCCACTGCGCGTGCGCGTCGACGGGCACCGCCCGGTGGGGCAGCCCGGGTCCGACCTTGAGGCCCAGCGCCGGGACGCGCTCGCGGACCGCGAGCAGGGCGTCCAGCGGCGGGGTGTAGGCGGCAGGGTCCGCGACCCGGGCGCCCGACGAGGTGCGCCGTGCCGGGTCGGCGTACACCGCGTCCACCCCGGCCAGGTCCAGCGCGAGGCCGTCCCCGTGCTGCACCACCGTCTCGGGGAAGTGCCGCAGGTTGACCGTGGCGACGGCCGCGGTCACCTCGTCGGCGTCGATCGCGACCACGTGCAGCCCGATCCCGGCGAACGCCATCGCGTCCGCCCCGATGCCGCAGGTCAGGTCCGCGACCGTGGTGACCCCGGCCGCCCGGTAGCGACGCGCGTGGTGGGCAGCGACCTCGAGCCGGGTCGCCTGCTCCAGTCCGGCCACGGTGAACAGCATCCCGTCGGCGAACTCGCCGAACTTGGCGCGTCCCTTGGCCCGCAGCCGGGACTGGGTCAGTGCGGCGGCGACCAGCTGCGGATCGATCCCCTCGGCGTGCAGCCGCGTCGACAGGGCCAGCGCGCGGGCCTCGTCGTACGGGGGCAGCGCGCCGAGCAGCGCCCAGCCGTCCGGGCTGAGCAGCAGGGACAACGACCCGGCGTCCATGGCCGTGATCCTCGCACGCGGACCGCCCGGTGCACCGGCGCACTGGCACTCGCCTTGACCGAGTGCTAACCGCTTCCTAGAGTGAGGGTCTGGCACTCTCCCCGTGAGGGTGCCAACCGTGCCATCGGTCCCGGCTCCCGCGACGACGACGGCCAGGCACGGCCGAGACGTAGACGAACTACTCACATGCGAAGGGGAGGTCCGCTGTGTCGGTCTCCATCAAGCCGCTCGAGGACCGGATCGTCGTGAAGGCCCTCGAGGCCGAGACGACCACCGCCTCCGGGATCGTCATCCCGGACAGCGCCAAGGAGAAGCCCCAGGAGGGCGAGGTCATCGCCGTAGGTCCGGGGCGGATCGACGACAAGGGCAATCGTGTCCCGCTCGACATCGCCACCGGCGACAAGGTGATCTACTCCAAGTACGGCGGCACCGAGGTGAAGTACGCCGGCGAGGACTACCTCATCCTGTCGGCGCGCGACGTCCTGGCGATCGTCGTCAAGTAACGCCGCGGGTCGATCGACCCGCCAGACGCGAGGGCCCCCGTCCGTGCTGGACGGGGGCCCTCGCGCTGTCCGGTCTGTCCCGGGTCTGTCCCGGGCTCGCTAGCCGACGCGCCGGGTGCCGGTGCGCGCGGCGAGGACGGCGGCGCGCTCGTCCTCCGACAGTCCGCCCCACACGCCGTACGGCTCGCGGACCGCGAGCGACTGCTCACGGCACTCTCGGATGACGGGGCAGGTCGCGCAGATCGCCTTGGCGGCCTCGGCCCGACGGCGCCGTGCGGCGCCACGCTCGCCCTCCGGGTGGAAGAAGAGGTTCTCGTCGGCGTCGCGGCAGGCGCCCTGGAACTGCCATTCCCAGAGCTCGAGCAACGGTCCGGGTAGTCGCGAGATCTCGGCCATGCGTCCCTCCTCAGTCGGGGCGGGGCGGTCGACGCTCTGCCCGATCGACTGGCCCACGTCCGGGACCCGAATCGGATTAACCGGACGTTGTCGGTCACGCTACAACCGCGTCAGAGGTTGTTCAAGGCCCGAAGATGAAACTGACCTGTGAATCGATCTGGACATCCGTCCTAGACAGGCGTCCACATGTGTGCAGGTCAGTGACACGATCGAGTGGGAGCGGGTCCACAGCCGGATCGTTTCAGGATTCGCTGGCACACTGTGCCCATGGACCGTGAGGAGGGCGGCGAGCCGCTGCTCACCGTGTCCGCCGTCGCCCGGCGGATCGGGGTGGCTCCTGCGACCCTGCGCACCTGGGACCGGCGCTACGAGCTCGGTCCGTCCGAGCATGCCGCGGGCGCGCACCGCCGGTACGGCAGCAGCGACGTCGCCCGGCTGATCGTCATGCGGCGCCTCACCATCGATGGCGTGGCCCCGGCCGAGGCGGCCGAGATCGCGCGCCGGGCGCGGCCCGACGACGTCTTCGGACCGATCGCCGCACCCGAGGCGGCTCTGGACGACGGACCGGCCGCGTCGGACGCCGTGGTCGACGCGGCGCTTGCCGGCGACGTCGACGAGCTGGGCCGGCTGCTCGCGCTGCTCCCCGGCGACGACGTGCTGCGCTGGTGGACTCTGCTCGTCGAGCCGGCCGTCTCCGCCCTGGTCCGCCGGACGGTGGTCGACCGACCCGGCGTCTCACCGACGTTCGCCCTCGGCTCGGCGGCGGTCGCCGCGCTGCGGGACGCAGCCCCGGCGCCGGTCCGCGGGCAGCCGGTGATCCTGGTGCGTGCACCGGGGATGCGGATCGGGCTCGTCGGCGCCCACACCATGGCCGCCGCGATGGCCGGCCGCGGCGCCGACGCCCGCGTGGTGAGCGGTCTGCTGTCCGCGCGGCACGCCCTCGAGCTCGTCGCCATGACCCGGGCGGGTGCGGTGGTCACCGTCGTGGACGCCCTCGAGCCGGACCTGTCCGCTGTGGAGCGGCTCGCCGAGCAGCGGCCGGACGTGCCACAGTTCGTCATGCTCCCGGAGGGCGCCGCCGGCCAGCTGCCACTGGGGCGCTCGGTGCACCGGGCGCGGACCGTCACCGGCGTGGTGCACGAGGCGCTGGCCGCGGTGGGGCTCACCGGAACGGGGCAACCGCGTGCCCCCGTTCGGGGCATCGGACCGGAGTCATAGCGGGTGATGTCGCTGGTCACGCGGCTCATGTTCACCCGGATGGCCCAGTCGCAATTGCGACGACACGGTAGACCTGGGGCAAATCGCCTGACTCGCCACTCGCCCGGGTACGGGCCGGCCTCAGGTGGTGCAGCGGCGCAGCCGATGACGCTCTCAATGCGCCGGTGGGGGCGACGAGGAGAGGCATCATGGCTGGGGTCATCGTGTGTCATGCGTCCGCGACCGTGCGGGAGCGGCTGGTGGTGACGTCGATCGGCGTCCCGGCGCTGGCGCCGGTGCGCGCCGCCGCCACCGCCGACGAGCTGGTCACGCTCGCCCGCCGGGTGCCACCGACCGTGGTGCTCATCGACGCGCACCTGCCCGGTGCCGGCACGCCGGACGCGATCCGTCGACTCCGGTCCGTGGCACCGTCAGCTGCCGTCGTCGTGCTCGCCGGCCCGGACGACGCGGTGGCGCTGGACCGCGCGCTCCAGCTCGGCGCCCGTGGCTTCCTCGCCCCGGACATCGGCCGGGCCGAGCTGGCCGCCGTTGCCGCACACGTGCAGGCCGGCCCCATGCTCGCCGCCGCGCGCGCACCCGGCGTGCCGCAGCAGCCCCAGCCCGCGGTCGAGGGCATCTCGGCCGAGCGGGACTGGGACCTCGACGACGTGCCGACCCGGCCGGTGGTGGCGATGCCGGTCGAGCTGACGAAGCGCGAGGTCCAGGTGCTCGTCGGGATGAGCAACGGGCGGTCGAACGCGCAGATCGGGCAGGAGCTGTTCCTGTCGGAGGACACCGTCAAGACGCACGCGCGGCGGCTGTTCCGCAAGCTCGGCGCCAGCGACCGGGCCCAGGCCGTGGCGATCGGGCTGCGCCGGGGGATCATCCGCTGACGGCCGGCGCAGGCCGGTCCCGTATCCTGAGCCGATGACGGAGCTTGCCGACCCGTTCGCCCGCACCGGACTGACCTTCGACGACGTCCTGCTGCTGCCCGGCGAGACGGATGTCATCCCTTCGCAGGTGGACACCTCGTCGCGGTTGACCAGGGAGATCTCCGTACGCGTGCCGCTCGTCTCGGCGGCGATGGACACGGTCACCGAGTCGCGGATGGCGATCGCGATGGCCCGGCAGGGCGGGGTCGGCGTGCTGCACCGCAACCTGTCGATCGCCGACCAGGCGCACCAGGTGGACCGCGTCAAGCGTTCCGAGTCCGGCATGGTGAGCGACCCCGTCACGATCGCGCCGGACGCCACGCTCGCCGAGCTCGACCGGCTGTGCGGCATCTACCGCGTGTCGGGGCTGCCGGTGGTCGACGACCAGCGCCACCTGCTCGGCATCATCACCAACCGCGACCTGCGCTTCGTTCCCGGCTCGGACTTCGAGCGGCGCACGGTGCGCGAGGTGATGACCGCGATGCCGCTGGTCACCGGCCCGGTCGGGATCGACCGCGAGTCGGCCGCCGCGCTGCTCGCCAAGCACAAGGTCGAGAAGCTGCCCCTGGTCGACGAGGACGGCGTGCTGCGCGGGCTGATCACCGTCAAGGACTTCGTCAAGTCCGAGCAGTACCCGCACGCCACCAAGGACGCCGAGGGCCGGCTGGTCACGGCGGCGGCGATCGGGTTCTACGGCGACGCCTGGGAGCGGGCGAGCGCGCTGGTCGAGGCGGGTGTCGACATCCTCGTCGTCGACACGGCGAACGGGCACGCCCGACTGATGCTCGAGATGGTGCGCCGGCTCAAGTCCGACCCGGGCACCCGCCACGTGCAGGTGATCGGCGGCAACGTGGCGACTGTCGAGGGCGCGGCCGCCCTGGTCGAGTCGGGCGCCGACGCGGTCAAGGTGGGTGTCGGCCCCGGGTCGATCTGCACCACGCGCGTCGTCGCCGGCGTCGGGGTGCCGCAGATCACCGCCATCTACGACGCGGCGAGGGTGTGCCGGCCGGCCGGTGTCCCGGTGATCGGTGACGGCGGCCTGCAGTATTCGGGCGACATCGCCAAGGCGCTGGTCGCCGGCGCGGACACGGTCATGCTGGGCTCGCTGCTGGCCGGCTGCGACGAGTCGCCGGGGGACCTCGTCTTCGTCAACGGCAAGCAGTACAAGCACTACCGCGGCATGGGTTCGCTCGGCGCGATGGCCTCGCGCGGACGGGTCTCCTACTCCAAGGACCGGTACTTCCAGGCGGACGTCGCGTCCGACGAGAAGATCGTGCCCGAGGGGATCGAGGGCCAGGTGCCGTACCGCGGGCCGCTCGCCGCGGTGGCGCACCAGCTGGTGGGCGGACTGCACCAGTCGATGTTCTATGTCGGGGCGCACACGATCCCCGAGCTTCAGTCCCGGGGGAAGTTCATCCGGATCACCCCGGCCGGGCTCAAGGAGTCGCACCCGCACGACATCCAGATGACGGTCGAGGCGCCGAACTACACCGCACGCTGAACCGGGTCAGACCGCCTGGCCGACCGGTACGGCCGGCCGCACCGGCCAGTCGAGCTCCGCGCCTGGACCGAGCAGGCCACGCTCGGTGCGCCACGCGTTGAACGACTCCGCCCAGCTCAGGTGCGCCGCCACCTGGTAGTCCTGCAGGCTGGCCAGGTCGAGGGCGGCCAGGTGCGGGTACCGCGCCACCATCGCGTCGAGCAGGTCCAGCGTGGCGAGCACGTCGGCCTCCGCGGCGTGCAGCGCGACCGGTGTCTCGACGCCGTAGACGGCGCACAGGTCCCCGAGCCGTCGGGTGCCGGGCCGGTACCGCGCCTCCGCGCGGTCGAGCACGAGCGGGTCGATCACCGGTCCGGCCGGCCGACCGAGCCGCTGGGGCACGGTCGGCAGGCCGTGCCGGCGCAGCTCGGCGTCGAGCAGCGACAGGTCGTAGCAGGCGTTGAAGGCGACCACCGGCAGCCCGGCCCGCCATGCCCCGACCAGCACGGAGGCGACCTCGTCGAGCGCCTGGCGGGGCGGCCGGCCGAGCGCCCGCGCCCGTTCGGTGGTGATGCCGTGCACCGCGGTCGCCGCCTCGGGGATGGCGACCCCGGGATCGATCAGCCAGGAGCAGACCTGGTTGCCGGTCGCGTCCCGGCGGACGACGGCCGCAGTGACCACCCGGTCGGCACCGACGTCCACGCCCGTGGTCTCGGTGTCGAAGCCCACCATCGGGCCGTCGTGCCAGGTCATCGCCCCTCGTCTCGTCATGCCGTGCCCGGAGCATCGCACCGGGCACCGACACGACCGTGGTGGACACGCGCACGGCCGCACCGTGCGCCGCGCCGGTAGCCTGTGCCGGTGACCGAGGTCGAGATCGGGCGTGGCAAGCGCGGGCGGCGCGCGTACTCCTTCGACGACATCGCGGTGGTGCCCTCCCGGCGCACCCGCGATCCCGAGGACGTGTCGGTCGCGTGGCAGATCGACGCGTACCACTTCGACCTGCCGGTGCTCGCCGCGCCGATGGACTCCGTGATGAGCCCGACGACGGCCGTGCTCCTCGGCCGTCTCGGCGGCCTGGGTGTGCTCGACCTCGAGGGGTTGTGGACGCGGTACGAGGACCCCGAGCCCCTGCTCGCCGAGATCGCCACCCTCGACCCGGTCCGTGCCACCGTGCGGATGCAGGAGATCTACGCGGCGCCGATCCGGCCCGACCTGATCACCGCCCGGCTCAAGGAGATCCGGGCCGCCGGGGTCACCGTCGCCGGCGCCTTGTCGCCGCAGCGCACCCAGGAGCACTGGCGCACCGTCGTCGACGCGGGTGTCGACCTGTTCGTCATCCGCGGCACCACCGTGTCCGCCGAGCACGTCTCGGGCCGGGCCGAGCCGCTCAACCTCAAGCGGTTCATCTACGAGCTGGACGTCCCGGTGGTCGTCGGCGGGGCCTCGACGTACACCGCGGCGCTGCACCTCATGCGCACCGGGGCGGCGGGTGTGCTGGTCGGCTTCGGCGGGGGAGCGGCCCACACCACGCGCGTCTCGCTCGGCATCCACGCCCCGATGGCCACCGCCGTCGCCGACGTGGCGGCCGCCCGGCGGGACTACCTCGACGAGTCGGGCGGCCGGTACGTGCACGTCATCGCGGATGGTGGCGTCGGCCGCTCGGGCGACCTCGTCAAGGCCGTGGCGTGCGGTGCCGACGCCGTCATGCTCGGCGCCGCGCTGGCCCGGGCCACCGACGCGCCCGGACGCGGCTGGCACTGGGGACCCGAGGCGCACCACCAGCTGCTGCCGCGCGGGGAGCGGGTGTCGGTGGGCAGCGCGGGCACGCTGGAGCAGATCCTCTTCGGTCCCGGTCACACCGCCGACGGGACACTCAACCTCATCGGCGCGCTGCGCCGTGCGATGGCGACCACGGGCTACTCCGACCTCAAGGAGTTCCAGCGGGTCGAGGTCGTCGTGTCCCCGTACGCGCCTCGATAGCGCCTGGGCGGGGTCGGGTGCCCGCCAGAGTCCGGTTGGTTGTTTGAGTCGATCCGATTGTGTTTGTTTGGGTTGACTTGAGTCCGTTCGGGGTGCACCCTGGACCCGTTCGCGGCGCTGACGCCGTGGCCCGGCCTCCCGGCCGGCGGGACGCGGGACACGGCGGTCATGTACGCACCTGAGCGGCACCAGCAGATCCTGGGTCGTGCGCGGGCCGAGGGCCGGGTCGACGTCGCCGGGCTGGCCGCCGAGCTCGACGTCACGCCGGAGACCGTGCGCCGCGACCTGACGGCGCTCGAGCGGATGGGTCTGGTGCGCCGCGTCCACGGCGGGGCGATCCCGGTCGAGCGGCTCGGCTTCGAGCCGGCGCTGGCCGACCGGGAACGGATGTTCGCCGCCGAGAAGGAGCGGATCGCCAAGGCGGCGCTCGACGAGCTGCCCGACGGCGGCGCGATCATCATCGACGCCGGCACCACCACGGTGCGCTTCGCCGACCTGCTGCCCACCGACCGCGAGCTCATCGTCGTCACGCACGCCCTGCCGGTCGCCACCCTTCTGGCGTCGCGGCCGAACATCACGCTGCACCTGGTTGGCGGCCAGCTGCGCGGCCGGACGATGGCGGCCGTCGGCGCGTGGGCCGAGCGGTCGCTCGCCGACGTGCGCGTCGACGTCACGTTCCTCGGCACCAACGGCCTGACCGTGGAGAACGGCCTGACCACCCCCGACCTCGCCGAGGCGATGGTCAAGCGCGCACTCGTCGGGGCCGCGCGCCGCACCGTGGTCCTCGCCGACCACTCGAAGGTCGGCCGCACCGACCTGGCGCTGGTCGCCCCCCTGTCCAGCGTCGACACCCTGGTCACCGACTCGGGCATCGCCTCCGAGCTGGTCGACGAGATCGAGGCCGCCGGCCCCCGGGTGGTCCGCGCATGACGACACCCCGCGGCCGCAGGGCCGCCCGCACCACCACCGAAGGAGAACGATGAAGGTCTTCCGCTTCTACGCCCCGGGCGACGTGCGGATCGAGGACGACTACCCCGAGCCCGTCGCCGGCCCGGGTGAGGTGAAGATCCGGGTCCGCGCGTGCTCGATGTGCGGCACCGACGTCAAGATCGCCACGTCCGGCCACCAGCGGATGCGCCCGCCGCGCGTCATGGGGCACGAGATCGCCGGCGAGGTCGTCGACGTGGGTGCCGGCGTCACCGGCTGGCAGGCCGGCGACCGCGTCCAGGTGATCGCGGCCATCCCGTGCGGGCACTGCGACTTCTGTCGCGCCGGGCTGCAGACCATCTGCCCGAACCAGCTGTCGATGGGCTATGACTTCGACGGCGGCTTCGCGCCGTTCATGGTCGTCCCGCAGGAGGTGCTCGCGGTCGACGGGCTGAACCGGATCCCGGACGGCGTCTCGTTCGCCGAGGCGAGCGTCAGCGAGCCGTTCGCCTGCGCGATCAACGCCCAGGAGCTGGTGAACACCCACGACGGCGACGTCGTCGTGGTCGTCGGCTCCGGGCCGATCGGCTGCCTGCACGTGCGGCTGGCCCGGGCCCGCGGCGCGAGCCAGGTGTACCTCGTCGAGCTGAGCCGTGAGCGGCTCGACCTCGCTGCCCAGATCGTCAAGCCCGACGCGGCGATCTGCTCGGCCGAGACCGACCCGATCCAGGCCGTGCTCGACCTCACCGGCGGCAAGGGCGTCAGCCTGGCGATCACCGCGGCCGCCTCCGGTGCGGCGCAGGAGCAGGCGCTGCGCATGCTGGCCCCGCGGGGCCGGATCTCCCTGTTCGGCGGCCTGCCCAAGGACAAGCCGACGATCACCCTGGACTCCAACCTCGTGCACTACCGCGAGCTGTCGATCTGGGGCGCCAACGGCTCGAGCCCGGCCCACAACAAGCAGGCGCTCGCGCACATCGCCGACGGCAGCGTGCCCGTCGCGGACCTCATCACCCACCGGCTGCCGCTGGACCAGATCCGCGACGGCCTCGACATCGTCCGTGCCGGCACGGGCATCAAGGTCACCATCGAGCCGTGAGGCCGTGACCGGCCGGGCGGCCGCCGACGGCCGCCCGGCACCTCGTCCCCCGGTGCGCCGGGGGCCGCAACGCAGCGATCAAGGACGATCACCAGCGCCGGACGGGGGCGTTCAGCCTCCGCCCGACCGCCACACGACAGGAGAGTGAGCGGGATGTCTGCAGCAGCAGCCGCAGTTGCCCCCACGGTGCGCCGGGGCAAGGGCGCACAGGTCAGGATCCAGCGGTTCGGGGCCTTCCTGACCGGAATGATCATGCCGAACCTCCCGGCGTTCCTCGCCTGGGGCCTCATCACGTCCTTCTTCATCGCCGCAGGCTGGACGCCGAACGGCATCATCGGCGGGTTCGCCAACGCCGACACCTCCAGCTGGCAGGGTGCCGCGACCGCCCTGGCCAAGGCGTCGGACGGCACGACGTTCCACCAGTACCTCGGGCTCGTCGGCCCGATGGTCACCTACCTCCTGCCGCTGCTCATCGCGAACGCCGGCGGCCGGATCGTCTACGGCGCCCGCGGCGCCGTCGTCGCGTCGATCGCCACGGTCGGCGTCATCGTCGGCTCGACCGTGCCGATGTTCCTCGGCGCCATGATCGTCGGCCCGCTGGCCGCCTGGATCATGAAGCAGGTCGACCGGATCTGGGCGGACAAGATCCGGCCCGGGTTCGAGATGCTCGTCGACATGTTCTCCGCCGGCATCCTCGGCGCAGGTCTGTCGATCGGTGCGTTCTTCGGCATCGCGCCGATCGTCACGCACGTCAGCGCCTGGCTCGGCACCATCGTCAACTGGCTCGCCAACCACCAGCTCATGCCTGTCATGAGCGTGATCGTCGAGCCCGCGAAGGTCCTGTTCCTCAACAACGCCATCGGCAACGGCGTGCTGGTGCCGCTCGGCGCCCAGCAGGTCACGCAGCAGGGCAAGTCGCTGCTCTTCCTGGTCGAGGCCAACCCTGGCCCCGGCTTCGGCATCCTGCTCGCCTACACGCTGCTCGGCGTCGGTGTCGCGCGGTCCAGTGCCCCGGGCGCGATCATCATCCAGTTCTTCGGCGGCATCCACGAGGTGTACTTCCCGTTCGTCCTCATGAAGCCGACCCTCATCGTCGCCGCGATCCTTGGTGGCGCGACCGGCGTCGCGACCAACGTCGTCTTCGGCTCCGGCTTGCGCGGCCCGGCCGCCCCGGGCAGCATCATCGCGGTGCTTGCCGCGACGCCGCGGGGCAGCTTCGTCGGCGTCATCCTGTCCGTCGTGCTCTCCGCAACGGTGTCGTTCCTCGTCGCCGCGGTCATCCTGCGCGCCTCCCGGGCACGCGACCTGGCGGCGGGCGAGAGCGGCGACCTGTCGGCGGCGATCGCGCAGACCGAGGCGAACAAGGGGAAGGCCAGCGCCTCGCTGGCTCACCTGGCCGAGGTCAACGACCTGTCCGGGTCGCGCGCTGCGCAGGCCACGATGGTGGCCACCCGCCCGATCCGGTCGATCGTCTTCGCCTGCGACGGCGGGATGGGGTCCAGCGCGATGGGCGCCAGCATCCTCCGGGACAAGCTGAAGAAGGCCGGCGTGCCGGACGTCAAGGTGGAGTTCAAGGCGGTCGCCCAGCTCCAGGACGGTGCGGACATCGTCATCAGCCAGCGTGAGCTGACCGACCGCGCGCGGCACCAGGCCCCGAGCTCGCGGCACGTCTCGGTGGACAACTTCCTGTCCAGCCCGGTGTACGACGACGTCGTGGCCGAGGCCAAGGCGGCCGCCTCTGCCGGGAGCCCGTCGTGACCGACGTGCTCACCCGAGACCTCGTCGTGGCTCCGGGCACGGCCCGGACGAAGGACGAGGCCATCCGGGAGGCCGGCGCGTTGCTCGTGGGCTGCGGCGCGGTCACCCCCGCGTACGCCGAGGCGATGGCGGAGCGGGAGCGGCTGGTGTCCACGTACATGGGCAGCTGGCTGGCCATCCCGCACGGCACCGACGAGTCCAAGGGCGACATCGTCCGGTCGGCGCTGTGCCTGGTGAGGTACGACGAGCCGATCGAGTGGGGGGCCGGTCAGCCGGTCCGGGTCGTCGTCGGCATCGCCGGGGTCGGCGAGGAGCACCTGGCGATCTTGTCCAAGATCGCGCTGCTGTTCTCCGACCCGGACCAGGTCGACCGGGTCCTGGACGCGACGGGCGCCGACGACCTGTACGACCTGATCCAGCAGGTCAACAGCTGACGATGGGCTGGGACGAGGGGGCCTCCCGGGGCGGCGCGGCGTGCGCCGCGCCGCCCCGGGGGCGTGGTGGGCTGAGCAGCGTGCCGGAGAGGAGGGCGAACCCGTGATCGTGACAGTGACGCCCAACCCCAGCCTCGACCGGGCGCTGGAGCTCGACCGCCTCGCTGTCGGCGAGGTCAACCGGGCGCACGGCGTCCATGTGGACGCCGGCGGCAAGGGGATCAACGTGTCCCGCGCCCTGGTCCGCCAGGGGGTCGCCTCGCTCGCCGTGCTGCCCGTCGGCGGCGTCGACGGGGCCCGGCTCGTCGACCTGCTGGCCGTGCACGGGGTTCCGGCGGCGCCGGTGCCGGTGCACGGCGACACCCGGTCGAACGTCACGCTGGTCGAGGCGTCCGGTGCCACCACGAAGGTCAACGCGCCCGGAGTGCCGCTGGCGCCGGAGGAGGTCGACGCGCTGCTCGCGGTCGTCGAGACCCAGCTCGCCGCGGGGCCGTCTGCAGTGGTCGGCGCCGGCTCGTTGCCGGCCGGAGCGGGCGACGACTTCTACGTGCGGCTTGCCGCGCTGGCCGGGCGGTACGGCATACCGCTGGCACTCGACACGTCCGGGGTGCCCCTGAGCCGCGCCGTCCGCGCCGGGGGCCTGGGCCTGATCAAGCCGAACGACGACGAGCTCGCCGAGCTCGCCGGGCACGAGATCGGCACCGTCGGCGACGCGATCGACGCCGCCCGCCAGGTGATCGCCGCCGGCACCCGGGACGTGCTGCTGACCCTTGGCGCGCACGGAGCGCTGCTCATCTCCGCCGAGCGCTGCTGGTGGGCCGGCGGGGCCCCGCTGCAGCCGGCCTCGACCGTCGGGGCCGGCGACACGACGCTGGCCGGTTACCTCGCCACCGTCGGCGACCCCGGCGTCCGGCTGCGCGCGGCCGTGGCCTGGGGCCGCGCCGCGGTGCTGCTGCCCGGCACGCAGGTGCCCGCCCCGTCCCAGGTCGAGCTGTCCGCGGTCCGCCTGGTCGCCGACCCCGACCCCGCCACGTTGCTCAAGGAGCTGTGCGGCTGACCGCCGCCCGGCCGACGAAAGGACACCCATGCCCAGCCGCACCGTCGCCGTCGCGTCCCGCGTCGGCCTGCACGCCCGTCCGGCCGCCCTGTTCACGCAGGCCGTCACCGCGGCCGGCATCCCGGTGACGATCGCCACCGGCGGGCGCCCGCCGGTGAACGCCGCGAGCATCCTCATGGTGATGGCGCTCGGCGTGCCGCACGGCCAGGAGGTCACGCTGTCCGCCGAGGGTGACCGGGCCGACGAGGTGCTGGACAGCCTCGTCGAGCTGCTCGCCACCGACCTGGACGCCACCGCCTGACCGGGCCGGGGGGCGCGCACCGGGCCGCCGGACGGCGACGGCGTCGGGCCACCGGACGGGGGAGCGGCGGACGTACAGTGGCGCCCATGGCGCACCCGGAGCTGCACGACCCGGAGACCGACCCGCTGGCGACCTACGTCCTGGAGCCGGACGACATCCGGTCGCTGCTCCGCCGGGTGGTGGTCAGCCCCGGCCACGCGATCCACACGCCGGTGGCGCCGTTCACCGGCGCACCCGTCGCTGCCGTCCCGCTGTCCAGCCCGGACGACGTGGCCACCGCGGCACGCCGCGCCCGGGCCGCCCAGCGGCTGTGGGCCGCGCGCCCGCTGCGTGAGCGCACCGCCGTGCTGTCCCGCCTGCACGACCTGCTGCTCGCCCGCCAGTCGGACGTGCTCGACCTGATCCAGGTGGAGACCGGCAAGGCGCGCGCGCACGCGTTCGAGGAGGTCGTCGACGTCGCCGACGTCGCGCGGCACTACGCGCTGCGGGCCCGGTCCGTCCTGGCCGACCGGCGGGTCGTCGGCCTGGTACCCGGGCTGACCGCGACCCGGGTGGTGCGCCATCCGATCGGGGTGGTGGGCATCGTCTCGCCGTGGAACATGCCGTTCACGCTCGTCCTGGGTGACGTGCTGCCGGCCCTGGTCGCGGGCAACGCCGTGCTGCTCCGCCCGGACCTGGCGACCACCCTGACCGCCCTGTGGGCCGCCGAGCTGTGCGAGGACGCCGGGCTCCCGGCCGACGTGCTGCAGGTGGTCACCGGTCACCGGGAGATCGCCCAGGCCGTGATCGAGCACGTCGACGCGGTGATCTTCACCGGCTCGTCCCGGGCCGGGCGGGACGTCGCCGCGCGCACCGGTGCCCGGTTGATCCCGACGACGCTCGAGCTGGGCGGCAAGAACGGCGTCTACGTGGCGGACGACGTCGACGTCGAGGTGACCGCGGCAGGCCTGGTCCGCACCTGCTTCGCGTCCGCCGGCCAGGTGTGCGTGTCCGCCGAGCGGCTCTACGTGCACGAGGCGGTGTACGACGACCTCGTCGACGCCTTCGTCGAGCGCACGGAGGCGCTCCGCCTCGGCGCGGGCCTGGACTACCGCGCGGACATGGGCTCCCTGTCGTCGGCCGCGCAGCTGGCGCGGGTGGTCGAGCACGTCGAGGACGCGGTGGGCCAGGGCGCGCAGGTGCTGACCGGGGGCGAGCAGCGGCCGGACCTCGGGCCGTGGTTCTACGCCCCGACGATCCTGCAGGGCGTGCCGCCCGAGGCGCGCGCGTCCCGCGAGGAGACGTTCGGCCCGGTGGTGGCGGTCTACCCGGTCGCGTCCGACGACGAGGCCGTGGCTGCGATCAACGACACCGAGTACGGGCTGTCGGCCGGGGTCTGGACGTCCGACGAGCGGCGCGGCTGGTCGATCGCGCGCCGGCTGCGCGCCGGCAGCGTGGCGGTCAACGAGGCGTACGTCGCCGCATGGGCACCGATCGGCGCGCCCCAGGCCGGCTGGGGATCGTCCGGTCTCGGCGCGCGGCACGGCCGGGAGGCGCTGCTGGCGGCGACCCGGCCGCAGACCATCGCGCTCCAGCACGCCGTGCACGGCCTGGTCGGCACGCACGGCCCCAGCCTCGGCCTGGAGCGCGTGTTCGACCTCGGCGCCGACGTGTGGACGCCGCTGTACACCGGCGCGCTCAAGGCGCTCAAGGCGCTGCGCGTCCCGTAGCGGGACGCGCAGCGGCGACCTCGGATCAGGCCTGGGCGCCGATCACCTCGAGGGACTGGCGGGCGATCGCCAGCTCCTCGTTGGTCGGGAAGACGAGCACGGTCACCGGGCTGTCGTCGGTCGAGATGACCTTCGGGCCGCCGCGACCCTCGTTGCGCGCCAGGTCGAGCACGATGCCGAGCGGCTCGAGGCCGGCGCAGGTGCGGGCCCGCACGATGTCGTCGTTCTCGCCGACACCGGCGGTGAACGTCAGCACGTCGAGCCGACCGAGGATGGCGTGGTAGGCGCCGATGTACTTCTTCAGCCGGTGCACGTAGACGTCGAGCGCGAGCTTGGCGGGCTCGTCGCCGGACTGCACGAGGGAGTGCAGCGCGCGGAAGTCGTTCTCGCCGGAGATCCCCTTGATCCCGGAGCGACGGTTGAGCAGGTCGTCGATCTCGTCGATCGACATCCCGCCGACGCGGTGCAGGTGGAACACGACGGCGGGGTCGATGTCGCCGGACCGTGTGCCCATCACCAGCCCCTCGAGCGGGGTCAGCCCCATCGACGTGTCGATCGCTCGGCCGCCGGCGACGGCCGACGCCGAAGCGCCGTTGCCGAGGTGCAGCACGATCTGGTTGAGGTCTTCGAGCGGGCGGCCGAGGTACTTCGCCACCCCACGGGAGACGAACTGGTGCGACGTGCCGTGCGCGCCGTAGCGACGCACCTGGTGCTCGGCGGCCACCTTCGCGTCGATCGCGTAGGTCGCGGCCTCCGCCGGCAGGTCGCGGAAGAACGCCGTGTCGAACACGGCCACCTGCGGCACGTCCGGCAGCAGCCGCCGGGTGACCCGCATGCCGGTGACGTGGGCCGGGTTGTGCAGCGGTGCGAGCGGCGACAGCGCGTCGATCTGCGCGACCACCTCGTCGTCGATCAGCGCCGGGCCGGCGAACACCGAGCCGCCCTGGACCACGCGATGCCCGACGGCCACCACGTTCGAGTCGTGCAGCGAGGGACCGACCTCGTCGAACAGCCCGAGGACGATCCGCATGCCCTCCTCGTGGTCGGCGATCGGCAGCTGGCGGGTGGTCGACTGGCCGGCGTAGCTGTGCTTGACCGCGCCCGTCTTCTCCCCGATGCGTTCGACGAGTCCCGAGGCGACCGCCACGCCGGCTGAGGGGTCGACGAGCTGGTACTTGATGGACGACGACCCGGAGTTGACGACCAGGACGGTGGACGAGGGGTTCATCGGGTGACGGCCTCCACGGCGGTCTCGGTGGACGTGGCGGCCGGCACGTTGCCGGACTGCCCCTGGATCGCCGTGATGGCGACGGTGTTGACGATGTCCTGCACCAGTGCGCCACGGGACAGGTCGTTGACCGGCTTGCGCAGACCCTGCAGCACCGGGCCCACCGCCACGGCGCCGGCCGAGCGCTGCACGGCCTTGTACGTGTTGTTGCCGGTGTTGAGGTCGGGGAAGACGAACACGGTGGCCCGTCCGGCGACCGACGACTCCGGCAGCTTGGTCTTGGCCACCGACGCGTCGACCGCGGCGTCGTACTGGATCGGGCCGTCGACGGACAGGTCCGGTCGGCGCTCGCGGACGATCCGCGTCGCCTCGCGCACCTTGTCCACGTCGGCGCCGGAGCCGGACTCGCCGGTGGAGTACGACAGCATCGCGATCCGCGGCTCGATGCCGAACTGCGCCGCCGTCGCGGCCGAGGAGATGGCGATGTCCGCGAGCTGCTCCGCCGTCGGGTCGGGGATGACCGCGCAGTCGGCGTAGACCAGCACCCGGTCCTCGAGGCACATGAGGAAGCACGACGAGACGGAGCCGACGCCGGGCACGGTCTTGATGATCTCGAACGACGGCTTGATCGTGTGGGCGGTGGTGTGCACCGCACCGGACACCATGCCGTCGGCCAGGCCGAGCTTGACCATCATGGTGCCGAAGTACGACACGTCGGCGACCACCTCGCGGGCCCGCTCCAGGGTCATCCCCTTGTGCTTGCGCAGCTCGGTGTACTCGGCGGCGAACCGCTCGAGCAGGTCGCCGTTCGTCGGGTCGATGATGTCGGCGTCGTCGAGCACCAGGCCGAGCTCCGTGGCGCGGGTGCGGATCGCCGCCTCGTCGCCGAGGATCGTCAGGTCCGCCACCCGACGCTGGAGCAGCGTGGACGCGGCGCGCAGGATCCGG
The DNA here is from genome assembly GCA_963769855.1 of uncultured Actinomycetota bacterium. Classification (GTDB taxonomy): domain Bacteria; phylum Actinomycetota; class Actinomycetes; order Actinomycetales; family Cellulomonadaceae; genus Cellulomonas. The sequence goes on from CAVYNN010000008.1 coordinate 397,117, forward strand.
TCCTCGTTGCCCTCGGGCAGGACGATCCGCTTGCGGTCCGAGCGTGCCCGGTCGAGCAGGCCGTACTCGAACATCAGGGGCGTGACGACCTCGATCCGCGGCACGTCGAGCGCGGCGAGCAGCCCGGGGCCGTCGACGTACTTCTCGAACAGCGCCATCGCCGTGTCGATCTTGCGCTGCGACTCGCGGGTCAGCCGACCCCGGGTGCCGCTGGCCGCGGTGGCGGTGCGGAACGTGCCGATGGTGGTGGCCAGGATCGGCAGCCGGGCGGCCAGCCCGGTGACCAGCCGGCTGATCGTCGGCGAGGGGTCGAAGCCGCCGGTGAGCAGGATGCCGGCGAGGTTGGGGAACCCCTCGGCCTGGTGGGCGAGCAGCAGGCCGAGCAGCACGTCGTTCCGGTCCCCCGGGGTGATCACGACCGCGCCCGGCTGGAGCCGCTCGAGCAGGTGCTCGACGCTCATCGCCCCGACGAGCACGTCGAGCACCTCGCGGGAGAGGAGCTCCTCGTCGCCGCCGATCTGCCGGGCGTCGACGGCGGCCGCCAGCTCGCGCAGCGTCGGCGCGAACAGCAGGGCGTCCTCGGGGATCGCCCAGACCGGCACGTCGCTGCAGGCACCGCAGGACATCTCTGCGCGGATGTCGTCCAGCTCCGTCGCGGCGCAGCGGTTGGCGATGACCGCGACCACCTGGGCGTGGTTGGCCGCCATCTCGTTGTGCGCGATCTCGGCGATGTCGTGGACCTGGGCCGGCGTGCGGTTGCGGCCGTTGACGACGAGGACCGTGGGCGCGCCGAGGTTGGCGGCGATCCGGGCGTTGTAGGCCAGCTCGGTGGCGCCGGCCACGTCGGTGTAGTCCGAGCCGACCACGACGACGGCGTCGCACCGCCGCTCCACCTCGTGGAACCGCTGCACGATCCGGGCGAGGGCGTCCTCCGGGTCGTCGATCACCTGCTCGTAGCTGACGCCGACCGCGTCCTCGTAGGGGATCTCCACGCCGTCGTGCGCCAGCAGCAGCTCGAGCACGTAGTCGTGGCCGTCGGTCGACCGGGCGACCGGGCGGAACACCCCCACCCGCTGGACCGTGCGCGTCAGCAGGTCGACCAGGCCGAGTGCGACCGTCGACTTGCCGGTGTCTCCCTCGGGGGAGGCGATGTAGATGGTTCGGGCCACGGGATTCTCCTGACAGCGGTCGACGACGGCGTCCCGGGTCATCGTCAGACCTGGGGCGCCATCAATCATGGGACGATTGTCCCTTCACCGGCCGTCATTCATTATCCCCACCTGTGGCGACGGTCGCGTCCACCTGCGTGCCGCCCGCCGGGCCGGCACCCGGCCACACCCAGTCGCGCACGTCGGGGAGGTCCTCGCCGTGCTCGCGGGTGTACTCCCGTGCCCGCAGGCGGGCGTCGACCATCCGCTGGCGCAGGCCGGCCTGCGACGATCGCAGCCAGTGCACCTGGTCGATGACGTCGATCACGAGGTGGAACCGGTCCAGGTCGTTGAGCATCACCATGTCGAACGGTGTGGTCGTCGTGCCTTCCTCCTTGTACCCGCGGACGTGGAGGTTGGCGTGGCCGTTGCGCCGGTACGTCAGGCGGTGGATGAGCCACGGGTAGCCGTGGTAGGCGAAGACGATCGGCCGGTCCGCGGTGAACACCGTGTCGAACTCCGGGTCCGTCATGCCGTGCGGGTGCTCCCGGGAGTCCTGCAGCCGCATGAGGTCGACGACGTTGACGACGCGCACCTTGAGCTCGGGCAGCTCGCGCCGCAGGATGTCGGCGGCGGCGAGCACCTCGAGCGTCGGCACGTCACCGGCGCAGCCGAGGACGACGTCCGGCTCCTGGCCCGCCACCTCCGTGCCCGCCCAGTCCCAGATCCCCAGGCCGCGCGTGCAGTGCGCGACCGCCGACTCCATGTCGAGGAAGTTCGGCGCCGGCTGCTTGCCGGACACCACGACGTTGACGTACTGGCGGCTGCGCAGGCAGTGGTCGTACGTCGACAGCAACGTGTTGGCGTCCGGCGGGAGGTAGACCCGGACCACCTCGGCCTTCTTGTTGATCACGTGGTCGATGAAGCCGGGGTCCTGGTGGCTGAAGCCGTTGTGGTCCTGCCGCCAGACGTGGCTGGACAGCAGGTAGTTCAGGCTCGCGATGGGTCGGCGCCAGGGGATGTCGTTGGTGACCTTGAGCCACTTGGCGTGCTGGTTGAACATCGAGTCGATGATGTGGATGAAGGCTTCGTAGCTGGTGAACAGGCCGTGCCGGCCGGTCAGCAGGTAGCCCTCGAGCCAGCCCTGGCACTGGTGCTCGCTGAGCATCTCCATCACCCGGCCGGCCCGGGCGAGGTGGTCGTCGACCTCGGGGGACAGGTACTCGGCGTTCCACTGCCGGTTGGTGACGTCGAACACGGCCTGGAGCCGGTTCGAGGCGACCTCGTCGGGCCCGAAGATCCGGAAGTTGTCGGGGTTCCGCCGGATCACCTCGGTGAGGTAGGTGCCCAGGACGCGTGGGGCCTCGCTCAGGGTGGCACCCGGGGCCGGCACGTCGACCGCGAACTCGCGGAAGTCCGGCAGCCGCAGGTCGCGCAGCAGCAGCCCGCCGTTGGCGTGCGGGTTGGCGCTCATCCGCAGGTCCCCGGCGGGGGCGAGCGCGCGGATGTCGTCGGCCAGCCGGCCGGTGGCGTCGAACAGCTCCTCCGCCCGGTACGAGCGCAGCCACTGCTCGAGCACGGCGAGGTGGTCGGCCGTGTCCCGGGCGTTCGCCAGCGGCACCTGGTGGGCACGCCACGAGCCGGTGGTCTTCTTCCCGTCGATGTACGCGGGGCCGGTCCAGCCCTTCGGGGTGCGGAACACGATCATCGGCCAGGCCGGACGGGTCAGGTCACCGGTCGCCGCACGGGCCTTGATGTCGGCGATCTCGTCGAGCGCGGCGTCGAGCAGCGCGGCGAACCGGCGGTGCACCTCCTCCATCGGCTCGTCCTCGTCGTACCCGCCGGTGAAGACGAACGGGTGGTGGCCGTAGCCGACCATGAGGTCGTTCAGCTCGTCGTCGCTGATCCGGGCCAGCACCGTGGGGTTGGCGATCTTGTAGCCGTTGAGGTGCAGGATCGGCAGCACCACGCCGTCCTGCGCCGGGTTGACGAACTTGTTCGAGTGCCAGCTGGTGGCCAGCGGCCCGGTCTCCGCCTCGCCGTCGCCGACGACCGCCGCGACCAGCAGGTCCGGGTTGTCGAACACGGCGCCGTAGGAGTGGGACAGCGCGTAGCCGAGCTCGCCGCCCTCGTGGATCGAGCCGGGTGTCTCCGGCGCGACGTGGCTCGGGATGCCGCCGGGGAAGGAGAACTGCCGGCACAGCTTGCGCAGCCCCTCCTCGTCCTCGGTGATGTTCGGGTAGACCTCGGAGTAGGTGCCGTCGAGGTAGGCGCTCGCGACCAGGCCCGGACCGCCGTGCCCCGGGCCGGTGACGTAGATCGTCGGCTGGCTGCGCTCCGCGATCGCCCGGTTGAGGTGGGCGTAGAGGAAGTTCAGGCCGGGTGTGGTCCCCCAGTGGCCGAGCAGCCGGGGCTTGACGTCGTCCCGGGTCAACGGCGCGCGCAGCAGCGGGTTGTCGAGCAGGTAGATCTGCCCGACCGAGAGGTAGTTCGCCGCCCGCCACCAGCGGTCCAACCGCCGGGCGGTCTCGTCGTCGATCGCCGATCCGGTGCCGCGGCGCCAGCTGGTGGGGTTCTCGGTCGTCGTTGCCATGGGTCCCGTCCTCGTCGCAGGAGGTGCTCGGTGACATACAACCGCACGTCGGGCCCGGATGCCCGGTGTCCGAGGTCCCGGGGCTCGATACCGTGGGCAGGTGGCCGAGCCCGTGATGCACGTCGCCCTGTGGCGGGTGGCTACCCGGCCCCGGATGCTCGGGCTGCTCGCCGTGCTGCTCGCCGCGGCGGTGGCCTGCGGCCTGCTCGGCGCCTGGCAGCTGGACCGCGCGCGGCAGCGCGGCGAGACCGCCCAGCTGGCCCGGCAGAGGGAGCTGTCCGCGGCCGATCCGGTGCCGCTGTCGGACGTCCTGGCGCCGCAGACGGCGTTCCCCGGCAACCTGGTCGGACGCAAGGTGTCGGTCACCGGGAGCTACGAGCCGGCCGGCCAGCTGCTGGTCACCGGGCGGGCCCGGGACGGGGTCACCGGCTCGCTGGTGCTGACCCCGCTGCGGGTGGGCACGGGGCCCGGGGCCGCCGCGCTCCCGGTGGTCCGCGGCTGGTTGCCGACCGGCGTCGCGCCCGACGAGCCGCCGGCCGGGACGGTGTCGATCGTCGGGTACCTGCAAGCCGGGGAGTCGGTGGGGTCGGGGATCTCGGGGACGAGCACCGACGCGATCAGCCCGGCCGAGCTGCTGCACGTGTGGACCGGGCCGATCTGGAGCGGGTACCTGGTGCTGGCCTCGTCGGAGCCAGCGGAACCGTCCGGTCCGGCGCTCCTCGGGCCGCCGACGCCGACCCAGACCGGACCCAACCTGCAGAACGTGCTCTACGCGCTGGAGTGGTTCGTCTTCGCCGGGTTCGCGGTGTTCCTCTGGTGGCGCACCGTGCTCGACGAGGCGCACGGGCGGCGCCGTCCGGCCTGAGCGGCCGCCGCGGCTACTCGTGCTGCCAGGAGTGCCACAGCCCGGCGTAGTCACCACCGGCGGCGACCAGCTCGTCGTGCGGACCGATCTCGGTGATCCGCCCGTCGTCGACCACCGCGACCCGGTCGGCATCGTGCGCGGTGTGCAGCCGGTGCGCGATCGCGACCACCGTCCGGCCCGCCAGCACCGCCGACAGCGAACGCTCCAGATGCCGGGCGGCGCGGGGGTCGAGGAGCGACGTGGCCTCGTCGAGCACCAGGGTGTGCGGGTCCAGCAGCACCAGCCGGGCCAGCGCCAGCTGCTGGGCCTGGGCCGGCGTCAGCGGTGCGCCGCCGGAGCCGACCTCGGTGGCCAGCCCGTCCGGCAGCCCCTGCACCCAGTCCCACGCGTCGACCGCGGCCAGCGCGCGGCGCAGGTCGTCGTCGGTCGCGTCGACCGCCGCCAGGCGCAGGTTGTCGGCGACCGAGCCGACGAACACGTGCTGCTCCTGGGTGACCAGGGCGACGTGCCCGCGCAGCTCGTCCAGCGGCAGGTCGACCAGCGGCACGCCGCCCAGCCGCACGGTCCCGCCGGTCGGCGGGTGGATGCCGGCGAGCATCCGGCCGAGGGTCGACTTGCCCGCCCCGGACGGTCCGACGACGGCGAGCCGCTCGCCCGGCACGAGGTCCAGGTCGATGCCGTGCAGCACGTCGTGCCCCGCGCGGTACGCGTAGCGCAACCCGCGTGCGGCGATCCGCTCGTCGGCCGGGCGCGCACCGGACTCCTCGCGGTCGGACGCGACCAGCTGGACCCCGACGATGCGGGCCAGCGCGGTGGTCGCGACCTGGATCTCGTCGACCCAGAAGATGAGCTCCCAGATCGGGCCGGCCATCTGGTAGGCGTACAGGACGATCGCCGTGACGACGCCGAACGTCACCCTGCCCTGCGTCGCCAGCCAGCCGCCCCACAGCAGCACGGAGGACGGCGCGAGGATGAACACGAGCTCGATCCCGGGGAACAGCACGGTCCGCAGTTCGAGCGTGCGCTTCTCGGCGAGGAACGCCTCGTGCAGGTCGTCGCGCACGGTGCGGTGCCGCCGGTCGCCGAGCGACAACGCGTCGACGGTCCGGGCGCCCTCGACCGTCTCGGTGATGGTCCCGTTGATCGAGGCGTAGGCGGCCGCCTCGCGCAGGTAGGCCGGCGTCGCGCGGCGCAGGTACCAGCGGACGACGAGCAGCATCGTCGGCACGCCGACGAACAGGGCCAGCGCGACCAGCGGGGAGAGCAGGACGCACGCGAGCGTGGTCAGCGCGATCGTCACCACCGCGACGATCACCCGGGGCACGCCGAAGCGCACCGCGTGCTGGAGGCGGTTCACGTCGTTCGTCGTGCGGGCGACCAGGTCACCGGTGCCGGCCCGCTCGACCGTGGACAGCGGGAGCGCCGTCACGGTCTCGATGAACTCCTCGCGCAGCTGGGCGAACACCTTCTCGCCGAACACGATCGACCGTCGTTGCGCCCACCGGACCAGCCCGGACTGCACGACGACCGCGACGACGCCGATCGCGACCATGGTGTCGATGAACCGGCCCGTCGTGCCGCGGGTGATCGCGTCGACCACCCGGCCGAGCAGCCACGGCCCGGCCAGGCCGGCGGTCGCCGCGAGGGTGTGCAGCAGCGCGATCCGCGCCAGCTCGTGGCGGTGGGTGCGCAGCAGACCCGCGGCGTAGCGGCGGACCGTGGCAGCGTCGGCCACCGGTAGCTTCATCGGGGTCCGTCCTCTCCCCGTCGCGCGTACACGTCCTCGACCGGCTGTTCGTCGACCCGGTCGAGCGCGTCGGCCTGGTCGAGCCAGCCGGGCTCGTCGGCCGGGGCGGGTACCTCGTCGCGCGGCCAGCCGGGCTTGTCGGCGGAACCGGTCTCGTCCGGCTCGTCGTCCAGCCGCCGGCCGACCACCCGCCGATAGGCCGCCGCGATGCGCGGGCCGGCCGCTCCGTCGAGGAGCTCGTCGTGCGTGCCGCGGGCCACGAGCCGCCCGCCGGCGACCAGCTGCACCTCGTCCACGTGCTCGAGCACCAGCGGGCTCGCGGTGACGACCAGCGTCGAGCGGCCGCGCCGCGCGCCGGCGAGCCGTGCGGCGATCCGCGCCTCGGTGTGGGCGTCGACCGCGCTGGTCGGCTCGACCAGCACCAGCACCTCGGGGTCGACCAGGAGCGCGCGTGCCAGTGCGACCCGCTGGCGCTGCCCGCCGGACAGCGACCGGCCCTTCTCCGGCAGCTCGCCGTCCAGGCCACCGGGCACCGAGTCGAGCACGTCGTGCGCGTCGGCCAGCGCGACGACGCGGCGCAGGTCGTCCTCACCGGCGCCGCCGCGCACGTCCAGCTCGACGCCGAGGCGTCCGGAGAACAGGTGCGGCGTCGCCTCGGCGACGACGATCCGTCGGCGTACCTCGCTCTTGGGCAGGTCGGCCAGGCGGTGCCCGCCGAAGGTCACGGGCGTGCCCGCCTCGGCCTCGTCGTCGAACCGGCCCATCCGGGTCGCGATCGCCGCCGCCTCGTCGGGGTCGGCGCAGACCAGCGCCACGAGCCGGCCCGGGTCGACCCGGACGCCACTGACCTCGTCGACCAGGGCGGCGCCGGCGCCCGGCGGGGGCGCGGTGGCGGGCCGCACGCCGGTGGGGGGCACCACGCGCAGCACGCCGAGCACCTTGGTCGCCCCCACCCAGGCGCGCGTGGCGGCCTGGAGCATCACGGTGGCGTTCTGCACCGGCCAGGCGAGGAAGGCGGCGAAGCCGTACGTCGTCACCAGCTGGCCGGGCGTGATGGTGCCGGCCAGCGCCATGTGCGCGCCGAGCCAGACGAGCAGCCCGACGAACAGCCCCGGCAGCAGCACCTGCAGCGCGTCCATCCACGACTGCGTGCCCGCGACGTCCACCCCGCGCCGGCGCACCTCCTGCGACTGGCGGGCGTACCGGCCGGTGAACACCGCCTCGCCGCCGATCCCGCGCAGGATCCGTAGCCCGGACACGGTGTCCGCGCCCAGGGTGGTCAGCCGACCGGAGGCCTCGCGCTGGGCCGCCTGCTTGCGGTGCAGGGGCCTGACCAGCTGGCCCAGCACCACCGCGACCACCGGCAGCCCGAGCAGGACGACCAGCCCGAGCCGCACGTCGATCCGCAGCATCAGCACCGCGACGATGCCGTACGCGACGACGCTGCCGACGAACCGGGCCAGGTTGGCGTACAGCTCGCCGACCCGGAGCGAGTCGTTCGCCACGGCGGAGACCACCTCGCCCGTGGGCAGCTCGGCCGTGATCGCATGGCCGGACTGCGCGGCGGTGCGCCCGACGAGCTCCGAGGCGGTGAACGACGGCCGTAGCCAGCACGCCACGTCGTACCGGTGGCCGATCGCCCCGGCCGCGGCGGAGACCAGGCCCAGGGCGAGCAGCATGCCCACCGCGCGGAACAGGTCCGTCCCGAACCCGTGCGCCAGCCCGCCGTCCACCGCATGCCCGACGAGCCACGGGAGCAGCCCCTGGCAGCCCATCTGCGTGATGCCGAGGGCCAGCCCGACGGTCTGGATGCCCCACTGCCGGCACGCGAACCACCACAGCAGACGCCCCGGACCAGAGGTCGGGGGCGTGCCGAGGCCGTCCAGGGGGAGCGAGCGCATGGGCAGTCACGGTACGTGCGTCCACCCACACGCCCCAGCACTTTTCCCGGCCCCGCGCCGACCGCTCGCGTCTCACGCCTCGGGATGCGCGCCCGAGGGGCGGCTCCGGACGCCGACTACCCTGGGAACGTGATGCCGAGCGCCGCCGAGCCCCCGCCCACCGAGCGCAAGCCGGCGACGTTCCCCCCCGTGACGGCCACCCCGGCTGCACCCGAGTCCGACGAGTCCACGCCGGACAGGTCCGGGTCCGACGAGCCCGCTCCGGCTGCACCCGCGCCCGACGAGCCCACGCCGGACGGGTCGGGGTCCGGCGAGTTCAGACCGGCGACGTTCACGCCGGCCGCACGGGTCACGTCCACCTTCACCCCGGCCGAGTCGGTGACCTCGACGTTCACGCCTGCCGGCTCGGTCACGTCCTCGTTCACCCCGGCCGAGTCCGTGACGTCGACGTTCACGCCTGCCGGCTCGGTCACGTCCTCGTTCACACCTTCCGGCTCGGTCACGTCGGAGTTCACGCCGGCCGCGTCGGCGACGTCCGCCTTCACCCCGGCTGCATCGGCGACGTCCACGTTCACGCCGACGGGGTCGGCGACCGCGCAGCCCACGCCGGCGGGGTCGGCGTCCCCGGCACCCGCCCCGGCCGCGCCGGCGACGCCGCGCCCCGTCCTGGTCGTCGACTTCGGCGCCCAGTACGCCCAGCTCATCGCGCGCCGCGTGCGCGAGGCGCACGTGTACTCCGAGATCGTGCCGCACACGATGTCCGTCGCCGACCTGCTGGCCAGGGACCCGGCGGCGATCATCCTGTCCGGCGGGCCGGCCTCCGTGTACGAGCCGGGCGCACCCGCCGTCGACCCCGCCCTCTTCGCGGCCGGCGTGCCGGTCCTCGGCATCTGCTACGGCTTCCAGGCGATGGCCCACGCGCTGGGCGGAGACGTCGACGCGGGGGCGACCGGCGAGTACGGCCAGACGCACGCGGACGTCGCCGCGGACGGCACGCTCCTGGACGGCTCGCCCGACGAGCAGCAGGTGTGGATGAGCCACGGCGTGGCGGTCACCGCGCCGCCGGCCGGCTTCCGCGTGCTGGCCAGCACCGCCGCCGCACCCGTCGCTGCGTTCGAGGACGAGGCCCGGCACCTGTACGGCGTGCAGTGGCACCCCGAGGTGCACCACACGCCGCTCGGCCAGTCGACGCTGGAGAACTTCCTCTACCGCGGCGCAGGCCTGGCCCCGGACTGGAACCCGGACAGCGTCATCGCCGCCCAGGTGGTGGCGATCCGGGCGCAGGTGGGTGGCGCCCGCGTCATCTGCGGGCTGTCCGGCGGGGTGGACTCCTCGGTCGCGGCCGCACTGGTGCAGCGCGCCGTGGGGGAGCAGCTGACCTGCGTCTTCGTCGACCACGGCCTGCTCCGGGCCGGCGAGGCGGAGCAGGTGGAGCAGGACTTCGTCGCCGCGACCGGGGTGCGGCTCGTCGTCGTCGACGCGGCTGACCGGTTCCTCGACGCGCTCGCCGGGGTCACCGACCCCGAGGCCAAGCGCAAGGCCATCGGCCGCGAGTTCATCCGCGTGTTCGAGCAGGCGGCCCGGGACATCGTCGCGGAGCCCGGCGAGTCCGGCGAGCCGGTGAAGTTCCTGGTCCAGGGCACGCTCTACCCCGACGTCGTCGAGTCCGGCGGCGGCGAGGGTGCGGCGAACATCAAGAGCCACCACAACGTCGGCGGCCTGCCCGACGACCTGCAGTTCGAGCTCGTCGAACCGCTCCGGACGCTGTTCAAGGACGAGGTACGAGCGGTCGGCCTCGAGCTCGGCGTCCCCGAGGCGATCGTCTGGCGCCAGCCGTTCCCCGGCCCGGGGCTGGGCATCCGGATCGTCGGGGAGGTGACCCGCCAGCGGCTGGCCGTGCTCCGCGCCGCCGACGCGATCGTGCGCGAGGAGCTGACCCGGGCCGGCCTGGACCGCGACATCTGGCAGTGCCCGGTGGTGCTGCTGGCGGACGTGCGCTCGGTGGGGGTGCAGGGCGACGGCCGGACCTACGGGCACCCGGTGGTGCTGCGGCCGGTCTCGTCGGAGGACGCGATGACAGCCGACTGGACGCGCCTGCCGTACGACGTGCTGGCCCGGGTCTCGACCCGGATCACCAACGAGGTGCGCGAGGTCAACCGGGTGGTGCTCGACGTGACGAGCAAGCCGCCGGGGACGATCGAGTGGGAGTAGGGGTCCCCTCGCGGGACACGCGGCGCGACACCAGGTCACGCAGCGGCAGCGGAGCGACCGAGCGGGAGCGGCGATGAGCGACGGGCAGGCGTTCGACGAGGCACGTGCGACCAAGGAGCAGGGCGCGCTCGGCCGGTACCGGGTGATGGCGTACATCACCGGGACGATGCTCCTGCTGCTCTGCCTGGAGATGGTCCTCAAGTACGGGCTGCACAACGACAGCATCGACTGGATCCCACGGCTGCACGGGTTCGTCTACATGGTGTATCTCGTGACCGTCTGGGATCTGTGGTCGCGAATGCGCTGGTCATGGGGCCGACTGGTGACCATGGTCCTCGCCGGCGTCGTGCCGGTGATGTCGTTCGTGCTCGAACGGCGGGTCCGGCGGGACGCCGAGGCCCGGATCGGGGCTCCCGCGACCGCCTGACCTCACGGTTTTCCTTGTGAATTCCGGAACGAACCTGCACGTCAGCCTATGTGTCGCATGTGCGACGGGACAATGGTCCCGGCGACCCCCCCTGACCTGCGGGAATCCTCGTACTTGCGCGACGACGTTCGCACCGGGGGCCCGCACAGCCCCGTCGAAACCGCACTCGTATCGGGGAAGAAATGTCCACTGCTCTCGCTAGCAAGACGCCTGCCGCTCTTGCCGCCAAGTCCACCGGGGCCTCCGGGGCCCTCCGCGTCCTGTCCGTCATCGTCACCGTCGTCGGGGCCTTCTTCCTCATCGTCGGCGTCACGATGTACTCGATCACCTCTGCTCAGCTGAGCGCGCAGAAGGTCACCGTCGCCAACCTCAACGAGGGCACCAACGACGTGGCCAACGGCGCCTTCGCCGGCAAGACCGTCGCGGACCCGTTCACGGCGCTCGCGCAGATCAGCGCGATCGGCCACCACATGCAGCAGGCGAGCGCCCGCGCCACCGGCGGCAAGACTGACGCCGCGACCGGCGTGGTCACCGGCGGCGACACCGGCCTGACCTACGGCACCACGCCCTCCATCACGCTGAACGCCGACGGCACCTGCAAGTCCGCGGTGAACTTCACCGACCCGGCCGGCCAGGGCACCATGACCTGCGCCGCCAAGGGCACCCCGCAGGTCACCGGTGGGGTCAACGCGGCCAGCCTGGCCAGCCTGCGCAGCACCCTGCAGAGCGGCTCCTTCCTCATCGCGTCGCTCTACGTGTCCGTGCTCGCGTTCGGTGTCTCGGCGCTCGCCGCCGGCCTGGGCGTCGTGCTCATCCTCATCGGCGCCGTCCAGCTGATGACGGTCCGCTCGCTGAAGGCTGACCCGGCCGCGGTCGCCTGATCGCAGCAGTCGCCTCTCACGACGAGGGCCGGATCCCTACCGGGGTCCGGCCCTCGTGCATGTCCACGTGGGCGCACGTCCCGGTCCGCAGGACGTACGTCCCAGTGCGTCGCCCGCCGGCTCGGGCGACTGCCGAGTGCGCAGCCCTGGACCGCCCGACGAGTCGTAGCAGGTCGAGCCCGAGGCGGGACAAAGGCCCCAACCGCTACCGTTCACCTGCGGGGGAAGCCTCTCGTCTGCGCGGAAGGCTGCTCTCGGGGTCGCGCAGTCCTGTCGTGAGCACCGCCTGCCGATCGGGGAAGACATGTCATCAGCCGTCAAGACCAACGGGACCGTCAGGGTCCTCGGCGTCCTCGCCGTCGTCACGGGGGCCGTCCTCGTCATCGCCGGCGCCGTCACGTGGGGCGCCGTCGCCTCCAACCTGGGAGCCGAGAAGATCACCGTCTCGACCGACGCCGCTCATTTCGGCGGGACGGCCGTCAACTCGCCCTGGACCGCCTGGTACCAGGCCGACGCGATCAAGCACCACGCCCTCAAGGCGTCGAACGGCCTGACCTACGCCGAGCTCGGCACCGCGATCACGGCGAAGCAGGCCGACCTGAAGGGCCAGGGGATGTCGGATGCCGACGTCGCCAAGAGCCCGGACGTCGTCACGCTGCAGGGCCAGCGCACCACGGTGATGAACGCGTCGTTCCTGCGGGCCTCGCTGTTCACCTCGGTGGTCTCGTTCGGCGTCGCCTTCTTCGCCTTCGGGATGGGCATCATCACGCTCATCGTCGGCTGGGCGCTGCTCCGGCTGGCCCAGCCCGTCGTCGTCGAGGCGGCCGCTGGCCGGCCCGCCCTGGCCAACGACGCGGTCTGACCGTTCGTCGCACGACGAGGGCCGGCCCCCTGGGGGGACCGGCCCTCGCCCTTTCGCTCGCGGTCGTCAGGCCCGGCCCTCCATCCGGTCCCGTGACCGCCGCATGCCGACGAGCGAGCCGACGAGCAGTGCCACGCCCGCAGCGCCGAGCAGGACGATCAGTGCGAGCTCCGCGTCGACGTGGGCGCCCCAAGCGGCCGAGAGCAGGCCGACCCCGACCGCCACGATGACCAGCCCCCACACCACGGTCCCGACCCTCAGGCCGGCCCGCGGCGCGCGTTGTGCCTGCTCGGCCGGCAGTCCGGTCACCCGGATGTGGCCCGCGTCGGGCTGGACCGTGGGCGTGGGCGTGGTCGGCGGCGCTGCCGCCGTGCCCGCGCCCGGGCCGGTGGCCGCTGCACCCGCGGGCGTCCCGGTCAACGGTTCCGTCCGCTGCGGCTCGACCGTGGTCGGCTGCTCGGCCGGGATGGGCTGGGTGGTGTCGTCGTCGCTCATCGTGTTCCTTCCTGGATGGTCACGTTTCCCGCGCCGACGTGGACCTGCAGCCACAGCGAGGCCTGGTCGGCCGGCACGCCGAAGTTGTCCCGGCGGCCGACCCCGCTCGCGGTGGTGTCGTCCCCGCCGACCTCCCACCTCACCTGTCCGGCGCCGATGTCGGCCCGGGCCGCCACGGCCGCGCCCCGCGGGACGATCACGACGAGGTTGCCCGCCGACACGTCGATCGGGACGGTCAACCGGTTCCCGGTGATCAACGGCAGCTGCGTGAGGTCGAGGGTCGCGTTGCCGAACCCCATCCGGAAGCCGTCCGCCGCCGTGGTCCGGTCCGTGAAGGTCGTGGTGCCCTCGGTCGTCGTCACGTGCACGCCGTTCCGGTCCACGATCCACGGGTTGAACCCGTCGTGGGTGGTCACCGCCAGGGGCAGCGTGACGATCACCGCGAGGACCGCGAGGAACCCGAGCACACCGCCCCGCCGGCCGCGCAGGCCGCTGACGACGACCGCCACCCCGAGGATCATGACGATCAGCGCGCCGGCGGTCGCGGCGGTCGAACGGTCCAGCCACCCGGCGCGCTGGGCGACGAGCGCCCCGGCGACGACGAACAGGCTGAGCGCGACCGCGAGACCGACGGTGGTCGCTCCGGGCCCGCGGCGCGGTGGCCGGGGCGGCCGGGGTGCCCGGACCGGGGCCGGCGCGGCCACGTACCGGTACGGGGCAGGCGCTGGGGCCGGAGCCCAGGTGGCGGCCGGCGGTACGGGCGTGGACACCCGCGGCGCGGGGCCGTACGCGGCCGGGGTCGTCGGCCCGAAGCCCGGACCGGCGGCCGGGCCGGACGGACCGGGCTGACCGGGCTGACCGGGCCATCCGGTTGCCGAGCCTGCGAAGCCGGGGCCCGCCGCGCCGTAGGGCGCCGACGGGCCGACGTACGGTGCGCCGCCGAACATGGCGCCCGCGACCGGACGGGGCGCGGCAGGACGCCGGCGCGCCAGCATCATCGACACCAGGACGATGACGAGGATCGTCGCGCCGAGCCAGAACAGACCCGAGATCCAGGCGGGCATCGCCAGCGGCCAGCCGCTCCAGGCGCCGCGCCCGAGGCCGGCGACGAACATCACCAGCGCGCCGAGGAGCGCGACGTCGGGGTGCCCGAGGGTGAGCCCCTCGAGGTGGATCCGACCGTCCCGCTCCTCGGGGAGCAGGGCCCAGGCCAGTGCGTAGAGCACCAGGCCGAACCCGCCGAGCAGCATCGTCACGAGGAACAGGCCCCGGACCAGCAGCGGGTCGAGGCCGAACCGGGCGGCGAGCCCGCCGGCCACCCCGCCGACCCATCGCTCGTCGGAACGGTAGAGGCCGATGGTCCGCATCTGGCCGAAGAAGCCGGCGGCCGGACCGGCCGTGCTGCCGGGCTGTGGGGCGGGGCCGGTCGGCGGCACGGGGCCGCCGTCGGCAGGTGTCTGCGTCGTCATGGCTCGATCCTGGGCCGCCACCCGCCCACCGGGCATCGGGTGTTCTCCCTGAACAGACCCTGAACAGGGGTCCGACCGCTGCCCCGGTCCCCTGATCTGAACCCTGGTTCGCCCCTCGGACCCGTGTGGGCGCGCGCGGGAGGTGTCACGATCGACGCGTGACGACGGCAGACACCCCCGTGCGGCCTGCCGCGCCCGTGCGCCTGCCGCTGCGCCGCCCGGAGCGCGGCCGGTTGGTCGGCGGCGTGGCCCTCGGCCTGGCCGCTCACCTGGACTGGCCGGTGCGGCGGGTCCGGATGCTGTTCGCGCTGTCGAGCCTGCTGTTCGGCGTCGGGGTCGTCCTCTACGTGTTCCTCTGGGTCACCGTGCCCGTCGGCGACCCGGTCGAGGCCGCCGACATCACCCGCCCGGCGTTCCTCGGCCGGCTCGCCCGGCGGCAGGCACAGCGCGGGGGCCCGTTGCGGATCGCCGGCCCCGAGGTGATGGCCGGCGTGCTGCTCCTGGCGGGTGCTGCGGTGCTGCTCCTCGCCCGGGGCCATGCGGCGCTGGACCTCGGCTGGGTGCTTCCGGTCGGTGTCCTCGTCGCCGGCGTGGTGCTCGCCTGGAGCCAGCTCGGCGTCGTCGCGCGCGGCCGGTCGGACCCGTCCGCGGGAGGGCGGGCCCAGGGGTTCCTGAGGATCGCCGGCGGACTGCTGCTGGCGGGTGTCGGTGTGCTGCTGCTCGTCACGCAGATCGGCGGCGAGGGGATCGACCCCCGCCTGCTGGGCCAGGCGGTGATCGCCGCGGTCGCCGTGATCGGCGGCGTCGCGCTCGTGCTCGCCCCGTGGTGGCTGCGCCTGGTCCGCGAGCTGGGCGACGAGCGGGCGGCCCGGGCGCGCGAGGCCGAGCGCGCCGACATCGCCGCGCACCTGCACGACTCGGTGCTCCAGACGCTGGCGCTGATCCGCGCCCGGTCCGACGAGCCGGCCGAGGTGGCCCGGATGGCGCGCGCGCAGGAGCGCGAGCTGCGCGAGTGGCTCTACCAGGACCGGCCGGCCCCGGGCACGTCGGTGGCCGCCGCGCTGCGCGCCGTGGTGGCGGAGGTCGAGGACACCCGCAGCGCCCCGGACGGTGAGCCGGTGGCGGTGGACCTGGTCGTCGTCGGCGACCGTGCGCCGGACGACGGCACGGAGGCGCTGCTCCAGGCGACCCGCGAGGCGCTGGTCAACGCCGTGACGCACGGCCGGCCGCCGGTCTCGGCCTACCTCGAGGTGGGCGAGGCGCAGGTGGAGGTCTTCGTCCGCGACCACGGCGACGGGTTCGACGTCGACGACATCCCGGCGGACCGGTTCGGCGTCCGCGAGTCGATCCTCGGCCGGGTCCGCCGCCGCGGCGGCGCCGCGACCGTCACGTGCAAGGAGAGCGGCACCGAGGTGCACCTCGTCGTGCCGGTGGGGCCGTGCCCGGCGGACGACGAGGCGGCCGCCGGGCAGCCGGTCGCGGCACAGGCGAGACGACAGGCCACCGACCAGAAGGAGTCAGCGACGTGAGCACCGGCCCGGTTCCCACCGTCCCCGTCGACGTGGTGCTCGTCGACGACCACCACATGTTCCGCGCGGGCGTGCGCGCCTCGCTCGACGCACGGGTCAACATCGTCGGCGAGGCGGAGGACGTCGACGGCGCGGTCGCGGTGATCCACGAGCGGCGACCGGCGGTGGTGCTCCTCGACGTGCACCTGCCCGGAGGCGACGGCGGGGGCGGCACCGAGGTGCTGCGGCGCTGCGCCGACCTGCTGGCGACCACGACGTTCCTCGCCCTGTCCGTCTCCGACGCCGCCGAGGACGTGGTCGGCGTGATCCGGGTCGGTGCGCGCGGCTACGTCACCAAGGCGATCGACGGCCCGGCGCTGAGCGACGCCGTGGTCCGGGTCGCCTCGGGCGACGCGGTGTTCTCCCCGCGGCTGGCCGGGTTCGTCCTCGACGCGTTCGGCACCGCGGCGGGCGACGTCGCCACCGGGGACGACGAGCTCGACCGACTCTCCGCCCGCGAGCGCGAGGTGATGCGGCTGATCGCCCGTGGCTACACCTACCGCGAGGTCGCCTCGGAGCTGTTCATCTCGATCAAGACGGTCGAGACGCACGTCTCGGCCGTGCTGCGCAAGCTCCAGCTGTCCAGCCGGCACGAGCTGACCCGCTGGGCGGCCGCGCGCCGGCTGCTGTAGCCCAGGTCGGCACCTAGGTCCCTCCTGCCGGCCATCACCTGGCCGCACCATGAAGGAGGCGGACAGCGGCGTCCGCCCGCGCCCCGGTGCCGGCCCTCGGCCGGCACCGCGCGCCCGCCCGACGAGGAGCCGAGATGCCGTACGACCACCTGCTCGCCCCGATCACGCTGCGCGGGCTCGAGCTGCGCAACCGTGTCGTCTTCCCCGCGATGGCCACGGGGTTCGTCGCCGACGGTGGCTACGTCACCGACCAGCTGATCGCGTACCACGTCGCGCGCGTCACCGGCGGCAGCGGCCTCAACATCACCGAGGCGACCAGCGTGCACGCCCCGTCGGCACCGCGGACGTTCCTCAACATCTCGACCGACGAGTTCCTGCCGGGACTGCGCCGGTTCACCGATGCGATCCACGCCGCAGGCGGGCGCGCGGCCGTGCAGCTGTGGCAGGGCGGTCTGGCCGCCTGGGGCATGGACCCGGCGCACCTCGAGCTGATCTCGCCGAGCGGGGTGCCGACCCCGGCCGGCCAGGTGCCGGGCTCGTCGGCCGCGAAGATCGCCGAGGTCGTCGACGCCTGGGGCGAGGCGGCCGACCGCGCGGTGCGCGCCGGGTTCGACGCCGTCGAGTTCCACTGCGCCCACAACTACTCCCCGCACGCGTTCCTCTCGCCGGCGCTGAACCAGCGGGACGACGAGTTCGGCGGCACGTCCGCCAACCGGGCCCGGTACCCGCTGGCGGCGATCCGGGCGATCCGGGACGCGATCCCCGACGACATGCCGCTGCTCATGCGGATCGACGCGCAGGACGACGACTTGCCCGGCGGCCTGACGGTGGACGACGTCGTCGCCTTCAGCAGGCTGGCCGGCGAGGCGGGTGTCGACGCGCTCGACGTGTCCCGCGGGAACATCGTCACCGAGGCGATCAAGTACGAGGTGCCGCCGATCGACGTGCCACGCGGCTTCAACGTGGCGAACGCGAGCCGGATCCGCCAGGGCACCGGCCTGGTGACCATCGCCGTCGGCCGGATCAACGCTCCGGACCAGGCCGAGGAGATCATCGCCTCCGGCAAGGCGGACATGGTGGTCGTCGGGCGCGGCCAGATCGCCGACCCGGAGTTTGTCGCCAAGGCGGCCGCGGACCGCGCCGACGACATCGTCCGCTGCGTCGCGTGCGACCAGGGCTGCTTCGACCGCTACGTCGACCCGGCGTTCGCGCACATCACGTGCCTGCGCAACCCGATGGTCGGCCGCGAGTCCGAGGGGGCACCGGTGCCGGCCACGCAGCCGCTGCGGGTGCTCGTGGCCGGTGGCGGGGTGGCCGGCATGGAGGCGGCGTTCGTCCTGGCCCAGCGCGGGCACAAGCCGGTGCTGGTCGAGGCGACCTACCACCTCGGCGGTCAGTTCGAGATCGCCGGGCACGCGCCGCGCAAGGAGGAGATGTCGCAGGCGGCACGCTCGCGCGCCGGGCAGGTCGAGGCGGCCGGCGTGGACGTGCGGTTCGGCACGCGGGTGACGCCGGCGCTGGTCGACCTCATCGCGCCCGACGTGGTGATCGACGCGACCGGAGCCACCCCGATCCACCCGTCGATCCCGGGTGCGGACCGGGAGAACGTCACCGACCCGATCGCCGTGCTCACCGGCCGGGCCCACGTGCGCGGCGCGGTGGCGGTCGTGGGCGGCGGGCTCGTCGGGCTCGAGGCCGCGGAGTACCTGGCCGAGCGCGGCGTGCCGGTGACGGTGGTCGAGATGCTCGACGAGGTCGGCTCGGGCCTCGGTCAGCTGCGCCGGATCTGCGTGCTGGAGGCCCTCGCCGAGGAGGGTGTGGAGCAGCTGACCGGCACCACGGTAACCGCGATCAAGACCGGCGCGATCGTCGTGGAACAGGGCGGCGTGACCCGCGAGGTGCCGTGCGACACCGTGGTGATGGCGGTCGGTTCGCGGCCCGACGACCACACGCCGCTCGCCCAGCACTGCGCGGAGCGGGGCATCGCGTACCACGTGATCGGCGACGCCGTGCGGGCCCGTCGGGCCCTGGACGCGATCGCCGAGGCGAACACCCTCGCCCGCGCGCTGTAGCCGGCCCGCTCGCCGAGCGTGTCACCGGTCCCACGCGCGCCGGGGCGGGCCGGTCCGTAGGCTGCGGGCATGACGGTGTTCCTGCACGTCCTGCTGTTCCTGCACATGATCGGCTGGGCGATCGTCCTGGGCTCGGCGGCCGTCGGCCTGCGCACCGGCTCGCTCTACGCCGGCGCTTTCCACGGGGCCCTCACCGCCCTGGTGACCGGCATCCTCATGGTGCTGGTGCTCTACGTGTGGCTGCCGTCGGACAGCAAGCCGGCCCCGGCGTGGATCGCCACGAAGATCGTGCTGGGCCTGGCGGTCACCGGCCTGGTCTGGTTCGGTCACGCCAAACCGGACAAGGTCGGCCGGACGCTGATCGGCGCGATCGGCGTCCTGACCGTGATCACGGTCGGGGTCGCCACCATCTGGCGCTGACCCGCCGCAGCTCGCCGGTTTCCTGAGGTCTGGGGTGTGATCCGCACCCCGATCGTCAGGAAACCGCTCAAGGGGGGGCGGTCGATGATCGCGTGGGGCGACACGTTGACGTGGCTCGTCGGGTTCGCGGTCGTCGTCGGCCTGGTCGGGGTCGTCCTGCAGGTGCTGCCGGGGGCGTTCCTCGTCGGCGGGGCGGTGCTCTCCTGGGGGCTGATCGAGCGGGGCACCCCAGGCTGGACGGCAGCGGCGGTGGCCGTGCTGGTGACCGTCGCGGCGCAGGTGGTGAAGTACCTGCTCGCGGGCCGGTACCTGGAACGCGGCGGGGTACCGCGATCGACGATCCTGTGGGGCTCGCTGGTCGGGGTCGTCGGCTTCTTCGTCGTGCCGGTGGTCGGGGTGTTCCTCGGCTTCGTGCTCGGGGTGTACGTCGCCGAGCGGCTGCGGCTGCGCGGGCACCATCTGGCGTGGGCGTCGACCTGGCGTGCGACGAAGGCGTCGGGCGTCGCGGTCGTCATCGAGCTCGCCGGTGCCCTGCTCGTCGCGGTCACCTGGCTGGTCGCCCTGCTCTCCCGCTGAGGAGTGGAACGGACACGCACCGACACGCCGGGTGGAAGGGCCGGTTCGTTCCACTCGTGTCAGGTTCGTTCCACTGGACGGGGCGGGGGGGGGCGAGGGGACTGTTCCGGTGGGCGGGGTCGGCCCCACCGGTGGCGGGGTACGGCGTGGCCAACGGTGCGGGGGTGTCCCCGGGCTCGCCTACCCTGAGAGGGCCATGACGTCGCTGTTCGAGCACCTTCCCGCCACCCACGCGCCGCACTCCGGAGACCCCTCCGGCCTGCCGCTCGTCGTGCCTCCGCGCGACGACGCCCCCGCCCCACCTCGGCGCGACGACGCCCCCGCCGGGCCCCCGGACGAGGACGCCCAGGACGCGCCGGCGCGGGCCGCCGACCCGGACGAGCTGCTCGTCGGGCTCAACCCGGAGCAGCGCGCGGCGGTGCTGCACGCCGGCGGTGCCCTGCTCATCGTCGCCGGCGCCGGGTCGGGCAAGACGAGGGTGCTCACCCATCGCATCGCGCACCTGCTGGCGACCAGGCGGGCCCGGCCGGGGGAGATCCTCGCGATCACCTTCACCAACAAAGCGGCGGCGGAGATGCGCGAGCGCGTCCAGGCGCTCGTCGGACCGGCCGCGCAGCGGATGTGGGTGTCGACGTTCCACTCCGCGTGCGTGCGGATCCTGCGGCGCGAGGCGACGACGCTCGGGCTGCGCTCCTCGTTCTCCATCTACGACGCCGCGGACAGCCAGCGGCTGCTCACGCTCGTCGCGCGCGAGCTGGACCTCGACCCGAAGAAGTACCCGGTCAAGGCGATGGCAGCGAAGATCTCCCACCTCAAGGACGAGCTGGTCGACGCCGCCGCGTTCGCGGCGACCAGCGGGTCCGGGTCCAACGACTTCGACGGCGTGCTCGCCGACGTCTACACCCGGTACACCGCGCGGCTGCGGCAGGCGAACGCCCTGGACTTCGACGACCTCATCGTCGAGACCGTGCACCTGCTGCGCGCGTTCCCGGCGGTCGCCGAGCACTACCACCGGCGGTTCCGGCAGGTGCTGGTCGACGAGTACCAGGACACCAACCACGCGCAGTACGCGCTGGTCCGCGAGCTGGTCGGGGACGGCGCCGACGGTGTGGACCGGGCCGAGCTCACCGTGGTCGGCGACGCGGACCAGTCGATCTACGCGTTCCGCGGCGCCTCGATCCGCAACATCCTCGAGTTCGAGGCGGACTACCCGGACGCCTCGACCATCCTGCTCGAGCAGAACTACCGGTCGACGCAGAACATCCTCTCGGCGGCCAACGCCGTCATCGCCAAGAACCCGGACCGCACGCCGAAGCGGCTGTGGACCGACCAGGGCGCGGGCCCGCAGATCGTCGCCTACGTCGCGGACGACGAGCGGGAGGAGGCGCGGTTCGTCGCCGAGGAGATCGACCGGCTGGGCGACACCGCCGGCGTCCGGCCGGGCGACGTCGCGGTGTTCTACCGCGCGAACGCGCAGTCCCGGGCGATCGAGGAGGTCCTGGTCCGGGTCGGCCTGCCGTACAAGGTCGTCGGCGGCACGCGGTTCTACGAGCGGCGCGAGATCAAGGACGCGATCGCGTACCTGCGGGCGATCGCCAACCCGGACGACGACGTCAACCTGCGTCGCGTGCTCAACGTGCCCAAGCGCGGGCTCGGTGAGCGGTCGGAGGCCATGGTCGCGGCGTTCGCCGAGCGGGAGCGGATCAGCTTCGGCGCCGCGCTGGAGCGGCTCGACGAGGTTCCGGGGCTGGGCACCCGCGCCCTGAACGGCCTCGAGGCGTTCCGTGGGCTGCTCGCCGGGCTGCGTTCGCTCGCGGAGCAGGACGGGCCGGCGGCGGTGCTCGGTGCGGTGCTCGACCGGTCCGGGTACCTTGCCGAGCTGCGCGAGTCCGAGGACCCGCAGGATGCCTCCCGGGTCGACAACCTGGCCGAGCTGCACGCGGTGGCCTCGGAGTTCGAGCAGAGCGACCCGGAGGGTGACCTGGCCGACTTCCTCGAGCGGGTGTCGCTGGTGGCGGACTCCGACCAGATCCCGTCGCCGGACGGCGGTGACGCCGGGCCGGCCGGGCCGGACCAGGGTGTGGTCACCCTGATGACGCTGCACACCGCGAAGGGCCTGGAGTTCCCGGTGGTGTTCCTCACCGGCCTGGAGGATGGCACGTTCCCGCACGTGCGCTCGCTGTCCGACCCCGAGCAGCTCGAGGAGGAGCGTCGGCTCGCCTACGTGGGTGTCACCCGGGCGCGGCAGAGGTTGTACATCTCTCGGGCGGCCATTCGTACGGCATGGGGCGTACCCAACGAGTTCCCGCCCAGCCGGTTCCTCGCGGACCTGCCGGACGAGCTCCTCGACTGGCGCCGGCGGGAGTCGTCCACCTCGGCGATCCGTGGCGGCTGGGGGTCCGGATTCGGCGCTGGTCGCTCGTCGGGCGCGGGCTGGGGGTCGCGCACCCGCGAGGAGGATCGGCCCACGCTGCCGAAGACCGGTGCGACGTTCGGCTCGGCCACCCCGCGGGCCGACGTGCCGAGCCTGGCCGTGGGCGACAAGGTGACGCACGACGCCTACGGGCTGGGCACCGTGGTGGCCCTCGAGGGCGTCGGTCAGAACGCGGTGGCCAAGGTCGACTTCGGCTCGTCGGGCACCAAGCGGCTGCTGCTGCGGTTCAGCCCGGTGACCAAGCTCTAGCCGCTCGCGCATCGGGCCAGGTCAGGGTCGAGTCAGGGTCACCCCCGATTTCCCCGTGGCCCCGTCATCGGCAAGGGTGTCGGTCATGGAACCGGCGATCGTGACGCGGGACGTCACCAAGACGTTCGGCCGCGTCACCGCGCTGTCGAACCTGACGGTCGAGATGCCGGCCGGCGTCGTCGGGCTGGTCGGGGCGAACGGCGCCGGCAAGTCCACCCTGATCAAGATCCTGCTCGGGCTGCTGCCGCCGACGTCCGGCGAGGCGCGCGTCCTGGGCATGGACACCGCGACGCAGGGGCTGGCGATCCGCCAGGCGGTCGGCTACATGCCCGAGTCCGACTGCCTGCCGCCGGACGTCTCGGCCACCGAGCTCGTCGTCCACCTGGCGCGGATGTCCGGGCTGCCGGCGGCCGTCGCGCGGGAGCGGGCCGCGGACACGCTGCGCCACGTCGGGCTGTACGAGGAGCGGTACCGGCCGATCGGCGGGTACTCCACCGGGATGAAGCAGCGGGTCAAGCTGGCCCAGGCGTTGGTGCACGACCCGCAGCTGGTGCTCCTCGACGAGCCGACGAACGGCCTGGACCCGGCGGGCCGCGACGAGATGCTCGACCTGATCCGCCGGGTCGGCGCCGACTTCGGCATCTCGGTCCTTGTCACCTCGCACCTGCTCGGCGAGCTGGAGCGGATCGCCGACCACGTGGTGGTGGTCGAGGGCGGCGTGCTGCAGCGCTCCACCTCGACCGCCGAGGCGACCGCCGCGTCCGGCGTGCTGCTCGTCGAGGTGACAGACCAGGGGTCGGCGGTGGTCGCCCGGCTGCGGGCGGCGGGGATCGAGGTGGCAACGGCCGACGAGGCCGGCGACCTGTTCTCGGTGAGCCTGTCCGACGAGACGGTGCTGGACGCCGTTCCGGCCGCCGTCGCCGAGCTCGGCGTCGGCCTGGTCCGGATGCAACGACGCCGGCACCACCTGACCGAGATGTTCGCGGAGGTGACCCGATGAGCGGCGACGTCATCCACGACATCGGCTTCCGGCACTACACCGGGGAGCGGTTCGGCCGCGGCTGGATCGGCCGGTCGCTGCTGGTCGACACCCTGCGCGGCATCTTCGGGCTGGGCCGACCGGCGCGGTCGAAGGTGATGCCGTGGATCCTGGTCGGCATCCTCGTCGCACCGCCCCTCATCGTCGCCCTGGTGACGCTGCTCACCGGCGCCCGGGACCTGCCGATCTCCTACACGCAGTACCTCAGCCGGCTCCAGCTGCCGATCGGCCTCTTCGCGGCGCTCGCCGCGCCGTACGCGGTGTCCCGTGACCTGAGGTTCGGCGTCATGCCGCTGTACCTGTCCCGGCCGATGCTGCGCACCGACTACGTGTGGGCCCGGTACGGCGGCCTGACGATCGCCCTCTTCGGCGTCATGGTGCTGCCGCAGACGCTGCTGCTCGTCGGCGCCCTGCTGGCCAAGCTGCCGGTGGGCCACCAGCTCGCCGGCTGGGCAGGGGGACTGCTGGCATCGTTGCTGCTGGCCGTGCTGCTGGCCGCCATCGGGGTGGCGATCTCGGCGTTCACACCCCGGAGAGGGCTCGGCGTGGCGGCGGTCATCACCACGTTGCTCGTCGTCAGCGGTGTCTCGTTCGCACTGTCCGGCATCGCCCAGAGCCAGGGCTCGACCGACCTGGCCGTCCTGGCCGGCGCGATCGACCCGTTCCGGCTCGTCGACGGGATCGCCGGGTGGGTGCTCGGGGTCGCTCCGGCCGTCGCTCAGTTCGCCCCGACCGGTGGCGCCCAGGTGGCCCTCTTCGCGCTGGTGTACGTCGTCCTCGTCGGGGCCTGCGGCCTGCTGCTGCGCCGCCGCTACGGGAAGGTGGGCGCGCTGTGAGCACCATCGCCCTGGACCAGGTGTCCCGCTGGTACGGCAACGTGGTGGCGGTCAACGACGTGACGATGCGGATCGGGCCCGGCATCACCGGCCTGCTCGGGCCGAACGGTGCCGGCAAGTCCACGCTGATCTCGATGATGGGCGGCTTCCTCGCCCCGTCGGCCGGCACCGTGACGCTGGACGACGGCGCCGTGTGGAAGAACCCGGAGATCTACCGCTCGGTCGGCATGGTCCCCGAGGCCGAGGCGATGTACGACATGGTCACGGGCGCCCAGTTCCTCCTCGCCAACGCCCGGCTGCACGGCTTGCCCGACGCCGGGGCGGCCGCACGGCGCGCGCTCGAGCTCGTCGACATGGTCGAGCCGAGCGACCGGGCGATCGCCACCTACTCCAAGGGCATGAAGCAGCGGATCAAGATGGCGACCGCGCTGGTGCACGACCCGTCGGTGCTGCTGCTCGACGAGCCGTTCAACGGCATGGACCCGCGCCAGCGGCTGCACCTGATGGACCTGCTCCGCCGGCTTGCCGGGGACGGCCGGACCGTGCTGTTCAGCAGCCACATCCTCGAAGAGGTCGAGCAGATCGCCGACACCATCGAGGTGCTCGTCGCCGGGCGGCACGCCGCGTCCGGCGACTACCGGCGGATCCGCCGGCTGATGACCGAGCGACCGCACCAGTACGTCATCGCGTCGAGCGACGACCGCCGGCTGGCGGCGGCGCTCGTCGCGGACGGCTGCGTCCAGGGCGTGACCCTGGCCGACGGCACGCTCGCCGTCCAGACCTCCGACTTCGGGCGGTTCGTGCACGCACTGCCGCGCCTGGCGCGGAGCACCGGCGTGCAGCTGCACGAGGTGTCACCCACGGACGAGTCCCTCGAGTCCGTCTTCGCCTACCTGGTGGCCCGATGAACGCCGTCGTGGTGCAGCTGACCGTGCGCGGCCTCCTCGGTCGCCGCCGGTCGCTGCTGCTGATCGTCCTGCCCGTGCTGCTGCTCGGCCTCGCGGTGCTGACCCGCTGGGCGTCGCACGCGCAGCCCGGTGCGTCGGCCGGACTGACCGGCAACTTCGCCATGGGCACGTTGCTGCCGCTGATGTGCCTGCTCATCGGCACCGGCGTGATCGGCCCCGAGATCGACGACGGGTCGATCGTGTACCTGCTGGCCAAGCCGGTGCCCCGGTGGCGCATCCTGGCGTCCAAGCTGGCGGTGGCGCTGGCGGCCACCGTCGTGTTCGCCGTCGTGCCGATCGCGGCAGGCGCCGCGATCGCCGGCGACGTGCGCGGGCAGCTCACCGGGGCGTACGGGGTGGCCGCGCTGCTCGCCGGGATCGCCTACACGACGATCTTCGTCGCGCTGTCCGTGCTGACCCGCAACGCGGTGGTCGTCGGCCTGCTCTACGCGCTGCTCTGGGAGTCGGTGCTCGGCGGCTACGTGCCCGGGGTCCGCGACGTGTCCGTGCGCCAGTGGGCCCTGGCGCCGGCCGAGCACATGCTCAGCGCCGCCGACGCGGCGAGCTGGGGTGTCCAGTCCGCGGTGAGCGTGTCGGCCGGGGTGACCCTGCTCGTCGTGGTGACCCTCGGTGCGGCGTGGCTCGCGACCGCCCGGCTCAAGACCCTGCGGCTGACCAGCGCGGACTGACGCCGGAGCACGCCACTACTCCGGGCTGTCTTCGGCCCAGGTGGCGACGACCGCGGCCTCGATGGCCGTGCGGTCGTGACCGAACCAGGCGAGCGCGCGCTGTGCCGTCGCACCGTCAAGGCGAGCGCCGGCCAGCAGCAGGTGGCCGGTGTCGATGCCCTTGCTCTTGAACCGGATCGACTCGCGCAGCGCGAGCTCGAGCATCTTCTTCGCGGCCGGGTCGAAGGGGATGTGACCTCGGCGTGCGCCGGAGCGCGCACGCCGCACCGGCTCGGCTGCCGGCGTGTCGAGCGTGCCCGGGCCGAAGGTGGCCTCGACCTGGGCGCGCACGGCTGCCAGGTCGACGCCGATGCCGGCGAGGGCGTCCGCGTCGAGGGCGTCGGCGTCGAGGGAACGGACGCACTCGGCGAGCGAGCCCGCCTCGACGCCCAGCCTGGCGAGGGCCCGCGCTGCGACGGACGAGGTCTCGTGTGTGGCACCGAGCAGCAGGTAGCCGGACTCGATCTGGTCGACGCCGTCGCGGCGGCCGAGCTCCTGCGCCCACACGACGGCCTCGCGGGCGCTGCGGGTGAACCGTTCGAACATCAGGGGAACCTCTTCCCGTACTTCTTGTGGACCGCCTGCCGCGTCACGCCGAGCACGTCGGCGATGTGCTGCCACGGCCAGCCGAGGCGGCGGGCGCGCTCGACGTGCAGCGCCTCCAGCCGGTCGGCCAGCACACGCAGCGAACGCACCGCGCGCAACCCCTCGGCGGGGTCGTCGCCCGCGGCTGCGGACATCAGGTCGCTGGACATGGCTGTCAATGTAGGTTGACACGCCTCACTCTGTCAACCCAAGTTGACGAAGCCGGCGAAGGACTGCCCCGACGTGACCCCCACAGGGGAACGGGTGAAGATGGTGCGTCCGGCGACGGGCGGGCGCGCCCGACGAGGCACGGGCAGGACGGAGGGACGGCGTGCGGGGACACCGACGGGACCACGAGTGGCTGGAGACCTTCGACGGCGCGGCCGCGGACCGCTACGACGCCCACGCGCGCCTGATGCGCGGCATGCACGAGCGCCTCGCCCGCCAGGTCGCCGACCTGCTGCCTCCCCGCGGGCGGCACGTCGACGTGGGCTCGGGTCCCGGCACCTTGCTGGCCCGGGTGGCCGAGCTGCGCCCGGACGTGACCGTGACCGGCGTCGACGCCTCGCAGCGCATGGTGGAGCTGGCGACGGATCGCCTCGCGGTGGCTGCACCGGATGGCCGGGGTCGGGCACTCGTCGGGGACGCTGCGGCCCTCCCGCTGCCGGACGCCTCCGCCGACGTGGTGACGGCTGTCGTCACGATCCACCACTGGCTGGACCTGGAGGCGGGCCTCGGCGAGCTGAGCCGCGTGCTGGCGCCGGCCGGCACGGTGCTCGTCGTCGAGATGCGCGGTCCGGCCCGGCACGTCGCACGGGCGCTGCGTGGGTCCGGCGCGGTCGTCGAGCGCGGCAACGCCTGGGTGTACGGCCTGCCGGTGCTGGTCCGTCTCGCCGCGCGCCCGGCCTGAGCCTGCCTGCCCGCGGCACGCCAGGCCGGGTTCTCAGGCCGCCGGGGGGGCCATCGTCGTGACGCCCAGCAGCGTGCCGGCCGGGTCCCGGAAGTCGGCCCACCAGCCCTGGTCCGGCCCGATCTCGGTGCGCTCGTGCAGCACGGTGCCGCCGTGCGCGGTGACCCGCGCCAGCGTGCCCTCCAGGTCGACCACCGTGACGTACACCCGGATGCCGTCGGGGACCGGCTCGGCCCATCGGTAGAAACCGCCGACCTGGCGCCCGCGGGACAGCGCCACCAGGTAGCCGTCGGCGAACGGCGTCACCTGCCAGCCGAACACGGCCGAGTAGAAGGCGGCGCTGGCATCGAGGTCGGTGCTGCCGATCTCCACCCAGCCGAACAGGTCGAGGGTGTCGGGTTGCTCGGACATCGTGTGCTCCATCGGGTGTCGGGTCGCTCGAGCTGGTGCCGGGACGCCACCACCCTCGCCCCGCGCGCCCGCCGACGCACCCCGGCGATGTCTCGACATCGACAAATCCGGCTACGATCGAGCCGCGCGGCGCTGTACGAAGACGCCGCCCGGGGCCGACGAGAGGACCGCGAGGGTGGACCTGTTCGAGTACCAGGCACGTGACCTGTTCGCCGCGCACGGGGTGCCCGTGCTGGACGGCATCGTGGCCACGACCCCCGCGCAGGCGCGCGCCGCGGCCGAGCAGCTGCTCGCGTCCGGCGGCCTCGTCGTGGTCAAGGCGCAGGTGAAGACCGGTGGCCGCGGCAAGGCCGGCGGCGTCAAGCTCGCTCGGACGCCCGACGAGGCCGAGCAGGTCGCCGGGCAGATCCTCGGGATGGACATCAAGGGCCACACCGTGCACCGGGTGCTCGTCGCGCTCGGCGCGGACATCGACGCCGAGTACTACGTCTCCCTGCTGCTGGACCGCTCCGAGCGCCGCTACCTGGCGATGGCGAGCGTCGAGGGCGGCATGGAGATCGAGCAGCTCGCCGTCGAGCGGCCCGAGGCGCTGGCCCGCGTCCCGGTCGACCCGCTGGTCGGGATCGACGCGGCGAAGGCCGACGAGATCGTCCAGGCGGCCGGGTTCGGCCCGGAGCTGGCACCCCAGGTCGCCCGCGTGCTCGAGCGGCTCTGGGCGGTGTACGACGACGAGGACGCCACGCTCGTCGAGGTGAACCCGCTGGTCCTCACCACGGACGGCCGCGTCCTCGCCCTGGACGGCAAGGTGACCCTCGACGACAACGCGGCGTTCCGCCAGCCGGCCCACGCCGACCTCGTCGACCAGGCGGCGGCGGACCCGCTCGAGGCCCGTGCCAAGGCGAAGCACCTCAACTACGTCAAGCTCGACGGCCAGGTGGGCGTCATCGGCAACGGCGCCGGGCTCGTCATGAGCACGCTGGACGTCGTCGCCTACGCCGGGGAGCAGCACGGCGGCGTCCGAGCCGGCGAACTTCCTCGACATCGGCGGCGGGGCCTCGGCCCAGGTGATGGCCGACGGTCTGGACATCATCCTGTCCGACCCCCAGGTCAAGTCCGTGTTCGTCAACGTGTTCGGCGGCATCACCGCGTGCGACGAGGTCGCCCGCGGCATCGTCGCGGCGCTCGAGATGCTCGGCGAGGAGGCCGCCAAGCCGCTCGTCGTCCGCCTCGACGGCAACAACGTCGCCCAGGGCCGCGCGATCCTGGCCGCCGCCGGCCACCCGCTCGTCACCCTGGCCGAGACGATGGACGGCGGCGCCGACGCCGCCGCCGCGCTCGCAGCCGCAGCCGCCTGAGACCCGAGGAGCGCAGAAGCCACATGGCCGTCTTCCTGACCGAGAAGTCCAAGGTCATCGTCCAGGGCATGACCGGGTCCGAGGGGACCAAGCACACCACCCGCATGCTCGCCTCGGGGACCGACATCGTCGGCGGTGTCAACCCGCGCAAAGCCGGCGAGGTGGTCGCCTTCCCGGGTCGCGACGTGCCGGTGTTCGGCACCGTGGCGGACGCCGTCGCCGCCACCGGTGCGGACGTGTCCGTCGTCTTCGTCCCGCCCGCGTTCACCAAGGACGCCGTGGTCGAGGCCGTCGACGCGGGCGTGCCGCTCGTCGTCGTCATCACCGAGGGCGTCCCGGTCGCGGACACCGCCGAGTTCTTCACGTACGCGCAGGCCAAGGGCGTGCGGCTGATCGGGCCGAACTGCCCGGGCCTGATCACCCCCGGCCGGTCGAACGTCGGGATCATCCCGGCGGACATCACCGGGCCGGGGCCGATCGGCCTGGTCAGCAAGTCCGGCACGCTGACGTACCAGATGATGTACGAGCTGTCCGACCTGGGCTTCTCCACCGCCATCGGGATCGGCGGCGACCCGATCATCGGCACCACGCACATCGACGCCCTTGCGGCGTTCGAGGCGGACCCGGAGACCGAGCTGATCGTCATGATCGGCGAGATCGGCGGCGACGCCGAGGAGCGGGCGGCGGCGTTCGTCGCGGCGCACGTGACCAAGCCGGTGATCGGCTACGTCGCCGGGTTCACCGCTCCGGAGGGCCGCACCATGGGCCACGCCGGGGCGATCGTGTCGGGCTCGTCCGGCACGGCCGCGGCGAAGAAGGCGGCGCTCGAGGCCGCCGGCGTCAGGGTCGGCCGGACGCCGTCCGAGACCGCCGCGCTGGCCCGTTCCATCCTGGCGACGCGCCGCCCGGCCTGACCCGGGCGGGCACCACCGCACCGGACGATGGGGCGGTGAGCACCCCTGTTCGGCCGGGCACGGCCGCGACCCGCCGCGTCATCGGCGTCGCGCCGCCGCCCTCCCGCGAGCACAGCCCGCTCGACGGTGGGCTGCCCTGGGTGTCCGGCGTGCTGGCCGCCGTGCAGGCCGTGATGCTGTCCCTCGCGGTGGCGGTGGTGCCGGCGGTCGCGGTGTTCGTCGTCACGTCCGCGGACCCGTCGAACGTCGGCGTGCCGTGGACCCGGTCCGTGCAGATCGGCGCCGGGCTGTGGCTGCTCGCCCACGGCGTGCCGCTCGGCGCGGTGACGCTGGTCCCGCTGGGCCTCACCGCGATCGCCTGGTACACGGCGTACGCGTCTGCCCGACGGTCGGCCCGGCCGGTGCCGTCGGCGTTCCTGGCCGCACTGGGCACGTACGTCGTGCTCGTCGTGGCCGTGGCGCTGACCGACAAGATGACCGCCGGGCACGCGGTCCGCGCCGCGACCGGGGCGGTCCTGGTCGGAGCGGCCGGGCTGGGCGCGGGCATGCTCCGCCGGGGCGACGCCGGCGGCCTGCGCCAGCAGGTGCGGCGGCCGTGGTCGCGCCTCCCGGACTGGTTGCGCTCCGGTGCCGTCGCCGGCGTCGTGGCCGCCGGCGTCCTTGCGCTGCTCGCCGCGCTCACCGTCACCGGTTGGGTGCTGGCCGAACGCGACCAGGTGGTGGGCGTCGTGCGCGGCCTGGGTCTGGACACGATCGGCGGCGTGGTGCTGGCGGTCGGCGAGCTCGGCTACGTGCCGAACCTCGTCGGGTGGGCGGCCGCGTGGCTCGCCGGGCCCGGGTTCGCCGTCGGTGCCGGCTCGCACTTCGGCCCGGATGCCGTTCTGGCCGGGCCCCTGCCGGCCGTGCCGCTGCTCGGTGCCCTGCCGACCGGCGTGCTGGCCGGCGGCCCCTCGCGGCTGGCTCCGGTGCTGCTCGTCCTCGCCGGGCTGGTGGCCGGCGCCGTGGTGCACCGGCGGCTGGTGGCCGGACGGGTGTGGGAACCGGCGGCCGCCGCGGGCGTCGCCGGGATCGTCGCCGGGCTGCTGGTCACCACCGGCGTGGCCGCAGCCGGGGGTGCGCTCGGCACCGGACGGATGGCGGCGGTCGGGGCAGCGGTCTGGGTGGTCGGTGGGCTGGCCGCGGCCGGTGCGGCGCTGGGTGCCGCGGCGGTGGCGGTGCCGGCGGAGCGGCTGGTGCGGCAGGCGGTGCGGTCCAGCATGCACCGCCCGCGCGACGTCACGGCGTCCGGTGGGTCAGCGCAGCCGCGCGGTCGTCGAGCGCCTGCTGATACTGACTGAGGCACGCGTTCCGCGCCTGCAGCGTCAGCGCGCCGGACTGGCAGTGCGCGTACTGCGACTCGGCGTCCCAGGTCAGCAGCGCTGCGCCGGGCCGGGTCAGGCCGATCACGGCCAGCACGACCAGCAGGATGACCGCGGCACGGGGAGTGCGCTGGTGGGTGCGCGCCGCGACCACCAGTGCCCGGCCGCCGACGACCAGCCCGGCGGCGGCGAGGGCCGCAGCCGCCACGAACCAGGGGAACGGCAGCAGGTCGACGAGCAGCGTGAGGACCACCAGCAGGGTGGTCGTGCGGACCAGGACGGCGAGGCGTCGGACGTCCTTCGGGTCCGCGGCGGGGCTCTGCGACCGCGATCCGGGCAGGCGCTCGTAGGGCACCCCCGCGGGCGAGCGATCCGACAGGGCTGCAGGCCCTGCGTACGGCGTGCCCGTCCTCGGCGCCGGCCCCTCGGGCACAGCCTGGCGCGCCGGATCCTCCGGTTCGGCCGGGCGCAGCACGTCGGGCGGTCCGGCCGGGCCCAGCACGTCGGGCGGCCCGTCCGGACCCGGCGTCGGGCCGCCGCGGGTCTCCGTGTCGACCTGCGCGGACTCCCGCGGCCGGTCCTCCGGCGGCGCGTACGGGTTGCTCACCCCCGCATTCTCCGCCACGACGCGGGGCGGCGGGGACGACCCGGTTAGGGTCGTGCCCGTGCCGCCCGCCCCTTCGCCGCATGCCCACACCCGGTCGTCGGGCCGCGTCGTGGTGCTGGCGTCGGGCTCCGGCTCGATCCTCGGCGCCCTGCTCGCCGCGCACGACGAGCCCTCGTTCGGCGCCCGGGTCGTCGGCGTGGTGACCGATCGACCCGGCGCCGGAGCCCTCGACCGGGCCCGGCAGGCCGGGGTGCCGCGCGCCACCGTCACCCTGACCGAGTTCCCCGACCGGGCGGCCTGGGACCGCGCCCTGACCGCCGCGGTCACCGCGTTCCACCCGGACCTCATCGTGCTCGCGGGGTTCATGCGGCTGGTCGGGCCGGCTTTCCTCGGTGCCTTCGGCGGCCGCGTGGTCAACACGCACCCGGCGCTGCTACCGGCTTTCCCGGGCGCCCATGCGGTCCGCGACGCACTGGCCCACGGGGTCAAGGTCACCGGCTGCTCGGTGATCGTCGTGGACGCCGGCGTCGACTCCGGGCCGATCGTCGCCCAGGTCGCGGTCCCCGTGCAGGACGGCGACGACGAGGCCAGCCTGCACGAGCGGATCAAGGTCGCCGAGCGGATCCTGCTCGTCGACGTCGTCGGGCGGATCGTGCGCGAGGGTCTGACGCTCGACGGCAGGAAGGTGACCCTCGGCGCCGGTTAGGATGGCCGCGACCGTGACTGGCGTGAGGTGGGACTGACCACCGGGGAGCGGCCGAGCACCACCCGAGAACGCACCGGACGCCTGGGTGCCTGGGTCCACCGCAGCGCGCCGCCCGGTGCGCCCGACCCAGGAGCCGCCCCGTGTCGCACGCCTCACCTCCCCCCGCCGCCCCGGCCGACGCCGACCCCGAAGGGCGCCGGCCGATCCGCCGGGCGCTCGTGTCCGTCTACGACAAGACCGGCCTGACCGACCTCGCCATCGCCCTGCACGCCGCCGGCGTCCAGATCGTCTCCACCGGCTCGACCGCGGCGAACATCGCCTCCGCCGGGGTCCCGGTGACCCGGGTCGAGGAGCTCACCGGCTTCCCCGAGTGCCTCGACGGGCGGGTCAAGACGCTGCACCCCCGGGTGCACGCGGGGATCCTCGCCGACACCCGCCGGCCGGAGCACCTGGCGCAGCTGGCCGAGCTGGGCGTGTCGCCGTTCGAGCTCGTGGTGGTCAACCTCTACCCCTTCACGGCAACCGTCGCGGCCGGGGCCGGGGTCGACGAGTGCGTCGAGCAGATCGACATCGGCGGCCCGTCGATGGTGCGGGCCGCGGCCAAGAACCACCCGAGCGTCGCGGTGGTGGTCGACCCGGCGACCTACGGCGCGGTGGTCGAGGCGGTGCACGCCGGTGGCTTCACGCTGGCCCAGCGGACCCGCCTGGCCGCCCAGGCGTTCGTCCACACCGCGACCTACGACGTCGCGGTCGCCTCCTGGATGGGCAACGTCGCGACCACCACCGACGAGGTGGACGGCGAGCACACCGGGTTCCCGGCGTGGATCGGTGCGACCTGGGACCGCGCCGCGGTGCTCCGCTACGGCGAGAACCCGCACCAGCGTGCCGCGCTCTACACCGACGGGGACGGCCCGCGGGGCCTTGCCCAGGCGACGCAGCTGCACGGCAAGGCGATGAGCTACAACAACTACGTCGACGCCGACGCGGCCTGGCGTGCCGCGCACGACCACGGCGACGTCCCGACGGTGGCGGTCATCAAGCACGCCAACCCGTGCGGCATCGCGATCGGCGCCGACGTCGCCGAGGCCCACGCCAAGGCGCACGCGTGCGACCCGGTCTCGGCGTACGGCGGCGTCATCGCGGCGAACCGGCCGGTCACCCTGGCCGCCGCCGAGCAGATCGCCCCGGTGTTCACCGAGGTCGTCGTCGCCCCGGGCTTCGACGACGACGCCCGTGAGCTGCTCGAGCGCAAGAAGAACGTCCGTCTCCTGGTCGTCGACACCCCGCCCACGGGCGGTCTGGTCACCCGGGACATCGCCGGCGGCATGCTGGTGCAGACGGTCGACGCGATCGACGCCCCGGGGGACGACCCGGCGTCCTGGACGCTCGCCGCCGGCGCGCCGGCCGACGAGGCGACGCTGGCCGACCTGGCGTTCGCCTGGCGCGCGGTGCGCGCCGTGCGGTCCAACGCGATCCTGCTCGCGAAGGGCGGCGCCTCGGTGGGTGTCGGGATGGGGCAGGTCAACCGGGTCGACTCCTGCCGGCTCGCGGTCGACCGGGCCGGCGAGCGGGCGGCCGGTGCGGTGGCCGCCTCCGACGCGTTCTTCCCGTTCGCCGACGGCCTGGAGGTGCTCCTCGCCGCAGGTGTGCGGGCGGTGGTCCAGCCGGGCGGCTCGGTTCGCGACGACGAGGTCGTCGCGGCCGCGCAGGCGGCCGGCGTGACGCTCTACCTCACCGGCACCCGTCACTTCCTGCACTGACTCCCGGACGGGACCGCGGTGGGCTCGCGCTGCGCCGGGACGGCGAAGGACCTCAGCCGGCGCCGGGCACGATGGTGGCGAGCACACCGACGGCGACCGCCAGCAGGCCGAGCAGGGTGACGTCCAGCCAGCGCCGCCGCGCGACGAGCGCCTCCGGCCCGGGCTCGGGCCACACCCCCCGGACCACGGCGGCGACGGTCAGCACGGCGGCCAGGGCGAACGAGCCGATCCGGGCGTCCGTGAGGACCCCGACGACGACGGTCGCCACCAGGCCGCCGCCGACCACCCAGTGCGACCCGCTGCGCCGCGTCGCGCCCGCCGGCCGCTCACTCATCCCACGCCTCCCGCGCGCCAGGCTACCGTGACCGGATGAGCGAACCGGCAGGCCGTGACGTCGTCGTGGTCGGTGCCGGGCTGGCCGGCGCGCAGACCGTCGCCGAGCTGCGCGAGGCCGGCTTCGACGGGCGGATCCGGGTGCTCGGCGCCGAGGGGCTGCCGCCGTACGACCGGCCCCCGTTGTCCAAGCACCTGCTGGACCGCCGCGCGCCGGCGTGGTTGTCCGACGAGATCGGCGTGGACCTCGCGACGCTGGCCGACGAGGTCCGGCTCGACCTGCCGGCTCGTGGGCTGCGGCTGGACGGCCCTCGGCCGGTGGTGCTGACCGACGACGGGCCGCTGACCGCCGACGACGTCGTGCTGGCCAGCGGCGCGCACGCGGTGCGCGTGGCCGGCTGGGAGGCGGCCCTGACGCTGCACACGGCGGCCGACGCCGACCGCCTGCGGACCGCCCTGACCCGCTCTGCCCGGCTCGTCGTGGTCGGGGCCGGATGGATCGGCGCCGAGGTCGCGACGGTCGCGGCCGCCGCCGGGCACCGGGTGACGGTGGTCGAGGCGGCCGCCGCGCCGCTGTCCGCGGCGCTGGGCGAGGGAGTCGGGGCGTTCACCGCGCGGTGGTACGAGGAGGCCGGGGTGACGCTGCTCACCGGCGCGCACGTCGCCGCGGTCCGGCCGGACGGCGTCGACCTGGCCGACGGCACGACGGTGCCGGCCGACGTGGTGCTGGCGGCCGTCGGCGCGCGCCCGTCGACGGCGTGGCTGGCCGGCGCGGTGCCGTTGGACGACGCCGGTGCCGTCCAGGTCGGCCACCGCTACCGGGTGCTCGGACCGGTCGAGCCGCAGCGCCCCCCGGCGCCACTCCCGGGCCGCCCGGTGTTCGCCGTGCGGGACGGCACCGGCGCGCTGGCCTCCGTGCGGCGGGAGCTCCCCGGGCTGTGGGCCGTCGGGGACGTGGCCTCGCGCTGGTCGCCGCGGCACGGCACCGTTCCCGGCGGTCACTGGGACGGCGCGCTGCGCGGGCCGCGAGCCCTCGTCGGGCACCTGCTGGACCATCCGGTGCCGTCACCCGACGACGACCCGGCGCCCTACGTGTTCTCGACCCAGCTCGGCCACGAGCTGGCGATGTTCGGCGTGCCGGGTCGCACCGACGAGCTGGTGCTGCGGGGCGACCCGTCGTCCGGCAGCGGCTGGGCGGCGCTCTGGCTGGCCGGCGACCGGGCGAGCGCGGTGCTCGTCGTGGACCGCCCGCGTGACGTCGGCGCGGCGCGCCGGCTGTTCACCGGCGCGGAGCTGCCCCGGGTCGACCGCGTCGCCGTCGCCGACCCAGGGCAGCCCCTGCGTCCCGCCTAGCTCAACAGGAACGACGAGGCCCGGCCCGACGACCGGTGCCAGCAGGTCAGCCGATGATGACCGGGAGCGTCTCGTCCTCGTCGAGCGCCTCGGCGTCCTCGGTCCCGAGCGCGCCGCCGATCGTGATCGGGGAGGCGAACGCCCGGTAGAGCAGAGCGGCGAGCCCCGCTCCGAGCAGCGGGGCGACCCAGAACAGCCAGAGCTGGGACAGTGCCCACGACGGGGCGAGCATCGCGATCGCGGTGGACCGGGCCGGGTTGAGCGACGCGTTGGTCACCGGGAGCGCGACGAGCATCAGCATCGCCAGGGCCATCCCGACCACGAAGGGTGCGCGCGGCTCGGCGGCGCCACGGCGCGTCGCCGCCAGGAAGACCGCGACCAGGATCCCGGTCGCCGCCACCTCGACCAGGAGCGCCGCAGCGAGCGAGAACGTCACCGCGCTGGTCACCCCCTGGGTCGCCAGCAGGTGCGCGAGCGGCGAGTGCGGGCCGAACCCGTTCGCTGCACCGCCCATCAGGTCCCGCTTGTCGTCGGTCTTGCCGAGCAGCGGGCCGAGCCCGGTCGGGATGGTGAGGAACAGCACGGCCGAGCCGAGCGCGCCGCCGATCAGCTGGGCCAGCCAGTAGGGCAGCAGGTCGGCCCAGGACAGCCGGCCCGTGACGGCGGCACCGAGCGTGATCGCCGGGTTGAAGTGCCCACCCGAGGCGCGCCCCGCGGTCGCCATCGCCACCGCGGCGGCGATGCCGAATGCGGCGGCCACCGCCAGCGTGCCGCCGACGTTGGTGTACTGCGAGTAGAGCAGCGTCCCGACCCCGGCGAAGACGAGGACGAACGTTCCGAACAGCTCGGCTCCGGCGCGCGCGAGCAGGCCGGGCCCGACGACCTCCGGCTCGTCGAGGCGCGACTCCTCGTCGTCCTGCGTCACGAGGTACGCCGTCGTGGCCTCGTCGGACGCGGCGAGCGGGTCGCCATCGGGCAGGGGGTGCTGCAGGGACATGGCCCGTCCTTGTCTCGCGGAAAGGTAGTGCTCTCAGCATGACAGGTCGCGCCGTGCGTGGAGCGGCGCAGGAAAGTATCTTGATGTCGAGTAATCTGTCCCGC
This sequence comes from uncultured Actinomycetota bacterium, assembly GCA_963769855.1. Lineage (GTDB taxonomy): Bacteria > Actinomycetota > Actinomycetes > Actinomycetales > Cellulomonadaceae > Cellulomonas. Next base: position 434,610 of record CAVYNN010000008.1, read on the forward strand.
GGACCGGGCATCAGCCCGGCCACCCGGCGTGCCGAGGAGGCCCAGCGCAGATGGCCAAGATCACCGTGGCCGGTCCGGTCGTCGAGCTCGACGGCGACGAGATGACCAGGATCATCTGGCACGTCATCAAGGACCGGCTGATCCTGCCCTACCTGGACGTCGACCTGCTCACCTACGACCTGTCGATCGAGAACCGGGACGCCACCGAGGACCAGGTGACGGTCGACGCGGCGAACGCCATCAAGGAGCACGGGGTCGGCGTCAAGTGCGCGACGATCACGCCCGACGAGGCGCGCGTGGCCGAGTTCGGCCTGAAGAAGATGTGGAAGAGCCCCAACGGGACCATCCGGAACATCCTCGGCGGGGTCGTCTTCCGCGAGCCGATCATCATCGCCAACATCCCGCGGCTCGTGCCGGGCTGGACCAAGCCGATCGTCATCGGCCGGCACGCCTTCGGCGACCAGTACCGGGCCACCGACTTCAAGGTCCCCGGCGCCGGGACGCTCACCCTGACGTTCACGCCTGCCGACGGCGGCGCGCCGATCAGCCGGGAGGTCGTCGCCTACCCCGAGGGCGGCGGCGTCGCGATGGGCATGTACAACTTCACCGATTCGATCAAGGACTTCGCGCGCGCTTCGTTCGCCTACGGGCTGCAGCGCGGTTACCCGGTGTACCTGTCGACCAAGAACACGATCCTCAAGGCCTACGACGGGGCCTTCAAGGACCTGTTCGCCGAGGTGTTCGAGACCGAGTACCGCGCGGCGTTCGACGCCGCGGGCCTGACCTACGAGCACCGGCTGATCGACGACATGGTCGCCTCCGCGATGAAGTGGGAGGGCGGCTACCTCTGGGCGTGCAAGAACTACGACGGCGACGTGCAGTCCGACACCGTCGCCCAGGGGTTCGGCTCGCTCGGCCTGATGACCTCGGTGCTGATGACCCCGGACGGCCGGACCGTCGAGGCCGAGGCGGCGCACGGCACGGTGACCCGGCACTACCGCCAGCACCAGGCCGGCAAGGCCACCTCGACCAACCCCATCGCGTCGATCTACGCCTGGACCGGTGGCCTGAAGCATCGCGGTGCGCTCGACGCCACGCCCGAGGTCACGGCCTTCGCCACGACCCTGGAGAAGGTCGTCGTCGAGACCGTCGAGTCCGGCGCGATGACGAAGGACCTCGCCCTGCTCGTCGGGCCGCACCAGGCGTGGCTGACCACCGAGGAGTTCCTCGGCGTGCTGTCCGACAACCTGGCCGCCCGCATCGGCTGAACCGCACCACCCACGGTCGATCGAAGGAGACGAACCCGTGACCATCGCCCCCGTCCACGTCACCGTCACCGGCGCTGCCGGCCAGATCGGGTACGCGCTGGTGTTCCGGATCGCGTCCGGCCAGCTGCTCGGTCCGGACACCCCGGTCCGGCTGCACCTGCTGGAGATCCCGCAGGCCGTCGGTGCCCTCGAGGGGGTGGCGATGGAGCTCGAGGACTGCGCCTTCCCGGCGCTGGCCGGGGTCGACCTGCACGACGACCCGGTGGCCGCCTTCGCCGGCGTGAGCGTGGCGCTCCTGGTCGGCGCCCGGCCGCGCAGCGCGGGGATGGAGCGCGGCGACCTGCTGGCCGCCAACGGCGGCATCTTCGGTCCGCAGGGAGCCGCGATCAACGCCGGCGCGTCCGACGACGTGCGCGTGCTGGTCGTCGGGAACCCCGCGAACACCAACGCCCTCATCGCCGCCGCGCACGCCCCGGACGTGCCGCGCGACCGGTTCACCGCGATGACCCGGCTGGACCACAACCGCGGCCTGGCCCAGCTGGCAGCCAAGACGGGGACCACGGTGGCCGACGTGCGCCGGTTCGCCATCTGGGGCAACCACTCCGCGACCCAGTACCCGGACATGACGCACGCGACGATCGCCGGCCGCCCGGCGAGCGAGGTGATCGGCGACGACGCCTGGGTCCGCGACACCTTCATCCCGACCGTCGCCCAGCGCGGGGCCGCCGTGATCGCGGCGCGCGGGGCCTCGTCGGCCGCGTCGGCGGCGAACGCCGCGATCGACCACGTGTTCAGCTGGGTGCACGGCACGCCGGCCGGGGACTGGACCAGTGCCGGCGTCGTGTCCGACGGCTCGTACGGCGTGCCGGAGGGTCTCGTCTCGTCCTTCCCGGTCACCTCCGACGGCGGCGCGTGGTCGATCGTCCCGGACCTCGAGCTCGACGAGCCGAGTCGGGCCCGGATCGACGCGTCGGTCGCCGAGCTGGTCGACGAGCGCGCCCAGGTGACGTCCCTCGGCCTGGTCTGAGCCTGACCGCGACCAGCGGGTGGGCACGGGACGCCTCGTCCGCCATCGGGCGGGGCAGGATGGGTCGGTGCGCGTCGCGATCCACGTCCGGCCAGGGGCGTCCCGGACGCGGGTCGGTGGCTCGCACGGCGACCGGCTCGTCGTCGCCGTGACGGCGCGTGCGGTGGACGGGGCGGCGACCGAGGCCGCGCTCCGCGCGGTCGCCGACGCGCTCGGTCTGCGGCCCCGGCAGGTGTGGCTGGTGACCGGGGCGACGAGCCGCGACAAGGTCGTCGAGGTGGCGGACGAGGGCCCGGTGGTGCATGCCGCGCTGGCCGACTTGCGCCGGGCCTGAACCGTCGGCATGGGTTCGGCAACCGAACGCGGGGGCCGCGTGAGCGTGCGTGACGCGGCGGCGAAGATCCGTGGAACACGATTTGGTTACGGTCCTTGCCCCGTCTAGCCTTCAGGTCTTGAATCCAATCATCACCGGACATGCAGGTGGGTCGTGCTCACGGAAGAGCGGGCCCTGGGCGGGGCACAGGGGCCCCGGCTCGGCTGCAGGGGCCGGACGATGAGACAGGAGCGGACGAAGATGTCATTTTCGTGGAAGAAGGCCGCGGCGGTAGCTGTGGGCCTCGGGCTTGTGGTCACGCCTCTGGCGGCCTGCAGCAGCAACAGCGGCGGCGGCACCGCCACCAAGGGCGCGGCCAACAGCCCGCTGATCGGCGTGTTCATGCCGACCAAGACGCTGCCCCGGTGGAACCGTGACGGCGCCGACCTGCAGAAGCTGCTCGAGGCGGACGGCTACAGGGTCAGCCTCCAGTACGCCGACAACAAGAACGACCAGCAGATCTCCCAGATCGAGAACAGCATCAACGACGGCGCCAAGGTGCTCGTCATCGCCTCGATCGACGGCACGACGCTCACCCCGACTCTGGCGAAGGCTGCGGCCAAGGGCATCAAGGTCATCGCCTACGACCGCCTGATCCTCAACACGCCGAACGTCGACTACTACGCGACGTTCGACAACCAGAAGGTCGGCACCCTGCAGGGCCAGTTCATCGAGACCGCGCTCGGCCTGAAGGACGGCAAGGGCCCGTTCAACTTCGAGGCGTTCGCCGGCTCGCCGGACGACAACAACGCGGCCTTCTTCTTCAAGGGCGCGTACGACGTGCTCAAGCCGTACGTCGACAAGGGCCAGCTCGTCTCCGTCTCCGGCAAGTGGCCGACGACGGTCGACGGCTGGAAGTCCATCGGCATCCTCGGCTGGGGCTCCGACACCGCCCAGTCCGAGATGGAGAACCGGCTGAACTCGTTCTACACCGGCGGCAAGAAGGTGCAGGTCGTCCTGTCCCCGAACGACTCGCTGGCGCTGGGCATCTCCAAGGCTCTGCAGAACGCCGGCTACACCGCCGGCGCCAGCTACCCGGTCCTCACGGGCCAGGACGCCGACCTCGCCAACACGGTGAACATCCTCAACGGCCTGCAGTCGATGACCGTCTGGAAGGACACCCGCAAGCTGGGTGCCGAGGCTGCCAAGATGGTCAAGCAGATCATCGACGGCACCACGGTCGACGTGAACAACACGACCGACTACAACAACGGTGTGAAGAACGTCCCGTCCTACCTCCTCGACCCCGAGGTCGTGACCAAGGACACCGTCCAGTCCGCGCTCGTCGACTCGGGCTTCTGGACCAAGAAGGACCTCGGCCTGAGCTGATCCGGGCAGGATCCACGAGGCACGACCGGTGACGGCCGGCCGGCGGCGCACGACGCGCCGCCGGTCCGGCCGGCCCGGTCCCGACCAGGACGAAAGCACATGGAGACCAACCACATCCTCGAGATGCGCGGGATTACCAAGCGGTTCCCCGGCGTCGTCGCCCTCGACGACGTCAACCTCGTGGTCGAGCGGGGCGAGATCCACGCGATCTGCGGGGAGAACGGCGCCGGCAAGTCGACCCTGATGAACGTGCTGTCCGGCGTCTACCCGCACGGCACGTACGAGGGCGAGATCGTCTACGACGGGCAGCCCGTCGCCTTCCGCAGCATCCGCGACTCGGAGCGGATCGGGATCGTCATCATCCACCAGGAGCTGGCGCTGTCCCCGTACCTGTCGATCGCGGAGAACATCTTCCTGGGCAACGAGCAGGCCAGCGGTGGTGTGATCGACTGGCACACCACCAACGCGAAGGCCGCCGAGCTGCTCCACCGGGTCGGCCTGGCCGAGCGTCCCGAGACGCGCGTGGTCGACATCGGCGTCGGCAAGCAGCAGCTGGTCGAGATCGCCAAGGCGCTGTCCCGGCAGGTGCGGCTGCTCATCCTCGACGAGCCGACCGCCGCCCTCAACGACGAGGACAGCGAGCACCTGCTCGCGCTGCTGCGCGACCTCAAGAACGAGGGCATCACCTCGATCATCATCAGCCACAAGCTCAACGAGCTGCTCGCGATCGCCGACACCGTGACCATCGTCCGTGACGGGCAGACGATCGCGACGCTCGACACCCACGGCCCCGAGCCGGTGACCGACGAGCAGCTGATCCGCGGCATGGTCGGCCGGCCGATGGACCACCGGTTCCCCGAGCACGAGTCCCACGTCGGCGACGAGGTGCTGCGGGTCGAGGACTGGACCGTCTTCCACCCCATCGACCAGAGCCGCAAGGTTGTCGACGGCGCGTCGATCACGGTCAACCGGGGCGAGATCGTCGGCCTGGCCGGCCTGATGGGCGCCGGACGGACCGAGTTCGCGATGAGCCTGTTCGGCCGCACCTACGGGATCAACGCCACCGGGCACATCTTCAAGGACGGCAAGGAGGTTCACCTGCCGACGGTGCAGGCGGCGATCGCGCATGGCATCGCCTACACGACCGAGGACCGCAAACGGTACGGGCTCAACCTCATCGACACTGTGCAGCGCAACATCTCGGCCGCGGCGCTGTCCAAGCTGTCCCGCCGCGGCGTGGTCGACCGGAACGAGGAGACGAAGGTCGCCGAGCGGTACCGCGGCGAGCTGGCCATCAAGACGCCCACCGTCTCGGCGCTCGCCGGCAAGCTGTCTGGTGGCAATCAGCAGAAGGTCGTGCTCAGCAAGTGGATCTACGCCGAGCCCGACGTGCTGATCCTCGACGAGCCGACGCGCGGCATCGACGTCGGCGCCAAGTACGAGATCTACGTGATCATCCAGCGGCTGGCGGACATGGGGAAGGGAGTCATCTTCATCTCCTCCGAGCTGCCCGAGCTGATCGGCACGTGTGACCGCATCTACGCCTTCAGCCAGGGCCGGGTCACCGGCGAGGTTGCCAAGGCCGATGCCACGCAGGAACTTCTCATGACGTACATGACGATGGAGAAAGAAGTGACGACCCGATGAGCACCGACCTCAACCTCGTGCCGACCGAGCCCGGCGCGATCGTGGGCCGCGCCTCTCTGCGTGAGCGCATGAGCGGCCTCGGCGACAACGCCCGCCAGTACGGCATCTTCGCGGCGCTGGTCGTCATCATCCTGTTGTTCGAGGGCCTGACCGGTGGCCGGCTGCTCTACCCGGACAACGTGGCGGCCCTGGTCAACCAGAACGCCTACGTGATGGTCCTGGCCATCGGCATGGTCATGGTGATCATCGCCGGCCACATCGACCTGTCGGTCGGTTCCGTCGTCGCGACGGTCGGCGGCATCGTCGCCATCTCGATGCGCGACTGGGGCTTCAGCTGGTTCACCGCGATCCTGCTCGCCATCGCCGTCGGAGCCCTCATCGGTGCCTGGCAGGGGTTCTGGGTGGCCTACGTCGGCATCCCGGCGTTCATCGTCACCCTGGCCGGCATGTTGATCTTCCGCGGCCTGGCGTTGGCCATCGTGGGCCAGAGCGTGCCGGTGACGAACATGACGTTCAACGGGATCATGGCGAACTCCGTGCCCAACTTCCTGCATCGCCTGGGCGACGCCGACATCGTCACGCTCGCGATCGGCGTCCTGCTCATCGTCGTGACCGTGTTCGCCCAGGTGCGCGCGCGGCGCTCGCTCCGCAAGCACAACCTGGCGGTCGAGGCGGTCGGCGTCTTCATCACCAAGGTCGTGCTGGCCGCGGCCGGCATCGGCGTGGTGTCCGTGCTGCTGTCCCGCTCGACCGGTGGCCTGCCGATCGTGCTCATCATCTGTGCCGTGCTGATCGTCATCTACACGTTCATCATGGGGCGCACCGTGTTCGGCCGGCACATCTACGCGATCGGCGGCAACCGGCAGGCGGCGCGCCTGTCCGGTGTCAACACCCGCCATGTCGACTTCTGGCTCTTCGTCAACATCGGCGCCCTGGCTGGCGTCACCGCGGTCGTCATCACCTCGCGACTCGGCACCGCGCTCGCGTCGGCCGGGTCTGGCTACGAGCTCGACGCGATCGCTGCGTGCTTCATCGGCGGCGCGGCGGTCACCGGCGGCATCGGCCGGATCTCCGGCGCTATCGTCGGAGCGCTCGTCATGGGCGTGCTGAACCAGGGGCTGTCGATCATGAGCGTCGACCCGTCGTGGACCCAGGTGATCAAGGGCCTCGTCCTGCTGATGGCCGTGGCCTACGACCTGGTCAGCAAGCGGCGCGCCGGACAGTAGCCGGTCCGGCGCAGATCGAACACAGCCCGGAACTCGACCAAAGGTCTTTCAGAGTGGCGAAGAGAGCGGCGGCAGCGGGTTCGCAGTCGTCGTTGCGGGAGGCCAACCGCACCCTCGTGCTGCAGACGGTGCAGCACTGGGGCGGACTGACCCAGGTCGAGCTGGCTGCCTCGACGGGGCTGTCGCCGGCGACAGTGTCGACGATCGTCCGCGAGCTGCTCGGGGCTGGCCTGGTCGACACCGCCCAGACGATCCGCAGCGGGCGCCGTGCCCAGATGGTCACGGTGGCCCGCCGGGTCGGGCTGGCGGTGGGCATCCAGGTCGGTCATCGGCACCTGCGGATCGTGCTCGGCGACTTCGCGCACGAGATCCTCGCCGAGCAGTCGTTGCCGCTGCCGAACGACCACCGGTTCGACACGACGCTGGACCGGGCCGCACTGCTGGTCGTCGACCTGCTCGAGCGCGTCGGCGCGTCGCTCGACGAGGTTGCCGGCATCGGCGTCGGCGTCCCCGCGCCGGTCGACGCCGCTACCGGGCTCATCTCTGTGCGCGGCATCATGCGCGGCTGGGACGAGGTGCACCTCGGCCAGACCCTGTCGAAGCGACTCGCTCGGCCGGTGTTCGTCGACAACGACGCCAACCTGGGCGCGCTCGCGGAGAGCACCCTCGGTGCGGCCCGGGCGTACCGGGACAGCGTCTACATCCGTGCGTCCTACGGCATCGGTGCAGGCATCGTCATCGACGGGCGCGTGCACCGCGGGTTCGCCGGAACAGCGGGTGAGATCGGCCACGTCCAGGTCGATCCGGCCGGAGCGATCTGCGGCTGCGGCAACCGAGGCTGCCTGGAGACCGTCGTCGGCGCGGCGGCGCTGGTGGGGGCCCTGCGGGCCAACCGAGGCACGCTCGCGCTGCGCGACGTCATCCAGCTCGCCAAGGAGGGCGACCAGGGCTGCGCGCGGGTCGTCGCGGATGCCGGTACCCAGATCGGCGCGGTGGTCGCCGGCCTCGGCCAGGCGGTCAACCCGCAGATCGTGGTCGTCGGCGGCGAGCTCGCCGAGACGGGCGAGCTGCTGCTGGGACCCATGCGGGACGCGATCAGCCGCCGCGTGCCGCTGAACCAGATCGCACCGCTCGAGGTGGTGCCCGCGGCGCTGGGCACCCGGTCCGAGGTGGTCGGCGCCTTGATCCTGGCGCTGCAGGCTGCCGACGTGTCCGTGCGGATCGACGGGGAGGACGAGGTGGCGGTCGGTTGACGGTCGAGGGTCAGCAGGATTCACTGGCTTGTTGCGTGTTCGAAGGAGAGCAGGTGGGCAGTCGATGAACGCATCGCGGGTCCCGTTGCTGTCGCTCCGCGGCCTCAGCAAACGGTTCGGCGCCGTCGAGGCGCTGGTCGGCGTCGACCTCGACGTGCACGCGCACGAGGTGGTCGCCCTGGTCGGCGACAACGGTGCGGGCAAGTCGACGCTGGCCAAGGTCATCGCGGGTGTGCTCCAGCCCGACTCGGGCTTCATCGAGATGTCCGGCCAGGCGGTCACCATCCCGACACCGTCCGCCGCGCACGAGCTGGGCGTGGCGACGGTGTTCCAGGATCTCGCGCTGTGCGAGAACCTTGACGTGACGGCGAACCTGTTCCTCGGTCACGAGGTGCACGGCACCTTCGCCCGGGACGACGCCGGGATGGAGCAGGTCGCCCGCGAGGTGCTCCACAAGCTCGCCAGCCGGATCCCGTCCGTCCGCACGCCGCTGTCGCACCTGTCCGCCGGGCAGCGGCAGACCGTGGCGATCGCCCGGACGCTCATCGGCGAGCCACGCCTGGTGCTGCTCGACGAGCCGACCGCGGCGCTGTCCGTGGTCCAGACCGCGGAGGTGCTGACGCACATCGAGCGGCTGCGTGACCTGGGCCTCGGCGTCATCCTCATCAGTCACAACATGACCGACGTCCGCGCGGTGGCCGACCGGATCGAGGTGCTGCGGCACGGCCGCAACAACGGCTCGTTCGACGCCCAGCTGGCCAGCTACGAGGAGATCATCGCGGCGATCACCGGGGCGACCCGGTTCGAGCCACCGCTGCGCCCGGTCGAGACGTCGCTGTCGGCCGTCGGCTAGGGGCGCTTTCGGGGGCTCTTGCGTTCAAGACTTGACCGCAGGCTGTTCACGGGAGTACATCTTGCGGCCATGCCCGCGAAGACGCGTGCCGCGGCGCCTCCTCGTGACACCGGGTCACAGAAGGCGCTTCGCGAGCGCAACATCGGTCTCGTCCTGGCCACCCTGCGTGTGCAGGGTCCGCGCACCCAGGCGGCTCTGGCGCGCACCACGGGGCTGTCGACCGGGACCGTGTCGTCGATCGTGCGGGAGCTCGAGGCCTCGGGGCTCGCCTCGACCGCGTCCACGATCAGCTCCGGCCGCCGCTCCGTCGAGGTCTCCCTGGCGCCCGACCCCCGGGTCGTCGTCGGCATCGACATCGGGCGGACGCACATGCGCATGCTTGGGCTGGATGCCGCTCGACGGTCGTTCGGCGAGTCGCTGGTTCAGTTGTCGCCCGGTCATGAGCCGTTTGAGACGCTGCCGCTGGCCGCCGAGATGCTCGACCGCATGCTCGAGGAGAACCAGGTCGACAGGTCACGGGTGCTGCGCTGCGGGGTGGCGCTCCCTGCGTCGCTGGAACCGGCCAGTGGACGTGTGGTCCAGGCCAGCGTGCTGCCGAACTGGGCAAACGTGAACCTGCACGACGCGCTGCAGGCAGCCCTGGGACTGCCCGTCCTGCTGGAGAACGACGCCAACCTGGGCGCTCTGGCCCACTTCGGCTCGGGCGCCCATGCCGGGGCTCACACCCTCATCTACGTCAAGGTTGCCACGGGGGTCGGTGCCGGTCTGTCGTTCGACGGCGTGCTCTACCGATCGACGACCGGTATCACGGGCGAGATCGGGCACATCCCGGTCGTCGACAACGGTGAGGTCTGCTACTGCGGCAACCGCGGCTGCCTGGAGACGCTCGTCTCGACGCGACGGCTGCTCGGAGACCTCGGCCGGACCCGGCCGGGACGGTCCTGGGACGTGTCCGAGGTGGTCCGGGCCTCGCTCGAGCGGCGACCTCATGGTGCACCGGCTGCTGTACGACGCGGGGGTTGCGCTCGGCCTGGCTGTGGCACCGATCTGCAACCTGCTCAGCCCCGACGACGTCGTGCTCGGCGGCCCGCTGGCCGGTGGGGGCGGGCCGCTGCTCGACGGGATGGTCGCTTCCGTGCGCCAGCGCGCGCTGCCGGCGGCGACAGAGCACACGAACTTCGCGCTGACCGACCTCGGCGACGTCGCCGAGGTCCAGGGCGCCTGCCTGCTCGCGCTGCACGACGCACTGCGCTCAGATGACGTTTCGGTCTCAAACTAATACGGGTATGGACACAGTCATGTGTTCAGAAGTTGACGGGACGAGTCCGTCCTCCTAGGGTTCGAAATCGAACACGTGGCTAACGCTTGCAGCGCGGCGAGGGAGCATGTAGATGGCGGACGGTCCGGTCGTCCTGGAGATGCGGTCGATCACCAAGGAGTTTCCCAGGCGTGCGGGCCCTCGACGACGTCACCATGTCGGTGCGTGCGGGCGAGATCCACGCGATCTGCGGCGAGAACGGCGCCGGCAAGTCGACGCTCATGAAGGTGCTCTCCGGCGTCCACCCTCACGGGACGTACGAGGGGGAGATCATCTTCCAGGGCCAGGAGATGCGCTTCGCCAACATCCGGGCCTCCGAGCACGCGGGCATCGCGATCATCCACCAGGAGCTCGCGCTCATCCCCGAGCTGTCGGTCACCGAGAACATGTTCCTCGGCAACGAGGTGGCCTCCCGCGGCGTCATCGACTGGATCGAGGCGCGGCGCCGCGTCGTCGAGCTGCTCGCCCGCGTCGGCCTGGACATCGACCCGGACACCGCCATCAAGAACATCGGTGTCGGCCATCAGCAGCTCGTCGAGATCGCGAAAGCCTTGGCCAAGGATGTCCGCCTGCTCATCCTCGACGAGCCGACGTCGGCGCTCAACGAGGAGGAGACCACCAACCTCCTGAACATCCTGCGGTCGCTCCGCTCGCGCGGCCTGACCAGCATCATGATCTCCCACAAGCTGAACGAGATCGCGGCGATCGCCGACTCGATCACGATCCTTCGGGACGGCAAGACCGTCGAGACGTTGACCGTGGCCGATGGCAACGTCACCGAGGACCGGATGATCCGCGGCATGGTCGGCCGGCCGATGGAGGCGCGGTTCCCCGCCCACACGCCGCACATCGGTGAGTCGTTCTTCGAGGTCCACGACTGGGTGGTGGAACACCCTCAGGTGCCCGGTCGCCTCGTGACCAAGCACGCGAGCTTCTACGTTCGCGCGGGGGAGATCGTCGGGTTCGCGGGCCTGATGGGCGCCGGGCGCACGGAGCTTGCCCGGTCTCTCTTCGGCCGTTCGTACGGCATCTGGCACGGCGGCAAGATGTTCATCGACGGGCGCGAGGTAGTCGTCACCTCAGTCAAGTCGGCGATCGCGCACGGCATCGCCTATGTGCCGGAAGACCGCAAGATGCTCGGCCTCAACCTGCTCGACACGATCAAGGGCACCATCGCCTCGGCCGGCATCGACCGCATCTCGAAGCGCGGCGTCATCGACCTGGACGCCCGGGCCGCCGCCGCCGAGCGGTACCGCACGGCGATGCGCATCAAGGCCGCATCGGTCGATGTCGGCGTCTCGACGCTCTCCGGCGGCAACCAGCAGAAGGTCGTGCTGTCCAAGTGGATGTTCACCGAACCGAGGCTGGCGATCCTGGACGAGCCGACCCGGGGGATCGACGTCGGCGCGAAGTACGAGATCTATGGGCTGATCAATGAATTGGCCGATCAAGGCAAGGGCGTCATCATGATCTCGTCCGAGCTGCCCGAGCTGCTGGGAATGTGCGACCGCATCTACACCGTGTTCGAGGGCAGGATCACGGGCGAGGCCGATGCACGCACCGCGACGCAGGAGTCGCTCATGCGTCAGATGACCGACACGGCCGCCTGAACCTCATCCAAGACCGTCACGAGCTGAGCAGGAACGAAGAGACAATGAAGGCACTGAGACAGTTCCTCGGTACGAATCTGCGGCAGTACGCGCTGTTCGGGTTCTTGATTCTGATCATGGCGTTCTTCGCCTGGCAGACGGGCGGCCGGACCCTGCACTCGGAGAACCTGCAGAACATCATCATCGGCTGGTCGTACGTGCTGGTGATGGCCCTGGGCATGCTGTTCGTCATCGTCATGGGCCAGATCGACCTGGCCCCGGGCTCGGTGGCGGCGGTCGTCGGGATCTGTCTCGCCCTGTCCATCAAGGACTGGGGTTTCCCCTGGTGGGGGGGCATCCTCTTCGGACTGGCGGTCGGCACCGCCATCGGGATGTGGCAAGGCGCCTGGCTCGCGTACATCGGGGTCCCCGGCTTCATCACGACACTGGCCGGTCAGATGTTGTTCCGCGGGCTGGACCAGCACATCAGCAACGGCCAGAGCGTCCCGGTCCCGCCGCAGATCGTGAAGATCGGCAGCGGCTTCCTGCCCGACTGGGGGCCGCACACGGGCTTCAACAACCCGACGTTGGCGCTCGGCCTCGTCGCGATCGCCGCGGTGATCTACCGGGATGTGCGCCGCCGCCGGAAGGTCCTCAGGGGTGGCGGCGTCGTGGTCCCGGCCTGGGTGATGATCGCCCGACTGGTGACCGTCGTCGCGGCCCTGGCCATCCTGACCATCGCGTTCGCGAACGGCCGCCCGGGAACCTCGTTCCCGATCGCCGGCGTCATCATCGTCCTGCTCGTCATCTTCTATCACTTCGTCGAGACGCGGACGACGATCGGCCGCGGGGTCTACGCGGTGGGCGGCAACCGTGCCGCGGCGGCGTTGACCGGCATCAACATCAAGAAGGTCTACTTCATCGCGATGGCGAACATGTCGTTCCTCGCGGCGGTGGCCGCGATCATGTTCGTCGGCAAGTCGGGATCGACCGGATTGTCGGACGGCTCCGGGTGGGAGCTCGACGTCATCGCCGCTGTGTTCGTCGGCGGCGCCGCGGTCTCCGGTGGTGTCGGCACCATCGTCGGGTCGGTGATCGGCGGCCTGTTCATGTCGGTCCTGAGCAACGGCATGTTCGTCCTGGGCGTCGGCTCGGACTGGTCGGCAATGATCCGCGGCCTCGTCCTGCTCGTCGCCGTGGCATTCGACCTGTACAGCAAGTCCCAGGGCAGGCCGTCCATCAGCGGAGCCTTCATGACGAGCCTGCGTTCCAGGAGAAGGCCAACGCTGAAGAACGAGGAGGAGCGTCCCGAAATCGCCAAGGTCGTCTAGTGGCGCGGGGACAACAGACCGTACGTGCGATCAACGATGATTCACTGGCAATAGAGGAGAAGAGAATGAGAAAGATCGCGGTTTCCGTCGCGGCCCTCGGCGCTGTCGCGGCGCTGGCCCTGGCGGGTTGTTCGAGCAACAGCAACACCGGAAGCACCACGGCGACGTCAGGGGCGGCCACGCCGGCGGCGACCGCCTCCAGCGGCGGTTCCGCCAACACGCTGACCCTGCCGACGTTCGCGGCCGGTTCGACGATCGGCGTCTCGCTGCCCCAGAAGACCTCGGAGAACTGGGTGCTCGCCGGTCAGCTCTTCACCGACCAGCTGACCTCGGCCGGGTTCAAGCCGATGGTCAACTACGCCAACGGTGGCGTGACCGACCAGCAGAACCAGATCCAGGCGATGATCACGGCCGGTGCGAAGGTTCTCGTCATCGGCGCGATCGACGGCTCACAGCTGGGTAGCCAGCTGCAGGCGGCCAAGGACGCGGGCATCACGGTCATCGCGTACGACCGTCTGCTGACGAACACGCCCAACATCGACATGTACATGGCGTACGACAACTACAAGGTCGGCCAGCTGCAGGGGCAGGCGCTCCTCGACGGCCTCGCTGCCAAGCAGGGGGCGTCGCCGTGGAACATCGAGCTGATCGCCGGTTCGAACGACGACTCGAACTCGAAGCCGTTCTTCGAGGGTGCGATGAGCGTTCTGCAGCCGAAGATCGATGACGGCACGCTCAAGATCCCGTCGGGACAGAAGACGCAGTCGCAGGCCGCAACCCAGGGCTGGCAGGCGCAGAACGCCCAGACGCGCATGGACGCGATCCTGGCTGCCAACTACACCGGCGGCACCAAGCTCAACGGCATCCTGTCGCCGAACGACACGCTGGCTCGTGCGGCGCTGACATCGGTGAAGAACGCCGGTATGCCGAACCCGGTCATCACCGGTCAGGACTCTGAGGTCGCCTCGATCCCGCTGGTCGCCGATGGCACGCAGTACTCGACGATCAACAAGGACACCGGCAAGTTCGTGACCCAGGTCGTCTCCACGCTCAAGGACATCCAGGCCGGCACGCCGGTGACGGTGAACGACACGACGTCGTACAACAACGGCAACAAGGTCGTCCCCGCCTTCCTGCTGACCCCGGTGCTCGTGACGCAGGCGAACGTCTGCACCGCGTACGACCCGACGACCAGCCCGAGCGCTTCGGCGGCCGCGCTGGCCAGCGACTACTGCAAGTCTCACAAGTGATCGGTGCTGCCGCGGGCGTGATCGTCCGCGCGCAGTGACCTCACGGTGACGTCGGCGGCCCGTTCCCTGCTGTGTGGGGAGCGGGCCGCCGATCGTCGTCCCAGCCCGGATCGTCGTCCCGGGTGGGGTATCCGCGGCTGCCGGCGACCGTCAGCGGAAGACGATGGTCTTCCGGCCGTCGAGCAGCACGCGGTGCTCCGCGTGCCAGCGCACCGCCCGGGCCAGCGCGCGACGCTCGACGTCCTGGCCGAGCCGCACCATGTCCGCCACGGTCCGGTTGTGGTCGACCCGTTCGACGTCCTGCTCGATGATCGGGCCTTCGTCCAGGTCGGCCGTCACGTAGTGCGCCGTCGCGCCGATCAGCTTGACCCCGCGTGCGTGCGCCTGCTGGTAGGGGCGCGCGCCCTTGAACGACGGCAGGAACGAGTGGTGGATGTTGATGATCCGGCCAGGCAGCTGGCGGCAGAAGTCGTCGGACAGCACCTGCATGTACCGGGCGAGCACGACGAGCTCGACGTCGAGCTCGTCGACCAGCGTGAGCAGCGACGCCTCGGCCGCCGATTTCGTCTCCGGCGTCACAGGGACGTGGTGGAAGCCGATGCCGTAGAAGTCGGCCAGGGGCCGCAGCTTCTCGTGGTTCGACACCACGGCGACCAGGTCGATCGGCAGCCCCTCCGACCGCTGGCGGAACGCCAGGTCGTTGAGGCAGTGCGCAGCGGTGGACACCATGACCAACGTGCGGATCGGCCGACCCGAGACGTCCAGCGACCAGTCCATGGCGAACCGCTCGGCCAGCGGCGCGAACGCGCCGGACAGCCCCTCGTGCGACGCAGCCGCGGTCACCTGGACCCGCATGAAGAACCGGCCGGTCTCCGGGTCGCCGAACTGCTGCGACTCGGTGATGTTGCCGCCGTGCTCGGCGAGCAGGCCGGCCACGGCCGCGACGATGCCGGGCCGGTCGGGGCAGGACAGGGTGAGAACCCAGTCGGTCGTGGCGGACACGAGCCCCGACAGTAGTCGCCGAGCGGCGCACCTGGGACGATGGGCGCATGACGGACGACGACCTGGACATCCGCACCGTGACCGACGAGGACGCCGGCGAGCTGCTCACGCTGCGACGGGCCGCCTTCGTCACCGAGGCGCAGATCATCGGCGACCCGAACATCCCCCCGCTGACCCAGACGCTCGACGAGCTGCGCGAGGACCTGGCCCGGCCGGACGTCGTCACGCTCGGCGCGTGGGCCGGGCACCGCCTCATCGCGTCGATCCGGGTGCTCGTCGAGGGCACCAGGGCGACGCTCGGCCGGTTCGCGGTCGCCCCGGACGTGCAGGGCCAGGGCGTGGGCACCCGCCTGCTCGACGAGATCGTCAGCCACCTGCCCGAGGGGACGACCGAGGTGTGGATCTTCACCTCGCGCGACTCGCTGCAGAACATCGCGATGTACCAGAAGCGCGGCTACGAGTATCAGCACGACCAGACGGCCGGGGACCTGACCTACGCCTACCTGCGCCGGCTGCTCGGCGACGAGGCCGAGCCGGCCTGACCGTGCCCGTCGCCCGACCGGGTCGACCCGCGGTCGCCCGGACCCGAGGCGGCGAGCGGCCGACCGGCCGTGCGGGGTGGGCGGGTGAGTGAGGGCCGGTTCCTCGCTGGGCCCCCTCGCAGCCCGGTGGGCCTGCCGGCGCCGGTCGTCGCGCTGGCTCGCGACGAGCCCGTCGAGGTGGTCTGGGCCAACGAGACGGGCGGGTTGACCTTCGCTCTGCCCGCCTCCCGCCGGTAGGTCAAGTGGCAGCCGGCAGGGACCGGCCTCGATCCGGCCGACGAGGCCGTCCGCCTGAGGGCTGCCCGTTCGACTGGGGCGTCGCGGCCCGGCTGACCCGGGCGGACGGGCGCGGCTCGGGCTCGTCGGACGCGCGGGCGGCGCTCGGTCCGGCACCCGCGGTGGACCGGCTCGTCGTCTGCCACGGCGACGCCTGCGCGCCCAACACGCTGCTCGGCGCGCTCGGCGTGGCAGACCGGTGGGCGGACATCGCCGTGGCGACCTGGTCCACCCGGTGGAACTACGGCCCGGGCTGGGAGGACCTGCTGCTCGACGCCTACGGGATCGCCCGGGACGACGAAGGGACCGACTTCTACCGGCGGTTGTGGGACGCCACGTGACGCCTCCGGCCTCGACGGCGGCGCCCGCCTGACGGGTTGCTAGGCTGGCCCCCGTCGCGACTGGCGCAAGGTGGGTGACCATCGGGGAGCGGCGAGGCAGCAGGACTGCGGGTCGGACGCCTGGGCCCGGCGGTCGCCACACACCACGGTGTGCGGGTCGACCCGCCCGCGCACCCCGACCGCAACGGGAGCGCCACGCATGACCAACCTCCTTGACCAGGGCCTGTCCGAGGTCGACCCCGAGATCGCCGCCGTCCTCGACGGTGAGCTCGCCCGCCAGCAGGGCACGCTCGAGATGATCGCCTCAGAGAACTTCGTCCCGAGGTCGGTGCTCCAGGCGACCGGCTCGGTGCTGACGAACAAGTACGCCGAGGGCTATCCGGGCCACCGCTACTACGGCGGCTGCGAGCAGGTGGACGTCGCCGAGACCATCGCGATCGACCGAGCCAAGGCGCTGTTCGGTGCCGAGCACGCCAACGTCCAGTCGCACTCCGGTGCCACCGCGAACGCCGCGGTGCTGCATGCCCTGGCGAAGGCCGGTGACCGGATCCTCGGCCTGGAGCTGGCGCACGGCGGCCACCTGACGCACGGCATGAGGATCAACTTCTCCGGCCGGCTCTACGACGTGGCGTCCTACGGGGTGGACCCGCAGACCTACCGGATCGAGCCCGAGGCCGTGCGCAAGGCGGCGCTGGAGCACCGGCCCGAGGTGATCATCGGTGGCTGGTCGGCGTACCCGCGGCGGCTGGACTTCGCCGCGTTCCGGTCGATCGCCGACGAGGTGGGCGCCAAGCTCTGGGTCGACATGGCGCACTTCGCCGGGCTGGTCGCGGCCGGCCTGCACCCGTCGCCCGTGCCGTACTCGGACGTGGTCTCGTCGACCGTGCACAAGACCATCGGCGGGCCGCGGTCCGGCTTCATCCTGTCGACGGCCGAGTGGGCGAAGAAGATCGACTCGGCGGTGTTCCCCGGCCAGCAGGGCGGGCCGCTGATGCACGTGGTCGCCGCCAAGGCGGTCGCCTTCAAGATCGCGGGGACCGACGAGTTCCGCGACCGCCAGCAGCGCACCCTCGACGGCGCGAAGATCCTCGCCGAGCGGCTCACCGCCCCGGACGTCAAGGCCGCCGGCGTCGACGTGCTCACCGGTGGCACCGACGTCCACCTCGTCCTGGTCGACCTGCGGAACTCGCCCCTGGACGGCCAGCAGGCCGAGGACCTGCTGCACGACGCGGGGATCACGGTCAACCGCAACGCGGTGCCGTTCGACCCGCGGCCGCCGCGCGTGACGTCCGGGCTGCGGATCGGCACGCCAGCGCTGGCGACCCGGGGCTTCGGCGACGCGGAGTTCACCGAGGTGGCGGACATCATCGCCACGGCGCTCGTCGCCGGCTCGTCGGCGGACGTCGCGGCGCTGCGGGCCCGGGTGGCCACGCTCGTCGAGGCGTTCCCGCTGTACCCCGACCTGGTGCAGTACTCATGACGGCCGCCCTCCTGGACGGCAAGGCGACCGCGGCGGCGATCAAGGCGGAGCTCGGCACGCGCGTCTCGGCGCTCGTCGGGCGTGGTGTGCGGCCGGGGCTGGGCACGCTCCTGGTCGGGGACGACCCCGGGTCGCTGCTCTACGTCGCCGGCAAGCACCGGGACTGCGCCGAGGTGGGGATCGCCTCGATCCGCGAGGACCTGCCGGCGACGGCGAGCCAGGCGGAGGTCGAGGCGGCGATCGCGCGGCTGAACGACGACCCGGCGTGCACCGGGTTCATCGTCCAGCTGCCGCTGCCGAAGGGCCTGGACGCGCAGCGCGCGCTCGAGCTGGTCGACCCGGACAAGGATGCCGACGGGCTGCACCCGACCAACCTGGGGCGCCTGGTGCTGCGGGTGAACGAGCCGATGACGTCCCCCCTGCCCTGTACGCCGCGGGGCATCCTCGAGCTGCTCACCCGGCACGGGATCTCGTTGCGGGGGGCGGAGGTGGTCGTCGTCGGCCGCGGGGTGACCGTGGGCAGGTCGATCGGCCTGCTGCTGACGCGCCGCGAGGTGAACGCGACCGTGACGCTGACCCACACCGGCACCGCCGAGCTGGCCGCGCACACGCGTGCCGCGGACGTGGTCATCGCGGCGGCCGGCGTCCCGTCGATCATCACGGCGGAGATGGTGCGGCCCGGCGCGGTGGTGGTGGACGTGGGGGTGTCGCGGGTGGTCGACCCGGCCACCGGGACCTCCCGGGTGGCCGGGGACGTCGACCCGGGGGTGCGCGACGTGGCGGCCTGGGTGTCGCCGAACCCGGGCGGCGTCGGGCCGATGACCCGGGCGATGCTGCTGGCCAACGTCGTCGAGGCCGCGGAGCGCGCCGCCGGCTGACCCCGCGGCCCCGAGGTCGATGCCTCGACACCGGTTCGACACCTCGACGTGTCGAGCTCGTGGCGAGGTATCGAGGTGTCGAGGCATCGAGGTGGCGGGATGGGGAACGGGCGGTGACCATAGGGGAGCCTTCGCCGACATGCGGCGGGAATTCTCGCCGTCCACCACTGGGAGGTCTGCCATGGTCGCCGTCCGCGCGCACCTCTGGTTCCACGACAACGGGTACGAGGCCGCCCAGTTCTACGAGCAGACGATCCCGGGCACGCGGATCACCAACGTCGTCGGGGCCCCACAGGACGTGCCGGGCACGCCGGAAGGCAGCCCGTTCGTCGTCGAGCTCGAGCTGGCCGGGGTGCCGTTCACGTTCCTGTCCGCGGGCCCCAGCCTGACGCTCGACGACGCGTTCTCCGTGCTGCTCTCCGTCGACAGCCAGGAGGAGGTGGACCACTACTGGGAGGTGCTCACCGCCGAGGGTGGGCAACCGGGGCCGTGCGGCTGGCTCCGGGACCGGTTCGGCGTGTCCTGGCAGGTGGTGCCCCGTCAGCTGGGCGAGATCATGTCGCGGCCGGACGCCGCCGGGGTGGCCCGGTCCACCCAGGCGATGCTGGCGATGAGCAAGCTCGACGTCGCCGCCCTCGAAGCCGCCTACGCCGGCTGACCCCGACGTAGCCACCCACGCCGGCTGACCCTGGGCGAGATGTGCACATCGGCGCGAGAAGGGCACCTGCATGTGCTCATCTCGCGCGGACGTGCCCATCTCGCCGGCGGACCCGGATGACGCCGCTGTCGGTGGCCTCGGCCAGGATGGGCGCGTGCTGAGGGTGGCGACGGTCAACGTCAACGGGATCCGGGCGGCGTTCCGGCGGGGGATGGGGGCGTGGCTGGCCTCGACCGCCCCGGACGTGCTGCTGGTCCAGGAGGTCCGGGCGGACGACGAGATCCTCGCCGACCACCTGCCCCGGCACGACTGGGACCTCGCTCACGAGGCGGCGGTCGCCAAGGGCCGGGCCGGCGTCGCGATCGCCTCGCGGCTGCCGATGCGGGCGATCCGGATCGGCATCGGGACGGGTGTGCCGTCCGACTCCGGTCGCTGGGTCGAGGCGGACCTGGAGCTGCCGGGCGGCGGGGTGCTCACCGTCGTCTCGACGTACGTCCACTCGGGGACGGCCGGGACACCCTCGATGGACGAGAAGTACGCCTTCCTGGACGCCGTGACCGCGCGGATGGCCGCGATCGCGGCCGGCGGCGGCCTGGCCGTCGTCGCGGGGGACCTCAACATCGCCCACCGTGAGGTGGACCTCAAGAACTGGAAGGGCAACCTGGCCCATGCCGGCTTCCTGCCGGAGGAGCGCGCCTACCTGGACCGATGGTTCGACGACCTGGGCTGGCGCGACGTCGGGCGCGAGCTGGGCGGTCCGGGGCCCGGGCCGTACACCTGGTGGTCGTGGCGCGGGAAGGCCTTCGACCAGGACGCCGGCTGGCGGATCGACTACCAGATGGCCACCCCGACCCTGGCCGGGAGCGTCCGGGCGGCAACGGTCGACCGCGCGCCCAGCTACGCCGAGCGGTTCAGCGATCATGCCCCGTTCGTGGTCGACTACGACCTCGGCTAGTGCGCGGGCGCTGACGGCGGGGCGAGGAGGATCTCGGGCGCCGGCAGTCCGGCGGCTGCGAAGGCCGCGGCGACCGAGCCGGCAACCGCCTGCTCGGTCCCGGCGCGGACCAGGGCGATCGCCGAGCCGCCGAAGCCGCCGCCCGTCATCCGCGCACCGAGCGCTCCGGCCGCCGCCGCCGCCTCGACCACCAGGTCGAGCTCACGACAGGACACCTCGTAGTCGTCGCGCAGGGACGTGTGCGAGGCGTCCATCACCGGCCCGACCTGGTCCACCCGGCCGGCCCGGAGCAGCTCGACGAACTGGCGCACCCGGTCGATCTCACCGAGCACGTGCCGGACGCGGCGCACCCGGACCGCGCCCTCGGGGGTGCCGTCGTCCAGCGTGGCGAGCGCCGCGGCGCCGCCGTCGGGAGCGTCGGCCACGTCGCGCAGCAGCGGCACGCCGAGGATCCGCGCGGCGTCCTCGCACGTCGCGCGGCGGGCGCCGTACCCACCGGTCGCGTGCGCGTGCTGGGCCTTCGTGTCGACGACGAGCAGGGCCAGCCCGGCGGTGGCGAGGTCGAACGGCTGCTGCTGCACGGAACCGTCCCGGCAGTCGAGCAGCAGCGCGTGACCGGCGCGGCAGCGCAGCGACGAGGCCTGGTCGAGCCCCCCGGTCGGCGCCCCGGCCATCTCGTTCTCGGCCCGTACGCACGCCGCGGCCAGCCGGGCCCGTCCCGCGTCGTCGTCCGGCCCGGCCAGGTCGAGGGCGAAGCAGTCGGACAGGGCGACGGCGAAGGCAGACTCCAGGGCGGCCGACGAGGACAGCCCGGCGCCGTACGGCACGCACGAGTCGACGGCGGCGTCGAACCCGCGCACGACGAGCCCGCCCTGCCGCAGCGCCCACGCGACACCGGCGACGTACGCCGCCCATCCCGGGACGGTGCCCGGCGCGACGGTGCCGAGATCCACGGTGACCACCGTCGACGACTCCTGCGCCGAGACCAGCCGCAGGGTGTCGTCCTGCCGTGGGCGCAGCGCCACGAACGTGCGGTGCGGCAGTGCGATCGGCAGGCACAGGCCGCCGTTGTAGTCGGTGTGCTCGCCGATGAGGTTGACCCGGCCGGGTGCGGACCAGACACCGTCCGGTGCCTCGTCGAACGTGGCATCGAACAGTGCGCGGACCCGGCCGGCACCCTCCTCGGGCGACCAGGCCGGACGCAGCACCGCCGCCGGACGAGGCGAGGCGGCCAGGGTGGCGTCCATCGCGCCGGTCAGCGGGTGACCGGCGCCAGGCCGAGCGGGCGACCGGCCAGGCCCCGGGGAACGGCGACCAGCCCGTCGGCGATCTCGCTCAGCGCGACCGCTCCCGGTGAGCCGGGCGCGGACGCGACCACGGGCGTGCCGGCGTCGCCGGCCTCGCGTACGGCCACGTCGATCGGCACCTGGCCGAGCAGCGGGACGTCGCTGCCGACGAGCGTCGACAGCCGCTCGGCGACCCGCGCCCCCCCGCCCGCGCCGAACAGCTCGAACCGGGAGCCGTCCTGCTGCGTCAGCCAGGCCATGTTCTCGATCACCCCGAGGATCGGCTGATGCGTCTGCACCGCCACGGCGCCGGCCCGCTCGGCCACCTCGGCGGCGGCCAGCTGCGGCGTGGTGACGACGACCAGCGACGAGCCCGGCAACAGCTGCGCCACCGAGATCGCCATGTCACCGGTGCCGGGCGGCAGGTCGAGCAGCAGCACGTCCAGGTCGCCCCAGAACATGTCGGTGAGGAACTGCTGGAGCGCGCGGTGCAGCATCGGCCCGCGCCACACCACGGGCTGCCCCGGCGGCACGAACATGCCGATCGAGACGACCTTGACGCCGTGCGCCACGGGCGGCAGCAGCATGTCGTCCACCGCCGTCGGCGGGTTGCTCACGCCGAGCATGCGCGGCAGCGAGAAGCCGTAGATGTCCGCGTCGATGACGCCGACGGCCAACCCGCTCCGGGCCATCGCCACCGCGAGGTTGGCGGTGACCGACGACTTGCCGACCCCGCCCTTGCCGCTGGTCACCGCGATGACCCGGGTGAGCGAGCCAGGCTGGGCGAACGGCACCACAGGCTCCGGACCGGCCGGGCCGCGCAACGTCTCCTTCAACGTCGCGCGCTGCTCGGCCGTCATCTCGCCCAGCTCGACCGAGACGCCGGCCACGCCGTCGACCGTCTCCACGGCAGCGGTGACGTCCTTGACCAGCGTGTCCTTGAGCGGGCAGCCTGCCACCGTCAGGTCGACGCGGACCGTGACGTGACCGCCGTCGACCAGGACGGAGCGGACCATGCCGAGGTCGGTGATCGGACGGCGGATCTCAGGGTCGAGAACCCCGGTCAGGGCCTCGCGGACAGCCGCGGCGAGCCCGTCGGGGCGGGTGGGGGAAGAGGGCATGCAGTCATCGTAGGCGGTGCTCCGGATGCCCTCGTGGGCCGTGGTCAGGGACCCGCGCCGGACCTCAGTCCCCGGTCCGCTGGGCCACCAGGTAGCCGCCCGCGTCGTAGGTCACGTGGTACGTGGCACCCGGGTGGTGCTGGGCAGCCCACTGGGTCAGCGCCGCCGGCGTGGCCGGTGTGCCGCCCCAGGCGGAGTCGAACACGAGGTAGTCCGCCGCCGGGTTGCCCGGCGTTGCCGAACCAGTAGGTGTCGTGGTGGTCGACGAGGTAGCTCATCAGCCCGACGTCGGTCTCGACGGAGGCGCCGTCCGGCACGGCCGCCAGCGCGGCATGGGCGGCACCGGCACGCGGGTTGGCCGCCCAGAACGACGCCTGCCCGAACCGGCCGAACGACACCTGCGGTGCGACGAGCACGGCCACCGTGACGGCGACGGCGACCGCCACCTGGGCGTACCGGCGCAGCCAGGCCCGCGGCGAGCGCCCGGCCAGGTCGACCCCGTCGAACAGGGCGGCGAACGCGATCGGCATGAGCACCGCGCTGTAGTGCCAGGTGTGGCCCCAGAACCCGTAGTTGCCCGACCAGAACCGCCACAGGATGGTGGGCACGGCGACCAGCATCACCGGCGAGCGCAGCCCGACCAGCCCGGTGACGGCGACCAGGAGGAGCAGCGTGATCACCTTGCGCGGGTCGTCCGCCAGGTGCGTGACGAGCAGCCACGGGTGTGTCAGCAGGTCCCGCCAGTCCAGCCGGTCCGCATAGGCGAACACCCCGTTCGGGTTGAGCGCGGGCAGGATCACCGCCTGGGTCACGACCAGCCAGAAGGCGCCCCACGCCGCGAGCGCCAGGCCGAGCCGGACCGGGCGTCGACCCTCGTCGGACCCCCGCCAGGCGATGAGCAGGCCGATCACCAGCACCGTCGCGCCGAGGTCCTCCTTGACGAAGACCAGGGGCGCAGCCCAGGCCACGGCCGGCCACCAGCGACGTCGGAGCAGCGCGACGAGGGAGAGTGCCAGCAGCGGCACCGCGAACGCGATCTCGTGGAACTGCACCTCGACCGCGCCGGCGATGCCGAAGCTCACCGCGTACGCCGCGCCGAGCAGCGAGCCGGCCACCGGCCCGAACCGGCGCACCGCCTCGCGGGCGATGACGTAGACCGACCAGGCGAACAGCAGGTCCTGGACGGCCATCACCGTGAAGGCGCTCGGCGCGATCCGGTAGGGGATGGCGAGCAGCACCAGCAACGGGTGGAAATGGTCGCCCAGCAGGTTGAACCCGGCGCCCTTGATGTCGACCACCGGCGCCTGGAAGTGGGCGTACCGCTGGGCGAGCTGGGTGAAGATGCCGAGGTCCCAGGACGGCGTCTCCAGCCGTCGCCACTGCGAGGCGGAGAACGTGAGGTAGGTCGCCAGGGCCAGCACGGCGACGACCAGCGGGCCGGCGATCCGTCCGTCCGGTACGCGCGTCGCTTCGTCGGACGTGCTGGGCGCCAGCTCCTCGACCGTCCGGGGCGTGCTCAGTCGACCGGCCTTGGCTCGTCGACCGGCACGGAGACCGGTCCGTCCTGGATGTCCTCGAGCAGCTCGCGCAGCTCCGACCGGACGAA
Source organism: uncultured Actinomycetota bacterium (assembly GCA_963769855.1). Classification (GTDB taxonomy): domain Bacteria; phylum Actinomycetota; class Actinomycetes; order Actinomycetales; family Cellulomonadaceae; genus Cellulomonas. The sequence continues at coordinate 459,219 of CAVYNN010000008.1, forward strand.
GTCCCGGGTGGCGACCTCGGACAGTGCGATCCGCAGCGCCGCGATCTCCCGGGCCAGGAACTCGGTGTCGGCCAGGTTCCGCTCGGCCTGCTGACGATCTTGCTCGAGCGCGACCCGGTCGCGGTCCGCCTGCCGGTTCTGCGCGAGCAGGATCAGCGGCGCGGCGTACGAGGCCTGCACCGAGAAGCACAGGTTGAGCAGGATGAACGGGTAGGCGTCCCAGTGCAGGTAGAGCGGCAGCAGGACGTTCAGCGCCACCCAGACGATGATGAACAACGTCATCCCCATGAGGAACCGTCCGGTTCCCATGAGGCGGGCGAACCCCTCCGCGCCGCGTCCGACGCGGTCCGGGTCCACCTGTGGCCGCCAGCCGCGGCGGTGGTCGATCGGCTGGTCGAGGCGCCGCTCAGCCACGACTCTCCTCCGCCGACGGCGCGGACGGCTCGTCGTCCGACTCGCGCCAGTCATCCGGCAGCAGGTGGTCCAGGACGTCGTCGATGGAGACCGCGCCGAGCAGCCGGCGCGCGTCGTCCAGCACCGGCAGCACCAGGAGGTTGTAGGTCGCCAGCTCCCGGGCGACCGTGGACAGCGGCGAGTCCGGTCGCAGCCCCTCGATGTCGGAGTCGACGATCTGCCCGATCGCCTCGTGCGGCGGGTGGCGCAGCATCCGCTGCAGGTGGACCACGCCGATGAACCGGCCGGTCGGCGTCTCCAGCGGCGGTCGCACGACGAAGACGGTCGAGGACAGCGCCGGGTTGAGGTCCTGCCGGCGGACGTGGGCCAGCGCGGCGGCGATCGAGGTCTCCGGACCGAGGATCACCGGCTCGGTCGTCATGAGGCCGCCTGCGGAGCGGTCCTCGTACGCGAGCAGCCGGCGCACGTCCTCGGCCTCGTCCGGCTCCATCGCCGCGAGCAGCTCGGCCTGCCGCTCGTCGGGCAGCTCGCGCAGCAGGTCGGTGGCGTCGTCGGGCTGCATCTCCTCGAGCACGTCGGCGGCGCGCTTGATCTCCAGCTCGGTGAGGATCGCCACCTGGTCGTCCTCGGGCAGCTCCTCCAGGACGTCGGCCAGCTGCTCGTCGGACAGCGCGGCGGCGACCTGGACGCGGCGCCGGCTCTCCATCTCGTGCAGCTCGTCGGCGATGTCGGCCGGCTTCATGTCCTCGTAGTGCGCCAGGAGCAGCTCGGCGCCCTGGGTCTGCTCGTGCTGGAACAGCCCGGTGACCTCGTCGAGCCCGACGGTCTGGGTGGTGCCGCGCCGGCGCAGCAGCCCGCCGCCACCCTTGTGCCGCACGGACAACCGGGTGGCCACCCAGTCCCCGCCGCGCTGGTACTCGATCCCGACGTCCTCGACGGTCGCCTCGCCCGTGCCGCCGGCGAGCCGGACGGTGCGCTCGAGCAGCTGGCCGACGACGAGCGTCTCGGTGCCGCGCTGCTCGAACCGGCGCATGTTGAGCAGGCCGGTGCTGATCACCTGGCCGGCGTCGATCGACGTCACCCGGGTCAGCGGCAGGAAGATGCGCCGCTTGCCGGGAACCTCCACGACGAGGCCGACCGCGGGCGGCGCGCCGCTGGTGCGCTCGAGCAGGACGACGTCGCGGACCCGGCCGACCGGGTCGCCGAGCGGGTCGAAGACGGGCGTCCCGGCCAGGCGCGCTACGAAGACCCGGGCCCCGACGGTGCTCATGGCGCATCCCCTGCGGGACCGGGGGCGCGGGCGCCCGCGCGCGGTGAGATCACCGGGGCAGCCTATCCGCGCGGTCGGGGCCGGTCACCGTGGGCCGGGCGCCCGTTCCCGGGCGTCGGATGGGTGCTGGCTGCGCGTTCGCTGTGGGCTGTCGCTGGGGCGTGGCAGAGCGGACCTGGGTAGGGGAGGATCGGGTCATGAGCATGACCAGCAACGCCAACCGCGCGCCGCGGGTGCCGACCCTGCCGCAAGGGGAGACCGTCGCCTCGTACCCCACCTACCTCGACGCCCAGAAGGCGGTCGACCATCTGGCCGACAACCAGTTCCCGGTGCAGTCGGTCACGATCGTCGGCAGCGACCTGAAGTCGGTCGAGCGGGTGCTGCGCCGGCTGTCCTACCCCTCGGTGGCGATCGGAGGGTTTGCGTCGGGCGCGTGGTTCGGCCTGTTCGTCGGCCTGATCCTCACGCTCTTCTCGTCGTCGGCGCTCGGCCTGATGATCCCCGCGGTGCTCTTCGGCGGGGCGTTCGGGCTGCTGTTCAGCGTCATCACGTACTCGTTCTCGCGCGGGCGGCGGGACTTCACGTCGTCCAGCCAGATCGTCGCGTCGACCTACTCGGTCCTGTGCGCCTCGGAGCACGCCGCCAAGGCGCGTGCGCTGCTCGCCGCGGTCGGCGGAGTGGTGTCCGGGTGGCCGGGTGCCGTGCCGACGCCCCCGGTCGGCCCGTCCGGTCCGCTCGGTGCTCCGCCGTCGACGCCCACGACGAGCTACCCGAGCCCGATGCCGCCCACGCCGCCGGCACCGCCGTCCAGCTGACCGCGCCCGGGCTCAGCCCTGCCGCAGCGACGCCATCCACGCCTCGACGTCGTCGGGCGTGCGGGGCAGGGCAGCGGTGAGCAGTCGGCAGCCGTCGGCGGTCACGACGATGTCGTCCTCGATCCGTACGCCGATGCCGCGCAGCTCGGCCGGGACCAGCAGGTCGTCGGACTTGAAGTAGAGCCCGGGCTCCACGGTGAACACCATGCCCGGCTCGACGATGCCGTCGAGGTACATCTCGGCCCGGGCCTGGGCGCAGTCGTGCACGTCGAGGCCCAGGTGATGGCTGGTGCCGTGGACCATCCAGCGCCGGTGGAACTGCACGTCCGGGTCGAGCGACTCGGCCGCGTCGACCGGCAGCAGGCCCCAGGTCGCAACCCGTGCGGCGATCACCTCCATCGCGGCGGCGTGCACGTCGCGGAACCGGATGCCGGGCCGGATCGCCGCGATCGCGGCGTCCGCCGCGTCGAGCACCGCCTGGTAGACGCGCCGCTGCGGCTCGGTGTACGTCCCGTTGACCGGGACGGTGCGCGTGACGTCCGCGGTGTACAGCGAGTCCACCTCGACGCCGGCGTCGAGCAGCAGCAGGTCGCCGTCGCGCAGCGCGCCGTCGTTGTCCGTCCAGTGCAGCGTCGTGGCGTGCTCGCCGGCGGCGGCGATCGTGTGGTAGCCGACGTCGTTGCCCTCCTGGCGGGCGTGGCCGAGGAAGGTGCCCTCGACCACCCGCTCGCCGCGGCGGTGCGCCAGAGCGGCCGGCAGCGACCGGACGACCTTGGCGAACCCGTCGATCGTGACGTCGACGGCCTGCTGCAGCTGCGCGAGCTCGTAGCCGTCCTTGACCAGGCGCAGCTCGGACAGCGCCTCGGTCAACGCCTCGTCGGTGCGGCCCGCGGCCTCGTCGGCCCGGATCTGGGCAACGACCTCGTCGAGGGCCGGGTCGACGTCGGTGACGGCCAGCAGCTGCACCCCGTCCGCTCCGACGTCCTTGGCCAGCGCGTCCCGCAGGCCGTCCAGGTGCGCGGTGACGATCCCGGTCGTGGCCGCGACGTCGTCCAGCGCCGGGCGCGGGCCCACCCAGAACTCGCCGTGCGCGCTGTCGGCGAAGAACTCCTCGGTGTCCCGTCCGGCCGGCGGGCGCAGGTAGAGCACGGCGCGGTGGCCGGACCCGCCGTCACCGGCGCCGTCCTCGACCGGGTGCAGGACGAGGACCGCCTCCGGCTCCTGCTCCATGCCCAGACCGGTCAGGTGCGCGAACGCGGCGTGCGGGCGGAACCGGAATTCGGTGTCGTTGCTGCGCACCTGCGGTGTCCCGGCCGGGACGACGAGCCGCCGCCCGGGGAACTGCGCGGACAGCCGGGCACGACGAGCCGCGGCGACGTCTGCTGCCGGCGATCGGGTCACGCCGAGATCCGGCCGCGGCCCCCAGCCGGACGTGACGAACTCGAGGAACCGCCGCGACGTCGGCCGCTGCGAGCGGTTGCCGCCGCGCGCGGCGAGGGGCTGGTCGGTGTCGGGCGACTCGGTCACCCGGCCATCCTCCCACCGGGGGCGCACCGTCCTCCCACCAGTGCATCCCGCTGCCGACCTGGTCAGGGGCGGCAGCGCACGGCGCGGCCCCTACAGTGGCGTCGTGCGCATCGACCTGCACACTCACTCGTCGGCATCCGACGGCACGCAGACCCCCGCCGAGGTGGTCCGGGCGGCCGAGGAGGCCGGCCTTGACGTCGTCGCGCTGACCGACCACGACACGACGGCCGGCTGGAACGAGGCCGAGGCCGCCGCCCGCCGGACCGGCATCGCGCTGGTCCGCGGGATCGAGATGTCGGCGCGCTCGCGGACCGTGTCCGTGCACCTGCTCAGCTACCTGCACGACCCGGGCTACCTGCCGTTGGCCGAGGAGCTGGACCGCATCGTCGCATCGCGCGTGCACCGCGCCGAGCGGATCGTCCGCTCGCTCGCCCGCGACGTGCCGATCACCTGGGAGCAGGTCCTGGACCAGGCGGGCGAGGCAGCGGTCGTCGGGCGACCGCACATCGCCGACGCGCTGGTCGCCAACGGTGTGGTGCCGGACCGGGACTCGGCGTTCGCCACGCTGCTGTCGTCCGGCGGCCCCTACTACGTGCCGTACTACGCGCCCGAAGCGGCGACGGCGGTGGCCCTGATCCGCGCGGCAGGCGGGGTGCCGGTGTTCGCGCACCCCGGCGCGGACGGCCGGGGGCGGATCGTCGCCGACGAGGTGTTCGACGAGCTCGCCGACGCCGGCCTGGCCGGCCTCGAGGTGTTCCACCGGGACAACGACGAGGTCCAACGGGCGCGGCTGTCGGCGATCGCGCAGCGGCTCGGCCTGCTGGTCACCGGGTCGAGCGACTACCACGGCACCGGCAAGCTCAACCGGCTCGGGGAGAACCTCACCGCGCCGCGGGTCCTGGCCGCGATCGAGGAGCAGGGCACCGTCGAGGTGGTCAGGCCGTGATCGACGTCCAGCTGTTCATCTCGGTCTTCGTCACCCTCTTCGTCATCATGGATCCGCCCGGGACCGTGCCGATCTTCCTGGCGCTCACCCGGTCGATGACCCACCACCAGCGCACCCGGGCGGCGTGGCAGGCGCTCGCCGTCGCGTTCGGCGTCATCGTCGGCTTCGCGCTGTTCGGTCAGCAGGTGCTCACCTACCTGCACGTGTCGCTGCCGGCGCTGCGGGCGGCCGGCGGTCTGCTGCTGCTCCTCGTCGCGATGCAGCTGCTCACCGGCAAGGACCAGGGCGCCACCCCTGAGGACGTCGAGGCGAACGGGAACGTGGCGATGGTGCCGCTCGGCACGCCGCTGCTGGCCGGGCCTGGCGCGATCGTCGCCACGATGGTGTTCGTCCAGCAGGCGTCGGACGCGTCCCAGTGGGTCGCGCTGGCCCTGGGCATCGTGCTGGTGCACGCCTGCCTGTACCTGGCGATGCGGTTCGCCTCGGCCGTGCACCGCGTGCTGGGCGACTCCGGGACGCTGCTGATCAGCCGGATCGCCGGCCTGCTGCTCGCCGCGATCGCGGCGCAGATGCTTGCCGACGCCATCCTGGAGTTCGCCCGTCAGGTCTAGCGGCGAGGTCGCCGGCGCAGGTCAGGCCCCTGAGCCCAGCCTTTCCTTCGTGGAGATCCGGGGCCGGTCGGCGTAGACCTGGGTCATGTCAGCCCTCCTCCGTCGTGCCGGGCAGGTCCCGTACCTCACCGCCACGCTCGTCGTCCTGGCGGGGGCCGGTGTGCTCGCCGGCGTGCGTCCGGCGCTGGTGCCCTGGGTCCTCGGCGTGTTCGCCCTCGGGATGGCGCTGCGCTCGGCGGTGTCGATGGTGCGCGAGCTGCGCTCCGGCGCGTTCGGGGTCGACGTCCTCGCGGTGACCGCGGTCTGCGCCACCGTCGCGGTGCACGAGTACTGGGCCGCCACCGTCGTGGTGCTCATGCTCACCGGGGGCGAGGCGCTCGAGCTGTACGCCGCCGGCCGGGCCCGGCGTGACCTGACCGCGCTGATCACGCACGCACCCCACGTCGCGCACGTCGTCGCTGCCGACGGCGCGGTCCGCGATGTCCCGCTGGACGACGTCGAGCCCGGCGAGACGCTCATGGTCCGAGCCAACGAGGTGGTCCCTGCCGACGGCACGCTGCTCAGCGAGCTGGGGGTGTTCGACGAGTCGTCGCTGACCGGAGAGAGCGTCCCCGAAGAGCGGGTGGCCGGCGACGAGGTGCTCAGCGGCGGGGTCAACGGCGCCGGAGCCGTCGAGCTGCTCGTCACCCGCCGACCGCGGGACAGCCAGTACCAGCAGATCGTCGCGCTGGTCGCGGAGGCGGCGGCCAGCCGGGCGCCGATGGTCCGGCTCGCCGACCGGTACGCCGTTCCGTTCACCGCCGTCGCGCTGCTCCTCGCCGGTGGCGCCTGGTGGTGGTCGGGTGACGCGATCAGGTTCGCCGAGGTGCTGGTCGTCGCGACGCCGTGCCCGCTCATCATCGCCGCGCCGGTGGCGTTCATGGCGGGGATGAGCCGCTCCGCCCGACTGGGCGCCATCGTCAAGAGCAGCGCGGTGCTTGAGCGGTTCCACCGCGCGCGCTCGGTCGCGTTCGACAAGACCGGCACGCTGACGCACGGCCGGCCCGCCCTGGCGGGTGTGCAGGTGGCAGGTGCACTCCCGGCGGACGAGGTGCTCCGACTGGCGGCGAGCGCCGAGCAGGCGTCGTCCCACACGCTGGCCGCCGCGGTCGTCTCCGGCGCGCAGGCGCGCGGGCTGCGTCTGGCCGCGCCGCGCGGGACGAAGGAGACCGTGGCCGGTGGTGTCAGCGCGCGGGTCGGCCAGCATCACGTCGTCGTCGGCAAGGCCGGCTACGTCGCGGAGGCAACCGGCGCACCGATCGCGCCGGCCGACCTGGCCGCCGGTGAGATCGCCATCCACGTCGCCGTCGACGGCGGCTACGCCGGCTTCCTGGTGCTGCGCGACGAGCTGCGCGCCGACGCGGCCGAGACGGTGCACGCCCTGCGCGACCACGGGATCCGGCACGTCGCGATGCTCACCGGCGACGACCGGCCGACGGCCGAGCACGTCGCCGCGCAGCTGGACATCGACTCCGTGTTCGCCAACTGCCTGCCCGGCGACAAGGTCCGCGCGGTCAAGGCGCTGGCCGATCGGCCGGTGATCATGGTCGGTGACGGTGTCAACGACGCGCCCGTGCTGGCGGCGGCCGACGTTGGCATCGCCATGGGGGCGCGGGGCTCGACGGCGGCCAGCGAGTCCGCCGACGTCGTCATCCTGCGCGACGACCTGGCACCCGTGGCGCGCGCGCTGGAGGTCGGGCGCCGGACTGTCGACGTCGCGCTGCAGGCGATCTGGATCGGCATCGGGCTCAGCGTCGCGCTCATGGTCGTCGCCGTGACCGGCGTGGTGCCGCCGATCGTCGGGGCGTGGTTCCAGGAGGGCGTCGACGTCGTCGCGATCCTCTGGGCCCTCCGGGCTGCGGGCGGGCGGGCGTCGCGCGCGGCGGCACCCGTCCCGTCCGGCCGGACGTCGATCAGGCCGACGGCGCCGATTCGTTGATCGTTGCCGCGGGGCCGGCGCCCGACGCGCCGTGCTTGCGCCGCCGCCGTCGACGACGTCCCGCCTCGTCGGCGGTCGCACCCTCGGGGCCCGTGGGTGCGGTGCCGGGCGCTGCGGCCCGGGGCTCGTCCGGTGCGCCCGCAGCGCGACCGGTGTCCTCGCCGCGTCCACCCCGACCGTGACCCTTGCCGTGCCCGCTCTCGTCGTGCCCGCGACCGCCGTGGCCGCCCTCGCCGTGTCCGCCCTTGCCGTGGCCACCCTCGTCGTGCCCGCGCCCGGAGCGACCGCCCTGGTCGTGCCCGCGCCCGGAGTGGCCCTGGTCGTGCGTGCCGGATCCGTGCTTGCCGGTCTCGCCCAGGTCCTCGATCTCCTCGGCGGCCAGGCCGGCCCGAATCCGCTGCGACTCGGGCAGCCGGCCGGTGACGCCCTGCGGGATGTCCAGGTCGGCGTAGACGTGCGGGGACGAGGAGTACGTCTCGACCGGGGCCGGGATGCCCAGCTCGAGGCCCTTGTCGATGAGCCCCCAGCGCGGCATGTCGTCCCAGTCGACGAACGTCACCGCGGTGCCCTTGTTGCCGGCCCGGCCGGTCCGGCCGGTGCGGTGGAGGTAGATCTTCTCGTCCTCCGGGCACTGGTAGTTGATGACGTGCGTGACGTCCTCGACGTCGATGCCGCGGGCGGCGACGTCGGTGGCGACCAGGACGTCGACCTTGCCGTGCCGGAAGGCGCGCAGCGCCTGCTCGCGGGCACCCTGGCCGAGGTCGCCGTGGATCGCCCCGGCGGCGAAACCGCGCTCGGTGAGGTCGTCGGCCACCTTCGCGGCGGTCCGCTTGGTGCGGGCGAACACGATCGTCAGGCCACGCCCGCGCGCCTGGAGGATGCGGGCGAGCAGCTCGACCTTGTCCAGCGCGTGGGCCCGGTAGGCGACCTGGGTGATGTTCTTCACGGTCATCTGGTCGTCGCCCGGGTCGTGGGCGCGGATGTGCGTCGGCTGCGTCATGTAGCGGCGGGCCATCGCGACGATGGCGCCGGGCATGGTCGCGGAGAACAGCATGGTGTGCCGGGTCGCGGGCGTGGCGGCGAGCAGCCGCTCGACGTCGGGCAGGAAGCCCAGGTCGAGCATCTCGTCGGCCTCGTCGAGCACCACGGTGCGCGCGTGGGCGAGGATCAGGGCCCGCTGGCTGAGCAGGTCGATCATCCGGCCGGGCGTGCCGACGACGACCTCGGCGCCGCGGGCCAGGGCCTCGACCTGCGGCTCGTACGCGCGCCCGCCGTACACCTGGACGATCCGCACGCGGCGGCCGGCGGCGGCGACGGCCAGGTCACCGGCGACCTGCACCGCCAGCTCGCGGGTCGGGACGACGACCAGGGCCTGCGGCTTGCCGGCCGACGGCAGCTCGTCGTAGCCCGGCTCGCCGGGGGCGACGACGTGCTCGAGCAGGGGGATGCCGAAGCCGAGGGTCTTGCCGGTGCCGGTCTTCGCCTGGCCGATGATGTCGTGCCGGCCGAGGGCGACCGGCAGCGTCATGGCCTGGATGGGGAACGGGTTGACGATGCCGCGCTCGGCGAGCGCCGCGACGGTCTCGCGGCGGATGTCGAAGTCGGCGAACGAGGCGTCGACGGCCTGGACCGAGGCGGCGGCGCGGGAGGCGGCGCCGATCGGGGTCGGGACCGCGTCGGCGGCAGTCTGGATGTCGATGGCAGCGCCGACCGTGGTCGGCTGCTCGGAGGTGGTCACTCAGGACCCTTCACGGCAAGGTGGCGGTTCACGGCGGCCGGGCACGGACCGCGCTTCGCGGCCCCGCCCTGGTCGCGGCGGCGTCGCCACGCGGGTTGGCCGGCAGCCGATCGTGAACGTCGTCTCGCACGGAACGCCCTCTCGGGCGATGCGAGGTGGCCGAAGGCCGGGGAAGCAAGACGACCGGGCAACCGATGTACGAGCCGAGTCTACCCGAGGTGCTCCGTTCTCCCCGGACATCCCGGACCGGGCCCAGACCGACCTGACCAGGCACCCGATCGCCGGCCGACCAGAGGGTGAACAGACGGTGACCATCGGGGGCTCGGGGTCGTCGGCCCGGGGCTACCATCCGTCAATGGCCAACGCCCTGAGCACCGACACCAGCTCCGCGACGATCGAGCTCCTGGGCCTGGCCGCTCAGGTGGAGCACACCGAGTTCACCCGCCTCGCGGCGTACTCCAGGGTGGCGCCGGGCACGGCTCAGCGGATGGCGCTCGCGCGGTGCGCGGTGCAGTGCGTCGAGGCGTGCGACCGCCTGCTCACCCGGATCACCGACCTCGGCGGCGACGCGGACGCGGCGATGGCCGGTTTCTCGCACGTCCTCGAGGGGTTCGACGCACGCACCGCGTCGACCTCGTGGGCCGAGCGGCTGCTCGTGCCCTATCTGGGCTACGGCGTGGCCGACGACTTCTGCCGGCTGGCCGCTGAGGGGCTCGACGAGGAGTCCCGCGCACTTCTGCGCGACGTGCTGGCGGACCACCAGTCGGCGGACCTGGCCCTGAGCGAGCTCGACGACGTCACCGCGCGGGACCACGTGCTCACCGCACGGCTCGCGCTGTGGGGCCGGCGCCTGATCGGTGAGGCGCTCACCGTGGTGCAGACCGTGCTGGAGACCAAGCCCGGCATGGAGCACCTGTTCGGTGTCCAGCGCGGTGCGCTCTACGGCAAGCTCACCGCCGAGCACACCCGCCGGATGGGCCGGCTGCGGCTGACCGCCTGACCGCCTGGGTTGCCAGAGCGCCCGGGTTACCTGAGCGCCCGGGTTACAGGGCGCCGAAGCCGACCCGGGTCCGGGTCTCGGCGCCGATCTCGACGTAGCCGATGGCGACCGTCGGCACGACGATCCGCCGGCCGTGGTCGTCCACCAGCTCCAGCGCGGGCTTGCCCGCCAACGCGGCGGCGACGGCCGCGGCCACCTCGTCCGCCGACTGGTCGGACTCGAGCGTGATCTCGCGGGTAAGGTCCCGCACGCCGATCGTGATCTCCACGCGTCTGGCCTCCTGGTGTGTGGCGGTGGTCCGATCCTAGGTCGTCGCGCGGTCGGGCTCCGTCCGGACCAGGCCGGCCACCCCGGCCCAGGCCAGGCGCGCGACGAGGTCGGCCGTCTCGGTGCCGCTCGGCGCGTCCTCCTGGCGGATCCGGTGGATCGCCGCACCCTGCGCCATCGCAACCAGGGCGACGGACACGGTCTCGGCGGCCGCCGGCGCCAGGTCGGTGACCTGGGCGAGCACGGCGGCAACCCGCTGGGCAGCGTCGCGCGAGGTGCTCTCGACACGCGCCCGCACGTCCGGGTCGTGGTTGACGTCGGACTCGAAGAGCAGCGCGGAGGCCTCGCCTGCGGCATCGACGAACGCGATGTACGCCCGGACGATCGCCCCGACCACATCCAGCCCGTCGCCCGCGGCGCCGGCCACGACGGGCCGGACCGCGTCGTCGATCGCGGCGCGCAGGTCCTGGCCGCAGGCGTCGACGATGGCCAGGTAGAGGTCGAGCTTGGACGGGAAGTGCCGGTAGAGCACCGGCTTGGTGACATTGGCGTGCTGCGCGATGTCGTCCATCGAGACGTGGTGGTACCCCTCGGTGGAGAACAGCTGCCGCGCGACGGCGAGCAGCTGGCCCCGCCGCTCCTGGCGCGTCAGGCGTCCGGTGCCACGATCGGGGTGCACACGCCGATGCTAGCCAGCGCGGGCGCGCGGGGACTGGTGGCTGGCGCTGTGGGCGGTCGGTGGTGTGATCGATCCATGCCCTTCCTCGCTCGGCCCCGACCCGCGGCCGAGCACGGCCCGGGGGCCCGGGTGACGCTCGACCCCGGGCAGTCCGCGGTGGTCGACGCGGTGCTCGCCGGCCGAGACCCAGCGCTGCTCGTCCTGGGCGCACCGGGGACCGGCAAGACGACCGTGGCGCTCGAGGCGGTGGTTGCGGCAGGCGAGGCCGGCACGGCGCCACAGGACGTGCTCCTGATGGCGGCGACCCGCCGACTCGCGGCGGACCTGCGGGACCGGCTGGCGGCGCGCTGGCCGCACACCGCGAGCCGGCCGCTCGTCCAGACACCGGCCGCGGTCGCGTTCGCGGTGCTGCGGGCGCGCGCCGCCGCGCTCGGCGAGCCTCCCCCCGTGCTCGTCTCCGGGGCGGAGCAGGACCAGGTGCTGGCCGAGCTGCTGGCCGGGCACGCGGCGGGCGAGGGCGTCCCGATCGCGTGGCCGGACCAGGTGCTCCCGGCCACCCTCGGGCTGCGCGCCTTCCGGGACGAGCTGCGCGACCTGCTCATGCGGGCTGCCGAGCGCGGGCTGGCCCCCGCGGAACTGGCCCGGCTCGGCCGCGAACGTGGTCGCCCGCAGTGGGTGGCGGCGGCCCGGCTGTACCAGGAGTACCTCGACGTCATGTGGCTGCGCACCGGCACGCCCGACCTGGGTGCCCGGCTCGATCCGGCGGTCGTCGTCGACGAGGCCGCCCGTGCGCTGCTCGCCTGGGACGACGAGGTGGAGCGTGCGGCGCGGCCGCGCTGGCGGCTCGTCGTCGTCGACGACCACCAGGAGTCGACCGCGGCCACGGCGCGGCTGCTGCGCGTGCTGGCCGACGACGGCGCCCGTCTGCTCCTGCTGGCCGACCCCGACGCGGCGGTGCAGACGTTCCGCGGGGCAGCCCCTGCGCTGGTCGGGCGTGCGGCTGTGGACCGCGGCCCGGGAGCCTTCGGTGCGCGCGTGGTAACCCTGCCGACGGTCTGGCGGCACGGCCCGGCCCTGCGCGCCGTGGTGCGTGCCGTCACCGACCGGGTCGGTGCTGTCGCCGGGGCTGAGCACCGGAGGGCCGAGCCGCCGCCGGGCCACCGGGACGGGCCGGCGCCCCGGGTGGCGCTGCTCGCGGGCGTCGCGCAGGAGGCGGCGTACGTCGCCCACGAGCTGCGTGCCGCGCACCTCGAGGACGCCGTGCCGTGGGCTCAGATGGCGGTCGTCGCCCGGTCCGGCGACCGGGTGACGCAGCTGCGCCGGGCGCTCGCGGTGGCCGGGGTGCCGGTCAGCGTGCTCGGTTCGCAGGTGCCGCTGCGCGAGGAACCCGCGGTGCGGCCCCTGCTCGACGTGCTGGCGGTGGTGACCGGGCGGGTCGGCCTCGACGCATCGAGGGTCGCCGGGCTGGTGCAGTCGCCGGTGGGCGGGCTCGATGCGGTCGGGCTGCGCCGGCTGCGCCGCGCGTTGCGCGCCGAGGAGCTTGCCGCCGGTGGCGGGCGGACCAGCGACGCGCTGCTCGTCGAGGCGGTCGAACGGCCCGGGGCGGTGGTCGGGCTGCGCCCGGACGTCGCCGGGCCGGTCCGGCGCCTGGCCCGCGTCGTGGCTGCCGGCCGGGACGCCGCTGCACGGCCCGGAGCCGACGCGCACGCGGTCCTCTGGGCGGTGTGGGACGCCGCCGGGCTCGCTGAGCCCTGGCGCCGGGCGGCACTGGCCGGCGGGCCGGCCGGGCAACGGGCGGACCGGGACCTGGACGCGGTGCTGGCGCTGTTCCGTGCGGCGGAGACCTTCGTCGAGCGGATGCCCAGCGCGTCGCCGGGGTCGTTCGTGGACTGGTTGCTCGCGCAGGACCTGCCGGCGGACACGCTGGCGGCGCGGGCGCGCCGGGAGTCGGTGCCGGTGCTGACCGCCGCGGGGGCCGCCGGTCGCGAGTGGGAGCTCGTCGTCGTCGCCGGGGTGCAGGAGGGGTCGTGGCCGGACCTGCGGCTGCGCGACTCACTTCTCGGGGCGCAGGCGCTGGTCGACCTGCTCGACGGGCGCACCGGCGACGGCGCTGCGCCGGACGTGGCCGCAGCGCGGCAGGCGGTGCTCGCCGACGAGCTGCGTGCCTTCGCGGTCGCCTGCTCGCGTGCGCGGTCGAGACTCCTCGTCACGGCCGTCGCGGGCCTGGACTGCGAGCCGTCGCCGTTCGTGGACCTCGTGGTGCCGCCGCAGGACGTGGCGGGCACGGGTGGCAGCGCCGACCCGGACCAGGAGGTGCGGGATGCGCGGCTGGTGGCCGAGATGCCCGCACCGCTCGACCTGCGCGGCCTGGTGGCGCGGCTGCGGGCACGCCTGGAGGAGACGGCGGGCACTGGCGTGGCGGACGGCGCCGCCGCGCGGACTCTCGCCCGGCTCGCGGCGGCCGATGTCGACGGGGCGGACCCGGACCGGTGGCACGGGCTGCTCGCCCCGTCCACCGACGAGCCGCTGTGGCCGGCCGACGTGCCGGTCCCCGTCTCGCCGTCCCGGATCGAGCGGGCGGCCACCTGCGCCCTGCGCTGGGCGCTCGAGGCCGCCGGCGGAACCCCCACCTCGTCGCGCGAGCAGAGCCTGGGCACCCTGGTCCACGCCATCGCGCAGGAGCACCCGACCGGCACGTACGAGGAGCTGCTCGCCGCGCTCGACGAGCGCTGGGCGTCGCTCGGGCTGCACGGCGGCTGGCCGGAGGCGGCCACGCGCCGCAAGGCCGAGGGGATGGTCCGCCGGCTCGCCGCCTACCTGCGCGGCGCGGGCGAGCCGCTGCTGGTCGAGGCCCCGTTCATGCTCCGGACCGACCGCGCGACCGTGCGCGGCACGGTCGACCGGATCGAGGCGGCGCCCGCCGGGCCGGACGGTGCCGGCCGGGCACTGGTGGTCGACCTCAAGACAGGGTCGCCGGTGACCGTTCTGCAGGCCGAGGTCAACCCCCAGCTCGCCGCCTACCAGCTGGCGGTGGACGGCGGCGCGTTCGACGGGCTGCCGCCGGGCACGTCCAGCGCCGGGGCGATGCTGCTCTACGTCGGCGGCAGCGCCGCCCGGGACGGGACGAAGAAGGGGCAGCCCGCCCTGGACGACGAACGGACCGCGTGGGCGGCCGGGCTGATCGACGGCGTTGCCGAGTCGATGGCCGCCTCGACGTTCCGGGCGGTCCGGAGCGACGACTGCCGGCGCTGCCCGGTGCGCTCGTCGTGCCCGGTGCAGCCCGAGGGCCGGCAGGTGACGGCATGATCTCCGCCGGACGCATCGCCGAGCTGCTGCGCCGGGACCCCCCGACGGACGAGCAGGCTGCCGTGATCGAGGCCGCGCTCGGCCCGGCCCTGGTCGTGGCCGGGGCGGGCTCCGGCAAGACGGAGACGATGGCCGGCCGGGTCGTCTGGCTCCTGGCGAACGGGCTGGTCGAGCCGGGGCAGGTGCTCGGGTTGACCTTCACCCGCAAGGCGGCTGGCGAGCTGGACCTGCGCGTCCGGCGCCGGCTCTGGGCGCTGGGCGCCGCCGCCCGCGCGCATGGTGTCGAGCTGCCCGGCGATCGGGCTCTCGGCGTGGCACACGGCGACGACCCGCTGGCCCGGCTCGAGCGGCCGACGGTGTCGACGTACAACGCCTACGCCGCCTCGATCGTCGCCGACCACGCGGTGCGGCTCGGGCTGGAGCCGGGGGCCCGGTTGCTTGCCGAGGCGGCTCGCTGGCAGCTGGCCGACGAGGTGGTCGAGTCCTGGGCCGAGGACCTCGGGCTGGACTACGCGGTCTCGACCGTGGTCGACGCCGTGCTGGCGCTGTCCGGCCAGCTCGGCGAGCACCTGGTGGACCCGGCGACCGCACAGGCCGGCATCGAGCGGATCATCGAGGCGATCGAGGCGACACCGGGTCCGGGACGACGGCCCGCGCTGGCCGGCGTCGTCGCGTCGCTCCAGGCCCGGCAGCGGCTGCTCGACGTGGTCGCGACCTACCAAGAGCGCAAGCACGCCGCCGACGCGATCGACTTCGGCGACCAGGTGGCGTTCGCGGCGACGCTCGCCCGGGACGTGCCGGAGGTGGGCTCGGCCGAGCGCGACCGGTTCCGCGCCGTCCTGCTCGACGAGTACCAGGACACCTCATACGCGCAGCTGGCGCTGCTGCGCGCGCTGTTCGGCGGCGGCCACCCCGTCACCGCCGTCGGCGACCCGCACCAGTCGATCTACGGGTGGCGCGGGGCCAGCGCCGCCGGCCTGGAGCGGTTCCCGGAGGACTTCGCGGTGCCGGTCGCCGACGGCGCCGCACGTCCGGCTCCGGTGTTCACGCTGGCCACCTCGTTCCGCAACGACCACCGGGTGCTGGCGGCGGCCAACCTGGTCGCCGGACCCCTGCGGGAGCGGGTGCACCAGGAGGGCGGGCCGGTCGACGTCCCGTTGCTCCGGGCCGGTCCGCGCGCGGAGGAGGGCTCGGTCACCGGGTCCGTCCGGGAGACGATGGCCGACGAGGCCGAGGAGGTCGCCGCGTTCGTCGCCGAGCGCTGGCGCGGGCCGGGCGGCGCCGGGGTCGGGTCGCACGCCGGAGCGTCGGGGGCGCCGGTCACGGCCGCGGCGCTGTGCCGCAAGCGCCGCCAGTTCGAGGTGCTGCACGCGGCGCTGACCGCCCGCGGCCTGCCGGTCGAGGTGGTCGGCCTGGGTGGTCTGCTGGACACCCCCGAGGTGGTCGACCTGGTCGCGCTGCTGCGGACCGCGCACGACCCGTCGCGCGGGGACGCGTTGATGCGCCTGCTCACCGGAGCCCGCTACCGGATCGGCGCGGCGGACCTGCACGCCCTGGCGGACTGGGCCCGGCACCTCGCCGGGCCGCGTGGGGCGGACCACGTGGTGCAGCCGGACGTGGTCGACGAGCGCTCGATCGTCGACGCCGTCGACGAGCTGCCACCGGTCGGCTGGCTCAGTCGGGACGGCCGCAGCCTGACCGCGGTGGGGCGCGCGCGCCTGGTCGACCTTGCCGACGTGCTGCGTGCGGTGCGGCGGCAGACGTACCTGCCGCTGCCCGAGCTGGTCGGGCACGCCGAGCGGGTGCTCGGACTGGACCTGGAGGTGCTCGCCCGCCCGGGCACCGACCCGGGCCGCGCCCGGGCCCACCTCGACGCGTTCGCCCAGGTGGCCGACGACTTCGCGCGCGCCGCGGACACCCCTACGCTCGGCGCGTTCCTCGCCTGGCTCGAGGCGGCCGGCGAGCAGGAGGACGGGCTCGACATGCCGGTGGTGGAGCCCGACCCGCACGCTGTCCAGCTCATGACGATCCACGCCGCCAAGGGACTGGAGTGGGACGTGGTCGCGGTGGCCGGCCTGGTGGACGGCATCCTCCCGGCCACCGGATCCACGAAGGACGGGTACACGAGCAATGCCTGGCTGACGGACCTGTCGGCGCTGCCGTACCCGCTGCGCGGCGACCGGCGTGACCTGCCAGCGTTCGCCTACACGGCGGCGGTCGACCTCAAGGACCTCGACCGGCGCCGTGAGGCGTTCCGGTCCGCCGCCGGCGCGCACGAGCTGGCCGAGGAGCGGCGCCTGGCCTATGTCGCCATCACCCGCGCCCGGCACCACGCGCTGCTCACCGGCCACCGGTGGGGGACCGCGTCCACCCCGCGCGCGCTGTCTCCGTTCCTGCTCGAGCTCGTCGCCGGCGGTGTCGTCGGGAGCACGGGCTGGGCAGCCGAGCCGGAGCCGGGGACGGCCAACCCCTCCGGCGAGGTGCAGGTGTCGCGGACCTGGCCGGACGACCCGTTGTCGCCGGCCCGGCGCGCGGCCCTCGAGTGCGCCGCGGCGGCGGTGCGCGAGGCTACCGCCGGAGGGCCGGGCGCCGCGACGGCGGTGCGCGAGGCTGCCGCCGGAGAGCGGACGGGGCAGGGGCCCGCAGCGACGCGCGACGGAGACTGGGACGCGCTGGCCGACCGGCTGCTCGCCGAGCGTGCGGCCGCCCACGTGCCGCCAGGCCCGGTCGAGCTGCCCACCGCCCTGTCGGCCTCGGCCGTGGTCCGGCTCGAACGTGACCCAGAGGGGTTCGCCACGGCGCTGCGCCGGCCGGTGCCGCAGCCCCCGTCGCCGCAGGCGCGCCTGGGTACGGCGTTCCACGCCTGGGTGGAGGGGTACTTCGGCGCCGCGGCACTGGTCGACGTCGACGCCCTGCCCGGGGCCGACGACGACTCGCTGCCCGCGGCCGTCGACCTCGACCGGTTGCGCGACACGTTCCGGGCGACCCGGTGGGCGGACCGGCGGCCGCTCGCGGTCGAGGTGGAGGTGCACACGTCGCTCGACGGGTACGTGCTCAACTCCCGGATCGACGCGGTGTTCGCAGACGACGAGCGGACCGACCGGCCGGACGGCGTCGTCGTGGTCGACTGGAAGACCGGCCGACCGCCCGAGGACCCGGCGGAGCGTGCGGCCCGTGAGGTGCAGCTGGCGGTCTACCGGCTGGCCTGGTCACGGTGGACGGGGCTACCGCTGGACGCCGTGCGGGCCGCCTTCTGCTACGTGGCGACCGGCAGCACGGTCTACCCCGCGCAGCTGCTCGACGAGGCCGGCATCACCGCGCTGCTGCGCGGGGTCACGACCGGGCCGCCGGAGGCAGACCGGGGCCGGAGGCATGACCGGGGCCGGAGGCATGGCCAGGGCCCCGGGCGCGTGATCGGCCCGGTCGGGATCAGCCGACGGACTCGAGCTCTCCGGTCGCCGCGTCCAGGTCGGTGAGCATGCCGACCGCGTCGTCGATGACGTCCTGCTGGCCGGACCGCACGCCGTAGAGCAGCCAGCGCGCCAGCGCCAGCTCCCCGGCGAGCAGCGCACGCTCGGTGAGGAAGGGGTCGGTCAGCTCGGTGCGGCGCAGCAGGTAGGCCTCGAGGATCGAGTCGACCGCGTCCGCCGGGGCCGCCACGAGCAGCCAGGCGAGGTCGTCGGCGGGGTCGGCGACCATGGCGTCCCCCCAGTCCAGGATGCCGGTCACGTCGCCGTCCTCGACCAGGACGTGCGAGGCGGTGAGGTCGCCGTGCACGACGGTCGGCTGGAACCGCCACAGCCGGACGTCCTCGAGCTTCTCCTCCCAGCGGCGGAGCAGGCCGGCCGGCACGTGGCCGGTCTTGGCGGCCTCGTCGACCTCGGCCTGGCGGCGCTGCCGGTAGGCGGGCGCGTCGTACACCGGCCGGCCGGCGTTCTCCACCAGCGACGTCGGCAGCTGGTGCAGCGCACCCAGGGCCCGGCCCAGCGCGGCGGCCAGGCCCGGACCGGGCGTCAGGGTCTCCAGTCGCACCGGGCCCCCGGGCACCAGCCGGTGCACCACGGCCCGGCCGCCCTCGGGCAGATGCGCGAAGCCGGCGGGTCGCGGGACGTCGAACGGGAGCGCCCCGGCGTCGACCTGTGCCGCGAGCGCGCCGAGCAGCACCACCTCCGCCTCGAGCTCGGCCCCACCGGCGGCGCTGCCCGGTGCGCGGACCACCCAGTGCCGGTGGTCGGCGTCGGTGACCAGGGCGACGTCGAACTCCGACCCGCCGTGCAGCGGGCGCCGGACGTCGACCACGTCGAGGCCGGGGACGGCGACGGTCGCCAGCGCGGCGAGGGTCAGCGGGGATCGGGACACCTCGCCAGGGTAGGTCGGTCGGTCCCGGCCACCTGGGCTCCGCTCCGGCGTGTCCCCGGATGGCCGGTCGCCCCGCGTAGCGTGGCGGCCGTGGACCTGACCGACACCCTCCCGCTCGCCCGCGCGGTCCTGGACCGTGCCGCCGAGGAGCGCCGCGACCCGGCCGTCCTGGACCGGGCCCGGCGTGACCCGGCGACCCGGGTGCTCGTGGTCGGCGGCGGCGATCTGGTGGTCGACGGGACCGGCGCCGCAGCGCTCCTCGACCCGGCGACCGCCGCCCGCGTCGCAGGCGACGGGGACCCGGGAACCGGTCGGCCGGGCGCCGCCGGGACCGGCGCCGCCGCCGCGGCCGGGCGCGCCGACCGGGCCGACGACGAGGTCGACGAGCGGTGGCTGCTCCTCGGCCGGGACGGCGAGGGCAGTCGCGCGCCGCTGGTCCTGGCCCGACGGGTGCGCCGTGGCCGGCAGGTGCCGCGCACCGGTCAGGCCTCCGACGTCCTGGTCCACGGCACGGCGCACGACGACGGCACACCGGCCGCCCCCGCCCCGACGGTGGTCCCCGGGCTGCGCTGGGCGTCGCTCCGCGACGCAGGGGCCGACCTGCCCGCACGCGACGCCGGCCTGGCGACGATGGCGGTCGCGCTCGACGAGTGGCACACCCGCACACCGCACTGCCCCCGGTGCGGCGCACCGACCGTCGCTGCACAGGCCGGCTGGGTGCGGGTGTGCACGGTCGACGGCTCGGAGCACTATCCCCGCACGGACCCGGCGATCATCGTCGCGGTGGTGGACGACGACGACCGGCTGCTGCTCGGGCACAACGCCGCCTGGCCGCCGGGACGCTTCTCCACCCTGGCGGGCTTCGTCGAGGCGGGGGAGTCCGCCGAGCACGCGGTGCGCCGGGAGGTGGCCGAGGAGACGGCGGTCGTGGTCGACGCCGTGGAGTACCGCGGCAGCCAGCCGTGGCCGTTCCCGGCGTCCCTCATGCTGGCCTACCGCGGCCATGCCACGACGCGCGAGGTCCGGGTGGACGGGGCCGAGCTGACGCAGGCCCGCTGGTTCACCCGGGACGAGCTGGCGGCCGAGGTCGCCGCCGGCACGGTGCTGCTGCCGATGCGGACCTCGGTCGCCTATGCCCTGGTCACCGACTGGTTCGGGGCGTCCCTGCCGGCCCGGTCCTGACCGGAGACCTCAGCGCGCCAGGCGGGCCCGGACCTCCGCGAGGGACGGGTTGGTGGCCGCGGAGCCGTCCGGGAAGACCAGGGTCGGCACGGTGCGGTTGCCACCGTTGACCGCCTCGACGAACGCGGCCGCGTCGGGCACCTGCTCGACGTCGACCTCGTCGAAGGCGATGCCCGCGGAGTCCAGCTGGCTCTTCAGCCGCCGGCAGTAGCCGCACCAGGTCGTCGTGTACATCGTCAGCGTGCTCGTGCTCATCGGGGTCCTCACCGCTCGTCCTGAGCGGCAACGTACGCCGCGGCCCGGGCATTCCGGTGCAGGGTCCGACCGGTGGCCCGCACCTGTCGGCGGAGGCTGCGAGGATGGCCGGCGATGTCCGCCGACGACCTCCTCGATGCGCTCGACCCCGAGCAGCGCGCCGTCGCCACCGCGCTGACCGGCCCGGTCTGCGTGCTGGCGGGCGCCGGCACGGGCAAGACCAGGGCGATCACGCACCGCATCGCGTACGGCGTGCGCACCGGGGTCTACAAGCCGACGAGCGTGCTGGCGGTCACCTTCACGGCGCGGGCCGCGGGCGAGATGCGGGTGCGGTTGCGCGGCCTCGGCGTCGCCGGCGTGCAGGCCCGCACGTTCCATGCCGCCGCGCTGCGCCAGCTGGGCTTCTTCTGGCCCCGGGTGGTCGGCGGCGCACCGCCGCGGCTGGTGGAGAAGAAGGCACCCCTCGTCGCGGAGTCGGCCCGCCGGCTCGGCCTGGACGTCGACCGGATCGCCGTGCGCGACCTGTCCTCCGAGCTGGAGTGGGCCAAGGTCAGCCTGGTCCCGGCCGACGACTACCCGGCGGCGGTGGCGGCGGCGGGCCGCCCGGCGCCGGGCGGCTTCGAGCCCCAGCAGGTGGCCCGCCTGCTCACCTCCTACGAGCAGGTGAAGGACGAGCGCGGGGTGATCGACTTCGAGGACGTGCTGCTGCTCACCGCGGCGATGATCGGCCAGCGCCGCGACGTCGCGGAGGAGGTGCGCGGGCAGTACCGGCACTTCGTCGTCGACGAGTACCAGGACGTCAGCCCGCTGCAGCAGTTCCTGCTCGACCAGTGGCTCGGCGGCCGGCACGAGCTGTGCGTCGTGGGGGACCCGAGCCAGACGATCTACTCGTTCACCGGCGCCAGCCCCGAGCACCTGCTCGGCTTCGCCCGGCTGCATCCGGGGGCGGCCCAGATCCGCCTGGTCCGCGACTACCGCTCGACGCCGCAGGTGGTCACCCTGGCCAACCGCCTCCTCGTCGCGGGCCGGCGCCGGGGCGAGCCGACGGCGCTGCAGCTCGTCGCACAGCGTCCGGACGGCCCGCCGGTGCGCTGGACGGCGTACGACGACGACGAGGCCGAGGCCACCGGTGTCGCGGCCCGGATCGCCCGGCTGGTCGCCGACGGGGTGCGGCCGAGCCAGGTGGCGGTGCTCTACCGGACCAACGTGCAGGGCGAGGCGTTCGAGGAGGCGCTCGCCGCTGCGGGTGTCGGCTACCAGGTGCGCGGCGGGGAGCGGTTCTTCGCCCGGCGCGACGTCCGGGAGGGCATCGTGCTGCTCCGCGGCGCGGTCCGCTCGGTCGACCCGGACACCCCGATGCCGCAGGTGGTGCGCGACGTGCTGCTCACCGTCGGGTGGGCGGACAAGCCGCCGGCCCCCCGGGGCGCCGCCCGCGAGCGCTGGGACGCGATGCAGGCGCTGGTCTCGCTGGCCGACGACCTGGCGGCGGCCGGGGCGACCAGCCTGGCCGAGCTGATCGCCGAGCTGGACGAGCGTGCGTCGGTCCAGCACGCGCCGGTGGTGGAGGGCGTGACGCTGGCGTCGCTGCACGCCGCCAAGGGGCTGGAGTGGGATGTCGTGTTCCTCGTCGGCCTCTCCGAGGGGCTGCTGCCGATCTCCCTGGCGGAGACCACGGCCGCGCTGGACGAGGAGCGCCGGCTGCTCTACGTCGGCGTGACCCGTGCCCGCGAGCACTTGGAGATGTCGTACGCGCGCTCGCGCACACCGGGTGCGCGCTCGAGCCGCACGGTGTCCCGGTTCCTGGACGGGCTGTGGCGGTCGTCGGGCGGTCCGTCCGGGGCGGGCAGGTCGCCGGCCGGCGCGGCCCGGGCCGATCCCGAGCTGGTCGCCCGGCTGCGCGAGTGGCGCGCCGACGAGGCCGAGCGGCTGGACCGGCCCGCCTACACCGTGCTCGCCGACCGCGCCCTGGAGGAGGTCGCGGCACTGAAGCCGGCGACGATGGCCGAGCTGGCCCGGGTCCGGGGGATCGGCGCGGTCAAGCTCGGCGCGTACGGCGCGGCGCTGCTGTCCGTGGTCGCCGGTTCCGGCAGAGATTCGCGCGGATAATCCGTTGCCGACGTCGCGCCGACCCCCTACGGTGGACGAGGTTCTGCTCCGGGCCGCACCGCGCAGGTGCGTTCCCACCGACCGGAAGGAGGTGCAGGTCCCGATGAAGATGATCGCCACGGTGACGCGAGTGCTCGCGCCTGCGTCCTTCCTCGCGGCCACCGGCACCCCGTTCCGGGGGCGTGCCGTGCCCAGCGACCGGCGCACCCCGGCCGGCGTCGACCTCGGCGCCACCCCGACCCCGCGTGGGACATCCATGATCTGACGACGACACGTCGCCCCAGGCCGTGGATCCCGCACCGGGTCCACGGCCTTTGTGTTTCCTCCCGGCAGGTCCGGGTGAGCGCACCGGTCGTGGACCGCAGACAGAGCTCACCAGCAAGGACACCAGGAGGAATCGTGCAGCTCACGACGCTGCTCGACACCGTCTGCCAGGGCGTCTCCACCACCGGCGCCGACGACTTCGACCGACTGGTCGCCGGTCTCATCCCGTGCCGCACGCACGACCCGGAGCTGTGGTTCGCCGAGCACACGGCGCAGGTCGAGCAGGCCAAGGCGCTGTGCCGCACGTGCCCGGTCCGCGACGCCTGCCTGGCCGGAGCGCTCGAGCGTGAGGAGCCGTGGGGCGTGTGGGGCGGCGAGGTGTTCGTCGGCGGCCGCGTGGTCGCCACGAAGCGTGGCCGTGGCCGCCCTCGCAAGCAGACGGAGTACCCGGCCGCGTAGGCCGGCCGAGCCGGGGTCCCGCACCAGCCAGGGTGCGGGACCCCGGCTGCTCAGGGCTCGTCGGGAAGGCCGGTGCAGCCGCAACGCCGATGGGGCTGCCACCTCCGCTCGCGCGGCACGGCATCCGGCAGGCCGACCTCCCAGGTCCGGCCGACGACGGGCGGGCGCCCGTCGACCACGCCGAGCACGGCGGCGACGGCCAGCCCGGAAGCGACGAGGGCCACCGCCGCGGGCTCGACGCCCTCGCCACCGACCAGCTGCGACAGGAGCAGTGGCCATGCCGGGTCCAGGTCGGCGCGGTGCAGGTCGAGGCAGCGCAGGCACGGTCCGGCGCCGGGCACGACGAGCGGCCCGACGACGGTGTCCGCCTCCCGCACGACGACCGACAGGTGCGTCACGTCGAGGCCGACCAGCCGCTCGCCGCGGACCGGGTCGGCCGCACCGGCCTCCACGACGACGAGCACGTCGGGTGGTGCCCCGGGGCAGTCCACGCCGACCCCCGGCGCGACGTCACGGATCGCCCGGATGGTGGCCTCCTCGCGCGGGCGGCCGACGTCGCTCCACCGGTACCCGGTCGGGCCCGCGTCGCCCGGCCGGACCGTGCGCTCGTCATCCAGCAGCAGCGCGCCGACCCCGGCCGCGGCGAGCGCCACGGCGATCCCCATCCCGGTCGGACCCAGGCCGACGACGCCGACCCTGGCCCCTGCCCTGCGCCGTGCGCGGGCCCTGGGCTGGTCACCGGGGACCAGCAGACCCCAGGCGAGGTCGTCGACCGCCGGCCGGTCGGCGCCGTCGTCGTCGGGCACGGCCAGGCCGGCCAGGGCCAGCTCGTCGGCCAGGGCGCGGAGCCACGGGTCGTCCCAGGCCGGCGCGGGGCCGACCAGCGTGTCGACCTCATCAGGTGTCAGCCCGGTCAGCCGGACCGCCCAGCGCGGATCGGTGCCGACCTGCACCTCGCCGTCGCCACGGCGCAGCGCGCGCAGCCCCGGTCTCAGCCTCATGTCCCTCCCCGGTGGTCCGTCGCGCGAAGCGTGCCATCGAGCCGCTCCGGCGGGCGGCGCGTCGTCCACAACGACGCGAGGGGCCCCGCCACTGTGGCGGGACCCCTCGCGGACGGGACCGGTCAGGCCTTGCCGAGGATCCGGTTGAGCTTGGTGCCGCAGACCGGACAGATGGCCTTGGCCATCTTGCGCCCGGACTCCGAGACGACCACGTCGCCCGTCGCCTCCCGCTTCTCCTTGCACTTCACGCAGTAGAACTCACCCGCGTAGGTCTCGGCCATCAGGTCCCTCCTCGAAAGTGGTGCGTCGGAAACTCGCGGCGTCCGACCGCCGAACGGGCCGGTGCCGTCGCGGCGGGGCCCAGGGGGACACAGTACAGACCGGCCGTGCTGCTCACGGCCCGATCGACGATCGGCACGGCGCAGATCAGCCGATCGGCCCTCGGACGCGCCGTTGCCCGGGGCGCCGCGGAGCCCGGCCCGGGGGGCGTTACGGTGCCCTCTGTGCCGACATCGGACGCCGTCGAGGTCCGCCGCTCGCGCCGCCGCACCCGCACGGTGACGGCGTGGCGTGAGGGCGCGGTCACCGTGGTGTCGATCCCCGCCCGGTTCACCCGGACGCAGGAGCGCGAATGGGTCGACCGGATGGTCGGCCGGCTGGCCGCCCAGGACCGGCGCCGACGCCCGTCCGACGAGGCCCTGCTGCGGCGCGCGACCGTGCTGTCCCGGACCTACCTCGACGGCCGGGCCGTGCCGACGTCGGTGGCGTGGTCCGCGCGGCAGGGCAAGCGCTGGGGCTCGTGCACCACGGCCGACGGCTCGATCCGCGTCTCCGACCGCCTCCAGGGGATGCCTGCCTGGGTGCTGGACTACGTGCTGGTGCACGAGCTGGCCCACCTGCTGCATGCCGGGCACGGCCCGCTGTTCTGGTCGGCGGTCGCGGCCTACCCGCACGCTGAGCGGGCGCGGGGGTTCCTCGACGGCTACGCGTTCTGCGCCACGCGCGGCGAGGCCGGGGACGACCCGGGGGCATCGTCGGACGACTAGCCGGCGGACGACGCCGCGCCGGGCCAGCTGTTCTGAGCTGAGCCAGCTGTTCTGAGCTGGGCCAATCGTTCTGAGGCTGGGCTGGGCGGGGCGGGGCGGACCGGTCACGGGCGCGGCGCCGCCCCGTCCGGCCGACGAGGCCGGTCAGGAGTCGGTGACGGAGCCGCCGTCGTCGCCGAGCAGCTCGGCGATCGCGGCGTCGAGGGCCGCGGACTCCGCGTCGGCCTCACGCCGGCGTGCGGCGTAACCGGCCGGGTCGTCGAGGTCGGCCGCCGTCGGCATGAGGTCGGGATGTGTCCACACCCCGTCGCGACCGGACTGGCCGTGCTCGGCAGCGATCACCGCCCAGAGGGTGGCGGCGTCGCGCAGCCGGCGCGGCCGCAGCTGCAGGCCGACCAGGGTGGCCAGCGTCTGCTCCGCCGGGCCCCCCGCGGCCCGGCGGCGGCGGATCATCTCGCGCAGCGGGACGGCGTGCGGCAGGTGGGTCAGCGCCGCGGCAGCGCTCACCTCGTCCACCCATCCCTCGACCAGCGCCAGGGACGTCTCCAGCCGGTCGAGCGCGGCCTGCTGCTGCGGTGTCGTCTGCGGACCGAACACGCCGCCGGCCAGGGCGGCCTGGAGGGCCGCCGGGTCGGTCGGGTCGACCGACCGGACGGCGTCCTCGAGCTGCTCGGTGTCGATGGTGATGCCGCGGGCGTAGGCCTCGACGGCGTCGAGCAGGTGCGAACGCAGCCAGGCGACGTGCGTGAGCAGCCGTGTCGCGGCAGCCTCGCGCAGGGCGAGGAACAGCCTCAGCTCGTCGGCCGGCACGCCGAGACCCTCGCCGAACGCGGCGACGTTGCCCGGGACGAGGACCGGGACCGGTGCGGCGAGCAGCGGCAGGCCGATGTCGGTGGCGCCAAACACCTCGCGGGCCAGCGAGCCGACGGCCTGGCCCACCTGCAGGCCGAACACCGTCTGACCCAGCCGGTGCACCATGTCGGTGACGTCCAGGCCGGTCTCCTCGCCACCCAGCTCGTCCCGCACGGTCGCCCCGAGGGCCCCGCTCAGCGCCCCGGCGAGCGAGGTCGCGATCGGCTCGGTCAGCGTGCGCCAGGTGGGCAGGGTCGCCTCGACCCACTCGGCGCGGCTCCACGCCCGGCCCGCGGCGCCGGACGGCGGCAGGTCGGTCACCGCGTCCAGCCACAGCTCGGCGACGGAGAACGCGCCCGCCACCGCACGCCGGTCCGCGTCCCCGAGCGACGGGTCGCCGCCGACGCCGGCCTGCTGGCGGGCCAGCTCGTGGGCCATCTCCCAGTTGACGCCACCCTCGCCGCCCGCGGCCATCAGCCGCTGCATCTGGTCCGCCATCTGGCGCAGGGACTCCGGGTCGGTGGGCATGCCGGGGATCGTCGGCAGTGTGGACGGGTCGAACCCGCCCGCCCGCAGCTGCTCGATCACGTCGTCGGCCGCCGACCCGAGCATCGAGCGCAGCAGCTGTTCCCAGCCGGCGGACGCCGGGTCGAACGGGACGTCGGCGCTCATCGCAGCTCCTCCTGATCAGGTCCGTCCACGGTAACGGCGCACCCGGGCGCCAGGTGCCCCGCCGGCGGTGTTCCGGGCCCCGGTTCGCTCACGGCGCACTCCGGTCCCCGCCCCCAGGCGGGTGAGGGATGATCGGCGGGTGACCGTCAGCCCGCCCTGGCCCGCGGCTCCGACCTGGACCTCCGCCGGAGCGCCCGGCGACCCGGCCGGCCCACCTCCGCTCGAACCGGCGAAACCGGGCCCGCGTTCGACCGTGCTCGCCGTCGGGATGCTCGTGACGTCGCTGCTCCTCGCCGGGCTGGTCGTGCTCCCCGCGCCGTACGCGGTCGAGATGCCCGGGCCGACCACCAACGTGCTGGGCACCCAGGACGGCGCGCCCCTGATCACCATCTCCGGCGCCCGGACGTACCCGACCACTGGCCAGCTGCGGCTGACCACCGTCTCCGCGACCGGGACCCCGGGCTACCCGTCCTCGGTGGCGAACGTCCTGTACGGCTGGCTGTCGCCGAACGACGTCGTCCTGCCGACCGAGGAGATCGCCCCGACCGGCCAGACCCAGCAGCAGATCGATCAGCTGAACTCGCAGGAGATGACGTCCTCCCAGGAGGACGCGACCGTCGCGGCCCTGACCGAGCTCGGCTACACCGTGCCGGCCACGCTCACCGTCGCGCAGACCGTCGCCGGCACCGACGCGGCGGGAAAGCTGAAGGCGGGCGACGTCCTGACAACGATCGACGGCACGCCACTGCCCGACTACCAGTCGTTGATCCGGGCACTGGCAGCGGTGAGCCCCGGCGCGACGATCACGCTCGGCATCACCCGCAACGGTCAGGCCATCGACGTGCCGATCGTCACGAGCCGGCGCAGCGACGGGAACGGCGCCCAGATCGGTGTCTTCGTCAAGCCGACGTTCACCTTCCCGGTCGACGTGAAGATCCGGATCGACGGCGTCGGTGGGCCCAGCGCCGGGATGATGTTCGCTCTCGGGATCATCGACGAGCTCACCCCGGCCAACGAGGCGAACGGCCAGCACATCGCCGGGACCGGGACGATCGACGTGACCGGCCAGGTCGGCCCGATCGGCGGCATCCGGCAGAAGATGATCGGCGCGGCCCGGGACGGGGCGACCTGGTTCCTCGCGCCGAAGTCGAACTGCACCGACGTCGTCGCTCACGTGCCGGCGGGGTTGCGCGTGGTGGCCGTCTCCACCCTCAAGGACGCCCTGGCCGCGGTGACCGCGATCGGCGCCGGCACCGCGAGCGGCCTACCGACCTGCTCGTAGGGGCCCGGGTCCGCACGGGCTCAGGCTGAAGGTGGCCGAGGGGTGTCGTCGTGGAGCTGCTTGCTGTGCCGTGCACGGATCCAGGCCCATCCCAGCGTCAGCACCGCAGCCGTGCCGCCCACCGCCATCCCGCGGACGAAGCTGGCGCTGAACCCGCTCGACGACGCAGCCCGCAGCGCACCGAGGAGGAACAGCACGACGAGGACGACGTACGGGACCAGACGCAGGCGCAGGACACGCCCTGTGGCGCTCACGCGCACCCCCAGGCGGTGGGCGTAGAGCAGACCGACACCGGAGCCGGCCCCGACGATGACGAAGACCACGATCGAGTAGGGCAGCGCCGTCGCCCCGCCGAGCCAGACCATCCCCGCGGAAGCCGCGAGCCCCAGCCACAGGACGAGCTGCAGGCCAACCGCAGACGCTTCGTTCCACACGTCACGCTCGCGTTCCTCCCGGTAGAAGGGGTTGCCCAGGTCCCCGACCATGCCTGCGACCCGGACGAACCAGTCGTCCTGACCCACGGATTCGCCGTGCTCTTCCGAATTCACAGTCCCGCCTCTCGGTCGTCCTCGTTCTCGGCCAGATCGGCGAGGGGGTTCTCGCCGAACAGCTGCTCCACGGTGCCGCCGAGCCGCGCCGCGATCGCCAGGGCGAGGTAGACCGACGGCGCGTAGTCGCCGGCCTCCACCGCTACGACCGTCTGTCGCGTCACGCCGACCTCGCTGGCGAGCTCGGCCTGGGTCAGCTGGTGTGCGGCCCGGGCCGTGCGGACGGCGTTGCGCCGGCCCCTTGCCGAGGTTCTTCCCATAGCCCGCAAGTGTCTAGAATACTAGACATTGTGTCAAGTAGCCTAGACTCGGGTGGAGCGTCCGGTAGCGACGCCCTAGGCCTGGTCGAGCGTCGCGCGCACCGCGTCGACCAGACCCGGCACGACCGTCGGCCCTTGGGCCACCTGGTCGTCGGCGTCGAAGACGCGGGTCCGGACCGCGCACCAGGAGGCGCCGCCGCGCAGCACGCCGACCGCCAGCCGCACGTCGGAGCGGTCCGGGTGGCTCATCAGGTAGCGCAGGGCCGCGTCGGGGTCGGCCGGCATCGCGTCCTCGGCGGCGGTCGGCAGGACGATCCGCTCGACCGTGACCACGGCGCCGTCCACCGTGTCCGGCCAGCCCATCCCGGCCAGCAGGTCCTCCAGGTCGTCGGACTGCGGCAGGCCCTCCTGCTCCACCGACGTCAGGTGCCACGGCGTGCGCCGTGCGGCGGCGAGCACCTCGGGCGTCATCTGGTCGGCCAGCGAGGGCTCGGTGTCGAGCGCGACCGACGTCCGGACCAGGGCGAACACGCGGACCGGCCCGTCCCAACCGGCCGCTGCGACGTGCCGCTCGACCTCGAGGACGGCGACGGCGAGGGAGGCGGTCGCCTCGGGCGAGTCGGGGCCGGGAACCATGCCGCCATGGTCCCACCCTGTGGGAACCTGATACCCGGGCTGCTCGTTGGGCCCAGCACAGTGTCCGCGCCGCCCGACGACCACGAGGAACAGTGACCTTCGCCGAGAACCCCCGGCCGCGCCCTATCGCGCGGCGCCGCCGTGGCCCGCTCGTCCCGACGATCGTGGCGATCGTCGTCCTCATCGTCGGGCTGCTCGTCCTGTCCCAGCTGTGGACCCAGGTGCTGTGGTTCGACCAGCTCGGCTTCGGGCAGGTGCTGTGGACCCAGTGGGGCACCCGCGTCGTGCTGTTCGTCCTCGGCTTCGCCGTGATGGCCGGGGCGGTGGCGATCAGCCTGCAGTACGCCTACCGGGCCCGCCCGGTGTACGCGCCGAGCTCGGGGGAGCAGGCGAACCTCGACCAGTACCGCGAGGCGATCGAGCCGCTGCGCCGGGTGGTCATGATCGTCGGGCCGCTCGTGCTCGGGCTGTTCGGCGGCGGTGCCGCGGCGCAGCGCTGGCAGACCGCCCAGCTGTTCCTGCACCGCCAGCACGTCGGCAAGGTCGATGCCCAGTTCGGCATCGACCTCGGCTTCTACATGTTCACGCTGCCGCTGCTGCGGTTCCTGGTGTCGTTCCTCATGACGGTGACCGTGCTCTCGCTGATCGGCGCGCTGGCGACGCACTACCTGTACGGCGGGCTGCGGGTCGGCGGGGCGGTCAAGGGCAACCGGACCACGACCCAGGCTCGGCGTCACCTGTCCGTGCTCGCGGCGGTCCTGCTCGTGCTCATCGCCGGCAGCTACTGGCTGGACCGTTACTCGACCCTGACCAAGAGCACCGCCGCCAACGACCGGGTGCAGTTCGCCGGTGCTGCCTTCACCGACGTGCACGCCGTCATCCCGTCGAAGGCGATCCTGGCGGTGGCCGCCCTCGTCGTGGCCGCGGCGTTCATCGTCAACGTGTTCGTCGCCAACTGGCGGCTGCCGGCGATCGGCCTCGGCCTGATGATCATCTCTGCGGTCGTCGTCGGCGGCATCTACCCGGCGATCGTGCAGCGCTTCGAGGTCCAGCCCAACCAGCAGGACAAGGAGGCGACCTACATCCAGCGGAACATCGACGCGACGCGCGACGCGTACGGCCTGAGCGGCGTCGCCGTGTCCGAATACCCGGCCGTGGTCACGGCCTCAGCGGGCCAGCTGCGCCAGGACGCCGACACCACGGCGTCGATCCGCCTGATGGACCCGCAGGTCGTCGCGCCGTCGTTCCGCCAGCTGCAGCAGATCCGCGGCTTCTACAACTTCCCCGACACGCTGTCCGTCGACCGGTACACCGTGAACGGGCAGAGCCGGGACACCGTGATCGCGGTCCGCGAGCTCGACCTCGCCGGCTTGTCCGACTCGCAGCAGAACTGGGTCAACGACCACCTGGTCTACACGCACGGGTACGGCGTCGTCGCTGCCTACGGCAACACCCGCGGCCCCCAGGGTGCGCCCGCCTTCTGGGAGAGCGGCATCCCGTCCACCGGGGACATGGGCAACTACGAGCCGCGGATCT
The DNA here is from genome assembly GCA_963769855.1 of uncultured Actinomycetota bacterium. Taxonomy (GTDB): domain Bacteria; phylum Actinomycetota; class Actinomycetes; order Actinomycetales; family Cellulomonadaceae; genus Cellulomonas. The sequence goes on from CAVYNN010000008.1 coordinate 490,228, forward strand.
ACTTCGGGCAGCAGTCGCCGAACTACTCGATCGTCGGCGGTGCGGCGGGCGCGCCGGGCCGCGAGTTCGACTACCCGGACGACAGCACCGGCACCGGCTCGCAGACGACGCAGTTCCCGACCCAGCAGGTGTCCGCGGGGCCGAGCATCGGCAGCGCGTGGAACAAGCTGATGTACTCGCTGAAGTTCGGCGACGAGCAGATCCTCTTCTCCAGCAGCGTCGAGGCGGACTCGCAGATCCTCTACGACCGCGACCCGCGCGAACGGGTCGCCAAGGTCGCCCCCTACCTCGAGCTCGACGGTCGGGTGTACCCCGCGGTGGTCGACGGCCGGGTGAAGTGGATCATCGACGGCTACACGACGAGCGACCAGTACCCCTACTCGGCGAGCGAGTCGCTCCAGGCCGCGACGACAGACTCGCTGACCACCACGTCGTCGACCATCCAGCCGCTCGCCCAGAAGAACGTCAACTACATCCGCAACTCGGTCAAGGCGACCGTGGACGCGTACGACGGGCACGTCGACCTGTACGCGTGGGACCCGACCGACCCCGTGCTCAAGGCGTGGCAGGCGGTGTTCCCGACGTCGATCAAGCCGATGTCGGACATCAGCGGTGCACTGATGAGCCACATCCGCTACCCGGAGGACCTGTTCAAGGTCCAGCGCGCGCTGCTCGGCAAGTACCACGTCACCAACGCGCAGCAGTTCTTCTCCGGCAACGACTTCTGGGACAACCCGGCCGACCCGACGCAGGCCAACGGCACCGTCAAGCAGCCGCCGTACTACCTGACCCTGAAGATGCCCGACCAGTCCAAGGCCGCGTTCTCGCTGATGTCGACCTACATCCCGGCCGGCTCGAACGCGCGCAACGTGCTGACCGGCTACCTGGCGGTCGATGCCGAGGCCGGTGATGCCGCCGGCCAGCCCGCTGCGGACTACGGCAAGCTGCGGCTGCTCACGTTGCCGCGCGACTCGACCGTGCCCGGTCCGGGGCAGGCGACCAACTACTTCCAGTCCGACACGACGGCGTCCAACGAGCTGAACATCCTCGACCAGCACGGGTCGAGCGTCTTGCGCGGCAACCTGCTGACGCTGCCCGTCGGGGGCGGGCTGCTCTACGTGCAGCCGGTCTACGTGCAGGCCTCCTCGGGTGCGACCTACCCGCTGCTGCAGCGCGTGCTCGTCGCGTTCGGTGATCAGGTGGGGTTCGCCCCGACCCTCAACGAGGCGCTCGACCAGGTGTTCGGCGGCAACTCCGGCGCCACCGCGGGTGACGCCGGGACGGCCGGGACCGGGACCGGGACGGGCGGGACGGGTGGCACCGGGACCGGCGGCGGCTCCACGCCCACCGCGTCCCCGACCGCCACCCCATCCGGTGCGCCCAGCGTCAGCCCGACGGCGCCGGCGACGGGCAGCGCACAGGCCCAGCTCGCCGACGCGCTGCAACGCGCCAGCCAGGCGATCAAGGACTCGCAGGCGGCGCTGCAGAGCGGCGACTTCGCGGCCTACGGCAACGCCCAGCAGCGGCTGGACACGGCGGTGCAGGACGCGGTGTCCGCGGAGAACCGGCTGGGCCAGGGCGGCTGAGCCGCCTCGGGCCCGTCGTGGGCCGAGTGGGCCGGCCCGAGCGTCAGGGTTCGCGGCCGACGAGCCAGCCGCGCAGCCGGTCCGGGCAGTCGGTGATCACCGCGTCGACTCGCAGGCGCTCGGCGGTCTGCCACTCCCACGGCTCGTCCAGGGTCCACACCGCGACCTCGTGCCCCGCGGCGTGCCGCTGCGCGACGAAGGTCGGGTGCGCCAGGAGCAGGGTGCCGTCGGGGTTGACGGTCACCACGCCGAGCTCGTCGGCCAGGTCGTCCAGGTCGTCCGGCACCGCCTCGAGCAGGAGCCCGCGGCGCAGCTCGGGGGCGGCGTCCCGGAGCGCGGCGACGGTGCCCACGTCGAAGCTCTGCACGACGACCCGCGGGGCCAGCCCGGCGGACAGCAGCGGCTCGGTGCACAGCGCGACGTCGTCGGGCGACCAGGCGTCCTTGAGCTCGAGCAGCAGGTCGATCTCGCGACGTCGGAGGAAGGCGACCACCTCGTCGAGGGTCGGCACGCGCTGGCCGGCGTAGGCGGGGGAGAACCACCGGCCGGCGTCCAGGGCCCGGATCGTCTGCAGGGTGTAGCCGGACACCGGGCCAGTGCCGTCGGTCGTGGCATCCACGGTGTCGTCGTGGATCACCACCACCCGCCCGTCCGCGGTGAGCTGGACGTCCAGCTCGACGCAGTCGGCCCCGGCGCGCCACGCGGCCTCGAACGCGGCGAGCGTGTTCTGCGGTGCCACCGACGAGTTGCCCCGGTGCGCGACGACCTTCACGACCAGATCCCCCGCTCCTCCAGGACGCTGCGCAGCAGGTCCGCGCGGTCGCTGATCAGCCCGTCGACACCCAGGTCGAGCAACCGGTGCATCTGCGCCGGCTGGTTGATGGTCCACACGTGGACCTTCAACCCAGCGGCGTGCGCCGCGGCCAGCGTGCGCTCGTCGACCACGACGAGCGCCCCGGCGGTGGCCGGCACCTGCAGGCACTGCACCTGCCGGGCCAGCCCGTCGAGGGATCGGCCGAGCCGGGCCCCGACCAGGAACCGGACGATCTCGCTCGTCCCGGCGGACGTGGCGACCGGCCTGGTCAGCCGGCGCAGCGTGGCCCGGCGACGGGCGACGGAGAACGAGGCGACGCAGACCCGGTCGTGCGCCGCGGTCCGCTCGATGACGTCGGCCACCGGGTAGACGCCGGCCGCCTCCTTGACGTCGATGTTGACGCGCAGGTCCGGCCACGTGCCGAGGAGGTCCTCCAGCAGGGGCACCGGCTCGACCCCGCCGATCCGGGCAGTGCGCACCTCGCGCCAGGGCAGCTCACGGACCAGGCCGTGCCCGTCCGTGGTGCGGTCCAGCGTGGCGTCGTGCAGGGCGACGGCCACGCCGTCGGAGGTGGCGTGCGCGTCCGTCTCCACGTACCGGAAACCGAGGTCGACCGCCGCGGCGAACGCCGCCATCGAGTTCTCCAGCCCGTCCCGGGAGAACCCGCGGTGAGCCATCGCCGCGAACGGCGGGTCGAGGTAGGCGGTCACGGTGCGACCCGGGCGAGGAACTCGGTCACGGCCGCCAGGTAGGCGGCGCGCGACGCCTCGGCGGACAACGCCAGGTCGTGCACGCCCCCCTCGACGGTGCGCACCTCGACGTCGTCGCCGAGGCCGGGAGCAAGCCGGTCGATGGTCCGCACGTCCAGGACGATGTCCTGCCGGTCGAGGTCGGGGTTGTCGTCGCGCTCCGGGCCCGACGCGTCGGAGTGCGCGACCAGCACCGGGCAGGCGATCGCCAGGCCGCGGGCCACCCGCGCCTGGCCGATCCGCACCGCGGACAGCCATCCCGCGCGGGCCGGGATGCCCTCGGGACGCTTGAGCCGGGTGTCGAAGTCCCACCGTCCGCCGTTGCGGGCCAGCAGGTGCGTCGCGTAGACGGAGGGGCGGCTGGACAGGGGGGTGAGCGGGCGCAGCCGGGCCAGCGCACGCAGCACCTCGTCCCCGATCGCGGGGGCGAACCCGGCCCCCGCGCCGAGGAACGGGCTGTCGAGCACCAGCCCCTCGATGCCGCCGCGCTCGCGGTGGGCGTGCGCCCAGAGCGCGGCCACCAGCCCGCCGGTCGAGTGCGCGTGCACGACGACCGGCACGCCGGGGTGCAGCAGCCGCGCTGCGGCGACCGCGGCGGTCAGGTCGGTGCCCTGCTCGCGCAGGTCGTCCTGGTAGTGCGGCACCTCACCGAGCCGCCAGGCCCGGCCCGCACGGCGGGCGTCGAGCGCGACGAACCCCCAGCCGGCCGCCTCGACCGCGTCCGTGAGGTGGGTCTGGAAGAAGTAGTCGTTGTAGCCGTGCAGGTGCACCAGCACGCCCCGGGGAGCCCGGGGGCCGTCGGTGCGCCGCACCAGCGCCAGCACGGGGTCGGACCGGCCGGCCGCGATCGACGCCGCGGGCCCACCGGCGTGCACCGGGGTGGCGCCCGTGCGGGCGACCAGGAAGCCGGGCAGCAGGTCGTCGTCGGTCCAGGTCAGGCCGGGTCCGGTGGTGGGCACGCGCACAGGCCTACACCCGGGCCCCGGCCGCCGCCAGGACGTCGTGCCGGCCGTCCACCCGAAGGCCCGCGGGGAACCGCACGAGCAGGAACAGCACCAGTCCGACGAGGAGCACCGCGACGATGCCGAGCACGCCCCAGTACTGGTCGTGCCCCCACCGGATCGCCAGCGTCCAGCCCAGCGGGGCGAGGAACGTCGCGACCCGGCCGGTCGTCGCGTACAGCCCGAACGACTCGGTCTCCCGGCCCTCGTCGGACATCCGGGCGAGCAGGCCGCGGCTGGCGGACTGGGCCGGCCCGACGCAGGCGGCGAGCACGAGCGCCGCGATCCAGAACACCCGCTGACCCTTGTCGTGCAGCACGAGCACGGCGCTCGAGGAGAGCACGAGCACGATGAGCGAGACGACGATGACGCGCCGGGGCCCGAACCGGTCGTCCAGCCACCCGCCGCCGATGGTGAAGATCCCGGCGACCACGTTGGCCGCGATGGCGAACATGATCACCTGCGAGTCGGAGAAGCCGAACGTGCCCTGGGCCAGCACCGCGCCGAAGGTGAACACGCCGGTCAGGCCGTCCCGGTAGACCGCGCTCGCGACGAGGTAGCCGAGCATCGAGCGCCGGGTGCGCCACAGCCGGGCGACGTCGGAGCCCAGCTTCCGGTAGGCGCCGAGCGGGCTGATCGCCTGCCGGTCGCGGTCCGGCACGTCCTTGACCAGGACGAGCACAGGGATCGCGAACAGCGCCATCCAGACCGTGGCGACGGCGATGGACGCCCGGATGTCCCAGCCGCCGGCGCTCGTCACGCCGAACCAGCCGACCTTGGGGTTGATGAACCCGACGAAGAGGATGAGCAGCAGGACGATGCCACCGACGTAGCCAGCGCCCCAGCCCAGGCCGCTCACCCGGCCGATGGTGGCCGGTGTGGTGATCCGCAGCAGCAGCGCGTTGTACGCCACCGACGCCAGCTCGTAGAACACCGTCCCGATCGCCAGCAGCGTCACGCCGAGCCGAACCCCGTTCGCGAGGTGGCCCTGCTCCGGCCGGACGAGCACCATGCCCGCCATCGCCAGGACGACGACCAGCGTGTTCCAGGCCAGCCACGGCTTGCGCCGGCCGGACGCGTCGGCGAGCGCGCCGAGCGCGGGGGCGACCAGCGCCACCACGACGCCGGAGATCGTCATCGCGGTGCCCAGCCACTCGCTGTGCAGCGCGATCGTTGCCTTGCTGTCCTGCCCGGGCTCGACGAAGGTCTTCGAGGTGATCCACACGGTGAAGACGAACGTCGTCACCACCGCGTTGAAGGCCGACGAGCCCCAGTCCCAGGCGGCCCACGCCAGGACGGGCGTGCGGAGCAGACGCTCCCGGGGGGCGGGGGGCGGGGCAGCGGCGGCGTCGACCACGGCCGGATCGTACGGCCGGGCGCCCGCGCCGCGGGCTCCGCCACGACGAACGCGCGGTGAACGCCGCGCCGGGCAGCGAGCGGCCTCCCGTGCCCCGTGCGGTGGCGAGGAGCGGAAGGCCGGTCGCGGTCAGGCGGTCAGACGGTCAGGAGGCGGACTGGTCGTCGACCGTGGCGCTCGGTGCGTCCCGCTTCACGGCCTCGATGCCGTTCAGCGCCCCGTCCTTGCGGGTATAGCCCTCGCCGCCGGTGGCGATGATCTGGCCGTTGGCGGACTTCATTCGCCACCGGAACTCGCCGTTGGCGCTCTTGTACAGCTCGAACTTCGCAGCCATGGAAACTCCCTCGTCAGGCCCGGATACCGGCAACGCTAGGGCCGGTCACCGGGGTCGGCCACCGGGGGGCTCACGTCGGCGACTGCTCCAGCGGCCAGGCCTCGACGAGGGCGGGGAACGTTGCCAGGGCGCCTCCCTAGAAGCCTTCCGGCTGCTGCGGGCGGTACGGCGCCGCGAGGGCGGCAAGCTCGTCGTCGGTCAGCGTGAGGTCCAACGACGCGATCGCGTCGTCGAGGTGGCCCGGCTGCGTGGCACCGACGATCGGGGCGGTGACGGCCGGCTGCTGACGCACCCAGGCCAGGGCAACCCGGGCCATCGGCACGTCGCGGGCCGCGGCGACGGCCGCCACGGCGTCGACGATCGCCCGGTCGGCGTCCTCCTGCTGGCGGTACAGGCTCGACCCGAACGCGTCGGTCTGCGTGCGCGGGGTCGTCGTGCCCCACGGCCGGGTGAGCCGACCGCGGGCCAGCGGGCTCCACGGGATGACGCCGACGCCCTGGTCGAGGCAGAACGGGTGCATCTCGCGCTCCTCCTCGCGCATGAGGAGGTTGTACTGGTCCTGCATCGAGACGAACCGGGTCCAGCCGCCCAGGTCGGCGGTGTACTGCAGCTGCGCGAACTGCCACGCGTACATCGACGAGGCGCCGAGGTAGCGGGCCTTGCCGGCCCGGACCACGTCGTGCAGCGCCTCCATCGTCTCCTCGACCGGCACCGTCGGGTCGAACCGGTGGATCTGGTACAGGTCGACGTAGTCGGTGCCGAGCCGGCGCAGGCTGGCGTCGATCGCCTGCATGATGTGCACCCGGGACAGGCCGGCGCCGTGCGGGCCGGGGTACATCCGCCCGTTGACCTTGGTCGCCAGGACGATCTCCTCGCGCCGGGCGAAGTCGCGCAGCGCGCGCCCGACGATCTCCTCGCTGGTCCCGTCGGAGTAGACGTCGGCGGTGTCGAACGTCGTGATGCCCGCCTCGAGCGCCTGCCGGACGAACGGGCGGCTCTGCTCCTCGGGCAGGCTCCACGGGTGGCTGCCGCGGGCCGGGTCGCCGTAGCTCATGCAGCCCAGGACGACGCTTGAGACTCGAAGTCCGCTGGTCCCGAGCTTGACGTGGTTCATCCTTCGCTCCTTCGTCGGCGGTGTGCGGGTGAGGCCCGATCCAGAAGTCTGCCCCTGTCCCGGCGCACCGACCGGCGCGTGCGGCCCGCGTGCGGGGCTTGTGCGGCTCTCGCTCTTAGTACTAGTCTTACTAAAGTACTAAACAAAGGGGTTCAGACATGCCGCGACAGACGTGGGGCGCCGACGCCACACGGACCGCCGTCCTCGCCCTGATCGGGGCGCAGGGCCCGGTCTCCCGCGCGGAGCTGGCGCGCGGCCTGAAGGTCTCGGCCGCGCTGGTCACCCAGCTGACCCGCCAGCTGATCGCCGACGGCCTGCTCGAGGAGCTGCAGAGCGTGCCGTCGCAGGGCGGCCGGCCGGCCCGGCTCCTCGGCCTGACCTCGTCCGCGGGCAACGCGGTGGGCGTCAAGGTCGCGGCGGACCACGTCGCGCTCGTCGAGGTGCAGATCGACGGCTCCGTGGTGCGCTCGTCGACCGAGGTGTTCGACGCCTTCGCGCCGGAGGCGCTGGACCGGCTGTCCCGCGTGGTCGGCGGGTTCCTCGCCGGCAGCGCCCGTCCCCTGCTGGGGATCGGCGTGGGGCTGCCGGGCAACGTGGCCGTCCCCGCCGAGGGCATGGTCGACTCCTCCCAGCTGCACTGGCAGCAGTACCCGGTCGGCCAGACCCTGCGCCGGGACCACGGCCTGCCCGTGCTCGTCGAGAACAACGTCAACGCCCTGACGATGGCCGAGCGGATCTACGGCGAAGGCCGGAACCACGGCTCGTTCCTCGTCGTGACCCTCGGCACCGGGATCGGCGGCGGGTTCGTCTCCGACGGCGCCGTCGTGCGCGGCGCCTCCGGCGCGGCCGGCCAGATCGGCCACGTCCCGGTGGCGGCCGGCGGCCCACGCTGCCAGTGCGGCAACTCCGGCTGCCTCGAGGCGCTCGTCGGCGAGCAGGCCCTGGTCACCACGGCGAGGGACCGCGGCGTGCTGACGACCGGCGGCATCGACGCCCTGCGCTCGCTGGCCGACGGCGGGGACGCCGCGGCGCAGGCGATGTTCGGCGAGGCCGGTGGGCTGCTCGGCCGCACCCTGGCCGGGGTGGTCAACGTCCTCGACCCGGAGATCGTCATCCTGCTCGGCGAGGGCCTGGCGGCATGGAAGCACTGGGCGCCCGGCTTCGAGCCGGCCTTCCGCTCCGGCCTGCTGCCCCAGCTGCGCGGGATCGGCGTCAGCATCGAGGGCTGGCAGGACGACCGGTGGGCGCAGGGCGCGGCCAGCCTGGTGCTCGCCACGCCGTTCGACACCGACGGCAGGTCGGGGGAGCAGGGTCGCCTGGTCCGCCAGCGCCTGGTCGACCAGAGCTTCGCGGGCGGCCGCCTGTGACCGTGCTCAGCCCCGCCCGGGTGCTCGCGACGGTGCCGCCGACGAGCGGTCGGCCACGTCGGCGGCGCGGCTGGCGGTACGCCGCGGTCGTCGTGGCCTTCCTCGCACCGAGCGCGGTGCCGCTGACGGCGTTCGTCCTCTACCCGATGGTCCAGGCGGCCTGGATCAGCCTGCACAAGTGGAACCTGCTCTCGCCGATGCGCTGGGTCGGGCTCGACAACTACCGGAAGCTGCTCGTCGACCCCGTCACGCGCGCGGTGTTCGGCCACACGCTGCTCTACGTCGTCGGCGAGCTGCCGCTGGTCTTCGTCGGCGGGCTGGCGCTGGCCCTCGCCCTGAACACCCGGCTGCGCGGTCGCACACTGCTCCGCGGCGTCTACTTCCTGCCGGTCGTCACCAGCTGGATCGTCGTGGCGCTGGTCTGGCGGTGGCTGCTCAACCCCGCGGTCGGGGTGGTCAACCACCTGCTCGGGCTGGTCGGCATCACCGGGCCGGGCTGGTGGACCGACCCGCGCTGGGCGTTGCCGTCGATCATCCTGGCCTCGGCCTGGAAGGACCTGGGCTTCGTCATGGTGATCCTGCTCGCCGGCCTCCAGTCGATCCCGGAGGACGTCCGCGAGGCAGCGCTGATCGACGGCGCCGGCCCGTGGCGGCGGCTGCTCTCCATCACGTTGCCGCTGCTCTCGCCGTCGATCTTCTTCGTCCTGGTGATCTCGCTGGTCAACGGCTTCCAGGTGTTCGACCAGGTGTACGCGATGACCGGCGGCGGCCCGGCGGGCTCGTCCGAGGTCGTCGTGCAGCGGGTCTACGACCTGACGTTCCGCTACGCGCAGGCCGGGAGCGCCTCGGCGCTGTCCATGCTGCTGTTCGCGCTGGTGCTCACCGTCACCGTGGTGCAGATGTGGGGCCAGCGCAGGTGGGTGCACGATGCATAGCCGCTCGCGGCTCGGGCACTGGGTGCTCTGGGCGGTCGTCGTGGCCGGCGCGCTGGTCATGCTGTTCCCGTTCGCCTGGACCGCGATCACGTCGATCTCCACCGGGGCCGGGCTGGACGTGGCGCCCTCGCTGGTGCCGCGCCACCCGTCGTTCGCCGCCTACGCCGAGCTGTTCTCGCGGACGTCGTTCGCCCGGGTGGTGCTCAACTCGACGATCGTCGCCGGCGCGACCGTCGTGCTCCAGATCACGACGAGCGCCCTGGCCGCCTACGTCTTCAGCCGGCTGCCGTTCCGCGGCCGGGAGGTCGTCTTCGCGCTCTACCTGGCCACGATGATGATCCCGATGCAGGTCCTGCTCGTCCCGCTGTTCGTCGAGATGAAGTCCCTGGGCCTGATCGACAGCTACCTGGGCGTGATCCTGCCCGGGATGGCCAGCGCGTTCGGGGTGTTCCTGCTGCGCCAGGCGATGGGCGCCGTGCCGCGCGAGCTGGACGAGGCGGCCCGGCTGGACGGCGCCGGGCACCTGCGGACCTTCGGCCAGGTGGTGATGCCGCTGGTCACCCCGGCGGTCGCCACGTTCGGCGTGTTCTCGTTCATGAACAGCTGGAACAGCTTCCTCTGGCCGCTGGTGATCCTGCGCTCACCCCAGCTCAAGACCCTGCCGCTGGCCCTGGCCGCGCTCCAGGGCCAGTACACGACCCGGTGGGACGTGGTCATGGCGGGCTCGGTCGTCACGATCCTGCCGATGCTCGCCGTCTACCTCCTCGCGCAGAAGTACGTCATCCAGTCCGTGGCCGGCACCGGCCTCAAGTGACCCCGCAGCAAGGACCCATCCGTTCTCGTCGAAGGAGACCCGACAGCATGACTCGCACTCCCCTCGGTGCCCTGGCCCTCGTGGCCTGCGGCGCCCTGCTCCTCACCGCCTGCTCGGGTGGTGCATCAGGGGCCGGTACGACGACCGCCCCGGGCGCGTCCGCGACGGCGGCGGCTCCGGCGGAGAAGGTGTCCATCACCTACTCCGACTTCATCTCGAACGGCGGCAACGAGGCCAACCTCGCAACCATCGTCACCGCGTTCGAGGCCGCCAACCCGGACATCACGGTCGACGTCAAGACGATGCCCTATGCGGACTACTTCACCGCGCTCCAGACGGACGTCGCCGGCGGCACCGCGGCGGACGTGTTCGACATCGAGTACGCCACCTACGCGTCGCTGTCCAAGGCCGGCGTGCTCGCCGAGCTGCCCGGGGTCGACGCCGCGGCGTACAAGCCCTCGCTGGTGCAGGCCTACCAGACCGACGGCAAGCAGTACGCGCTGCCCAGCTCCTTCTCCACCGTGGTCCTCTTCTACAACAAGGCCCTCTTCGACGCGAAGGGTGTCGCCTACCCGACGGCCAGCTGGACCTGGGCCGACGAGCAGGCAGCGGCGGCGAAGCTGACCGACACCGCCGCCGGTGTCTGGGGCGACTACCAGCCGATCAGCTACAACGAGTTCTACAAGGCGGTCACGCAGGCGGGCGGGAAGTTCCTGTCCGACGACGGCACCAAGGCGGCGTTCAACACCCCGGCCGGGCGTCGCCGCAGCCCAGTGGCTGATCGGCAAGAGCGGCACCGTCATGCCGACCGCCGCCCAGGGCGCCGGCACCCCGGACTTCGACTCCAAGCTGTTCCACGACGGCAAGCTGGCGATGTGGCACACCGGCATCTGGATGTTCGGCGCCGAGGCCGACGTGCCGTTCGGCTGGGACGTCGCGGTCGAGCCCGGTGACACGCAGAAGGCCAGCGCGCTCTTCTCCAACGCGGTCGCCGTCTCGGCGAGCTCGAAGCACCAGGCGGCGGCGCAGAAGTTCGCCGAGTTCCTCACCACGTCCCAGACGATGGTCGACACCCGGCTGGCCGCCGGCTGGGAGCTCCCGCCGGTCGCCGACGAGAGCCTGCTCGGGGCGTACCTCAGCAAGGACAAGCCCACCAACCGCCAGGCCGTGTTCGACTCGCTCGACAAGACCGTCCTGGCTCCGTCGATCGGCGACAACCAGAACCAGATGCAGGACGTCGTCACCGAGAAGCTCACCGAGGCTGCTGCGGGAAGGCTGTCGGTTCAGGATGCCCTGAGCCAGGCCGAGGCCGAGGTGAACGCGCTGCTCGGCTGAGCCGGGCAGCCCGGGGGAGTGGCGCCGGCGCCTCGGTTCCGGCGCCACTCCCACCGCAACGACGGAAAGGCAACTCACGTGACCCCCGCACCGGCCGCACGCGTGGCGCAGACCTCGCTGCAGGTCGTCCGCGACCTCCAGCTCGGCAACGGCGCGTACCCGGCCAGCCCGAGCTTTTCGGCCTACCGCGGCTACTGCTGGTTCCGCGACGGCAGCTTCATCGCCGACGGCATGTCGGCCGCCGGGGCACCGGAGTCGGCGACCCGGTTCTTCGGCTGGTGCGCCGAGACCATCGAGCGGCACGCCGAGCGGATGACGGCGGCGGTCGCGGCGGCCCGGCGCGGCGCGCCGCTGCCCGACGAGCAGATGCTGCCGGCCCGGTTCGCCTTCGACGGCGGCCTCGGCACCGACGCCTGGTGGGACTTCCAGCTCGACGGCTACGGCACCTGGCTGTGGGCCCTCGCCATGCACCTGGACCGCCACTCCCTGCCCACCGACCCGTGGCGCGGGCCGGTGAACCGGACCGCGGAGTACCTCGTCACCTCCTGGGACCGGCCCTGCTACGACTGGTGGGAGGAGCATGCCGACCAGCGGCACACCTCCACCCTGGGCTGCATCGGCGCCGGGCTTGAGGCGGTCGCGGCGGCCGGGCTGCTCGACGACTCCGTCGCCGGGCCGGCCAAGCTGGCCGCCGAGCAGATCCGTGCGCTGGTGGCCGAGCGCGGGACGCTCGACGGCCACCTGACCAAGTGGCTGGGACGTCCGGACGTCGACGCGTCGCTGGCTGCGCTCGTCGCGCCGCTGGGCTGGCTCGACCCGGCGGACCCGGTCGCGGTCGGCACGATCGCGGCGATCGATGCCGCGCTCGTCGACGACGTCGGGGTGCACCGGTTCGCCGACGACGTGTTCTATGGCGGTGGCCGCTGGCCGCTGCTCACCGCCTTCCACGGCCTGGCCAAGCTGGCCGTCGGCGACGAGGCCGGCGCGCGCGCCGCCCTCGACTGGGTGGTGGCGACGGCGAACCGGGCCGGCCTGCTGCCCGAGCAGGTGTCCGACCGCCTCATCGCCCCCGACGCGATCGCCACCTGGGTCGACCGGTGGGGCCCCGTGGCCCTGCCGCTGCTGTGGAGCCATGGCGAGTACCTGCGACTGTGGGACGCCCTCGGGCGTCCCTGACCACCCGGAGCTGACGATGACCCAGGACGACGCACCCGTTCGGCACCGGCCGGCGGGCGACGGGCACCCCTACGCGGCCTCGCCGGACCAGCGTGTCCCGGTGCGCCCCGATGCCGGGCAGGTCGTAGCGGTCGGCGTCCTGGCCGACGACGACGTCGACGCGATCGACTGCGAGCTTGTCGGCCCGGACGGCGCGACCCGGCGGACGGCCCTGCGGCCGGGCACCGTGGCCGGCGCCGACGGTGCCGCGTTCGCCGGCGGCGAGGGCCATCTCGCGGAGGCGCAGGCCGCGCGGGGCGAGGCGACCGGGGCCTGGCGCGGCGAGCTCGGCCCGCTCGACGCGGCGGTGGCCTATCGGTACCACTTCGTCGCACGGCGGGACGGGCAGGACTGGACCGGACCCTGGTACGACGTCAGCGCCGGGACGTGGCGTGCCGACGGGGGCACCCTCCTCGTCGGCGGCCTGCCCGGCGACGCCCACGGCCGCGTGCTGCCCGGCTCGGTGGCCTGGTGGTGCGACGCGGACGGGGCGCGGCGGGTCCGGTTCGAGCTCGGGCTGGACCCGCGGGAGCACGTCGTCGGCTTCGGCGAACGCTTCGACGCCGTCGACCAGCGCGGACGCACGCCCGACGCGGTCGTCTTCGAGCAGTACAAGTCGCAGGGCCGGTTCCGCCGGACCTACCTGCCGATGCCGTTCGCGCACGTCGTCGGTGGCGACGGCTGGGGGTTCCACGTCCGCACGTCGCGGCGCACCTGGTTCGACGTGGCGGCCTCCGGTGCGGACCGGCTCGTCGTCGAGGCCCTCGTCGGCCCGGACGGCCGTCTCGAGGTGGACGTGTGGGACGGGTCCGTCGGTGACGTCCTGGCCCGCTTCCTGGACACCGTCGGGCGGCCCGAGGAGCTGCCGGCCTGGGTGTTCGACCTGTGGGCTTCCGGCAACGAGTGGAACACCCAGGCGATCGTCACCGAACGGATGGACCGGCACCGCGAGCTCGACATCCCGGTCGGAGTGGTCGTCGTCGAGGCGTGGAGCGACGAGCTGGGCATCACGATCTTCCGGGACGCGCGGTACGAGGTCCACGCCGACGGCTCGCCGCACCGCCTGGCCGACTTCACGTTCCCGGCCGACGGCGCCTGGCCGGACCCCCGGGCCTGGGTCGAGGACATGCACGCCCGGGGGATCAAGGTGGTGCTCTGGCAGATCCCCCTGCTCAAGACGGCCGGAACGATCGCCCGGGACGACGTGCCGTGGCGCGCCGATCAGACCACCCAGGTCCTCGCCGACGGCGCAGCGCTGGTCCGTTCCGGGCACGTGCTGCGCGAGGCCGACGACCGGCCCTACCTCAACCGTGGCTGGTGGTTCCCCCGAGCGCTCATGCCGGACCTGTCGACCCCCGCGGGCCGTGCCGCGTGGACGGCGCACCGGCGGTACCTGGTCGAGGAGCTCGACGTGGACGGGTTCAAGACCGACGGCGGCGAGCACGCCTGGGGGGACGACCTGCGCTACGCCGACGGGCGGCGCGGCGACGAGGGCAACAACCTCAACCCGGTGCACTACGCGCAGGCGTTCGGCGACCTGCTGCGCTCGGCCGGCAAGGCGCCGGTCACCTTCTCCCGGGCCGGCTTCACCGGGTCTCAGGCGCACGGCCTGTTCTGGGCCGGCGACGAGGACTCGACCTGGGAGGCGTTCCGGAGCTCACTGACCGCCGGGATCACCGCGTCGGCGTGCGGGATCGTCTACTGGGGCTGGGACCTCGCCGGGTTCTCCGGACCCGTGCCCGACCCCGAGCTGTACCTGCGCGCGGTGGCGGCGTCGACCTTCGTGCCGGTCATGCAGTACCACTCCGAGTTCCACCACCACCGCCCGCCGCTGCGCGACCGCACGCCGTGGAACGTCGCCGAGGCAGCCGGCGACCCTGATGTCGTCGACGTGTTCCGGCGCTACGCGCACCTCCGGACCCGGCTCCGGCCGTACCTCGTCGAGCAGGCCCGGCAGTCCGTCGAGACGTCCTGGCCGCTCATCCGCGGGCTCTTCGTGGACCACCCGCACGACGAGGCGGTCTGGGCCCGTCCGCACCAGTTCCAGCTGGGCGACGACGTCCTGGTCAACCCCGTGACCGAGCCCGGCGCCACCGTGTGGTCGACCTACCTGCCCGAGGGCGATTGGGTGGACGCGTGGGACGGGTCCGGCCATCGCGGCCGCCAGGTGGTGAGCCGGCCGGCCCCGCGCGACATCGTGCCGGCGTACCTGCGGGCGACCGCCGCGGCGGCGCTGCGGCCGCTGTTCGAGGTCTGACGTCCGGGCCCGCGCCCGGGCAGTCGTCAGGCCGGCCGGAACGACGCCGGGTCGACCGGAAGCTCCAGCTCGAACACCTCGGGCGCGCCGCCGACCACACCGGCCATACCGGTGCTCACCGTCGCGCGGCCCGGCCGCACGTGCAGGACGTGCACACGCCGCGTCTCGCCCCGCTCGTCGGTCCAGGTCCAGTACCGCGCCAGGCTGGCCAGGCCGCGCTCGCGGACGGCTGCCTCGGCCTGCTCCGCGCCGTCCGCCCGGGCCAGCTCGTGGCCGAGCAGGTCGCGCGCGAGCAGCACGCCGCCGACCGGCTCGACGTAGCCGACCGTCTCGCCGTCGGGGCGCGTCACCGCGCGCCAGGTCCGGGGGATCACGGCGGCAGCCTAGGCAGCGGGTCCGGCCGGATGCACGGCATTTCGGCCATCCCTCGGGGCCGGCGGGCGACCCGGCGGGCCGACCCGTCACGGCTCGAACCGGTAGCCCGCGCCGGGGTGCGTGATGACGTGCCGCGGCCGGGCCGGGTCGGCCTCGAGCTTGCGGCGCAGCTGGGCGCTGTAGACCCGCAGGTAGTTCGTCTCCTCGGAGTACCCGGACCCCCAGACCGCCTGGAGCAGCTGGCGGCGGGGCACCATCCGGCCCGCGTTGCGGACCAGCACCTCGAGCATCGCCCACTCGGTCGGGGTCAGCCGGACCTCCTGGTCGGCCCGCACCACGCGGCGGCGGGCCAGGTCGATCTCCAGGTCGCCGGCGACGACGACGGCGTCGCCGGCCTCGTCGACCGGCTGCGCACGGCGCACGGCGGCGCGGAGCCGTGCCAGGAGCTCGTCCATCCCGAACGGTTTGGTGACGTAGTCGTCCGCGCCGGCGTCCAGTGCGTCGACCTTGTCCTCGCCGTGCTGGCGGGCGGACAGCACGACGATCGGCACGTGGGTCCAGCCGCGCAGCGCGGTGATCACCTCGAGCCCGCTGATGTCGGGCAGGCCGAGGTCGAGCAGCACCACGTCGGGGTGGAAGGCGGCCGCCTCGCGCAGCGCGGACCGGCCGTCGCCCGCCACGCGTACGTCCCACCCCACGGCCCGCAAGGTGATCGCCAGAGCACGGGCCAGGCCCGCCTCGTCGTCCACGACGAGCACCCGAGGTCCCGTCACGGCGCCACCTCCTCCCGCGGGACGCGCAGCACCATGGTCAGGCCGCCGCCGGGCGTGTCCTCGGCGGACAGCTCTGCGCCGACCGCCCGGGCCAGGCCGTCGGCTACCGCCAGGCCGAGCCCGACGCCGTCGGGGTGGTCGTCGGACAGGCGCCGGAAGGGCTCGAACATCGCCGCGCGGTCGGCCTCCGGCACCCCCGGGCCGCGGTCGACGACGCGCACCTCGACGTCGCGGTCGCTGGCGGACGCCAGGATGAGCACCGGTGCGCCCGGTGGGCAGTGCCGCACCGCGTTGGACGTGATGTTGTCGAGCACGCGTTCCAGCAGGCCCGGGTCGGTGTGGATCATCGGGAGGTCCTCGGGGACCTCCAGCCGTACCGCCCGGCCGTACGGCTCGACGACGGCCGGGACGACCTCCTCGAGGCTCGCCGCCCGCAGCGCCGGGTGCAGGCCGCCGGTCTGGAGCCGGGACATGTCGAGCAGGTTGTCGATCAGTCGCTCCAGCCGGGTCGTCGCGGCCGCGAGCGTGCCGACGAGCGTCTGGCGATCGTCGTCGGCCAGTGTCAGACCGGGGGTGGTGAGCCCGTCCACCGACGCCCTGATCGTCGCGAGCGGCGTGCGCAGGTCGTGCGACACCGCCGCGAGCAGCGCGGTCCGGGCCGCGTCGGCCTGGGCGAGGAGCCGCGCCTGCTCGGCCTCGGCGCGCAGCCGGCGCTGCTCGAGGACGATGCCGGCCTGCGAGGCGAACGCGTCGAGCGCGCGGCGGTCCCCGGCGGGCAACGGGCGCCCCCGCAGCGCGAGGATGCGCTGCTCGTCGACGTCGGCGACGGTGTCGGCCTCGGCCGGCGTGGCCGGCGGGGCGTCGCCGTCCGAGGCGACGGTCGTCCAGGCGGACCCGGTACCGCGCTCGAGCAACGCGGCGGAGGCCTGACCGAACGTCTCGCGAACCCGCTCCACCACCGCGGCGGCGGTGTCCTCGCCGGTCAGCACGGAACGGGACACGGCCGCGAGGGCCGAGGCCTCGGCACGGCTGCGGAAGGCTTCGGCGGAACGGCGCGCCGCCAGGTCGACGACGCTGGCGACCGCCACGGCGACCAGCACGAAGACGAGGAGCGCGAAGGCGTTCTCCGGCTTCGCGATGGTGAACCGCCCGACGGGTGGGGTGAAGAACCAGTTGAGCGCGAGCGACCCGATGACGGCCATCGCGACGGCTGGCCACAGCCCGCCGATCAGGGCGACGCCGACGGTGCCGGTGAGGAAGGCCATCAGGTCGGTCGACAGGCTGACGTCGTTGCGCAGCGGGCGCAGAGCGGCCGTCAGGGCGGCGGGCAGGACGACCGCGGCGACCCACCCTGCGACGAGGCGCCGGCGGGAGAGCGCCGAAGCCCGGCCGACGCGGCGCCGGCCGGCGCGGGCGAGCGAGTGGGTGACCAGGTGCACGTCGACCGAGCCGGCGAGCCGCGCGATCTCGACGTCGGTCGACTCGGAGAGGGCCTGCCTCCACCGGGGACGGCGCGTGACGCCGACGACGATCATCGTCGCGTTGACGCCCGAGGCGAACTCGGTCACCGCGGTCGCCACGTCCTCGCCGACGACGGTGTGGAAGGTCCCGCCGAGCGACTCCACGAGGCCCCGGTGGGCGGCCAGCGCCGCTGGTGGGGCGCCCGGCAGGCCGTCGGTGACCAGGACGTGCACGGCCAGCAGCTCCGAGCCGGGCGACCTCTGGGCAAGCCGGGCGCCGCGCCGGATCAGCGTGTCCGTCTCGGGGCCGCCGGTGACGGCGACGACGATCCGTTCGCGGGCCGGCCAGGGCACCCCGATCTCGTGCTCGCGGCGGTAGGCGGTCAGCGACGCGTCGACGCGGTCGGCCAGCCACAGCAGCGCCAGCTCGCGCAGTGCTGTGAGGTTGCCGATGCGGAAGTACGACGAGAGCGAGGCGTCGATCTGCTCCGCCTTGTAGACGTTGCCGTGGGCGAGCCGGCGGCGCAGCGCCTGGGGTGACAGGTCGACCAGCTGGATCTGGTCGGCCGCGCGCACGACCTCGTCGGGCACGGTCTCGCGTTGCCGAACACCGGTGATCGCCTCGACGGCGTCGACGAGCGACTCGAGGTGCTGCACGTTGACGGTGGTGATGACGTTGATCCCGGCAGCGAGGAGATCTTCGACGTCCTGCCACCGCTTGGCGTGCGTGCTCCCGGGCGCGTTGGTGTGTGCCAGCTCGTCGACCAGCGCGACCTGCGGTGCCCGTGCGACCAGCGCCGGGACGTCGAGCTCCGTCAACGTCACGCCGCGGTATGAGACCGGACGCCGCGGGACGACCTCGAGCTCCTGGGTGAGGGCATCCGTGGCAGGTCGCCCGTGCGTCTCGATCAGCCCGATCACCACGTCGGTGCCGCGTGCCCTGCGGCGATGCGCCTCGTCGAGCATCGCGTAGGTCTTCCCGACCCCGGGCGCGGCTCCGAAGTAGACGGTGAGGCGCCCGCGGCCGGCGTCAGTGCCGTCCATCCCGGCATCCTCCCGAGTCGCGCGCCGCGGTCACGGGTCGACTGTGCCATCCACGCCGGTCCGCGGTGGGGAATCCTGACGTGTCACCTACGCCGTCGCACGGGATCTTGACGGTCCGGCGCTCACCCGTATGGGGACCGTCAGCGTTCCCGCCGTCGTCCGTATGCAATCCGTCAGGGCCGCCGCCGGCCCGTCCGAGCGGGCGTTCGATCGGGAGCTGCGCCGGACCTCGGCGCACGGCCCCGAACCGGGGCTCGTCCGCGTTCGAACGGAGTCCCTCGTGCTGGACGTCGTCTACGTGCTGGGCGTCATCGTCCTGTTCGTGCTCGTCGGCCTGGTCGCCAAGGCGGTGGAGAAGCTGTGATCGTGTTCGAGGTCGCCGCCGCCGTGCTCGGCGTCGCCGCCTTGGTCTACCTGGTGTACGCGCTGCTCAAGCCGGAGCGCTTCTGATGCCGGCGTGGCTCCAGGCGACCCTCGCGCTCGGGACGGTCGCCGTCGTGCTGGCTGCGCTGTACCGGCCCGTCGGCGACTACATGGCCTGGGTGTTCACGACGCCGAAGGACTCGACGATCGAGCGCGGCCTGTACCGCGTGATCGGCGTCGACCCGAAGTCCGAGCAGTCGTGGCGCTCCTATGCCCGCGGGCTGCTCGCGTTCTCGCTCGTCGGCGTCCTGCTGCTCTACCTCGTGCAGCGCGTCCAGCACTGGCTGCCGTACTCGCTCGGGCTGCCGGCCGTGTCGCCGCAGCTGTCGTTCAACACGGCGGTCTCCTTCGTCACCAACACGAACTGGCAGTCGTACTCGCCGGAGCTGACGCTGGGCTACACCGTCCAGTTCGCCGGCCTGGTGGTGCAGAACTTCGTCTCCGCCGCGGTCGGCATCGCCGTGGCGATCGCCCTGGTGCGCGGTTTCGCCGTACCGGAAGTCGGGCACGATCGGGAACTTCTGGGTCGACCTGGTCCGGGGGACGTTCCGCATCCTGCTGCCGCTGGCCGCCGTCGCGGCGGTCGTGCTGATCGCCGGCGGCGTCATCCAGAACTTCGGCGGGTTCCACGACATCACCACGCTCGCCGGCGGCACCCAGAGCATGCCGGGCGGGCCGGTCGCCTCGCAGGAGGCGATCAAGGAGCTCGGCACCAACGGCGGCGGGTTCTTCAACGTCAACTCTGCTCACCCGTTCGAGAACCCGAGCTCCTGGACCAACCTGTTCGAGATCGTGCTGGTGCTGCTCATCCCGTTCTCGCTGCCGCGGACCTTCGGCAAGATGGTCGGCGACCGTCGGCAGGGTTACGCGATCCTTGCGGCGATGGGCGTGATCTTCGTCGCCTCGTTCGCGGCGCTGACGGCGCTGGAGCTGCGCGGCGGCGGTGCGGCGACGCAGCTCGCCGGCGGTGCCATGGAGGGCAAGGAGCAACGCTTCGGCATCGTCTGGTCGACGCTCTTCGCCACCTCGACGACCCTGACCTCGACCGGCGCCGTCAACTCGATGCACGACTCCTTCACCCCGCTCGGCGGCATGATGCCGATGCTCAACATGATGACCGGCGAGGTCGCCCCCGGTGGGGTGGGAGCGGGCCTGTACGGCATGCTGATCGTCGCGATCATCGCCGTGTTCATCGGCGGCCTGATGGTCGGGCGCACCCCGGAGTACCTGGGCAAGAAGATCGGCGCGCGCGAGATCAAGCTCGCCAGCCTCTACATCATCTTCACGCCGGCCCTCGTGCTGATCGGCACGGCATTGAGCTTCGCGATCCCGCCGGTGCGCGCGAGCGTGGTGGGCACGTCGATCTGGAACCCCGGCGTGCACGGCCTGTCCGAGGTGGTCTACGCGTTCACCTCAGCGGCGAACAACAACGGCTCGGCCTTCGCCGGGCTGACGGCCAACACGCCGTGGCTGAACACCGCGCTCGGCGTGACCATGCTGCTCGGCCGGTTCGTGCCCATCGTCCTCGTGCTCGCCCTGGCCGGATCGCTCGCGGCGCAGGACAAGACACCCGCGACCGCCGGGACCCTGCCCACCCATCGACCCCTGTTCGTCAGTCTCGTCGTGGGCGTCGTCGTCGTCGTGGCCGCCCTGACCTTCTTCCCCGTACTCGCGCTGGGACCCCTGGCGGAAGGGCTCGTCTGACCATGTCCACGCTGACTCGTCCACCCGTCCGGAAGTCGTCCGGACATCCGGCCCGCGTCGCCGGCGGCGCGTTCTCCTGGTCGCAGGTCCGGGCCGCGACACCCGGCGCCATGCACAAGCTCGACCCGCGCCAGCAGTGGCACAACCCGGTGATGTTCGTCGTCTGGGTCGGTGCCGTGCTCACCACGGCACTGGCCGTCGCCGAGCCCTTCCTCGGCGGGCCGGCCGCCTCCGGCGGCACGGCGATCCCGTCGGCCTTCACCTGGGCGATCGCCGTCTGGTTGTGGCTGACGGTGCTCTTCGCCAACCTGGCCGAGTCCGTGGCGGAGAGCCGCGGCAAGGCGCAGGCGGACAGCCTCCGCAAGACCCGGACGAGCACCCTCGCCCGCCGGGTGACGCGCTACGACGAGCGGTCCGACCCCGGTGCCCTGACGGCGGCCTGCGACGACGTCAGGTCCCCGGACCTGCGGCTCGGCGACGTCGTCGTCGTGTCCGCCGGCGAGCTGGTCCCCGGTGACGGCGACATCGTCTGGGGCATCGCCTCCGTCGACGAGTCGGCGATCACGGGGGAGTCCGCGCCGGTGATCCGCGAGTCCGGTGGGGACCGCAGCGCGGTGACCGGCGGCACGCGCGTGCTGTCCGACCGGATCGTGGTCCGGATCACGTCGAAGCCGGGGGAGACGTTCGTCGACCGGATGATCGCCCTGGTCGAGGGTGCGCAACGACAGCGGACGCCCAACGAGATCGCGCTGAGCATCCTGCTGGCCGCGCTGACGATCATCTTCGTCGTCGTCTGCCTGGTGCTGAACCCGATCGCCGGGTACGCGGCGAGCCCGGTGAGCATCACCGTGCTCGTCGCCCTGCTGGTGTGCCTGATCCCCACGACGATCGGCGCGCTGCTGTCCGCGATCGGCATCGCCGGCATGGACCGGCTGGTGCAGCGCAACGTGCTGGCGATGTCGGGCCGGGCCGTCGAGGCGGCCGGCGACGTCAGCACCCTGCTGCTCGACAAGACCGGCACCATCACCTACGGCAACCGCCAGGCGACCGAGTTCGTCCCGCTGCCCGGTGTCGACCCGGCGGAGCTGGTCCGGGCGGCCGCGCTGTCGTCGCTGGCCGACCCGACCCCCGAGGGGACGTCGATCGTCGACCTGGCCCGGCGCGCCGGGGCGGCGGTCGCGGCGAACGCGGCGGGGCAGTTCGTCCCGTTCTCCGCGCAGACCCGCATGTCCGGGCTCGACCTGCCGGACGGCACCCAGATCCGCAAGGGTGCCGGAAGCGCCGTGGTGGCATGGCTCGAGGAGGAGGGGACCCTGCTGCCGGCCGAGGTCGCCACCGGGATGAGCGAGCGGATCCGGCCGATCGCCGAGTCCGGTGGCACCCCACTGGTCGTGGCGCTCAAGGTGCCGGGCACGCCAGGCCGCGTCCTCGGGATCGTCCATCTCAAGGACGTCGTCAAGGAGGGCATCGCGCAGCGGTTCGCCGAGCTGCGGGCGATGGGCATCCGCACGGTGATGATCACCGGCGACAACCCGCTCACCGCGGCGGCGATCGCGAAGGAGGCCGGTGTCGACGACTTCCTGGCGGAGGCCACGCCGGAGGACAAGCTCGCCCTGATCCGCGCCGAGCAGGCCGGCGGCCGGCTGGTCGCCATGACCGGGGACGGCACGAACGACGCGCCGGCGCTGGCTCAGGCGGACGTCGGCGTCGCGATGAACACGGGCACGTCGGCCGCCAAGGAGGCCGGCAACATGGTCGACCTCGACTCCGACCCGACCAAGCTCATCAACATCGTGGAGATCGGCAAGCAGCTGCTCATCACCCGTGGTGCGCTGACGACCTTCTCCATCGCGAACGACGTCGCCAAGTACTTCGCGATCATCCCGGCGATGTTCGTCGGCGTGTACCCCGGGCTCGGCGCGCTGAACGTCATGCACCTGCACTCGCCCGCATCGGCAGTGCTGTCGGCGGTGATCTTCAACGCGATCATCATCGTCATCCTCATCCCGCTCGCCCTGCGCGGCGTGCGGTACCGGCCGGTCGACGTGTCCACGACCCTCGGTCGCAACCTGCTGGTGTACGGCGTGGGCGGCATCGTCGCGCCGTTCGTCGGCATCTGGCTGATCGACCTCGTCGTGCGCCTCTTCCCCGGTTTCTGAGCGGACAGGAGTCTTCGTCATGAATGGGTCGTCCAGCCGCTCGACGGGCCGCGTCTACTGGGTCGCCGTCCGGGCGATGGTGATGTTCACCGCCGTGGTGGGCATCGCCTACACCCTCGTCATCACCGGCGTCGGGCAGCTCGCCCTGCCTGCCCAGGCCGACGGCTCCCTGGTCCGGAGCTCGACCGGCCAGGTCGTCGGGTCCTCGCCTCATCGGCCAGTCGTTCGCCGACGTGCACGGCAACCCCTTGCCCCAGTACTTCCAGCCGCGGCCGTCCGCGGCGGGCACCGGGTACGACGCCGGGGCGTCGTCCGGGTCGAACTACGGACCCAACAACACCGACCTCATCGCCGCGATCACGAAGCGGAAGGCGCAGGTCGCCCAGTTCAACGGCGTGTCGCCCGACCAGGTGCCGCCCGACGCCGTCACCGCCTCCGGGTCCGGCCTCGACCCGGACATCAGCCCGGAGTACGCCCAGATCCAGGTCGACCGCGTGGCACGGGCCCGGAACCTGCCGGTCGCGCAGGTCCAGCAGCTCGTCGCCGCCCAGACCCGGGAGCCCGCCCTGGGTTACATCGGCGGGCCGACCGTCAACGTCCTGGAGCTCAACCTCGCGCTCGACCGGCTGCACGGCTGACCGCCGGGGCGTCGCCGGGCACGTCGGACGTCCCCGGCCGACCGGCCGGTCAGGGCAGAATCGGCGTCATGGCGGCACCGGTCTACGAGTTCGACGCGCCGCTGTGGCGGTGGGGCCGGCGGCCGGATGCCCTGTGGACGTTCGCCAGCCTGCCGGAGGCACTGTCCGACGACGTGCTCGAGCTCGGTGAGCCCTACGCGCGCGGCTTCGGCTCGCTCCGGGTCGAGGTGACGGTGGGCGCCACCACGTGGCGGACGTCGATCTTCCCCGACTCCGACCGGGGCGCCTACGTGCTGCCGATCAAGCGCGCGGTCCGCGAGGCCGAGGCGCTGGTCCTCGGGGGCACCGCCCACGTCCGGTTGCGGCTGGTCGACGTGGAGCCGCGGACGGCTCGTCGGGCGCGGTCGTAGCCCGGACCCGGTCGGCACCGGCGCCGTCCCCGGGCAAGGATGGGCCCATGCGGATCACGGTGACAGGGGCATGGGGCAAGGCTGGACGGGCCGTCGTGGCGGACCTGCTCGAGCACGGGTACGAGGTGGTCGCCACCGACCTGGCGGGGACCACGGGGGAGTCGGCGACGCTGGGGGTCAACCTGCTGCGGGCCGACCTGTCCGACTACGGCCAGGCGTTCGAGGCGCTCGCGGACAGCGAGGCGGTGGTCCACCTCGGCAACATCCCGGCGCCGGGCCACACCACCGCGCCGGAGACCCTCAACCGCAACACCGCGGCGAACTCCAACGTGTTCCTCGCCGCGGCGCGGCTCGGCCTGCGCAAGGTCGTCTGGGCGTCCAGCGAGACCACTCTCGGCCTGAGCTTCGACGAGGAGCACCCGCCGCGCTACGCGCCGGTCGACGAGGCGCACTTCCCGGTGCCCCGCTCGACGTACGCGCTGTCCAAGGTGCTCGGCGAGCAGACCGCGTTCCACGTCAACGAGTGGTCCGGCGTGCCGTTCGTCGGGCTGCGGCTGAGCAACATCCACCGGCCCGAGGACTACGCGCGTGTGCCCGGCTACTGGGCCGACGTGCGCTCGCGGGTGTGGAACCTCTGGGGCTACGTCGACGTCCGTGACGTCGCGGCGGCCTGCCGGCTGGCGCTCGAGGCGCCGACGACCGGCTCGCAGAACGTCGTCATCGCGGCGGCGGACACGATCATGGACGTGCCGTCGGCGGAGCTGATGGCCCGGGTGTTCCCCGACGTGCCGCTGACCCGACCGCTCGCGGGCTTCGAGACGCTGCTGGCGATCGACGCCGCGCGAGAGCTGTTCGGTTACGCACCGGCGCACTCGTGGCGCGACCACGTCGAAGCGCGCTGAGGACCTCAGCGGGTGATCGCGTCGCCGTGCCGGGTGAGGAAGAGCCAGCCACCGGTCGGTGACCGCCGGATCTCGATCCGCAGGCGGTGCACCAGGTCGTGGTGGTGCCAGCAGAGCAGGATCCCGGCGTTGATGTCGGTCTCGCCGCCGTCGCGGGCCCACCAGTCGAGGTGGTGCAGCTCGCCGAGGGACGGCGGGGCGTTGCAGCCCGGGTACCGGCACGTCTGGTCGCGGGCGATGATCGCGCGCCGGCGCGGTCCGCTGAAGATGCGTTCGGCGCGCCCGACGTTGATCACCTGCGAGTCGGGGCCGAACACGATCCGGCTGATCTCCGAGTCGCAGGCGAGCCGGGCGAGCACCGAGACCGGGATCGGCCCGGTCCCGACGATCTCCCCGACCGCGAACCGCTCGACGTCGGCGACCGGCGCCAGGCGGACCAGGCAGTCCGGGCCAGGTGCCCCGCCCTCGGGCCGGACGAACGCCGCACCGGCCCACCGAGTCGAGCGGGCGACCCTCGAGCTCAGCCCCAACCCGGTCGACCGCGCGCCCGTCGAGCTCAGCCCCCACCGAGTCGACCGTGCGCCCCTCGACGGCGCGGCGCAGGGTATCGAAGTCGACCGCCACCGCGAGGTGCGGGCGCACCGCGGCCCCGGTGCCGGCCAGCCCGTGGTCCAGGACCAGCCGGCTGGCGTCCACCAGGGCGGCGGCCCGCCGCTGCTGCGCCGTGCGGACGTCACCCGGGGCGGGCACGGTCGTCACCGCATCGAGCATCGTGCCGACCGCGGCACCGTGCTCGGTGGTGAGAAACCCGACCAGGTGCACGCCGCCGGTCGTGGCGGACAGGGCGAGGAACTCCCGGTCGCACGCGTCGCGGTAGCCGCGCTCGTCGGCGCCGGGGTCCGTCGCAGCGGCCCACCGACGGACCAGGCGGCGGTAGGCGTCGGCGGTCTGCTCCGTGGCACGGGCGAGCAGGAACCCCTCGCCGCACGCCTCGACCGGCCCGGCCATCGCCCGCTGCCGCGGCTCGGTGTCGACCGCGTGCGTCGCCAGCGCCTGCGCGTGGGCGAGCGGCACCTGGCCGGTCAGCACGGCCTCGGCGGTGGCCGGCAGGTGGTCGCGCAGGGCTCGGCTCAACTGCACCCGGTCCCGTGCCCGGGCGTACGGCAGGCCCGCCGACACGGCGAGCCAGTCGGTCACCGAACGACCGCCGCCGATGGCCCACAGGCCGTCAGCCTCGACGCGGGCGAGCAGACGTGCGCCGACACCCGACAGCCGGCCGATCAGTCCCTCGACCGCCACCAGCGTGTCCAGCGCCGCCCAGCCCTCGATCTCGTCGAGCGAGCCGACGAGCGCGTCGACGCGCGCGCCGAGGGTCGCGACCACCGGGTGGGTCGACCGGTCCGTGGGCACGGCGGGCGTGTCGACAGTTGTCGTCACCAGCGGCCCCCTTCGTCCCAGCCTCCCCGACGACCACGACTGTACGGGCGACCACTGACACGAACCCGCCGCTGAGCAGCAGGAATGTACACCTGTTCGAGTGAATTCGGGGACGTGTCCCCTCGGACCGCAGGCCGTCAGTCGCGGCCGGGCTCCAGCCTGAGGCCCGCGACGTCGACGACCAGGTCGGCGGTGTCCCGCCAGGCCGCGATGGCCGCCGCATTGGGCTCGTCCACCACCGCCACCCACTCCCGGGCCTGGTCCGGCGCCTTGCCGAACCGCTCGTGCCGCGCGACGAGCCGGGCAACCCGGGTCTCGTCGGGCAGCGAGCAGTACCAGACCTCGTCGAGCAGGCCGCGCACGGCGCGCCACGCGGGGTCCGGGGCCAGCAGGTAGTTGCCCTCGGTCACCACCAGCCGGTGCTCCGGCAGCACGGGGATCGACCCGGCGACCGGCTGGTGCACGCGTGCGGTCGAAGTCGGGTGCGTAGACGGTCCGGGCCCGCGTGGTGCGCGCCCGACGGAGCAGCGCGGCGTAGCCGTCGACATCGAAGGTGTCGATCGCGCCCTTGTGGCTGCGCCGACCGAGCCGGACGAGCTCGGCGTCCGCGAGGTGGAAGCCGTCCATCGGCACGCGGACAGCAGGCACGCCGAGCGCCGCGAGCCGGGCGGCCAGGTGCTCGCCGAGGGTCGACTTGCCCGAGCCAGGCGGTCCGGTGATCCCGACGACGGCGCGCTCGGCTGTCTCGTCGTCGTGCGCCGCGAGCCTCGCCGCGCGCGCGGCGAGGGCGTCGATGTCCAGGAGGTCGGCCACAACGCCATCCTGCCGCGCCGCCAACCGCGCGCGCGCCCCACATCCCGACCTGCACCCTGCGCGCCGCGGACCCGGGCCCTTGCGCACCGACTGGTCACGTGTATAGCGTTCTGGTCATGCGTATAGCAGGGGGGTCAGAGGAGCGCCCGTCGTCGGACCTCACGGCGCGGGCCCGGATCCGCGACGCCGCTATCGCCTGCTTCGCGGAGCAGGGCTTCGACGCGTCGTTCCGGACGATCGCCGCCCGGGCGGAGGTCTCGCCCGGCCTCATCACGCACCACTTCGGCTCCAAGGAGGCGCTCCGTGCCGAGTGCGACGCCGAGGTGCTGCTCCGGTACGAGGCGCTGAAGACCGGCGGCCTGCTCGACCCGAGCGCCTACCTCGCCGAGCACCTGGCCGAACCGGGTGAGGCGGCGGTCTGGGTGGTCTACATGTTGCGGGCGATCCACGCCGGCGGGGAGCCGGCCCGGCAGTTCCTCGAGCACTTCATCGACAGCGTCCGCCAGGTGATGAAGGCGAGCATCGAGTCCGGCGTGATCCGCCCATCCCGGGACGAGGAGGCGCGGCTGCGCTACCTGACGCACCACACGATGGGCGCGTTGCTCATCCGGTTCCTCACCGCGGAGGACACCACGCCGGACGCCTTCGTCGCCTCGATGCACGGCCGCGGGCGGGACGACATCCTGCCGACCCTCGAGCTGTTCACCGAGGGCATCCTCAGCACGCGGCGCATGCTCGACGACTACCTCGTCTACATCGGCGACCCGCCCGGGCCGTTCCCGGCCCCTGATCCGGTGCCCGCCCCAGCCCCAGCACCAACCCCCGACGAGCAGACGGCGTGACGGCGCGGCCGCACACGTCCACCCCTCGTGCCGAACACCCACCAGGAAGAGCCATGTCCACCAACCAGATGGCCGTCGAGATCGAAGGCCTCACCAAGAGCTTCGGCCGGGTGCACGCGCTGCGCGGCCTCGACCTGCACGTCCCGGCCGGCCAGGTGACCGGGTTCCTCGGTCCCAACGGCTCGGGCAAGACGACGACGATCCGCATCCTGCTCGGCCTGCTCCGGGCCGACGCCGGCCGCGCCACCGTCCTCGGCGGCGACCCGTGGTCCGACGCCGTGCGCCTGCACCGCGACATCGCGTACGTGCCCGGCGACGTCACGTTGTGGCCCAACCTCACCGGTGGTGAGGCGATCGACATCCTGTGCCGGCTGTCCGGTCCGCTCGACGTCAAGCGCAAGCAGGCGATGCTCGACCGGTTCGAGCTCGACCCGACGAAGAAGGCCCGCACCTACTCGAAGGGCAACCGGCAGAAGGTCGCCCTGGTCGCAGCGCTGGCCTCGGACGCCCAGCTGCTGCTGCTCGACGAGCCGACGAGCGGCCTCGACCCGATCATGGAGGCCGCCTTCACCGAGTCGATCGGCGAGGTCAAGGCTCAGGGGCGTTCGGTGCTGCTGTCCAGCCACATCTTCGCCGAGGTGGAGAAGCTCGCCGACCGGGTCGCGATCATCCGCGAAGGGGTCACCGTCGAGGCCGGCACGATGGCCGAGCTGCGCCACCTCACCCGCACCCAGGTGACCGTGGTGCTCGACGGCGGCGCCGACGCCCTGGCCCTGATGCCGGGGGTGCACGACGTGGCCAGCACCGACGGCCATGTGACGTTCGCCGTGGACGAGGCCGAGCTGCCGGCCGTCCTGGCAGCGGTGGCAGCACGCAACCCGCGCTCGCTGGTGGCCAACCCGCCGTCGCTAGAGGAGCTCTTCCTGCGGCACTACGGCGACGAGCTCGCCGCTCTCGGGACGGGGACCGGGAAGTGACCGCGACCCTCGCCGCCCCGGTGGCGGCGGCACGCGCGGTCCGTCCCGGGTCGGACGGCCTGGCCGGGCTGGGCACGATGGTCCGGTTGGTGCTGCGACGCAACCGGGTGCGGCTGGCCATCTGGTTCGTCGTGCTGGTCGGGATGTACCAGTACGTCGCCTCCTACTACGCGACGATGTTCCCCACCCAGAAGGCGCTCGACGACTTCGCGACGCTGTCCGACACGCCGGGGATCAAGGCGCTCACCGGCCTGTCGGCGGCGCCGAGCACCCTGGGCGGCGCGGTCTGGACCAAGGGCTGGATGACCGTGGTCCTGGCGCTGACGATCGGCGTCGTCTTCCTCGTCACGCGCAACGGGCGGGCCGACGAAGAGGTCGGGCGGACCGAGCTGGTCCGTTCGCGGGTGCTCGGCGTACACGCGGCCTCGGTGGCGTCGTGGCTGGTCAACGGCGCACTGTGCCTCGCCGTCGGCCTCGGCCTGGCCGTGGTGTCGATCGCCGGCTCGCTCGACCCGCCCGGCACCGGCGTCGCCGGGTCGCTAATCCTCGGCGCCTCGGTGGCCGGGATCGGACTGGTCGGGCTCGGCGTCGGCGCGGTGGTCGGCCAGGTCTCGTCGACCTCGCGCGGTGCCAACTCCCTCGGCGCCACGGTGATCGTCGTGTTCTACGTGCTGCGGATGATCGGCGACCTGGGCTCCGGCGCCCTGTCCTGGGCGTCGCCGATCGGCTGGGGCCAGCAGATGCAGCCGTACGGCGGGAACCGGTGGTGGCCGCTCGCGCTGCTCGTCGTGCTCGCCGCCGCGCTGCTCGCGCTGGCCGGCTGGCTCGAGGCGAAGCGCGACCTCGGCGCCGGGCTGGTCCCGGAGCGGCCCGGCCGCGGCTGGGCACCGGCGCGGTTCGCGTCTCCGCTCGGCCTCGCGCTGCGCCTGCAGCGCAACCCGATCATCGGCTGGACCGTCGCGATCGCGCTCTCCGGCCTGCTGTTCGGCTCGATCGTCCAGGCGATGACCACCCTGCTGACCGACGCCGGGCAGGGCACGCAGGACCTGCTCAAGGGAACCGGTGTGGCCGCGCTGCTCTCGCTGCTGGTCAGCATGATGGCGCTGATCACCGTGATCTTCGCCCTGCAGACCACGGTGTCCCTGCGGTCCGACGAGGCGTCCGGGATGATCGAGCCGCAGCTGGCGGGGGCGCTGTCCCGGTGGCGCTGGGCGCTGCAGCGGCTGGTCATCCCCGCCGTCTGGTCGGCGGTGCTGCTGCTGGTCGGCGGCTACCTGATCGGCGCGGTCTACGGCGCCTCGATCCACGACACCACCCAGGGTGGTCGGCTGGCGATGGCGGCGCTAGCCTACTGGCCCGCGGTGATGGTGTTCGTCGGGCTCGCCGTCGCCCTGTGGGGGTACCTGCCGCGGGTCGCGATCCCGGTCGCGTGGGGTGTCATGGCGGCGATGTGGTTCGTCACGATGCTCGGCGAGGTGTTCGGCCTGCCGCGGTGGTTCATCGACGCGCTGCCCCTGTCGGCGACGCCCTACCAGCCGTTGGAGGCGATGAGCTGGACGCCGCTGGTGGTGCTCACGCTGGTCGCCGTCGGGTTGGGCTGGGCCGGCCTGGACCGGTTCGCGCGGCGCGACATCGAGCCGGCCTGACCGGCGCAGGGCGGGCACGGCGGGCGCCCGTCGTGCCCGCCCTGCCGAGGTAGGGACCGAGGCGTCGGGGAAGTCGCCCCGGTCCCTACCCTTCCGCGGGTGCCCCCGCGAGGTGTGCCGCCGCCAGAGAGCGCGCGGCACACCGGTCCACCTTCCCGCTCGTCGTCCGCGGCAGATCGGGCACGACGACCAGGTGCTTCGGCAGCTTGTATGTGGCCAGGTGCCCGGCCGCCAGCGTGCGGAGCTGCGCCAGGGACGGGCTGGCCTGCCCGTCACTCTCGACGACTGCGACGACGACCTCGCCCCAGATCGGGTCCGGCACGCCGACCACGACGACGGCGCTGACCTCGAGCGAGGTCAGCGCGTCCTCGACCTCGCCCGGATTCACCTTCTCGCCCCCGGTGTTGATGACGTCCCCGAGGCGGCCGACGATGCACAGGCCTCCCTCGTCGTCGCGCACGGCGAGGTCCCCCGTGCGCAACCAGCCCGCCGTGATGGCGTCCGCGGTCGCGGCGGGGTCTCGCCAGTAGCCGCGTGTCACCTGCGGACCCGCGATGGCGATCTCGCCGCGACCCGGGCCGTCGACGACCTCGCCGGTGGCCGGGTCGACCAGCCGCAGCCGCAGGTGAGGCAGGGGTCGGCCCACCGAGCAGATCGCGGACTCGCCGGTGGCCGTGGTCAGGAGCGTCCCGGAGGGCGCGGCCTCGGTCATGCCCCACGAGGGGTGGAGCCGCATCCGACGGCCGGCGTAGGCCGCGACGAGCGGCGACGGGACGGGCGCACCGCCGACGAGCGCCGCCCGGACGGGTGACAGGTCGGCGTCCTCGAACCCCGGGCACCGGGCGACCGCCGCGTACATCGACGGCACACCGAAGACGCTGGTGATACCGCCATGGGACAGGTCGGCCAGCGTCCGCGCCGCATCGAAGCTCCGGCGGACGACGACGGTCCCCCCTCGGCGCAGCGTGCTGAGCGTGAAGGCGTTCAGGCCTCCGATGTGGAACAGGGGGGCGACGGCGAGCGTGACGTCATCCGCGCGGAGGTCGAGCGTGGCCTCGAGGTTGCGGGCGCTCCACCAGAGGTTGGCGTGGCTGAGCATCACGGCCTTGGGCCGGCCCGACGAGCCCGACGTGAAGACGAGCACGGCGAGGTCGTCGGGGTCCGGCGGTGACCCGGCGGGCGTCGCGTCCCCGTTCGGCAGGGCACAGGGCCACTCGATCCAGGTGCTCGCCAGCGAACCGAGCCCGCTGTGCAGCGGTGCCGTGTCGCGGTGCGCCACCACCGCCTGCGGCTCGACGAGAGCCAGTGCGCCACGCAGCTCGTCGCCGGTGGCGCGGAAGTTGAACGGGACGAACACGGCGTGCAGCAGGTGCGCCGCCAGCAGCGTGACGAGGAACCCCGGGTCGTTGCGACCCGACCAGCCGACGCGGTCGCCGGGGCGGGTCCCGCCCTCGTGCAGCAGCGTCGCGAGCCCGGTCACCTGGCGCCAGACCGTCGCAGCGTCGAGCACCGCGTCGGCGTCGTCGCGGATCGCGGGTGCGTCGGGATGGTCCAGCGCGCGTTGCGCGAACGCTGCGACCACCGTCATGTCAGGGTTGTTCATCGTCGCCCACGCTGAGGCCTTCCGGAGGCGGCGGGGCCGTCAGGCCCCGCCGCCTCCGAGGGCTCTCAGGAGGTGGCGCCCACCTGAGCGACCGGACGGGACGACGCGGCCGGCGTCGAGGCGGCGAGCACGCGGTTGAGGACCAGTGCCAGCGCGATGCCGACGCCCGCGACCACGATCGAGACGATGAACGGGTTGGTGTAGTCGCCCTTGGCGCCACCACCCATCGACGCCCCGACCTTCGGCCCGAAGTACGCGGCGATCGAGTAGGCACTGAACATGATCCCGTAGTTGATGCCCTGGAAGCGCGGTCCGAAGGTCTTCATGGTCAGTGCCGGGAAGACGCCCATGACCCCGCCGAAGCACAGACCGAGCAGCACGATGCCGATGACGAAGCCCGCGGCCGAGTGCAGGGTCAGCAGCACCACCATGGCCACCGCCACGACGGCGTAGATGAACACGATCGCCTTGGTGTAGCCGAGCCGGTCGGAGATCGCGCCCCAGGCGAAGCGGCCGGCCGCGTTGCAGATCGAGTAGACCGACACGAAGACGGCGGCGGTCGCGGCCGTGATGCCGAACATCGAGGTCTGGGCGATCGGCGAGAGCTGCGACGCGATGAGCAGTCCGGAGAACGCGCCCGCGCCGAGCATGACGAAGATCAGGTAGAACGACGGCTTCTTCAGCATGTCGCTCCAGGTGTGGTTCACCGGGGCGCCCGCGCCGGTCGGCGGGACCCAGCCGGCCGGTACGTACCCGTTCGGGGCCGGCTGGATGAGCAGCGCGCCGAGCACCACGACGACGGCGTACGCGATGCCCATCCGGACGAAGGCGGTGCCGACCCCGGCGGACTTGATGATGGCCTGCGCCACAGGGGCGGCGACGACGGACCCGGCACCCATGCCCATGGTGATGAGTCCGGCCGCGAGCCCGCGCTTGTCGGGGAAGAGCTTCAGGGTGTTGTTGAGGCAGCCGGAGTACGCGAAGCCCTGGCCGAGGCCGGCGATGAGCCCGTAGTAGAGGTACAGCTGCGTCGTGCTGTGCGCGGTGCCCGTCAGGATGAACCCGAGGGCGAAGAGCAGCGAGCCGGCGAAGATCGCGACGCGGGCCCCGCCACGGTCGATGATGTACCCCCCCGCGATCATCGGGATCGGGGCGATGGCGCCGTTGATGGTGAAGGCCAGCATGACCTGGCCCATGGTCCAGCCGTGGGCGCTGGTGAGCGGTCCCGCGAACACCGAGAAGGCGTAGATCGCTCCGGTGCACAGCAGGACGAGGACGGATCCGGCGAGGACTCGCCAGCGGTTGATGTTCGGCATCGCAGTGTCCTTCAGGAAAGAGCCGCGGCGGGTGCCGCGCGCTCGGGGGTGGACAGGGTGGCGAGCTCTCCCCAGACCTCGCGGAACAGACCCGCGGGCATGGGGGTCAAGGTGGGCGAGACCGCGGGCGCGAAGTCCATCTGGTCGAGGACGTCGCGCTGGAGGTCGATGCCCGGCGCTACTTCGATGACGGTCATCACGCCGTCGATGAGCTGCAGCACGGCGCGCTCGGTGACGTACAGGACGCGTTGGCCGCGCTTGGCGGCGTACGTCCCCGAGAAGGTGATCTGCTCGACGTCGGCGAGGAACTTGTGCGCCTTGCCTTCGGCGACGACCTTCACCTGGCCGCCCGCGACCTCGACATCGAGGCCGCCGGCGGTGAACGTGCCGGCGAAGATCAGGGTCTTGGCGGACTGGCAGATGTCGATGAAGCCACCGCACCCGGCGACGCGGCCGTTGAACTTGGACACGTTGACGTTGCCGTGCCGGTCGGCCTGGGCCAGCCCGAGCACGGCGCAGTCCAGGCCGCCGCCGTCGTAGAAGTCGAACTGCGCGTGCATGTCGACCAGTGCCTCGGGGTTGTAGGCGTGCCCGAAGTCCTTCAGCCCCGCGGGGACGCCGCCGATGGCGCCGGCCTCGGTGGTGAGCATGATCCGGTCGCTGATGCCCTCCTCGGCGACGACCGTGCCGACGTCGCAGGGGATGCCGACGCCGAGGTTGAGCACGGCGCCCGGGCGCAGCTCCATCGCGGCGCGCCGTGCGATCACCTTGCGCTCCGAGAGCGGGATGGGCTCGATCGCCTCGAGCGGCACCCGGAGCTGACCCGAGAACGAGGGGTTGTAGTGCGTGTTCTCGGTCTGGAAGTGGTTCTCGGGCGCCGAGACGACGAGGTAGTCGACGAGGATGCCGGGGACCTTCACCAGGTTCGGGTCGAGGGAACCGACGGCGGCGATGGACTCGACCTGGGCGATGACGATCCCGCCGCTGTTGTGCGCCGCCTGGGCGATCGGCAGGACCTCCAGCTTGAGCCCCTCGTGCTCCAGCGTGAGGTTTCCGTGCTCGTCGGCCACGGTGCCGCGGATGAGTGCGACGTCGATCGGGAACGACGGGTAGAACAGCCACTCCTCGCCGGCGAGCTCGACGACCTGGACGATGTCCTCGGTGGCGGAGGGTGACATCCGCGCGCCTTCGACCCGAGGGTCGACGAACGTGCCGAGCCCCACCGTGGTGATGACGCCCGGTCGCTTGGCGGCGATCTCGCGGTACAGCTGCGTGATGACGCCCTGGGGGAGGTTGTAGGCCTCGCAGCCGTTCTCCTGGATGAGCTTCGCGAGGGCGGGCGAGGCGATCGCGATGCCACCGATCCAGCGCTTGATGAGGCCCCGGTGGCCCCAGTGGCTCATCCCCTTGTCCCGGCGGTTGCCCACCGCCGACGCGTGCACCACCGTGAGGTCACGAGGGGCTGCCTCGTCCAGGAACCGCTGCTCGACCGCGATGAGCGTCTCCTCGTTGACGCACGCCAGGCCGAAGCCGGACAGGGCGACGGTCGCCCCGTCCGTGATCAGCGCGGCGGCCTGCTGGGGCGTGATGACCTGTGCCACGGGCGTCTCCTTCGTCGCATGGGCCAGTCTCGGCCCGAGAAGAAGAATTCCGGACTTGTGACGTCCGTAACTAGGGACGATCGTCCTGAGACTCGTCGACGACCGGTGCCGACGATGGTCAGCAGGCGCCGACGGCGGCGCCGGACGACGACGTCGGCCGCATCCTCGAAAGGCACATCACGATGGACTTCAGCCTGACCGACGAGCAGGAGCTGCTCCTGTCGAGCCTCGACGAGCTGCTCGCGCGCGAGTGCCCCGAGTCGTACATCGCCGATCTCGACCTGCGTCACGAGTCCTCGACGTCGTTCCGCAAGGCCCTGCACGAGGCCGGCTTCATGTCCCTCGGCTTCCCGGAGGAGTACGGCGGGACTCCCTGCGACGCGGTGACGCTGGTCCTGCTCGCCGAGCGGGTCTGCCGGCAGGGCCTGAACAACGGCTTCGGCCTTGAGCTGCTGCAGGCGATGGACATCCTCGAGTTCGGCTCGGAGACGCAGAAGGCCGAGGTCCTCGGGCTCCTCGCGGCCGGCCGGGTGCCGTTCGCGCTCGGCTTCACCGAGCCCGGCGCGGGTTCCGACAACTCTGCGATGACCACGACGGCCGTGCATCACGACGGCCTGGTGACCTTCAACGGCACCAAGACGCTGATCACGGCAGCACTGCAGAGCAAGTACCTGCTCGTGATGGCCAAGAACCCGGACGCCGAGGACCCGCGCAGGGCCATCTCGATGTACCTGGTGCCGATGGACGCGAAGGGCGTCACGACGAACCGCCTGGACAAGATCCTCTGGTACACGCAGGACAGCTGCGAGATCTTCCTCGACGACGTCACGGTCCGCGAGGAGGACTGCCTCGTCGGCGTGAAGGGCAACGGCTTCAAGCAGCTGATGCGCAACTTCGAGATGGAGCGGCTCGTCATCGCCGCGACCTGCCTGGGCCAGGCGCAATGCGCATTCGACGACGCGGCGGCGTACGCGGCGCAGCGCGTGCAGTTCGGCCAGCCGATCGGCAACTTCCAGCTCACCCAGCTCAAGCTGACCGACATGGCGATCAAGCTCGAGAACATGCGGAACTTCGTCTACAAGACGGCCTGGATGCTCGACCAGGGCATGCCTCTGAAGAGCCAGGGCGCGCTGTGCAAGCGGTACTGCGCGATGTCCGGCTTCGAGGTCGCCGACGACGCCCTGCAGATCTTCGGCGGGGTCGGCGTGACCGTCGGCGCCCGCATCTCGCGCCTGTGGCGGGACCTGCGCGGGCACCGGTTCGGTGGTGGCACCGACGAGATCATGGTGCACATCGCGGGTCGTCAGATCGTCAAGGACCACAGCTGAGCACCGTGCCAGGACGAGGAGAGACCCCGATGAAGATCGTCGTCGCCTACAAGTGGGCGCCGAACCCCCAGGACCTCGAGGTCCGGCCGGACGGCACCGTCGACACGTCCCGCGGCAAGCCCGCCGTCAGCGAGTACGACCCCGTCGCGTTCGAGCTCGCGAGGCGTCTGGTCGACGCCGTCGGCGGCGAGGTCGTCGGACTGACGGTCGGCGCCGCGTCGATCGACACCCCGTTGGCCCGCAAGTCCGCGCTGTCCCGCGGCCTGGACCGCCTCGTCGTCGTCGCGGACGACGCGCTGGCCGGGGCGGACAGCACCCGGCTGGCCGCCGTCCTGGCGGCGGCGGTCCGCGCCATCGGCGATGTCGACCTCGTGCTGGCCGGCGACTCGTCGGTCGACGTCGCCGAGGGGCAGGTGCCGTTGACCACTGCCGCCCAGCTCGGATGGCTCGGGCTGAGCAAGGTGGTTGCGGTGACTCCCGGTGGCGACGGGCTGGTCGTCGAGCGCGACATGCCCGCCGGTGTCGTCGTCCTCAGCGTGCAGACCCCGGTGGTGCTCGCCGCCGCGGCCGACGCCGTCGTGCCGCGCGTCGCCGGGATGAAGGACATCCTCGCCGCGGCGAAGAAGCCGGTGGAGGTGATGTCGCTGGCTGCGCTCGCCGTCCCGGAACCGGGCGCCACGCTCACCGTCCTGGCGATGGCCAAGCCGTCCGGTGGCGAGCGGCGAGGGGTCGTCTTCGACGGTGCCGACCCGGCGGGTGCGGCGTCGCAGATGGTCGGCGCCCTGCGCTCGGCCGGCGTCCTGTAGGGCTCGCCCGAGGAAGTGGAGCAACCATGAACGCAACGCAGGCCTGGGTCGTCGTCGCGGACGACCCGGCGGTCACCGGCCTCGTCGACGTCGCGCGGGCGCTCGGCGACGAGGTCGTCGCGCTGGTCGTCGGCACCCACGCCGTCGCCGAGACCGTCGCCCTCGCCGTGGACCGGGTCGTCTGGCTGGGCGAGACCGGAGCCGCGCCCGTCGAGGCGTTCGCGGCACAGGTCGCGGAGATCGTCGTCGCCGCCGGACCGCTAGCGGTGGTCGGTGCGGCCACCGCCTCCGGCCGGGCGCTGCTCGGCGGGGTCGCCGCGCTGTCCCAGTCGCCGGTGCTCGCCGGGGTCCGGACCGTCGCCGTCACCGACGGGCAGGTCGTCGTCACCCACGCCGTGATGGGCGGCATCGCCGAACGGACGGTCGCCGTGAACGGCGGCCCGGCCGTGCTTGCGGTCGATGCCGGCACCGTTCCCGTCGGCTCGGCGACCGCGCCGGTGGACGAGGTGGCGGGGGCACCGCTCACCGGGGCCACGATCACCGAGGTGCGGCCGAAGCCGCAGTCTCGAGCAGATCTCGGCGCCGCGAAGGTTGTCGTGGGTGTCGGCCGGGGTCTCAAGGCTCAGGCGGACCTGCCGCTGGTGGTGGCGCTCGCCGATGCCCTGCAGGGCGAAGTCGCGTGCTCGCGGCCGCTCGCCGAGGGCGTCGACTGGATGCCGAAGGAGACCTACATCGGCATCTCCGGCCAGCACATCGCACCCGAGCTGTACGTCGCGGTCGCGATCTCCGGCCAGCTGCAGCACATGCTCGGCGTGCGCGAGGCGAAGGTGATCGTCGCGGTCAACAGCGACAAGAACGCGCCCGTGTTCGCGCAGTGCGACTACGGGATCGTCGGCGACCTGTACCAGGTCGTCCCGGCACTGACGGCCGCCCTCGGGGGTGGCGCATGAGCGTGCCGGCCGAGGCCGAGCCGGACTTCGACGTCATCGTCGTCGGCGCCGGCCCGGCCGGCTCCGTGGCCGCGACGCTTCTCGCGCGGCACGGGGCCTCCGTCGTCCTCATCGAGCGCGGGGACACGCCGGGTTCGAAGAACCTCTCCGGCGGCGTGCTGTACGGCCGCGTGCTGGACGAGGTGTTCCCCGGGTTCGTCGAGCAGGCGCCCGTGGAGCGGCGGATCACCCGTCACGTCACGACGTTCCTCACCCCGGACTCGTCGGTGGCGATCGACTACGCCGGCGGCTCGCTGGCGCATCCGGTCAATGCCGTCACGGTGCTGCGGGCGAAGCTGGACCCCTGGCTCGCCGAGCGCGCCGAGGAGGCCGGTGCGTTCCTCATGCCCGGTGTCCGGGTCGACGCGCTGCTCACGGAGCCGGGTCCGGCGGGCAGCCCCCGCGTCGTGGGCGTCAAGGCGGGGGACGACGAGCTCCATGCGCGCGTCGTCGTCGCCGCCGACGGCGTCAACTCCTTCCTGGCACGCAGCATCGGGCTGCGGCCCAAGCCCCCGGAGCACCACCTGGCGGTCGGGGTCAAGGCCGTGGTCGGCCTGCCGCGGCGCGTGATCGAGGACCGGTTCGCGGTGGCGGGGGACGAGGGGGCGGCGCACGCGATCGTCGGCGACTGCACCCTCGGAATCGGGGGCGGCGGGTTCCTCTACACCAACACCGAGTCGCTGTCCGTCGGCGTGGTGCTGCGCCTCGACGACCTGCTGCGGTCCGGCCGCTCGGCGATCGAGGTGTTCGAGCACTACCTGGCCCACCCCGGCCTGGCGACCTACCTGCGTGACGGAGAGATGCTGGAGTACGGGTCCCACCTGGTCGCCGAGGGCGGTCTGGGCATGGTCGGCGAGATCGTCGCCGACGGCCTGGTCGTCGTCGGCGAAGCAGCCGGACTGACCATCAACTCTGGCCTGACGGTCCGTGGCATGGACCTGGCGATCGGGTCCGCCGTCGCGGCCGCTCGCGGCGTGACGGAGGCGCTCGCCGCCGGCGACGTGTCGGCGTCGGGCCTGGCCGGCTACCGCCGCCACCTCGACGCGAGCTTCGTGATGAAGGACCTGCGCACCTATGCCAAGGCGCCGGCCTTCCTCGAACGGGACCGGATGTACGGGGCGTACGGCGAGCTGGCGGCCGGCCTCTTCCACGACGTCTTCTCGCTCGACGGGACGCCCCGCAAGCACCTGGCCGGCACGGCGTGGCACGCGCTGCGCACGTCGCCGGTGACGGTCGGACGTCTGCTGAGCGACGCATGGGCGGGGGTGCGGGCGCTGTGAAGGTCGAGACCGTCGCCGAGCGGCTGGGGCACGACCGGTTCGTGCTCGACGAGGCCGAGTCGCACATCGAGATCGACCAGGAGGAGTGCCGGCGCACCGGCACCGGGAAACGCCTGGTCGCGGTGTGCCCGGCGGGTGTGTACAGCGAGCTGCAGGACGGCACGATCGTCGCCGAGTACGCGGCCTGCCTCGAGTGCGGCACCTGCCTGGCAGTGGCGAGTCCCGGGACGCTCCGCTGGCACTATCCCCGCGGAGGTTTCGGCGTGGGCTTCCGGGAGGGCTAGCCGGTCCGGCTCCGCGCTCAGGAGCCGGTGGTCGGCGTCGGCAGGTCGGCGTCGGCCGTCGTGGCGACGGGTCCGCGGTAGCCGGCCGCCCTCAGCTGGTCGTCGACCATGAGCTCGACGTACCCCTGGATCCCGGCACGGACGCGGGGAAGCAGATCGGGGGGCGTCACGAGAACGTGCATGAGCACGGCTCCCTCGACGGCGTCGAGGACGCGAACCGCCGAGGCGCCCGGCGCGAACTCGCCGCGCCTGATGGCCGCGGCGACGCGCTCGCGCTCGTCGAGCACGAATCGGGTGATCGCCCGCTCGCGCACGGTCCCGAGGATCTCCGGGTTGGCCCGGACGTCGGTGTACAGCCGGAGCATGGCGAGTCCGTATTCGCCGAGATACAGGTTCGCGCGGCGCAGCGCGTGGCGCACCAGGTAGTCGCGCACGGTCGCAGGGGTGGTACCGGTGTCGGGCGCCTCCTCGTCGTCCGGGACGCCGAGGGCGTCGCGCTGCGCCCCCCGCAGGGCCGCGACGAGGATCTCGCCCTTGTCGGCCCAGCGCAGGTAGAGGGCCGACTTGCCGACCCGCGCCCGCGAGGCGATCCCGTCCATGGTCAGGCCGCTCCAGCCGACCTCTCCGAACAGCTCGAGTGCCGCCCGCTGGACGCGTGCCTCGAGGTCCGGGTCGCGCGGCCGTCCCGGGCTGCGAGGAGGTTCGAGGTCCTCCCCGGCCTCGCTCTCGTCGGGTTCGGTGACGGAGGACATGGTGCCAGCGTACTGACGGCGAGCGGTGCCCCGGCCGCCGGCTCAGTGCACCGGCTCCGGCGGCGGCGGGGGGATCGACCCGATGCCGGGAGGCGTGCTGGGCCAGACGAGGAGCACCGCGCAGGGGGCGTGGTCGACGACGAACCGGGTCGCCGGGGCCAGGGAGTGCGGGCCGAGGCGGCTCAGGTCGCCGTCGCGGGCGAGCACCAGCAGGTCGGCGTCGACCACCGCCGCCACCACCTCGCGCTCGACGCGGCCGTGCCGGAGCTCGGTCTCGACCTCCCGGCCGGACTCCTGGGCGGCGGCGTCGAGCAGCTCCCGGCCGGCCAGCGTGGCCAGCTCGCGCACCCGGGCGGCCGGGTCGGGGGCGGTGCGCCGGGATCGGCCGAGCAGCCCGGCCAGTGCACCGTGCGCGATCGCCGGGAGCTCGTCGTCGGCGACGTAGAGCACCCTGACGTGCGCATCGGACGGCACGTGGTCGGCCAGCGCGGCGACGCACGCGGGCCAGGTCGACTCGGTCACCCAGACGACGACGTCCATCACCGCTCAACCTCCGAACATCCGCAGGGACAGCCATAGTGCTCCCACGCCACCGAGCAGCGTGGCCGGAACGGTCCATGCCCCGAGTGCGCTGAACTCGGCCAGCGTCGGCTCGGCGTCGTGCTCGCGCAGCACACGGCGCCAGAGCAGAGTGGCCAGCGAGCCGACGTAGGTGAGGTTCGGCCCGACGTTCACCCCGAGCAGCGCGGCGAGCAGCGCCGCCGGGCCGCCGAGCGGCAGCACCAGCGGGGTGAGCAGCAGGATCGCCGGCAGGTTGTTGAGGACGTTGGCGAGGACGGCGGCGACGACCGCCACGACCAGCAGGCCCCAGAACGTGGCGCCGGTCGGCAGGATCCGGCGGACCAGACCCCCCAGCCCCGAGCTCACCACCCCGGTGACGATGATGCCGAGCGCGAGGACGAAGACCCCGAACGGGATGTTGGCCGCGCGGAGCAGCGCCACCGGCGTGGTGCGCCGGCGGGCCAGTGCCTGGGCGGCGAGCACCGCCGCGCCGACGGCCGCGGCCCACGCCGGCGGCACACCCAGCACGGAGGCGACGACGAACCCGGCGAGCGTCGCCACGACGACGGTCACGGTCACCGGAGACACCACACCGGCCCCGGCGGCCTGGGGTCGCGGTGTCGATCCCACGGCGAGGTCCGCGGCGAAGAACCGCCGCAGGACCACGTACTCGATCGCCACGACGGCGATCCAGGGCAGCGCCATCAGGCCGGCGAAGTGGGCGAACGACAGACCGCTCGCGGTGAACGCGAGCAGGTTGGTGAGGTTGGAGATGGGCAGCAGCACCGATGCCGAGTTGGCCAGGTGGGTGCACGCGTAGACGAAGGGCTTGGCCCGTACCCGGGACTGCGCGGCGGTCGCGAACACCACGGGAGTGAGCAGCACCACGGTCGCGTCGAGGCTGAGCACCGCGGTCACCGCCGACGCGACGAGGAAGACCGCGACGAGCAGCCGCTGGGGTCGCCCGCGGGCCGAGCGCGCCATGAGCGCCCCGGCAGCCGCGAACAACCCCTCGGCGTCGCACAGGTGGGCCAGGGCCAGCACCGCTGCCAGGAAGGCGACCACCGGGAGCAGGGTCCGGACCTCCGCCCAGGCGCCGGCCGGTGAGACCACGCCCAGCGCCACGACGAGCGCCGCGGCAGGCACGGCGGCGGCCGCCTCGGGCAGCCCGCGCGGGCGGGCCACGGCGAAGCCGAGCACGGCCAGCAGGAGGACCACCGCGACGTACGGGCCAGCGCTCGTCACGACCTGCCCACCGATCAGCCCTTCCCGACGCTCGGGGTCCCGCCCCTATGGGGGCCCCCGCCCCCATGGTGGCCCCCGGCGCCGGTCACCGCGCTGCGGAGCCAGGGGCGCGCCCGGGCTCAGCCCCGCGCAGCCAGCCGGACCACGGGCAGCACCCGGTCGGTGTGCTGTGCGTAGCTGGCGAACCGCGGGGTCGTAGCGACGATCTGCGACCACGCGATGTCGCGGTCGGCGCCGTGCAGCTCCTCCGCGGTGACGTCGACCGTCCGGCCGCCGACCTCGACCGACACCTGGTCGGGGTGCGCAGCGAGGTTGAGGTACCACGCGGGGTGCGCGGGGGCGCCTCCCGCGGAGGCGACCACGAGCCATGAGCCGTCCGCACCCGGGAACCAGGCGACGGGCGTCTCGCGTGGCTCGCCGCTCTTCCGGCCGACCGTCCGCAGGACCAGGAGGTTCATCCCCCTCGTCTGGCCACCCCTCCGGCGGACGCGACTGACGGTCAGCTTGTTGACCCAGCGCAGCACGGGACCGCGGGGCTGTCGGCTGCCGTGGGTCCCCGGCTGGCTGGTGAAGCTCATCGTGCCTCCCTCGAGTCACCGGCGGTTCGTCGGCCGGCCTCGGGCGCGCTCGTCCTGCCCCACCGGGCCGTCCGTGACAACGCGGGGTGCGCGTCCGGGATTCCGGAGCGCACCCCGCGCGTCGCCGGCACCGCCGGGGCCGGGTCGCCGACATCGTCGGGGCCGGGGGCGGGGCTACCCGATCGTCACCACGACGACGTCCGAGCGGGTGCTCCCGGCGGCATTGCTCAGCACGCTGTAGAACTCGTGCCGGCCGGTGGACAGGCCCGTCACCTGCGTCTCCACGTGCTGCGCGGAGGGTGTGCTCGCCGTGAGGGTCTGCGTGTCGACGAGCTGACCGTCCTCGTACAGCTGGTAACCGGTGGCGTTGGTGCCCCACCACAGGTCGGTCAGGAGGGTCCGGCTGGTGCCGGACCATCCGTCGGCCCGCAGCGCCGGCTTCCCGGGCGCCGCCTGCGTGACCTTGACGGTCACCGACGTCGTCGCCGTCGTCCCGACGTAGTTCACCAGCTGCCCGGTGTAGACGTAGGTCCCGTTGAGGAGTCCGTGGACCGGCACCACCGCGTGCTGGGCCTGGAGGCCGCTGTACGTCAGCGGCACCGTGGCGACGAGGACGCCGTTCTGGAACAGGCGGAGCTCCCGCGCGTTCTGCCCCCACCACAGGTCGAGGTGGACGTCGAAGTTCCCGTCCTGCAACCCCGACCAGCCGGCCGTGGTCGAGAGCGTGCCCCGAGCCGGTGGTGCCGGGTCGAGGACGCGCACCGTCAGTCGGTAGTCGACGGACGAGCCGTCCGGCGACGTCACCGTCACCGTGACCACGGTGCCGTCGACGACGCCGACCGTCAGTGTCGACCCGCTGGTCACGGCCGTCGCACCGATGGTGACCTGGGCCTGCGGATCGGTCGTCGTCGGGGTGACCGCGAGCTTGGTCGAGCCGCTGGGCAGTGTCAGCAGGTAGGCGGTGCCGGCCGGGTCGAAGGCCGACGACAGCGTG
Organism: uncultured Actinomycetota bacterium; assembly: GCA_963769855.1. GTDB lineage: Bacteria > Actinomycetota > Actinomycetes > Actinomycetales > Cellulomonadaceae > Cellulomonas. The sequence goes on from CAVYNN010000008.1 coordinate 534,046, forward strand.
CCGGGCGAGACCGCGAGGGTGGACAGGGTCGCGGACGTGTCGACGACGAACGCGTCGGTGTCGGGCAGCGTGGCGGGCAGCCCGCCGAGCGTTCCGGTCGCCGTCACGGTGTGCGCGCCGTCGGTCAAGGCCGTCGACGCGCCGCAGGTCCAGGCGCCGTCGATGACCGGTGCCGTGCACAGCACGGTGTCACCGTCCCGCACCGTGACCGTGTCGCCGGCCTGGACCGTGCCGTAGAAGGCGGGCGTCGAGTCGATGATCGGGCTTCCCACGGGGGAGTGGGCGATCTCGGCGTGCGTGTTCGGTGCCCACTGCGCGTAGAGCGTCACGACCGTGACGGACCGGTCGCCGGTCAGCGCGGAGATGGGCGTCGTGGCGGTCACCGCCGTGCCGCTGCCGTTCGCCGCCGTGTTCCAGCCGGCGAAGTCGAATGCCGCACGGGACAGCGTGCTGCCGTCCGCAGCCAGGCCGGTGTCGCTCCAGAGCAGCCCGGAAGCTGTGGCCGGGGCGGTGCCGGTGCCGCCGTTGAGGTCGTAGGCGACGTCGTACGTGCCCTTGACCGCAGCAGCCCAGGACAGCATCGGCGACTGGGCGTTGGTGGCCTGGAGCCTGATCCGCACCGTGCCGGGGCTGGCCAGGGTGATGTCGTAGCTGAGCGTGCGGCTCGGTGTCGCCGTGTTGAGGGTCACCGCCGACTGGACCTGGTGGCTGGTGCCGTCGTAGTCCAGGAACACGTTGTAGGTCCGGCTCGACGTCGGCCACCACGAGTAGCTGCCCGCGGCGATCGTGTAGCGGCCGGCCGGCAGCGTGAACGTGTAGGCGTCGGACGACCCGACCTGGTTGGCGGTGTACAGACCCGTGGTCGTCGTCTTGCTGTAGTCGCCGGCGACGATCCCCTTGTACTGCAGGTTCCGGGCCCCCGACGCGTCCTGGGCCCACGAGCCCCAGGTCGCGCCGTTCTCGTAGACCTGGTCCGGCGTGGAGTTGAGCAGCGAGTCACCGACCAGGGTCTTGACCGCCAGGTAGGCCGGCGAGTCGTAGCCGAGGTGGCTGCTCCCGGTGGTGTTGGTGACGGTCCCGTTGACGTCGCCGAAGTAGGTCAGGCCACGGGGCACGACCTCCACGTGGGCGGTCGTCGTCGCCGCACCGTAGGACCCGGTCACGGCGACGGACGCCCACGACTGGCTGAAGTCCGCTGCGGACACGTCCCACGTCACCGGGATGGCCTCCGTGCTGCCGTCAGCCAGCTTCGCGTCCACCGTCGTCGGCAGGTTCGTCGGCGTCTGGCCGGTCCAGGTGGCGACCCAGGTCGGCGTGAACGACACGATCCGGTTGGCCAGCGGGAAGCTGGCCGCCTGGAGGCGGGCCACGATCTGCCGGGCACCGTCGCCGTCCAGGCCGTAGCCTGCCGGGTCGGCGACGGCCAGGCGAGCCATCGCCACGTTCGTCTGGAGCAGGGCCCAGTCGGCGTCGGTGAAGTCGGCGTTGCGTTGGACCTGCTCGGCGACGGCCAGCGCCTGGCTCACCGAGGTCGCGTCGGCCGGCGTCGCCGGCTTGGTCTCGACGACCCCGACGGCGTCCACCGACAGCGTCCCGGTGGTCACGGCGAGCGCCACGGTGTGCTTTCCGTAGGGCAGGCCCCGCAGGGAGAACGTCTGCTGGTAGCTGGTCGACGAGCGGGTCGCGGCGTTGACCGCGACAGGCTGACCGTCGACGGTCACGTTGAGCTTCGCCGTCCCGTCGTCGAGCCCGACGATGTCGAGCCCGGAGCCGGTGAAGGTGTAGCTCAGCGCGGCGCCGGCCGCCTGGCTGACCGACGAGGAGCGCTGGTACTCGTACATGCCGCCGCCGTCGGCGTGCTTCCAGGCCCCGGTGTAGACGAGCTTGGCCGTCGGGGGAGCGGTGAGGGTGTTCATCTCCAGGTTGTCGAGGTACTCGCCGTAGTAGGGCTGGTAGCCCGGCACCTGGGTGATCGACAGGTTGTCGAAGTCGGTGAAGTAGAAGCCGCTGGCCAGGTCGACCCGGCCGGAGAGGAACGGCGCGTTGTCGGTCCAGTCGAACACCTGCTGGCCGTCGACGAGACCGGTCACCTCGGCGCCGGTCACCTGGATCGCCAGGTGGTGCCACGCGGTCGCGTCGAACCCGGTCAGCGAGCCGCTGGCGATGGTGGAGCCGAGCCGCTGGAACTGCCAGCTGCCTCCGGAGTTGAGCCGGAGCGCGTACGGCGTGCCGCTCAGCTGGTTGGAGCTGGCGCCGCCCGTGGACCGGGCGCCGATCGCCGCATAGTTGTCGGACGCGACGCCGCGCTCGAAGTGCACGTCGACGCTCGCCTTGTAGTTGGTCCAGCGCAGGTCGCCGATGCCGGTGATCGGGTCGCCGCCGTTCCAGGCGGCGCCGACACCGGTCGCAGTTCGGTCGATCTGCTGGCGCAGCACGTAGTTGCCGTCGGCAGCCTTGTACGCCTCGAAGCCGCCGTTGCGGTCCGAGGTGTACAGCGGGATGGCGCCCTGGTCGCCACCGCGCGAGGCGATGAACGGCTCGGTCTGGCCGGACAGGCCACCGCCGGCCGCGATCACCGGGACGGTCTTGTTCGAGTAGTCGAAGCTGTCGGACCAGAGGATGCCGTGCGCCGGGTCGGCGTCGAGCACTGTGCGCTGCCCCTCGACCGGCAGGGGGGTGGTCCAGCTGCCGTCGCCGGTGACGTCGAGCGAGGTCACCGTGACGATCGAGTACGGCTTGATGTGCACGGTGTAGGTGCCGCTTGCGTTCGGCAGCGCGTCGGCGACGTGCTGCTTGTAGTTGGCGTTGAACGCCTCGCCGGCGTCAGCGGCCCGGGTCTCCCAGACCTGGAGGGACTTCCCGGCGCCGTAGGTGAAGTTCTGCGGCGTGATCTTGTAGGTCTTGGCGTACTCGGAGTCGTTGACGACGACGGTCGAGAAGTTGCTCTTGTCCGGTGCCGCCAGGGTCATGTAGTTGGGCGAGCCGTTGCGCCCGTTGACGGGGTTGGTGCCCGTCGCTCCCGCGGCGCTGGCCTGCGGCACCACCCGCCAGATCCCCGCGGTGTTGGTGGAGTTCTCCCACCCGGTCACGGCGAAGTCGCTGAAGTGCTGCAGCACGGCCAGGCCGGCGTCGTAGTGGATCCAGCCGGACCACGGGTCACGGGCGCTGACCAGCTCCTTGTAGGAGTACTGGCCGCCCTCGTAGAACGAGCCGATGGCCGGCTGGTAGATGAAGTTCGTCCGGCGCGAGTCGACGAAGCCCTTGACGACGGTGTCCGCCATCTCGAGCGGGCTGTTGATGCCGCCGATGCCGGTCCCGGCGACCGTCGGGTCGGCGGTGTTGTTGTTCGGCCGGAACGACGAGTTCGAGAACGTCGCCTGCGCCTCGCTGTTCCAGACCTCCTTGTCGTACTGCTCGGCGAGCTTGGTGAAGTCCTTCGCGCTGTCGTCCGCCGTCGTGTAGTGGTAGCCGGCGGCCGCCACGGCATCGCGCAGGGTGGAGTCGGCCACCATGTTGTCGCCGAAGCTGCCCAGGCCGGCCTCGTCGGAGATGACCACCTTGATCTGGTGGTAGAGGTCGGCCTCGCCCGGGCGGAACCCGGCCAGGGCCGGATCGCTGCTGATGTACCCGGTGGTGTCGGTGCGGACGAGGTTGACGTACTGCTCGGTCCAGGTGAGGTCCGGGGTGCTCTCGTTCACGCCCGGGTTGACGTAGTCGACCATGTACCCGTACTGGCGGTAGGCGGCGAGGATCGTGTCCTTGTACCAGGTGTAGATCTTGTCGTTCGTGTTCGCCCAGGCGGGCGCGTCCCAGCGCAGGATGTCCACCTTGAGGTTCGGGTTGTACTTCTTGGCGTCCGCGGCGAGCTGGAAGCCGGGCTCGCGGGCGACGTCGGCCGCCTCGTCGGCGGTGCGCATCGTGGCCGGCTCGGGGCCGGTCGAGGTGTTCCGGTCGTCGCCCATCTCGATCTTGACGGTGTTCATGATCGGGTGCGTGCCGCCGAACAGGATCTGGAGCAGCTGCGCGTAGACGGCCGGCTGCTGGGCCTTGTAGTCCATCAGCAGCGCGCTGGTGCTGTTCGCGGACAGGACGCCGAAGCCCTTGAAGGTCAGTCCGTTGACGTTGCTCGCGGCGATCTGGTTCGCGTCGACGCCGACGGCGACCGTCGCGGCGGCGGCGGCCACCGCGTCCACGATCGTCTTCTTCACGTCGCCGTTCGCGATGGCGAACCAGCTCAGGCAGGGCGCCTCACCGGAGGTCTGGACGTAGGTCAGCGAGACGTCGGTGGCCCCCGCCGGGATGGTGAAGGCGCTCGTGGAGAGGGTCTGGGTCCCGACGTTCGAGGACGAGAGGGTCACCGGGTCGAGCTTCACGCTCGTCGCCGCGCCATTGAGCGTGTAGCCGATGGTGGGCTGGATGCCGCGCGTGCGGGTGCCGCTGAAGAACTCGGTGAAACCGCTCGAGAGCGTGTAGGTGCCCGGGTCGAGCGCCAGGTGGTAGCCGATGAGCGTGCCGTTGGTGCGCAGCCCGAGCTCGTACTTGCCGTAGCTGCCGAGCGTCGTGGGGTCGGTCACCGTCGGGTCGCCGTTGGCGACCGAGATCTTGAGGTTGTTCGTGGCGTCGTAGGTGTAGCCCCAGTCGTTGGTGCCCGGGACGTAGTGCTGGTCGGGCAGCGTGTTGTGCAGGCTGCCGGACGCGAGGCTGGACACGGCGTCGAGCGCGGTCGAGGTGGTCAGGAGGTTCGAGTACGAGAGCGCCTGCGAGTCGCCGTTGTGCCCGGCGTCGACGAAGTAGGTCAGCGGGTTGGTGGCCGGCGGGATGACCTCGACCTGGGCGTTCACCTGCTGGCCGTTCGCGGTGCCGACGACCGGCACCGTCGCGTAGGGGACGGCGAACGTGTCAGCGTCGAACGTCCACGCGACGGGGTAGGAGGTCGTCCCGTCCGAGACGGTCGCCGGCAGCGACGTCTCGCCCATCTGGTCGGCGCCCAGATAGGCGGCGGCGTGGACGGTGCCGGTGAGGTCCGCCGCGGCGGCCGGCGTCGCCCCGGAGAGCGGACCGGGAACGATCGCTGCCGTGAGGAGGAAGGCGAAGGCCGCCACCATCGCCACGCGCGCGCGCATGGTCGGTGCCGACGTCCTGCCGAAGGGGTGCATCGCGGTGAGTTCCGCGGAGCCGGACGCGCGCATGGGTCGCTCCTGTCGTCGATGACTGGACAGCTGCCATGCGGCAGGCGCGTCGTCAGTGATCGCGTCTGTCCCTCGCTGGCGGTCTTATGGTCATCTGTGAGCGTCCATCTGTCAATACGATCGAAACTGATCGTTTAGCCGGGTATGACTCCCACCTGATCGTGATCGTTCATCGCCGTGGCGTCTGGCCTGGTCTGGCCTGGTGGACCCCCGCGCCGGGTGCCTCGGCATCCAGCACCTAGGCTGCCGACGTGGCCGGTGGGCGGACGGAGGCGTCGTCGTGGTGACGGTGGGGGTCTGCGAGGACGATCCCGGTATCCGCCGGGTGCTCGGCGAGGTGCTGACCCGCTCGGACCACCGGGTGGTCTTCGCGCGCACCGGGACCGAGGCGCTGCGGCACTTCGGGCCGGGGTCCGGGATCGAGGTGCTGGTGCTCGACATCGGCCTGCCGGACGCCGACGGCCGCGACGTGTGCCAGGCGCTGCGCGCCGCCGGCCAGCGCGCCCCGGCCCTGTTCCTCACCGCACGCGACACGCTCACCGACCTGGTCTCGGGCTTCGCCGCAGGCGGGGACGACTACCTCACCAAGCCGTTCGCCGTGCCCGAGCTGGTGGTGCGGGTGGCGGCACTGGCCCGGCGCCGTGTGGTGGAGGCACCGGCCTCCGGGCTGGTCCTGGACCCGGCCACCTTCTCGGTGCGCTACGGCGCGGGCGAGCAGCGGCTCACCCCGACCGAGTTCCGGATGCTCGCAGCGCTCAGCGCCGAGCCGGGCACCGTGGTGCGGCGCCGTGCGCTCGTCGCGGCGGGCTGGCCGATGGGCGCGATGGTGCAGGAGAACACGATCGACTCGTTCGTCCGACGGCTCCGCGCGAAGCTGACGGCGGTGTCGTCGCCGGTGCAGATCGAGACCGTCCGCGGTGTGGGCTACGTGCTGCGATGACCGGCTCCGGTGACCGAGCCCGCCCCCGGCGCCGGTGGGGCGTGCGCAGCCGGATCGTCGTCACCACCGGGGCGCTCACGCTGGTCGGGATGGCCGCGCTGGTCGTGCTGGTCTGGCTGGTGCTCGAGCGCACGGTCGATGCGAACGTGCAGCGCCTCCTGTCCGACCGGGCGGACGCGGTGGCGACGAACGTCCGGGTCTCGGGGGCCACGGTGGTCGTCGACCCGTCGGCGCCCCGGCTCGGGGACGAGGTGGCCTGGGTGTTCGACGCCGCGGGGCGCCAGGTGCTCGGCCCGCAGGGTTCCGACGTCGACCGGGCGGCGGTCGAGGCCGCCCACGTCACGGGGCCGACCGTGCGGGAGCTCGACGACTGGGCTCTGCTCACCAGGCCGGTGGCCGGGACCGGGGCCGTCGTGGTGGTCGGCTCACCGTTGGCGCCGTACGAGTCGACGCGGGACACGGCCGTGGCGGTCAGCGCGGCGCTGGGGGCACTCGTGGTCGCGGCGGTGACCGGCGTGACGGCGTACTCCGTCACCCGGGCCCTGCGTCCGGTCGGGTCGATGGCGCGCAGCGCCGCCGCCTGGAGCGAGCACGACCTGGGCCGTCGGTTCGACCTCGGCCCGCCGCACGACGAGGTCACCGAGCTGGGCCACGTGCTCGACGGGCTGCTGGCCCGGGTGTCCCACGCGATCGTCGCCGAGCAGCGGCTCACCGCCGAGCTGGCGCACGAGCTGCGCACCCCCCTGACGGTGGTCCGCGCGGAGGCCGAGCTCGCGGCGCAGGACCCCCAGCACAGTGCGGAGGTGCGCCGGCGGTTCGGTCGCATCGTCGCCGCGACGGACCGGCTCGCGTCGGTCATCGACACGCTCCTGGCGGTCGCCCGCCAGCAGGTCGCCAGCGACGGCTCCGCGTCGGTCGACGCGGTGCTCGCTGCGGCGGGTGCGCACGCGGCACCGGCCCGGGGAGGGCCGACGATCACGGCGGAGCCGGCCCCCGGCCTGGTCGTGGCTGCACCCCAGGACGTGGTGCTGCGAGCGCTCGCGCCGGTGGTCGACAACGCTGTGCGGTACGCCACGGCGCGGGTGGTGCTCCGGGCGCGCCCGGACGGCGACCTCGTCGTGATCGAGGTCGAGGACGACGGTCCCGGTGTGCCCGGGCCCGACGCCGACGCCGTGTTCGCCCCAGGCGCGCGGGCACCGGACAGCCCGGGGGCCGGTCTCGGCCTGCCGCTGGCCCGCCGGGTCGCCCGGGCCGCCGGTGGCGACGTGCGACTGCTTCCCGGCCGTCCGACCCGGGTCGTGCTCACGCTGCCGGCAGGCTAGGGCCCCTGCACCGCGGCGCCCGAACCGGGGCCCGGCCGGCTGCTGGCCTACACTCCGTGCGTGAACGGACCGGCGCACCCCGTGGATCGCGGGCGGGCAGCGGTCGACGGCGCGGTGCCGCGCGGAGCGTCGGCATTGCCTGGCGGGCCCCGCGCGGCGGACAGCTGGACGGCGTTCGCCGGCACCCTGCTCGGCAGGAGCGTCCGCCTGGCCACCCGGTGGCGGCGCGGTGGCGGGCACGCGCTGCCCGGACTTGTCGTCGACCGCCTCGTCCCCGGCTACCTCGCCGCGATGGTCCGGCAGCTGCCCGGCGGCGTGGTCGTCGTCACGGGCACCAACGGCAAGACGACGACGACGAAGATGGTGGTCGACCTGCTGCGCGGCACCGGCCGGCGGGTCGCGACGAACGCCACCGGGAGCAACCTCGGCCGGGGCCTGGTCTCCGAGCTCGTCCATGCCGCGGACTGGCGCGGCCGGCTGTCGGACGACCTCGCGGTGTTCGAGGTCGACGAGGCGTACGCCGCCCGGCTCGCCGGTCACGTCCGGCCGCGCTGGGTCCTCGGGCTCAACGTCAGCCGCGACCAGCTCGACCGGTACGGCGAGGTCGACGCCGTCGCCAGGCTGATCGGCGTCGCCATGCGGTCGGCCACGGAGGGCGTGGTGACCAATGCCGGCGACCCGAAGCTGCGGGCCCTCGGCCGCGAGGTCGCCGCCTCCGGCATGGTCGTGGACTACTTCGGGGTCGCGCCGGAGCTCGCCGCGTTCTTCCCGACCGACGACGAGCTGGTGGCCGTGCAGGGCCGGGCGGACGTCGCCGGGGACGAGCGTCCGGAGCTGCGGGTGGAGCTCCTCGACTTCGAGCAGGGCAGCGCGGGCTACCTCATCGACGGCGTGACCTACCGGACGGACCTCCAGGTCACCGGGCAGCACAACTTCGCCAACGCCGCTGCCGCGCTCGCGCTGGCCCGCCGGCTGGTGCCCGAGGTGGGCGACGCCGAGCTGGTCCGTCGCCTGGCCGAGGTCGGCGTCGCGTTCGGCCGCGGGGAGATGTTCCCGCTGCCGGACGGCACCGAGATCCAGCTGGTCCTGGCGAAGAACCCGGCCAGCCTGCGCCAGGCGATGGCGTCCTACCTCGGCGACCGGCCCGCGACGATGTTCGTCATCAACGACAACGACGCCGACGGCCGCGACGTGTCCTGGCTGTGGGACGTCGACTTCGGCCCGGTCGCACCCGAGGTCGACCTGACCAGCGGCACCCGCGGTGCCGACCTGGCGCTGCGCCTCAGCTACGCGGACGTCGCCGTGCACGACGTTGTGCCCGACATCGACCGCGCACTGGAGGCGCTGCGCCGGCTGCCGGGGCGCAAGGTCGTCGTGGCCAACTACACCGGGATGCTCCACGTCTACGCGGCGCTGACCAGGCGATCCGGGGGACGACGATGATGCCGCTGCGGATCGTCCAGCTCTACATCGACGAGATGAACACGTATGGCGACCGCGGGAACCTGCTGGCGCTGGCGGCGCGCGTGCGCCGGCACGGGCTCGACCCGCAGATCCACTACCACCACGTCGGCGGCGAGCTGCCCGAGGCCGTCGACATCGTGCTCGGCGGCGGCGGGCAGGATGCCGCCCAGCACGACGTCCAGGAGGACGTCCAGCGGATCGGCGACGGGCTGCACGGGCTCGCCGATGCCGGCGTGCCGATGCTGCTCGTCTGCGGCACCTACCAGCTGTTCGCCCGGCGCTTCGTCACCACGGGCGGCCAGGAGATCCCTGGCATCGGGGTCTTCGACGCGGAGACGATCGGCGGCGCGCGGCGCCTGATCGGCAACGTGGCGGTGGAGACCGAGGCGGCCGGGACCCTGTACGGCTTCGAGAACCACAGCGGGCGCACCTACCTGGCGCCCGGCCAGGCGGCGCTCGGCACGGTGACCCGGGGCAGCGGCAACAACGGCGAGGACCGGCACGAGGGCGCCCGGACGAACAACGTCTTCGGCACCTACCTGCACGGGCCGGTGCTGCCCAACAACCCCGCCCTGGCCGACCTGCTGATCGGCCTGGCCGTGCGCCGGAACGGTGTCGACTTCGTCCCGGCCGCGCTCGACGACTCCCTCGCCGACCAGGTACGACGGGCCGCCGCCGGCCGCCGGTACGCCTGACCGTCCCCGCCGCGCTGCGCGAGCGGCGTGCCGCCGGCGTGCCGCTCGGCCAGCTCCGGTGTTCAGGTGCCGCGCAGGTGGACCGACCTACCGTGGCGGGGTGACCGACCTGACGCCGCCCCGTCGGCCATCCCGACCATCCCGACCATCCCGACCATCCCGGCCATCCCGACCGTCCTGCGCCGCGGCGGGCCGATGACCCTGCCGTTGCTGGATCCGGCGGCCCTGCTCACCGGTGCCGGGTCGTGGGTCGCGCTGGTGGTGGCGGTGCTCGTCTTCGTCGAGAGCGGCCTGCTCTTCCCGTTCCTGCCCGGGGACAGCCTGATCTTCACCGCCGCCCTGCTCTCCGTCACGCTGCGGCTGCCGCTGTGGGCGCTGATCCCCGTCGTGGTCGTAGCGGCGGTGGCCGGCGACGCCGTCGGCTACGAGGTCGGCCGGCGGTGGGGTCGAGCGCGGTTCCGCCCCGATGCGCGGGTGCTGCGCACGGAATACCTGGACCGTGCCGAGGTGTTCCTGGCCCGCTACGGCGGCCGGGCGATCGTGCTGGCCCGGTTCGTGCCGATCGTGCGGACCTACCTGCCGCCGATCGTCGGGATGTCGGCCATGCCGTACCGCCGGTTCGCCCGGTGGAACGTCCTCGGCGCGTTCGGCTGGGCCGTGGTGTGCGCCCTGGCCGGCACGTGGTTCGGCGACATCCCGGTCGTCGCCGCCCATATCAATGCCATCGCCACCGTGCTCGGCGTACTCTCCGTGCTGCCGACCGGACTGGAGCTGCTCGCGGCGCACCGCGTCGCATCCCGGGCCGGCGAGCCGGGCCCTCCGGCGGCGCAGCCGCCCGACGGCCCGACCCCGTCCGTCCTGCCGTCATGTCTGGAGGAACGCGCCGCATGAGCCTCGTGTACGCCGTGATCCTGGGGATCGTCGAGGGCCTCACCGAGTTCCTGCCGGTGTCGTCGACCGGGCACCTGACGATCGTCGAGAAGCTGATGGGCATGAACATCGACGACCCCGGGGTGACGGCCTTCACGGCGATCATCCAGGTCGGCGCGATCGTCGCCGTGGTGGTCTACTTCTGGCGCGACATCGTCCGCCTGGTCGCCGCGTGGGCGCGGGGCCTGGCCCACCCGCAGGACCGCGACCAGGACTATCGGATGGCCTGGTTCATCATCATCGGATCGGTGCCGATCGGTGTCGTCGGCCTGGCCGCCCGGCACGTCATCTCCGGACCGCTGCGCAACCTGTGGGTGGTGGTGGCCGGTCTGGTGGTCTGGAGCGGCTTCATGTGGCTGGCCGAGCGCACCGCGACGCGGATCGGGCAGGCCCAGCGCGGCGAGCAGCAGCTCAACCTCGGCGACGCGATCGTCATCGGCCTGATGCAGTGCCTGGCGCTGGTGCCCGGTGTGTCCCGCTCGGGCGCGACGATCAGCGCCGGGCTGTTCCGGGGCCTGAACCGGGTCGCGGCCACCCGCGTCTCGTTCCTCATGTCCATCCCGGCGCTCGTCGCGGCCGGGGCGTTCGAGGCCGCCACCGGTTACCACGACGTCGCCGCCGGGCCGGGCTGGGGCCCGACGGGACTGGCCATGCTGGTCGCCTTCTTCGTCGCCTACGCCGTGATCGCCTGGCTGCTGCGGTTCGTGCAGCACCACCGGATCAGCGCGTTCAACTGGTACCGGCTCACCGTGGCTGCGCTGGTCACGGTCTACCTGCTCACCACCGCGTAGGCCGGACGAGCCCCGCCGCCGGCGCCGGCCGGGCTGTGGCGGGAGCCCGACCCGGGAGCTGGGCGATGTCGGCACCCGGGGCGGCCCTGGCACCACTACCCTGGGGCCGGGCGCACCGGCGTGCCCTCGAACCGTGGTGGGAGGTGAGCCCTCGTGGACCCTGGCAGTACTCGGCGGGCTCGCCGCGCCCCGGCCGCCGCCGCCTCCTGACGTCGATCAGCAGGCGCGCCGCGGTGCTGCGGACACGACGAGCTCACCTCTGATCCGGCCCCGTCGCCGCGCCTCGGACCGGTCCCGCACCCCTGGTGCGTAGCGCCGTCCCGTACCGGCCGACGAGCCCGGTGCCGTTCGCCCGTCCCGTCGTCCTGCCGCCGCCCGCACCGCCGTGCGTGGCGCGCGACCTGCGCTGCCGATCGCCCGGAGGTTCCCATGTCCGTTCCTGCTGCCCAGCCCGCTCCGCCCGGGCGTCCCGGCCTGCTCGTCCGCGCCCAGCGCGGCTCCCAGTGGCTGGCGCTGCGCCGTGAGGTGGCCGGTGCCCTCGTCTCGGTGGCCGGCCTGCGGGACCGGCCGGTCCGCGACGCCGAGGGCAACGAGGTGGGCCGTGTCGTCGACGTCGTCGTGCACTGGCAGAGCGGGTACTCGCCGTTGACCGGCCTGATCGTCCGGGTCGGCGCCCGGCGCACCTGGGTGCACGCCCAGGACATCACGTCCATCGAGCAGCAGCAGGTCCTGCTCCGCTCCACCCGCGTCGACCTGCGCGACGTGGTGCGGCGGGAGCGGGAGCTGCAGCTGCTCGCCGACGTGATCGACCACCAGCTGGTGGACGTGCACGGTGTCCGGGTGGTCCGCGCCTCCGACCTGTACCTGACCCAGGTCTACGGCGTGTGGCGCCTGGTCGGGGTGGACGTGTCGCTCACGTCGTTGCTGCGCCGGGTGCTGCCCGGAGGCTGGGGCCGCCGACCCAGCCCGAGCCAGGTGCTGGACTGGTCGAGCATCCAGCCGTTCGGGGTGCCGGGGGAGTCGGTGCGGCTGCGCCGCGGGCACGCCGAGCTGCGTCGGATGCGCTCGGCCGACCTCGCGGACCTGCTGGAGAGCCTCGGCCGTGCCGAGCGCCGTGAGCTGCTCGAAGGCCTCGAGCCGGCGACCGCGGCCGACGCCCTGGAGGAGATGAACCCCCGCGACCTGAACGACCTGCTCCGGGACGCCCCCGTGCAGCAGGCCGCCGACCTGGTCGCCGCGATGGAGTCCGACGAGGCCGTCGAGGCGCTGCGCGAGATGCCGGAGGAGGAGCGTTCCGACCTGCTCGAGGCGATGGCACCCGATCGCGGCGCCGAGCTGGAGGCGCTGCTGGAGTACGACGAGGAGACGGCCGGCGGCTTCATGACGTCCCGGCTGGTACGGCTGCACGCCGACCAGACGGTGGCGGACGCGATCGCCGCGGTGCGCGCCGATGCGACCAGCGGCGAGACCCCCACCGGGGTCGTCGTGGTGGACGGCGACGGCGTGCTGCTCGACGACGTCTCGGTGGTCGAGCTCCTCGGCGTGGAGCCGACGACACCGCTCGGGCAGATCGTCGGACCCCCGTGGCCGGTCACCGTGGAGATCGGGGCCGGCCTGGGCGACATCGTCGAGCGGATGACCGACAACCGGGGCTCGTCGGTCCTGGTCGTCGACGCGGAGAACCGGCCGGTCGGGCGCATCCTCGCCGACGACGTGGTCGACGCCCTGGTCCGCCAGGACGACCGGCGCTGGCCCTGGCAGCGGCGGGCCGGGGGTGCGGCATGAGCGCCCCGACGCCGGTTGCCCCGGCGACCGAGTCGGCCGAGGCGCGAGGTCCGCGCCGGCTGCGTCTGCGGGTCGCGCTCGTCGCGCTGGGCGCGGTGGTCGGCCCAGGGCTCATCGCAGGCCTGTCCGACGACGACCCGGCCGGCATCACGACGTACTCGGTGCTCGGTACGACCTACGGGTACCGGCTGCTCTGGGTGCTCACGGTGTCCACGGTCGCCCTCATCCTGTTCCAGGACCTCGGCGCCCGGATCGGCGTGGTCACCGGCCAGGGGCTGGCCGGCCTGATCCGGCAGCGGTACGGCGCCCGGGCCGGCGTGCTGTCGATGGCCGCCCTGCTGCTGGCCAACGTCGGCACCACCACGGCCGAGTTCGCCGGCATCGCCGCCGGCTTCCAGATCTTCGGCGTCAGCCGCTACATCTCGGTACCGATCGCGGCGCTCGTGGTGTCCACCCTGGTGCTGCGTGGCGGCTTCCGCGGCGTGGAACGGGTGCTGCTCGCTCTGTCCGCCGTGTTCGTCGCGTACATCGCCGCCGGGGTGCTGGCCAAGCCCGACTGGGGCGCGGCGCTCCAGGGGGCGGTGGTCCCCTCCATGCCGTCCGGCCGGGACGCGATCCTCATCGCCACCGCGACGCTCGGCACCACCCTCGCGCCGTGGGGCCTCGCCTTCATCCAGTCCTACGCGGTGGACAAGCGGCTCACCCCGCGTGAGCTGCCGCTGCTGCGCTGGGACGTCATCACCGGGGCCGTGCTGACCGGGGTGATCGGCTTCTTCGTCGTCGTCGCGACCGCCGCCACCCTGCACGCCCGCGGTCTGACGATCAGCAACGCCTCGGACGCCGCCGTCGCGCTGGAACCACTGGCCGGCCGGCTGGCCTCCGAGCTGTTCGCCGCCGGCCTGATCGGCGCCGCGCTGCTGGCGGCCTCGATCCTGCCGCTGTCCACCGCCTACTCGGTGGCGGACATCGCCGGCCGGCCCGCAGCGCTGGACGACTCGCTCGCGGAGGCGCCGCTGTTCTACGGGACCATCGCCTTCGTCACCGTGACCGGCGTGGTGCTGGTGCTGCTGCCGGGTGTCTCGCTGGTGCCGGTGCTGGTCGGGACGCAGGTCGTCAACGCCGTGCTGCTGCTGCCGCTGCTCGGCTACATGTCCGGCATAGCACGGGACAAGAGGCTGATGGGGGAGTACGCCGCACGCCGGTGGGTGGCCAGCGTGTACTGGGCGGCGATCGTCCTCATCACGGCCTGCATCGTGGCGCTCGGGGTGCTCTCGCTGCCGCGGTGACCGGCCACCGCGGGCCGGCCGGCCGGGTCTCGGTCGTGCGGTCGCGCTAGGCTCACAGCTGGCGATGGGGCTCGCCCTCGAACGCATCCGCTGATGGCCCCTACGGCACGACTGCTGTGGGGTCCGCATGCGCACACTCGTCGACCAGGACACCGGCGTCCGCGAGCAGGTCAGCGTGCTGTTCCCGCCCGGTGCTGACGGCCTGCCGGACCGGTCCGTCGCGGGGCGTCCGGCGTCGGCGGACACGCTGCGGGACCTGGCGCTGGACCGGGTCGTGGATCGGGTCGCCGCCAAGGTCGTCCCGGGTCTGCGCGAGGTGATGACCACGCCGGTGCGGGACGTCGCAGCCGTCCGGTACCGGCAGGCGGTCGTGGTCGATCTGCGCGACGCCGCGGTGCACGAGGCCGTCGAGGTCTTCGGGGACGGGATGCGCCAGGTCGCGACCTGGCGCGAGCAGGCGACGGCGGCCCGCAACCGGCACGAGGCGGTGCTGTGGGCCGCCCACGCCGCCGGCGGCTACGTCGCGGCCGTCGACCGGCTGGCTGTCGGCCTGACGTCCCTGGTCGCTCAGGGCCATGTGACGTCACCGGCGTTGGTCGCGCTGGAGGCGTACGTCGCGGCGCATGCCCGTGGCGAGGTGTTCGGGCGGCTGCGTGCCCACGTGGCGCGGGTCGAGGCCGGGCTGGCCGAGGTGCAGTTTGCCGTGTGGGTCCGCGGTCCCAAGGTGACGGTCGCCCCGGCCGGCGACGAGCTGGACCTGCAGCAGCAGGTGCTGGACACGTTCGAGCGGTTCCGGCAGTCCGGCGGCGCCGGGGCGCGGCGCGAGGCGACTGCTGGGCCGGGCCTGGATCGGGTCCAGGCCTCGATCCTGGACCGGGTGGCGCTGCTCTTCCCCGACCTGTTCGCGGACGCCGCTGACCTGGCCCAGGAGGTCGCCACGCAGGTCCCGGACCCGACGATCGGGGTGGCTGCCGAGGAGCTGGCGGTGTACCTGGCCTACCTGGCCCTCCTGGCACCGGCCGAGCGGGCCGGTCTGGCGACGTGCCTGCCGACGGTGTCGTCGGACAGCAGGCAGCTGTCGGTGCGCGACGGGTGGGACCTGCCGCTCGGCCTCGACCTGGTGGCCGACCGCCGCCCGGTGGTGACCAACGACCTGGAGCTGCACGGCCCGGAGCGGGTCATCGTCGTGTCGGGGCCGAACCAGGGTGGCAAGACGACGACCGCGCGCACGTTCGGCCAGCTGCACCACCTGGCGGCCCTGGGTCTGCCGGTGCCGGGCACCGATGCGGCCCTCATGCTGGCCGACCAGGTGCTGACGGTGTTCGAACGGGAGGAGACCGCCGCGGACCTGGACGGGCGGCTGGGTGCCGAGCTGGCCCGGGTGCACCATGTCCTGGACGTGCTGACGCCGGCGTCCGTCGTCGTGCTCAACGAGGTGTTCGCCTCGACCGCGGTGGAGGATGCCCGGTACCTGGGCCGACGGGTGCTCGAGCGGCTGATCGCCGCCGACGTGCCCACCGTGCTGGTGACGTTCATCGACGAGCTGTCCCGGCTCGGCCCGGCCACGGTCAGCATGGTCAGCGTCGTCGATGCGGACGACCCGACGGTGCGCACCCTGAAGGTGGTCCGCCGGGTCGCGGACGGCCGGGCCTACGCCGACGCCCTGGCGGCCCGCTACCACCTCGGTCATGACCAGCTGGTCCGCAGGCTGGCGCGATGAAGGTCCATCTGATGGCGCTCGATGCGGACTTCGCGCCGGAAGCGGTCGGCCCGCAGCTGGCGCCAGGCGTGGCGGACCTGTTCCAGGACCTCCAGCTCGACGTGCTGCTCGACGCGATGGGTGGCGGGGAGCCGCTGGTGCGTGCCGCCGCCCGGTCCGCGCTGCTGACCCCGCTGGTCGATCCGGAGGCGGTGCGCTACCGCCAGCAGGTGCTGGCCGACTGCCTGGCGCACCCGGACCTGGCGCGGGCCCTGTTCGACGTGGCGGGCCGTGTGCTGGAAGCCGAGCGCGCCGTGTGGTGGGTCCCGCGGTCCCGCCCCGAGATGGTGCTGGACCGGTCGGTACGCGTGCTGACCGTCCAGGTCGGCGTGATCGACGAGCTGCGCGCGCTGGTCGCCGCGCACGGCGACGAGCTGGTCTCGGCGGGGATGCGCGCGTTCGTCGCCACCGTGCGCACCGAGCTGGACGAGGCGTTCATGACCCAGATGCGCGACCGTCTGGCCCTGCTGACCCGCAGCGACGGGCTGCTGATGAGCGCGGGCCTGGCCGACGACGGGCAGGTGGCCGCGCCGGTGCCGCGCGTGCCGCAGCGGGTGGGCCGGTTGTTCTCCCGGCCGGCCGTGCGCAAGCCGAACCACTCGTTCCAGATCGCCGACCGGGACGAGGCGGGGTTCCGTGCGCTGGGCGAGCTGCGCGACCGGGCGCTGTGGCGCGTGGCCGACGCCGCCGACCAGGCCGCCGGGCACGTGCACGACTTCTTCGAGGTGCTCCGCGGGGAGATGGCGTTCTACCTGGCCTGCCTGAGGCTGCACGAGCGGCTGGAGGCCGTCGGTGTGCCGGTCTGCGTCCCGACGCCGCTGCCGGTGACGGCCGCCACCCTGGCCGCCGAGGCGCTCTACGACCCCTGCCTCGTGCTGCGCACCGACCGGCCGGCCGTGCCCAACGACGTGACCGCCGACGGGGTCCGGCTGGTCGTCGTCACCGGGGCGAACCACGGCGGCAAGACGACGCTGCTGCGCGCCCTCGGGGTGGCCCACGTCATGGCCGGAGCCGGCATGTTCGCCCCGGCGAGCTCGTTCGCCGCGGCCCTGACCCCGGCGGTCCGGACGCACTGGGCTCGCGAGGAGGACGTCGCGCTGGCGCACGGGAAGCTGGACGAGGAGCTGGCCCGGTTCTCGGCGCTGGTCGACGAGCTGACTCCGGGGGCGCTGCTGCTGAGCAACGAGTCGTTCGCGTCGACCAACGAGGCCGAGGGCTCCCAGATCGCGTTGACCGTGGTGCGAGCGCTGGTCGAGGCAGGTGTGCGGGTGGTGGCGGTGACACACCTGCATGGCCTGGCCGGCGAGCTGCACGAGTCCGGCCTGCCCCCAGCTGTGTTCCTGCGCGCCCGACGCGGCCAGCACGGGAAGCGCCCGTACCGGGTCGACCCGGCCCCGCCCTTGTCGACGAGCTTCGCGCGTGACCTCTACGAGCGTGAGTTCGACGGCCCCGGGTCGACCGTCACCCCGCGCCAGAACGCCACGTGACCGGCGATCTGACGTGCCGCGGGCGAGGGGTCGGGGTACGACCAGGCGACGTCCTGGCCCGGACGGCCGGCGCCGGCCACCGACCAGTAGTGCGCCTGCCCCTTCCACGGGCACGTGCTGCGCGACGCGGACCCCTCGAGCAGGTCCCAGGCGACGGACTCCGGCGGGAAGTAGTGGTTGCCCTCCACCACGACGGTCCGGTCGCTCTCGGCGATGACGACACCGTTCCAGATCGCGCGCACGTCTTCTCCTCCGTCAGGCTCGGTCAGGGCTTCGCTCCAGGAGAACCCGCCCGGAGCCGCGCGGATTCCGCCCCGCCTGGCATCGCCGGTCACGGAATGGCGGCGGTGCTCCGCGGGTTCCCCGTGCATAGGTCCCCTCAGGAAGAACGCAGAGGCGTCATGACCGGCATCGTCGAGAACCCGTTCGCCATCACGCCCGGAACCGTGCAGCAGGGCCACAAGCGCGTGCGCGCGTTCAGTGCCGGCGAGCTCGTCGCCGACTCCCGTGCGCCGCTGCTCGTGTGGGAGCACCCGTACTTTCCCCAGTACTTCTTCACCGAGCACGACCTGGAGGTCGAGCTGGTCCCTGCGGGCACCGGACCTCGGTCGAAGGTGCTCGGCGTCAGCGAGGTCTTCGACGTCGTCGTCGGGGACCGCGTCGTGCCGCGGGCGGCCTGGCGCCATCCCGAGGCCGAGGGGGTCGCCCTGCGGGACGCGTACGGGCTGACCTGGTCCGCCTTCGACACGTGGATGGAGGAGGACGAGATCGTCTACACCCATCCGCGCAACCCGTACGTGCGCGTCGACGCCCTGGCCAGCAGCCGGCACGTCACCGTCACGGCCGCAGGCGTGCTGGTCGCGGACTCCCAGCGCCCCGTCGTCCTCTACGAGACCGGGCTGGTGCCGCGCTACTACCTGCCGCAGGCGGACGTCCGGATGGACCTGCTGGTGCCCACCGCCACCCTGAGCCACTGCCCGTACAAGGGGACGGCGACCTACTGGGACCTGGTCGTCCCGGGCGCCACGGTGAGCGATGCCGCGTGGTCCTACCGCACACCCCTGCCCGAGTCGACGAAGGTCGCCGGGCTGGTCGCCTTCTGGCCGGAGAAGAGCCCCGAGCTGCACGTCGCGGTCGACGGCGAGGAGATCGGCCGGGCGTAGTCAGGCCGCGTGCGCGGAACCGGGCCGCACCGGGGCGTCGCGCAGGGCCCTACGCGGGCAGCACGTACCGGTACATCAGCAGGTAGTGCAGCAGGGCGGCGACGACCACGACCAGGTGCCAGATCTCGTGGAACCCGAAGACGCCCGGCCACGGGTTCGGCTTCTCGATCACGAAGACGACGAAGCCGGCGCTGTAGAGCAGGCCGCCCGCCGCCATCAGCACCAGCGCCCCGACCGGCAGCGCTGCGCCGGCGCCGACCAGCAGCACGGGCAGCCAGCCCAAGGCGATGTACAGGGTGTTCGTCACGTACTTCGGCAGCTGGCGCAGCACCGAGCGCAGCACGATCCCCACCGCCGCGATGGCCCACACCGCGCCCAGGACGGTCCAGCCGTACGTGCTCCGGAAGAGCACCAGCACCAGCGGTGTGACCGAGCCGGCGATGAGCAGGAAGACGGAGCAGTAGTCGAGCGTGCGGAGCACCTCGTTCACCGTGGGGCCGCCGTCGATCCCGTGGTGCAGCGTGCTGGACACGAAGAGCATCACCACGGACAGCCCGTAGACGCTGAACCCGACGATCTTCCACGGGTCGGCCTGGGCACCCGCCTGCGCGATGAGCAGGGCGGCGCCGGCCACGGCGAAGCAGGACGCGAACAGGTGCGAGACGGTGTTGAACCGTTCGTCGGTCACGTGACGGCTGCCGTCCCTGCTCGTGAGAGCCGTCTCCACCTGGTGCCTTCCCGCGCCGTCGCGCCCGCGTGGCGCGTGCGGCCGCACTGCCCTGCCGCACCGCCCAGGCTACCCACCGGTGCCCCACCCCGCGGCGTCGGTCCTGGTCGGCGGACCGGCGCGGGCCCGCGGTGGCGGCCGTATGTGGCGTCAGCCGTTGCCACCCGTGACGGCCGAGGCAGCGCCGGACTCGACGTCCAGGATCTTCCCGACGTCGCGGTCCAACCGCCCGGTCAGTGCCTTCTGACCGAACCCGAACACGATCCCGAGCAGCAGCATGGCCCCCATCGACGTGTACTCGGCGACGAGGAAGCCGGTCGCGACGGCCAGGACGCCAATCACCCCGAACCACGCTCCGGCGGCGACCTTGAGCGCAGCCTGTGCCGGCTTCGGGTCGAACCAGCGCACGTCAGCCATGCCACCGCGGCCCAGGAATGTGGTGAGGAGAACCATGACGCAGGGAACAGGTATCCCGCCGCAGACCGGTCTGGAGGTTGAACGGCTCATCGCAGCCGTGGAGGCGGTCAACACGACGATCGGGAACCTCGCCGACCGCCTGATCCAGGTGCTCAGCAACCCGCCGGCGCCGCCGGTGTCCGACTGACGGCGCGCTCCGAGGGACGGCCCGGCCGACCCGCGGGCTGCGCACGGGCGTCACGGAGCCCGTCGGCAGCCGCAGCGGCGGCCGGACCGGCGGTTGCTCGCATCAGCCGGCGGCGTACTCCAGCTGGAGGTGGTCGTGGTGGGTTCCCCAGGTCAGGTCGAACGACCAGCAGCCCGGCGCAGGCATGTCGACGGTCGACGGCCCTGGGCCCCCGGCGAGCGTGCGCGTCACCGTCTGGCCGATCCCGACCAGCGTGGCCCGGATCTGCAGCGGCGCCCCCGCCGGGGCGCTCACCCGGGGCACCCAGAGGATCTTGTTGTTCTGGTCGGCAACCGGCGGCGAGACGAGCGGGTCATGGTCTGCCCAGAGGATGGCGACCATGTCGCCGCTGTCGGACAGGACGTAGGGCATCGGTGTCGTCGGGGGATTGAAGCCGGCGTTCGCCCAGGTCGGCAGGGCGTGGGGCGTGTAGTCGGCGCGGCACGCCCGGTCCGCCGGTGCCGGTGTCGCCACGGGCGGGGAGTCCCCGCCGGGCGCAGTGGCGGAGGGTGACGGAGCGGGCGACGTGCCCGCGGTACATCCCGCCAGGAGCAGAACGCCGAGCAGGCCAAGGACGCGATGCGCGCCATGCTCGAGGTTACGTCCGGTCCCGCGGCGTGCGCGATCGCACCCGCGGCCGTGCGACCGATGATCCCGTCCCGGCAGCACCCTCGTCGGAGGCGCCGTTCGGCGAACGTTCACCTCCGCGTCACCGTAGTCACCGTCTGGAGTAACGGGCACCAGCAAGCGTGCGTAACGCCCGTTACGAATCGACTGTCACACGGTCGCCACGGAGGAGACGCCATGTCCGTCCCACGTCTCGCGCTCTACGCGGCGTCAGCCGCCGCGCTCGTCGCCGCCCTGTCGGGCTGCTCGTCCGCGGCGAACGCCGCCTCCCCGCGGGCGGAGCGACTGCTGCCTCGTCGGTCGGCGCCACCGCCGGGGGAGCAGCCGGCCCTCGTCGTGTACTCCGCGCAGGGCTACGACGCCCCGGTGACCAAGGCCTTCACCGCGGCCACCGGCATCCCCGTCAACGCTGGTCGACGACAGCACCGGTCCGCTGCTGACCAAGGTCGCCGCCGAGAAGAACAACCCGCAGTGGGGCCTGCTCTGGGTGGACGGGGACACCGCCTTCGCCGCCCTGGACAAGCAGGGCCAGCTGCTCGCCGTACACCCCGTCGGCGACGCTGCAACGCCGCCGGCGCGGCCGCTCATCCCGAGCGACCACTCGTACATCCCGGTCGAGCACCACGGTGATGGCTGCGCTCGATCTACAACGCGGCGAAGATCTCGACCGTCCCGACGACCTACCAGGACCTGCTCTGCCCGCCTACACAGGGCAAGGTCGGCATGAACGACCCGTCCCAGTCGGGTCCGACGTACCCGTTCATCGCCGGTCTGATGAACCAGCTCGGCGGGCAGACCAACGGGGTGGCCGCCGGTGAGGCCTACCTGACCAAGCTCAAGGCCAACGGCCTGCACGGTGTTCCCGACCAACGGCGACACGCTGCACGCCCTCGAGACCGGCCAGATCGACTACGGCCTGATCCAGAGCTCGGCCGCCACCGGGCGAGGTCGCTCAAGGTCAAGACCATCGGCCACGTTCGCACCCGAAGGTCGTCTACCTGCCGAAGTCGACCCTGCTGCCCGGCGCCATCGGCATCGACAAGGGCGCTCCGCCGCGCGGTCCAGGCCGAGGCGAAGAAGTTCATCGACTACGTGCTGTCGCCGGCCGGCCAGGCGGTCGATGCAGACCGGTGACCCGCACGGGTGACTCGCTGTACTGGCCGGTCGTCCCGGGCGTGACCGCCCTGCCGGCCCTGCCGCCGTTCCCGACCGACTACCAGACGATCGACCCGTACTTCTGGGGTCCGCTCGAGAGCCAGGTCAACACCTGGTTCGACACCAACGATCAAGTAGCCGCCGATCGTGGCTGGCCGTCGCACCGCGCGACTCCGCACGGGACGGGCGGCCGCGCACGTCGCGTCGCGGTGCGGCCCGGCTCACCGCCTCCGCGCGTCCGGAGCGCGCCGTGGCTGCTCTTCTGGATCGTGATCGTGGCGATCCTCGTCCTGCCGATCCTGCTGTTCCTGCTGGTCGCGTTCACCCCGCGCGCTGCTCGACCAGGGCGACTCAGTGGTTCACCCTCGCCGCGTTCTCGGCAGGCGCTCACCGGGACCGCTCGCTGCGCGGCGCTCTCGACTCGCTCGGTGGTCGGGGTCGCGGCGGCGCGTGCTGTCGGCGGTCATCGGGTTCGGCGGTGGCCTGGATGGTCGTCCGCACCGAACGTCGCCGGGCGCCGGCTGTGGGCCGGAGTCGATGTTCGCCCTCCTGCTGGCCCGTCGTACCTCGATCGCGCTCGGGTGGGAACGGCTGCTCGAGCCGGCCGGCGTGCTCGACATGCTGGGCGTGCCCGACGCGGCGCCCGCGGCCCTGCTCTACGGGCCGGTCGGCGTCGTCGTGGTGCTCACGGTGAAGGGCGTCCCGTTCGCCTACCTCGCCATCTCCGGTGCACTGCGCGGCCTCGGCGAGGAGTTCGAGGTCGCCGTGCGGGTGCACGGCGGGGGCCGGGTGGCGGCGACGCGGATCGTCGGTGGCCCTGCTGGCCCCGGCGTCTGGTCCGCGTTCGCGATCGTCTTCGCGGAGTCGGTCAGCGACTTCGGCGTGGCCGCGACCCTGGCCAACGACGCGCACTTCCCGGTCGCCACCTTCACGCTCTACAACGCCATCGACAGCTTCCCGGTGCAGTTCCCGCGTGGCGGCCGCGGTCGGGTGGATGCTGCATGGCGATGGCCGGCCTCGCGCTGCTCGCCCAGACGCGGGCGCTGCGGGGCCGCAGCTATCGCGTGCTCGGCGGGCGAACCCGGCCCGCCCGCCGGCACCGCCTGTCGCCGACCGCCCAGGTCGTCGGCGCTCGCGGGCCTGGTCGTCCTCGTGCGTCGTCGGCCTCGGGGTGCCGGCCTTCGGCGCGGTGTCGGCGTCGCTGATCAACGGCCTCGGGTCGCTGGTCGGCGCGCACGGGCTGACCCTGGACAACTACCGCCGGGTGCTGAGCAGCCCGACGCTGCAGCGACCCGCTGCTGCTACTCCGCCAAGCTCGCCGCCGATCACGGCGACGGTCACCGTGGTGCTCGGCGGTCGGTCGCGGCACGGCTGCTGTCCACGCGGGGCGGCCGCGTCGCCGGCCGGGTCCTGGACCTGCTGCTGCTCACCGCCGTCGCCCTGCCCGGCATCGTGTTCGCGGCCGGCTACATCTTCACGTACAACCTGCCGTTGATGAACCGCCTCGGCATCCACCTGTACGGGACGACGACCCTGCTGGTGCTCGGCTACCTGGCCACGGCGCTCCCGTCGACCTCCCGGGTCCTGCTCGGGCTCGTCAGCCAGGTCCAGGAGTCGCTCCGTGAGGCGGCTCGGGTGCACGGCTCCGGCATGGCCACCTCCTGGCTGCGCACGGTCCTGCCCGCTGCTCGCGCGGCCGCTCCTCGCGGCATGGGTGCTGGCCTTCGCCGGCGACCCTGCTCGAGCTGCCGGTCTCGCAACTGCTCTACCCGCCCGGCCAGCCCCGGTCTCCGTCGGCATCACCAAGGCCCTCGCGAACTACGACTTCGGCGGCGGGACCGCGATGGAGGTCATCGCCGATCCTGGTCGCCCTGGCCGTCGTCGGCGCTGGCCTGGGTCGCTGTTCCGCGCTGCTCGCACCGCGCGGGCTGGCGCCGGCATGGGAGCGAGGCACGTCGATGACCACGTCCATGCGAGGGCGACCGCGCGGGCATCGCCGTCGAGGTCGACGGCACGCGGTCAAGCGCTACGGCGCGACGACCGCGCTGGCCGGCGTCGACCTGGAGGTCGCGCCCGGGCGAGTTCCTCGTGCTGCTCGGTCCGTCCGGCTCGGGCAAGTCGACCCTGATCCGCTCCCTGGCCGGGATCGAGCGGCTCGACGACGGGCACGATCCGCCTGGCCGGCCGCTCGTCACCGACGGGCGCCGCCACCTGCCGCCGGAGCGCCGCAACCTGGCGATGGTGTTCCAGGACTACGCCCTGTGGCCGCACCTGACCGTCGAGCGGAACGTCGGGTACGCGCTGCGCGGCGGAAGCTGGAGCCCGCGAGCGGCGACGCGCCGCGCGATCCGCGGCGCGCTCGAGCGGGTGGGGCTCGGCGGCACTGGTGCGCGCTACCCGCACGAACTGTCCGGGGGCGAGCAGCAGCGGGTCGCGCTCGCCCGGGCGGTCGTCGCCGAGCCGGAGCTGCTCCTGTTCGACGAGCCGCTGTCCAACCTCGACGCCGACCTGCGGGAACGGCTGCGGGTGGAGATCGCCACCCTGACCCGGGAGAGCGGGGCCACCGCGATCTACATCACGCACGACCAGACCGAGGCGTTCGCCCTGGCCGACACGATCGGCGTGCTCGACCAGGGTGAGCTGCGTCCAGCTGGCCAGCCCCGAGGACGTCTACCGGCGGCCGGCGACCCCGTTCGTCGCACGGTTCACCGGCGTGGCGGGCGAGCTGGTCGGGACCGTCGTCCGGCTGGCCGGCGAGTCCGTCGAGGTCCGCGTGGGCGACCTGCTGGTCCGCGCGCGCTGCCTCGGTCCGCTGGTCCAGGGCGACGCCGTGCGGGTGGTGGTGCGGCCGGCGGCGACGAGCATCGCGGAGGCCGGCGGGACGCCACCGAGCCGCCGCGAGGCAGGCACGCTCGCGGGTCGTGACCGACGTCGCCTACCGCGGACGCGGGTACGACCACGTCGTCGCCGCCGGCCCTGGGTCCTGAGCGCCGTGCACGCGGCGCGGGCACACTCCCGCGGCAGCGCCGTGGAGCGTGGTGCTGGACGCGGACGCACTGCGTCGCCTTCGCCGGATGGCGCCTCATCGCGTTACACCGACGATCTAACGGCTGTTACGATTCCCGTGCCTCGCGATCGTGTGGCACCCGAGCTGGCGAGGAGGCTCCGATGAGCGACACCGCCCTGTTCGTCGCCGTGTTCCTGGCGTGCATCGTCGAGGCCGTCGAGGCGCTGACGATCGTGCTGGCCGCCGGCACCGCCCGCGACTGGCGCTCGGCCCTGACCGGGGTGCTCGCCGGCGTGGTCACCCTCGCGGTCGTCATCGCCGCCCTCGGGCCGGCCATCTCGCTCCATCCCGATCGGCGGTCTGCGGCTCTTCGTCGGGGGCGTCCTGCTGGTGTTCGGCCTGCAGTGGCTCCGCAAGGCGATCCTGCGCGCCAGCGGCCACAAGGCGCTGCACGACGAGGCGCAGATCTACCAGGCGAAGCTCGCCATCGCCGAGGAGGCGACCGCCGTGCGGCGTGGCGTGGTCGCGGACTGGTACGCCTTCACCCTGTCGTTCAAGGGCGTGGTCCTCGAGGGTCTCGAGGTCGCCTTCATCGTGCTGACCTTCGGCAGCAACCAGCACAACATCCCGCTCGCCGCGATCGCGGCCGGCTGTGCCGTGCTGCTCGTCGCGGCGCTCGGGCTCGCGCTGAAGGCTCCGCTGGCCGGCGTGCCGGAGAACAGCATGAAGTTCGTCGTCGGGATCATGCTGACGTCGTTCGGGATCTTCTGGGGGGCGGAGGGGGCCGGTGTCACGTGGCCCGGATCCGATGCGGCCCTCCTGGTGCTGATCCCGGTCACCGCGCCTGTACGCGCTCGCGCTCGTCGCCGTGTTCCGGCGCAGCGCAGCCGCTCGGGTCCCGTCCGTCCCCGCCGGCAGTGTCGAAGAGGTGTCCGTGTGATGATCGCCAAGCTCCGCGCGTTCGGCGCGTTCTGGTACGACTTCATCATCGGCGACGACTGGCGGGTGGCGTTGGGGGTGGTGCTGGCCTTCGTCGCGACCTTCGCGGTGAGCCGATGGACCAGCGCCCCGACGTGGTGGATCGTGCCGGTCGTCGTCGCGGTCCTGCTGCCGCTGAGCATCCGGCGCGCGACCCGCCCGGCGGTGAGCGCTCAGGCGCCGTCGCCCTCTTCGAGGTAGACGCGGGCCCCGTAGGTCTCGAGCGCGTGGGCGCACTCCTGCAGCGCCTCGTGCGCGGCGTTCCGCGTCGCGGCACCGAAGACGTCGCGCGCGAGGACCTTGGCGTACCAGTTGGTGAGCTTGACGAGCTCGACCTCGTTCTCCTCGAGCTCGCCGTACGTGAAGTGCTCCGCGACGTACTCCTTCTCGAGGCCGGCGTGGAAGTCCCGGCACTTGTCGAGGATCTCCTCGTACTCGCTGTCGCGCGCCGCCTGGAACAGCGCCAGGACGTCCTGGCCGCCGACCAGGGCGGAGCAGGACATCAGGACGGCGGTGCCCTCCATCTCGAGGATCTCGTGGCGGAGCCGCCGCAGGGCACGCTCGGCGGCGTCGCCCGAGGGGAGTGCCGCGACCGAGCTCTGCACGTACACGGCGCCGAGGGACTTCAGGCGGCGCCACACCGCGGCACGCAACCGGCTCGGCTCCGAGGGGATCCGGTAGATGAGCAGCAGCCAGTGGTCCGGGTCCGGTGCGACGGGTCCGAGGGGCGCTTCCTCCGGCTCGGTGTCGACCACGTCCGTCAGTGTGCCAGAGCGCCACGGAGCGCTCCGGAGCAAGTACTTGCCTTACTGGCAAGTAGTTGCCTAAGGTCCAGGTTGGACGTGCGAGTTGGAGCATCGGAGGCGTGAGTTGGACGAGTTGGCGGCGCCGCGGGCGGAGGTGCAGGTTGCGGCGATGGAGCGGGCGGCGGCGCGGGCGACGGCCGCGGTCGGTACTTCGTCTGCGCTCAACGGGGCGACGCTGGCGGCGGCGGGCTGCATCTACGGCGGCATGGTCAGTCTCGTGGGGCTCTCCGGGCCGGTGCGGCCGCAGCCGTTGCTCGCAGGCGTGGTCGCGCTCCTCATTCCGGTGCTGCTGGCGGTCACGTGGTGGGCGCGGACACGCCGGCACGGGACACGCGCCGGCTGGCGCCAAGCGGCAGGAGCGGCGCAGATCCTGACCGTGCTGCTGTGGGCTGTCGCGATGATTGCCGCGGACTCGCACGCGATGAGCGTGCCGCGCCCGGTCTGGGTGGTGTGGGCGTTCGCGACAGCCGCGCCGATGGTCGCCGTCGGTGCCCACGAGGTTCTCGCCCGTCCGTCGCCAGACCACGAATCCGCGGCCGGCGCGCCCGTGAGGATCCCCACTGCGGCACTCAGCGCGGTGTCGGTCCAGCAGTTCGCGAGCCACCGTGACGTCGGCGCTGTTCGGCTGCTCGCGACCGGCTTCGCCTTCGGCGTTTTCACCGTGTTCGTCGGCGCATTCCGGGTCCAGATGCGACCGGTCATGCTTTTCGTGTTGCTCACCACGGCGGTGGGCCTCGCCGCAGCGGTCCTGCCCCGGCGCCCACCTCGAGCGTTCCTTCTCGCCCGTCTGCTCACACTCGCGCTGTACGTCGCGGCAGGGGCGATGTCATCCGCGAGTGCGCTGGCGCCCGCACTGCTGCCCTGGGCCGGTATCGGGGTGCTCGTCGGCGCACCGGCCGTAGTCGTCGGCATCCGCGCGCTGCCCGTCCGGCCGCGTCCCGGCCGATGATGCACCAGCGCCACGCCCTGGACCCGACGCTCAACGCGCCCGTCCGTGTCAGCATCATGGCTGCGCTCATGTCCGTCGATGACATCGAGTTCCAGACCCTGCGCGACACGGTCGAGCTGACTGACTCGGCGCTCAGCAAGCAGCTCGCCGTCCTGCAAGGCGTCGGCTACGTCGAACTCATCAAGGGCTACGCCGGCAAGTGGCCACGCACGTGGATCCGTCGCACGGCGGCGGGCCAAACGGCATTCCAGTCGCACGCACGCGCCCTGCAGCGCCTCATCACAATCCAGGGTGCAGGCGGGTCTGAAGCCGCCGGCTTCGAGGAGTGATCGGGCTACTGACTGCCGACAAGAAGATCGAAGGCCCTCCCGCTCCACCGAGCGAAAGGGCCTCTGAACTGGGACTTCACTTGTAGCGGGGGGACCATCCAGCTCTGCGGCTGCGATCTCCGGCGTCGAGCATCACCGCAGGTCAGCGTCCGTGCGTGGGTACCTGCACACCTCTCGTGTTCGCCACCTGATGATCGAAGCACGCGGCTCGGACACGAGATGATCGTTGATCACGCGGTCTGCGTCCTCGTGCTCGAGGCTCCACCATCCCAGGCGATCCAGTGTCACGGAATGGTCGCTGGGTGGCGCGTCGACGTCGGTGGGTTCAGGCGGTCGGCGCGACTTCCTGTGATCTTCCGCGCTCGTCGATCTCAGGACGTCGCCGGTGCGGTCCTCGAACCCCGCCCATCACGGGCATCACCCACGAGTTCGAGGTCCGTCTCATGCTCGACGGGATCGGCGCACGCGTGCAGGCCGCCGAGCCAGCTGTCGAGCTCGGCCGCGGGGACGGGCCGCGAGATGACGTAGCCCTGGGCCTGGTCACAGCCCAGACGAGCGAGCTCGGCGCAGGCGACGGCGGTCTCGACACCCTCCGCGACGATCCGCAGGTCGAGGGAGTGGGCGAGCCCGATGGTCGACGCGACCAGGGCGGCTGCGCGAACGTCGTCGGCCATCGGCAGGACGAAGGACCGGTCGAGCTTGAGCTCGTCGACGGGCAGGTCCCGCAGGTAGCCCAGCGAGCTGTAGCCGGTGCCGAAGTCGTCGACGGAGATATGGACACCACCCTCGCGAAGCCGGGTCAGGATGGACCGGGCACGCTCGCGATCGACCATCAGCGACTCCTCGGTGATCTCCAGCTGCAGGGCGCGTGGTGGGACACCGCGCTCGGCGAGCATGGCCACGATGCGTTCGGGAAGGTCGGCGTCGACGAGCGAACTGGCGGACAGGTTGACCGCGACGGTCAAGTGACGACCGCGAGCCTGCCAGGCGGCGGCCTGGTCCAAGGCCTTGCTGAGCACGACGCGGGTCATCGCCGGCATCAGGCCCGCCTCTTCGACCAGGGCGAGGAAGTCGACCGGGTAGAGCACCCCACGGGTCGGGTGGTCCCAGCGCACGAGCGCCTCCACTCCGTGCACGTCACCCGTGTCCAGGTCGATCTTCGGCTGGTAGTGAAGCACGAGCTCATCGGTCGCGATCGCGGTCCGGAGCTCAGCGATCGTCCTCAGCCGAGCGGCACCGTCGGTGTCGTCGTCACGTCCGTAGGCGTGGACGCCGCCACCGGAGGCCTTGGCGACGTACATCGCGATGTCGGCCTTGCGCATCAGCGTGCTCAGGTCGGAACCGGCGCCCGGAAACAACGGCGATCCCGATGCTGACGGCGGTATGAACCTCGATGCCGTCCAGGGCGAAGGTCTCGGACAACGCCGCGCTCAACGTCCCGGCGAGGGCCGTGGCCTGCTCGGGGCCCGCATTCTCGAGCAGGACCGCGAACTCGTCGCCACCGAGCCGGGCCACCATGTCGCCGGTCTGCAGGTGCTGGCGCAGACGTGCGCCCGTCTCGACCAGGAGCAGGTCTCCGACGTGATGGCCCAGGCTGTCGTTGACCTCCTTGAACCGGTCCAGGTCCAGCAGGAGCAGGGCGAGACTCCGGCCGGGGTCCGACAGCCGTTCCTCCGCCTGGCCGTACAGAGCCCGCCGGTTCGCCAGCCCGGTCAGGTGGTCGGTGTCCGCGAGCTGGATGACTCGCTGCGCCTGCGCCTGCAGCTGGCGAACCAACCGGACCATGCGCGCGAGGATGAGCAGCATCAACAGCGCGGACGCCAGGATGACGGTCCATGCCTGCAGCGGGTCACCGGCGATCAGCTCCTTCACCAGGATCCCCGGTCCGGTCATCGTCACCGCCGCGAGCACCACGACCCGGCCGACGTGCATCGCGTCCTCAGTGTCGGCGGCCGGCGAGGACAGCACGCGCGTCGACGGGTGCAAGGCAGCCGCACCCGCCAACACGAAGACGACGAGCCATACGGAGTCGATCTCGGAGGAATGGACGTCGAGGACCGGCACTGACGCCATGGCACGGGTCAGACCCTGCGCGATCAGCATCGCGCCGATCGAGCCCGCGAGCACCCGCGACACGATGCGCCCCGGTCCCGGAGCGTTGGCCAGCCGCACGAACGCCCCGAGCAGCAGCACGTTCGCGACCGGGTAGACGATGGCGACGAGCCTGGTCAGGGTCGACTGCCCCGGGGCGACCCAGATCGGCTGGATCAGGAAGACCCACGCGATCATGCCGGCGGCAATCGTCATGATCGCGCTGTCGAGGACCGCGGTCGGCCAGCGCTCGCGACCGCGGCTTCGGGCGAACAGCAAGAGCGCACCGGTGATGAGTGGGTACGCGGCGAGGAAGGCGACATCGGCAAGCGAAGGAAACCATTCGCCCCCACTGGTGTGCGTGTGCCACGACCGGAGCGCGATCCCCAGGACCCAGGACGCCATTCCGGCGGCCAGGAGGTGCCACGCGCGCGGATGATCGGGCCGGTTCCACCGCACACTCGCCGCAACTGCCCCAGCGCCGGAGGCCGCAACCAGGCAGTAGACCCCGTCCCGACCGAGCCCGACCGGCAGCAGCAGATCAACCCCGACCGCGAGCATGCCGACCACGAGATAGCGCTGCCATGCCGTCGCCATCGCCACCTCCCGGTGTGCCTATCGGCACCCCGTGTCCCACGCTGAGGTACGCGACCCTGCACCCGGTCCGGCGATCTTCGGTACGAGCCCAGGTGACCGTTCAAGTCCGCGGACCCTCGGATTGCGCCGGGCCTCGCCCGCGATTCGTCGGGGATCAGCGGACCGGCCGACCATCGTGCCGCTGTCGTTGAGGATGCCGCTGACCTGTGAAACGCTGGCTTGAATCAGGCTCGACAACGGTGACCCGGAGGGGAAGCGGACGTTGGCGAACTTCGCGTTGACACTCGTCCACGGTCCCCGCTGGGATGAGTCGTGCGGCATTCGCGAGCAGCACGGGTGGGACGAGCACGCGGCATTCTGGGATGCCCTCGTGGACGACGGCTTCATCCTGCTCGGCGGCCCGGTCGGCGACCATCGCACGACGTTGCACGTGGTCGAGGCCGCGGACGAAGACGAGGTCCGACGACGCATCGGCCAGGACCCATGGGCACATGCCCAGCTGCTTCAGGTGGGCTCGATCCAGCCCTGGGCGCTGTGGCTCGACTTCCGAAGCGCGGGCTCCAGCGCTTGAGCCGGAGGTCATGACCGCCGTGGCGCGGCGGATGCTGGCCCTCCGGCGTCACCGGTGTCAGAGCCTGACCCGCACGCTGCGTCGGCCGCACGGGTCAGCCGACGCGGGCGCAACCAGACTCAGCGCACACCCACGTCCACCACGCTCCCCAACATTCGGAGCCGGAACGGGAGAGGCCCTCCCGCTCCATCGAGCGAAAGGGCCTCTGACCTGGTACTTCACTTGTAGCGGGGGGAGGATTTGAACCTCCGACCTCTGGGTTATGAGCCCAGCGAGCTACCGAGCTGCTCCACCCCGCGTCGGTTCGTTCAGCGTACGTTACCCGGGACCCAAGCCCAAATCGGGGCACCGCTAGCATCGGCTCGCACCCTCCGCGAACGCGGTCTGGCCTGGACTTATGGCCGGTCGGCATGCGCATCGACGACGAAGGAGCGAGATGCCCCGCACGGCCCTGGTCCTGGTGGGCCACCCCCCGTTCACCGATCCGTGGCACGACGACGCGGCGGTCGGTCACCTGGTGGCGCTGGAGCTCGCGGCTGCGGGGCTCGACCCCCTGCTGCGCGGGACCATGCCGTGGGCGCTCGACGATGTCGCACCGACCGACGTGGCGCTCATCGTCGTCAAGGCGGCCCCCGGTCCGCTGGATGCGGCGTTCGACGGGTTCACCGAGCGCCTGGCCGCCGTGCTTGCCGGGGGCGTGCCCGTGCTGGCGCTGCACCAGGGGAGCGGCTCGCTGGGCAACCCGCCGTTCTGGGCAGCGGCGGTCGGCGGCCGGTGGGGCGAGCGGTCGTGGCACCCGCCGATCGGACCGACCGAGTTCCGCGCGGTCGACGACGAGCACCCGGTGAGCGCGGGCCTGGCGCCGTTCACCGCGTTCGACGAGGGTTACCTCGATCTCGATCTCGACGAGGGGATCCGGCCACTGGTCGTCACGGAGCACGACGGCGTCGTGCATCCCGTGGTGTGGCAGGGGCCGGGCCCGTCGCGGGCCATCGTCGACACGCTCGGCCACGACGCCCGCTCCTTCGCCTCCTCGGGGCGGATGGACCTGCTCCGCCGCGAGATCGCCTGGCTGACCGCAGGCTGACGGCGGCCCGACCGGGCGGACGACACGGCAACGGCCCGCCGATGTCTTCGGCGGGCCGTCGTCGAGTGTGGTCAGGCCTCGGGGGTGGAGTCCGACGAGGCGGCGGCCGCCGGCAGGTCCCCTGCGAGGATCCGGTAGAGGTCCTTGGCCGCGCCGTCCAGCACGGTCAGTGCGCGGGTGACCTGCGCCTCGTCGCCGTTCTGCGCCACCTGCATGGTGGCGCCCATGAGGGCACGGACCGCGTCGCGGAGCACCGAGCGGGACTTCGGCGTGCGGGCGGCTGCGTCGCCGAACGGGTCGCCGAGGTCGTTGGTGTGGGCGGTGACGTAGGCCCGGCCCGCCTCGGACAGGCTGGCCAGCCGGCGTCCGCCCTCGGCGGCGATGGTGACCAGTCCCTCGTCCTCGAGCAGGGCGAGGGCGGGGTAGATGGCGCCCGGGCTGGGCGTCCAGGCGCCGTCGGTCCGCTCGGCGATCTCGCGGATCAGCTCGTAGCCGTGGCGGGGCTGCTCGGCGAGCAGCAGCAGCACGGCTGCGCGGATGTCGCCGCGTCCGGCACGGCGGCCGTGATGGCCGCCCCGCCCGCGGCCCGGTCCGCCCTCGGGCGGGAAGCCGGGGCCGAAGCCGGGGCCGAACTGGCGTCCGGGGCCGAAGCCCAGCCCGAAGCCGCCGTCCGCTCCGGAGCCGGGGCCGAACGGGCCGCCGCCGAAGCGACCCCGGCCGCGCGGGCCCGGGCCGGCGAACTGGTCGCGGAAGTCGAGACGGCGGTCCTCGAAGGGCTGTGGCCGGGAAATGTGGTGCTCGTGGTGGTGGTGCATGTGATGTCTCCTGTCAGGGGTCCCGGTCCGGGACGGTGAGACGCGCGTGCTGCGCGCCGTCCGGGAGGTGTCGACCTCAACCGGATGGCCCAAAGATATATCGCCGACATATCGTTGTCAACTGTCGTCGAGGACCGACCAGCCACAACCGTGGATCGGCTACAGGTCAGCCTCACGTCGCCGGTCGCCGACCGCGGAACTCTCGCCCGACGAGCGTGGGGGCCCGGCCGCAACGGCCGGGCCCCCACGGGCAGTTCGTCGCATCGCTCGTCGGACGGATCAGGCGCCGAACCACTCGTGGACGCGGGAGATGATCGCCTTCTCGAACAGGTCGTC
Source organism: uncultured Actinomycetota bacterium (assembly GCA_963769855.1). GTDB lineage: Bacteria > Actinomycetota > Actinomycetes > Actinomycetales > Cellulomonadaceae > Cellulomonas. Next base: position 567,575 of record CAVYNN010000008.1, read on the forward strand.
CGAGTGCCGGTCGCGCAACCACCGGGACAGGCTGCCGCCGGCGGAGCCGTCGATCTCCTTCCAGCACGTTGCGGGGTCGCTGACGGCCCGCAGCAGCAGGTCCTCGGCCTCGGCGGGCGTGCGGTAGAAGTACGGGTACCCGTCGGGGACCAGGGCGTGCGCCCACGGCAGGTCGGGGAAGACCCCGATCGCCCCTGCCGCCAGCGCCTCGACGTACTCCAGGCCGTACGACTCCTCCGTCGCGGTGGCGAGGAATGCCGTGGTCCGGGACAGGGCCTCCCAGTAGGAGTCCCGCGTCGCCGTCAGCGGGCCGACCCACATCCAGTCGCGGTGGGACATCCGCATCGCCAGCTCGGACACCAGGTGCGACTCGTGCAGACGCGCCTCGACCCGGATCGGGGTCTTGTCGTGGACTCGCTCGACGACCTCGAGGAACAGCCGGGGCTGCTTGCGCTCCGACACGTAGATCGCGGGGTAGAGCACCAGCGGTGTCGCCGCCTCCTGCCGCGGCCGCACGTGGTCGAGCCGGAAGCCGAGGTTGACCCAGGCGATCTTCGCCTTCTCGGCGAGCTCGGACACGGTGTACCGGGACACCACCTCACGCACCTCGGTCGCGGTGCGCTCGGAGTTGGCGAAGGTCGGGAACAGGGCGCAGGACAACGCCAGCGCGGACTGCTCCACCGGCTCCGGGTAGTTCGTCGTCGGCCACCAGACGAAGTTCATCAGCTTGGGCTCGGCGCCGGCCGGGCGCAGCGTGCGCCACACGTCGACGGAGTCGAGCACGTCCATGTTGATGACCACGGTGGTCACCGGGTCGACGAACTCCAGCGGGATGAGGTCGAACCCCTCGCAGCGGCGGGGTCCGGGGCCGATCAGCTCGGACCCGGGGAACACCCGCAGCAACCGGCGGACGAGCGTCGAACCTGCGTCGTGCCCGACGACGTGACCGTCGCTGTCGACGAGTGCGGCGTCGTGCTTGATCGCGACACGCTTCGTTGTGGTCATCGTGCCGCGCTCTTCTCCGCCTCGGACTTGGCAGTGTCACCGGCCCGGGTGGCGGCGGTTCCGGTCGAAAGCGGCCGCTGGTCGGCGGCCGGCTCGACCGGTGCGACAGCCGGGGGCTCCTGGTCAGTGTCCTCCAGCGACGTGTGGATCCGCATGCCGTAGAAGGAGCGCCAGACGAAGAACGCCGAGACGAGGAAGAACACCGCGGACAGCACCTGCACCAGCGTCCGGTCGCCGTTCCCGGTCAGCGTGACCGCCAGCTCGACGGCCAGCAGGCCGAACAGCGTGGTGAACTTGATCACCGGGTTGAGCGCGACGGACGAGGTGTCCTTGTACGGGTCGCCGACCGTGTCGCCGACGATCGTCGCGTCGTGCAGCGCCGTGCCCTTGGCGTGCAGGTCGACCTCGACGACCTTCTTCGCGTTGTCCCAGGCGCCGCCGGCGTTCGCCATGAAGATCGCCTGGTAGAGCCCGAAGATCGCGATCGAGATGAGGTAGCCGATGAAGAAGAACGGCTCCAGGAACGCGAACGACAGGGTGGCGAAGAACACCGCGAGGAAGATGTTGAGCATGCCCTGCTGGGCGTACTGGGTGCAGATCTCCACGACCCGGCGGGAGTCCTTCTCGCTGGCCCTGGTCACCCCGTCGAGCCGGATGTGGTCCTTGATGAACTCCACCGCGCGGTAAGAGCCCGTGGTGACGGCCTGGATCGAGGCGCCGGTGAACCAGTAGATCAGCGCACCGCCGGAGATGAGGCCGAGCAGGAACGGCGGGTGCAGCAGCGACAGGTTCTGCACGTTGATCTGCAGGCTGTCGGTCAGCGCCATGATGATCGAGAAGATCATCGTGGTCGCGCCGACGACGGCCGTGCCGATGAGCACCGGCTTGGCGGTGGCCTTGAACGTGTTGCCCGCTCCGTCGTTCTCCTCGAGCATCTGCTTGGCGGTGTCCCACTTGACGTCGATGCCGAAGTCCTTCTTCAGCTCCGCGTCGATGTCCTCGACCTCTTCGATGAGGGACAGCTCGTACACCGACTGCGCGTTGTCCGTCACCGGGCCGTACGAGTCGACCGCGATGGTGACCGGGCCCATGCCGAGGAAGCCGAAGGCGACCAGGCCGAACGCGAACACCGCGGGGGCGACCATGATCGCGTCCAGGCCCTGCTCGCTGATGAGGAACGCCCCGCCCATGAGCGCGACGATCGTCAGGCCCAGCCAGTAGCCGGAGAAGTTGCCGGCGACGAGCCCGGACAGGATGTTGAGCGACGGGCCGCCCTCGCGCGAGGACTTGACGACCTCGCGGACGTGCTTGCTCTTCGTCGAGGTGAACACCTTGACCAGCTCGGGGATGACCGCGCCGGCCAGGGTGCCGCAGGACACGATCAGCGCCAGCTTCCACCACACGCCGGCGGCGTTCCCGGTCAGGTGGCCGAGCACGTACCACGTCGTGACGAAGGTCAGGATGATGCTGACCAGTGAGGTCAGCCAGACCAGGGAGGTCAGCGGGGTCTCGAAGTTCATCCGAGAGGCGTTGGCGTACCGGGCCCGGACGACGGCGTCGTTGATGAGGTAGGACAGCGCCGAGGCGACGAGCATCACGGCACGGACCACGAAGATCCAGACCAGCAGGGTCGCCTGCATGTCCTGCTGGGCGACGCCGAGCAGGATGAACGTGATCAGCGCGACGCCGGTGACGCCGTAGGTCTCGAAGCCGTCGGCCGACGGGCCGACCGAGTCGCCCGCGTTGTCTCCGGTGCAGTCGGCGATGACGCCGGGGTTGCGGGCGTCGTCTTCCTTGATCTTGAAGACGATCTTCATCAGGTCGGAGCCGATGTCGGCGATCTTGGTGAAGATGCCGCCCGCGATGCGCAGCACGGAGGCGCCCAGGGACTCGCCGATCGCGAAGCCGATGAAGCAGGCGCCCGCGATGTCGGCGGGCAGGAACAGCAGGATGGTCAGCATCATCAGCAGCTCGGTGCTGATCAGCACCATTCCGACGGACATGCCGGACCGCATCGGGATGCGGTGCACCGGCAGCGGCTTGCCCTCGAGTGCGGCGAACGCCGTGCGCGAGTTGGCGAACGTGTTGACCCGGATGCCGAACCATGCGACGCCGTACGAGCCGCCCATGCCGAGCAGGCTGAACGCCACGATGATCGCGACGCGTCCCCAGCTGAAGTGCTCGAGCGCCTTGTAGTAGACGACGATCACCGAGGCGATGAACACCCAGAGCGTGAGCAGGAACTTGCCCTGCTGGAGCAGGTAGGTCTTGCAGGTCGCGTAGATCAGCTCGCTGATCTCCCGCATCGACACGTGCACCGGCAGCTTGCGCAGCTGGGTGAACACCATCACCCCGAAGCCGAGGCCGAGCAGGCAGAGGACGAGGCCGACGATGAGGAGCAGGCGGCCGGATGTCCCGCCGACGACGTGGACCACGGACAGGTCCGGCAGGACGAGGTTGGCCTCACCGCCTGACGAGTCGCCGGATGACTGGGGGAGGACGCTGGAGAGCAGCGCGATCTGTGTAATCACGGTTCCGATCCCGGGGGCGAGAGCAACTTTGCTGTCGCAGCCACGCTATGAGCGGGGTGCCATGCCCAGGTGTGACCTACGGCCCACCACGGCCGAGGCCACGAACCGTGCTCCGGACCTCAGATGTACAGCGGCGTCAGCGCCTCGTAGTCGTCGACCGTCGCATCGTCGAGCACAGCCTGGATGATCTGCCGGCCCAGGGGGTCCAGGTCCTCGGTGAGGAACTGCAGCAGCTCGGCCTTGAAGAAGCCGACGAGCACTGCCGCGCCGGCGTCGTAGGCCTCGACCCCCACCTGGGACTGGAACTCGGGCTGGAGCAGCGTCGGGCGGATCTGCTGGCCGTCGATCTTGATCTCCCGCGGGCGGTAGCCGAACAGTGCGCAGCGTGCCGGGCTCAGCTCCTCCTTGCGGATCCGGCCACCACCGCGGCGGGCCAGGTACTCCCGGGTCAGCCACTCGCCGGCGAACCCCACCTTGTACGCCCCGATGTGCTGGTTCGGGATGAGCACGTACCGGGTGCGGTCGTTCGCGACGATCTGGTCGAGCAGCAGGTTGGCGGCCCCGACCTTGGTGTTCGTCGAGAACGGCCAGTAGGAGCCGACCCCCTCGGCCACCAGGCCGCCGTGGGCGAGCGCCGTGCTCTCCGCCTTCGACTCCCCGATCGAGGGGTTCTTGTCCCCGCGCGGGGCGATCAGCCGCCACACCCAGGCCAGCGACGGCGGGATGATGTGCATCATCCCCATGATCCCGTAGTTGGGCTTCTCCCTCGTCGACGCCGGCATGCGGACGCCGAAGGTGCGCACGTCGACCTCCTTGGGCTCGGTGACGACGTGCCGGATGAACCGGCGCGGGATGATGACGCGCGGGTTCGGGCAGCGCTTGCCGTTGGAGTCCAGCGTGTGCTCCCAGGGCAGCGCGGTGGAGTCCGGGACGCCGTCCAGGGACAGGAAGACGAGCGGCTCCTCCGGGTGGATCACGGCCCGCTCGAAAGCCGGGTCCTCGCCGTAGCTCGTCATGCCGTCGACCCGGACGAACCAGCCGGCCTCGGCGTCGGCGACGACGAGCTTGTGGTCGCCGCGCTGGACCGACGGGTGGCACAGCGTCATGTCGTCGGTCACCGGCGCCAGGGAGCTCGTCTCACCGAGGGTGATGTGGTACGGCTCGCCGGTGACGACGTTGGTGCCGACCAGGATGCGTCCGTCCTCCTCACGGCGGATCTCCTGGGTCATCTCCGACTTGCCGCCGCCCGAGGCGCCCTCGTGCATGATGACGGTCTGGTTCTCGTACGGGGTGGTCACCTCGACGCTCGAGGCGTGCGCGGTGATCCAGCCCTCCTGCTCCCCGATGTCCAGGAGCACCGAGAACACGCCCTTCTTGGCGCTCGGCCCGGGGTAGACGTTGTAGGCGAACACCTCGTGCAGCGTCGTCGTGCGGTCGTGGACCACGACCTGCCGGCCCCCGAACTGGGTGTGCCGGAAGGGTGGCGCGAGGTAGAGGATCGACCGCGGTGTGAACGGCCCGATCTCCTCGAACGTCACCCAGCCCTGCAGGTCGACGAGGATGAGCGCGAAGAACGCGGCGTTCGCCGGGACGATCGCCAGCGACGGGTAGCCGAACGTCGGGCCGCCGGCCTTGAACGGCACGACGACGAGCTCCTGGCCGCCGAGCCAGTCCAGGGTCTGCTGCTTGACCGGGGCGAACTCCTCGCCGAACACGTCGCGGTAGCGCGGCTTGTCCGTCGGCAGGTCGTCGGCGATCCGCATGCAGTCCGGGTCGCGCCGGCGCAGGTAGTCCTCGGGGTAGTTGACGGCGACGCCGTTGCGGCAGCGGGTCACGGTGGCCTCGGGCACCAGCACGCCATCGACGTCGTACTCGACGGTGAACTCCGGTCCGCCCGCGGGTCCCAGCGAGAGCGCGTACAGGTCGGCCCGCGACTCGGGAATGATCAGGCGCGGGCTCGCGTCGAGGGCGGCGCGCACCGCCTCGGGCAGGTGGACCTCGGCCAGTGGCGTGGTCGTGGTGACGCTCACGGCAGCTCCTTCGACGGGGTGGGCCCCGTCGCGGCCGTGGCCGTCAGGGGCGCCGGCACTGGCGACGCCGTTCCGCTGGACGGCACGTGCGTGGCCCTGACGTTACGAACACCTGACCGAGAAGTCCTGGGACCTTCGGGCAGCGCCGGCCGACGGAATGGCGCCGGTACCGCCCCAGGTCACAGTTGCCAGGTCACGAGGCGGGCGCCGTCGCGGGTGGACCGGCAGCGGGTGGACCGGCAGCCGGAGGACCGGCCGCCGGCGCGGGTGCCGGGGTCCGGTGGCGGCGCCGGATCGGCACGATGATCGCGGCGGCGAGGATGGCGCCGAGGACCAGCCAGGGCAGCAGCACCCCGAGCGCCACCGATACGCCGCGCAGGGCGGTCAGGAGCGACCGCCAGCCGAGGCCGACACCTGCTGCGAACGAGCGGGGACCCGGGGCCGCGATCGCCGGGTGACCCGGTGCTGTGAGCGAGACGTACAGGGTCGACATCGCGACCTGGTCGGCGAGCGCGGCGCGCTGGCCACGCAGCTGCTCGAGCTCGGCCTGGCGCTGGGACAGGGCCTGCTCGGTGGCGAGCAGCTCGGTGGTGGTCGAGGTGTGCTCGAGGAAGCCCTGGACCCGGTCGACGGAGGTCTGGGCGGCGGTGATCCGTGCGTCGAGGTCGACCACGGTGCCGGTGACGTCCTGCGCCTTCTCCTGGTAGCGCGTCACGTCGCCCAGCGTGTGCAGCTCCGCCACGGTGGCGTCGAGCGAGCTCGTGGGAACGCGGATGGTCATCGAGGCGGAGCCGGGCGCACCGTCGGAGCCGGCGTCCTGCTGCCGCTCGTCGACCCGTCCGCCGATCCGGTCGGCGATCTGGGCGACGCGATCGGCGGCGGCGAGGGGGTCGGCGACCGTCAGGTACAGCTCGCCGTTGCGGACCACCTGGCGTTGCCCGTCCGACGCTGCCGGGGCGGCGGTGACCGCGGCGGACCCGTTGGCGGCGCCCGCGCTGTCCGCCCCGGCCCCGCCCGCGCCGCCACCCTGGGCCGCCGGCTGGTCGGACCCCGACGCCCCGCCGGACGAGCAACCCGCGACCAGGACGCCGACGACGGCGAGCACGGCGACGAGGACCGGGATCCGGGACGGACGGCTTCGTGGCGAGAGGCTGGGCGCGGTGCTGGGGCCGGTCGTGCCGGGCGCGGGCGTCATGGCCGGACGCTAGACCAGCGGCGACGGCCGTGTGGCCGACGTGTCCCGATCGTGATCGGGCTGTCACCCTTCCGGTCCCGTCCTGGTGGCGACATTGCCGGTAACTGACCAGGTCACGGCGCTGCTCGCTGTCCGCTGGGGGGTTTCTTGACGAATCCATGGGGTTGTCCGGGTCGTGGCGGGTGCATCCATGACGGTTCCGTGCTACAACTGTGACATCGGGCCGTTGCGGTGCGGCCTACCAGCAGTGAAGGGACGGCGAGAGCCGCCCCGCCCGTTCCGGGTTCCGGAGCCCGCCACGCCTCGTGCCGGCGAGACGGCTCCCGTTGACGCCCCGCCCCCTCCGGGAGCGGGGCGTCGTGCGCCCTAGGCTGGCGTCGTGGCAGCACCCGTGACCCTGGCCGACGTGCTCGTGCCGGCCGCCGCCGTCGTCGGCGGGATCGTGGTCGCCGTGGTGGCGGCCGCCGTCGTCGAAGTCGTGGCCCGGAGGATCGGGCGCCGCTCCCCCTGGTTGCGGGCCTGAACCGCCGGTGCCACCGACCGCTGCGCGCCGTGCTCGTCGTCGTGCTGGGCTGGGCCGGCCTGCTGGCGAGCACCCGGCAGGCGCCGTGGCGATCCGCGGTGTCGCACGCCTTGGCGATCGTCCTCATCGCCCTGGTCGCCTGGCTGCTCGCCGGACTGGCGCACGTGCTCGAGGACGTCGCGCTGCGCCGGTACGCGACCGGGGCCGACGACGCGGTGCGCGGCCGCCGGGTGCAGACCCAGTCGCAGGTGCTCCGGAGGATCGCCGTCGCGGTGATCGTCGTGTGGGCGGTGGGCGCCGTCCTGCTCACGTTCCCCGAGGTGCGTGGGGTCGGGGCCAGCGTGTTTGCCTCGGCCGGGCTGCTGTCGGTCATCGCCGGCCTGGCGGCGCAGAGCTCGCTCGGCAACCTCTTCGCCGGCCTGCAGCTGGCGTTCACCGACGCGATCCGGATCGACGACATCGTCGTCGTGCGGACCGACGTGGGCCGTGTGGAGGAGATCACGCTGACCTACGTCGGCGTGCGGCTCTGGGACGACCGGCGCGTCATCCTCCCGTCGACCTGGTTCACCACGACGCCGTTCGAGAACTGGACCCACCACGCACCCGAGCTGCTCGGCACGGTCGAGATGGACGTCGACTGGTCGGTCCCCGTCGAGGCGATGCGCCAGGAGTTCGATCGGCTGCTCGCGGCCAACGAGCTGTGGGACCGGCGGGTCGGCCAGCTCCAGGTGACCGATGCCACCGGCGGCTTTCTGCGCGTCCGGGCGCTGGTCTCCGCGGCGGACTCCGGGACGCTGTTCGCCCTGCGGGCCGCGGTGCGCGAGAGTCTGGTCGCCTGGGTGGTCGCTGAGTCGCCCGGCGCGTTGCCGCGGACCCGCACGCAGCCGATGGTCCAGGCGGACCTGGGGCTCGTCGGCCCGGCCGGGACGGCGCCCGAGCCGGACGGTGACGGCGCGCCGCCTCCGCCCGCGCCGGCCGACCCGCGTTAGCGCACCGGCCGCCCACGTGAGGCGGCCAGCTCCGGCGAGCCGAGCGCGGCCGGGACGTGCCCGCCGTGGCCCGCGGCGCGCAGCGCTGCACGCAACGTCTCCATCGCCGCGTCGAGGGCTTCGGCCGGCGTGTCCGGCCGGGCGTCGGCGAACGAGAGGTGCGCCTCGCCCCAGGCCGGCAGCACGTGCAGGTGCAGGTGCGGCACCTCGAAGCCGGCGACGATGAGGGCGGCCCGGGGGGCGCCGAAGGCGGCCTCCTGAGCGGCGCCGATGACCTTCGCGACCGACATGAGGTGCGCCAGCAGCTCGTCGGGCGCGACTGTGAACCGGTCCACCTCGGCCCGCGGCACGACCAGGACGTGGCCGTCGGAGATCGGCGCGATCGTGGCGAACGCGACACACACCTCGTCGGCCCAGACGAACCGGCCCGGGATCTCGCCGTCGATGATGCGCGTGAAGAGCGTGGCCATGGTCCGCAGGCTAGCCCCGGCGCCGCCGGCGGTCGTCGGCCAGCGCCTGCAGCGCGAGCACGGTGCGCCAGTTCCGCGCGGTGCCGACCAGCCCGGCCTCGCGGCTGAGCACGTCCAGGGTCAGCCGCGACCGGCCGATGCCGTGCGGGTAGTACACGTACGTCTCGCCGCCGTGCCAGACGACCTCTTCCTCGCCGTACCGGCCCGGGTCGAACCCGGCGACGGTCTCGGGGTCGGGCGCGCCGTCCCACACGACCACGGTGAGTCGCGACGGGTCACCGGCGGCGTGCTCGGGGCACGGCACGTCGGCCACCACACGGTCCCAGTCGTCGGCGGTGCGGGTCAGCACGGGCACGGAGAAGCCGACCTGGCGACCGAGCGCCCGGGACAGCCGGGTCCCGATCGTCTCGGGGTCGGCGTCGGCTGCCGGCACGAGGACCAGGTTGCCGCTCGCGGCGTAGGTCGCGACCTCGGTGTGCCCGAGCTCGGCCGCGGCGGTGCGCAGGTCGGCGGACCGCACGGTGCGGCCGCCGACGTTGACCGCTCGGAGCAGCGCGACAAGCACGTCTTCCCCCACGAAGGCCCACTGTGCCGCGCCGTCGGCGCCGATGCCACCGGCGGACGTCCCGGTCCCGTTCTACAGGTAGCGGGTCGGGTCGAACTCGTCGAGGGAGATGATCCGCAGCCGGGGCAGCTGGACGTTGAACGCCTGGACGTCGAGCTCGAGGTCGTGGATCTGCAGGCCGCGGGACTGCAGCGAGCTGAGCGAGGTGCTGACGAACTCACGGAACGCGAGCAGCCCGACCCGCCGGCCGAGGTCGAGCAGCCGTTCGACCTCGGGGGCGAAGTCGCCGTCGTGGCTGCCGAGCAGCACGTCACCACCGTGCTCGGCGATGGCGTCGAGCATCCGCTTGATGCCGATGTCGACAACCTTCTCGGAGGCGTCCCCGGCCAGCGGGATCGGCTGGAAGCCGATGGCGAGCAGTGCCTGGACGAACGACATCGGCAGCGACCCGCTGGACGCGTTGAGGAAGAACAGCCCCTTGACGGGTTGCCCGAGCTGGGTCCCGGCGTAGCCCAGCACCCGCTCCCAGCGCGGCCGGTACTCCGGTGTGGGCCGTCCGCCGAGGATCGACGACCCCAGGGTCGCGTCGAGGTTCTCGCCGTCCACCACGAGGTAGGTGGTGGACTGTCCGGCCGGGGTGGTCATCGCCACACTGTAGGCCGGGGCCAGGACGGGAGCGGGCGATGGCGGGCGGTTCGGGACGGCGTGGGACTCCCCGGGAGTCGTCGGACACGTGGGAGTCGCTGTTCCGGACCCAGGTGGAGCTGCTCCGCCGGTTCCGGCACGACGACGTGTGGGACGAGCTGTCGCTCGACGAGTACGACGTGCTCTACACCTTGGCGACCAGCCCCGGGCACTCCGCGCGGATCCGCGACCTGCACGAGCGCAGCCTGCTCACCCAGCCCAGCCTGTCCCGGATGGTCGAGCGCCTGGAGGCCGCCGGCCTGGTGCGGCGTGGTCCGGTCCCGGGGGACCGGCGCGGTGTCGCGGTGACGTTGACCGGCGAGGGTCTGCGTGTCCAGAGGCTCGTCGGCCGGCGCCACGCACGGTCGATCGACCGGGTCGTCGGCGAGGCGCTGGACGCCGACGAGCTGGCCAGCCTGCGCGAGCTGCTGGACCGTCTGCGGGCCCGCGCGGGCACGATTCCGCTCTAGGACCAACCGCCCAGTCGCACGTCGTCCGCCCCGGTTAGGACCTCCGGCCTACGGCGGACGCGGGCCCGTCGCGGGACCTCCGGCCCACGGCGCACGGGCCCTCGCGTTGCACGATGACGTACACGTGGTGTCCGCAGCACGTGCCAGCCGACTGGTTCCGAGTCCCATGGGGGAGGTTTGATGAGGATCCTGGTCGTCGTGGCCTCCCGGCACGGGGCGACGTGGGAGATCGGTGAGGTCGTCGCGGACGCGCTCACCTCCCGCGGGCACCTGGTCGACCATCGCGCACCCGAGGACGTCGAGTCCGTCGACGGGTACGACGCCGTGGTGCTCGGCTCCGCCGTCTACCTGGCGCACTGGATGCCCTCGGCGCGCGACTTCGCGGACCGGTTCGCCGAGCAGCTGGGGCACGTGCCGGTGTGGATGTTCTCGTCCGGTCTGGCGACCCAGCCGGCGGCATCGGCGAACTCGCCGCACGAGCTGATGAGCCTGCGCCACCGGATCGGGGCCCGTGGCCACCGGTCGTTCCGCGGCCGGCTGGACCGCGCGCTGCTGACCTTCGCCGAGCGTGCTGCGATCGCTGGCGCTCGCGCCCGCGAGGGCGACCACCGCGACATGGCTGCGGTCCGGGAATGGGCGCTCGGCGTGGCCGACGACGTCGTTGCCCACCCGACGGTCGACCTGCCGGCGCACAGCGCCGCCGTCTGACCGTCGCAGAACGAGCGCAAGACTTGCGTCACACTGCAAGACACTTGCGTGACCGTGTCATACGATGTGCCCATGTCGAGACGGCTTGCTGATGTGGCGCGCAAGGTCGGGGTGTCCGAGGCGACCGTGAGCCGGGTGCTCAACGAGAAGCCCGGGGTGTCCGAGCAGACCAGGGCCGCCGTGCTGTCCGCGCTCGACGTCCTCGGCTACGAGCGGCCGACCAAGCTCCGCGGCGAGCGCGCCCGGTTGGTCGGGCTGGTCCTGCCGGAGCTGCAGAACCCGATCTTCCCGGCGTTCGCGGAGGTGGTCGGCGGGGCGCTGGCCCAGCAGGGCTACACGCCCGTGCTCTGCACGCAGACCGCCGGCGGGATCACCGAGGCCGAGTACGTCGACCTGCTCCTCGCCCAGCAGGTGTCCGGCATCGTCTTCGCCGGCGGGCTGTATGCGCAGCGCAGCGCGTCGCACGAGCACTACGGCCGGCTGGACCGGCTGCACCTGCCGGTGGTGCTCATCAACGCGTCGATCGACCAGCTGCCCTTCCCGCGGGTGTCCTGCGACGACGAGGTCGCGGTGGAGCAGGCCTTCGGCCACCTCACCTCGCTCGGCCACAGCCGGATCGGCCTGCTGCTGGGGCCCGAGGACCACGTGCCGTCCGAGCGCAAGCTCGGCGCGGCCCGCGCGCTCGGCGCCCGGCTCGGGATCGAGGTGCCCGACCGGTGGGTGGCCCGCTCGGCGTACTCGCTGGAGAGCGGGCAGGCGTCGGCGACCCGGTTGCTCCGGGAGGGCGTCACGGCGATCGTCTGCGCGTCCGACCCGCTGGCCCTCGGTGCGATTCGCGCCGCGCGGCGGGCCGGGCTGCGGGTGCCCGAGGACGTCTCCGTGGTGGGGTACGACGACTCCGCCTTCATGAACTGCACCGATCCGCCGTTGACGACGGTGCGCCAGCCCATCGACGCGATGGGCCGGGCCGCGATCGACCTGCTGGTGACGCAGATCGCCGGGTCGGGGACGACGGCCGACGAGCTGCTCTTCGAGCCGGAGCTCGTCGTGCGCGGTTCGACCGCGCCCGTGCCGTCGGTGGTGCCGGCCGCGGCCCTCGCCGCGCGCTGAGCTCCGCCCGACTCGTCGACGCGGCCCTCGCCGCGCGCTGAGCTCCGCCTGACTCGTTGGCGCCTCCCCGCGCCACGGCGGCCTCCGGCGTGCACCGATGATGCAGACATCCGACGATTTGGTGAAGGAACCAGACTACGCGGATCACGTTTCGATAACATGCTGTCAAGTTCTTGCGTCGATCTAGTCCAGTCCTTTAGTGTCTGCGTCGTCGACAACGCAGTCCGCGTGCGTCGCTCGTGGTACGTGAGAGAGGGCCTTCGTTGGCGCAGGCGCAGTCCGATCCGCTCTGGTGGCGGGACGCGGTCATCTACCAGGTGTACCCGCGCTCCTTCGCGGACGGGAACGGCGACGGGATCGGCGACCTCGCCGGCCTACACGCCCGGCTGCCCTACCTGGCCAGGCTCGGGGTCGACGCGATCTGGGTCACCCCCTGGTACGCCTCGCCGATGGCGGACGGCGGCTACGACGTGGCCGACTACCGCGCGATCGACCCGGAGTTCGGCACCCTCGAGCAGGCCGAGCAGGTGATCCACGAGGCTCGTGCGCTGGGCATCCGGACGATCGTCGACGTGGTGCCGAACCACGTGTCGGTGCGGCACGCATGGTTCCGGGCGGCGCTCGCGGCCGGCCCCGGGTCGCCGGAGCGGGCGCGGTTCTGGTTCCACCCCGGCAAGGGACCGCGCGGCGACGGCATCCCCACCCGCTGGCGCAGCGACTTCGCGGGCCCGACCTGGACCCGCACGCGCAACCCCGACGGCACGCCGGGGGAGTGGTACCTGCACCTGTTCACGCCCGAGCAGCCCGACCTCAACTGGAACAACCCCGAGGTCGTCGCCGAGCACCTGGACATCCTGCGGTTCTGGTTCGACCGCGGGGCGGCCGGGATCCGGATCGACTCGGCGGCCCTGCTCGTCAAGGACCCGTTGCTGCCGGAGGTGCCCGCGCACCCCGGCCCGGGTCAGCACCCGCACGTGGACCGGGACGACCTGCACGACATCTACCGCGCGTGGCGCGCCGTCGCCGACTCCTACCCCGACACGCGGGTGCTGGTCGGCGAGGTCTGGCTGGAGGACCGCGAGCGGTTCGCCCGCTACCTGCGGCCGGACGAGATGCACACGGCCTTCAACTTCGACTTCATGGCACGGCCGTGGCAGGCCAAGGAGCTCCGCGACTCGATCGACGGGACGCTCGAGGCGCACGCGCCGGTGGGTGCGCCGCCGACCTGGGTCCTGTCGAACCACGACGTCACCCGCACCGTGACCCGTTACGGCCGCGAGGACTCGTCGTTCTCGTTCGCCGGCAAGCGGTTCGGCCGGCCGACCGACCTGGCGCTCGGCCGTCGCCGCGCCCGCGCAGCGGCCCTGCTCACCGCCGCACTGCCCGGCTGCTGGTACGTCTACCAGGGCGAGGAGCTCGGCCTGCCGGAGGTCGAGGACCTGCCGCTCGGCGCGCTCCAGGACCCGATGTACTACCGGTCCGGCGGCACCGACCCCGGCCGCGACGGCTGCCGCGTGCCCCTGCCGTGGTCGGGCGAGACCGCGCCGTACGGCTTCAGCCCCGCCGACGCGACCGCCCAGCCGTGGCTGCCCCAGCCGGCGGACTGGGCCGGGCTGACCGTCGAGGCCGAGGAGTCCGACCCCGACTCGATGCTCCACCTGTACCGGCGCGCCGTGCAGCTGCGGCGAGCCGAACCGGGACTCGGTGACGGTCCGATGACCTGGGTCGACGTCGCCCCCGACGTGCTCGCGTTCGTCCGCGGCGACGTGCTCGTCGCGGTGAACCTCGGCACCGAACCGGCCGACCTCCCGACCCACCAAGACGTCCTGATCTCGAGCGGCTCGCTCGAGGCAGGGCGGCTGCCCCGCGACACCGCGGTGTGGCTGCGCACTTCCCAGCACGACGTCCGGTAGTCGGACGCACAGAGAAGAACCGAGCGGCTCCCGGACCACGGGACCACCTAGGAGGAGTGACGAGACGATGAGGTCCTCACGCACGACGGCGCTCGGCATGGCCGGCGCACTTGCCATCGGCCTGCTGGCCGCCTGCTCAACGACGGGCGGCACGACGACGCCGACGACCCCCGCGGTCGCCGGGGCAACCACCCCCGCGGCCAACGAGCCGATCACCATCACGGTCGCCGGCACGCTGCCCGGCGCCTCGCAGGACAACGTCGACCAGCTGAACGCGCGGGTCAAGGAGTTCCAGGCGAAGTACCCGTACATCACGGTGAAGCCGGAGGAGTACCTCTGGCAGGCGACCACGTTCACCGCCCAGCTGGCGGGTGGCACGCTGCCGACCGTCTTCGAGATCCCGGTCACCGACGCCAAGACGCTCATCCAGAACAAGCAGCTGGCTGACATCGACGCCCAGGTCAAGGCCGACATGCCGTACTACACGGACTTCAACCCGGCCATCGTCGGCAACGCGCAGGGCCAGGACGGCAAGTTCTACGCCGTGCCTGCCAAGAACTTCTACGCGAACGCCCTGCACATCAACCGGAACCTGTTCACCCAGGCCGGGCTCGACCCGAACAAGCCTCCGACGACGTGGGACGAGGTCCGCACGGACGCGAAGATCATCCACGACAAGACCGGCGTGTGGGGCTACGGCCAGATGGCGAACGGCGCCACCGGCGGCTGGCAGCTCGCCGTGGACGCGGCCTCGCGCGGCGGGAGCCTCGAGAAGGTCAACGCCGACGGCTCGTACAGCGCGACGGTCAACGACCCGGCGGTCAAGGCCTCGCTGCAGTGGCTGGCCGGCCTGGCGCAGGACAACTCGATCGACCCCGACATGTCGCTCGACTGGGGCGGGGCCAACCAGGCCTTCGCCGCCGGCCAGTTCGCGATGTTCACGTCGGGCAGCGACGTGTACAACGCCATGGTCCAGACCAACGGGATGACCCCGGACTGGGGCTACGGCCTGACGGCGGTCCCGACCGAGAACGGCGGCGGGGCACTGGGCGGCGGCACGCTGGCGGCGGTCAAGGCCAACGCGACCGATGCGGAGAAGGACGCCGCGGTCAAGTGGATCGACTTCTGGTACCTGTCCCCGCTGCGCGACCAGGCGCAGGCGGTCGCCAACGCCAAGACCCTCGTGGCGGCCAAGCAGCCCGTCGGCACCCCGGTGCTGCCGATCTTCAGCAAGGCCCTTTACCAGGAGTCCCTGACCTGGATCAAGGACTACGTCAATGTCCCGCTGACCGACGAGACGGGCTACACGGACGTGATGTTCACGCAGCCGGTGGTCGGTGAGCCGAGCATGGCGACCCAGCCCATCTACACCCTGCTGTCGCCGGTCGTCCAGGCAGTCCTGACCGACAAGAGCGCCAACATCGACAAGCTTCTGAACGACGCGAACACCCAGGCGCAGGACGCGATCGACCACCCGGCCGCCTCGTAGCTCCCGCTCCGCACCACCCCCGGCCGGGCGGGTCCTCCGCCCGGCCGGGGCCCAGCAGGTCCGCCCACTCTCTGCGCACGTGAGGAATGGTCAGCATGGTCACCGACGACCTGGTCGTGGAGGTTCGACCGCCCGGGCGGCGCAAGCCGGTCGTCTCGTCCACCACGACGACCCCGCGGCGGCACACGCCGGTGACGTGGGTGCGCCGGGGCGGCCTGTCCAACCTCGTCCTGGCACTCCCGGCCTTGTTCATCTTCGGCTGGTTCTCCTGGCTGCCGATCGTCAAGGCGATCGTGATGAGCTTCCAGAAGACCAACCTCATCGTCACCAGCTGGGTGGGGCTGGAGAACTTCCAGCGTGTCCTGGCCGACCCGGTGCTGCCGATCGCGATCCGGAACACCGTCTGGTTCGCCCTGCTCGCCCTGATCCTGGGTTTTCCCGTGCCGCTGGTCGCCGCCGTGCTCATGAACGAGGTGCGGCGGATGAAGGCGCTGTACTCCGTCCTGGCCTACGTCCCGGTGGTCATCCCGCCGGTGGTCGCGGTGCTGCTCTGGAAGTTCTTCTACACCCCGGGTCCCGCCGGCGTCTTCAACAAGCTGCTCGGCTACGTGCACCTCGGCCCGGTGCTGTGGTTGCAGGACAAGACGATCGTCATGCCCTCGCTGGTGCTCGAGGCGACCTGGGCCGCCGCCGGCGGAACGGTGATCATCTACCTTGCCGCGCTGGCCAGCGTGCCCGCCGAGCTGTACGACGCCGCGGAGGTCGACGGCGCCTCGATCTGGGGCAAGATCTGGCACGTCACGCTGCCGCACCTGCGCGGCGTGCTCTTCATCACGTTCATCCTCCAGATCCTCGCCACCGCCCAGGTGTTCAACGAGCCGTACCTGTTCACCGGCGGTGGACCGAACAACGCCACGCTGACCGTGCTGCTGCTGATCTACCAGTACGGGTTCGGCACCAGCCTCGGTGGCAAGTACGGCGAGGCGACCGCGCTGTCGGTGATGCTCGCCGTGGTGCTCGCCCTGCTGTCCGTCCTCTACTTCCGCCTCACCCGCCGCTGGAGCACCTCGTGACCTCGACGCCGTCGGTAGCCCTCAGCACGCCCGTGCCTGCGCCGGCCGGGACCGCGAAGCCCACCGCCAAGCGCGCCGGGAAGCCCACCGCCAAGCGTGCTGCGAAGCCCACCGCCGACGCGACCGCCCGGTCGGCCGTCTCCGACATCGAGTGGCAGCGCCGTCGGGTCCGGCGGCCGTGGCACGTGATGCACGTCGTGCTGCTCGTCGTGCTCGTCATCGCCAGCGTCGGGCCGCTGCTCATGCTCCTGAAGTTCGCGGTGACACCCTCCCAGGACATCCTGCGCACCCCCCTGGCGGTGTTCCCGCACGGCGTCAAGTGGGCGAACCTCAGCGAGGCGTGGAACAGGGTCCACATCAGCCGGTACTTCCTCAACTCGCTGATCGCGGCGGCGGGATGCTGGGCGAGCCAGGTGCTCGTCGCGACGAGCGCCGGGTACGTGCTCTCGGTGCTCCGGCCGCGCTGGAGCAAGGTGTTCAACGGAGCGATCCTGTGCACCTTGTTCGTGCCGGCCGTCGTCCTGCTGGTGCCGCTCTACCTGGTGGTGCTCCACCCGCCGCTGATCGGGCACTCGATGGTCAACACGTTCTGGGGAGTGTGGCTGCCGGCGGGCGCGAGCGCCTTCAACGTGGTGCTCATGGCCCGGTTCTTCGACAGCCTGCCGCGGGAGGTGTTCGAGGCGGCGCGGGTGGACGGCGCCGGGCCGTTCCGGGTGTTCTGGTCGATCGTGCTGCCGATGAGCAAGCCGATCCTCGGCGTCGTGTCCGTGTTCGCGGTCATCGCGTCCTGGAAGGACTTCCTCTGGCCGATGCTCGTGCTGCGCAACCAGAACCTGCAGCCGCTGGCCGTGCGCCTGCCGGCGTTGCAGGCATCGACGGACCTGGGCGTGCTCATGGCGGCGATGGCGATCGCCGCCCTGCTGCCGGTGGTCCTCTTCCTGCTCTTCCAGCGGATGTTCCTCAACGGCGCCGGGATGGGTGGTGCGGTCAAGGGCTGAGTCGCCGCGCGTGCCGCGGCGCGGGGCGCAAGGATCGGTCCATGGACCCGACCGGAACCTGGCGCCTCGTCCTGCTCGGCGGTGACCCGCCGGCGGGGCACACCCACGGACCCGTGACGTTGACCTTCGACGGCGACGGGATGCTCTACGGCATGGCAGGGGTCAACCGGGTGCGCGCCACCTGGTCGGCCGACGAGCAGGACCAGCTCGCGGTCGGCCCGCTCGTCTCGACGATGATGGCGGGGCCGCCGGAGGCGATGGCTACCGAGCGTGCGCTGCTCGCGCTGCTCTCCGCGCCGCTGGCCGCCGCGGTCGACGACGGCGGACTGCGCCTGGTGGCCGACGACGGCACCGAGGCGGTCCTCGTCCGGGACGATCAGGGGTAGAGCCCGCGCGTGCGGTGCGCGTCGGCCACGCGCTGCACCCCGATGACGAGAGCCGCGTCGCGCAGGCTGAGCCCCTCCGCGCGGGCGTACCCGGCGACCGCCGCGTAGGACTGCCGCATCCGCTGCGCGAGACGTTCCTCGATCTCGGACCCGGTCCACCAGTAGGCCTGGTTCGCCTGGACCCACTCGAAGTACGAGACGACCACGCCGCCGGCGTTGGCCAGGATGTCCGGCACGACGACGATGCCGCGATCGGCCAGGGCCCGGTCGCCCGCCGTGGTGGTCGGTCCGTTCGCCGCCTCGACGACCCAGCGGGCCTTGACCCGGCTCGCCGCGACCTCGTCGAGCACCCCTTCGACCGCCGCCGGGAAGAGCACGTCGACGTCGAGCGCGAGCAGGGCGTCGTTGTCCACCGGGTCACCGCCGGCGAATCCCACCACGCGCCCGGTCCGTGCCACGTGCGCCAGCAGCGCCGGGACGTCCAGGCCACCAGGGGCCATGACGGCGCCGTGCTCGTCGGAGACCGCGACCACCGTGGTGCCCGCCTCGGCGAGGAGCCGCGCCAGGTGGGATCCGACCTTGCCGAAGCCCTGGACCGCGGCGCTGACCTCTGCCAGGTCGGCCCCCGCGTCCGCGAGCGTGGCGCTGGCCACGTGGACCACGCCCCTGCTGGTGGCGGTCGCGCGGCCGAGCGAGCCTCCGACCGACAGCGGCTTGCCGGTGGCGACGGCGGGGATCGTGTAGCCGCGGTTGACCGAGTAGGTGTCCATCACCCACGCCATGGTCTGCTCGTCCGTGCCGACGTCGGGCGCCATGATGTCCCGCTCCGGCCCGATCATCGGCATGATCTCGCTGGTGTAGCGGCGCGTGATGCGCTCGAGCTCGCTCATCGAGTACTGGCTCGGGTCCACCGCGACGCCACCCTTGGCGCCGCCGTACGGCAGCTCGACGACGGCGCACTTCCACGTCATCCACATCGCCAGGGCGCGGACCTCGTCCAGGTCGACGCTCGCCGCATAGCGGAGCCCGCCCTTGCCCGGACCGCGGGAGATGTTGTGCTGCACCCGGTAGCCGTGGCGGATCTCCACGTGCCCGTCGTCACGCCGCAGCGGCACCGCCACGTGCAGCTCGCGGCGCGGGGTGGCGAGCATCTCGTGCATGCCGTCGTCGTAGCCGAGGATCTCGATCGCCGACGCCAGCTGGGCGCGCGCCGTGGCCAAGGGAGAGAAGTCCGCCATGGGGGCAACTGTGCCACCGAGCGCTGTGCCCGCCGCGGCTACCGGGCCCGTTCGGCGTGGCTGAGGCGGGGGTGTGGCCCGGGCGGGCGTGGCTCAGGCGGAGGCGCGGATGACCAGCTCGGGAGCGAAGATCAGCGGCGGGGAGGGCTCGGCGCCCTGCAGCTGGTCGAGCAGGCGCAGCCCCGCGGCGCGCGCCATCGCGACGATCGGCTGCACGACGCTGGTCAACGGGGGCGTCGTCGAGGTGGCGATCGCGCTGTTGTCGTAGCCGACCACGGCGACGTCGCCGGGCACCGTCCGCCCGGCCTGGGCCAGGACGGGCAACCCGCCGGAGGCCATCAGGTCGGAGGCGACGAAGATCCCGTCGAGGTCGGGGAACCCCTCGAGCAGCCGGTGCATCGCCGCGGTCCCACCGGCGATGGTGAAGTCACCGTGCACGACGGCGTCGTCGGCCAGCCCGGCCGCATGCATCGCGGCACGCCAGCCGACCAGCCGGTCGACGCCGGCGGACATGTCCTGCGGGCCGGCGATGGTGCCGATGCGTCGCCGGCCGAGGTCGATCAGGCGCTGCGTCGCCAGCCGGCCGCCCTCGATGTTGTCCACGTCGACGTACTGCAGTCCGAGGTCGGACCCGCCGGTCATCGCCAGCGGCCGACCGACGAACACGCTGGGCAGGCGCAGGTCGGCCAGGGTCCGGTCGAGCTCGTCGTCGCGGTGGTGGGACACGACGATCGCGCCGTCCACGTGCCCGTTGCGCAGGTAGCGAGCGGTGCGCTGGGACTGCCCGGGCCGGGCGATGACGAGCACCACCTGGATGTCGGAGTCGACCAACGACGCCGAGACGCCCGACATCACACCGGCGAAGAACGGGTCGGTGAGCACGCGCTCGTCCGGTTCCGGCACGACGAGGGCGATCGAGTCGGTCCGGCGCGTGACCAGCGAGCGTGCCGCGCGGTTCGGCGTATAGCCCAGGTCGGCGACGGCGCGCTCCACCGAGGCCAATGCCTCAGGGGACACCCGGAAGCCGCCGTTGATCGCCCGGGAGGCCGTCGACCGTGACACCCCGGCACGCGCGGCGACCTCCTCGAGCGTGGCTACGGCCGGCCGGGCGACGGCGCCCGGCGACCGGGCTCCCTTGACGGCCATCGCGATCGCTCCTCCTGACCCTGCCGGTGCGGTGAGGCCCATCAGCCCTCGAGAGATCGTGGGTCGCCCGCTTGCTCAGTTGGTGACGGCACGCACGCGTACGCACGCACAGCCTGGCACGGACTCAGCCCTTCACTGCACCAGCCATGATCCCGGAGACCAGGTGCCTCCCGGCGAAGAAGAACAGCACGATCAGCGGGAAGGCAGTCAGAACCACCCCGGACATGATGAGCGTGTAGTCGGTGAAGTGACCGCCCTTGAGGTTGGCGGCGGCGACGGTGAGGACCGCGTTCTTGTTCGGCCCGAGGATGAGCATCGGCCAGAAGTAGTTGGTCCACTGCGCGACGAACGCGAACAGCGCGAGCATCGCTGCCGCGGGACGGGCAGCGGGCACGACGATGTGCCAGAACGTCCTGATCATGGAGCAGCCGTCCATGCGGGCCGCCTCGATCAGCTCGTACGGCAGCGCCGCGTCGAGGTACTGCGTCATCCAGAAGACGCCGAACGCCGTGACAAGGGCCGGGATCACGACGGCCCAGATCGACCCGAAGAGGTGGAGCTTGGCCATCATCAGGTAGAGCGGGACGACGGCCAGCTGGGTCGGGATCGCCATCGTGGCGATGACGAAGAACAGCAGCGGCTGGCGACCCCGGAACCGGAGCTTGGCGAAGGCATACCCAGCGAGCATCGAGAACGTCACGGTGCTCACCGCGCTGACTGTCGAGACGAGAGCCGAACCGGCGAGCGCCCGCCAGAACTGGATGGCGTCGAAGGCGGTGCGCAGATTCCTGAACAGGCCAGAACTGAATTTCAGGGCGGGCACGCCGTACTGCGTGTCCGTGGTGGGCTGGGACGCGATCGACACGGCGTAGTAGAGCGGGAACACCGAGATGAGGATGACGACGGCGAGCAAGACGTAGCTGACCCAGCCCGCCCGGCGACCCTCGCTCTTGACCGCACGCTTCCGGTTCTTGGCGGCAGCCCGCGCGATGCCGGGCCCCGCGCTCTGCCGCAATGCGGCGACGGACACTTCCCGACTCACCGGACGACCTCCTTGGCACGCTTCGCCGGCTCCTTCGCCGGCCCGTTGCCGGCGGATGCGATGCGCCGGGTGAGGATGAAGTTGATCAACGCGAACACCACGATGACCAGGAAGAGCAGCCACGCCACCGCCGCCGCCCGGCCCATGTTGGGTTGCCCGATGGAGACGCTGTAGAACCCGAGACGCCACAGGTACAGGGCGAGCGTGAGGTACTCACCGTTGTTTCCGCCATAACCGGACGTACCGGGGGTGAACATCTGTGGCTCGTCGAAGATCTGCAGGCCGCCGATCGTCGAGGTGATGATGACGAAGATGAGGGTGGGCCGCACCAGCGGGATCGTCAGAGAGAAGAACTGGCGGAGCCGCCCCGCGCCGTCGACGATCGCCGCCTCGAAAAGGTCGCGCGGGATGGCCTGCATGGCGGCCAGCAGGATCAGGGTGTTGTAACCGGTCCAGCGGAAGTTGACAATCGATGCGATCGCGATGTTGCTCGCCAGCACGGAGGAGTGCCACGGGACCGACGAGATCCCCATCCAGTTGAGCATGGTGTTGATGAGGCCCTGGTGGTCCGAGAACACCTGGCTGAAGATGATTCCTGCGGCGGAGGGGGCGACGACGTAGGGAAGCAGGACACCCATCCGCCAGAACGTCTTGGCCTTGAGGTTCGCGTCGAGCACCGCAGCCAGGATCAACGCGGCAATGATCTGCGGCACCGACGACAGCAGGAAGATCGAGAAGGTGTTGCGCAGGGCGATCCAGAACTCCTGCTGGTGGAGCACCCAGTCGAAGTTGCCCAGCCACGACGGTGTGGTGGTGCCGCAGATGGCGCCGCAGACGGCGAGTCCGCCGTCCCCCGTGATGGTGTTCCACTGCCGGGTGGCGATCCAGGCGGTGTAGAGCAATGGGAAAAGCCCGGTGATCGCGAAGAGGAGGAAGAACGGGGAGATGTAGAGATAGGGCGAGAGCCTGACGTCGAACTTGCCGCGCCGGCCCCGCGCGAGAATCTTGCGCTCGAGCCGGGCCCGTTCGGCGTCCGAGGTCGGCAACTGCATCGTTGCTAGTCGTGACACGTTCGCGTCCTCTTCGCTTGTGCGAGCTCGGGAGGCGCCTTGCCATGGGGAAGGCGCCCCCCGAGCTGTCTACCGTACGGGTCTACCGAATGGAACTAGGACAGCGACTTCACGTCGTTGATCCACTGGCTCCACGAGGCGGTGGGGCTCATGCTCTTGTCGACGTCGACCCGGTTGAGCGCGTCAGCCATCTTCGTCTCGATGTCGAAGTACTGAGCACCCTTGTAGGGCACAACGGTCACCGCAGCGGCCCGGTCCTTGAAGATCGTGCCGACGGGGGCGTTGTTGAGGAACGGCTCGGTCTTGCTGGCGACCGTCGAAGCGGCCTCAGCGGTCGGCGAGCTCGGGTAGTTCGACGCGGCCGCGAACACGGCCTCCTGCTGCTGCGCCGCAGTCACCCACGCCGCAACCTTGGCCGCTGCGTCCGCAACCTTGGACTGCTTGGGCACGACCAGGTACGAGCCGCCCCAGTCGCCGCCACCACCGGGGAACACGTTGGCGATGTCCCAACCCTTGAAGTCCGCTCCGGCGTTGCCCTTGATGTTGTTGATGATCCACGCGGGGCAGAGCATGGTGGCGAACTTGTCGCTCTTGAACGCGGCGCTCCAGTCGGTGCTCCACTGCTTGAGGCCGGCGGACTCCTTGTTCGTCAGCGCGGCGGCGGTCAGCTGGTCGTACGACTTCTTGACGTCAGCGTTCGTCGAGGCGATGACGGTGTTGCTCTGGTCGACGAACGAGTACTGGATCTGGTTGACCATGCCCTGCCACGTCGCCGCGGCCGAGTCGAACCACGCCTTGCCCGTCTTCTGGACGTACTGCTGGCCGACCGAGAAGTAGGTGTCCCACGTCGCGTTCGCGCCGCCGAGCAGCGAGGCCACACCGGCCCGGTCGGACGGCATGCCAGCTGCGGCCAGCAGGTCGGACCGGTAGCAGATCGCCTCAGGGCCGATGTCGGTGCCGAAGCCGAGCAGCTTGCCGTCGCTCGTCGTGGCGATCGTGTTCTTCCAGCCGAGCCAGTCGTTGCTGGCCGTCTTGTACGGGGTCAGGTCGACGAAGTTGTTCGGCTGCACCATGATCGACGGCATCCAGTCGACGTCGACGGCCTGGATGTCGTAGGCGCCGGTGCCGGTCGAGATCGCCGTGTTGAACGCCGCACGGGCGTCGTCGGAGGAGGCCGCAACCGTCTCCTTGACGGTGACGTTCGGGCAGACCTCCTTGTACTTCGCCCACAGGTCCGCGCCGGGCGCTGTGGCCGTCGAGGGCTGGTAACCGAAGTTGTTGAACGTGCTCACCGTGACGGTGGGGGTGCCGTCCGGGCAGACCGAGCTAGCGGCGGCCGTGGTGGCCGCTGCGGACTGACCCCCGCTGGCGGTGGTGGGGCTCGTGGCGCCGCCGTTGCTCGAGCACGCGGTGACCATCATCGCGAGGCCCGAGACCCCGGCCGCGACGGCCCAGATCTTGCGCGTAGTACGCACTGTGACTCCCTTGTCGGTTCGACGGCTTCCTCGCCGTGCCGCTTGCCGCCGACCTGTCGGGAGACACGTCGGCGTTGGACCTGTCGGCCCCCCGTGGTCACGTTCCCACACCCAGAGCTTTCCGGGTGCAGGAGCGCTCCCACGCATGGGGTGAACACTGGCGCTGGGGGTGTGGGGTGTCAAGTACGTGGCGCGCCGGCAGGTCGTCAGGACACGGATCCCTGTGCCATCGCCGCAGGTCAGCGCCTCGTCGGAGCTGGCGGGCGTTATCGAATCGTAACGGCGGGGGCCGTTGCGAGGGAATGGGGCGGCTCGTGGCCCGTGCGTCGGCCGCCCGAGTCGAGCAAGCGGCACCGCGCCTAGGCTGGTCGGGTGTCCACGCTGAGCAACCTGGCCGAGCGGTACGGCGCACTCGAGCCGGCCGACCTGGAGTGGCTGCACCTGCTGGTCGGTGACTGGCAGATCGTCTCCGACCTGGCGTTCGCCGACCTCGTGCTGTGGCTGCCGACGACCGACCACGACTTCGTCGCGGTGGCACAGGTGCGTCCCTCGACGGCCGCGACCGTGCACTACGACGACGTCGTCGGCTCCCTGGTGCCGGACGGCCAGCGCGCCCAGCTCGAGCAGGCGCTCACCTCGCAGCGGGCGCAGCGCTCGCGCGAGCCGCGCTGGTTCGGCGAGTACGCGGTGCGTGAGGAGGCCGTACCGGTCGTCCGCAAGCAGCGCGCGATCGCGGTGCTGGCTCGCCAGACGAACCTCGGCGGCGCCCGCACGCCGAGCAGGCTGGAGATCAACTACGTCGAGTCCGCCGACGACCTGCTCGGCATGGTGGCGCGCGGGGAGTTCCCGCTTGCCGACGTGCCGACCGGGCGGCAGCGCGGCGCGCCCCGCGTGGGCGACGGCCTGATCCGGCTCAACGGCGAGGGCGAGGTGCTCTACGCCTCGCCCAACGCCCTGTCCGGGTTCCACCGGCTGGGCGCGATGGGCGAGCTCGTCGGGCGCTCCCTGATCGAGGTCGTACCCGGCCTGCTCGACGGGGACTCTCCGGTGGACGAGTCGCTGCCGCTGGTCCTGGCGGGACGGGCGGCCTGGCGGGTGGATGTCGAGGCGCACGGCGTGGCGATCGCGCTGCGCGCGGTGCCCCTGGTCGAGGAGGGGGACCGGATCGGCGCCGTGGTGCTGTGCCGCGACGTGTCCGAGCTGCGCCGCCGCGAGCGCGACCTCATCACGAAGGACGCGACGATCCGCGAGATCCACCACCGGGTCAAGAACAACCTGCAGACCGTCGCCGCGCTGCTGCGCCTGCAGTCCCGGCGGCTGACCAGCGCGGAGGCGCGCGCGGCGCTGGCCGAGGCGGAGCGCCGCGTCGCGACGATCGCCCTGGTCCATGAGACGTTGTCGCAGACGCTCGACGAGTCGGTGGCGTTCGACGACCTGGTCGGCCGCACGCTGCGGCTCGCGGCCGACGTGGCCACGCCGGGAGCGCACGTGCACACGCGCATCGAGGGCTCGTTCGGGATGATCCTTGCCGAGGACGCGACCGCGCTGGCCCTGGTGCTGACCGAGCTGGTGACCAACGCGGTGGAGCACGGCTTCGCCGGGCGGGACGCGGGCACGGTCGACATCGGCGTGGTCCGCGAGGGGGAGAACCTCCGCGTGGTGGTCGCCGACGACGGCGTCGGCGTGCCCGAGGACCATGGCGCGGGAAGTGGCCTGGGGACCCAGATCGTCGCCACGCTGGTGCGCAACGAGCTGCGCGGCACCATCGAGTGGCGACCGCGCGAGGGCGGCGGCACGTACGTCGAGCTGAACTGCCGGTTGAGGGTCAACCGGGACGCGGCGACGGTGGCCTGACGTACGGGCCACGGGTCGTTAGGCGGGCGGCTGCCCGCCTAACGTCAGCTGGCGCGGCGCTGGCGGGCGGTGCGGCGCTTGAGCGCGCGACGCTCGTCCTCGGACAGCCCGCCCCACACGCCTGCGTCCTGACCGGTGTCGATCGCCCACTTCAGGCAGGTGTCGACGACGTCGCAGCGACGGCAGACGGCCTTGGCGTCCTCGATCTGGAGCAGGGCAGGGCCGGTGTTGCCGATGGGGAAGAACAGCTCGGGGTCCTCGTCGAGGCACGCAGCGCGGTGGCGCCAGTCCATAGGTTTCTCCTCGCACGCGCAGTCCGTCCCAGCACCCGATCGGGGCGTGGCGAACCGCGGGAAATGGTGGGTGGTTTCGTGCTGCACCAAGAGTCACACCCGCCCCGGCCCTGGCACAAGGGTTACGAGAACGTTTCGACCCGGTGAATCGCGAGACGTTCGTCACATCCTGTGAGGGGTATGTGACAGCGTGGCAGCGTTCCTGCAGATCATCCCACGAAATGGCTGCGAGCACCGCTGACCTGCGACGAAACATCGCCCTCGACCCGTTTGGGACCTTGGTCCCGACCCCGGGGTGACGTTCCGCAGCGACAACCGGACGGTGGACGGTGGACGGCCGACGTCCGGTGGGTGGGACGGGGGACCTCGGCGTGGTACACGCGGGCGCCGATCCGCTCCCGTAGGGTCCTGCGACGTGACAGGTCGCACTCCACCGGCGGTGCGGCTCGCGTGCGGGCTGGTCGGGCTGCAAACGGCTGCGGCCCTCGCCGCGGCTGCGGCCCTCGTCGTCGTGCTGGTCCGGGGCGCCCAGATGCCCGGCGCGTCCGCTGCGCTGGCGGTGATGGCCCTTGGCGTCGCAGCGGCGCTGACCGCGGCGGGCGTCGCTTTGTGGCGCGGCGGGCGGCGGTGGGCGCGCAGCCCCGTGCTGACCGCGCAGATCCTCCTCGGGGCGATGGCGGTCGCCGGTTGGACGACGACCCCCGCACCGTGGCCGGTGGTGGCGCTGGCCTGTGCGGTCGTCGTGGTCGTCGCGCTGCTCACCCCGGCGGCGGTCGGCTGGACGGTGCCCGGCCGCCCGGCCGGCGACGGGTAGCCGGGCGCCTCGGTCAGGCCGGCGCGACCACCTGGACCGGGACCAGGTCGCGGCCCAGCCGCAGCACCCCGCGGCCCGGCGGGTGGCGCCGTGGGTCGGCCAGCCAGCCGGCATCGCCGCCGAGCAGGTCGAGCGCGCCCGGCTCGGCGAGGTCGAGGACCAGCAGCCGGCGCGCCCGGACCAGTGCCGGGACCGGGCCGCGGAACGCCGAGACGGCATGTGCCGTGGTCGTCGCCGCCACCAGGCGCGGCGCGGCACCGGACACGAGGCACGCGGCGAGCGCGTCGGCGGTCGTCGGCTCCTGGGCCTCGAGCTCGTCCAGGTCGTCGACCACGAGGATCGCGTCCGGGTGGGTCGTCCCGAGGGCAGGAGCCAGCCCCGGCGCCAGACGCACGACGTGCAGGCCGGCGGCCGCCGCGCCGGAGGCCAGCGCCTGCAGCGCGGCAGTCCGCCCCGAGCCGGGTGGCCCGACGACGAGCAACGGTCGGGACAGGTCGACTGCGACCGGGCCGGCGTCGTCCCCGCCGAGCCCGATCGGCACGAGCGGGCCGCCGGTCGGCGACGTGGGCGACGCGCGGACCGGCGCGGGCAGGTCGGCCGCCGTCACCCGGTGGGGAAGCGGGTGGACCCGCGGCCCGGTGCGGCACCCGGAACCGGCGGTTGACGGCGGCCCGGCCGGCTCCGGGAGCGCCACCTGGCACAGCGCCGCCCCGCGAGCGGTCACGTGCACGGCACGGCCGGGGACGGGGCGCGGGCCGGCCAGCTCCGACGGCACGCCCGCCACCAGGTCACCGGTCGGGTCCGGCGATCCCAGGACCAGCCGGTCGGCGAAGAACGGCGTCAGGCGGGCGGTCGCCGGGCCGACACCGCCGGTGGCGAGCACCGCCACCGGACCGCCGGCCGACGCCCACAGCTCCTCGAGCCGGTCGGCGGCAGCGCCACGGGCGAGCGGGACCAGCCCGGCCAGCACGGTCGCGACATCGTCGAGGAGCAGCACCGGCCGCGGGTCGCCCCGGTCCCGGTCCCGGGCGTCGGCCAGCAGGCGCACCAGGCGTGCCACCCGCGTCACATCCTGGGCGTCGAGCACCGAGGCGACGCCCGGCGGCACCAGCGGCGCCGGCACACCGACCACGTGCACCGCGCGGCCCTGCGCCACGGCGGCGGACCCGGCAGCGAGCAGCGCGGTGGTGCGACCCGAGCCCGGACCGCCGAGCACCAGCAGGTGGCCGGCGTCGGGGTCCCAGCGGACCGGTCCCCGAGACAGGATGTCCGGCAGGTCTGCCAGCGCGATCGGCAGGCCGGGACCGGGCGGCACCTCGGCCGTGGTGACGAGGTCGGGCAGCGGGGCCAGCCACGGCTCTGCGGCCTGCGGGCATCCGGCGGCGGCCGCGCGGACGGCGCCGACCCATGTTGCTGGACCGTCGTCGTGCGGCGCGACGGATCGGTGGACGGGCGCCGTCGTCGCGGCCGGCCCGTCTGTGGTCGGTGCCGGCGGGGTCCAGGCCGGGCAGCTCGTCGGGACCTCGTCCGGCGCCGGCCCGGCCAGGCGTACCGGGTGGGCGCGGCGGGCAGTCGCCCGGGCGACCTGGAACGGCTGGGGCCGTCCTCCGCCGCGGACGAGCAGGGCCTGGCCCGGCCGGGTGAAGCCCGCCGCGTCCGGCACTCCCACCAGGTCGGTCGAGTCCGCCGGGTCGGCCACCCGCAGCACGATGCGCAGCGCGACGTTGGCCCGCAGGTCAGCCGGCACGGCCCCGGCGGGCCGCTGGGTGGCGAGAACGAGGTGGACGCCGAGCGACCGGCCCTGGGCGGCGATCCGGGCCAGACCGGGGAGCAGGTCGGGCAGCTCGTCGGCCAGCACGCGGAACTCGTCGACGACCACGAGCAGCCGCGGCGGTGTCCGGGGATCCGTCGGGTCGAGGTCGCGCAGGTCGCGCGCCGCGCGGGAGCCGAGCACCCGTTCGCGACGACGCAGCTCCGCCGACAGCCCGCGCAGCGTGCGTCGGGCGCCGGCCGCATCGAGGTCGGACAGGTGGCCGACGACGTGTGGCAGCCGCGCCAACGCCGGCAGTCCGGTGCCTCCCTTGAAGTCGACGAGGAGCACCGACAGCCGGTCCGGGGGGTGCGCCAGGGCCAGGCCGAGGACCAGGCTGGTCAGGAGCTCCGACTTGCCCGAGCCGGTGGTCCCGGCGACCAGCACGTGCGGACCGTCGCGGACCAGGTCGACGACCACCGGGACGCCTCCCGGTCCGGAGCCGATCGGGGTGGCCAGGCGGGCGCGTGCGGGGGGTGTGCCGGCCGGTGGCGGGCGCTCCTCGACCAGTCCGTCCCGAGCATGGTCGGTGCCGAGCCGCCACCGTGCGGCGATGGACCGCGGGTCCGCCGATGGCACTCCGGGCAGCGCGCCGAGCGCCACGTCGTCCGGGCAGCGTCCCCGGGCGTCGTCGTCCTGCGCCAGGGCGGTCGGGCGGGCGCCCGTCGCCCGGACGGTGGCCTCCGCGACGGCGGTCGTGACGCCGAGGAAGGGGACCGCCTGCCACCCGCCTCCGACGTGGCACAGCCGCGCGGTCCGGCCGTCCACCGCGAGCACGGTGCCGGTCGCGGCGGCGGGGGCACCGTCGATGACCCGCAGCACGCGTCGGGGCGGCCCGGGCGTGCCCGGGTCGACGGCTCCGTCCAGCACGACCAGCGGCGTCCCAGCACCGGCCGGACGGTGCCAGACGAGCCACGCCCAGTCCGCCGGCCGGCTTGTCCGCACCACCACCGCTGGTGCCTCCGCGGCGGTGAGCTCGACGAGAAGGAGCGCACGAGCGGCCGCCAGCGCGGCAGGCCGGGGGCCGGTCACGGTCAGGTCGCCGTCCCAGGGGACCGGCTGGCGGCGGGGACGCAGCCTGGGGGGCGGCGTCGCCCGGCCCCCGTCACGGCGGTCGGCTGCCGGCGTCGCCCGGCCCCCGTCACGGCCGTCGCCTGCCGACACCCCGACAGGTGTGGCCAGCGCGATCCGCAGCGCCGGCAGGTCGCCCGGGTCGTCGTCAGCGGGGTCGTCGTGACCGAGCGGCCGGGGCGTCGGGACGCCGAGCGGACCGAGCAGGACGAGCGCGCTCAGCGCACCCAGCAGCAGCACCGGCTGGCGCATGCTCACGGCCAGGGCGACCGACGTCGTGGCGCCGGCCACCGCCGGCAGGACCCTGGTCAGTCGTGCCCGGACGCGGGCCCGTTCCGTGCGAGCTGCCCCCCGCGGGGCGTCCCGAGGCTGGCGCAGGACGACGACGCTGGACCCCACCCGCACCTCGTCGCCCGGCCGCCACCTGGTCCACCGTCGTGTCGGCACATGCCGCGACCGGCCGTCCGGCGGGACGAGCACGGCGCGTGGTGCGGCACGGCCGCGCAGTGCGGCACGGCCGCGCAGCGCGGGCGGGCCGGCCGAGCGGACCTGCAGCGCGAAGAACCCGTCCGGCTCGCCGTCGTCCGCGCACCGCCGGTGTCCCCTGGACCGCCGACGTCCCCTGGACCGCCGACGGCCGGGTTCGGGCCGCACGACGAGCGACCACGGCTGGTCGTCGGCCACCGGCAGCTCCCTGCCGGGGCCGAGCGTCGCCTGCCCGTCCGCCACGAGCAGCGCTCCGGTGTCCGGGCCGGCGACGACGGCCAGGTGCCAGGGCGCCCGCGCCGCGCGCACCGCGTCCGGCACCGGGCCCGGCCCGGAGCGCACCGTGGCGCCGTGCGTCAGGGGTGGTCGGCCGGTGGGATGGGCGTCGTCGAGGTGGACGCCGTCGACGGTCGGACTCCCGACCGTCCATCTGGCGTCGCCGGTCAGTCGGGCGAGGCCGACCCGCAGCCGCACCAGCGGGACGCCGTCGTCGACCTCGACGTCCGTGGCCATGGCGGGGGAGACGACCGTGAGGCGCACCGGCCGAGCCTGCCCGGAGCCGGGCACACGGCGCCGTGACGCGGTGGCCCTGAGGACGGCCCTCCGTCGTCCCCAGGGCCACCGGTCGGCTCACTCCTCGGCGAGCGCCGCCACCGGCGGGGTGCGCGCCGCGGACCGTGCCGGCAGCACCGAGGCGAGCAGCCCGGCGAGGACCGCCACCACCAGCACCAGCGCCAGGTCGCGCCACGAGACCGCGAGGGTGAGCCAGCCGGTGCGGCCGAGCAGCGTCGCGGCGCCGGCCCAGCCGTAGGCCAGGCCGAAGACGATGCCCAGCACCGCCCCGACGCCCGCGATGAGCATGCCCTCGATCGCCAGGGTGCCGCGCAGCCGGCCGCGGGTCAGGCCGATCGCGCGCAGCGTCGCCGACTCGCGACGCCGCTCGAGGACGGACAGCGACAGCGTGTTCGTCACACCCAGCAGCGCGATCAGCACGGCAACCCCGAGCAGCCCGACGACGACCGCGAGCAGGACGTTGATCACCCGGTCGTACTGGGCGCGCAGCGCGCCCATGCCCTGCACGACGAGCCGGCCGCTGTCCACCGTGCTCTGCACGTCGCGCAGCACCTGCACCGGGTCGGCGCCCGGGGCCACCGCGACGAACAGCGTGTCGGGCGGCGCGGCCGGCACGATCCGGTCCATCGTCGCCGGCGTGACCAGGGCCGTGTCGAGACCGGGCATCAGCCGGGCCCGCAGGGACGGGACCGCGCCGCCGGCTGCACCCGCGCCCGCGGCCTGCACCGTGACCGAGGCGGGAGCCGCGAACCAGGCGGGCAGCAGCACGGAACCGTCGGCCAGCCAGCCGGCGGCAGCGTGGTCCCGCAGCACGGCCGCGGCGTCGCCCGTGCTGATCGCCCGAACGGTCACGGTCTGCTTCTGGCCGTTGGCGTCGACCACGGTCACGTCGGCCGACCTCAGTGCGGCCACGTGCGCGACGCCCGCGACCCCGGCCACCTTCGCCGCGAGCCCGTCGGGCAGCGGCTGGGGTGTCCCACCCGACGTGCCGTCCGCGGGCGTCACGGTGATGTCGACCGGGTAGTGCTGGTCCAGGGCGCCGTTGAGCGAGGCCCGGGCGGTGGCCGCACCGGTGCTCATCATGACGACGAGCGTCACGCCGATGAGCAGGGCCGTGCTCGTGGCCGCCGTGCGGCGCGGGTTGCGCACCGAGTTGGCGGCCGCCAGCCGCGGCACCGGGCCGAGCCCGGCGAGGGCGCGCTCGACGAGCCGCACCACGGGTGGCACCCAGAACAGTGCGCCCAGCAGCAGGCCGACGAACGACAGCGCGCCGCCGGCCAGGCCGACCGCCAGCGGCAGCAGCCCTGCCCCCGAACCCGCCTGGTGGTACTCCAGCGCGACGCCGCCACCGAGCAGCCCGAGCCCACCGATGCCGAGAACCAGGGCGGACGTCAGGCGGACCACCCCGGCGCCGGTGTGCACCGTCGGCGCGTCGAGCGGTCGCAGTGCCTCGATCGCGGTCACCCGGGTCGCGGCCCGCGCCGGGACCAGCGACGCGAGCAGCGTCACCGCGAGCCCGGCGAGCAACGGCACGAGGACCACCTGCCAGGTGACGTCGACCGACGCCGGCAGCGGCGCGGAGATCGCCGTGCGGCGCAGCACTGACAGCGTGCCCTGGGCCAACCCGATCCCGGCGGCCAGCCCGACCAGCGACGAGACGCCGCCCAGGACGGCCGCCTCGGTGAGCACCGACGCCCGGAGCTGGCGCTTGCGTGCTCCGACGCACCGGAGCAGGGCCAGCGTGCGGGAGCGCTGGGCGACCAGCACCTGGAACGTGTTGGCGATGACCAGGGCGGCGACCAGCAGCGCGATCCCGGCGAAGCCCAGCACGACGGCGACGAACGCCGTGTCGACACCCGCGCCGGCGTGCGCCATCTGCTGGGCGGCGGCCTGGTCGCGCGTCTCGACGGCGACTCCGGGCAGCGCAGCGGCGATCT
The DNA here is from genome assembly GCA_963769855.1 of uncultured Actinomycetota bacterium. Taxonomy (GTDB): domain Bacteria; phylum Actinomycetota; class Actinomycetes; order Actinomycetales; family Cellulomonadaceae; genus Cellulomonas. Next base: position 600,523 of record CAVYNN010000008.1, read on the forward strand.
CGTCGGACAGCGCCGTGGCCGAGGTGCCGGTTCTGGCGACGGCCAGGAGGGCAGGGTGGGTGTCGAGCAGCGAGGTGGCGCCGGCCCAGGAGGCGAGGTCCGCGGGCAGGGCGATGCCGGCCCCGCCGGACTGGCTCCAGGCGCCGTGCGGGTCGTCGGCGATCCCGACCAGGGTCACCGTACGGCTCGAGGTGTGCGCCGAGCCGGTCGAGGTGGTGTCCGGCCAGGTCGCGGTGAGCGTCCCGCCGACGGTCACGTGGAACGCCTCGGCGGCGCCGCGCGGCAGGGCGATCTCGCCGGCCGCGGCCGGCGCCCGGCCCTCGACGATCCGCAGCGGCGTCAGCCGCGGGTCGGCCACCTGCGGGAGCATGAGCTGGAAGCGTTGCGCGGCAGAAGTGCGCAGCTCGACACCGACGTTCGTCATGACGTCGGCCGCCGCGACCTGCGGCAGGGCCCTGACCGCGGCCAGGCCGGCCGTGGTGAGGGTGCCGCTGGCGACCACGTCCGCCTCGCCGTACTGCGCGGTCACCGCGTCCCGGCCGGTGCGGTTCATCACCGCGCCGGCCAGGAGCGTCGCGGCGACGAACGCCGTGCCGATCGCGATCGCCAGCCCCGCCGCGACCAGCCGGCCGACGCTGCGGCGCATCTGCGCCAGGGTGAGCCGGAACATCAGACCCCCTCGAGCTGACGCAGGGCGTCCAGGCCGGCCAGGACGGACTCGGGGGTGGGCTCGTCGATCTCGCCGGCGATCCGCCCGTCGGCGAGCAGCACCACACGGTCGGCGTAGGCCGCCGCGGTGGGGTCGTGGGTGACCATGATGACCGTCTGCCCCAGCTCGCGGACGGACCGGCGCAGGAAGCTCAGCACCTGGGCGCCGGCGCGCGAGTCGAGGTTGCCGGTCGGCTCGTCGGCGAAGACGACGTCGGGCTCGGTCACCAGGGCGCGGGCGATCGCCACACGCTGCTGCTGGCCTCCGGACAGCTCGCCGGGCCGGTGCTCGAGCCGGTCCGTCAGGCCCAGGGTGGCGACGAGGGCGTCCAGCCACGCCGGGTCGGGGCGCCTGCCGGCCAGGTCCAGGGGGAGCAGCACGTTCTGCAGCGCGGTGAACATCGGCAGCAGGTTGAAGCTCTGGAAGACGAAGCCGATCCGGTCCCGGCGCAGGCCGGTCAGATCGTCGTCGGCCAGGCCGGTCAGCACGGTGTCGCCGAGCCGCACGGTGCCGGACGTCGCCTCGTCCAGCCCGGCCAGCAGGTGCATCAGCGTCGACTTGCCGGACCCTGACGGGCCCATGATCGCGGTGAACGCGCCGCTGGCGAAGTCGACGTCGACGCCGTCCAGGGCGCGCACCTCGGCGGCGCCGCGGCCGTAGACCTTGACCAGGTCGCGGGCGCTCGAGGCGATGGTCGGGCTCATGGTTCCTCCGTGGGTCGGTGACGGGCCCACGCTAGGAGCCGCGATCCGGTGCCCGCGTCGGCCCCGGGTCGCCCCTGGCGAGCCACGACATCAGCCCCAGGTCGCACGCTCCGTCCTCCCTCGCAGTGGAACGAACACGGCCCGTTGCACGGCGTGTCGGGGCGTGTCTGTTCCACTGGGGTGTCAGGAGCCGGGGCGGACCAGTCCCGCCTCGTACGCGGCGACGACGGCCTGGACCCGGTCCCGCACGGCGAGCTTGGCCAGGATGCGCCCGACGTGCGTCTTGACCGTCGCCTCGGCGACGTACAGGTCCTGGCCGATCTCGGTGTTCGACCGACCCCGCGCCATGAGGACGAGCACCTCGCGCTCGCGGTCGGTCAGCTCGCCGATCGCGCGGCGGGCCGACGAGCCGGCGTCGTCGCCCCCGCCGTCCGCCGGGGGCAGCACCTGGACCAGGTGCTCGAGCAGCCGCCGGGTGGACGACGGTGCGATCACGGCGTCGCCGCGGTGCACGGTGCGGATCGCCGCGAGCATCTCCTCCGGCGGGGCGTCCTTGAGCAGGAACCCCGAGGCGCCGGCCCGGATCGCGTCGAGCACGTACTCGTCGAGGTCGAACGTCGTGAGCACGACGACCTTGGGCGCGTCGTCCCGGTCGGTGATCTGCGCGGTGGCGGTCAGCCCGTCCATCGTCGGCATCCGCACGTCCATCAGGACGACGTCGACGTGCGGCCCGGCACCCGCACCGGCGAGCGCCCGCACGGCCTGCGCCCCGTCGCCCGCCTCGAGGACCACCTGGAGGTCCTCCTGCGAGTCGATCACCATGCGGAAGCCCGCGCGGACCAGCTGCTGGTCGTCGACCAGTGCCACGTCGATCATGTCGTTCCTCTCGGGGTGGGGATCTCGGCGCGCACCCGGAAGCCGCCACCGGGCCGGGGGCCGGCCGACAGCGTGCCGCCGAAGATCGCGGTGCGCTCGCGCATGCCGACCAGGCCCTGGCCGCGGCCGTCGGCGTCGGCGGCGGCGCCCCGGCCGTCGTCGGCCACCTCGAGCAGCACGGACTCGGGCCGCCAGGCGAGCAGGACGGTGACGTGCGGGTCAGGCCCGGCGTGCTTGAGCACGTTGGTCAGCGACTCCTGGGCGATCCGGTACACGGTCAGCCCGGTGCCGGGCGGCAGGTTGCGCGGGCTGCCGACGCGCGCCAGTGACACCTGCATCCCGGCGTCCCGCAGCTGCCCGACGAGGTTCTCCAGGTCGCCCTCGGCCGGTTGCGGGGTCACCACGGCGACCGAGCCGGTGGCCGTGGTGGGCGTGCTCGGCAGGATGCCCGGCGCCTCGTCGCGCCCGTTGCCGTCCTCGCGCAGCACGCCGAGCAGGCCCCGCATGTCGGTCAGGGCGGCGCGGCCGATCTCGCCGATGGTCGTCAGCGCGCGGGCCGGGGCCTCGGGGTCGGCTGCGGCGGCGTACCGGCCGCCGTCGGCCTGGGCGATGATCACCGACAGCGAGTGGGCGACGATGTCGTGCATCTCGCGGGCGATGCGTGCCCGCTCGGCCGCGGTGGCCAGCTGGGCCTGCCGGTCACGATCGACCTCCGCCTGGTGCGCGCGGTCGACGAGCGCCTCGTGCCGGAGCCTGCGGCCGCGGCGGGCGAGCGCGAACGCCCAGACCGCGAGGAACATCAGCAGGGCGAACGTGCCGGCGGCAGTCGCCCCGGCCCCGTCCCCGCCGGTCCGGGCGGACAGCAGCACGACGAGCAGGGCGCATCCCGCCATCGCCCCCCACAGGGCCGTGCGGCGCGCCCAGCGGGGACCGTGGACGGTGACCGAGTAGAGGGCAACCAGGGTGAGGAAGTCGGCGGGCAGCAGCACCGTCGCGCCGAGCAGGAGCATCTGGGCGAGCACTGCGGCGTAGGTCGCCGCCGCGGAGGCCGCCGGGGCGACGCGGCGCCAGGCCAGCGGCACGGTCATCGCCACGGCCGCCAGGGCCCCGGTAGCGGCGGACAGGGCCGGCCCACGACCGTCGCCGGCCACCGCGGAGCCGCCGGGCAGCTGCCAGAAGCCCGAGCCGTGGCCGGTGGCGACCGAGGCCGGCAGCACGACGAGCAGCAGGACGCCGGCCGTCAGGCAGTCGACGGCGAACCGGTGGTGGTCCTCCCACGCGAGCAGGCGCTCCCACCGGGTCATCCGTCGAGCGTAGGGGGATGGGCCTACCCGCGGATGGGCCCGGGGGAGGACCCGACGTCCTTCCCCGGTCGCACGCGGTGCCGGTGCCCACAAGTAGCGGAGAACACCGCCGCGTGACCTAGCATGGGGCGATGACCCAGGTTCTGCTGGCAGAGGACGATCCTGCGATTGCCGAACCTTTGGCCCGGGCCCTCGGGCGTGAAGGTTACGACGTGCATGTGCATGGTACGGGTCAAGGCGCGATCGATGGTGCCGCCACCGCGGACCTCATCGTGCTCGACCTGGGGCTGCCGGACATGGACGGCCTGGACGTCGCCCGCAGCATCCGCTCGGCCGGCCTGACCACGCCCGTCCTGGTCCTCACCGCGCGTGCCGAGGAGGTCGACCTCGTCGTCGGCCTGGACGCCGGCGCCGACGACTACGTCACCAAGCCGTTCCGGCTGGCCGAGCTGCTCGCCCGGGTCCGCGCGCTGCTCCGCCGCAGCGGCACCGACCCGATCGAGGAGGACGACCTGCGGGCCCAGGACGTACGCGTGGACGCTGCATCCCGCCGTGCCTTCCAGGGTGAGCACGAGCTGCACCTGACCGCCAAGGAGTTCGACCTGCTGCGGGTGCTCGTCGGGGCGGGTGGCGCGGTCGTCGGGCGCGATCAGCTGATGCGCGACGTGTGGGGCTCCGACCCGACCGGCTCGACGAAGACCCTGGACATGCACGTGTCGTGGCTGCGGCGGAAGCTCGGCGACGACGCCAACGCCCCGCGGTACATCACCACGGTGCGCGGGATGGGCTTCCGGTTCGAGACCGAGGCCGGAGTCCCGGTCGCCGAGCCGGTCTAGGCGGGACCTGAACCGTGCGACGCCGCGTCCTGCAGGCGACGATCGCGGCAGTCGCGGTCGCCGTCATCCTGCTCGGCGTGCCGCTCGGCATCCTCGGCGCCGAGCTGGTGCGCCAGAACGACATACGCAGCCTCGAGACCCGCGCGGGCCTGGCGGCCAACGCCGTCGACTTCCGCCTCCAGCTCGCCACGCCTCTCATCGACCGCGCGGTGGAGGGCTACGTCGGCAGCAACGGCCAGCCCACCGCGACCATCGTCGTGCGCACGCCCGACGACCAGGTGCTGCGGGTCGGCCCGAACCTGACCGGCCGGCTGGTCGCGGTCGAGAAGACCGGTGCCAGTGGTGCGCAGGTGACGCTCTACGTGTCGTGGTGGGACCTGCTGTGGCGCTCGGTCCGGATCGTCCTGGCGGTCGTCGCCGCCGCGCTGGTCGCCTTCGCGGCGGGCATCGCCACGGCGGTCTGGCAGGCCAACCGGCTGGCTGCACCGCTGGTCTACCTCGCCGCCTCCGCAGAGCAGCTGGGCACCGGACAGGTGCGTCCGTCCCTCGAGCCGTCGGGGGTGGAGGAGATCGACCTGGTCGCCGCCGAGCTGTCGCGCTCGGCCGACCGGATGGCCGGTCGCCTCGCGGCCGAGCGACAGTTCGCCTCCGACGCCTCGCACCAGCTGCGTACGCCCCTGGCGGCGCTGTCGATGAGGCTGGAGGAGATCGGCGCGACCGCCGGCGAGGAGTCGGTGCGGGAGGAGGCGCGGATCAGCCTGGAGCAGGTGGAGCGGCTGGTCCGGGTGGTCGACGACCTGCTGGCCCGGTCCCGGCGGGTGCAGGGCGGCACCACGGAGGCGGTCTCGCTGCTGGACGTCGCGCGCCAGCAGGAGGAGGAGTGGGTGCCGACGTTCTCCCGTGCCGGGCGCCGGCTGGTCCTGGACATCGAGCCGGGTGCCCAGGTGCTGGCGACGCCGGGGGCGCTCGCGCAGGTGCTGGCGACGCTCATCGAGAACTCGCTCAAGCACGGCGCGGGCACGACGACGCTGCGCTCCCGGTCCAGCGGTCCGTCCGGCGGCGTGGTGATCGAGGTGGGCGACGAGGGCGCCGGGGTGCCCGACGAGCTGGCGCCGCGGATCTTCGAGCGGGGGACCACGTCGGGCGCGGGGACCGGCCTCGGGCTGGCCCTGGCCCGCGACCTGGCGGCAGCGGACGGCGGGCGGCTCGAGCTCGCCCAGCGGCGGCCTGCGGTGTTCGCCCTGTTTCTCGCCGGGGTGCCGACCGCGTTGCGGAGCGAGACGGTGCTGCCGCATGGCACCGTGGTCGCCACGACCCGCGGTGCCCGCCGCCGCAGCTGACGTCCCCGCCCCCCGCCCCCCGCCACCCGCCCGCCCGCCGCCCACTCGCCCTCGCCACCCGCCCGCCCCCGCCACCTCCCGGTTTTCCGACGATTGCGGCGTGATTCACGCCCGAGACGTCAGGAAACCGGGGCAGGGCGAGGCGTCCACAGGCCAACTGGCCGGCGGTGTCGTCCACCGGTGGGGGCTGGCGGGCCGGCCGGGCGGCGGGGGTTGGGGGACCGTCGGCCTGGTGAGCCATGTGTCGGCCGTGGGCGGCCGCAGGGACGACGAGATCTGGGTGCCTCCTGTCGCCGAACGGCAGGCGGGAGCCTTCACCCGACGGCAGGCGCTGGATGCCGGGGCAACTGTCGACCAGGTGCGGTGGCGGGTGCGTCGTGGTGCCTGGGTGCCGGTGCTCGGATCGGTGCTGCGGAGCGCTGCACGCTCGCCGGACGAGCTCACCGATCTGGTGGCCGCCTCGCTGACGTGGCCGGACGCGGTCGTCGCCCTCGGGTCGGCGGCACGCGTGCACCGAGTTCCGGTTGCCGCCGACGCCCGGGTCCACGTCGTCGTGCCCTCCGCGCGTCGCGCGCGAGGACGCCTGACGCCGCACGAGTTCCCGCTCGACGAGTGCGACGTCGTCGAGGTGCTGGGTGCGCAGGTGACGACGCTGCGCCGCACCGTCCTCGACTGCCTCGGCCGCCTGCCGCCCGAGCAGTCGCTGGACCTGCTGGCCTGGGTCTCGGCGCGACGTCTGGTCACGCCCGAGGACCTGACCGCCTGGGTCGTCGGCCACCCCCGTCGCTGGGGCAACCCCGGCCGGGCGCGCGCCGCGGAGCGACTCGCTCGGGGCGCCGTCAACCCTGCCGAGGACCGCTTGCACGCGATCTTGCGGCAGGCCGGCATCCGCGGCTGGCGCGCCGCGGCGTCGTTGCGCGAGGAGCTGGGCATCTGGGCCCAGGCCGACGTGTACTTCCCGGACGTGCGGCTGGTCATCGAGGTCGACGGTCGTCGCGCGCACGGTGACGTGCGGTTCCAGTCGGACCGCACGCGCCAGAACCTGCTGGTCGGCGCGGGCTGCACCGTGCTGCGCTACACGTGGTCCGACCTCGTCGAGCGCCCCGACCAGGTGGCTGCCCAGATCCGGGCGACGCTCACCCGCCTGCGTGCCCGAGTCTCCTGACGTCTCGGGCGTGGATCACCCCTGAAACGTCAGGAAACCGGGAGGGGGAGGGAGGAGCTAGAGCTGGGTGGCGGCGACCTCGGCCGCATCGACCTTGCTGCCGGTGAACACCCAGAGCTTGTAGCCGACGTAGCGGATCGCGGTGCCGAGGACGATGCCGATCACCTTGGCGGCGTTCAGCGCCAGCTGGCCGTCCTGGTGGAAGGTGTACCGCCCGAGCGCAACCGTGGCGACGGGCACCAGCGCGGCGACGACGTTGATCGCGCCGTACACGAGCAGCTCGCGCATCTGCCGGTCGGTGCGCTTCGAGGCGAACGTCCAGTGCCGGTTGCCCACCCACGAGACGAGCGTGGCCGCGGCGATCGAGATGACGTTGGCCGTGGTCGTCTTGTTGCCCAGCACGTGCCCCGGACCGAAGACGAGGAGGTTGAACAGGCCCATGTCGACGACGAACGACACCGCGCCGACGACGAGGAAGCGCGACATCTCCAGTGCCCACGACCACAGGCCGGTCAGGCTGAAGCGCGAGCGTGCCGGCGCGACCTGCTCCGTGGTTGTGGCCGGCTGCGCCCTGAACCGTTTCGCGGTGATCTGGTCCGCCACCACCGTCGGGGGCGGGAGCAGATCGTCGTTCGTGGTCACGCGGCGAGAATAGTCCCGCCATGCTGGGAGCTTCCTGGGATGAGGTGGAGACGCGGTGACGGTTCAGTCACCATGGCGGGGAGAATGATCGCCACACGGACCTCAGGAGGAAGCACATGGCTGGTCAGCCGCTCGTCGGGATTCTCATGGGCTCGGACTCGGACTGGCCGGTCATGCAGGCCGCCGCGGACGCCCTCGCCGAGTTCGACGTCCCGACCGAGGTCGACGTCGTCTCCGCGCACCGCCAGCCGGACAAGGCGCTGGCCTACGCGCGATCGGCCGCCGGCCGGGGGCTGCGCGTGATCATCGCCGGCGCCGGCGGGGCCGCGCACCTGCCGGGCGTGCTCGCTGCGGTCACCACGTTGCCGGTGATCGGTGTGCCGGTGCCGTTGGCCCAGCTCGACGGGCTGGACTCGCTGCTGTCCATCGTCCAGATGCCGGCCGGCGTGCCGGTGGCCACCGTCGGCGTCGGCGCCGCGCGCAACGCCGGACTGCTCGCGGTGCGAATCCTTGGTGCGGGGGCCGACGAGGTGGCCCAGCGCTTGGCCCCGGCCCTGGTGACGTTCGCCGAGGACCTCACCGCGCAGGCCGACGCCAAGGGGGACCGGCTACGGGCGAAGCTCACCGGCGGTGCACGCACGGGCTTCACCGCCGGCGGGGCGCACACGGGCTTCACCGCCTGACACCTCGGGCTTCACCGCCTGACGCCGCGGGCTTGACCACCGGACGCCCGACGAGCGCCCCGGCTCAGCCGGGGTAGCCGCCCACCTTCCCCGGGCTGAGCGTGCCGTCACGGACCTGGGCCCAGAACGTCGGCGCCGCTCCTGGGTCGAGCAGAACGGTGGAACCGACCGCGCCCGCCCGATAGTCGGCGCTCTTGATCGGCGGGGTCCCGGTGACCCCACCGGGACCGTTCGCGGCGCGGAAGGCCAGAGCGAGGGCGGCCAGTGTGCGGATGTTCGCGCTGGTGTCGAGCGTCAGCGCGCCGGTGCCGGCCTTGATGAGCGCCACCTGCTGGCTCGGGTGCCAGACGAGCTTCTTGACGTCCAGCTTGCCGAGCACGGCCCCGATGAGCTGGCGCTGTCGTGCCTCCCGACCGATGTCTCCGAGCGGGTCCGACTTGCGCATCCGGGAGAACGCGAGCGCCTGGGGACCGTTCACGTCGTGGCAGCCCGCGGTCCACACCATCCCGGAGTCGGCGTCGTTGACCGTGCGGTCGTAGCACAGGTTGACGCCCCCGACGGCGTCGACGATGTTCTTGACACCGCCCAGACCGATCTCGGCGTAGTGGTCGATCGTCAGCCCAGTCAGCTGCTCGACGGTGTGCACCAGCAGCGGCGCCCCGCCCCAGGCGAACGCGGCGTTGAGCTTGGCCGGTCCGTGCCCGTCGATCGTGACGTAGGTGTCCCGGGGGAGGGAGATCAGCGCGGTCGGCCCGTGCTCCGGGACGTGCAGCAGCAGGATCGTGTCGGTGCGGGCGCCGACCGTGCCGTCCAGGGGGATCCCGCCGTCCCCCGCGCGCGTCCGAGCCGGCGAGCAGGTAGGTGGTGCCGGGCGTGTTCGCCGCCCCGGACAGCGCAGGGGTGTGCCGGATCTGCTTGTTCGCCCACACTGCGAGCCCGACCGGCCAGGCCAGCGCCAGGACCAGCAGCACGACGAGCACGATCACCGTGGTTCGGATGCGGTGCGTGCGTCGGGGGACGGACGGCGGAGCCCCCGGGCTCGTCGGGCGGCCGGGACGCGCCGGCGGGGGCCCCGAGGCCGACCGGGCAGCGGACGACGCACGGCGGGGTGCCGGAGCGGCGGGGCGCGACGGGGGAGTGGCGGGGCCGGACGAGGCAGTGGTGGGACGGGATGCTGCAGTGGCGGGGCGGGATGCCGGGCCGGCGGGGCGGGACGACGACGCTGCAGCGCCGGGCGGTGCGGCGGCAGGTCGGGACGACGGTCCGGCCGGCGCGACTCGCGTCGCAGCCATCGGCGGGTCGGCCCACGGCTCGCCCACCCATGGCGTCGAGCGCGGAGCCGAACCGCGCAGCGGTGGGATGGGCTGCGCGGGGCCGCCCGGGCGCGCGGTGACGCGCGGTGCGGGCGGGGGTGTCGGCCTGCGGACGGGTGCCGCTGGGGCCGCAGGGCTGCCGACGACGACGACGGGTTCGTCGCCGGTGCGCTCCGGGCGGCGGCTGGCGCCTGGCGCGAAGCTCGGTGGGTTGCCGCGCTCATTCGTCATGCGTCCTCCATGCCCGTGGGGCCGCCGCCGGTCCGTCGATCGTACGAAGGGGCCGCCGTGTCGGTTGCCGCAACACGCACAGGCGCGTGCGACCCGTCAGTGGCAGACGGCTGTGACGTCCGCCGGGGTGAACGGCTGCTGGCCGGCCACCTTGGTCTGGGCCGGTGTCGGGGTGGTGGTGCCGGCCGGGGTCGCGGTCCCCGCCGGCGCGGTGCCGCCGGTCGAGGCTGCGGTCGACGGGCTGCCGGTCGGTGCGTCCGCACCGGCGATCGGCTTGTCGGCGACCATGTCCGCCCAGACGGTCTTGGCCGCGGGTGCCCAGATGAGGCGGTTGGGGTTGCTCGGGGCGGTGAGCACCGGGATGGTCATGAACGTGATGTCGTTCGCCCGCACCGAGTGGAGGCTGTAGGCGATCCCGGTGAGCGTGGCCAGGTTGAGCCCCTTGTCCACGGTGAGCGACTGTGTTGCGGCGGACAGGAAGCTGGTGACCTTGACCGGATTCGTCAGCGTGCCTGCGGACAACACCTGGTTGGCGATCGCCGCGATGAGGCGCTGCTGGTCGCCGATCCGGTCGAGGTCGCCGCCGTTGCCGATGTTCCCGTGCCGGGCACGGGCGAACTGGAGCGCTTGGACACCGTTGAGGACCTGCTGACCGGCCTTGAGGTTGAGCCCGGTGTAGACGTCGTGCAGGTCACGCGGGATGCAGATGTTGACCCCGCCGATCGCGTTGACCATCGCCTGGAACCCGGAGAAGTCGACGACGATAAAGTGGTCGATCTTCAGGCCCGTCGTGTTCTGCACCGTGTTCCCGGTGCAGGCGGCGGCCGACGCGAGGTCCTTGCCCAGCTGCCAGCCGGTGCCGAACGCGGAGTTGAACATGGCATCGTGCTGCGGCGCACTCGTCTTACCGTTGGTCCCCCGGCACGAGGGGATGTCGACGAGAGAGTCCCGGGGGATCGAGACGAGCTCGACCCGGTCGCGGGCAGCCGAGATGTGCAGCACGATCGCCGTGTCCGAGTTCGTGCTCGGGTCCGCGCCGCCGATCGCCGCGTTGACACCGTTCCGCTGGTCGGACCCCAGCACCAGGATGTTGATCGGGCGCCCGGCGTTGGGGTCCACCGGATCGGGTGCCACCGTCGCGCCGTTCGTCGGGCTGGGCGTGCCGAGCAGGCTCCCGACATCGATCTGGTGGATGTTGGAGCTGAGCTTCGCGGTCAGGAAGCCGAACCCTGACACGGCGAACAGCAGCACCCCGGTCAGCGTCAGCGCAGACCGCGCGCAGCGCCCGGCGAGCGACCAGACGGCGCGCGTGTCGCGGGCCGCGCGGGTGCGCGGAGGTGGCATGACGGACGGGCATGTCACGAATCCTACGGACGGGGCATGGCCTCGGCCGGGGGGCCCAGGGCGGGCCCGGTGGAGGACCTGTGCAGATCAGCGACCGAGCTGGGCGTACCTGGCCTCGGTCGCGTCCTTCTGCGGACGCCACCAGGCCTCGTTGGCGCGGTACCAGTCCACGGTCGCCGCCAGGCCGTCCCGGAACGTCGTGTAGCGCGGGGTCCAGCCCAGCTCGTCGCGCAGCTTGGAGGCGTCGATCGCGTACCGCAGGTCGTGGCCCGGGGCGGTCGCTGACCAGGTCGTACGCGTCGGGCGCCTGCCCCATCAGCTCGAGGATCGTCTCGACGACGGCCTTGTTGTCGCTGCTCGCCGTCGGCACCGATGAGGTACGTCTCGCCGATCCGGCCCTTCTCGAGGATCGTCCAGACCGCGGCGTTGTGGTCGTCGACGTGGATCCAGTCGCGGACGTTGGCGCCGGTGCCGTAGAGCTTGGGCCGCACGCCGTCGATCACGTTGGTGATCTGGCGCGGGATGAACTTCTCCACGTGCTGGTACGGGCCGTAGTTGTTGGAGCAGTTGGAGATCGTCGCGCGGACGCCGAAGCTGCGTACCCAGGCGCGGACCAGCAGGTCGCTGCCTGCCTTCGTCGAGCTGTACGGGGACGACGGGTTGTACGGCGTCGTCGGCGTGAACTTCGCCGGGTCGTCGAGCTCGAGGTCGCCGTAGACCTCGTCGGTCGAGATGTGGTGGAACCGCACGTCGTACCGGCGGACCGCCTCGAGCAGCTGGTAGGTGCCGATGAGGTTGGTCCGGACGAAGGGCCACGGGTCGTGCAGGGAGTTGTCGTTGTGCGACTCGGCGGCGAAGTGGACCACCGCGTCGGCCTGCTTGACCAGCTGGTCCACGATGTCCGGGTCGGCGACGTCGCCCTTGGCGAAGACGACCTTGCCCTCGACCGGGGCCAGGCTGTGCTCGTCGCCGGCGTAGGTCAGCGCGTCGAGGACGGTGACCTGCACGTCCGGGTGCTCGCGGACCGTGTGGTGGACGAAGTTGGAGCCGATGAAGCCGGCTCCGCCGGTGACGAGCAGACGCATGTCGTTCTCCCCAGTCGATCGACGATCGAGCCGTCGCGATCGTCGTGGCGCCAGTGTCTCCCATGGTCGGGCACCAGGAGAGCGGGCACGGGGCCCGCGATATAGTCGCGCACATCATGCGAGCGGGTCACACCGCAGGGATGGAGCGACGGTCTGTGACGGCTGAGCTGGACGAGGGTGAGCCCCGCGTGGAGGCCTTCCACGGTCTCGACACCTCGCCCGGCGGGATGGACGGCCTGCGCCGGACCGTGCTGAACCAGCGCGACCAGCTCATCGGGGCCGAGGCCGAGCTGGGCACCGCTCGCCGTGAGCTCGCCCGGCTCGAGCGGGAGAACGCCCACCTGCGGCTAGCCCTGAACCGCGCGCAGCGCTGGCCGTTCGGCTGGATCCGGAGCCTGGTGCGCGTCACCCGGGCGGTGCTTCGTCGCCTGTCGCACGCTGCGTCGTGACCGTGCCCCTGGTCTCCGTCCTGACGCCGGTCTATGACCCGCCCGTCTCAGCGCTACGTGCCACCGTCCAGTCCGTGCGCCGGCAGTCGTTCGCCGACTGGGAGCTCATCCTCGTCGACGACGCGTCGCCGTCGCCGGCCGTGCAGGACGAGCTGGCCCGGGCGGCCACCCTCGACCCACGGATCCACCTCGTCACCCGCTCCGTCAACGGCGGGATCGTGGCGTCTTCGAACGATGCGCTGGCGCGGGCGTCTGGTGCCTTCGTGGCCTTGCTCGACCACGACGACCTCCTGGCTCCCGACGCGTTGGCGACGGTTGCCCGGGCGATCGCCGCTGAGCCGGAGCTTGACTACCTCTACACCGATGAGGACAAGGTCGGCCCGGACGGACGCCACTACGACACGTTCCACAAGCCGGCGTGGTCACCGGAGCGGTTGCGCGGTCAGATGTACACGGCGCACCTGTCGGTGCTGCGCACCGACCTTGTGCGCGACGTCGGCGGGTTCTCCCCAGGATCCGATGGCTCGCAGGACCACGACCTCGTGCTCCGCGTCACCGAGCGCGCCCGTCGCATCGTCCATGTGCCCCGAGTGCTGTACCACTGGCGCGCCGTCGCGGGGTCTACCGCCGACGACATCACCGCGAAGCCTTACGCCTGGGAAGCCGGGCGCTCAGCGGTGCAGCATCACCTCGACCGCTGCGGGATCGAGGGCAGGGCGCTGCTCGGACCGGTGCCGGGGACGTTCCGGATCGAACGCCATCGCGATCCGGACGCGCTCGTCAGCATCGTCGTGCCGACCCGCGGAGGTCGAGGACGCGTCTGGGGCGAGTCACGATGGTTCGTCGTCGAGATGGTCCGCTCGGTCCTGCAGCACTCAGCGAGCGCTGCGGTCGAGATCGTCGTCGTGCACGACGACGAGACGCCCGCTGTCGCGCTGGACGCCCTCCGGTCGATCGCCGGTGATCGCCTGGTGCTCGTGCCGTTCCACGAGCCGTTCAACTTCAGCGCGAAGTGCAACATCGGCTTCCTCGCGTCACACGGGGACGTCGTCATCTTCATGAACGACGACATGCAGGTGGTGAGCGACGACTTCGTCCAGCAGATGGCGGGGCCGCTGGGCGAGCCAGACGTCGGCGCGACCGGCGCACGGCTGCTCTTCGCCGACGGCAGCCTCCAGCACGGCGGGCACGTCTACGCCGAGGGCGACCTCACGCATGCGGGGTTCAAGGCTCCGGGGGACGCCTACGGTCCGTTCAGCGCGTTCCTCGTCAACCGGGAGTGCTCCGGGCTGACCGCTGCGTGCCTGGCCATGCGGCGGAGCGTCATCGCCGATGTCGGTGGGTTCTGCGAGGACCTGCCAGGCAACTTCAACGACGTCGACCTGTCGAACAAGGTTCGCTCTCAAGGCCTGCGGATGATCTGGCTGGCCGGTGTCACGGCCTATCACTTCGAGTCGCAGACGCGGAACCCTCAGGTGGAGCAGTGGGAGTACGACTTCGTGATGCAGCGGTGGTCGAGCCCGGCCCGTGACCCGTACCTCCCGGACGAGATCCCGTCTCGGAGCCGATGACGCCCGTCGCGGCGTGCCGCGGGCGTTACTCGGTCTGGCGCAGGTTGGCGACCATCGCGACCGGGCCGCGGCTCTTCGCGTCCGCGCGCACCGAGAACTGGCAGGCGTTGGGCACGGCGTGCACCTCGCGCTTGCGCGCGTCGCGCAGGGCCGTCGTCACCGTGTAGTCGCCATCGCCCAGGGCCGGCTGCGGCAGCTGCATCACGAATCGGTGGTGACCCCGCAGCGGCTCGAGCGTGACTCCGAGCATCTCGCTCGTGGTGCGGTACAGCACGGTGCCGATAGGTGTGGTGATGCCCACCTCTAGACTCCAGTCCCGCAGCTCGTCGTCGGCCACGATCTCCATGGCGATCTGGAGCGGATCGCCGCTGGCGACGACGGGCCGGCCGGACTTGTCCGTCGGCGTCGAGGCACCGACGCCGATGAACCGTGCTCTCGGCAGGTCCGCGGCGTCGCGGTTGCGCTGACGCTCCGACTCCGCGCGGCGCTCTTCGTCGAAGTCCGCGCGGAGGACGCTCAGCGCGTCCTGGGGCTTGCCGTCCGCGACGACCTTGCCGTGCTCGAGCACGACGGCGCGGTCGCAGAACTCGGCGACCTGCTCCATCCCGTGGGACACCAGGATGATCGTCCGGCCCTCCTTCTGGAACGTCCGGATGCGGTCGAGGCATTTGCGTTGGAAGGGTTCGTCGCCGACTGCCAGGACCTCGTCGACCAGGAGGATGTCGGGGTCGACGTGGACGGCGACGGCGAATGCGAGCCGGACATACATGCCCGACGAGTAGAACTTCACCTGGGTGTCGATGAAGTCCTCGATGCCGGAGAAGTCGACGATCGCGTCGAAGCTGCGTTGGGTGAACTCACGCGACAAGCCCAGGATCGACGCGTTGAGGTACACGTTCTCCCGGCCGGTCAGGTCGGGGTGGAACCCTGCCCCGAGCTCGAGGAGCGCCGCGAGCCGGCCTCGCAGCAGCACCTCGCCGCTGCTGGGGTGGATGATCCCGCCGATCGTCTTGAGCAGCGTGCTCTTCCCCGACCCGTTCGGCCCGACGAGCCCGACCGTCGAGCCGGCGGTCACGGACAGGTCGACCCCGTCCAGCGCGCGGAACTCCTCCCGGTGACGGCGGGACAGCGCCGGGTTGACCACACGCTCCTTCAGCGACTTCTCCCGGTGGATGATGAAGTGCTTCGAGACGTTGCGGACCTCGATCACGGTCGGAGCGCTCGACATCACAGTTCCTGCGCGAAGTTGCCCTGCAGCCGCGCGAAGATGCGTTGGCTGGCCCAGAGGATGAGGGCCGACACTGCCAGCGCGATCCCGAGTCGTTCGCCGAGATGCGAGGGGAAGGGCCGGGCGCTGCCGGCAACCCAGAAGACACGCTGGAAGCCGAGCACGATCAGCGTGGCGGGGTTGGCCAGATACAGCTCCTCCAGCAGGTGGCCGCCGAGCCGCGACGCCCCCAACGCGTTGCCGGCCATCTGCCACGAGTACACCACCGGGGATGCCCAGAACAGGATCATCAGGGCGACCTCGACCAGGTACTGCACGTCACGCAGGTAGACGTTGATCGCCGAGAGCAGCAGGGCCATCGCGGTGGCGAACACGTAGAGCAGCGCGAGGGACAGCGGCAGGTACCACCACCGCGACCCGGTCGGGAACTCGCGTGTGAGCGCGGTGGCGGCGACGAGGATGCCGAGCTGGATGGCGAAGTTGATCGAGGCTGAGCCGACCACGCTCAGCGGGAAGACCTCGCGTGGCAGGTAGACCTTCTTGACCAGGCCCGAGTTGTTGACCACGGACGATGTGCCGATCGAGATGATCTCGGAGTAGAGGGTCCACGCGGTCAGCCCGGAGTAGATGAAGACCGCGAAGGACGGGATCTGCTTCTCGGCGCCCATGAACTTGCCGAGGGCGATGTAGTAGATGAGCAGCAGGGCCAGGGGGCGCACCAGGCTCCACACGAACCCGAGCGCGCTGTCCTTGTACTTGGCGGTGAACTCGCGATTCACCAGCAACCCGAGCAGCTCGCGCCGCGAGGCGACGGCCCTCAGGCTGGCCACGGTGCCACGGAACAGGGAGTAACTGGGTTCCGCGGGCCTCATCGGCTCGAGCGCCAGGCGTGCTGCGCGCTCCTGGGCGGCGATGGTGCTCATGGATCCCCTCGGCTGCGTGCGCGTTGCCGTCGTAGCCTAACGGACCTGGTACGGAGGCACGGCGGGCCCAGGGGGCTGGGGGAGCCGCGTCGCTAGGATCGCTGAGGCGCCTGGGTCGTGGGGCCATGGACCGTCTGGGAGGCCGAGTGGCGCAGTCGCAGCGAACCGACGTCGTAGCACGTCCGGGTGTCGTGTCCGTCGTGCTGGTCAACTACCGGGGCGCCGACGACACCATCGCCTGCTTGCGCTCGCTGACCGACCTGGACTGGCCGGGGGAGCGCCTGGAGCTGGTCGTCGTCGACAACGCCTCCGGCGACGGGAGCGCGCAGCGGATCCGGGCGGCCGTCCCGCAGGCGCTGGTGGTCGAGTCCCCGCGGAACACTGGTTTCGCCGGCGGGTGCAACCTCGGAGTGAGCCGAGCCACCGGCCAGTACGTCGCGCTCCTCAACAACGACGCGCGGGCGGACCGTGCATGGTTGTCCGCGGCCGTGTCGACCCTGGAGTCGGACGACCGGATCGGCTGCGTCGCGAGCAAGGTGCTCGACTGGGACGGCAAGCTCGTCGACTACGTCGATGCCGGGCTCACCTGGTACGGCATGGGGTACAAGCCGCACGCTGAGCGTCCGGACTCGCCGGAGTTCGACCGCCCGAGGGACGTCCTGTTCGCGACCGGTGCCGCGATGGTGATGCCCGCCACCGTCTACCGCGAGGTGGGTGGCTTCGACGAGCGGTTCTTCATGTTCTACGAGGACGTCGACCTCGGCTGGCGGCTCAACCTCCTCGGTTGGCGCGTCCGGTACGAGCCGCGTTCGGTGGCCTTCCACAAGCACCACGCGTCGATGGGCAAGTTCGGCAGCTTCCGCGAACGGTTCCTGCTCGAGCGCAACGCGCTGATGGCGATGTACAAGAACTACGACGACACGTCCCTGGCCCGCGCTCTCCCCGCCGCGCTCATGCTCAGCGTGCGTCGCGCGGCCGCGATGGCCGGCACGGACACCTCGGTGCTCGATCTGGAGCGTTCGCCCGGTGGTGACGACCAGCCCCGGCTCGAGGTGGACAAGACGGCGCTGGCGGCACCGTTCGCCATCGACTCCTTCCTCGGGAACCTGCCGTCGCTCGCCGAGTCCCGGCGGGACATCCAGGCACGGCGCCGTCGCTCGGACCGTGAGCTGCTGCCGTTGTTCCGCGAGACGCTCGAGCCGGCGTACGGCATGCCGTCGTACGTCGCCGCGCACGACGAGCTCGTGGCGGCGTTCGGCCTCCAGGAGCAGTTCACCGGCGGTCAGCGAGTCCTCGTCGTGACCGGCGAGCCGCTCCTGGAGAAGATGGCGGGACCGGCGATCCGCGCCTGGGAGATCGCCCAGGCCCTGGCCGCCGACCACGAGGTGTGGCTCGTCTCGACCGGGGGATGCCGGGCTTCGTCCGACCTCTTCCGGGTCTCCTCGGAGTGGGGCGAGAGCCTGCGCCGGGCGTTGGACTGGGCGGACGTCATCGTGTTCCAGGGCTTCCTGCTCGATGTGGCGCCGTGGCTCGCAGCCACGTCGAAGATCCTGGTCGCGGACCTCTACGACCCGATGCACCTCGAGCAGCTCGAGCAGGCCAAGGACCTGCCCGCTGGGGAACGGGCCCTGGCGGTCGCGGACGCGACGCGCGTGCTCAACGAGACGATCGCGCGAGCGGACTTCATGTTGTGCGCCTCGGAGAAGCAACGCGACTTCTGGCTGGGCCAGCTCGCCGGCCAGGGGCGGGTCAACCCGGCGGTGTACGACGAGGACGAGACGCTCTCCTCCCTGCTCGCCGTCGTGCCGTTCGGGCTCAGCGACGACCCACCCGTGCAGGCACGCCATGGGATCCGCGGCGCCGTCCCGGGCATCGGGGCCGACGCGAAGGTGATCATCTGGGGCGGTGGGGTCTACAACTGGTTCGACCCGCTGACGCTCATCCGCGCGGTCGACGTCCTGAGCAAGCGACACGACGACGTGCGCCTGTTCTTCCTCGGGATGTCCCACCCGAACCCGGGCGTGCCGAAGATGCGCGTCGCGTGGGAGACGCGCCAGCTGGCCGACGAGCTGGGTCTGACCGACGGCGTCGTCTTCTTCAACGAGGGTTGGGTGCCGTACGACGAGCGGGCGGACTTCTTGCTCGACGCAGATGTCGGCGTCTCGACCCACTTCCTGCACATCGAGACGGCGTTCAGCTTCCGGACCCGCATCCTGGACTACCTGTGGGCGACGCTTCCGGTCGTGGCGACGGAGGGCGACACCTTTGCCGGGCTGATCGCCGAGCACGGCCTCGGGCGCGTGGTGCCCGCCGAGGACGTCGACGCGCTGGCCGCGGCGCTGGAGGAGCTGCTCTACGACGGCGAAGCGGCTGCGGCGGCGCGCGAGCACATCGTCCGGTTCGCCGAGGGCTTCCGGTGGAGCGTCGTCCTGCGGCCCCTCGTCGAGTTCTGCCGGTCGCCTCGTCGCGCGGCGGACGTCGCGGTGCCGAAGGTCGGGGCGGCCGGGGTGGCCGTCGCGCGACGACCGAGGCGGAGGCTGGGTGTCGTCGGGTCGATCCGCCTGGCGGGCGCCTACTTCCGGGTCGGTGGCCTCCGCGAGGTCAGTCGGCGTGCCACCGGGCGGGTCAGGCGCAGGCTCACCCGCCGCGGTTGACCGCAGACTCAGACGTAGAGCACCTGGCCGATCCGTCGCACAGAGGTGTTCTTCCACAGCCCGTGGTACACCAGGCTGGCCACGCGGGCCAGCTTCCCGCGGTCGCTGAGCCGCGCGCACGCCGCGACCGCGGCACGGTCGCCGGAGGAGAGACGGTCACCGAACTGGCTGAGGAACGTCGAGGCCTGCGTCGAAGCCGCCCGCATGCGCGCCCGGGTCTCGTCGGCGCCGAGGGCGCGGCCGACCAGGTATCCGACGGCGCGCGCGTCGACGGCGCCGACCGCGTTCCCCGCATGCTGCCGGTAGAGCACGGTGGGGTCGTCGACGTATCCGATCCGGCCGAAGGCCGCGGCGATCAGCGCCAGCCACCAGTCGTGCATGGCGATGCCGTCGAACGGCTCCTGGACGAGGTCCGCCAGAGCTCGGTTGACCATCACGGTGCAGCCGGTGACCGAGTTCTGGACGAGGAGTCGGGACAGGCGCGCCTCGTGCACCGGGAGTCGCTGGGAGTGCGCCATCGAAGGCGAGACGACGTGCAGGCGGTCGTCGACGACCGCCAGGTCGGTGTGGACCAGCACGGGTGTGCCGGGCGCCGACGCAGCCTCGATCCGTCGCATCTCCCGGAGCGTGCGAGCGATCTTGTCCTCCTGCCAGACGTCGTCGTCGTCCGCGAGCATGATGTAGCGCCCGCTCGTGCTGGCGAGGAGCTCGAGGAAGTTGCGGTGCGCCGAGCCGCTGTTCGTCGCTCGACGGCTCACGGTGATGCGATCGGCGTGCTCAGCCGCGTAGCGGCGGACGACGGCGTAGGTCTCGTCCGCAGACTGATCGTCCCGCACCTGGAGCACCCAGTCGGCGAACGTCTGGCGCAGGATCGAGTCGAGCTGGGCGCCGATGAACGCCCCGCCCTGGTAGGACGCCATGACGATCTCGACGACCGGCGGGTCCGTCACCGCTCGGGCACCAGCGAGCCCTCGAACGCCAGCGCGTCCTCCCAGCGCGGGAGCAGGTTCGCGGCCAGCGCGTCGGCGAGGGTGGGCGCGGTCGCGTCCTTGTCCGAGAGCAACGGGGCGATCGGCGAGCCGTCGCGTGCGGTGGTCGGCCAGTCGATCCCGATCTCCGGGTCCAACGGGTTCACGCCATGCTCCCGCCCCGGGGCGTACGGCGTCGAGCACAGGTAGAGCACCGTGGAGGCGTCTTCGAGCGACATGAAGGCGTGACCCAGGCCCTCGGCGAGGTAGATCGCGCGGCGGTCGACGTCGTCGAGCAGGACCGAGTCCCACCGGCCGAAGGTGGGTGACCCGGCCCGGATATCGACCACCACGTCGAGGACGGCGCCGCGAGCGCAGGTGACGTACTTCGCCTGGCTCGGCGGGAGGTCCGCGTAGTGCAGGCCGCGCACGACGCCTGCCGCCGAGACGGAGAGGTTCGCCTGGGCCACAGCCAGCTGGTGCCCCACGCTCGCGGCGAACGGTGCGCCCTGGAAGTACTCGAGGAACATTCCCCGCGGATCGGCGAACTGCCGGGGTGTGAACTCCCATGCTCCTGGCACGCGCAACGCGCGAAACGTCATCGTTGGCCCTCTCCTGTCGATCGCGTCGGCCAGCCTAGCGAGGCGGATAGGCTCACTCGTCGATCGTCGGCTCAAGGAGGGCACATGCGCTGGCTCATCGTCGGCTCCTACGGGATGCTCGGCCAGGACCTCGTCGCCCGGCTGGAGGCCGACGGGGAGAAGGTCACCGCAGTCGACCGTGACTCGCTGGACATCACGAGCCCGGCCGCAACGCTGGACGCGGTCCCTGGTCACGACGTCGTGGTCAACTGTGCCGCCTTCACCGCAGTGGACGCCGCAGAGGAGCAGGAGGCGGCCGCGTTCGCCGTCAACGCCGTCGGACCGGCCAACCTCGCGCGCGCCGCGGGGCGCCATGGTGCACGGATGGTCCACATCTCGACCGACTACGTCTTCGACGGGGTCGCGACGTCGCCGTACGCCGAGGATGCGCCACCGGCCCCCCGCTCGGCCTACGGACGGACGAAGGCCGCGGGCGAGTGGGCCGTGCGAGCGATGGCGCCGGACCATCTGGTCGTGCGGACCGCGTGGCTCTACGGAGCGCACGGGAACTGCTTCCCCAAGACGATGGCCCGGATCGCGCGATCGGGGGGACCGCTCAGCGTCGTGACGGACCAGGTCGGCCAGCCGACGTGGACGGTGGACCTGGTGGACCTGGTCGTCCGCCTCGTCAACGCCGGGGCACCGGCCGGGACGTACCACGGGACCGCCTCCGGCGAGACCTCGTGGTTCGAGTTCGCGCGGGAGGTCGTCCAGCGTGCCGGTCTCGACCCGGCGATCGTGGGCGGGACGACGAGCGACGCGTTCATCCGGCCGGCACCGCGCCCTGCGTACTCGGTGCTCGCCCACGGGGCGCTGACTGCGATCGGCCTCGCACCCATCGCAGACTGGCGCGAGCGATGGGCAGTGGCTGCAGCCACGGTCCTCGGGAAGGCCGACTAGCTAGCCGCGAACGGTCCCGGCGCTCAGGGCGCTGCGGTGTAAGCGGTGCAAGCGAGCTGGGTGCCGAGCCCGGTGGCCGGGTCGACGCCGACGACGCAGACGGTGTGGCTGCCGGGTGCGGTGGGAACGGCGGTGGTGTAGCCGTGCGCGGCGCCGTTGTTGTAGACGGCGGCGACGTCCGGGCGGTCGCCCGCGGCGATGTCACTGCCCGCGGCCGCGCCGTCGATGGTTACCTGCACCGCGATGGACGCCGTCGTGTCCGGGTCGAACGCCCAGCCTGCGACGACGAGCTGTCCGCCTGACGCGTTCACCCAGTCGATCACGCCTGCGGGTGGCCGGTTCGTGGCGTCGGCGGCGACCGTCAGCGTGCGGCACCCGATCTCCGACTCGATGCCGGCGTTGGCGTCGACGGCGCGCAGGCAGACTGCGTGGGCACCGGCCGGGACCCCGAAGGCGAGGGTGTACCCGTGCTGGTCACCTTTGCCGTACAGCGTGCCGATGTCGGGCCGGGCACCAGCAGCGGTCGTCGAGGCGACCTTCGTCCCGTCGACGTACGCCCGGACCTCGATCGGCGCCGTGGTGTCAGGGTCCAGCGCCCAGCCCGACGCCGTGGCCGTCGTCGCGACGAGCGTCATGGACTCGACGGCTCCCTTGGCCAAGGCCCCGGGGTCGGGCCCGACGAAGGAGGCACAGCCGATCTCCGGGTTGAACCCCCCGGTGGCGTCGATGGCGTAGCCGCACACCCGGTGCGGCCCTGGGGCCGCCGGCATGGTCAGGCTGTAGCCGTGCGCCGCACCGTCGCCGTAGACGGCTGCGACGTCCGGACGGTTGTTTGCCGCGGTCGTGGCGGCCGCCCAGACCCCGTCGATGTAGAAGTGCACCCCGATCGATGCAGTCGTGTCGGGGTCGAACGCCCAGCCGGTGACGGTCAGCTGTGCACCGCTGACGGTGGCTGCGTCGATGACGCCGATCGGCTGACGATTGTTCACGGCGACCGTCCGGCAGCCGAGCTCGGGGGCCGACGCGCCGGCGGAGTCGACGGCGTAGACGCACACCCAGTGGGTACCGCTCGAGGCGGGCGCGGCGATGGAGTAGCCGTGACGGTCGCCGTCGCCGTAGATGGCGGCGACGTCGGGGCGGGAGATCACGGTGCGGCTGGCCGCGACGTCTCGTCCGTCGACATAGACGTGGACGATGATCGGTGCGGTGGTGTCCGGGTCGAACGCCCAGCCGGTGACCGTCAGCTGCCCGCCGCTGACGGTGGCGGCGTCGATGACACCGATGGGCTGGCGGTTGACCACCGTGACCGTCCGGCACCCGATCTCCGGGGCCGAGGCGCCGGTGGAGTCGACGGCGTAGACGCACACGCGGTGGGAGCCGCCCGAGGCCGGTGCGGCGATCGAGTAGCCGTGCAGGTCCCCCTTGCCGTAGACGGCGGCGACGTCGGGGCGGGAGATCGTCGTGTGGCTGGCCGCGACGTCCCGGCCGTCCACGTAGACGTGGACGACGATCGGGTCGCGGGTGTCGGGGTCGAGCGCCCAGCCGGTGGCGATGACGTACTGGTCCGACGTCGTCACCGAGTCCACGACACCGATCGGGGATCGTTGTGTCGTGGCACCGAACCAGTCCGTGAAGTACAGGTAGAAGTTCCGGTTGCCGTACGACGCGCAGGCGTCAGACGACGCCCCGTAGCCCGCCGCCAGTGCTGCCGCGTTGGGCTGGTACGGCGTGTAGTCGTACAGGCCGGCGGTCGCCTGGTTCTGGATCAGCACCTGCGACGAGCCGCAGGTTGCCGTGGGTGAGTACCTGATGGTGTTGACGATGCCCGCGCGGTAGCTGTAGTGCGTCGGGTTCAGCGCGTAGTTCCGGAACTGCGACGCCGCCGAGTAGACCTGGTTGAAGAACCCGTAGTACGTGCTGTCGCAGGCTGCCGTGTCGGGGCATCCGTAGCCCATCGCGGTCTTGTAGCGGCCTGCGTACAGGGCGCTCCCCGAAGCGGTGACCAGGCCCTGCTCCTTCTGGAGCGTGACAAGAAGCGACTGCGGGTTGATGCCGCACGCTTGCGCGACCTTGGCGACGATCGTCGCCGCGCTCTCGGCCGCGGCCCCGGCGTAGCCGCCCGGGCAGCGGTCGGTAGCTGCCTTGGTCGGAGTGTCCTGCCGGTAGTCCTTGAGGCAGGGTGTGCCGTCGCTGCCTGGCTTGCAGTTGGCTCCCTTCTGGTCGAGGAAGACCTGGATGTCCGAGGCAGACATCGTCGTCGAGTCGTAGAAGATCGCGTCGCTGATGATGTAGCCGGGATCGAAGTTCGCGCCGCTGGCAGCCGCGGCCGCGGGTGCGGCCGACCCGAGTGCGGACAACGCGGCGGACACCAGAGTCGTGACGAGAACGGCCGAGAAGGCACCCCGACCGAACTGCGCGTGCCGGCCGATCACGGGACGGTCACCCCCTGCGCGTGCGACACGCCGTGCGTGTGGGGCGAGTCGTATGCCACGGTCGCCTGCCAGGTACCGGCCTTCAGCTCGCTGCCCGCGATGCTGAGGAGGCCGCATGAGGTCGAGCTCGCATCGGCGAAAGCCTTGCCGTCGGCCCTCGCCGTCGCCGTGCCCGAGGTCAGTGTCAGCGTGCAGGTTCCGTCGGTCTCGATGACCGGCACATAGGCGCTGACCTCGACCGCTCGTGTCGTGGCGTTCCACAGTGCCGAGGTCACCGTTACCCCGACCTGGGTTCGGGCGTCAGCTGTCGCGGCTGAGGTCGCCGTCGCGGGTCCGGAAGGTGGCGTCGAGGCCGTCGGCACCCCCGAGGTCGGCGGGAAAGCAGGCAGGGTCGGGCTCGGCGTGTTCGGGGCGGTGGCCGCGACCGTCGCCGTCGGTGGCGGTGGGGTGGTTGCCGGGGTACTCGCCGTGCCATGGGGCGTCGTCGTCCAGGCACAGCCCCCAAGGAGGAGGAGCGATGCGATGGGCACGGCGACCTGGCGACACTGCAGCTTCGGCACGGAACCTCTTAGGCGACTCGCGGGGACCCGACCAGGGTAGAGGACCAGTTCGCCGAACCGGGGACGCCGTCGGCATCCTTCCGCACGAGTGTTGGCGGGCATTCCTCGGACCGCCGGTATCCTCACTACGGCTCGGCGGAGGCCGGGGCGAAGAACAGGGGAGTCGCACTGGTGTCCACTGCAGTCGAGAACGCGGCACGGCGGCGGGTGCTGTGGCGATCCGTGGTCGGCACCTACGACCGCCTGATCAGCCCGGGTCACAAACCGCTGCACCGTCAGGTCACGACCGGACTCGCTGCCTACGCGACCCTCTTTGTGGCGTTGGTCGTGCTTCGCATCAGCGGCTCCTCGATGGGTCTGCTCTACTCACAATTCTTCTCCGGGTCCGACCCGCGGCTGCTGGCCGGCAAGGAATGGCCCATCCGCAGCGATGAATGGCTGGTGTCCACGCCGCTGACCATCTCGCAGGTGCAGCAGGGACTGCCGCGCATCAGCCATGTGCTTCCTGGTGGCTTCGATGCGTCGATCATCTGGGACCTTCCGACCCGCGACTGGTCCGTCCTGATGCGACCGCACCTCTGGGGGTTCTTCTTCCTGCCCTTGGACTACGCCTACGCGTTCCGCTGGTGGCTGCCGTTGTTCGTCGCAGCCGGTGCGGTGTTCGTCCTGCTCTGCCTCCTGTGGCGGCGCACCTTCGCGTCGTGGGTCGTGGCAGGTGCGTTCGTCGTATCGCCGTTCTTCCAGTGGTGGTTCGGTGCGGGGAGCTATTGGCCCCCCGCCGCAGCCGTCGCGGCTTGCGTCGCGATCATCGTGCTGCTCCGAGCGCCGCGCGCATGGATGAGGTGGGTCGCCGCCGGGATCGCCGGTTACCTGGTCGCAGTGGCAGCCGTCGCCCTCTACCCGCCGTACCTCATACCCTGCGTCTACCCCGCAATCGCCTTCTGCATCGGGTGGTTCCTCACCCGCAGCTCGTCCGACCTTCCGATCCGCGCGCGGTGGCGGCGCCTCATCCCGCTGGCGATTGCCGCCGTGGTCGCTGTGGTGGTCGTCGGGGCTTTCCTCGTCACCCACCTGGACACGGTCCGCACCGTGACGTCCACGGTCTACCCGGGTCAGCGTCTGAGGTCCACGGGTCGGGCCACCTACTTCCCCTGGACGCCGATGTACGCCGGAGTCTTCGCGTCGGCGCTGCACGGGAATGTGACCGGCTTCGCCGGGAACGCCTCCGAAGGCTCCAGCTTCATCTTCTTCGGGTTCTACCTCGTGGCCACCGCGGGCTGGCTCGTCTGGAGCCGCTGGCGTCGCCTGCGCGAGATGGATTGGGCGATCGTCGGCGTGCTCGCCTCGCTGGCACTTCTGCTCGCATACACCTACGTGCCGGGCTGGGATGCGCTCGCCCACCTGCTGCTGCTCGACCGGGTGGAGATGCCTCGGATCGTCATCGGCTATGGCGTGGTGTCGATCATCCTGCTTGCCCTCGTCGTCGGCCGCCTGCGGGAGCATCCTGGCCGCATCCCATGGTGGACCACCGTTGTCACCGTGCTGCTGGTGCTCGGCAACCATCTCGCGGTCTGGGCACGGGTGCGGACGGCGGCCCCGGCGGTCCTCGTCAACGCACTCGCATGGCCGCTGATGATCGTGCTCCTCGTCGTCGCCATGGCGCTGTTCTCCCGCGGTCGGGCCACCGTGCCCGCGGCCCTGGTCGGCGTCGTCGCGCTCGTGGTGGCGGGATGGGTCAATCCGCTCTATCAGGGGGTGCTCGACCTCCGGAAGACGGACGTCGGACGGGCGATCGAGCGCATCGACGCGCAGGAGCCCGGCGGATGGGTCTCCGTCGGCGGCCCGGCAGCCATGGCCGTGCTCCGAGAGACAGCCGTCGAGGCGTACAGCGGCGTCCAGGGCTGGCCGACCGCTGCGATGTGGCAGGCGCTAGACCCCACCCGCTCGGCTGTCGACACCTGGGACCGCTACGCGCACGTGAACTGGACCGCCGACCTGAGTGCGCCCCAGTTCACGCTTGTGCGCCTGGACGTCGTCCAGGTGCGTCTCGACTCGTGCAGCCAGTTCGCCCAGACCAACCTCAAGCACGTGCTCGCCGAGGCGCCGGTCAACCAAAGGTGCGTGAAGGTCGCGGCACAGATGACAGAGGGAACGACGACCTACTACATCTACGACATCGTCCCGCCCCAGTAAACACTGGTCAGGCGGACCCGTCCTCGGCACCCCGAGCGCCTGGCCGGGCATCGGCCGCTGCCGAGGTGAGTCGCTCGACATCGAACCGGAGCAGGGCGATCTCCTCGGCGAGGGTGCGGGTCTCCTCCTCGAGGTTGGACACCTCCACCGAGAGTTGTATGCACACGAGGAGCAGCACCACGAAGGCAAGGGCGAAGACCAGGTTCGCCGGTGTCTGCACGCCGG
Organism: uncultured Actinomycetota bacterium; assembly: GCA_963769855.1. Taxonomy (GTDB): domain Bacteria; phylum Actinomycetota; class Actinomycetes; order Actinomycetales; family Cellulomonadaceae; genus Cellulomonas. The sequence goes on from CAVYNN010000008.1 coordinate 627,499, forward strand.
CGAGCGACGCCAGCCAGACGGCGAGTCTGGGGAAGGCGCCGAGGACGACCACTGCCAGGGCCATCGCGATCCACACTGCCGCGTACTTCTCCCGGATGCGCCGCCGTCGCATGAGGAAGAACAGCAGGACCAGGAGAACGACTGTCAGGACGACAGCGAACACGTATCCGCTCACGCGGCGACTCCCACGCGATCCGGTCCCGTCGCGGGTCGGGACACCGCGATCAGGAGCGCGAGCAGGGCGCGGCTGAGGAAGATCGCGGAGCGAACAGGGTTGTGCGACGGGCGCCCACCCGCTCGTGGGCGCATGGTCACGCCGACCTGACGCACCCTCAGCCCAGCCCGAGCGGCGATGACGAGCGACTCGATGGTGTCGCCGAGGTATTCGGCCGGGTAGTCGGCGGCGAACCTGGCGATCGCGGCTCGGTCGCACGCCTTGAACCCCGAGGTGGTGTCCGTGAGTCTCGTCCGGCACACCCGGGACAGGACGCTCGACAGCAGCCGCATCGCCCAGCGCCGTGCTCCCCGGACCTGGTAGCTCCCGACCCCTGCGAAGCGGGCACCGATCACGATGTTGGCGGCCTGCGCGTCCATCGCGGCGAGCAGGGTGTGCACGTGGGCGGGGTCGTGCTGTCCATCGGCGTCCACCTGGACGGCGACGTCGTACCCATGGCGCAGGGCGAATCGGTACCCGGCTCGCATGGCGCCACCGACGCCGAGGTTGATCGGCAGGTCGAGGACCATGGCCCCCGCCGTGGCCGCCACGGCAGCCGTTCGATCGGTCGAGCCGTCATTCACCACGATCACGCGGGCGCCGGGCACCTTCTCCCGGATCTCCGCGATGGTCGTGCCGACCGTCGTCTCCTCGTTCCACGCCGGCACCACGATGAGGAGTCGTCGCGCGGGCGTGGCGGGCATGCCGACACTGTAGCGAGAACCGGTTCCGACGAGACCGGCCGGGGCGCCGGTCCGGTTCGGGTGGCGTGGGTGGTGTCGCCGTGGCCGTATTCCTGCGCGTGAGAGGATCTGCTGCCCGAGACCCAGGGAGGATCGCACGACCACGACAGGGGACACCCCCCGGGACGGCATGCAGACGGCCCGTCCAGACGAGAGCGCCGTGATCGGCCGCGGTGGCATTGCCTCGATGGGGGCAGCCGCGATCGCCGCGGCGGCCTCGGGGTACCTCGTACTGATCATCGTGGCGCGTAGCCTCCCGCCGGCAACCAACGCGAACTTCCTGGTGTTCTGGTCGCTCCTGTTCGCCGTGTTCGGCGTCCTGGGCGGTGTCCAGCAAGAGGGCACCCGGGCCGTCGGGACGGTTGAGTTGGCCAGGCGAGCCGGGGTCGTCCACGACGGCGCCCACGTACTGCCGTGGCTTGTCGGGACGGGCGCCGCGCTGCTCGCCGTCGTCGCGGGAGCGTCGCCCTGGTGGTCTGGGGCGCTGCTCGAGGATCACTACAGCCGGACTGCCGTCGTAGCCCTGTGCGTCGGCGCGCTGGCGTTCACGGGGCACCTGAGCATGGTCGGGGCTCTCGCCGGCCGGCGTCGCTGGTCGATGTCGGCCGTGCTGATCGGCGGTGAGTCGCTGCTGCGGCTTGCGATCGTGGCCCTGGTTGCGGCACTCGGGGCGAGCCTGGCCGGGCTTGAGATCGCGGTCACCGCGTCCACGGCCTTCTGGCTCGCGACGATGCTGGTCTCACCGACGCTGCGCGAGGTGGCGCGTACGCGGGCAGACGTCCCAGGTCCACGCCTCGCGGCTCGCGCTGCTCAGGCGATGGCTGCCGCGGTCGGGTCGGCGGCGCTCGTCGTGGGGTTCCCGACGTTGCTTCGGCTCAGTTCGTCCGCTGGCGAGTGGTCGACGGCAGCGCCCCTCCTGCTGGCGATCTCTCTCACCCGGGCCCCGCTGCTCATCCCCCTGAACGCCTTCCAGGGGGTGGCGATCAGCTACCTCATCGGCTCGGGCGGGCGACGTGCTGCGGCGTTGGTCCGAGTCGTCGGGGTCATCGTCGTTGCCGGGCTCGTCGCCTCGGGTGTGGCCGGCCTCGTGGGCCCCCCGGTGATGGCTGTGTTCTTCGGGCCCGACTACCGCGTCAGCGGGCTTCTCCTCGGTGCGCTGACTCTGGCCGCCGTCACTCTCGCCATCTTGACTCTGACCGGCGCCGGGACCCTCGCCCTGGCGCAGCACCGGTTCTACGCCGCAGGTTGGTTGACGGCCAGTGCGGTGTCGGTGGGGTTGCTCTTCGTCCCGCTGGACCTTGCGGCACGTGCGTTGCTGTCCCTTGCCGTCGGCCCCCTGGCCGGGGTGGCGGTGCACATGGTGGGACTGCGCACGGGAGGTCTACGGCACCCGGCGCAGTCGGCCCACGAGGTGGCGGGCTGATGGTGTTGCCAGGTGCTCGACGCAGGATCGTCTAGCATCGTCAAGGCTCGGGGCACGGCGTCGACCTGACAGTGGCGCCCGTGCCGCTTTCTCTCGTTCGCACCGGTGGGTGCGGTAATGCTCGGAGGCGTGGCGTGGGGCTTGATCGCGAAACGGCAGCGCGTTCGGTCTCGCTCGTCTCGAACGCGGCGCGCCGTCTCTCGTTCGCCGCGGCCGCGGCCGCGGATCAGGCGGGGCTCATCGTCACGGTCGCCGATGCGATCGCGGAGTGCCACCGGGCCGGGGGCAAGGTGCTCGTGTTCGGCAACGGCGGCAGTGCTGCTTCGGCGCAGCACTTCGCGGCGGAGTTCACCGGGAAGTTGGCTCTCGACCGCGGTCCGCTGGCCGCTGTGGCGCTGAGCACCGACACATCGGCGTTGACCGCGATCGCCAACGACTACTCCTTCGCCCAGGTCTTCGCCCGCCAGGTCGCGGCGCTGGCCCGTCCGGGCGATGTGGTGATCGGGCTGAGCACCAGTGGGCGGAGCGAGAACGTGCGGCTGGCGATCGAGGTCGCGCGCGCGTCCGGAGCGTTCACGGCGGTGCTGACCGGCCCTCGGTCAGCGATGGCAGCCGACGTCGTCCTTCGCTGCGTGGTGGGGGAGACGGCGCGCGTGCAGGAGGTGCACGACCTGCTGCTCCACGAGATCGCCCAGCTGGCCGAGCGCCTGTACTGGCCCCAGCTTGCTGACGACGCCAGCGCGGACCGGTTCGACTTTGTCCTGGTCGAAGAGGCTGTGAGCCCGTTTCGCGCATGGCTGGAGGAGACAGGACAGCACCTGGTCACGACGAACGGGGTGTTCGACTTGCTGCACACCGGTCACCGGGCGAGCCTTTATGCGGCCCGCGGGCTCGGCGACCGACTGGTCGTGCTCCTCAACAGCGACGAGTCCGTCCGCCGGCTCAAGGGGCCCACGCGCCCGGTCCGCTCACTTGTCGACCGGATCGACGACCTCGCCGCGGTCCGGGCCGTCGACCATGTGGTGGTGATGGCCGACGATCGACCCGATCGGCTGCTGGCCGGGCTGCGTCCGGCGGTTCACTGCAAGGGCGCCGAGTACGCCGCAACCGGGGTGCCCGAAGCCCTGGTGGTGGAGGCCAACGGTGGCCGAGTCGTGTATCTCGACCGGGTCGACGGGTACTCCACGACGGCACAGCTCGCGCGGATCGAGGAGCTCGGGTGACGATCCCTGCGAGGCGCGAGGTCATCGTCGTCGGTGACCTCATGCTGGATGTGTCGGAGAACGGCGAAGCCAACCGGCTGAGCCCGGAAGCCCCGGTGGTCGTCGTGCTCAACCCAACGGCCACGAGGACCTTGGGCGGGGCGGCAAACGCGGCCGCCAACGCGCTCTCGCTCGGCCACCCGACCGTGCTCGTCGGCGTGGTCGGCGAGGACGAGGACGGTGACTACGTGCAAGCGCTCGTCGCGGCATCCGGCCTCGAGGGCGCCATCTTTCGCTCCGCCGGGATGTGCACGACGTCCAAGACGCGGTATCTGGCGCGCTCGCACCAGATCATGCGGCTCGACCGGGAAACCGGAGCCGTGCCTCCGGAGTGTCATGAAGGCTTTCTCAGGACGGTGCGGGAACGGCTCGGCAGTGCAGGCGTCATCGTCCTATCGGACTACGGCAAGGGTGTCATCAGCGACGACGTGGCCATCGGTGCGATCAGCGCAGCCCGCGAGGCAGGCGCGGCGGTCGTCGTGGACACGAAGCGGATGAACGTCGCGTGCTTCGCGGGGTGCACGGTGATCGCACCCAACCACCACGAGGCGCGTGCCATGACCGGGGAGGACGACCCTCGAGCAGCCGCGCTCGCAATCCGAGCAGTCACGGGCAGCGCCGTCGTCGTCACGCTCGGCGCCGACGGCATGTTGATCGCCGACGCGGACGGGACGGTCTCCATCCCTTCGCAAGCACGTGACGTCGCTGATGTCACCGGTGCCGGTGACACCGTGACGGCCGCGTTGGCGGTCGCGCTCGCGGAAGGAGCCGACGTCCGTGAAGCGGCCACGTGGGCGAACTGGGCCGCCGCCGAGGCCGTCTCCCACACAGGCACGTACGCGGTCCCGCGGGCCAGCGTCGCGCGACCTCTCGGTGCCTGACGTGGCCTCTCCGTCGCCGCGGCACGTGCTCCTGCTCCGCCATGGCTCGACCACGGCCAGTGCGACCGGCGCGTTCACCGGCCGATCGGATGCGGCCCTCACGGACGAGGGGCGCACGCAGGCATCGCACTGGCGCGCAGTCCTCGCCGGACGGGCCACGGCTGCCTTCACGTCGCCGCTGAGTCGGGCGGCACAGACCGCGTCCGTCGCCGGCCTGGCGGCTACACCCTCCGACCTGCTCCTCGAGTGGGACCTCGGTTCGCTCGAGGGTGTGCCCGCCGATGTCTTCCGTGGTGCGCACCCCGGCTGGAACCTGTTCACCGACGGAATCCCTGATGGGTCCGGCGAGACCCCGGCGGCGGTCGCGGCCCGGGCACAGAGCGTGTGGGACCTGCTGACCGCGGTGGACGCCGAGATGTGCGTCGCGGTTTCGCACGGGCAGTTCCTCAAGGCGCTCGTCACGCACGCGGTCGGTCTGCCACCCGCCGCAGCGGCAGTGTTCTCGCTGGGGCCTGGCCGGGCCGGCCTGGTGTCGCTGCGCGGCAGCGGCCGGTTCAGCATCACGGGTTGGAACCTGTCGCCGATCGGCCCGGTCCACGGACTGCTGAGTGAGCTGACCTGATGAACCCGAATCCGGCGCCCACTCGCGCCGAGCGTCTTGCCAGTCTCGCGCGCCTCGACGTCTCGCGACGCGCCGTGCCGCACGTGCCGGACATTCGTCTGGCGTCGCTGTCGGCACGCCTCGGTCGACCGGTGCGGATCGCGGTCGTCCGCCTGGACGGGATCGGTGACTGGGTCCTGACCCTGCCCATCCTGACCGCGCTCGCGGGTTCGGCCGACGTCGCCTCGGTGAGCGTCGTGGCGCCAGCCGGGCTCCGGGGGCTGTTCGCGAAAGCCCCGATCGAACACTTCGTCGCATCGAGCGTGCCGACGATCATTGCTCCGCCGTGGCCAGGTGGTCTGCTCGGACGCGCCCGTGCGGCGGCGTTCCCGACCGGGCTCGTGGCGATGCGGGAAGGCGCCCTGCTGGCCGGGCGGTTCGACCTCGTGGTCCTGGCACGTTGGGACGCCGATCTGGGGTTCAACATGCGCGCGTGGGCCGTCGGCGCGAAAGCGCCGATCGCGGGCTACGCGCCGAGGACCGTGCCGAGCGCCACCGGGCGCGAACGGCGGGAGGGTCGACTGCTGTCGTGCCCGATCGAGACTGCGGTTCCGGCTTCGCACGAGATCGAGCACCTGCGCAGCCTGATGCGTGCACTCGATCTGCCGGACGAGGTGGGGGACGGCTTCGGTGCCCGGTTCTTCGGTGTGGACCCTGGTGCGGCGCGATCCAGCGCGGCCCATCCGTTCGTCGTGATGCACACGACATCGAACGAGCCCAAGCGTCAGTGGTCCGCGGTCAGCTGGCGCGCGCTGATCGAGCGAGTGCTCCGCACGTCGACCTTCGACGTGGTCCTCGCTGGGTCACGGTCCGACGCGGACCGGATCGCTGCGCTGAGCGAAGGGCTCGGGGACCGGGTCCGTGCCGCGGTCGGTGCGCCACTGAGCGACCTTCCGGGTCTGTTGGCGGCGGCCACGGCGTTCGTCGGCAACGACAGCGGCCCAGCCCACATCGCCGCATCGATCGGCGTCCCCACGGTGGTCATCTCGCCTCACCCGGCAGACGGTGACCCTGCCCACCGCAACAGCCCGGTCCGGTATGCGCCGTGGGGGAGCGCAGTTCGGGTGCTGCAGCCGGCAACGGGCATCGGCGGCTGCAAGCTGTCGTGCACCGCGACGGTGGCGCACTGCATCGACACGACACGGCCCGAACACGTCCTTGGAGCGCTGGGCGACCTTCTCGGTCCCGTGTTCTCCGAGGCCGGCCGCTCGACGGACACGGCACGAGGAGTGTGAGGCGGTGCTGGACATCCTGGTCCCGTTCTGGGGAGATCCAGTCCTCCTCCGGCGGACCATCGAATCGATCTTGGCCCAGACCAGCGACGACTGGCGCCTGACGGTCGTCGACGACGCCTATCCAGACGACTCGGTCGCCGCCTACTTCGCGTCGTTGGTGGACGACCGGGTCCGGTACCTGCGCAACGAGGCGAACATCGGGATCACCGGGAACTACCGGCGTTGCCTTGCGGAGGCGGAGACCGAGTTCGTGGTCTTCATGGGCTGCGACGACATCATGCTCCCGCGCTACGTCGAGACGGTGCTCGCAGCTCATCAGCAGTACCCCGAGGCGGACGTGATCCAGCCGGGCGTGGAGGTGATCGACGAGCGCGGTGCGGTGAGCCTTCCCCTGGGGGATCGTGTCAAGCGGTGGGTGGCACCTGGTGGTGACACTCCGCTGCTGCTCGCCGGCGAGTCGCTCGCCGCATCACTGATCAGGTCGAACTGGCTGTACTGGCCGTCGCTGGCATTCCGGCGCAGCGTCGTGGAGTCCCATGGGTTCCGCGACGACCTGCCGATCATTCAGGACCTGGCCTTGATCGTGGACATCGTCTCGGCGGGCGGCCGTCTGCTGCGACTGCCTGGGGTGTGCTTCCAGTACCGAAGGCACACCGGCTCGGCATCGTCTGCTGCTGCCAGCAGCGGCAAACGGTTCGATGGCGAGCGGCGGTACTTCGCGGCTGCGGAGAAGCAGGCGCTGGACAACGGTTGGGTGCGGGCTGCCCGCGCCGCACGGTGGCACTGGTCGTCTCGTGCGCTCGCGCTGACCCTGTCGGCTCAGGCGATCCGATCCGGCGACGCCGCGGCACGGAAGGCGTTGCTGCGCTTCGCGTTCGAGCGGCCCGCGCGGGTGCGCGACATGGAGCCGAAGCAGAGTTCCACTCGGCCGGCCAACGGTCGAGCACACGAGAAGAGGGGCTGATGGTGCGGTCGAACGGTGCTTCCACCTGCTTGGTGACGGGTGGCGCGGGCTTCATCGGGTCTGCCGCCTCGAGCGCATTGGCCGACACGTTCGACCATGTCGTCGCGGTCGACAACATGCATCCCCAGGTGCACCCCGACCGCAGCCGTCCCGAGGCTCTCGATCCCCGCGTGGACCTGGTCGTCGGGGATGTCACGGAGAAGTCGACGTGGGACGAAGTCCTGGGCGTCGCGCAGCCCGACGTCCTCATCCACCTCGCAGCCGAGACCGGCACGGGGCAGTCCCTCGAGGAGTCGAGCCGGCATGCAGTGGCCAACGTCGTCGGGACGACGCGCATGCTGGACGCCTTGACGCAGCACGGCCACCTGCCGTCGCGCATCGTTCTGTGCAGCAGCCGTGCGGTGTACGGCGAAGGAGTATGGGAGGCGTCCGACGGCACCCGCTTCCATCCGCCGCAGCGCACCGCACTGAGCCTTGCGGCCGGAGACTGGGACTACGCCGGAGCGCTCCCGACGCCGATGGATGCACGGACCACTGAACCCTGGCCGGTGAGCGTGTACGGCGTCACGAAGCTCACGCAAGAGCATCTGCTCAGGGTCTGGTCCAACGCCAAGGGAGTCGAGACCGCCGTGCTGCGACTGCAGAACGTCTACGGCCCGGGCCAGTCGTTCTCCAACCCCTACACCGGCATCATGACGCTCTTCTGCCGGATTGCCCGCGCCGGGCGCTCGATCCCGCTCTACGAGGACGGACTGGTGCGTCGTGACTTCGTCCTCATCGACGACGTCGCCCGCGCGGTCCATGATGCTGCCACGGCGCCGCAGACCAGCTCGACGCCGATCGACATCGGTTCTGGTGAGCACCAGACGATCGCGGATGCCGCAGCTCTGATCGCGCGCTGGTTCGGGGCACCGGATCCACACGTCACCGGCCAGTTCCGGGAGGGCGACGTGCGTCACGCCTGGGCGGACGTCTCCGCGGCACGTGAGGTCCTGGGATGGGAGCCAGCCTTCGACCTGCGGTCGGGCGTCGACCTGCTGGCCCGGTGGATCGACAAGCAGACCCTTCCGCCGCTCGGCTGAGCCGAGTCGTGCCTCAGGGCTCAGGCTGGGTCGCCCACCACGGCCGATGCGCCCACGGGCGACCCAGATGTCACGGCCTCCGGTGCTGAGGTCACGAACTCGCGGGGCGCCGGCGCAGGCAGGCGTGTGGCGCGGCGTGCTCGTTGCATCACGGGCCGCTCGATCAAGAGCCAACTGGCGGCCGCCAGCGGAACGACCGCGATCAGCGCCAGCAGGTCGAAGACCGGCAGTGCCAGGACGGTCGCCAGGCCCGCGACGGCGAAGAGCTGCTGCACCGGGAATGCGTAGATGTAGACACCGTACGAGACGTCATGTCGTCGCACGAGGTCTGGGCAGGGCAAGACGGCACCCAGCCACAGCACGAAGTACGTGAGAAGTGGAGCCGCGATCTGAGGTCCGACGCGGGGAAGGCTGATCACCTGACTTGGGTCATCTCTTGTCGTCTGGAAGGATCGCGGCGCGCTGACCTGTGGTGATGGTTGTGGTTAGTGCGCGTTCAAGGCACTAAGCAGGCCGGTAGGTTGGGGGTGTGGCGTGGGTTCGACGGGTGCGGACGGCGTCGGGGGCGACGGCCGTGCAGATCGCGGAGTCCGTCGACGGGCGCCGGCGCATCGTGCGCCATGTCGGCTCGGCGCATGACGAGGCTGAGCTCGGCTTGCTGATCGCGGAGGCGAACGAGCTGCTCGCCGACGATCGCCAAGGCGAGCTCGAGCTGGGGTTGCTGGCCTGGCAACGTGCGGCTGTGCTGGTGGCTGCGCCGTCGCTGCCAGTCCTGTTCGGCGTGCCGGCGCGTCCTGCTCCGCGGCGGCTGGTGGCAGCCCCCACGGTGCGACGCACGTCCTCACGGCTGCTGTACGACACCCTGGCGGGGGTGTTCGACGACCTCGGGTTCAACGTCGTCGCGGATGAGTGTTTCCGGGATCTGGTGATTGCCCGGATCGTAGAGCCGACCTCGCTGGCCGATGTCGACCGGGTGCTGGCCGGCCTGGGCCGGGCCTCGGCGAGCTTGTCGACCCGCAAGCGCACCCTGGCCCGCGCCTGGTCCGGGCACTACCGGGACCAGATCGCCGCAGCCTGCTTCGCGCAGGCGGCCACCAGCGGCGATGTCTCTTTGGTCTTGTACGACGTGACGACGTTGTACTTCGAGGCCGAGAAGGAAGACGACCTGCGCAAGGTCGGGTTCTCCAAGGAACGCCGCGTCGACCCGCAGATCGTCGTCGGCCTGCTCGTGGACCGGCGCGGGTTCCCCCTGGAGATCGGCTGCTTCGAGGGCAACAGGGCCGAGACGCTGACGATCCTGCCGATCATCCGCCGGTTCCAAGCCCGTCACGGCATCCAGGACATGGTCGTGGTCGCCGACGCGGGCATGTTGTCCGCGAGCAACCTCACGGCGCTCGACGAGGCAGGGTTCTCGTTCATCGTCGGGTCCCGGCAGACCAGCGCGCCCCTGGACCTGGCCAGCCACTACCGCTGGCACGGCGAGGTCTTCGCCGACGGGCAGATCATCGACACCCTGACCCCCAAGCATCGCGGCTCGACCCCGGAGAACGACACGAACCTCAAGGCCGAGCCGGTCTGGACGCCCGAGGAGAACCCCGCCTCGTGGCGGGCCGTGTGGGCGTACTCCGGCAAGCGGTTCGCCCGGGACAACAAGACCCTCAATGCCCAGGAGGACCGCGCCCGGGCCGTGGTCGGCGGCCAGAAGACCGCCCGCACCCCCCGGTTCGTCAAGACCACCGCAGGCGCCCGCGTCCTGGACGAGAACGCGCTGGCCAGGGCACGACGCGTGACAGGACTCAAGGGCTACCTCACCAACATCCCCGCCACCGTGATGCCCGCGGCCGAGGTCATCGCCAGCTACCACGACCTGTGGCACGTCGAGCAGTCGTTCCGCATGTCAAAGACAGACCTGCAGGCCAGGCCCCTGTTCGCCCGCACCAGGGACGCGATCGAAGCCCACCTGACGATCGTTTTCACTGCCCTGGCGATCTCCCGGACCGTTCAGGACCGCACCGGCCTGTCGATCCGGAAGGTCCTGCGAGAACTACGCCCGCTGCGCTCCGCAACCATCGAGATCAACGGCGTCGTCCGCACCTTCCCGCCCACCATCAACGACGACCACCAGACCCTCCTCAACACGATCACCGCCAGGCACTAAGGCCTCTGACCCAACTCAGGTCTGATCGCGCGCTGGTTCGGGGCACCGGATCCACACGTCACCGGCCAGTTCCGGGAGGGCGACGTGCGTCACGCCTGGGCGGACGTCTCCGCGGCACGTGAGGTCCTGGGATGGGAGCCAGCCTTCGACCTGCGGTCGGGCGTCGACCTGCTGGCCCGGTGGATCGACAAGCAGACCCTTCCGCCGCTCGGCTGAGCCGAGTCGTGCCTCAGGGCTCAGGCTGGGTCGCCCACCACGGCCGATGCGCCCACGGGCGACCCAGATGTCACGGCCTCCGGTGCTGAGGTCACGAACTCGCGGGGCGCCGGCGCAGGCAGGCGTGTGGCGCGGCGTGCTCGTTGCATCACGGGCCGCTCGATCAAGAGCCAACTGGCGGCCGCCAGCGGAACGACCGCGATCAGCGCCAGCAGGTCGAAGACCGGCAGTGCCAGGACGGTCGCCAGGCCCGCGACGGCGAAGAGCTGCTGCACCGGGAATGCGTAGATGTAGACACCGTACGAGACGTCATGTCGTCGCACGAGGTCTGGGCAGGGCAAGACGGCACCCAGCCACAGCACGAAGTACGTGAGAAGTGGAGCCGCGATCTGAGGTCCGACGCGGGGAAGGCTGATCACCAGGGCCAGCGCGGCCGCGAGCGACAGGACGGCAGCGGGCCAGCTGAGCGGGATTCGGCCACGCACCAGGTAGAAGAATCCGCCGGCCAAGAAGAACGGCAGCAGTTTCGTCAGGTAGAAGACGTCGCCGTTCTTGCCGATGTAGGAGTTGATCCACGGGATGGCCGCATATCCCGCGATCGACGCGAGGCACGCGAGGGCAAGCCAGCGCGCACGGCGACGCACGAAACCGAGGGTCAGCAGCGCGCCGACGATCAGGTAGCAGATGAATTCGTAGTACAGGCTCCACAGCGAACCGTCCCATGCCCCCGGATACGGGACGCCCGTCGGGGTCCCGGCGACCTGGTACGTCTGGATCTTCAGGCCGAAATTGACAAGGACGTAGGTGAGCGGCTGGATCGGCGTCGTCAAGAATCCGTCGATCGTGTGCCGCTGGTGGATGTAGGCGATCGGCGCGAACACGAACGCGGTGGCGAACAGGCAAACGATGAAGGCGGGGAAGATGCGCGCGATGCGGTGCACGAGGTAGGTGCCGACCGTGTTCTTCACTCGACTTCCCGTGATCAGGTAGCCGCTGATCGCAAAGAACCCGAACACCGCCCAACCGCCCAAGTTCTCGCCGTTGAGCTGTGGCCCGACACCTTTTCCAGAGATGTACCAGCCGTGCGCAACGAGGACCATCGCGGCAAATACGAGCCGGAGCAGGTTCAGCCCATTTCGTCGCGAATCCAACTCAACCTCGCGGGAGCGGAGCCACCTCGCTGCGCCGGTCGTCGCCGTTGCCATGGTCTCCTCGCGCGGGTTCGGGATCACTGCCGAATGGGCTCGATCGTAGTAGGTGGTCGCGGCTTCACCCATCTCGGCCTCCCGACCGGTCGACGGCCCGTCGGTGGCAGGCGTCGCGACCGAGGTCAGTCGATTAGTCCCAGCAGGTACGTCCCGTACCCGGACTTCACCAGCTCCTCCGCCCGCACCCGCAGCTCGTCGTCCGTGAGGAACCCCCGTCGCCAGGCGACCTCCTCGGGTGCCCCGATCTTCATCCCCTGCCGCGACTCGATCGTCCGGACGAAGTCGGAGGCCTCGAGCAGCGAGTCGAACGTGCCGGTGTCCAGCCACGCGGTGCCGCGGGGGAGCACCTCGACCTGGAGCCGACCCTGGCGCAGGTACTCCCGGTTGACGTCGGTGATCTCGTACTCCCCACGCGCCGAGGGCTGCAGGTCCCGGGCGATCGCCACGACGTCGTTGTCGTAGAAGTACAGCCCGGGCACCGCGTAGCTCGACTTCGGCCGCGCGGGCTTCTCCTCGAGCGACAGCGCCCGCCCGCTCTCGTCGAACTCCACCACGCCGTACGACGTGGGGTCCGCGACCCGGTACGCGAACACGGCAGCGCCGTCGACGTCGCCGAACCGCTGCAGCGTCGTGCCGAGCCCGGGCCCATAGAAGATGTTGTCCCCGAGCACCAGCGCCGCCGACTCGGTCCCGACGAAGTCCGCGCCGAGGACGAAGGCCTGCGCCAGGCCGTTCGGCACCTGCTGCACGGTGTACGAGATCGAGATGCCGAACTGCGAGCCGTCGCCGAGGAGCCGGTGGAACTGCTCGGCGTCGTGCGGCGTCGTGATCACCAGCACGTCCCGGATCCCCGCCAGCATGAGGGTCGACAGCGGGTAGTAGATCATCGGCTTGTCGTAGACCGGGACCAGCTGCTTGCTCACGCCGAGGGTGATCGGGTGCAGCCGGGTTCCGGACCCGCCCGCCAGGATGATGCCGCGCATGGGAACCCAGTCTGGCCCCAGCCGCAGGGCCGGGACGAATCGGCGACTACGATCCTGGACACCGCAGTTCCCGACGACGAGGTGCACGTGTTCCGGATCACCGAGGCGACGCAGCCGTACGCCTGGGGCTCGTCCTCGATCCTGCAGGCGCTGTTCGGGCGAACCGACGCCACGCTCGCCGAGGCCTGGCTCGGCGCGCATCCCGCCGCGCCGTCGCAGGTCGCCGACGACGGAGCGCGCTCGCTCGTCGATGTCGTGTCCGACGCCCCGGAGGCGGTCCTGGGTGCCGACGTCGTGGCACGCTTCGGCCCTCAGCTCCCGTACCTGCTCAAGGTGCTCGCCGTCGAGCACCCGCTGTCCCTCCAGGTCCACCCGCACATCGAGCGCGCCCGGGCCGGGTACGACGAGGAGGACGCGGCGGGTGTCCCGCTCGATGCGCCGCAGCGCAGCTACAAGGACCGCAACCACAAGCCCGAGCTGGTCTTCGCCCTGACGGCGTTCGAGGCGCTCTGCGGGTTCCGGGCCCCGCGTCGGGCTGCGGAGCTGCTCGCCGGCCTCGACACGCCGCTGGCGACGAAGCTGCACGAGCTCCTCGTGGCGCACCCGTCGGCCGAGGGCATCCGGGCCGCCTTCACCCACCTGCTGGACCCGGTGTCCCGGCCGTCGCCGGGCGAGGTGGCCGAGCTGGCCGCCGCGTCGGCGCTCCGCGTCGCCGCCGGTTCACCTTCGCCGCGGGCGGACCGCACCGTCGCGCTCCTCCAGGCCGAGCACCCCGGTGACCCCGGTGTCGTCATCAGCCTGCTGCTCAACCCGGTAACGCTCCTGCCGGGCGAGGCGATGTTCGTGCCGGCAGGCGGCGTGCACGCGTACCTGCACGGGGTCGCCGTCGAAATCATGGCCAGCTCGGACAACGTGCTGCGGGCCGGACTGACGACGAAGCACGTCGACATCCCCGAGCTGCTGCGCAACGTCGACTACGTCGCCGCCCCGCCGATCCGGATCGCCCCCGAGCTCTTCCACGGCGCCACGAAGGTGTTCTACGCGCCGGTGGACGACTTCGAGCTGTCGGTCACCGACCTGGCCGACGCGGAGGACCACCCCCTGCCCGGTCGCGGCCCGCGCATCCTGCTCTGCCTCGAGGGCGAGGTCACGGTCGCGAGCTCAGCGGACGGCGGCCTGACCCTGGCCCGTGGCCGGGCGGCTCTCGCCCCGGCCGCCGACGGCCGTCTGACCGTGCGTGGCGCGGGCCGGCTGGTCCAAGCCGACGTGCCCTGAATCCCGCCGATGAGGAGCGACTCGATGGAGCATGTCGTCATCCGTCCAGGTCATCGGCGTGTCGACATCGAGGTGACACCGGGTCGCCCTGCCGTCGTCGGCGATGCGACGATCGGTGGCGCGCTGTTCAGGACCGTGTGCAACGGCGCAGATGCGGTCGTCACGGTCGACGGAGCCCTTGACGCTCGGGCCTTCGCCGAGGCGATGAGCGCACCCCAGGTCGCCCGGCTGCATGGCGTCAGGCTCGTCGTGCGGCTCGGCGCAGGTGTGGCCGGGACTGCAGCGCTCGCGACGCTCGACCCGCTGCTCGGCCGGTTCGACGACTGCCGGCTCTTCGCCGTCATCGGCGGTGGCGTGGCGTGGCGCGCCGACGAGGTCGGCGTACCGGTCGTCGCGGGTCTCGTGGGGCGTGGGTTTCGCACCTTCTTGCTCGACGACGTCTCGTCGACCTGGCGCGAGACGACCACGGGGGGGCCGATGCCCGGCCTTGCTGGGCTGCTACCGGCGACGACCCTGTACGCCACCCCGGCCGCCCGGTGCCGCACCGTCGCGGCACTGGTGCACCGCGGGGGCCTGAGCGGCGCCGAGCGCAGCCACACCGAGATGGTGGAGAGCCTGGTGCGTCAAGGCGGGATGGTGCACACGGTGGTACCGCTTCCCGACGACGGCCTCCGCGTGGCACTCACAGCGCTCGGCTCGTCGGTCGACGTGATCGATGCACTCCCGTGGTGGATGGGACCCGTCGCCGTGGAGGCCGACACCGGTGAGGCGACCACCTCTCGCCGGTTCGTCGACGCGACCGTTCTCCGGTCCCTTGGATCGGTGGGCGCGGACATCGTCCTGACCCAGACGAGTGTGGTCCCGCACGCGGCGTTGGCCGCGGCGGCCCTCGACCTGCCGCACGTCTGGTTCGTCCGGGAGTTCGGCGACATCGACCAGGGTCTTGTCCATCCCTGGGGGCGGGCGGAGTTCGCGGCGGTCGTCACGTCGTTGTCCGACGTGGTCGTCGTGAACTCCCGGTCGGTGCGCGACTACCTCTTCGGGCCGGACGCGGCCGACGTGCGCGTGCTGCACCCCGCGCCCGTCATCGAGACCGCGACCGCTCATGCCAGCCCGGGGCCCCGGCCCTGGACGGTGTCGATCGTGGCCACCGTGGTACCCGGGAAGGGGCAGCGGGACGCGGTCGAAGCCCTGGCGCTCCTGCGAGACGACCCCGCGCCGGTCCACCTGGCGCTCGTCGGCCCCGACGGCGGTGCAGAGCGAGGCGTCCTCGAGGCGCTGGCGGCGCGGCTCGGCGTCGCCGACCGCGTCGAGTTCCGCGGCGAGCTCCACGACCGTGCCGCGGCGTACGGCGGGACCGACGCGATCGCCGTCACGTCGCACGCAGAGGCCTTCGGTCGGGTGCCCTTCGAGGCTACGGCGTTCGGGCTGCCCGTGATCTACGCCGACGCGGGGGGCCCAGCGGAGTACATGACGACGGGGCGGACGGGCCTCGCCTATCCGCCCGGCGACGCGCGCACCTTGGCGGACGCGATCAGGGCGTTGCGGGACGATCCGGGTCTGGGAGCCAGGCTCGTCGCGCAGGCGCGCGCCGAGTTCGCCGGTCCACAGCGGCGCGAAGCGTTCGACACCGGGATCCGGGAACTCTTCGGGACATTGACGGCACGGAGTCCCCGACCTGTTCCGGCGCACCTGCTGGGAGCGATCGTCGCCGACGCGTCGTCGCAACTGTCCGAGGCACATGCCCGGTTCGCCGAACAGATGGACAGTGCCGTCCGGGCGCATGCGGACCTGGCACGAGAGCGGGCGGCCTGCGCCCCGATCTATGCCGAGAACGCCGTGCTACGAGCCGCCAACGAGGAGATCCACGCCCGGCTGCTGAGGTCTCGCGCCCGACAGCTGCGTGCGCGCATCGGCGCGCTGGTGCGACGACGGGCAGCATGACGGTCGGATCGGGCGGTGCTCTATGCTGCCCGGAGTCGTTCAACGGGGGGGTGTCTGAGAGCCGATGACGCTCTTCGTGACCCGTCGTGGCCACCGCATCCACCTCGATGTCGATGATGGCCGCGCGCAGGCGTTCATGGCGACCAACGGGGACCTCAACGCCGGCTCCCACGAGCTGTGGACACGACTGGTGGCCGCGTCCGAGTGGGACCTCATCCTCGACGTGGGCGCGAACTATGGGGAGATGTTGCTCGACATCCCTCTGCCGTCCTCCGCCAGGGTGGTCGCCTTCGAACCGAACAGAGCCTTGGTTCCCTACTTGCGTCAGACGATCGACGAGGCGGGGATGTCGGTGGCGATCGTGGAGAAGGCACTCTCGGACGCCGAGGGGCAGGTGGAGTTCCTCGTCGACACCGCGTGGTCCGGCCAGTCGCGGCTCGCCACGATTCCCGGCGACGAGGGGCCGCTCGAACGAATCACCGTTCCGACGACGACCCTCGACGCCTACTTCGCGGGGGCAGGCGAACGCCGAGCGTGCATCAAGATCGACGTCGAGGGTGCCGAGAGGCTCGTCCTCGACGGGGGCGCTGACTTCCTTGCCCAGCTGGACGACGTCGCGATGATGCTCGAGGTGAAGCACTTGGACCCCGAAGACGTCAGGGACCTCGCCGCGAGCTGGCGTATGTACATGCTCGACATCCGGACCAACGAGCTCGTTCGCGTCGTCCCAGAGGTCGCCGCGATTGTGGAGCTCCGTCAGGCGGCGTGGATCTTCCAGCAGGACGCGGTCATGACCCGTCGATCGCCCCAGGGGAGGCGGCCGTGGTAGCGCACCCGGAGGACGACGGCGCGATCGTCGATGAGGCCAGGCGCGAGCAGGTCACCGACCTGCTCGCGGCACTGGCCGTTCGCGAGGAGGCGTTGGCCGCGGCGGAACTGCGCTGGGCCGGGGCGCAGGAGCGAGTCAGGGACGTCGACGCGACCGTGGCAGCCGCCGAGGCGGCCCGGCTCGCCGCTGAAGCGCGGTTCGAAGCCGCTGTCCAGCAGACGCAGGCCCTGCGAGCCACTCTGTCCTGGCGGGTGACCGTGCCGCTGCGTGCCGTTCGACGTCTGACGAGGGCGGGCCGCGGCTGAAGCCGTGCCCACGGCCTCCGGCCTGCCCCGTCACCCGCTCGCCGCGCGTCGTCGTTGCGCTAGCCCACGGCGCAGAGCCGCCCGACGGTCGCAGGGTGCGCGGTGCGGCATGCTGGTCCAAGCCGACGTGCCGTGATGGCCTAGTGGGGGTGGGAGTGCTCGCGTGAAGCTCTTCGTCCAGATCCCGTGCCTCAACGAGGAGGAGACCCTCCCGGCCGTCCTCAAGGCGATCCCGGACGTCATCGACGGGATCGACCGCGTCGAGGTCCTGGTCATCGACGACGGCTCGACGGACCGCACCGTCGAGGTGGCGCGGTCGCACGGCGTGCAGCACATCGTGCGCCACGCCCGCACCGCGGGGCTGGCGCGCTCCTTCCGGGACGGGGTCGACTACGCCCTGGCGCACGGCGCCGACATCGTCGTCAACACGGACGGCGACGACCAGTACCCGCAGGAGCGGATCGGCGACCTCGTCGCGCCGATCGTCGCCGGCACCGCCGACATCGTCATCGCCGACCGGCAGACCGCGACGATCGACCACTTCTCGCCGTTCCGCAAGCTCATGCAGCGCGTGGGCACGGCGGTGGTCAACGCTGCCGCGGACACGAACCTGCCGGACGCCGCGTCGGGCTTCCGCGCCTACTCACGGGCGTCCCTGCTGCGGCTGAACATCGTCACCGACTTCAGCTACGCCATGGAGACGATCATCCAGGCCGGGCACAAGCGGCTGCGGATCGCGAGCGTCCCGGTGGAGACGAAGGCCCCGACCCGCCCCTCGCGGCTGTTCCGCAACGCGTTCGACCACATGGCGCGGTCCGGCTCGGCCATCGTCCGCAGCTATGTCATGTACAAGCCGTACGTCGTCTTCACCACGCTCGCGGCGGTCTTCGGGGTGCTGGCGCTCGTCCCGATGGTGCGGTTCCTCGTGCTGTGGATCGCGCGGGACGGCAAGGCTGGCAACGTCCAGTCGCTCATCTTCGGGGCGATCATGGCGGTCGCCGCGCTGCTCGCGTTGGCGCTCGGTGTGCTCTCCGACCTGCAACGCACCAACCGCGCCCTGATCGAGGACGAGCTGGAGCGGATCAAGGAAATCCAGTACCGCAGGTGACCGACGATGCGCCCGGGTCGCCTCGCGGACCGTCGCTGCTGGCGGCGGGTACCTATGACGCCGACGCGCACCCCCGGATCCGCGTGCTCCTCGAGGGGATGATGGCGCGCGGCTGGCGGGTCGACGAGGTCGTCGAGCCGCTCGGCATCGACACCGCGAGACGGGTCGAGGCGTTGCGGCACGCGGCCGGCCTACCGCTGCTCGTCGGGGCGGTCGGACGCGCCTGGTGGCGGCTGGTGCCACGCCTGCGGCGGCGGGTGCGGACGAATGCCCGGCCCGACGTGGTCGTCGTCGGCCACCTCGGGCAGTTCGACGTGGGCCTCGTCCGACTGCTGACCCGGCCGGCGACGGTCGTCCTCGACTTCCTCGTCTCCGGTGCCGGAACCGCGGCCGATCGGGGCATCGGCGGCGCCGCGAAGCGACGGCTCCTGCAGGCGCTCGACCGGTTCGCCCTCGGGCGGGCCGACCTCGTCGTCGTCGACACCGACGAACGCCTCGCGGAGCTGCCGCCGCGGGTCCGGGTGCGCACCGTCGTCGTGCCGGTCGGGGCCGACGAGCGGTGGTTCGCGGCGCGGCGCACGACCGGTCCCGACGCTGCCGGCACGACGAACCCGGGCGGCCCGCTGTCGGTGGTCTTCTTCGGGCTGTTCACCCCGTTGCAGGGCACGATGACGATCGCGGAAGCCCTGCGGTCGCTCGGCGGCGCCGTGACGGCGACGGTCGTCGGCGACGGGCAGGACGGCCCGGCGGTCGATGACCTGCTGCGCGGGACGCCCGGCATCCGGCGCCTGGCGTGGGTGCCGGCGAACGAGCTCCCGGCGCTCGTGGCGCGGCACGACGTGTGCCTCGGGATCTTCGGGACCACGGACAAGGCGTTCACGGTGGTGCCGACGAAGGTGTACCAGGGGGCCGCGGCCGGCTGTGCGATCGTCACGGGCGACACCCCGCCGCAGCGCCGCGCCTTGGGCGAGGCCGCGGTCTTCGTCCCGGCCGGGGATCCCGTCGCGCTGGCCGAAGCCCTGCGTGCGCTCGCGGCCGACGACGAACGGCTTGCCGACCTCAGACGTGCCGCACGGCGCCTCGCCGACGCGGCGTTCACACCGACCCACGTGGTGGCCGACCTCGACGCGCGCCTGCGCGGCGGGTTGTCGGCGACGGCCCCATGATGAGCCCCGAGGCGGCGGCCCCCGTGCCGCTCGGGCGGCGACCGGTGGCGAGGGAGGGCGGCGGTGAGACAGGCGTGACGCGGGTGCTCGGCGCGTTGCGGTCCCGGTGGGTCCGCGCCGGCTTCGCCGTCGTCGCGCTCGCCGGCGCCGGCTACGCGCTGGCGCGTGACTGGAACAGCATCGCGCTCGCCCTTCACCGCCTCCCGCTCCGCTACGTGCTCCTGGCCGCCGTGGTCAACCTCGTCTACCTGGTGTGCACCATGGCGAGCTGGCGGGCCGTGCTGACGAACCTCGGGTCGAGGCTGCCGGTCCGCGCGGCGTTCGAGCTGTTCTTCGTCAGCCAGCTCGGCAAGTACGTGCCGGGCGGTGTATGGCACATGGTGGCGGTGAGCGAGCTCGGCATGGACCGGCAGATCCCACGCCGTCGCTCCGTCAGCGCGATCGCGGTCGCCACGGCCGTGGGGGTCGGCACGGGCTTCGTGGCGGCGGTGCCGCTGCTCGTCCGGGCGGGCCGCTCCCTCCCCGGCCACGGCTGGTTGTGGCTCGCGCTGCCCGTGGCGCTGGTGCTCCTGGCGCCGGCCGTGCTCAACCGCCTGCTGGCGCTGGCGATGCGCGTGCTCCGGCGCGAGCCCCTCGAGCAGCCGATGACACGCCGGGGGACCGCGGCCGCGGCCGGCTGGGCGCTGCTCGGTTGGGCGGTGGTCGGCGTCGAGGTGTGGCTACTGGGGCTCGGCCTGGGCCTCGCCCGCCCGTCGCTGCTCACCGTGATCGGCGCCTACGCGGTCGCCTGGGTGGCCGGCTACCTCGTCGTCGTCGCGCCGGCGGGCCTCGGCCCGCGCGAGCTGGTCCTCGGCGTGCTGCTGGCCGGCGCCCTGCCCGCCGGATCCGTCGTGGCGCTCGTCCTCCTCACCCGCGTGCTGCAGACCGCCACCGACGTCCTCATGGCCACCGCCGGGTACCTCCTCCACCGGCGGACACCCGTCGCCACGACGCCGGCGTAGGGGTCAGGCGCCCAGGACCCGCCCGCTGGCGACGATCCCGGGCCCACGGTCCGGGTGCCCGTGCTGCCAGGCGACGAACGGTGCCGACACCGTGGCCCGCACCATGCCCATCGCCGCGCTGCTGGCCTGCCGCTGTCGTCCGGAGCTCTCGGTCCGCCGGGTCATCGGCACGCCGTGCACGTCGTCGTCGGCTCGTCGGGCGACCGCGTTGCGCGCGCCCTCGAGGGCGTACCCGAAGGGGTATCCGTACTGGGTGACCGTGACGGGTTCGACGCCCGACGCGCGGAGCATGGCCGCGATGCCCTCCCGCGTGTAGCGGCGGTAGTGCCCGACCCGCTCGTCCCATGCGCCGTACCGCTCCGGCTCCGCCGGGACCGAGATGGCGACGAGCGCACCCGGCGCGGCCAGGCGGCACCAGCGGCGCAGCTCGGCCACGTCGTCGGGCAGGTGCTCCAGCACCTCGAAGGCGCAGATGAGCTCCGCAGCCGCCCCGGGCAGGTCGTCGATGCCCGGAACCACCTGGCCCGACCAGGGGGCGACCCGGGCGCGGGCCACGGCGGCGGAGCCAGGGTCGGGCTCGACACCGACGTAGTCCCCGTACGCCTGGGCCAGGCGGGCGCCGAACGCACCGAGGCCGCAGCCCAGCTCGACGACCCTCGCCGGGCGTCCCGGCGGCAGCAGCGGGGCGAGGGCGGCCCAGCGCATCGTCGCCCACCAGGTCAGCGGGGGCAGCCGGTTCGTGCTCCGGGTCACGGATCTCCTTGGTCAGGTGGCGGCGAGCGTGCTGGTCGGATGCGTCCCCGAAGGAACGGGCGGGGCGGGTTCCGCCCGACGCGCGCTCCTGCGACGGGTGGGTTCCCCGAGCGCGGGTGGCACGCCAGTGGCGGGAAGTACCGGGAATCGATGATTGCATAGCGCCGTGGTCGACAAGGTTGTTGCGGCGTCGAGGTCGCACGCGGTTCGGGCGACCTCGGTCGGGCGGGGCGGGTGGGCCGTCCGGCTGGTCGTCGAGCTGCCTGACCGCCTGCCGGTCGTCCTCGGCTGCCTGACGCTGCCGGCCCTGGGTGCGACGCTCCTCGGCCAGTTCCGACCGTTCGTCGTGCTGCCCGCCTGGATCCTGCTGGTCGCTGTGACGTGGCGCCTCGTGCCCGCGGCGCCGGCAGGGAGCCGGGTCGGGCCGGTCGCCGGCCTGCTGGCACTGGTCGGCGGCTGGAGCTGGTGGGGCGTGGCCACGTCGGGCCAGTACCTCGTCGTCGCGCGCGACCCCGGCTTCCTCACGCTCAAGGCCTGGTGGCTGGTCGATCACCCGTCGGCGCGAATCCCTGTCGGCTCGGCGCTCCAGGGTGCGGTGGCGGGCGCGAGCGCAGGGACGGACGGCTTCACCGTGCACGGAGGCGTGCTGCTCTCGCAGGGCAACAGCGCACTGCCCGCGCTCCTGGCCACGGTGGGCTGGGCGGGCGGGCACGCCGCGGTGCTGTGGGCGAACGTGCTGGTGGGGGCGGTGGCGATCGTCGCCGTCTTCGCGGTCGGGCGGCGGCTCATGGCGCCGCCGTGGGCGCTGCTGGCGGCGGTCGGCGTGGCGGTCTGCCTTCCCGTGCTCGCCTTCACGCGCTCGGCCTACACCGAGCCGCTGGTGCTGGCGCTGACGTTCGGCGGCGTCGCGCTGCTCGCCGGGGCGCGCGACCGCCCGTCGTGGGGCGCGTTCGCACTGGCCGGCGGGATGGTGGGTGCGGCCGCCGCCGCACGGATCGACGGCGCGCTCGTCGTCGCGGGCGCAGCGCTCGGCCTGGCCTGCGTGGTGCTCGCGGCCCCCCGGCCCGACGAGCGGCGGCGCCTGGCCCGGTACGCCGCCGTCTCGCTCGGCACCATGGGCGCGGTCGCGGCCCTCGGCCTCGTCGACCTGGTGACCCTGTCACCCAGCTACCTGCACGACCTCGGCCACCAGCTGACGCTGCTGCTCGGCGGGACGGCGGCGCTGCTCGTGACCGTTGCGGCGGTGCTGGACTCCCGGCTACGGGAGTGGGTGCGCCGGCTGCTGGTTGCGCACCGGGTGGCCCTGGGGCGGGTGGGGCAGGCGCTCGTCGTCGTGGGGTTCGTCGCCCTGGCCTCGCGGCCGCTCTGGCTGACCGTGCACGGCGCCGCCCCCGGCGGCGCGACGGCGCAGGAGATCGCGGAGCTCCAGGCCGCCGAGGGGCTGCCGGTGGACGGGACGCGCACCTACGACGAGCTGACGGTGACCTGGCTGGCGTGGTACCTCGGCTGGTCCACCGTCGTTGCCGCGGTCGTCGGCGCGGTGGTCGTGGTGCGCCGGATCGTCGCGCGTCGCGACGTCCCGGCCGCCGTGCTGGCGTCCATGGCCGTCGCGGGGTCGGTCCTCTACCTCGTCACCCCCGCCATCACCCCGGACCAGGTCTGGGCCGTGCGGCGCCTGCTGCCCGTCGCACTGCCGACCGCGGTGCTGCTCGCGGTGCTGGCCGTGGCGACCGCATGGCGGCGCCGTTCCTGGCAGTGGCGTGTCCCGGCCGCGCTGGTGGCGATCGGGATGATCGCCGTCCCGGTCACCACGTGGTTCCCGGTGGCCTGGCACCGGGAGCTGGGTGGCCAGCTCACGCTGGTCGACGAGACGTGCGCAGCCCTGGGCCGCGTCGGCGCCGACCATGTCGTCTGGGTCAAGTCGGCGCCGTGGAAGTACCTGGCGACGCTGCGCGTGGTGTGCGGCGTGGACGTCGTCGAGTTCACCGACAACCCGTCGCAGGACCAGCTGGCACAGGTGGCGCGGTCCTGGGGCGGCACGCCGATCGTCCTGTCCGAGGACCCGACGCCGCTCGGCTTCGACCCGAACGCGGTGCCGTTCGTGCCGAACGTGGTGGGCACGCAGTGGCAGCAGCGCATCTCCGGGCCCCCTCGGTCCGTGCTGACACGCAACGACGCCGTCTGGGCGTGGACCCTCGGCGCGGACGGGACGCTTACCCCGCTCGCGGACCCTGTGCCCTGAGGTCTCAGGGGCGGAACCCGTGGGCCGTCGCGCCGAGCCAGGTCAGTGCGGTGGGCACGGCGTCGGCCCAGACGGAGATGCGATGGCCGGCGGTCAGGTCGACCTGCGACTGGATCGACAGCGGCGCGCGGGCGGC
The DNA here is from genome assembly GCA_963769855.1 of uncultured Actinomycetota bacterium. GTDB lineage: Bacteria > Actinomycetota > Actinomycetes > Actinomycetales > Cellulomonadaceae > Cellulomonas. The sequence goes on from CAVYNN010000008.1 coordinate 651,288, forward strand.
ACGCAGCAGGGCCGCACTGGAGGAGTAGGACAGCGCGTCGGCCTTGCTCGTCTGGAGCCACAGGGCGACCGGTGGCGGTGCCGACGCCGCGAGCGCCACGAGCTGGTAGCGCTTGGCTGCCGGGTCGCCGGCGTGGAACGGGACGTAGCCGGGGCTGAAGATCGGCGCCATGTAGCCGCTGAGGATGACGCCGGCGCCGAACACGTCGGGGTGCAGCATCGTCACCATCGCCGCGCACCAGCCGCCCGACGAGAACCCGAGGGTGGCCCAGGACGTGCGGTCCCGGGACACCCGCAGGCGGGCGGCCAGCGCGTCCGGTACGTCCTTGGCCAGCCAGGTCTCCACCTGCGGCTGGCCCGGCTTGCCGTTGACGCACTCGGTGTCCCGGCCGGCCGGGAACTCGATCTGCGGCGCGATGACGATGACGGGGCCGATCCGGCCCTGGGCTGCCAAGGTGTCCAGCGATGGGACGAGGTTGACGCCCTGCATCCACACCTCCGGAGCGCCGGGGTAGCCGTGGAAGGCCTCGATGACCGGGTACGTCTTGCCGGCGTTGGCGGGGTCGCCATACCCGACCGGGAGACTGACCAGGACCTTGCCCGTCAGGCCGCTGGCCGCGCCGGTGATGGTGAAGGCCTGGTCCCGCTGACCCGGCGACGGCAGCGGCGGCAGCTGGCTCGGCGTCGCCGTCGGCGTCGACAGGCCCGGACCGGTGGGTGCCTGGCGCAGTGCCTCCTGGGCACCGGCTCCGCCCTGGTCCGACCGCACGACCGGGGAGCCGGAGCCGAACAGGTCGGCCCAGCTGGCGTACCACTCGTTCTGCCGGTTGAGCACGGCCGCCACCGAGAGCAGGACGAGCCCGCTGACCACCACCTGGGTGGCCAGTCTCGCCAGCGCCCCGCCGGCGCCCCGCCGGGTCGGGGGGCGCACGGCGATCCAGACCGTCGCCCCGACGGTGACCGCCGCCAGCAGGACGAGGAACGGGACATCCGTCAGTCCCATGGCATGACCCCCCGTGTCGTCGGTGTCCGCGGCGTGCGGCCTACTCCGTCACCCGCTCGCCAGCGACCAGCCGTGCCCTCTGCGCGTCATCGTCGCGCAGACCCGCGGCGAACGAACCGCCGACGAGCACCACGGAACCGCCCGCCGCCAGCACGTCCAGCACCTGCCGCAGCAGATCGTCGAGCAGGGCTCCATCTGTCTCCAGCAGGACGCGCCCGGACGGCCCACCGGGCCGCACCACGTCGCGGTGCGTCACGGTACCTGACGGCCCGACGAGCGCCGGCAAGCTCGGGTCCGTCGCCGGCACGTACCCGAGCGCGTCGCCGTAGGACAGGACCGCGGCGCCGTCGATCGCGCCGGTCGGCAGCGGGCCGGGGAAGGAGCGGGACAGCGCAGGCAACGCCACGGCGACGACACCACGCGCCCCCGGCCAGGACGACGGCGAGCTCGTCAGCACGGCGTCGGCGTCCTCGTCGTGCGCGGCACGGGGAGGCGGGACCGACGACGGCAGGGCGACGGACGGGGAGGGAGCGGTCGGAGCAGGCACGACCACGCAGGCCCCGACCCGCCACACGCCGAGCGCCCAGACGACGGACCGCCAGTGCCCCGGCAGGTCGAGCAGCACGCGGAACCCCGGGCCGGCATCCAGCTCCTCGACGAGCAGGTTGGCCGTCTTGGTCACCCACTGGGCGAGCACCGGCCCGGACAGCTCGACCCGCTCGCCATCGTCGCCGTACCAGGTGATCTTGGGCCGGGCGTCCCGTGCGAGATGGGCGTGGACGGAGGCGACGGACGGCTCGGGCATGGGTCCAGCCTAAGTTCACCCGTTCGGATGAGGCGGATATCACGACCTGGCTTGACGCAGGCCGAACGACACGCGTGTAATTCCTTAGACCGCTTGTCCTGCAGAGCCGCGACCGAGCAGCACAGAGCCCGAGAGAACACCACGGAGGCACCCATGTGGAACCTGCTCGACGACGAGGGTGATCCCGGACGCCCCCACGCCGTCGCACCGGTCGGCAACGTCCTTCCGCTGTTCGCGGCCGTGGACGAGGACGAGGGCCTGCTCTCCTGGCAGGAGCGGGCGCTGTGCGCGCAGACGGACCCGGAGGCGTTCTTCCCCGAGAAGGGCGGCTCGACCCGCGAGGCGAAGAAGGTCTGCACGCAGTGCGAGGTCCGCGCCGAGTGCCTGGACTACGCACTGGCCCACGACGAGCGGTTCGGCATCTGGGGCGGGTTGTCGGAGCGTGAGCGGCGCAAGCTCAAGCGCCGTGTGGTCTGAGGTCCCCTCCGAATCGATCGCCGCTGGCGGAGTGTCGCAACCCGGCCTGGCGCCGTGCCCGTCCGATGATGACGCGGTCATGACCGACACGCTGTCCTCCGCACCGCCCGCGACGAGCGCGTCGTCCGGGGTCCCCGTGACGGCGCCGGTGACCGCTGTCGTCGTCACGGCGGGGCTCACCCGCTACCTGCCGACCACGCTCGCTGCGCTGGCCCGCCAGGTCCGCCGCCCGGTGCGGGTGCTCGTGGTCGACGTCGGTGGCCCCGACGGTGTGCCGCAGCTGCTCGACGAGGCCTTCACCACCGCGCCGCCCGGACCCGTGCCGCGCCTGACCCGCACCACGGCCGTCGGCATGTCGACCTTCGGCCGGGCGGTCACCGCCGGGCTCGCGACGATGGACCTGGCGCTCGGTGACCCCGCGACCCCGTGGATCTGGTTGCTGCACGACGACAGCGCGCCCGCGCCCGACGCCCTGGCCGAGCTGGTTCGTGAGGTGGGCCGGGCGCCGTCAGTGGCGGTCGCGGGCAGCAAGCAGCGGACCTGGACCGACCCGGAGCGTCTGCTCGAGGTGGGGCTGCGGACCACTCGCTGGGGCCGTCGGATGACCGACGTCGAGCCCGGCGAGCTGGACCAGGGCCAGCTCGACGGCCGCACCGACGTGCTCGGGGTGGGCCTTGCCGGCGCCCTGGTGCGCCGCGACGTGTGGGACGCCCTGCACGGCCCCGACCCGGCGCTCGGCGAGTTCGGCGCGGGACTCGACCTGTCGCGCCGGGCCCGGCTGGCCGGGCACCGGGTGATCGTCGTACCCAGCGCGGTGGTGCGGCACGCCCAGGCCGGTTACAACGGCCTGCGCGGTTGGTCGGGCCCGCAGCTGGACCTCGACGGAGACGGGGAGGTGGATGCCGCCGACCCGCGGCGCTCGTTCGCCCGCCGGCGCCGGTCGGTGGTGCACGGGCGGCTGGTTGCGGCGCCGACCGTCCTGCTGCCCGTCGTGGCGGTCGTGGCGGTGCTGGCCACGCTGGTCCGGACCGCCGGCGAGCTCGCGGTCAAGCAGCCCGTCGTGGCGGCGGCGGAGGTGCGTGGCGCGTTCGGCGCGCTGACCCGGCTGGGGGCGCTCTGGCGCGCCCGGCGTCGGGCGGCGGCGACCGGGCGGCTGCCGCGCCGCACGCTGTGGGCACTGCAGGCGACCTGGCGGGACGTCTGGACCCAGGCGCAGGACCGCCGCCTGGCGCGTCGCGAGGTGCGTCGGGTGCAGCGGGCGCCGTCCGAGCTGGAGCTCGGCGAGCTGGCGGGGCTGGCGGCACGACGGCGGGCGACGCTGGGCGGGCTGGCGGTGCTCCTCGTGGTCGCCTCGGCGTTCGGGTTCGGTCGGCTGCTCGGCCCGGTGGCCGGCGACGGGGCTCGGCTGGTCGGTGGGGCCCTGGCCGCGGCGTCCTCGTCCTGGGCGGACCTGTGGGCCTCGGCGACCGGGGGATGGGTGCGCGACGGGCTGGGCGCTCCCGGCCCGGCCGACCCCCTGCTGCTGGTGCTCGCAGCGCCGGCGGCGCTGCTCGCCGGACACCTGGCCGCGGCGGTGGCCGTGCTCATGCTGGGCTCGGTGCTGCTGGCCGGGGTCGGCGCCTGGGCCGCCGCCGGTGCCGCGACCCGCTCGACCGGCGTGCGGGCGTGGGCGGCGGTCGTCTGGGCCGCCGCTCCGGTGCTGCTGCTCGGGGTGGGGTCCGGACGACTGGGCGCCGTGCTGGCGCACGTCGCGCTGCCCTGGGTCGCGCTCGGGGTGGCCCGGGCCGTCGGCGTGCAACGGGTGGACCAGGTGCTGTCCGGGATGGCTACGGTCGCGGCGCCCGACGGGAGTGACGCGGACGCAGCCGCCGAGCTTGGCTCCGTCGCCCAACCTGGCTCGCTCGTCGAACCGGCCTTGCTCGTCGAGCCTGGCTCCGCCGCGGAGCCCGGTCTCCCGGACGAGCCCGATCCGGCGGACAGCCTTCGCTCGGCGCACAGTACCTGGGCGGCCCACGGTCGCCCGCTGATGACCGCCCTGCCCACGCAGCGGCCGGCCGCGACCCCGCCGGCCGGGGTGTCGGTCCTCGTCGGCGCACCGGACCCGACCGGTTCCGTGTCCGCCGCGGCCGGCGCGGCCCTGGCGCTGGCCGTCGCCTGCGCCGGTGCCCCCGTGCTGGTCCTGCCCGCAGTCCTGGCGCTGGTCCTGCTGACCGTCACGGTCCCGCGCCGACGCTGGCGGCTGCTGCTGGTCCCGGTCCCGGCGCTCGTCCTGCTCGCACCGCTGCTGGTCGAGGCCGGCCGGCGCGGCCTGGCCGGCCTGCGCCTGCTGGCCGACCCGCCCGGCCTTCCGGCGGCGGCAACCCCGGCCGTCCCCTGGCAGCGACTGCTCGGCCTGCCGGTCGGCGGTGCCCCCCTCGTGCCACCGGGGGTGTCCGGGACGGTCGCGCTCGTCTGGCCGCTCGCGTTGGGCGGCATCGTGCTCCTGCTCGCGCTGCTCGCGCTGCTGCGCGGGGCGCCGGTCGCCCGCGGGGTGCGCGTGGCCTGGCTTGTTGCCGCCCTCGGGCTGGCCTGCGCGACCGGCGTGGCCCTGCTCCCGACGGTCGTCGCGGGCGGCGAGATCGGCCCGGCCTGGACCGGTGCCCCGCTGTCGCTCGCGCTGCTCGGCCTGCTCACCGCCGCCGTTCTGGGAACCAGCCGGCTGAACGCCGGGCTGGCCCGCTGGTCGTTCGGCTGGCGGCAGCTGTCGGCGTCCGTGCTCGCCGTCGTGGCCGCGCTCGTCGCCGTCGGCTCGCTCGCGTCATGGGCCTGGACGGCGCCCACCGCGACCTCGCTGACGGCGTCCGGCCGCCTCGTGGCGCCCGCGGTGGCCCAGCAGGATCAGCAGGGTGCCGGCGCCTCACGGGTGCTGGCGCTGTCCGCGGACGCCAGGGGCGCCCGATGGACGCTGCTGCGCTCCGACGGCACGCAGCTGGTCGACTCGTCGTCCGCCGTGGACACCCGGGTGCTGACCGGTGACCTGCGGGCTCCCCAGGTGGCCGACCCCGACCCGGCGACGGCCGAGGTCGCGGCGCTCGCCGCCCGGCTGACCCACGGCGCCGGGTCGGACGTCGCGGGGCGGCTCGCCGGCCTGGCGGTGTCCAGCGTGCTGGTCCCGCCGACCGACGAGACCGACCTGGCCGCGGCTGCGGCTCGTGCGCAGCTCGTCGGACACCTCGACGCGACCGCAGGCCTGGAGCGGGTCACGACGAACGAGACCGGCACCCTGTGGCGTGTGAGCGCCGTCGCGGCGAGCGCCGGAGCGCCTGCACCGGACGTCGTGACGTCCTGGGCGCGCCTGCTGCCGACCGGGGCGGACCCCACCGACGCGACCGTCGCCGCGACGGCCGTCGCCTCCACCGGGCGGGGCGTCGACGCGACGATCGGCGCGGGCGACACCGTGCGCGACCTCGTCCTGGCCGAGCGCGCCGACCCCGGCTGGCACGCCACGCTCGACGGTCGACCGCTGCGTGCCGTCCAGGACGGCTGGCGCCAGGCGTTCGAGGTCGGCACCGGTGGTGGGCACCTCCTGGTCTGGTACGACCCACCGCAACGGTCCGGATGGCTCGGGCTGCTCACCGCGGTCGTCGCCCTCACCGTGCTGCTGGCGCTGCCGCTCCGCCGCCGTCGGGCGGGTCGGTCATGAGCGGGCGCTGGGTGGGGCGTCTGCTCCGGACCGCCGGCGCGATCGTCGTCGTCGGGGCCACGGGCGCCGTCGTGGTGGCCGGCATGCGGCTCGGGCCCGTGCCCACGCCCACCGTGACGGCCGGCGCCGTCGAGGTGCCGCCGGCACCCGCGGCAGCCGTCTGCCCCGGCCCGCTGATCCTGCCCGCGCCCACCGGTACCGGGTCGTTCAGCTCGGCTCCGGTCGCCCCCGTGACGCACGTCGCCGTCCTCGCCCTGGCACCGGACGGTGGCACGCTGACCGGGACCCTGGGCAGCCTCGACGGCACGACGAGCACGGCGACGCTGGCGACCGGTGACGGCGCCGCGACGGTGCTCGACCCGACCGCCCCGCTGGTCGCGCACGCGGAGGCGACCGGCGGCAGCGCACGCCTGGCGGGCGTGATGTCGTCGATGGTCAGCGCGGGGGACCTGCGCGGGCTGGCATCGGCCACCTGCCAGAGCCCGACCGCCGACGCATGGCTGGTCGGCGGGTCCACCGCGGTCGGCAGCACCGCCGACCTGGTGCTCGTCAACGCCGGCGTCACCACGGCCGAGGTCACCCTGCAGGTCTGGGGGCCGAACGGCCCGGTCGACGTGCCGGCGGCCACCCAGCTCGTCGCCGCCCATGCGCAGAAGGTGGTCGGCCTCGGCGGCCTGGCGCCCGACGAGCGTGCGCTGGCGGTGCACGTCTCCGCGGCCGGCGGCCAGGTGTCCGCCTGGTTGCAGGACTCCGCCGTGCGGGGGTACACCGCGGCCGGCATCGAGCTCGTCGTGCCCGGCGCGGCACCGTCGACCCGCCAGACCATCCCCGGGGTCGTCGTCGAGGCGTCAGCCGCCGACAGCCCCGACGCGCCCGTGCTCCGCCTGCTCGCGCCGGGCACCGCCGGCACCACCGCCACGGTGACCCTGCTCGGGTCCGACGGTCCGGTGGACCTGGCGGGCACCGGGAGCGTCCCGCTGATCGGAGGCCAGGTGACCGACGTGCCGCTCGGCGGACTGCCCGCAGGCGCCTACACCGTGGTGGTCGACGCCGGCGCACCGGTGGCCGCCGCGCTGGAGTTCTCGCGCACCGGCACCGCGGGCGCGCTCGACCCCACGCCTCGGGTCGAGCGCGCCTGGGCAGCGGCCACGGCGACCGGTGGCGGGTTGGCCCTGCCAGCACCCGGCACCGCCACCACGCTCGTCGTCGGCGCGGTCGCAGCGGGGGACCAGGCCAGCGCGACCGGCTCGTTCTCCGGGACCCTGCGCGTGCTCGGCCCCGGCGGCAGCGTGCTGACCGAGAAGCACGTCGACGTCGACGCCGGGAGCACCGGCTCCTGGCCGCTCCAGGACCTGTCCGTCGACCCGCGCCAGGTGACCGGGATCGAGATGGTGGCCGGCGACTCCGCGGTCCAGGTCTCCTGGGCGCTGGTCGCCGAGCAGTCCCAGGACGACGGCGTCCTCGTCTCCGTGCTGCTGCCCGCGCCGGTCGCCACCGGCCCGGCGCGCGTCGTCGTGCGCGAGGACCCGACCCTCGGCGTCGGCCGGTAGCCGCCGTCAGCGGGACGAGGCCCGGATCTCCATGGTGCGGCGCGTGGCCAGCCCGGCCCGCAGTGCCCACCGCACCGGCGCCTCGTACCAGCGGGCGTACCGCCGTGCCAGGTAGCGGTACGCGCTGGCGTGGTGGGCCCGGATCATCGGTGCCGGCCGGTCCCGCCACGACGTGCCGCCGATGTGGGTGACGTGGGCGCTGGGCACGTACAGGTTGGTCCAGCCGGCCCGGGCCAGGCGCTCGCCGAGGTCGACGTCCTCGAAGAACATGAAGTAGCCCTCGTCGAACCCGCCGACCTGCTCGAACGCCTGCCGCCGCAGCAGCAGGCACGCCCCGGACAGCCAGCCGGCGACCCGTTCGTCGCCCGTGGTCTGCTGACGGGCCTGGTACGCGCGGGTCCACGGGTTGCCCGGCCAGACCCGACCGAGCACCGCGTGCCCGGCCCCCTGGGTCAACGAGGGCAGCTCACGCGCCGACGGGTAGATGGTGCCGTCCGGGTTGAGCAGCGCCGGACCCAGCGAGCCGGTCCGCGGGCGTGCCTCGCCCGCCGCGACCAGCGCGTCCAGCGAGCCGGGCTGCCAGACGAGGTCGCTGTTGCAGACCAGGAGCCACGGCGCCGGCGAGCCGGCAGCCCCCAGGTTCGCGGCCGCGCCGTAGCCGAGGTTCGCGCCCGGGCACGAGCAGCCGCGCGCCGTGCTCGTCGGCCACCGCGCGTGAGCGTGACTGGTCGGTGCCGTTGTCCACGAGCACCAGCTCGACGCCGGAACCCGCCGTGGCCAGGGACGCTGCGAAGTCGTCGAGCTCGGGACCGGGGTGGTACACGACGCAGACGACGCGGACGGTGGGGATGCTCATCGTCCCGACAGGCTAGTAGTCGTCGGAGTAGCCGGGGTCCACGTCCTCCGGCGCGCGCCCGAGCAGGTGCGCGACCTGCTCGACGACGACGTCGTGGACGAGGTCCGCCAGGTCGAGCGGGTCGGTGGCGCGGGCCTCGAGCGGGCGGCGGTAGACGACGATCCGTGCCGGCAGCCCGGCGTCGGCGGGGAAGTACCGGCCGAGCGGCACGCCGCCGTGCTCCCAGGGCGCCGGCCCGGACGGCGGAACGTCCTCGACCGCGAACTCCGTGCCGTCCAGCTGCCGGGCCCAGCGCCGCTCCAGCTCGTCGACCGCGTCGAGCACGAGGTCGTCGAACCGCTCGGCGCGGGTGCGGTAGGCCGGTGCGGTGGTCGGCAGCAGGGGACCGCGGGGACCACGCCCGTGCCGGTCCCTGCGGTGGACCGGGCCGCTCCGGGGCTGGGTGCCGCGCCGGGCGGGCAGGCCCGCGGACGACGAGCGGCGCAGCGACCTCACGGCTCGAACTGTAGCCGGGGGCACGGCGTTGTGGTCCCAGGTCTCGCCTGCACGGCGGTACCGTCACCTCCGTGCGATCCGTCCGGTTGTGCTCCCGCTCCGCCTGTGGCCGCCCGGCCGTCGCCACGCTGACCTACGTCTACGCCGACTCCACGGCGGTGCTCGGTCCCCTGGCGACCCTGGCCGAGCCGCACTCGTACGACCTGTGCGGACCGCACGCCGAGCGGCTGACCGCGCCGCGCGGGTGGGAGGTGGTGCGCCTGCTCCCGGAGTTCGAGCCGCTGGCACCCTCGCACGACGACCTGCTCGCGCTGGCCGACGCGGTGCGCGAGGCCGGCCGCACGCCCGAACCGCCGGCGCCGGTCGAGCTGGCCGCGGATCCCGGTGAGCGGCGCCGGGGTCACCTGCGCGTCGTCCACGGCGAGGGTGGCGCGTGACCCGGCGCAAGGACCCGCGGCGGGTCGCCAGCAATGCGCCGTTGCCGCTCGGGTCGGTCGCCGGAGCGGTCGGGCCGCTCGCTCCGGGCACCGCGGCGTGCCTCGCCTGCGGGGCCACCGACCTGGTGCGGATCCGGATGGGCGCGGCCGGTGGGCGCCATGTCGTGTTCGTCTCCTGCCCGGCCTGCGAGCAGACCGGCTGGTTCGCCGAGGACGGCGACGGCTCGCCGCTGACCAGCGAGGACGTCACCGGGCTGCGGCCCCCGGGTCACCCGCCGGCCGCCCGGTAGACTCGCTCGACGCGAGAAGGAGGCGCCATGTCCGTGCCGATCGAACCGTGGGCCCGCGCCCTGCTGCGCTGCCCGGTGACGGGTGCCGAGCTGGTCGACGGCACGGGTCCGGACGGGCAGCCGGAGCTCGTCTCGACCGACCCTGTGCGCCCGCTCGCCTACCCGGTGCGCGACGGCATCCCGGTGCTGCTCGCCGACGAGGCGCGGCCGGTCCTGCCGACGACGTGACGCGCAGGCCGGCGTGAGCGAGGAGGGCCGGGGGCACTCCGGCGGTGTCCGCGCGATCGTCGCGGCGCTGGCGGCGAACCTCGGCATCGCGGCCGTCAAGTTCGTCGCCTACCTGCTGACGCACTCCTCGTCCATGCTCGCCGAGTCGGTGCACTCGTTGGCGGACTCGGGCAACCAGATGCTCCTGCTGCTCGGCGGGCGCCGGGCGCGGCGGGCGCCCGACGACTCGCACCCCTTCGGCTACGGCCGGGAGCGGTTCCTGTCCGCCTTCGTCGTGGCGATCGTGCTGTTCTCGGTCGGTGGGCTGTTCGCGCTGTACGAGGCGTGGCACAAGTGGGCCGACCCGCACCCCATCGTGGGGCTCTGGTGGTGGGTGCCGCTGGTGGTGCTGGCCGCCTCGATGGTCCTGGAGTCGTTGTCGCTGCGCACGGCGGTGCACGAGTCGGCTGCGAGCCGGCGCGGGCGCTCGTGGTGGGGTTTCATCCGGGGCACCAAGGCGCCGGAGCTGGCGGTGGTGCTGCTCGAGGACACCGGGGCCCTGATCGGCCTCGTCTTCGCCGCGTTCGGCGTCGTCCTGACGCTCGTGACGAACGACGGGCGCTGGGACGCGGTCGGCACGGCGGCGATCGGCCTGCTGCTGGTGACGATCGCGGCGATCCTCGCCGTCGAGACCACGTCGCTGCTGCTCGGGGAGGCCGCCGACCCGGTCGACGTCGACGCCGTGCGCGGCGCGCTGGTCGGGCCGGGCGTCGCGTCGGTGATCCACCTGCGCACGGTGCACCTGGGGCCCGACGAGCTGCTCGTCGCCGCCAAGATCGAGGTGAGCGCGCGCGACACCGCCGAGCAGATCGCCGCGGCGATCGACGCGGCCGAGGACCGGGTGCGGGCCGTGGTGCCGATCGCCACCCTCATCTACCTCGAGCCCGACCTGCGGCGCGGCCCGGCCTGAAGGTCGCCGCTGCGGCCGGGAGACCGGAGCGGGCGACGCCGCGGGCGCGGGCGGTCCGGTGTCAGTCCGGGTCGGGGATGCCGTGCGGAAGGCGGCCCAGGACGGCCGCGTCGGCCGCCGTGCGCACCTGGCGGCGGTACTCGACGGCCAGGTCGCGCGAGCGGCGTTCGGCGATCACCGCGGCGAGGAACTGCTCCGGGTGGACGCCCGGCGGCGGCAGGGGCCGCACGTACGCCTGCACCTGTGCGGTCAGCCGGCTGCCGAGCTCGACCCGGGAGGCAGGATGCAGCATCGGCGCCCGTCCGAGGAACTGCCGCACCGCCAGCGCCAGCCCGTCGGGGAGCCGGGCGATGTCGGCGCTCGACGCCCAGCCGGCGAGGTACGGCGGCATGGTCACGGTGACCTCTCCGCCGCTGCGCCCGCGCACTCGCGCCGCGTACGTGCCCGCGAGGATGTCGCCCAGCCGCTTGCCCCGGGGGTGGGCCATCGAGGTGATGAGCGCGATGACGCCGAACGTCGCCCACAGCTCGATGACACCGACCAGGGCGCGGACCAGCGCGTGCCGCAGCGTGATCGGGCCGCCGTCGTCGCGGACGATCCGCGTGCCCATGACCAGCTTGCCGACCGACCGCCCGCGGGACAGCGTCTCGATCGTCACCGGCACCACCACCAGGACGGCGACCGTCGTCAGGACGGTGAAGATCGCCCCGGAGTAGCCGGCGTTGCTGCCCAGCACGCCGACCACCAGGACGAGGGCGATCGTGCCCGCGACGTAGACGAGGAGGTCGATCAGCCCGCCGACCATCCGGGAGGCGAACGCGGCCGGACGTGTCTCGAGCAGCACGCCCTCGCCGGTGAGGATGCCCTGGTCGGTCACAGTCGGAGCGTATCGGCCCGATCGGCGGCCCGGGCCTGGCAGGCTGGGGGCATGGACCTCGACGCGCTGGTCGTCGCCCGCACGCCGTCCTGGCAGCGGCTCGACACGCTGGTCCGCACCCGCCGGCTGACCGGGGCGGAGTCCGACGAGCTGGTCCGGCTGTACCGCGCCACCGCGACTGACCTGTCGACGGTCCGCTCGGCTGCGCCCGACCCGGAGGTGGTCACCCGCCTGTCACAGCTGCTCGGCCGGGCCCGGGCGCGGATCGCCGGCTCGCACGAGCCGCGGTGGTCCCAGGTGGCCCGGTTCGTCGTCGTGCTGCTGCCGGCCGCCCTCTACCGGTTGCGCTGGTGGACGTTGGGGGTGGCGCTCGCGTTCGTGGCGATCGCCGTGGTCAGCGGCTGGTGGGTGGCGACGAACCCGGCAGCGCTGGACGCGATGGGTTCGCCCGCGGAGCGCCAGGCGTACGTCGACCAGGCGTTCTCGTCGTACTACGACGCCTCGGCCGGGTTCGCGGCGATGGTCTGGAGCAACAACTTCTGGCTGACCTGGCTGTGCATCGGCGGGGGGATCACCGCCGTCGTGCCGGTCGGCTTCCTGGTGTTCAACGCGATCAGCGTCGGCGCGGCCGGCGGGCTGATGGCGGCGTACGGGCACCTGGGGGTGTTCTTCCAGCTCATCCTGCCGCACGGTCTGATGGAGCTGACTTCGGTGTTCGTCGCCGGTGCGGCCGGGCTGCGGCTGTTCTGGACGTGGGTCGACCCGGGTCCGCGGCCGCGCTCGCGGGCGCTGTCCGACGAGGGCCGATCGCTCGTCACGGTCGCGGTCGGGCTCGTCGTGACGCTGGCGGCGTCCGGGCTGGTCGAGGCGTTCGTCACCGGGTCGACGATGCCGTGGGGAGTGAAGATCGCCATCGGCGCCGTGGTCGTCACCGCGTTCTGGGCGTACACGCTCGTCCTGGGCCGGCGTGCCGTGCGCGCCGGGGAGACCGGCGACCTGGCTGCCGACCTCGCCGGCTACCAGGTGGCGACGGCCGGCTGACCCCTCCGCCCGATCGCTGTCGCTGGTCGACCCGACTGATCGACCCGGCTGTTCGATCTCGCCGGACTTCGCCCGATCGCTGCCGCTGGTCGACCCGGCTGGTGGATCCGCCGGACTCCTCTACCTGACCGGACCGCCTGGCCCCTCTGCCCCCTCTGCCCGGACGCTCCTCCTGATCGCTCCTGACAGCTGTGGGTTGTCGGCCGGGCGGGTTGAGGCCGTCGTTCATCGTCGTCATCCTTCCGTCGTTCGTCGTCGCTCTCGTCGTCGCCCGGCGGCCGCCGGATCCGCGAGCAATCGCTGGGTGGCCACCTGCCAGAAGCTCGAGGCAGCGCTTGCCTGCGGGACTGGGGTGTTCGCCGCACGCAGACGCTGTGTCGCCGGCACGAGCCGCGTCCGGGCAGCGGTTCGTCGCGGGTCGGCGGTGAGCCACCCACAGCCACCCTGGGCGTGCTCGTTCAGCACACCAGCGCCGTACCTGGTCCGCGCGTCGGCCAGGTGGGCGGCATCCTGCTGCCGTGCGGCGCGCGAACATCCCCCCGTCCTTGCTCGTGCTCGCCTCCCGGCAGGCCGGGCTCGTCTCCGCTCGGCAGTGCGACGAGGAGGGGTTCGGCACCGACCGACGGCACCGGCTCGTGACGGCGGGCCATGCCGCTCGGCCGGCACGGGGGGTCCTGGACCTGACGCCCCTCCTGGCCCCGATGGGCATGGCCGACCACGACGACCCCGACCACCGACGCCGACGGGCCGCATGCCTGGCCCTGCTCGCGCACGGACCCGCGGCGGTTGCCGTCGGGCAGTGTGCGCTGGCCATGCTCGGCGTCCAGGGCCTGCCGGTCGAGATCCGCCCCGAGGTGGCGATGCCCGGCGGATCGCCACGGGCGACGCGGGATGGGATCGTCGTGCGGTGCTACGCCGGTCCGATCCCGACCGTCCGGCGTGGTGAGCTCCGGGTCGCAGCGCCGGAGTGGGCGTTGGCGCACGCCGTCCTCGAGCTCGATCGCGACCACGCCATCGCGGTGCTCGACTCGGCCCTGAACCGGGGCGTGATCCGTCCCGACGGCCTGGCGCGGGTCGCCGGTCTCACCCGGGGACGTCGCGGAGCCGGTCGGCGCCGCGTGTGGTGGGGGCTGGTCGACGGTCGGTCGCAGTCGCCCCTGGAGACGTGGGCACGGCTCCGGTGCCTGGACGCCGGCGTTCCGCCCGACGAGCTGCAGGTGCCGATCCGCGACGTCCGGGGCCGGATCGTCGCACGCGGTGACCTCGGCTGGAGGCTGAAGCGGGGCCGCTGGCTGGTCGTGGAGATCGACGGTGCGGGGCCGCACACCGAACCGGAGGCGCTCTTCGTCGACCGGGAGCGGCAGAACGACATCCTCGCCACCGGCCGGGCCGACGTGCTGCGGTTCACCGGCCGGGACGTGGACCGTCCGGACCGGATCCCGGCGGTGGTGAAGGCTCACCTCGCGCTGGATGCCGTCCGCTCGACTCGCGCAACCGCACCCTGACGCTGCGTCGTCGTGCCGCCCGGTACCGAGACAGCGCTTGCGTGCGGAGATGGCGCCCAAGCCGCAACCAGGCGCTGGCTCGTGGGCGACCGGCGCCTCGAGCCAGCGGATGGTCGCGGCTGGGCGGATGCGGCCGCCGCCTGCTGGTAGCGGACGGGTGCCGTGGCGTGGAATGCAGCCGCCCGGTGTACCCGCCGGTGACGGACGCGGATCAGGCGTCGGCGGCGCGCCTGGCACTGACCGCGTTACAGGCGTCGGCGGGGCGCCGGGCGCCTGGCGCCGGGCATTGACCGCGTTACAGGCGCCCGGCGGCCTTGAGCGCGAGATAGGCGTCGGCCAGGCGGGGCGCGAGGTCGTCCGGCAGCGCCTCGAGCACGTCGAGGCCGCGTCGGCGCAGCCGCTGGGCGACGGCGGCGCGTTCCAGCCCGGCCCGCTCGGCGGCGGCCGCGTCGAACACCTCGGCGCTGGTCGTGCGCGTGGCGCGCAGCTCCTCCTCCTCCGGGTCGAGGACCGAGGCGACGACGACGGCATGCCGGTCGGTCAGCTGCGCGGCGACGTCGAGCAGGCCCAGCTCGACCGCGGCCGGGTCGAGCGCGGTGAGCAGCACGACGAGCGCGCGTTGCGTCAGCCGCCCGCGCACCTGCGCCGCGACGCCCGGCCAGTCGGCCTCGACGAGGGCAGGCTGCAGGCCGGCCAGCGCGTCGGCGAACGCCGGCAGCACGCGCCGTCCGGTGGAGCCTGCCACCCGGGCCCGGACACGGCGGTCGTACGCCAGCAGCTCGACCCGGTCGCCGGCGTGCGTCGCCAGCGTCGCCAGCAGCAGCGCCGCCTCGATCGACGCCTCGAGCCGCGGGGCGTCCAGCACGCGCACGGCGCTGGTCCGTGAGCTGTCCACGACGATCAGCACGCGCCGGTCGCGCTCCGGCCGCCAGGTACGGACCACGACGTCCGCCCGACGAGCCGTGGCGCGCCAGTCGATCGAGCGCACGTCGTCGCCGATGACGTACTCGCGCAGCGAGTCGAACTCGGTGCCGGCGCCACGCACCTGGACGGCGGCCCGCCCGTCGAGCTCGCGCAGCCGGGCGAGCCGGCTGGGCAGGTGCCGGCGTGAGGCGAACTCGGGCAGCACGCGCAGCCGGCCCGGCACCGGCAGCGTCGCCTGCCGGCCGGCCAGGCCGAGCGGGCCGATGGTGCGGATCGTCACGGCGCCGGCCACCAGGTCGCCCCGGCGGGTCGGCATCAGGTCGGTGACCACCCGGCGTGCCTCACCCGGCGGCAGGTCGACCCGGTGGCGAGGGGTGCGTCGGGCCAGCGCGGCCGGCGAGCCGGGAGCCACGGTGGGCCGGTCGACGTCCGCGGCCGGGCCGTGCGGCGCTCGCCCCGCTCCGGCCAGGCGTCCGACCCCGACCCGCGCCGCCGCGGCCGTACTCTCGTCGGGCCCCAGCGCCGACGGCGGCCAGGCGTCCCGGACCAGGGCGCGCAACCGTCGCGGCCCCCGGTTCTCCACCGTCAGCACCGAGCGTGCGGGCTGGGTCAGCCGGACCGACGCCGGCACGTCCCGGGCCACCGCCACCCGCCGCGGGGACGCCGCCAGGGCGGCGTCCAGCCCGCACAGAACGACGACGACGCCGGCCCACGCCAGCACCGTGCCCGGCACCGGGACCAGCAGCACCGCGACGGCACCGAGCGCCGCCAGCACCACCGCGCGCCAGGTCACGGCCACGACGAGGGCCTCATCGCGGGACCGGCACGGAGGCGAGCACGGTGTCGAGCACCGTCTCGGCGGTGACCCCCTCGAGCTCCGCCTCCGGGCGGACCTGCACCCGATGACGCAGCGTCGGGTGGGCCAGCGCCTTGACGTCGTCGGGCGTGACGTACGCCCGGCCGGAGAGCCAGGCCCACGCACGGGACGTGGCCAGCAGCGCGGTCGCCCCTCGCGGCGAGACACCGAGGGACAGCGACGGCGACTCACGCGTGGCGCGCACCAGGTCGACCACGTAGCCGACCACCTCGGGCGCCACCGTCACGTGTGCCACCTGCGCGCGCGCTGCCGCCAGCAGCGCCGCGTCCGCGACCGGTCGCACGCCCGCGGCCCGCAGGTCGCGCGGGTCGAAGCCGTGCGCATGGCGCTCGAGCACCTCGATCTCGTCGGCGCGCGGGGGCAGCGGCAGCAGCAGCTTGAGCAGGAACCGGTCGAGCTGCGCCTCCGGCAGCGGGTACGTCCCCTCGTACTCGACCGGGTTCTGCGTGGCGACCACGACGAACGGGTCGGGCAGCGGTCGCGGCGTGCCGTCCACCGACACCTGCCGCTCCTCCATCGCCTCGAGCAGGGACGCCTGGGTCTTCGGGGGCGTGCGGTTGATCTCGTCGGCCAGCAGGAGGTTGGTGAACACGGGACCCTGCCGGAAGCTGAACTCGGCGGTCCGGGCGTCGTAGACGAGCGAGCCGGTGACGTCCCCGGGCATGAGGTCCGGGGTGAACTGGACCCGCTTGGTGTCCAGGGCCAGCGCCCCGGACAGGGCCCGGACCAGGAGGGTCTTGGCGACGCCGGGGACGCCCTCGAGCAGCACGTGACCCCGGCAGAGCAGCGCGATCACCAGGCCGGTCACCGCGGCGTCCTGCCCGACGACCGCCTTGGCGACCTCGGCCCGCACCGCGCCGAGCGCGGCCCGCAGCGGAGCGCCCGGGTCGCCTGGGGCCGCCGAGGGGGCGAGGCCCGGGCCGGCTGCCGACAGGGCAGGGCCGAGCGCGGCCGTCGACGGCGCAAGCGGCCCGGCCGGCGCCTGGTTCAGGACGGGCGTCGGGGGCGCGGGTGCGGCCGCCGCCACCGGCGGCTGTGCCGGCCCGCCGTAGCGCTGCGGCTCTCCGTCACCAGGAAGGACGTCGCTCACGGTCGGTGTACCTCGCTCTCCAGGATGTCCAGCTCGCCGGCCAGGGCGGCCAACGTGCGATCGTCGTGCGGCGGTGGCCCGTACAGCAGCCGGGCGACCTCGTCGGGCGGCGTCCCGGATGCTCGGGCGACCGCCTCGATGGTGGCCGGCCCGTCCGCGGACCGGGGCAGCCCCAGCCGGGTTGCCATCCGGGTCGCAGCGCCGGCTCGCAGCGCGGCGGCCGCGTGGGCGTAGGAGCGGGCCCGGCGGTACAGCCGGCCGCGGCCGCGCGTCGTCTCGGCGGCGGGCACGACGACCGGCAGTCGCTCGGCCAGCACCGGCCCGAGCCGTCGCCCGCGCCACAGGGCGACGACGAGCACGACGAGCAGCCCCTCCAGCCCGAGGACGCCGAGCCACGGCGGGACCAGCGACCCGGTCGACGTGCCACCGGCGGCGTCGGCGGCGCCGAACGTCGGCAGGTACCAGGTCAGCCGGTCGTGCCGGCCGAGCATCCGGATCACCAGGGCGGCGTTGCCATCCGTCGCCAGAGCGGCGTTGGTCAGCGGGGTCGCATCGGCGAGGACCGTCACGCGGTGCCCGGCGGTGTTCGTCGTGACCGCATACGCGCCGGACGCTGCCTCTGCCGAACCGGGCGTGCCGGCCGGCGAACCGGGAGTGCCGGCCGGGAAGCACACCACCACGCCCGGTCGCTCGGCGCGCAGCGCTCCGGCAGCGGTGATCGTGCCGGCGGCGATCGCGTCGGGGTCCTGGCAGTCGGCCTGGCGGGTGGTCGCCTGGGACCCACCGCCGTAGGACGAGGTGATGCCGGGGGCGAGCTGGTCCAGCCAGCCGGTGGCCGCGACCAGGACCAGGTCGTCGCCGATCGCGGCGATCCGGTCGACCTCCGGCTGGGTCAGCGCGTAGTCGCCGGCGACGAGCAGCGTCCCGCCGCCGGCCGCGGCCCGCTCGGCGTCGCCGATCGTGCGCACGTACGTCACCGTGACACCGTGCCGGCCGAGGATCTGGGCGAGCGCCCGCGCCCCGGTCCGCCCGACGTTGTCCGGCGCCAGGGGCGTGGTCGACGTGCGCGGCGCCGGCAGCACGGCGAGCAGCGCACCGGCCAGCAGCACCGCGAGCACGACGAGCAGCGGCCGCCATCGCCGCCACCGCCCGACGGCCCGGGTGCGTGCCGTCGTGCCGTCGCCGACCACCGTCATGGGCGCACCGACGGTCTGGCCGCCGGTCATCGGACCGCCGCCGAGACGCGCCGGGCGGCATGCACCTGCTGGTCCACGCCACGCATCGCGGCGTCGTCGTCCGGAGCGGCGGCGCGCTGGCCGTACACGACGTCGTCGAACAGGTCGGCGCCGTCGGCCAGTGCCTGCGCGGCGGACGGGAGCAGGCGGCCAGCGTCGGCGGACACCTCGAGCGCCGTACGGCCGGGCCGCTCGTCCAGCACCGCGCGCTCCTCGAGGTCGCGGACCACCGCGCGGAACCGTTCGGCGACCGCGAGCGACCAGTCACCGGCATCGGCGGCCGTCTGCGCCGCGGCCCGCAGCTGAGCGGCGGTGCGCCGGTCGTCCTGCCCGAGGACGACGCGCTCGCGGGCGATCCGCCGCGCGCGGCGCACCGGACCGGCCACCCAGAGTGCGACCAGGGCGACCACCGCCAGCACGCCGACGACGAGCAGCGCCGCCAGCTCCGGCGGCACGCCCAGGGCGGGCAGACCGTGGAACTGCGCGGCCAACCAGCGGAACAGCCGCACCAGGAGGTTGTCGGTGTGGTGGTACGCCGGGTCGGTCAGCTCGTCGACCGCCCACTTCCGGGCGGTCGACGCGTCGGGGGTGACCGGAGGCTCGGCAAGCACCGGGGCGGCCTACCGGAGGGCGGTGGCCGCGTCGGCGGCGGCCGCGCGGCCGAGCTCGATGTCGAGACCTTCGCGGCGCATCCGCACGTCGATGTAGAGCAGCGCGACGACAGCGGACAGGTACGTCGTCGCCAGGGTGAGCGCGATGACCTCGCCGACAGAGGTGATCGCCAGGGAGGCGACCGACGTGAGCTGGCCGGTGGAGGCGAAGGACGCGCCGATGGCGAACGGCGTCGAGACGATCTGCTCGAGCACCCCCATGATCACCGTGACGAGCAGCCAGATGCCGAACAGGCGCCAGAAGCTGCCCCGGGTGAGCCGCCACGCGCGCTTCACCGTGGCCCAGAAGCCCTTGCCCTCGAGCATGAGGGCAGGGGTGACCAGCAGGGTGCGCGTGCTGAACCACAACGCGCCGACGATGAACGCGAGGCCGGCCAGGATGCCGAAGCCCACCGCGGCGCCGGTCTGGTGCGCCGCGGCGAGGGCCACGACGATCCCCCCGAGGATGGCCGCCGCGACGATGACGACGACCCCGGACAGCAGGCTGAACCCGACGACCCACCAGACCCGCCTGGAGCGGAGCACCTCGCGCACCGAGATCGTCCGGCCGAGCACGGACCGGCTCACCGAGACGACGAGCAGGCCGGTCAGGATCGTCGTGACCAGCGCCGTGACGGGACGGGTGAACAGCGAGCCGAACGCGTAGGACATCTCGCCACTGAGCTGGCCCGCCTCGCCCGGGGCAAGGTCAGGGGAGAGCGAGCTGGTCAGGTCGCTCACCGGGCCGGACACGATGCCCGACACGTAGTAGGTGAGCAGCGCCGAGACGAGCACCGCCACCGTCACGGCCGCCGCCGACAGGCCGAACATGACGGACGGGTTGGCCCGGATGGCGCGCACGCCACCGTCGAGGATCTCGCCGAGCGACAGCGGGCGGAGCGGGACGATGCCGGGCTGGAGCGCCGGCGGCGACCAGACCGGCGGTGCGGCCGGGTAGCCGAGGTGGCCGCCGTAGCCGGGCGGCGTGGCGGGCGCTGTCGGCGGCTGGCCGGTCCAGGCGGGCGGGACCTCGGGGGTGCCCCAGCCAGCAGCGGGCGGGACCTGGGGGGTGCCCCAGCCGGCAGCGGGCGGAACCTGGGGGCTGCCCCAGCCGGTGGCCGGCGGCGGGGGCGACGTCGGCACCGGTCCGGGCTGCGGGTCACCGGGTCCACCGGGCGCCGTCCAGGCCGGCCGTGGCTCCTGCGGGCTCGTCATGCCGGTGGTTCCCCCTCCGGGTCACGGCCGACGCGCGCCCGTGGCCATCGTGCCATGCGCCGCAGTCCCTCCGGGCGAGGTCGCGGGCCGGATCGGCCATGGGTCAGAGGTGCCGGTGCGACAATGCCCGCCATGAAGGGTCGTGTGCTGGTGGTCGACGACGACACCGCGCTGGCGGAGATGATCGGGATCGTGCTGCGCTCGGAGGGGTTCGAGCCGGTGTTCTGCGAGGACGGCGACCTCGCCATGGGTCTGTTCCGTAACACGCAGCCGGATCTGGTCCTGCTCGACCTCATGCTGCCCGGCAAGGACGGGTACGAGGTGTGCCGGCTGATCCGCGCCGAGTCGGGTGTGCCGATCGTCATGCTCACCGCGAAGAGCGACACGGTGGACGTCGTGCTCGGCCTGGAGGCGGGCGCCGACGACTACATCTCCAAGCCGTTCAAGCCGAAGGAGCTGGTCGCGCGCGTCCGGGCCCGGTTGCGGCGGTCCGACGAGCCAGCCCCCGAGCACCTGACGATCGGCGACCTCGGCATCGACGTGCCCGGCCACCGCGTCACGCGCGACGACGAGCAGATCCTGCTCACGCCGCTGGAGTTCGACCTGCTGGTCGCCCTGGCGCGCAAGCCGTGGCAGGTGTTCACCCGCGAGGTGCTGCTGGAGAAGGTCTGGGGCTACCGGCACGCCGCCGACACCCGCCTGGTCAACGTCCACGTGCAGCGGCTCCGGTCCAAGATCGAGCACGACCCTGAGAAGCCCGAGATCGTCGTGACCGTGCGCGGGGTCGGCTACAAGGCGGGCGCGACCACGTCGTGACGAGCAGCGGCACGGCCGCCCGGGGACGGCCGCGACTGACCAGCGTGTGGCGGCTGCTGCGGGCGCGCTGGCTGCGTCGTGCGAGCCGCGCGGTGCACTGGTGGCGGTCGTCGCTGCAGGTGCGGGTGCTCACCTCCACGCTGCTCATCGGGCTGGTCGCGCTCGCGCTGGTCTTCATGTACGTCGGTCAGCGGACCGCGGCAGGGTTGTTCGACGAGCGCCTGTCCCAGGTGCTCGACGAGTCGGCCCGCTCGACCGCCCAGGCCCAGCAGACGTTCAAGCAGTCGACCGCCTACACCGGTGCCGAGGCCCAGCTGCTGCTCCAGGACGTGACGACCGCGCAGCGCACGGGCGGTTCGAGCAGCCGCGACGTGTTCCTGCTCCGCGCGCCGGGCCAGTCGACCTCCGTCTCGGTCGGCGCGACGGTGACCAACGCGAGCCTCGTCGGGCTGATCAGCGACAACCTGAAGGCCGCGGTCGCGGACAACAAGCAGCACTGGCAGTCCGTGGCGGTTCCCGGCCCGGGAGGGAGCCGGACACCGGCGGTCGTCGTCGGCGAGCAGGTGACGGTGCCGGTCGTCGGCACGTACCAGATGTTCTTCCTCTACCCGCTGGATGCCGAGCAGCGCCGGCTCGACTTCCTGCTCGGCACCCTCGCGCTGGCCGCCGGCGCGCTCGTCGTGCTGCTCACCGCCACGACCTGGCTGGTGACGCGGCAGACCGTGCGCCCGGTGCGCCGGGCCGCGGAGGTGGCCGAACGCCTGGCGGCCGGCCAGCTGACCGAGCGGATGTCCGAGCGGGGCGAGGACGAGATGGCCACGCTGGCGCACTCGTTCAACGAGATGGCGGCCTCCCTGCAGGACCAGATCCGCCGGCTGGAAGACCTGTCGACGCTGCAGCGGCGGTTCGTCTCGGACGTGTCGCACGAGCTGCGTACGCCGCTGACGACGATCCGGATGGCCGGCGAGATGATCTATGCCGCCCGGGAGTCGTTCGAGCCGTCGGTCAAGCGCTCCGCGGAGCTGCTGTCGACCCAGCTCGACCGGTTCGAGGACCTGCTGGCCGACCTGCTGGAGATCAGCCGGTTCGACGCCGGTGCCGCGATCCTCGACGCCGAGGGCCGGGACGTCAACGAGGTGGTGCTGCGCACCGTGGACAACGTCGTCACGCTCGCCGCACGCAAGGGCAGCTGGCTCCACGTCGACCTGCCGGCGGACCGGGCGATCGCCGACATCGACCCGCGCCGGGTCGAGCGGATCTGCCGCAACCTGCTGGTCAACGCGATCGAGCACGCCGAGGGCAGCGCGGTGGAGATCCGGGTCGCGGCCGACGCGCGCGCGGTGGCCGTCGTCGTGCGGGACCACGGCATCGGGATGACGAAGGACGAGGCCACCCACGTGTTCGACCGGTTCTGGCGGGCCGACCCGGCCCGGGCCCGGACCACCGGCGGCAGCGGCCTCGGGCTGGCCATCTCGCTCGAGGACGCGCGTCTGCACGGCGGCTGGCTCGAGGCGTGGGGCCGTCCCGGCCTCGGCGCGAGCTTCCGCCTGACGCTGCCGCGCCGCGCCGGCATGACGCTCACCGGGTCCCCGCTCGACCTGGTGCCGACCGACCCCGAGCCGCCCGCACGGGCCTCCGGCGAGCTGTCGCGGACGGACCCGGCAGCCCTGCCGGAGTGGACCGAGTCGTCGTCGTTCGACGCCGATCGCCAGGAGGTGCCGTGATGGGTCGTCGTCGCCTGAAGGCGGCCGGGTTGGTCGTCCTGCTCGCCGGGCTCGCCGCGTGCGCCCAGATCCCGACGTCGGGCGCGGTTCACCAGGGCAACGGGGCGGTGCCGGACCAGAACCCGGTCGTCGTGCTGGCCGCCGGGCCGCAGCCGGGCTCCCAGCCCGAGCAGATCGTCGGCGACTTCATGCTCGCGGGCGCCGCCGGCCTCTCCGCGGGGCTGGACTTCAGCGTCGCGCGGCAGTACCTCTGGCAGGACAAGGCCGCCGACTGGAACCCCCTGGGCAAGGTCCTCGTCGTGTCCGACACGAAGATCGAGCGACCCAGCGACACGCAGGTGACGGTCAAGGCCTCGGTCGTGGGCACGGTCGATGCCGACGGGCGGTACGCGGAGGCGTCCAGCCCGGCCCTCGAGACCGTGACGTTCGACATGGTCCAGGACAGCCACAACCAGTGGCGGATCGCGGACGCCCCGGACGGCCTGATCCTGCCGGTGCGCCAGTTCCAGACGCAGTTCCGCCCGGTCTCGTTGTACTTCCTCACCCCCGACGCGTCGATGCTGGTGCCCGACCCCCGCTGGTACCCGGCGGTCAACCTGCCGACATCGGTGGTCAAGGGGCTGCTCGCCGGTCCCTCGCCCTGGCTGCGCGACGCGGTGCGCACCGAGGTGCCGCCGGGTGTCACCCTGTCGCCGGAGTCGGTGCCGGTGGACGCCACGGGCACAGCCGAGGTGGATCTCAGCCCCGTGCCGGCCGTGCAGGCCTCGAACCGGGACCTGCTGGTGGCCCAGGTGGAGGCGACGCTCAAGCAGCTGCCGCAGGTGCGCAAGGTGGTCGTGCACGCCGGCGCGGACGGGCCGGTGGTCGCCGGCACCATCCAGCTGGCCACGGCCGGGGCGGACTACTCCACCGCCGGCCCGGAGATGGTGGCCCTCGACAGCAAGAACGCCGAGCACCTGGTGACGCTGGCTGACAGCCAGCTCACCCCCGTCCCCGGCGTCGCCGCCCTGACGGGACTCGACACGCAGGCGCTCGCGCTCAACGCCGACGGGTCCGTGCGGGCGCTGCTGTCCGGCACGGGAGTCCTCTCGCTCGCCCCGACTACCGGCGCGCCGCCCACGACGCTGCTCCGGTCGCCCGGCCTGGTGGCGCCGTCGGTGGACCGGTTCGGCTGGATCTGGACCGCCTCGGGTGGCACCGTGTCCGCGGTCGACACGAAGGGCACGACCGTGTCCGTCGGCGCGGCCTGGCTGGCGGACCGCCAGGTCAAGGCGCTCCGGGTGTCATGGGACGGGACGCGGCTCGCGGTCGTGTCGAGCGGGCAGGACGGCGTGACGATCGATGTCGCGGGCATCACCCGGGACGCCACCGACGGACCGCAGCAGCTGTCCGACCCGCAACGGGTGGGCGGCGCCCTGACCGCAGCGGACGCGGTGGTCTGGATCGACGACGACCTGCTCGCCGTGCTCGGCATCGACGGTGCATCGGCGACCGTGTCCGAGGTGCCCGTGGGCGGGCCGAGCCTGGCGCTGCCCGACGTCGCCGGCGCCGTCTCGATCGCGGGCGGCCACCTGGAGCGCAGCCTGCTGGTGGCGACCCAGGACGGCGAGCTGTGGCGGTACACCGGTCCGACCTGGGCGCCGGTCGCCGGCGTGTCGGGCGTCCGCGCCCCGGCCTACCCGGGCTGATCGAGCCGTCCACAGCCCGGGCAGGACCGTCGACCCCGGCCGGCCGTGCCGCCGGGCGGTGCGCGGCTGCCGGCGCGGCGGCCAGGCTGTCGGCGTGGCCGAGGCGTGGTGGCGGGTGGCCGGTCGGGACCTGCTGGGCCTGGTGCTGCCGGTGTGCTGCGCCGGATGCGGGGCCGATGACGTCTCCTGGTGCCCAGACTGCGCCGCCACCCTGGCCGGGCCTGGCTGGCGGGCCGAGGAACGCGCCGGCCGGCTGGACCGGATGGACGGCTGTCCAGCCGTACCGGTCTGGGCGGTGGCGGACTTCGCCGGGCCGGTGCGTCGTGCGGTGAGCGCCTGGAAGGACCACGGCCGCGCCGACCTCAGCCCCGTGCTCGCCGCGGCGGCGCGCCGGTCCGCGCAACCGCTGGTCGACCAGCTGGACGGCGGGAGCCCGCTGCTCGCGGTGCCGGCGCCGTCGACACCCGCGGCTCGGCGGGCCCGAGGCTGGGACCCGGCCGGCACGCTCGCGGCTGCGGTGGCCGACGAGCTCGCCCGGCACGGGGTGCCGGCCCACGCCGTCGGCCTGCTGCGTCGCCTGCCCGGGGCGGACCAGGCGGGCCTGTCGGCACGGGCCCGGGCGCGCAACCTGGCCGGGCAGGTCCGGGTGCGCCGGTGGCCGCGGGCCGGTCCGGGCCGAGCCGTCCTCGTCGACGACGTGCTCACCACCGGGGCCACCTTCGCGGCGTGCGTGCGTGCGCTGGAGCTCGCCGGGATCGCGGTCGTCGCGGGCGTCGTCGTCGCCTCGACACCATCACCCGGTGTCGTGGTGGAGCGCGGCGGACCGGGGCGTTAGCGTGGTGTCCTGGACCGAGGCCCAGGTGCCGCAAGGCGCCCGGCCCGGTTGCGGAGGAGGTGGTGCCGCACTCGCCCTGCGGGGCGTGAACCGCTCGCCACCGGGGGTGCCGCGTTCTCGGCGCCCCCCTCACCTCCCAGGAGGCCGTCATGGAGATCGTGGTCGCCGGACGTCACACCGAGGTGACCGCCCGTTACCGGGCGCATCTCGCCGGCAAGCTCGCCAAGGTCGAGCAGCTGGCCCCGCGGGCCCAGCGCGTCGACGTGCTCGTCTCGCACGAGCCGAACCCGCGCCAGGCCGACTCCAGTGAGCGCGTCGAGCTCACCGTCGTGGACCGCGGCCCGGTGATCCGGGCCGAGGCGTCGGCGGACGACCCGTACGCGGCGCTGGACCTCGCGCTGGCCAAGCTGTTCGAGCGGCTGCGCCGCACCCGTGACCGGCGCCGCGAGCACCGCAAGGACACCACGATCCCGGGGGCCGAGCCCGCCGAGGCGGCTGTCGCCGACGTGCCCCCGCGGCAGGCCCCCGCCCCGCGCGTCCTCGCCGACGGGACCATCGAGATGACGCTCGGCGACTCGCCGGTGATGATCCGCGAGAAGGTCCACCAGGCGGTGCCCATGACGGTGGACGACGCGCTCTACGAGATGGAGCTGGTCGGCCACGACTTCTTCCTGTTCGTCGACGCCGAGACGAACCGGCCGGCGGTGGCGTACCGGCGGCACGGCTGGTCGTACGGGGTGATCCAGCTCGACACCACGTCCGACGGTGCGACGCACGCGCCCGACGACGCCCCGGAGCCCGTGCCGCAGATCGCCTGAGCGGCTCGTCCGCCGGGCCCGGGCGACCGGGGGCTGTCGGTGACCGGCGGCAGGATGTGCCCGTGCCGTCCACCACCCTCCCGCACCTGACGTTGGCCCAGGCCCGGCGGATCGCGTTGCGTGCCGCCGGGCTCGACCGGCCGCGTGCTGACGGCCCGGTGACGGCGCGCCGGCTCGGTGCCGTCGTGGACCGGCTGGGCGTGCTCCAGATCGACTCGGTCAACGTGTTCGCCCGGGCGCACCTGATGCCGCTGTACGCGCGGCTGGGTCCGTTCGACCCCGCGCTCGTCGACCAGGCGGCGAACCGGATCCCGCGCCGCCTGGTCGAGGCGTGGGCGCACCAGGCCTCGTTCGTGACCCCAGAGACCTACCGACTGCTGGGTTGGCGCCGTGCGCGCTCCCTGCGTGACGCCTGGGGGATGATCCGCGCCGTCCCGGTCCAGCACGCGGCGCTGGTCGCGGACGTGCAGGCCCTGCTCCGGGAGGAAGGGCCGCTGACCGCCCAGGAGGTGCACGCCCGGCTCGGCCACCAGCGCCCGGGTCGCGACGAGGGCTGGGGCTGGCGGTGGACCGTCTCCAAGTCGGTGCTCGAGTTCCTGTTCTTCACGGGCTGGGCGGCCTCGGCCGGGCGGAACGCGTCGTTCGAACGGCGCTACGACCTGGCTGAGCGGGTGCTGCCGGCCGCGGTGGCCTCCGGTCCGGAGCCGGACGAGGCCGAGGCGGTGCGGGGGCTCGTCGAGATGTCGATCCGGGCCCTCGGCGTGGGGACGGTGCGCTGCGTCGCGGACTACTTCCGGCTGCGGCAGGCGCCGGCGGCGGTCGCGCTGCGCGACCTCGCCGACGAGGGACTCGTCGAGCCGGTGGTCGTCGACGGCTGGGGGCCGGCCTGGCGACATGTCGGCGCGACGGTGCCGCGGACGACGAACGCGCGCACGCTGCTGTCCCCGTTCGACCCGCTGGTCTGGGAGCGGACCCGGCTGGAGGCGCTGTTCGGCCTGCGCTACCGGATCGAGATCTACACGCCGGCGGCTGACCGGGTGTGGGGCTACTACGTGCTGCCGTTCCTGCTCGGTGACCGGCTGGTCGCCCTCGTCGACCTCAAGGCGGACCGTCAGGGCGGGCTGCTCCGGGTGGCGGCGGCGCACCGGGTCGACGGGCCGGCCGACGGCGTCCCCGACGAGCTGGCCGCGGAGCTGCGGGTTGCCGCCGGCTGGCTCGGGCTGGGCGACGTCGTCGTGGCGGCCCGTGACGGGCAGGCCGGCGGCGACCTGGCCGGCCCGTTGGCCATTGCCCTCGCCCGGTAGCGGCGACGGCGGCCCTCGCTCCCGCCCTGGTGCCATCCTGCTCGCCTAGGATGGTTCGGCCCGGCCGAGTGGCCGGAGCAGGTCACCGCCCCGGTCCGGGGTGCGAGCAGTCGGGAGTGGCGCGTGGCGTCCGTCGTCGAGAAGGTCCTGAGGCTGGGTGAGGGCCGGATCCTCAAGAGGTTGTCCGGCATCGCCGCGCAGGTGAACGCGCTGGAGGACGGGTTCGAGACCCTGACGGACGCCGAGCTGCGCGAGGAGACGGACCGCTTCCGGGCGCGCCTGGCCGACGGTGAGAAGCTCGACGACCTGCTGCCCGAGGCGTTCGCCGCGGTCCGTGAGGCGTCCCGGCGCACGCTGGGGCAGCGCCACTTCGACGTGCAGCTGATGGGTGGCGCGGCCCTGCACCTGGGCAACATCGCCGAGATGAAGACCGGCGAGGGCAAGACCCTCGTCGCCACCCTGCCGGCCTATCTCAACGCGCTGAGCGGCGAGGGTGTGCACGTCATCACCGTCAACGACTACCTGGCCAGCTACCAGAGCGAGCTGATGGGCCGCGTCTTCCGCTTCCTCGGCCTGACGACGGGGTGCATCCTCGGCCAGATGACGCCCGCCGAGCGGCGCGTCCAGTACGCCGCCGACATCACGTACGGCACCAACAACGAGTTCGGCTTCGACTACCTGCGCGACAACATGGCGTGGACGGTCGACGAGCTGGTGCAGCGCGGCCACCACTACGCGATCGTCGACGAGGTCGACTCCATCCTCATCGACGAGGCACGCACCCCGCTGATCATCTCCGGCCCCGCCTCGGGCGACGCCAACCGTTGGTACACCGAGTTCGCCAAGGTCGCCCGTCGCCTGGAGCCCGACCGGGACTACGAGGTCGACGAGAAGAAGCGCACCATCGGCGTGCTCGAGCCGGGCATCGCCCGGGTCGAGGACTACCTCGGCATCGACAACCTGTACGAGTCGCTCAACACCCCGCTGATCGGCTTCCTCAACAACGCCATCAAGGCGAAGGAGCTGTTCAAGCGCGACAAGGACTACGTCGTCCTGCAGGGCGAGGTGCTCATCGTCGACGAGCACACCGGCCGCATCCTCCCGGGCCGTCGCTACAACGAGGGCATGCACCAGGCCATCGAGGCCAAGGAGGGCGTGAACATCAAGGCGGAGAACCAGACTCTCGCCACGATCACGCTGCAGAACTACTTCCGGCTCTACGCCAAGCTCGCCGGCATGACCGGCACGGCGGAGACCGAGGCCGCCGAGTTCCTCGGCACCTACAAGCTGGGCGTCGTGCCGATCCCGACGAACCAGCCGATGATCCGGATCGACCAGCGGGACTTCGTCTACAAGGGCGAGGAGGGCAAGTTCGACGCGGTCGTCGCCGACATCGTCGAGCGCCACGCCAAGGGCCAGCCGGTCCTGGTCGGCACCATCTCGGTGGAGAAGAGCGAGTACCTGTCGGCCAAGCTGAAGAAGCACGGCGTGCCGCACGAGGTGCTCAACGCCAAGCAGCACGAGCGTGAGGCGGCGGTCGTCGCCCAGGCCGGGCGCAAGGGCGCCGTCACGGTCGCGACGAACATGGCCGGTCGCGGCACCGACATCATGCTCGGCGGCAACGCCGAGTTCATGGCCATCGCGGAGATGGAGCGGCACGGCTTCGACCCGGCCGAGCGTCCCGAGGAGTACGAGGCAGCGTGGCCGGGCGTCCTGGCCAAGATGAAGGACGCCGTCGCGGCCGAGCACGACGAGGTCGTCGGGCTGGGCGGCCTGTACGTCCTGGGCACCGAGCGGCACGAGTCCCGGCGGATCGACAACCAGCTGCGTGGCCGTTCCGGCCGGCAGGGCGACCCGGGGGAGTCCCGGTTCTACCTGTCGATGCAGGACGACCTCATGCGGCTGTTCAACTCCGGCCTGGCCGAGTCGATGATGCAGCGCGCCGGTTTCCCGGAGGACCTGCCGCTGGAGTCCAAGATCGTCACCCGCGGCATCCAGTCGGCGCAGTCGCAGGTCGAGGCGCGCAACTTCGAGATCCGCAAGAACGTCCTCAAGTACGACGACGTGATGAACCGTCAGCGCGAGGTGATCTACGCCCAGCGCCGACGCGTGCTCGAGGGCGAGGACCTGGCCGACCAGGTGACCCACTTCCGCAACGACGTGCTGCGCGGCTACATCCACGACGCCACCGCCGACGGTCGCCCCGAGGAGTGGGACCTGGAGACGCTCTGGACGGCGCTGCGCGCGGTCTTCCCGATCTCCATCTCGGCCGACGACGTCGTCGAGGTGGCCGGCGGGCCCGAGCGGCTGAGCTCGGAGCTCATCGAGCGCGAGGTGCTGTCGGACGCCGAGATCGCGTACCACGACCGCGAGGTGCTCATCGGCGAGGACGGCATCCGCCAGCTCGAGCGCCGCGTGACGCTGGCGGTGCTCGACCGCAAGTGGCGTGAGCACCTGTACGAGATGGACTACCTCAAGGAGGGCATCGGCCTGCGGGCGATGGCCCAGCGCGACCCGCTCATCGAGTACCAGCGCGAGGGGTACCAGCTGTTCCAGGCGATGACGGACTCGATCAAGGAGGAGACCGTCCAGTACCTGTTCAACCTCGAGGTGCAGGTGGCCGACGCGGAGGCCGAGACCGCCGCCGCGGGGCAGGCTGCTGCGCCCGACGATGCCCCGGCCGACGATGCGGTACCGGCCGCCGCTCCGGTGGCGCCCGCGCCCCGGGTCGTCGCCGCCGGGCTGGACGGTCCCGCGCAGCGCGCCCCGCTGATGTACACCGCCCCCTCGGCGGACGGCGACGGCGCCGTGGTGACCGCACCGGACACCGCCGCCCGCCGACCCGCCGCCGGCTCGGCGAACCGCGCCGGCACCCCGGCGACCGCCCCGGCGGGCTCTGCGGTCAACCGCGAGGCACGACGCAAGGCCGCCAAGCAGACGAAGAAGCGGCACTAGCCGATCTCGAGGGCCGTGGCGCGCCAGCCGCCCCGGTGCGTCTCCAGCCGCAGCGCGATCGCCCGAACCCGTCGTCCGTCGTCGACCACCGCGGTCGCCTCGACGAGGTGCTCGTGCAGCGCGCAGACCCGCACACCGCGGACGGCCGGTGCCCGGGTGGCCGCCGACGTCGCGGCATGGCGGGTGAGCGTGGCTCGCGCCCGCAGCACGTCGAGCACGCCGGGCGCCAGCCACCGGGCGAGCTGGGCGGCCGGACGACGGCCGACGATCACCTCGACGCTGGCCCCGGCCAGGCGGCGCGCGACCAGCATCGGGTCGACCGTCGGTGGGGCGCCTCTCTCGTCGAGCTCGTCGGCCTCCAGGGAGCGGTCGTCGGCCCGCAGCACCCGGATCCGCTCGGCGAGCGTCGGCGGCGGGCCGCCGAGCGGTGCCGACGTCATGGGCCGACGGGCCGGCGGCGGGGCAGGCACCAGTCGCATGCGCGGTCGCTCCGCCCGGACCGGTGACGGTCCGGCCGGGTCGTCCCCGGCCCTGACCGGGACGTTCGGCGGGACCCGGACGCCGGCCGTGGCTGCCTGCGGCGGGACACCGGCGGTAGGCGCTGAGAGCGGGACACCGGTTGACGCTGAGAGCGGGACACCGGCCCCGGTTGCCCGCTGCGCGGCGTTCGACGCAGGCGCTCCGGCGACCAGCGTCAGCCGCGGCGCGCGGTCCTGCGACCGCCCGGTCGGCGTCGTCCGCACGGCCACGCCGGCGAACACCTGCTCGGCCGCGGTGTCGGGGCCGATCTCGACGGCGGCGGTCACCGGGTCACCCCGGCCGGCACCACGAGCACCTGACCGGGCAGGATGAGCCCCGGGTCCGGACCGATCGTCGCCGCGTTGGCGGCGTACCAGTCGGGCCAGGCCGCGGCGACCTGGGCGGCGCCGGCGTCCGGTGGCAGGTGGCGTGCGGCGATGCCCCACAGGGTGTCCCCGCGCACGACGACGACGGTTGCGCGCTGGCCCCGGGCCGAGGCCGGCGAAGCCGGTGCGACCTGAGGCGCTGTCCCGTGCGCCGCCGGGGTCCGTCCCGCCGAGGTGGTGGGTGCCGCCGACGGGCTCGGCACGGCAGTGGCGTCCGGTGCGACCGCCGTGCCGGACGGCACCGGGGGTGCCACGCCGGCCGTCGATCCGCCCCACGGGACGTCGCCCGTGCCGGACGTGCCGGCCTCCCCGGGCGTCGCGTCGTCGTCGTCCGCGGCCGGCACCGTCCCCGTCGTCGGCGGCGTCGGACCGGTCAGCACCCATCCCAGGTCGATCGCCGCTTCGCCGGCCGGGACCACTGCGACCGTCGTCGGGCCCGGCGTCGGCAAGGGCTGCGCGGACGCGGTGCTCACCGATGCGGCCCCGAGCCCGGCGGCGACGGCCACGACGAGCGCGCGCCGGACGATCGCCGGTGCGCACCGGTGGACCCAGGCCTCGCCACCCCGCCAGACGTGGCCCGCACCGCGCGCGACCAGGCACGCAGCGGCGAGACCGGCCGACCCGGCGAGCCACGACAGGACGAGCACGCCTGCCGCGAGCACGCCCAGCTCGACGAGGTCGTCGGGCCGTGCGGTGCCGGCGTGCGCCCCGAGCCAGCGCACCCGATCCGCCAGGCCGATCGTCAGCACCCCGCACCCGACCGCGGCCCCGCCGAGGGCGAGCACGCGGCCCACCGCCGTCCGGGGCGTCCCTGCCATGACGCCCATCGAAACTCCCTCAGAGTGATTATGATGCTCGTTTGATAGCGTTTGATGTCGAACGGTGGGCATAGCTGTAGCGCGTTCGGGGCCGCGCTGTCCAGCCGAGTCATCCCTGCGGGTGAACATCGGCCCCGCTCGATGACCCGGATGGCCCTGCACCCGGCCCGGACCAGGCCCTACGGTGGCGAACCATGCGGTGGGACCTGCTCTTCGCGGACCTCGAGGCGCAGCTGGCGGCGGCCCAGGCGCAGGAGGCCCGGGCCGGCCTCGTCGAGCTCGTCCGCGCCGAGCGCGCCACGACCCACCTGGCCGACCGGCTCCGGGCGTCGATCGGGCTGCCGCTCCAGGTCCACGTCGGTGCGCTGCCCGGCGAGCCGGACGCCACCGTGGCGGGTGACCTGCTCGACCTGGGCGGTGACTGGTTGCTGCTGACGGAGCGCGTCGGCCAGGCGCTCGTCCCGCTCG
The DNA here is from genome assembly GCA_963769855.1 of uncultured Actinomycetota bacterium. Taxonomy (GTDB): domain Bacteria; phylum Actinomycetota; class Actinomycetes; order Actinomycetales; family Cellulomonadaceae; genus Cellulomonas. The sequence goes on from CAVYNN010000008.1 coordinate 683,804, forward strand.
GCGCCGTCCGGGCGGTCGTCGGGACGGCGCCCTACGCCGCACCTGAGGATGGCTCGGTGCGGGCGCGTCTCGGGCTGGCGCACGCGTTGCGGGCCCTGTCCCGGGATCGGGTCGAGGTCGCCGCGTCGACCGACAGCCGCACCCTCGTCGGGCGGCTGGACCGGGTCGGCGCGGACCATGTCGACGTCACCCCGGCGGCGGGGCCGCCCTGGACCGTGCCGATCGCGGCGCTGCGGGTGGTGCGGTCGCGATGAGCCGTCAGGCGTCCGTGGCAGCGACGCCGTGCGAGGAGGCCCGGGACCGCGTCTGCTCGTACATCCGCTCGATGTACCGCTCCAGCTCGGCGGCCTCGACCCGCCAGACCGAGCGTCCGCCGATCTGGATCGCCGGCAGGTCACCCGACTTGACCAGCGAGTACGCCTGCTGCGCGGAGATGTTGAGGATCTCCTGCACGTCCGCGAGCGTGAGGAAGCGCGGTGCCATGCCCGCAGTGTGGCACGCGCGGCCGACGGCCTCCGCTCATCCACAGGCACGTCCGCGCCACTGTCCGCACCGCGCCAGGATCGGGCGCTGACGAAGGAGGAACGCATGGAGACGAGCTCGCCCGACGGGTCGTCGCCGATGGCCGCCCGGCTGCGCCGGCCGGGCTGGCGCGACCCCCGCCTGCTGGCCGGGCTGGCGCTGGTGGCCGCGTCGGTGGCGCTCGGGTCGTGGGCCCTGCGCGCTGCGGAGCGGACCGTCCCGGTGTACGTCGCGCGCGAGACCACCGTGCCGGGCGCAGCGATCGAGGCGGGCGCGCTGGCCGTCGCCGACGTCCGGCTGGGTGCGGTCGACCTCGCACGGTACCTCCGGGCCGACCAGCCGCTGCCCGACGACGCCGTCGCGCTGCGCGTCGTCGAGGCGGGCGAGCTGCTGCCGGCCTCGGCCGTCGGGTCCGCCGGCGAGCTCGCGGTGCGCCCGGTGGCGGTCCCGGTCCCCGGTCGGGTGCCCGAGGTGGTCCGCGTCGGCGCGCGCGTCGACCTGTGGTTCAGCCCCTCGACGCGAGCCGGGTCCGACGAGCCCACGGCGCCGACGCAGCTGGCGGCCGCGCTCACGGTGGCCGAGGTCGACCGTCCCCAGGGCGCCTTCTCGGCCGGCGGCACGACGACCGTCCACGTGCTGGTGCCGACCGACTGCCTGCCCGTGGTCCTCGGCGCCCTCGCCGCCGACGGCCGTCTCGACGTCGTCGCCGTCCCGGGGAGCTGACGTGGCGGTCGGTGTGCTGTGCGCCGTGACGGGCGTGGCGGAGGCCGTGCTCGTCCAGGCGGTCGACGCCTCGGGCCGGCTCGCGGTCGCCCGTCGCTGCGCGGACGTCGTGGAGCTGATCGCCGCGGCCGAGGCAGGGCTGGGCCGCCTCGCCCTCGTCTCGGTCGAGCTCGACCACCTCGACCGGGAGGTCGTCGTCACCCTGCACCAGGCCGGCCTGCGCGTCGTCTGCGTCGCCGACCAGGCGCGGCCGTGGCTGACCGACCGGCTCGCCGCGTGCGGTGCGGACCTCGTCGTACCGCCGCCGGGGGACCTCGCCGCAGCGCGGGAGGTCGTCGACCGCGCGACGGCGCTGCTGGACGCGGCACCTGAGCACGTCCCGGGTCCGACCCTCCGGCCGGTGCCGGCGACGCCCGCCCGGCGGGGCCGCCTGGTGACGGTCTGGGGCCCGACCGGCGCGCCAGGCCGGACCACCGTCGCGGTCAACCTGGCGGCGGAGCTGGCCACCCTGGGCCGCAGCACGCTGCTGGTCGACGCCGACACGTACGGCGGGGCGGTCGCGCAGGTCGTCGGGCTGCTCGACGAGGCGCCGGGGATCGCCGCCGCGGCACGGGCGGCGGTCCAGGGCGGCCTGGACACCGAGGCGCTCGCCCGGCTGGCGCCGCCGGTCGCACCGGGGCTGCGCGTGCTGTCCGGCGTCTCGCGGCCCGACCGCTGGCCCGAGCTGCCCGCCGCGGCGCTGGACCTGGTGTGGGCGGCGGCCCGCTCGCTCGCGGACTGGATCGTCGTGGACTCGGGGTTCTGCCTCGAGCAGGACGAGCTGCTCAGCTACGACACCCGGGCGCCGCAGCGCAATGCTGCGACGCTGTCGGCGCTCGCCGCCGCCGACGTCGTGGTCGCGGTCGGCGCCGGGGACCCGGTGGGGATCGCCCGGCTGGTCCGCGGCCTGGCCGACCTGGCCGAGCTCGGCACGTCGGCGCAGCGACTCGTCGTCGTCAACCGCGTGCGCGCATCGGCGACGGGGCCCGACCCGACCAGCGCCGTCGCCGGCGCCCTCGCCCGGTACGCCGGGGTGGCCGAGGTCCTCGTCGTCCCGCACGACCAGGGCGCCTGTGACTCCGCGCTGCTGACCGGTCGCACGCTGCACGAGTGCGCGCCGGGCAGTCCGGCCCGCAAGGCGGTCGCGGCGCTCGCCGCCCGGCTCGCCGCCGCGGTCCCGGTCGGCTGAGCCCGGCTCCGGCACACTGGGCGGGTGCGCGTCTACCTCGCTGCCGTCCTCGACGAGCTGCCGTACGAGCAGGTGGGTCCCGGGCGCGCACATGCGGTGACGCCCGAGCTGCGGGCCGGCCTGCCGGGCGAGGACGAGGAGGCGTGGGAGTACGCCGCGCTGCTGGCCGCCGCCGACGACGCCCTGCGGCTGCTCGCTCGTCGCCCGCACGCGCCGCGGCTGCGGGTGGTGCTGGCGGCCGACGTGCCCGAGGGCCTGGTCGACGCCGGGACCGGGCCGGACGAGCCGGCCAGCTCGGTCGAGCTCGTCGGCGGGGTCAGCTGGGCAACGGTGGTCAGCGTGCACGTCGACGAGCCCGCTGCCGCGCCCGAGGTCGTGGCGACGCTCGCCGGGGACGCCGCCGCAGAGGACCGGCTCGCCGAGCGTGAGCTCCTCTGGTACGACGTCACAGAGGTCGGCCACATCCCCTCCACCCCTCGCTAGCGTCCGAGTGGTTTGCGGCCATAGCCGCAAACCACTCGGACGCAGCGGTGCTGGGTGAAGTGGTGCTGGGTGAAGCGGTGCTGGGTGAAGTGGTGCTGGGTGCAGTGGTGCTGGGGTGCTGGGGGGCTGGGCGGGGGAGTGGCGGGCGGCGGTTTGGTCCCACCCCGGGGCTCCGGTAGTCTTGCCCGCCGGTACGACCTCCGGTTGCGCCGCACGGCCCGCCGCAGGGTCGTCGGGTGCGTTCGGGCGGTTATACCCCCATGGGGTATGGTGTAACTGGCAGCACGAGGGATTCTGGTTCCCTTAGTCTTGGTTCGAATCCAGGTACCCCAGCGTGTGACGTGCGAGTTCGCCGCTCTCGGAGCGGTCGGCTAGCATTCACTGCGCGCGAGGCGGCAAGCCTCGTCGCGTCAGGCCCCCGTTGTGTAGTGGCCTAGCACGCCGCCCTCTCACGGCGGTAGCACGGGTTCGAATCCCGTCGGGGGTACGAGAAAGGCCCGGTCACCATCGGTGGCCGGGCCTTCGTGCGCCCGGGTCCGTGCCGCCTGACGGCGCGACCCCGGCTGTTGTCACGCCGCGGTGTCAGTCGGCGGTGCGGCGCAGCACCTCGGTCAGCCGGTTGGCCGCGGAGACGACCGCGGCGGCGTGCAGCCGGCCGGGCTGGCGGGACAGGCGCTCGAGCGGGCCGGAGACGGACACGGCCGCGACGACCCGGCCGGACGGCCCGCGCACGGGCGCGGACACCGACGCGACGCCCACCTCGCGCTCCGAGACCGACTGGGCCCAGCCGCGGCGGCGCACGCCGGACAGGATGGTCGCGGTGAACTTGGCGCCCTGCAGCCCGCGGTGCAGCCGGTCCGGCTCCTCCCACGCGAGGAGGATCTGGGCGGCCGAGCCGGCCAGCATGGTCAGCGTCGCCCCGACCGGGATCGAGTCGCGCAGGCCCACCGGACGCTCGGCGGCCGCGACGCAGATCCGCACGTCGCCCTGCCGGCGGTAGAGCTGGGCGCTCTCGCCGGTGTGGTCGCGCAGCGCGGTCAGCACCGGGCCGGCGGCGGCCAGCAGGCGGTCCTCGCCGGCAGCGGTGGCCAGCTCGGACAGCCGGGGCCCCAGGACGAACCGCCCCTGCAGGTCGCGCGCGACGAGGCGGTGATGCTCGAGGGCGACGGCGAGGCGGTGCGCCGTGGGGCGGGCGAGATGGGTCGCCGTCACCAGCTGGGCGAGCGTGGCGGGTCCGGCCTCGAGGGCGCTGAGGACCGCCGCGGCCTTGTCCAGGACGCCGACTCCGCTAGAGTTGTCCATAGGTCGATACTGGCGTCTCGACTGCTGAGATGCAAGTCTGATGCGGGTCCGGTCCACGGCCGGTTCCGCCCGCGGGCACGAGACGCCTCGACCGACGGCTGGACCGCGCAGCGACCGTAGCGCGGCGAACGGGACGACGAGCACGAAGGACCACACGACATGGCAGGAACGCTGGCGGAGAAGGTCTGGCAGGCGCACGTCGTGCGCCCCGGCGAGGACGGCGCGCCCGACCTCCTCTACATCGACCTGCACCTGGTCCACGAGGTGACCAGCCCGCAGGCGTTCGAGGGCCTCCGGCTCGCCGGCCGACGGGTCCGCCGGCCCGACCTGACCATCGCCACCGAGGACCACAACACCCCGACGCTCGACATCGACCTGCCGATCGCCGACGTCACCAGCCGCACGCAGATCGAGCAGCTGCGGACCAACGCAGCGGAGTTCGGCATCCGGCTGCACTCGCTCGGCGACTCCGACCAGGGCATCGTGCACCAGGTCGGCCCTCAGCTCGGCCTGACCATGCCGGGGCTGACCGTGGTCTGCGGCGACTCGCACACCTCGACCCACGGCGCGTTCGGCGCCCTGGCGTTCGGCATCGGGACCAGCGAGGTGGAGCACGTGCTGGCCACCCAGACCCTCCCGCTCGCTCCCTTCCGCACGATGGCGATCACCGTCGAGGGTCAGCTGCCGAAGGGGGCGACGAGCAAGGACATCATCCTGGCGATCATCGCCAAGATCGGCACCGGCGGCGGCCAGGGCTACGTCCTGGAGTACCGCGGCGAGGCGATCCGCGCGCTCTCGATGGAGGCGCGGATGACCGTCTGCAACATGTCGATCGAGGCCGGTGCGCGGGCCGGCATGATCGCGCCCGACGAGACGACGTTCGCGTACCTGCAGGGTCGACCGCACGCGCCGCAGGGCGCCGACTGGGACGCCGCCGTGGCGTACTGGCGGACGCTGCGCTCGGACGACGACGCCGCGTTCGACGCGGAGGTCGTGCTCCAGGCCCGGGACATCGAGCCGTACGTCACCTGGGGCACCAACCCCGGCCAGGGTCTGCCGCTGTCGGGCTCGGTGCCGGTGCCGGCTGAGATCGCCGACGAGACGGCGCGCGGCGCGGCGCAGCGGGCGATCGAGTACATGGGCCTGACCCCGGGCCAGCCGCTGCGCGAGATCGCCGTCGACACCGTGTTCATCGGCTCGTGCACCAACGGTCGGATCGAGGACCTCCGCTCGGTGGCCAAGGTGCTGCAGGGCCGGCACAAGGCCGACGGGGTGCGGGTGCTCGTCGTGCCGGCGTCCGCCCGGGTGCGGCTGCAGGCCGAGGCCGAGGGCCTCGACCGGATCTTCCTCGACTTCGGTGCCGAGTGGCGCAACGCCGGCTGCTCGATGTGCCTGGGGATGAACCCGGACCAGCTGGCACCCGGTGAGCGCGCCGCGTCCACCTCCAACCGCAACTTCGAGGGTCGGCAGGGCAAGGGTGGCCGCACGCACCTGGTCTCCCCGCTGGTGGCAGCCGCCACGGCGATCCGCGGCACGCTGTCGTCCCTCGCCGACCTCGACCTGCCGGAGGGCACGACGGTCGACGGCACCCCCTTGGCCCCCCTCGACCCGCACCTGCTCGTGCAGGTCTGACGAGCAGGAGATCCCGATGGACAAGTTCACCCGGCACACCGGCGTCGGCGTGCCGCTGCGGCGCAGCAACGTCGACACCGACCAGATCATCCCGGCGGTGTACCTCAAGCGGATCACCCGGTCCGGCTTCGAGGACGCGCTGTTCTTCGCCTGGCGGAACGACCCGGCCTTCGTCCTCAATCAGGACGCCTACCGGGCCGGGTCCGTGCTGGTGGCCGGCCCGGACTTCGGCACCGGCTCCTCGCGGGAGCACGCCGTGTGGGCGCTCAAGGACTACGGCTTCCGAGCGGTGCTCTCGCCGCGGTTCGCGGACATCTTCCGCGGCAACGCCGGCAAGCAGGGGCTGGTCGCGGCCACCGTCTCGGCCGAGGACGTCGAGCTGATCTGGAAGATCCTCGAGACCCGGCCGGGCACCGAGGTGACCGTCGACCTCGTCGCGCGCACCGCGACGTGCGACGACGTCGTCGTGCCCATCGGGATCGACGACTACACCCGCTGGCGCCTCCTCGAAGGGCTGGACGACATCGGCCTGACCCTGCAGCACGCCGACGAGATCACCGCGTTCGAAGCGACGCGGGAGCCGTGGCGCCCGACGACGCTGCCCGCGAAGCACCTGCCGACGCTGCCGGTGCAGCCGGCCCGCCCCGTCACCGTCACGTCGACGCCGGACCCGGCGCACTCGGCCTGACGATTAGGGCGCCGGCTGCGCCCGCGCCCGCTACCGTGGGCCCCACGACGGAGGAGGCCCACCATGGTCAGCAAGTCGCAGCTCGCCCAGCGGATCGCCGCTCGGGGTGCCACGTCGGCCCAGGCCGCGCACGCGGTGGACGCGGTGCTCGGCGAGATCACCGCGGCGCTCGCGGCGGGGGAGAGGGTGATGCTGGTCGGGTTCGGCGCGTTCGAGGCCGCCGACCGGCCGGCGCGGACGGCCCGTAACCCGCGGACCGGGGTCACGGTGGCGGTGCCTGCGACGAGGGTGCCTCGGTTCCACGCCGGTGCCGGGCTGAAGGCCGCGGTGGACGGCGGTCAGGTGGCACTCGGCGCGGTCGGCTCGCTGCCCGCCAAGCCCGCGCCGCTCGTCGTGCCCGCGGTGCCGGCCCAGGACGCGAAGCCGGCCAAGGCAGCCAAGCCGGCCAAGGCAGCCAAGCCGGCCAAGGACGCCAAGCCCGCCAAGGACGCGAAGCCTGCCAAGCCTGCCAAGCCGGCCAAGGACACTGCCCCGGTCAAGGCCGAGAAGAAGGCCGGAAAGGACAAGGGCAAGGACGCCAAGGCCAAGAAGTCGGGCAAGAAGAAGTAGCGCCGGCCCGCTGTGCGGATTTCGCGCCGATCGACCTGTCCGTGAGCGTCGGAGTGCGAGGAGCGCCAGGCGTGGGAGACCATGAGCCCATGGATGACCTCCTGTACGTCGACGGTGGCAACCCTTTGTCGGGCGAGATCACCGTGCGCGGTGCGAAGAACTTCGTCTCCAAGGCCATGGTGGCGGCCCTGCTCGGCGAGACCCCGAGCGTGCTGCGCAACGTGCCCGAGATCCGCGACGTGCAGGTCGTCACCTCCCTGCTCGAGCTGCACGGCGTGCACATCGACGCCGACCCGGCCGGCGGCGTCGTGCGGATCGACCCGTCGTCGGTGGAGTCCGCGGTGGTCGCCGACATCGACACGCTCGCCGGCAGCAGCCGCATCCCGATCCTGTTCTGCGGCCCGCTGCTGCACCGCCTCGGCGAGGCGTTCATCCCCGACCTCGGTGGCTGCCGGATCGGGGACCGGCCGATCAACTACCACCTGGACATCCTTCGGCAGTTCGGCGCGGTGGTGGACAAGCGGGAGAACGGGATCCACATCCTGGCCCCGGACGGCCTGCGGGGTACCAAGGTCGCGCTGCCCTACCCGAGCGTGGGTGCCACCGAGCAGCTGCTGCTCACCGCCGTGCGGGCCGAGGGCAAGACCGAGCTGTCCGGCGCGGCGATCGAGCCCGAGATCATGGACCTCATCAACGTCCTGCAGAAGATGGGCGCGATCATCTCGGTGGACACCGACCGGGTGATCCGGATCGAGGGCGTCGACCGGCTGATCGGGTTCTCGCACACCGCGTTGAGCGACCGGATCGAGGCCGCGTCCTGGGCGTCCGCCGCGCTGGCGACCGGCGGGGACATCTTCGTCCGCGGCGCGACGCAGCCGGAGATGACGACGTTCCTCAACACGTTCCGCAAGGTCGGTGGCGAGTTCGTCGTCGAGGACGACGGGATCCGCTTCTACCACCCGGGCGACGACCTGCACTCGATCCAGCTCGAGACCGACGTCCACCCCGGGTTCATGACCGACTGGCAGCAGCCGCTGGTCGTCGCCCTGACCCAGGCGCGCGGCCTGTCGATCGTCCACGAGACGGTGTACGAGAACCGGTTCGGTTTCGTCGACGCACTGGTCGGGATGGGCGCGACGATCCAGGTCTACAAGGAGTGCCTCGGCTCGCACCCGTGCCGGTTCGGGCAGCGCAACTTCTACCACTCCGCGGTCATCTCCGGCCCGACCACCCTGACCGCGGCCGCGATCGAGGTGCCGGACCTGCGCGGTGGGTTCAGCCACCTGATCGCCGCACTGACGGCCAAGGGCACCTCCTCGGTGCGGGGCATCAGCCTGATCGACCGGGGCTACGAGCGGTTCACCGAGAAGCTCGCCGCCCTGGGCGCCAGCTTCAGCCGCGAAGCCCCGAAGTGCTGAGCCCGCTCGTGCGGGCTCGGGCGGACGACGAGGCTGCGAGGCCCCGCTAGAGTCGGCTCCCATGGCTCATCCGGCTCGCGCCAACGGCGCCTATCGCATGGTCGCGGCGGTCGTCCGGCCGTTCCTGCGGGCGACGACCCGCCGCGACTGGCGTGGCACCGACCACTTCCCCCCCGAGGGCGGCTTCATCGCCGCGGGCAACCACGCCACCGAGATCGACCCGGTGACGTTCGCCCACGTGCTCTACGACAACGGCTTCGCCCCCCGCATCCTCGCCAAGGCCTCGCTGTTCAAGGTCCCGGTGTTCGGGGCGATCCTGCGCGCCACCGGCCAGCTGCCGGTGGACCGCGGCACCACGCGCGCGGCGGACTCGCTCGACTCTGCGGTGGCGGCGCTGGCGGCCGGCGAGGTGGTCGCGGTGTTCCCCGAGGGCACGCTGACCAGGGACCCCGACCTGTGGCCGATGGCCGGGAAGACCGGCGTGGCCCGGTTGGCCCTGGCCAGCCGCGCGCCGGTGATCCCGATCGCGCAGTGGGGGGCGACCGAGCTGCTGCCGCGGTACTCCAAGCGGCTCAGCCCGTTCCCGCGCAAGCAGCTCCGGGTGCTCGTCGGCCCGCCCGTGGCGTTGGACGACCTGTACGACCGCCCGCGCGACGCCGTGGTGCTGCGCGAGGCGACCGACCGGGTGCTCGACGCGATCACGTCGCTGCTCGAGACGATCCGCGGCGAGAGCGCCCCGAAGCCACGCTTCGACCTGCGCGACCACCCGGAGTACGAGGCGCGCCGGACGGACTACCCGCCGGTGCCCGGCCGATGACGCGAGCCGCGGTCATCGGCACGGGAACCTGGGGCACGACGTTCGCCCAGGTGCTGGCCGACGCCGGCTGCGACGTCACGCTCTGGGGCCGGGACGCCGGCCTGTGCGAGCAGATCGGCACGGAGCACCGCAACGAGGCCTATCTGCCCGGGATCACCCTGCCCTCGCGGGTACGGGCCACGACGCAGGCCGGCCGCGCGCTGGCGGACGCCGAGCTGGTGGCCGTCGCCGTGCCGGTGCAGATCGCGCGGGGCGTGCTCGAGCCGCTGGCGGGCGCCGTCCCGCCCGGGGCGCACGTGGTGTCCTTGATGAAGGGCGTCGAGCTGGCCACCGACCGGCGCACCTCGCAGATCCTCCAGGAGGCGCTGGGCCTGCCCGAGGAGCGCGTCGCGGTGCTGTCCGGGCCCAACCTGGCCAAGGAGATCGCCGCACGGCAGCCGACCGCGACGGTGATCGCCTCGACGTCCGACGAGACGGCGGCGGCCGTCGCCCGGTCTGTACAGTCCGCCTACTTCCGTCCGTACGTGTCCTCCGACGTCGTCGGGGTCGAGCTGTGCGGGGCGGTGAAGAACGTCATCGCGATCGCTGTCGGCATCTCGCAGGGCCGCGGCTACGGCTACAACACCATGGCGACGCTGGTGACGCGCGGGCTGGCGGAGATCCGCCGCCTCGGGCTGCGCCTGGGGGCGGACGCCGAGACATTCTCCGGGCTGGCCGGCGCGGGCGACCTCATGGCGACGTGCGCCTCGCCGGCATCCCGGAACCACTCGTTGGGCGTGCTGCTCGGTCAGGGCGTCGGGCTGGACGAGGCGGTTGCCCGGACGCAGGGCACCGCCGAGGGGGTCAAGACGAGCCGCGCGGTCGCCGAGCTCGCCGCGTCGCTGGGCGTCGAGATGCCGATCACCGAGGCGGTCGTCGGCGTCGTCTTCGACGGCCTGCCGGTGGACGAGCTCGGCCCGATGCTGCTCGGCCGGCCGATGAAGGACGAGGCCGCGGACTCGCCGCTGGACTAGCCGCGCAGCGCCTGGTCCAGGTCGCGCCAGAGGTCCTCGACGTCCTCGATGCCGACGGACAGGCGGACCAGGTCCTCCGGCACGGAGGGCGACTCGGTGGCGAACCGGCGCCGTCGCTCCAGGCTCGACTCCACACCGCCGAGGCTGGTCGCCGGCAGCCACAGCCGGACCCGGGCGACCACGGCGTCGGCACCGTCCGCGCCCCCGAACGGGCGCAGCCCGACGATCGAGCCGAACCCGTCCATCAGGCGCGCCGCCCGGTCGTGGCCGGGGTCGGCCGGCAGGGAGGGATGGCGCACCTCGGCCACCGCGGGGTGGCTCGACAGGCGACGGGCGATCTCGGCGGCGCTGGCCTGCGAGCGTTCGACCCGCAGCGCAAGGGTGCGCAGGCCGCGCAGCGCCAGCCACGCCTCGAACGGCCCGGGGATGGCACCGTGAACCGTGCGGTGCGCCAGGAGACGGGCGTGCAGCGCCTCGTCGGACGTCAGGGCCGCACCGAGGACGACGTCGCTGTGCCCGGCCAGGTACTTGGTCACCGCGTGCACGACGACGTCCGCGCCGAGCGTCAGCGGGCGCGCGACGAGCGGGGTGGCGAAGGTGTTGTCGACGACGACGAGGGTGCCGGCCGCGTGCGCCGCGGCGACCAGTGCCGGGGTGTCGGCGATCTCGAGCATGGGGTTCGTCGGCGACTCGACCCAGAGCAGGGACGCCGGGCCGTCGCCGCCCGAGCCGGCCACCGCCTGACCGACCGCGGCGGTGTCGGCGATGTCGACGAGCGTCAGCCTGATGTCGCCGACCTGCACCAGCTCGTGGGCCAGCCCGAGCGCCACCCCGTACGAGTGCGCCGGCATGACGACCCGGCCACCACGCGGCACCAGCGAGAAGGCCGCCGCGATCGCCGCCATCCCCGAGGCGAACGCCAGCGCGGGCTGGGCGGCCTGCTCGAGCGCGGCGAGCGCCGACTCCAGGGCCCGCCACGTCTCGGTGTCGTTGCGCGCGTAGAACAGCTCGCCCGGCCCGGGCGTGCCCGCGGACACGTACGTCGAGGACAGCACCAGCGGCGGGTTGACCGGCGCACCCGGCACGCGCGGCGGACGGCCCGCGGTGACGGCGACGGTGGCAGGGGAGAGCGGCGCAAGGTCCGGGTGGGTCACCCGGTGAGGCTATCGACTGGCGGTAGGGTCGGGCGCGATGTCCGAGACGCAGGCACGCCGCCCACGAGTCCTCGTGCTGTTCGGAGGCCGCTCCGGCGAGCACCCGATCAGCGCTGTCACCGCCGGGGGCGTGCTGCAGGCGATCGACCGGTCCCGGTACGACGTGCTCGCGGTGGGCATCACGCGCGACGGGCGCTGGGTGCTGGCGGACGACGACCCCGCCCACTGGGCGATCACCGACGGCCGGCTGCCCGAGGTCACCGACGGGTCGGTGCGCGTGCTGCTGCCGCAGGCGGCGGGCGACCGTGCCGTCCAGGCGCTGCACGGCGCGGTGGCCGAGGCGCTGGGCGACGTCGACGTCGTCTTCCCCCTGCTGCACGGACCGTTCGGCGAGGACGGCACGGTTCAGGGGATGCTCGAGCTCGCCGACGTGCGCTACGTCGGGGCCGGCGTGCTGGCGTCGGCGGTCGGCATGGACAAGCAGATGATGAAGCTCGTGTTCGCCGGCCAGGGCCTGGCGGTGGGCCCGTACGTCGTCGTCCGACCGGGCGAGCTCGACCGCGACCCGGACGGGGTGCTGGCCCGGGTGCGGGCGCTCGGCCTGCCGGTGTTCGTCAAGCCGGCCCGCGCCGGGTCGAGCCTCGGCATCAGCAAGGTCACCGACTGGTCCGACCTGCCGACCGCCGTCCGCGCCGCGGCGGAGCACGACCCGAAGGTGCTGGTCGAGGCCGCGATCGTCGGGCGGGAGATCGAGTGCGGGGTGCTCGGCGGCCGCGACGACCGGCCGGCCCGCGCCTCGCTGCCGGGCGAGATCGTGGTCGGCGGCGACCACGCGTTCTACGACTTCGACGCCAAGTACCTCGACGAGGCATCGGTCGACCTCACCTGTCCGGCCGACCTGCCGGCCGAGGTCACCGCCCGGGTGCGCGACCTGGCGGTCCGGGCGTTCGACGCGGTCGGCTGCGAGGGCCTGGCCAGGGTGGACGTGTTCGTCCAGCCGGACGGGACCGTGCTGGTCAACGAGATCAACACGATGCCGGGGTTCACGCCGTTCTCGATGTACCCGCGGATGTGGGCCGCCACCGGTCTGGACTACCCGGCGCTGGTCGACGAGCTGATCCAGCTTGCGCTGCACCGCCCGACCGGCCTGCGCTGAGGCACCGTCCTCCGCGTTGAGGCCCGACCTCCTCCAGCGCACCCACCCTCGCCGAGTGCTACCCACCCTTGCCGAGTGCTACCCACCCTTGCCGAGTGCTACCTACGGCAGGGTGTCACTCGGCGGACAAGGGTGTCGCTCGGCGAGAGCGGGCATTGCCGGGCGCACAGGTGCGCCTGGCGGGAGGCGGCGGCACCTGGCGGGAGGCGGCACTCCAGCACTGCGAGGCGGCGGCACTCCATCTGCGGGAAGGGCGTCACTCTCGGCCCGCGAAGGGCGGAGGCACTCGGCGCGAAGCTCGGCGCGAAGGTCGGGGTGCCGCGCGCTGGTCAGAGGCAGCTGTGCAGCTGCTGCGTGTGGGCCGCGATCGCCGGTCCAAGGCCGTCGAGGAAGGTCGTCGAGCGCTCCGCGGCCACCGCGGCCGGCACGTGGACCTCGACCGCCGGTACCCGGCCGTACGTGGTGAACGTCCAGTCGGTCGCCGCGTAGGCGGTGGACCCGGTCGCCGCGCTGGGCGCGCTGGGGGCGCTGGTCGCCCCGCTGGGCGCGCTGGTCGCCCCGCTTGTCGCGCTGGTCGCCCCGCTGGGGGCGCTGGTCGCGCCGGGGTCGTCCTGCACGACGAGCCAGTCGATGCTGGGTCCGTTCGCCGACGACACCGTCTCGCAGTGCTCGGTCGTCGGGCCCGGCGGGGCAACTCCGCAGCGCAGCACGATCGCCGGGTCGCCCCAGGCCGTCGTGGCCTGCGCCGTGGTGAGCCGCCGACCGAGGCCGGTACCGAGGGAGTCCGGGGTGGCCAGGATCAACGCTGCGCAGCTCGGGTCGGTGGCGTAGGTGGCCGGGTCCACGGGGACGGCCGACGAGCACCCGGCCGCGGCCGCGACGACCAGGGCGCCGAGGACCGTCCCGGCGGTTCGGCGGCGGATCGGCACGCCTCACCGTAGCGCCGGCCCGCTACGGTGACGGGCGTGGGTGAGCCCCTGGTGCGCGAGGTCTCGGAGGACGGGCTGCTGGCCCGGATCATCCCGCTGCTGCCGTCCGGCCGGGCGACGCTGCTGCCGTCCGGTGACGATGCCGCGTTGGTCGCCGCGCCGGACGGGCGGTTCGTGGTGACCACGGACGTGCTGGTCGAGAACCGGCACTTCCGCCGGACCTGGTCGACCGGCCGGGACGTCGGCCGCCGCGCGGCGGTGCAGAACCTGGCGGACGTCGCGGCGATGGGCGCCGTCCCGACGGCGATCGTCGTCGCGCTCGCAGTCCCCGGCGACCTGCCCGTCGCATGGCTGGAGGACCTGGCGCGCGGGTTGGCCGACGAGTGCGGGCCGCTCGGCGTCGGCGTCGTCGGCGGCGACCTGTCCGGGGGTGATGAGGTGGTGGTCTCGGTGACGGCACTGGGCGACCTGCAGGGGCGTTCGCCCGTGACCCGGTCGGGCGCGCGGGCGGGTGATGTCGTCGCGCACGCCGGGGTGCGCGGGTGGTCCGCGGCCGGGCTGGCGCTGCTCGGCGTGGACCTCGAGTCGCTGGACGTCGAGCTCGTCGGCGCCTACCGCCACCCCAGGAGCCCGCTGGCGGCCGGACCGGCCGCGGCCGCGGGTGGGGCGACCGCGATGATCGACGTCTCGGACGGCCTGCTGCGGGACGCGGGACGCCTGGCTGCGGCCTCCCATGTGGTGATCGACGTGGACGCGGACGCGTTCGCCGACGACCGGGCCCGCCTGGCGGCGGTGGCCGAGGCGCTCCAGGTCGACGCCGGGGTCTGGGTGCTCGGCGGCGGCGAGGACCACGGGCTGCTCGCGACCTTCCCGGCCGGCGTGCCGGTGCCTGAGCCGTTCGTCGTCGTCGGCCGTGTCCTGGCGGTGCCGGAGGATGGGCGCCCCACGGTGCTGGTGGGCGGCCGGGTGCCGACCACCCCCGCCGGCTGGGACCACTTCGCCGGCTGAACCCGACCTGACCCAAGGTCAGCCGCGGCGGTAGCGCACCTCGAGCAGCTCGGCGCCGCCCACGGGCACCAGCTTCTCCACACCGTCCGGCTCGAACCCGTTGCGCCGGTAGAAGTGCCGGGCCCGTTCGTTCTCGGCGAGCACCCAGAGCAGGATCCGCGTGCCCGACCCGGCCTCGGCGACGACGGTGCGCATGAGGTCGCGAGCGACCCCGTGGCCCCACTGCTCAGGGTCGAGGTAGATGGAGTAGATCTCCTGGTCGCCGCGGCGTACGTCCTCGTCGCGCCCGGGGCCGAGGGTGGCGAAGCCGACGATGTGCTCTTCTGCCTCCGCCACCCAGGTGAAGACGCGGTCGTCGGGCCCGCGGCGCAGGTTCTCCGCCCAGACCGGGGTGCGCTGGGCGGGGTCGAGGCCGGCGAGGTACTCGTCCGGGACGATGCCGGTGTACGCCTCCTGCCACGACCGGACGTGCACCTCGGCGATGCCCGCCGCGTCGGAGACCTGGGCCGGCCGGATCGTGACCTCGTCGCTCTGCTCCATATCGTCACGATGCCATAAGGAGGGCGTCAGACAAACGCCAAGGGGCCCGTGAGGTCATCCTCACGGGCCCCTTGGGAAAGCAGGGGTTCGGCGGAACGCTCAGACCGCGCGCGTGACCTTGCCGGCCTTGAGGCACGACGTGCACACGTTGAGCCGCTTGGGCGTGCCGTTCTCGACGACGCGCACCCGCTGGATGTTCGGGTTCCAGCGGCGGTTGGTCTTGAGGTGCGAGTGCGAGACGGTGTGCCCGAAGCTCGGGCCCTTCGCGCAGACGTCGCAGTTGGCTGCCACGGTGTACTCCTGGTCACTGGTCGGCGGGATGCTCCTGGCGGGCCCAGCCGTCCCCAGCACCGGGACGTGCAACCTGGGCGGGCCGCTGCGGGCACCACGAATGCCCGGGGCTGCCGGGCAACCGGACAAGACTAGCCCAGGGTCAGCAGGGCCCCAAATGCGCGCGGACGTCGGTGGCCTGCGGCACAGTGGGGTCCGGTGGAGGGAGAGCGGGGCGTGGAGCGGCTGGACGGGGCGGCGGTGCGCGACTGGGCGCAGGCTGCGGCGTCGTTGCTGGTGCAGGCCGCCCCGCAGATCGACGCGATCAACGTGTTCCCCGTGCCGGACTCCGACACGGGCACCAACGTGCGGCTGACCGTGGCCGGCGGAGCGCACCGGGCAGGGCTGACCGTGGCGGGTGCGGGCGCCGCCGAGGTCGCTCGGGCGTTCGCCGCCGGAACGCTCACCGCGGCGCGGGGCAGCTCGGGTGTCATCGTCAGCCAGTGGCTGGCCGGGTTCGCCGCGGCCCTGCCCGACGACGAGCCGGCCGGCGCGGCAGCCCTGGCGACAGCCCTCGAGGCGGCGGCGCTGGCCGCGCACGGGGCCGTCGGCCGGCCCGAGGAGGGCACCGTCCTGACCGTCGCCCGGCTGGTCGCCGAGCAGGTGCGCCATGCCGTGCGGACCGGGGCGACGGTCGCCGGGCTGCTCGGCCCGGCGCTCGAGGACGCGCGCCGCGAGCTGGCCCGGATCAGCGCCGAGCTGCCCGTGCTGCGGGACGCCCACGTCGTCGACGCAGGGGCGTGCGCGCTGCTCGTCGTGCTCGAGGCGCTGGAGGGCACCCTGACCGGCACGGCGCGGACCGGGCTGGACTGGCTGCCCCAGCACGGCGTCGGGGCCGCCGAGCTGGCGGCGTGGCGTGCGGCCGAGCCGGGCGGCGCCTACGAGGTGATGCTGCTGGTGCGGCCGGACGGCCCCGGCGCCGGCCCGCTGCTGCGCCAGCGGCTGGCCGCGGTGGGCGACTCGGTCGCGGTCGTCGGGGCCGACGACCTGTGGCAGGTGCACGTCCATACCGACGACCCGGCGGCCGCCGTCGAGGCCGCTCGGCTCGGTGCGCGCAGCCAGGTGGTGGTCCGGCTGGTCGAAGGCGCCGCCGAGCAGGTCGCCGCCGGTGACGACCTCGGGCTGGTGATCGCCACGGACGCCCCCGGCACCGCGCGGTTCTTCGCGACCGGCGGCGCCGTGGTGGTCGTGCGCTGCCCGGAGGAGCCGGTCACCGCCGAGCACCTGGTCCGGGCCGTGGTGGACACCCGGGCGGCCCAGGTCATCGTGCTCGCGGGCAGCGACGAGCTGGCCGGTCCGGCGGGTGAGATCGGTGGCCTCGTCGACGGGGTCGCCGTCGAGCTCGTCGGGGCGCCGGACGTGCTGTCTGCCGCGGTGGCCGCCCTGGCGGTGCTGGGCAGCCGCGGCGCGGCCGCGGCGCGGGCGGACGGGGCCCAGGCGGCGGTCGCCCGGCTGCGGACGGCCGACGTCGAGGTGTGGGGTGACCTGGCCGCGACCGCGGAGGCGCTCGTCGAGGAGGCGCTCGGCACCGTGCAGGCCGTCACGGTGCAGCACGGACCCGGCCCGGCGTACGACGACGCGGTGGAGCTGCGCGGATGGCTCGAGGGGACGTACCCCGACCTCGACGTGGTGCTCGTCGGGCCGGTCGAAGGTGGCCCGACGTGGCGGATCGGGGTGGACTGACGTGACCATCTCGGCGTTCCCGTCGTCGGCCCCGTTGGACCGGACGCTGACAAGGACGTTCGGCGAGGCCCAGGCCAAGCGGCTCGTCCCGCTCGGCCTGCGGACCGTCGGTGACCTGCTGCGGCACTACCCGCGCCGGTACGCCCCGCCCGGGCAGCTGACCGACCTCGCCGCGCTGGTGGACGGCGAGCACGTCACCGTCGTCGCCCAGGTGGTGTCCGCGACGATCCGGCCGACGAAGAGCGGCACGGCGCTGATGGAGGCGTTCGTCACCGATGGGACCGCCCAGCTCCGACTGACCTTCTTCGGCAAGCACCGCGGGTCGCTGCGCCGCTACGAGGCCTCCCTGCTGCCGGGACGGCGCGGACTGTTCACCGGCGAGGTCAGCCGGTTCAACGGCACGCAGCAGCTGACCCACCCGGCCTTCGTGCTGTTCGACGAGGAGGACGACGAGGCGAAGATCGAGCGGGCCGGCTGGCCCATCCCGATCTACCCGGCATCCAAGTCCGTCGACTCCTGGCGGATCGGACGGGCGGCGCGCAGCGCCCTGGGCGACCTGACCGAGGCCGTCGTGCCGGACCCGCTGCCGCCCGGTCTGCGGGCGACGTACCACCTGCCGTCGTTGCTCGAGGCGTTCCGCCTGGTCCACGTGCCGCACGAGGACGCCGACTGGCACCGCGGCCGGCACCGGCTGCGGTACGAGGAGGCGTTCGTCCTGCAGGCCGAGCTGGCACGGCGCCGGGCGCGAGCCGCCGGGCAGCCGGCTGTGCGCCGCCCGGGCCGGGCCGGTGGACTGCTGGACGCGTTCGACGCACGGCTGCCGTTCACCTTGACCGAGGGCCAGCGCCAGGTCGGGGCGCAGCTCGCCCGCGAGCTCGCGCTGGCCCACCCGATGCAACGGCTGCTCCAGGGCGAGGTCGGCTCCGGCAAGACCGTCGTGGCCCTGCGCGCGATGCTCCAGGTGATCGACTCCGGCGGGCAGGCGGCGCTGCTCGCCCCGACCGAGGTGCTCGCAGCCCAGCACGTGCGCACGCTGCGCGCCCTGCTCGGCGACCTGGCGGAGGGCGGGCTCCTCGGTGCGGCCGAGCAGGCCACCCGGGTCGCCCTGCTCACCGGGTCGCTGCCCGCCGCCGCGCGCCGTGCGGCGCTCGCGGACGCCGCCGGCGGGGCCGCCGGGATCGTCGTCGGCACGCACGCGCTGCTCAACCCTGACGTGCAGTTCGCGGACCTCGGGCTCGTCGTGGTCGACGAGCAGCACCGGTTCGGCGTCGAGCAGCGCGACGTGCTGCGCACCCGCGGCGAGGTGCACCCGCACCTGCTGGTGATGACCGCGACCCCCATCCCGCGCACGGTGGCGATGACGGTGTTCGGCGACCTGGAGACCTCGGTGCTGCGTGAGGTGCCGGCCGGCCGGTCCGGCGTGCGCACGTTCATGGCCGACGCCGGGCGGCCGGCGTACGTGGCGCGGACCTGGGCGCTGCTGCGCGAGCAGGTCGACGCGGGCGGGCGGGCGTTCGTCGTCTGCCCGCGCATCTCCGCCGACGACGACGGACCGGGCGCCGACGACGCGGACCTCCTGGCGGCCGACGAGGGGGCGCCGCGCCGACCGCTGCGCGCCGTGCTCGAGGTGGCCGACGAGCTGCGTGACCGGCCGGAGCTGGCCGGCGTGCCGGTCGGCGTGCTGCACGGCCGGATGCCGGCCGACGAGAAGGAGGCCGTGCTGGCCTCGTTCGCCGCCGGCAGCACCCCGGTGCTGGTGACGACCACGGTGATCGAGGTGGGCGTCGACGTGCCCTCGGCGACGGCGATGGTGGTGCTCGACGCCGACCGGTTCGGCCTGTCCCAGCTGCACCAGCTGCGTGGGCGGATCGGGCGTGGCGCGGCACCCGGGGTGTGCCTGCTCGTCTCGCACGCCGTCGAGGGGACGCCGGCCTGGACCCGGCTGGAGACGTTGACGTCAACCACGGACGGGTTCGCGCTGGCCGCGGCCGACCTGGAGCTGCGGCACGAGGGCGACGTGCTGGGTGCGGCACAGTCCGGCGTCGGGTCGTCCCTGCGGCTGCTGCGGGTGACGCGGGACGCCGACCTCATCGAGCAGACCCGTCAGGAGGCGACCGCGCTGGTCGCCGAGGACCCGGAGCTCGCTGGGTGGCCCGCGCTGACCGAGGCGATCGAGAAACGCCTGGCCGGCACGGGCGAGGAGTTCATCGACCGCGTGTAGGGCGGGCGCCCGCAGGACGGACGTGCCACGGTGCGGGCGATCCCCCGGGCCGGGCCCGCGTCCGGTCTACCCTGGCGCCGTGCCTCAGCCCGTCGTGCGTGCCCAGGACCTGCTCGTCGGCTACGGCGGAGCGCCGGTGTGCGCACCGGTGACGTTCACCCTGCAGCCGGGCCGCGCGCTCGCGCTGGTCGGCGCCAACGGGTCGGGCAAGTCGACCGTGCTCCGCGCGGTGATCGGGCTGCTCGAGCCCGCCGGCGGCAAGCTGACCATCCTCGGCCAGCCGGTCGACGAGCGGGAGGCCGCCTTCCGCGCCGCGGTGTCCTCAGTGCTGGACGACGACGCCTACTTCCCGTCGCTGTCGGTCGCCGAGCACCTGTACCTGGTCGCCCGTGGGCACGGCCTGCTCGACGCGTGGGACAGGGTCGAGGAGCTGCTCGACGAGTTCGGGCTGGACGACCATGCCGCGTCGCTGCCCGTGTCGCTGTCGTCGGGCCAACGGCGCCGCCTGCTGCTGGCCGCGGGGTTCGCCCGGCCGCGCTCGCTGCTGGTGCTCGACGAGCCCGAGCAGCGGCTCGACCGGCGGATGCTGGCCACCCTGACCGACCGGCTGCTGGCCGAGAAGGCGGCGGGCGGCGCGGTGCTGATGGCCTCCCACGACCCCGACCTGGTCCGCGCCGTGGCCGACCGTGCGCTGCACCTGGACGAGAAGGCCAACGAGCTCCTCACAGCGGGCGCCGGCGCGGACCGCATCTCCCGGATGCCGGCGTGACCAGCGCCCCTGCCGTGGTCCCCGGCGAGGCCGGCGGCGTTCCCGCGGCACGGTCGATCCGCCGGTTCACGGCGGCGGCCGGACGATCACGCGCCGGCGCGAGCCTCGGCTCGCTGCTCGGTGACGTGTACTACGCCGTGATCTCCGTGGCGATCGGCGCGGCCGTCGCGTTCGGGGTCGCCCAGCAGCTGCGCGCCGCCCTGCCGCCCGCGCCGCAGGTGCCGCCGCCGACCGGCCTGAGCCTGCCGGCGCTGGTCGCCGTGGCCCTGCTGGCGGCGGCCGGCGTGCTGGTGTCCCTGGCCGGCCGGCTCGGTCCGGTCGGTGCCGGCGGACCGGAGTCGGCCTGGTGGCTCGCCCTGCCGGTGGACCGGCGGGGCCTGCTGCGGCCCGCCGCCCGGCGGCTTCCACTCGTCGGTGCCGTGGCCGGAGGGGCCGTGGTCGCCCTGCTCGACGCCGGGCTGCTCGGTGACATGGGCGCCCGGGTGGTCCGGGCGTCGGCCGCCGGCGTGCTGGTCGCGGCGCTGCTCGTCCTGGTCGCGGCGATGCTGCAGTCGGCGGGCGTCCCGCGGCGCACCGTCGCGTTCGTCGGTGACGCGGTGCTCGCCGCGTCGGCCGTGCTGGCCGGCGGCCTGGCCCTGGGGGGCACACACCTGGCGGCGCTCCCGGTCGCCTCGTGGCCCGTGCTGGTCGCCGCCGCGGTGCTCGTCGTCGCCATGGCCTGGCTCATCGACCGCCGGCTGGGCCGGATCCCTGCCCGTGCCTTGCGCGAGGGCGGCTCGGTGGCCTCACAGGCCGTCGGCGCGGTGGTGTCGATGGACTCCCGCGAGCTGGGCCGGGCGCTGACGTCCGGGTCGGCACGGCCCGTGCGGCGCTGGGTGTCCCGGCTGCGGGGCGTGCGCGGACCGGCCACGGCGCTGATCGTGGCGGACCTGGTCCAGCTGCGCCGTTCGCCGCGGCACGTCGTGCAGCTGGTGGTGGCGGCCCTGCTGCCGTGGTTGGCCACGGTGGTGCCGCAGCTGGAGGGGGCCGGGGGCGTGCTGATCGCCCTCCTCGTCGGCGGCGCGGTGGCCGCCAGCGCCGCCGGTGAGGGCGCCCGTCAGGGCGAGATGAACCCGATCGTCGACCGGCTGCTCCCGTTGCCGGCCAAGACCGTGCGGCGGCTGCGGATGGCGGTGCCCGGCGCGGCGATGCTGCTCTGGTCGTTGCTGGCGTTCGCCGCACTCGGCCGGTGGCTGGGTGCGCCCGGCCCCTGGCTGGTCCTCGGCGTCCTCGGTGCGCCGGCCTGGGCCGCGGCAGCGGTCCGCGCCGCGTACCGGCCCGGACCCAACTGGTCGAAGCCCCTGGTGGCCACCCCGTTCGGCGCCCTGCCGTCCGGCGTGACGTCGCTGGTGGCCCGCGGCCCGGACCTCGTCGTGCTGGGCCTGCTGCCGACCTGGATCGCGGTCCTGCTGCGCAACGTCAGCCCGACGTTGCTGCTGGTCCAGGTCGTGGCCTCGGCGATCGCGGTGAGCGTCGCCTCGTCCATCGCGACCGGCACGATGATGGACCGGCTGTTCGAGGCGTCCGGCCAGCAGGGTGGTGCGGGGAGCCGCAGGTGACCCGGATCGTCGCCGGGTCAGCCGGTGGGCGCACGCTGCAGGTCCCGGCCCGCGGCACCCGCCCGACGAGCGAGCGGGTCCGTGAGGCGCTGTTCTCCCGGCTCGAGCACCTCGATGTCGTCGCCGGCGCCCACGTGCTCGACCTGTACGCCGGCTCGGGGGCGCTCGGTCTGGAGGCGGCCAGCCGCGGCGCGGCGGCGGTGACGCTCGTCGAGTCGTCGAAGCCGGCCGCCGACGTCTGCCGGCACAACGCGGCAGTGCTCGGGCTGGGCTCGCGGGTGACCGTGGTGGGCGATCGGGTCGAGCGGTTCGTCGACCGGGTGCCGCCGGCGCCGTGGCGGCTGGTGCTCCTCGACCCGCCGTACGACGTGGGGGAGGAGACGTTGGCCGGGGTCCTCGCCGGGCTGGTCGGCCGGCTCGAGGAGGGTGCGGCGGTCGTCGTCGAGCGCTCGACGCGGAGCCCGGAGCCCACCTGGCCGGCCGGCCTGACCCGGTTCGACCAGCGCCGCTACGGGGAGACCACCCTCTGGCTCGCCGAACCCGCCTGACCCACCCCCCACTCCCACCCCCGTCCCCCGTCCCCCTTCTCCTGGTCTCCCCCTCTCCGCTGCGTCCGAGCCCTTTGCGGTCATGACCGCAATCCGCTCGGACGCAGTGGGGGTGCTTGGTTGTGCGTCCGAGTGCATGGAGGCCCTGGGCGCAAAGGGCTCGGACGCTCGGTGGGGAAGGGTGCTCGGTGGGCGGCGGGCTCGGGCGTAGGTTGACGCTCGTGAGCCTCGCGGTCTGTCCCGGGTCGTACGACCCCGTCACGCTCGGGCACCTGGACGTCATCCGTCGGGCACGGACGATGTTCGACGAGGTCGTCGTCGTCGTCGCGCGCAACGCCGCCAAGCAGGCCCTGCTGTCCGTCGACGAGCGTGTCGCACTGGTCCAGGGCTCGGTGGCAGACCTGCCGGGCGTCTCCGTGGTGAGCTGGGACGGCCTGCTCGCGGACTTCCTGCGGACGGTGAGCGCCCAGGCGGTGGTCAAGGGGCTGCGGGGCGGGGCGGACGTCGACGCGGAGCTGGGCATGGCGTTGCTCAACCGGCACCTGTCGGGCGTCGAGACGGTGTTCGTCCCGGGCGACGGCGCGTTGGCGCACGTCGCGTCATCCCTGGTCAAGGACGTGGCACGGCATGGTGGGGCGATCGACGACCTGGTGCCCCCGGGAGTGGCCGACGCAGTGCGCGCCGCGCTGGCGCGAGAAGGAGGAGGGCGATGAGCGAGCCGGACGACGACCGCACGGGGGGCGTGCAGGGCGTGCTCGAGGCGCTGACCGCGGCGGTGACGGGCGCCCGCGCGATGCCGATGTCGTCATCGGTGCTGGTGAACAAGGCCGAGCTGCTCGACCTCGTCGAACAGGCCCGGGAGGCGCTGCCGGCCCAGCTCACCCGCGCCGACGCCCTGCTGGCCGACGCGGACGCCGCCAAGGAGCAGGCCCGGGCAGAGGCTCAGGCGATCGTCGCCACCGCACGGGCCGAGGCGAACCGCCTGGTCGAGGCCGAGGCCGTCACGGAGGCCGCCCGGGAGCGGGCTGCGCAGATCGTCGCCGACGCGCAGGCCCAGGCCGAGGCGCTGCGCCGGGACGCCGACGACTACTGCGACCGGCGCCTGGCTGACTTCGAGATCGACCTGGGCAAGGTGGTGGCACAGGTCCAGGCAGGGCGGGCCAAGCTGGCCGGTCGGCTCGGGATCGACGCCGACTGACGCGTCCTGCGTCCGCGCGCACGGCGGTCCTATCCGTGCGAATGGCGGTTTGGGGGCGCGGGGGCCGTGCCGTAGACTCATCCGCTGGTCCAGCCGGTGGTGGCGTGGGCCGGGATCGACGAGGGGACATCGCCGTGCAGCGCCCTGGTCACCTCGATCCGCGCTCGCCGTTCGTGCTCGACACCCATGAGCTCGGTCGACGTCCGGGATCGACGCGGACCGTGCGGATGACGGTGGGTGCGCCCGAGGATCTCGGCACGGCGGTCATCGGTGTCCCCGCAGGATCCGACCTGGAGCTCGACCTGAGGCTCGAGGCGGTGATGGAGGGGGTCCTGGTCACCGGAGCCGTTCGCGGCGAGGCGGTCGGGGAGTGCGTGCGCTGCCTGGACAAGGTGACGGAGAACGTCGACGTCATCATGTCCGAGCTGTTCGTGTACCCCGAGCGTGCTGCCGTCGCGGCGCAGGACGGTGACGAGGAGGACGACGACCTGCGCGAGCTCGACGGGGACTTCCTCGATCTCGAGCCCGCGCTGCGGGACGCGGTGGTGCCCATGCTGCCGTTCCAGCCCGTGTGCCGGCCCGACTGCCCTGGCCTGTGCCCCCTGTGCGGGGCCAGGCTAGCGGACGACCCGGGACACACGCATGAGACGCTTGACCCCCGGTGGGCTGCGCTGAGCGGCCTGACGGGGACGGACGACGAGACGAAAGAGAGCTAGCCGTGGCTGTTCCGAAGCGCAGGATGTCGCGCGCCAACACCCGTGCGCGGCGGTCGCAGTGGAAGACCACTGCCACGACGCTCACCACCTGCCCCCGCTGCAAGTCGCCGAAGCAGCCGCACCTGGCCTGCCCGTCGTGCGGGGCCTACGGCGAGCGGACCTACGAGCAGGCTGTCCGAAGCGAGCACGAGAACGCGTGACCTCGAGCGGTGACCTCGTGAGCACCGCCGTCACACCGCTCCTCGACAAGCTCGGGGTCCATCTGGACCCCGAGCTTCTCGTGCTGTCCCTGACGCACCGCAGCTTCGCGCACGAGGCCGGTGGCATCCCGACCAACGAGCGCCTGGAGTTCCTCGGCGACACGGTGCTCGGCCTGGTCGTCACCGAGCGCCTCTACCGCGAGCAGCCCGACCACGCCGAGGGCGACCTGGCCCGGATGCGTGCGGCGACCGTGTCGCAGCGGGCGCTGGCCGGCATCGCGCGCGAGCTGGGCCTCGGTGCCTACGTGCTGCTGGGCAAGGGGGAGCTGGCCACCGGCGGGCGGGACAAGGACTCGATCCTCTCCGACACCCTGGAGGCGGTCATCGGCGCGGTCTACCTGACGCACGGGCTCGAGGTGTCGCGGACCATGGTCGATCGGCTCGTCGGGCCGACGCTGGCGCGGGCGACGGACCTCGGCGCCGGGCTGGACTGGAAGACCTCGTTGCAGGAGCTGGCCGC
Source organism: uncultured Actinomycetota bacterium (assembly GCA_963769855.1). Taxonomy (GTDB): domain Bacteria; phylum Actinomycetota; class Actinomycetes; order Actinomycetales; family Cellulomonadaceae; genus Cellulomonas. The sequence continues at coordinate 708,809 of CAVYNN010000008.1, forward strand.
CGCCCTCAACCTCGGTGTGCCGCAGTACGTCGTCACGGGTGTGGGGCCGGACCATGCGCGGACCTTCACCGCCCAGGTCCTGGTCGCCGACGTCGTGCGGGGCAGCGGCACCGGGAGCGCGAAGAAGGTCGCCGAGCAGGAGGCCGCCGAGGCCGCCTACACGGCGCTGGCCCCGCTCGCCGCGCGTGACGGCGAGCCGGCCGCCTCGTCCGGTGGGCTCACGTTAGGCGGAGCCTCGGCCGACGGGCTCACGTTAGGCGGAGCCTCGTCCGACGGGCTTGCGTCCGGCGGCCTCGGCGCAGACAGGGCTGCGCCGGACGACGCCGCAGCCGGCAGCGCCGTCACCGGCTGACCGCCCGTGCCGGAGCTTCCCGAGGTCGAGACCGTGCGGGCCGGGCTGAACCGGCACGTGGTCGGCCGCACCGTGACCGGTGTGCAGGTGCGCGGCACGCGGGTGGCGCGCCGGCACGACGGGGGCGCTGCGGACATCGTCGGACGCCTGGAGCAGCGCACCTTCACCGCCGCCGTGCGCCGTGGCAAGTTCTGCTGGCTGCTGCTCGACGAGCCCGACGAGGCTCTCCTGGTGCACCTCGGGATGAGCGGCCAGCTGCGGGTCCGTCCTGCCGGGCACGACCGGCCGGTAGGCCCGCACCTGAGGGTTCGGTTCGAGCTGGACGACGGTTCGGCGCTCGACTTCGTCGACCAGCGGACGTTCGGCTACCTCGCCGTGCCCGACCTGGTGCCGACGCCGGACGGTGGTCCCGGCGGCCTCGGGGCCGACCTGCCCGCCCTGCCGGCGCCGGTCGCGCACATCGCGCGGGACCTGCTGGACCCGGTGGTCGACCGTCGCGCGCTGGCCGGCACCCTGCGTCACCGCCGCACCCAGGTCAAGCGCGCCCTGCTCGACCAGACCTTGGTCTCCGGGGTGGGCAACATCTACGCCGACGAGGGACTGTGGCGGGCTCGGCTGCACGGCGCGCGGCCGACCGACGCGTTGCGCCCGGTCGAAGCGGAGCGGGTGCTGGACGGCACCGCCGAGGTGCTCGCTGCGGCGCTCGCCGCGGGCGGGACGAGCTTCGACGCCCTGTACCGCGACGTCGACGGTGACGCCGGCTGGTTCTCGCGCGAGCTGTCGGTGTACGGCCGGGAGGGTCTGCCGTGCCCGCGGTGCGGCACGCCGGTGCGCCGCGAGTCGTTCATGAACCGCTCGTCGTCCTTCTGCCCGCACTGCCAGCCGCGCCCCCGCCAGCCCCGCCCGCCCCGGTAGCGCCCCCTCCCTCCACGGAGTGGAACAGACACGCAACGACACGCCGCGAATGGGGACGGTTTCGTTCCACTCGGTTGTGGGTGATGGGTCTGTTCCATCCGGTGGTGGGAGCCGCGGGGCCGTGCGGCAGGGGCACTCTGGATGGGCCGGTGCCGCCGGGGAGTCAGCGGGGGACGAGGTTGCGCAGCGGGCGGCCCTCCACGAAACGGGCTGCGTTGTCGGCGACGAGCTCGCCGGCCCCGATCGGCCGGCCACCGGCGCCGTGCGGGCTGACCAGCACGTTCGGCTCGTCCCAGAGGGGGGAGTCGGCGGGCAGCGGCTCGGTCTCGAAGACGTCGAGGGCGGCACCGCCGAGCCGGCCGGACCGCAGGGCGTCGAGCAGGGCCGGCTCGTCGAGCGTCGAACCGCGGCCCGCGTTGACGACGTAGGCGCCGGCGCGCAGCGCGGACAGCGCGGTGCGGTCGATGGCGTGCCGCGTGGCCGGCGTCGCCGGCAGCAGCCCGACGAGCACGTCGGTGCCGGGGAGCAGGCGAGGCAGCTCGTCGGACGCCACGACCGGGAAGCCGCCGCGCTCGCCGGCGCGCGTGGCCACACCGGTGACGTGCGCACCGAGCGCCGCGTACAACCCGGCCAGTCGCGTGCCGATCGAGCCGAACCCCCACACCACGACGCTCGCGTCGAGCAGCGTGGTGACCGGCCCGACCGGGTGCAACGGCTGCGCTCCGCCGAGCTCGACCGCCCACCGGTGCTCGTGCTGGGCGCGCAGCATCGCCGGCACGCGCCGGACCAGGGCCAGCGTCATCGCCAGGACGTGCTCGGCCACCGGGCCGTCGTGCAGACCACGGCCGGAGGTGACCAGCACGTCCGGCCGGAAGCCGGCCGCGAGCACGGCATCCGGCCCGGCCGCGAGGGTCTGCACCCAGCGCAGCCGGGGCAGCGCGGCGAGCGCGGCGAGGGAGCGGGGGTCGAGGGTCCACACGACGACCGCCTCGGCCTGATCGGCTCCGTCGGGCAGCGGCGCACCGGGGTGGTAGCGCAGCGTGCGGACGCCGGCGGGCAGCGCGGGGTCGCCGTCGATGGCGTCGGGCAGAAGAACGATGGTCACGGGTCGCTACGATGCCACGGTGACTTCCGCCGCTCCGGGCGCTGACCGCCTCAAGCCCATCTCCGTGATGATCGTCGACGACCACGAGGTGGTCCGCCGCGGCATCGCCGAGGTCGTCGAGCGAACGGACGGCATGACCGTCGTGGCCGAGGCCGGGTCGGTGGCGGACGGCGTACGCCGCGCCACCCTGGTCCGGCCGCAGGTGCTGCTGGTCGACCTCCAGCTGCCGGACGGCACGGGCATCGACCTCATGCGGTCGGTCCACGAGACGCTGCCCAGCGCCAAGGCGATCGTGCTCACCTCGTTCGACGACGACGACGCGGTCGCGGCCGCCCTCGACGCGGGTGCCGCCGCCTACCTCCTGAAGTCCGTACGCGGCGCCGAGATCACCGACGTGATCCGCGCCGTCGCGGCCGGCCGCACCCTGCTCGACGAGCGCACGGTCACCCGCCGGCGGGCCGGCCACGAGGACCCGACCGAGAACCTCACCCCGAGCGAGCTGCGGGTGCTCGACCTCATCGGCGAGGGCCTGTCGAACCGGCAGATCGCCGAGCGGCTGGGCGTCGCGGAGAAGACGATCAAGAACCACATCACGTCCCTGCTGGCGAAGATGGGCCTGCAGCGGCGGACGCAGGTGGCGGCGTGGGTCGCCTCCCGCAAGCACAGCGGCTGGCGGGCCGAGCCGGGGCACTGAACCTTCGGGAGCCCGGGGGCCGAGCCCTCAGGGACGGCGCCAGCCGAGCCTCAGGACAGCGGCACCTGCCAGGTGAGCAGCGTGCCGCGGCCGTCCGGCGGGACGCCGAGGGTGAAGGTGCCGCGGTGCTGGCGGGCTCGTGCGGCCAGGTTGCCGGTGCCCGACGAGCGCTTGCGCACGGTCGGCAGGCCGACCCCGTCGTCCTGCACCTCGACCGTGACCGTGCCCTGGGGCCCCTTGCCGGCCACGGCGACCCGCACGGTGACCGACGAGGCGTGCGCGTGCCGCGCGGCGTTCGCCAACCCCTCCCGGACCACGGCCACGACGTCGTCGGTCAGCTGCGCGTCGAGCCGCTCGTCGATGAGGTACTCGGCGTCGACGTCCTCGGTGTCCAGGCCCGCGCCGTCGAGCAGGATGACGAGGGACGGTGCGAAGCCGAGCCCGGTCCGGGCCAGCGACGACTCCCGGCGCAGGCGCTCGACGAGCCCGGTGGCAGCGTCGGGGTCGCGCAGCTCGTGGACGATGTGCCGGATCTGGCGCACCGACTCGTCGACGTTGTCCAGCGCATCCTCGACGATCGCCGTCAGCTCGTGGGGGTCCACGCCGCGTGCGGCACGGCGGCGCACGGTCTCCAGCTGCATGCCGGTGGCGAACAGCTGCTGGATCGCCAGGTCGTGCAGGTCGCGGGCGATCCGCTCGCGCTCGTCGAGCAGGGCGGCGACATCCTGCGCGTGGCGGGCCTCGGCCAGCACGTAGGCCAGGGCCGCCTGCGCGGCGAACGACTCCGCGGTGGCCAGGTCGCCCTCCTCGAACGGCGGCTCGCCGACCCTGCGCAGCAGGATGAGCACACCGACGCCCCGGCCGCTGGTCTGCAGCGGGGCGAACATGGCGGGGCCGAAGGCCCGGAGGGGCTCCGGCTGCACCGTGCGCGAACCGGCCAGCGAGGGGGTGAGCAGTCCCTTGCCCTCGTGCTGCACGGTCCACGCCCGCCCGCCCTCGGGCATCAGCTGGCCCAGCAGCTTGTCGGCCTCATGACCGTCGGCCAGCTCGATGAGCAGGTCGCCGCCGAGCCCGGGCAGGGCGAGCGCCGCGGTGTCGGCGCCGGCGACCTCCTTGGCGGTGTGGGCGATGTGCTCGAGGGCCTCCTCCTCGTCGATCCCCTCGAGGAGCATCGTCGTGATCGCCTGGCCGGCCTGGAGCCAGTGCTCGCGACGGTTCGACTCGGCGTAGAGCTGGGCGTTGGCCACCGCGACCCCGGCGGCGGCCGCCAGCGCGACGATCGTCCGCTCGTCGGTCTCGGAGAACGAGCTGCCGTCGAGCTTCTCCGACAGGTAGAGCTGGCCGAACACCTGGTCGCGGACCCGCACCGAGGCACCGAGGAAGCTGCCCATCGACGGGTGGTGCGCCGGCCAGCCGCGGAAGGCCGGGTGTGAGGTGAGGTCGTCGAGCCGCAGCGCGCCGGTGTCGGGGATCTCGCCCAGCACGCCCATCGCGTGCGGCGGGTGCGCCATCATCCGGGCCACCGCCGTGGGCACGCCGGTGTAGACGAACGTGACCGACGTGCCCTGCTCGTCGAGCACGTTGATCGCGCCGAACCGCGCACCGGTCAGCTCGGCGCTGACCTGGACGAACCGTTCGAGGACCGCCGACAGCTCGAGCTCGCTCGCGACGGCCAGGATCGCGGCCATGAGGTCAGCCAGCCCGTCCCCCGTCAGCGACGGGGGAGCCGGCACCGCCTCGGTGAGGACGCCGTACTGGAACGGTGCGCCCACCTGGGCGCCCGGACTCGGGACGTCGGTCATGCCTGCTCCTGCTGAACTGCCGCGACCCGTTCGCGGCGCACCGCCTCACCGTAGTCGAGGCGGCGTGCGGTCAGCTCCGCGTGGGTGCCCCGTGCGGCGATCCGGCCGTCCTCGACCCAGAGCACCTCGTCGGCCGCGGCCAGCGGCGTCAGCCGGTGCGTCACGACGACGACACCGCGGCCCGCGCCGCCGGATCCGGGCACTCCCTCGAGCAGGGCGGTGACGAGGGCGTCGGCGGTCGCGGGGTCGAGGTGCTCGGCCGGCTCGTCGACCAGCAGGAAGGTGGCCGGGGCGAGCAGCGCACGGGCCAGCAGCAGCCGCCGGCGCTCGCCACCGGAGACCGTTCGCGCATCGGGGCCGAGCATCGTGCCCAGGCCGTCGGGCAGTGCCGCGAGCCAGCCGTCCAGGCCGACCGTCCGCAGGGTCGCCACCGCCTGCTCGGGCGTGACGTCGCCGCGCGCGACCCGCAGGTTCTCCAGCACCGTGGTGCCGAACACGTGGGCGTCCTCGGTGGTCACGACGACGCGCGAGGCGCGGTCCGGGGGCGGCAGGATGGCGGGGTCGTCGCCGTCGATGCGCAGCGTGCCGCCCGCCGGCGGGAGCAGCCCGGCCAGGGTCAGCAGGAGGGTCGTCTTGCCCGCACCGGAAGGCCCGACGACGGCCACCGTCCGCCCGGGCGCGAGCTCGAGGTCGACCCCGGTGAGCACGGGCGGCAGGCCGGGCCAGCCGCAGGCCAGCCCCCGCGCGACGATCCCGCCCCCCGTGCGTCCCCCCGCCCCCGCGCCAACTTCCCTGAACCCCGGACCGTGATCGGCGGTCCTGGGTTCAGAAACGTGGGCCGGCGCGGCCGCAGCCCGGGCTTGGGTGTCCGGCGCGGCACCAGCCGCGGCGCCGGCGTCATCGAGGAGGGCGAGGATGCGGGCGGCGGCGGCACGCGACCTCTGCACGGACACCGCGGCGGCCGGCAGCATCCCGGTGGCCTCGAACGCCGCCAGCGGCGTCAGGACGATCACCGCGAGCTCCACCGGGGACAGCGCGCCCGACGAGACCGCCGGCACCCCGGTGACGAGCGCGGCTGTCGCGGCCAGGCCGGTGGCGAGGATGCCGAGCCCGGCCGCGATCGCGCCGCTCGTCGCTCCGGCGTCGACCGCCCGGGCCAGCCGCCGGTCGGCGGCCCGCAGCAGGGCCAGCTGCCGGTCCAGGCCCCCGGCGACGAGCAGCGGCCCGGCGTCGTCGAGCGCAGCCAGTGCCGTCGCCGACGCATCCGCGCGCGCGGCCGCGGCCCGACGTTCCGCCACGCGCGCTCCGCGTGCCGCAAGCAACGGCGCGACAACGCCGGCGAGCAGCAAGCAGACCGCCAGAGCGGCGGCGGCCGGCGGCCAGAAGAAGGCCATCGCCGTGACGGTGCCGACGCCGAGCAGCACCGCGACCCCCGCGGGGAGCAGGCCGCGCACGACGACGTCCCCGACCGCGTCGACGTCCGCCCCGACCCGGGCCAGCAGGTCACCGCGTCGCAGCCGGAGGGTCGCGTCGCTCCGCCCGGCCGCGAGCCGGGTGTACAGGGTGGTGCGCAGGTTCGTCATGCCGCGCAGTGCGACGTCGTGCGAGACGAGGCGGTCGAGGTAGCGCAGCACTCCGCGCCCGATGCCGAACGTGCGCACCGCCACGGTCGCGACCGACAGCTGGAGCACCGGAGGCATCTGCGACGCGCGCGCGATCAGCCACGCCGACACCGCCGCGAGCGCCACGGCGCAGCCCAGCGCGGCGGTGCCGGTGAGCACGGCGAGCGCGACCCGTCGCGCGTCCAACCCCAGCAGCCCGACGGCCAGCCGCAACGTCCCGCGCGGCGGCCGTGCGCCCTCGTCCAGCCGCCCCGCATCGAGCCGGCGGGGGGACGGCTGGGCATCGGGCGTGCGGGGCGGCGTCATCGGGACGGCTCCTCGGCGACCCCGGGGGCAGCTGCGCCGGAGTGGGCAGCTGCGCCGGGACCGGGTGCGACCATCACAGCGCCGTCCGGCGGGGCGACCATCACCACCGTGTCGGCGGTGGCCACCAGGGAAGGGCGGTGGGCGACCAGGAGCACGGTCCGGCCGGCCGCGCGCAGGGCCTCGACGGTGGCGAGCACCACGCGCTCGCCGGCCGCGTCCAGGTGCGCCGTGGGCTCGTCGAGCACGACGAGCGGCGCGCGCGAGAGCAGCGCCCGAGTGAGTGCCACCCGCTGCCGCTGGCCGACGGACAGCCCCGAACCGCCGATGCCGAGCACGGTGTCCCAGCCGTCCGGCAGCTCGGCCAGCACGCCGTCCAACCCGGTGCGTGCCGCGGCTGCTGCCCGCTCGTCGTCCGACCCGCCGACGATGTCGCGGAGCCGCCCCGGCTCGAGCACGGGCCGCTGCGGCAGCCACGCCACCTGGCGCCAGTAGGTCGCCGGGTCGAGATCAGCCAGCGGCACCGGTCCGGTACCGGGCACGACGAGCTCGGCCGTGCCCTCGTCGGGCACGAGCAGCCCGAGCAGCACCTCGACCGTCGTCGTCTTGCCCGCACCGCTGGGACCGACCAAGGCGGTGACGCGCCCCGGCACCAGGGTCAGGTCGAGTGCGTCCGGGGTGCGGCCGCCCGACGAGCGGACCGTGACCCCGCGCAGCCGCAGCGTGGCGCCGCGCAGCTCGGGGCAGGGGACCGTGCCCACCGCCCGCGCCGGTGCCTCGATCACGGCGAACGCCGCGTCCGCCGCCGCCACCCCGTCGGTCGAGGCGTGGAACTGCGCGCCGACCTGCCGCAGCGGCCAGTACACCTCCGGGGCCAGGACCAGCACGGCCAGCCCTGTCTCCAGCGACAGCCCGCCGCCGACCAGCCGCAGGCCGATCGACACCGCGACCAGCGCCACGGACAGCGTCGTCAGCAGCTCGAGCACCATCCCGGACAGGAAGGCCACGCGCAGCGTGCCCATCGTGGCCCGGCGGTGCGCGTCGCCGAGCGCGCGCACGCGCGCCGCCGGACCCGCCTCGCGGCCGAACGCGCGCAGCGTCGGCAGCCCGGCGAGCAGGTCGAGCACCTGGGAGCCCAGCCGCGACATCGCCGCCAGCCCGTGCGCGGAACGCCCCTCGGTCATCCGTCCGATGAGCACCATGAAGATCGGCACCAGCGGCAGCGTGCCCACGACGATGGCGGCGGAGACCCAGTCCAGCCCGAGCACCACCAGGATGGTCGCCGGCGTCACCGTGGCCGACAGCACCAGCTGGGGCAGGTACCGGACGAAGTAGGGCTCGAGGGCGTCCAGGCCGCGGGTGGCCAGGGTGACCACCTCCGGTCCGCGTCCGGTCGCCAGCCAGCGGGGCCCGAGCGCGACGGCGTGCGCGACGACGCCCTCCCGCAGCTCGCCGACGGCCCGCGTGGCGGCGCGATGGGCGAACCGCTCCTGGACCGCGACGACGCCGGCCCGGGCGACGACCACGGCGGCCAACCAGGCGATCGTCGGGGCGAGGACGTGCAGCGTGGCCTCGTCGTGCGCGGCCCGGCCCAGCGCGTGGGCGAGCAGCAGCGCCTGGGCGACGACGAGCGCGGCGGTGACGATCCCCAGGCCGACGGTCAGCGCCAGGTAGCCCCGGGCGGATCGCGCGTGCCGCAGCAGGCGGGGGTCGAGCGGCTTCACGCCGCCGACCCGAGCCGGTGGGCCGTCACCGGACCGGGGTCGAGCTCACCCGCGGGTCGTCGAACGTCACCGGCGTCTGCTCGGGGATGTGCTGGACGCCGATCCGCTTGCGGAACACCCAGTAGGACCAGGCCTGGTAGGCCAGGACGATGGGCGTGAAGATCAGCGCGACCCAGCTCATCATCGTCAGCGTGTACGCGCTGGACGAGGCGTTGTGGATGGTCAGCGAGTACGCCGGGTCGACGTTCGACGGGATGACGTTCGGGTAGAGCGACCCGAAGATCAGCACCACCGCGGCGATGATGGCGACGGCCGAGGACGCGAACGCGCGCCCCTCGGCGCGGACCCGGGTGAACCAGACCGAGCCCGCGAGCGCGACCGCGGCGACGAGCAGAGGCAGCCACGTCCACATCTTCCCCGAGTAGGCCAGCTGCAACCAGATCGCCCAGACGGCGCCCACGCCGAGCGCGACGACGCTGATCTTCGAGGCCGCCGACGCGGCCCGGGACTGCAGGTCTCCGCTGGTCTTCAGCGACAGGAAGATCGCGCCGTGGGCGAGGAACACGACGGCCGTCAGCACGCCGGTCAGCAGGGCGAACCCGTGCCCGTTGACCAGCAGGTCCCAGAAGGTCCCGGTGTACTGCAGCGTCTGGCGGGTCACCTGGCCGTCGACGTTGCTCACGGTGGTCGTCACCGGCACGATCTTCAGGCCGGCAACGAGGTTGCCGAAGGCGACCCCCCAGAGCACCGCGGGCACCCATGACCCCAGGACCAGGCCCCAGTAGAAGCTCTTCTGCCAGCGCGGGGTGGTGATCTTGCCGCGCCACTCGAAGGACACGATCCGGGCGATGAGCGCCAGGAGGATGACGAGCAGCGCCAGGTACGCGCCGGAGAACAGCGTGGCGTACCACTCGGGGAACGCCGCGAACGTCGCCCCGCCCGCGGTGAGCAGCCAGACCTCGTTGCCGTCCCACAGCGGGCCGATGGTGTTGATCGCGACCCGCCGCTCCTTCTCCCCGCGCGGCAGGAACGGCAGCAGCATGCCGACACCGAAGTCGAACCCCTCGAGGACCAGGTACCCGGTCCACAGCACCGCGATGAGGAGGAACCAGATGAGTTGCAGCGTCTCGTGGCTCATGGTGTGCGCTCCGGCTCAGTACGCGAAGGACAGGGGCTGGTCGGCCTCGTCCATCCGGTTGGCGGGGTTGTCCGGGCTGGGGTCGACGGGGTCGTCCTCGACGCCGCCGATGGTGTACCGGTGCATCAGCCGGTACCAGGCGACGGCGAGCACGCCGTAGAGAAGCGTGAACAGGACGAGGGAGATGATCACGGTGGCCGGCCCGACCTGCTCCGAGACGCCCCGCGCGGTGAGCTGCCACACCATGTCGACGCCCTCAGGGTTGGGGTTGGGGGCGACGACCCACGGCTGGCGGCCCATCTCGGTGAACACCCATCCGGCGGTGGACGCCAGGAAGATCGTCGGCATCGCCCACAGCGCGGCGCGCCCGAGCCAGACGTTCCCGGACAGTCGGCCGCGCCGGGTCATCCAGAGCGCCAGCAGCGCGAGCAGCCCGGCGAACAGGGCGAACCCGATCATCAGCCGGAACGACCAGAACGTCACCGCGAGGTTCGGCACGTAGTCGATGCCGGCGCCGTACTTCTGCTGGTACTGCGCCTGGAGGTCGCGCACGCCGGACAGGTGCGCGTTCCAGTTGCCGGTGGCCAGGAAGGACGTGACGCCGGGGATCTCGACGTAGCGGCGCACGCTGCTCGGGTTGTTGTTGAGGTCGCCGATGGCGAACAAGGTCATCGACACGCCGCTGCCCGAGTCGATGATGCCCTCGGCGGAGGCCATCTTCATGGGCTGCTGCTGGAACATCAGCTTGCCCTGCCAGTCGCCGGTGCCGCCGACGACGACGGCCGCGATCACCATGACGACCAGGCCTAGCTGCAAGCCGGGCCGGTAGACGTCGCGGGCCTTGGCGGTGTCGCCGGCGCGGACCAGCCGAACCATCCACCAGGCGCAGATCGCGGCGACGAACGTGCCGGCGGTGAGGAACGCCGCGCTGATCGTGTGCGGGAACGCGGCGAGCACGGTGGGGTTGGTCAGCACCTTGGCGAGGTCGGTCATCTCGGCGCGACCGGTCTGGGGGTTGAACGTCGCCCCGACCGGGTGCTGCATCCAGGAGTTGGCGGTGAGGATGAAGTAGGCGGAGACGGTCGACGCGACGGCCACCAGCCAGATGGTTGCCAGGTGCAGCCGCTTGGGCAGCTTGTCCCAGCCGAAGATCCACAGCCCGAGGAACGTCGACTCGACGAAGAAGGCGATCAGCGCCTCCATCGCCAGCGGCGCCCCGAAGACGTCGCCGACGAACCGTGAGTACTCGCTCCAGTTCATCCCGAACTGGAACTCCTGGACGATGCCGGTCGCGACGCCGATCGCGAAGTTGATCAGCAGCAGCTTGCCGAAGAACTTCGTCAGCTGGAGCCAGCGCTTGTCCCCGCGGCGCACCCACAGCGTCTGCATGATCGCGACGAGCGTCGACAGACCGATCGTCAGCGGGACGAAGATGAAGTGGTAGACGGTGGTGATGCCGAACTGCCAACGAGCCAGGTCGAGCGCGTCTGCTGCCACGGAGTACTCCGAACTCGTCCGGACGGTGATGTGGGCGCGTGGCCGTGGCGTTGTCCGCTGTGACCTGCACCTCTGCCCCGAAGGCTAGGACCCCGGCCCCACGCGAAACGGGACCTTCGTCCTAGGTCTCTCGGGACGAACGTCCCATGACTCTAGCGTCGCTCCGCGACCCGCGAGCCCGTCGGCACCGACGCGTCGCGCCCCGGCGGAACACCCACCTGTGCGATACTGACGGCGGCAAGGGGGCGCACCACACCGCTCCCGACCCAGGTCGCAGCCCGAGCGCTTCGTGCGCGTCAGCCGCCGCCCCGCCGCGTAGGGCTCCTGATCGGAGCCGCACGGGCGGGCACCGCAGGCGCTGGTGCCGATCCGCGGGTCGTGACAACCACGACGACTTCCGTCGCCACGCGCACAGCGCGAGCGACGACCGACCGGCCCGAGCGGCGCCGCGCAGTGTGGGCGCGGCAGCTGCCGGGCACCCAGGAGCACATCGCGTGACCGAGCAGAGCACCCCCGACACCGGCGTCGACAGCACGGTGGTCGAGGCGACCAAGCCCCGGCGCCGCCGCGCCACCCGACCCGCAGCACCCGTCTCGACGCCTCCCGACGCCGCCGCAGCGCCCGCGGCCGAGCCGACGACGCAGACCCCGGCCGCCGAGCCGACGACACCGACCACCCCGGCCGCCGAGCCGACGGCACCGGTCGACTCAGCCGCCGCCGAGCAGGCCACGACACCGACCGCCCCGGCCGTCGACGAGCCCACTGCCGCGGCCCCGCGCCGCCGGGCCACCCGCACCCGCAGGGCCCCCGCCGAGCCGCCCGCCGAGACCGTGCCGGTGCTCCCTGCGCCCGACGACGAGGTCGAGGAGGTCGTCGTCGAGGAGCTCGTCGAGCCCCAGCCGGAGCCCGAGTCTGAGGCCGACCGCGCGGTCCAGGCCCCCCGGCTGGCGACCACCGCCGTGCTGTTCCAGGCGCCGGACATGTCCCAGGTGCGCCCGCGTCGACGCCGCGCCACGGCGACCGCCGGCTCACCGGAGGCGATCTCCCAGGCCGCCGCCCGGCACGAGACCGCGGACGAGGCCGTCACCCCCGCGGTGCCCGACGAGACCGGCACCGAGACCCTCGACGAGGCGCTCGACGAGGCGCCCGCCGGTCGGTCGCGGTCACGCCGTCGCCGGGGCGGGCGCGGCCGGAGCGCCCATGACGAGCTGGTGGCCGACGAGCTGGTGGCCGACGAGCTGGCGGCCGAGCCGGTGGTCGGCGAGCCCGCCCTCGACGGGGCGACGGAGCTCGTCGAGGCTGACGAGCCCGACGAGCCGGAGGACGACGCAGACGCGGAGGCCGACGACGGCACCGCGGCGCCGCGTCGTCGTCGTCGCCGGGGTGGTCGTGGTCGTCGTGGGCGTGCCGAGGGCAGCGCCGCCGAGCCGGCCGCCGACGGCACCGAGGCGGACGAGGACGAAACGGTCGAGGACGACGAGCCCGAGGCCGCCGGTGAGGATGCCGAGGGCACCGGGACCAGCCGTCGGCGGCGGCGTCGCCGTCGTGGCGCACGGACCGAGGCCGAGGAGCCCCGGCACCGGGACGAGGTGACCGCGCTGCGCGGCTCGACCCGGCTCGAGGCCAAGCGTCAGCGCCGCCGTGAGGGACGCGACGCGGGACGTCGCCGCCAGATCATCACCGAGGCCGAGTTCCTCGCCCGCCGTGAGGCGGTGGACCGCCAGATGGTGGTGCGCGAGCTCGGTGGCCGCACCCAGATCGCCGTGCTCGAGGACGGCGTGCTCGTCGAGCACTACGTCTCCGACCAGGCGGCGGCGTCGATGGTGGGCAACGTCTACCTGGGCCGTGTGCAGAACGTCCTGCCGAGCATGGAGGCGGCCTTCGTCGACGTCGGCAAGGGACGCAACGCCGTGCTCTACGCGGGCGAGGTCAACTGGGACGCGGCCGGTCTCGAGGGCGGGCAGTCGCGCCGGATCGAGCAGGCGATGAAGTCCGGCGACTCCGTGCTGGTCCAGGTGACCAAGGACCCGATCGGCCACAAGGGCGCCCGGCTGACCAGCCAGGTGACGCTCGCCGGTCGCTACCTGGTCTACGTGCCGGGCGGCGGCATGACCGGCATCAGCCGCAAGCTGCCGGACACCGAGCGCAACCGGCTGAAGAAGATCCTGCGCGACATCGTCCCCGACTCCGCGGGCGTCATCGTCCGCACCGCTGCCGAGGGGGCGAGCGAGGAGGAGCTGCAGGCGGACATCGGCCGCCTGACCGCGCAGTGGGAGGCGATCGAGGCCAAGGCCACCAGCGCCTCCGCCCCGGCCCTGCTCCAGGGCGAGCCGGACATGGCGATCCGCGTCGTGCGCGACATCTTCAACGACGACTTCTCCTCCCTGGTGGTCCAGGGCGACGAGGCGTGGGCCACCGTGTCCGGCTACGTCTCCGCCCTGGCCCCCGACCTGGCCTCGCGGGTCAGCAAGTGGACCGGCAACCTCGACGTGTTCACCGTGCACCGCGTCGACGAGCAGCTGGCCAAGGGGATGGACCGCAAGGTCTGGCTGCCCTCGGGCGGCTCGCTGGTGATCGACCGCACCGAGGCGATGACGGTCATCGACGTCAACACCGGCAAGTTCACCGGTGCGGGCGGCACCCTGGAGGAGACGGTCACCCGGAACAACCTGGAGGCGGCCGAGGAGATCGTCCGCCAGCTCAGGCTGCGCGACATCGGCGGGATCATCGTCATCGACTTCATCGACATGGTGCTGGAGTCCAACCGCGACCTCGTGCTGCGCCGGCTCGTCGAGTGCCTGGGCCGCGACCGGACCAAGCACCAGGTCGCCGAGGTCACCTCGCTCGGACTGGTGCAGATGACCCGCAAGCGGGTCGGCCAGGGCCTGGTCGAGGCGTTCAGCGAGACCTGCGAGCACTGCCACGGGCGGGGCTTCATCGTGCACACCGACCCGGTGGAGCGGGGCAACGGCCGGCCCGACGCGGGCGGCCAGGCTGCCCCGGCGGAGGCGGCGGGCAAGCGGTCGCGGCGCAAGCGGGCCGGCGAGCCGAGCGTGCCGCAGGTCGCCGTCGTGCCCGTGCTGCCCGAGGCGCGCGAGGCGGTCAAGGCGACGCTGGCGACCATCGCGGCCGCGGCGGCGCACGCCCACGAGCACGACCACGAGCCGGGTCAGGATGAGTGGGCCATTCAGGACGAGCCGGTGGCCGAGGCCCCTGCCGAGGCGGCCGACACGCTCGACGTCCTGGCGGAGCTGGCGGCGCACCTGCCGGTCGGCGACCGCGGCACAGCCGGCCCAGCCGCCCAGGCGGCGCTCGCGGAGCTGGCCGGTCTGGTCGCGGCCGACGACACCGCGGCCGGCCTGGCACCGAACGACGCGGCCGACGACTACGCCGACGCGACCGACGACGACACCGACGCGGTCGACGACACCGACGCGGTCGACGACACCGACGAGGACCGGGCCGGACCGGGCTTGGCTCCGGTCGACCCGGCGCTGTTCGACGACCCTGAGGACGGTGCCGACGAGGGGTAGGACGGTTTGACCCGGACCGTTCAGGTCCGTACCCTGGACGGTCGGCGCTTGGCGCCGTCAAGGCGCCCCAGACCGGACCCAGTTCGCCGACGCAGACCGTCGTGCGCGGGTGCGTCGAATGCCGCAGAACGCATGACTTCGAGCAGAGATGAGCAGCAACGTGGTGTACGCGATCGTCAGGGCCGGTGGCCGCCAGGAGAAGGTCGCAGTCGGCGACATCGTCGTGGTCGACCGCCTCTCGGCGCGGCCCGGCGAGTCCGTCACGCTTCCGGCTCTGCTGCTCGTGGACGGTGAGAAGGTCACCACCGACGCCGCCGTCCTGGCCAAGATCACCGTCAGCGCGGAGGTCGTCCGCGACGAGCGCGGCCCGAAGATCGCGATCCTGCGGTTCAAGAACAAGTCCGGATACCGGCGCCGTCAGGGACACCGTCAGGACCTGACCCGCCTCAAGGTCACCGCCATCGACTGAGCCCTCCACGGGCTACGGAACCAGGAGAGTTCGACATGGCACACAAGAAGGGCGCGAGCGCTTCGCGCAACGGTCGCGACTCGAACGCGCAGCGCCTCGGCGTCAAGCGGTTCGGCGGTCAGCTCGTCAAGGCCGGCGAGATCCTCGTCCGCCAGCACGGCACGCACTTCCACCCCGGCAACAACGTCGGCCGCGGCGGGGACGACACCCTGTTCGCGCTGACCGCCGGCCACGTGGCCTTCGGCACCCGCCGGGACCGCAAGGTGATCGACGTCGTCGAGCAGGCCTGATCACCGTCACACGTCGCGAAGGGGCGCACCGCACGGTGCGCCCCTTCGTCGTCTCGGCAGCTCGGAAGGAGGGGGACCATGGCGACCTTCGTTGACCATGCGGTGCTGCACGCCGCCGGCGGTGACGGCGGTGACGGTTGCGCCTCCATCCACCGGGAGAAGTTCAAGCCGCTCGCCGGCCCTGACGGGGGCACCGGCGGCAACGGCGGGTCCGTGATCCTCGAGGTGTCCGCGCAGGTGACCACCCTGCTCGACCTGCAGCACCTGCCGCACCGCCGCGCCCAGCGCGGCACGCAGGGCAAGGGCGACCACCACGACGGGGCCAGCGCCCCTGACCTCGTCGTCGGCGTGCCGGAGGGCACCGTGGTCAAGACGACCGACGGGGAGGTGCTCGCCGACCTGGTCGGCGTCGGCACGCGGTTCGTCGTCGCGGCGGGCGGCCGGGGTGGCCTGGGCAACGCCGCGCTGGCGTCGCCGCGGCGCAAGGCCCCGGGCTTCGCGCTGCTCGGCGAGCCGGGCGAGTCGGCCGACGTCGTCCTGGAGCTGAAGTCGATCGCCGACGTGGCCCTGGTCGGGTTCCCCAGCGCCGGCAAGTCCTCGCTGGTCGCCGCGATGTCCGCGGCGCGGCCGAAGATCGCCGACTACCCGTTCACCACGCTGGTGCCGAACCTGGGCGTGGTCCAGGCGGCCGACGCGCGGTACACCGTCGCCGACGTGCCCGGGCTCATCCCGGGCGCCTCGACCGGCAAGGGCCTCGGGCTGGAGTTCCTCCGCCACATCGAGCGCTGTGCGGTCGTCGTGCACGTGCTGGACTGCGCGACGCTCGAGCCGGGCCGCGACCCGGTGACCGACCTCGACGTCATCGAGGCCGAGCTCGCTGCCTACGCCGGAGACCTGGGCATCGCCGGTGGCCGCGTGCCGCTGATGGAGCGCCCGCGCGTCGTCGTGCTGAACAAGATCGACGTGCCGGAGGCCCGCGACCTGGCCGACCTGGTCCGTCCGCAGCTGCTCGAGCGCGGCCTGCCGGTGTTCGAGATCTCCGCCGCCACCCACGAGGGGCTGCGGCCGCTGACCTTCGCGCTGGCCGAGCTCGTCGCCCAGGCTCGCGCCGAGGCCCAGGCCGCCGAGCCGCCGCGCGTGGTGCTGCACCCGCGAGCCGTCGACGACGCCGGGTTCACCGTCGCCCGGCGCGAGGACGCCACCAGCGTGTGGTTCGCCGTCCGGGGGGCCAAGCCGGAGCGCTGGGTGCGCCAGACGAACTTCTCCAACGACGAGGCGGTCGGCTACCTGGCCGACCGGCTGGCCCGGCTCGGGGTCGAGGAAGAGCTGCTCAACGCCGGTGCGGTCGCCGGCGACGAGGTGCGGATCGGCCCGGAGGAGAACTGCGTCGTGTTCGACTGGGAGCCGACGCTGGTCACCGGCGCCGAGCTGCTCGGCGGCCCGCGCGGCACCGACCCACGGCTCGGCGAGAGCGAGCGACCCACCCGCGGCGAGAAGCGCTCGGACTTCAAGGAGCGGATGGACGCCAAGGCGGCCGCCCGCGCCGCGCTGTGGACCGAGCGCGAGGCCGGCGTCTGGACCGACCCCGACGCCGACTGACCGAGCACTCCGGTTCGCCGGTGCGGCCGATGGGGAAGGATGTGCCCCGTGAGCGCCGCCACCCTCGTCAGCCGTGCGCAGCTGCCGTCGGCGCAGCGCATCGTCGTCAAGGTCGGCTCGTCGTCGCTGACCGACGAGAAGGGCCACCTCGACCCGGAACGGCTGCGCGCACTGGTGGACGTGCTCGCCGCGCGGCGGGCGGCCGGCCAGCAGGTGGTGCTCGTCTCGTCCGGCGCGATCGCCTCGGGGATGGCGCCGCTGGGGCTGGCGTCCCGGCCGCGTGACCTGGCCACCCAGCAGGCGGCCGCGTCGGTCGGCCAGGGCCGCCTCATCGCGTACTACACGGCCGCGTTCCACACGCACGGCCTGCACGTCGCCCAGGTGCTCCTGACGTCCGACGACACCGTGCGTCGTGGCCACTACCGCAACGCGTTCCGCGCGCTGGCCCGCCTGCTGGACCTGGGCGTGGTGCCCGTGGTCAACGAGAACGACACGGTGGCCACCGAGGAGATCCGGTTCGGTGACAACGACCGGCTCGCCGCGCTCGTCTCGCACCTGGTGCAGGCCGACGCGCTGGTGCTGCTCACCGACGTCGACGGCCTGTACACCGGACCGCCGTCCCGGCCCGGCTCGGTGCGGATCGCCACCGTGCGCGGCCTGGCCGACCTGGACGGGGTCGAGGTGACCGCGCGGGGCAGCGCCGTCGGCACCGGCGGCATGGTGACCAAGCTCGAGTCGGTGGCGATCGCCACCGGCACCGGCATCCCCGTGGTGCTGACCTCCGCCGAGCAGGCCGGCGCCGCGCTGGCCGGCGAGGACGTCGGCACGTGGTTCGCCGCCACCGGCCGCCGCTCGTCGATCCGGCTGCTCTGGCTGGCGCACGCCGCCCGGCCGCGCGGCCGCCTGGTCCTCGACGACGGCGCGGTGCGCGCGGTCGTCGAGCGGCGGATGTCGTTGCTGCCGGCCGGCGTCACCGGGGTGCACGGGGAGTTCGAGTCCGGCGACCCGGTCGAGCTGGTCGGGCCGGACGGCGTGGCGGTAGGACGGGGCCTGGTCGCGTACGCGTCCGACGAGGTGCCCGGCCTGCTCGGCAAGTCCACCGCCGTGCTGCGCGCCGAGCTGGGCCCCGGCTACGACCGTGAGCTGGTGCACCGGGACGACCTGGTCGTCGTCCGCCGGCCGAAAGCTACGCTGGACCGATGAGCCTGCCCCCGCAGTCCCTGGCATCGGCCGGTGACGTGCTGCCGCCCGCGGACGCGACCGACGGGGTGCCCGGCGTCGCCCGGCGGGCCAAGGTCGCCGCGCGCGCCCTGGCGACCGCGACCCGCTCGACGAAGGACGCCGCGCTGCTGGCCATGGCCGACGGGCTGCTCGCGGCGTCGGACGCGATCCTGTCGGCGAACGCCGACGACGTGGCCCGGGGCCGCACCCGCGGCCTGGCCGACGGGCTGGTCGACCGGCTGACCCTGACCGGGCCGCGGCTCGAGGCGATCGCCGCTGCGCTGCGTGACCTGGCCGCCCTGCCGGACCCCGTCGGCGAGGTGGTCCGCGGTTCGACGTTGCCCAACGGCCTGCGGCTGCGCCAGGTGCGCGTGCCGATGGGCGTGGTCGGGATGATCTACGAGGCCCGGCCCAACGTCACGGTCGACGCCGCGGGGCTGGCGCTGAAGAGCGGCAACGCCGTGATCCTGCGCGGGGGAGCCGCGGCGGCGCGGTCCAACGAGGTGATCGTGTCGGTGCTGCGCGACGCGCTCGTCGGCCAGGGCCTGCCCGCGGACCTGGTGCAGTCGATCGACGCGTGGGGCCGCGAGGGCTCGGTGGCGCTCATGCACGCGCGCGGGCTGGTCGACGTCCTCGTGCCGCGGGGCGGGGCGGACCTGATCCGCACGGTGGTCCAGGAGGCCAGCGTCCCGGTGATCGAGACCGGCGTCGGGAACTGCCACCTGTACGTCGACGCGGGCGCCGACGTGCCGCAGGCCGTCGCCATCCTGCTCAACGGCAAGACGCAGCGGGTCGGTGTGTGCAACGCGCTGGAGACGCTGCTGGTGCACAGCGACGCTGCCGACGAGTTCCTGCCGGTCGCCCTCGCCGCCCTGGCGGAGGCCGGTGTGACCGTCCACGGCGATGCGCGCGCGCTGGCCGCTGTCCCCGCCGGTGCGCCCGCGCTGCCCGCGACCGACGAGGACTGGGCGACCGAGTACCTGTCGCTGGACATCGCGGTCCGGGTGGTCGACGACATGGACGCCGCCCTCGAGCACATCCGCACCTGGAGCTCCGGGCACACCGAGGTGATCTGCACGCGCGACCTCGCCTCGGCCGACCGGTTCGTCGCCGAGGTGGACTCGGCGGCGGTCATGGTCAACGCGTCCAGCCGGTTCACCGACGGAGGCCAGCTGGGGCTGGGCGCGGAGATCGGCATCTCGACCCAGAAGCTGCACGCCCGTGGCCCGATGGGCCTGGCCGAGCTGACCACGACCAAGTGGGTGGTGCACGGGGACGGCCACATCCGGCCTTGAGCGTCCCGCGTCTCGTGAGAGACTGAAACCCCGATCCCGCCCGAGGAGGAACCGTGCCCGCAGCCCTGAGCGCCGCCGCAGCAGCGACGAACGCGTTGCCGTTCCCTCCCGCCGTGTTCGGCATCGGCGCGTTCGCCGGGCTGGTCGCCCTGCTGCTCGTCGCCTACGCCTTCCGGAACTCCGGTTCGCGCCACTGAGGCGCCCGCGCTGATCCGATGAATCGACCGCGACTGGGCGTGATGGGCGGAACGTTCGACCCGATCCATCACGGGCACCTGGTGGCCGCCAGCGAAGTCGCCTCGGAGTTCGGTCTGGACGAGGTGATCTTCGTCCCGACCGGGAATCCGTCGTTCAAGCAGCAGACCGACGTGACCCTGCCCGAGCACCGCTACCTCATGACGGTGATCGCGACGGCGTCGAACCCGGGGTTCACGGTGAGCCGGGTCGACGTGGACCGGCAGGGGGTGACGTACACGGTCGACACGCTGCGGGACCTCAAGGCGCAGCACGCGGACGCCGACCTGTACTTCATCACGGGCGCCGACGCCCTGGAGCAGATCCTGACGTGGAAGGATGCGGCCGAGCTGTTCACCATGGCGCATTTCGTCGGGGTCACCCGGCCGGGGCACCAGCTGACGGTGGACGGCCTGCCGGGGGAGCACGTCAGCGTCCTGGAGGTCCCCGCCCTGGCCATCTCGTCCACCGACATCAGGGCCCGTGCCCGGGAAGGTAAGCCCGTCTGGTACCTCGTCCCGGACGGGGTCGTGCAGTACATCGCGAAGTACGGGTTGTATCGAGGTCTGTCATGAGCGAAACGGGAGAGCGTCGCAGTCGCCGCGATCTGCGGACCGAGGCTGAGGGCCGCACCGAGGCGCCGCCGCCGGCGCGCGCCCCGGAGTGGCTGACGGCTGCCGTGCCGACGAGCCCCACCGGTGAGCAGGCAGTCCCCGGCTCGCGCCGGGCATTGCGCCAGCAGGGTGCCACCGGCGCCATGCCGATTTCCGCGCCGCCGTCCAGCTCACCCCGGGCGCCCGGTGCCCGTCCGACGACGCCGCCCGGCGGCACGCCCGCGTGGGCGGGCGGCGCTGTCGGTCACGACGAGCACCCTGCCCGACGGTCGGCGTTCGAGGGAGCGGCCGCGGCCCATGGCAATGGCGGCCCGGCGGTGCCGGCGGCGCGGCAGGAGCCGGCTCCGGCACCGGCCCGGCCTTCGGCGCTGCCGACCCGTACGCCGACGCCGGCTCCCGCAACCGCGCCGTGGGCGGCCCCCGAGCGCCCGGCGTCCGCCGCCGGCGCCCCGGCCGCACCCGCTGGGCGGTCCACCGCCCTGTCGGCGACGGTGTTCCCGTCCCGTGCCGCGGCTGCGCCCCCGTCCTCGTTCAACGACCCGGCCGGGTTCAGCGGCCCGGCGGAGCCGGCGCGCACGCCGGTCGTCGAGCCGACCCAGCGGCGCGCCGCCTGGGCGCCCGTGCCGGCTGCCACAGCCGGGCCCGCGCCGGTCGCCGCACCGGCGCCCTCGCCGGCCGCTGCGCCGCGACCCACGCCGGTCGCTGCGCCGGCTCCGGCGCCAGCGCCGGTCCCCCCGGCCTGGGCCGGGGCGCCGCGCCCCGACTCCCAGGGTCCGTTGCCCGCCCCTGGTGCCGTCTCGTCGGCCACGCCCGCCGCCTGGGGTGCCGCGCTGCCCACCGCCGCGGTCCCCACCGCCGCGGTCCCCGCCGTCGCACCACCGACCCCGTCGCCCGCCCCCCTGTCGCCCACCCGCGCCGGACCCATGCCACCCGTCGCGCAGCCGTGGTCGAACCCGCCCGCGCAACCGGCGCGCGGTGGCTGGCTGCCGACCGGCTCACCGCCCGCCCCCGCGGCTGTCACGCCTGCCCCCGCGCCCACGCCTGCCCCGGGACCCGCCCCGGCTGCCGCCGAAGCCCCGGTCCCTGCCACGTCGCGGCCCCTCGTCGGCGCCGGCGTGGCGGGTCTGCCCTCGCCGTTCCCCGCCACGGGCGCCTCGGCCGTGGCCGAGGATGCACCGGTGGGGCTCGACGAGGACGACGAGGTGCCGGTCCATCGCCGTCACCCGTACACGTGGCTGCACCTCATCGTGCTGGCGCTCGTCGCCTTCGTGATGGGCTTCCTCATCTTCGTGCTGTGGAACCATGGCCAGACCAACGGCGCAGGGGGCAGCACCGGCGCGGCTGCCGTCGTCGTCCTGGCGCCTGAGCACTCGTCCTACGCCGCCTGAACCACGATCCATGACCAAGGAGCCGCGTGCCCGCGACCGAACGCGCCGTCGAGCTGGCGATAGCCGCCGCTCGAGCCGCCAGTGACCGCAAGGCCCAGGAGATCATCGCCCTCGACGTCAGCTCGCAGCTGGTGCTCACCGACGTGTTCGTCATCGCGTCGGGCACCAACGAGCGACAGGTCGGGGCGATCGTCGACGCCGTCGAGGAGGCGCTGTTCAAGCTCGGCGCCAAGGCCCTGAGGCGGGAGGGCAAGACGCAGGGCCGCTGGGTGCTCATCGACTTCGGGGACGTCGTCGTGCACGTCCAGCACGCCGAGGACCGCGTCTACTACGCCCTCGAGAGGCTGTGGCGGGACTGCCCGGTGATCGAGCTGCCGCCGGACGCGCGAGGCGAGGCCGACCGGTGACCGTGGGCCGCCTGCTGCTGTGGCGGCACGGCCGGACCGCCGCCAACGCCGGATTCCGGCTCCAGGGCCAGATCGACATCCCGCTCGACGAGGTGGGCCGCTGGCAGGCCCGCACGGCCACCGCCGGCCTGCTCGCGCGGTACGAGCCGACCGCGATCGTCTCGTCGGACCTGTCGCGCGCCCGGGCCACCGCCGAGCACCTTGCGCGCGCCACCGGCCTGTCGGTGATCCTCGAGCCTCGGCTGCGCGAGCGCGGCTTCGGGGTGTGGGAGGGCATGACGGGCGACGAGATCACCGCGCGCTGGCCCGACGAGTTCGAGGCGTGGCGTGGCGGGGGCGACCCGGAGGGTGTCGGCGCCGAGCCCCGGGCCGCGGTCGCGGCCCGGATGGGGGAGGCGGTCACCGAACATGCCGAGGCGCTGGGGCCGGAGGACACCCTGGTCGTCGTCTCGCACGGTGCGGCGATCGCCCTGGCCGTCGGGGCGATGCTGGGCCAGTCGGCATCCTGGCGCGGCGTCGTCGGGCTGCACAACGCGCACTGGGCCGAGCTGGTCCCGGCGCGCGGCGGGGCAGCCCCGGCGTGGCGGCTGATCGGCCTCAACCTGGGGCCGACCGACGCTTCCCGCGACTGGAACGCCGGCCCCGATGCGGCGGCCGAGGAGGACGAGGAGACCCGCGACCCGGATTAGCGATCGGGCGCGGTTCTCGCCTAGACTCTCCCAGCGCCCCGGGAGGGGTGCACGGCCCGCGGGAGCGGGCTTCGGGGCTGTGGCGCAGCTGGTAGCGCACCTGCATGGCATGCAGGGGGTCGAGGGTTCGAGTCCCTTCAGCTCCACTCTTATCGCAGGTCAAGGGCCATGTCGGGATCCTGGAAACAGGAGACTGACATGGCCGTTGGACACTTATTGGACACAAATCCGCCGGGCCTCGACCCCTGCGGCTCGCGTCTCGGGCCCCCACGTCGCGTCTTGGACGCTCCGTGCACACCTGTTGGTATGGACACCGATGCGACCTCGGCCACGGCGCCGACCCTGACCCTCTCCGAGCTTGCCGCCTTCCTGTCGGTGAGAAGAGTTCCAGACGGGGCCACCTTCCACATCTTCTGCCTCGTCTGCGGCACCGAGTTCGCTGCGTAAGCCCACGGGTAGTTCCTGTTGGCCGAGAACTCAGCGGACCTGCGTCTGAACAACCATCACGAGAGCGGTGGCGTCGCGGCCGTGCCGGAGCAGGGTGACGGGCGTGCTCGCGAGGGTGCGGCCGACAACCAGGTGCAGCATCCGGTCGGACCAGCGCCGGGAGATGCTCCCGAAGGCGTCGACAGGTCCGTTCTCCAGCCCGGAGATGGTGGTCCGGGCGACGAGCGTGGCGACCGAGGCCTGAGCCACCGGCTCGGCGGCGGGTCAGTTCCCCGGCACTACCCGCGGCTCATCGCCAGCTGAAGAACTCCTGGTGGATGTTCACCGGCACCACCCCGGCCTGCCGGAAGGCGCCCGTGAGCTGCTTGACCATCCGCTGCGGCCCGCACAGGAACACGCTCAGCCGCCGCGCGGGCACCGTCACCTCCGCGAGCACCCGGTCGGCGGTCAGGTGCCCGTCCACCAACGTGTCGACCACGTGCAGGTGGAGGTTCGGGTGGACAGCGGCGACGGCGGTCAGCTCGTCGGCGAACGGGGAGCGGCCGCGTGAGCTGACGTAGAAGTCGACGCGCTGCGCGTTCAGGTCGTCGTCGAGCGAACGGGCCCAGCTGAGGAACGGGGTGATGCCCACACCGGCGCCGACCCACACCTGCTCGGCCGTGCCCAAAGCCCTGTCGAAACGGCCGTGCGGGCCGTCGACGACCGCGGGCATGCCGGGCTGAACCAGCTTGTCGACGCTCCTAGAGAAGTCGCCGAGGCCTTTGACGGTGATGCTGAGGTCACCGGTACGGTCGGAGCTGGAGATGGAGAACGGGTTGCGGCTCCAGCCCTGCTTCGTCTCGATCGAGATGATCGCCCACTGCCCGGCCACGAACCGCAGCGGCCTGGCCTGCGGCGCGAGGGTGATCACCTGGGCGTCCCGGCCCGGGACGGGCTCCACGGCCGCGACCCTGTAGCGGTGCACCTGGACGAAGAACCGGGCGAACAGCTCGCGGTACACGTAAAAGGCGATGCCCACGCCCCCGATGCCGATCAGGCTCCACCGCAGCACCCGGTCCCCACCGAACACCGTCGCGTCGAGCACGGCGTGCACGATGCCGGCGAGGAGGAACAGCCCCAGCAGGCGGTGGACGTTGCGCCACAGGTCGTAGCCGTTGAGGAAGCGGTGCGCCCACCGTCCGCCTGGGCTCTGGGCGATCCGCTCGACGGGCTCCCGCAGGACCGGCGGCACCAGCTGCCGCCAGCGCGGCAGCATCGCCCACAGGACCAGCCCGACGATGCCGACCGCGCCGACGACGCCGAGGCTCTTGCCTCGCGGAGCCTCGTTGCCGCTCGACGTCGTCGCCGTGTGCACGAGCATCAGCACGGTCCCGGTGATGGCGCACGTCCGGTGCCAGATGGCCGCACGGTCGAGGCCCGCGAACAGCTGCTCGACCCAGCCGGTGGAGCTCATCAGCACGAGTGCGAGCGTGAAGGCCAGCACGGCCTCGGAGCCGATTGCCTGGCCGAGGTAGGTGCCCGCGGCTCCGCCTGCGGGGTGGCGGATCACCCACAGGACTGCGTAGGACAGCACGAGCACGCCGAGCGCGACAGGCCCTGCCGCACGGGTGCGGTACCGGATCATCGCGTCCCGGTCGAACGCCAACAGCGTGGCGAAGGCCATCCGTCTGCCTCCCGCCCCGGGCACCGTCCTGACGTCGGCAGTATTCCAGTATTGGCGGGCCCGGCCGGTCTGCGAGCGGTCGTCCGCCAGCGCCGTTCGAGGACCTCGAGCGCTGGTCGATCGGCGTCGCGCCGCACGTCCGGGCCCTCGTCACGCGGCGGTGTCGAACGTCGGCTACGGTCGGCCGGTGCCGAGCCCACCCGTCGAGCGCCCGGTGCGCCGGCGATGACCACGGCTTGCGTCGTCGGCGCCGGCCCTGCCGGGCTGATCGCCGCGGAGCGCCTGGCGGCGGCCGGCGTCGCCGTCACCGTCCACGACCGGATGCCGTCGGTCGCGCGCAAGCTCCTGCTCGCCGGCCACGGCGGCCTGAACATCACCCATTCCGAGGAGCGCGACCGCTTCCTCACCCGGTACGGCGTCTCGGCCCCGCGGCTCGCACCGATGCTGGCGGCATTCGGCCCGGACGACCTGCGCCGCTGGTGCGCCGAGCTCGGTGAGCCGACGTTCGTCGGATCCAGCGGCCGGGTGTTCCCGCAGTCCTTCCGTGCGATCCCGCTGGTGCGCGCGTGGCTGGCCCGGCTGGCCTCACTCGGCGTGCGGATCGAGACCCGGCAGCGGTGGACCGGCTGGACGGACGGCGGCAGCGTGCACTTCGTCGGCGCCGACGGTGCCGACGTCGAGATCAGACCCGACGTGGTGGTGCTCGCCCTCGGCGGCGCGTCATGGCCGCGGCTCGGGTCGGACGGTGGCTGGGTCGAGCTGCTCACCGGGCGCGGGGTGACTGTGAGCCCGCTGCAACCCGCCAACGTGGGGGTCCGGGTGGGCTGGACCGAGCTGTTCGCAGACCGGTTCGCCGGTACCCCGCTCAAGCACGTGCGCCTGAGGGTGCGCGGGGCGGCCGGTGCCTCGTCGGCGGGCGACGCGATGGTCACCGCGACCGGGCTGGAGGGAGGTCCGATCTACGCGGTCGGCGCCGCTACCCGGGAGGTGCTCGATGCCGACGCGCGGTGCGTCCTCGAGGTAGACCTGCGGCCGGACATCACCGCTGTCCAGCTCGCGGACCGGTTGTCGCGCCGCCGGCCAAGGGACTCCGCCTCGTCCTGGTTGCGCCGCACCATCGGCCTCGATGCCGTCTCCACCGCGCTGCTGTGGGAGGCGACCGCGGGTGCCCTGCCCCACGACCCGGCCGCGGCGGCCGCGCTGGTCAAGGCAGTGCCCGTGGTGGTCACGGGCGCGATGCCGATCGACCGGGCCATCTCGACGGCGGGCGGCGTCGCATGGTCGGAGGTCGACGACTCGCTGATGCTGCGGCGGCTGCCGGGCACGTTCGTGGCGGGGGAGATGCTCGACTGGGAGGCGCCAACCGGTGGCTACCTGCTGCAGGGGTGCTTCAGCACGGGCGTCGCCGCGGCGCACGGTGCCCTGCTGTGGCTGGGCGCGAGCGACTGAGCGCAGGCCCAAAGCGGACGGCGCCTGCGCCGACGCGGCAGCACCCCCGGACCGGTCTTCACTGCCCTGCGCCACCAGCACCCGGAAACCCGCGAGCCGATCTCCGCGAACGCGGCCTCCAAGATCGTCACCCGCCGCGCCCGCGCCGCCCGGGTTGACCACCAGCACGTCACCGGCCACTCCCTGCGCTCCGGGCACGCGACCACCGCCGCAGCCGCCGGCGTAGCCCTCGAACGCATCGCCGCCCAAACCCGCCACCGCCAGCTCAGGGTCCTCATCGAGCACTACATCCGACCCGCGCAAGCATTGGCCATCACCACCAGTCGCGACCTCGGCCTGTGACGGCCGGCACGGTGCGCCACTGCGCCGGAGCAACCGGCATCTCGCGGTGCCCGGCTGGGGGGGCGCCGAGCCGCTCGCTGTGGCACCTTGCATCTTCACGCCTCCGCCGCAGCGGTCCGCGTTCAGCCGGATCAGCAACGTGGTCCGAGGGGCGCCCGCAGGCACGGGGCGCGGGTCAGCGATCCGTGACGCGCCGTGGGTGAAGCGTGAGGGCCGTGGTGCTGAACTCGACGAAGTCGGCCTGATCGAGGGCACGCATGATCTCGTCGTGGTGAGCAGAGACCAGCGTGAGCAGGTCCCGGTTGCGTAGGTTGCCGACAGCGATCAGCAGCAAAAGAGCCGGGTGCCCGCCGGTCTCGTGCGTGTGCCGGAAGTCTGAGTCCTTGGTGACAACCACGCGGTCTTCCGCGTCCGCGAACGCGGTGATCTCGCTGTCGCTGGTGTCGCCGCCGCGCGGAAGGTGCTTGACGTGGATGGCGTCGTGCCCCAGTTGCTGCAGGTGGTCGACGAGGGCCTCAGGTAGCTGGGCGTCAACGACGAATCGCACGGCAAACCGTGTCAGGCGACGAACGACTGGACCTGGGCGCCGCCGGCAACCGAGGCGGCGTACTCCAGCGCCGCGAGCAGGTCCTCGTGGCTCAGCTCGTCATATTCGGCGAGCACCTCCTCGAGCGTCTCGCCCGCCGCGAGCAGCTCGAGGATCACCTGGACGGTGACCCGCGTGCCACGGATCCGCGGCTTGCCGTGCACGACGTCAGGATCGACGGCGATCCTGTCCAGGTGCGTGGTCGTGGCGGTCATGGCGACAGTGTGGCATCCCGTCCAGGAACTCGACAGGCTCGTGAGCCTGCCGCGGCGGCGTGCCACGATGCGCGGGTGAGCGACACGCAGGTCCCGGCCGGCCCTGGCAGCACCGAGGCGGCGGCATCCGTCGCCGTCCCGCCACCGCGAAGCCCGGTCCACCGCGGGGCGACCGCACTCGCGCTCGGCGCACTCGGCGTGGTCTTCGGCGACATCGGGACCAGCCCGCTGTACGCGCTGCAGACCGTGTTCAGCATCGACCACAACGAGGTGCAGCCGACCGCCGGCGACGTGCTCGGCGTGGTGTCGATGGTGTTCTGGTCCATCACCGTCGTGGTGTCGGTGAAGTACGTGGCGCTGATCATGCGGGCCGACAACGAGGGTGAGGGCGGCATCCTCGCCCTCGTCGCACTGCTGCGGGAGCGCCTCGGCGACCCGCGGCGGCTCGCCGCAGCCACGCTGCTCGGGATCTTCGGCGCGGCGTTGTTCTACGGCGACAGCGTGATCACGCCGGCGATCTCCGTGATGTCCGCGATGGAAGGTCTCGTCGTGGTGGACCCAGGCCTGACGCACCTGGTGCTGCCGGTGTCTG
Organism: uncultured Actinomycetota bacterium; assembly: GCA_963769855.1. GTDB lineage: Bacteria > Actinomycetota > Actinomycetes > Actinomycetales > Cellulomonadaceae > Cellulomonas. The sequence goes on from CAVYNN010000008.1 coordinate 736,994, forward strand.
TGGTCATCCTCGCGGCGCTGTTCGTGGTGCAGCGGCGGGGGACCGGTGCCGTCAGCCGGTCCTTCGCCCCCGTGATGGCGGTGTGGTTCGTGGTGCTCGCCGTGCTCGGGGTGCCGCAGATCGTGCGCAACCCTGGGGTGCTGCGCGCGCTCTCGCCGACCTACGCGCTGGCGTTCGTCGTCGATCGCCCGCTCGTGGCCTTCATCGCCCTCGGGGCGGTCGTGCTCACGATCACCGGCGCGGAGGCGTTGTACGCGGACATGGGCCACTTCGGTCCGCACGCGATCCGCCGCGCGTGGTACCTGGTCGTCTTCCCCGCCCTGGTCCTGAACTACTTCGGCCAGGGCGCGATGATCCTGCGCGACCCGGGCAGCACGGCCAACCCGTTCTTCCGCCTCGCCCCGAGCTGGGCCACCCTGCCGCTGGTCGTGCTCGCGACCCTCGCGACCGTCATCGCGTCCCAAGCGGTGATCTCCGGCGCGTACTCGGTGTCCCGCCAGGCGGTGCGGCTGGGCCTGTTCCCCCGGCTGTCCGTGCGCCAGACCTCCCGGGAGGAGGGTGGCCAGATCTACATGCCGGCGGTGAACTGGATCCTGTTCGTGGGCGTGCTCGTGCTGATCGGGGTGTTCCGCAGCTCGGCGCACCTGGCCACGGCGTACGGGCTGGCGGTGACGGGCACGCTGTTCCTCACGAGCCTGCTGTACCTCCTGCTGGCCAAGCGGGTGTGGGGATGGGCGCCGTGGAAGGTGGTCGCCTACAGCGTCGTCGTCGGCGGCCTGGAGATCTTGTTCTTCGGCGCGAACCTGCTGAAGTTCGTCAGCGGCGGCTGGCTGCCGCTGCTCATCGCCGGCGTCGTGGTCACCCTGATGACCACCTGGCGCACGGGCGCGCGGACCCTCGCCGAGCAGCGTGCCCGGCTGGAGGGCCCCCTGGACGAGTTCGTCGCCATGGTCCGCGAGAAGGGCGTCGCACGGGTGCCGGGCTTCGCCGTGTTCCCGCACCCCAACAAGACGACCACGCCGCTGGCCCTGCGCTCGCACGTCACCTTCAACCATGTGCTGCACGAGCACGTCGCCATCGTGCAGATCGTCAACGAGAACGTGCCGCACATCCACCACGTCGACCGCGTGCAGGTCGACGATCTGGGCTACGGCGACGACGGCATCGTGCACGTGGCGGTGCGGGTCGGGTTCAACGACAGCCAGGACGTCCCCCGGGGGCTGGCGCTGGCTATCGGGAGGTCGCCCGAGCTCGACGTCGACATCGCGGACGCGCACTACTTCCTGTCCGTGCTCACCCTGCACGCCAGCGGCGCGGCGCCGATGACGGGCTGGCGAGAGCGGCTGTTCGTCTGGATGGCGCACAACGCCGCGGACCGCACGGAGGTGTTCCACCTCCCGCCCGACCGCACGGTGGTGATGGGCGCCAACCTGGGTCTGTGACGGGCGCCGCCCGGCCGGTCACCGCTCGAGGATCACCTCGAGCAGCCGTGCTGCCGCCGGGCTGGGCGACGCCGGACCGCGCCACACGGCACGGTCGACGCTCCGCGAGCTCGGCCTGCACCGCGAGCCGGGAGATGACGGTCGGGGCGACGCCGGACAGCGCCGCGGCGGCGAGTGCCGTGGTGGAGGCGACCTCGACGGCGGTGGTCGGCCGGACACCGTCCTCGGCGAGCCAGCGTTCGCCGACTGCTCCTCGGCCACGACGACCTCCCCGAGCTCACGCTCATCCGGCCCGGGCCGGACCGGCGCGCGGGCCGGAACCAGTCCCAGGTCCGTGCGTGAATCCTGTGGTGCCCGGCCCCAGCCGGTGCCAGGGTGTGCGCATGGAGCCCATCCCGGCGGAACGCCGCTCCCGCCTCACCGCGACGACCACCACCATCGCCTTCGTCGCCGCCCTGCTCCTGCTGCTCGCGGCATGCGCGGCAGGGGCCAACCCCGACGTCGGGTCAGCACCACCGGGCAGAGAAGCCCCGGCGGGGTTCTGGCTCGGCCTGTGGCACGGGATCATCCTGCCGATCAGCTGGATCGTGTCCCTGTTCACCGACACCGTCAGCCCCTACGAGGTCCACAACAACGGCAACTGGTACAACTTCGGCTTCGTCTTCGGCATCTCGCTCATCTTCGGCGGCCCCCTCAGCGCCCGCCGCGCCCGCAAGCACTGACGCCCGCTCAGGGCAGGACAGGGCGGTAGTTGATGTCGCCGAACGCGACCTCGGGGCGCTTGTCGTAGTCGGTGGCCCACAGTCCGTCGTCGTCGATCCACCAGCGGCCGACGTCGAGTGCCCAGTGCCACCACCACACGCGCCCGGTCGGTCACCGCTCGAGGATCACCTCGAGCAGCCGTGCTGCCGCCGGGCTGGGCGACGCCGGACCGCGCCACACGGCACGGATGCGCCGGCGCAACGGGCCGCCGCGATGGTGGGCTCCGTGCGCGGCAGCGAGCGGCACCTGCACCAGTCGACCCTCCGCGAGCTCGGCCTGCACCGCGAGCCGGGAGATGACGGTCGGGGCGACGCCGGACAGCGCCGCGGCGACGAGTGCCGTGATGGAGGCAACCTCGACGGCGGCGGTCGGCCGGACACCGTCCTCGGCGAGCCAGCGTTCGAGCACGTCCCGGGTCCCCGAGCCGGGCTCCCGCAGCGCCAGCGGCACGCCGTCAAGGTCCCGCGGCCGCAGCGGCGTCGTCGCGCCGGCCCACGGGTGCGTGGCCCGCACCAGGAGCGCGAGCTCGTCCGTGCAGATCGTGGTGCTGTGGAGCCCACGCGGTGCGGAGGCGCCCTCGACGAATCCCAGGGCGACCGCTCCGGAGCGCACCTGCTCGGCCACGTCCGCGGAGTTGGCCATCCGCACGGCGATGCTGATCTCGGGTGCCTGGTGCGACATCCGTACCAGCCACTGGGGAACCAGGTGCTCGGCGACCGTGAGGCTGGCGCACACCGTCAGCTGCGTGGCGGCCTCGCCACGCAGGGTCCGCGCGGCATCCGTCAGGTCGTTCGTCGCGGCGAGCACCCGACGCGCGAGCTCCACGACGATCCGACCCGCATCGGTCAGCTCCGAGCCCGTGCGTCCTCGTCGGACGAGCCCGAGCCCGAGCCGCCGCTCGAGCGCGCGGACGCCGTCGCTGGCGGAGGGCTGGCTGATCCCCAGGGCCCGTGCGGCTGCGCCGATGCCACCGCCGTCCGCCACGGCGACGAGGAGACGGAGGGTCCGCAGGTCCGGCGCTGCAGCCGGGAGGGTCGCCATAGGATCAGCCTATGACGTGATCGGCGACCGGCGGCTAGCGAGGACGTCGCCGCGGGCACAGGCTGCTCGGGTGACCAGCTCCGACACCTCCCTCGCCCCGACCCCCGTCAGCGTGGCCGCCGTCCGCAGCCGCCGGTGGCCGGGCCTCCTGCTCGCGGCAACGCTCGGCGGCCTCGCCACCTGGGTGGGCGTCCTCGTCCCGGTCGTAGGCGGCCCTGTGATCGGCATCGTGCTCGGCGTGCTGACCCGCGAGGTGCTCGTGCGGCGCTCCGTGTCGCTCGACCTCGGCGCCGGCGCCAGGTTCGCCTCCAAGCAGGTGCTGCAGACCGCCGTGGTGCTGCTCGGGCTCGGGCTGTCGCTCAGCCAGGTGGTCCGGACCGGCCGGTCCGCCCTGCCGGTGATGCTCGGCACCCTGGCGATCGGGCTGGTCGGCGCCGCGCTGGTCGGTCGGCGCCTGGGGCTGGACCGCGAGACGCGCACCCTGGTCGGCGTCGGGACGGCCATCTGCGGCGCCTCGGCGATCGCGACCACCAGTGCCGTCATCGGGGCGTCCGAGGTGGCGATCGCCACCGCCATCACCACGATCTTCCTGTTCAACGCCCTGGCCGCGGTGCTGTTCCCGCTCATCGGCCACGCGATGGGGCTGTCCCAGGCGGCGTTCGGCCTGTGGGCCGGCACCGCGATCAACGACACCTCCTCCGTGGTGGCAGCCGGGACCGTCTTCGGGGCGAGCGCCCTGGCCACCGCGGTGGTCGTCAAGCTGACGCGGACCCTGATGATCGTGCCGATCTCCCTGGGGCTGGCGATCGGCGCCCACCGCCGGGCGCGGGCCGCGGCCACGGCGGACGGCGGACAGGCACCGACGCTGCGCTGGTCCCGGCTGGTACCGCCGTTCCTCGTCCTCTTCCTCGTCGCCGCAGGTGTGAACAGCACGGGTGTGGTGCCGGCGGGCTGGCTGCCAGGGGTGGGCTGGACGGCGCGGGTGCTCACAGCCGTCGCGCTGGCCGGCGTGGGGCTGCTCACCCCGGTGGAGGGCCTGCGCCGTGCCGGGTGGCGGCCGCTCGCCCTCGGCGGCGTGCTGTGGATCGCGGTGGCGAGCAGCAGCCTCGGGCTGCAGGCGCTCACGGGTCGCGTGTGAGGGGGACGCCGGTCGGCGGGCTCCACCGGCGGCGGCACCGCCGGGGACGACGAGATTCTTGCTTGCGTCGGTGGCTAGAGAGTGGGGACCTTTTCGAGGTCTGGCGCGGGCGCCATGCGGGCATGACCACCCTCGCGTCAACACACCTGGCGTCGGCTGGTCCCGTGGTGGTATACCAGGCTCGTTAGGCCACCAGCGCAGTCGGTCTCCATGCCGGTCTGCGCACCGCACGTATCGGATCTCTCGGAGACATCATGTCGGCACTGCTGCTGAAGAACGCTCGTCTCGACGGCTACTCGGAAGCCCAGGATCTGTTGATCGAGGACGGGTCGATCACCCGCATCGCGCAGTCCGGCGCGCTGGACACCCCGGCGGGCGAGGTGGTGGATGCCGGTGGCCGGGCGGTGGTTCCCGGCTTCGTCGAGACGCACCTCCACCTGGACAAGGCACTGCTCGACGAGCGGATGCCCAACCTTGCCGGCACCCTCGAGGGGGCCATCAAGGTGACCGGGGCGCTGAAGGCGCGGTTCACGATGGAGGACGTCCTCGAGCGCTCCCGCAAGGTCCTGGACATGGCGATCGCGCAGGGCACCACCGCAATCCGCACTCAGCCGGACGTTGACCCGATCGCGCACACGATCGGCGCGGACGCGATGCTCACGCTGCGCGACGAGTACCGCGGGAGAGTGGACCTGCAGGTGGTGGCCTTCCCGCAGGAAGGCATCATCAAGGCGCCCGGCACCTTCGAGATGATGGAGGAGTGCCTGCGCAACGGCGCAGACGTGGTCGGCGGCTGCACCTACAACGAGGCCGACGTCGATGCCTGCAAGGAGCACATCAAGCAGGTCTTCGACCTGGCCGAGAAGTACTCCGTCCCAGTGGACATGCACACGGACTTCTGGGTCGACGACTCCGATCCGCGGTACGCCCTCGTCGAGTACATCGCCGACGTGACGATCGAGCGCGGCATGCAGGGCAAGGTCACGTTGGGGCACATGACCTCCCTCGCCTCGCTTTCCGGTGGGCACCGCGTCGAGGTGTGGGACCGGATCAAAGAAGCCGGCATCAACATCGTCGTGCTGCCCTTCACCGACATGCATCTCAATGCCCGCAACGACGACCACAACGTCCGCCGCGGTGTCGCGCCGGTCAAGCTCATGTGGGACGTCGAGGTCAGCGTCGGACTGTCGAGCAACAACGTCCGCAACGCGTTCACGCCGTTCGGCAACGCCGACCTGATGGACGTCGCCCTCTTCATGGCGCAGGTGGGCCACATGGGCTCGCCCGACGACTTCCGTCACCTGATGAACACGATCACCTACGAGAACGCCCGGATCATCGGCGTGGACGACGGCTACGGCGTCCGCGTGGGGGACCGCGCCGACCTGGTCGTGCTCGACGCGGCCGATCCCGCGACCGCTCTGCTGGACCGTGCCGTCCGCACCGCCGTGCTCAAGGGTGGGCGCGTCGTCGCGCGCACCGAGAAGGCGACCGAACTGTTCCGCGCCTGACCGATCCACCCAGCGGAGCTTGCACGACCCGCCGACCGACGATCCCGCGCGGTTCGCGGCCCACCCACCTGCTGCACTGAACGGAGAACAGACAATGTTGAGGAAGGTTCCGCATGAGATCGTGGCGTCGATCCTGGCGGCCACGACGGCGTTCGTCGGGGGCAATGCCCTGCATCTGCCACCCTGGGCGATCTTCATCGGGTGGGCAGGCACCTACCTGGCCGGCGGCCCGCACCTGCCGGTGATGCGACGGCTGTGGGCGGCGATGCCGGTCGGGTCGACCTACGCCTTGATCATCGTGCTGCTGGACCAGAAGATTGGCGGCAAGTTCGGCACGTCCACCCTCGCCCAGGACGCGATGCTCGCGCTGATCATCCTGGTGGTGAACTCCGCGCTGATGTACACCGGCCGGATCAAGGTCTTCTCGCTGGTTCCTGGCATGTTCTTCGGCTTTGCGTCGTTCTTCGCCACCTTCTTCGGCGGCTTCGGGTGGAACACCTCGAACGCGTGGGTGGCGTGGATCGCCGTGATCGCCATGAACGCGCTGGGCCCGGTGTACGCCTGGGTCGCCGAGTGGCTCGTCAAGCCTCGCCCCGCCGAGGCGGTCAGCGAGTCGGCGGCGCCCGCGCAGATCCCCTGACAGGCGGACCCCGCTGCGGACCGACGACGAAGCCCCGGGTCCCCCGCCCGGGGCTTCGTCGTCCACTTGATCGCGAGACCCAACCGCCTGAGGCCAGGCGTTCAGTCGGCGAGGTCGATGCTGATCTGCCGCGTGTCCCGCACGTGCCGGCGCGCGGCCTCGACGGCACCTTCGGCGTCCTGGGCGCGCAGCACGTCCAGCATCACGCCGTGGTCCTCCGACAACGGCTGGCGCATGCTTGTGATGGTCCGGCGGAACAGTCGCTGGATCTGCGACTGCAGCGGCGCCATGATCGCGAAGAGGAGCTCGTTGCCGCTGGCGCGCAGGATCTCCAGGTGGAAGTCCGCGTTCACCAGCGACCCGCTCTTGTCGTCACCCGCCACGAGCGCCGCCCGCTCCGCGGCGAGCAGCCGGCCCAGCTCCACGAGCTGGGCGTCGGTCCGATTCCTCGCTGCCAGCGAAGCCGCGAGCGGTTCGAGCGCCATCCGGACCTCGAACAGGTCCTCCACGTAGTCCTTGGACATCGGCCGGACGAAGGCGCCGATCCGGGGCCGCATCTCGACCAGGCCCTGAGCGGAGAGCGTCAGGATCGCCTCGCGCAGCGGGACCCGGGACACACCCAGCTCTTGGCTGAGGTTGCGCTCGTGCAACCGTGCACCCGTCGGCAAGTCGCCGGCGATGATCCGCTCCTTGACCTCCTCGAGCACACGGTCGCGCAACGAGCCGTCAGTGGACATCAGGTCGGACGTCATCGGCACCCCCTGGGGGCATGTCCGGGCCCCGTGGCCGGACGCTGCTGCGGCCAAGCCTAACGACGCGCGCTCGGGCCGCCCTCGACAAGGGGTCCGCGCACGGGTCAGTGGCGCGCCAGCCAGGCCATGACGCCAGCCATGACCACGCCGAACACCACGATGCCGACCCGGAACGGGCCGGTCGGGATCCGCTTGGCGATCGCAGCTCCCACCGGCGCCCCGATCAGTGATCCGATCGCCACCATCGCCGCGAACTTCCAGGCAACGCTGCCCACGGCGATGAAGAAGGCGGCCGCGACAATGTTCACGAGCGCCTGGAGCACGTTCTTGACCGCGTTCTGTTCCTGCAGGTCCGACGCCAGGAAGAGGCCTAGCACGCCGAGCAGGATGACGCCCTGAGCAGCGCTGAAGTAGCCCCCGTACACCCCGGACAGGAACACCCAGAACGTCAGCTGGCGCCATCGGGTGCTCTCGGTCGGCCTGCTGCGCTTGACGATCATGGGCTGGAAGCCGACGAGCAACGCCGCGCCGAGGATCAGCACGGGCACGACGTACGCGAACGCGCTCTTGGGCAGCTGCGTCAGCAGCACCGCGCCGCACACCGCGCCGGCTAGCGACGCCGCACCCAGGCGCAGCAGCAGCGGTCGGGTGCCAGCCAGCTTGTCCCGGTAGCCCCAGGCGCCGGCCACTGACCCGGGCACGAGTCCCACGGTGTTGGCGATGTTCGCCGTCACCGGAGGCACTCCGAGGAAGATCATCACCGGGTAGGTGATCAGGGACCCGGAGCCGACGATCGTGTTGACGGCGCCGGCGCCGAAGCCGGCGGCGATGACCGCTGCCCATTGGATCAGTGACATGCCTCAACCTTCGGTTCGTGTGCCTGCCAAGCGGGACCGGGTTCGGCAGCGCTCACGCCGGCGCCGGATAGAACTCGGTAGGGACGTCCGCCGCCTCGACCACGGTGCCCGCCGAACCGGTCAGCATCATCTCGATGTCGTCCAGCTTGCCGATCACCGCACGCCTGCCGGATGCTCGCGCGAACGCGATCGCAGCAGCAACCTTGGGACCCATCGACCCGGCCGCGAAGTCATGCTCGGCCAGCCGCGAAGCACTGATGCGTCGGATGGCCCGTTGCGAGCTCGTCCCCCAGTCGAGGTAGACGGCGTCGGCGTCGGTGGCCATCACGAAGACGTCAGCCTCGATGGCCGCCGCGAGCACCGCCGAGCTGGCGTCCTTGTCGACCACCGCCTCGACGCCCGACAGGTGCCCGTCGGCGTCACGTGCCATCGGCACGCCGCCGCCGCCCGCACAGATCACGATGTGGTTCGCCCGCAGCAGCTGCAGCACGGAGTCGATCTGCACGATCCGGCGCGGAGCCGGCGAGGCGACCACCCGGCGGGGCGCCGAGCCGTCCATCCGGAAGGTCCAGCCCCGCTCGGCGGCCAGCGCCTGCGCCTGCTCGGCGGTGTAGACCGGGCCGATGAACTTGGTCGGGTCGCCAAACGCCGGGTTGTCGCGCGCCACCTCGACCAGGGTGAGCACAGTGGTGACCTTCTGGTCGAGCGGCAGCACATGACGCAGCTCGATCTCGATGAAGTAGCCGATCATGCCCTGCGTCTCGGCGCCGAGGACGTCGAGCGGATAGGCAAGCTCGTCTGCGGCGGCGCCCTGCAAGGCAAGCAGGCCGACCTGGGGCCCGTTCCCGTGCGTGATCACCAGCTCGTGCTTCCCCGCCACCGTGGTCAGGCGCGAGGCGACCACCCGGAGGTTGGCGAGCTGATGGGCCACCGTGATCGACTCGCCGCGACGGGCGATCGCGTTGCCCCCGAGGGCGACGATGATGCGCATGGCTGCCTCCTAGTAGCCGTCGGAACTCAGGGCGGGAACGAGGGCCTCCCAGGCGATCTGGACGCCCACCGCGGCGTCCGAGCCGGATGTAGCCCCGATGTGAGTCAAGCCGTGCACCGCGTCTGCGAGCCGGGCATCGGGCACACCCTCCGCGAGGCTGAGGACCGTGCGGTTCAGCGGGACCGAGAAGGCACCCTCGAGCGCAAGGAGCACGTAGCTGGCGGAGACGTCGGTGGTCGCCCCCGCACCGTCGCTGCGCAGCCACTCTCCGAGGTGGCGGCTCGTCTCGGCGAAGGCCGGCCCGGCGGCGGCCAGCACGCACAGTGCACCGATCAGGGCGTCATCGGCAGAAGGCGTGAGCCCGACACCCAGACCGATCACGGATCGGACGGCGCGCGGGGCATCCGGGCCGCCGGCCACGAGGCACCCGATCGCGGTGCGCAAGCGTGGCAGCCCCACCTCACGACCGATGCCGGTGTCGAACCAGCTGGCGCCGCCGACCGTCGCGCGAGCCCGATCGAGCCGGCTCGGGTCTCCCGAGAGGGTCGCCAGGAGCGGCGCTTGTACCGGGTATCGCACCGCCGCAGGGTCGCGCTCGATCACCTGCTTGCGCGCAGATCCGATGAGGGCCTCACCGGTCCACCTCCAGACGGCCGACGTCCGCAGCAGCTCCACGTCGTCGCGTTCCACCCCCAGGGAGCACACCCCTCCGCGCGGGTCCGTGCTGAGGTAGATCAGGTAGTCCCCGCACTGCAGGTTCACACCGGACTCGAACTGGGAGTGCAGCCGAAGCTGCCTCGCTGAGTCCAGGAGTGCGAGAGCCACCGTGCTCCCGGCGGTGATCGCCACCGGTCAGGCGGCGTCGAGCACGACGCCGTACTTCTCAGCCAGCGCCTCGAGCGCCTGGACGAAGCACGCCAGCGGGGCACGCACCGTCCCGGCACCTATCTGACCGACCCCAGGCTCGAGCGACGCGATGCCCGTGTTGATGATCGGGGTGATCGACGTCTTGACCACCTTGCGCACATCGATCCCCAGCGGCGCACCCTGGAAGTCCCAGGTCGGGATCGGCAGCGTCCCGTTGAAGCCCACGACGATCTCGGCCATCTCGTCGCTCGTCGCAAGGGCGTCGGCGAACCCGCCGGCGCCGACGAACCGGGTCACGCCCGGCGCGGCGATCATGCTCATGCCCCCCAGACCGAAGGTCTCGGTGATCGAGCTGTCGCCCATGTCCGGGCATGCCTGGTCCTGGCTGTACCCGGTGAAGTACAAGCCCTGCGGCGTGTTCACCGGAGCCGTGAACCACCGGTCGCCCAGACCGGACACCCGGATGGCGAAGTCGTTGCCGTTCCGTGTCATCGCCGTCACGACCGAGCCCTCCTGGATGGTGCGGGCCGTGTCCATCACGGACTTGCATGCCGCCATCGCGAGGTTCAGGAAGAACTGGTCCGTGTCGGAGAGGAACTGCAACACCGCGGCGACATCCGAGCGCGCGACATCGGTCCGCGTCAGCAGCGGCCCGATCTCCTTGGCGAACAGAGCCGAGGCCGCGATGTTGCGCTGGTGGAACTCGTCGCCCATGGTGATCGCGCGCGACATCAGCGGGATCAGCGCGAAGCCGTCCGGGGTCTGACGCAGGGCCGCGGCCAGCGCCGGCCCCAGCACGTCGCGCATCCATTCGAGCCGCGCGACGACTTCGGCGTCGTAGGCGCCGAACCGCAGCACCTTGCCGATGCCTTCGTTCATCGTGCAGTAGGCCCGGTTGCGGCCCTGCCGGTTCTCCACGACAACGACGGCCATGCTCGGGCTGGTGATTCCGCCCATCGGGCCGACGGCGTCGTGGTGGTGACACGGCTCGAACCTCACGTCGCTGGCAAGCATCGCGCGCGCCTCGGTCTCGGTGCTCGCCCACTTCTCGAACAGCACGGCACCGACGCAAGAGCCCTGCATCGGCGGCGTCATCTCCTCGAATCGGAGCGGCGGGCCGGCGTGCAGAAGCACCTTGTCCGAGCCGGCGAGCACCGGGATGACCTCTCGTGCCTGGACGACGTCCACGAGCACCGGCTGCCCGGAGGAGATGGTCTCGACGATGGCCTGGTTCGCGTGGTTGATCGAGTCGTACATGTTCGTCTCGCCCTTTCTCAGGCGCACTCGAGGGCCCGCACCAACGCAGACAGGCGAGGATCGCCGCCGGCCGTCGGAGCCCAGTCGTACTGGACAGTGGGGACACCGGCCTCGCCGAGCGTCTCGGCGAACGACCGCAGCCCGATGTTGATGACCGTGGGGCCGTCGGCCAGCAGCCCGGCTACCCGCGGCGGGGGCATCTGTCGGGCCGGCCGCGTCCGCCCGGCGTCGGCCCGGGCCCGCTCGAGGCCGACGATCAGGGAGGTCGCGTGCCGCACCGCGGCCGCGTTGTTGGGCAGGACAGTCACGCCGGCGTCCCGCAGCTTCTGCTGCTGCTCATCGAACCCCTGGACGTCGCCGCGGGTGCCGCAGACGGAGGCAACCACAGCCACCTGCCGCCCTGCCGCACCGGCGGAGGCGATCCCGTCGCGGATCGCGGGGACCAGCGCACCAGCTGGGTCGTCGGACGCGCCATACCCGATCACGACGTCGAGCAAGACCACGGCCGTCCCTTCGTCGTCGAACAGGGCGGGCAACCGTTCCACCCGGGTCGAGGGGTCGATCATCGGGTGCGGGCGGCCCCGGGTGTAGACGTCGTCGCCGAGGTCGAGGATCTCGTGCCCCTCGCTGCGCAGCATGTAACCCATGGCGTGCGACGGGTCGCCCTCCGGGAGCCCGAGATCGTGACGCACCAGCATGGCCGCCTCGCTCGCCAGCGTGCCGCCGGTGTACAGGCCCTTGATCCACCGCTGGGACGGCGCACATGTCGGCCGGCCGCTGCCGGCCAGCTCGACGGCTCGTGCCGCGGCGTCGGCCAGCGTGTAGGCGTACCAGAGGTTCCCGTCGCGCTCGACCAGAGGCTGCTCGCCGAGGAAGGTGACCACGACATTCTTGCTCAGGCCTCGGGCGTACTCCTCGATACGCGTGCGCACCGAGGGTGCCGGGGGCTTGGACACGATCACGATGGTCGACGTCTCGGAGTCTGCCTCGAGCGCCGCAAGTGCCTGGAGGCACGACAGGCCGCCGATGGTCTCGCCGAGGTCGCGGCCACCTAGGCCGATCGCACTGCTCACACCTCCACCGAGCTGGTCGATCTGGCTCATCACCTCTTGCGTGCCGGTGCCCGAAGCGCCCGCTATGCCGATAGCACCGCGTCGCACCACGTTCGCGAACGCCAGCGGCACACCACCGATCGAGGCGGTGCCGCAGTCCGGCCCCATCACCAGCAGGCCGCGCTCAGCGGCCGACCGCTTCAGCGCGAGCTCGTCCTCGACCGCCACGTTGTCGGAGAAGATCATCACGTTCAGGTTGTGCTCGAGGAGCTCGGCGACCTCATCGGCCACGTACTCGCCCGGGATCGACACCAGCGCGAGGTTTGCGCCCGGCGCGAGAGCAAGCGAGCGGTCCAGACTGCGGGCAGCCCGAAGGCCCGACGACACACTCGCGCGCGCCTGGTGCCGCAATGCATCGTCGGCCGCGGCAACGATGGCAGCGACGTCAGTTCCGTCGGCAAGGTCCATCCCGAGCACCATGTCGCCCGCCGTCGCCGAATCGAGCTCCGCAGAAGCGAAGCCGGTGGCCCGCAGGATGTCCTTGTTCGCGGGGGTGCCCATCATCACGGACACCTTGTTGACGCCGTCCAGCCCGGTGAGCTGCTGGCTCAACAACATCAGGCTCACCGAGTCCTGGTACGCGTTGGGCTTGATGACAGTGGTCAGCATTGACTTCTCCATCGACGACTTCCCAGATGGTATACCAGATCACGGGGGCGCGGAGCGCATTCAGGCCGAACTTCGAACGCCTTGCATTCCCTGGTGAGATCGCTGCCCGTCATGGCTTCCCAGAGCGCAGGGCCACAGAAGCGATCTGCCTCCCGTCCCCGGTCCTGCTGCCTGTCGAGCGACAACGCACAGCGGATGGCGACGATCGCCCGACTGCTGCCGGTGCCGGCCGAGGACGCGCTGCGCCGCGGGCTCGCAGCCGCCGGCGGGCCTGGGCGGCTCGGCGACCGACCCGCGCGAACGCAGCGGCATCGCTAGTCGCTCGACGATCCCGCTGCGGTCCGGGTCCACGACCTGCCCCGAGTCGACTGCACCCAGGAGCAGCTCCACGGCCCGGCGCCCCAGCTCGTAGTGGGGAATGGCGAACGTCGTCAGGCCGGGCCGCAGCCAGCTCGCCAGCGGCGAATCGTCGAAAGACACCACCGACACGTCGTCCGGTACCCGAAGCCCGGCCTCGGCCAACGCCTGGTATGCGCCGAACGCCAGCCGGTCGTTGAAGCAGATGACCGCACCCGGAGCGCCCCACGAGTCGAGGATGTCGCGGGTGGCCCGCCACCCGTGCGGGGGTAGCCAGTCCATGCAGCGGTGCCCGGTGGCCGGCTCGATGCCGGCTTCGCGCAGCACCTGACTGATGCCCGCCAGGCGTTCCCGGCCGGCCACGGTCGCCGGGGGCACGTCACGGTCGGTCGGGCCGGCGCCCACGAGGTGGATCTCGCGATGTCCTGCCGCGAGGAGCAGGCGGGCGGCCGCCCGCCCCGCCTCCAGCTCGTCGGGGACGACCGACGGCAGCGGTGAGGGCTCGGTCGGTAGCGCGTTGAGCAGCACGGCCGGCAGGTGCGTCAACCCTGCGGGCGGCGGGCGCATGCGCGTGAACATCGACGCCAGGATGAGGCCGTCGACCTGCCGGTCGAGCATGGTCTCGACGAGCCGACCCTCCACCGTGGAATCCCCTTCGGACTCTCCGATGAAGAGCATGTAGTCGTGCTCGAGCGCCGCGTCGAGGGCGCCCTGGATCATGTCGCCGGCCAGCTGCGAGGTGGCCACGGTGTCGGAGACGAAGCCGATCGTCCGCGACGTTCCGGTGCGCAGGCCGCGCGACACCGCGTTGGGTCGGTACCCCATCTCGTCGGACGTCGCGTGCACCCGCTGCTGGACACCCTCGGAGATCCGCAGCTCGCGCCCACGCCCGGACAGCACCAAGGAAGCCGTCGTCGACGACACCCCAGCCGCGGCCGCCACGTCGGCCAGCGTGACCCTCCTGCTCATCGTCACCCCCAGTCGATCGGATGCTAGTGACCCGCCCCGCCGGCCGTGGCCCGCACCACCACAACGCTTGACAGGGCAGGTCGTCGTCGTGAGACTACGTGATGCTAATGCGATTTAGCATCGCAGACGGGACGACGGGGACCCGCGCGATTCCCCGAACTTCGACGAAGGGAGACATCGGTGTCTCGACGAAGTGGGCTGGCTCGATGGACGGTCCTCACGGCATTCCTGGCGATCGGCAGCCTGACGGCCACCGCCTGCAGCGCACCCGGTGGCGGCGCCACGAACCCGACGCCGCCCGCGACGAGCGGCGGCGGTGCGACGGCCACCGCCGCGGCCGCACCGACCTGTGGCACGGCTCCTGTCACGCTGAGCACGTACATCGAGACGGGGTTCCCGACTGCCCAAGGACCTGGCCGACGAGTTCACCAAGCAGTACCCGAACGTGACGTTCAACATCCGTGAGGACCAGTTCGCGGTGATCACGCAGAACGCGCCGCGCGTGCTGGCCGACGACCCGCCGGACCTCATGCGCCTGCCGCAGATGTCCGAGCTGGCCAAGGAGGGCCTGCTGCTCAACCTCGACCCGTACGCCAAGGCGTTCGGCTGGGACACGTGGCCTGCCTCGCAGCTGGAGCAGATGCGGGTCGACGCCAACGGCCGGCGCGGCGACGGGCCGCTGTACGCCATGGGTCTGAACTTCTCGATGACCGGCGTGTTCTACAACAAGGCCCTGGCCGAGAAGATCGGCATGACGCAGGCGCCGACGACCCTGGCGGAGTTCGACGCTCTCCTGCCAGAAGGCCAAGGACGCCGGCCTGGTGCCGATCGCCCAGTTCAACGGCGGTGCCACCGGCGGATTGGCGTTCCCGCTGCAGGACCTCATGGCTGGCCTACGGTCCCGCCGGACCGATCAACGACTGGATCTACCAGAAGCCCGGCGCCACCATCGACACCCCGAGCAACCTGCAGGCCGCTCAGCACCTGGAGCAGTGGATCAAGGCCGGCTACTTCGCCAGCGATGTCAACTCGATGGACTACGCCACGATGATGAGCCGGTTCATCGCCGGGCAGAGCGCTGTTCATCTTCGACGGGGACTGGGAGTCGGGGAACCTCGACAAGCAGATGGCCGGCAACGTGGGGTTCTTCCTGATGCCCCCGGCCACCGCGGGTGGGAAGCACGGCGCGATGTCCGCACCGCTGACCTACGGGATCGCGGCCAAGGCGCCGCACGCCGACTGCGCCGCGTTCTTCCTCAACTGGGTCGCCACCAACGACAAGGCCCGCACGATCGACGTGCAGGTCGGCGGCTCGCACCCGATGGGCCCGGCCGACGCCGTTCATGCCGACGATCGACGCGAGCACCGTCACCGCCCAGACGCTGGCGGCGGGCGCCAAGGTGGGCAAGGACAACGGGTCGATGGACTTCATCGCCAACGCCACCGGTGCGATCTACGCCAAGAGCTGGACGCCGAACCTGCAGAAGCTCGCGGCGGGCCAGGAGGACGGCGCCACGCTGCTGAAGTCGGTCCAGGCGGACTACCTGACCCAGATCGGCAGCTAGCACCGACATGGAAGGACGGCTCGCCATGGCCACCGCCGTGGGACGCCGCAAGGGTGACACTCAGCACGATGTCGCTCCTGACAGCAGGCGCCGCGCCCGTCGGGCGCGGCGCCTGCGCCAGGGCGGGGTCGCGTTGGCCCTCGTGGCTCCGGCGGCAGCGGCCTACCTCGTCTTCGTGCTCCGGCCCATCGCCTTGACCATCCAGTACTCGTTGTACAAGTGGAACGGCATCGGCGCGTCCACCTGGGTGGGGCTGTCGAACTACGCGGCCCTCTTCAAGAACCCGGACCTGTCCGGCTCGATCGTCCACGCGTTCGAGCTGATCCTGTTCTTCAGCATCATCCCCGTGGCCCTCGGCCTGTTCACGGCCAACACCATCCGCGGCTTCGCCACCAGCAAGCTGGCGCTGGTGTCCCGCACCGTGCTGTTCGTGCCGCAGATCATCCCGCTCGTCGCCGCCGGCATCATGTGGAGCTGGCTGCTGTCCTCTACCGGCGTGGTCAACCAGATGCTCCGGCTGGTGGGCCTCGGCCGGCTGACCCGCGCGTGGCTGGGAGACTTCTCCACCGCGCTGCCCTCCGTCGGCGTGATCGGCGCCTGGGTGCTGTTCGGGCTGTGCATGCTGCTGCTGCTTGCGGGCATGGCCAAGATCGACCCGGCGCTGTACGAGGCGGCGCGCATCGACGGCGCGGGGCCGTGGCGGGAGTTCCTCGCCATCACCCTGCCGAGCCTGCGTCAGGAGATCGGCGTGTGCCTGACGGTGACCGTCATCAGCCGCCCTGGCCAGCTTCGACATCATCTACATCTCCACCCAGGGCGGCCCCGGCAACACCACGCTGGTGCCCGGCCTGGAGATCTTCTACCTCGCCTTCTCCCAACGGCAGGTGGGCGATGGCCTCCGCCCTCGCCGTCGCCCTCATGGTGCTGGTGCTGGTCGGTCGTCCTGCCGCTCCAGCGGATCACCCGGGACAGTGACTCGTGATCGTCTCTCGTCGTGAAGCGCTGCTCGGCCGCGCCCTGCTCATCGTCCTGATGCTGGTCACGGTGCTGCCGTTCGTCAGCCTCTTCGTCACCGCGCTGCACCCGTCGGGCACCTACCCCTCAGGGCTGTCGTGGCCCGCCAGCCCCGCACTGGGGCAACTTCGCGGCAGCGTTCAAGGCCGCCGACATGGCGGCGCTCATGTGGTCGAGCACCCTCATCGTCATCGGCGTGGTGCCGATCTCGCTGCTGATCAGCACGCTGGCCGGGTTCGCCCTCGGCCAGCTGCGGCCTCCCGGCGGCCGGGCGATCTTCATCGCTCTTCCTGCTGGGGCTGACGCTGCCGTTCCAGGGCATCGTGATCCCGCTGTACTACCAGATGCGGGACCTCGGGCTGCTGAACACCCGGTGGGCCATCATCCTGCCGCTGATCGGCCTCTACATGCCGTTCGCGGTGATCTGGATGCGCGCGCACTTCATCAACATGCCCGCCGAACTCTCCGAAGCCGCGCGCATCGACGGGGCCAACACCTGGCAGCTGTTCTGGCGCGTCCACGTGCCGCTGTCGTCCCCCGCGCTGTCGTCCCTGGCCATCTTGCTGTTCCTGTGGACCTGGAACCAGTTCTTCCTGGCCGTCGTGCTGGTCGACGACTCCACCAAGCGCACCATGGCCGGCGCCCTGGGAGCCTTCCAGGGACAGTGGGGTACGGACATCCCTCTGCTGTGCGCCGGGTCGCTGCTCATCCTGACGCCGACCCTCCTCGTCTTCCTCGCCTTCCAGCGCCGCTTCGTCGCCGCGCTGCTGCAGGGGTCGGTCAAGGGATGACGCAGCCGGCCAACCCCCGACCACCCTTCGACCCCGAGATCGACAGCGCCCTGCACGACGAACGCAACGATGTCGTCACGGGCCTCGAGCCCGACCAGATCGACGATCTGCGACGCCGGTCGGCGCCGCCGGACGAGATCGACGTGACCCGCAACGGCACGTATCGGATGACGTGCCATCGCGTACCTGGCCCGCCGGGGGCCCCCGTCGTGCGCGTCGCGCTCTGGCGGCCGGTCGGGATCGACGGCCCGTTGTCGTTGCTCGTGCACCTGCACGGCGGGGGCCTGGTCGTCGGCACGGTCCTCGACGACGCGCTGGCGTTCCTCGACCTCGCGGCTGCCACGGGATCGATGCTCGCATCGATCGACTACCGCCTTGCTCCCGAGGCGCCGTACCCGGCCGCGGTCGAGGACGTCTACGCCGCGGTGAGCTGGCTCGTCGCGACGGCCGACGGCAACGGCATCGACCCGCAGCGCGTCGTCATCGCCGGTGTGAGCGCCGGTGGTGGGCTGGCGGCCGCCACCGCCCTGCTCGCCCGGGACCGTGGCGGCCCGGCCCTCGCCGGTCAGATGCTGGTCTGCCCGATGCTCGACGACCGCAACGACAGCGCCTCGGCCGTGCAGATGGCCGGCGTCGGCGCCTGGGACCGCACCGCGAACCGCACCGGCTGGCAGGCCTACCTGGGCCACCGCGCCGGTGGCGCCGACGTGCCGATCTACGCCGCCCCGGGCCGGGCCACCGACCTCACCGGGCTGCCGCCGGCGTTCATCGACGTCGGCTCGGCCGAGACGTTCCGGGACGAGGACAGCGCCTACGCCGCCCGCATCTGGCAGGCGGGCGGATCGGCGGAGCTGCACGTGTGGGCCGGTGGTTGCCACGGGTTCGACTTCCTGGCGCCCTCCGCCGCCATCTCGCGGGACGCCCGCACCGCGCGCCTGCGCTGGCTCACCCGCCTGCTCGCTCCTCGCGGCGCCACGCTGGAGCTGAGCGCTGACGGCAGCCGCCCCCGGGCCCAGCACGAAGGAGGACGCCCGTGGTTGATCCGCTCCCCACCGGGCCGCAGCTGATCGTCTACCCTGCCCGGCTGGGTGGCGATGTCGCCTCGGTCCAGACGCTCCTCGACACGGCGCTGCAGGGCGCCTTCGACGGCGTCCACCTGCTGCCGTTCTACCTGCCCTACGACGGCGCGGACGCCGGCTTCGACCCCCAGGACCACACTGCCATCGACCCCCGGCTCGGCACGTGGGCCGACGTGAGGCGGCTGTCCCGCGCCCACCTCGTCATGGCGGATGTCATCGTCAACCACATGTCCACCCGCTCGCCGCAGTTCGTGGACGTAGCCGCCAACGGCGCCGCCTCACCGTGGTACCCGATGTTCCTGACGCTGTCCTCGGTGTTCCCCGACGGCGCCACCGAGGACGACCTGGCCACGCTCTACCGGCCCCGCCCCGGGCTGCCCTTCACGGCGATGACGCTGGGGGGACGACGACGCCTGGTGTGGACGACGTTCACGCCCGAACAAGCCGACCTCGACGCCGGCAGCCCGGCGACCTGGCAGTACCTGACGAGCGTCATGGACACCCTCATCGACGCCGGCGTCGGCATGCTGCGCCTGGACGCGCTCGGCTACGCCGGCAAGGAGCCGGGCACCAACTGCTTCATGACGGCCACGACACGCGCGCTCACCGACCGGATCGTCGGGCACGCGCACGAGCGCGGAGCCCGGATCCTCGTCGAGGTGCACGGCCACCACCGCCAGCAGATCGACATCGCAGCGAGAGTCGACTACGTCTACGACTTCGCCTTGCCGCCCCTGGTGCTGCACGCGCTCACCGCCGCCGACCTCGAGCCGCTGGCGCACTGGCTGCGCATCCGGCCGCAGAACACCGTCACGGTGCTGGACACGCACGACGGCATCGGCATCGTCGACGTCGGGATCAGCGACCTGCGTCCGGGCGAGCCCGGTCTCCTCACCGCCGATCAGATCGACGCGCTCGTCGAACGGATCCACACCAACAGCGGCGGCACCAGCAGGACCGCGACCGGGGCCGCCGCCTCGAACCTCGACCTCTACCAGGTCAACTGCACGCTGTACGACGCCCTGGCGCGCGACGACCGGCGGCACCTGCTGCACGGCTGCTGCAGCTGTTCGTCCCGGGGATCCCGCAGGTGTACTACGTCGGCCTGCTCGCCGAGGGCAACGACGTCGACCTGCTGGCGGCCACGGGCGTGGGGCGCGACGTCAACCGTCATCACTTCACGCCGTCCCAGACGCAGGCGGCGCTGGCGCGCCCGGTGGTCGCGGCGACGGTGGCCGCGCTGCGACTGCGCCGCCGACATCCCGCGTTCGCGGGCACATTCACCTGGGACGTACGGGGCACCGAGGGCGAGATGCGCTGGCGGCAGGGCCCCGACGAGGCGGTGCTCACGTTCGACGTCGCCGACGCCGGCTTCACGGTGTCCGCGACCGTCGACGGCACGGCCCGCACGCTGCTGACGTCGGAGCCGCTGGCGCACGCGACCTCCTGACGCTGCGGAGCAGCCGCCGGTCCGGGCACGGGACCGGGGGAGTGCTGGACGCGTCCGGCAGGTTCGACGAGCTGTGCGAGCAGTGGCTGGCTGATCTGGCGCGCCGCCCCGCACCCGGGGCGATCGTGCATGGCGACCGCTGGAGTCAGTGCACGTCCGGGAACTTCGGTCACCGGCTGCACACCGCCAGCCCGCTGGTCGAGCATGCAGCGCGAGCTGCTCAACCGGCGCACCTGGTCCACCCGTGAGGAGCTCGCCTCGGCGATGTTCCGCAACGTTCACCCAAGAGGGCACCTGACGAGATCACGGACCGCTTGCGGCGCAGGTCGTCGAGTCGCGGTGGTGAGTTTCGGATCCCTACGGGCGGAGCCCTACGCTGCGAGGACGGTTACCCCCGTTGCGCCGGCCGTCCCACGGCCGGACACCTCACAGCTGGAGTTCGCGCGATGAGAGCCCTCTACAAGAGTGCTGCGGCGCCCGGTCTGACGTTGACCGAACGGCCCGAACCGACGCCAGGCCGCAAGGACGTGAAGATCCGCGTGCAGCGCACCGGCATCTGCGGCACCGACCTGCACATCGAGCAGTGGGACAGCTGGGCTGCCGGTGCGATCGACGCGCCCCTGGTCCCCGGCCACGAGTTCTCCGGCCGGGTCGTCGAGGTGGGGGACGACGTCGGTTCCGTGCAGGTGGGCGACCTCGTCTCCGCCGAGGGCCACGTGGTGTGCGGCCAGTGCCGCAACTGCCGCGCGGGTCGGCGGCACCTGTGCATCCGGGTCTCCAGCCTGGGCGTCAACCGCAACGGGGCCTTCGCCGAGTACGTCGTCGTGCCCGAGAGCAACGTGTGGCACCACCCGGATGAGATCGACCCCGACCTGGCCGCCATCTTCGATCCGCTGGGGAACGCGGTCCACACCGCGCTGTCGTTCCCGCTCGTCGGCGAGGACGTGCTCATCACCGGGGCCGGGCCGATCGGGCTGATGGCCGCAGCCGTCGCCCGGCACGTCGGCGCGCGGTTCGTCGTCGTGACGGACGTGAACGAGGCCCGCCTGGAGCTGGCCAGGAGCATGGGCGTCGACCTCGCCATCAACGTGACCCAGGACCGGATCGCCTCCGCCCAGGGGCAGCTCGGCATGCAGGAGGGGTTCGACATCGGCCTGGAGATGAGCGGGAGCGCCGGCGCCCTGCCCGAGATGCTGGACAACCTGACGCACGGTGCCCGGGTGGCCCTCCTCGGGCTGCCGAGCCGGCCCATCGCCGTCGACTGGGCGAAGGTCGTGTCCCACATGATCACGATCAAGGGGATCTACGGCCGCGAGATGTTCGAGACCTGGTACACGATGACCGCGCTGGTGAGCACCGGGCTGGACGTCTCGCGCGTCATCACGGACCGGTTCCCGGCGTCCCGCTGGCAGGAGGCGTTCGCGGCCGCCCGCAGCGGAGACCGCGGCAAGGTGATCATCGACTGGGACGAGGACTAGACCATGTACTCCACGGTTCGCGGCGAGATCGAGAGCACCCTCGCGGAGATCAGGGCGGCCGGCCTGTACAAGACGGAGCGTCAGCTCGCCTCCCCGCAGTCGGCGCATGTGACGGCCGCGGGACGCAGCGTGCTGAACTTCTGCGCGAACAACTACCTGGGGCTCGCCGACGACCCGCGTCTGGTCTTCGCCGCGAAGGCCGCCCTCGACGAGTGGGGCTTCGGGATGGCCAGCGTGCGCTTCATCTGCGGGACGCAGACGCAGCACGTCGAGCTGGAGCAGAAGATCTCGGCGTTCCTGCACACCGAGGCGACGATCCTGTTCCCGTCGTGCTTCGACGCCAACGGCGGGGTATTCGAGGTGCTGCTCGGCGCCGACGACGCGGTGATCTCGGACGAGCTCAACCACGCGTCGATCATCGACGGCATCCGGCTGTGCAAGGCGCAGCGCCTGCGGTACCGGAACCGCGACATGGCCGACCTCGAGGCGCAGCTCCAGGCAGCGAGCGGCGCGCGCCGCCGGCTCGTCGTCACCGACGGCGTCTTCTCCATGGACGGCTACCTCGCACCGCTCGACGCCATCTGCGACCTCGCCGAGCGGTACGACGCGCTCGTCATGGTCGACGACTCGCACGCGGTGGGCTTCGTCGGCCCGTCCGGCGCGGGCACCCCAGAGCTCTTCGGTGTGCAGGACCGAGTCGACATCGTCTCCGGCACGCTCGGGAAGGCGCTCGGCGGCGCATCCGGCGGGTACATCAGCGCACACGCCGAGATCGTGGAGCTGCTGCGGCAGCGGGCGCGGCCCTACCTGTTCTCCAACGCCGTGCCTCCGTCGGTGGTCGCCGCGTCCCTCGTCGCGCTGGACCTGGTGGCGGATGGTGCCGCGCAGCGTGCCCGGCTGTGGGCGAACGCGGCGGAATTCCGCGAGCGGATGCAGGCCGCCGGTTTCGACCTCCTGCCCGGCGAGCACGCCATCATCCCGGTGATGGTCCCGGACGCGCATGAGGCCGTTGCGATCGCAGACGCGCTGCTGGAGCGCGGTGTCTACGTGATCCCGTTCTCCTACCCGGTGGTACCGCTGGGCAGGTCCCGGATCCGCGTCCAGATCTCCGCCGCACACTCCCCGGAGGACATCGCGACCTGCGTGCAGGCGTTCGTCGAGGCCCGCGAGGCCGTCCGCACGGCGCAGCCCTAGAGAGGGCCGAGGGCGAGACGGATGGTCTGGTCGGACACCCCGGGCAGGGCGGCACGGGTGTCGGCGATCTGGAACGTGCGCGGGGCATGGTGCAGCACGTACTCGCGCACGCGGTCCTGCTTGGTACCGCCGGAGCGCGCCGCGGCTGGCTAGCTCCGTCGCGTGATCGCGAGCAGGTCCCTCGCGGGGCCAGCGGGCCGCTGTCCGGCTGGCCATATGGCGCGCAGGGCCCGGGTCAGGTCAACGCCCTCGACATCCACCTGAACGAGGCGTCCACTGCTCAGGTCGTCCCGGACGGCGAGGCTACTGATCACCGCCGGTCCGGCTCCGGCGTAGACGGCGGAGCGCACAGCATTCGTCGAGGACAGCTCGAGCAATGGCGTCGCGAGCGGGGCGTACGCGGCCAGGGCATTCTCGAGCGCGATTCGGGTGCCGGACGCGGGTTCCCTGTGGACCAGTCGCGTGGCGGCGAGCTCGGCGGCGGCCACCGGCCTGCGTCGCTTGGACCAGGGATGGCCACGCGCGACAACGACCACCAGCTGGTCGGTGGCCACGATCCGCCCGTTCACGCCGGCGGGCAATCCGGGCCCTTCCACGAAGCCCAGGTCGGCCTCCCCCTGCAGCACCTGCCGAACGACCTCGGTCGTGTTCACGGCGTCAAGACTGACCGCGGTCTCCGGGTGCCCGGCCGCCAGACGCACCAGCCAATGGGGCAACAGGTACTCAGCGACGGTAAGGCTGGCCGCAACGCGCAGTCGGCCGTCCCGGCCGCTTCGCAGCGAGGTGATCCCGGCATCCAGAACAGCGGCCGCCGAGAGCACATCGCGCCCCCAGTCAGCCAGCAGTACCCCGGCGACGGTCAGAGCCGACCCTCGTGCAGTGCGCTCGACCAGAGCCAGACCCACGAGCCGTTCCATCCTCTGGATCCGGGCACTGACGGCCGGCTGGCTGATACCTCGCGCCGCCGCGGCCCGTCCCAGGCTCCCGGTAGCGGCCACGGCCATGAGCAACTCGAGGGAGTCGAGGTCCGGAACCCGCTGTGACAACACCGGCACAAGGTACCACCACCCATAACCAAACCTGATGAGTCCATCATGCCGTGCCCCCTACTGACAACGGGCCGCGCCGATCACAGTTGAAGCTGAACGAAGTCCCCCCGCCACCCGGAGTGAGCGTGCCCATGACCGTCGCAACTGCCCCCCGAGCGGCCACATCCCACCACCGCGCCTTCCCCTCCCTTGACCGGCCGGCGGACGCCGTCAAGCATTTGGGGCCGAACTGGTTCGCCGCGGTCATGGGAACCGGGATCGTAGCGACCGCCGCCATCAGCCTGCCGGTCCAGGTCCCCGGGCAACGCGAGTTCGCGCTCGCCGTGTGGGTCGGTGCGGCCACCCTTCTCCTGCTCCTCCTGTCAGCCACCGCCGCGCACTGGCTCAGGCACCCGCAGCTGGCCCGGGGGCACATCTCGCACCCGGTCATGAGTCACTTCTACGGCGCGCCGCCGATGGCGATGCTCACCGTCGGTGCCGGCGCACTGCTGGTCGGCAAGGACCTGATCGGGCTGCGCGCCGCCGTCGACCTGGACTGGGTGCTCTGGATCGCCGGAACGATCACGGGCCTGCTGAGTGCCGCAATCGTGCCGTACTACGCCTTCACTCGGCACGAGAACAAGCCCGAGAGCGCCTTCGGTGGCTGGCTCATGCCGATCGTCCCGCCGATGGTCTCGGCCAGTACCGGGGCACTGCTCGTGCCCCACACCGCGGCCGGGCAGCCGCGCGAAACCCTGCTCCTCGGCTGCTATGTCATGTTCGGGCTGTCGCTGTTCGCCAGCATCGTGATCATCACCTTGATCTGGGGGCGCTTGGCACAGCACAAGGTCGGGGCTGCCGCAGCGGTCCCGACGCTCTGGATCGTCCTGGGGCCGCTCGGACAGTCCATCACCGCAGCCGGGCTGATGGGCAACGCCGCCGTGGGCGTCCTACCCGCGCCGTACGCCGCCGGCGCTGCGGTCTTGGCACTGTTCTACGGCCTGGCGACATGGGGCTTCGCGATGCTCTGGCTGACCATCGCCGCAATCATCACCGTCAGAACCGCCCGAGAACATCTGCCGTTCACCCTGACCTGGTGGAGCTTCACCTTCCCGGTCGGCACGGTGGTCATGGGCACCAGCGGCCTCGCGGGCCGCACCGGGCTGGACGTGTTCGTCGTAGCCGCCGTCGTGCTCTACCTGTTCCTGCTCGCCGCATGGGGCACGGTGTTCATCCGAACCGCGCGCGGCGCCGCCGACGGCCACCTTCTGCTGCCCCCGACGGCGGCTGCCGCCCAGGAGCGTTCTGGGGTGTCGGGCAGGTGGGTGGCGCCTCTCGGGCCCGTGCGAGTCTGACCGGATGGGCACAACGCCATCACCCCCGCAGCTGGGGTCGCACGAGGATGGACTGGGTGCCGGCGCACGGCCGCGGGCGATGACGAACGACCACGGACGACGAGGGAGGACGCGATGGCCAGGGGAGTGGTGCTGCACCTGAGCGACGGCGCACCGGACAAGCACCGGGCCGTGCTGCGCAACGCGCTCAACCTGCTGCCGGGCCTGGAGCCCGGGACGCCGGTCGAGGTGGTGGTGCACGGCGAGGCGCTGGCGCTGGCGCTGCCCGGCTCGTCGGCCGGCGAGGCGCTCGCCGAGGCGCGCGCGGCCGGCATCGGTCTGGCGGTGTGCCGCAACTCGATGCGCTCGGCCGGCGTCGACGACGCCGACCTGGTGCCCGGCGCGGTCGTCGTGCCCTCCGGGGTGGGCCACCTCGTCGCGCGCCAGTTCGAGGGCTGGGCCTACCTGCGGCCCTGACCGGCGGCCGGGCGCTGGTCGACACCAGGCGCCGGGGGCGCCGCGGGCAGGTGGACCGTCACCCTCGTGCCGCGCCCGGCGGACGCGACCTCGATGGTGCCACCGTGCGCGGTGACGATCTCGC
Source organism: uncultured Actinomycetota bacterium (assembly GCA_963769855.1). GTDB lineage: Bacteria > Actinomycetota > Actinomycetes > Actinomycetales > Cellulomonadaceae > Cellulomonas. The sequence goes on from CAVYNN010000008.1 coordinate 762,833, forward strand.
GGGCCACGGCCAGGCCGATGCCGGACCCGGCGACGTGCGCCGCGCCCCGACCCCGCCACAGCCGCTCGAACACGTGCGGCAGCTCGTCCGGCGGGATCCCCGGCCCGGTGTCCACCACCTCGAGCACGGCCCGCCCCGCGTCGGTGCGCACGTGGACGTCGACCCGGTCGCCGGCCCGGCAGTACCGCGCAGCGTTGGCCAGGAGGTTGCCCAGTACCTGGTGCAGCCGGTCGGGGTCGGCCAGCACGGCGACGGGGCCCGTCGCGTGGAGGTCCACGTCCAGGCCGGCCGTGCGCAGCTGGGGTGTACGGGCCGCGACCTCGTCGGCCGCCAGCGCCGCGAGGTCGACGGGCGTGCGACGCATGCTCGCGCCGCCGGCCTCCGCCTCGGCCGCGGACAGCTCCGCCAGGTCACCGACCACGCGGCCGAGCCGCAGCGCCTGGTCGTGCAGCGCGGCGAGCCGGGCCGGGTCGGCCTCGACGAAGCCGTCGCGGAGCTCCTCCAGCCCGGCCTGCAGCGCAGCCAGCGGGGTGCGTAGCTCGTGCGCGACGTCCGCGGTGAGGGTGCGCTGCTCCCGCTCGGACCGGACGACGGCGTCGGCCATGGAGTTGACGGCCTGGCCCAGCTCGGCCAGCTCCCCCGGGCCCGTGGGGGCCGTGCGGGCGGACCGGTCGCCCGCGGCGAACGCGCGCGCGGCCCGGGTGGTGCGCAGGATGGGCCCCGTCACCCACCGCGTGACCCCCCATCCGGCCACGACGGCCAGCAGCAGCGCGGTCGCGGCGGCGATGCCGATCCAGGTCCAGGCGACATCTCGCGCGCGGGTCAGGCTGGCCCGGGGGTAGACCAGCCGCACGGTGCCCACCTGCTCGGCGCCCACCGTCACCGGCGCGCTGACCACCCCGTTCCCGCCGGCCGGCCCGGCGCCGCTCTGGCCTTGGCCGGCCTGGCCCTGCCCGGCCTGGCCCTGACCGGCCTGGCCCTGACCGGCTGCGCCGTGGCCGGCGCCCACTGCCTGCCCGCCGGCCGACGTGACGAACAGCCTCGCGCCGGACGCCTCCGCCACGGCGGACGCCTGCGACAGGTCCGCCCCGGACCAGCCGCCGGCGGCGGCGTAGGCGGTCGCCGCCGCGGCGGCCGAGGAGGTTGCGGCCGCCTGGCGGGTGGCGTCCTGCGACGCGGTGAGGCCACGACCCACGCCGACCACGGCCGCCGCCGTGACGACGACCAGCGAGAAGGCGGTGACCAGGACGAACGCGAGCATGAGCCGCCGCCCGACGGGGCCCAGCCCGGCGTGGCTGGCCAGGCTCGGCTCGCGCGGCGGGCGTGGCTCGTGCGCGCGGTCGCCGGCGGGCCCCATCACGCCCCGTCCGCGTGCAGCCCGAGGCGGTAGCCCACGCCCAGCACGGTCTCCACCACGGTGGCGCCGTCCGGGCCGAGCTTGTGCCGCAGGTTCTTCACGTGGGAGTCGATGGTCCGCTCGTAGCCCGCGTACTCGTAGCCGCGGACGCGGTTGACCAGCTCGTACCGCGAGAACACGCGCCCGGGTGCGCCGGACAGCGCCGCGAGGATGCCCCACTCGGTGGGCGTCAGGTCGAGCTCGCGGCCGTCGAACCGCATCGCGTGCCGGGCCTCGTCGATCCACAGCCGGCCGCCGACGAGCACGCCCTGGTCCGTGGCGGCCGCCGTGCCGCCCGTCCGCTGGAGGATCGCGGCGACCCGCAGCACCACCTCCGCCGGGCTGAAGGGCTTGGTCACGTAGTCGTCGGCGCCCAGCCGCAGGCCGCGGATCCGGTCGTCGACGGTGCTCCGGGCGGTCAGCACCAGCACGGGGGTGCGCCCGGCGGCGCGGACCTCGGCGAGCACCTCCGTCCCCTCGACGTCCGGCAGGCCGAGGTCCAGCACGACGAGGTCCACCGACGCCGTCTCGACGAGCCGCAGGGCCTCGGCGCCGCTGCCCGTGGTGAGCACCGCGTGTCCCGCGCGTTCGAGGTAGCGGCGCAGCACCTCACGGATGTCGGACTCGTCCTCGACGACCAGCACGGTGGCCATGGCCCCATCATGTCGGCTCGGCGGCCGGCGCAGGACAGCGCCGGGCCCGGCGGCCGGAACTCCATCCCGTCTCCACACGGGCGGCAGAGGCCCTCCACCCGGGCGTCCGACGCTGGGGCGTACCAGCAAGGACACCGACCAGCACAGGAGCACATCATGCGCATCCGAACCCGCTTCGCGATCGCCGCCGCCGGCGGCCTGCTCGCCACCGCCCTCGTCGCCGCTCCCGCCCTGGCGTCCGCCCGTGCGGACGCTCCGGGCCCGAACCCCACACCCACCGCGACCCGCCAGGCCGGGCCCGGCACGGGCGTGTGCGACGGCACGGGCATCGCCGCCGGCGCTGCGCGCGGCGCCCGGGCCGGGGCCGGCAACGCCGCGGCCCCCGGCAACGCCACCGCCCCCGGCAACGCCACCGCCCCCGGCAACCCCACCGCCGCCGGCGCGGCCGCTGGCGCTGCCCACCGCTACGGCGGTGGGACCGGCACCGGCCTGGCCAGCACCGCATCGGGCACCCTGACGGCGGCGCAGCAGGCCGACCTCGCCGGGATGGCCGAGGAGGAGCTGCTCGCCCACGACCTCTACACCGCGTTCGCGGCCGACACCACGAGCCCGGTGTTCACGCGCATCGCCGACGCCGAGACGCAGCACCTGGCCCAGATCCGCCTGCTGCTCGATCGGTACGGCCTGACCGACCCGAGCGCGGACCACACCACGGGGACGTTCACCGACCCGACGATCCAGGCGACCTACGACCGCCTGCTCGCCGAGGGCTCCGCGAGCACCGATGCGGCCTACGCCGCCGCCCGCACCGTCGAGTCGGCGGACCTGCAGCTGCTCAGCTCCGCAGCCGCCGGCCTGACCGCCCCCGACGTGCAGCTGGTCTACAGCCACCTGACCGCCGCGACGCAGCAGCACCTGGCGGCGTTCGGCGGCTGATCGGTCGCTGCGCCGGACGGACGGGCGGTGGGGTCGTCGACCACCGCCCGTCCGCTGTCCGGACCGCCGCGTCGCGCGTCACTGCGGGTGCGGTGTCTCGCCCCGCGCGAGCCGTTCGACGAGGGTGGTGACGCGGCCCGCCCGGGCCTTCTCGCTCGCGGTCACGACCCGATGGATCACCGCGTAGCGGTTGGCGGCGGAGAGGTTCGCGAACAGCTCCGCGGCCTGCGGTGATGCGGCCAGGGCGGCCGCGAGGTCGTCGGGCACCTGGGCGCTCGCCGCCCCGGGGTAGGCGCGGGCCCAGGTCGCCCGTCGGCGCGGGCGCGGTCGATCTCGGCCTGGCCGCGCGAGCGCATCCGCCCCTGCGCGGCCAGCTCGGTGACCAGGCCGATGTTCCGCTGCGACCAGATCGAGGTCGGCCGTCGGGGCGTGAACCGCTGGAGGAACGTCGTGGCGTCGCCCGGCCTCTTCTGGCCGTCGATCCACCCGCTGCACAGGGCCTCGTCGAGCGCCTGGGCGTAGCTGAGCGACGTGGGCGCGACCGTGCCCTTCTTCGCCAGCACCAGCCAGACGCCGTCGGAGGCGTCCTCGTGCTCGTCCAGCCAAGCCCGCCACGCCTCGGCGTCGCGGACCAGCAGCGTCTCGTCGGCCATCGATCACCCCTTCGTCGCGCCCATCATCGCCGCGCCCTCGGACACGGGGGACCGGCGCCCCTCGAACCGGCCGAACGCCCGCACCAGCCCGGCGAGCACGAGCCCGTACGCGCCGAACCAGGCGGGACGGCTCGCCCACCAGTCGACGCCCCACGCCGCGGGCAGCCGTTCGTGGAGCGCCACCAGGTCCAGCCCGACGACGGCGAACATCGCCGTGAGGTGCCACACGTAGACGGTCATCGACCGGCGGGAGAGCCAGCCGACGAGCGGCCGCCCAGGTCCCTGCGCCCAGCGCACGATCGTCGTGCGGAGCAGGAGGACGGCGCAGACCTGGGCGAGCGACTGGGCGACGATCGGCGCCGTCGGTGGGTTGAGGTTGGAGATCGCATCGCCGGGCATGCCGACCATGCTCGCGGGGTACGGGCCGACGGCGACGAGCACCGCCATCGCCCCGACCCCGGCGGCCAGCCCGGCCGCAAGGACGGCCGGTCGTGGCGTGCGCCCGCGGCCGGCGGCACGGTCGTCGGCGTAGGCGACGCCTGCCAGGAACGGCACCGCCCAGACCAGCAGCACGTTGGCCCACGCCAGGGGACGTAGCCCGGCCCCGAACCGCAGCAGGTCGATGACGAGCGGCGCGGTCACCGCCACGGCGAGGGAACGCCAGCGCCAGCGCCGCCACGCGCGCAGCAGCAGGGGGATCGGCACGAGCAGCGCGAGCCACACCAGGAGGAACCACAGCGGCTGCGGCGCCATGAGGGCCAGCCGGCGCACGGGGCCACCTGGCACTCCTGCGGCGACCAGGGCCACCGCGAGCAGGATCCACACGACGACGAGCACGGCGACGGGCCGGGCCACGGCCCGGATCCGAGCGCCGAGCGCCGAACGCCACCGGCCGCCCGGGCGGGCGTGCTGGTACGCCGCGGCTGCGCCGGAGGCGAAGAAGAGCAGGGGGAGCACCTGCATCGGCCAGGTCAGCAACCAGGCGGCGCCGTGGTGCAGGGCGTTCCCGACGACGAGGGAGCGCCCGTCCCACGTCGCCTCGGCCATCAGCCAGTGCAGGGCGACGATGCTGACGGTGCCGAGCGCACGGACCGCGTCGACGAACACGTCCCGGCCCGCGGGGGCCGGCACGGAGGGCGTGGGGACGGGCGCCGGGCGGGTGAGGACGGTGGCCATGCGGGGGCCTCCAGGGTCGGTGACGTGACCCGTTCAGCCTCGTGACCAGCGGTGATGCCCGGAACGGGCTCGTCCTCCGCCTGACCAGGGGCCCGCCGCCGACGTGCCGGGGGGCTGCCTGCCGAAGGCACGGGGGGTTGTCCTCCGCCGAGGGGGCGGCCCGGGCCTCAGGCGCCCAGGTACCTCAGCACGGCCAGCACACGCCGGTGGTCGGCGGTGTCCGGCTCGAGATCGAGCTTCGTGAAGATGGCGGCGACGTTCTTCTCCACCGCTCCGTAGGACAGGTAGAGCGCGTCGGCGATCGCTCCGTTCGAGCGGCCCTGCGCCATGAGCTCGAGGACCTCGCGCTCGCGGGCCGTCAGCCGTTCCAGCCCGGCGTCGCGACCGCCGGTGGCGCCGAGCAGCTGGCGGACCACCTCGGGGTCCAGGACGGTCTGGCCGTCGGCGACCCTTACCAGGGCGTCGACGAAGTCGCCGACGTCGGCGACACGGTCCTTGAGCAGGTAGCCGACGCCGCGCGCGTCGCCGGCCAGGAGCCGGGAGGCGTAGCGCGTCTCGACGTACTGGGAGAAGACGAGCACGCCGAGGGCGGGATGGCTCGCCCGCAGCGCGATCGCCGCGCGCAGGCCCTCGTCGGTGTGCGACGGCGGCATCCGGATGTCGGCGACGACGACGTCGGGCGCCGCACCGGCCGCCACCAGGGCGTCGACCTGGCGGACCAGCGCCTCGCCGTCCCCGACCGCGGCGACGACGTCGTGCCCGCGCCGGCCGAGGAGCGCGGCCAGGCCGTCGCGCAGGATGACGGAGTCCTCGGCGAGGACGATCCGCAGCGACCGGCGCTCGGCGGGCGGGTGGCTCACGATCGGGTGCTGGCCGGCAGCGTCACGGTGACCACCGTAGGGCCGCCTGCCGGGCTGGACAGGTCGAACGTGCCGTCGACGGCCCGCACCCGCTCGACCAGCCCGGCCAGCCCGGTCCGGCGTCCGGTGCCGTCGGAGGGCACGACGAGCGCGCCGCCACGTCCGTCGTCGTACACCCAGAGCCGCAGGTTGCCGTCCGAGCGGTCGAGGCTGACCCGCACCAGCGAGGCGCCCGAGTGCTTGGCGGCGTTGGTCACGAGCTCGGCGACGGTGAAGTACGCGATGGACTCGACGGCGGGGGACAGGGTCCGGCCGACGGTCACCGACGGGTCGACGGTGAGGCTGACCGGAAGCGGCGCGCGGGCTGCCAGCGTCTCCAACGCGATCGCCAGGCCGCTGTCCAGGGCCGGCGGGTGGATGCCGCGGGCGATCTCGCGCAGCTCGGTCAGCGCCTCCTTCGTCGAGGTGTGGGCGGTGCTCAACAGCTCGTCGGCCAGCGCGGGGTCGCCGGTGGCCAGCTGCTCACGGGCCTCCCCGAGCTGCATGGCGACCGCCACCAGTCGGGCCTGGGTGCCGTCGTGCAGGTCGCGCTCGATCCGGCGCAGCCGGGCGTCGGCGTCCTCGACCTGCGCCGCCCGAGAGGCCCGCAGCTCGGCCACGCGCACGCTGGTCCGCGACGGGCCCAGCAGCGCCTGCGTCAGCACCCGGAACAGCTGGGCGAACAGGTGCTGGAGCCACGGCCAGACGAACAGCAGCACGAGCCCGCCGGCCGCGACGAGCCACAGGCGCCGAGGCGTGTCCGCGAACCAGTCGGTGCCGAACTGCGCCCCACGGTGCAGGGTGCCGTCGGCGGCAGCCTGCAGCGGCAGGAACCGGTACCAGTACCAGTAGGTCAGGCCGCCCGCGCCGGTGGCGAGGAATGTGATGCTCGTGACCCAGCCGGCGATCGCGGCCGGGAACGCCAGGAACATGAACAGCAGCGCCCGCCAGCCGTCGACGTCGCCGAGCATCGCCCACAGGCCGCGCCAGAACCCCCGGGGACGGGCGAACAGCGGCGGGTCGTCCACGTGCTCGTCGAGCAGCCCGCGCGCCAGCCCTCGGTACATCGCGCCCCAGCCGCGGGCGGCAAGCACCAGCGCGCCGACGAGCCCGAGCCCGACGACGGTCACGAGCAGCCCCGCCGTCAGCGACGGCACGAGGATGACGTAGGTCAGCGCGAACGGCGCCACCAGCAGCACCAGCCAGAGGTACCCGTGCTCACGCCAGGTGCGGGGATGGAACGGTGCGGTGAGGATGTTCGGCCCGCGCCGCTCGCGCTCGACCTCTGTGGCCAGGGTCATCCCGCTGGCTGGCACGCTCATGCTCGTCATGCTCCCAGCCTGGCGACCCCGGAACGGCGGCGGCAGGGGGCGATCCGCCGTCATGAGGCGGGGGATGTCCCCCGGACGATCGCTGCGGTCGCCTGCTCGATCATCGCGAACGCCTCGCGATACGCGGCCGGTCCGCGTCGGTACGGGTTGGGGACGTCGTCAGCCTCGGACGGACGGGCGTCCCCGGCGGCGCGCGCCCGCGCCGCCGCGGTGACCAGTGTGCGTAGGCGTTGGGCCGCGGTGGCGCCCGTGACGTCGTCCGACGGGCTCGCCGCGGCGAACCGCGCGAGCTCGGTCAGCGTGAAGGCGCGCTCGAGGACGTCAGGCATCAGCTCCGCGACTCCCTCGAGGTTCTCCCTGGCGAGCGCAAGGACGAGGTCGGCGCCGCGCAGCAGGTCGGCAGTCACCTGACGCGCCGTGAACCCCGTGGTGTCGATGCCGTCAGCCTGAAGCAGGGCCGCCATCTCGGCGGCGATCGGCTGGCCCACCACGGCTGCGGTGCCCGCGCTCTCCACGGTCACCGTCGGCCCGAGCCCGGCCGCGAGGAGCCGCTCCACAGCGGGTGAACGGCTGGCGTTGCCGGTGCAGATTGCCAGGATGTGGAAAGTGCGTTCTTTCACCTTCCGGTCCCTCCGACCGTCGCTCGGGCGACTTCCCCGGAATCCCTTGGGAAGCATATCCGGCGAGCCAGGTCGCGCGGGGCCGTCGGCGAAGCCCCTGGCACAGAGATCTCCCCTATTTCCCGCTCGCCGAGAATCGTCGGACTACGATTGCCCGGTGGCGTCGACGAGGATTGACACAGGTCAGTTGGCGCGGCTGCTCGGCGACTGGTCCGGTGCCGAGCGCCGGCTCCCGGACGCGCTGGCCGATGCCGTGATCGACCTCGTCGACATGGGGATCCTGGCCCCCGGAGTGGAGCTGCCGCCGCAGCGTGACCTGTCCAGCGCGCTGGGCGTCAGCCGTGGCACGGTCACCATGGCCGCGCAGATCCTGGAGATGCGCGGGTACCTGGAGGCGCGCCGGGGTTCGGGCGCGCGGATCAGGGTCGGCGCCGAGCATGCGGCGCGGGTCGGACAGGGCAGGTTCCTCTCCTTCACCGACACGCCGCCGGATGTCATCGACCTCTCCAGCGGTGCGTTGCCGGCGTCGGGGGTGACGCGCGAGATCCTCTCCACACCGATGGACGGCGCCCTGGCCCGGTACCTCGACACGGACGGCTACTTCCCGGCGGGGCTGCCGACGTTCCGGCAGGCGATCGCCGACCACTTGTCGGCGGACGGCACGCCGACGCTTGCCTCCGAAGTGCTGGTGACGACGGGCGGGCAGCAGTCGCTGGACCTCGCGATGCGGCTCGCGACCGAGCCGAGCGACGTCGTGCTGGTGGAGGAACCGACGTATCGCGGGGCGCTCGAGGTCGCGCAGGCGTGGGGTGCGCGGGTCGAGGGCGTGCCCGTCGTGCATGGCGGAATCGACGTCGACCTGGTGGCGAAGGCGATCCATCGCAAGCCGGTCGCGCTCTACTGCCAGACGAGCATCCACAACCCGACGGGCCAGACGATGCGACCGGCGGACCGGCGCGCCCTGGCCGACACGATCAACGCCGCCGGTCTCCTGACGATCGAGGACTGCTGCTCGTCCGAGATCACGCTGACCGGCACCCCCGCGCGCAGCCTCGCCGGGCTGGTCGACCCGGACCTGCTGATCAGCGTCGGGACCTTGTCGAAGCTGTTCTGGGGCGGCCTGCGCGTGGGCTGGATCCGCACCAACGAGGCCCGGATCCGCTCGCTGCTCGAGCTGCGCAAGTCGCGCGACCTCGCCTCCGCGGTGCCGTCTCAGCTGTGGGGCGAACGCCTGCTCGCCCGTGCGGACGAGGCCAGGCGACAGCGCCGGGACATGCTCGCGGAGGGCCTCGCCGCGGCGGGGCCGATCGTGGCCACGTACTTTCCCGACTGGACGTGGGAACCGATCGTCGGCGGATCGGGGCTGTGGATCGACACCCATGCCGACGCGCTGGGGATCAGCGAAGCTGCCCGTCGGGCGAAGGTGAAGCTGGCGGCAGGCCCTGGCTTCTCCGCGTACGGCGGGCAGCGCAGCATGCTCCGGCTGCCGTTGTGGCACGAGTCGGCGCTGCTGCACCGCGCCCTCGAGGTGGTCTCGAGCCAGCTCGGCCGGGCACACCTTCCGCACGCGCAGTGACGCGCGTCGGCCCCCAGTGGTGCGCGAGCCGTGGTGGCTCACGTCCTTCCGGGGGCCGGCGCCGCGCGATGCGGCCGCGACGTGCTGAGGCGCTACAGCGTGGCCTTGACCTCCCTGGGGAACGTCAGCCACACGTTGAACATGCCCAGCAGCACGCCGAAGATGCCCAGCACGACCGTCCAGACGCCGGCCCAGAGCGCGGCCAGTGCGGCCTGGTCGGTCACGTGGGGGAAGCTGCTGGTGAAGTAGATCGCCAGGGCCATCGAGATGCCGTTGAAGAACGGCAGCGAGCCGACCTGGAGGGTCTTCCAGAACTTCATGAAGTACACCATCACGCCGCAGCCGACGCCCAGGACGACGATCACGGCCACGTCACCCGTGGCGACCATCTTCGGCCACGACCCCAGCAGCGTGATGATGGCGAGCAGGACCGCGGTTCCGATCGCCGAGCTCGCGAAGGCGGGGACGATCGTCTTGGCGGCGGCGGGCTTCGCGCCGAGCGCGAAATACTCCGCCCACACGATGAACGAGCACCAGACGGCCAGGTTCCAATGGTTCAGCCAGAGGGTGAACGGAACCGACACCGCGACGGTGATGCCGACCGCGATCCAGAGCGGGATCGTCTCTTTGATGATGCGCGCCGGGGCGTCGGGGGAGATGGTCTCAGACGACATTGTGTGAGCCTTTCTGTGCATAGTTCGGGACGCGATGGTGTGCGCCGTCGGTCGTGGTCGGGCGTGGGCCGTCCGGTGGGGGACGGACGGCCCACGCCCTGCCGGCCGAAGGCCGTCGTCAGCCGCGGACCCAGACGGGAGCCTCGCCGGGTGCGAGCCGGGCATAGTCGGGTGCGCTGCGCAGGGCGGCCTCGGCACCGCCGGGGCAGTAGATCGCCAAGATCCGCAGCTGCTTCCACCCGGTGTTGAAGGTCGAGTGCACAGTCCCCTTCGGGATGAAGATGCTGTCACCGGCCTTGACTGCGAACTTCCCGGAGTCCGCCACCGTCTGCTCGCCCTCGCCGTCGAGGATGACGAGCACCTCGTCCGACTCCGGGTGGGTGTGCAGGTCGTGTCCTCTTGTCGGCTCGATCACGACCTCGCCGACCGTGACGGGTGTCCCCGGGAAGTTCTCCGGGGTGACCCCCCACTTGATGGACCCCCAGTCGAAGACCTCCGTGGGGAGCGCGCCCTGGGTGGTGTAGGCGGCCACGTCAGGACACCGTTGCAGGGACGTCGCGGAAGTGGATCGACTTGAACTCCTCGGTCTGCTTGCGGATGCCGGTCTCGGCCGGGAAACGCTCGATCGAGGACGCCCCGTAGAAGCCGACGATGCCCTCGGTGTGGTCGAGGATGAACTGCGCGTCCGGCGGGTTGGCGATCGGGCCACCGTGGCACAGGCACAGGATGTCGGGGTTGACGCTCTTCGCGGCGTCCGCGAGCTCCTGAACCTTGACGGCCGCCTGCTCCAGCGTCAGCGCGGTGTGGGCGCCGATCGTGCCGGACGTCGTCAGACCCATGTGCGGCACGAGGATGTCCGCGCCGGCCCGGGCGAGCTCCTTGGCCTGGTCGACGTCGAAGGCGTACGGCGTGGTCAGCAGGTCCATCTCGTGGGCCATGCGGATCATGTCGATCTCGGGTCCGAACCCCATCCCGGTCTCTTCGAGGTTGGCCCGGAAGACGCCGTCGATGAGCCCGACGGTCGGGAAGTTCTGGACCCCGGCGAAGCCGATGGCCTGGACCTCCTTGAGGAAGTACGACATGACCCGGAACGGGTCGGTCCCGTTGACACCGGCGAGGACCGGTGTCTTCTTGACGACGGGCAGCACCTCCCTGGCCATGTCCATGACGATGGCGTTCGCGTCGCCGTAGGCCAGCAGGCCGGACAGGGAGCCGCGCCCGGCCATGCGGAACCGGCCGGAGTTGTAGATGACGAGCAGGTCGATGCCGCCCGCCTCGGCCGACTTCGCGGTGATCCCGGTTCCTGCGCCGCCGCCGACGATCGGCCGGCCGGCCGCGACCTGGGCGCGGAACCGGTCGAGGATCTGGGTGCGTGTCTGAGACATCTCTCTCTCCTTCGGCTACTTGCCTGCGACGAGCTGGCGGCTCGTGATCAGTGCGTGCAGGGCGTCCGCCATCGCGATCCCGAACGAGGGTTCGTTGATGGGGACGTCGAGCTCGTGGATGGGGACGTCGCTGCCGGCGAGCCCGCTGCGCAGCTCGGCGAACAGCGCGGCGTCCGCCTCAGCGTCCCGGAACGGAGCGCCGTCGACGTCGATCGCGCTGACACCCTGCAGCGGGAGGAACAGCTCGGTCGGCCCGGTCGCCGCGGCGAGCTTGCGTGCGATGCGCCGGCCGAGCTCGGCCATCTCCTCGGTCGTCGTCCGCATCAGGGTGACGGTGGGGTTGTGGACGAACAGGTTCCGGCCGGTGAACTGCGGCGGGACGGTCTCCCTCGGGCCGAAGTTCACCATGTCGAGCGCGCCGACGCTGACCACCTGAGGCACGCCGAGCCGGCCCGCCGCCTCGAGCCGGTCGGGTCCCGCACTGAGGACGCCGCCGACGAGGTCGTCGCACAGCTCGGTGGTCGTGATGTCGCACACCCCGGCGAGCAGCCCCGACTCCACGAGCTTCTCCATCGCGCGACCGCCGGTCCCGGTGGCGTGGAAGACGAGGACCTCGTAGCCGAGCTCCGTCAGGCGTTCGCGGGCCACGGTGCACACGGGCGTGGTGACCCCGAACATCGTCATGCCGATCAGCGGCCTGTGCTCGCCCTCCGGCACGCCTTGACGCGCCTCGTAGGCCTTGGCCATCCCGGCGATCCCGGCGGCCGCGTTGCCCAGCACCAGCTGCGAGATCCGGTTGATGCCCGCGACGTCGGTCACCGAGTACATCAGCGTGGCGTCGACCTCGCCGACGTACGGCTTGACATCGCCGCTGGCCATCGTCGAGACGAGCAGCTTGGGGAACCCGATCGGCAGCGCCTGCATCGCCGGGGCGGCCACGGAGGAGCCGCCCGAGCCACCGATGCTCAGCAGGCCGTGGATCGTGCCCTCGGCCGCCAGAGCCTTGACGATCGTGGCCGCGCCGGCGCCCATCACCGTCATCATCTCGCCGCGGTCGCGCCGGGCCCGCAGCGCCGTGGCGTCGTGCCCGGCCGCGGCGATGACGTCGTCCGACGTCACGGCGGCCATGGGTGAGGTGGAGAAGGAGCCGACATCGATCGGCAGCACCTCCACGCCCTGTTCGGCCAGTCTGTCCGAGAGCCAGGAGTACTCCGCACCCTTGGTGTCCAGGGTGCCCAGCAGTGCCACCTTCGCCATGACCACTCCTTCGTGGGGCGTTCGTGGCGTCACGGTAGGGCGGGCGTTCGGCGCGGTGCTGTACCAATTCCGCGCAATTGGCACAGCACCGGCAGCTCGGGCGCCGTGCGGTCGCTGCCCACAGGTGATCGTCTCGGCGCAGACGGTCACCGAGCGCCCGTCAGCCGAGCTCGCGCAGGCTCGCCTGGAGCCGCGCCAGGGCGGCCCGCGCCAGCTCGGGCAGCTCGGCCCGGTTGTCGTCGAGCAGCCACGCGGCGAAGGCCTCCTTGAAGGCCAGCATGCCCAGCTCCGCCGCGACGGCCGCCGTGGCGGCCGGCACGCCACGGTCGCGCAGCGCGTCCGCAGCCGCCGCGGCCATGCCGACCTGCTTGAGCTGGTTGCGCTCCTGGAGCTCGGTGCTGCTGGCGATGGCTGCCTCGATGTGCGGTGCGAGCCGGCGGTTCAGCGGCGTCATGGAGGCGGCCACCCGCTCCAGGCCGGCGGCGACCGCGACCATCGGGGTGGCGCCGGCCGGGGCGGAGGCGATGCCCTCGACCAGGAGCCGGGACAGGGTGTGCTGGCCGGCGGTCAGGACGTCCCGCTTGTCGGGGAAGTGGCGGAAGAAGGTGCTCTTCGTCAGACCGGCGCGTTCGGCGATCTGGGCGACGGTGGTCTGGTCGTAGCCCTGCTCGGAGAACAGCTGCACCGCCGCGGTGACCAGCCGTTCGCGTGCGTTCGGCTCCCAGCGAGGCATGGCCTCATCCTAGGTGATGCGACCTTGGTCGCATCAGAGGTATGGTGATGAGACAAAGGTCGCATCACCAAAGGGAGTCATCATGCGCGTCTTCGTCACCGGGGCCAGCGGCGGGATCGGATCGGCCGTCGTGCCCGAGCTGCTCGCCGCCGGGCACGAGGTCCTCGGCCTGGCCCGCTCCGACGCGTCCGCCGACGCCATCACCGCTGCGGGGGCTGCCGTGCTGCGCGGCAACCTCACCGACCCGGCGTCGCTGCGTGCCGGCGCCGACGACTCGGACGGCGTGATCCACCTGGCGTTCGGCAACGACTTCACCGACGTCGAGCGGTGCATCGCGGAGGAGAGGCTCGCGGTCGACACCTTCGCCGCCGCCCTCGCCGGGACCGGCAAGCCGCTGGTGATCGCCTCCGGGACCCCGGTCGTCCCAGGCCGGGCCTCGACCGAGGACGACCCGATGGCGATCGACGGGCCGATGGGCGGTCGCGCTCGCAACGCGCTGACCGTCCTCGGGCTTGCCGACCAGGGCGTGCGCCCGTCGCTGGTGCGCCTGCCCCGGTCGGTTCACGCCCGGGGGCTCGGCTACGGCTTCGCCAGCGTCCTCATCGCCGCCGCGCGGCGGACCGGCGTCTCCGGGTTCGTCGGCGACGGCAGCCAACGGTGGCCGGCGGTGCACCACCTGGACGCTGCCAGGCTCTTCCGGCTCGCGCTGGAGCAGGCCGAGCCCGGCGCCGTGCTGCACGCGGTGGCCGACGAGGGCGACTCCATGCGCTCCCTGGCGCAGGCCATCGGAGCCCAGCTGGCGCTGCCCGTCGAGCAGGTCCCCGCCGAGGGCTTCGGCTTCCTCGGCCGCATCTTCGCCCTCGACCAGCCCTCGACGAGCACGCTGACCCGGCAGCGGTTCGGCTGGGCGCCGACCCACCCGAGCCTGCTCGACGACCTTGCCGCCGGTGACTACCCGGCCTGAGGGCGCATGGTCGCCGCACCCGCCAGCGCGAGGGCGACGGCGTCCTCGGTGAGGGCAGCCGGCCAGTCCGGTCCACGGCGGGCGGCCCACCGCCGCCACGCGGCACCGCCCCAGGTGCCCGCTGCCGAGGCGACAGCGGCCAGCACGGCCGGCAGCACCGGTCCGACGCCCGCCCGGCGCGCCAGCAGCACGCCGCCGACGGCCGCGGCGGCGGCCCGGGCCTGCGGTCCCGGCGGCCGCAGCCGGCTCGGCGTGCCCGGGAGCAGGTCGCCGACGAGCTCGCCCACGACGCCGAGCGCGAGCCCTACGCGCACGGGACTGCGCGGTCCTGGCCCGCCGGCTTGTCCGACGAGGACCGGTGCGGCCACGCCGAGCGACGTGCGGCAGCCGGTGGCGACACCGAGCAGGACGGCGCGGACAGCGACATCGGTGCGAGCGGGCATGGGTCGACGGTGGCCCCGAACCGCGGGGGCCGCAACCGTACGGTCGTGCAGCCGGCGCACTCGAGGAGCGACCAGCGCACTCGAGGAGCGATCCGGGAAGGTGTTAGGTTCCCTCGCGTGCGCGCCCAGGAGACCCCACCACCGCGCATCACGGACATCGTGCTCGGTGGTCTGGCGCTCGGCACCGCAGGTGACCTCGAACCCGAGGCCGACCTCGAGGCGCTCGTCCTCGGCGACCTCGACCTGCGCGGTCGTGCCCTCGAGGGGCTCGCCCTGAACGGTTGCGCGCTGCGCCGGGTCGACCTCTCCGAAGCGGCACTGCGCGGCGTGCGGCTGGTCGAGGTGGTGGCGGAGGAGGTGACCGCCGACGTGCTGCACGCGGTCGGCTCGACCTGGCGGCAGGTGCGGCTCGAAGGCTCCCGCATCGGCTACGGCGAGCTGTACACGAGCCGGTGGTCAGGGGTGGAGCTGCGCGGCTGCAAGATCGGATACCTCAACCTGCGCGGCGCCGAGCTCACCGACGTCCTGCTGACCGACTGCACCGTCGACGAGCTCGACCTGCACCAGGCAACCGCCACCCGCGTGGCGTTCGTCGATACGCGCGTCGCCACGCTCGACGTCACCGGCGCGACCTTGCACGACATCGACCTGCGAGGCGCACGCCTGGAGACGATCCGGGGCACCGCCTCCCTGCGCGGCGCCACCTTCGGTGCCGACCAGCTGACCGAGCTCGCGCTGGCTGTCGCCGCCGAGACGGGCATCCGGATCGACTGACCGCCGGCTCTCCGTCGTCCGAGCCGCCGGTCCCGGGGGCCGAGTCGTGGGTCGGGCGCCCGTGATCGCGGAAGGCCACGTCGTTCGACGTGGCCTTCCCTGTCCTTCCTCCCTGCGCCGTCAGGCGGCCCGGCCCACGTTCCAATACCCCGGACCGGCCATGGCGATCGGCACCGGGACCGGCGTGTAGACGGCTTCGTGCTCGAACTGCTTCACCAGCTGCCAGGGCCGACCGTCGTGGGGGTCGTCGCCCCAGGCGACGACGAGGCGGTCGGCCGGCCGGCCGTCGACGAACGGAACGGTGAGGCGGGTCGGCACGCCGGGGCCTCCGTTGCGCAGGATCGCGTTGTAGGTGGCCACACCATCGGCCGGAACCTCGTTCCCGCGGATGGCCACGGTGACGAGCGCGGTGCGTTCGATGACGCTCATGAGATGTCCTTTCGACCAGTTGACAGATCAAGGATACAACTGGGATACAAGATGTGCGAGGGAGTCCTGCGCTGACGGTCGGCCCAGGTAGCCTCCGTGAGGGAGACACGCGGATGGGAGAGTCAGCGATGGCCGGGACTGCCGTCGAGCCGAGCACGACGGTGCGTCGTGACGTCAGTGCCGCCCAGGGCGCCTACGAGTACGTCCGCTCCAGGATCATGTCGGGCGAGCTGGCTCCCGGTTCGATGCTCAGCGAGAACGATCTCGCGCGGCGGATCGGGGTGAGCAGGACTCCGGTGCGCGCGGCGCTGCTGCGTCTGCAGGGTGAGGGGTGGATCACGGTGTACCCCCGCCAGGGTGCGCTCGTGCGGGAGATCGGGGCTCAGGAGGCGGCCGACATCTTCGGTGCGCGCCTGCTGCTGGAGGTTTCCGGCGTGCGCGGGCTGGGCTCAGCGGGCCGCGCTGCGCTCGCCGCTGACCTCGTCCCCGCCCTGGCGGAGCAGGACGACGCCGCGCGGCGCGGGGATGTCACGGGCTTCGTCGAGCTCGACGTGCGCATGCATCGCCGATTCGTCGAGGGCGTGCGAAACACCCTGCTGTTCGACCTGTACGACCGGCTCCGGGAGCGGCAGGCGTTCATCGTTGCCCGGAGCCTTGCCTCGCCCGGGCGCACCGAGGCGATCGTGGCCGAGCACCGCAAACTTGTCGACCTGATCGCCGCGGACGACGTCGACGGCTTCGAGCGACTGCTCGACGAGCACCTGCGGCACACCCACGAGGTCTGGAGGAGGCAGGCGGGCCGGGCGGAGGCACCAGCCCAGACCTGACGGGGCGCCGAGCAGCCGGGTGGTCCGGGCCAGACGGTCGGCGACCACGGCGGCTCTCAGTCGTCCGAGCCGCCGGTCCCGGGGGCCGAGTCGTGGGTCGGGCCGGTGACGCTCTGCTGCGGGACGCCGCCGACGCAGGTCGCCGTGACGGTCGTCTCCTGCTCGGCCATCTTGAGCTCGACCTTGATCTGGTCGGGGCCTGCAGACCTGACGTCGACGGTCCAGCCGTCCTGCGGGGTGGCGTAGACCAGCGCGATCACCGTGCCCTGGCATGAGGCTTCGACGGTCCCGCCCACGACCGTCCAGGTGCGCGCGACCTCGGGGGTCGGCGCAGTGGTCGTCGGCCGGGCAGCGGGGTGCGTTGGCGGGGCCACGGGAGGGCTCGTCGTGGCCGGCGCGGTCGACGGGGCACCGGTCGGCCCGGTCGGGGCGGACAGGGTCGGGGTCGCGCTACGGGTCGCTGTCCCGGTGGGACTCGCGCCGGCCCGCGCCGTGGCGAGCGCGTCGGCGACCTCGGCCTGGGACAGCACACCGGGACGGGTGGAGCTTGCGTCGAGGACCGCCACAGCGCGTTCCGCGACCGCGCCGGTCACGACGACGGCGAGCGCCCACGACAGGGCGGCGAGGACTCCGATCCGCCGATCCCTGGACGTGGTTCGTCGCACCGCCCCATCGTCGCGCACCGCCACGCCAAGACTGCGTTAAGGCCAGGACAAGACGTGGCAGCAGGGTCCCGCTGCCACGGCCGATGGCCTACCGTCCTCGGTGTGGCGGACGTGCTCATCATCGAGGACGACGTGACGATCCGGACCGCGTTGATCCGCTCCCTCGCGGCGCACTCGCACTCGACGATGAGTTCGGCGACGGCCCTCGACGGGTTGCAGAGCCTCGTCGACCACCGGCCCGACGTCGTCCTGCTCGACCTCGGCCTGCCGGACCTGGACGGGACGTCCCTGCTCGCGATGATCCGTGCCGTCAGCGACGTGCCGGTGATCGTCATCAGCGCTCGCGACGACGGTGTCGGCATCGTCTCGGTGCTCGACGCGGGTGCCGACGACTACCTGGTCAAGCCGTTCGCCGCGGACCAGCTCGAGGCGCGGATCCGCGCCGTGCTGCGCCGGGTGGACTCCGGACGCCCCGCCGGACCGGTGGTGGTGGGCGGGCTCAGCGTGGATGCGCGGTCCCGGGCCGCCGTGCTTGACGGCGTGCCGCTCGAGCTCAGTCCCAAGGAGTTCGACCTGCTGCTCTACCTGGCCGAACGGCCCGGTGAGGTGGTCGGGAAGCGGGAGCTGCTCGCCAAGGTGTGGAACCAGCCGTACGGCGGTGCGGACAAGACGGTCGACGTCCACCTGCACTGGCTGCGGCGCAAGCTCGGGGAGACGGCCGAGGATCCGGTGTACCTGCACCGTGTCCGCGGCGTGGGCGTCAAGCTCGTGCCTCCCTCGTGAGGGCGTTGCTCGTCCGGTACGGGCTGGCGATGACCTCGGTGGTCCTGGTCGCGTTCCTGGTCCCGCTCGGGCTGCTGGCCCGCTCGCTCGCCGCCGAGCGGGCGCTGGCCGCCGCGCGCCAGGACGCGCAGCAGGTGGCGGTGTTCGCCGGTGCCGTGGTCGACGAGCCCGCGCGACTGCAGGCAGCGCTGCTGTCGGTCAACGGCGGCGGACGCCGGACCACTGTCTTCCTGCCCGAAGGAACGGTCCTCGGCGCCCCGGCCGACCGAACCCCGTCGGTCGAGCTCGCCGCGCTCGGCCGAGCCCTCACGGCGCGCTCCGACGGAGGCGCGGAGGTGCTCCTCCCGGTCGGCTCTGCGGACGGGATCACGGTGGTGCGCACGTTCGTCCCGGCGGCTGAGCTCACGGCCGGCGTCGCGCGGGCCTGGGGGACCCTCGCCGTCGTCGGGCTCGTGCTGCTCGGCGGCACGGCGCTCGCCGGCGACCGGATCGCGGCCCGGTTGTCCCGGTCGGTGCGGGACCTGGCGCAGGTCGCCGACAGGCTCGGGTCGGGCGACCTGTCGGCGCGGGTTGTCCAGTCCGGCCCGGCTGAGATCGCCTCGGTCGGTGCGGTGCTCAACGGGCTCGGCGACCGGGTCGCCGACCTTCTCGCGGACGAGCGCGAGCTGGTGGCGGACCTCTCGCACCGCCTGCGCACGCCGATCACCGCGCTCCGCCTCGACGTCGACATGCTGGCCGACGAGGGGGAGCGCGCGCGGATGGGCGCGCACGTCGACGGCCTGGTCCTGGCTGTCGACACCGTCATCCACGGGGCGCGCACGCACGACCGGCGCCATGCGGCGCGGTGCGACGCGGGCGAGGTGGTCCGCGCGCGCGGTCGGTTCTGGGCGGTGCTGGCCGTCGACCAGCACCGTGCGCTGCAGGTCGACGCACCACCGGTCGAGGCACCGGTCGCCCTCGGCGCGGCTGAGCTGGGTGCGGCGCTGGACGTCCTCGTGGACAACGTCTTCCGGCACACGCCGCCGGGGACGGCGCTCGCGCTCAGCGTGCAGCGCCGGCCCGACGTCGTCGTGGTGGCGGTGAGCGACGCCGGACCGGGGCTGCCCGACCGCGACCTGACGGAGCGGGGGCGCTCGAGCACCGGGTCCACGGGCATCGGCCTGGACGTGGCACGTCGCACCGCCGAGCGTGCCGGCGGTGGGCTCGAGACGGGGACCGGGCTGGGCGGACGCGGTGCCCGGTTCGCCCTGGTTCTCCCGGTGGCGTTAACCGAGCCTTAAGCACCGGTTGCCCCGCGCCTCATCCGGCGGGCTCGAAGGTGGTCCTCGACGGCACCACGCAGGTGCCGCGCGACGAAGGAGACCACCATGAGCTGGAGAACCCGAGCGGTCCTGGCCGCCACGGCGGGCGCCGGGCTCGTCGGAGCCGGTGCACTGACCGCCGCGTACGCCGTCGGCTCCGTGCCGACACCCGCCCCGTCGTCACTGACCAGCTCCCCGAGCCACGACCCGCAGGCCGACACCCTGACCCAGCAGGCGCACGACCTGCAGGGGCAGGTCGCGGAGCTGGAGCAGGCGGTCGCCGACGAACCAGCGCCGACCCAGGCGCCGGCCACGGCCCCCAGCTCGGCCCCGAGCTCGGCACGGTCGTTCACCCCGGAGCCCGTCGAGCCGTCCGCGTCGGCGCCTGTCGCGGCCCCGACCGCGGAGCCGTCCCAGCACACGGAGCACGAGGGAGGGGTCGGCGAGGGCGATCACGGCGGGCACGATGACTGACCGCGCGCGCTACTCCCGGCGGCTGGCGGCGCTCGGGCTGGTGCCGCTCAGCGCAGGAGCGTTCGGCGGGGGGGTGGCGTGGGCCGGGTCGCACGACCCGCTGACCCCGGCGGTGCCGACGTCGTCGCCGACCCCGGTCGCAGCCTCGACGACCGACCCGCAGGTGACCGCGGCGCTCGCCGAGATCGCCGACGCCAAGGCTCGGATCGTGGCCCTCCAGACGACCCTCGACCAGCGCGCGGCCGCCGCGGCAGCCGCCGGCGCCGCGCCGGCGCCGGCGAGCCCGAAGGCCGTCGCCAAGGCGCCGGCCGCGCCTGCACCTGCACCGGCTCGGGCGGCGGCACCGGCTCGTGCGGCGGCGCCGGCCGCGCCTGCGCCTGCGCCACCGGTCCAGACCACGACCCGGGGGTCCTGATGGCCGCCACGACCCGCAGCCGCGAGCTGACCACGGCCTTCCGCTCGATGGCCAGCGACGTCGAGCTGCGCGTGGTCGATCCCGGCCCGGACGCGGAGTCGGCGCTCGAGCGGGCGGCCACCGCGATCCGGACCGTCGCCACGCACCTGACCCGTTTCGAGCCGGCCTCGGCCCTGTCCCGGGCCAACGCCAAGCCCTCGGCATGGCATGTGGTGCCGGACGAGCTCGCCGACGCGGTGGAGCAGGCCGAGCTGGCGCACCGCGTCACCGGAGGTCTGTTCGACCCCCGCGTGCTCGACGTGCTGCTGGCGTGGGGGTACGACCGGACGTTCGACGAGGTGATCGGCGCATCTCCGGATGCCGCGTCGGTGCCCGCGTGGTCCGGGGCGCCGGTGCCCGGGCCCTCCGCCGTCCACTCGGTCGCCCGGGAGCCGTGGCGTCCGACCGTCCTCGCGGGGACCGGGCAGCGCCCGATCAACCTGGGCGGCACGGCCATCGACCTCGGAGGGATCGGCAAGGGCCTGGCGGTGCGCCGGGCCGCCCTCGAGCTGGCCGGTGCCGGTGCCTCGGTGCTGGTCGACGCCGGTGGCGACGAGTGGCTCGGCGGACCCGGGCCCGACGGCGACGGCTGGAAGGTCGGTGTCGAGGACCCGCACGGCGGCCACGACCCGGTGCTGGTCCTCTCGGTCACCGACCTCGGCTGTGCGACCTCGTCCGTCCGGCGGCGGCACTGGGTGGTGGACGGCACACCCGTGCACCACCTGGTCGACCCGCGGACCGGACGTCCGGGCGGACCGGGCCTGGCGGCGGTGACCGTGCTCGACCCGGACCCAGCCTGGGCCGAGGTGTGGAGCAAGACGCTGTTCCTCGCCGGCGCGGTGGAGGTCGAGGCGCAGGCGCACGTCCGCGGTCTCCCTGCAGCGTGGGTGACGGACAGCGGTCGGGTGCACGTGTCGGCGGCGATGGAGCCCTTCGTCCTGTGGCGCGCGGCATGACCCGGCGGGAGGGGCCGCACCCGGTGGCGCTGGGCCTCGGCACGGGACTGTTCGTCGTGGCGACGGCGGTCAGCCTGGCGGCGGCCGGATGGCTCGTGGTCGACGCCTCCGGCGGGAAGATGGCGCACTGGGTGCTCGGCCGGGCGGCGGGCCTGACGTCGTACGTCCTGCTGCTCGCGCTCGTCAGCACCGGCCTGGTGCTGGCGCACCCCTGGTCGCGGTACCTGCGGCTGCCCTCGCCGCGGACCCGGCTGACCCTGCATGCCGGCCTGGCGACCTTCACGCTCGTCTTCACCGTGCTGCACGTCGTCGTGCTGGCGACCGACCCGTGGGCCAAGGTCGGCTGGGCCGGTGCGTTGCTGCCGATGGCGGCGCAGTACCGCCCCGTCGCGGTCTCCCTGGGCGTCATCGCCGCCTGGGCCGGTCTGGTCACCGGCCTCACCGCGAGGCTGGCCGGCCGCTTCCTGGGCCGCCTGTGGTGGCCGATCCACAAGGTCGCCGCCGGGTTGCTCGCGCTGGTCTGGGCGCACAGCGTGCTCGCCGGCTCCGACGTCGTCGCCCTGCGCGGGTTCTACCTGGCGACCGGGTGCGCCGTGGTGGGGCTGGCGATCACCCGGTACGCGGCGCGCACCCCCGCGGACCGGGTCTCGGCGCTGGCCCAGGACCTCCAGGAGACCACCGCGACGCGGCAGCTGCCGGTCGTGGCCCGGGCGGCGCGGCGATGACACCCACCGTGACATTCCCCATCCTGCCGGGCCCCGGACGCACCGTCGGTGCCCCGGCGCTGGCCACCGAACGCCTGCTGCTGGCCGACGTGCACCTGCCGCGCTCCGGACCGGCCGACCCGGCACGGCCGGTGGCCGCCGAGACCTTCGAGGAGCACGTGGGCCGGCTCGGTCCGCAGCCGGTCGGGGATCGTGGCCTGGTCGACGTGGTGCAGCACGCGGGCCTGACCGGCCATGGTGGTGGCCACGTCCCGGCGGCACTGAAGTGGCGTGGCCTGGCGGCCGGCCGCGGACCGCTCACGGTCGTGGCGAACGGCGCGGAGAGTGAGCCGGTCGCCGGCAAGGACGGCACCCTGCTGCGGCAGCGGCCGCACCTGGTGCTCGACGGCCTGGTGGCCACGGCGCAGGCCCTGGATGCCGATCGCGCGGTGGTCTGGCTGCACGGCGACGACGACGGCGCGCGCCGGGCGGTGCGAGCGGCTCTGCACGAACGGCGCTGGGTCGATGCCGGGCCGCCGGTCGAGATCGTCGACGGCCCCGTGCACTACCTGGCGGGTGAGGCGAGCGCGATCACCCGCGGGCTGCAGGGCGGACCGGCGCTGCCGACCGTTCGCCGCCGGACCGGGAACCCCTTCGCGCCGCGCACCCTGGTCCACAACGTGGAGACGCTCGCCCGCGTCGCGCTGCTCGCCCGCGGCTGTGCGCCGACGACGACGCGGCTGCTGTCGGTGCTCGGGGAGCATCGGGTCGTGGTGGAGGTCGAGCGAGCCACGACCTTCACCGAGCTGCTGGCGGGGCTCGGCTGGTCGAGCGCCCCGCAGGCGGTGCTGCTGGGTGGCTACGGCGGACTGTGGGCGCCGTGGCGTCGGCTGGCGAACCTGCCGATCGACGAGTCGGCGCTGCGGGCGGAGGGCCTGACTCTCGGGGCCGGTGTGGTGATCCCGCTGGCGCACGACGAGTGCGGGCTCCAGGTCACCGCCGAGCTGGTGCGCTACCTCGCGTCGATGAGCGCCCGCCAGTGCGGGCCGTGCGTGCTCGGCCTGCCCGCACTGGCGGACTCCTGCCAGGCGCTGGCCGATGGCCGCGGCTCCGGCGGAGCCGTGGACCGGCTGCTGGACGACGCGGCGCTGGTCGAGGGTCGTGGCGCGTGCCACCACCCGGACGGGGCGACGCGCCTGGTCGCCTCGGCCGTCGCGACGTTCGAGGCCGACGTGGAGGCACATCGCTCCGGCCGACTCTGCCGGCCACCCGCCGGCCGCCCGTTGCCCGGGGTCGTCCGATGAGCCGGGCTGCGACGGTCGCGCTGCGGCTCCGGGTCGACCCGGTGGCCTGCGCGGGCGTCGGGGTGTGCGCGCAGCTGGCGGACAGGACCATCACCCTGGACCGGTGGGGGTATCCGATCCTCGACGCCGAGCTGCCGCGCAGCGCGGTCAAGGACGCCCGGCGTGCCGTGCGGGCGTGCCCACGCCGAGCGCTGTGGCTGGAGGAGGCCGACCCCGGACGCCGCTGAGGTCGCCCGACGAGCGCAACGCGGCGTGTGCCGCCACGATGAGATCGGGCGCGGACCCCGCCTCGGGCCGTCCGGCCTGTGACGTCAGGGAAGGGGTCGGGCCGTGACTGCTGCCGTCGTGGAGAACCCTCGTTGGGGTGGCGGGGACGCCCTGCGCGTGGTGATCGGGATCGGGGGCGTCATCGCCTTCGTCGTCGGTGTCCTCATCCTCGTCTGGCCCGGGAAGACGGCCATGGTCGTGACCGCGATCATCGGGGTCTACCTGATCGTCGTCGGGCTCGGCTTCTTCGGGTCGGGGGTCTTCAGCCGTGCCCGCCGCGGCTGGGCGCGGGTGGGGCACGTGCTGCTCGGGGTGCTCTACATCGTCGCCGGGGTGCTCGCGCTGGCCGACCTCGCCGCGGCGACCGCGTCGTTGGCGGTGTTCCTCGCGATCCTCGTCGGGATCATGTGGGTGATGGAGGGCGTGATCGCCCTGACGACGCTGCGGCTCACCCCGTCGTCGCGCGGCTGGACGGTCCTGTTCGCCCTGCTCAGCATCGTCGCCGGCGGGGTGATGTTCCTCTCGCCGCTGTGGGCGGCCACGACTCTGTGGTGGCTGCTGGGGATCTGGCTCGCGGTGCTCGGCGTGGTGCAGATCGGCCGCGCGTTCGCGTGGCACGCCTGACCCGCGCACGACGGTGGCGCCGGGCGCCGGCGGCCGCCGACGTGGTGGACGTGTTCGTCTACGTCGTCGTGCTGAACCTCGCGGCGGAGTACCTCCCGACGGTCATCACCGAGACCTTCAGCCTGTCGCTGCTCGCGGCGGTGCTGCTCAAGGTGGTGCTCGAGCTGGTGCTGGCGGGGAAGGACCGCGTGAAGCGGCGGTTCACGGCGGCCACCACGGTCGCCGGGCGAGCCGCGGCCGGGCTGCTGCTCTGGGCGCTGATGGTGGGCAGCAAGTTCGTGGTGCTGGAGCTGGTCGCCGTGCTCTTCGCGGGCCGGGTGCGGCTCGGCGGGTTCTTCTCCGTCACCGGGCTGGTCGTCGTGCTGCTGCTCGCCCGCGGCGGTGTCCGCTGGCTGCTCGCCCGGCCGGCCGTGGCGGGGGCGGGGTAGGGCCTGCGCCCGGCGACCGGGACAATAGCGCCCGTGAACGACCTGGCCCACCTGCTGATCGACACGAGGCTCGAGCTGGGCGGGGTCTTCGTCGCGGCCCTGTCCGGGGGAGTGGCGGCGGTCCGCAAGGACGTGGACGTGTTCGGCGTGCTCGTCCTGGCCTGGGCGACCGGGCTGGGCGGCGGTGTGGTGCGCGACGTCCTCATCGGCGCGACCCCGCCGGTCGGCATCTCGAACTGGACGTACGTGGTCACGGCGCTCGCCGCGGGCGTCGTCGTGCTGCTCTTCCACCCGCGGGTGTCGCGCAACCGCCGGGCCGTCGTGGTGCTCGACGCCTGCGCGCTGGGGATCTTCGTGCTGCTCGGCACCACCAAGGCGCTCGGCTCGGGGGCCGGGATGACCGCCTCGGTGATCGTCGGCCTGCTGACCGGGATCGGTGGCGGCATCCTGCGTGACCTGCTGCTCAGCGAGGTGCCCCTGGTGCTGGCCGACCGGCAGCTCTACGCGATCCCCGCCCTGGTCGGCGCGAGCCTGACCGCGGTGCTCTGGCACGCCCACCTGCTCGGCGCCCCGGCCCAGGCCGCGGTGGTGCTCCTGGTGATCGGCTTCCGCCTGCTGTCGCTGCGCCTGGGCTGGGCCGTCCCGCACGCACGCCTGGGCGGCGTCGGGTTCGGCCGACGACGCGGCGGCCGGCCTGCGCCGGAGGCGGACGCGTAGCCGCCGGGACCGTCAGCCCTCGTCGGGCTCCGTGCACACCAGCAGCGCACCGGGGCGCACGGTGATCCGGGCGCGCACGACGAGACCGAAGCTGTCGCCGTCCAGCTCGATGCCGTGCGGCGTCTCGAAGCGGACGTCGAACTGCCGGCCCTGCGCGTAGCCGAGGGCGCGCAGGTCAGGGGCGAGCCGCAGCACGCTGCGGCCGAACCGGGAGCGGTGGGCGATGCCCTGGATCGTCAGCCGGGTGCCGATGCCGGCCCAGTCGAACCGGCCCTTGGGGCTGAGCATCACCACGTCGAGCAGGCCGTCGTCGACGACCGCCGTCGGGATCAGCAGCATCTTGCCGGTGAGGGTGCCGCAGTTGCCGACGATGATCGTGTGCGCGCGGGCCCGGCGGCTGTGCCCGGCGTCGATGCGGTAGTCCAGGTGGAAGAGGTGGTTCGCGATGATCGACCGGGCGATCGGGGTGACGTACGCGAGCCAGCCCAGGTGCCGCTTCGCCACGTCGTTGGCGTTCTCGGCCATCTCCACGTCCAGGCCGATCCCTGCCATGACGAGGAACTGCTGCTGGCTGCGGTGTCCCGAGTCGTCCTCGAGCTCGGCGTTGGCGACGTCGATCAGGCGGGTCGTGTCGCCGAAGGCGATCTGGACGGAGCGGTCGACGTCGTTCAACGGCAGTCCCAGGTTGCGGGCCAGGAGGTTCCCGGTGCCGGCCGGCAGCAGGGCCAACGGGATCCCGCTGTCCTGGACCACCTCGGCCACCGTGCGCACCGTCCCGTCACCGCCGCCGACGACCACCACGGCCGGGTGCTCTGTCAGCGCGTCCTCGGCGGCGCCTCGCCCCGAGTCCTCGCCGGCCGTCTCGTACCATCGCGACGGGCCCCAGCCGTGCAGCCGTTCCTGCTCCTCGACGGCGCGAGCTGATCTGGTCGAGCGGGACCTTGACGGGGTTGTAGACGATGGCGGCATGCCTGGGCTGCACCGCCTGAGCCTAGGTGCGGGAGGGCGTCGGCGCGGCGATGGGACAGGAGCGGGCAAGATGGGCACTGTGGCGAGGCCTCCGCGGCCCGCGCGCCGGTTCGCCGGGACGGCCTTGCTCCTGGCGTCCCACCCGGGGCCGACAGCGGCCGTGTCCGCCCTGGCGGGTGTCCTCGTGCTGGGCTCCGGGGCCCGCGGACGCAGCGTGCTCATCGTGGCCGCCGTGCTGTCCGGGCAGCTCTCGGTGGGCTGGTCCAACGACTGGATCGACGCCGGCCGTGACGCGGTGGTCGGCCGTCCGGACAAACCCGTGGCGGACGGTCGGCTGAGCGTGCGCACCGTGCGCGCGGCCGCAACCGGGGCCGCGGCAGCGTGCGTGGTGCTCTCGCTCCTCATGGGCTGGGCCGCGGGCGGCGTGCACCTCATGGCGGTCGCCTCGGCCTGGGCGTACAACGCCGGGCTGAAGCGGACGGTGTGGTCGTGGGCGCCGTACGCCCTGTCGTTCGCGCTGCTGCCCATGGCGCTGGCGCTGGCGCTGCCCGGCCGGCCGACGGCGGCCTGGTGGGTGGTCGGGGCGGGCGCGCTGCTCGGCGCGGGCGCGCACGGCGCGAACGTCCTCCCGGACCTGCTGGACGACGCGGCCACCGGGATCCGTGGCCTGCCGCACCGGGTGGGGGCGACCGTGACCGCGCTGGGCTCGGCCGGTGTGCTGCTGGCGGCGACCGTGCTCCTGGCGCTCGCGCCCGGGGGTCGGCTGACGGTCGCCAGAGCGATGGCCCTCGTCGTGGCGGCCACCGTCGCCGCGTTCGGCGCCGTCGTCGCGCTGCGTGACCGGCGCAGCCGCCTCCCGTTCGTCGCGGCGATCGCCGTCGCGGCGGTGGACGTCGTGCTGCTCGTCGGCTCGCCGTGGACCGTGGCCTGACCAGCGGGCACCGGGCCATGATCATCACCAGGGCGCGCGACCGGGCGTCTCGTCGTCCGCCGGGCACCGACCGGCACGGGACGCGCCCCGCGGCTTTCGACGTGAGGAGCAGGCATGGACGCCAACGTGACGATCGACCCCACCGCACCGCAGCTGATCGCCTACGCCGACCGCCTGGGTGGTGACGTCCAGCACCTGGCCGGACTGCTCGACGGGCCGTTGGCGGGCACCTTCGGCGGTGTGCACGTGCTGCCGTTCTACGTGCCCTTCGACGGCGCCGACGCCGGCTTCGACCCCGAGGACCACACCGCGATGGATCCCCGGCTCGGGCAGTGGTCGGACCTGGCCGACCTGGCCCGGCGCTACGTCGTCATGGCCGACGTCATCGTCAACCACATGTCGGTCCGGTCGCAGCAGTTCCAGGACGTCCGGGCCAACGGCGACCGGTCCGCGTCGGCCGGGATGTTCCTCACCCTGAGCTCGGTGTTCCCGACGGGCGCGTCGGAGGACGACCTGGCCCTGATCTACCGACCCCGCCCCGGGCTCCCGTTCACCGTGCTCGAGCTGGGTGGGCGCAAGCGCCTGGTCTGGACCACCTTCACGGCCGAGCAGGTCGACCTCGACGTCCGGCACCCGGCGACCTGGGACTACCTGACGTCCGTCATCGACGCGCTGACCGGGGCCGGGGTGCGGGTGCTCCGGCTGGACGCGGTCGGGTACGTCGGCAAGCGGGCGGGCACCACCTGCTTCATGACCGACGAGGCGGCCGACCTGACCCGCCGGGTGAGCGACTACGCGCACAGCCGGGGGGCGGAGATCCTCGTCGAGGTGCACGGCCACTACCGGCAGCAGCTCGAGATCGCCGGCGCGGTCGACCTCGTCTACGACTTCGCGCTGCCTCCGCTGGCGCTGCACGCCCTCACCGCGCACGACCTGGCACCGCTGGTGCGGTGGCTGGGCATCCGGCCGGCGAACACGGTGACCGTGCTCGACACGCATGACGGCATCGGCATCGTCGACGTCGGGACCAGTGCGTTGCGTCCGGGCGAGCCCGGTCTGCTCGACGATGCCCAGATCCACGCGCTGGTCGAGGCGATCCACGCCAACAGCGGGGGATCGAGCCGGCTCGCGACCGGGGCGGCCGCGTCGAACCTCGACCTCTACCAGGTCAACTGCACGTTCTACGACGCCCTGGCCCGCGACGACCGGGCCTACCTGCTGGCCCGCCTGATCCAGCTGTTCGTGCCCGGCGTGCCGCAGATCTACTACGTCGGGCTCCTCGCGGGAGGCAACGACCTCGACCTGCTCGCCGCGACCAAGGTCGGCCGGGACGTCAACCGGCACCGGTACACCGAGGCCGAGGTCGGCGTGGCCCTGGACCGGCCCGTGGTCCGGGCGGTGGTCGAGGCGATCGCGCTGCGTCGCGTGCACCCGGCGTTCCGGGGCACGTTCTCCTACCGGTCGAGCGGCACGCAGCTCGAGCTCGCCTGGCAGCGGGACGGTGACGAGGCGCGGCTCGAGGCCGACGTCGCCGACGGCTCGTTCCGGGTGTCGTACTCCGGCGGCTGGGCCCCGGACGCGGCGATCCGCGCGCTGTCCGGCCAGGGCTGAGCGACCGGGCGTGGCCCGGGTTCAGGCGTCGCGCGCCGGACCGGCCAGCAGGTAGGGCTCGAGCAGCTCACGGGCCAGGGCCCGGGCGCGGCGTTCGCCGGTGCCCTCCTCGACCAGCCGGCTGACCGCGAAGACGAGCGCCTGGACCAGCTCGGCCATCCGCTCCGGGTCGGCGCTGCCGTGCTCGCGCAGGGCTGCGACGAGCGGCGTGCGCAGCTCGTCGTGCAGCAGCCGGCTGGAGCTGGCCAGTGCGTCCGAGCGGGCCACCGAGGACAGCGCCACCGCCAGGGCATGGTCCCCGCGGGCGACGAGGTGCACGTTGGCGTCCACGTACGCGAGCACCTTGTCGCCCGGGGTCCGGCGCCGGGCCATCCGGTCGCGGACGTACCGCGACCAGCGCGGGAACGTGTCGGCGACGAGCGCGTCGAGCAGGTCCTCGCGCGAGCTGAAGTACGAGTACACGCTCGACCGGGCCAGGCCGGCCCGGACGGCCACGTCGGCGAGGCTCGGTGCCGCGGCGGCCGACCCGGCCGAGCCTTCCGACAGCAGGTCGCGAGCGGCGTCGAGCAGCGCGGCACGCTGGGCCGCATGGTGCTCGACGACGGTCGGCGCCTGGATCCTGGGCACGTGGCCTCCTTGTCGCGGTGTAGCCGGCGGGCCGCCCGGCGCCTGCGCCGGGACGGGCCGTCGCTCCCTATGATACCGACGAGGTGTCGGGACGTGTCCGTCGGTGCGGTTGATCTTTCCGACACCGTGTCGGTAACATCGTCGTTGTGAGCAACGACACGAGCGCCACCGCGAGCCACCGCACGGGCAACGGCGCACCAGCTCCCGGCACCTCCACGCTCGACCGCAGGGGCTGGGCTCTGCTCCTGACGATCGGGTTCGGCGTGGCCGTCGTCATCATGGACGCGACGATCGTCAACGTCGCACTGCCTGTGGTGATGGTGGACCTGCACCTGACGGCGGCCGACGCGCAGTGGATGAACGCGTCCTACGCGCTGGTGTTCGCCGCCGTGCTGATCACCGTCGGCCGCCTGGGCGACCTGCACGGGCGCCGGCGCCTGTTCGCTGCGGGCATCGTGCTGTTCATGGCCGCCTCGCTGGTCGCGGGCCTGAGTGGCGGTGCCACGCAGCTGATCATCGCGCGTCTGGTGCAGGGGCTGGGCGCCGCGATGGTGGTGCCGAGCACGTTGTCGACGCTCAACGCCACGTTCACCGGACGGGCCCGGACGATCGGGTTCGCGGTCTGGGGTTCTGCGATCGGCGGCATGGCTGCGATCGGTCCGCTCGTCGGCGGCTGGCTTGCCACGGACGTCTCCTGGCACTGGGCGTTCTGGCTCAACATCCCGGTCGGGCTGCTCGTGCTCGTCGGCATCGTGCGCGCGGTGCCGGAGACCCGGGATGCCGGCGCGACACCGGGTCGCGACCCGTGGGGGGTCACCCTCAGCGGGTTCGGGATGGCCGGCATCGTGTTCGCCCTGATCGAGTCGTCCTGGTTCGGCTGGACCCGGCAGTCGTCGGGTGCGCCGTCACCGGTGCCGTTCGCGTTCGGCGGCGGGGTGGTGCTCATGGTCGCGTTCGTCGTCGTCGAGAGCCGGCGCGCCCGGGCCGGGCGGCACGTCCTGGTCGACCTGACGCTGCTCCGGGTACGGACGTTCCGCGCCGGGATCGTCGCCGCGCTCATCGTCGCGTTCGGGGAGTTCGGGCTGCTCTTCACGCTGCCGCTGCTGCTGCAGGGCACGCTCGGCTACTCGGCGCTGGGCACCGGCGGGGTGATCCTCTGCCTGGCCACCGGGACGTTCCTGGTCTCCGGTGCGCTGCCCCGGATCAGCACGCGGATGTCCCAGCGGGCCGTCGTGCAGACGGGTCTGGCGCTCGAGGCGGTCGCTGTCGGCGGCCTCGCGCTCAGCCTGACGACGACCGTCAGCACGCTCACCCTGTGCCTGTGGCTGTTCGGGTACGGGGTCGGCGTCGGGATGGCCACCGCGCAGCTGACCTCGCTGCTGCTGTCGGACATCCCGGTGGACGAGAGCGGCCAGGCATCCGGCCTGCAGAGCACCGTGCGTCAGCTCGGCTCCGCGCTGGGCGTCGCACTGCTCGGCGGGCTGCTGGTGTCCACCCTCGCCTCGGCCACCCGGACGAACCTTCTCGCCGCCGGGCTGCCCGCCGCGACCGTCGGCACGGTGACGGCGGCGGTCAAGAACAGCGCGGGCACGGCGATCTCGGGCCTGCAGGCCGCCCCCGGCATGCAGGCCGCCGCGCAGGCGGCCGGCTCCGCGATGATCCACGCCAGCCAGGTCACCACGGGACTGGCTGCCGTGGCGCTGGTGATCGGCCTGGCGGCGACCTTCGCCCTGCCCCGGCGCGCCGTGCGCTGAGCTGCGCCGAACGGTCCGGGCGCTCCGGTGGACAGGAGCAGCTCGGACGACGTCTGATGGGCGGGCCCCTCGCCGCGCGTGACGGGGCCGCCCGCCCCCCAGCCGAGGACCGATGCCGATGTCTGCCGGACGAACCCTGCGCGTCGGTGCCGCCATCGCGCTGGCGTGGTCGGTGCTGGCGGGGTGCAGCACACCCGCCGCCGTGCCGTCGGACCCAGGGGCGTCGGCCTCGCCGCAGCCGTCCACGGTCAGCACGACACCCAGCGGGTCCGCACCGTCGTCGGCCGCCGCCGCGCCGAGTCCGTCCGGGCCGGCCGGTCCGGCGTCGGTGACGGCGACCGTGCTGCCCGTGCGCCTGCCGGCCCCGGCCTCGCGGATGGTGGTGCTCCCCGTCGGCGACCACCTCCTGGTCCTGGGCGGCCTGTCCGGCGGGAGCACCACGGCGACCGTGCTGGCCCTTGCCCCGGGCAGCGGGACGGTCGCGGTGGTGGGGCACCTGGCACAGGCCACGCACGACGCCGGTGGAGCGGTCCTCGGCGGCCGCGCGCTCGTCTTCGGGGGCGGTGTGAACGCCTCGACGGACCCGGTGCAGGCGATCGCCACCACCGGCGGGACCGGCACGGTGGTGGGGCACCTGCCGCAGGCGCGGTCCGACCACGCGGTCGCGGTCGACGGGGCGACCGCCTACGTGGTGGGCGGCTACGCCCCGAGCGGCGAGCTGGCCGACGTGCTGGCCACGACGGACGGCACCACGTTCCGTGTGGTGGCACACCTGACGACGACGGTGCGCTACGCCGCCGCCGCCGTCGCCGGTGGTGCCCTGTGGGTGCTCGGCGGCGAGCACGCCGGCACGCCGGTCGACCTGGTGCAGCGGGTGGACCTCGCCACCGGGGCGGTGACCGTTGCCGGGCACCTGCCGACACCGCTGTCGCACGCCGCCGCGGTGAGCCTGGGCGGGTCGGTGCTCCTGGTGGGTGGCATCGACGGAGCCACCCGGAAGGACGCGGTGTACCGGCTCGACCCGGCTTCGGCCCGGCTGACCGTCGTCGGGCACCTGCCCGTGCCCACGTCGGATCCGGGGCTCGCGGTGCTCGGCGGGGCCGCCTACGTCGTCGGCGGCGAGACCGCGGACGCCGCCGGGAAGGTGACCGCCCTGTCGACCGTGGTCCGCCTGCAGCCGGCGGCGTAGCGGAACCGGCGCCGGGGCGCCACCGGCCGGGAGCCGGCTGCCGGCTACCAGCTGCCCGGCGTCGCCGTGCTCAGCCCGACCGTGTCCGCGAACGAGTGCGGCGGCACCGGGTCCAGCCCGTCCGGGTTGTCGAGGTAGCCGGGCCCGCTGCCCGCCTGCCCGGTGTGCCCGTACTGCCACACGATCCTGTTCCGCACCGGGTCCAGCACGATGACGCGGTGGTTGAAGTCGTCGTTGAGGAGGATGTCGCCGTTGGGCAGGCCCTCGGCGAGCGACGGGTGGTCCAGCCGGCCGTCGCCGCTGCTCGGGTTCCACCGCCACAGGGTCTTGCCGGACTGGTCGAACACCAGCACCTGGCCGGGGCTGGAGTAGTCGACGGTCACGTACTGACCCGGCTTGTACTGGCTGGAGTCGGACGGGTAGGCGATCGCCGGCGGGTGCGTGGACCAGAAGACGTGGCCCGTGCGGTCCATCTCCTCGACCCAGTCGCCATTGATCTCGGTGACCAGGAAGTGCCCGTTCGGCAGGGGGAACACCCCGTTCGGGCTGCCGAAGTGGGACGGCGGGTTGTGCTGGCACGAGCCGAGCGTGCCCAGCGTCCAGACCGGGCCCGGGGAGGACGGCGACAGGTCGACGATCCGGCAGTTCTTGATGTCCGGGGCGATCACCGTGCCGTCCGGCAGCATCATGCCGTCGTCCGGGTTCCACAGGTGGTTGGGACCCGAGCCGTGCGTGCCGGGGGTTCCGTACCGCCAGACGATCTTGCGGGTGGCGATGTCGATCTCGGTGATGACGAAGTTGTCCTCCTCGGTGGCGATGACGTCCTTGCCGTCCGGGGTGATGAACGCGTCGTCGGGGATGAGGAAGGTCTGGCCCGGGGCCAGGTCGCCGGGCTGGGGCCACTGCCACAGGAGCTGGCCCTGCGGGCTGACGACGACGAGGCGGTTGTTCTTCTTGTCCGCGATGAGGATCGGTCCGGGCAGCACACTGGGGTCCGAGCCGGCCGCCAGGTAGCCGGGGGTGCCGGCCGCAGGCGCCGGCCAGGGCACTGTCGACGGGCTCGCCGCCGGCTCGGGTGCGGTGGGGCCCGAGCTCGTCGGCGGCACCTGCGGCGGCGCGGAGGTCGCAGCACCCGCAGCGAGGGCTCCGGCCGACGGCGGTCCGCCGGTCGGCCCGCCCGTGCACGCCGACAGGACCAGCATGGCGGCCACCGACGCCGCGACCAGCGCACCCGCTCTCGTCATGTCCGGGAGTCTGCGTCGCGGGCGCCCCGAACGCCAACCGTGCCCGTTCGTCGGACCGGTCCGGGAAGGGCGACGCGCGTTCGATGGGGGAGGTGCCGGGAACGGGCGGGCGCAACAATGCCGCGTGACCTTCACGCAGCTCGCGGTGATCGGCCTGGTCGCCCTGCTCGGCCCCCTGCTGGCGTACCCGCGGGGCTGGCACCTGCCCATCGTGCTGGGCGAGCTCGTCGCCGGGGTCGTCGTGGGCCGCACCGGGCTCGGCTACCTCGACGCGGGCGACCCGGTGTTCGCCTTCCTCGCCAACATCGGGTTCGCCCTGGTGATGTTCGTCGCCGGCACCCACGTCCCACTGCGCGACCCCGCCCTGCGTCCGGCGCTGCGGTCCGGTGTGGTCCGGGCAGCCGTCGTCGCCGTGGTGGCCACGGGGCTGGCGGTCGTCGTCGCCCGGGTGTTCGGCATCCCGCACACGCCCCTGTACGCGGTGCTCATGGCGTCGTCATCGGCCGCGCTCGTGCTGCCGGTGATCGACAGCCTCGGCCTGGGCGGCCCGAACGTCATCGGGCTTCTGCCGCAGGTGGCGATCGCCGACTCGCTGTGCATCGTCGCCCTGCCGCTGGCGATCGACCCGGCGCACGTGCTGCGCGCCGCCGGCGGCTCCGCGGCGGTGATCGCGGCGGCGGTCGGGGTGTGGCTGGTGCTGCGGCAGCTCGAGCGGCGGGGCATCCGCCGGCGCGCCCACCTGGTCTCGGAGCAGCGGCGGTTCGCCACCGAGCTGCGGGTGCAGCTCGTCATCCTGGCGGCGCTCGCGGCGCTGGCGGTCGCGACGCACGTCTCGATCATGCTGGCCGGCTTCGCGTTCGGGCTTGCGGTCACCGCGGTCGGTGAGCCACGCCGGCTGGCCCGCCAGCTGTTCGCCCTCAACGACGGCTTCCTGTCCCCGCTGTTCTTCGTCTGGCTCGGCGCCGAGCTGGACCTGCGCCAGTTCGGCAGCCATCCCGGGATGATCGTCCTGGGCGTCGCGCTCGGGCTCGGCGCAGGGGTGGCGCACCTCGTCGGGCGTCTGCTCCGCCAGCCGCTGCCGCTCGGGCTGCTGGCCTGCGCCCAGCTCGGGGTGCCGGTCTCGGCGGCCACGATCGGCAGCCAGCTCGGCGTGCTGCGGCCCGGCGAGGCCGCCGCGCTCATGCTCGGCGCGATCGTCACCATCGGCCTGGCGGTGGCCGGCGGTGGCCTGGCCGCACGGGCCGGCATGCTGGCACCGGCGGCCCCGACCGACCCGGGGCCGACGACGACCGCCCAGGCGGTGCCCGCGTGAGCCGACCGAGGACCGCCACCGACCTGACCGCCGACTACGACCGCTGGCTGGCCGGCCAGATCACGGTGGTGGAGGCCGACGTGGTGCGCAAGCACGCCGAGATGCGTGCCGACCGGCGCAGGTTCCTCCGCGGCTCGTACTACCTCTGGCTCGCGCGGGTGGTCGAGCGGGTGCCCGACGTGCTCGACACCGCGCGCGTCCCGCTGGTCGGGGACCTGCACGTGGAGAACTTCGGCACCTGGCGGGACGCGCGGCAGGTGCGTCGCTGGGGCGTCAACGACCTCGACGAGCTGGGCACCGGACCCTGGTTGCTGGACCTGCTGCGGCTCGCCGTCTCGGCGACCCTCGCCCCGCACCTCGCCCTGGACGACGCCACGGTCTGCGACACCCTCCTGGCGCAGTACGCGGCCGCCGTGCCCGGTGCCGACGTCCCGCCGGCCGGGCGACGCGGCCGGCACCTGCGGGCGCTGGTGCCACCGTTCGCGTCACCGGGCAAGTACTACGACGCGCTCGCCGGCGGGCATCCTGCGGCCGACCTGCCGGCCGAGGTGGTCGCGGCCGCCGAGGGCACCGCCGAGCCGGGCTGGCAGCCGACCTGGCACGTGCACGAGGCAGGCACCGGGTCGCTCGGCCATCGCCGGCGGGTCGGCGTCGGGCCGGCCGCCGACCAGCGATGGCATGCCCGTGAGGCCAAGCAGCTCGGCCCCGGCACGCGCGTCTGGGCGGCACCGCTCGACACCCGCCTGCCCCAGCCCGACGAGCACCTCTACCCGCGGGTGCTGGCCGCGGTGAAGGGTCCGGCGGCGGCCACCCGCGTCCTCGGCTGGCAGGTGCGCGACCTGGCCCCGGACGTCGTGCGGATCGAGCTGTCCGGGTTGCGGCCCGGGGACGAGACGCTGCTCGTCGGCTCGATGGCCCAAGCTGCCGCCGACGTGCACGCCACCGACCCGTCCGCGGCGACGGTCGCCCGCACGCAGGCTCGCGACCTGGGCCAGAAGGACTTCCGCGGGCTGGTCGCCGCGATGGCCGACGCTGTCCGGGCGGACTTCCGGGCCTACGGCGACTGAGGCGCGCCGGCCGGGGGCGTGCCGGCCAGCGCGCGCAGCTCGTCGAGCATCGTCGCGGCGATCTCGGGCAGCGAGCGGTGCTCGTCGGGCGCAATCCACTGGGCGAACGCGATCCCGAACACCGTGGCACCCATCTCGGCGGCGAGGCTCGCCGCGGGCTCGCCGATGCCGCGGGCCAGCAGGGCGGTGCGGCCGAGGGCGGCGAGCCCGGCCATCTTGTGGCGCTCCCGCTCCAGCAGGGCGGGGTTCTGGTCGATCACCGCCTGCCGGGCTCGGGAGTAGTCACGCCGGTCGTCGGGGAAGAAGGCAGTCCCCGAGCGCAGCGCCGAGGCGACGACCTGCAACGGCTCGGCGTCCTCGGGCGCCGCGGCGAACCCCTCGAGGAACGCCGCCGAGAGCTGCTGCTGACCGTCGAACAGCACCTCGCGCTTGTCGGCGAAGTGCCGGAAGAACGTGCGCTCGGTCAGACCGACGGACCGGGCGATGTCGGCCGCGGTGGTCTGCTCGAAGCCGTGCGCGGCGAACAGGTCGAGGGCTGCGCGCCGGAGCCGTTCGCGCGTCCCGGGCTCCCATCGGACCATGGCGACGAGTGTAGTGATGACAGCGGCTGACTTCCGAGTTATGGTGATGTCTGTCACTGACATGAGCACCACGAGAGGAACCATCATGCAAGTCTTCGTCACCGGAGCCTCGGGCTGGATCGGGTCGGCCGCCGTCGACGAGCTGCTGGCCGTCGGCCACGAGGTCGTCGGGCTGGCCAGGTCCGACGCCGCCGCGGCAGCGCTCGCGGCCAAGGGGGTCGCGGTGCGCCGCGGCGACCTCGACGACCCCGACGGCCTTGCCGCCGGAGCCCGGGCGGCCGACGCGGTGCTGCACCTGGCGAACAAGCACGACTGGTCGAACCCGACCGCCTCGATCGTGGCCGAACGGAACGCGGTCGAGGTCATCGGCGAGGCCCTGGTCGGCACGGGCAAGCCGTTCCTGCTCGCCTCCGGGGTGGCCGGGCTGACCCCAGGTCGGCCGGCGACCGAAGACGCCCCCTCCCCGTTCCACGGCCCGGACTCGCCGCGTGGCGGCACCGAGAACCTGGCGCTCGGCCTGGTCGACCAGGGCGTGCACTCCGTCGCGCTGCGCTTCGCCCCGACCGTCCACGGCGCCCACGACCACGGGTTCATCGCTCGGATCGTCGCCGTCGCGCGCGAGAAGGGCGTCTCCGG
Organism: uncultured Actinomycetota bacterium; assembly: GCA_963769855.1. Classification (GTDB taxonomy): domain Bacteria; phylum Actinomycetota; class Actinomycetes; order Actinomycetales; family Cellulomonadaceae; genus Cellulomonas. The sequence continues at coordinate 800,157 of CAVYNN010000008.1, forward strand.
CTACCCGGGCGACGGCTCGCACCGGTGGGCGGCCGTGCACCGCTCCGACGCGGCGCGGCTGATCGCCCTGGGACTGCAGAAGGCACCGGCGGGCGCCCGGCTGCACGCCGTCGGCGAGGAGGGTGTGCCAACCCGTCAGATCGCCGAGGCGATCGGCCGCTCCTTCGACCTGCCGGTGACCTCGATCGCTCCGGAGGACGTGGCGGACCACTTCGGCTGGATCGGCGCCTTCTTCGCGATGGACCTGGCGGCGACGAGCCAGGTCACCCGCGACCTGCTCGGCTGGGAACCGGTCGGCCCGACGCTCGTCGAGGACATCGCGGCCGGCGCCTACTCGGGGTGACCGGGGGCACGCCGTCTCGAGGCGACGGTCGCGTGCGGGCTCAGCCTCCGGCAGCCTCGTTCGCCGGGCTGCCGGCGAGCACGACGCAGCCGACCAGGGCGACGAGCACGGCCGCCCCGGCCAGCACCGCCCAGCCGGCGCGCACGGTGTCGCCCAGGAAGACCAGGCCGACGCCGCCCGGGACGACCACCTCGACGACGGACACCAGGGCCGCGGCCAGGCTCACCGGGCCGCGCTCGACCGCCCGGATGTAGGCCACCACCGCGATCAGCCCGGACGCCACGACGAGCACGGCCATCGGCTGGCGCACCAGGTCGAGCAGCCGTCCGTCGGTCCGGGCCGCGCGCGCGCCGATCGCCACCCCGGAGTAGCCCAGGGCGCTGGCCAGTCCCATCGTCCAGGCCGGGCCGGTGCGGTAGAGGACGGCGGTTCCGACGGCGAGCACACCCAGACCGACCAGCGACACCCGGACGAACGCCGCATCGGCCGGCACCGGCGGCTGGCCGCCTGCGGCCGCGCCCAGCACCGCCAGGCCGACCAGCACCACGGCGACCGCGACCAGGTCCGCACGCCGCAACGGCACACCGAGCACGGCCCGCGCGAGCAGCACGACGACGACCAGCGACGCCGCGATGATCGTCTCGACCGCGAATAGCGGCAGCCGGGCGAACGCCAGCAGGGAGAGCAGGAAGCAGGCTCCGTCCAGGGCGAGCCCACCCAGCACCAGCGGCTGGCCGAACGCGGCCAGGCCGCCCGCCCGCCGGGTGCCCACCGCCTGAAGGATCGTGGCGATGCCGTAGCCGACGCTCGCGCCGACCGCGGCGAGCAGCCCGACGATCATCGGAGCCGACCTGGGGACCGGGCGGGAACGCCCATCGGGCGCAGGGGCATCTGGACCATCGGGGACATCGAACACCACGTCGGCGGGTGGCACACCATCGCGGCCGCCGGGCCGGCCGGTCAGGCGGACTGCGGGACGACGCGACGGATGCCGGCCAGGCTGAGCAGCCCCCCGGCCACCAGCAGCGTGGCCGTGACGAGCAACGACCGGTGGAACGAGGGCAGGTCGAGCACGCCGCCGAGGATCGTCCCCGCCAGGGCGACGACGACCAGCCCGGCGACCCGCGCCACGGCGTTGTTCACCGCCGAGGCGATGCCGGCGTCGGAGGCGGGCACCGCGCCGAGCACCGCCGCGGTCAGCGGCGCGACCGTGATCGCCAGGCCCAGCCCGAACGTCATCTGGCCGGGGAGCACCTGGGTCCAGTAGGTGGCCCGGGCGTCGGTGGCCAGCATGAGCAGGAACCCGCAGGCCGCGATGATCGGCCCGACGGTCATGAACAGCCGGGGCCCGTACCGGCCGGCCAGCGTGCCGAACCGGGTGGAGAGCGTGAGCATGGCGAGCGTGACCGGCAGCTGGGCCAGCCCGGCCGCGGTCGCCGGGTAGCCGGCCACCTGCTGGAGGAACAGCGTCACGACGAACCCGCCGAAACCGAGCGCCCCGTACACCGCCGCCGTGGCCGCGTTGCCCCAGGCGAAGTTCCGTGCCGCGAACAGGCGCAGCGGCAGCATGGGGTCGGCCGTACGGCGTTCGGCGGCCACGCAGCCGGCCAGGCACACCAGGCCGGCCGCGAGCGGCAGCCAGACCTGCCAGGTGGTCCAGCCCAGGCGTCCGCTCTCGATCAGGGCGGTGGTGGTCACGGCGAGCCCGGCGGCGGCCAGCGCGGCACCGCGCACGTCGATGCGTCGCCCGCTGCGGATCGCCTCGCCGCTGACGCCGCGGAGCAGCACGAGCGTCACCACCGCGACCGGCGCCGTGAGCCAGAACACCCACCGCCACGACAGCGTGTCGACCAGCAGCCCGCCGACGAACGGACCGAGCAGCCCGGCCATGCCGGTCCAGGCGGTCCACCGCCCGATCGCCCGACCCTGTGCCTCGCCGTCGAAGGCCGACACGATCATCGCCAGCGAGCTCGGCACCAGCAGGGCGCCGGCGATGCCCTGGACCGCCCGGGCGCCGACCAGGAACGGGCCGGTCGGGGCGAGCCCGCACGCCACGGACGCTCCGGCGAAGCCGACCAGGCCCACCGCCAGCACCCGCCGCCGCCCGTGCACGTCGGACAGCGAGCCGGCGACCAGGATGAGCGCGCCGAGCATCACCAGGTAGGCGTCGACCACCCACTGCTGGAGCACCAGCGTCTGCTCGCTCGTCCCACCCAGGTCGCGGCCGATCGCCGGGAGGGCGACGGTGACCACGGTGGCGTCGAGGAAGGCGACGAAGGTCGCCAGGATCGCGACGACGAGCACGCGGCGCTGGGCGGGTGTCGCCTGGGCGAGGGGGACTCGGGGCGCAGCTGCTCGGGCCATGCGCCCCACGGTAAGGCGACCCTGAGCACGCGCCAGTCCGGGGTCCGGGCCACCGCCGGCACCGACGATCGGCTCGCCAGGTCGAGCGGCACGCCGGTCCGTACCATCGAGCGATGCGCAAGGTCGTCCTCTACAGCCTGATGTCGCTCGACGGCGGCGTCGACAGCCCGGACCGCTACTTCCCGGAGACCGGTGGCCGGCCCGGTCCGCCGGTGTTCGACGACGACCTGGTGCGGCTCGAGGCCGAGATGGTCGCGGCGCAGGACGCGGTGCTGCTGGGGCGCCGCACCTACGACGAGTGGGCCGGGTACTGGCCCACATCCGACGAGCAGCCGTTCGCGGACTTCATCAACGGGGTGGACAAGTACGTGGTGACCTCCTCGCCCCTGACCCGCGCGTGGTCCCGTGCGCAGCCTGTGCCCGGGACGGATCTCGCGGCCCTGGTGCGCGGCCTCGCGGCGCAGCCGGGTGGAGACATCGGCGTCCACGGCAGCGTCCGCCTGGCGCAGGCGCTCCTCGCGCAGGGCCTGGTCGACGAGCTGTGCCTGGCGGTGGGTCGCGTGCTCGACCCCGAGGGCCGCCGCCTGTTCGGCGACCTCGCCCCGGGGGACCGGCGGGAGCTCGAGCTGGTGCGGGCCGTACCGACGTCGTCCGGGAGCCTCTGGCTCTCGTACCGCCTGCCGACGGCAGGTGCCACGCGCTGAGGGGACGAGCCCGACAGACCTCAGCCTTGGTAGTTCTCGACGACGCCGGGCGGGCGCACCGCGGCCTGGTCAGGATCGCCACCGGCCTCGCGCAGCGCGGCGCGCTGACGTAGCAGGTCCCAGCACTGGTCGAGCTCGACCTCGATCGCCGACAGGCGGGCCCGCTCGTCGTCGGGTGCGATCGCGCGGGCCGATCGCTGCTCGCGCAGCCGTCGCTCCTCGTCGACCAGCACACCGATCCGGTGCGAGATGTCGATGTCGTCCGCCATGACCCCGCTCCTCTCCTGCCGCTGCGAGCTGGACGCTACCTGGGGCCTGCCGCGGTTGCCTAGGGCGCCGGCGGGGCGTGACGAGCGCGCGCCCGCGGTGGGCGCAAGGATGGGCCCGATGCTCCTCGTCGACCTGCTCCTCGCCCTCGTCCTGCTCGCGGCCTTCGTCGGCGGGCTGTCCCGTGGCCTGCTCGGCACGCTGGGCGGCCTGCTCGGGCTGGTCGTCGGTGGGGTCGCCGCGTTCTGGCTGGTGCCCGTGGTCAACGACGCACTGCCGTCGTCCACCTGGCGGGGCCCGATCGTCGTCCTGGTCGCCATCCTGCTGCCGCTGCTCGGCGGCTCGGCCGGCGCGTCGCTCGGCGGTGTGCTGCGCCGCGGCGTCGACCGGACCCCGCTCAAGCCGGTCGACCGCGTGCTGGGTGGCGTCGCCAACCTCGTGGTGGCCGCGATCGCCGCGTCGTTCGTCGGCTCCGCGATCGCCGCGACCGGTGTCCCGGTGGTGGCACCGGCGGTGGCCTCCTCGCGCGTGCTGCACACGATCGACCGGCTGACCCCCGCGCCGGTCAGTCGGGCGCTGGCCTCGGTGCGCCAGGCGGTGCTCGCCCAGGGGCTGCCCCAGCTCGACCTGCTGCTGCCCGGCATCACGCCGACGATCCCGAGCGTCGACCTCGCCGACCCGGCGCTGGCCCAGGCGGCGCGGTCGGTGGCGCGCATCGCCGGGACGGCGTACGCGTGCGGCACCAGCTCCACCGGGTCCGGGTTCGTCATCGCGCCCGACCGTGTGGTGACCAACGCGCACGTCGTGGCCGGGGTCGATCGGCCGGTCGTCGAGCTCCCGGGAGCTCCGGCGCGGCAGGGCCGGATCGTCTACTTCGACCCGGTCAACGACCTGGCGGTGATCGCGGTCGACCATCTGCAGGCGCCGGTGCTGACGATCGCCCCGACCCTGGCGGCGAACAGCGTCGCCGTCGTGCAGGGGTACCCCTACGGCGGCCCGCTCACCTCCGGCGGCGCGCAGGTGGTCGCCGTCGAGACCACGCCGCTCCCGGACATCTACGGGCACGGTGCCACGGACCGTGAGATCTACGCCCTCGCGGCGCAGGTGCGGCCCGGCAACTCCGGCGGTCCGCTGCTGACCACCGCAGGCCAGGCGGCCGGCCTGGTGTTCGCCCGGGCCGAGAAGAACCCCGACCTCGGGTTCGCGATGACGACCGCGGAGCTGTTGCCCGTGGTGGCGCAGGCCTCCGGCCTGGACAGCACGGTCTCCTCGGGCGCCTGCACCAGCTGAGCCTCGTGGCCTCCGCCCGGTCTTCCGACATCTCGGGCGTGGATCGCGCCGCGATCGTCAGGAAACCGCGGGGGTCAGCTGCGGCGGGCGAGCCGGTCCTCGGGGTCGAGGCGGTTGAGCAGCACGGCGGTGATCTGCTCGAGCTGGGCGACCTGCTCGTCGGTCAGTGCGTCGATGACCAGGGCGCGCGCGGTGCACACGTGCCCGGGGGCCGCCGCGACCAGCATCTGCCAGCCGGCCTCGGTCAGGTGCGCGTCGGTCGCCCGCGCGTCGTCGGGGTTCGGGCTGCGCTCGACGAGCCCGCGCGCCTCGAGCCGTTCGGCGACGTGCGACAGCCGGGGCAGCGTGGCACTGGTGCGCAGGGCGAGGGTCGTCATCCGCAGCCGCCGTCCCGGTGCCTCGGAGAGCATCGCGAGCACCTGGTAGTCGAAGTGGGTCAGGTGGGAGTCGCGCCGCAGCTGGGAGTCCAGCGCGGCGGGCAGCAGCTCGACGACGGAGAGCAGCCCGACCCATGCCCGCAGCTGGTCGGCGGTCAGCCAGCGGACCTCGGAGCTCGTCGTCACCGGACCAGGCTAGCAAAAAGTTGACGCTACAACAAAATCTGCGTGGAACGGACGCTGGCGACGTCGGCGGGACCTTGGCCCTACGGTGGGCCCCGTGACCGCATCGGACGTCCCTGCCCGCGGACTGGCGCGCCACGAGGTTCCCGAGCCGCTGCGCAACGACGTGCGGATGCTCGGCGGGCTCCTCGGCAAGGTGCTGCGCGAGTCCGGGGGAGACGGCCTCTACCAGGACGTCGAGCGGCTGCGCGAGCTGGCCATCCGGGCGCACGACGAACCCGACTCCGACGCCCTGGTCCAGGCCGAGGAGCTGGTCGCCGGGCTCGACCTGGCGCGGGCCGACCAGGTGGCCCGGGCGTTCACCTGCTACTTCCACCTGGCGAACCTCGCCGAGGAGTACCACCGCGTGCGTCAGCTGCGCGAGCGCGAGGCGTCGCTCTCGCCGCGGCAGACCGCGCCCGACGACTCGCTGCCCGCCGCCTACGAGCAGCTCGCAGCCGAGGTGGGCGAGGACGAGGCCCGGGCCGCGCTGCAGCGTCTCGAGTTCCGTCCGGTGCTGACCGCCCACCCGACCGAGGCCCGCCGGCGCGCCGTGGCCCGGTCGATCCGGCGGATCGCCGCCCTCGTCGCCGAGCGGGACGCGCTGCACCCCGGCGGCATGACGTTGGCCGAGAACGAACGCCGGATGCTCGCCGAGATCGACACCTTGTGGCGCACGTCGCCGCTGCGGGCCAGCAAGCCGACCGTGCTCGACGAGGTCGCCACGGTCCTCGACGTGTTCGACGCGACCCTGGCCGACACGCTGCCGGCGGTGTACCGGCGGCTCGACGACTGGCTGCTCGGCGACCGCGCCGGCACCACCGCCCCGGTCGTGCAGGCGTGGGCGCGGCTCGGCACGTGGATCGGCGGTGACCGGGACGGCAACCCCAACGTCACCGCCGAGGTGACGCGCGCCGCCGCGGCCCTGGCCTCCGAGCACGCCCTGACCGCCCTGGAGGCCTCGGCCCGGGCGGCCGCCGAGGGGCTGACCCTAGATGCCGGCAACGCGCCGCCGTCCAGCGCTCTGGTCGCGCTGTGGCAGCGCCAGCGGGCCCTGGCCGACTCCGTCACCGCCCGGATGGCGGCGGAGTCGCCGAACGAGCCGCACCGCCGCGTGCTGCTCGTCGTCGCCGAACGGATCGCCGCCACCCGGCGCCGGGACGCGGACCTGGCCTACCGGGACCCGGCCGAGCTGGAGGCCGAGCTCGGCGTCGTGCAGGACTCGCTGCTCAAGGCCGGGGCACCGCGAGCGGCGTACGGCCGGTTGCAGAAGCTGCTCTGGCAGGTGCGGACCTTCGGCTTCCACCTGGCCGAGCTCGAGGTGCGGCAGCACTCGGCGGTGCACGCCGCAGCCATCGCCGACGTCGAGCTGCACAGCCTGGACGGGGTGCTCCAGCCGCAGACGCTCGAGGTGCTCGACACGTTCCGGGCGATCGGCACGGTGCAGCGGCGGTTCGGCGTGACCGCGGTGCGGCGCTACATCGTGTCGTTCACGCAGTCGGTCGCCGACCTGGCGGCGGTGTACAAGCTCGCCGAGTACGCCTACATCGGCGCGGACCGGGACATCCCGGTGATCGATGTCGTGCCGCTCTTCGAGACGCTGGCCGACCTGCGGGCGAGCGTCGACATCCTCGACGGCTCGCTCGCCCTGCCGCAGGTGCAGCGCCGGCTCGGCCAGACCGGCCGGCAGCTGGAGGTCATGCTCGGCTACTCGGACTCGTCCAAGGACGTCGGGCCGGTCTCCGCCACCCTCGCCCTGGACCAGGCCCAGCGCGAGATCACCGCGTGGGCCAAGCGGCACGGGATCCGGTTGACCCTGTTCCACGGCCGGGGCGGTGCGCTCGGCCGGGGCGGCGGCCCGGCCAACCGCGCGCTGCTGGCGCAGCCGCCGGGCAGCGTGGACGGTCGGTTCAAGCTGACCGAGCAGGGCGAGGTGATCTTCGCCCGCTACGGCGACCCGACCATCGCGGCCCGGCACATCGAGCAGGTGACGGCCGCGATGCTGCTGGTCGGCGCCCCGTCGGTGGAGAAGCGCAACGCCGATGCGACGCGCCGGTTCGCCTCGCTCGCCTCGGCGCTCGACGTGGCCTCCCGGGAGCACTTCCACGCGCTGGTCCGCACGGAGGGCTTCGCGGAGTGGTTCGCCCAGGTGACGCCGCTGGAGGAGCTCGGCCTGCTGCCGATCGGGTCGCGGCCCGCCCGGCGCGGCCTGGCGGTGTCCAGCCTGGACGACCTGCGGGCGATCCCGTGGGTGTTCTCCTGGTCCCAGGCGCGGATCAACCTCGCCGCCTGGTACGGGCTTGGCACCGCCCTGGACTCGGTGGGCGACCCGGAGCTGCTGCGCACGGCGTACCAGGAGTGGCCGCTGTTCAACACGCTCATCGACAACGCCGAGATGTCGCTGGCCAAGACCGACCCGCGGATCGCCGCGCGCTACCTGGCCCTCGGCGGGCGCGACGAGCTGTCGGCCGCCGTGCTCGACGAGCTGGCCCTGACCAAGCGGTGGGTGCTCGTGGCGACCGGGACGGACGCCCTGCTCGCCCAGCGCCGCGTGCTCGGCCGGGCCGTCGCGCTGCGCAACCCCTACGTCGACTCGCTCAGCCTGCTCCAGCTGCGGGCGCTGCGCGGGCTGCGCACCGGTGAGGCCCCGGAGCGGGCCGACGACCTGCGCCGGCTGCTCCTGCTCTCGGTCAACGGGATCGCGGCCGGCCTGCAGAACACCGGCTGACGCCAGCCCGTCAGATCGCCGAGGTCACGCCCGGTCAGCTCGGCAGGGAGAGCACCGCGGGCAGCGGCGAGCCGTCGGCCATCGTCTCGAGCACCAGGCGCTCGTGCGGCACCACGGGCTCGGGCAGCTCGTCGATCGGGAACCAGCCCATCGCGGCGGCCTTGTTCGCCTCGCGCACGGTCGGCACACCACGCCAGCGGGTGGTGGAGAAGAACACGTCGATCCGCTGCTCGACGTCCGGGCCGCCCCGCTCGAAGCGGTGCAGCACCGTCAACGGCACCAGGTCGTCCGGGTCGACGACGATCCCGGCCTCCTCGGCGGCCTCCCGCACCGCGGCCTCGTGCACCGACTCCCCGGGGTCGACGTGCCCGGCCAAAGTCGCCCAGTGCCCGTCCATGTACCCGGTGCCGCGGCGCAGCTGCAGCAGCACCTCGTACCGCTCGGTGCCCGGCCGGCAGAGCACGACGTAGGCGGCCGCGACCAGCCGGGTGCGGGTCTTCAGGTGGTCGTCGGGGGCGTACCTGCCCGGCGCGTCGTCCATGTCCGCGAGTGTGGCACTCTGCCTGGCTACGCTCGACCACGTCGAAGGGAGGTCCCGGTGAGCGACTCCGGAAATGGCGACTTCGAGTTCGAACGCCGGTTCGTCGCGCGTGAGGTGCCGCCGGATCTGCTCGAGGCGAACCCGACGCTCATCGTGCAGAGCTACCTGTTGTCCGACGAGGGTTATGCGGTGCGGGTGCGGGCGCAGATCCCCGGCGTGCCGGCGGTGGTCGACCCCGCCCTCGACGAGCTCGGCCTGCTCGAGGCGCACGTCGACCGGGTCGACTTCGGGGCCGTGACGGTCAAGGGCCCGATGAACGCCGGCACCCGGTACGAGGCCGAGCGGGAGATCGACCCGACCGTGGCGGTCCAGGTGATCCGCCGGGGCGGGGGACGGGTCGCCAAGCTGCGGCACGCCGTCTGGCTCGGCGAGGACGGCTGGGTGATCGACGTGTTCGCCGGTCGCAACGCCCCCCTGGTCGTCGCCGAGGTGGAGCGCGGGGGACCGGTGACCGACCTGGCGATCCCGTCGTTCCTGGTCACCGAGGTGACCGTGGACCCCCGGTTCGCCAACGACGCCCTGGCCCGCGCGCCGTACTCGACGTGGGCCGACGAGTTCGCGGCCGAGCTGGCCCGGACCGGCCCGACCTTCCTCACCGGGCTCGGCACCAACCGGCGCGTCGACACCTGACGCTGTCACCGCGGCCGAAGCCGGTGCCCCTGGTCGCGCGCCCGCGTGGCCGCCCGTCCGGCGGCCCGGATGGCCCGGTCGGCCGCGTGCGCAGCCCGGCGGTCCAGCCAGCGGTAGGCGGAGGTGTCCTCGCCGGCCGCGGCGGCAGCCGCCGCGGCCCGGGCGATGACTGCACGCACCAGCACCGCGTCGTGCTGCCTGCCGAGCGTCTCCTGGAGTCGCTCGGCGAGGGCGGCGCTGCGCATCGCGTCGTCGCCGCCGACGACCTCGTAGGCGTACCGGGTACGACGTGCCTGGCGGCGGGCCGCGTGCAGCGCGGCGTCCCGCTCGTCGGGTGCGGCGGCGTCGGCGGCGGCCAGCTCTCGGTCCAACGCTCGCCACTCCCGTCGCGAGCGGCGGGCGATCCTGCCGTCGTCGGGCTGCCACGCGACCGCGACGAGCCCGTCGAGCTCGGCCATCAGGTGGGCGTGGCCGGGCGCCCGGAGCAGCCGGCGCAGGGCGTCGAGTCCCTCCTGCCGGGTGGCCGTCCGGTCCTCCTCCAGCCGGGCGAGGGCCCGCGGGTCGTCGTCCGTGCGCGAGGCCAGGGCGTCGCGCAGCCAGGCCAGCTGGACCAGCGGGTCCCGGACCGCCCCCAGGGCCTGGCCGAGGTCGCGCAGCCCGGTGCGGGCCATCCGGTCCGGTGCGGGCAGCAGCGGTCCGCACACCGACAGGGCGGTACGAAGCCGGCGCGTTGCGGTCCGCGCGTCGTGCACGGCGTCGCTGTCCCCGTCGGCCGCGGCCGGCCCGAGCTCGTGCAGGCGCCGGACCTGGTCGGCGGCATAGCCGCGGGCCTGTTCGCTCGGGTCGCCCGGTGTGATGGCCATGTGCCGATCCTGGCCCGTGCTCCCGGCCCATGGGGAAGTGCCGACCTAGACTGTCCCGGACCTGGCCCGACGGCGGAGGGGGAGGCGTGCGGCTGAGCCATCTGTGCCGACTCGCCGCGGCGCTCGTCCTGGTCACCACTGCACTCGCCGGCTGCACGGACGGCACCGGAGGACCCCCGGCAGCGGACGCCTCGTCGGGCACCCGGCCGGCGACGGCCAGCCCCCGTCCCACGCCTGCGCCTGCGCCGTTCCGTGCGGCGGCTGCGTCCGGACCGGCCGCCGTGGTCGATGTCACCGACCCGGTGAAGGCGGCGATCGACACCAGTCGGGCGATCTACGCCGCCGCACCGGTGGTCGTCCTCGCCGCGGCCGACGACGTCGCGGCCCAGCTGACCGGGGCGAGTGCGGCGGTCGCGCTCGGAGCGCCCCTGCTGCTCGTCCCGTCTGCACCGCCCGCCGGCGCCACACCCACGCCCGATGCCGCGACCGGCGTGCCCGCTGAGCTGGCGCGGCTGGGCACCGAAGCGGTGCTGGCCGTGGGTGCCGTGGCCGTTCCGTTCGGCCCACGGGTGGTCCGGGTGCCCGGCGGTGCTGGCGCGGCGACGCTGGCCGCGGCGACTGGACAAGGATTCGGTGCGCCGGTGGTCGTGGCCGAAGGTGGGGAGGCGGCGGCCGTCACCGCCCTCGGCCGCCCCGGGACCGGCGTGCTGGCGGCGGGCAGCCCGGCAGAGGGGCCGGGCCTCGGATCGGCTGCGACGCCGGGCCCTGGGGTGACCCCGGCCCCCGCCCTGTCGGGCGCGGGTACCGGGCTTGCCGTCGTCCCGCGACCGCTGACCCCCCCGGGCGACGTGCTGCCGCGCACCCGGCTCGCCCCGGCGCCCGCCGCCACCGTCGCGCTGACTGGGGCCGGTCCCGTCCCGCTCGCCGTCCTCGCCACCGTGCGGGCGGCCGGCCTGCCGGTGCTGGACGTGCCCGCCGCAGACCCCCGTGCGACCTCGTCGGCCGTCGAGGCGCTGGCCCGGGCCAAGCCCGCGCACGTGCTGGCCCTCGGTGCCGGGTTCGGTCCGGCGGACCGGCTCGCGGAGCGCGTGGCGGCCGCGGCGACCGGGGTGCAGCTGCCGGGCGGCGGCCAGCTGTACTTCCCGCAGGACGACGCGCTGACGGGCAAGCGCTACGTCGCGCTCTACGGCAGCCCCGGGATGCCGTCGCTCGGCGTGCTCGGCGAGCAGGACGTCCCGGCGACCATCGCCCGTGCCCAGGCGCACGCCGAGCCGTACCGGGCGCTGACGGCGGACGCGGTGGTCCCCGGCGTGGAGATCATCGCCACGATCGCGTCGGCGGGGCCGGGCACGGACGGCAACTACTCGAACGAGCGACCGGTCGCCGACCTGCTGCCGCTGGTCCAGGCGGCTGGCGACGCGGGGCTGACCGTCGTGCTCGACCTGCAGCCCGGGCGCACCGACTTCCTCACCCAGGCGAAGCTGTACCAGCCGCTGCTCGAGCTGCCGTACGTCAGCCTGGCGCTCGACCCGGAGTGGCGGCTCGAGCCGAACCAGGTGCACCTGAAGCAGATCGGTCACGTCGGCATCGACGAGGTCAACGCCGTGGCGGCGTGGCTGGCCCAGCTGGTCGCCGACCGTCACCTGCCGCAGAAGATGCTGATCCTGCACCAGTTCATGCTCCGGATGATCACCGACCGCGAACGGCTCGACATGTCGCACGACGAGCTGGCGATGGTGATCCACGTCGACGGCCAAGGCGGCCAGGCCGCGAAGGTCGACACCTGGAACGCCATCCGCCAAGGGGCACCGGCCGGGATCCACTGGGGCTGGAAGAACTTCTACGACGAGGACACCCCGGCGATGCTCGACCCGCAGTCCACCTACGCGATCCAGCCCACACCCGACCTGGTCACCTACCAGTAGTGCGCCGGGCCCCTACGCTGGCGGGGTGATCGAGCCCGGTGCGACGCAGTCGCTGACCCCGGTCGCCCAGGACTACCTCAAGGTCATCTGGTCGGCGCAGGAGTGGACCGACCGCCCGGTGACGACGAAGGCACTGGCGGCACGGCTCGGCGTCGGCACGTCGACCGTCTCCGAGACGGTGCGCCGTCTGGTCGAGGCGGGCCTGGTGAGCCACGAGCCCTACGGCGCGGTCGGCCTGACCGAGGCCGGTCATGCGCACGCCTTGCAGATGGTCCGCCGGCACCGGCTGCTGGAGACGTTCCTCGTCGCACAGCTCGGCTTCGGCTGGGACGAGGTGCACGACGAGGCCGAGGTCCTCGAGCACGCTGTCTCCGACGCGTTCGTCGAGCGGATCGCGACCCTGCTCGGCGACCCCGTCCGCGACCCGCACGGCGACCCCATCCCGGGCCCGGACGGTGCGGTCCGTGTACCGCCGGCCCGAACCCTGTGGGACAGCGAGCCGGGGAGCTGGGTCGTCGCCCGGATCTCGGACGCCGACCCCGAGCTGCTGCGCTACCTCGCCGGGATCGGCCTGGTCCTCGACGCCCATGTCGCGGTGCGCCGTCAGCAGGTCGCCGGCGTCGTCTCGGTGACCCTGCCGGACGGCGCCCGCACCGACCTGGGCGAGACGGCGGCCTCGGCCATCTGGCTCACCGCCGCGCCGTAGCCCGGCCCGCGGGCCGTGCGGCGTGCCGTTGCCGCCGGGTCAGCGCTTGAGCAGCGTGCCGAGCACCGACCGCGTGATCTGGCGGGCCAGCGGGCTGTTGGCCGCCTTGAGGAGCTCGTCGAACGGGCTCGACGAGGCCGATCGCGACGACAACGGTCGCGAAGCCCGCTCGGCGTCCTGCTGCGCCTTGTCCTGCGCCGCCTGCTCGGCCTGGGCCTGCCGCGCGGCGGCGCTCTGCGCGGCCTTGGCCGACAGCATCTCGTAGGCGGACTCCCGGTCCACCGGTGTGCCGTACGTCGCCGACAGCGGTGACGCCGCGACGGCGGCCAGCACCGTCGCGTCCGGAGCGGCCGCCATCGACGCCCGCGGTGCGTACAGCCGGGTCCAGGCCACCGGGGTGGGGGTGCCGCGGTCGTCGAGCACCGTGACGATCGCCTCGCCGGTGCCGAGCTGCTGGAGCACCTGTTCCAGGTCGTACGACGAAGAGGGGTAGGTGCGGGCTGCGGCGTGCAGGGCAGCGGCGTCGTCGGGCGTGAACGCGCGCAGCGCGTGCTGCACCCGGCTGCCCAGCTGACCCAGCACATCGGCCGGCAGGTCCTTCGGGCTCTGCGTGACGAACACGATCCCGACGCCCTTGGACCGGATCAGCCGGACGGTGCGGATCACCTCGTCGAGGAACTCCTGGGAGGCATCGGCGAACAGCAGGTGCGCCTCGTCGAAGAAGAACATCAGCCGGGGCTTCTCCGGGTCGCCCACTTCCGGCAGGGCCTGGAACAGCTCGGCCAGCAGCCACATGAGGAACGTCGAGAACAGTGCCGGACGGTCCTGCACCGCGGGCAGCTCCATCGCGGAGACCACGCCACGCCCGTCGGCGGACGTGCGCAGCAGCTCGGACGCCTCGAACGCGGGCTCACCGAAGAACGCGGTGGCGCCCTGCGACTCGAACGTCACCAGCTCGCGCAGGATCACCCCCGCGGTCGCCGGCGACAGCCCGCCGATGCCCTTGAGCTCCTCCTTGCCCTCGTCGGACGTCAGGTAGGTGACCGTCTGACGCAGGTCCTTGAGGTCGACCAGCGGCAGCGCCTTCTGGTCGGCCCAGTGGAAGATCAGGCCGAGGCTCGACTCCTGCGTCTGGTTGAGCCCGAGCACCTTGCCCAGCAGCAGCGGGCCGAACTCGGAGATCGTCGTGCGCACCGGCACGCCGTGGCCCAGGCCGCCCAAGGCGTAGAACTCGACCGGGAACCCCGTCGGGGACCACTGCTGACCGAGCGCCTGGGTGCGGGCGAGGAGCTTGTCGCTCGGCGTGCCCGGAACCACCATCCCGGTGAGGTCGCCCTTGATGTCGGCGACGAACGTCGGGACGCCGGCGGCGGACAGCTGCTCCGCCATGAGCTGCAGCGTGCGGGTCTTGCCGGTGCCGGTCGCGCCGGCGACGAGGGCGTGCCGGTTGAGCATGCCCAGCGGGATCCCGACCCGGGCGGAGGGGACCGGCGCGCCGTCCTCGAGCAGCACACCGAGGTCGAGGGTCGGCCCGGAGAAGGAGTAACCGGCCTGGACCTTCTGCGCCAGCGGCGAGGTGCCCGTCGGGGCCGCCGGGGCGGCGGGCTGGGTCGTCGGCTCGGGCGTCGGGCTCGTCACGCCGCCCGGCGCCGGGGTGGTGGGGCTCGTCACCGGGTGCTGCGCCGCGGCCAGCTCGGCGGCAGCCGCCACGGCCGACGCCTCCGCAGCCTTGGCGCGGGCCTCCGCCGCGTCGGCCGCGGCTCGCGCCGCCCGGGCCTGGAGCTGGGCGACCGTGGCCTGGGTTGCCTCGTCCGGGTTCTGCGACATGGCCGAAGTCTAGGAGCGAGGGCCTCCGCCGCACCCTGGAGCCGGCTGTCCGGATCGGTCGGGGGGCATGCCGCCCGCCGATAAACTCCCCGGGTGATGTCGTCGCAGGACACCCCCACCACCGGCACCGAGACGCCCTTCCGGTACACCCCCGCCCTGGCCGCGCAGATCGAGGAGCACTGGCAGGACGAGTGGGACGCGCGCGCGACCTTCGCCACGCCCAACCCGACCGGCGACCTCACCGATGGCCAGGGCCGTCACGCCGACCCGGCGAGCCGGGCGTTCTTCGTCATGGACATGTTCCCGTACCCGTCCGGGGCGGGCCTGCACGTCGGGCACCCGCTGGGGTACATCGCCACCGACGTCGTCGGCCGGTTCCGCCGGATGTGCGGCGACAACGTCCTGCACGCGCTCGGCTTCGACGCGTTCGGCCTGCCGGCCGAGCAGTTCGCGGTGGCCACCGGCCAGCACCCCCGGACCACCACCGAGGCGAACATCGCCATCATGCGGCGCCAGCTGCGCCGGCTCGGCCTGGCGCACGACCCGCGGCGCTCGTTCGCCACCATCGACCCGGGCTACATGCGCTGGACGCAGTGGATCTTCCTGCAGATCTTCAACGCCTGGTACGACGAGAGCGCGGTGCGCCCGGACGGTGGCACCGGGCGGGCCCGGCCGATCGGCGAGCTCGAGGCGGAGCTGCTGGCCGGCACGCGCGCCGTGCCGGACGGGATCGACGGGGTGCCCGCGGGCTCGTCGTACGCGGAGCTGACCCGCCGACAGCAGCGCGCCGTGCTGGACGCGCACCGCCTGGCCTACCTCAGCAACACCCCGGTGAACTGGGCACCCGGCCTGGGCACCGTGCTGGCGAACGAGGAGGTCACCGCCGACGGCCGGTCCGAGCGCGGCAACATGCCGGTGTTCGCCAGGAGCCTGCGGCAGTGGAACATGCGGATCACGGCCTACGCCGACCGGTTGGCCGACGACCTGGACCGGATCGACTGGCCGGAGAAGGTCAAGCTCATGCAGCGGCACTGGATCGGCCGCTCCACGGGCGCGACCGTCCGGTTCGACGTCGTCGGGGGCGAGCTCCTCGAGGTCTTCACCACCCGACCGGACACCCTGTTCGGAGCGACGTTCATGGTGGTCGCCCCGGAGCACCCGCTGCTCGACGAGGTGCCCGCGGCCTGGCCGGACGGGACGCGGTCGAGCTGGACCGGCGGGTACGAGGACCCGGCGGCCGCCGTCGCCGCGTACCGCGCCGAGACGGCGGGCCGGTCCGCGGTGGAGCGCCAGGCCGACGCCGGGCGCAAGACCGGTGTGTTCACCGGCCACCTGGCGGCGAACCCGGTCAACGGTTCGCTGCTGCCGGTGTTCACCGCGGACTACGTGCTGATGGGCTATGGCACCGGCGCGATCATGGCCGTGCCCGGCGGCGACGAGCGCGACTACGCCTTCGCCCTGGCCTACGGCCTGCCGGTGGTCTACACGGTCGCCGGCGACGGCGAGGGTGCGCGGACCGACCACGGCTCCGTGATCAACTCCGCCAACGACGAGGTCAGCCTCGACGGGCTGTCGGTCGACGAGGCCCAGGACCGGATCGTCGCGTGGCTGGCTGATCACGGCCAGGGCGAGGCGCGCACCACCTACCGGCTGCGCGACTGGCTGTTCAGCCGGCAGCGCTACTGGGGCGAGCCGTTCCCGGTGGTGTACGACGAGGACGACCTGCCGATCGCGCTGCCCGACGACGCCCTGCCGGTCACCCTGCCCGAGGTGCCGGACTACTCGCCGCGGCTGTTCGAGCCGGACGACGCGGACTCGGTCCCCGAGGCGCCCCTGGGCCGCAACGAGGACTGGGTGAACGTCACCCTCGACCTGGGCGACGGGCCCCAGGTCTACCGCCGGGACACCAACACGATGCCCAACTGGGCGGGCTCGTGCTGGTACTACCTGCACTACCTGGACCCTGCGCACGCCACCGGGCAGGTGATCGACCCGGTGCTGGAGCGGTACTGGATGGGCCCGGGCCACGGCGAGCAGCCGGCCGACTCGATCGGCGGCGTCGACCTGTACATCGGCGGCGTCGAGCACGCGGTGCTGCACCTGCTGTACGCCCGGTTCTGGCACAAGGTGCTCTACGACCTGGGCCACGTCACCGCCGGCGAGCCGTTCTACACGCTGTTCAACCAGGGCTACATCCAGGCGTACGCCTACACCGACGAGCGCGGTGTCTACGTGCCGGCCGAGGAGGTCGTCGAGGACCCGGTGTCGGCCACCGGCTTCTCCTGGGACGGCGACCCGGTCAACCGCGAGTACGGCAAGATCGGCAAGTCCCTGAAGAACGTCGTCTCGCCGGACGACATGTACGCCGCCTACGGCGCGGACACCCTGCGGGTCTACGAGATGTCGATGGGTCCGCTGGACCTGTCCCGGCCGTGGGAGACGCGTGCCGTCGTCGGCGCGCAGCGGTTCCTCCAGCGGCTGTGGCGCAACGTCGTGGACGAGACGACCGGCCGGACCACGGTGGTCGACGACGAGCCGAGCACCGAGACGCTGCGCGCCCTGCACCGTGCGATCGCCGACGTCCGGGCCGACATGGCGGGGATGCGGATGAACACCGCGATCGCCAAGCTCATCGTGCTCAACAACTACCTGACGACGCTGGACCGGGTGCCCCGGGCCGCGGTCGAGCCGTTGGTGCTGATGACGGCACCGGTGGCCCCGCACATCGCCGAGGAGCTGTGGTCCCGGCTCGGGCACGACCAGTCGCTGACGTACGCGCCGTTCCCGGTGGCCGACCCGCAGTACCTGGTCGAGGAGACGGTGACCTGCGTCTTCCAGGTGGCCGGCAAGGTCCGGGGCCGCGCCGAGGTGTCGCCGTCGGCGACGAGGGACGAGCTGCAGGCTCTCGCGCTGGCCGACCCGGGCGTGCAGCGCGCCCTCGACGGTCGAGGCGTGCGCACCGTGGTCGTCGTGCCGCCCAAGCTCGTCAACGTGGTGCCGGCCTGAGCGTGGTGCGCTCCGCCCGCCGACGGGTCGCGGTCGTCACCGACTCCACCGCGGGGCTCCCTCCGGGGGCCGCAGCACGGTGGGGGATCACGGTGGTGCCGCTCGACGTCGTCGTCGACGGCCGCCGCTACGTCGAGGGCGTCTCGCTGACGCCTTCGGCCCTGGTCGACGCGCTGCGCCGGGGTGCGAAGGTGTCGACGTCGCAGCCGGCGCCGGAGGCGTTCTCGCTCGCCTACCAGCGGGCTGCCGCGGCCGGCGCGGAGGCGGTGGTGTCCGTGCACCTGTCCGGAGAGCTGTCCGGGACGGTCGCCGCCGCGCACGCCGCTGCCGAGCGCGCGCCCTTGCCGGTGCACGTCGTGGACAGCCGGACCGCCGCGATGGCGCTCGGCTCGGCAGCACTGGCGGCCGCCTGGACCGCAGCCGGCGTGCCGGCTGAGCAACGGCTCGTCGAGCCGCCCGACGAGCACGACCACGCGCCGACCGGAGCACCGCATCGCGGGCGCGGCCTGCGTGACCTGCTCGACCCCGCCGCACTGCGCCACCTGCCGGAGGCGCTGCACCGACCGCCAATTGTGCCGGCCGACGAGGTCGCGGCCGCGGCCCGGGCCGCCGCCTCGGCCGCGCAGGTCTGGTTCCTCGTCGACTCCCTCGAGCACCTGCGGCGCGGGGGCCGGCTCTCGGCGCCGATCGCCGCGCTGGGCACCGTGCTCGGGCTGCGCCCGCTGCTGACGGTCGCCGACGGCCACCTGGTGGTGGCCGAGAAGATCCGCACCCGCCGGGCCGCGCGGGGCCGGCTCGAGGCGGTCGCGGTCGCGGCGGCCGCCGGGCACGACCGGGTGCGGCTCGTCGTCCACCACCTCGGCGAGCCCGACCTCGCGGCCGAGCTGGCGGCGCACGTCTCGGCCGCGATCGGGCCCCGTCTCCGCGAGGTGATCGTCGCCGAGGCCGGCGCCGTGCTCGGCGCCCACGTCGGCCCGGGGCTGCTCGCCGTGGTCGTCGTACCGGCCTGAACCCCGGCGACCTCGGGCCGCCGCCGCACCAGGGCGCGCCGTGGGCTCAGCCGCCCACAGCCCAGGTGCGGGCACGGCTGCCCGCACGGAGCGGGCGTGCGCCTGTCCCGTTCGGGCGTCCCACCTAGCGTGCGGGGGTGTCCCCGGTCGACCGCTCCGCCGCGGTCAGGCGCCTGCACGGCCTGACTGCCCGACCGGCCCAGGGTGCGTCGGCGGCCGACCAGCCCTCGCCATCCGCTCCGGCCGGCCAACGCCAGGACGAGGGCGATCCCTCCGACGCGGCGGCCCGCGGCTGGGTCCCCGCCGCCGTGCGGGTCGCCGCCGACGCGTACGGGCGGAACCACCCCGACCCGCTCGACGCCGCGGACGACGAACCGGCACCCGGGGGCGTGCGGCGCTCGCGGGAGACCCGACGCGTGCGGTGGACCGTCTCCTGGCGGGTCGCCGGGACGGCAGCGCTGGCGGTCGGGCTCGTCGTGGGCGCCGTGGTGCTGCGCTCGATGGCACTGGCACCGGGTGCCCCGGTCGAGCTGCCCGACCCGTCGCCGCCGGTCGCGGCCGGTGGCCTCGCGTCCGCGACGCCCCCGGCGAGCCCGGGGCTGGTCGTCGTCCACGTCGTGGGCGCCGTGCTCGCCCCCGGGGTGGTCCGGCTGCCGGCCGGCTCACGCGTGGTCGACGCGGTCGCCGCCGCAGGCGGGACCACCGGTGACGCCGACCTCGCCGCGCTGAACCTGGCCCGTGTCCTCGTCGACGGCGAGCAGGTCGTCGTGCCCCGGCCGGGCGAGCCGGTGCCGCCGGCGGCGGGCGCGCCGACGACCGGAGCGGACGGCCTCGTCGACCTCAACAGCGCGTCGCTGGCGCAGCTCGACGAGCTGCCGGGGGTCGGGCCGGTGCTCGCGCAGCGGATCGTCGACCGTCGGCCCTTCACGTCGGTCGACGAGCTCGACGAGGTGTCCGGGGTCGGACCGACGCTGCTCGACCGGCTGCGGCCCCTGGTCCGGGTATGAACCAGCCCTCCGCCGGCGTGCCGCCGGTCAGTTCGGCTGTGACAGGCCTGCGCCCGCCCCGCCCGGCCGGCGGGTCCGGCCCGGCCGGCGAGAGCCTCGATCTGAGGCTCGTCCCTGCTGCGGCAGCCGCGTGGGTGGGCGCGACGGTCACCGTCCTGTGCCCGACGAGGCAGCTCGTCGCGGTCGGGACCGCAGGCGTCGCGACGGTGCTCGTCGTCCTGGTCCTGGCGGCCGTGCGCCGCCCGCGCGGCCGCCGAACGGGAACCCGACGGCCTGCGGACGCGATCCCCGCCACCGCCCTGCTGGCGATGCTCGTCCTGCTCGGCGCCCTGGTGGTGGGCGCGGCACAGCGCCACGAGCGCTCGTCGGGCCCGCTCGCCGAGGCGGTCGCGGCAGGCTGGACGGCGACGGTGCGCGGCACCGTCGCCGACGTGCCGGCTCCGCTCGCGGCACCGTGGGCCGGCGCGCGCCCGCGCGTCCGGTTCACCCTCGCGGTCGACTCGATCGAGGCCCGCGGCCGGCTGAGCGGCGCCCGCGGTGCGCTGGTCGTCCTGGCCGAAGCCCCAGGTCCGGCGCCCGGCGCGGTGGTGCTGGTCGCCGGGCGGCTGCAGGCCCCCTTCTCGCGGGCCGACCGGGCAGTCGGCACATTGGCCGCCAACGGAGCAGCCGCCACCGTGCGCGGGCCGGCCGGGGTGGAGGGCTGGGTCGGAGCGGTCCGTGCTTCGGCGCGGACGGTCGTCGCGCGGGTACCGGGGGACGCGGGCGCGCTGCTGCTCGGGGTCGCCCTCGGCGACACGTCCCGGATCGACCGGGAGCTGTCCGACGCGTTCAAGGTGGCCGGTCTGACGCACCTCGTCGCCGTCTCGGGCGCGCACTTCGCGATCATCGGGGCGCTCGTGGCGGGTGCTGCGGCGGCATGCCGGCTGCCGCGGGCCGCGCGGGCGGTGGCGGTCCTCGCGGCAGGGACGCTGCTCGTGCTGCTCGTCGGCCCCCAGCCGAGCGTCCTGCGCGCGGCGGTGATGGGGACGGTCTCGCTCGTCGGGCTGCTCGCCGGACGACCCGCCCGGGCCCCGGCCGCCCTGGCCGGCGCCGTGATCCTGCTGCTGCTCACCGACCCCTGGCTGGCGCTCGACCTCGGCTTCGTGCTGTCGGTCGCGGCGACCGCGGCGATCGTGCTGCTCGCGGGCGTGTGGACGGAGCGCTGGGCACCCCGGCTCGGGCGAAGCCTTGCCGCCGCACTGGCCGTCCCGCTGGCAGCCCAGCTCGCCTGCGGTCCCGTGCTGCTGGCCGTGCGGCCACAGGTCGGTGCCTACGCCCTGGTCGCCAACGTGCTGGTCGCGCCGGCCGTCGGACCGGCGACCGTGTTCGGGGTCGGTGCAGCGCTCCTCGCGCCGGTCTGCCCCGGCGTGGCGCTGGTCCTGGCCCATCTGGGAGCGGCGGCCTGCTGGTGGATCGCGGCGGTCGGCCGCACGGTCGCCGCGACCCCGGGTGCCGGCGTCGGCTGGGCTCCCGGGGCGGTCGGCGTGGTCGCGCTCGTGGCGGTCTCCGCAGCGATCGTCGCCCTGCTCCTGCGAGTCGGTCCGGACGACCGGTGACGTGACCGTCGGCGGGTTCTGGCAGGCTGGACCCGTGCCGCCCGCTGCCCGTCGCCCCCCTGGTCGCGGAACCTCGCCCGGCTCGTCGCTGACCTGGGAGCAGGCCGAACCTGCGCCGTTCGTGCTGGTCCGGGGTGCCGAGCCGTTGCTCGCCGAGCGGGCCGTCGAACGAATCGTCGCACGCGCCCGTGACCTTGATCCCGAGGTCGGCGTGGAACGGGTGGATGCCGCCGAGTACACCCCCGGGATGCTTGCGGTGATGACCAGCCCGAGCCTGTTCTCCGACTCCAAGGTCGTCGTCATCGACGGTCTGGAGCGAGCCGGCGACGATCTGGCGGCCGATGTGCTCGGCTGCCTCGCGGCACCGCTGCCGTCGGCGGTGGTCGTGCTGTGCCACGCCGGCGGGCAGCGGGGCAAGGCGGTCCTGGACGCGGTCCGGGCGACCGGCGCACCCGAGGTCGGCTGCGACCCGATCACCTCGGACGCCGACAAGCTGGCGTTCGCCTCGGCCGAGCTGCGTCGCGCGGGTCGCCGGGCGGATGGCCAGGCGCTGCGGGCGCTGGTCGACGCCGTGGGCAGCGACCTGCGCGAGCTGGCGTCGTCGTGCGCCCAGCTGACGGCGGACACGTCGGGCGTCATCGGGCCGGCGGTCGTCGAGCGCTACTACGGCGGGCGGGTCGAGGCCAGCGGCTTCCAGGTGGCCGATGCGGCCGTGGCGGGGGAGGCGGGCCGCGCGGTCGCGCTGCTCCGGCACGCCCTGGCCACGGGGGTCGATCCGGTGCCGCTGGTCGCGGCCCTGGCCGCACGGCTGCGGCTGCTCGCCAAGGTCGGCGCGGTCCGCGGTCGCGGCGCGGAGGTGGCGCGCGAGCTGGGACTGGCACCGTGGCAGGTCGACCGCGCCCTGCGTGAGCTGCGCGGCTGGACCCCGGAGGGCCTGGCCGTGGCGATCTCGACGGTCGCCCAGGCCGATGCCGAGGTCAAGGGGGAGGGGCGGGACGCCCGGTTCGCCGTCGAGCGCGCCGTGCTGACGGTGGCGGCGGCCGCCGGTCGCTGAGCGTCCGGCGCAGCGCAGCCTCGCTGGTCAGCCCGGGGCGGCGCCGGGCTCGGTGGAGCGCGGTGCGGTCTCTCGGTGTCGCAGGTGCGGTCCGAGGTGTCAGGTGCGCGCGGCGCCCAGCACGTCGCCCTGCAGAAGGTCGAACCCGAGCGAGATGGCCTGCCGCATCGCCGTCTCGTCAGCGACGTGCTCGGCGACCAGGCACGCGCCGTACGTGCGCGCGACGTCCAGTGCCTGGCCGGTCAACGTCACCATGTCGCGCAGATCGACCTTGACGTAGTCGGCGAACGGGAGCATCGCCACCTGGTCAGGCGTGGCGACGTAGTCGTCGAGCGCGATCCGGTAACCGGCGGCACGCAGCACCGGGAGCCCGCTGAGCACGGCTGTCGACGCGTGCACGGACTCGACGACCTCCAGCACGAGCCGGTCGACCGATCCGGGCAGGTCGCGCTCGCCGGTGAGGAAGGACCGCGTGACGTTGACGAACACGAGGCGGTCGCCGGCAGGCCCGTCGCCGTCGAACACCGAGGCCAGGACCGAGGCGCTGGCACCCTCCTGCTCCTCGTCCATCCACCCGTCGACACCCACCGGCAGCCCGGCCTCGGACCGGTACAGGTACTCATGCCCGACGAGCGCGCCGTCGAGCGCCCAGATCGGCTGGCGGGCCACAGGCAGATGCACGCGGCTCGCCTGCTGCGGGAGGTGCCGCGCGCCGTGCCGGACGTCGAGGATCACGCCAGATGGGAGGGCCCTGCTCCGCGTCCATGACGCCACTTCGAGCCACGGATCCGGGGCGACCGTCGTCACGGGAGCACCGGGCGGGCGTCGCGTCGGTCGAGGATGCCGGCACGGGCGAGCAGGTTCCCCTGGAACAGGGTGAGGCCGAGGGCGCGAGCATGCTGCAGCGCACCGGGGTCTTCGACGTACTCGCCGACGAGCTGGGCGCCGTAGGACCGCGCGGTGCGCACCACGGGCTCGCCCTCCACGTCGAGGTCACGCACGTCCAGCTTGACGAAGTCCGCGAACGGAAGGTAGTCGCGCTGACCGGGACGGTCGGTGAAGGCGGGCAGGGCGATCTGGAAGCCCTCGGCGCGCAGCCGACGCAGCCCCGCGATGATCTCGGCGTCCGGCGGATCGGTGCAGCACACCTCGAGGACGAGACGGTCCGGCCGGTGCGGCACCGTCAGCTCACCGACCAGGAACGCACGCGGGCACCGGACGAAGAGCAACCGACCACGCGCGACCCGTTCCAGGTCGGCCCGGCCGAAGGTCGCGGCGAGCACGTGCTCCGTGGCACGCTCGTGCTCCCGCTCGGTCCAACCGGACGCCAGCTCGGGGTGGTGGTGCGGGGCCCGGAACGACAGCTGGTAGGCGAAGGTGCGGCCGTGCTCCGAGAAGATGGGCTGCCGTGCGACGAGCACGGGCACACGCGCGAGGTGCGCCGCCCATTCGAGCCGGAGGGCCTCCGGGATGGCAGCTTCGACCGCAGCGGCCAACTGGGCCAGGCCGCCACCGTCGCTCACGTTGGTCACCGATCCATGACACCACACGGGTGGCACCGCGGTCTCCCGGCGGGTGGGTGGATTTTGCCGCCGCCGGTCACAAGGCCGTGTGACCCGCGGGTGACAAACATCACCGTCTGCCCAGGCAAACGGGGCAGACAAGGCCTTCTCGGGCTGTCATCATGGGTGTGACCACCCGCTTTGACCTGAATGACAAGGAGTCCACCATGTCCCGGATTGCCAAGATCGTCACCGCTTCCGCCGCGATCGTCGCCCTGCTCGGCCTCGGAGTCCCGGCTGTTGCAACGACCGTCGTCGACGCCGGCGGCTCGGGCTGCTGCACCAGCGTGTACTGACCTCTCTCTGGAGTGGGCGAAAAACGCCCGCTTCCCTGATGTTTTGCGCGGTCATAGGTATGGTGACCCGCATGACTTCGATCGCTGACCGTGTGCGTGACCTTCGGCTTGCCGCCGGCCTGTCGCAGACCGCCTTGGCGGGTAGTGCCTTCTCGCCCAGTTACGTGTCGCTTATCGAGGCCGGGCACCGCGAGCCGACCGACGCTGCCCTCGTTGTGCTTGCGGCTCGGCTCGGCACGACGCTCGAGTACCTCAAGCTCGGCGAGGACGGACCGAACGAGGCCCGTGTGCGCGCTGAGCTGGGTTTTGCGCGCCTTGAGCTCGTGAACGACGACGCAAGTGCGGCCTTGCTGCGGATCGAGTCCCTCGACCTGTCGAGCGTCACCTCGTCGTTGCGCGTCGAGGTACTGGAGTTGGCGGGGGAATGTCACGAGTACCTCGGTGATCTCGAGAGGTCGACGGAGATCCTCGAACCGCTCCTGGCCGAGGAGCGTGCCCAGGGGCACCACATCGATGCCGCACGTATCGCGATCAGGCTGGTTCACGCGTACCTCGAGAGCGGCGACCTCCACCGAAGCGTCGAGCTCGGGGAGGCGGAGCTGGCTGAGCTTGTCGCCGCGGACTTGGCAGGGACCGACGAGCATCTGCGCCTCGGTTCTACCGTGCTCTGGGCGTACGTCGAGCGTGGCGACCTGCTGTACGCGACGCACCGTGCCGCCGAGCTGATCCGGCTCGCCGAGTCGCTCGGCTCTGCCCGTGGCCGAGGGTCGGTCTACTGGAACGCTGCCTTCGTCGCGCAGGAGCGCCGGGACTACCAGCTGGCTCAGCGCTATACGGAGCGGGCGCTAGCCCTTCTGTCGGAGGGCGAGTCCGACCGTGACCTTCCCCGGCTCCGGCTGAACTACGCGTGGCTCCTGCTGCGATCGGACCCGGCGGAGCCCGAGGCGGCGCTGGAGCAGCTGGATCGCGCAGCGCCGGCGTTGGACGTCATCGGTTCTGTCGTCGACCAGGCCAGGGCCGACGGGGAGATCTCGCGTGCGCACCTGCTGCTCGGCGACGCCGACGGAGCGGAGCGCTACGCCCGTCGTGCGATCGAGCGACTCGGCAATGCGCCGCGGCTCGAGACCGCTCAGGCGCACCTGCACCTGGGCGACGCGCTGCACGACCAGGGCCGCACGGAAGAGGCGTCGCAGGACTACCAGTGGGCGGCCGACACCCTCGGCATGATGGCGGCGTCGCGGCAGTCTGCGGCCGCGTGGCGCGAGCTCGGCGACCGCTACCGTGCGCACGGCCACGTCGAACAAGCCGTCACCGCGTACGACCGCGCACTGCTCGAGGCCGGCTTCCGGGTCAGCATCCCGCTGCTCAGCCAGCACGCATGGGTCAGCTGACACACCCCCGCAACAACGCGTGAAGGAGGGCGGCACCCGCCGGGGTGCCGCCCTCCTTCTGCGTTTGTGGACCTGCCGGTCTCAGAGCGAGCTGACGGCCTTCGTCAGGGCCGACTTCTTGTTGGCCGCCTGGTTGGCGTGGATGACGCCCTTGGACGCGGCCTTGTCGAGCTTCTTCGTCGCAGTGACGAGGGCTTCGGCTGCCTTCTCCTTGTCGCCGCCGGCGACCGCGTCACGGACGCGACGCACGTACGTCTTGAGCTCGGACTTCACGGCCTTGTTGCGGAGGCGGGCCTTCTCGTTGGTCTTGATCCGCTTCAGCTGGGACTTGATGTTCGCCACGTGTGGACTCTCTCGAAATGTGCCGGTCTGGAAGGTCTGAGGGCGGTGCCGACCGCGGGGACCTGGGCGGTGGGGACGCCAGTGCGAACCCCGGCGGACACGCGAGGGTCGATGCTACCAGCCCTTGATCTCGGACAGTGATCCGACGATCGCGTCGAACTGGGGCCTCGGCATGACCGCGCCCTCGCGGCGCACCCCGCGCGGGTCGACCCGCAGCACGCGGTCCAGCCGGACCTCGCTGGGGCGGCGCCGGGCATCCCAGTCGCCGCTGCCGATGTCCATCCAGTGCCGACCGTGCCGGGCCTCCTTCTCGGGGCTGCGGCTGTGGTCCCTGCTGGTCAGCATGAGCCCGAGCAGCACCGGCCCGTCGTGCCCGACGACGAGCACCGGCCGGTCCTTGCCCTGCGACGGGTCGTCCTCGAACGGCACCCAGGTCCAGACGACCTCGCCGGGATCGGGCGCACCGTCGAGCCGGGGCGCGTAGACCGGCGTCAGGCGGCCCTCGTAGTCGAGCAGTGCCTCCTGCCCGGTGGGAGGCGCCGTCCCGGTGCCGGCCCGGGGGGCCGCGGAGCGGGGACGGGTCCGGGGCACTCGGCTGCGCGTCGTGGTCGCCCGTGCCACCGCACGCAGACCGCCGCGCAGCAGGTCGAGCCACCCGTTCGCCATGGCGGCACCCTAGCGACCGGCGCGGCGCGGCCCGTCGGGGGGTTCGTCCTCGGCTGTTACGTGGCCGTGACAATCGGCGCCTACATTGCGCGCATGGCGGACCTCTTCGAGGGCTATCCGGCGGCCCGGGCGTGGGACGAGATGCTCGGCCGGGACGGCACGGTCCGGACCGCCTACCGCCAGGTGCACACCGACCTGTCCCGGATGACCGCCGGCGAGCTGCGGTCCCGGGCCGAGGCGCTGGCGACCTCCTACCTGACCCAGGGCGTGACGTTCGACGTCGCGGGGGAGGAGCGCCCGTTCCCGATCGACGTCGTGCCGCGCGTCGTGTCCGCCGCCGAGTGGGACCACGTAGCACCGGGGGTGGTCCAGCGGGTGCGGGCCCTGGAGGCGTTCCTCGCCGACGTCTACGG
Source organism: uncultured Actinomycetota bacterium (assembly GCA_963769855.1). Taxonomy (GTDB): domain Bacteria; phylum Actinomycetota; class Actinomycetes; order Actinomycetales; family Cellulomonadaceae; genus Cellulomonas. The sequence continues at coordinate 827,346 of CAVYNN010000008.1, forward strand.
CCCGCAGGAGTGCGTCCAGGACGGCGTCGTGCCGCGGTCCGTCATCGTCTCGTCGTCGCACTTCCACCGCGCGGCGCGCGGCGTCGTGCCGCCGAACGGCGTGCGGGTGCACGTGTCGGGGATCGATGTCGTCCGCGACGGCGAGGACACCTGGCGGGTGCTCGAGGACAACGTCCGCGTGCCGAGCGGCGTCAGCTACGTCCTGGCCAACCGCCGCTCGATGGCCCAGACGTTCCCGGAGCTGTTCGCCGCCCTGCGGATCCGGCCGGTCGCGGACTACCCGCGGCGGCTGCTGGCCGCGCTGACCGCGGCCGCCCCGGCCGGTGTCGACGACCCGACCGTCGTGGTGCTGACCCCGGGGGTCTACAACTCCGCGTACTTCGAGCACACGCTGCTGGCCCGGACCATGGGGGTCGAGCTGGTCGAGGGGCGGGACCTGTTCTGCGCCGGTGGCCGGGTGTGGATGCGCACCACCCAGGGGCGGCGCCGGGTCGACGTGATCTACCGGCGCCTGGACGACGACTTCCTGGACCCGGTCGTGTTCCGCTCCGACTCGCTGCTCGGCTGCCCGGGCCTCATGACGTGCGCCCGGGCCGGCACGGTGACGATCGCCAACGCGGTGGGCAACGGCGTGGCCGACGACAAGCTGCTCTACACCTACGTGCCCGACCTGATCCGCTACTACCTGGCCGAGGAGCCGATCCTGGCGAACGTCGACACCTGGCGGCTGGAGGACCCGGAGGCGCTCGAGGAGGTGCTGGACCGGCTCGACGAGCTCGTCGTCAAACCGGTGGACGGCTCCGGGGGAAAGGGCATCGTCGTCGGGCCGTTCGCCTCCCCGGGCGAGCTTGCCGTGCTGCGGGCCCGGCTGCTGGCCGACCCGCGCGGCTGGATCGCCCAGCCGGTGGTGCAGCTGTCCACCGTGCCGACGCTGGTCGAGGACGGGCTCCGGCCCCGGCACGTCGACCTCCGGCCGTTCGCCGTGAACGACGGCGACACGGTCTTCGTCCTGCCCGGCGGGCTGACCCGGGTCGCCCTGCCGGAGGGTCAGCTCGTCGTCAACTCCTCCCAGGGCGGCGGGTCCAAGGACACCTGGGTGCTCGGCGGCACGCTGCAGCGGCGGGCCGATCCGCACCGCGGCGTCCTGCCCCAGGCGGTGCCCAAGGACGCGTCGGTGCCGATCGACGCGGGTCCGGACGCGTTCGCGGTCCGGTCGATGCAGATGCAGCAGCAGCAGACGCGGGGCCGGACGTGCTGAGCCGGATCGCCGAGTCCCTGTTCTGGATCGGCCGGTACGTCGAGCGGGCCGACGACACCGCGCGCCTGCTCGACGTCCACGTGCAGCTCATCGCCGAGGACCCGTGGGCGGAGGAGGACCTCGCCTGCCGCTCGCTGCTGTCCGTGATGGACCACACGGTCCGGGCCGACCGGGGCGAGATCGGCCGGGCGGACGTGCTGGCCTGGCTGGCGTTCGACCCGGACGTGCCGTCCTCGGTGGCCGGATCGCTCGGTGCGGCCCGGGAGAACGCCCGCCGGGTGCGCGAGATCATCTCGACCGAGCTCTGGGAGGGCCTGAACACCACCTGGACCCAGCTGCCCCTGCGCGTGCAGGACGGGCGCTCGCACGACTTCTTCAGCTGGGTCCGGGAGCGTGCGGCGGTCCACTCCGGGATCGTCGACTCGGCGATGTCGCGTGACGAGACGTGGCAGTTCATGGTGCTAGGGCGCTCGATCGAGCGGGCGGACATGACCGCGCGGCTGCTGACGACGCGTGCCCTGGCCGGCGCCGCCGGGCCGCGGTGGGTCGACCTGCTCCGCTCCTGCGGCGCCTACGAGGCGTTCCTGCGCACCTACCACGGGTCGATGTCCGACGAGCGGGCGGCCGGCTTCCTGCTGATGGACCGGTTGTTCCCGCGCTCGATCCTGCACGCGCTCAGCCAGGCCGAGGAGTGCCTGGCCGCGCTCGAGCCGGTCGGCGACCGCGCGATCGTGGACGACGCCCGCCGGCACATCGGGCACGTGCGCACGTCGCTCGAGTACCGCCGGTTCCTCGACGTCCTGGACGACCTGCCGCACGAGATGGAGCTCGTGCAGCGCGCGTGCGCCGCCGCGTCGGACTCGATCCGGATGCGCTACTTCCCGAACGAGCTCGTGACGAGCTGGCGCGGGGAGGCGCTGTGAGCAGGCTGAAGGTGGTGCACACCTCGACGTTCCGGTACGACGAGCCCGTCGTGGCCTCGTACAACGAGGCGCGGGTGACACCGCTGACCCGCACCGGCCAGACCGTCCTGTCGACCCGCCTGGAGATCCTGCCGTGCACCTGGCAGTCCACCTACCGGGACTACTGGGGCACGGCGGTCACCGCGTTCGAGGTGCTGACGCCGCACGAGTCTCTCGTCGTGACGGCCGAGCACCTGGTCCAGATGGACGGCGAAGCGCCCGTGCGCGGGGCGGCGGGCTGGGCCGAGCTGCGCAGCCCGGCGCTGCGCGACCGGCTGGCCGAGCACCTGACCAACACCGTGTCGACGGATCCGCCGCTGGAGGTGGTCGAGCTGGCCCGCGACGCCGCGGCCGGGCTGGGGCCCGACGACGCGGCGATCGCCGTCGGGCAGGCGGTGCGCGAACGGATGGAGTACATCCCGGGGATCACGACGGTGCACACCGCGGCGGCAGAGGCCTGGGCGGTGCGCAAGGGGGTCTGCCAGGACATCACCCACCTCGCGCTGGGGGCGCTGCACGCCGTGGGCATCCCCGCGCGATACGTGTCGGGCTACCTCGACCCCCGGACCGACGGGCCGATCGGGGAGACGGTCACCGGGGAGTCCCATGCCTGGCTGGAGTACTGGGCGGGCGCCTGGCGGCCGCTCGACCCGACGAACCAGGGGCCGGTCGGCGACCACCACGTCATCCTCGCCCGCGGACGCTCGTACGAGGACGTGCCGCCGCTGCGGGGCATCTACGCCGGGGCCAGCACGCAGGAGCTTGTCGTGACGGTGGAGATCACCGCCGAGGCCTGACCGTGGGCGACGTCACGGCGTGATCCGGGTGGCCAGGACCTCGGCCAGGGCGGCCCGGTCGCCCTGGACCCGCACGCCGGCGTCCTCGGGTGTCAGCCGGTGCCAGAGCACCAGGGCGAGCGACCTGGCCGGCCCGCTCACCGTGACATCCGCCCGGGTCACCGGTTCGACGGGCTGGTGCGCGCCGAGCAGCCAACGTCCGGGGTCGTCGTCCGCGACCAGGGCGACCCCGCGCGCCACGGGTGCGATGCGGCCCAGCCGCACCTGTCGCGGCTCGAACATCGTCACCACCTCGTCGACGGTGTCGGACCACACGGCCGGGTCGGCGTCGACGTCCAGCCCGCCGGCGGTGCGCAGGTCCCACAGGTGGACCAACGTCTCGTGCAGCTGGCGACGGTGCCAGAACGCCACCGGGCCCGGGCCGACGAGGGTGTCGGCACGCGCCGTGGGGTCCAGATCGTCGAACGTCGCCCGCAGCTCGGCCGCGCACGAGGCGTACAGGGCGGCCAGGTCGAACGGACCGCGGCCGAGCGGCGTCTCCGTCGTCCGGCGGGCGCGGCCGGCCGCCCAGTGGTGGATCCGCGCGAGGTGGACCACCAGGTCGCGCACCCGCCACGGCGCGCATGCGGCGACGGGCGCGCGGGGGTCGACGCGGGGGATCGTGGCGAGGAAGTCGTCCTGAAGGACGTGCAGGGTGCCCAGGAGGTCGAGCTCGCTCACGTGTGCACCCTGGCACGGCCCACCGACGTCGCCGAAGCGCGCCCCGCAGCATGGGACGATGGAGCCGAACGTCGTCCCTCGTCCGTGGAGACCCGTGCCCCCCATCCCCAGCGCTGCAGACGCGCAGCGCATCCGCCCTGCGGCCACGCCGCAGGAGCTGCTGCGCAACTTCTGCATCATCGCGCACATCGACCACGGCAAGTCGACCCTGGCTGACCGCATGCTCCAGCTGACCGGCGTCGTCGACCCCCGCGCGATGCGTGCCCAGTACCTCGACCGGATGGACATCGAGCGCGAGCGCGGCATCACCATCAAGTCGCAGGCCGTGCGCATGCCCTGGGAGCACGCCGGCACGCCGTACGCGCTGAACATGATCGACACACCCGGGCACGTCGACTTCACCTACGAGGTGTCCCGCTCGCTCGCGGCGTGCGAGGGCGCCGTGCTGCTGGTCGACGCCGCGCAGGGGATCGAGGCCCAGACGCTGGCCAACCTGTACCTGGCACTGGAGAACGACCTGGTGATCGTCCCCGTGCTGAACAAGATCGACCTGCCGTCCGCCCAGCCGGACAAGTACGCGAAGGAGCTGGCCCACCTGATCGGTGTCGAGCCGGAGGAGTGCCTGCGCGTCTCGGGCAAGACCGGCGAAGGGGTCGGGGAGCTGCTCGACCGGATCGTCGAGCGGGTGCCGCACCCGACCGGCGACGCGCACGCCGCGGCCCGGGCGATGATCTTCGACTCGGTCTACGACACGTACCGCGGGGTGGTCACCTACGTCCGGGTGGTCGACGGTCACCTGGACCCGCGCGAGCGGATCGTCATGATGTCCACCCACGCCACGCACGAGCTGCTCGAGATCGGCGTGACCTCGCCCGAGCCGGTGCCGACCAGGGGCCTGGGCGCCGGTGAGGTGGGCTACCTCATCACCGGCGTCAAGGATGTTCGCCACTCCAAGGTCGGCGACACCATCACCAACGCGAGCAAGCCGGCCAAGCACGCCCTGGCCGAGTACCGCGACCCGGTGCCGATGGTCTTCTCCGGGCTGTACCCCATCGACGGGTCCGACTACCCGAACCTGCGCGACGCCCTGGACAAGCTCAAGCTCAACGACGCCGCGCTGCACTACGAGCCGGAGACCTCCGTCGCCCTCGGCTTCGGCTTCCGGGTCGGCTTCCTCGGCCTGCTCCACCTGGAGATCGTCCGCGAGCGGCTGGAGCGCGAGTTCGACCTCGACCTCATCTCCACCGCGCCCAACGTCGAGTACGACGTGACGATGGAGGACCGCACCGAGGTCCGCGTCACCAACCCCAGCGAGTTCCCCTCCGGGAAGATCACCGAGGTCCGCGAGCCGGTGGTCAAGGCGACGATCCTCACCCCGACCGAGTTCGTCGGCACCGTGATGGAGCTGTGCCAGGGCCGCCGGGGCGACCTGCAGGGGATGGACTACCTGTCGGCGGACCGGGTCGAGCTGCGCTACCGACTGCCGCTCGCGGAGATCGTGTTCGACTTCTTCGACGCGCTGAAGAGCCGCACCCGCGGCTACGCGAGCCTGGACTACGAGACCGACGGCGTGCAGGCCGCCGACCTGGTCAAGGTGGACCTGCTGCTGCAGGGCGAGGCGGTCGACGCGTTCAGCGCGATCGTGCACAAGGACAAGGCGTACGCGTACGGCGTGGCGATCACCGCCAAGCTCAAGGAGCTCATCCCGCGTCAGCAGTTCGAGGTGCCGGTGCAGGCGGCGATCGGCGCGCGGGTGATCGCGCGCGAGACGATCCGGGCCGTCCGCAAGGACGTCCTGGCCAAGTGCTACGGCGGTGACATCACCCGCAAGCGCAAGCTGCTGGAGAAGCAGAAGGAGGGCAAGAAGCGGATGAAGACGATCGGTCGGGTCGAGGTGCCGCAGGAGGCCTTCATCGCCGCGCTGTCCTCGGACGCCTCGCCGTCGGACAAGGACCGGACCAAGAAGTAGCCCCGGGCGCACGACGAACCCGGGGCCGCCCTTCCTCAGGCGGCCGCGAGCCGCGCCAGCTGGTCCGCCGACAGGCCGAGATCCAGCGCGGCCACCGCCTGGTCGAGCCGCGCGGGGGTCGCGGTGCCGATGATCGGGACCACCCGGGGGGTGTGCTGGGCCAGCCAGGCGAGCACCACCTGGCTCGGCAGCACGCCCAGCTCGTCGGCCACCAGCTGCACCGTGCGCAGCCGGGCCTGGGCCTGCGGCCCCGAGTAGCGGCCGGCGATCTGAACGCCAGCGCGCCGGTCCGGCGGCAGGTCGTACAGGCCCTTGAGCACCGGGGAGTACGCGACGAGGGTCAGGTCCGGGTGCGTGGCGAGGTAGTCCAGCTGCTCGTCCCCCGTGATGCCCGCGGTGTCCGCGCCGGCGTCGGGGCGCAGGTAGGAGTACTCCTGCTGGAGCGCGACCGGAGCCGGCCAGTCGTGGGCGGCACAGAGCTGCCGGATCCGCTCCAGCCGCCAGGTGCGCACGTTCGACCACCCGAGGTACCGGACCTTGCCCTCGGCGACGAAGGACGCCAAGGTCTCTAACGTCTCCTCGAGCGGGGTGCGCCGGTCGTCGACGTGCACGTAGTACAGGTCGATCCGGTCGGTGCGCAGCCGGCGCAGGCTGCCGTCGAGGCTCGCGCGGAGCGTCGCCGCGCCGGCGCCGACGAAGTGGTCACGGGCGTAGCCCCAGTCGGGCGCAGGCACGTCGGCCGGCCACGCCCGGGTGGCGTCGTCGATCCGCCCTGTGCCCTTGGTGGCGACGAACATCTCGTCGCGGTTGCCGCGGGCGGCCATCCAGCGGCCGAGCACGTCCTCGCTCTGCCCGCCGTCGGTGCCCTGTGCCCACCACCACGCGTAGCAGTCGGCGGTGTCGAGGAAGGTGCCCTCGTGCTCGGCGTACCGGTCGAGCATCGCGAACGAGGCCTCGTCGGTCATCCGGGTGCCCATCTGCATGCAGCCGAGCGCCAGCGCGCTCACGTCGCTGCCGGTCGCCCCCAGCGGTGCGGTCCTCACATCCGTTCCCTCCCGACCCCGGGTCTCGGGGCCATGTCGGAGCAGGTTGCCAGTTCGAGCGCGCTCAAGGTCAAGCGTCCGGTCGACCGGTCAGCATGCCCTCGTACACGTCGATCTTCCGGTTGATCGCGCCGAGATGGCGCTGCAGCACGGCGAGCTGGGCGACGAGGTCGTCGCGGTGCGCGCGCAGCACGCGCACGCGCTCGGGGATCGTGTGCTCGCCCGCCCGGGTCAGCTCCATGAAGCGCAGCGACTCGGCGATCGACATGCCGGTCTGGCGCAGCATGACGACGAACCGCACCCATCCCAGGTCGGCCTCGGTGTAGCGGCGCTGGCCCCCTGCGGCGCGCGGTACGGGCTCGAGCAGCCCGATCCGCTCGTAGTAGCGCAGCGTGTGCGGGGTCAGGCCGGTCAGCTCCGCGACCTGCTCGATCGGATAGGTCCGCTCGGCGACGGCGGTGGTCATGGCCTCGACGCTAGGGGTTCGAGCGCGCTCGAAGCAATCGTCCACGGGCGGGTGGCACGATGACCGCATGCCTGCGCTGCCGGACGGCGAACCCGCGCCGCCGGACGGCTCGCTGCCCGCATCGGCCCTCGTCGGCGCAGCTGAGCGCGCGTTCGGCGTCTACCTGCATGTGCCGTTCTGCCGGGTGCGCTGCGGGTACTGCGACTTCAACACGTACACCTCTGCCGAGCTGGGTGGTGGGGCGAGCCAGGGGTCGTACGCGGTGACGGCGGTGCACGAGGTGCAGCTGGCTGCGCGGGTGCTCGACCGGGTCGGGCTGCCGCCGAGGCCGGTCTCGACCGTCTTCGTCGGCGGCGGCACGCCCACCGTGCTGCCCGCTGCCGACCTGGCCGCGATGCTCGCCGCGGTGCGCGACGCCTGGGGACTGGCCGACCACGCCGAGGTGACCACCGAGGCCAACCCGGACTCGGTGACGGCCGCCTCGCTGGCCGCACTGGCCGCGGCCGGGTTCACCCGGGTCTCGTTCGGCATGCAGTCGGCGGTGCCGCACGTCCTGGCCACGCTCGACCGCACGCACGACCCGGCACGCATCCCGGACGTCGTCGGATGGGCGCGAGACGCCGGGCTGCGCACCTCGCTCGACCTCATCTACGGCACGCCGGGGGAGTCGCTGGACGACTGGCGGCGTTCGGTGGAGGCGGCGCTGGCGACCGGGGTCGAGCACGTGTCGGCGTACGCGCTCGTCGTCGAGGCCGGCACGAAGATGGGCGCCCAGGTGCGCCGGGGCGAGCTGGCGGCGCCGGACGACGACGACCAGGCGGCCAAGTACGAGCTGGCCGACGACCTGCTGGCGGCCGCCGGGCTGCACTGGTACGAGGTGTCGAACTGGGCCCGGACGCCCGGTGACGCCTGCCGGCACAACCTGGCCTACTGGCGGGGCGACGACTGGTGGGGCGTCGGTCCGGGCGCGCACAGCCACGTCGGCGGCGTGCGCTGGTGGAACGTCAAGCATCCGCGGGCCTACGCGGACCGGCTCGAGGCGGGCCTGTCCCCGGCGGCGGCCCGCGAGGTGCTCGCCGACGGGACCCGGGCGCTCGAGCGCGTGCTGCTCGAGGTGCGCCTGTCCGACGGCCTGCCGACGGCAGCGTTGTCCGACGAGGGCCGGCACGCCGTCGCGGGGCTGGTGGCCGACGGGCTCGTGCAGGGTGAGGCTGCCCTCGACCGGTCGGACCCGCGGGTGGTGCTCACGCGGCGCGGCCGGCTGCTGGCCGACGCCGTGGTGCGCACGCTCGTCGGCTGACCGGCTGACCGGCTGACCGGCTGACCGGCTGACCGGCTGACCGGCTGACCGGCTGACCGGCTGACCGGCTGACCGGCTGACCGGCTGACCGGCTCGCCGGGTCAGCGCGGCAGGTGGCTCTCGATCACATCGAGCAGCGCGGGGTCGTCGGGCAGCGTGCGCGGCCGGAACCGGTGCACCTGGCCGCCGGGCAGCACGACGAACTTCTCGAAGTTCCAGGTGACCCGGCCCGCCTTGCCGTTGGGGTCCTTGGTCTTCTTCAGCTCGGCGTACAGGGGGTGCTCGTGGCGGCCGTTGACCATGACGCGGTCGAGGACCGGGAACGTCACGCCGTAGGTGGTCGAGCAGAACTGCGCGACGGCCTCGTTGGTGCCCAGCTCCTGGAGGAACTGGTTGGACGGGAAGCCGAGGACGGTGAAGCCGCGGTCCGCGTACTTCTCGTGCATCGCCTCGAGGGTCGCGTACTGCGGCGCCAGGCCGCACCGCGAGGCCACGTTGACGATGAGCACGACGTCGTCGCGGTGCTCGGCGAGCGAGGTGGTCGAGCCGTCCATCCGGCGGAAGGGGATGTCGTAGAGGTCCATGGAAACCCCAACCGGGCAACCGTGCGCCGCATGCCCGCGGGGGTCGCTCGCTGAGACGGGTGGGGCCGGCACCCTGGCCGCGCCGTCCTTCGCAGGTCAGGTGATGACGCGCCAGTTGAACGGGTAGCGGTACGGCTCGCCGCGACCGGCGACGATCGCGCCCTGGATGCCGAAGACGATCGCCAGGACCCACGCGGCGAGGAGGATGAGGAATCCGACCAGGATCGGGATGGTGATGACACCGACGACGTAGGCGATCGTCAGGGAGATCTGGAAGTTCAGCGCCTCCTTGCCCTGGTCGTCGACGAACCGGCTGCGCTCCCGGAAGACCAGCCAGATGATCAGCGGGGCGAGGAAGCCGACGAGGATCGGGCCGACGTGGGCAAGGGTCGCCCACATCCGCTCGTCGGACGGGGACAGGGGCAGGGCCGTGCCGTAGCCGGGCGGGCCGTAGCCGGGCGGGGGCCCGTAGGGCGGCTGACCGTAGCCTGGCGGCTGACCGTGACCCGGCTGACCGTAGCCCGGCGGCGGGCCGTAGCCCGGCTGACCGTAGCCCGGGGGGCCGTATGCCGGCCGGCCGTACCCGGGGGGCTGGTGCCCGGTCCGTTGGTCGCCGTTCGTCGGGCCCGGGCCGGCCGAGCCGGTCTGCGGGTACGGCGAGCCTGTCGCCCGGTCGGGGCCCGGTGCGGCGGGCCCCCCGGAGGGCGGTCCCATGGGAGGCTCGGGACGTTCGACCGGCTCGGAAGCAGGATCGGGTGCGCCTTCGGTGGTCATCTCTCCGCCTTCTGCCGTCGCAGGAGCGCGGGTGCGTTCCAGCTGAAACGGTAGTGGCACGCCCTATTGCGCGTCCTGGGCCGCACTAGTGGACTTGTCGCACCGCGCCGCCGGCGTGGGTGCGTACGGATGCAGGCAGACGGGAAGGACGCGTGATGAGCACGATCCCCGGTGGTGACGAGCCCCGCGAGGACCAGCCGATTCCGAAGGAGCCGACACCCGCCGAGCCCCAGGCGCCCACGGGCGACACGCCGCCCGGCGCCTACCCGCCGCCCGGCGCCTACCCGCCGCCGAGTGCCGAGCCGCCGCAGGCTCCGTCGTACCCGCCGCCGGGGTACCAGGCCCCGCCGCCCTACCAGGCCCCGCCGCCCTACCAGGCTCCGCCTCCGGGCTACCAGGCTCCGCCGCCCGGTTACCAAGCTCCGCCCGCGTACCAGGCTCCGCCCGCGTACCAGGCTCCGCCCGGGGGGTACCCGCCGCCTGCGGCAGGCTTCGCGCCGGGGTACGCCCAGCCGTCCCTGTTCAGCGTCGCGCTGTCGGACGGTTGGAAGGCCTTCCAGCGGGCCGGCTGGACGTTCGTCGGCGCCATGGTGGTCTGGGTGATCCTCGGCGGGATCGTGCTGAGCATCGTCTCCGCGATCTTCGGCGGCTGGGGCAAGCTGACCAGCCCCACCGGCAGCGGCCTGCAGGGGCTGACCGGGGTCGGGTTCTCCGGCGCGGGGTTCGTCCTGGGCATCGTCGGCTCGATCATCATCGCGCTGATCCAGGCCCAGTTCGTGCGCGTCGCCCTGGCGGTGACCCGCGGCCACCGGCCGGTGTTCGGAGAGTTCTTCCGGTTCGAGTACGCCGGGCCGATCGTCGTGCTGGCCCTCATCGTCGGCGTCGCCGAGGGCCTGGTCCGCGCCATCCCGTTCTTCGGCGGCCTGCTCTGGCTGGTCATCGGGTTCTTCCTGGTCTTCGCCTACTACGTGCTGCTGGACCGTCAGGTGCAGCCGGTGGACGCGATCCGGGGCAGCTTCGAGCTGGTCCAGCGCAACGTGGGCCAGACCCTGATCTTCTACATCCTCGCCGCGCTGATCGTCCTGGCCGGGTTGATCGTCTGCCTCGTCGGCGTCTTCGTCGCCGCTCCCGTGGTGCTGCTGTCGGCGTCGTACCTGTACCGGCGGTTGACGGGCGAGCAGCCCCAGCTCCCGGCGTAGTCCCGGCGGTCCGGACGCGGAGGCTCACGCCGACCGCCGCGTCCGGACGCGCAGGAGTCAGGCCGTCACGAAGTCGATGAGCTCCTCGACCCGCCCGAGCAAGGCGGGGTCGAGGTCGGCATAGCTGCGCACCGTGCCGAGGATCCGGGCCCACGCCCGGGCCGTGGCGTGCTGGTCGGACACGTCCCAGCCGAGGGCCCGGAGCACGCCGAACTTCCACTCGACGCCGCGCTCGACGACCGGCCACGTCGTCAGGCCCAGGCGCTCGGGCCGGACGGCCTGCCACACGTCGACGTACGGATGCCCGAGGACGAGCACCGTCCCGGCGGGTGCAGCCCGGACCGCCTCGGCGGCGATCCTCGTCTCCTTGCTGCCCGGCACCAGGTGGTCGACGAGAACCCCGAGCCGCCGGTCCGGCGTGGGCGCGAACTCCCGGACCGCGTCGACCAGGTGGTCCGCCCCGTCCAGAGGCTCCACGACGACGCCCTCGATCCGCAGGTCGTCGCCCCAGACCTTCTCGACCAGCTCGGCGTCGTGCTTGCCCTCGACCCAGATCCGGCTGCCGCGGGCCACCCGGGCCCGGGCGCCGGCCACCGCGCGCGAGCCGGACGCCGTGCGACGGGGAGCCGACGCGGTGGCCCGGACCGGAGCGGTGAGGATCACCGGCTCGCCGTCCACCCAGAACCCCGGGCCGAGGGCGAACGTGCGGGTCCGGCCATGCCGGTCCTCCAGGACGACGACGTGCTGCCCGCCGGACTTCTCCACGTGCACGACGGCGCCGACGAACCCGCTCGTGACGTCCTCGACGACGAGCCCCTTCTCGGCCGCCCGGGGTCGCGACTGCGGCCGGTGACGATGGTGGTCGGACGGGCCGGTCAGCACGTCCGGGCCGTAACGGTCGTTGCTCACCGCCGCAACCTACGCGCAGTCGGTGGCGTAGGGCTCTCGACACCGGCCGCGTAGAATTGGCACTCTGACTTCACGAGTGCTACCCGCCGGCGAGCGACCTGCTCGCTCCCAGCACGGCGACGGGAGGGACGATGAACAGCGAGGACCGACGCCTGGACGTCCTGCGCGCCATCGTCGAGGACTACGTGGCCACCAGCGAGCCGGTCGGGTCGCGCGCGCTGTCCGAACGGCACCACCTCGGAGTCTCGCCGGCGACGATCCGCAACGACATGGCGGCCCTCGAGGACGCCGGGTACATCGTCCAGCCGCACACGTCGGCCGGCCGGGTGCCGACGGACATGGGCTACCGGCAGTTCGTCGACCGGCTGGCCGAGGTCAAGCCGCTGTCCCTCGCCGAGCGCCGGGCCATCTCCACGCTGCTGGAGGAGGCCGTCGACCTCGACGACGTCGTGGACCGCGCGGTGCGGCTGCTGGCGCAGCTGACGCAGCAGGTCGCCGTCGTGCAGTACCCGTCGCTGCGCCGTTCGGCGGTACGGCACGTCGAGCTCGTGCCGGTCGGCGCGCGGCACCTGCTCCTGGTCATCATCACCACCACCGGCCGGGTCGAGCAGCGCACGCTGGAGACCTCGGTCGACCTGGACGACCTGGTCGTCGGGCAGCTGCGGACACGGGTCAACGTCGCCGCGGCCGGCCGCCGGCTGGCGGAGCTGGGCGGTGCGCTGCGCACGCTGCCCGACGAGTTCACCGGCCCGGGCGCCACCCTGGCCCGTGCGGTCGTCAAGGAGGTCGAGGACACCCTCGACCTGGACCGCGAGGAGCGCGTGGTCGTGGCGGGCACCGCGCACCTGGCGCGCACCGCCGGCGCCGACTTCACGCGGTCGATCGGGCCCGTGCTCGAGGCACTGGAGGAGCAGGTGGTGCTGCTGCGCCTGCTCGGCGAGATGGCGGAGGACCAGGCGGCGGTGGCGGTGCGGATCGGCCGGGAGACCCAGCACGAAGGGCTCGTCGAAGCGAGCATCGTGACGAGCCCGTACGGTGGGGAGGGTGCGGGCATCGCGCGGCTGGGTGCCGTCGGCCCGCTCCGGATGGACTACCCCGGGACGATGGCCGCCGTGCGTGCGGTCGCCCGGTACCTGACCCGGATCCTGGCCGGCTGACGGCCGGACCAGAGGAAAGTGAGCATGGCGGACTACTACGAGATCCTCGGGGTGTCGCGCGACGCGACGCCGGAGCAGATCAAGAAGGCCTATCGCAGGCTGGCCCGTGAGCTGCACCCGGACGTGGCGGGCAACGACCCGGCGTCCGAGGAGAAGTTCAAGGACGTGTCCCGCGCGTACGACGTGCTGGGCAACCCGGACAAGCGGCGGGCCTACGACCTCGGCGGCGACCCGTCCGCGGCCGGCGGGGGCTTCGGCGGCGGCTTCGGGTTCCAGGACATCTTCGAGACGTTCTTCGGAGCAGCGACCGCGTCGGCCGGTCAGCGTGGCCCGATGCCCCGGGCACGCCGGGGCCAGGACGCCCTGGTCCGGCTGGACATCGCCCTCGAGGAGGCGACGTTCGGTGCGCACCGCGAGGTGACCGTCGACACCGCCGTCGTCTGCCCGACCTGCGCCGGCACGTGCTGCCGGCCGGGGACCTCGCCGCGCACCTGCTCGGTGTGCGGCGGTCGCGGCAGCGTCCAGCGCGTCGCCCGCTCGTTCCTCGGCCAGGTGATGACCAGCCAGCCGTGCGCCGCGTGCCACGGCTTCGGCACCGTGATCCCCGAACCGTGCGTCGAGTGCGCGGGCGAGGGGCGGGTGCGCTCCCGCCGCACCGTGGGCGTCGACGTGCCCGCCGGGGTGGACACCGGGACCAGGATCAGGCTCACCGCCCAGGGCGAGGCCGGCCCGGCGGGCGGCCCGGCCGGAGACCTGTACCTGGAGATCCGCGAGCGCACGCACGACGTGTTCGTCCGGCGCGGTGACGACCTGCACGCGACCCTTCCCGTGCCGATGACGGCGGCTGCTCTGGGCACCGTGCTCACCCTGGACACCCTCGACGGTCCGCAGGAGGTCGACCTGAGGCCCGGCACCCAGCCGGACCAGGAGGTGGTGCTGCGCGGGCTGGGCGTCGGGCATCTCAACGGGTCGGGCCGGGGGGACCTGCACGTCCACGTCGAGGTTCAGGTGCCCGCCACGCTGGACGACGAGCAGGTCGAGCTGCTGCGCCGGCTGGCGGTGCTGCGCGGCGAGGAGCGGCCCGAGGCACGCCTCACGGCGGCCAACCCCGGGGTGTTCGCGCGGCTGCGCGACAAGCTGGCCGGTCGATGACCGGTCCCGACCCGGCCGCACGCCCTGCACGCTGCGGCCGATGAGCGCACCGGTCTTCCTGGCGGAGCCGGGGACGCTGGACGGTCTGACGCCCGGTGCCCGCTACCTGCTCGACGGGTCCGAGGGACGGCACGCCGGGGTGGTCCAGCGGCGCGGGCCGGGGGAGCGGGTCGACGTCGTCGACGGCCAGGGCGTGCGGGTCTGCGGCCGGGTCGTGCGGGTGAGCGCCGACGGCGTGCTGCTCGACGTCGAGGACGTGCACCGCGAGGGACCACCGCTCCCCGCGCTCGTGCTCGCGCAGGCCCTGGCGAAGGGCGACCGCGACGAGATGGCGGTCGAGGCGGCCACGGAGCTCGGGGTCGATGCGGTGATCCCCTGGCAGGCCGACCGCTCGGTGGTGGTCTGGCGTGGCGAGCGGGCGGCGAAGGGCCGGGCGCGCTGGTTGGGCACCGTCCGGGCGGCGACGAAGCAGGCCCGGCGGGCCCGGGTCCCGGTCGTCGAGCTCGCCGTGGACAGCACCGGTCTGGCGGCCCGGGCCCGGGCTGTCGTCGTCGCCGGGGGTGCCGTGCTCGTGCTGCACGAGGAGGCCACGACCCCGGTGCGCGACGTCCCGCTGCCCCCACCGGGCAGCCCGGCGGAGGTGCTGATCGTGGTCGGCCCGGAGGGCGGCATCGCCCCGGCCGAGGTCGACCGGTTGCTCGGCGCCGGTGCGCTCGCGGTCCGGCTGGGCCCCCTGGTGCTGCGCACCTCAACGGCCGGCCCGGCCGCGCTGGCGGTCCTCTCCGACCGCCTGCTGCGCTGGTCCTGAGCCCGCGGGCGGCCGGGCCCAGCCCTGACCCGGCCGCCCGCGGTGACTCGGTGGCTCCGCGTCCCCGCCGGCGGCGATGCCTGCGGGGACGCGGACGCCTGGTGACTCAGCGGGAGTCGCTGCCGGCCGACTCCACTGCGGCGCGACCCGCCTCGAGCCGGGCGACCGGCACGCGGAACGGGGAGCACGACACGTAGTCGAGTCCGACCGAGTCGAAGAACCGGATGGACTCCGGGTCACCGCCGTGCTCGCCGCAGACGCCGAGGTGGAGCTCGGGCCGGGTGGCCTTGCCCTCGTCGACCGCGATCTTGACGAGCCGGCCGACGCCCTGGGTGTCGATCGTCTCGAACGGCGACACCGACAGCACCCCGTTGGCGGTGTACTGGGCGAAGAACGCACCCTCGACGTCGTCCCGCGAGAAGCCCCACGTGGTCTGTGTCAGGTCGTTCGTGCCGAAGGAGAAGAACTCGGCCTCCTCGGCGATGCGGCCGGCGGTCAGTGCCGCCCGCGGCAGCTCGATCATGCAGCCGATCGGCAGGTTGATCTCCATCCCGTGGGCGGCGCTGACCTCGGACATGATCCGCAGCGCCTCCTCACGCACCAGGTGCAGCTCCTGGATCGAGCCGATGAGCGGCACCATGATCTCGGCGTGCGGGTCGCCACCGGCGGCGATCCGCGCCGCGACGGCCTCGCAGATCGCGGTGATCTGCAGCTCGAACAACCCGGGGATGACCAGGCCGAGGCGCACGCCGCGCAGGCCGAGCATCGGGTTGGCCTCGTGCATCCGCTCCACGGCGGCGAGCAGCTCGACGTCGTGCTCGTCGACTGCGCCGCGCTCCTTGGCGAGCGCGACCTTGACCGACAGGGCGGTCAGGTCGGGCAGGAACTCGTGCAGCGGCGGGTCGATCAGGCGGATCGTCGTCGGCAGGCCGTCCATCGCCTCGAAGATGTCCGTGAAGTCCTGCGTCTGCAGCGGCAGCAGGGCGGCGAAGGCCGCCTCGCGCTCCTCGTCCGTCCGGGCGAGGACCACGTGCTCGACGAGCACGCGCCGCTCACCGAGGAACATGTGCTCGGTGCGGCACAGGCCGATGCCCTGGGCGCCCAGGCTCCGGGCGCGGATCGCGTCCTCGGCCGTGTCGGCGTTGGCCCGCACCCGCAGCCGGCGCGATTCGTCGGCGTGGGTGATGATCCGGTCCACGGCCTTGACCAGCTCGGCGGTGTCCTCGTCGGTCGCCTGGGTGAGCGCGGCGTCGAGGCCCTCCTCGAGGTAGGTGGTGACCGGCGACGGGACGACCGGCACCTCGCCGAGGAAGACCTCGCCGGTGGTGCCGTCGATCGCGATGACCTCGCCCTCCTTGACGACGGTCTTGCCGCAGGTGAACTGCCGGGCGACCGGGTCGACCAGCAGCGCCTCGGCGCCGACGACCGCCGTGCGGCCCATGCCGCGGGCGACCACGGCGGCGTGCGACGTCTTGCCGCCACGCGCCGTGAGGATGCCGACCGAGGCGATCATGCCGCCGAGGTCGTCGGGGTTGGTCTCGCGGCGGACCAGGATGACGTCCTTGCCCTTGGCGGCCCACTCGACGGCGGTCGGGGAGTCGAACACCGCGGCGCCGACCGCGGCACCCGGCGAGGCGGCCATCGCCTTGGTCAGCAGCGGCACGGAGGAGCCGGCCACGAACTGCGGGAAGAGCAGCTGCGTCAGCTGGGCGCCGGTGACCCGGGTGAGCGCCTCGTCCATCGTGATGAGGCCCTCGTCGACCAGCTGGGCGGCGATCCGGAACGCAGCCGGCGCGGTGCGCTTGCCGACCCGGGTCTGCAGCATCCACAGCTTGCCGCGCTCGATGGTGAACTCGATGTCGCACAGGTCGCGGTAGTGCGTCTCCAGCTGGCGCATGACGCGCTTGAGCTCGCCGTGCGCGTCCGGGTCGAGCTGCTCGAGGTCGGCCAGCGACATCGTGTTGCGGATGCCGGCGACGACGTCCTCGCCCTGGGCGTTGGCCAGGTAGTCGCCGTAGTCGCCGGTCTCGCCGCTCGACGGGTTGCGGGTGAACGCGACGCCGGTGCCCGAGTCGGGGCCGAGGTTGCCGAACACCATCGCGACGACGTTGACGGCGGTGCCGAGGTCGTCGGAGATGCGCTCCTTGCGCCGGTACAGCCGGGCCCGCTCGGTGCCCCACGAGCCGAACACGGCGACGATCGCGAGGTCGAGCTGCTCACGCGGGTGCTGCGGGAACTCGCGGCCGGTCTCGTCGATGACGAGCTGCTTGAACGTGCCGACCAGCTCGCGCAGGTCGTCCGAGGTCAAGTCGACGTCGTTGGTCACGCCACGGGTCGCCTTGGCCTTGTCCAGGGCGTCGGCGAACTTCTGGCCGTCGATGTCGAGCACCGTGCGGCCGAACATCTGGATCAGGCGGCGGTAGGAGTCCCACGCGAACCGCTCGTTGTGCGAGAACTCGGCCAGACCGCGCACGGAGGCGTCGTTCAGGCCGACGTTGAGGACCGTCTCCATCATGCCGGGCATCGAGAACTTGGCGCCCGAGCGGACCGAGACGAGCAGCGGCTCGTGGACGTCACCGAGCGTGCGGCCCATGGTGTCCTCGAGGTGCCGCAGCGCCTGGGTCACCTCGACCCTCAGCTCCGGGGGCACGTCGCCGTTCTTCATGTAGGCCCGGCAGGCCTCGGTGGTGATGGTGAATCCAGGGGGAACCGGAAGGCCCAGCCGGGTCATCTCGGCAAGGTTTGCGCCCTTGCCCCCGAGCAGGTCCTTCTGGTCCTTGTTGCCTTCGGTGAAGTCCTTGACGTACTTGGCCACGGTGGCACCTCCGCGTGCGCCGCCGAGCTCCGTCGCCCGGCAGTCTTTGTTCGCCAGTGTTACCTGGTCAGCCTGTGAGCGCCTCAGGACGAAGGACCCACAGGTCACGAAAAGGTTACGAAGGCGCCGGGTACGATGGCTGTGCTGGAAGCCCGACCGAAGGAGTGCACGGCGCCCGCCGACCTCATGGCTCAGTCCAACCCCGCCCCCCGACTGGCGCGGTCGCGCGCCGCGGCAGCCACCGCCCAGCCTGTCGTCCCGGGCCCGGCACGTGTCGAGCACCGGATCACGGTCCCCGCCGAGGTGTCCATGGTCGAGCTGCTCGGGCTGCGGGACGAGGTCCTCACGGCCGTCGAGTCCGGCTTCCCCACGGTCGACGTCCACGTCCGGGGCAACCAGGTGAGGATGGTCGGCCCGGTCGGCGACGTCGCCCTGGTCTCCCGCCTGGTGGACGAGCTGGTCGAGACCGCCGCGGCCGGCACGGTGCTCTCGCCCGAGGTGGTCACGCGCTCGATCGCGATGCTCCGCGACTCGGCGAACGTGCGCCCGGCGGACGTGCTGACGTTCAACATCCTGTCCAGCCGCGGCACGACGATCCGGCCGAAGACCGCCGGGCAGAAGGACTACGTCGACGCGATCGACCGGCACACCATCACGTTCGGGATCGGGCCGGCCGGCACCGGCAAGACCTACCTCGCGATGGCCAAGGCCGTGCAGGCGCTGCAGGCCCGCCAGGTGACCCGGATCGTCCTGACCCGCCCGGCGGTCGAGGCCGGCGAGCGGCTCGGCTTCCTGCCCGGCACCCTGGCCGACAAGATCGACCCCTACCTGCGCCCGCTGTACGACGCGCTGCACGACATGGTCGACCCCGAGTCGATCCCGCGGCTGCTCGAGGCCGGGACGGTCGAGGTCGCGCCCTTGGCGTACATGCGCGGGCGCACGCTCAACGATGCGTTCATCATCCTCGACGAGGCGCAGAACACCTCGAGCGAGCAGATGAAGATGTTCCTCACCCGGCTCGGCTTCGGGTCGAAGGTTGTCGTCACCGGCGACGTCACCCAGGTGGACCTGCCCGGCAGCACGACCAGCGGCCTGCGGATCGTCGAAGGCATCCTGTCCGGCGTCGACGACGTCGCGTTCTGCCGGCTGACGTCGTCGGACGTGGTGCGGCACAGGCTGGTGGGCGACATCATCGACGCCTACGCACGATGGGATGCGGAAGGGGGGAAGCGGCGGTGACGATCGAGGTCAACAACGAGTCCGGCTACGAGGTCGACGAGGCCGAGGTCGCCGCGCTGGCCCGTTACGTGCTGGACGAGATGCATGTGCACCCGCAGACCGACCTGTCGGTGCTGCTCGTCGACGTCGCGGTGATGACCGACCTGCACGTGCGCTGGATGGACGAGGCCGGGCCGACGGACGTGCTGAGCTTCCCGATGGACGAGCTGCGCCCGGGCCGCGACGACGAGCCGTCACCGCCGGGCCTGCTCGGTGACGTCGTGCTCTGCCCCGAGGTCGCCGCAGAGCAGGCCCGGACCGCGGGCCACTCGACCGCGGAGGAGCTGTTGCTGCTCACCTCGCACGGGATCCTCCACCTGCTGGGCTACGACCATGCGGAGCCCGACGAGGAGAAGGAGATGTTCGCGCTCCAGCGCCGGCTGCTGCTGACGTTCCTCGCCGGACGATGAGCGGCCCGCAGGCGCACCGCGGTGCCCGATGAACGCCCCCATCGCGCTCCTCGTCGTCCTGACCGTGGTCGGGATCGCCCTCGCCGCGCTGCTCTCGGCCGGTGAGGTGGCGGTGGCCCGGGTGACCCGGGCACAGGCCGCCGAGCTCGTCGCCGATCGGCACCCCTCCGCCGCGCACGTCGTCCGGCTCGTCGAGCACGCCGGTGCCGTGTCGTCCTCGGCGGCGTTCGTCCGTCTGGTCTCCGAGATGTTCGGCACGGTCTGCCTGACGCTGGCGATCGCCAGCACGGACTGGCCGTGGTGGGTGGTGCTGCTCGTCGCGCTCGCCGGTGGCGCGCTGCTGGCCTTCCTCCTGGTCCGGGTCAGCCCGCGCACCATCGGCCGGCGTCACCCCGTGCGCACGCTCATCGTGCTGTCCCGGTTGCTCGAGGGCGTGCTCGCCGTCGCCGGCCGGGTCGGCCGGGGGACGGCGGCGGCGAGCACACCCGAGCAGGACGAGGACGAGCTGCGCGAGATGGTGCAGCGGGTCAGCGAGTCGCACGCGATCGAGGACGAGGAGCGCGAGATGTTCCAGTCCGTCTTCGAGCTCGGCGAGACGCTGACCCGTGAGGTGATGGTGCCGCGGACCGACATGGTGGTGACGAACGAGGACACCCCGCTGCGCAAGGTGCTGTCGCTGCTCACCCGCTCCGGGTTCAGCCGGGTGCCTGTCGTGGGGGAGTCCATCGACGACCTCAAGGGCGTCGTCTACCTCAAGGACCTGGTCCGGCGCCTCGGGCCCGTACGGGACGGCGACCGGGCCGGCGAGGGGGAGGACTGGGACGCACCGGTCGGGCCGCTCGCCCGCCCGGCGGTGTTCGTCCCGGAGTCGAAGCCGGTGGACGAGCTGCTCCGCGAGATGCGGGACGGGTCGAGCCACATGGCGATCGTCGTCGACGAGTACGGCGGCATCGCGGGCCTGGTGACGATGGAGGATGCGATCGAGGAGATCGTCGGAGAGGTGACCGACGAGCACGACCCGTCCGCGCCGGCGGTCGAGGACCTCGGCGACGGGGTCTTCCGGGTGCCAGCCCGGCTGGGTCGCGACGAGCTGGGCGAGCTGTTCGGGCTGGACGTCGAGGACGAGGACGTCGACACCGCGGCCGGGTTGCTCGCCAAGGCCCTCGGCCGGGTGCCGCTGCCGGGCTCGTCGGGCGACATCCACGGGCTGCACCTCGTCGCGGACCGGGTCGAAGGTCGCCGTCGACAGCTGGCGACCGTGCTGGCCAGCCGGGTGGACCGCGCGGATGTGCCGGAGCGGTCCCCGGCAGTGCGAGCATGAGCGCCGTGACGTTCCGATCCGGGTTCGCGTGCCTCGTCGGGCGACCCAACGCCGGCAAGTCGACGCTGACCAACGCGCTCGTCGGGCAGAAGGTCGCCATCACGTCGATGCGGCCGCAGACCACCCGGCACACCATCCGCGGCATCGTGCACCGCGAGGACGCCCAGCTGGTGCTCGTCGACACCCCGGGGCTGCACCGGCCGCGGACCCTGCTCGGGGAACGGCTCAACGACCTGGTCAAGGGCACGTTGTCCGAGGTGGACGTGGTCGGGTTCTGCCTGCCGGCCGACCAGCAGGTGGGCCCGGGGGACCGGTTCATCGCCGCCGAGCTCGAGGCGATCGCCACCGGCCGGAACCCGCGACCGGTGGTCGCGATCGCGACCAAGGCGGATCTGGTGGGCAAGGGACACCTCGCCGAGCACCTGATGGCGATCGACCGGCTGGGGTCCTGGGTGGACATCGTCCCGGTCTCGGCCAGCTCCGGCTACCAGGTCGATGTGCTGGCCGACGTGCTCGTCTCGCACCTGCCCGAGGGCCCGGCGCTCTACCCCGACGGCGAGCTGACCGACGAGCCCGAGTCCGTGATGGTGGCCGAGCTGGTCCGGGAGGCTGCGCTGGAGGGCGTCCGGGACGAGCTGCCCCACTCGCTGGCGGTCGTGGTCGACGAGATCGTCCCGCGCGGCACCGCCGATCGCGGCGGGATCCCGATGCTCGACGTGCGGGTGAACCTGTATGTCGAGCGCGACTCGCAGAAGGCCATCGTCATCGGCAAGGGCGGCGCGCGGCTGCGCGACGTCGGCACGCAGGCGCGCCGTGAGATCGAGGCGCTGCTCGGGGCGCGGGTGTTCCTCGACCTGCACGTGCGGGTGGCCAAGGACTGGCAGCGCGACCCCAAGCAGCTCGGCCGGCTGGGGTTCTAGGTGACGGTCAGCGTGCGGGGGGTCGGCGCCCGGTTGCGGAGCCGGCCGACCGTCGACCCGGAGACCACCCTCGGCCGCGGCGTGCGCCGTGGGTACGGCGTGCTGGCGTCGGTGGTCCTGGGCGTCCTGCTGCTGGCCGTCGTCGGCGCGCTCCTGGGGCCGAGCTGGGAGCCGGCGCCACTGACCGACCCGATCGCGGTCACCTCGCCGGCCACTGCGATCACCGGTGCCCCCGCGCTGGGGCACTACCCGACCCGCACCAGCATCGTCACCGTGCAGCTCGACGGCACCACGGTGCAGGCCCAGATCATCGAGCCGATCGGGGCCCCGGGACCCGTGCCTGGGGTCGTCTTCGTGCACGGAGCCGGGACCGGGCAGTTCAAGGACGCGTTCGTCGACCAGGCGCACCGGCTCGCCGAGGCCGGGATCGCGACGATGGTGCCGAACAAGCGCCTCGACACCTACACCACCCGGAACCGCAACTACGTGAAGATGGCGGCCGACTACGAGAAGTCCGTCGCGGTGCTGCGGGCGCGGCCCGGCGTGGACGCCGCCCGGGTCGGGGTGTACGCGGAGAGTGAGGGTGGCTGGATCGCGCCGGTGATGGCGGCCGGCGACCCGAAGCTGGCCTTCGTCGCGCTGGTCTCCGACCCGGTCGTCCCGCCGCGCCAGCAGGTCGCCTTCGCGATGGACCAGTACCTGCGCAACACCGGCGTGCCGCACGGCGTGTTCCGCGCGATCCCCCGCGCGGCGGGGATGAGCCTGCCCGGCGGTGGCTTCCTCTACGTCGACTTCGACGTGCGCCCGTACCTCAAGCAGATCCGGGTGCCGATCTTCGTCGCGTACGGCACCGCCGACGCCTCGATGCCGATCGTGCAGGGAGCCGAGCAGATCCTCGCCGATACCGCCTCCACCGGGAACCGCGCCGTGACGGTGCGCTACTACGGGGGCGCGGACCACGGGCTGCGCGTCGACAAGACGGTGCTGCCGCAGTTCATCGACGACCTCGGCGGATGGATCCTCGGTCTGCCCGGCACCGGCACGTCCGGGCCGGTGGTCGCCGGCGCGACACCGGAGCAGCTGTACCTCGCGGCGCCCGTCCCGCAGCCTCGCTGGCTGGGCGACGGCGACGTGCTCGTCGCGATCGTGCTGACCGCGGCGGGACTGGTCCTCCTGCCCGGCGTGGCGGCCGTCGGGGACCGCGGGGTGCGCGCCGTCGTCGCAGCGCGCCGCCGCCGCCGGTACCCCGGCCGGCCCGTGCTGCGCGGCCCGCGCTGGGCACCCGGCATCGCGTGGCGGCTGGCAGCCGTGGGTGTCGGCGTGCTCGCCACGGTCGTCGCCCTCGTCTGGTACCTCGTCGCGATCGCCCGGATCGCCATGGACTACCAGCACGACACGCTCGTCGTGCAGGGCGGCTGGCTGCTGGTCCGGGGACTGGGCACCTGGGTGGTCATCGCGATGGTGCTGCTCGGCCGGCGCATGCTCGACCTGCGGGTCAGCGGGGGGCGGGTCGCGCCGGGCGCCGTCCGGCTCGTCGGCACGTGGTGCGCCGCGACCGGCACCCTGGCGCTGCTCGTCGTGCTCGCCTACTGGGGCGTGTACCAGCTGGGCATCTAGCCCTGCCGTCCGGCCCCGGGCATGTACCGGGCAGGTACCGGGCAGGTGGTGACGTCCGTCCCTCACGTCCGGGCCGGTGCGGGCCGATGAGACTCGTGAGCCGGAGCACGTAGGGGAGGCACGTGTGCGCACGTCGTGGGGGTCGGCGACGGATCGGGGCAGGGTCCGCGAGGTCAACGAGGACGCGCTGCTGACGTTCCCGCCCGTGTTCCTCGTCGCGGACGGGATGGGCGGCTACGACGCGGGCGACCTGGCCAGCAGGATCGCGATCGAGGAGTTCGCGGGGCTGGCCGGCGTCGCGGTCGGGGTGGACGACGTGCAGGCGTGCTTCGCGCGGTCGGCCGCCCGGATGTGCACCGAGTTCACCGGCGCGCGGCAGGGCGGCACCACGCTGGCCGGTGCGGTGCTGACCGCCGTCGACGGCGAGCCGTACTGGCTCGTGTTCAACGTCGGGGACTCGCGGGTGTACCGCCTGGCCGACGGCCGGCTGGAGCAGGTGACGGTCGACCACTCCGTCGCCCAGGAGCTGGCCGAGGCCGGCGTGATCAGCCCCGACCAGGTGGGCAGCCACCCGGACCGCCATGTGCTCACCCGCGCGATCGGCACCGGCAAGGCGCCCGAGCCGGACTACTGGATGCTCCCGGCCGGTCCGTCCGAGCGGCTGCTGCTGTGCACCGACGGCCTGGTGCGCGAGCTGTCCGGCGCCGAGGTGGCTCGGACACTGGCCGCGGCGACGGACCCGCAGGAGGCCGCCGACCGGCTGGTCCGCGCCGCGGTGGCGCGGGGCGGCCGGGACAACGTCAGCGTCGTGGTGGTCGACGTCGCACCGCTCGCGGTGCTGGCCGGCGAGCCGGGCGGCACCGCGCCGCGGGGAGCCGGCTGGTGAGCGCCTGCGCGTACGTGCCCGGAGGCTGGACCGCCGTCGTGTGCGAGCGCCTGCTCGCGCTCGTCGGCCCGGGCGTCGGTGCGCCGACCGTCGCGGCGCTGTGGGACGTCGCGGCGGCCGGCGGCGGGGTGGCCGAGGCGCTCGGCTGCCTGCCTGACGACGACCCCGGCCCGTTCGCGCTGGTGACGCTCTCCGGGTCCGGCCGGCTGCATGCGGCGCTCCGGGGCGACGTGGAGGTGGTGGTCGGCACGTCGACCGGGCTGCGCGCGCTGCGCGCCGGCGGGGAGTCGGCGTGGACCGAGGTGACAGCGCACGACGTGCCGGCGGTGACCCTGCGCGCGGGTGAGGGAGCCGGCGCCCCGGCCTCGCCGCTGCCGCTGGTCGGTGGCGTGGTCCGGGCCGCCCAGGTCCATGCCACGGCGGACCTTCGTGGGAACCCGGGCGCCGGGTTCGACAGCCCGATGGCCCTGGAGGACTCCGTGGGGCTGACCGTCGGGGACCTGGCGCGGGTCCGGACCTCGGCGCCACCGGTAGCCGCACCCGAGCGGCCGTCGGCCGGGCGGACGCCGGCACGGCTCGTGCTGTCCACCGGGCTCGTCGTGCCGCTCGACCGGACGGTGCTGATCGGACGGGCGCCCCAGGTCGGCCGGGTGGCCGCGCGGGACGTGCCGCGGCTGGTCACCGTGCCGAGCCCGCAGCTCGACGTCTCACGCACCCACGCGCGGGTCTGCCAGGAGGGCGAGGACGTCGTCGTGACGGATCTCGACTCGCTCAACGGGGTCCGGCTGTCCCGGGTGGGCGGCCCGGTGCGGCGGCTCCATCCGGGCGAGCCGACGGTGCTCGCCCCGGACGACGTGGTCGACCTCGGCGACGGCGTGACGTTCATGGTGGAGCTGGTGCGGTGACCCTGCGCACCGGCAGTGCCGATCGGCCGGCGTCCAGCCCGCCGCAGCTGCCGGGCTTCGACCTCGTCGGTGCGCTCGGGCTGGGTGGGTTCGCCGACGTCTTCCTCTACCGCCAGCAGCTGCCGAGCCGTCAGGTCGCGGTCAAGGTGCTGCGCGCCGCGGTGCTGTCCGACGAGGCGCGGGCCCGGTTCACCGACGAGGCGAACCTCATGGCTCGGCTGTCGCACCACCCGTCGATCGTCACCGTGCACCACGCGGCGGTCGCCGCGGACGGCCGACCCTTCCTCGTCATGGAGTACTGCTCCGGGCCGAGCCTGGCGCAGCGCTACCGGGCCGAGCGGATCGGCGTCGCCGAGGTGCTCCGGATCGGCGTGCGGCTGGCGTCGGCCGTGGAGACGGCCCACCGGGCGGGCGTCCTGCACCGCGACATCAAGCCCGCCAACGTGCTGACCACGGACTTCGGCTGGCCCGCGCTGACCGACTTCGGGATCGCCGGGACCCTCGACCGACCGGGTCCTGGACCGGGCGCCGTCGGGGTCTCGGTCCCGTGGGCCGCCCCGGAGATGCTTGCCGACCCGCCGCGGGCCGACGAGCGGTCCGACGTCTACTGCCTCGGCGCGACGCTGTACTCGCTGCTCGCCGGCCGCTCGCCGTTCGAGGTGGTCGGTGGTGCGAACGGCGCGGCCGAGCTCGTCGGGCGGATCGAGCGGCAGCCCGTGCCACCGCTGGGCCGCCCCGACGTGCCGGACTCCCTGGACCGGCTGCTGGTCCGCGCGATGGCGAAGCGGCCCGACGACCGGCACGGCTCGGCGCTGGCGCTGGGACGGGCGCTGCAGCAGGTGGAGGCCGAGCTGGCGCTGCCGGTGACGACGCTGGACCTGCCCGGCGAGCAGAGGGCGTCCACGCCCGCGGCCGACCAGGAGACGCGGGCTCGGCCGCTCGTCGTGCCTGCCCCGCCCGATGCCCGCCCGCCCGACCCCGACGCGACGCGGCCGCGTGCCCCGCTCGAGGTTCGCCTGTCCGCCTCCGGTGCCGCCCCCGTGCAGCCTGGGGTGGCCGCCGAACCAGGCGTCACCCGGGAGCCTGAGGAGGCTGCCCCGGAGCTCGTCCGGTCACCGGCGCACCTCGCGCGGCGGCGTGGCACGGGGGTAGCGGCGGCGGGCGTCCTGGTCGTCGCGGTCCTGGGGCTGGTCACGGCCTGGCTGCACGGGTCGACGTCCGACGCGCCGCCGGACGGGATCCAGGTCGAACGGACCGCGCCGCCGGCCGTCGTCGTGCCCGCGGTCACCGGCCTGGCCGGGGCGCGCACGGCGGACGGCGCGGTCCGGTTCACCTGGACCAACCCGGCGCCCCAGTCGGGGGACCGGTACCGCTGGGGTGTGGTCACGGCGACCGGCGACGAGCCGCTGGCCACGGCCGACGAGCCCGCCGCCACCGTGCCGGCGGACCGGACCGGCCAGGTGTGCATCCAGGTGCTGCTCGTGCGCAGCGACGGCCGGATGTCGTCGGACGTCCGGGGGTGCGTCGGATGACCGGGCCGTGGCGGACGACACGGCCGGGCCGGACGACACGGCCGGGCCGCCGGCTGACCACGGCGGCCGCCGTCGTCACGATCCCGGTGCTGATCGCCACCCTTGCCGTGCTGGACCGCGGGTTCCCGCTGGCGCGGCTGAACCTGGACGACGGCGCCGTGTGGGTCACCGCGACCGACCGGGGCATGCTCGGCCGCTACAACGTGCCGGTCGAGGAGCTCAACGCGGGCCTCGCCCCGGACTCCGCGCGGTTCGACGTCCAGCAGGACGGCTCGGACGTCCTGCTCGTCGGCGCATCCACCGTTGCCCTGGTCGACCCCGCGACGGTCGCGACCCTCGCGCAGGTGCCGGCCGCCGGTGTGATGACGTCGATGGCCGGCGGCACGGTGGCGTTCGCCGACGCCGACGGCAACGTCTGGGTGCGCCCCGTCCGCGCGCTGGCCGGGCTGCGCCTGGGGCAGGACCCCGACCTGGCCCTCGGACCGGGTGGCCAGGCGGTCGTCGCACGGTCCGGTACCGCCCTGGCGGTCTCGGCGGCGGACGGGACGGTCACGCGGCTCACGCCGACGGGGCAGCAGCCGGGCGGCACCGTCGGCGCCGGGGCGATCGACCAGCTGACCGCGGTGGGCGACGAGCCGGTGGTGCTGTCCGGCAGCCGGCTGCGCACCAGGCACGGCGCCGTCGAGCTGCCCGGCGACGGCTGGACGCTGCAGCAGCCGGGACCGGCCTCGTCCGGCGTCCTGGTGGCGAGCCGCACCACCCTGCTCGAGGTGCCGCTGGACGGTGGGCCGGTCGTCGCCCATCCGACCGGTGGCTCGGGGACCCCGGCCCGTCCGGTGCGGGTCGACGGGTGCGGCTACGGCGCCTGGGCCACCCGCACCGGCTCCTTCCTGCAGGTCTGCGCCGGGCGGGACGACCTGCGGCGCGACCTGGCCGAGGTCGGGTCGGGGGAGACCCTGGTGTTCCGCGTCAACCGGTCGATGGTGGTGCTCAACGACGCGCCGGCCGGCCGGCTGTGGCTGCCGGCCCAGGACAGCGACGTGCGCGTGCCGGACTGGGACCAGGTGGTGCCGCAGCCCCGGACCAGACCCGACCCGCCGCAGACGCAGGGCACGGTGACCGCCGACCTGGTGGCCCGGTGCGGGCAGGACTCGAGTGCCCCGCAGGCGAACGACGACGAGTTCGCGGTGCGGGCCGGGCGGACCATGGTGCTCCCGGTGCTCGACAACGACTCCGCGTCGGACTGCGGCATCCTCGCGATCTCCGAGCTCGACGCGCTGCCGGCCTCGTTCGGGGTGCTCGAGCCGGTCGCCGGCGGTCGGGCGCTGCAGGTGCACGTCGCCGCGGATGCGCACGGCAGCGCGCAGGTGACCTACACCATCACCGACGGCCGCGGCACCAGCCCGCCGTCCACCGCGACGGTGACGCTGCGGGTGGCCGGTGGGGGCAACGGTCCGCCGGTCCAGGTGCGCGTCCCCTCCGCCACGGTCGACCAGGGCGGACGGGTCACCCTGGACGTGCTGGCCAGCTTCACCGACCCCGACGGCGACGACCTCGTGCTGGTCGGTGCCGCCACCGACCCCGCGGCGGGCACCGTCCGGGCCCGGCAGGACGGGACCGTCACGTTCCAGGCGGACGGCGCCCTGGGCGAGGCCCGGATCGCCGTGCAGGTCAGCGACGGGACCGCGACGGCCGACGGGCAGCTGACGGTGGACGTGCGGCCGGAGGCCTCCGTGCCGCCGCAGATCGACCCGGTGTTCGCGGTCACGCACGTCGACGAGCCGGTGACCGTGCACCCGCTGGAGTCGGTGCGCACGGCGTCGGCGCAGCCGGTCGCCCTGGCCGGGGTGGACGACGTCGTCGGCGCCACCATCGCCACCGACCTGCTGGCCGGGACGTTCACCGTCACCGCCGCCCGGCCGGGCACCTACTACGTCCCGTTCACCGTCACGGCGCCGCCGCAGCAGGCCGCCGGGCTGGCCCGGATCGACGTCCTGGACTGGCCGGACCAGGCCGCCGCCCCGGTTGCCGTCCGGGACCGCGCGCTGCTGCCGGACGGCGGCCAGGTCACTGTCGACCCTCTGGCGAACGACGAGGACCCCACCGGTGGCGTGCTGGTGCTCCAGTCGGTCGGCGTGCCGGAGGGGTACGGCCTGCAGGCGGCCGTGCTCGACCACCACCTGGTGCAGATCACCGCCGACCGGGCGCCCGACGCCCCGGTGTCCCTGACGTACACGGTGTCCAACGGCGCGGCGAGCGCCACGGGCGAGATCGTCGTGCTGCCGGTGCCTGCCGTCGGGTCCTCCCAGGCACCCGTCGTCGACAACGTCGAGGCCACGGTGCGCACCGGTGGCGTGGTCACCGTCCCGGTGCTCGACACGGCGTACGACCCGGACGGCGACGCGCTGACCCTGGTGCGCGACCTGCCCGAACCGTTGGGCCCCGGCCAGGGGCTGCTGTTCGTCTCCGGCGGCGTGCTGCGCTACCAGGCGCCCGGGTCGCCGATGACGGTGCACGCGACGTTCGCGGTGAGCGACGCCGCGGGCAACACGACCGCGGCGACGCTGACCGTCCGGGTGCACGCCTCGACCGCCGACGCCAAGGCGCCGCCCCGGCCCCGGGACCTGACGGCGCGGGTGTTCGCCGGGGACACCGTGCGGATCGACGTGCCCCTGGTCGGCATCGACGCGGACGGCGACGGCGTCACGCTGCTCGGCCTGGCGTCCGCACCGACCAAGGGCGTGGTGACCGCCAGCGGAGGTGCGCTGAGCTACCAGGCGTTCGGCGACGAGTCCGGCACGGACACGTTCGGCTACGCCGTCGAGGACTGGACCGGCCGCCGCGCGGTCGCCACCGTCCGGGTCGGCATCGCGGCCCGCCCGACGACAGCCGCCTCGGTCGTCGCCCGCGACGACGCCGTGACGGTCCGGCCCGGGGAGCTGGTCGAGGTGCGCGTTCTGGCCAACGACGTCGACTCGTCGGGCGGCACGCTCACGCTCGACCCGGTGCTCGGGCCGCCCGAGGGCATCCAGGCGGCCGCGGACGTCGAACGGGGCCGGGTCTCGGTCACCGCGCCGGCCGCGCCCGGCGTGGTCCAGGTGGTCTACACGGCGACGAACGCGCGCGGCGGGCGGGACAGCGCCGTGCTGACGGTGACCGCGTCCGCCGATGCGGCTGTGCTACCGCCGGTGGCACGCGACGTCGTCGTGCCCGCCTCGGACACGTTCGGCACGACGCAGGTCTCGGTCGACGTGCTGGCCACCGCACAGAACCCGAGCGGGCCGATGTCCGACCTCGCGGTGTCGGTGCCGGACGTCGCGGCCGACGTCGCGCACGTCGCGCCCGACTCCACGGTCGTGGTGACGCTGGCCGACCACGCGCAGACCCTGCCGTTCCTGCTCACCAACACCCGCGAGCCGACCGCCTACGCCTACGCGTTCATCACCGTGCCCGCGCTGGGCAACTTCCCGCCGGTGCTCCGCCGCGACGCCCCCGAGCTCACCGTCGCCTCCGGTCAGCAGCTGGTGATCCGGCTCGACGAGCACGTGCAGGTCGCGCCGGGCCGGCGCGCCTCGATCGCGGACTCGGCAGGGGTCAGCGCCACCCGGTCGGACGGCTCGGGGCTGGTCCGCGACGGGACCACGGTGCAGTTCACCTCCGCGGACGGCTATGCCGGTCCGGCGTCGGTCACCGTGCCGGTCACCGACGCCACCGCCCCGGACGACCCGCTGGCCCGGACCGCGCTGCTCACCCTGCCGATCACGGTGATCGCGGTGGACGACCACCCGCCGGCGTTCACACCCTCGCAGATCCGGGTGGCGCCGGGCGAGGCTCCGGTCGACGTCGACCTGCTGGCGTTCCTCACCGGGCCGGACGGGCGGCCCGCGCAGCCGGGGGACGACTCGTTCCGGCTCACCTCGGCGGTGCCCGCAGGGTTCGTCGGGTCGCTGCGCGGGTCGGTGCTGTCGGTGTCGGCCGGCGCCGCGACGGCCAAGGGCAGCACCGCCACGCTCGACCTGGCGATCGGGTACGGGCGGGCGGGGGTGCTCGACGTGTCGGTGGACCTGGTCGTCATCGCCAGCACCCGGCAGCGGGCCAAGGTGCTCGACCAGCGCGTCGCGGACGGCGTGCAGGGCCGGGACACGACGGTCGACGTCCTGGCCGGCGCCTACGACCCGTTCCCGGGCTCGCCACTGACGGTCGTCGGCGTCGCGGTGCAGACGCCCGGCTCGGGCACGGCCGCGACCGGGACCGGCGGGACGGTCGTGCTGCGACCGGCGCCCGACTTCGTCGGCGAGATGGTCGTCACCGTCCGGGTCCGGGACGTCACCGGTGACCCGGACCGGGACGTCGAGGGGCACGTCGTGCTCGTCGTCAGCGGGCCGCCGGCCACACCCGCGCCGCCGCACGTCGAGGAGGTCCGGGACCGCGCTGTCGTGCTGTCCTGGACGGCTCCGGACAGCCGCGGTCGGCCGGTCGACTCCTACCGCGTCACCGCGCTGCCCGGGGAGTTGGTGGCGACCTGCGCGAGCACCACCTGCACCGTGGACCGGCTGACCAACGACGTCGAGTACACGTTCACGGTCGAGGCGCACAACGCCGTCGGGTGGTCGCCGGTGTCGGGCCCGTCCGCCCCGGCCCGGCCGGATGCCGTGCCGGACCCGCCGACCGGCCTGACGCTGACCTTCGGCGACGCCACGCTCACCGCCGGCTGGGTCGCGCCGCCGGAGACCGGATCGCCGGTGACCGGGTACACGGTGGAGCTGACCGGTTCCGCGTCGGGCCCGCTCACCGCGACCGAGACCTCGACCTCGCACACGTTCACCGGGCTGAGGAACGGCACCCGGTACACGGTGCGGGTCCGCGCGCACAACAAGGCACCCGACCCGTCGGGCTGGTCGGACGCCGCCTCGGAGACGCCCGCAGGAGTCCCCGACGCCCCCGTGCCCGACGCGACGCGCCGGCAGGGCGGGTTGACCGGCAACACGATCGACGTGACGTGGCCCGTGATCGAGGGCACCGCCGCGCACGGCGACCCGGTCAGCCGGTACGAGGTCTCGATCGACGGTGGGCCGCCGGTGGACGTGGGCACCGCGACGACGTACCAGGTGGCCGCCGAGCGACGCTCCTACGCGATCCAGGTCCGCGCGGTGAACAAGGCGGGGGCGTCGCCCTGGGGCTCGGTCACCGGCGAGGTGTGGAGCGCCCCGGGGGAACCGACCGACCTGGCGGCGACACCCTCGTCGGCCGCCGACACCCGCCCCCCGGGGACGGCCTCGTCGCGCTGACCTGGACCGCGCCCGCCGACACCGGTGCCGCCGACGCGACGATCGCCGGCTACGAGGTGGACGGCTACGGCACGTTCGGCGCGGCGGGCGCGACGATCACCGGGCTCGACGGCGGCTCGAGCCCGACGTTCCAGGTGCGCGCCGTGTCGTCCAAGGGCGCCGTGTCCGCCTGGGTGCCGGTGACCAGCGGCACGGTCGTCACGCGGCCGGCGGTCCCGACCGTGACGGTCACCTCGGGACCGCAGGTCGACTGCGTGTCGATCGGCGTCGAGGCCGGGCCGGACGGCGGTGCGCGCGTCCTGGAGACCCAGTACCGGCTGAACCTGACCGACCCCTGGGTGACCGTGGACGCCCGGCACCCGATCCCGACCTCCTGGTGCGCCCCGGGCACCCCGGACCCGGTTCCGGTGACGCTCGAGGTGCGCCGGCGCAACGCCGCGGGCACCGCGGCGTGGAGCACCGGCACGGGGGCGGCGACGACGCAGCCGCCGGGCGTCCCGGCGGCGACCACGATCGCGCTGTCGGCTGCCGGCGACGGGGTCGTGTGGTCGGCACCCGCCGCCGATCGGCCGATCACCGGCTACGAGTACGAGGTGACCTGGGACGGCGGAGCGACCTTCGCTGCACCCGCACCCGTGCCAGGCGGTGCGGCCGCCACCGTCCTGCGGTTCGACGACGTGAGCCTGGCCGGCACGTTCGGCGTCGCCGTCCGGGCGCTGGACGTCAAGGGGGCCGGCGAATGGTCCGATGTCGTTGCCGTGACGCGTTGACCGCGTCCGACGGGAGGAAGCACCGATGACCCCAGAGCAGAGCACCCAGTTCGCCGAGACGTTCGACGCGCTCGTGTCCAACGTCGGGCGGGCGCTGCTCGGCACGGAGCGGGCGGTGCGGCTGTCCCTGGTCGCCATGCTCGCGGAGGGCCACCTGCTGCTCGAAGACGCACCGGGCACCGGGAAGACGTCGCTCGCCAAGGCCCTGGCCGCCAGCGTCCAGGGCACCCACCACCGGATCCAGTTCACCCCCGACCTGCTGCCGTCCGACGTCACCGGCGTGACCATCTGGGACCAGGGCACCCGGACCTTCGAGTTCCACCCCGGCCCGGTCTTCGCCTCGGTGGTCCTCGCCGACGAGATCAACCGCGCCTCGCCGAAGACCCAGGCCGCCCTGCTCGAGGTGATGGAGGAGAACAACGTCACCGTCGACGGGGTCAGCCACCCGGTCGGCCGCCCGTTCATGGTGATCGCCACCCAGAACCCCATCGAGCAGGCCGGGACCTACCGGCTGCCGGAGGCCGAGCTCGACCGGTTCCTCATGAAGACGTCGCTCGGCTACCCGGACCGGGCCGCGTCGGTGGAGATCCTGGCCGGCGTGCGGGACCGCACCGTGGGGCTCCGCCCGCTCGTCACCACGCAGCAGGTGGGCGAGATGTGCGACGTCGCCCGCACCGTCCACACGGATCCCGCCGTGCTCGACTACGTCGCACGGCTGCTCGAGGCGACCCGTGCGGACGGCCGTACCGCGGTCGGTGCGAGCATCCGCGGCGGCCTCGCCCTGGTCCGGTGCGCCCAGGTCTGGGCGGCCTCGTGCGGCCGGGAGTACGTCCTGCCCGACGACGTCAAGGACCTGGTCCAGCCCGTTCTGGCGCATCGCCTGGTGCTGGACGCCGAGGCCGAGTTCGCCGGCGTGACCGCTGCGCAGGTGCTCGACCGGGTGCTCGACGAGGTCACGCCGCCCGCGCTGCGACTGTCCTGACGTGACGGTGTCGCCGCTCGGGTGGGCGGTCTCGGTCGCGGCGGTCGCCGGACTGCTCGCCGGACGCCTGCTCGGCTGGGGCGAGGCGACCGCGTTCGGGGCGGCCGCCGCCGCGGCGCTCGTCGTCGCGCTCGCCCTGACCTGCGGTCGCCCCCGGTACCGCGTGACGCTCGACCTCGCCGACCGGCGGGTCACCGTCGGCCAGCGGGCGTTCGGGCAGCTGGAGATCGTCAACGCCGCGCGACGCCGGTCCCTGCCGTCCCGGCTCGAGCTGCCGGTCGGCCGGTCCGTCGCCGAGCTTGCGGTGCCGTCGCTGGCCTCGGGCGCGCGCCATGACGAGCTGTTCGCGGTACCGACTGCGCACCGCGCCGTCGTCGTCGTCGGTCCGGTGCGCTCCTGGCGCGGCGACCCGTTCGGGCTGGTCCGCCGGACGGTGCGCTGGACCGGCCCCGCCGAGCTGTACGTGCACCCCCGCGTCGTCGCCCTCGCGGGAGCGAGCGCCGGGCTGCTGCGCGACCTCGAGGGGCAGACCGCGCGCGAGCTGAGCGACACCGACCTGTCGTTCCATGCGCTGCGTGAGTACGTCGCCGGTGACGACCGCCGCTCGATCCACTGGCGCACCAGCGCCCGGCGCGGCACGTTGATGGTCAAGCAGTTCGAGGACACCCGGCGCACCCGGACGGCCCTCGCCCTGGCCGACAGCGGTACGGACTACGCCGGCGACGACGACCTCGAGCTGGCCGTCGCCGTGGTCGCGTCCCTGGGCGTGCAGGCGATCCGGGACCGGCGGGAGGTCACCGTGCTGGCCGGTCCGGGTCGGATGCGCGTCGCCGCCCCGTCGGCGCTGCTCGACGACTGCGCGGCGTTCGTCGTCGGCGACCGCGGTGCCGGGGTCCACCTGCTCGGCCGCCGGGTGGCGCGTGAGGCGCCGGATGCCTCGCTCGCGGTGCTGGTCACCGGCGCGGCGGCCGACGAGGGCAGCATGCGGCTCGGCGCGCGGCACGTGCCGACCGGTGCCCGCACCCTCGTCGTGCGGTGCGTGCCGGGGGCGGCGGTCAGCGCGCGGACCACGGGGCTGCTCACGCTGGCGACGCTCGGTGCGCTGGACGACCTGCCGCGGCTGGTGCGCCGCGCGGTGCTGCCATGACCACGTCGCCGGAGGCCCGGCGCGGAGCGTGGCCCGTCGCGCCCACGTCGCCGGAGGCCCGGCGCGGCGGGTGGCCGGCGTTCGGCGACGTCGCCTGCCTGACGGTCGCCCTGGCGCTGGCGGCGACCCCCCTGCTCCCGGTGTACGGGTCGACCGCGGTGGCTCCTGCGCTGGCCGGCGGCCTGGTGGTCGGCGCGGGGATCGCGGCCCTGGGAGCACGTCGCGCCTGGTCCGGGCTGGAGGTCGTGGCGGCGCTCGTGGTGGGGTACCTGCTGGTCGGCGGCCCCCTGGCCGCACCGGGCAGCACGATCGCTCACGTCGTGCCCGGTCGGACCACGGCACAGGCCCTGGCGCGCGGCGCGGCCTCGTCCTGGAAGCAGGTGCTCACCCTCGTGCCGCCGCTCGGCGCGACCGGGACGGTGCTGGTCGCGGCGCTGCTGCTGGCACTGGTCGGGTCGGCCCTGGCGGTGACGATCGCCCTGCGCGCCCGCACCGCGTCGCTGGCCGGGCTGGCCGCCGTCGTCCCGGTCGCCGTCGCGGTGCTCGCCGCCCTCCTCGGCACCCGGACGCCGCCCGTACCACCGGGCGTCGAGGGCGCCGGCCTGGCCGTCCTGCTCGGCGGCTGGGCGTCCTGGCGCGCGGGTCGGCTGCGGCCCCGGCGCGTGCTGGCGAGCGGGGTGATCGGCGCGCTCGCGGTCGGCGCGGGCCTGGCTGGCCCTGCGGCGGCGCACGGAGCGGAGCGGTTCGTGCTGCGCGAGCACGTCACGCCGCCGTGGGACCCGGACGGCTACCCGAGCCCGTTGGCCGCGTTCCGGCAGTACGTCAAGCAGGACCGGACCGTGCTGTTCACCATTGCCGGGCTGCCGGACGGCGCACGGATCCGGCTCGCGACGTTCGACCGGTACGACGGTGTCGTGTGGAACGTCGCCGGAGCAGGCACGGCCGACGCCTCGGGGGAGTTCCGGAGGGTGGGCGACCAGCTGTCCGCGCCCGTCGCCGGACCGGCGAGCACGGTCCGGATCACGGTCGCCGCCCTCGACGGCCCGTGGCTGCCCACCGTCGGCGAGGCGACGCGGATCGCGCTGGGCGCCGACCAGCAACCCGGCCTGCGGTTCAACGACGCGACCGGGGCCGCGGTGCTGGTCGACGGGGTGCACCCGGGCCTGGGCTACACGATCGACGCCGTCGTGCCGGCCGCCGCGTCCGTGGCGTCCCTCGGCGCCGCACCTGCGTCGTCGGTGACCTCCCCGGCCCTGACCGGCGTCCCGGACCGGATCCGTACCCTGGCGCCGGACATCGCCCGCGAGGCCGGCAAGCAGGCGCAGGTGGTGCAGGCCCTCGCCACCTGGCTGACCGACAACGGCTACTTCAGCGATGGCCAGTCCGGCGAGCACCCGTCGCTGTCCGGCCATGGCGCGGACCGCCTGGCGGCCTTCCTGGGCGGCGACGTCATGGTGGGCGACGGGGAGCAGTACGCCGCGACGCTCGCGCTCCTGGTCCGCGAGATGGGTCTGCCCGCGCGGGTGGTGCTCGGCTTCGTCCCCGGGTCCGGAGAAGGCACCGCCGGACCTCGCACCGCCGCCGACGGCGCGGTCGAGGTGACCGGTGCGGATGTGCAGGCCTGGGTCGAGGTGCCGTTCGCCGGCTACGGCTGGGTGGCGTTCGACGCCACGCCACCCTCCTCGAAGACGGTCGACGACAACCCGAGCCCGGCGCCGGTCGAGCCGAAGCCGCAGGCCGTCCAGCCCCCGCCGCCGCCCGCCGCCGCGGTCAAGGCGCCCGACGACGACACCGCGCGCCCGTCCACGCGGCAGCAGGACCAGCAGTCCGGCGCCACGCCGTCGTGGCTGCGGGTGCTGGCCCTGGCCGGGGCGGGAGCCGGCGGGCTGATCCTGCTCGCCGGCCCGCTGATCGTCGTGGCGGCGGTCAAGCTGACCCGGCGCCGCCGTCGGCGCCGGGCCCGCGACCCGGTGCGCCGGGTGGCCGGCGGCTGGGACGAGGTGCTGGATGCCGCGCGGGACCTGCACCGGCCGGCCGGCCCGCGCGGCACCCGCCGCGAGTCGGCACGTGCCGTGGGACGGGCGTTCGCAGCGGCTGCCGGGCGCACCGAGGGCGGCGGCGTGGTCGGTGCCCGGCTCGACGGGCTCGCCCGGAGGGCGGACCGCGCCGTGTTCTCGTCGGGCACCCCGAGCGACGCCGAGGCCGCCGCGTACTGGGAGGACGTCGAGGAGGCGCTGGCCGCGATGCGCTCGGCCGTCCCGGCCCGCACCCGGTGGCGGGCCCGGGCCTCGACCGCCTCACTGCGCGGACGGGTTGCCGACGGGCGGCGTCGCGGGGGTAAGGTGCCCCTCGTGCGGAGCACCCTCCTCCTTGCTCGCCGCGACGGGGCCCAGTAGGCCGGTCCCTCGTCGCGGAGTTTTCGTCGTGCCGGCTGAATCGCACCCGACGACGAGCAAGGACCATCCCCATGAGCTATCTGGACCGCACACCCCAGCAGCCTTCCGGCATGCCGGTGCACAAGTACCTGCCGTTCGCCGAGCAGATCACCGTCGAGCTGCCCGACCGCACCTGGCCGACCAGGACGATCACCCGGGCCCCGCGCTGGTGCGCGGTCGACCTGCGGGACGGCAACCAGGCCCTGATCGAGCCGATGAACCCCGCCCGCAAGCTGGCGATGTTCGAGCTGCTCGTCGCCATGGGCTACAAGGAGATCGAGGTCGGCTTCCCGTCGGCGTCGCAGACGGACTTCGACTTCGTCCGGATGCTCATCGAGGAGCACCGGATCCCGGACGACGTCGTCATCCAGGTGCTGACCCAGTGCCGTGAGCACCTCATCGAGCGCACCTACGAGGCGATCGCCGGGGCCAAGCAGGCGATCGTCCACTTCTACAACTCGACGTCGGTGCTCCAGCGCCGCGTCGTGTTCGGGTCCGACGAGGACGGGATCGTCGACATCGCCGTGTCCGGGGCGCGGTTCTGCAAGAAGTACGAGGAGCTCGTCCCGGACACCGAGGTGTTCTACGAGTACTCCCCGGAGTCGTACACCGGCACCGAGCTGGAGTACGCGGTCCGGGTCTGCAACGCGGTGATCGACGAGCTGGACCCGACCGACGACCGCCCGGTGATCATCAACCTGCCGGCGACCGTCGAGATGGCCACGCCCAACGTCTACGCCGACTCGATCGAGTGGATGAACCGGCGGCTCCACCAGCGCCACCGCGTCATCCTGTCGCTGCACCCGCACAACGACCGCGGCACCGCCGTCGCCGCCGCCGAGCTGGGCTACCTGGCCGGCGCGGACCGGATCGAGGGCTGCCTGTTCGGCAACGGCGAGCGCACCGGCAACGTCGACCTGGTCACCCTCGGGATGAACCTGTTCAGCCAGGGGATCGACCCGCAGATCGACTTCTCCGACCTGGCCCGGGTGCGCTCGGTCGTCGAGCACTGCAACCAGCTGCAGGTGGGGGAGCGTCACCCGTACGGCGGCGACCTCGTGTTCACCGCGTTCTCCGGGTCGCACCAGGACGCGATCAAGAAGGGCCTGACGGCGATGGAGGCCGACGCGGCAGCCGCGGGGGTCGACGTCGACCAGCTGGTCTGGGCGGTGCCGTACCTGCCGATCGACCCGCGGGACGTCGGCCGCACGTACGACGCGATCATCCGGGTGAACAGCCAGTCCGGGAAGGGCGGCATCTCCTACCTGATGAAGTCCGAGCGCGACCTGGACCTGCCGCGCCGGCTCCAGATCGAGTTCTCCCAGGTGGTGCAGCGGCACACCGACCGGCTCGGCACCGAGGTGACCGCCGACGACCTGTGGCGGCTGTTCGTCGACGAGTACCTGCCTGCGGAGTTCGCCGTGATGACCCCGGCGCGCGTGCGGGCCGGCGCGGTGCCGTCGGACGCCGAGCCGCTGGAGCCCTGGGGCCGGTTCGCGCTGCACGGCACGCGGACGACGAGCACGCAGGGCGGTGCCGACACCCTGGAGGTCGACGTCGTCGACCGGGGGCAGGAGCGCACGCTCGTCGGCACCGGCAACGGGCCGATCGCAGCGTTCGTCGCCGCCCTGAAGACGGTCGGTGTCGACCTGGCGGTGCTCGACTACGCCGAGCACGCGCTGTCCGCCGGTGGCGACGCCACGGCCGCCTCGTACGTCGAGTGCGCCATCGGCGGGGACATCCTCTGGGGCGTCGGCATCGACCCGTCGATCACCGCGGCCTCCCTCAAGGCCATCGTCAGCGCGGTCAACCGCCACCAGCGCTGACCCCCACCCCCGCATCCCCACGCGCATCCCCCCCGCGTCCCCCCGCATCCCCACGCGCACCCCCACCTGCACCCCCCGCACCCCCGCACCCCCCCGCTCCGCCGAGCGCCTACTTCGTCAGCGAGACCGTGCCTTCCAGCGCCTGGAACCCACGAGGTCGGTGACGAACCCTGCGCTCGGCGGGGCGGCCGCGGGGGTGTCGGGAGGGATGATGGAGCGGTGAGCCTCTACCGCGACGAGGCGATCGTGCTGCGCACCCAGAAGCTGGGCGAGGCCGACCGCATCGTCACCCTGCTGACCCGAGAGCACGGCAAGGTGCGCGCGGTCGGCAAGGGCGTGCGGCGCACGACGAGCCGGTTCGGCTCCCGGCTTGAGCCGTTCATGCATGTCGACATCCAGCTGGCCACCGGCCGCAACCTCGACACCGTGACCCAGGTGGAGACCCTCGGCGCGTACGGCCGGCCCGTGTGCGAGGACTACGCCCTCTACACGTCCGGCACAGTGATGCTTGAGACCGCCGACCGGCTGGTCGAGGCGGAGCATGAGCCGGCCCTGCAGCAGTACTGGCTGCTCGTTGGCGCCGTCCGGGCGCTGGCCGGCCGCGATCACGCCTCCGGCCTCGTCCTCGACTCCTACCTGCTGCGCGCGCTCGCGGTGGCCGGCTGGGCGCCCAGCTTCGCCGACTGCGCCCGGTGCGGGGCGCCCGGCCCGCACCACGCGTTCGCCGTGGCGATGGGCGGCGCGGTGTGCGCCGCGTGCCGGCCGCCGGGGTCGGCCGCGCCCGCGCCGGAGACGTTCACGCTGCTCGCGGCCTTGCTCGTCGGCGACTGGGCGGCGGCGGACGCCAGCACCGAGCGGCACCGTGCCGAGGGCAACGGGCTCGTCGCGGCGTTCTGCCAGTTCCATCTCGAGCGCCGGCTGCGGTCCCTGCCGATGGTGGAGCGGGTCTAGCCCGACCCGGCACAATGGCGGCCGTACCCGTCGAGACGAGGAGGCCGTGATGGCACGCGCTGGTCGCGCCGAGCCGCCCCCGGGTGCCGGGGTGGTCGTCCCCCCGCCGCCGCACCCGTCGGGCGCGCGCCCGCCGGTGATCCCGCGTGAGCTGGTGCCGCGGCACGTGGCGATCGTCATGGACGGCAACGGCCGGTGGGCCAACGCGCGCGGCCTGCCGCGCACGGCCGGGCACGCCGCGGGGGAGGCCTCGCTGCTCGACGTCGTCGCCGGCGCGATCGAGGTCGGCGTCGAGTGCGTGTCGGCGTACGCGTTCTCCACCGAGAACTGGAAGCGCTCGCCCGACGAGGTGCGCTACCTCATGGGCTTCAACCGGGACGTGCTGCGCCGCCGGCGCGACCTGATGAACTCGTGGGGCGTGCGGGTGCGCTGGGCCGGCCGCCGGCCTCGTCTGTGGCGCTCGGTGATCGCCGAGCTGGAGGAAGCCGAGCGGCTGACCAGGAACAACACCACCTGCACGCTGACCATGTGCGTCAACTACGGTGGCCGGGCCGAGATCGCCGACGCCGCTCGTGCCATCGCGCGCGAGGTCGCGGCCGGGCGTCTCGACCCGGAGCACGTCACCGAGCGGACCGTTCAGCGCCACCTCGACGAGCCCGACCTGCCGGACGTCGACCTGCTGATCCGCACGTCGGGGGAGCAGCGCACGTCGAACTTCATGGTGTGGCAGGCGGCGTACGCCGAGCTCGTCTTCCTCGACGAGCCATGGCCCGACGTCAACCGCACCCACCTGTGGCGCGCCGTCGAGGAGTACGCCCACCGCGACCGCCGCTACGGCGCCGCCATCGACCACCCCACCGACGCCTGACCCCCCACCCGCCCGACACCCCGCACCCCCCACCCCCCGGCGCGCCCGCACTCCTCACCGAGCGCACCCTCCTTCCTCGAGCGCAGAACTCGTCACCGAGCTGGTGCGGTGCGGCGCACGGAACGCCCGATCTGGGTGACGAACGCTGCGCTCGGCGGGGGGTGTGGATGGTGCGAGGACGCCGCCACCGAGGTGTGGCACGGTGCCGACGTGGATCAGCACCTCCGGGCCGCCGGTCTTC
Organism: uncultured Actinomycetota bacterium; assembly: GCA_963769855.1. Classification (GTDB taxonomy): domain Bacteria; phylum Actinomycetota; class Actinomycetes; order Actinomycetales; family Cellulomonadaceae; genus Cellulomonas. The sequence goes on from CAVYNN010000008.1 coordinate 868,636, forward strand.
TGCGCATCGCGGAGGGCTCGGGTGCTCGTGGCGACGTCGTGCGACGCGCGGCGCGTCGCGGTGACGTGCGACGAGTTCGGCGCGGTGCCTACGTCGGCGCGGACCATTGGGCGGGCATCGACGACACGCAACGGCACCTGCTCGAGCTCCACGCAGCCGTCGCGGCCATGCGCACCCCAGCCGTCGTCTCGCACCGATCGGCGGCGGCCCTGTGGGACCTCCCGGTCGTGGGTGTGCCGGGGGACCGGGTGCACCTGACCTTCGTCGGGAGCTCCGGCGCCGACTCGCGCGGTTCGGTCGTCAGGCACGCCGTCGACGAGGGCGTCTCGGAAGGGCTGATCGACGGGTTCCGGGTGACCGGTGCGGCACGGACGGTGGTCGACCTGGCACGGGCGCACGGTCTCCTCACGGGTGTCGTCGCCGGTGACGCGGCCCTCCGCCGCGGCCTTGTCACGCCGGACCAGCTCCGGGAAGAGGTTGAGGCGGCAGGGAGCGGGCGAGGGGTGCGGGTGGCGAGGGACGTCGTGGCCTTCGTCGACGGGCGCAGCGAGTCGGCGGGCGAGTCACTCAGCCGGGTGCGGATGCACGAGCTCGGGTTGCCGGCGCCTGACCTGCAGCACGTCGTCCGCGACCGTCGTGGCTTCGTCGGCCGGGTCGACTTCTGGTGGGAGGACGCGCGGGTGGTCGGCGAGTTCGACGGCCGCTCGAAGTACGGGATCGAGGAGGGTCTGCGCTCGGCCGCCGACCGGCTGTGGGACGAGAAGGTCCGCGAGGATCGCGTCCGGGCCACGGGGGTGTCGGTGGCTCGCTGGACGTGGGCCGACGCCTGGTCGGGCGTCCCGATGGCGACGATCCTCTACCAGGCGGGCGTCCGGCGTCGGGCCCCCGGTTCGACGAGCGCAGCGTTCGTGAGCGAGACCGTGCGCAGTCGGCGCTCAACCGCACCGTCTCGGTGATCAGTTCTGCGCTCGCCGAAGAGAAGTCGAGCGGTGGGCGGGGTTACGCGGAGGGGGTGTCGGTCGCCAGGGGGGTCGCGTGGCGGCGGCGGGCGCGGGCGACGACGAGGGCGGCGGCGACCACCGCGAGCACGACGAGGACGCCGGTCAGCGCCCACGGGGAGCGGGCCGACAGCGCCAGTGCAGCCCACACCGCGCCGAGCCCGACGGTGGCCCAGATCAGTGCCCAGCCGAGCGCCCCCGGCAGGGACGCGAGGGTGAACCGCCCGTACGGCATGCGGAGCAGCCCGGACCCGGCGAACACGGCCGTCTGCACGCCGACGGTCAGGTAGGCGAGGACCACGGCGACAGGCCCCCATCGGCGCACCATCGACAACCCTCGCCGGGCGGGCGCCGACTCGGCGAAGCGGCCGATGTGCGCGACGGTGCCACGCCACCACGACGGTCCGCCGAGCTTGTCCTGCCCGTAAAGCGCACCGCGCGCGAGGGCTCGTCCCGCCCAGTAGGTCAGGTGCGACCGTGCGAAGACGATGGCGAAGAGCACGACCAGCACGACGACGAACGGCCGGCCGGCCAACCCGTAGGCCGCGGCGACGTCGGTCGTGTCCAGTCTCACCGCGCCGATGCTACCGGCGGGTTAGGCTCACCTAACTTACGCCGTGTCAGATCCGGGTGATCCGGGCGGCAGAGCGGGCGCGGCGGGTCCGCGAGACGGTCCGGCGGGATCGGTGCCCAGGCGTGGGGCCGGTAGCCTGGGCCGTTGGCTGCGGCACCCAGCCGCGACCCCACCCGACCCAGGAGCACACCACCGTGGCCGAAACCTCCCGACTGGACAACGTCGTCTCCCTCGCCAAGCGGCGCGGGTTCGTCTTCCCCAGCGGGGAGATCTACGGCGGGACGAGGTCGGCCTGGGACTACGGGCCGCTCGGCGTCGAGCTCAAGGAGAACATCAAGCGGCAGTGGTGGAAGTTCATGGTCACCAGCCGCGACGACATCGTCGGCCTGGACTCGTCGGTCATCCTGCCGCGCATGGTGTGGGTGGCCTCCGGCCACGTCGGCGTCTTCAGCGACCCGCTCACCGAGTGCCTGAGCTGCCACAAGCGGTTCCGCGAGGACCAGCTGATCGAGGAGTACACCGAGCGCAAGGGTCACGCCCCCGAGGGCGGCCTGGCCGGCGTGCCCTGCCCCAACTGCGGCACCCGCGGCCAGTGGACCGAGCCACGTGACTTCAACATGATGCTCAAGACCTACCTCGGGCCGGTCGAGGACGAGACCGGCCTGCACTACCTGCGGCCGGAGACGGCGCAGGGCATCTTCGTCAACTTCCAGAACGTGCTGACCGCCGCGCGCAAGAAGCCGCCGTTCGGCATCGGGCAGATCGGCAAGTCGTTCCGCAACGAGATCACGCCCGGCAACTTCATCTTCCGGACGCGCGAGTTCGAGCAGATGGAGATGGAGTTCTTCGTCGAGCCCGGGACCGACGAGGACTGGCACCAGTACTGGATCGACACCCGCACCGGCTGGTACACCGACCTCGGCATCAGCCGCGAGAACCTGCGCCACTACGAGCACCCGAAGGAGAAGCTGTCGCACTACTCGAAGCGGACCGTCGACATCGAGTACCGGTTCGGCTTCGTCGGCAGCGAGTGGGGCGAGCTCGAGGGCATCGCCAACCGGACCGACTTCGACCTGACGACGCACAGCAAGCACTCCGGCGTCGACCTGTCGTACTTCGACCAGACCAAGGGCGAGCGGTACGTGCCGTACGTCATCGAGCCCGCGGCCGGCCTGACCCGGAGCCTGATGGCGTTCCTCGTCGAGGCGTACGCGGAGGACGAGGCGCCGAACACCAAGGGCGGCGTCGACGTCCGCACCGTGCTCCGGCTCGACCCGCGGCTGGCTCCGGTCAAGGCCGCCGTGCTCCCGCTCAGCCGCAACGAGGCCCTGTCGCCGAAGGCCCGCGACCTGGCCGCCGAGCTGCGCAAGAGCTGGAACGTCGACTTCGACGACGCCGGCGCGATCGGCCGGCGCTACCGCCGGCAGGACGAGATCGGCACGCCGTTCTGCATCACGGTGGACTTCGACACGCTCGAGGACCAGGCGGTGACGATCCGGCACCGCGACTCGATGGAGCAGGTCCGGGTCTCGCTCGACCAGGTCGCCGGGTACCTCGCGCAGCGGCTGCATCGGGGCGTAGGCCGCACGACGACTTCGGACGGCGTCTACTTCGTGAGCGCCGCCCGGATCTCGGCATACGCGCCGAAGTCGAGGTCGCTGCGAGCGCAGCTGTCCTGCGAGGCGGAGGCGCCGGTGCACGACGGGTCGACGATGGTGCCGTCGCTCGAGGCGTAGACGTAGCCGGACCACCCGGAGCCGACGCTCTGCGGGGCTCCCGAGTCGCTCACGAGCCACATCCGCTGGTCGGGTGCGAGGGCGGCGGCCACCGCCGCCGGGGGCGCGAACGTCGGCACCTCGAGCGCGTGGACCTGCGAGCCGTCCGGTAGATCGAAGCCCCAGGTGGCGACGAAGAAGACGCGCGGCGCCCCGGCGGGAGTGATGCCCGTGGTGAAGGTGTGGACCTTGTCGTCCGGGAAGCGTGCCCACGACTCAGGGATCGTCGCGGTCACCGGAGCCCAGGTCAGTGGGGCGGTGGGGGAGACCGTCGTCCCGGCGGTCGACACGGCGAACACCGTGATCTGCGGAGCTGCGCCGGTGGCGATGACCCCGAGGCGTACCGATGCCCCGCCGAGGTCGCCCGCGAGGTAGTACTCGCCGGTCACGGTGGCGTCGACCGCCGCGAGGTCGCCCGCCCGGCTCGAGAGGCCCCTCGCGGCCTCGACGCCCACCGCCAGCTGAGCAGGCCCGGGGGCGGGCGTGGCGGGAGGCGTGCCGAGAGACAGCGTCGGGGTGGCGAACGTGGTCAACGGGGTCTCGCCGACCCACTGCTGGATCGGCAGTGCCATGAGCGTGGCGCACCTGGCGAGGTCCGCGGGAGCCGGCATGCACGACGGGCTGTACTCGCTCCCATCGGAGCCGACGAAGACGAGGATCGGCGCCGAGCTGCCGTCGGAGCCGCTGAGCCGCTGAGCAGCCTCGCCGAGGGCGCCGACGAGGAACATCAGCCGACCGTCGGCGGTCGGGGCCCGGAAGGTGGGCAGCTCGACCGTGTGGTGCACGATGCCGTCCGCGCTCGGCCAGCCTTCCGGACTGATCAGCAACGTCACCGGATCGGGCAGCCAGCTCGGCACGGCGCCGAACATGACGTCGTGCACCGACGTCCCGTCGTCGGCGCCCATGCTCATCACGGCATGGACGGCGTACGACTCGTCCTTGAAGTCCGACGGCGAGTCGCGCGGCGTCCACGTTGCCATGTTGCTCCACGGTGCGGCGTACTGGTCGCCCGTCACCGTGACCGTGATGCCCGCCGAACCGGGCGGGAGGGCTGCCGGGGAAGCCGCTGCGAGCGACACCTGCCACCCGAGCATCTCGGATGACGTGAAGGCGACGGGGTTCGACGCATCGAAACGGTTGACCGCCAACAGGTCACTGCCCAGCGTCGCCACGGCGGCCTCGCCGAACGTTCGCGGCTCCTGGTGGACGCTCATCGTAGGCAGCATCGTCGCTGGTCCGATGCTTGTCAGTTGCGGGTGGATGGCCAATGTGATCAGCAGCGCGCTCGCTGCCATGGCCACTCCCATGCGGCGGGTCCGCTTGCGGCGTCGGCCGGCGCGCACGACGAGGGCCGGGTCGAGCCGGCCGCGTCCGCCGGGATACTCGGCAGCGTCCAGGCGCCGCAGGCCCGCGACGAGGTCGTCCGTCATCGCATGCCTCCGGTGGGTTCGTCGGACGCCCGCAGCGCCGCGCGCATCGTGGCCAGGCCGCGCGAGGCCGTCGTCTTGACCGTGCCGGTCGTCACGCCGAGGTCGGCGGCGACGTCGGCCTCGGACACGTCGGCCAGGTAGCGCAGCACGACGACGCGGCGCTGCCGCGGTGTGAGCAGGGCCAGCGCCCGGATGAGCTGGTCGCGGTCGTCCGCGCGGGTGTGGCCGCGCGCGTCGGCGCACGCCTCGGGGACCTCGTCGGTCAGCACCTCGCGCCGCCGGCGGCGCCAGGTGTCGGTGCGGAGGTTGACCAGGACGCGGCGGGCGTAGGGGAGCGGCTCGGTGCGAGCGCGGCGCCACGCGCCGTAGGTGCGGACCAGCGCCTGCTGGGTGAGCTCCTCGGCCCGGTCCATGTTCCCGACGAGCAGCCAGGCCGTGTGCAGCAGGGTGTCGGCGTGCTCGGCCATGAAGGCGGTGAACTCGGCGTCGAGGTCGCCCGGCATGCGGTCGCCGACGAGCACGACGTCCACCCCGTCGCCGGTCCGCGCCTCGTCGCGCGGTGCCGCCTCCTGCACCCCCGTCACACTAGCCAGAACGCGCCGGTGGCCTGCGAGGTTGACAGCGACGGCTTACCCGCGCGGGCTGACGTCCTTCGCGACGAGCTGCCGGATCGTCGCGTACGCCGCCTGTGAGCCGACGTCCGTGCGCTCCTGCCCCTGGCACGGCGAGTCCGCGGCCTGGATCTGGCACGACGAGTCCTCGACGGTCCCGTCCGATCCACCGAAGATCACCCGGGCCGCGAAGGGGAGTCCGTTGTCGCTCCTCACCGCGCTGATCGCGTCACCGGTGAAGCCGACGAGGAACCAGCCGCGGCCGTCCTCGATCGGGTTGTTCGTCATGGGGGGCATCTGGAAGGTCGGCAGCATGAGCACCGACGTCGTGCCACCGCCCGCCTGCGTGAAGCCGACCGGGGAGTAGACGAACGCGTGAGGGTCGGGCATCGCCGACGGGACTGTGCCGTACATGAACCAGCCGGCGCTTCCCACGCTGTACCCGACGGCCCCCCAGGAACCGAGGGGCTGCTTGCTCACGGGTTCGGCACCCGTCGTGGTGCCGTCAGGGGTGACGAGGGAGAGCATCGCCATCGAGTCGGTGTCGGAGCCGTCCCTGCCGATCCGCGCGACGAAGCCGTTGAACGTCCCGACCTGGACGAAGCCGTCGGCTTCGGGCGTCCCCGCTCCGGTCGCCGCCAGCACGCCGGGAGCGATCTGGCCGGGCTCGGGTGCCGGGCGGGCGGCACTCGCCGGTTGTGACGAGTCCGGGTGGCTCAGCAGCCAGTCGAACTTCGTTGTCGTGGTGAGCTGCAGCTCGTCCTGCGGCACCCCGAGCTTCTGGGCGCACGTCCCCGGATTCTCGGTGGTACCGGTGCCGGTGGACCGCCCGCACTCCGGCCAGAAGGCATCGCCGTCCGCGCCCGCGAAGGCCACGGTGTGCGGGGACCCGGTGAACGCCGTCCGCGCGTCACCGGTGAGGACGACGACGTACATCAGCCGGCCGGGGGCGCTCGGCGGGTGGAAGGTCGGGACCTCGGCCATGTGCGGCACTGCACCGCTTGTCCCGGCTCTGGACGGCCACCCGGCCGACGAGAACAGGTAGGCCGTCGGATCACGCTGCCAGGACGGCAGGACGCCGACGAAGACGCTCACCGGCGAAGAGGCGCCCTGGCCGGACTCCGACGCGTTGGGATGGGTGGTTCCGGCGTGGCCGTAGGCGGCGGGCGAGCCGCCGTCGGTCAGCGTGATCGAGGCGTCCACCAGGTGGGACCCACCGACGAGTCGCACCTGCACGTCGGCACCGGTCTGGACGATGTCGACGGCGTAGCCCGCGACGTCGCCGGCGTGCAGCTCCGTCGCCGACTCGCGCGCCGGGACATTCACCGCGGCGGCACCGTCCTCGAGCTCGGCGACGGGGCCGCTGCCGAACGTGCGCGGCGGCGGGTTGGTGGTCGCCGTCGCGGTCGGCTGTCCAGGTGCGACCGGCGCGCCGTGTCCGGACAGAGCCACCGGCACCCCGATGGCGAGCGCGAGGACCAGCGCCCCGGCGGTGGTGGTGCCGGTGATCCGACGTGTGCGCAGGCGCCGGCCCCGGCGGATGACCGCGTCAGGATCGGGCTGCCAGTCGTCGCCAGGCGCGTGGGCGGCGGCCAGGTGTCGCAGGGTGGCAACGGTGGGCTCGTCGTGCTCGCTCATCGCACGCCTCCCTCGGCGAGCGCTTCACGCAGCGTGGCCAGCCCGCGCGAGGCGTTGGATTTCACCGTGCCGACGCTGATACCCAGGTCAGTGGCGACCTCGGCCTCCGACAACCCGATCAGGTGGCGCAGCACGATGACGCGACGCTGCTTGGCGTTGAGCAGCGCGAGGGCGCGGAGCAGCTGGTCCCGGTCGTCCGACTGGCCTTCTAGGCCGACCGCCTCGCCGTCCGGCAGCAGGTCCGGCGAGGTCAGAACCTCGCGACGTCGCCGCCGCCAGGTGTCGATCCGCAGGTTGGCCAGCACTCGGCGGGAGTAGGCGAGGGGATCGCCCGCGCGTGCCCGTCCCCAGGACGCGTACGTGCGTGCTAGCGCCTCCTGGGCGAGCTCCTCAGCCCGGTCCATGTCACCGACGAGCAGCCACGCGGTGCGGCGCAGGTCGGTGGCGTGCTCGGCCATGAACGCGGTGAACTCGGCCTCGCGGGTGGCAGGGGCCGGGTGTCCCGTGGCGAGCACGTCGGCGTACTCGCCGGCCTCCCCACCGGTGCCGCTCATGGTCCTCACAGCCTAGACACGCAGGAGCCGCCCCGGAGGTTCCGTCACGCCGCAGATACCACCCCCGTCCTACGATCAGCGCACGTCAGCGCGGTGCGTCCGGTGCCCCGCGGAGCAGGACGGGCGGAGGTGCCGATGGGCGCGATGCGCGACGGGGCAGGGTCGGCGCAAGCCCGGGGGATACGCGTGCGCTCGCCGGGCGCACGGGCGGCCGTCGGTGCCGGCGGGCTCGTCGGGTTCCTCGTCTGCGTCGAGCTGACCAGCGGCATCATCCAGGGCTACTACACCCCGCTGCTCACCGACATCGCCCGCCGCCTGAGCATCCAGGACGCCGACGTCAACTGGTTCGAGGCCGCGGGCCTGCTGCTGTCCGCGCTCGTCGTGCCCACCGTGGCCAAGCTGGGCGACCTGTACGGCTACCGGCGGATGCTCCTGGTCACGGCGGGGATCACCGCGGCCGCGTCGTGGGGGCTCGCGTTCGCGCCGAGCTTCGCAGCGTTCGTCGTCGCCTGGGCGCTGCAGGCGTTCTACGTCGCGTGGCTGCCGCTGGAGGTCGCGCTGATCCATGCACGCGGGCGCGGGCTGCCGGACGCGGAGTCGGCCACCCGACGCGCGACCGGGTTCATCGTCGCCGCGCTCCAGGCCGGAGCGATCGCCGGGGCGCTGCTGTCCGGCACGATCGCCGGGGCGCTCGAGGGCCCGTCCGGTGGCCTGGCGCCGGGCCAGCTGCGGCTCGCCCTCTACGTCCCGGCCCTCGCCGTGACCGCGGTCGTCGTCATCATCTGGCGCCGGGTGCCCGAGCCGCCGCGCGCGGTCGTGGCGGGGAGCCTCGACGGCGGTGGGGTTGCGCTGATCTCGGTCGCTCTCGTGGCGATCAGCGGCGGCCTGACCTTCATGCGCCTGGACGGTGCGGGCGCGTGGTGGCCGTGGGCGATCGTCGCGCTCGGCCTGCTGATGCTCGTGCCGTTCGGCCGCTGGGAGCTGCGCCGCTCCGACCCCCTGATCGACCTGCGGGTCCTGGCCCGCCCGACGATGTGGCCGCTGCAGCTGACCGCGCTCCTGTTCGGGGTGTCCGTGCTCGGCGCGCAGGGGCCGCTGTCGACGTTCGCCCGCACCGACCCGGCCGTGTACGGCTACGGGTTGGGCGCCTCGGCGTTCGTGGTGTCGCTGCTCGTCGGCGGGTACGTGATCTTCAGCCTGTGCGGCGCGCTGCTGTTCCCGGTGGTCTCACGCCGCACGACGCCCCGGCGCACGCTCATCCTGGCAACCAGCCTGGTCGCGGTCGGCTACCTGTTGTTCCTTCCGTTCCACCACAGCGCGGCGCAGCTGCTGACGAACATGGCGATCGCCGGGCTGGGCTCCGGTGCGCTGGTCGCCGCGCTGCCGTCCGCCGCGGCCGCGGCGGCACCACCCGGCCGCACCGCGGTGGCGACGGGCCTGACGAACACGACGAAGACCGTCGGCGGCACGTTCGCCTCGGCGACGTTCGCGCTGGCGCTGTCGTCGGGGCTGCACAGCACGCTGGCCGGCTCGGCCGGCACCGCAGGATCGTTGTCCGGGTACATGACCGTGTGGACGGTGTGCGGAGTCACGGCCGTCGTCGCAGCGCTGTGCCTCGTGGTCATCCCGAAGCTCGCCTTCGCAGACCGCCCCACCGCCCCCGAGCCGGACACCCCCTCATGACCGCCCGCCTCCCTGCCGAACGCGGCAGCTCGTGCCGAACGCGGCAGTCCGAACTGCCGACCTCGAACCACAGTGCCGAACTCGGCGAAGGGAAGCTGATGTGAACGGGAAGGGGTGGGGGCTGGCCGCAGGAGGGCTGGCGGTCGCGGCTGCTGGAGCGGCCGGTGCCGTGGCGGTGCGGCGCCGGGTTGCGGACTACGTGCCGTTCGCACCGACGGGCGCCGCGCCGTTCACCGAGCCGCCTGACCGGTATGCCGGACCGGCCGCCGAGCACCTGTCGGCGCTGGTCCGCATCCCTACCGTCTCCTCGCGCGTGCCGGGCGAGGTGGACGCCGCGGCGTTCGACCGGCTCCACGCCGCGCTCGCCGAGCTGTACCCGCGGGTCCACGCGGAGCTCGACGTCCAGCCGATCCCGCAGCAGGCGCTGCTGCTGCACTGGCGCGGGGCGTCCGACGAGCGTCCCGTGGTGCTCATGGCGCACCAGGACGTCGTCCCGGTGGTTCCCGAGGAGTGGTCCGACGACCCGTTCTCGGGGCAGGTCCGGGACGGGTGCGTCTGGGGACGCGGCACGCTCGACGACAAGGGCGCCCTGGTCGTGCTGCTCGAGGCCGTCGAGTCGCTGCTCGCCGAGGGGTTCCGCCCGGCGCAGGACGTGTGGCTGTCGCTCGGGGACGACGAGGAGATCGCGGGGACCAGCGCCGAGGCCGCGGTGGCTCGGCTGCGCGAGCTCGGGGTGCGGCCCTGGCTGGTGCTCGACGAGGGCGGGGCCGTCGTCACCGGCGCCTTCCCCGGGGTCGAGGCTCCGGTGGCGGTGGTCGGGGTGACCGAGAAGGGCATCCTCGACGTCGAGATCTCCGCGGAGGCGACCGGCGGCCATGCCTCGACGCCCGAACGTCGGGGAGCGACCTGGCGGATCGCCCGGGCGATCACCGAGATCGAGGACCACCCGTTCCCGCCGTCGTTGAACGGCCCGGCGCTCGCGATGGTCGACGTGCTCGGCCGGTCCTCACCCAGGCTGCGGCCCCTGCTGGCGTACGCCGAGCCGCTGGCCCCCGCGCTGGCCCGCGCGTTCACCCGGATCTCCCCGGAGACGAACGCGATGGTGCGCACCACGGTGGTCGCCACGATGCTGCAGGGCTCGCCCGGCGCGAACGTCGTCGCCACCTCGGCCCGGGCCAACCTCAACATCCGGATCGCGCCCGGCGAGAGCGTCTCGTCGGTCGTCGCCCGCCTGGCGCGGATCATCGACGACGACGAGGTCGACCTGCGCATCGTCGCCAGCAGCGAGCCGTCACCGGTGTCGCCGACGGACGGGCCGCAGTTCGCGGTGCTGAGCGAGGCGGTCACGGCGGCGTACCCCGAGGCCCTGGTCACGCCGTACGTCATGCTCGGCGCCTCCGACGCGCGGCACCTCACCGCGATCGCCGAGCACGTCTACCGGTTCAGCCCGTTCGCCATGACGCGCGAGCAGCGCGAGACCCTGCACGGCACCGATGAGCGCGTGACGGTGGACGCGCTGGGGCGTGGGGTCGTCTTCTACCGCGCCCTGCTGGAGGGACTCGCCGACCTGCGGTGACATCGTCCGCCGATCCGTGACGCGGAGCGCTGCGCGCGGTGGGGAACCTCGGGAGCCGCGAGCGGCACCACCTCCACCGTCGAGCGTGCCGCGCGCCGGCGCGGTGGTAGGCGACGATGGGGCGATGTCCGAGGCGTCTGCGGTGCGCACGCCGCGGCGGGAGCTCGACGGCCTCGTCGTGCGGCCGCGGGTGCGGCCCGACCGCCTCGTGTGGGCGCTCTTCGCGGCCGTCGCGGCGCTGTACGCCGTCTTCGCGGTGACCTGCTACGCGCAGTACCGGACCGCCGGCTACGACCTCGGGATCTTCGACCAGGCGGTGCGCGCGTACGCCCACCTCCGGTTGCCCGTGGCCACGCTCAAGGGCGACGGGTACGACGTCCTGGGCGACCACTTCGACCCGATCATCGCGCTGTGGGCGCCGCTGTACTGGGTCTGGGACGACGTGCGCATGCTGCTCGTCGGCCAGGCCGTGGTGGTCGCGTCGGCGGTCTTCCCCGTGCACCGCTTCGTGTCGCGGCGGGTCGGGGCGCCGTGGTCGTACCTGCTGACGGCCGGGTTCGCCCTGGGGTGGCCGGTGCAGTCGTTGGTGAACTTCGACGTCCACGAGGTCGCGTTCGCGGTGCCGCTGCTCGCCTGGGCCGTCGACGCGCTCGACCGGCGCAGCGATCGTGACCTGTGCATCGTCGCCGGCCTGCTCCTCCTGGTCCGCGAGGACATGGGACTCGTCGTGGCGGTGCTCGGGCTGATCCGGGTGGCACGGGCGGGCCGCCGGTGGCTGGGTGCGGTCCTCGTCGTGGCCGGCCTCGGGGCGTTCGCGCTGCTCACCGCGGTGGTCATGCCACATCTGGCGCCCGCCGGGTCGGCCGTGCGGCTGCAGCAGCAGTACTCCCAGCTCGGTTCCGGGCCGGGCGGCATCCTGCTCGGCGGCCTGCGGAACCCGTGGCACGCGCTGTCGCTGCTGGTGCAGCCGCCGGTCAAGGTCGAGACGGTCCTCACGTTGCTCGTGCCGCTGGCGTTCCTTCCGCTGGGGTCGCCGTACGCGCTGCTCGCCGTGCCGCTCCTCGCCGGGCGGTTCCTGTCCGACCGGCCGCTCACCTGGCAGACGGGCTTCCACTACGACGCGCCGATCTGGGTCGTGCTCGTCCTGGCCGCGGTGGACGTGTTCGGGCGGCGACCGCTGCGGTGGGCGTCGTGGGCGCGTCACGGACCGGCGGGCCTGGCGGTGCTGCTGGTCGGGGTCGTTCTCGTCGGTCCCTGGGCGGCGCCCGGGGACGTCGCCGGCCTGTTCCCGCTCCGCCGCCTGGTGGACGGTGAGGCGTTCGCCTCGTCGGCCAAGGCTCAGGACCTGTCCGCCGCGATCGCCACCATCCCGGCGGACACCTGTGTGGTGGCCGACGACTACGCCGCCGACCACCTCACGCACACCAACCGGGTCACGGTGGCCGGCGTCTCCCGGCATCGAGAGGACTTCTACGTCCTGGACCTGTCCCAGACACCCTCGGTCGGGACCCCGGTGGCGCGCACCACGTCGTCCGCGCTGGCCGAAGCGGCGGCGCAGGGCTTCACGGAGGTGTTCCGGTCCGGCTCGATCGTGGTGCTCCGCTCGCCCCTCTATGCCGGCCCGGCGAGCGACTGCACGCCCGACTCGCCGTGAGGTGACGCGGCGAGCGCCGGGGCGCCAGGGACGCGGGGACGCAGGCCTATGACGGCCGGGCACGCGCCGTGCGGGACAATCGACGGATGACCACAGCGACCCGCGTGCTTCCGCCGCTGCGCCTCGGCCCCCTCACCGTCGACATCCCGGTGGTGCTGGCGCCGATGGCGGGCGTGACCAACGCGGCCTTCCGGCGGCTGTGCCGGGAGTACGGCGCCGGGCTCTACGTCGCGGAGATGACCACGTCGCGGGCGCTCGTCGAGCACAACACCGAGGCGCTGCACATCATCGCGTTCGAGCCCGACGAGCGGCCGCGCTCGGTGCAGCTCTACGGGGTGGACCCGGTCACGGTCGGTGCCGCGGTGCGGATGCTCGTGACCGAAGACCTGGCCGACCACGTGGACCTCAACTTCGGCTGCCCGGTGCCCAAGGTGACCCGCCGGGGCGGGGGGTCGGCGCTGCCGTGGAAGACCGAGCTGTACCGCGCGATCGTGGCGGCGGCGGTGCGGGAGGCGTCCCGGTACGGCGTGCCGGTGACCGTCAAGCTGCGCAAGGGCATCGACGAGGAGCACCTGACGTACCTGGACGCCGGGCGGATCGCGCGCGACCTCGGGGTGGCGGCGGTGGCGCTGCACGCGCGGACCACGGCCGACTACTACTCGGGGACCGCCGACTGGCCGGCCATCGCGCGGCTCAAGGAGGCGCTGCCGGACATCCCGGTGCTCGGCAACGGCGACATCTGGTCGGCGGAGGATGCGCTGGCGATGGTCGAGCAGACCGGCTGCGACGGGGTCGTCGTCGGGCGCGGCTGCCAGGGCCGGCCGTGGCTGTTCGCGGACCTCGCCGCGGCGTTCTCCGGGTCCGACGAGCGGGTGCGGCCCACGCTCGGGTTCGTCGCGGGTGTGCTGCGCCGGCACGCGACGCTCATGGCGGCGTACTTCGCCGACGAGGGCAAGGCCTGCCGCGAGCTGCGCAAGCACGTCGCCTGGTACTTCAAGGGGTACGTGGTCGGTGGGGAGCTTCGGGCGCGGCTGGCGATGGTGTCGTCGCTCGCGCAGCTCGACGACCTGCTCGCCGAGCTCGATCTGGACCAGCCGTATCCGGGGCCGGCCGCGGAGGGGCAGCGCGGCCGGGCCGGGTCGCCGAAGACGCCGCACGTGCCCTACGGCTGGCTCGAGGACCGCGAGCTGTCCGACGAGTTCCGGGTGCAGCTGGGCGAGGCGGAGCTGTCGGTCTCCGGCGGGTGAGGTGTCGCCGGTGCGAGGGGGTGCGCGAGGCGGGGCTGTCGGTCTGCGGCGGGTGAGGTGTCCCCGGCGCGAGGGGGTTTGCGAAGCGGAGCTGTCGGTCTCCGACGGGTGAGCCGACCACAGCCCGGGGTTCGCGCTGGGCGGTCCACAGGTGATGGTGCAGGTCAGGTGGCCCTTTTGCTTGCATCGACGCAACCTCTCCGGTAGACTCGAACACACGTTCGATCACGGCGGAGGGGGTGCACGACGATGCTCGACAGCCCGTCGCGCGCGCCGGCGCCGGTCGTGGGGAGCGCGGGCGGTGGCGACGCGCGGTCCGTCGGCGACGGCCTTCCTGCACCGTTCGACGCGCTGGACGCGGCGATGGTGGCCGCGCTCGCGGCTGTCGAGGATGCGGACGCGTGGGACGCGCGGACGCGCCAGGCAGCGATGGGCCGGGTGCGCCGGCACCTCGACGCCGCAGCCGCGCTGAACCTCAAGCTGGTGGCGGCCGAGCAGGCGGCCGGCACGTGGGCGCTGAGGGGGGACCGCGACCTGGCCGGGTTCCTCGGCCGTGAGTCGCACCAGGGTCGCTTCGCCGGGGCCTCGGTCGTCGGTCAGGCGGCAACGCTGAGCGCGATGCCGGTCGTTGCCGGCGCGCTGGTTGACGGGCCGGTGACGGTCACGCACGTCGAGCAGATCGCCCGGGCGACCGCCGTGTCGCCCACGCTGGCGGCCGAGCTCGCGACGTCGACCGGCCAGGCCCGGCTCGTCGAGCTGGCGCGGCGGTTCGACGGAGCGGCCTTCGGCAAGGAGCTCAGGGCGATCGGCGCAGGCCTCGACCCGGTCGCGCGGCAGCGCGAGCACGACCAGCAGCGTGCCGAGCGCTTCCTGCACGTCTCGCACGGCCCGCACGGGACGCACGTCAAGGGATTCCTCGACGCCGTGTCCGGCTACCGGTTCGTCAAGGCGATCGAGGCTCTCGACCCGCGCCCGGCGCAGGATGACGACCGCGACCGCGGCCAGCGCTGGGCGGACGCCCTGGTGACGATGGCCGAGCAGGTGCTGCGCGACCCGCGGACGACCCCAGGCGCGGTGGCGCCGCCCCAGGTGATCGTCACGGTGAGCGAGCAAACGTGGATGGAGGTGCGCAACCCGCGCCGTGCTGCCGCGGCGCAGCGCGGGTCGCGCTCCGGCGGCGCCGGCGACGGTGTGACGGTGCCGCCGGACGGGGGACCCGGCGATGCCGGCGACGGTGTGGTGGTGCCGTCGGATGCGCGACCCGGCGGTGCCGGCGATCACGCGGCGGCCCGGGGCTCTACCGTGGGCGTGGTGGCTGCACTCCAGGGCCGCACCGCGGTCCTCGACGAGGACGGGAACGCCTGGCCGGCCAGCGAGGTCGCTCGCCTCCTCTGCGAGTGCGACCTCACCCGGGTGGTGCTGGGCGCCGAGAGCCAGCCGCTCGACCTGGGGTACCAGGAGCGGTGCTTCGACCGGCGGCACTGGAAGGCCTTGCTCGCTGCGGGCTGGCGCACCTGCGCCTATCCGGGCTGCTCGATGCCCTTGCGCTGGTCGCAGCTGCACCACCTGACGTGGTGGAGCCGCGACGGCCGGACGAGCTGGGACAACCTCGGTCCCTACTGCTGCTTCCACCACGGGCTGATCCACGACCGGGACCTTCGGATCCGGCGGCTGCCCGACGGAGGTTTCGAGCACCGCCGGCCGGACGGAACCCTCGTCGGCATCAGCCACCCCCACCGCCCGGGCGTGCCACCGGTTGGCGATGTACCTGGTGACAGCAGGCCTCCTGGTGGCGGCCCTTGTGAGAGAGGGCCTGGTGACGGCGGGCTTGGTGACGGCGGGCTTGGTGACCGCGAGCCTGGTGACACCGGCGCGCCGGCCGGGGACGGCGCGCTCGCTGGCGACGACAGGCACCCACGGCCGCGCGCACCGGAGCGCGCCGAGGAGCTCGAGCTCTGGAGCGCCTGACCGACGGCTTGCGTGACCGCCGACCTGCGTGACCGGCGGCGTGCGTGATCGCCGACCTGCGTCGCCGCCGACCTGCATGACCGGCGGCGTGCGTGATGGCGCGCGGCGGTTGCGGGACAGTGCCGGTCAGGTGGACCGGATCGATCGCCTACCGGACGAACCACACGGTGCTGTCCGGGGGGACCGTGGTCTCGTCGGGCATGTCCGTCGAGGCGAGCAGCACACGCGCGCCGGCAGGTGCGGGGACCGGCACCGCGCCGAGGTTGGCGACCACGAGGACGTCGCCGTCGGTGAACGCCACGACCTCCTCGGGATACCCGGCGAGCCAGGTGAGGCCGCCGACGCCGAGCCGGTGCTCGCGGCGCAGTCGCAGCGCCGTCCGGTAGAGCTCGTACGTCGAGCCGGCCACGCCGCGCTGGCGGTCGAGGGCGAGCGCGGCGAACTCGGGCGGCTGCGGCAGCCAGGACGCCCCGGTGGGGGAGAACCCCATGCTGGGTCCGTCGGCGGCCCACGGCAGGGGGATGCGGCAACCGTCCCGGCCGAGCTCCTCGCCCTGCGTGCGCTGGTAGGTCGGGTCCTGGCGCAGCTGGTCCTCCAGCGACGTGTGCTCGGGAAGGCCGAGCTCCTCGCCCTGGTAGAGGTACGCCGACCCGGGCAGGGCCAGCGTGAGCAGCGTCGCCGCACGGGCGCGGCGCAGGCCGAGGACGGCGTCCGGCTGCTCGTCGTGCGCACCGATGCCGTTGGGACGGCGGGTCGGGTCCGCGAGCCCGAGGCGCGAGGCGTGCCGGACGACGTCATGGTTGGACAGGACCCAGGTGGTGGGTGCCCCGACGGCGTCGTTCGCTGCGTACGACGCCGCGATGACGCGGTGCAGCATCAACGGGTCCCAGCCCGCGGTGAGGTAGGCGAAGTTGAAGGCCTGGTGCATCTCGTCCGGCCGCACGTAGAGGGCCAGCCGCGACAGCGGCTCCACCCACGCCTCGGCGACGAGCGCGCGGTCGCCGGGGTACTCGTCGAGCACCGCTCGCCACGAGCGGTAGATCTCGTGCACGCCGTCCTGGTCCCAGGCCGGGCCGTGGTGGGCGGAGCCCGTGACCGGCTCGTCCTCGCCGCCGATGAGGACCACGGGATGCTCGCTGGCGTGGGCGATCGTCGTCGGCCCGTCCCAGTCGGGCAGTCCGTCGCCCTTGACGAGGCCGTGCGCCACGTCGACCCGGAACCCGTCCACCCCGCGGTCGAGCCAGAACCGCAGCACGGACTCGAACTCGGCACGCACCTCCGGGTTCGTCCAGTCGAGGTCGGGCTGGCGGGGGTCGAACAGGTGCAGGTACCACTGTCCGGGCGTGCCGCCCGCATCGGTGGTGCGCTCCCACGCGGGGCCGCCGAACACCGAGCGCCAGTTGTTGGGCGGTTCGTCGCCGGAGGCGCCTCGCCCGTCGCGGAACACGTACCGGGCGCGCTCCACGGAGCACGGACCGGCGGCGAGCGCCGCGCGGAACCAGGGGTGCTGGTCAGACGTGTGGTTGGGCACCAGGTCGACGAGCACGCGCAGGCCCAGCCCATGGGCGCGCGCGACGAGCGCGTCGGCGTCGGAGAGGGTGCCGAACAGCGGGTCGACGTCCCGGTAGTCGGCGACGTCGTAGCCGGCGTCGGCCTGGGGCGACCGGTAGAAGGGGGACAGCCACAGCGCGTCGACACCCAGCTCGGCGAGGTGGTCGAGGTGGGCGGTGATCCCGGGCAGGTCACCGATCCCGTCGCCGGAAGCATCGGCGAACGACCGCGGGTACACCTGGTAGATCACCGCGTGGCGCCACCAGGGCTCGTCGGGTGAGCCGGCGGTGTGGACCGCCGACGTGGGAGCGGACGTCATGGTCATCGGACCTCTCGGGTTCTCAGGGTGGGGCCGTGGAACAGAGCGCGTCAGGCCGCGCCGGACGTGTCCACAGAGGCGAGCGGAGCGTTGTGCGTCGAGTCGCGGACGACGAGCTCCGGGTGGAACAGCATCTCGACGCGCGACACGGGGGTACCGCGGATCTCCGAGATGAGCGCGTCGACCGCGGCCCGGCCCATCGCCGTGACCGGCTGGCGGATCGTCGTCAGGGGCGGCTCGGTGAAGGCGATCAGCGGCGAGTCGTCGAACCCGACGATCGAGACGTCCTCGGGCACGCGCAGCCCGCGCGAGCGGGCCGCCCGGATCGCTCCGAGCGCCATCAGGTCCGAGCCGCAGACGATGGCGGTGTGCCCGCTGTCGAGCAGCTCGTCCGCGGCCGCCTGTCCGCCTTCGACGGTGAACAGGGTCGACACGACGTGCCGCTCGGGCTCCGGGTCGTCCAGCCGCCGGGCGATCAGCGCGCAGAAGGCGTCCCGCTTGCGCCGGGCGGGGACGAACCTCGTCGGGCCGACGGCCAGGCCGATCGACCGGTGGCCCAGGGAGACCAGATGCCGCACCGCGCGCTCCATGGCCTGCGCGTCGTCGGTCGATACCGACGGCGCGTCGACGCCCTCGGCGAACCCGTTGACCAGGACGATCGGGATCCCCTGGCTGCGCAACCGCTGGTAGCGCTCGGTGCTGGCCGTCGTGTCGGCGTGCAGGCCCGAGACGAACACGATCCCGTCCACGCCGTGCTCGAGCAGCATCTCGACGTACTGGTCCTCCGTGGTGCCGCCGGGGGACTGCGTGCAGAGCAGGGGGGTGTAGCCGCGATCCGACAGCGCGGTCTCGATCACCTGCGCGAACGCCGGGAACACCGGGTTGCTCAGCTCGGGTACGACGAGACCGACCAGCCCGGCGGGCCGGGCCCGGAGCCGCTCCGGCCGCTCGTACCCGAGCATGTCGAGGGCCGCCAGCACGGTCTGACGGGCCTCGGCCGAGACTCCCGGCTTGCCGTTCAGCACGCGCGAGACGGTGGCCGTGCTGACGCGGGCCTGCTCCGCCAGGTCGGTCAGCCGGGTGCGCCCGTGCAGCGATGTCACGTGACCTCCTCGTCCGTCCCTCACCGTGCGCTGCAGATCGTTCCATGCTGCGATGACCGCCGGTGCCAGGTCCAGAGGGCAACCAGCAACCGTTGTCTGAAAGTTACCGTAACGGGTTGCAGAGGCCGGGACAACTAGCTAGCGTCTCGGACAACAGGCCAGCGTCGGCCGAAGACCCGGCGAACCGGGCACGTCATCCGAGGAGCAACCGATGCGATGGAGCATCCCCGCCACGGTCGGGTCGCCCTCGGGTACGTGCGTCACTGTGAGCAGCGCACCGCCGGCTGCCACCGTCGGGGCGATCGCGACGCCTGGTGAGTGGAGGTTCCTGCTCCCGGTTGCATCCGAACCCCGACCCGGCTGGGCCCCTGCGACACGTGTCGCCTAGATCTGCCCGGCATGAGACAAGGAGATCACGCACGATGAGAATCCGCCCCGCACTGATCGCGGTCGCCGCGGTCGCGCTGACCGCGTCGATGAGCGCGTGCAGCACCAGCAACAACGGCGCCGGTGGCGCAGCCACCACGGCCGGCAACGCGCCCGCGACCTCGGCCGCCCCCACCGCCGTGACCTTGTCCGTCTGGGGTCCCCAGGAGGACCAGACCGACGCCACGTCGTGGCTCCCGAAGGAAGAGGCCGCGTTCGCCGCGGCCCACCCGGAGTACACGATCACCTGGAAGAACGCCGTCGTGTCCGAGGGCGACGCGTCCAAGACCGTCAAGCAGGACCCGACCGCCGCGGCCGACGTGTACATGTTCGCCAACGACCAGCTCGGCACGCTGATCCAGGCCAACGCCATCGGCGAGCTGCCGCCGGACGCGGTCACCCAGGTCAAGCAGCAGAACAGCGACGTGATGGTCTCGTCCGTGACCGGCTCGGACGGCAAGGTCTACGGCGTCCCCTACACGGCCAACACGTGGTTCTTGTACTACAACACCTCGAAGTTCACTGCGGACGACGTGAAGAACCTCGACGCCATGCTGGCCAAGGGCAAGGTCGCCTTCCCGATCGACAACTCCTGGTACCTGCCGGCGTTCTACGTGGGCAACGGCTCGACGCTGTTCGGCCCGAAGGGCACCGACGAGGCGGCCGGGTTCAAGTTCACCGGCACCGCGGCCTCTGACGTGACGACCTACCTGACCAAGCTGGTGAAGAACCCGAACTTCGTCGACGACGCGAGCGGTTCCGGCCTGGCCGGCATCCAGAACGGCACGATCGACGCGTACTTCTCCGGTTCGTGGGACGCGGCGAACGTCAAGACGGCGCTCGGTGCCAACTACGGCGCCGCGCAGCCGCCGACCTACACGCTCAACGGCTCGTCGGTGCAGATGAAGGCGTTCGCGGGCTCCAAGGCCGTCGCCTTCAACCCCAACGCCAAGAACCCGAAGGCGGCCGCCGCCTTCGCTGCCTTCCTCGGCTCGACCCAGGCGCAGCAGAACCACTACGACATGCGCGGGATCATCCCGTCCGACAAGTCGCTGGCCTCGAGCGCGAGCATCATGTCCGACCCGGTCGCGGTGGCTCAGATGAACACCGTCGCCAACGCGTCGACCCTGCAGCCCACCGTCCCGGCGATGGCCAACTTCTGGGACCCGACCGCATCGTTCGGCAAGGCCCTCCTCTCGGGTGACGTCACGGCCGCGAACGCCGCGGACAAGACGGTGGCCTGGAACACGAGCCTTGGCTGATAGCTCGGACCACTGAGCGACGAGGCTCCGGGGCTACGGTCGGCGTGATGACCATGGCCCCGGAGCCGCGTCCCGGCGCAGATGAGGTGGCATGCCATGACATTGATACCGGTGGTGGAGCGGCCGGACGGGCGCACCAGCGGGAAGCCGTCACCCGCGGTCGTCGTGCCGACGTACACCCTGCGGGAGGCGTTCGCCCGGGGTGACGCCGTGACCCGGATGTCCGCCCTCGTGATGGGGTTGGGCAACCTGGTCCGCAAGCAGTACACCCAGGGTGCGATCTTCCTGGTCGCCGAGGTCGGCTTCGTCGTCCTGTTCATCACCAGCGGCATCCCCTCGCTCGCCGGGCTGGGCAACCTCGGCCCGGTCACCAAGGGCGGCCAGCAGTGGGACGCGAACGGGAACTTCGTCAACGTCAACCCGACCAACTCCGTGGAGGTCCTGCTCTACGGGGTGGCCTGGATCTTTGCGCTCGTCGTGTTCGCCCTGCTCTGGGCCACCGCAGTCCGAAGCGCCTACAAGGCCCAGGTGGAGTCGGGCCGGACCGGCCGGGCACCGTCGTTCGCCCGGGACCTGCGCGAGCTGATCGACAGCCGGATCCACATCACGCTGATGGCACTGCCCACGCTGGGTATCGCGGTGTTCACCATCATCCCGCTGGCCTTCATGGTCTCGATGGCCTTCACCAGCTACGACTCCACCCACACACCGGCGTTCAACTGGGTCGGGCTGCACAACTTCGCCGTCGTCTTCAGCAGCACCGGGTCCACCACGATCGGCGTCAACCTCGGGCTGTTCCTCCGCGTGCTGGCGTGGACCCTCGTCTGGGCGGTCCTGGCGACCTTCCTCAACTTCTTCCTCGGCATGTTCGTCGCCATGGTGATCCTGCGTCGGGGCACCCGGCTGAAGAGCATGTGGCGGGCGTTCTTCTCGATGTCGATGGCGGTGCCGCAGTTCGTCTCGCTGCTGGTGATCAACCAGATGTTGCAGGACCAGGGCATCGTCAACCAGATGCTCAAGAGCTGGGGCCTGATCGACACCTCGCTGCCGTTCTTCACCAACACCTGGTGGGCCCGCGGGACGGTCGTGGTCGTCAACCTGTGGATCGGCATCCCGTTCACCATGATGCAGGTCACCGGGATCCTGCAGAACGTGCCGGCCGAGCTCTACGAAGCGGCCAAGATCGACGGCGCGAACTGGTGGCAGACATACGCCCGCATCACCATGCCGTTCATCCTCTTCGTCATGACGCCGTACCTCATCACGACGTTCACCAACAACATCAACAACTTCAACGTCATCTACCTGCTGTCCAACGGGGCCCCGACGCCGGTGGGCG
Source organism: uncultured Actinomycetota bacterium (assembly GCA_963769855.1). GTDB lineage: Bacteria > Actinomycetota > Actinomycetes > Actinomycetales > Cellulomonadaceae > Cellulomonas. The sequence goes on from CAVYNN010000008.1 coordinate 890,344, forward strand.
ACTCTGCCGGCCAGACCGACCTGCTCATCACCTGGCTGTACAAGCTCACGGTGGACAAGGGCAACTACAACGTCGGGGCCGTCATCGGCATCCTGACCTTCGTCGTGCTCGGCGTCGTGGCGCTCATCACCTACCGCAACAGCGGCTCGTACAAGAACGAGGAGGGATTCCGGTGACCGCCCAGTCGCTCGGCACCACGCGCGGCGCGTCGACCGGCGCCGCCGCCGGACCCGCTCGCCGGCCCCAGGCCGGGATGCACGGTCGGCGCCTGCTCGGGGACGTCGTCGCGCACGCCTTCCTTGGTGTGCTGTCCGTGATCTGGCTCATCCCCATCGTCTGGGTCCTGGCGGAGAGCTTCAACACGAACACCGCGCCGTTCACCACGACCTTCTTCCCCACCCACTACACGCTGAACAACTACGTGCTGCTGTTCCGGGACACCGCGGTGCTGAACTTCCGCAGCATGTTCTTCCGGACGTTCGTCATCGCCGTCTTCGTGTGCGTGATCAGCCTGTTCTTCGTGCTGTCGGTCGCCTTCGTGATGAGCCGGCTGCGGTTCCGGGCACGCAAGGCGTACATGAGCACCACGCTGATCCTGGGGATGTTCCCCGGCATCATGGCCGTGGTCGCCATCTACTTCATCCTCAAGGCGCTCGGCCTGACTGGGAGCACGACGGCCACGCTGGTCGCCCTGATCCTGGTCTACTCGGCCGGCTCTGGTGCCACGTTCTACGTGATGAAGGGCTTCATGGACACCATCCCCACCTCGATGGACGAGGCGGCGATGCTCGACGGCGCCACCCGGTGGGCCGTGTTCACCCGGATCATCCTGCCCATCACGCGGCCGATGATGGTCTACCAGGCCCTCGTCGGGTTCCTGATCCCGTGGCTCGACTTCGTCATGGTCAAGACGATCGCCCGTACGCAGGAGAACTACACGGTCTCGCTGGGGCTGTGGCAGATGCTGCAGAAGGAGTACATCGCGGACTGGTACGCGCGGTTCGCCGCGGGCGCGATCCTGGTCTCGGTACCGGTCGCGGTCCTCTTCATCGTGATGCAGCGGTTCTACCAGGCGTCGATGTCGGGATCGGTCAAAGGCTGATGGGGCGGCTCCTCGGGCCCCTCCCGGGAGCGCCGCAGACGGTCCGGGCGGCCGGCCTGTCGAACGCGCGGCTCAAGGCGATCGGCCTGGCGTTCGTCGTCGTGGCGGCCGTGGGCACGGCGGTGGTCCGCAAGGGCTTGCCGGCGGACCTGGCGACGGCCGACGTGTCGCACCTGACCGCGGCGGTGCTGCTCGAGGCCGTGTCGTGGATGGCGTACCCGATCTACGCCTGGCTGCTCTACTCCGGATTCACGCACACCCGCAGCGTCGCCCGGTACGGGGCACGGCTGATGGCGCTCGCCGTGGTCTCCGAGGTGCCGTACGACCTGGCCACCAGCGGGCGCCCGTGGGACATGTCGTCGCAGAACCCCGTGTTCGCACTGGTCGTCTGCCTCGTCGTGCTGGCCGCGCTGGAGCACCTGCGGAGCCACCGGACACCGGGACGGGCCGTGCTCGGGGTCGTCGTCTGCATCGCCGCGATCCTCTGGCTCGTGCTGTTCAACGTCGGCCTGCGGCTCGGGGTGATGCCCGGCGGCGTGGTCATGCTCTTGATGGTCCTGGTGTTCTACGCCTTCCACCGGCGGGAGAACACGATGATGGCGTTTGCGGCGGTGGTCGGTGCGGTGGCGCTGATCTTCCCCGCCCTCGGCCTGGCCTTCGTCCACTTCCGGAACGACACCGTCGGGGCGCCGCGCGCCACCCCGTTCTTCTACCTCGCCTATCCGGTCTGCCTGCTGGCGGTCGGACTGCTCGGCCTGGCGTCCTGAGCCGGCGACGATGCGACCGACGATGCGGACGACGACGAGGGCCCGGGCGACGCGGTTCGTCGCGCTCCTCGTGCCGTTGGTGCTGCTCTCTACCGCAGCTTGCGGGCCCACCCAGCCGGCCGCTGTGTCCGACGGCTACCGGAACTACTACGAGATCTTCGTCGGCAGCTTCGACGACTCCAACGGCGACGGCGTCGGCGACCTGCGGGGCGTCACGGACAAGCTGACGTACATCCACCACGACCTCGGGGCCGACGGGATCTGGCTGACGCCGATCAACCCCTCGCCCTCGTACCACAAGTACGACGTCACGGACTACGAGGCCATCGACCCGCAGCTCGGCACCATGCAGGACTTCGACAACCTGATCTCCGCGGCCCACGGGATGGACGTCCGCGTGCTCATGGACCTGGTGGTCCAGCACACCTCGTCGCACCACCCGTGGTTCCTCGATGCGATCAAGGCCCTCCAGGCGGGGACGCCGAGCACGTACATCGACTACTACCGCTTCGCCCGCACGCCGACCCCGGGCTACGTGCGGTACGGGGCGACCGACATCTACTACTCGGCTGCGTTCTCCCCGGACATGCCCGACCTCAACCTCGACGACCCCGACGTCCGTGCCGAGATCGCCGGGATCGTCTCCTTCTGGCTCGGCAAGGGTGTGGACGGCTTCCGGCTGGATGCGACCACCTCGTACTACCCGAAGGACGCCGCCGCGAACGTCGCCTTCCTCCGCTGGCTGAAGGCCACGTGCACGTCCGTCGACCCGAAGGCCTACCTGGTGGGGGAGGCGTGGACCGACGCCGGGACCATCGCGTCGTACTACACCAGCGGCGTCGACAGCTTCTTCAACTACCCGTTCGCCACCGTGGACGGCGCGATCAACCGGGCGATCGAGGCCAAGGACGGTGCGGGGCTGTCCGCGGCGACCCAGCGCTGGAACGAGACGATCCGGGCCGCGAACCCGCAGGCGATGGATGCACCATTCATCTCCAACCACGACAACCCTCGGCCCGCCGGATACCTCCTGCGATCGGCACAGCGGGAGAAGCTGGCGGCGGCCACCTACCTGCTGATGCCGGGGAGCCCGTTCCTCTACTACGGCGAGGAGATCGGCATGGTCGGCTCGGGCAACGACCCGAACAAGCGCATGCCGATGGTCTGGTCGCGCTCCGTGCAGACCGGCATGACCGCGCCGCCGCCCGGGGGAAGCTACGACGAGAGCGGCGTCGTCCCGGTCGACGAGCAGATCAAGGACCCCCGGTCGGTGCTGAACTTCTACCGGTCCGTGCTGGCCGTCAAGAAGCGGTACCCGGGGATCGCGCGCGGCACGTACGCCGCCGTGGCCACGCCCGACGCGGCGATCCTGGCGTTCTCGGACACCTACCAGGGCGAGGTGATCCACGTCGTGGAGAACTTCGACGACACCGCGCGCACCGAGACCGCGAGCGCGCTCGGGCTGCCGGCCGGGGCGCGGATCGTCGCGCAGCTGGCGACGGGCGACGACGGCGCGCCGGCGTCCCTGACGGGCGGCAGCCTGACGGTGCCGCCGCTGTCCGTCGTCGTCATCGGCTGACGGCCGGGGGCGCCGGACGCAGCCCAGACCGGGGTGGTGCGGTCCGCCACGCCGGACCGCGCAGGTGCGTCGATAGGCTGACGCCGTGGCACGCGCCGACCGGACCAGGGGGACGGCGGACCTGTCGGCCTACGGCGAGGCGGACCGGGAACGATGGGTCGCGGAGGGCTCCAAGAACCGCAACCGGACCCCGTTCGAGCGGGACCGCGCGCGCATCGTCCACTCCTCCGCGCTGCGCCGGCTCGGCGCCAAGACCCAGGTGCTCGGCCCGGCGTCCGACGACTTCGTGCGCACCCGGCTGACCCACACGCTCGAGGTCGCCCAGGTGGGCCGCGAGCTGGGCAAGGCGCTCGGCTGCGACCCGGACGTCGTCGACACCGCCTGCCTCGCCCACGACCTGGGTCATCCGCCGTTCGGACACAACGGTGAGCGCGCGCTGGCCGAGGTCGCCGAGGCGATCGGCGGCTTCGAGGGGAACGCCCAGACCCTGCGCCTGCTCACCCGGCTCGAACCCAAGGTGTTCTCACCCGACGGCCGATCGGTCGGTCTCAACCTCACCCGGGCCAGCCTGGACGCCTCGGTGAAGTACCCGTGGCGGCTGGGCGCCGGCCCGATGAGCGCTGCCGGCGGCCGGCCCAGCCAGAAGTTCGGCGTCTACGAGGACGACCTGGACGTGTTCGGCTGGCTGCGCGCCGGGGCTCCCGGCACCGGCAAGTGCCTCGAGGCCCAGGTGATGGACCTGGCCGACGACATCTCGTACTCCGTGCACGACGTGGAGGACGCCGTCGTCGGCGGCCGGTTCGACCTGGGCGTGCTCCAGCAGGACGACGAGCGCGACCGTGTGGTCGAGGCGGTCCGGGCCTGGTACGGCGACGAGGTCGACGCCGACGGCCTGCACGCGGCGATGGACCGGCTGGTCGAGGCCCAGCTGTGGCAGCCCGGGTTCGACGGCTCGCGCGCGGCGCTCGCGGTGCTCAAGGACGCGACCAGCCAGCTCATCGGCCGGTTCGCCAAGGCGGCCCGGCGGGCCACCCGGCAGCGGTACGGCCCGGGCCCGCTGACCCGGTACGCCGCCGAGCTCGTCGTGCCGGCCGAGACGACGGCAGAGATCTTCGTCCTCAAGGGGCTCGCCGTGGCCTACGTGATGGCTCCGCGTGAGCTGGAGCCGCTGCACGCCCGCCAGCGCGAGATGCTGATCGACCTGGTGCGGGTGCTGTCGGCGCGGGCCCCGCTGGCCCTCGAGCCGCCGTTCGCCGCGGACTGGGCGGCCGCCGCCGACGACGCCGCACGGCTGAGGGTCGTCGTCGACCAGGTCGCCTCGTTGACCGACGTGTCCGCCGGGGTGTGGCACGCCCGGCTGCTGACGCCGCGCCGCTGACCGGTTGCTCCACCCCGGACCGGCTGCATCCACCAGCGCCGAGCCGAGAGCGCGAGCCCGCCGCCTAGACTCACGCCCGTGGCGGGTCGCATCCGGCGGGAGGACGTGGAGGCGGTCCGCGAGCGCGTGCACATCGAGGAGGTCGTCGGCGCCCACGTCGCGCTGAAACCGGCCGGGGTCGGCTCGCTCAAGGGGCTGTGCCCGTTCCACGACGAGAAGTCCCCGTCGTTCCACGTCCGGCCCCAGGTCGGGCGCTACCACTGCTTCGGCTGCGGCGAGGGCGGCGACGTCATCGCGTTCGTCCAGAAGATCGACGGGCTGGGCTTCAGCGAGGCGGTCGAGTACCTGGCGAGCACCATCGGGCTGACGCTGCGCTACGAGGAGGGCGGTGCGCCGCGTCCCGGCGAGGAGCCCGGTCGTCGTCGCCGGCTCCTCGACGCGCACAAGCTCGCCGAGGAGTTCTACCGGGACCAGCTCGCCGGGCAGGCCGCGGCCGCCGGCCGGGCGTTCCTTTCCGCGCGAGGCTTCGACCGCGCGGCGGCGGACGACTTCGGGGTCGGGTTCGCCCCGCAGGGTTGGGACGCACTGACCCACCACCTGCGCGGGCGAGGGTTCACGGAGGCCGAGCTGGTCGCCTCCGGACTGGTCAGCCAGGGCCAGCGCGGTGTGTACGACCGGTTCCGTGGCCGGCTGGTCTGGCCGATCCGGGAGGTGACCGGCGAGACGGTCGGGTTCGGCGCCCGGCGGTTGTTCGAGGAGGACACCGGCCCGAAGTACCTCAACACCCCCGAGACGGCGCTGTACCGCAAGTCGCACGTCCTGTACGCCATCGACCTGGCCAAGCGCGAGATCTCCAAGGAGAAGCAGGTCGTCGTCGTCGAGGGGTACACCGACGTGATGGCGATGCACCTGTCCGGGGTGCGCACCGCGGTCGCGACCTGCGGCACCGCGTTCGGCAGCGACCACGCGCGGATCGTCCGGCGGCTGATGGGCGACGCCGGGGGAGCGGGCGGCGTTCAGCTGGCCAGCGGGGAGTCGGTCGGCGGGGCCGTGGTGTTCACCTTCGACGGCGACGCGGCCGGGCAGAAGGCGGCACTGAGGGCGTTCGGTGAGGACCAGTCGTTCTCGGCGCAGACGTTCGTCGCCGTCGAGCCGTCCGGGATGGACCCGTGCGAGCTGCGCCAGGCGTCCGGCCCGGACGCGGTGCGCGCGCTGGTTGCCGGCCGGCAGCCCCTGTTCGAGTACGTCATCCGCTCCACGCTCAAGGCCTACGACCTGACGACCGTCGAGGGGCGGATCGGCGCACTGCGAGCGGCCGCCCCGGTCGTCGCCTCGATCCGTGACACGGCGCTGCGGCCGGAGTACACGCGCGAGCTGGCCGGCTGGCTGGGCATGGCCGACGAGCGGCAGGTGCGCGAGGCGGTCACCGCCGCGACCCGTTCCGGGCGTGCCGCGGCCGGGTCGGCGCGGCCCGACGCGCCGCAGGACGCCCGGTCGCACCGCGCGACGTTGCCGCTGCCGGACCGCCGTGACCCGGTGGCCCAGGTCGAGCGGACCGCGCTCGAGGTGCTGCTGCAGACTCCGGAGCTGGTCCCGCTCGAGGCCGACGACCTGGCGCCGGACGCGTTCGCCGTCCCGGCGTACCGCGCCGTGCACGAGGCGATCGGCGCCGCCGGCGGGCCCGGCGAGGCCCGTCGGCTGGTCGCCGAGGGCGGCAACGCCACCGGGTGGGTGGGACGCGTCCTCGAGGAGGCCGCCGAACCGGTCCGGCCCCTGGTGACCGAGCTCGCCGTCGCCCCACTGCCGGAGGACCGGCCGGACGCCTTGGGCGACTACGTGCGCGGGGTGATGCGCCGGCTCGTCGAGATCGGCTTCACCCGCCGGATCGCCGAGGCGCGCGGCCGCCTCCAGCGGATGCCGGAGGACGACCCGGCCTACGGCGCGACGTTCGCCGAGCTGGTCGCCCTCGAGGGTCGGCGGAGGATGCTCCGGGAGACCGCCTGACCGCACCTGGCCTGGCCGGTCGTGCTCTGTCGGTGGTGGTGCCTACCGTGGGTCGCCTACGGGAGGAAGGGGAGAGACCATGACTACGTTGACCGATCGACCGAGGACCGCGGTGGTCGTCATCGACGTCCAGAACCGTGTCGTCAGCGAGGCATACCGGCGGGACGAGGTGCTCGCCAACATCGCGACGGTCGTCGACAAGGCGCGTGAGCAGGATGTGCCGGTGGTCTGGGTGCGCCACCACAGCGAGGAGATGCCGACCGGCAGCGAGGGCTGGCAGATCGTGCCGGATCTTGTCCCGGCGTCGGGCGAGCCGGTGGTGGACAAGGCCTACGGCGACGCGTTCGAGGACACGACGATGGAGTCGGTGCTGGCCGGCCTCGCCGTCGGTCGGCTGGTGGTCACCGGGGCACAGACGGACGCGTGCGTCCGGTCCACCCTGCACGGCGCCCTGGCTCGCGGCTACGACGCGACCTTGGTCTCCGACGCGCACACGACGGAGGACCTGTCCTCGTACGGTGCCCCGACGCCCGACCTCGTCGTGGCGCACACCAACCTCTACTGGGCCTACCAGACCGCGCCCGACCGGACGGCCGGCACAGTGACGACGGCGGAGGTGGACTTCCACCCGCCGGCCTGACCGGGGCACGGCGGTGGCGGTGGTGGCGGTGGTGGCGGTGGTGTCGATCTGCCGGCGGGTTCGGGGTCACCTCCCGAGCGCGGTGCGCGCGGCAAGCACCACGACGATGGCGCTCCCGACGATCGCGGCCCATCGTCGTCCCCGGGTGCCGGTCAGCATCTGACCGGCACCGTGGCCCGCGCCCGCGATCACCAGCTGCCACGCCGCCGAGGCGGTGAACGCCCCGACGACGAAGGCGGCGGCGCGGACGGCGGAGTCCGTCGCGCCACCGACCGATCCACCGGTCGCGAGCGCCGCGAAGTACACCACCGTGGTCGGGTTGACCACCGTGAGCCCCACGAACGTCAGGTAGGCGCGGCCCGGACGCGTCGCGAAGGGGGTGGTCTCCGCACGCGGTGCGGGCGCCGGGTTCGGTTCCGTCGTGGCCCGCTCGGATGCCGCCGCCGGTCGGTCGGATGCCGCCGCCGGTCGCTCGGTCGGCTGCAGGGCGGGTCGCAGCAGGTGCAGCGCGACGAGGAGCAGCACGCCCGCGGCGACCCAGCGCAACGGCGTGCGCCACGCGACGAGGAGCGGTGTGACGAGGGCACCGAAGAGGAGCGCGACGGAGGCGTACGCGCCGTCCACCGTCGCGGCGCCGAGGCCTGCGGCGGCGCCGACGCGCCAACCGCGCTGGGCGGCCAGCAGCGCGATCAGGGTGGTGATCGCCCCGACCGGCATCGCCACGCCCAGGCCGGCGACCGCCCCGGCGAGCAGGGGGGTCACGGGAGCGTGACTCGTCGTGCCTTCCCACCGGCCACCTGCTGCCCGTGCGCCAGGACGGCAGCAACGGTCAGGGCCCGGGTCGCGGTCGCGGTGGCGGTCATGGCGGGAAGGGTGGCAGCCCCGCCGCCGGTCGCGCAAGCCCCGCCGATCTCCCGGCGAGGCGCGTCCCCAGCTGGCCGGCCTATCCGTCCGGGATCAGGCCGGAGCGGCCGACGGGCGTCCGGCCAGGTAGACCGTGTACGTGAACTCACGCCCGTCCCGCTCGACGTCGAGCGGCACGGCGTCGACCCGGCCGCAGGCGGCGGTGAGCTCGTCGGCCAGCTGCGGGGACGGGTCGGCGGACCAGACGCCGAGCACGCCGCCCGGGGCGAGCACCGCGACGGCCGCGCTGAGGAAGTCCCGCCGGTAGACGCCGGCGTTCGCGGGGTGGATGAGGAACCCGGGTCCGTTGTCGACGTCGAGCAGCACGGCATCGAGCGACCCGCCCGGCAGGGCCGGCACCAGGTCGAGGACGTCGGCGACCGTCACCGTGACGCGGCGGTCGTCGAGCAGCCCGGCCAGCGGAGGCACGACGCCGGCCCGCGCCCAGGCCACGAGCGGCGCGTGCAGCTCGACGACGTCGACCCGGGCGACCCGGGGCTCGTCGAGCAGTGCCCGCACGGTGAACCCCAGCCCGAGGCCGGCGACGAGCACGCGCAACGTGTCGCCCGGCACCCGGGCGAGGGCCAGGGTCGCGAGCGCCCGCTCGGTCGCGGTGTGCACCGTGTCCATCGCGAACGCGCCGTTCACGACGAGCTCGACAACCTCGCCGCGCCGGGCCAGCGCGACCTCGCCGTGCTGATCGGACGCCCGCGCGACCACCACGCGCGTCAGGTCCTCGGGCACGGCGCCAGCATCGCACGCGACCGGCGGCGAGACCGGCCTGGCCCGGGGTTGACGGGAGCGCCGTCATCGCGTGGGCTGAGCACACCCGAGGGAAGGACGGCTCATGGCGGACTGGCAGCCCGGCGGCATCTCTGCGATCACCCTCTTCGTCGAGGATCTCGGCGCGGCGAAGGACTTCTACCGGGCGGTGTTCGGCCTGCCGGTGCACTACGAGGACCCGAACTCCGCCGTGTTCTTGTTCGGCGGCACCATGGTCAACCTGCTCGACATCGCCGAGGCACCACACCTTGTGGGGCCGGCGCCGGTCGGACGGGCGGACGACGGCGTCCGGTTCCAGCTGACGATCGGGGTGGACGACGTCGACGCGGCGGCGGCCGAGGCCGTGCGCCGGGGAGCGGTGCTGCTCAACGGCCCGATGGACCGGCCGTGGGGGATCCGCACCGCGGCGTTCCGCGACCCGGCCGGCCACATCTGGGAGCTGGCGCACTGACGAGGTGCCGTAACCGGAGCGACCCGTTCCCGGAGGGTGTGCCGTGAACGCTCATGACGAGCGGATCGCCGAGTTCCGACGCCTGCACTCCACGGGCTGCTTCATCATGCCGAACCCGTGGGACCTCGGCAGCGCCGTGATGCTGGAGCAGATGGGGTTCCCGGCGCTGGCGACGACGAGCGCCGGCTTCGCCTGGACGCTGGGCCGGGCGGACAAGGCGGTCGGGCTCGAGGAGATGCTCGAGCACCTGACAAGCATCTCCGAGGCCGTCGCGCTGCCCGTGAACGCGGATTTCGAGGGCGGCTACGCGGTCGACCCGGAGCGAGTCGGCGTGAACGTCAGCCGGGCCGTGGCGACCGGGGTCGCCGGGCTGTCGATCGAGGACTCCACGGGCGACCAGGCCGATCCGCTCCTGCCGATCGAGCTGGCGGTCGAGCGGGTCCGGGCGGCACGGGCGGCGATCGACGAGACCGGCCGGCGCGTCGTGCTCACCGCCCGCTCGGAGGGGTTCGTCGCCGGCCGCCCGGACATCGGGGACACGATCCGCAGGCTGAGCGCCTACGCCGAGGCCGGCGCCGACTGCCTCTACGCCCCCGGGATCGACACGGTCGCGCAGGTCTCCGCCGTCGTGGCGGCGGTCGCTCCCGCGCCGGTGAACCTGCTGGTCCGCGCCCCGTTCATCACGGTGGCCGAGGCCGCCGCGCTGGGCGTGCGGCGGATCAGCGTCGGGGGAGCCCTCGCCCGGGTCGCCTGGCGGAGCATCCGGCAGGCCGTCGAGGAGATCGCGGGGGCGGGGACATTCACCGACTTCCACGACCTGCCGAACCCCGACGCGTGGTTCGAGCCCCGCTGACCGGAGGAGGGATGGGCATGGACGTTCCGATCGAGGATGTCGACCTGCTGGTGGTCGGTGGCGGCAAGGCCGGCAAGTCACTGGCGATGGATCGGGCCAAGGCCGGTTGGTCGGTGGTGATGGTGGAGCGGGACAAGATCGGCGGCACCTGCATCAACGTCGCCTGCATCCCGACGAAGTCGCTGGTCGGCTCGGCGCGCACCCTGCTGTCCGCACGCCACGCTGCAGCGATGGGGGTCGTCGTCGAGGGCACGCCAGCGGTCGACCTGCCGCTGCTCCGCGCGCACAAGGAGAACGTGGTGGGCGGCATGGTGGATGCCCACGTGCACCTGTTCCACGACTCGGGGATGGACTTCGTGCTGGGCACGGCCCGGTTCGTCGGCCAGCGGACGGTGCAGATCCGTGCCCGCGACGGCGGGGTGCGCCGGGTGCGCGGCCGGGACGTGGTCATCAACACGGGCACCACGCCGGCGCTGCCAGACCTGCCGGGCCTGGTCGGGTCGAGCCCGTGGACCTCGGAGACGATCCTGACGCTGGAGACGATGCCCGCGCAGCTCGTCGTGCTGGGCGGTGGTTACGTCGGGTGCGAGCTCGCCTCGATGTTCGCGATCTTCGGCACGCAGGTGACCCTCCTGCAGGGACCGGGCCAGCTGCTCGCCCGCGAGGACCCGGACGTGGCCGAGCAGGTCGCTGGCATGCTCGTCGACCAGGGGGTGGACGTCCGGCTGGGGGTGCGCGCGGTGTCGGTCCGTCGCGACACCGCGAGCGTCGGGCCGCCGGACGACGGCGAGCGCGGCGGGCCGGGTCACGGGCAGGTCGTCGTGACCCTCGACGACGGGACCCAGGTGCAGGGTGACGAGCTGCTGGTCGCCACCGGACGGGCGCCGATGACCGCGGACCTTGGGCTCGAGACGGCCGGCGTGGAGCTGACCGACCGCGGCTTCGTCGTCGTCGACGAGCACCTGCGCAGCACGGCAGAGCACGTCTGGGCAGCGGGCGACGTGGCCGGCACGCCACAGTTCACGCACGCCTCCTGGAACGACTTCCGCATCCTGCGCACGCTGCTGACCGGCGGTGAGGCCAGCACGGCCGGGCGGTTGATCCCGTACTCCGTGTTCATCACCCCCGAGCTGGGTCGGGTCGGCCTGACCGAGACGGAGGCGCGTGCGCGGGGTCACGAGGTGCGGGTCGCGCGGATCCCGGTCGCCGCGATCCCGCGCGCCAAGACGCTGCACGAGACCGTCGGCACCTGGAAGGCCGTCGTCGACGCGGGCACCGACGAGATCCTCGGCGTCTCCCTGCTCGGTGGCAGCGCCGGCGAGGTGATCGCCGCCGTGCAGGTGGCGATGCTCGCGCACCTGCCCTACCAGCAGCTGCGCGACGCGGTGCTGACCCACCCGACGATGAGCGAAGGTCTCAACCTGCTGTTCGACGCCCTCGACTAGTCTCGCCGCCCGCGCCCACGGCCGGCGGGTTCGGGCGCGACTCCGGCCCGGGACCGACGACCTCAGGGGACGTCGCGGGCGTTCCGGTGGAGGCTGTGCGCCTCGGTGTCGCCGCGAATCTCCACGCAGCGGACGCGCCAGGGATGGACGGACGCCAGATCGTCGACGACGAAGGCGACGCGGCCGTTGGCGGCGACGTTGCGGTACGTGCGGCTGTCCTCCAGGTGGAGCCCGCCGATGTCGATGGTGCGTTCGGTCTCGTTGTAGCGGAACCCGACCGGGCTGTTCTGCAGGGTCCCGTCGGGCTTCTGGGTGGCCAGGCGGCCCAGGCGCTGGCTCGCCAGGTAGGCCAGCTCGGTGTCGGTGAACATGCGGGCGTCCTTCGGTGAGTCGGCGCTGTGGATCGAGCTCCAGTCTCGGCTCTGGTACGCGTGACGTGGTAGCGGGGCCGGGCGCGACCGCATCTCGTCCGACCTCCTCAGGGGCCGTGGTCGGCGTGGCGGTCGCCCAGGAAGGCCGTCCGCAGACGTCGCGCGTTCGAGTCGCACAACGTTGTGCGGATCCTGGGCGTTCTTACACCGAGATGATGGTTCCGTCAGGGGGCGTGCGACCCGCGGTGATCGGGAGGGAGCATCCATGGCCGCGTGGCAAGGACTCCTCGAGGAGCTCCTCCGGGACCGCCGGCCGGCGTTGATCGGCTACGCCTCGCTGCTCACCGGGGACCGGGGGGCGGCAGAGGACCTGGTGCACGACGCGGTGGTGCGCACCTTCGGACGTCCGCGCTCCTTCCCCAACGTGAACGCCGCCGACGCGTACGTGCGCCGCGCGATCGGGACCATCTTCATCGACCGCGCCCGCTCGCGGCGACGCTGGCTGATCGCGTCACCGCGCCTGGTTGCGGACGCCGCGACCCCGCTCGACGACATCGCGGAGCGGTTGGATGCCCGCGCCGCGTTGCGTGCACTGCCTCCGCGGCAGCGGGCGTGCGTGGTGCTGCGGTTCTACGACGACCTCACGGTGCGGGACATCGCCAACCGTCTCGGCCTCAGCGAGGGCGCCGTCAAGCGATACCTGAGCGATGGCATCCACCACCTCAACGCTGTGCTGGGCACCGCGGCAGAGGTCGGCGACGCGACGAGCGCCCCCGTGTACGCGAGCGGAAGGAGACCCCGATGAGCGACGATCTGTCGGCGCTGTTCACAGCCGCCGCGCTCGAGGAGGAGGCGGCGGTCGGCCGCGAGCTCCCGTACTCGGCGTCGACCCTCGGCCGGTACGTCCGCGACATCCGACGTCGTCGGACGGCCGGCGGAGCGATGCTGGCGGTTGCCGGTGCAGTCGCCGTCTCGGGGGCGCTGTTCGGCATCGATCTCCTTGCGCAGGCGGGTCCGGCCGTGCCGATCGGCGCTCCGACCCCGTCGGTCACACCGTCGCCGGTGCCGACTCCGACACCCACGCCGACGCCTGTCCCTACGCCGACGCCGTCGCCGTCGCCGTCGCCCACCCTGACGCCGACGCTGGCACCGACGCCGCCCGCTTCGACGCAGGCCGCACCGCCGACGCACGAAGCGACGAGCGCCCCGCCGGTCGCCCCGCTCCCGCTGCCACCGGGCGTGGTCGCCATCACGTACTCAGGTCCCGGCGGGGGATCGGGTGAGGTCGTAGTCAACTGGGCGCCGACCGTGGGTGCGACCGGCTACCACGTGTACAGGTCGGACTCCGCGGCAGGTCCGTTCGTGCCGTCCGCGACCTTCGACGTCGCCACCGCCCGGACGACCGTCGACTTCAGCCGGCACCTATGAGTACATCCAGATCTGGCAGGCCACGAGTGGCGTTCAGTACGTCGAAGCGATACAGGGGGAGCGCGGCTACTTCCGGGTGACGGCGTTCAACGCCGGAGGGGAGGGCCCGAAGTCCGGCGTGGTGTGCGGCGACCCGCAGACCGGACTGCCGTCGACCCCGTGCTGATGCGGATGTTGCCGATGGCCGACGGGGGCCGGCCACCGCACGGTCGAACTCGCTGGCGGGCTCGACCTGCGACGTGGGGTGGTCTGGCATGAGCGCCGCCAGGGTCAACGCCCTGACCGCGCTGCCCCGCGTGAGGAGGGTCGCTGGTCGAGCCCTGACCGAACTCGAACACTTCACACTCCGAAACGAGCCGGGCGGTCATTAGGGTTCGGTCGTGCTCCCAGGAACGGGTGGTGCCGCGCGCGGACTCATCATGGTCGTCGAGGACGAGGCTGCCATTGCCGACGTGATGCGATTGAACCTTGCCAAGGCTGGTTACGGAGTCCACGTCGAACGGGACGGGACGGCCGCCCTGGTGGCCATCCGGGCGCTGCGGCCCGCCGCCGTGATCCTGGACATCGGACTTCCTGGGCTGGACGGCATCGAGGTGTGCCGACGGCTGCGGGCGCAGGACGACTGGACCCCGGTCCTGTTCGTCACCGCCCGCGACGACGAGGTCGATCGGATCGTCGGGCTCGAGCTCGGAGCCGATGACTACGTGACCAAGCCCTTCTCGCCGCGCGAGCTGGTAGCCCGCGTGGCCAGCGTGCTGCGTCGGTCCCAGGGGGGCCCCGAGGGTTCCCCCGACCTCGTCGTCGGCGAGGTGCGGCTGGATCAGGCCGACCGACGGGTCTTCGTCGACGGCACGGAGGTCGAGCTGACTGCGACCGAGTTCGACCTGCTCGGCTACCTGATGCGCCGACCGGGACGGGTGTTCAGCCGCGAGCAGCTCATGAGCGAGGTCTGGGGCTACTCGGCGGTGGGTGGGACGCGGACCGTCGACGTGCACATCGCCCAGGTGCGGGCCAAGCTCGGCGGGACGAGCCCGATCCGGACAGTGCGCGGGGTCGGCTACGGGGTGGATGCCGCCGCTCATCGCGGGGGCCCGCCGTCGGACGGACTCGCGTGAAAGGCCGAGGGACGCTCGCGCAACGGATGTCGCTGCTGACCTGCGCGATCGCAGTCATCACCGCTCTCATGGCCGGTGTCTTGTCGATCGGGCTCATCAGCCGGACCAACACGGACAACGCTCGCCGGACGCTCTCCCAGCTGGCCGACGCGGCGCAGGCCACCGCCGAGCTCGGGACGAGTCCGGCGGCATCCCAGGAGCGGGCCCGCCGGATCCTGCAGGCGCTCAAGGTCCAGTCGGTGACGATCTCGGCGGACGGTCGGCTGGAGGAGGCGACCCCGCTCGGGTCCGCCGCCATCGCGAAGGTCGACGTGGCGAAGATGCTCGCAGGTACCGCCATCTCCCGGCAGGTGGTCGTGAACGGTCAGCGCGTGCTCGTGGAAGGCCGCCCCACACCCGCGGGGGCGATCGTGCTCGTGCAGCGGACGGCGGACGCCACCGCGTTGGGCGACGCCCTGGTCAGGCGGGTCCTGATCGCGCTGCTCGTTGCCGTCGTCGTCGCGGTCGCGCTGGGGGTGGCGGTCGCCCAGCGGATCGCCCTGCCGCTTCGGCGCACCGCGCAGGCCGCCCAGGCGCTCGCCCGCGGTCGTCGAGACGTGGCAGTGACCCCTGAGGGGCCGGCCGAGGTGGCCGAGGTGGGCTCCGCGGTCAACGAGCTGGCCTCCGCGCTGTCCCGTTCCGAGGCCCGGCAGCGTGAGTTCCTGCTGTCCGTCTCCCACGACCTGCGCACGCCCCTGACGGCGATCACCGGCTATGCGGAGTCCCTGGCCGACGGCGTCGTCGAACCGGCCCAGGCGTCGGCCGTCGGTGCGGTGATGCTGGGCGAGGCGCACCGGCTGAACCGTCTGGTCGCCGACCTCCTCGATCTCTCCCGGCTCGACGGTGAGGAATTCCGGATCGAGCTCGCCACCGTGGACCTCGCCGACGTGGCACGGGGCGCCGCCCGGGTCTGGTCCGATCGCTGCCTGGCCGCCGGAGTGGTGTTCGGGTTCGAGGACCCTGGGACGCCGACGTGGTGCCACACCGATCCGTCCCGGGTCCGGCAGATCCTCGACGGGCTGCTGGAGAACGCCCTGCGGGTGACCCCTGCCGGGGCGCCGATCGTCCTGTCGGTGCGGGCCGACACCGCTGCGCAGGCGGTTGTCCTCGACGTGCGCGACGGCGGGCCCGGGCTCACCGACGCCGACCTGCCCGTGGCCTTCGAGCGTTCGGTGCTCTACATGCGCTACCGGGGGATCCGGCAGGTCGGCACCGGGCTGGGCCTGGCGATCGTCGCCGGCCTGACCCGCCGGCTCGGTGGCACCGTGGAGGCGGGCCACTCGGCCGAGGGAGGGGCCCGCTTCACCGTGCGGCTGCCGGCTCGCCTCCTTGACGGGCGCGACGGGCACGACCAACCGTAACCGTAGCGGGCGTCGGAACCGTCGGTCCCGGCCGCAGGCCGTGGCGACGCCGAAACCCTTACCTGCTCCGAACAACGGCATGACGCTCACCGAACAGTGCCCCGGCACACTCGATCGCGTCGGACCACCGTTCACCGCAGTTCCGTCTTGAGGGAGCAGACACATGAACCGCACACTGCGCACCACTGCGATCGGCGCCGCAGCGGCGGCTGCACTCCTGGCGGGCGCCACGGCGCCGGCCATGGCCGCGGGCACCAGCAGCACGGCTCCTCGCACGCTCGCCGAGATCCAGGCCGCCGGCGCCCAGCAGACCGCCGCGCGGACCACCTCCCTCAACGCGGCGATCGCGAAGTTCACCGCGAACCGGTTCCTGTCCAGCGCGGACCGGGCGACGATCCTGTCCACCCTGCAGGGGGACCTCACCGGGATGAGCACCGTCGCCTCCGCGATCGCCGCCGACACCTCGATCGCGCAGGCCAGGACCGACTACCGGACCATCTTCACGTCGTATCGCGTGTACGTGGTCGCGCTGCCGCAGGCCCACTTCGCCGCGTCGGCCGACGCGCTCGAGGGGACCGCCCTGCCCAAGCTCACCGCAGCGCGCCAGAAGCTGTCGGACGCCCTCGCCGGCCCGAAGGCGTCGAAGTCGACCCCGGCGCTTCAGGCCGACCTCGCCGACATGGCGACGCAGATCGCCACGGCGCAGCAGGCGCTCTCCGGGCTCGCCGCGGCCGCGCTGGCAGTCACGCCCGCCGCCTACAACGCCAACCCGGCCGTCCTCGCGCCGGTCCGGCAGTCGTTGACGACCGCCTCGACCGCCGTCAAGGCGGCCCGCGCCGACGCGAAGACGGTTCTCGCGGCGCTGAGATGAGACGCACCCGGGTGGGGGTCGCCCCGGCGGTCGTGCTCGTGCTCCTGGCCGGGCTCACCGGTTGCGCCCGCCACGGGGGCCTCGACGGCTCCGCCCCGGCGGGCGCACCCCGGTGTCGACGATCAGCCGGACCGCCGCCGCGGCTACCAGTGCCTCGTCGAGCGCCAGCGTGCAGCCGGCGTCCGTCCCGCCATCCGCGGCGAGCACGAGCGCCCTGGACGGGATCGACCAGGACCTCGCAGCGGTCGACGGCGCCGTCTCCCAGTCGAGCGCGGACGCTTCAGCCGGTGACGCTGCCGCGCGCCAGGGCAACGCACCCTAGCCTCGGGCTCGCACGTCGGTGTCGGCGCCCTCGATCGCGAGGAGCCAGCACAATCCGCTCGTCGCTCCGGGTCACCATTCGTACGTCCTGAACAATGCTCAGGGCTTACCGAACCCGAACACTCGGTTCACCCTGCGCAAATGTGAGGGACGTAGCGTCCGGTCATGGCGAAGAAGAGAACCCTCTGGATCACGACCGCAGCCGCGGTCGTCGTGGCGCTGACCGGCTCGGCCTTCGTCGTGCGCGACGCGAACGGTCGCATCGCAGATCGGCACGGCGAAGGCTGAGTACCTCGCCCGGCGGGTTCTGCTCGACCCGACCCCAGCAGATGTCGCACGCCTCAGCACCGCCTCGTCGGCCGCGGACGCCGTGAACATGTTGTTCGCATCACCATCCACCGCGGACAGCGCGGCTTACCAGTCCGGCATGAAGGCGCTCGAGGCCACGGCGAGCAGCTACCCGACCCCGGTGGCGTTCTCCGACGTGGCGTACACCTACCAGCTCATTCATGACCCGAACCAGGCCCGGCTCAAGCTCTACTACCTGTGGGAGAACGTGTTCTCCGTCGACGCCCAGGACAAGGACCAGGGAATCACCTACGCCGACGTCGGGAAGCTGCACGACCTCCTGTATGCCGATGCCACCGGAAGCTACCTGACCATGCTCGAGGCCGTGCAGACCAACTACGCCATGGACCGCTACCTGAACCTGACCGACTCGAAGGCAGCCAGTCCGAACGAGAACTTCGCGCGTGAGCTCATGCAGCTGTTCATGATGGGCGCCTACACGCCGCTCGACACGACCGACGCGCACCCCAACTACTCCGAGGCCGACGTCAACAGCCTGGCCCACATTCTCACCGGGTACGTCGCAACGCCGGACCACCAGATCCAGTTCAGGAGCGCCCAGCACTACGGCGGCACAGAGTCGTTCCTCGGCACCACTTTCAACGACCCGTCGCACGTCATCCAGTACATCGCGTCCCAGCGCTCGCAGCAGATGTCGCTCTTCCTCGCGAGCAAGCTGATGCACTACTACCTCTCCGACACGCCCTCCGACCAGGACCTGACAGCCTTCGCCTCAGTCATCGAGAAGAACGGCTTCCAGATCCTGCCGTCGCTGACGTGGCTGTTGAGCTCCGACATCATGTTCCGCCCGCAGTACATGCAGGCCGACCGTGACAAGACCCCACTCGAGCTGGTGGCCTCGTACTACTCGACGCTGTACGGTCGCAATGACTACTCGGTCACCCCGAACGGGTCGATCCTCGGTGCATTGAACTTCAAGCCATACCTGCCGGGAAGCGTGTTCGGCCGGGACGGCTTCAACGCGAACGCACTCTTCTACTCCGGAACCATCCTGAATTCATGGGTGAGCAGCAGCTACCGTCTGGTGCATTCTGCAGGGTCGGTTCTCCCGCCGAAGATCGCGGCGTTGACGCACTCGGCGCCGACGCCGGACCGCTTCGTCGCCGCCTTGGGCGACCAGATGTACCTCGGCACGGCGCTTCCGGCTGCGACCGAGCGGCAGCTCGTCGACTACCTCGGAGGGGGCATGAGCGACGCGAAGATCGAGGATGTCGTGGCGTTGATGCTCGACCAGCCCGAGTTCCTCGCACAGGGCGGGAACCTGCAGGCGTCCCCCATCCCGGCCACCGACGAGACGTCGACGAGTCAGAGCCCGAAGCTCGTCGTCGTGCGGCTTCGTGGTGGGCTCGACTATCAGCAGCTCGTCGCGAACACGTCGGACCCGGCGTACGCGGCCGACCGCAAGGCACTGGCCTTGACCCTTGCCGACAGCTCTCCGCTGGGCAATGGCTATGTGCTCAACGATGTCGCCAGCGCATTGCTGCCCGCAGTGAGGTCGGGCCAGGTCTCGTTCATCAACGCGGTGGGGCTGCCCGGGCAGATTCGGGCGCACGACATCGCCTCACGCCAGATGGAGACCGGGTTGGCGAGCGACGGAATTCTCGCGAACCTGCAGAAGGCGGACCCCAGTCGCGTGCTCGTCTCGCTGTCGCCCACGCCGCCGATCATGATGGCCGGCACGTCGAGCCTTCAGATCGGGTCCGGCAACGAGAGCCTCTTCCCGCGCGCCAAGAACGCGACAGGTCAGACCGCCGTACGGACTGCCTTCACCTCGTTGATGGACTCCCGCGCCTTCCCGACGACCCTGTCCCAGTACTACGGCCAGGCGATGTTCCTCGACACACTGGCAAGCGGCGGCGCGGGGCCGGCTCCCGCTGCCGCAGCAAAGGCGCCGGTCGGCGGTGCCGTCTCGACCACGGCGCAACAGTTCTCCGTGCTCTCGGGCCTGATGGACAAGAACATCGGCAACACCTACTACGTCGCGGCGAACGGAAGCTACGACGACCATGCCGCTGAAGCGGCCCGGTTCGACCCCCTGGCCAAGGACCTCTTCTCCAGCCTCGCCACCTTCTACGCGGCGGAGAGCGCGAAGGAGAAGCTCACGGTGGTCGTGTTCTCCGAGTTCGGGCGCACCGACAAGACGAACGGGAGCGGTGGCACCGATCACGGTGTCGCCGGTGGCATGGTCGTGCTCAGCAACGCGATGAAGCTCCCGACCATGCTGGGCGCGCTGCACCCCAGCAGCGACGTCAACAACTGGACGGACACCCAGATCGATGAGCGTGACGTCTGGTCCACGATCTTCCACCAGCTCTACGGCGTGCCCCAGACCGCCCTGTTCGGGCGAAGCACGACCCTGGCGAGCGCACCGGTGACGATCCCCTGACGCGAAGTGCGCCGTCGAGGCGCGATGCCCGGCCGTCCGGGGTCATCGACCGAGACGCCGCGTCTCCGGGCCCTGCGCCTGCGCCGAGCGCCCCCGAGGGGCTACGACGTGGGCTTCGGCTCGATCCGGATGATGTGGTCGCCCGTCAGCATGCCGCCCGAGGACTCGACGACGCTCGTCAGGTCGTACAAGCCGGGGACTGCACCAGGAGGAATGACGACCATGCTCACCGGCGCACCGCCCGCCTGGCTCGTGGTCCGCACCGGAACGGCGGTGGCCATAGGTGCGGGCGCTCCACGGCTGAGAGAGCTCTTCAGCGAAGCCGCATCTGCGTACGTCCCCGTCAATGACGCCGACAGCGTGATCGGGACTGGGGTTGCGGACCGAGAAGGCGGTCCGGGCGACACGATCCAGTGCAAGCTCAGGATGTCCCCCGGATGGACCACCTGAGCCAGGTCCGCATCGCTGCAGCAGCTGTAGGTGAACGTGGCGGGGACCCCGCCGGGTGGGTCCTCCTGAGCGTCGGCACAACCCGCCATCGCTGCCGCGACCACGCAGAGCGAAGCCGCGAGCGCCAGCATCCTTCTCACAGTCAAACCTTCACTCGAATGACGATCGCCAGGCGGCTAAAGCCGGTGAGCTGTCGCCGCTCGTCCGCATCGCGGTCCGCATCGTCGCGCCCCGGAGGTCGCGTCGTCGGCGTCACGCGCCGCCGGGTCGAGCGTAGCGATGGCACGAGGTCCTCGGGCCGAGATGGTCGGTGCGATGGGTCGCCGCCGCGCCGGCGCCGACCGGGACCGGGTGATCGCCGACGTGCTGTCGCAGCTCGTCGTCGATGTCAAGACGGAGAACCGGACCCCGAGACGAGCCCAACGTAAGGCGTCGTAGGCACGGCCAGGATGGGGGGATGACCAAGCGGAGGAAAACATCTACACTAAGGGCATTGGTGTAGAGGATTCCCTACCAAGGAGGCGGAGGTCATGCCTGCGACGACGGACGAGCTGCTCGCCGCGCTGCCGGACACCTTCCGGTACTCCGACGCGCTCGAGTCTGTCAGCGAGCGACAGTTCCGACGGCTCATCGCAGAAGGTCGCATCACGGCTCTTGCCCGCGGTCTCTACAGCAAGAGCGAGGACCTCGGCGACGAGGACCTGATCGAGATCGCCGCGAAGTCGCCGCACGCAACTCTCTGCATGCGCTCGGCACTGGCCCGGCACCGACTGATCGACGACATCCCGGCCGAGATCGACATCGCGATCCCGCGCGGCTCGTGGACCCCGCGGATCACCGCGCCCGTCAGGTGGCGGCACTTCGACCTCGACACCTTCGAGGTCGGGCGAGATCAGCTCGATATCGGCGCCGGACGGACCATCGGGATCTACTCGGCCGAGCGATCCATCATCGACGCCTTTCGGCTGCGGCACATCGACGGGGCCGACCTGGCCAACGAGGCGCTCAAGCGCTGGCTGCGGGGTGGGGGACAGCCCTCGCAACTACTCCGGGTGGCTCAGCAGTTTCCGCGGACACTCACCGCTCTGCGCGAGACCATGGCGATCCTGCTGTGAGCCGCCCCACCCGCGGTACCCCCGCCGGCGCCGCCTACCTCGACCTGCAGAACCAGGCTCGCCGGACCCATCGGCCCACCCAGGAACTCCTCCAGCTGTACGTCCTCGAGGGGTTCCTGGCCCGGCTGGCCGCCAGCGACGTCCGGGGGCGCTTCGTCCTCAAAGGCGGGGTATTTCTCGCCGCGTTCGACACCCGGCGCGCCACAGGGGACGTCGACCTCGCGGCGCTCCATGTGGCGAACGACACCGCGACCGTGCTCGGACTCGTCCGCTCCGTGCTGACGGTGCCGCTCCCCGAGGACGACGGCATCGAGTTCCTCCCGGACACCGCCACAACCGTCACGATCCGCGAGGAGGACGAATACTCCGGCGTCCGGGTCCGCGTCACGGCCAGCCTCGCAACCGCGGATCTTCCCTTCCATGTCGACGTCAACGTCGGCGACCCGATCTGGCCGGCGCCGACGACGATTGCGCTGCCGCGCCTACGCGGCGGTGCCCCGATCGAGCTCGAGGGCTACCCGATGTCGATGGTCCACGCCGAGAAGATCGTGACCGCCATCGAGCGTGGGACGGCCAACACCCGCTGGCGGGACTTTGGTGACATCTGGACGCTCTCCCGACGCCACCCGATCGTCGCCGACGAGCTGCGCGAAGCGATCGACGTCGTCGCCCACCACCGCAACGTCGAAATTGCTCTACTCGCGGATGTCCTCGACAGCTACGCCGAACAGGCCCAGACCGCGTGGGCGCAGTGGCGCCGCCGCAGCAACTCGGACCGACTTCCTGAACAGTTCGCCGAGATCCTCGTGGCAGTGATCGCGTTCGCCGACCCGGTCCTCGCGGGCGTCGTCGCGGGCCCTAGGTGGAGCCCAACTGCCGCCGCCTGGGCGTAGTTCGTGTGCAGGCTCGGACAAGAGAATGACCATCAGCACGGACCACGATCTGCTCACCGTCACCGAAGCCGTCGAGCGGCTGCGCGTCACCGCGCGGTTCATCCGCATGCTCATCGCCGAGGGGAGGCTCCCGGCGCTGCGCCTCGGGCGGCGCCATCCGGCTGCGCCGGGACGACGTCGACGAGATCCTGCGCCCCATCGAGAGGCGGTCGGACGGGTGACCCGCGGCCCGCTCCAGCTCGCTTGGTGAGTCCGTACGCATCCACGGAGCGGAACCAAGGGGCGAAACGAGCTGGCACGAATCAGGCACGGACCCCTTGCCAGGCCCTCAGCAACGCGCTGACCTGCGAAAACGTTGCTCCCCCGACTGGACTCGAACCAGTA
>CAVYNN010000009.1:0-135665 GCA_963769855.1 uncultured Actinomycetota bacterium
GCCGCGGGCGTGCGTGCTGTGACGATCCCGCCGCACCTCATGCCGACTCTCGCGGCACACCTGCTCGAGCACACGGCGCCCGGCGAAGAAGCGCTGCTGTTCCCTGCTCACCCCGGGGACGTCATGCCGATTCACCAGAACACGTTCGCCTACTACATGGCCCAGGCTGTCGAGAACACGTCCCTGTCCAAGGGATTCCGGTACCACTGGCTCCGGCACACCGGGCTGACGTGGGCAGCGCAGCAGGGCGCCACGGTGGGGGAACTCCAAGCTCGCGCCGGGCACTCCACGCCGAACATCGCACTGCTCTACCAGCACGCGACCGCCGAACGCGACGCCGCAGTGGCCAAGTCGCTGTCAAGACTCGCGCCGAAGGAAGGCCGTGCAAGACGGACGAAGTCCCCGTGAAACAAGCGGCGCCGAGCAGTTTGCTCACACCCGACGGGTGGGTCGTGCTGCACAACCTGGTCAACGGGACCGGCAACTTCGACCACCTTGTACTGGGTGTTCTGCCTGAACTCCAAACGGTCAAGCTATCGGCTGGAGGGCTGTCGACTCCGGACGAGTGATTGGCCGGCACGAGACCGACGAGGACTTGACGCAGGACGTTCGACCACACGTTGCGCCGCGCATGAGCGGAAGCGAGCGCCCTGTCGCGGCAGGTGCGGGACCGGTGTGGGCAGAAGTTGTGGGTCAGGCCCGTCATCGTGTGGTGGGGTCCGGTCGCCAACGGCGGCAAGCTGCTCGACGGCGTCGGCGTCATCCAGGGGAAGTACCTCGCCGAGCGCCTTCGTGCCCAGCACTGGCAGCCCGTCCCCAACTACGACGCTGTTCTCGCTGCGCTCCGTTCGGGCCGCCACAAGGAAGGAATAGGGCTCTCGCGCAGCACCAATCTCCCTGCCCCGCCCCCCGCTACACCTTCCCCGCCCCGCTACCGCACCAACCCCCACCAACATCACCATCCCGTCTCCACCGTCCCCTTCACCACCGCCAGCCCCCCTCAGCCGCCCACCCTCTCCGTGCCACCACCACCTCCATCGGGTGACGGACCTACGTCCGGGCGTCACTGCGCGGGCCTCTCTTACCGTCCTGGGTATGGGCCGGGAGGCGTCTTCGCAGGGATCGAGGAGGAACGTGTCGCGGGTTGGCGCGCACTTCGGGCCGTTCTCGATCGACGATGCGTTGACGGTGACGGCATGGCGCTACCCCGAGCCGTACGACTGCTACAACTCGCCGCCTTGGGACGACAATCAGCGCCGACAACTGGGCGATCTGTGACGAAATCAAGCGACGGACGCAGTTCGTCGCGATGCGTGTCGATGATGCGCCGCAGCACCTCGCGGGGTTCTTTCGCCTTCGTGTCGTGGGCGAGCCGGCGAGTGTGATGCTCTCGTGTGGCCTCGCGCCCGAACTGTGCGGGCGGGGACTTGGCCGGGTTTTGGTCCGTCAGGCAGTCGAGACGTCACACGCTCGGCACGCCGAGCTTCCTATCGCGTTGCTCGTTCGCGAGTTCAACGTGCGGGCGATCCTTCTCTACGAGCGCGCGGGTTTCTGCCTCGCAGGACGCGATGAGCCGACCGGCATGCTTCGGATGGAACACAGACAAGCGGGTTCGGCGGTCCCCGAGATCCGATAGCGCCAGCGCTATCTCATGGGGTGGTGTGGGGCCGTGCTTCAATCGGCCGACGCCGAAACCTTGTGGCCTGGCTGTGGGCTACGGGAAGGCTGACCACGGCGATGCGTACGCCCGCCTCGGAGAGTGCCGACACCGCCGGTGCTGCGTCGTCGGCCAGGGCGTTCAGTTCCGGCGCGGACTCGACGGCGTGGAGCGCGGTCGCCAGTTCGTCATCGATGCCAGCGCTGTGGAACCAGTGCCGGTAGGCCAGCCGGTGCTGTTCGGGGTCGATGTCGACCATGGGGTTCTCGGTGCAGTCGCGCTCGCCGTTGGCCAACTGGTCGAGCACGGTCCGAACCGCAGCGCTGTCGTCTGGGCGACCGAATATCGCATAGGCAGTCCGCGCCAGCCATGTCGGTGTGGGTGCCTGGACCAACGTGCCGCGCCAATTGAATAGGACGGCGCGAACGCGAGGCAGTACGTCACGCACGGTACCGAACCGATCGACGAGACACCGTGGACCTCGCAGGTCGCAGCGCGTCGGCTTCAGAGCAGACGCGCCGCCAGACGTGCTACCGACTCCTCGGACATGCCGGCGTTCACGAGGTAGCCCGCGGCGTCGAACTCGGCGAGCCATTCCAGTAGCGACGACGTTCGCTCGCGAACGGCCCCGGCGATCGCGGCGGGCTCGCTGCGGGCCTGGGAATGCTGTGCGGCGGCGCGGCACGCTCGTATATTGGGCGATCGCTTCAGCGGTCACACCTGACAGCGACAGAAGTACCGCCGTCACCATCCCCGTACGGTCGCGCCCGCCGGAGCAGTGGATCAGGACGCTGCCCTTGGCGTCCGCGATGGCGCCGAACGCGACCGATGCCAACTTCGGGAACAGCCGCAGGTTGTCCGGGTAGGACCGAGGGTGGTCAAGCCACGGGCCGCACACCTGACGGAACACCGGGTCATCGGGCACTTCGGTGGGGGCTGCGATGACATCGAGCCCCGCTGTCACCGATGCCTCGACGTCGGGGTCCGACGCCATACGCGCGCGTTCCGCCTCGTTGCGCAGGTCGACCAGAGTGGTGACGCCAGCCGCGCGCAACGAACGCCAACTGTCGGCCGTCATCGACTCTGGTCGCCCGGAGCGGAAGACGCGTCGGTGCACGGTGTGCCCACCATCGCGAAGCGGAAGCCCACCGAGGTCGGCTAGGTTCAACGCTCCGCTCCAAGCTGGGAACCGCTCGTCGCCCACCGCCGCAGCCTAGTGCCGCACTAGTTGCATATGTCGCTGACCTGCGGCGATGACGCCGCCATCAACGTGCGTCATGCCTCTGTCTATCCGGCACTCGAGGCCTGCACATCGAGGCACGAGTGAGACGAGGACGTGACTCTTGGCGTGGACTACACGCTGACCCGAGCTCGAGCCGGGCAAGCCCGCCGTCGTAGCAGGTGCGGGATCGCTCCAGGTGGAAGCTGTGGGTCGGCCCGTCGTCGTGCGGTGGGGTCCGGCCGCCAACGGCGGCAGGCTGCTCGACTGCGTGGGGGTGGGACCAGGGCACGTGCTTGCCGAGAACCTCGGCGCTAGTGCGCTCAGCCGGTCCCGAACGACGACGCCGTTCTCGCCGGCCTCCGACGTGGCCGCCACGAGCGGTAGAGCGGCGCGCTGCCACCTGCCCCGCCACCTCCCATACCTACCCCGTCCCCGCTACCACCCGCTACCACCATCACCACCCCTACCACCATCACCCTCCCTCTCCACCGTCCCTTCACCACCCCCAGCCCCCTCCCAGCCGCCCACCCCTCTCCCTCTCCACCACCACCTCCATCCGCAGCACTCTTCTTGCACCCTCGATGCGCGCCCGTCCCCCTGCCGCGACGCGGACCACCGGCCGTCACCGTCACCGCGACTCGACCAGCCGTTTCACGGCAGATGCACTGACCCACACACCTCCTGCATTCGCGGGGCGGGGTTTCGTCGGTAACGCAACCTAGAGTGACCGCATGGCCACCACACGCACGCCTCGGCCGGTCGCCGCCTGCGCGTTCTGCGCCGGTCCGATGCCCCCACCAGCAGGCACCGGACGCCCGGCGGTGTTCTGCTCGGGGGCGTGTCGCAAGGCCGCCCACGAGGCCCGCCGCACCGCCCGACCGGGCGCGTTCGAGGTCAAGGTTGTCGACCGTGTCGTGGTCGAGTCCCACGACCTGCCCGGCTGCGTCGAGGCCGTCATCGCCTCCCCAGCGGCCTGCCGGCGCGTCCTGGCAGCCCTCGCCCAGCTGCCTGCCGGGACCCTGGAGCACGACCCGAAGTGGCGCCCGACCTACACCGCCGCCCTCGCGTTGGTCGACGCGCTCACCGCTCCCGCCAGCCGTGTCCCACCACCCCGATGGCCGGGGCGGCTGCGATGATCGAGCCCATGACCACGGCGACCCGCACGGCCTGGCGGCCGCGCTGGGTCCTTGTCTTCCTAGCCGCTGTCCTTGCGGTCCTGGTCGCGGCGTTCGGCGCCGCGCCCGCGTCGGCGGCAACGGCGCCCGGGGCTCAGAACGCCGTCGGGGTCTCGACCTCCGCGGGCCAGGTCGCCGTCGGGCCTTCGGTGGGCATTGGCGCAGGTCAGCGGCTAGGGAACGACCCTCCGCGGGCCCAGATCGTGGTGGCTACCGGTGTTGCCACAGAAGACGGCGGCGGACTGTTAAGTGGGTTGAAGGGCCGGCTCAATGCCGCTCGTCTGGCCGGTAACGACAGTGGGGCTATCAGTCTCGGCGGGCATGAGTTCTCTGATGATGAGATCGCGCAGCTGACGTACAAGCACATCGGCGAGGGTGACATACCCGGCCGTCCGAGCCTCGATGAGATCAGCGCGGCGCTGAAGAACGCCCAGGGTGTGCCTCTGGAGGGCCAGAATGCCCTTCAGTACGAGTACGGCGGCGTGCGGGTCATCGTCAACGGCGATGCGCCGTGGCGCAGTACCGCCTACTACCCGGGGAAGTGACGTCAGCGATGGACAGCCTGCGGCGATTTTTCCCAGAGCTGAGCGACGATGAGATCACTCAGCTAGTAGCTGCCGAAGTGTCTTTGCCGCACGGGCGAACGACGTCGCTGGCCGAGCTTCTGGCCGGATGGGCAGCGCACGTTGATCGGCTCGATGCCGATGCTCAGGGCGTTGAGCGCGTCGATTCGTGGACCGAACACGATTACGTTGCGGCGTTGCATATCCGGGACCAGGTCGAACAGGCGTTACGAGCTGCAGCCGCGCCGACGCAGGGCTTGGCCGTTGAGCATCTAGCTCGGGCTGATGCCCGATTCGAAGGCATGACGAGTCCAGATGTGGAGCATTTGATCGACCGCGTCGTCGACCGCAGCGAAGCGGGCGACGGGTGGTGGTGGGCCCGCGTTCCGAGTCAGGGTCCGATACGTGACGGTCTCTTGCGGCTCGCGGGCCGCCGCGGCTGACGAAGCTGCCTATGAGGTGACCGACGAGCAGAAGATCGCGACGCACTCAGATCCGGGGTGGCGTGATCGAACCAACTACATCGTTCAACTGGACCTGACCGGACACGGCATGCCCGGGAGCTATGAGCAGTGCTGGACCAGGACGGACGATCAAGAGCTCTTCGAGTTGTGCTGCATCCCGTTCTTCACCTACGGCCAGTCGCTCGGCGACATCTTGAAGGTTGACCTCGGGACTGGTCAGCAAACCGTTGCACGCAAGCAGGGTCACCGAACGATGAGATTCGCGTTCACTGACGACCGGCAGGCCCACGCACAACATCACCAACTGCACGGCTCCCTCGTAGAGGAGGCGCACTGCCTGATTGAGCTCCGCCAGGGCGGACGCTACGGAGCCATCGACATCGACGATCCATCCAAGACCGACCTCGTCATCGGCATCCTCACGCCGCACCATGCGGCCGGCTACCTCATCTGGGAGTGGGCAGACCCGCCATCAATGGGACCGGTGCCAGGCTTGTGCGCTGCGGCGTCGAATGGGTCTTGACGCGCAGTCAGACAGTCTGTAACTTCGGCCTCGTCGGGTCATGTCCGCAGCGTCGCGGTCGGGGGGGAACATGTACTGGAAGTCGTTCGTGCGCGCACTGGCGATAACGTCACTCGGGCTAGTCACCATGAGTTCGGGAACCCAAGCATTCGCCAGCGGGCCAGCAACCGCACCATGGGACTGCAACGGTCAAACCATCGAGAACTACCCAACCGCGGCAGCACACGCGCTCGCATCAGCGGCAACCATCGTCAAGCCGCAGATCACGGACCCCGCAGGGAACAACGTCACATCGGACCCGACCACTGGTGGGCAAGCTGGGCTAGCGAAGAAGGTCGCGAAAATCCGGGCAGCTGGTGGCTGCCTGCCCCATGGTGCCCAAGCCGTCGGAAAGGGCACCACCACGCCGCTTGCCAAGAGCAGCACCGTGGTGCAGCCGATGGCTAGCGTGAACGGACCCGGGTACGCGTACCTAGGCAACCTGGTGCAGCAGCCGCAGATCACGAACTCGTGGTGCGGAGAAGCAACCGTCACCGAGATGGCGCTGACCGTTCCCGGACCCAGCTACACCAACCAAACAGCAGTCGCCTCCTACTGGGGAGCCGGCACCGGCAGTGGCACAAGCACATCGCAACTGACTGCAGGACTAAACCACTTCGTAGGAGTGCCCGACTACGGGTACAACTTCTACTCGTTCACCTCGTGGCTGAACTCCCCGAACCCGTCCCAGTTTGAGCGGGACCTGTTCTTGGAGTACCTCCAACTCAACATTGGACAGACATCACCAGTCGCCGGTGACGCGTACGAAGTTCCTGGTGGATCTCACCTGGCCGGGCATCCCGTCAGCAAGACGATCCTCCACTGGTTCGAGATCGGCGGCTGGAACACGAACAACAGTACCATCCGGTACGCCGACTCGGTCTATAACGCCCCAACTGTCTCGTGGTATGCAAGCGTCACCACTCCACTGACATGGTACGACTTGAACACCGTCGAAACGATCATGGGTGGGCGGGGCTACGTCGCGTAACCAGACCCGACGCCAGCGCACGTGGGTTGGTGCATCCGCTGTCGTGCTTGCCCTAACGACCGGATGCACCAACAACGTCGAGCAACCACCCACACCGGCCGTGAGCGTGGCCCAACCGGGCGGGACGTCAACACCACCAGCGAGACCCCCCGTTCCCGTCAGCGCACCGAACACCCTGACGCACGACGTGTGCTTCCAAGCCGCCCAGCTGCAGTTTGACACCGCCAGTGGGGCCACGATCGCTGACGGGCTCGGGTTCTTCCCGCTGACGGTGTCGGGTGAAGTGGTGTTCGGTCAGTTCAACACCACCAACAGTGTCGGTATCGGCTCTTACGACACACAGGCGGCCACGTTCACACGCATCGCCACCTACCCGGCAACGTCAAGCGGAGTGGAAGGCATGTCCGCCGACGGTACGTGGGTTGCCTGGACAGAAGGAGACTCAGCCACAGATCAAGGCATGTGGACGATGTGGGCCTGGAACACCCACACCAAACACCTCACGAAAGTCGGCAGTTCACGTTCCTCCGACGGAAGCATCGCTGTCGGAGCGATCCCCACACCGTTGGTCAGTAACGGGTCACTGATCTGGAACCAGCCGACGGCGACCGCAGCCAATCCGTTCCTGAGCGAACTGCGTGCGCTCGACCTGGAACACGGCACCGTCCGAGTGTTGAACACCGGGCAGCTCAGTCCACCGATCCGGGCAGGGCAACTGATCCTGTGGGGCGCGGTCGCTGAAAGTGCGGGCGGGAAGTCGTACGAACTGCGTGCTGCCTCAGTAGCAACGCTTGAACCGGCATCCGTACCCGCCGGGCTGCAGCAGTCAACCCCGTTCGGCGCGCTGACGGGAACGAGTAACCAGGTGGGAATCGGGACAGCGAACCTTCAAAAGTACAGCGTGTACTCGGTGAACGGTCAACAGACAGGTGGTCTGCAACTCCCCGGTGCTGAAAGTCCAACACCGAACGCGACCTACCAGTTCCAGTTCGTCCAACTCGCCGAACACCACATCATCTGGAACTCGCCGACCGGGGTCATCCTGGCGAACCTGGACACCGGAGTCGCAGTGAGATTCCCGGAATACGCCTCGGCGTTCTTCGTCGGATCGTCCTTGTTCGTCAGCTACCCGCGGTCGTTGCCCACGTCAAAGGGAACTGGCTGGACATCAAAGGTAACGCTCATGGATTGGCCCATCGCTGACGCGGAACATTGCTAGGAGCCCACGGACCACGCGGGCTGGACGTTTGTCCAGTTCAAAGGACCGAGCTGGACACGAAGCCCGGATGAAGGTCCTATGCGGCGAGGCGCCGCCTGGGAGTCCGCTGGGCCCGTGCACGGCCGGGGGCCCGCGAGCGGGAAAGGGGGAGCAGGGGGCACCGGACGAAGGAACTTGCCCGCGCGTCGCGCGCAGCCGGCTATCTCGAAGGGAGTTGATCAACTTGCATCCAGCTCGCGGTGGTCTTTCTTTCCGCTCGTCCGCATTTGCTGCGGCGGTGTCCAGAGGTTTACCTGCCCGGCCGCCCGCATTCGTCAAATCACTTAGCCGCTTGGCGGCGGTGACCCTCCTTGCTGCCACCGTGACGGTCGGGCCAGCGTCGATTGCACAGGCAAGCATTCACGGGGCTACATCTGCCCGTGAACGCGTTTCCGCTGCCGTGGAGGTGCCGACCGATCTACAGAAGGTAATCGTCAAGGGCGAAGGCTTTGATGGCTCTTCGCAGTTGAGGGTGTAGCGGGGGTGGGCGGGGGTGGGCGCGCCGGTCCTTGGGTAGGGGTCGAGGTCTTCCGATGATGGAGGTTCCTACGCCATCCACCCGAAAGACCTCGACGTGTTGCACGCTACCTTCGCCCCTGCCGACCTGACCTCCTTCTGCCGCCTGGACGGGCTCGGGCTGCGTGGCCGTCGGCCAGTACGTGGAGCCGGGTCGGACGCTGATCGAGTGCCGTGTCGTTGAGCCTGATCGCGTGGTGCCGTGGCTGCGGGGAGCAGGGCCAGCCGGTCGGCACGGTGACCCGGCGGCTGGCGCACGTCCCGTTCGGGCATCGGCCTACGACGTTGCTGGTGCGGGTGCGCCGCTACCGGTGCGGTCGTTGCGGCCGGGTCTGGCGGCAGGACACCAGTGCGGCGGCCGAACCGAAGGCGAAGCTGTCCCGCGGTGGGCTGGCCTGGGCGTTGGAGGCCATCGTGCGTTGACCACCTGACGGTCGCCCGAGTCGCCGCCGGGCTCGCGGTGTCGTGGCACACCGCGAACAACGCGGTCCTGGCCGAGGGCCGTCGCCTGCTCATCGGCGATCCGGCACCGGCTCGACGGGGTGCAGGTGATCGGCGTCGATGAGCACGCCTGGCGGCACACCCGCCTCGGCGACCGGTACGTCACGGTGGTCATCGACCTGACCCCGGTGCGCGAGGGCACGGGTCCGGCCCGGCTGCTGGACATGGTCGCCGGCCGCTCCAAGCAGGTGTTCAAGACCTGGCTCGATGCGCAGACGCCCACCTTCCGGGACGGCATCCAGGTCGTGGCGATGGACGGGTTCACCGGCTTCAAGACCGCCGCCGCCGAAGCGTTGCCCGACGCGACAGAGGTGATGGACCCGTTCCACGTCGTCCAGCTCGCCGGCGACGCCCTGGACGCCTGCCGCCAACGCGTCCAACAAGACACCCTGGGGCCACCGCGGGCATGCCGGCGACCCGCTCTACGGCATCCGCCGCGCCCTGCACACCGGGCAGGAGCTGCTCACCGACCGCCAACGGGCCCGCATCGACACGGCCCTTGCCGACGACGCCCACGTCGAGGTCGAGGTCACCTGGGCTGTCTATCAGCGGATCGTGGCCGCCTACCGCGACCCCGACCGAGCCGCCGGACGCCGCCAACTCCACGCGGTCATCGACTCCCTGCGCCACGGCGTCCCAGCCGCCCTGGTCGAGCTGCGGCGCCTGGGCGCCACCCTGACGCGGCGCGCCCGCGACGTGTTGGCCTACTTCGACCTGCCCGGCACCAGCAACGGCCCCACCGAGGCCCTCAACGGCCGCCTGGAACACCTCCGCGGCTCCGCCCTCGGCTTCCGCAACCTCACGAACTACATCGCCCGCAGCCTCCTCGAGGCCGGCGGCTTCAGACCACTGCTACACCGCTAACTGCGAAGAGCCGCTTTGATGCCTGCGCCACGCCCACCACAACTCAGATGACAGCCTTCTGGGCCAATACGCCGTTCTTTGTCAACGCCGTGTACATCGGCGGCTCCGACGTCGCGTGTGGTCCGACCATCACAGCGTCCTGGGTGACTACCGTTACCAATCAGGGGTGGACGCTCTTGCCGATTTGGGTTGGCCCGCAGAGTCCTTGTTGGGCGTACGGCGGGGCGAAGATCAGCACCAACACGACAACAGCGTACAACCAAGGGTACAGCGAAGCGGGCTCGGCATATTCTGCGATGCGCGGCCTTGGGATGTTTGGGAACTCTGTCGTTGTCTACGACATGGAGGGTGCGAACAACACCCCCACATGCACCGCGGCGATCGACTCGTTCATGAGCGGGTGGACGACGTGGCTTCACATGGCGCCCGCTCAGGTCACGGGTGTCTACACGTCCGCATGCCAAGGGAACATCAATCAGTACGCTTCGGTCTCGCCCGTGGTCGACTTCATCTGGGCTGCGAATTGGGGCGACGGGCCTTCCATAAACCCGATAGGATGCGTGAACAACGGGTACTGGGTAACCGATCAGCGTCACAAGCAGTTTCAAAACAGCCTCGGCAAGATCTACAACGGGGTTCGCATGACGGTCGACGTCGACTGCTCGGACGGTCCTGGCGAAGGGCTCTACAGCAAAGGCGTGATGAACTGCACAACGTTGACGCGGGACTTCTGAAGGGGGTGGCACAAGAGTGAACACAGCACGGAAGAAAATTGCGGCCCCTGGGCTCGCGGTTCTCTGTGCAGTGCTGGCGGCCGCGTGTGGTCAGTTGCCCTCCGCAATGCCAGTTACCGAGAGCCCGTCGGCTGAGCCGTCCGGCTCGATTTCGTCGACGACCGCGTCTGCAACCGCTGGTGTGAACTTTGCGGTCACCGCCGCAGAGTTCGGGACAGCAGGCCAGGCGGTAGTCGACACAGCGAATGCAACGCTGCTGACAACCAACGCTGGGGGCGTGTGGAAGTCGCTGAATACTCCGGGGAAGCGCGTTCCGGGGCATTCGGTGGACCTTCATGGTGGGGCAACCGTCGCGGCAGCCACCATAGATGCGAGCGGCGGTTTCGCGTACCAGAGGTCCAGCGACGCTGGGAAGACATGGACCACTCAGCAGTTGTCGCTCCCGACGTCGGATCAACCGATGGAGGCGAACGTCTTCATCTCGGGCGACGCCTCTACTGTGGCCGTTGCCGCTGCAATGCCCCACGGGGCGGGCATTCGCGGCCAAAGCGCCTTGTTCGTCGGTCCGACGGGCCAATCTGTGACAGCTCGGTCTATGCCGATCGCGGGAACCGCGACTGCGTCGTGGGTGGGGAAGCATCTCGTCGCAATTGGCGGCCCGCTTTCTTCGGAGATGTTCGTCAGTGACGACCTCGGAGCGACCTGGACCCAAAGCGCTGTCGTAGGCGACAAGGTTTCCAACGACGCTCCGGTCCCGGCCGACGCCCCGAGCATCGGCCTGCCTGTGGCGCTTGCCGACAGATCCGTGATTCCCGTGACCGTGACCACGGGAGGGGCGTCATTCATCGACGTGCTCGCGACCAGCGACGGACGAAC
The DNA here is from genome assembly GCA_963769855.1 of uncultured Actinomycetota bacterium. Lineage (GTDB taxonomy): Bacteria > Actinomycetota > Actinomycetes > Actinomycetales > Cellulomonadaceae > Cellulomonas. The sequence continues at coordinate 11,384 of CAVYNN010000009.1, forward strand.
GTTCATGATGCTGGCTGAGATCCCGACGCTCGGCCCGGTCGCCGCCGGCATTACTGCCGTCGGGACGACAGCGGGACCGGACACTGCGATAATCAACGACCCGTCATCGACAGTGCTCATCAGGGTGACTGGGTCGAGCGTCGTGACCATCACACCGACCGGCCTGCCAGGGACCGTGGGCTCGCTCACGTTCTCTGACGCGACCCATGGCCTAGCGATGGTCTCCACCTCGACTTGCCCAGGCAAGGTGAACTGCACAACGACGTCGGGGCTGTACGGCTCGTCGGACGGCGGGAGGACCTGGGTGCCAAGCCAAGCGCCGGCGGCGTGACAGACGGCACACTGGTGCTGGCGCCGAAGTCCGCGCATGCGAAAGCGGCGCGGGCTTCGGCGCTTGTACGCGCCTGGAGCCGATCCAGGGCTCGTGCCGCGGCGCCTCGCCGGCAGTTCGTCGACGCCACCGCGGCGGTCGCCCCCCGTCACAGCCAGCTGGTCCGGCTGAGCCCCGAAGACCTGGGGCCAACACTCGCGACGACAGGTGGGGCCAGATCGCTTGACGAAACGCAGACAGCCGGGTCTCGGGGGCCTTCGACGGCTACGCCCTCAACCAGGCGCGCCACGAGGAGGACGGGGGGGCGGATGTAGTGAGCCCGCCGCCGCCGCTGTGACACGTATGTGACACGCCGCAACGTTTGTGCAGTTCAAGTGGGTGCCCCGGGCGGGATTCGAACCCGCACTGGATCGGGTTTGAGCCGAACGCCTCTGCCGTTGGGCTACCGGGGCCGCGCCCAGGATAGTGCCGCGCCGGGCGGCCGTAGGCCGCCACCCGGGAACCCCGGACCGTGGCCCGCAACGGACTGCGCACTACTCTGTGGAGCGTGAGCACCCACGACGCCGCCGAGCCGGCCGCCGCCCTCGACCTGTCCACGCCCCTGCGTCCCGCCACTGAGAAGGTGGCACCGGGTGCCCGCAAGCCCGCCCGCCGGGCCGTGGTCGCCGAGGACGAGGCCCTGATCCGGATGGACGTCGTCGAGACGCTCAAGGAGGCCGGGTTCGACGTGGTCGGCGAGGCCGGCAACGGCGAGGAGGCCGTCGCACTGGCCACCGAGCTCAAGCCGGACGTCGTCATCCTGGACGTGAAGATGCCCGTCCTGGACGGCATCTCGGCCGCCGAGCAGATCGTCAAGGCCCACCTGGCGCCGGTCGTCATGCTCACCGCCTTCTCGCAGACCGAGCTCGTCGAGCGGGCCCGGGACGCCGGCGCGATGGCATACGTCGTCAAGCCGTTCAGCCCGGCCGACCTGTTGCCCGCCGTGGAGATCGCGATCGCCCGGTACGCCCAGATCGGCGTGCTGGAGGCCGAGGTCGCGGACCTCACCGAGCGGTTCGAGACGCGCAAGCGGGTGGACCGGGCCAAGGGCCTGCTCATGACCAAGATGGGGCTGAGCGAGCCGGAGTCGTTCCGGTGGATCCAGAAGACGTCGATGGACCGCCGGCTGACGATGCGCGAGGTGGCCGACGCCGTCATCGAGCAGGTCGGCGGGGCCTCCAGCTGACCTCGACCGCTCGTCCGGGTGACCGCTCACCAGGGGACTGGTCGGCGACCCGGACAATGGTCCATGATCGGACGAAGGCACACCGCGGGGGCGGGGTGAGCCACTCCGGCCCCTGCGAGGAGGTCCTGCCTGTGCGTCCCGGTCTCGGTACCCGCGCTGCAACACCTGACGATCTCGACGGCCTTGTCGCGCTGTCGCTCGAGGCCCGGTCCGAGCTGCAGGTCGGCTCCCAGCTCTGCACGGACGATCCGCAGCGCCTGCGCGACCAGCTCGTCATGCTCATGACGGCGCCCGGCGGGTCGATCCTCGTCGGCATGCTGGACGACGAGGTCGCGGGCCTGATGCTCGCGCGGGTCGTCGGCCCCGGGCCGTTCTCGGACGCCGTGGTGCTCAGCCTGGAGGCGCTGTACGTGCGCGCCGACGCACGCCGACGCGGGCTCGGGCACGCGCTGCTGGTCGCCGCGGCGGCGCTCGCCGAGGAGGTCGGCGCGACCGAGGTGTACGCCTCCCCGCTCCCCGGAGCGCGGGGCATGCACCGGTTCCTGGCCCGGATCGGCTTCGCGCCGGCGGCGGCGCACCGCGTCGTGACCACCAGCACGCTGCAGCGCCGCCTGGCGCAGGACCCGTCGGTGGTGCTGGGCGTGGTGACGGGGCGCGTCCCGCGCAAGCACCTGGAGGACCTCATCGCCCGGCGCCGGCAGGCGCGTGCGGCGCAGGGCGACGGCGACGCCGCTCCCGCGCAGGCCGCGCGTCAGGTGCGGACGTCGATGAGCATGCAGGTCAACCGGGCCGTGCAGACCCGCCGGCCGTCGTCGTCCAGCACGACGACCTCGTAGCTGGCCAGGGTGCCGCCGAGGTGCACGGCGGTCGCGACCCCGTGCACCGAGCCCTCACGCACCGCCCTGTGGTGGGTCGCGTTCAGCTCGATCCCGACAGCCCCACGGCCCGGGCCGGCATGGGCGTGCGCCGCGTAGGAGCCCAGGGTCTCGGCGAGCGCCGCGGTGGCGCCGCCGTGCAGCAGGCCTTGCGGCTGCGTGTTGCCGGCCACCGGCATCGAACCGGCAGCCCGCTGCGCGGTGACCTCCTCCAGCGTGATGCCGAGGCGCTCGATGAGGGTGCCATCCGTCGGGGGGAGGGTGTCGGCCATGGCGGATAGGTTGACACCCGTGACCCCGACGCAGCCAGCCACCCCGCCGGACAGTCCACGTCTGCTCCTCGTCGACGGCCACTCGATGGCCTACCGGGCCTTCTTCGCGCTGCCGGTGGAGAACTTCGCCACCTCGTCGGGCCAACCCACCAACGCGGTGTTCGGCTTCACGTCCATGCTGGCCAACCTGCTGCGTGACGAGAAGCCGACGCACCTGGCGGTGGCGTTCGACGTGGGGCGGGTGACGTTCCGCACCGAGCGCTACGGGGACTACAAGGCGACCCGGGCGGAGACGCCGGAGCCGTTCCGTGGCCAGGTCGAGGTGATCCGCCGGCTGCTCGGGACGATGAACGTGCCGGTGCTGAGCCGGCCCGGCTTCGAGGCCGACGACGTGCTGGCGACCCTGGTCACCCAGGCGCGCGCGGCGGGCATGGACGTCTTCGTCGTCACCGGTGACCGGGACGCGTTCCAGCTGGTCGACGACCACGTCACCGTGCTGTACCCGATCCGCGGCGTCTCGGAGATGAGCCGGATGACGCCGGCAGCGGTGCAGGAGAAGTACGGCCTGCCGCCGGCGCGCTACCCGGACCTGGCAGCCCTCGTCGGGGAGACGAGCGACAACCTGCCCGGGGTGCCGGGCGTCGGCCCGAAGACCGCGGCCAAGTGGATCTTGCAGTACGGCGGCCTGGACGGGGTGCTGGCCGCGGCCGACGACATCGCGGGCAAGGCGGGGGAGTCGCTGCGCGAGCACCTGGTCCAGGTGCGGCTCAACCGGGAGCTCAACGCCCTGGTCCGCGACCTGGAGCTGCCGTACGGCCCGGACCAGCTCGCGGTGCAGCCGTGGGACCGGCACGCGCTGCGGGAGATCCTCGAGGAGCTGGAGTTCCGCGCGCTGCGCGACCGGCTGTTCGCCCTCGTCCCGGACGTGGCGCACGAGGACTCGGCGGCGGCGGCCGGGGCGCTGGTGCTCGAGGACGTCGCACCCGGTGGGCTCGTCGGGTGGTTGGCGCCGCGCCGCGGTCGGCTGCTGGGGGTCGACGTGCACGGCACGGGCACGCCCTCCGGTGGCGACGCGTGGGGGATCGCGCTGGCCGGTGACGGCGGGCAGTCGGTGGTCTACGACCTGGCCGAGATCACGCCGGCCGACGAGTCCGCCCTGGCGGGCTGGCTGGCCGACGCGGGCTCGCCGAAGGCGGTGCACGCCGCCAAGTCCACCTGGCACGCGTTGGCCGGGCGCGGGCTGACGCTGGACGGGGTGGTGTTCGACACCGAGCTGGCCGCCTACCTGTGCCAGCCGGACCGCCGCGCGTACGACCTCGGAGACCTGGCCGTGGCCTACCTGCGCCGGGACCTCGACGTCGAGGTCGAAGGGGCACAGGGCGCACTCGACCTCGCGCTCGGCGGGGTGGACGACGACCTGCGCGCCGCGGCGCGAGCCGTGGCCGTCCTGGACCTGGTGGACGTGCTCGGCAACGAGCTGGCCGACCGTGGCGCCTCGATGCTGCTGACCGACGTAGAGCTACCCCTGCAGCGCGTGCTGGCGGGGATGGAGCAGGCCGGCATCGCGGTCGACGACGGCTACCTCGCCACGCTGGAGAAGGACTTCGACGGGCAGGTCCAGCGGGCCGCCGCAGAGGCCTACGACGTCATCGGCCGCGAGGTGAACCTCGGCTCGCCCAAGCAGCTGCAGGAGGTGCTGTTCGACCAGCTGGGCATGCCGAGGACCAAGAAGATCAAGACCGGGTACACCACCGACGCCGCAGCCCTGCAGGAGCTGTTCGTCCGCACCGAGCACCCGTTCCTCGCCCACCTCCTGACCCACCGGGACGCGATCCGGCTGCGCCAGGTGGTCGAGCTGCTGCGCCGCTCGGTCGCGCCGGACGGCCGGATCCACACGACCTTCCAGCAGACGATCGCGGCGACCGGGCGCCTGTCCTCGACCGACCCGAACCTGCAGAACATCCCGATCCGCACCGAGGCCGGTCGGCAGATCCGCCGAGCGTTCGTCGTCGGGCCGGGGTACGAGACCCTGCTCACCGCGGACTACTCGCAGATCGAGATGCGGATCATGGCGCACCTCTCGCACGACGAGGGGCTGATCGACGCGTTCCGGTCCGGGGAGGACCTGCACTCGTACGTCGCCTCGCTCGTCTTCGAGGTGCCGCCCGGACAGGTCGGCGCCGACCAGCGGTCGAAGATCAAGGCGATGAGCTATGGGCTGGCCTACGGGTTGTCCTCGTTCGGCCTGGCCCAGCAGCTGCAGGTCGAGGTGTCCGAGGCATCCCGCCTGATGGATGCCTACTTCGCGCGGTTCGGCGGCGTGCGGCACTACCTCAAGAGCGTGGTCGACGAGGCGCGCGCGACGGGCTTCACCGCCACCATCCTCGGCCGGCGCCGCTACCTTCCCGACCTGCTCAGCGACCACCGCGCCCGACGGGAGGCGGCCGAGCGGATGGCGCTCAACGCGCCGATCCAGGGCTCGGCGGCGGACCTCATCAAGCTGGCGATGCTCGGCGTGGACCGGGAGCTGACCCGGCGCGGGCTCGGCTCGCGGATGCTGCTCCAGGTGCACGACGAGCTCGTGCTCGAGGTGGCGCCGGGCGAGCACGAGGAGGTCGAGGCGCTGGTCCGCGAGCAGATGCGGGCCGCGGGTGACGCCGTGCCCGGGGGGCCGATGTCGGCGCCGCTGGACGTCTCCGTCGGCACCGGGCACGACTGGCACGAGGCCGGCCACTAACCGGGTCGGTGCGCCGCCACGACCAGCGTGCCGGGCAGGATCGCGCCTCGCACCGGGCCCCAGCCGGCCCACACGTCCGTGCGGCCCGCAGGCCACTCCGGCTCGACGAACCGGTCGATCACCAGGCCCGCGCCGGTCACCTCGCCGACCAGGTCGCCGAGCGTGCGGTGGTACTCCACGTAGAGCACCGCACCGTCGTCCGACGTCTCGACGTACGGCGTGCGGTCGAAGTAGGAGCGGACCGCGGTCAGCCCGGCCTCGCCGGGGTCGTCCGGGAACGCCCAGCGCAGCGGGTGGGTCGTCGCGAACACCCACCGCCCGCCGGGACGCAGCACGCGCGCCACCTCCTCGTGCACCCGGCCCGGATCGGGGACGAACGGGAGCGCGCCGAACGCGGTGAACGCGACGTCGAACGACGCGTCGGCGAACGGCAGCGCGCGGGCGTCGGCCTGCACCCGCTGGGTGCGGAGGCCGGTGGCGGCGTCGAGCCGGCCGCCGACGGTCAGCATCCCGCCGGACACGTCGGTGGCCACCACGTCGACGCCGCGCGAGGTCAGCCACCTGCTGCACTGCGCCGCACCGGCACCGACCTCGAGCACCCGGCACCCGCCCAGGTCGCCGAGCAGGCGGGCGTCCTCCTCGCGGAGCCCCTCCGGCCCCCAGACGAAGTCGGCGGCGCCCAGCGAGTCGCCGTGGTCGGCCAGGTACTCGTCGGCGTTCGCGTCCCACCACCGCCGCGCGGCCGCGCCCCCGGCGTCGTCGGGCACCGCCGTGTACCCGGCCCAGGCGAACGGCTCCTGGCCGGGCGTGATGCTCACCGGTCCACGCCGCGGCCGCGCAGGTACCACCAGGACCCGCCGACGAGCACCAGCGTGAAGATCGCCAGCGGCGTGGCCACCGGTCCCACCCAGGTCACCGGGATGAGGAAGTAGACGTCGATGTCGGTCAGGCTGCTCGGCCAGCCGGTGAGCACGTGCAGGAAGGCGTAGTACGCCAGGTCCCACGCGGCGAAGGCGACCAGGAAGGCGGCGATGCGCCGGCCGAACGTGCGCGCCGCGAGGAACGCCACGGCGAGGAGCATGACGATCGTCGCCGCCTCGCGTGCCACCTCGGCCGACATCACCGCCTGGTCGCCGAGCACCGGGTGGTCGGGCTTGACGAACGCCATGAAGCCGAGGTTGAGGTAGACGTGCCGTCCCACCACCGAGTAGCCCGTGTGGTAGTCGAGCAGGCGGCGCAGGTAGAACACCACCGCCGCCTCGACGTAGCCGAAGGCGACGCCGAACGCGAGCAGCGCGACGAGGTTGCGGACCCGGCTCACCGGGTCAGCATCGCATCTCCACCTGGCCACAGGACCTACCGGCACCCAGGCTCGCACCCCCTACGCTGGGCCTGGCGTTCGCCCGACGATGTGCTCCCGGCGCCCCCCACAGCGAGAAGGAGAGCGGACGTGCGAGTCGGAGTGCTGACCGGCGGGGGCGACGTCCCCGGCCTCAACGCGGCGATCCGGGCGGTCGTCAAGCGCGGCGAGGGGTCGCACGGGCACTCGATCGTGGGGTTCCGCAACGGCTGGAAGGGTGTCGTCGAGGGCGACGTGCAGCCGCTGACGCGCCAGGACATCCGGAACGTCCTGCCGACCGGCGGCACGCTGCTCGGCACGTCCCGGTTCCACCCGCACCGCAACCCCGGCGGCGTCGAGGCGGTGCTCGCCACGCTCGAGCAGGAGCGGATCGAGGCGCTGATCTGCATCGGCGGTGACGGGACCCTCGGTGCCGCGAGCGAGATCGCCAAGGCGGGGGTCCGCGTGATCGGCATCCCGAAGACGATCGACAACGACGTCTGGGGTACCGACCGGTCGATCGGGTTCGACACCGCGGTGACCATCGCGACCGAGGCGATCGACCGGATCCACACGACGGCGGAGAGCCACAACCGGGTGATGATCGTCGAGGTGATGGGTCGGCACGCCGGCTGGATCGCCGTGACCAGCGGCATCGCCGGGGGCGCCGAGATCGTCCTCGCGCCGGAGGAGCCGTTCGACATCGAGCGGATCGAGAAGTTCCTGGTGCACCGGCACCGCGCCCACGCCAGCTTCTCGATCATCGTCGTCGCCGAGGGCGCGGTGCCGGCGCAGGGCACGGCGATGAGCTACGTCACGGAGGTGGGGAAGTTCGGCGAGATCGTCGCCGGCGCCGTGGGGGAGCGGCTCAAGGTCGAGGTCGAGGAGCGGACCGGGTTCGACACCCGGGTGACCGTGCTCGGGCACGTCCAGCGCGGCGGTATCCCGACGGCGGCGGACCGGATCCTCGCGTCCCGGTTCGGCGTCGCGGCGATCGACGCGATCACCGAGGGGCGGAGCCACCTGATGACCGCGGTGCGCGGCGGTCGGATCGAGATGGTCGACATGGCGGACGTCGCGGGCAAGGTGCAGTACGTGCCCGACGACCTCTTGACGGTGGCCCGAGAACTGGCCTGAGAACGGCTTGGTCGCCGTGCCGTCCGCCAGGTAGGGTTGACGGCGGTGCCGCGCGCCCACTGTCCGGGTCGCCGCACCATCACGCACACACCCTGTCCGCACTAGTCCCTGTCCGCAACGGAGCCATCCCCTACATGAGCATCTCCACCCCCGCGAAGCCCGCCGTCCAGCAGGTCGCGATCAACGACATCGGCACCGCCGAGGACTTCATGGCCGCGATCGACGCGACCATCAAGTACTTCAACGATGGCGACATCGTCGAGGGCACCATCGTCAAGGTCGACCGTGACGAGGTCCTGCTCGACATCGGCTACAAGACCGAGGGCGTCATCCCCTCCCGCGAGCTGTCCATCAAGCACGACGTGGACCCCGGTGAGGTCGTCAAGGTCGGCGACGCGGTCGAAGCCCTCGTCCTGCAGAAGGAGGACAAGGAAGGCCGGCTGATCCTGTCCAAGAAGCGCGCCCAGTACGAGCGCGCCTGGGGCACGATCGAGAAGATCAAGGAGGAGGACGGCGTCGTCACCGGCACCGTCATCGAGGTCGTCAAGGGCGGCCTGATCCTCGACATCGGCCTGCGCGGCTTCCTGCCCGCCTCGCTGGTGGAGATGCGCCGGGTCCGCGACCTCCAGCCGTACGTCGGCAAGGAGATCGAGGCGAAGATCATCGAGCTGGACAAGAACCGCAACAACGTGGTCCTGTCCCGCCGTGCCTGGCTCGAGCAGACCCAGTCCGAGGTCCGCTCCACGTTCCTGCAGACCCTCCAGAAGGGCCAGGTCCGCGAGGGCGTCGTGTCGTCGATCGTCAACTTCGGTGCGTTCGTCGACCTCGGTGGTGTGGACGGGCTCGTCCACGTCTCCGAGCTGTCCTGGAAGCACATCGACCACCCGTCCGAGGTGGTCGAGGTGGGCCAGCCCGTCACGGTCGAGGTGCTCGACGTCGACTTCGACCGCGAGCGGGTCTCGCTGTCGCTGAAGGCGACGCAGGAGGACCCGTGGCAGGCGTTCGCCCGCACGCACGCGATCGGGCAGGTCGTCCCGGGCAAGGTCACCAAGCTCGTCCCGTTCGGCGCGTTCGTCCGCGTGGAGGACGGCATCGAGGGCCTGGTGCACATCTCCGAGCTGGCCGTGCGGCACGTGGAGATCCCCGAGCAGGTGGTTCAGGTCGGCGACGACGTGTTCGTCAAGGTCATCGACATCGACCTGGAGCGCCGGCGGATCTCGCTGTCGCTCAAGCAGGCGAACGAGGGCTTCGACCCGACCTCGGAGGACTTCGACCCGTCGCTCTACGGCATGGCCGCGGAGTACGACGAGGCCGGCAACTACAAGTACCCCGAGGGCTTCGACTCCGCGACGAGCGAGTGGCTGCCCGGGTACGAGTCGCAGCGTGAGGCGTGGGAGGCCCAGTACGCGGCCGCCCACTCCCGCTGGGAGGCGCACCGCAAGCAGGTCTCCGCGGCAGCTGCTGCGGACGCCGAGGCCTCGACCAGCGGCAGCAGCGAGTCGTCGTCCGCCGCCGTTCCGTCCTCGTACTCCTCGTCGACCGACGAGGCGACCGGGACGCTCGCCTCGGACGAGGCGCTCGCCGCGCTGCGGGAGAAGCTGACCGGCAACTGACCGAGCAGGTCCGCGTCGACGGGCCGGCCACCTTCGGGTGACCGGCCCGTCGACGCGCCCGGGCCCGAGGACGCGCTCCGGCGCCCGAGCGGGCACCATGGGGCCATGCAACGCATCGGGTTGACCGGCGGGGTCGCAGCAGGCAAGTCGGTCGCCGCGCGACGGTTCACCGAGCTGGGGGCGGTGGTGGTCGACGCCGACGCGCTGGCGCGGCTCGTCGTCGCGCCCGGGACCAGCGGCTACGAGGAGGTCGTCGACTCCTTCGGGCCCCAGGTCGTGGCTGCTGGCGGCGCGCTCGACCGGGCAGCCCTCGCCCGGCTCGTCTTCGCCGACACCGCCGCCCGGCGCAGGCTCGAGGCGATCGTCCACCCGCAGGTGCGGCGCCTGGCGGCGGAGCGTGAGGCCGCCGCTGCGGCGATCGACCCGACCGCGGTCGTCGTGCACGACATCCCGCTGCTCGTGGAGACCGGCCAGGCGGACACGTTCGGTGTCGTGGTCGTCGTCTCCGCCCCCGCGGCGCTGCGGGTCGAGCGGCTGATGCGGCTGCGCGGCCTGTCGCGCGAGGACGCGCTGGCCCGGGTCGAGGCCCAGGCGCCCGACGATGTGCGCGAGGCAGCCGCGGACGTGGTGCTCGACGGCACCGGGAGCGACGAGCAGCTCCGGTCGCAGGTCGACGCCCTGTGGCAGCGCCTGGTAGCCGAGCGCGTCGCCGAGGCCGACGGGCAGTAGGCTGCGACCGGTTCGCCCTAACGGGTGATACCGGCACCGGCGGCGCAACTTGGGGCGCGCGGATGCCGACAACATCGGTACGAGTGTGATGACGCACTCCGTCCGCCTGCGGGCGGGCTCGCGGTGCGTGAACACCGGGGGTGGGCATGTCCGTGTCGGCAGTGGGGACGCGTGGCTGGGCGGCCAGGCCGTGGCAGTCGAAGGCGTCCGTGTCGGTGCAGTCCGCACGGCTGACACCGTCCCGGATGCTCGACCTGGCGGCGGCTGCAACCCGTCACGTGCAGGACGACCGTGGCTGGGTCGCGCAGCGCGACCGCACCGGCATGCGGGTGGACCTGAGGGTCCGCGACATGGTGCACGGCGACGGCGCCGAGGTGATGCAGTTCCACGTCGAGGTGGAGATGGGCGCCGGACGCGTGTCCGCTCGCAGCTCCGTGGACGTTTTCCAGGTGAAGGAAGGCGGCTTCGGCGGCCTGGTGTCCGTGGGCAACAAGAAGATCCTCGGCTACTCCGCCTACGAGCGGTACATGGAGGCGTTCGGCGCGCTCGTCGCCGCCGACGACCCGGGGGCGCAGGTCTCGTTCACCAGCGGGAAGTAGTGCTGAGCTAGGGCGCTACCCGACCGGGCGGTCATGTCGGTGGCGCGACGTACGGTGGTCGCATGCGCCCCGTCACGGACCTGCAACGCACGGTGGCGCCGTTCGAGGTGATCAGCGAGTACATCCCGAGCGGCGACCAGCCCACCGCGATCGACGATCTTGCGCGCCGCATCCAGGCCGGCGAGAAGGACGTGGTCCTGCTCGGTGCCACCGGCACGGGCAAGTCGGCGACCACCGCCTGGCTCATCGAGCGGCTGCAGCGCCCCACCCTCGTGATGGCGCCGAACAAGACCCTCGCGGCGCAGCTCGCCACCGAGTTCCGCGACCTGCTGCCGAACAACGCGGTCGAGTACTTCGTCTCGTACTACGACTACTACCAGCCCGAGGCGTACATCCCGCAGACGGACACCTACATCGAGAAGGACTCGTCGATCAACGACGAGGTCGAACGCCTCCGGCACTCGGCGACCAGCTCGCTGCTCACCCGCCGCGACGTCATCGTCGTCGCGACCGTCAGCTGCATCTACGGCCTGGGCACGCCACAGGAGTACGTCGACCGGATGGTGACGCTGCGCGTCGGCGACCAGGTCGACCGCGACCAGCTGCTGCGCCGGTTCGTCGGGATGCAGTACACGCGCAACGACATGGCCTTCACCCGCGGCACGTTCCGGGTCAGGGGCGACACGGTCGAGATCATCCCGGTCTACGAGGAGCTCGCCGTGCGGATCGAGCTCTTCGGGGACGAGATCGAGGCGATCGCCACGCTGCACCCGCTGACCGGGGACGTCGTGCGGTCCGAGCAGGAGGTGCACATCTTCCCGGCCACCCACTACGTGGCCGGGCCGGAGCGGATGGAGCACGCGATCACCGGGATCGAGGCCGAGCTCGAGGCGCGGCTGTCCGAGCTGGATCGCCAGGGCAAGCTGCTCGAGGCACAGCGGCTGCGCATGCGCACCACGTACGACGTGGAGATGATGCGCCAGATCGGCTCGTGCGCCGGGATCGAGAACTACTCGCGGCACATCGACCAGCGCGCGGCAGGGACGGCGCCGAACACGTTGCTCGACTACTTCCCCGAGGACTTCCTCCTGGTGATCGACGAGTCGCACGTCACCGTGCCGCAGATCGGCGCGATGTTCGAGGGCGACATGTCGCGCAAGCGGACGCTGGTGGACCACGGGTTCCGGCTGCCGAGCGCGGCCGACAACCGCCCGCTGCGCTGGGAGGAGTTCACCGAGCGCGTCGGGCAGACGGTGTACCTGTCGGCGACGCCCGGCCCGTACGAGCTGTCCATGTCGGACGGCGTCGTCGAGCAGATCATCCGGCCGACCGGCCTGGTCGACCCACAGGTGGTGGTCAAGCCGACGAAGGGCCAGATCGACGACCTGCTCGGCGAGATCCGCGAGCGGGTGGAGCGGGACCAGCGGGTGCTCGTCACCACCCTGACGAAGAAGATGTCCGAGGATCTGACGGACTACCTGCTGGAGAAGGGTGTCCGGGTCCGCTACCTGCACTCGGAGGTGGACACGCTGCGTCGGGTCGAGCTGCTCCGCGGCCTGCGCCTGGGCGAGTTCGACGTCCTGGTCGGGATCAACCTGCTGCGCGAGGGGCTCGACCTGCCCGAGGTCTCGCTCGTGGCCATCCTCGACGCCGACAAGGAGGGCTTCCTGCGGTCCGGGACCTCGCTGATCCAGACGATCGGACGCGCAGCCCGCAACGTGTCCGGCGAGGTGCACATGTACGCCGACCGGATCACCGCCGGGATGGCGAAGGCGATCGACGAGACCAACCGGCGTCGTGAGCGGCAGGTGGCGTACAACACCGAGCACGGCATCGACCCGACGCCGCTGCGCAAGAAGATCAACGACATCACCGACCTGCTCGCCCGCGAGGACGCGGACACGGCCGAGCTCATCGGCGGCGCCGGGCGTCAGGCCAGCCGGGGCAAGGCGCCCGTGCCGGGCTTCGGCTCACGCGTGCCGCACGAGGAGCGCAACAAGCTGGCGGGTGTGGCCGCGGGGGACCTGGCGGACCTCATCCAGCAGCTGACCGACCAGATGCACGCGGCCGCGGCCGAGCTGCAGTTCGAGCTGGCGGCGCGGTTGCGGGACGAGATCTCCGGCCTGAAGAAGGAGCTGCGCGGGATCAGGGAAGCGACAGCCTGACGCCGAGGGCGTGGCCTACACTGTCGGCGGAGGGGAGTACTCCCCACGGCGTCATCGTCATCACGGTCGTCAGCGTCGACGACCCGGTGTCGTCGGTCCGCCCAGTGGTTGTCGGGCGGGCAGAGAAGACCTCCGGTCATGGCTACACGTCGACCGGAGGAGCACGCATGGATGTCCCGGGCTGGGTCTGGGCCCTCACCGTCGCCGCGATCCTCGTCATGCTGGCGGTCGACTACCTCGGGCACGTCCGGTCGGCGCACGAGCCGGCGCTGGGCGAGGCGGCGCGGTGGTCGGCGGCCTACGTCGGGGTGGCGGTGGCGTTCGGCCTGCTGGTGTGGGGCGTCTGGGGTGCCGAGTACGGCGGCGAGTACTTCTCCGGGTACGTCACCGAGAAGAGCCTGTCGGTCGACAACCTGTTCGTGTTCGTGCTCGTCATGGCGAGCTTCCGGGTGCCTCGGCGCAACCAGCAGAAGGTGCTCCTGGTCGGCATCACGGTGGCGCTGGCGCTGCGCACCGGCCTGATCTTCGTCGGCGCCGCGCTCATCGAGAACGTCTCGTGGGTCTTCTACCTGTTCGGCGCGTTCCTCCTGTACACGGCGTGGACGCAGGTCAGGTGCGGCAGCACGGGCGAGAGCGAGTTCTCCGAGAACGCCGTCCTGCGGGTCGCGCGCCGCCTGTTCCGGACCACGGACGAGTACGCCGGCGACGCGCTGGTGGTGCGGCGCGACGGCCGGCGGTACGTCACGCCGATGCTCGTCGTGATGCTCGCGATCGGCTCGGCCGACATCCTGTTCGCGCTCGACTCGATCCCGGCGATCTTCGGGCTGACCGAGCAGACGTACCTCGTCTTCGCGGCGAACGCGTTCTCCCTGCTCGGCCTGCGGCAGCTGTTCTTCCTCGTCGACGGGCTGCTCGACCGCCTCGTCTACCTGTCGTACGGGCTGGCCGCGATCCTCGGGTTCATCGGCGTCAAGCTCGTGCTGCACGCCCTGCACGTCAACGATCTGCCGTTCGTCAACAGCGGCCGCGGCGTCGATGTGCCGGAGATCAGCACCTGGTGGTCGCTCGCCTTCATCGTCGCGGTCCTGGCTGTCACCACCGTGCTGTCCCTGCGCCGCACCCGGCGCGACACGCTTGTCGGCGCGGCCGAGGGGCGACGCTGATGGCGCAGGAGATGTCGACGGCCTTCGAGGTGGGTTCGCTGGTCGTCGTGGTGGCCGTGCTCCTGGTCGACCTGGCGATCGTCGGTCGGCGCCCGCACGTGCCGTCGGTCCGGGAGAGCCTGACGTGGGTACTGGTCTACGTCGTGCTCGCCCTGGGTTTCGCGGGTGTGCTCGCGTGGCTCGGCGGACCGGTGCCAGCCGGGCAGTTCGTCGCCGGCTGGCTCACCGAGTACAGCCTCTCGGTGGACAACCTGTTCGTCTTCATGCTGATCATGGGCGCCTTCGCGGTGCCCCGGGAGCAGCAGCAGCGCGTCCTCATGGTCGGCATCATCGTGGCGCTGCTGCTGCGCGGGCTGTTCATCCTGGCCGGAGCCGCCGCGATCGAGCACTTCGCGTGGGTGTTCTACGTGTTCGGCGCATTCCTGCTGTACACCGCGGCGACCCTGGTCCGCAGTGGGGACACCGAGGACGAGGAGTACAGCGAGAACGTGGTGGTCCGGGCCGCCCGGAGGCTGGTGCCCATCTCCCGGGACTACGACGGGTCGAACGTGCGGACCGTCGTCGACGGCCGGCGCCTGTTCACGCCGTTGCTGGTGGTGTTCGTGGCGATCGGCACCACGGACGTGCTGTTCGCGTTCGACTCGATCCCGGCGATCTTCGGCCTGACCCACGACCCGTTCCTCGTGTTCACGACGAACGTGTTCGCCCTGATGGGTCTGCGCCAGCTCTACTTCCTGCTCGGGGGACTGCTGCGCCGCCTGGCCTACCTGCAGTACGGGCTGGCGGTGATCCTGGCCTTCATCGGGGTCAAGATGCTGCTCGAAGCCCTGCACGGCAACGCGGTGCCGTTCATCCAGCACGGCCGACCGGTGGCCTGGGCCCCGGAGCTGCCGACCTGGTTGTCGCTCGTCGTCATCGCCGTCGTGCTGGCGCTGACCATCGCGACGAGCGTGCTGCACGCGCGCCGCGAGGCCCGGGCGGTCGAGGCGGCGTGACGACGAGATCTCCACAGACGCTCGGCGAGGACGACCGACGACGTGTCGCCGCGTGGGCCGCGGACTGCGCGGAGCGGGTGCTCGGGGTGTTCGAGGCCGAGGTTCCTGGTGATGACCGCCCTCGGCAGCTCATCGCGCGTGCGCGCGCCTTCGCCCGCGGTGAGCTGAACACTGCCGAGGAGATCCGGCGGCGATTCGTCGGCGGCGTCGGAGCGAGCGAGGTCACAGCTCCCGCCGCAGCTGCCGCTGCCCGGGCCGCCGGGCAGGCTGCCGGCGTCTGCCACATGGGTGCGCACGGTCTGGGCGCCGCCGGCTACGCGGTCAAGGCCGCCGGCCTGGCGAACCCCGGTCGACCAGAGGCCGTCGAGGAGGAGATCCGCTGGCAGCTCGACCGGATGTCGGCCGAGGTCCGCGCGGCCCTGCGACAGCTCCCCCGGTCGGTGAGGACTCGTCGGGCCCCCTCGGCCGTGGCCTGCTCGCGTCAGGCGAGCTGGGCGCGATCGTCCGCGAGCTGCAGGTGCGCCTTGGCCAGCCTGGGACGCAGGTCGGGGATCCGCGGCGACCGCCGGACTGACCCGTCGACGCAGCACCGACCCGTCGACGCCGGACTGACCCGTCGACGCGGGACTGACGCATCGGCGCGGGACTGCTCAGTCGGCCTCGACCCAGGGGCCGAACACCTGCTCCCACTCGCGCGCTTCGGTCGAGGCGATGACACCCTCGGTCGCGAACGGGTCCTGGGCGAGGAGGGCCTCGAGATCGTCGCGGGAGTCGGCGCGGAAGACGAGGAGGGCGCCCGGCTCGCCGTCGGTGAACGGTCCGCTGGCGAGGAGGGTGCCGGCAGCGACCTGGCGGGCGAGCCACGCACGGTGGACGGGACGAACCGCCATCCGGTGGTCCGGGCGGTCGTCGTAGGTGTAGCGGACGGCGTAGATGCTCACCGGGCCATCCTCCCTCGGTCGGCGGGTGCGAGACAGTCGAGCCTGGGCGGAGCGCAGCGCCTCGTGCCACAGTGGCGGGATGCCGCGGACCCTGCGCACCCTGCTGACGGACGACCTGCTCGCGGCGGTCCACGAGCGCGCTGCCGGCCACGACCGCGACGCCTCGTTCCCGCACGACGACCTGGCCGACCTACGGGCCGCCGGCTACCTGGCCGCCTTCGTGCCGCGGGAGGCCGGCGGCGCCGGGCTGACGCTCGAGGAGCTGGCGCGCGAGCAGACCCGGCTAGCCGCTGCGGCACCCGCGACCGCGCTGGCGGTCAACATGCACCTGGTGGTCACCGGGATGGCGGCGCTGCTGCGCGCCCGCGGCGACCACTCGATGGACTTCGTCCTCAGCGACGCCGCGGCCGGGGAGGTGTTCGCGTTCGGGAACTCCGAGGCGGGCAACGACCTGGTGATGTTCGGCTCACGCACCCGGGCCGAACGACAGCCGGACGGCGGGTACCGGTACTACGGCACCAAGATCTTCACGTCGATGGCGCCGGTGTGGACCCGGCTGGCGACCTTCGGGCTGGACCAGGCGCACCCGGACGGCCCACGGCTGGTGCACGGCGTGGTCACCCGCGACGGCACGACGACGAAGGACGACTGGGACACGCTCGGCATGCGCGCCACCCAGTCGTGCACGACCGTGCTCGACGGTGCCTACGCGCCCCCGGACTGGGTGGTCCGGGCGTTGCCGCCAGGACCGAGCGCCGACCCGTTCATCGTCGCGCTGTTCGCCGTGTTCGAGGTCCTCCTGGCGGCGGTCTACACCGGGATCGGGCGCCGGGCGCTGGCGCTCGGGATCGATGCGACCCGGCGGCGCACGTCGATGAAGTACGACCGTGCCTACAGCCAGGACCCGGACATCCGCTGGCGGGTGGCCGACGCCGCCCTCGCGCAGGACGGCGCCGAGCTCGAGGTGTTCGCCCTGGCCCGGGGCATCGACGAGGGGGACGACTACGGCACACGGCTGTTCGCCCAGCTCGTCGGGCTCAAGGTCCGGGCGACCGAGACGGCGCGCGTGGTGGTCGACCGGGCCCTGCGGGTGAGCGGTGGGGCGGGCTACTCCACGGGTCAGGAGCTCAACCGGCTCTACCGGGACGTCCTTGCGGGGATCTACCACCCGTCCGACGACGAGTCGGCGCACGCGACCGTGGCGCAGTCGGTGCTCGGCCCGCTCGAGCCGTGAGGCGCGACACCGAATCGACACCCTACGGATCCGTAACCTACGGTTCCGTAGGTTTAGGCTGAGACCGTGCCTTCGGCCGGAGTTCCGCTGACTGTTCCTGCCGCTTATCCCGCGGGGGTGCCGCGGGAGATCGAGGTCCCGGAAGAGCCGCTCGGTGAGCGGCTCGTGTCGGCCACCGTGCGGTTCCCGAAGCGGGTCGCCGTCGACTTCCTCGGCCGGCGGACCACCTACCGGCAGCTGTCCGCCGAGGTCGCCCGGGCCGCGCAGGTCCTGGTCGACCTCGGGGTGCGCGCCGGTGACCGGGTTGCGATCGTCCTGCCGAACTGCACGGCGCACGTCGTGGCGTTCCATGCCGCGCTGCGGATCGGCGCGATCGTCGTCGAGCACAACCCGACGTACGGCTCGGAGGCGATGCGCCACCAGCTGGCGGACTGTGCCGCCTCGGTGGCGCTGGTCTGGACCAAGGCGGTGCCAGCCGCGCTCGAGGCGCGCGGACCGGCGCTCCGGACCGTCGTAGCGGTGGACATCGCGGCGGACCTGCCGTGGATCAAGCGGGTGGCCTTGCGGCTGCCGGTCCACGCCGCGCGCGAGAAGCGGGCGGCGATGTGCGGGCCGGTGCCGGCGGGCACGCCGTCGTGGCACCGGCTGGTCGCCCGCACCGGTGCGCTGCCTGCCGAGCACCCCTGGCCGGCCTCGTCGGACATCGCCCTCATCCAGTACACCGGGGGCACCACCGGCACGCCCAAGGGCGCTGTGCTGACCCATCGCAACCTCATGGCCAACGTGGAGCAGTCCCGGTTCTGGCTCGGCGAACGGGACGGCCTGGACGTCATGTACGCGCCGCTGCCGTTCTTCCACGCATTCGGGCTGACCGTGTGCCTGGGCTACGGGACGAGCACGGCGGCCACCCTGGTCGTGTTCCCCACCTTCGACGTCGACCTGGTCCTCGCCGCGCAACGACGGGTCCCGGCCACCTTCATGCCGTGCGTGCCGCCGATGCTGGACCGCCTGGCCAAGGCCGCCACGGCGCGGGGGGTCGACCTGACCTCGATCGGCTACTCCATCTCGGGGGCGATGGCCCTGCCGGCCGAGGTGGCCCGGCGCTGGGAGGAGATGACCGGCGGCCTGGTCATCGAGGGGTACGGGATGACCGAGACGTCGCCGGTCGCGCTCGGCAACCCGTTCACGGCCGACCGACGCCCCGGGGCGCTCGGGTTGCCCTGGCCGTCGACCGAGATCCGCATCGTCGACCAGGAGGACCCGGACCGCGAGGTGCCGGCGGGGGAGCCCGGCGAGCTGCTCATCCGGGGTCCCCAGGTGTTCCAGGGGTACTGGAACATGCCCGAGGAGACGGCCCAGCAGCTGCTCCCCGACGGGTGGCTGCGCACCGGGGACGTGGTGCGGGTGGAGTCGGACGGCTTCGTCGTCCTGGTTGACCGGATGAAGGAGATGATCGTCTCCGGCGGCTTCAAGGTGTACCCGTCCCAGGTCGAGGAGCACCTGCGAGCCATGCCGGGCATCGCCGACGTCGCGGTGGTCGGTGAGCCGTCCGGGACGCATGGCGAGAGCGTCGTCGCGGCGGTCGTGCTCGAGGAGGGCGCTCGGGGGATCGACCTGGACGCCGTCCGCGCCTGGTGCGCGGAGCGGGTGGCGCGGTATGCCGTGCCGCGCCGGCTCGTCGTGCTGCCGGACCTGCCGCGGTCCCAGGTGGGCAAGGTGCTGCGCCGGGTGGTCCGTGAGGCGGTGCTCGCGATGCCCAAGCCGACGGTGTCGCGGCCCGGCGAGGCGACGACCAGCGCCGGCTGACCCCGCGCGGACCGCGCCGGGCGTCCACCGATCGAACACGTGTGCGAGTGTCGGTGGATCGACGTAGACTCCCGAACCGTGAACGACCGTCTGGTGGTGCGGGGCGCCCGCGAGCACAACCTGCGGAACGTCGACGTGGACCTGCCGCGCAACCAGCTCATCGTGTTCACCGGCCTGTCGGGGTCGGGGAAGTCGTCGCTGGCGTTCGACACGATCTTCGCCGAGGGCCAGCGCCGCTACGTCGAGTCGCTGTCGGCGTACGCGCGGCAGTTCCTCGGTCAGATGGACAAGCCCGACGTCGACTTCATCGAGGGCCTGTCGCCCGCGGTCTCGATCGACCAGAAGTCGACCAACCGCAACCCGCGGTCGACCGTCGGGACGATCACCGAGGTCTACGACTACCTGCGGCTGCTGTTCGCCCGGGCCGGCACGCAGTTCTGCCCGGTCTGCGGGGAGCGGGTCCAGGCGCAGACGCCGCAGCAGATCGTCGACCGGCTGCTCGAGCTGCCGGAGGGGACGCGCTACCAGGTGCTCGCCCCGGTGGTCCGCGGTCGCAAGGGGGAGTACCAGGACCTGTTCGCCGAGCTGCAGGCGAAGGGATTCGCCCGGGCGCGCGTCGACGGCGAGGTGGTCCAGCTGGCCAGCCCGCCGACGCTGCAGAAGAAGCTCAAGCACGACATCGAGGTCGTGGTGGACCGGCTGGTGGCCCGCGAGGGCGTGCAGCGCCGGCTGACCGACTCGGTGGAGACGGCCCTGAACCTGGCCGGCGGCCTGCTCGTGGTCGACCTGGTCGACCTGGACATCGACGACCCGACGAAGGAACGCCGGTTCTCCGAGCGGCGCTCGTGCCCCAACGACCATGTGCTGACGCTCGACGAGGTCGAGCCCCGGACGTTCTCGTTCAACGCGCCGTACGGGGCCTGCCCGGAGTGCACCGGGATCGGCTCGAGGCTCGAGGTGGACCCCGACCTCGTGGTGCCGAACGACGAGCTGTCGCTGGCGCAGGGCGCCGTGGCGCCGTGGGCGCAGACCTCGTCGGAGTACTTCGAGCACGTGCTGCAGGCGCTCGCCGAGGACCTGGGCTTCGCCATGGACACGCCCTGGCGCGCGCTGCCGCAGCGGGCGAAGGACGCCGTGCTGCACGGGCGCGACTACGAGGTGAAGGTCCGTTACCGCAACCGCTGGGGCCGGGAGCGGCAGTACTCGACCGGGTTCGAGGGCGTCATCAGCTTCATCGAGCGCCGCTACGCCGAGACCTCGTCGGACTGGAGCAAGGAGCGCTACGAGGCGTTCATGCGCGAGGTGCCGTGCCCGGTCTGCCAGGGCGCGCGGCTCAAGCCCGAGGTGCTCGCGGTCAAGGTCGGCGGCAGCTCGATCTGGGACGTGTGCCAGCTGCCCATCCGCGAGGCGCGTGAGTTCCTCGACGGCCTGGACCTGGGCGTGCGCGAGCGGGCGATCGCCGCTCAGGTGCTCAAGGAGATCCAGGCGCGGCTGGGCTTCCTGCTCGACGTCGGCCTGGACTACCTGTCGTTGTCCCGCCCGGCTGCGACCCTCTCCGGCGGGGAGGCCCAGCGGATCCGGCTGGCGACGCAGATCGGGTCGGGGCTGGTCGGGGTGCTCTACGTGCTCGACGAGCCGAGCATCGGCCTGCACCAGCGCGACAACCGCCGGCTGATCGAGACCCTGACCCGGCTGCGGGACCTGGGCAACACGCTCATCGTCGTCGAGCACGACGAGGACACGATCCGCGAGGCCGACTGGATCGTCGACATCGGCCCGGGCGCCGGTGAGCACGGCGGTCGCGTGGTGCACTCGGGCGACCTGGCCGGCCTGCTGGCATCGCCGGAGTCGGTCACCGGGGCCTACCTGTCCGGGCGCCGGTCGATCCCGATGCCGCAGGTGCGCCGGCCGATCGACCCGAAGCGCCAGGTGCGCGTGCTCGGTGCGGTGGAGCACAACCTCCAGGGCATCGACGTCGGGTTCCCGCTCGGCGTGTTCACCGCGGTGACCGGGGTGTCCGGGTCGGGCAAGTCGACGCTGGTCAACTCGATCCTGTACACGGTGCTCGCCAACGAGCTCAACGGTGCCCGCCAGGTGCCGGGACGGCACCGGACCGTGACCGGCCTGGAGCACCTGGACAAGGTGGTGCACGTCGACCAGGGGCCGATCGGGCGCACGCCGCGGTCGAACCCGGCCACCTACACCGGCGTGTGGGACCACGTGCGCCGGCTGTTCGCCGAGACCACCGAGGCGAAGGTGCGCGGGTACACCCCGGGCCGGTTCAGCTTCAACGTCAAGGGCGGTCGGTGCGAGGCCTGCTCGGGGGACGGCACGCTGAAGATCGAGATGAACTTCCTGCCGGACGTGTACGTGCCGTGCGAGGTCTGCCACGGCGCCCGGTACAACCGCGAGACCCTCGAGGTGCACTTCAAGGGCAAGACCGTCGCCGACGTCCTGGCGATGCCCATCGAGGAGGGCGCGGACTTCTTCGCCGCGGTGCCGACGATCTCCCGGCACCTGAAGACCCTGGTCGACGTGGGGCTCGGGTACGTCCGGCTCGGCCAGCCGGCCCCGACGCTGTCCGGCGGCGAGGCACAGCGGGTCAAGCTCGCCGCCGAGCTGCAGCGCCGGTCCACCGGCAAGACCGTCTACGTGCTCGACGAGCCGACCACCGGCCTGCACTTCGAGGACGTGCGCAAGCTGCTCGGCGTGCTGCAGTCACTGGTCGACAAGGGCAACACGGTCATCGTCATCGAGCACAACCTCGACGTCATCAAGAACGCCGACTGGGTGGTCGACCTCGGTCCCGAGGGCGGGAACGGCGGCGGGCTGGTCGTCGCGGAAGGCACGCCGGAGCACGTCGCGACCGTCGCGGCCAGCCACACCGGGCGCTTCCTCGCCGAGGCGCTCGAGCCGGAGCGCCAGCGCGCCAGCGCGTGACGCAGGCGGGCGCGAGCGCGCGGGGCTGGCGGTGCGCCCTCCCGCGTGGCGGGCAGGCAGGCGGTCAGGCCTCGTCGGGGACGGCTGCAGGGCCGGCAGGCAGGTGGACGTCGCCGTGCACCGGCGGAGCGGGCAGCTCGACGTGCGTCAGGGCGGTCGCCTGCACCCGCACCGGGAAGTTCACCGACCGCGCGATGAAGCAGTGCTCCTGGGCCTCGGCGTGCAACGCGGCGAGCACCTCGTCGGTGACCGGTGAGCCATCGGGGAGCTTCGCCCCGTCGGCGACCGCGATGCGCGGGTGCAGCACCACCTCGGTGAAGTGCCCCTGCCCGGCCGACTCGACCCGGATCGTCCCGGTCGCGCTGTCCGAGTAGCCCAGCACGGCGACTCCGTCGCGCGCCGCGAGGTGCAGCAGCCAGACCATGTGGCACTGCGCGAGCGAGGAGACCAGCAGGTCCTCCGGTGACCAGCGGCGGGCGTCGCCACGGAAATGCGGGTCGGACGTGGCCAGGATCACCGGACGATCCCCGGCGCGGAGCTCGTGATCGCGTCCGTACGCGGTGAAGCTCGTGGTGCCGAACCGGCGCGCACCAGTCCAGGTGAGGTCGACGGAGTACTGGTGGAGCTGCGGCACGCCCCCAAACTACCCACCCCCTTCCCCGCGAGCGCAGCTTTCATCACCGAGACCGGCCGTTTCGCCGCCCGGAACGCCTGGTCTCGGTGATGAACCAGGCGCTCGGTGACGAACCACGCGCCCGGTGAGGAGGCGACGCCTGCGGAGGGGGCGAGCGGGGCGGAGGGGGTGACGCCTGCGGAGGGGGCGAGTGGGGCGGAGGGGCCCGCGCGGCGTGCGGAGGGCGTGCGGAGGTGTCGGCGCACCGAACTACCGTGGGGGCATGGCCGATCCCGCCAGCTACCGTCCCGCGCCGGGGGAGATCCCCGACGCTCCGGGGGTGTACCGGTTCCGGGACAGGGACGGCCGCGTCATCTACGTCGGCAAGGCGAAGAGCCTGCGCAACCGGCTCAACAGCTACTTCCAGGACCTGGCCGGCCTGCACCCACGCACCCAGACGATGGTGACCACCGCGGCGTCGGTGCAGTGGACCGTGGTCGGCACCGAGGTGGAGGCCCTCGCGCTGGAGTACTCCTGGATCAAGGAGTTCGACCCGCGGTTCAACATCAAGTACCGCGACGACAAGTCGTACCCCTACCTCGCCGTGACGATGGCCGACGAGTTCCCCCGCGTGCAGGTGATGCGCGGTGCGAAGCGCAAGGGGACCCGGTACTTCGGGCCGTACGCGCACGCCTGGGCGATCCGGGACACGGTCGACCTGCTGCTCCGCGTGTTCCCGGTGCGGACCTGCTCGGCCGGCGTGTTCCAGCGGGCCCACCAGCAGGGCCGGCCGTGCCTGCTCGGCTACATCGACAAGTGCTCGGCGCCGTGCGTCGGTCGGATCAGTCCCGAGGACCACCACCGGCTGGCGCAGGACTTCTGCGACTTCATGGCCGGCGACGCTGCGCGGTTCACCCGTCGGCTCACCCAGGCGATGAAGGCCGCCGCGGCGGAGCTGGACTTCGAGCGCGCGGCCCGGCTGCGTGACGACATCGCGACCCTGGAACGGGCGACGGAGCACAACGCCGTGGTGCTCAAGGACGGCACGGACGCCGACATCTTCGCCCTGTCCGGTGACGAGCTCGAGGCGGCGGTCCAGGTGTTCCACGTCCGCGACGGGCGGATCCGTGGCCAGCGCGGCTGGGTGGTGGAGAAGGTCGAGGACGTCGACGACGCCGAGCTCGTCGAGCATCTGCTCCAGCAGGTGTACGGCCCGGCCGAGGAGGAGGCGGGGGACCGTGCCGCGGTGCCGCGCGAGGTGCTCGTGCCCGTGCTGCCGACCGACCTCGCGCAGATGCAGGCCTGGCTGACCGGGCTGCGGGGCAGCCGGGTGTCCGTGCGCGTCCCCCAGCGGGGCGACAAGCGCGAGCTGGCCGAGACGGTGCGGCAGAACGCGGAGCACGCCCTGGCGCTGCATCGCACCCGGCGCGCGGGCGACCTGACCACGCGCAGCCTGGCGCTGCGGGAGATCCAGGAGGCGCTCGACCTGGCCAGCGCGCCGTTGCGCATCGAGTGCTACGACGTCTCGCACACGCAGGGCAGCTACCAGTCGGCGTCGATGGTCGTCTTCGAGGACGGCCTGGCGCGCAAGGGCGAGTACCGGCTGTTCACCGTCCGCGGTCCGGACGGGGACGGTGCGCGCGACGACACCGCCGCGATGCACGAGGTCATCACCCGGCGGTTCCGGCGCTACCTGGCCGAGCGGGCCGATGCCCGGGACGTCGAGCTGGGCGCCGGGGTGGACGGCGAGGACGACGACGGCCTGCCGCTGCGCTCCGGACCGATCGACGAGCGGACCGGGCGCCCGGTCCGGTTCGCCTACCCGCCGAACCTCGTGGTCGTCGACGGGGGACCGCCGCAGGTCGCCGCCGCCGCCGCCGCGATGGCCGAGCTCGGCATCAGCGACGTGGCACTCTGTGGCCTCGCGAAGCGGCTGGAGGAGGTCTGGCTGCCCGGCGAGGAGTACCCGGTGGTGCTCCAGCGCAGCTCGGAGGGGCTCTACCTGCTGCAGCGGCTGCGGGACGAGGCGCACCGGTTCGCCATCACGGCGCACCGCAAGCGGCGCAGCAAGGGCATGACGGTCTCGGTGCTCGACGACGTGCCCGGGGTCGGTCCGGCCCGGCGGGCGGCCCTGCTGCGGCACTTCGGGTCGGTCAAGCGGCTCCGCGCGGCGAGCGTCGAGGAGATCGCCACGGTCCCGGGCATGGGCGAGCGGACCGCCGCAGCCGTGCTGGCCGCGCTGGCCGGGCCTGTCGAGGCCGTCCCGACGCAGGTCGACCCGGTGCTGGCGCAGACCGACCCGGTTGCGACGCAGGCCGACTCGGTGCCGCCGCTGGTCGACCCGGTGCCAATGCAGTCCGACTCGGTGCCGCCGCCGATCGACCCCGCGCCGGCCGCGGCCACCGGCACGCCGACCGTGGTGGACGCCGCAGGCGACCGGGCTGGCATCCTGGGGACATGACGCGCCAGCCGCTGGGGCCGAACGGTGACCGGGGGCGGTCGCCGCAGGGCGGGCACGCCGCTACCCAGGACGAACGGAGGGGCGGGACGTGAGCACCGAACCGCGACCGACGACCGTACCGCTGGGTATCCCCGCCGTGGAGGCGGAGGCGACCGCGCCGCGGCTCGACCAGCCTCAGGTCATCGTCATCACCGGCATGTCAGGGGCGGGTCGCACCCGGGCCGCCGCCGTGCTGGAGGACCTCGAGTGGTACGTGGTGGACAACCTCCCGGCGCAGATGCTCGTGCACCTCGCCGGCATGCTCACCTCCGGCACCGCAGGCGGGCGCGCCCAACGGCTGGGCGCCGTGATCGACGTGCGGGGCGGGGAGTTCTTCGGCCACCTCGACGAGGCGCTCGACGAGGTCCAGGCGACCGGTGTCGACCTGCGCGTGCTGTTCCTCGACGCGTCCGACGAGGTGCTCGTCCGCCGGTTCGAGCAGGTCCGCCGGCCGCACCCGCTGCAGGGCGACGGCCGCGTGCTGGACGCGATCGGCGAGGAGCGCCGCCTCCTGGCGCGGGTCCGGGAACGGGCCGACGTCGTGCTCGACACGAGCGACCTCGCCCCGCAGGAGCTGGCCCGCGCGGTGCGCGCCCTGGCCCGCGGCAGCGGTGACGACACGCTGCGGATCTCGGTCGTCTCGTTCGGGTTCAAGTACGGGGTGCCGGTCGACGCGGACCACGTGGTGGACGTGCGCTTCCTCGCGAACCCGTTCTGGATCGCCGAGCTGCGGCACCTGTCCGGCCGGGACGCGCCGGTCCGCGAGTACGTGCTCGGCCTGCCCGGCGCTCTGACGTTCGTCGACCGCTACGTCGCGGCGCTCGAGCCGGTGATCGACGGGTACCTGCAGGAGGACAAGCACTACGTGACGATCGCCGTCGGCTGCACCGGCGGCAAGCACCGGTCGGTGGTGATCGCGGACGCCCTGGCCGCGAGGCTGCGCCAGACCGGTCAGCGGGTCACGGTGACGGCCCGCGACCTGGGCAAGGAATGACCGCACAGCAGCTCGCCGTCCCGGGCGCCCTCCGGGCCGGTGAACGGGGCCCGGCCGTCGTCGCGCTCGGAGGCGGCCACGGCCTGGCGGCCAGCCTGTCCGCCCTGCGGCTGATGACGGACCGGATCACGGCCGTCGTCACGGTGGCCGACGACGGCGGGTCGTCGGGCCGGCTGCGCGGGGAGCTGGGCGTGCTGCCGCCGGGCGACCTGCGGATGGCGCTGGCCGCGCTGTGCGACGAGTCCGACTGGGGCCGGCTGTGGCGCGACGTGCTGCAGCACAGGTTCACCTCGCAGGGCCCGCTCGACCAGCACGCGGTCGGCAACCTGCTGATCGTCGCGCTGTGGGAGCTGCTCGGCGATCCCGTGGCCGGGCTCGACTGGGTCGGCCGGCTGCTCGGCGCCCGTGGCCGGGTGCTGCCGATGGCGGCGGTCCCGCTGCGGATCGAGGCCGACATCGTCGGTCCGGACGGCCGGACCCGGCTGGTCGACGGGCAGAGCCACGTCGCGGTGGCCAAGGGCCGGATCGCCCGGCTCCGGCTGGACCCACCAGCCCCGCCGGCCTGCCCCGAGGCGGTGGAGGCGGTGCGCCAGGCCGATGTCATCGTGCTCGGCCCTGGTTCCTGGTACACCTCGGTGCTGCCGCACCTGCTGGTCCCCGAGCTGCACGAGGCGCTCGCCGCGAGCCGGGCCCGGACCATCGTGACGCTCAACCTCCAGCCCGAGCAGATCGGCGAGACGGTCGGCATGCCGGTGACCGAGCACCTGGCCGCGCTCACCGAACGGGCCCCTGACCTGCAGATCTACGCCGTCGTCGTCGACCCGGGCGCGGTCGAGGACGTCGACCTCCTGGCCGACCGGTGCGCGGCGATGGGCGCCCGGCTGGTCGTCCGCCAGGTCGCCCGGGGTGACGGCACGGCACGGCACGACCCGCTGCGCCTGGCCGCCGCGTACCGAGACGTGGTGGACGGGTTCTTCGGGGACGTCCCGCGCTGACCGTGCACCCGAGGCCTGCCTGCCGGCCCTGCGGTGATGGCAAGATGCCCCCATGGCTCTGACGGCACAGGTCAAGGACGAGCTCGCCCGTCTCAAGGTCGATCGCACGTCCTGCCGCAAGGCCGAGGTGTCCGCGACGTTGCGCTTCGCCGGCGGGCTGCACATCATCTCCGGCCGGATCGTCATCGAGGCCGAGCTGGACACGGGGGCCGCGGCCCGCCGCCTGCGCCAGGCGATCTCCGAGGTGTACGGCCACGAGAGCGAGGTCATCGTCGTCTCCGCCGGGGGGCTGCGCCGGGGCAGCCGCTACGTCGTGCGGGTGGTCAAGGACGGCGAGTCGCTCGCCCGGCAGACCGGGCTGCTGGACAACCGGGGTCGGCCGGTGCGCGGACTGCCGCCGCAGGTGGTCTCGGCCGGTGTCGGCGAGGCCGAGGCAGCCTGGCGTGGAGCCTTCCTCGCGCACGGCTCGCTGACCGAGCCCGGCCGCTCGTCCAGCCTCGAGGTGACCTGCCCCGGGCCGGAGGCGGCCCTCGCACTGGTCGGCGCCGCGCGGCGGCTGGGGATCTCGGCGAAGGCGCGCGAGGTGCGCGGCATCGACCGGGTGGTGATCCGGGACGGCGACGCGATCAGCGCGATGCTGGCCCGGCTCGGCGCCCATGACGCGATGCTCCTCTGGGAGGAGCGGCGGGTGCGCCGCGAGGTGCGCGGGACGGCCAACCGGCTGGCGAACTTCGACGACGCCAACCTGCGCCGCTCGGCGCGAGCCGCGGTGGCCGCGGGGGCGCGCGTGGAGCGGGCGTTCGAGATCCTCGGCGACGAGCTCCCCGAGCACCTGCGCCAGGCCGGCGAGCTGCGCCTGGCGCACAAGGAGGCCTCGCTCGAGGAGCTCGGCAAGCTGGCCGACCCGGCCCTGACGAAGGACGCCGTCGCCGGCCGGATCCGCCGCCTCCTGGCGACCGCCGACAAGCGCGCGGCGGACCTCGGGATCCCCGACACCGAGGCCGGCCTGTCGCCGGACATGCTCGATCTCTAGGCCTCTGACGCGGACCTTCGTCGCAGTCTGCCGCAGAGGGCGAGGTATAGGGTCCTGTCATCCGATCGTCACAGGGGCGTCACGCATTCGGCACGTTCGCTAGGACGGCCGGAGGCATCGCTCGGGTGATCGATCCGGACGCACATCGGCGTGCGAGTTTTCCCACCAGCTATTCGTGTGCGCCGACCGGGTCGGCGCGTGCCGAGGAGGGCAAGTGACCATCAAGGTCGGCATCAACGGCTTCGGCCGCATCGGGCGCAACTTCTACCGGGCGATCATCGCGTCCGGAGCGGACATCGAGGTTGTCGGGGTCAACGACCTGACCGACAACAAGACCCTCGCCCACCTGCTCAAGTACGACACGGTGCTCGGAAGGTTCCCGCTGAGCGTGGAGTACGACGACGAGAACATCATCGTCGACGGCAAGAAGATCCGTGTCCTCGCAGAGCGCGACCCCGCCAACCTGCCGTGGGGCGAGCTGGGCGCGGACATCGTCATCGAGTCGACGGGCTTCTTCACCGACGCCCTCAAGGCCAAGGCGCACATCGACGGCGGTGCCAAGAAGGTCATCATCTCCGCCCCGGCGAAGAACGAGGACGGCACGTTCGTCGTCGGCGTGAACCACACGTTGTACGACCCGGCCAACCACCACATCATCTCCAACGCGTCGTGCACGACGAACTGCCTGGCCCCCCTGGCCAAGGCGCTCAACGACTCGATCGGGATCGTGCGGGGTCTCATGACGACCATCCACGCGTACACCGGCGACCAGAACCTCCAGGACGGCCCGCACCGCGACCTGCGGCGCGCCCGTGCCGCCGCGCAGAACATCGTCCCGACGTCCACCGGTGCCGCCAAGGCCCTCGGCCTTGTGCTGCCGGAGCTCAAGGGCAAGCTCGACGGGTTCGCGCTGCGCGTGCCGGTGATCACCGGCTCGGCGACGGACCTGACGTTCACCGCCCCGAAGGAGACCACGGTCGACGAGGTCAACGCGGCCGTCAAGGCGGCGGCCGAGGGCCCGCTCAAGGGCGTCCTCGAGTACTGCGACGACGAGATCGTCTCGAGCGACATCATCACCAACCCGCACCAGAGCATCTTCGACTCCAAGCTGACGAAGGTGATCGGCGACCAGGTCAAGGTCGTGGCCTGGTACGACAACGAGTGGGGCTACTCCAACTCGCTGGTCGCGCTGACCGTCTACGTGGGCGAGCGGCTCTGACCGTCCGCGGCACTGCTGCGTAGCACCCAGCCATGCGTCCGCGTGCGCCCCGGCCTCACCGCCGCCCGGCGCACGCGGACGCTGCTGTGTGACCCTCCGGCACCTCACGCGGCCGGGCCCCGGCCGCGCCGTTCTCGTAGGTAGGAAGACATGAAGACCATCGACGACCTGGGCGATCTGCGCGGCAAGCGCGTGCTCGTCCGCTCCGACTTCAACGTGCCGCTCAAGGACGGCGTGATCACCGACGACGGCCGCATCCGGGCGGCGCTCCCCACGCTCCAGGCGCTGCTGGGCAAGGGCGCCCGCGTCGTCGTGACGGCGCACCTCGGCCGGCCGGCCGGCCAGGGGTTCGAGGCGAAGTACTCCCTCGCGCCGGTCGCCGCGCGCCTGGGTGAGCTGCTCGGCCAGCCGGTGGCGCTGGCCGGCGACCTCGTCGGACCGTCAGCGCAGGAGACGGTCGCCGCCCTGCAGGACGGCCAGGTCGCGCTGCTGGAGAACGTGCGCTTCGACGCGCGCGAGACGAGCAAGGACGAGGCGGTCCGGGGCCAGCTGGCCGACGAGCTCGCGGCGCTGGCCGACGCGTTCGTCTCGGACGGCTTCGGCGTCGTCCACCGCAAGCAGGCCTCGGTCTACGACGTCGCGCTCCGGCTGCCGCACGCGGTCGGCCTGCTGGTCCTCAAGGAGGTCGAGTCGCTGCGCAAGGCGACCGAGAACCCGGAGCGGCCGTACGTCGTCGTGCTCGGCGGCGCGAAGGTGTCCGACAAGCTCGGCGTCATCTCCAACCTGCTGACCAAGGCCGACCGGCTGGTCATCGGCGGCGGCATGGCGTTCACGTTCGCCGCGGCGCAGGGCCACTCGGTGGGCACGAGCCTGCTCGAGGCGGACCAGATCGAGACCGTCAAGGGTTACCTCGCGCAGGCGAAGGACGCCGGCGTCGAGATCGTCCTGCCGGTCGACACCGTCGTCGCGCCCGAGTTCAAGGCCGACGCCCCGGCCACCGTCGTCGCGATCGACGCGATCCCGGACGACGAGATGGGCCTGGACATCGGCCCGGAGTCCGCGAAGCTCTTCGCCGCGAAGATCGTCGACGCCAAGACCATCGTCTGGAACGGACCGGCGGGCGTGTTCGAGTTCGACGCGTTCTCCGCCGGCACCCGCGCCGTGGCGCAGGCGCTCGTCGACGCGCAGCACGCCGGCGCGTTCACGATCGTCGGCGGCGGCGACTCGGCAGCGGCGATCCGGATCCTCGGGTTCGACGAGGCCGACTTCGGCCACATCTCCACCGGTGGTGGCGCCTCCCTCGAGTTCCTCGAGGGCAAGAGCCTGCCGGGCATCGCAGTGTTGGAGGACTGAGAACATGGCAGGCCGCACCCCGCTCATGGCGGGCAACTGGAAGATGAACCTGGACCACCACGAGGCGGTCCACACCGTGCAGAAGCTGGCCTGGCTGCTCCAGGACGCCAAGCACGACTACACGAGCGTCGAGGTCGCCGTGATCCCGCCGTTCACCGACCTGCGCAGCGTGCAGACCCTGGTCGACGCGGACAAGCTCCGGCTGGTCTACGGCGCGCAGGACGTGTCGGCGCACACGTCGGGCGCCTACACCGGGGAGATCTCGCCGCTGTTCCTCACCAAGCTCGGCTGCACGTACGCGGTCGTCGGGCACAGCGAGCGGCGGCAGTACCACGGCGAGGACGACGCGATCGTCGGCGCCAAGGTGGCGTCCGCGCTGGCCGCAGGGCTGACCCCGATCTTGTGCATCGGCGAGCCGCTCGAGGTGCGCAAGGCGGGCGGGCACGTCGCCCACACGCTGGCCCAGCTCGACGGTGCCCTGGCCGGCCTGACCGCCGACCAGGTGAAGGCGATCGTCGTCGCCTACGAGCCCGTCTGGGCCATCGGCACCGGCGAGACCGCGACGCCGGAGGACGCGCAGGAGATGAGCGAGGCGATCCGCAACCGGATCGACGCGCTGTACGACGTCGACACCGCGGACACCGTGCGGGTGCTCTACGGCGGCTCGGTGAAGTCGTCGAACGTCGCCGTCGATCATGGCCAAGCCGGACGTCGACGGCGCGCTGGTCGGCGGTGCCAGCCTCGACCCGGAGGAGTTCGCGAAGATCGTGCGCTACCAGGCGCACGCCGTCGCGCTCTAGGCGAGCCCGGTTCCCGGGCCGGGGGAGCAGCCCCGGTCCGGGAACCGATCCGCGCGACGTGTGCCGGCAGGTCAGAACGTCGCTTACGCTTGACTGCACGTCCCGTACCGCTCAGTGAGGAACCACACCTACCGTGACCGCACTTCGGATCGCCCTCCAGGTGGTGCTGGTGCTGACCAGCCTCCTGCTCGTGCCGCTCGTCCTGCTCCACAAGGGGCGTGGCGGCGGCCTGTCGGACATGTTCGGCGGTGGCATCACCTCCAACGTCGGGTCGTCGGGAGTGGCTGAGCGCAACCTCAACCGGATCACGGTGATCGTGGCGCTCGTCTGGGTCGCGGTCATCACCGGGCTCGGTCTGCTGGAACGTGTGAGCTGAGGGGACCATGGCGAGCGGAAGCGCAATCCGGGGGTCGCGCGTCGGTGCGGGGCCCATGGGCGAGGCAGAGCGGGGCGAGTCCGCCCCGCGGGTGTGGATCTCCTACTGGTGCTCGAACGGCCACGAGACGCGGCCCAGCTTCGCCGAGGAGGCCGTCCACGAGGCCCCCGCGACCTGGGACTGCCCGCGCTGCGGGTACCCGGCCGGCCAGGACAAGGACAACCCGCCGGCACCGTTCCGCAACGAGCCGTACAAGACCCACCTGGCGTACGTGAAGGAGCGGCGGTCCGACGAGGACGGCGCCGCGATCCTCGACGAGGCGCTGGCCGCGCTGCGGGCCCGCCGCGGCCGCTGAACCTCCGGGCGGGTCAGCTCGGGATGGCGCTGGCGGCGGCCACGTCGACCAGCCAGAGTGTGCGCTGCGTGCCGTGGGCGCCGGCGGCGGGGACCTCGTCGGACGGGGCACCGGCCAGGGCAAGGGCCACCGCGGCGGCCTTCTCCTCGCCCGCGACGACGAGCCACACCTCGCGTGCCGCGTGGATCGCGGGGTAGGTCAGGGAGACGCGCCGTGGCGGCGGCTTGGGGGAGTCGGGCTCGCCGACGACCGTGCGCGCCTCGTCGTGCAACGTCGCGTGGCCGGGGAAGAGCGAGGCGATGTGCCCGTCCGGGCCGATGCCGAGCAGCAGGATGTCGAACGCAGGGACCGCCGGTGCGGGCGCGTCGCCGGGCACCACGCCGGTGGGCGCGAACCGGGCCAGCTCGGCGGCGTAGGCGGCGGCCGACGCGTCCTCGTCCGGCACGGCACCTTCCGCCGGCATCGGGTGGATGTTCTCCTCCGGGATCGGCAGGGCGTCGAGCAGGGCCTCGCGGGCCTGCCGCTCGTTGCGGTCGGGGGAGTCGGCGGGGACGAACCGCTCGTCGCCCCACCACACGTGCACGCCCGACCAGTCGACCGCGTCCCGCACCGGCGAGGCGGCGACGGCGCGCAGCGTCGCGATGCCGACGGTGCCGCCGGTGAGCACGACGTGCACCGGCGACCGCAGCGACTGCAGGTCGAGCAGGCGGACCAGGAGACGCGCAGCCGCCGCCTCGGCCAGCCCCGTCGCGTCCGGGTGCACGACGACCTCGAGGTCCCGTGCCGGCGGGGCCGCGTGGCGCCCGTACGGGCGCGCCGGGGCCGGCGACGTCGTGTCGGCCGCCCGCTCGGTCAGCTCGTCGGACGTGCTCACGCCGACACCTTGGCCAGGCCCTTGGTGAGCACCTCGCCGTAGACCTCGTCCGGGTCGAGCCGGCGCAGCTCCTCCACCAGGCACTCCTTGAGCTGGCGGATCGGCAGGGCGATCCGGTGCGACGGTGGCCCGGGCTGGTGCAGCTCGGCGGTCTTCCCGTCCGGCCGGTCCAGGACGATCGGGCCGCTGGACCGCTCGAGGCGCACCTCGGTGATGGCGGGCGCACCGGGGATGCGGTCGATCTCCACCGGGCAGTGCAGCGCCCAGGCGAGCCACGCAGCCATGAGGTCCATCGAGGGGTGGGACGCCTCGCCGCGCACGATCGCCTTGCGCACCGGCTCGAACGGTGGCTGGTCGAGCGCGGCGGCGATGCAGGCCGCGCCACAGGGTGGCCCGCGTCCAGGCCAGGTCCGTGTCGCCCTCGGCATAGACGTCCGCGAGCCGGCGCAGGGTCGACGTGGGGTCGCTGCACTGCACGCTGTCGGTGATCCGTCGCACACCCATCCGGCCGACCAGGTCCTCGGCCGGGTTGTCGGGCACCTCGAACGGCCACCAGACGACGATCGGCGCATCCGGCAGCAGCAGCGGGGTGACCAGCGTGTCGAGGTGGTCGCGCAGCTCACCGGCCGGCCAGAGCAGGATGACCTCGCTCGCGCCCGCGTCGCCACCGAGCCGGATCTGGGCGGCGAGGTGGGCGTCGGAGCGGCCGTCGATCGTCGACAGGACGATGATCCGGCACGGGTGCTCCCGGCTGGCGGCGTTCGCGGCGTCGATCGCCTCCTCGGGGTCGTGCGCACCGGCGTCGATGACGAGGGTGAGCACCCGGCCGAGCGCCACCGCGCCGCCCTCGTCGCGCTCCTCGACCAGGCGGTGGTTGATGTCCCGGGTGGTGGTGTCCGGCAGGTCGATGATCACGGCAGCCTCCAGGTCCGGCCGTCGCGGGCCATCATCTCGTCGGCCGACACCGGCCCCCAGGACCCGGCCGGGTAGGGGTCGGGCTTGCCGTGCCGGTGCCAGTAGTCGATCACCGGGTCGAGGACCTTCCAGGACAGCTCGACCTCCTCGTGCTGCGGGAACAGGGGCGGGTCGCCGAGCAGGACGTCGAGGATGAGCCGCTCGTACGCCTCGGGGGACGTCTCGGTGAACGCGTGGCCGTAGCCGAAGTCCATCGTGACGTCCCGCACCTCCATCGCCGTGCCCGGGCACCTTGGCGCCGAACCGCACGGTGACGCCCTCGTCGGGCTGGACGCGGATGACGATCGCGTTCTTGCCCAGCTCGGAGGTGTCGCTGGACTCGAACGGCAGGTGCGGTGCCTTCTTGAACACGACGGCGATCTCGGTGACGCGCCGGCCGAGGCGCTTGCCGGTGCGCAGGTAGAACGGGACGCCGGCCCAGCGGCGGTTGTCGATGTCCACCCGGATCGCCGCGTAGGTCTCGGTGATCGAGCTCCGGGTTGAACCCCTCCTCCTCGTGGTAGCCGACGACCTTCTCGCCGCCCTGCCAGCCGCCGAGGTACTGGCCGCGAGCGGTGTGCTTGCCCAGGTCGCGGGGGAGCCGCACGGCCGAGAGCACCTTCGTCTTCTCCGCGCGCAGGGACACCGCGTCGAACGAGGCGGGCTCCTCCATCGCGGTCAGGGCGAGCAGCTGCATGAGGTGGTTCTGGATGACGTCGCGGGCGGCACCGATGCCGTCGTAGTACCCGGCCCGGCCGGCGATCCCGATGTCCTCGGCCATGGTGATCTGCACGTGGTCGACGTAGTTGGAGTTCCAGATCGGCTCGAACATCTGGTTGGCGAACCGCAGGGCCAGGAGGTTCTGCACGGTCTCTTTGCCCAGGTAGTGGTCGATCCGGAAGATGTCGTCCGGCCGGAACACCTGCGACACGATGTCGTTCAGCTCGCGCGCGCTGGCCAGGTCGTGGCCGAACGGCTTCTCGATGACCACCCGGCGCCAGGTGTTGTCCTTGGGCTGGGACAGCCCGGACCGGGCCAGCTGCTCGCAGACCAGCGAGAACGAGGCCGGTGGCACCGACAGGTAGAACGCGTGGTTGCCGCCGGTGCCCCGGTTGGTGTCAAGGTCCTCGACCGTGTCGCTGAGGCGGTCGAAGGCTTGGGCGTCGTCGAAGCTGCCCGGCGACGAACCGGATCCCCTCGGACAGCTGGCGCCAGGTCGCCTCGCGGAACGGGGTACGGGCGAACTCCTTGACCGAGTCGTGCACGATCTGGGCGAAGTCCTGCGTCTCCCAGTCGCGGCGGGCGAACCCGGTCAGCGCGAACCCGGGCGGCAGCAGCCCGCGGTTCGTCAGGTCGTACACCGCCGGCATGAGCTTCTTGCGCGCCAGGTCGCCCGTGACACCGAAGATGACCAGACCGCACGGCCCGGCGATCCGGCGCAGCCGCCGGTCGCGCGGGTCGCGCAGCGGGTTGTGCCCCCGAGCGACGCGAGCGGGGCTCACCGGGCGGTCCCGGCCTCGCCCGCGGCGGCGTCCAGACCGGACTGCACGCTGCCGAGCAGCTCCTTCCACGCCGCGACGAACTTCTCGACCCCCTCGGTCTCGAGGTGGGCGGTGACCTCGTCGAGCGAGATCCCCAGCTTCGTCAGGCGGGCGACGACGGTTGCCGCCTCGTCCTGCGTGCCGGTGACGCGGTCGGCGGGCTCCCCGCCGTGGTCGTCGACCGCCTCGAGGGTCGCCTCCGGCATCGTGTTGACCACGCCGCTCGCGACGAGCTCGTCGACGTACTTCGTGTCGGGGAACGCCGCGTCCTTGACCCCGGTCGAGGCCCACAGCGGGCGCTGCGGGCGTGCCCCGAGCGCGGCCAGCGTTGCCCAGCGCGGCCCGGCAAACACCTCCTGGTAGGCGGCGTAGGCGAGGCGCGCGTTCGCCACCGCTGCGGTGCCGCGCAGCTCGGTCGCCTCGGCGGTGCCGAGCGCGTCAAGCCGCGGGTCGACCGCGGAGTCGACCCGCGAGACGAAGAACGAGGCGACGGACCCGATCGGCGCCAGGTCGATGCCGGCCGCGTGTGCCTGCTCCAGGCCGGTCAGGAAGGCGTCCATCACGCCGCGGTAGCGCTCGATGGCGAAGATCAGCGTGACGTTGACGCTGATCCCCTCGGCCAGCGCCTGGGTGATCGCGGGCAGCCCCTCGACCGTGGCCGGGATCTTGATGAACAGGTTCGGCCGCTCGATCTCGGACCACAGCGCGCGGGCCGCCTGGAGTGTCCCGGCGGTGTCGTGCGCGAGGCGTGGGTCGACCTCGATCGAGACGCGGCCGTCGACCGTGCCTGTGCGGTCGAAGACCGGCCGGAGCACGTCGCACGCGTCCCGCACGTCGTCGGTGGTGATCCGCCAGACGGCCTCGTCGACGGCCGCACCGGCCACGGCCAGCTCGGTGAGCTGGCCGGAGTAGTCGTCGCCGTGCGCCAGCGCCTTGGCAAAGATCGACGGGTTCGTCGTGACGCCGACCACTCCGCGGTCGGCGAGCTTGTCGAGCCCGCCGGAGCGGATCAGCCCGCGCGACAGGTCGTCGAGCCAGACCGCCACGCCCGCCTGCGCCAGTCGCCGCAGCGGGCTCTCCTGGATCGTCATGTCATGCCCCTTCTGTGGATCCCGGCCGGCGGTGACCCGCCCGGCCGTCGGGGCGCACCGCGTCAGGCGGTGCCACCTCGGGTCTCCGCGAGGGACGAGCGCGCAGCCGCCGCGACGGCGTCGGCCGTGATCCCGTACTCGCGATACAACGTCTCGTAATCCGCAGAGGCGCCGAAGTGTTCCAGGCTGACCGCCTTGCCGTGCTCCCCGAGGTACTTGTGCCACGACAACGCGATGCCCGCCTCGACGCTGACCCGGGCCCGGACCGAGGAGGGGAGCACCGACTCGCGGTACGCCTCGTCCTGCTCGTCGAACCACTCCAGGCAGGGTGCGGACACGACGCGGGTCGCGATGCCCTCCGCCTCCAGCGCGGTGCGCGCCTCGACGGCGAGCTGAACCTCGGAGCCGGTGCCTATGAGGATCACCTGCGGCGTGCCGCTGGACGCCTCGAGCAGCACGTAGGCGCCGCGGGCCAGGCCCTCGGTCGTGGCGAAGCCCTGCTCGCCGCGGGGGAACGTCGGCACGTTCTGCCGGGTGAGGATGAGCCCGACCGGGCCGGTGCGCCGTTCCAGGATCGCCTGCCAGGCGGCGGCGGTCTCGTTCGCGTCGGCGGGGCGGACGATCGACAGCTGGGGGATCGCGCGCAGCGCCGCCAGGTGCTCCACCGGCTGGTGCGTCGGCCCGTCCTCGCCGAGCCCGATCGAGTCGTGCGTCCAGACGTAGGTCGTCGGGATGTCCATCAGCGAGGCCAGCCGCACGGCGCCCCGCATGTAGTCCGAGAACTGGAGGAACGTGCCCCCGTAGGCCCGGGTCAGCCCGTGCAGCACGATGCCGTTGACGATCGCGCCCATGGCGTGCTCGCGGATGCCGAAGTGCAGCGTGCGGCCGTACTCGTCGCCGGCGAACTCGGCGCTCGAACGGTGCGCCGGCAGGAACGAGGGCTCGCCCTTCATCGTCGTGTTGTTCGAGCCGGCCAGGTCGGCCGAACCGCCCCACAGCTCGGGCAGCACGGAGGCCAGGGCGGACAGCACGTTGCCGGAGGCGGCGCGGGTGGCGACCGCGGTGCCGGCGGGGAACGTCGGCAGCGCGTCGGTCCAGCCGTCGGGCAGCCGATGCGCGACGAGGCGGTCGAGCAGGGCGGCCCGGTCGGCGTGGGCCGACCGCCAGGCGTCGTACGACTCCTGCCACGCGGCGCGCTCGGTGGCGGCCCGGGCGGCCAGGCTGCTCCGGGTGTGCTCGACGACCGCCGGGTCGACCGCAAACGACGCGTCCCGGTCGAAGCCGAGCACCTCCTTGAGGCCGCGCACCGCCTCGGTGCCGAGCTTCGAGCCGTGTGCCGAGTGCGACCCGGTCTTGCCCGGCGTCGGCCACGCGATGAGGGTGCGCAGCGCGATGAAGGTCGGGCGGTGCGTCTCGGCCTTCGCCGCCGCGATCGCTGCGGCCAGGGCGTCGACGTCCTCGACGTACTCGGTGCCTGCCGTCCAGTCGACCAGGATCGTCTGCCAGCCGTACGCGGCGTACCGCGCCACGGTGTCCTCGCCGAAGGCGATGACGGTGTTGCCCTCGATCGAGATCTTGTTGTCGTCCCAGACCACCAGCAGGTTGCCCAGCTCCTGCGTGCCGGCGATCGACGACGCCTCGCCGGAGATGCCCTCCTCGAGGTCGCCGTCGGAGGCGATGACGACGACGTGGTGGTCGAACGGGCTGGTGCCCGGGGCGGCGTCGGGGTCGAGCAGGCCGCGCTCGCGCCGGGCGGCCATCGCCATCCCGACCGCGGACGAGATGCCCTGGCCGAGCGGGCCGGTGGTCATCTCGATGCCCTTGGTGTGCCGGTACTCGGGGTGCCCCGGGGTCTTCGAGCCCCACGTGCGCAGCGCCTCGAGGTCCTCCAGCTCCAGGCCGAAGCCGCCCAGGTAGAGCTGGATGTACTGGGTCAGGCTCGAGTGGCCGGCGGACAGGACGAACCGATCGCGACCGAGCCAGCCGGGATCGGCCGGGTCGTGCTTCAGCACGTCGTGGTAGAGGAGGTACGCGAGCGGTGCCAGGCTGATCGCGGTGCCGGGGTGGCCGTTGCCGACCTTCTCGACCGCGTCCGCCGCGAGCACCCGGACCGTGTCAACCGCCCGGAGGTCCAGGTCGGTCCAGCCGACGGTGGTGGCCAGGGGAGCCTTCGCGTTCACCGCACCTCGTTCCTTTCCGGGCCTCGCCCGGGCCGTCCGCGCGCCACCGGTCCGAGCGGATCCGGTGGCCGGGCGCAGGGCGCCTCGGCGCCCGGTTCACCCGCATGACGAGCCTATATCCGGTCCACAGACCCCCGCCCACGCAGCCGGCCGGTGGCCTCGACACCCCCGCATGGGACCGAAGTCCCATGTACGATGACGAGGCCGGTGCTGGTGCGCCGACGACCACCCGAGCACGAACCGGACCACGACCCGACCACGAAGGACAGGCGTGCGACTCTCCAGCCCAGCGGCCCCGGCAGCCTCGGCGGTGCGCCCAGGGCGTCCGGTGCGGGCAGACCCCGCGGCCGCCCCGGTGGCGAGGGTTCACCGCTGGCGCCCGGTGCTCGGCGCCTACCTCGCCCTGACCAAGCCACGGGTCATCGAGCTGCTCCTGGTCACCACGCTGCCGACGATGGTGCTCGCGGCGCACGGCTTCCCGTCGCCGCTGCTGGTGGCGGCGACGCTCGTCGGCGGCGCGCTGGCGGCCGGTGCGGCGAACGTCCTCAACTGCTATCTGGACCGTGACATCGACGCGGTGATGCACCGCACCCGGCGCCGTCCGACGGTCACCGGTGCGGTCAGCCCCACCGCCACGCTGGTCTTCGGCGCCGCGCTCGGCGTTGCCGCGCTCGTGCTGCTCTGGTTCGCGGTCAACCCGATCTCGGCGGCGTTCGCCGCGGGCGCCATGGCCATCTACGTCGTCGGCTACACCATGGTGCTCAAGCGCCGCACGTCGCAGAACATCGTCTGGGGCGGCGCGGCCGGCTGCATGCCGGTGCTGATCGGCTGGTCCGCCGTCACCGGCGGTGTGTCGTGGTCCGCGCTGCTGCTGTTCGGTGTCGTGTTCTTCTGGACCCCGCCGCACTACTGGCCGCTGTCGATGAAGTTCCGGGCGGACTACGCCGCCGCCGGCGTGCCCATGCTTCCGGTGGTGCGCCGCGACGCCCAGGTGGCCGCCCAGATGGTCGGCTACGCGCTGGCGATGATCGCGTGCTCGCTGCTGCTGGTGCCGGTCGCCGGCATGACGTGGGTGTACGGCGTCGTCGCGACGGTGCTCGGCCTGTGGTTCCTCGGCTCGTGCCTGACCCTGCTGCGCCAGGCGCGCGACCCCGAGCACCACACGGTGCGGGCGATGCGCGTGTTCCACCACTCGATCACCTACCTGACGCTGCTGTCCGTGGCGGTCGTCGTGGACGTGTTCCTGCCGCTGTAGCCTCCGCACCATGCCGGACGGCGCTCTCGCAGGTGAGCTGGCACAGGCGCTCGAGACGTATCTCGCCCACCTCGACGTGGAGCGCGGGCTGTCCGCGAACACCCTGGCTGCCTACCGCCGCGACCTGTCCCGGTACATCGACTTCCTCGCCGCACGGGGGATCTCGACCCCGGCCGGGGTGGTCGAGCGCGATGTGGAGGACTACCTGCTGGCGGTGCGCACCGGTGCGGACGGCCGGGCGGCGCTGTCGGCATCGTCGGCCGCGCGCGGGGTGGTGGCGGTCCGCGGGTGGCACAAGTTCTGCGTCCCGGAGGGCCTGGCGGCGGTCGACCCGGCCCGCGAGGTCCACCCGCCGGCCCGCCCCAAGCGCCTGCCCAAGGCCCTGTCGGTCGACGACGTGCGCCGCCTCCTCGAGGACGGTGTGCCCGGCGACGGGCCGGTGCCGCTACGCGACCGTGCCCTGCTCGAGCTGCTCTACTCGACCGGCGCGCGGATCTCCGAGGCGGTCGGCCTCGACGTCGACGACCTGGACCTGACCCCCGGGGAGGGCGCGGTGCGGCTGTTCGGCAAGGGCGGCAAGGAGCGCGTGGTGCCCGTGGGGTCGTACGCCGTCGGCGCGGTCGAGGCGTACACGGTGCGGGCCAGACCTGCCCTGGCGGCCGCGGGCCGCGGCACCCCGGCCCTGTTCCTCAACGTCCGCGGCGCGCGGCTGTCCCGGCAGAGCGCGTGGGCTGTGCTCCGGCTCGCCGCGGAGCGGGCCGGGCTGCCGAACGCGGGGCACGTCTCGCCGCACACGATGCGCCACTCGTTCGCCACCCATCTGCTGCAAGGCGGCGCCGACATCCGCGTGGTGCAGGAGCTGCTCGGCCACACTTCGGTGACCACCACGCAGATCTACACGATGGTCACCCCCGACCTGCTGCGCGAGGTCTACGTGGCCAACCACCCGCGCGCGACGTCGCGGTGATCCGGCCCCGTCGCCCGGGCTGCGCCCACCTGCTCCGGTAGGTTGGCCGCGTGAGTGCCCAGACCGTCACGGTCGACGTCGTCGGCCGTCCGATGCCGCAGTTCCCGGTGCCCGCGCCGCTGTCCTCGCACGGGCCGGCCCGGGTCATCGCCCTGTGCAACCAGAAGGGCGGGGTCGGCAAGACGACCACGGCGATCAGCCTCGCCGCCGCCCTGGCCGACTACGGGCGCCGGGTGCTCGTCGTCGACTTCGACCCGCAGGGTGCGGCCTCGGTGGGCCTCGGTGTGCCGCCGCACGAGCTCGACCTGACCGTCTACAACCTGCTCATGGACCGGTCGGTGCAGTACACCGACGTGCTGCGCGCCACCGCGATACCCGGTCTCGACCTGCTGCCGGCCAACATCGACCTGTCCGCCGCCGAGGTGCAGCTGGTCAGCGAGGTCGCCCGCGAGTCTGCGCTGTCCCGGGCGTTGCGCCCCACGCTCGACGAGTACGACGAGGTGATCGTCGACTGCCAGCCGTCGCTCGGTCTGCTCACGGTCAACGCGCTGACGGCGGCGCACGGCGTGCTCATCCCGCTGGAGTGCGAGTTCTTCGCGTTGCGTGGCGTCGCCCTGCTGGTCGAGACGATCGAGAAGGTGCGCGACCGGTTGAACCCGCGGCTGCAGGTCGACGGGATCCTCGCCACCATGTACGACTCCCGGACGCTGCACGCCCGTGAGGTCGTCGCACGGGTGCACGAGGCGTTCGGCGACGCGCTGTTCCACACGGTGATCTCGCGGACGGTGAAGTTCCCGGACGCCACGGTCGCCGCCGAACCGATCACCACCTACGCCCCGACGCACCCCGGTGCCGAGGCCTACCGGCAGCTGGCTCGTGAGCTCGTCGCGCGCGGCGACGCCGCCTGAGGCGGGCGGCCCACCGCCCGTCGGCAGCACGGCGTTCGAGGTCCACCTCGACAACTTCGAGGGGCCGTTCGACCTGCTGCTCGGCCTGATCGCCAAGCACCGGCTGGACATCACCGAGGTCGCCCTCGCCCAGGTGACCGACGAGTTCATCGCCCGGATCCGCGCCGCCGAGGGGACCTGGGACCTGGGTCAGGCATCCGAGTTCCTCGTCGTCGCCGCGACCCTGCTCGACCTCAAGGCGGCCCGGCTGCTCCCGGCCGGCGAGGTGGAGGACGACGAGGACCTCGAGCTGCTCGAGGCGCGGGACCTGCTGTTCGCCCGGCTGCTGCAGTACCGGGCCTACAAGAAGGTCGCGGCCGACATCGGGGCTCGGCTGGCCGACGAGGGTCGGCACCGGCCGCGGGCGGTGACCCTCGAGCCGCACCTGGCGGCCCTGCTGCCGGAGCTGATCTGGTCGCTCGGACCGGAGG
The DNA here is from genome assembly GCA_963769855.1 of uncultured Actinomycetota bacterium. Lineage (GTDB taxonomy): Bacteria > Actinomycetota > Actinomycetes > Actinomycetales > Cellulomonadaceae > Cellulomonas. Next base: position 53,963 of record CAVYNN010000009.1, read on the forward strand.
AGCTCGCGCGACTGGCGGCGCGTGCCCTGACGCCGCGGCCCCAGCCGGTGGTCGACGTCAGCCACATCCATGCCCCCGCGGTGAGCGTCCGCGAGCAGGCGGCCCTGCTCGTCGACCGGCTGCGGCGGACCGGGACGATGGCGTTCCGCACGCTGGTCGTCGACGCCGGTTCCACGATCGTCGTCGTCGCGCGGTTCCTGGCGCTGCTCGAGCTGTTCCGCGAAGGGGCGGTCGCGTTCGAGCAGGCGGCACCGCTGGCCGACCTCACCGTGCGGTGGACCGGCGCCGAGGACCACGTGCCGCAGGTCAGCGACTACGACGAGGCACCGGGTCCGTCCGACCCGACGCCGCCACCCGACCGGACCGAGGAGGCCCTGACGTGAGCGAGCAGGACGAGCGCACGCCCGCCACCGATGAGCGGCCGCCCGCCGCTGACGAGCTGGCGTTCGACGTCGACCAGCTGCCGGGCGGTGCTCGCGCCGCGCTCGAGGCAGTGCTCATGGTGGCCGACGAGCCCATCCCCGCGGTGCGCCTGGCGTCCGTGCTGGCGTTGCCGACCGATCGCGTCGACGCGCTGCTGGCCGAGCTCGCCGCGGAGTACCGCGGGGACGGCTCAGGGCCGGTCCGGGGCTTCGAGCTGCGCGAGGCCGGCGGCGGCTGGCGGGTGTACTCCGCGCCGGCGTACGCCGACGTCGTCGGGCGGTTTGTCGTCGACGGTCAGCAGGCGCGGCTCACCCAGGCCGCCCTGGAGACGCTGGCCGTGGTCGCCTACCGCCAGCCGGTGTCCCGCGGCCAGGTGTCCGCGGTCCGGGGGGTGAACGTCGACTCGGTCGTCCGGACGCTGACCAGCCGTGGTCTGGTCGCCGAGGTGGGCACCGAGCCGGCCAGCGGTGCGGTGCTGTACGGGACCACGGGATACTTCTTGGAGCGGATGGGCCTGACGAGCCTCGACCAGCTGCCACCGCTGGCGCCCTACCTGCCGGAGTTCGACCCTCTGGAGAGCGCCGAGCCGACCGGAGGAATGTCATGACGGGAACGGGTGGCCGCGCGAGCGGCCGGGACAAGGGCCACGCGCCGACGAAGGACGTGCACGACCCGGACGGCATCCGGCTGCAGAAGGTGCTCGCCGCGGCGGGCATCGCCTCACGGCGCGCCTCCGAGGAGCTGATCGCCGCGGGCCGGGTGACGGTCGACGGCGTCGTCGTGCGCGAGCTGGGCGTCCGGGTCGACCCGGACCGGCAGGTGATCCACGTCGACGGCGACCGGGTGCAGACCAACCCCGACCTGGTCACCGTCGCGTTCCACAAGCCCGAAGGCGTGCTGTCGACGATGAGCGACCCGGACGGTCGCGAGACCATCGCCGACTACATCCCGGAGCGGACCGAGCGGCTGTTCCACGTCGGCCGGCTCGACGTGGACTCCGAGGGCCTGCTGCTGCTGACCAACGACGGCGAGCTGGCCCAGCGGCTGACCCACCCGTCGTACGAGGTGCCCAAGACCTACCTGGTCGACGTCATCGGGCAGGTACCGTCCGGGCTCGGGTCGCGGCTGACCAAGGGCGTGGAGCTGGACGACGGCGTCGTGACGGTGGACGCCTACCGGATCGTCGACATGATCCCCGGGCAGAGCCTGGTCGAGGTGGTGCTGCACGACGGGCGCAACCGCGTGGTCCGGCGCCTGTTCGAGGAGGTCGGCTTCCCGGTGATCCGGCTGGTCCGCACCAAGGTGGGGCCGATCCGGCTGGGCGAGCTCAAGGCCGGTCGCACCCGGGTGCTCAGCCCCGCGGAGGTGGCCTCGCTGCAGCGGGCGGTGGGCCTGTGACGGTCGCGACGAAGGGGCCGGTGCGCATCGTCGGCACCGGGCTGCTCGGCACCTCGGTCGGACTGGCGCTGACCCGCGCCGGGGTCGAGGTCCAGCTGTCCGACCCGTCGCGCACCGCCCTGGCCCTGGCGCGCGACGTCGGCGCCGGCTCGCCGGCTCGTTCCGGTGACCCGGAGCCGGCGCTCGTCGTCGTCGCCGCGCCGCCGGACGTGACGGCGGACGTGGTCCGGACCGAGCTTGCCGCGCACCCGCAGGCCGTGGTCACCGACGTCGCCTCCGTCAAGGGGTACGTCCTCGAGGAGCTGCGCGCCGCGGAGGTCGACCTCACCCGGTACGTCGGCTCGCACCCGATGGCCGGCCGGGAGCGGTCCGGCCCGGCGGCGGCCGTGCCCGACCTGTTCCTCGGCCGGCCGTGGGTGATCGCCGACTCCGGCTCGTCCGACCCGGCCGCGCTGCTCGCCGTCCGGTCGCTCGCGGTGGACCTCGGGGCGGTGCCGGTGGTGATGGACGCGGCCGAGCACGACGCCGCGGTCGCCGCGGTGTCCCACCTGCCGCAGCTGGTCGCCAGCCTGGTCGCTGCGCGCCTGCGCGGGCTCGACGAGACCGCGCTCGGCCTGGCCGGCCAGGGGCTGCGCGACGTGACGCGGATCGCTGCGAGCGACCCGGCCCTGTGGACCTCGATCCTCGCGGCCAACGCGCTGGCCGTGCGCTCGGTGCTCGTCGAGCTGCGCACCGACCTGGACCGGGTGGTGGAGGCGCTGACCAGCGCCGCGCTGGCGACGGGGCCTGAGGACGTCGCACCGGGCGCGCTGTCCGCGATCGCCGAGACCATCGCGGCCGGCAACGCCGGGCAGGCGCGGATCCCCGGCAAGCACGGTGGTGCGCACAAGTCGTACGCGGTGGTCACGGTGCTGGTGCCGGACCAGCCGGGGGAGCTGGCTCGGTTGCTCACCGACGTGGGGGAGGCGGGGGTCAACCTCGAGGACCTCCAGCTCGACCACGCCGCGGGCCGTCCGGTCGGCATGGCGGGCATCGCGGTGCTGCCGACCCAGGAGCGGCACCTGACCGAGGCGCTCGCCGCACGCGGCTGGCGGCTGGTCCAGTGATCGCCCAGCTCGGCAGTTCGTGTCGAACGCGGCAGGCGGAGCTGCCGCGTTCGACACGAACTGCCGCGTTCGGGGAGGGGTGGGGGAGGTGAGCCTGGTCGTCGCGATCGACGGGCCCTCGGGGTCGGGGAAGTCGTCGGTGTCGCGGGCCGTGGCCCGGCGGCTCGGGCTGGCCTACCTCGACACCGGGGCGATGTACCGAGCGGCGACCTGGTGGTGCCTGTCCGAGGGCATCGACCTGACGGACGGCGCTGCGGTGGCCGACGAGGTACGGCGGCTGCCGCTGCTGATGGGACTGGACCCCGCGGCGCCGACGGTGCACGTCGGCGGTGTCGACGTCGCGCACCAGATCCGCGAGACATGGGTGTCCGAGCAGGTCAGCGCCCTGTCGACGAACCTGGCAGTGCGGGCCGAGCTGGTCGCCCGGCAACGGGACCTGGTCGCCGCCGAACGCACCGACGGGTTCTCCGGCGGTTGCGGGGTGGTCGCCGAGGGCCGCGACATCACCACCGTGGTCGCTCCGGACGCCGAGGTGCGCGTGCTGCTCACCGCGAACGCGTCGGCCCGACTGGCCCGCCGGGCGCTGGAGGTGCACGGCGCCGCCGACCCGGCCGCCGTCGACGCCACCCGCGACCAGGTGCTGCGCCGCGACGCGCGCGATGCCACCGTCGTGGAGTTCCATCGGCCGGCCGAGGGCGTCCAGCTCGTCGACTCCTCGGACCTCGACCTGGCCCAGACCGTCGAGGTGGTCCTCGCCGTGGTCGCACGCGTCACCGGACGGCACGTGTGACGGCTGTGCGTCCCGCAGGCTGGGTGCCGTCGGCCGTCGGGCCGGCCTGGGGACGCTGGGTGGGCCGGTTCCTCGGGCGCGTCGTGTGGGACGCCGAGGTGATCGGGCGCGAACGGGTGCCCAGGGACGGCCCGGTGGTGATCGCCGCCAACCACGTGACGCTGATCGACGGACCGTTGCTCATCGGCCTCGCCCCGCGCGCCCTGCACGTCATCGCCAAGCAGGAGCTGTTCCGAGGCCCGGTCGGCGTTCTGCTGACCTGGGCCGGGCAGATCCCGGTCGACCGGGCCAACGGGCGGGCGGCGCTGCAGTCGGCGCTCGGCGTGCTCCGCCGGGGCGGGGCGATCGGCATCTTCCCCGAGGGGAACCGGGGCCGTGGTGCGGTCGATGACGTGCGGGCAGGTGCGGCCTGGCTGGCCGTGCACGGCGCCGCGCCGCTGGTGCCGGTCGCGATCCTCGGCTCCCGCCTGACGGGGGAGTCGTTGGGACACATCCCCGGGCTGCGCCGCAGGCTCTACGTCGAGCTGGGCGACCCGGTCGCCCCGTCGTCGGAAGGCCCGGCGAGGGTGCGGATCGGGGAGACCAGCGAACGCCTGCGCGAGGCGATGGCTGCTCTGGTCGCGGCTGCGGAGCGGCGCAGCGGGATCACGCTGCCGGCCGACGATCCGCGCCGGGACGGCTGACCGGTCCGGGTCAGGGACAATGGCACGGTGAGTCCTGCCGAGTTTCCCCCCTCCGCCCCGTCCGACGAGGGCACCGCACCGTCCGACGAGGCGCGCGAGCGCGCCCTGCGCGCCGGACTCGCGGAGTACGCGCTGGACGAGGAGGACCTGCTCCTCCTCGACGGCGGGGACGAGTCCGGTGAGGCCGGGGCCGCGGCACTGGCACGCCCCGTGCTGGCGATCGTCGGCCGGCCGAACGTCGGCAAGTCGACGCTGGTCAACCGCATCATCGGCCGGCGCGAGGCAGTGGTGCTGGACACCCCTGGCGTGACCCGTGACCGGGTCCGCTACCAGGCCGAGTGGGCCGGCCGCGACTTCGTCGTCGTCGACACCGGCGGCTGGGAGGTCGACGTCGCCGGGATCGAGGCCCGCGTCGCCGAGCAGGCAGAGGTGGCGATCGCGCAGGCCGACGCCGTGCTGTTCGTGGTCGACGCGACCGTCGGCGCCACGGACACCGACGAGCAGGTGGTCCGGCTGCTGCGCAAGGCCGGCAAGCCCGTGGTGCTGGTGGCGAACAAGGTCGACGGGCCGTCGGTCGAAGCCGACGCCGCCGGGCTGTGGGCCCTCGGCCTGGGCCAGCCCTACCCGATCTCGGCCCTGCACGGGCGCGGCACCGGCGACCTGCTCGACGCGATCCTCGAGGCGCTGCCGCTGGAGTCGGCGTTCGGCGGCGCGGTGCCGGACGGACCGCGCCGGGTGGCGCTCGTCGGGCGCCCGAACGTCGGCAAGTCCTCGCTGCTCAACACGATCGCCGGGGCCGAGCGCGTCGTCGTCGACGAGGTCCCCGGCACGACGCGGGACCCGGTCGACGAGCTCGTCGAGCTGCGCGGGATCCCGTACATCTTCGTCGACACCGCCGGCATCCGGCGGCGCGTGCACCAGACCACCGGGGCGGACTTCTACGCCTCGCTGCGCACCCAGGCGGCCATCGAGAAGGCCGAGGTCGCGGTGGTCCTCGTCGACTCGTCCGCGCCGATGACCGAGCAGGACACGCGCGTCATCCAGCAGGTGGTCGATGCGGGCCGGGCGCTCGTCATCGCCTACAACAAGTGGGACCTGATGGACGACGAGCGCCGGTTCTACCTCGAGCGCGAGATCGAGCAGGACCTGGTGCAGGTGCAGTGGGCGCCCCGGGTGAACGTGTCGGCCCGGACCGGGTGGCACGCCGACCGGCTCGTCCCCGCGCTGGAGACCGCCCTCGCCTCGTGGGACACCCGGGTGCCGACCGGCCGGCTCAACGCGTTCCTCGGCGAGCTGGTAGCGGCGCACCCGCACCCGCTGCGCGGCGGCAAGCAGCCACGGATCCTCTTCGCGACCCAGGCGACGACCAGGCCGCCACGGTTCGTCGTGTTCGCCACCGGGTTCCTCGAGGCGGGCTACCGCCGGTACATCGAGCGCCGGCTGCGGGAGACGTTCGGCTTCGAGGGCTCGCCGATCGTGGTCTCGGTGCGCGTGCGCGAGAAGCGCCGGCGCTGACGCCTCAGCCCGCCGGGATGGCGCCCCTGAGGACCGTGGGGTCCGTCAGCGATCCGGGCTGGTGGAACCGTGCGAGCAGGGCCCGGGCCTGGTCCGTCGAGTCCCACACGTTCCACAGCAGCACGCCGACGAGGGCGTCCTGGTCGGCGTAGTACACGACCCCGGTCTCCTCGGGCGCCGCCCAGTCCTCGACCACCGTCAGGCGGGCGTCGAGGCGGCCGACTGCCTCGTACCCGAGGTCGAAGATGTCCGAGTAGAAGAACGGCGTGTGCGTGTACGGCTCAAGCGTCTTCCCGGTGACCGACCCGGCCATGGCGCGGCCCGCCGCGCGGCCTGAGACGGTCGCCTGATCGACGTGCTCGACCCGTCGCCGGCCGAGAATCGCGTCGGGGTAGGAGGCGACGTCGCCGGCGGCGAAGATCGCGGGGTCGACGGTCCGCAGGAAGTGGTCGACGACGATGCCGTTGTCCACCGGCAGGCCCGAGGCCTGTGCCAGCTCGACGTTGGGCTCGATGCCGAGGCCGAGGACGACGCCGTCGGCCGCGAACGACACCGGCGTGCCGCCCGTCTCCGCGTGCACCGTGACGGTGCCGCTGGTCGAGCGCTCCAGCCAGCGTGCGCTCGTCCGCGTGCTCACTACCACGCCGCGTTCGTCGAACGCCCCGCGGATCCGGCGGGACAGGCCCGGCGGATACGTGCGGGCGCCGACCTCGTCGTCCGGGACGAGGAACGTGACGCGCGCCCCGGCCATCGTCAGGCCCGCGGCTAGCTCGGTGCCGATGAACCCGCCGCCGACGACGACCACGTCCGCCCCGGCCAGCGCCCGTGCCCGGTGGTAGTCGCCGATGGTGCGGAAGTAGACCACCTGCGGCGACGGTCCGAGGTTGAGCTCGCGCGGCCGCCCGCCGGTCGCCAGGAGCAGGCACCGGTAGCCGTAGACGTCGTCGCCCGCGGTGACCGTCCGCGCCGTGCGGTCCATGCTCGTCACGCGCGTGCTGGTGTGCAGCTGCGCGTCGGTGGCGCCGTCGGTGCCGAGGAACGGCTCGTGTGCGGCCGGGTCGCGCCACAGGTCCTTGGACAGCGGAGGCCGCTCGTAGGGCTGGTCGGCCTCCTCGCCGAGGATTGCGATGCTGCCGCTCGGGTCGACCTCCCGGATGCCTCGGGCCGCGGCGTCCGCCGCCATGCCGCCGCCGACGATGACGTAGTCGTAGTCGAAGCGCATGCGCTCACGCGTACGGGGGGCGGTGCGTCGCCGTCGCGCGATCCGGCCGCCAGCGCGCGGCGGGAGTGGGATTCCCGTTCTCGTGTACGTCTCGTGTACGTCTGCGGTGCGTACAGACCGCCGGGGGACGAGCCCGTCGAGCGCCGTGCGGTAGCATTCTCGGCGGCCCTGCGGGGCCGGCGGGCTGTGGCGCAGCTTGGTAGCGCACTTGACTGGGGGTCAAGGGGTCGCAGGTTCAAATCCTGTCAGCCCGACAGTGAAAGTACAGGTCAGGGGCCCGTTTCGCTTCGGCGGGGCGGGTCTCTTTGGTGCCCGGCAAGGCCAAGTCGTTCGTGGACGTGCGTGAGCGCCGCCGATTGCAGGTCCAGGTGCCTGGCCATTGGAAGGTGTGAAGTGCGGCTCGGACAGCGCCAGCAGATGCCGCACCATCCTCATGGCTCAGGGATGGCGTCCTCATTGCGTCGACAACGACACTCGCGTTGGGCTCACCATCTCCCGCAGCTGCGACCGGTCGGTGATGCCGAGCTTCGGGAAGATTCGATAGAGGTGTGACCCGACTGTCCTGTGCGAGAGGTAGAGCCGTGAGCCGATCTGCCGGTTCGACAGCCCCTCGGCCGCCAGCAGAGCGATCTGCAGTTCTTGCGGCGACAAGTTGGACCACGCTTCCTGCTCCGGCGGCTCGCTGGCCTCGCCCGAAGCACGCAGCTCCTGGCGCGCCCGTTCACCCCACCCATGGATGCCGAGAGCATCGAACGTGTCTCTCGCGGCCCGCAACGGGGTACGTGACTCTGCGACACGCCGCTGGCGCCGCAGCCAAGCCCCGTACTCGGTCAGCAAGCGTGCTCGGTACAGCGGCCACTTGGACAGGTCCGCGCGTAGACCCGCCCTAAAGAACGGTTCGGCCTGGTCCGGGTCGGCCAGCAGCGGCCTGGCGAGTAGCAGACCCACCCGCAGCCATGGGTTCGCTGTGGTGCGGGCCTCAGACTCCACGCGGGCTACCACCTCCCGTGCCGAGGCGACCTCACCGCAGTGCAGAGCCGCCTCGGCCAGGTCGCCCACGCCCCAGGTGCTCTGGAAGCCGTGGTGGCTGCTGTCCGCCGGGTCGAACGTGCGGATGAGATGACCGAACGCGTCGGCATACCTTTGGGCGCCGAGTGCTGTCACGCCGCGGGTGAGTTGGACGCCGGCAAGGACCGCGCTCACCCCTAGGGGGAGCACGACCTTCTCCGCCTCCCGAAGCAACTCATCGGCCGCGCCATCGTTGCCGCGGAGCCCCAGGATCATCGCTTGTCCGGTCTGGGCCGCCGCCGCCCACAAGGGCTGGCCGGTTTCGCGACTGAGGCGGACCGCCTCGTCCGCAGCGGGAATGGCGACGTTCCAGTCCAGCCTGTTGATCGCCGTCCACGCCTGCTGGGTGAGGACGGCGGGAAGCAATCCGAGACGGCCCTGCTCGCGCAGTCCGTTGACCGCCCAGCCGAGATAGGCAGCCGAGGCGTCAAACGCTCCTGCGACGTTGAGAGCGCCCCCCAGCAGATGCGCTGTCTCAGGGTCGAGGTGGTGCGGCAGCAGCTGTGCCGCGCGTTCGATGACCACAGCCCCATGGCCTTGCGGATCCGCAAATCCCAAGATCGAGAGCGCCCGAGGGTCCAGCTCGGCGAGCGGCAGCAGCCCGACCGACGCGACGACGCACTCGCGTGCAGCCTGACCCGGGTCGGCCCACCACGACTGCAATGCCGCGGCGGTCAAGAACTCCAGAGCGAGATCGAGCTCGCCCGCACGGTTCACCCGTTCCGCCGCTTCGACCAGGAAGGTCACGGTGGCAGGGTCGCCGGGCCGGCCTGGATCGATGCCATGCCGGAGCAGGTCGAGGCGCGCCCGGGCAATCGGCTCGGTGACCAGGTCCCCGGCAGCGTCGATGAGCTGGCGCGCTGTGGCGCTCTCGCCGAGCTCGAGCGCGAGTGCCGCTGCACGTAGCAGTCGCTCGCCCCGGCGTTCAGGCCCTGGGGTGAGCTCGGCGGCGCGCTGGAAGGCGGCGAACGCCGCCGTTGTCCCGCCTCTGGCCAGCGAGCGAGACGCCATCTCCTCAACCTCGGCGGCCACGTTCTCCGTCGGTTGGCTCGTGGATGCAGCCAAGTGCCAGGCTCGCCGATCGGGCTGACTGAGGAGCACTCCGGCGAGCGCTGCATGCGCACGCCGACGATCCGAGGGCCGGGCAGCCTGGTACACGGCGGAGCGCATCAGGGGGTGCCGAAATCGGACCCGACCCGCGCGGACTTCGAGCACACCGGCCTCGATGGCAGGCTGCAGGTCGTCGGCCGATCCGGCCCGACCGTTGAGGACGGAGGGCGCGGCAGCGAGCACCTCGGACAGGTCGTCGGAGTCGTCGGTGGCGACGAGATGGACGAGGGTGCGCGCGAAGTCCGGCAGCTCGCGGACCCTCGCCGTGTACGCGCGTTCGAGCCGTTCACTCAAGATCCACTCACGCGGTGCTTCGGGGTAGGCGGCTCGTTCGTTCGCCAGACTCGCGGGGAGCTCGACCAGCGCCAGTGGAGTCCCGACGGCGGCCGAAAGCACGTGCGCCCGGTCCAGCTCTCCCAGCCCCGGAGCGCATTCATCGAGCAGCTGGGCGGCGTGGATCGGGTCGAGCGGTTCGACCCGCAGCTCCTGCAGGCCTTGCCTGTCCAGGGGTGTCTGGAAGCCGGTGCGAAGAGCAAGGAGCAGCAGCACCGGCTCGGCGTCGATCCTGCGTGCCACGAAGGAGAGCACGTCGGCTGTCGGCCGATCGATCCAGTGAGCGTCTTCCACGACCACAAGAAGCCCTGAGTCGGCGGCAACGTCCGCGAGGAGCTCAAGTGCGCCCAACGCAACCAGGAATGACAGCGGACACGAGAAACTGCCCGGAGACGGCCAAATAGCTGCCCGGTGGCGGTCATGAATGTTGCCCGCTGGCGGTCATGAGATCTGCCCGACACGACGTCGTTCGCCTCGCCGCCTCCCGCGGTTGAGGCCCCTCCTGGGATGCGGTTGGCGGTGCTGATGCGCTTGCCGCCCCCAGGAGGGACACCGTGAAGTCTGCCGAGGAGATCATGAACATGTTGGAAGCGTTCGACTTGACTGGGTCGTTGCGTGATGCCGGGGAGCTGGCGGGGGTCTCCCACCACACCGTGGCCCGCTATGTCGCGGCCCGTGACGCCGGCGGTCTGTCTGATCGTGCCGCGCCGCGCCCGCAGCTGATCGATGCTTACTTGGCCAAGGTCGAGGAGTGGGTCGAGCGGTCCGCGGGCAGGGTCCGCGCGGACGTGGCCCACGACAAGCTCGTCGCGTTGGGCTTCACCGGTTCGGAGCGCACCACACGCCGGGCGGTGGCGGTGGTGAAGGCGAACTACCGGGTCGGGCGGGTCCGGGTGCACCGCCCGTGGGTGACCGAGCCCGGGATGTGGCTGCAGTACGACTTCGGCGACGGGCCGATGATCGACGGGGCTCGCACGACGTTGTTCGTCGCGTGGTTGGCGTGGTCGCGGTTCCGGGTGGTGCTGGCGATCAGGGACAAGACGTCGCCGTCGGTGATGGCGGCCCTGGACGTGACGATGCGCCGCCTGGGTGGGGCGCCGACGTATGTCCTGACGGACAACGAGAAGACGGTCACGGTCGAGCACGTCGCGGGGATGGCGGTGCGGAACCCGGCGATGGTCGCCTTCGCCCGCTACTACGGCGTGACGGTCTACACGTGCCAGCCGGTGGACCCGGCCTCCAAGGGCGGGTCCGAGTCGAGCGTGAAGGTCGCCAAGGCGGACCTGGTCCCCAAGGACACGAACCTGCTTGATCAGTACGCGTCGTTCGCGGACCTGGAGGTGGCGTGCGAGGCGTTCTGCGCGCAGGTCAATGCCCGTGAGCACCGCGTCACCCGGCGGGCCCCGGATGTGATGCTCGCCGAGGAACGGGCCCGGTTGCACCCGGTCCCGGCCGACCCGCACACGCTCGCGTTCGGCCTCACGCGCACGGTCCCGGCGAAGATGCCGATGGTCACGTTCGAGGCCGGGCAGTACTCCGTCCCGCACGAGCTGCTCGGGGAAACGGTGTGGGTGCGGGTGCACGGCCGGGGCGTCGACGAGCAGGTGGTCATCGTCCACGTCGGGCCCACCGGACCCCTGGAGGTCGCCCGCCACTCCCGTGCGACGCCGGGCAGCCCGCAGATGATCGACGCCCATTTCCCGCCCCCACCTGCGGGAGCACTCGGCCGGGTCCCGTTGGCCCGCAACGTGTCCGAGGCCGCGTTCTTGTCCCTGGGTGATGGCGCCAGGGTGTGGTTGGCCGAGGCCGCCGCGGCCGGCACCACGAAGATGCGCGTGAAGATGGCCCAGGCCGTCGAGCTCGCGAAGCTGTTCTCCCGGGCGGAAGTCGACTGGGCGTTGGGTCATGCGGCGGTCCATGCCCGGTTCGCCGAGGCTGACCTGTCCTCGATCCTGGACCACCACGCCACGACCACCGCGGCCGGGCCCGTGAGCCAGGCGTCCGAGGACCGGTCCCTGACCCAGGGCACCGGAGGATGGGCCGCACTGGGCTCCTCGGCGTTCGGTCCGTTCATCGAGCCTGACCTGTTCGAGGTCGCACCGTGAGCGCCCCGATCCGGGCGCGGGACGCGTCCGTGCCGGTCGCCGGGGTCCCCCTCGCGCCAGCGATGCCCGAGGACGTCCAGGCGCTGCTGCACCGGCTGCGGCTGCCGCACATCCGCGCCCACGCCCCGGACGTGATCGCCACCGCGAAGGCCCAACGCTGGGAACCGGTCGAGGTGCTGCGCGCCCTGCTGGTCGAGGAAGCCGCCGGCCGGGAACGGTCCGCGTTGGCGACCCGGCGGGCCGGCGCGGGGTTCCCCACCGGCAAGACGTTCGCCGCCTGGAACCCCGGGGCGTCCTCGATCCCGGCCCCGACCCAGCAGGCGCTACGCACCCTGGAATGGGTGCACCGGCGCGAGAACCTCGTTCTCTGCGGACCGTCCGGGACCGGCAAGACGTTCCTGCTCGAGGCCCTGGGCCAGCATGGCGTCGAGCAAGGACTACGCGTGGCCTGGTTCACCCTGGAAGACCTCGGGGTGCTCCTGCGCCGCCACCGCGCGGACGACTCGGTGACCAAGGCCATCGCCCGGGTCCTGCGCGCCGATCTGGTCGTGGTTGATGACATCGGCCTGTTGCCGGTGGCCCAGGACGCCGCCGAGGGCCTCTACCGGCTCGTCGACGCCGCCTACGAGAAACGCTCCGTGGCGATCTCCTCGAACCTGCACCCCGCCGCGTTCGACGAGCTCATGCCCAAGACCCTGGCCACCGCGACCGTCGACCGGCTCCTGCACCACGCCCACATCTGCCAGACCACCGGCGAGTCCGTCCGACTGTCCCAAGCCCTCGCCGGCCAAGGGGTGAGCCCCTTGAACTAAGAACCCACGGCCGACGATGGTCAGCACTGGGCAGATCCCATGGCCATCACCGGGCAGTTCTCATGACCGTCACCGGGCAGGTCTCACGACCGCCTCCGGGCAGAACTCAATGGCCCTTGACACAGGAACGGCTCCGGCGCCGGTGCCTCGGCAAGGCCGAAGGCGACCCGCAGTGCTGTGCCCTGCCCTGGAGGCAACCGGTCCACCCGCTCCAGAACGGGCCTGAGCACCTGGTGCAACCCAGCGAACGGAAGCTGCGCCTCCGACTGGACGCCGACAGCCGTCAGCACGCGAAGCCCGTGGGCGCCGGCGTCTTCGACCGTTGCGGCCACGAGGGTCGACTTGCCGATGCCTGCCGGGCCGATGACAGCTAGCGCGCCACCTCGTTGGCTTATCCCGGCGACCTGCGCCGCGAGGAGTGCGAGCTCCTGCTCGCGGCCGACGATCGAAGGAGGGCTCACCGGGCGCCAGCCACTCCGGGCGCACCAGCCGGTGAACACGTTGCGGCCTTTGTCATCTCTCGACCTCACGAGCCTGGAACCCGACACTCGGTGGAAATCGCAGTGTTGCAGGCTCGCGGGTGCCGGGCTAGCCCAGGGTGACGTCGCATGAACGTGGAGGTGCCAGTGCCCCAGGTCGGGCGTCGGTCCCGTGCGCTAGAGCTGCCGGGGGAGACCAGCGCTGGACAACGCCCGCGCGGGCGGTCGACCTCCCCAGACCTCGGCTTCAGTCGGGTGACTCAAGCGACGCTCGACCTGGTCCGCCGAGGATCGGCGGACGAGACACACCCTGCTCAGGGCACGGAGGAGTCCATGGCTGCTGAGATGACGCGCCCAGGACCCGTGACGATGCGCGCGCTCCGCGCCCACCGACGTGGCGGTCCGGAGAAGTTCGCCGTCGAACGGGCGTCCGTGCCGCCTTTCGGGTCGTGCGACATCCTGGTCGCGGTGCACGCCGCCGCCATCACCTTCGATGAGCTGAGGTGGGAGGAGACGTGGTCCCACCTTCCGACGACCCCGTCGCACGAGTGGTCGGGGGAGGTGGCAGCGCTCGGCGCAGATGCCGCACGGACATCCGGCTTCACCGACGGGGACGTGGTCTTCGGCCTGGTCCCGTTCGGGTGGAACGGCGCGGCAGCCGAGTTTGTCGCCGTCCCGAGCGACCTCGTCGCCGCGAAGCCGACGTACCTGACCCACGTCGAAGCAGCGGCCCTCCCACTGGCCGGGCTGACCGCCCGGCAGGCTCTGGTCGATGAGGGCGGCCTCGCTTCAGGGGACGACGTCGTCGTGGTGGGTGCCGCGGGTGGGGTAGGAGCCTTGGCTGTGCAGCTCGCGCTCCGGATGGGCGCGCGGGTAACCGCGACGGCGCACTCCCGTGACCTTGGCTACGTCAGGCGACTAGGTGCCCACCAGGTCCGCGCGACCGACGAACCGAGCCGAACACTCCTCCCGATCGGTGCCTATGACCTGGTCGTCGACACCGTGGGCGGCGTCTCGGGGAGATCGTCGATCGCGCTCGTTCGCCCGGGCGGCGTCTACGTCGCCCTCGACGCCCCGCCACCGGCTGACGTGCTCGCGGAGCTCGGGATCGAAGGACGGTTCTTCGTCGTGGTACCACGTCGCGGGGATCTTGCCCAGCTCGCAATCGACGCGGACGCAGGCCACCTTGAGGTCACCGTCGCCGCGACGTATCCGCTCGACGAGGGTCGCAGGGCCCTCGAGAGCGGAGCTGGGGCCAGCCGGGTGCCCGGCAGGACCGTCCTGGTGGTTCGCCATGAGACCTGAGCGCTGAGCAAACAACGCTCGCGAGGTGGGGACGACGCTGCGGCCTGGCTGACGACCTCGGCCCAGGGCGTGGTCTGCGGGAAGGTTCGGCGCGAGTGCTCGGCCGAGGCGATTGTTTCGGAGTCAAGACCCGTGGTGCCTGCGAGCCGGAACGCGATTCTGGTTTGCCTGCCGCCAAACGCACCCTTGGCGACTCACAGTCGTCCGACTGAAGCGACTCTTTCAACCAGCGACCTAGCGTCGGTGAGCACAACCCCGGGCGCCCATCGAGACCAGGCGCGTCAGAGAAGCGTCGAGAAGGAGGCCACTGTGAGGCTGCTCGGTAACGACGTCGGTGCACAGCACGGGTTTCGCGGAAGGCGTCCCACGCCCATCAGCCCGGGATGGTCCGGCTCAGAGGCCCACCGCGTCGTCGTCATCGGTTCGGGCTTCGGCGGGCTGTTCGCCGCGCGTGCGATGAACCATCGCGGCTTGGTGGTCACCGTGATCGACCGAACGCCCCATCACCTCTTCCAGCCCCTGCTCTACCAGGTCGCCACGGGAATCCTCTCGGAGGGCGAGATCACTCCGCCCACCCGCGAGATCCTTCGCCGGCAGGACAACGCCCGCGTCCTGGTCGGCGAGGTGACCGAAATCGACCTGCAACGTCGGCTCGTCACCTCGAACGCCGGTGAGGTGACGACCGTGACGCCCTACGACAGCCTCGTCGTGGCCGCCGGATCCACGCACTCGTACTTCGCCCACCCGGAGTTCGCCGAGCACGCGCCGGGGATGAAGTCGATCGACGACGCCTTGCGGCTCCGGGGCAAGATCTTCGGGGCATTCGAGACCGCCGAGTTGCTCACCGATCCGACGGAGCGCCTTCCGTGGCTGACATTCGTCGTGGTGGGGGCTGGGCCTACCGGGGTCGAGATGGCTGGCCAGCTCATCGAGCTCTCGCGTCGCAGCCTTGACCGCAACTTCCGCAACTTCGACCCGGCAACCGCGCGGGTAGTGCTCCTCGAGGCGGGGCCGCAGGTCCTGACGACCTTCGGGCCCTCGCTCTCGCGGCGCACCCTCAAGAGCCTCGAGAAGCTAGGGGTTGAGGTGCGTCTCAACTCCCCGGTCGTCGGGGTGGACGAGCTGGGCGTCGACGTACGAGGCGCGTCCGATTCCGGCACCGAACGCATCGACGCCCGCACCAAGATCTGGGCGGCCGGGGTACGGGCCTCTCCGCTCGGAGGGCTGCTCGCCGATGCCACCGACACCCCCCGCAACCGTGTCGGTCAACTCGACCTCATGCCCGACTGCAGCCTGCGAGGTCACCCCGAGTTGTTCGTGGTCGGAGACATGATGCACGTGGAGGTACCCGCGGTGGCGCAGGTCGCGATCCAGTCCGGCCGATTCGCGGCCCGGCAGATCATTGCGCGGCTCGAGGGTCGACCGACCGAACCGACCTTCCGCTACCGCGACAAGGGCAGCCTCGCCACCATTTCGCGCTTTCGAGCGGTGGCGAGCATCGGCCGCCTTCGCCTCTCCGGGGCGCCGGCGTGGTTCATCTGGCTCGTCGTCCACCTCCTCTACCTCGTGTGCTTCAAGAATCGTGTCCTCGTGCTCATCCACTGGGCAATCAGCTTCATCGGGCGTGGCAGGCAAGAGCGGACGGCTCCGACGCTGACGCCACCGCCCGCCGAGCATCAGTCAGAGACCCCCCACCTGCGAAGGGAAGCATCATGAGCACCAAGAGCACCCCCGTCGTCTTCATCCACGGGCTGTGGCTGCACGCCAGTTCCTGGACCCCATGGGTCGAGTTGTTCGAGCGCTCGGGGTACAGCGCTGTCGCACCGGGGTGGCCAGGCATCGCGGACACGGTCGCTGAGGCAAGGGCCAACCCGGAGAGCATCGCCAACCACGGCATCGACGACGTCGTGGCGCACTACAGCGCGGTCATCGCCTCCCTGTCCGCGCCACCGATCCTGGTGGGCCACTCGTTCGGAGGCATGATTGCCGAGAAGCTGCTCGGCTTGGACCTGGCCGCGGCCGCGGTGGCGATCGATGCGGCACAGATCAAGGGCGTCCTGCCCCTTCCCCTGTCGTCGCTGCACGCCACACTTCCGGTCTTTCGGAACCCGGCCAACAAGCACCGCGCGGTCTCGCTCACTCCAGAGCAGTTCCGCTACGGCTTCGGCAACGCGATCTCCGAGGAGGAGTCCGACCAGCTCCACGAGCAGTGGACGATCCCCGCGCCCGGACTGCCACTGTTCGAGGCCGCGGCGGCCAACTTCTCCCTGCACTCGCCCGCTGCGGTCAACACGCACAACGACCACCGCGGTCCGCTGCTGCTCGTCATGGGTGGAAGGGACCACACGGTGCCGGAGGCGATCTCCACAGCGACGCTCAACCAGTACCGCGGCTCAGGCGCGGTGACCGAGCTCATCGAGTTCGAGGATCGAGGTCACTCCCTCACCATCGACCACGGCTGGAACCAGGTCGCTGAAGCCAGCCTCAAGTGGCTCGGCACGCACGGTCTCTGACGCGCCTTCTACCCCACCGCACACCCGACATTGAGAGGCAAGGACGGCCGTGAACCGAGTACCTGACTCCGAGCTCACCCTCATCCCCGGCGGGACGCTCATCACAGAGAAGGCTGAAGAGGGCCTACGGACGCCAGCGGACGGGCTGAACTCGCCGCCGGTCAAGGGGTCGCAGGTTCAAGTCCTGTCAGCCCGACAGCGAAAGTACAGGTCAGGGGCTTGCCGGGAGTGATCCTGGCAAGCGCCTGACCCGTCCGGTGGGGTGCCGGGACCCGACTCGGGAACCTTTCCCGATCCGGACGCCCTCCGACCAGGCGTGACCCCGAAGCGGGATGCCTTCCAGGCGACCCAGCCGCACACCACTGCGGCCGGCACCTCCGACAGCGCGGCCATGGTGATCGCCATGGCCAGCCGGTGCGGCGTGACCGAGGTGAGGATGTCGAACCAGGCGTCGAGCACGAACAGCGGGAGCGTCAGGAGCGCGACCGTGCGCGTCGCGGGGCGACCCTGGCGCAGCAGGATGCCGATGAGCGCGAGGGCGACCGTCTCCGCAGCGTCGATCCCCACCCAGGCCAGCGTGTGCGGGTTCATCCCGAGGTACGCCCAGACGGACCATCGGTGCAGCTGCCGTGGGGCGTCGGAGGTGCCGAGGTACACCGTCCAGCCGGCGAGCACGACCGCCACCGCCATGAGGACGGTCCCCACGACGCGCTCGCGGCGCCGGTCCCGTTCCCGCGAGACGAGCCAGCGCCCCAGCGACACGCGACCGGCACGGTCCCGGGCGTCCGCCGCAGGCGGGCGCGTCACACCGGCACCACCCAGGGCGATGACAGACGTGTGGTCGACCATGCCGGGCCCTCCGCTACCGACGACGCTTCCCGACGACGGCCCCATCGTCCGCGCCCAACCTGCGAACTCGATGTGCGTCGGCAGCCGGGGGTCTCGCCGTTCCGGTCGCAGCCGCTGCCCCGTCCGCGTTGCGGGCGTGATGGGTCACCAACGCCCTCGTCCGATGCGGAGGTCGCCGGCGACGGTTCTCGATATGGTCGCGTCCATCACTTCATGGTCGATCCCGGCCGCCACCTGCTATCAGAACAAGATCCTCCCGGAAGGTCACAAGCTGACCGCGGTGGCCATCTCCCAGTGCCAATGACGAAGCGAGTCCGCCGTTGCCTCCTATGACTCCAATGCGCCCGGTCACTCACGACGTGATCCGGGGCCAGTCAAAGATCGCATGGTTCCGCCGGAGCTGGCCGCTTCTCGGCGTCATCTACCTGATCGATGGACTTGTCTGGTGGGCGACCGGGGCCGACGTCATGTACGGAATCATCGTGGCGGCCACCGTCGTCGGAACCTTCCGGAACAACCCTTCGGGTCGCACCGTCCGTTGGCGCGTCACCGTCGCGTCGCTGGTCACTGCGGCGTTCGTCGTCGGTGGTCTCGTCCTGTCGGCGAGGTTCTCTATCGGGCTATCCGTCAGCGTTCGGCTCGTACAGGGCGCTTCAGGAATCGTCGCGGGCATTCTGATCGCAGGACTGTTGCAGCACTGGGACGGGGCGCCTCGTCGCTAGGGCGGCGCGAGGGACACGGCCGACTGTCGGCGCCCTTTCTCGCCGCGGCCGCTGCGCTGCCTGTTGAGGCTCGCCGCTCCGCCGTGCTCGTTCAGGGAGCCGGCGACCGCCGGGCTGGCGCAGGCGCTCGCGCACACGCGGGTGCTATAGCGCTCCGACGGGCTCTTCGACCACGTCGTCCTCGACGGTGTCGTGGGGACGTTCGGGCAGGGTCGGGGGCACGGTCAGGGGCGGGCGCTACTGGGGCCGCACGACGAGATCGACGGCGCCGGCGCGCTCGGACCGAGTGGCGCGCCGGGTGGTGGTCCCGACGTCGCGGGGACCCTGCGCACCGCGGTGCGTCGCCTAGTGTCGGCGATGGTCGGCCTGCAGCGCGACGACGGCCACTGGTACGCGGTGGTCGACGACCCGCGCTCGGGTGACGAGCACTCGACCGCAGCGTTCCTCGCGGCGGACGGCACGCTTGCGGAGGTGTCGGCCGCGGTGATGGCCTTCACCGAGCCGAGCCACCACGCGCACATGCCGCGGGGGTTCAGGGTGCCGCGGGGCAAGGGCCCTGCGCTGCTGGCGCCGGCCTGACAGGTGACGTGGAAGGAGCTGGCATGAGGTTCGGGCAGACCACCTCGGCGGTCGGAACGTGAGCGCGGAGCCGGTCCCGGCCCGCTGGTGCGGCGAGGAGGTCCTCGGGGTCGCGGGCGACGGGTGGCGCGTGCTGGTGTCCCCGGGCCGGGGCGGCAAGATCGTCTCGCTGCGGCACGGTGGCGTCGAGTGGCTGGCGCAGCCCCGCCTGCCGCTGCCGGCGCCGGCGGAGCCCGGTGCGACGTTCGTCCAGTCCGAAATGTGCGGCTGGGACGAGTGCGCGCCGTCCATCGACGCGTGCGACGTCGACGGCCGGGCCGTCCCGGACCACGGCGACCTGTGGACGCAGCGTTGGTCCACCGAAGGCGAGTGGCTGGTTGTGCGGGGTCCTTCCCTCGACTACGGGCTGGCCCGCCGCGTCGTGGCCGGCGGGCCGGGGGTGCGGATCGAGTACCGTGCCTGGACGAACGCCGGGCCGATGCCCTTCCTGTGGGCCGCCCACCCGCAGTTCGTTGCGCCTCCCGGCTCCGTCGTCGAGGTGGTGACAACGGCGCGCCGGGCGCTGGACGTCCTGGCTGACCCGCCAGTCGTCGTGCCGCTCGACCCTGTGACCTGCTCGATCGATACGATTCCGCCCGGCGGCTACCGCAAGCTCTACCTCGAGCCGACCGAGCGCGCGACGGCCGTGCGGGTGCGCCGGCCCGGCGGGGAGTCAGTGACCTGGACGTGGGACGGTCAGGTGGCACCGTACGTCGGGCTCTGGTTCGACCGGGGCGCGTTCTCCGGCGAGGACGTCGTGGCGATCGAGCCATCGACCGGCTACTACGACTCGGTGGCGCGGGCGCAGGCGCGCGGACAGGTCGCGACGCTGGTCCCGGGCGCGGAACTCACGTGGTGGTGCGAGGTGTCCTTCGATGAGCAGCGCATTGGTGTCACCGATTCGTGACCCAATCATCGGTTCGTCCAGGTCACCAGTCTGAACCGACATTCTTCGCGGCCCGAACGCATGGTTGCCTCGTCCCATGTCGAACGGAGCGACGGGCCGAGAGTGGACAGGGCAGCCGTCGACACGAGCCGCGCGCACACATGCGGTCCCTTTACCGTGCTGATCTGAGCGTTGCTCACGATGTGCTCCAACGAGGTGGTACAGGGGCGGACGAGACTCTCGCGGTCACGCCTCACCCCGTTGGTACTTCGCCAACGATTGAGAGGATGACGATGACGACATCTACCTGGCGTAGACCCCTCTTCGGCGTCGCGTGCTTCGCACTGGCGCTGACGACGGTGGCGGCGTGCTCGTCCGGCAACAACAACTCGCCCGGTTCCGGCAGCAGCACCGGCGCGGCCGCCGGTGCGTCTGCTCCCGCGGCGGGCACCATCTCGCTCGCCTACATCCAGAAGCAGGCTGATCAGACGTACTTCGTCGGGGAGAAGTCCGGCGCACAGGCCGAGGCGGCCAAGCTCGGCATCCAGATCACGTTCTACCCGCTCTCTGACCAGGCCGACGACAGCGCGGCGGTCGACGCGGTGAACCAGGCCATCGCCAAGAAGGTCAACGGCATCATCATCGTTCCGCCGGACGGGGCCGTCGGCCCCACGGTGAGCCAGCTCGCCAGTGCGGCCGGCATCAAGATGATGTCGTCCGACGACCAGGTGTGCACCAACAACCCCGACCCGACGAAGTGCGCGGCCGCCTCCCTGCTGCCGCGCGTCGGGTTCGACGGCACAGAGATGGGCACCGAGGTGGGCAAGGAGGCCGCGGCGCTGTTCAAGCAGTACGGCTGGGCTCCGGCCGACACGGCCGTCGTCTCCGCATGGGACCCCACGGTGACGGTGTGCACGCAGCGCATCCAGGGGGCGAAGGCCGCCTTCACCGCGAACGGTGGCTCGGCTGCCAAGATGATCGACCTCAACACTGACAACACGCCGAGCGGCGCGCAGGACAAGGCATCCGCCATGCTCACCGCCAACCAGGGCTTCAAGCACTGGGTGGTCTGGGGCTGCAACGACGAGAACGTCTCCGGTGTCGTCACCGCCATGCAGAACGCCGGGATCAGCCCCAACGACATCGACGGCGTGGCTCTTGGCGGCTACCTCGCGTGCAAGCCGTGGAACGCCAACACCCCGACGGGCATGAAGGCCTCCCTCTACATCAGCGGTGCGGACGTCGGCACGACCTCCGTCGACGTGATGAACGACTGGCTGACCAAGAACAAGCAGCCTGCCCAGCAGACGTTCGCACCCACTCACATGATCACTCCGGCCAACTGGAAGACCACGATGAGCAGTGCCGACGTGCAGACCTGCGTGGGGTCATAGCACACATGAGTGAGGTGACGTCCTCCGGGACGTCATCGACGCCGCCTGGTCCCGCCCGCGTGGCGGGACCAGGCGGCGTCGGTGACGCGGTCCCGAGCTCGAGCAGCGGGGCACAGGTGCTCAGCCTCACGGGGGTGACGAAGCGGTTCCCCGGTGTCGTGGCTCTCGACAACGTGAGCTTCGAGCTGAAGCCGGGCACCGTGACCGCGCTCGTCGGTGAGAACGGAGCCGGCAAGTCGACCCTGCTCAAAGTGCTTGGTGGCGACTACCAGCCCGACGAGGGCGAGATCAGCCTCGGCGGGCGGGTCATCCGCTTCCGCACTCCGGCCGACGCCCACGCCGCTGGGGTGCGCGTCATCGCGCAGGAACCCGACATCGTGCCCTACACCACGGTGGCCGAGAACATCTACGTCGGCGACCTCCCCAACCGGGCTCGCTGGTTGAAGAGCAACGAGCTCTATCGCCGTGCCGCGGCGGATCTTCGGCGCGTCGGCTTCGACTCCGTGCTGCGACCCACGCAGATCGGTACCAGCCTCACCGCGGCCCAGCGCCAGCTCGTGGAGATCATGCGGACCATGGTCAGCGACGCGGCCGTCATCGCGTTCGACGAGCCGACGTCCTCGCTGTCCGACCACGAGGTCAACCTGCTCTTCGGGCTCATCCGGCGCCTGCGCGCGGAGGGCAGGGCCATTGCCTACGTCTCCCACCGCCTGGCCGAGGTCTTCGAGATCGCCGACGAGGTCGTCATCCTCCGCGACGGGAAGACCGTCGCCCAGAAGCCGATGTCCGAGGTCGACAGGGCTTCGCTCATCCGGCTGATGGTGGGCCGTGACCTGTCGCAGGTGTTCGACCACGAGTCTTCGATGACCGACACGGTCGTGCTGGACGTCGAGCACGTCACCTCGCGCGACGTCCGCGACATCTCATTGCAGGTCCACGCCGGCGAGATCGTCGCGCTGGGCGGACTCGTCGGCGCGGGGCGCAGCGAGCTGGCGGGAGCGATCGTGGGCGACCTGCCCGTCATCTCCGGGAGCGTCGCCGTGGACGGGCGGCGAATCCGCCTGCACGAGCCCTCCAGCACCATCCGCGCCGGTGTCGGTTATGCGCCCGAGGAGCGCAAGAAGGACGCGCTGTTCATGTTGCGGTCGATCCGGGACAATGCGACGCTCGTCATCCTCAAGAACCTGACGCGTCTGAGGTTCATCGATTTCGCCAAAGAAAGGTCGGTCGGGTCCGAGTATCTCGATCGACTACGTGTGCGCACACCCTCCTACGACCGCCTCGTCGCCACCTTGAGCGGCGGCAACCAGCAGAAGGTCGTCCTCGCCCGGTGGCTGGCGGCGCGGCCCAAGGTGCTCGTGCTCGACGAGCCCACCCGTGGGATCGACGTCGGGGCCAAGGCCGAGATCTACGAGATCATGGAAGCGCTGGCGGCCTCCGGCGTGGGCATCCTCATGATCTCCTCGGAGCTGCCCGAGATTCTCGGTATCGCCGATCGCATCATCGTGATGCAGAACGGCCATCTCACCGGCGAGCTGAGCCGCGAAGAAGCGACCGAAGAGAAGATCCTCGCGTTGGCGATGGCCGATGACCTGGTGAGAGACAAGAAGGGAACAAAATGAGCGTCGTCGCGCCCGAGACATATCGGGAGGGAGGCACTCCGGCGGCTCACCGCGAGTCGAAGGTCGGCGAGATCTTTCGCCGGCCCGGCTTCCTGCAGAACGTCGTGCTCCTCGGTGTGCTCGTGGTCGTGGCTGTCCTCTTCGAGATCCTCAACCACAACTACCTGAGCTCGGCGAGCCTGCGGGCCATCGCCCTCGCGGTGGCACCCATCGGTGTGATGTCCGCCGGTCAGACGTTGGTCGTCCTCCTCGGCGCGATGGACATCTCCGTCGGCGCGCAGGCCGGGGTCGCGTCCTGCATCTCCGCGATGGCGTTCACCGCGTGGGGCAACGCTCTGGGCTCCATGGTCGCCGCGATCCTCCTGGGGATCGTCATCGGACTCCTCAACGGCGTCATCATCGTGTACGGCCGGATCAACCCGATCGTCGCGACCCTCGGTGGCCTCGCCTTGTACAAGGGCGTCGCGCAGGTCTTGACGAACGGATCCGCCGTCGGGTTCGTCGCGGCGAACACCTTCTACAGGACGATCGGTCGCGGAGTCTTCCTTGGGGTGCCGGTCGCGGCATGGATCTTCATCGTCGTCGCGGTGCTCTTCTGGATCTTCCTCAACCGGACGGACATGGGGCGCAATGTCTATGCCGTCGGCGGCAACGACATGGCGGCGCGTCTGGCGGGCATCAACACGAACAAGTACATCATCGCCGCCTACACCGTCGTCGGCGTCTGCGGCGGCATCGCCGGCATCATGTACACGGCGAAGACGGGTTCCGGTTCCCCCACGGTAGCCACGGCTGGATACGAGCTCCAGACCGTCACGGCGGTCGCCCTGGGCGGCGCGGTGATGTCCGGAGGCAAGGGCGGGATCGGCGCGACGGTGATCGCGATCGTTCTTGTCGGAGCCTTGAACAACGGTCTCACCTCGGTCAATGTCAGCCTCTTCTGGCAGAACATCGCGCAGGGTCTCATGCTCATCGCGGCCGTCATCATCCAGAAGGCGCGCAGCGGTGAACGCCGGATTGGTCTTCCCACGTGAACCCCGGTCCCGCTTCGCTGCGCAGCCGCTCGACCTGACCGGCATTGACGCGTTCCTCGCCGGGTACGCCGACGAGCTCGCCGGTCAGCCCTTGACCGCCTGCCGGTAGGCCGACGGGCTGGTGCCGTGGACGGCGTGGAACTGGCGCGAGAAGTAGAAGGCGTCGTCATACCCCACCGCGCGCGCGATGTGAGACACCGGATCGTCAGTGGTGTCGAGCAGCACGCGGGCCCGCGTCATGCGCAGGCTCGTCTGGTATTGGAGCACGCCGTAGCCGGTGGCGCGGCGGAAGAGGGCAGCGAAGTGCGAGGGCGACAGGTTCGCCATCGCGGCCAGGTCGGCGACCGAGGTGCGCGTGGCGAGGTTGCCCTGGAGGAACTCGATCGCCTCCCGGATCGGGTCCGCCCGGTTGCGCGTGTGCCGCTGCTCCGGGGTGAGCAGTGCGAGCACGTGCCAGGCGGCGCCGGACGCGCCGATGAGTGCGCCGAAGGAGTCGTCGTGCTCGAGGTGCGACAGCACCTCGTCGATGAGGATGGTGAACCGGAAGAGATCACTCACCCAGACCGGCCCGCGGGGCGCATCGAGCCCGGCGGCCCGGAGCAGCGGCAGCACGCCGCTGCCGACGACGTGCAGCCACCAGATCGTCCAGGGTCGGGTGCTGCTGGCGCCATACGAATGCGGCACCCGCGGCGGGATGACCAGCACTTGGCCCGCCTCCACGGCGTAGCGCTCACCGGCCGTCCGGCACCACCCCTCGCCCTCCGCGCACACGATGACGATCGCCTGGTCCACCCCTTGGGATCGCGTCCGTTGGTGCTGAGCAGCATGGGGAAACATGCCACAGTCCGTGACGAGGAGCTGTGCCGCCCCCGGCCGTGCGAGCGACTCGGCGACGAGCGGGCGCGCCAGCACCCGCAGCCGCTGCCCGGGGAACCCCTCCGCCTTGCCCATGACCCCATCTTGACGTCAGGGTCGCCCGAACGGGGGTACAGCGTGGGAATGTCCAGGCCAGGCCGAGGTTCCGGCATGGGCTCAGGCGCGGATCGCTCCTAGTGTCGGCGCATGTCCAGCGACGGATCCCGGATCGTGCTCCCGGCGGTGCCGCCCGAGCAGGCCGGAGCCGCGGTGGCGGCGTGGCACGACCCCGTGGTGATCGACACCTACGACCCGGCACCGCCCGACGTGTACCCGGCGTACCTCGAGCGGCGTGTGTACCAGGGCTCATCCGGCCAGGTGTACCCGCTGCCGTTCTTCGAGAAGATCAGCCACACGAAGCGGCCGCGGAGGTGGCAGGCGATCCACCTGGAGAACGCATGGGTGCGGCTGATGATCCTGCCGGAGCTCGGCGGGCGCATCCACGTCGCCGTGGACAAGACGAACGGCTACGACTTCTTCTACCGCAACAACGTCGTCAAGCCCGCGCTCGTCGGCCTGGCCGGTCCGTGGGTTTCCGGCGGCGTCGAGTTCAACTGGCCACAACACCACCGGCCGGCCACCTTCCTGCCCACGGACTGGACCATCGAGCGGGAGTCGGACGGGGCCGTCACCGCGTGGTGCTCGGACCACGACCCGTTTGCGCGCATGAAGGGCGCGCACGGCATCCGGCTGCGGCCGGGCTCCAACGTCGTCGAAGTGCGCGTGCGCGTGTTCAACCGCAGCGAGGACGTCCAGTCGTTCCTGTGGTGGTCCAACGTCGCGGTCGCGGTCAACGACGACTACCAGTCGTTCTTCCCCACCGACGTGCACTGGGTCGCCGACCACGCCAAGCGGGCGACGGCGACCTACCCCCGCGTGCGCGGCCGCTACTACGGGGTCGACTACCCGTCGCGTGTGAAGGGCGACCGGCCGGATGGCGACCGCATCGACTGGTATCGCAACATCCCGGTGCCGACGTCGTACATGGTCGTGGAGACGAAGGACGACTTCTTCGGCGGCTACGACCACGGCCGGGAAGCGGGTTTCGTGTGCTGGGCCGACCACCGGTTCTTGCCGGGCAAGAAGCAGTGGACCTGGGGCAACGCCCCGTTCGGCTGGGCGTGGGACCGCCAGCTCACCGACTCCGACGGGCCGTACGTCGAGCTCATGGCAGGCGCCTTCACCGACAACCAGCCGGACTTCTCGTTCCTCGCCCCCGGCGAGACGAAGGCGTTCTCCCAG
The DNA here is from genome assembly GCA_963769855.1 of uncultured Actinomycetota bacterium. Taxonomy (GTDB): domain Bacteria; phylum Actinomycetota; class Actinomycetes; order Actinomycetales; family Cellulomonadaceae; genus Cellulomonas. The sequence continues at coordinate 80,107 of CAVYNN010000009.1, forward strand.
TTCTGGTACCCGATCCAGGGGATCGGCCCGGCGCAGCAGGCGACTCTCGACGCCGCGCTCGCGTTCCGTGCCGAGCCGGAGGCGGGCGGCACCGCGGTGCGTGTCGGGGCGGCGGTGACGACGCCGCGCGCTGGCGTGCTGCTGCAGGTGCTCGACGAAGCCGGCGCGGTGCTGGTGTCCGAGCGCCGCGACGTGTCGCCGGGCGAGCCGGCCGTCGTCGAGGCGGTGCTGCCCGGCCCGCGTGAGGCACACCGGCTCCAGGCGCGCGTGGTGCACGACGGGCGGGTGCTCGTCGCCTGGCGTCCCGCGCCGCCGACGCCGGACCGGCCGGCCCCCGCGCCGGTCACCGCGTTGCCGGCGCCCGGGGACGTGGCAAACGTCGAGGAGCTCTACCTTGCCGCCCTCCACCTGGTGCAGTACCGCCACGCGACCCGCTCGCCCGAGCCGTACCTGCTCGAGGCGCTGCGCCGCGACCCGGCGGACTCGCGGTCGGCCGTGCTGCTCGCGGCGCTGCGCTACCGGGCGGGCCGGTACGACGAGTCCGAGCGGCTGGCCGCCGCGGCCGTGCAGCGGCTGACGGCGCACAACCCCAACCCGTACGACGGGGAGGCGCACTATCGGCTCGGTCTGGCGCGGTTGCGACGTGGCCGCCCGGAGGCCGCTCGCGACGCCTTCGCGAAGGCCGCATGGAACGCCGGCTGGCGCACCCCGGCGCTCGTCGCGCTCGCGCGCCTCGACGTCCGGGACGGGGCGTGGGTGGCGGCCGTCGCGCGGCTCGACGCCGCGCTGGCCACCGACCGGGACAACCTGCAGGCCCTGGACCTGCTCGTCGTCGCGCTGCGCGCCGCCGGCCGCGCCGAGGAGGGGGACGCCTTGCTTGCCGCGCACCTGGCGGCCGAGCCGCTCGACTGGTGGGCCGTAGACCTCGTCGGCAAAGACCTGGAGACCGACGCGCAGACGTGTCTCGATGTCGCCTACGAGTACCTCGCCGCCGGCCTGTGGGAGGACGCCGCCCGGGTGGCGGCGGTCGCCGCCCTGCGGCAGTCGACGCAGCCGATCCTCGGCGCGAACAATGCCGGTCCACTGGCGCACTACTGCCGCGCGCGGGCGCTCGCGGAGCTGGGCGACACGCACGGCTCGCGCCAGGCGCTGCGGCTGGCACGCACCTGCGAGGCGACGAACTGCCTGCCCGGCCGCCTGGACGACGTCGACCTGCTGACGTGGTCCCTGGCCGGCGAGCACGACGACGCGCGAGCGCACGCCCTGCTCGGCCACTGGCTGTACTTCCGGCAGCGCCCCGCGGACGCTCGGGAGCACTGGCTCGCCGCGGTGCGGCTCGACCCGGCGGACGCCGTGTCGTGGCGCAACCTCGCGGTCGCCGCCTACAACGTCGACCGCGACGCGGACGCCGCGGACGAGTACTACGAGCACGCCCTGGCCGTGCGCCCGCTCGACGCGAGGCTCTGGTACGAGCGCGACCAGCTGGCGAAGCGGCGCCGGGTCCCGCCGGAGCGCCGGCTCGCTGCGCTGGCCCGGCACCCGGAGATCGTCGGGCAGCGCGACGACCTCAGCGTGGAGTGGGCGGACTTGCTGACCCTCACCGGCCGGGCCGACGAGGCACTCGGCGTGCTCGCCGGCCGGCAGTTCGGCCCCTGGGAGGGCGGCGAAGGCAAGGTGCTCGCCGCGTGGGATGCAGCGCACCTCGCGCTGGCGCGCGAGGCGATGGCAGCCGGCCGGCCGGCGCGGGCGGCGGACCTGCTGCGCGCCGCGCTCGACGTGCCGCACGACCTCGGCGAGGACCGGCACACGCTCGGCAACTACGCCGACCTGTGGGTGACGCTGGGCGACGCGTGCGCCGCGTCGGGAGCGGGCGACGAGGCGGAGCGGTGGTGGCGCCGCGCGGCGCTCTTCGAGGGCGACTTCCAGGACATGCAGGCCGTGCCCTACTCCGAGATGACGTACTTCGCGGCACTGGCCTGGAGCGCACTGGGCAAGCCGGAACGTAGCGAGGCGCTGGCCCGAGGGATGGCGGACTACGCCGACGAGCTGGAGCGCAGCGAGCCGCAGATCGACTACTTCGCGACGTCGTTGCCGACGATGCTGCTGTTCCACGACGACCTTGCCGCGCTGCGCGACGAGCGAGTGCTCCTGTTGCGCGGCCTCGTCGCCGCGCTGCGCGGCGACGAGGAGCAGGCTCGGGCTCGGATGGCCGACCTGCTCGCGCGAGACCCCAACGACGTGCGTGCAGCCATGTGGTGGCGGCAAGAGCTCGGCCGGCTCTGACTCGCTCCGACCGAGCCTCTGGAACGGGGGCGCTTGTCTCCTCAGCGCCTGGGCTCCGGTGGAAGTAGCCCCGCTCAGGCGCCGGCGTCGCCGCTCCGCCACCACAAGAGGGTGCCGACCACGCCGGCAGCCCCCCAGATCCCGACCGTTACGAGGCTTCCCGTCCCGAGGGTGGCCCCCGGGACGAGCCCGGCCGCGACGGCTGGGACCGCCCACGGCACCGCCGCCGCCCAGCCGAGCGCACCCGCGACCTGAGCGAGGACCACCATCCCCAGCGCCGTGGCGATCGGCGGGAGGTAGCCGCGACCCGCGCTGGCGACAAGGGCGACGGGGGTGAGCGCGACGCACTGCAACCCGGCCGCGAGGAGCACACGAAGGCTGCCGGTCGCGACGACGTCCGCCCCGCCACCGGGCAGGTGCAGCAGGGCGCCCGCGACGAGCGTCAGCGCGACGAACCCGACGGCGAGGACCGCGCACCAGATGAGCAGGAGCCACAGCTTGGCCGCGACCACCCGCCCGCGGGAGATCGGCAGGGCGAGCAGGTAGCGGGCCGTGCCGTCGGCGAACTCGCGGCCGAAGACCCAGGCGCCGCAGAAGGCGAAGACCATCGTTCCTCCGACGGCCATCACCTGGGCCGCGAACCCGAGCAGGCCCGGCCAGTCGGCCGCGAGCCCAGCCAGCTGCGCCTTCTGGCCCACCAGCCCGAGGGCCTTGGCAGTGTCGGGGTGGGCCGCGATGAACATGAACAGCGCAGCCACGCCCGCCGCGAAGCCGAAGACCCCCGCGGTGACCGCCGGGACGGCGGACCGCCGCGCCTTGCGCCACTCGACCGCCAACGCAGCGGTGACCCCGGTCACGGTGCACTCGGATCGGTCAGGGCGAGGAAGTGATGCTCGAGGTCTTGGTGGTCGACCACCAGCGACCGGGGCGGCACGCCCGCCAGCACGAGCGCCGTGGCCAGGAGCTCGGGGTGCGCCACCGCCTGAGGCTGGTCGCAGCCGAGGACGCCGTCGACGTCGGACATGGTGAAGCCGGCGGTGGCCAGGGCTCGGACCGCCTCGGGCGCGCGGGCCGGGTCCGGAAGCGTGACGCGGACCCGCCCCGCGTCGAGTGCCTGGAGCCGACCGGAGTCGGATCGTCGACGAGCCGCCCCTGGTGCAGCACCCCGACCCGGTCCGCGACCCTGGCGACCTCAGCGACGAGGTGACTGGACATCAGGACCGCCGTGCCTCCGGCCGCGAGCTCGCGCAGCAGGTCGCGCACCTCGACCACACCCGCCGGGTCCAGGCCGTTGCCCGGCTCGTCGAGAACGACCACGGTGGGGGTGTGGACCAGCGCGAGCGCGAGCCCGAGCCGCTGACGGTTGCCGAGCGACAGGTGCCTGGCCCGGACCGTCAGCTGTCCGCCGAGACTGAGCCGCTCGATCACCGCTGTCAGCGCAGGCGGCCGCAGTCCGCGGTAGGACGCGGCGACCGCGAGGTGGTCGGCAACGGTGAGCTCGGGATACAGGCCTGGCCCCTCGACCAGGTACCCGACCTGGGCCCAGACGCGCTCATCGCCCCGGGTGCCGACCCGGTCGCCCCAGGACGTCCACCGAGCCGGACGTGGGCCGCGGGAGTCCGAGGACCATCCTGATCAGGGTCGTCTTGCCCGCGCCGTTGCGGCCGAGCAGGCCGTACACCTGCCCCGCCGCCAGCTGCAGGTCGACGTGGTCAACGGCGACCAGCGTGCCGAAGGCCCTGGTCAGGGAAGTTGCGCTGACGGCCGTCACGACGACGGCCCCGCGGCGACGAGCGCGGTGCGTAGGACGGGCGCCAGCCAGCCGGTCACCTCGTCAGCCAGCTCCGCGCCGACATCCCGCCGGTGCTAGCCGACGAAGAACAGCGAGCGCAGCAGCCCGAGCAGCACCGTCTGCGTCACGGCCGGGCGTACGCCCGCCCCGTCCAGCGCCGCGAAGACCCGCGCCACCATCCGCTCGTCACGGCGCAGCAGCTCGTCCTGCTGCCGCGGCGACAGCCGTCGAAGCACGGAGAGTGCCTCCTCCGACATCAGCACCGCCAGGAACGGGTACTCGTCGGCCGCTCGCAGCGTTGCGGTCAGCAAGACGTCGAGGCCGCGGGTCGGATCGCGCCCGACCGCCGCCTCGACCGCCGCGTGCGTGCGCTCCTCGTACTGCTCGACCAGGGCGAGGAACGCCGCCTCCTTGGAGTCGAAGAACGCGTAGAACCCACCCTTGGATATCCCTGCGGCCCGGGCCAAGGACTCCACGGTGGTGCCTCGAAGCCCACGCACCGCGAACGAGTCAGCGGCTGCGCGCAGGATCTGGTCCCTGATCCGAACGGTCTCGTCAGGGGTGAAGGCTCGTGCCACGCGCTCATGCTACGTCGCTATGACCAGATTGGTCCACACAGTCACTGCCTGGCAGGACGGCTTTGGCGAGGCGTCCCTGGCCCCTCGGTGGGGCGGGGTCGGTCGGGGGAGAGGGCGGGCAACGGCTGGTGGAGCACGTGGCGCAGCAGGCTGCGGGCGGCGTCGAGGCCGCCCATGCCGTGCACGCCGGGCCCTGGTGGCGTCGAGGCCGAGCACAGGTAGACCCGCGGGGGCGCCCGGCACGGGGATAGGGGTCCCAGGACCAGGTGGGTCGGGCGGCCATCTGGCGCAGGCTGATCGCGCCGCCGGTGATGTCCCCGCCGACGTAGTTGGCGTCGTGGTGGGCCATCTGGTCGGCCGGGATGCAGCGGGAGGCCACGACGACGTCCTGGAAGCCGGGGGCGAAGCGTGCGATCTGGGCGACGACCTCGGGTGTGACGTCGCGGGGTGAGCCGGCCGGGACGTGGGCGTAGGTCCACAGCGGCCGCAGGCCGTCGACCTGCCGGGTGGGGTCGGTGATCGTGGGGTCGCTGACGAGGCAGACCGGATGGTCGGCGTGGTGGCCCTGGGAGACCTGTGCTTCGGCGGCGGCGACCTGCCACGGTGGGCCGCCCAGGTGGACGGTGCCGGCGCGGGCGACGTCGGGGTGGGTCCAGGGCACCGGACCGGACAGCACGAAGTCGACCTTGGCGACCCCGGGCCCGTGCCGGAACGCCAGGAGCCGGTGGCGGGCGCGCGGGTTCAGCCGGTCGGCGAAGACCCGGGCCACGTGCGACGGCGTCGTGTCGAAGACGTACCCGTCGGCCGGGGGCAGGTCACGGCGCACCTCGATCCGGGTCAGGGTCTGCAGGGTCCCGCCGTGGGCCTCCAGGTCGGCGATCAGTGCGGCGATGATCGAGGCCGACCCGCCCCGGGGAATCGGCCAGCCACCGGGGGCGTGCGCCAGGGTGGCCAGCATCAGGCCGGCACCGGCCGCGGGCAGCGACGGCAACCGCGCCATGGAGTGTGCGGCCACGCCGGCGAACAGTGCGGCCGCGTCGTCATGCAGCCCCGCCCAGGGTCCCGCCTCGCGGACCGCTGCCGCACCGAACCGTGCCAGCGTGCTGACCGCCTGCGGGGTGAGCGGACCGCCGAGGTGGCGCATGTCGCCCAGGAGCGTCCGCACGAGCAGGGGCCACTGGTCGACCAGTGGGGCGAACGCGGCCCGCCAGGACTGACCGCTCGACCCCAGACCGGCGACGGTCTGGTCCAGGTCGTGGAACGCGACGGCGGCCCGTCCACCCGGCAAGGGATGGGCGAACGACACCTCGGGGGTCAGCAGCCGCACGCCACGGGCGGGCAGGTCGAACTCGGCGAAGAACGGGGACGCCCACGCCAGCGGATGCACCGCCGAGCACAGGTCGTGGCGCAGGCCGCTGGCCAGGCCCAGGTCCACCGTGCGTGCCCCTCCACCGGGAACCGCCTCGGCCTCCAGCACCACCACGTCGACACCGGCCCGGGCCAGGGTCACGGCGGCCGCTAGCCCGTTCGGACCCGAACCCACCACGACGACCCGCATCGCGGCGCTACGCGCCGGCCAGGGACCGCGCGTACGCCACACCGCGATCCACCCAGGTGCGCAGGTCGTCGTCGTCGGCCACTGCTTCGGCGTCGACGTGGAGCCACGCCCTCATCGGGCGGCCGTGCATCTCGGCAGGCCGCGCGTGCGACGGATCGGCCCAGGTCTGCGCACTCTCCGGGCCGACGCGCACCAGCAGGCCGCCCTGGCTGCTGGCAGCAACGGCCATGGTGTCGACCAGCAGGAACGCAACTCCGCCGAACATCCGCTGCTCGCGCAGGCCGAGCTCGTCGTGCAGCACCGTCCCGGACCCGGTCCGCAAGGGCGCATGGTCGTACGTGCATGGGTCGGAGTCTGGCGCGAACCGCTTGCCTGCGCGGCTGGGGCCGCCGCACAGTGAACGGATGAGCGAGGTGCCCCTCCGGTGGACCAAGGCCTCGGTCTACCCCGACATGTGGGTGGACCCGGACGAGGATCCTCGCAACAGCGAGGGGGTCAGCCCGGACGGGGAGCTGGCGACCTTGTGGGCTACGTCACCGACTACCGGCTGACCCTGCGGATGAAGTGCGACGGCTTGGATCCGGAGCTGCTGGCTCGTCGTTCGGTGCCGCCCTCGACGATGTCGCTGCTCGGGCTCGTGCGCCACCTGGCCGAGGTGGAGCGGGACTGGCGCACCTGGATCGTGCCGGGTGCCCCGGCTCCGAAGCTCTACGGACCCCACGACGCGGACTTCGAGGGCGCGGTCGCCGAGCAGGCGGTGGTCGACAGCGCGTTCGCCGATCTCGCTCGCGAGCAGGAGGCCACCGATGCTGCGCTGGCCGCCCATCCGGATCTGGGCGAGCGGGTGGGTCGGGACGGCATCGCGATCCGAGAGCTCTGGGTTCACCGCATCGAGGAGTACGCCCGCCACTGCGGGCACGCCGACCTGCTCCGCGAATGCATCGACGGTCGGGTCGGGCAGTAGGCGGAGCATCGGTGGCTGGACCAGGTGCGGCGGGTCGCGCGTCGTCGGCGAGCGAGCTCAGGTACCTCAGCCGGGCGACCCTGCGATCGGTGCGTTGTACCGGAGCAGCCCGGTGGTGCCGTCCGGACGGAGCATCACCTCGGTGGCCGTTCCCGGGTCGAGGCGGGGGAGTGCCCGGCGGTAGTCCCGCAGCGGGATCCCGAGCGCGGTGCAGAGCGTCAGCCGAAGGAGGCTGGAGTGGGCGACGACCAGGGGCGCCCCTTCCGGGTCGCGACGCACGACGTCGAGCAGCGCGGCCAGGCCTCGGGCGGCGACGGCCGCCGGCGGTTCCGCTTGTGGCCAGGGGTGGGCGACCGGGTCGGCGTCGTACCGGGCCAGGGCGTCCGGCTCGTGCGCACGGAGCTCGTCGAGCAACCGGCCCTCGGCGATGCCGTAGTGCGGCTCCCGCAGGCGGGGGTCGACGATCGCGGAGAGCCCGGTCCGCTGCGTGACGGCCGCCGCGGTGGCGATCGCGCGGCCGAGGTCGGAGCAGACCAGGGAGGTGAACCCGCGGCCGGCGGCCCAGTCGCCGAGGGCGGCGGCCTGGGCTCGGCCGGTCTCGTCGAGCGGCACGTCGGTGTCGCCGGCGTAGCGCGTCGGCTCGGTCCAGGCGGTGCGGCCGTGCCGCACCAGGGTCACGACGACCACGAGGTCACGCCTCCTTCGTCGTCGTCGGGGTGGTCTGCTCTTGCAGGTGTTCCAGGGCCGTCCGGGGGAGCGGGGTGCCGGCCAGCCGGGCGGCGTACAGGGCCGCGCCGACCACGGGTGGGTACAGCGGTTCACGGAAGTCCCATCCGGCGGGCATCTGCCTGAGCAGCCGGACGAACTCCTGCTTCACCTCGGGGGCCGAGAACACCCCGCCCGAGTGGGACACCGGAACGGGCTCGTCGTCGCCGAAGCCCAGGCGGCGCCGGGCGGTGTCGACCAGTGCGACGAGGTCGGCGGCCGCCTCGGCGAGGAGGGCGCGGGCCTGGTCGTCCCCGAGCGCGGCCGCCTCGGCGACCACGGTCGACAGCGCAGCGACCCGACGACGATCACGCCGCCAACGGACCAGGGTGACCGCGATGACGTCGAGGTCGGCGCCGAGCCGGAGGTGCCGCCGCATCGTGTCGAGCAGCGGTCCGGGGGGCAGGCGACCGTCGCTCATCTGGGAGAACAGCTGCAGCCCTCGCACGCCGATCCAGTGCCCGGATCCCTCGTCGCCGAACAGCTCTCCCCAGCCTCCGACCCGGACGCTGTGCCCGGCGCGTTCCCCGTAGCAGATCGAACCGGTGCCGCTCACCACGTTGATGCCGTCCTCGGCGCCCAGCGAGCCGGCCCACCCCGCGACCATGTCGTTGCCGCAGCGAAATCGCTCGTGCCCGAGCGCACCGGAGGGAGCGGCGTCCAGCGCGGGGACGTCCGCGCTGACCTCGCCGTAGCCGGGGAGGCCGAGGAAGGCGTAGCTCGATCTGGGCCGGTGTGATCCCCGCGCGCTGACAGACCTCGGTCACACCCTCCCGGAGCACGCGAGCGACCAGCGCCGTGCCCTCGCGCCTGCCCAGGTAGTAGCAGCTGGGTGCCTGGACCGTGGCGGTCACCTGTCCGTCGTCGGCCACCAGGCTCAGCGCGGTCTTGGTGCCCCCGCCGTCGACCCCGAGGAACACGGACTACCTCCCGTCGTACGGGTGCACGGTCACACCCTTGACCACCCGGTTGACCTGTCCCGACGGAGAAGGGGAGTCCGGGGTCAGGCCGAGGGCCAGCGAGGTGTGCAGCGCGAACAGCTGCGCCACCAGGACGAACGGTAGGCCGGCCAGCACGTCCGGCGCGTCCTCGAGCCCGGGGACCAGCCACACGGGCAGGCGCAGGCTGGGCGTCGCCGCCACGACGACGACGTTCTCCGCACCCATCTGCTGCCGTAGCTCGACCGCGATGTCCTCGTCGTACTGGCGGGTGTAGGGGTCGTTGGACAGGTAGACGATCGCGAAGCTGGCCCCGTCGATGACGGACTTGGGCCCGTGCCGGAACCCGAGGGAGGAGTCGAAGTAGCTGACGACAGCCCCCGCGCTCAGCTCCAGCACCTTGAGCGCCGACTCCCGTGCCAGGGCGGCGAGCGGGCCGCTGCCGAGGTAGACGACCCGCTGGTAGCCCCGCGCGGCGAGCTCCGCCACGGCGTCCGCCCGCTCACGCAGCACCGCCGTGCCCGCGTCCGCGATCTGCTCGACGGCCTTGAGGTCGTTGGCGTCCGGAGCCAGGGCCAGCCAGGTCGCCAGCACCATCGACGTGAAGCTCGAGGTCATGGCGAAGCCCTGGTCGTTGCTCTCCGGGGGCATCATCAGGACGAGCGAGCGCTCGGCGTCGCCGTGCACCCTGGCGAGCTCGCCGTCCGGGTTGCAGGTCACGACGAGGTGGTGCACCGACGTGAGGAAGCGGTCGGCGAGGACCGTGGCGGCGACGCTCTCGGGGCTGTCACCGGAGCGGGCGAAGGACACCAGCAGGGTGGGGACGTCCTCGGCGAAGGTCTCCTGCGGGTTGGACACGACGTCGGTCGTGGCGACGGCGTCCACCCGACGATGCAGCTGCCTGGTCAACGCCGGGGCCAGGATCTGGCCGGCGAACGCCGAGGTGCCCGCCCCGGTCAGCACGATCCGCAGGTCGTCGAGCGCGAACAGCGGAGCGAGGAACTGCGCGATCGCCTCGCGACGTGCGGCGAGGTCCGCGGCCACCTGCCGCCAGATCGCCGGCTGCTGGGCGATCTCGCGACCGGTCGCCCCCGCGCGAGTGTGGTCCCGGCTCGCCTGCGGCACGGCGGCGATGCGAGCGCCGTCCGATGCGGCAGGGCGCGAGGTTGTGGTCACGGCAGGCTCCTTGATGGTTCGGCGGTGCAGGCGGTCGAGTAGGCGCGCAGCACGTCACGGACGTGGTCCAGCGCCAGGGTGGTCGGGTCGAGGTCCAGGACGCCCGCTCGAGCACGCGCGTACTGGGCGGGCAGGTGCGCGCTGACCAGGGGCAGTGGTGCCGGGTGCGCCCGCAGGTTGCGGATCAGACGCTCGACGGCGGCGCTCACCTGCGGGTCGGGCCAGTAGTAGCGCAGCCGGTCGCTGTAGCTGTACCGACGGGCGACACGTCGGCTGTCCTCGTCGCCCTCGTAGTAGCCGTGCCACCACCGGGGGTGCTGGACCATGACCGCGTCGACGACGTCAGGCAGGTTCGAGCGCTCGTCGGCCGGAACGATCTCCGCCTCGACGGCGGCGAGGGCGAACAACGCCTCCCGCAGCGCGAAGGTCAGGCCCGGTCCGACCTTGAGGATGGCCCAGTGGTCCTCGACGAGCGCGGCAAGGTTCGTCGTGGTCTGGTAGTCGGTGGAGTGCGCCTCGAAGACCACCGGCCCGCCCTCGATCATCTGGCTCAGCGCGCGGGCGCGGCTGCGCTCGTAGTCGACGACGCGGACGGCGTCGAACTCCACACCGGGCTGCACGACGAGCGCGACCACACGCTGCCACGCCTCGTCGAGCCCGGCGCCGGCGAATGCCGCCTGGTGCGCCTCGAGGGTGGCGCGTGCCGCGTCGGGCGAGGTCGGGGTCAGGGCGCCGATCTCCTCGTGGGCGCCGCCGGACACCGGGACCTCCGTTCCCACGACGTACCGCAGTGCGCTGCGCCCGAAGGTGCGCGTCGCGGCCTCTTCGGCGACCCGGGCGAGACGGGTGGCGCGCTGCGCGACGAGCTCGTCGGTCAGCGGCAGCCGGTCGTCGGCGCAGGCCATGCTGCAGTCCAGGTGGATCTTGGTGTAGCCGGCCTCGACGTAGGCCCGGACCAGGTCGTCGGCTCGGCTCATCGCCTGCTCCGCCGGCAACGACTGCCACACGTTGGGGCCGAGGTGGTCCCCGCCGAGGACGATCCGCTCGCGCGGCAGGCCGGCCCGATCGGCGATGCCGTGGACCAGGTCGCGGAAGTCCGCCGGTCGTAGCCCGGTGTACCCGCCGAACTGGTCGACCTGGTTGCTCGTCGCTTCGACGAGAACCGCGGCGTCGTCGGCGACGGCCTGCTCGCAGGCGGCCTGGATGACCAGGGGGTTGGCGGAGCACACCGCCGTGATCCCGACCGCCCGACCGGCGTGATGGCCGTCGAGGACGTCGTCGAGCGCGTCATTCATGAGCTTCTCCTTCGGTGGACGGCCCCGCGAAGCGGTCCAGCAGCGGTCTGTGCGCTCGGACGGCGTCGTCGAGAACGGCTGCCGCCGTCGCCGGGTCCGGAACCAGTGGGTCGAGTGCGAGGGCCTGCAGGGCGAGCTGCCGATCGCCGGTGAGAGCGGCCTGGACGGTGAGCTCCTGCTGGTTGCTGCGCGCTGTGAGCAGCGCGGCGATCGCCGCGGGCAGGGGTCCGATCCCCACGCCGGTGATCCGGCCTGCGCCGATCACCGCCGGAACCTCGACGACGGCTTCCGGGGGCAGGTTGGAGATCTTGCCGTCGTTCGGCAGGTTGACCGCGAGCTCAACGACGTCCCGGCCCGAGCCGAGCGCCTCGAGGATGGCGACCAGCCGTTCCGCTTCCTGGTCTCGTCGGACGGGCAGCGGTTCGGTGCCGTCGGCCTGGGCGTGGAGCCGCTCCCAGAGGTCCGCCTTCTCGGTGATGTAGCGGATGGTCATGTCGCGCCCGTTCTGCAGCCCCCAGGGCAGGTGGTCGCCGTCGGCCCCGCGCAGGTACCACGGGAAGAACTCCGCCACGTGCCGGTCGCCGGGGGCCGGGTAGAGGCCGAAGGTGCGCCAGAGGTCGGCCGAGACGGGCTGGTGCGTGCCTTCCTGACGTGTCGGCGCGGCATCGACACCGCCGGCGCGTTCGGCCACCAGCTCCCTCAGGCGCGGCGTGAGGTCCTCCGCGCCGTGCCTGAGGTCGACCAACCAGGACAGGTGGTTGAGTCCGGCGAACACCGCGTGGAGCTCGTCGACCGGCACGCCGAGCTCGGCGGCCAGTGCGGCGCGGGTGTGCATCGTGCCGTGGCACAGCCCGATGGCTCGCAGCGGAGTCTGCGACGTGATCGCGCGGACGTTCGCCGTCAACGGGTTGCTGTAGTTGACCAACCAGGCGTCCGGTGCCAGGTCGACGACGTCCCGGGCGATGGCGACGATCTCGGGGACGTGCCGCAGCGCGCGGAGCACACCGCCCGGACCGACGGTGTCGCCCACGGTCTGGGCGATCCCGTGCCGGGCGGGCACGTCGATGTCGTGCAGCCAGCCGGTCGCGCCGCCCACCGCGATCGTCGTCGCGACGAACCTGGCCCCCGGCAGTGCCTCGCGTCGGTCGGTGTGCGCCTCCACACGCAGCGCGGAGCCCCGGTCGTGGGCGATCCGCCGGCCGAGGCGAGCCATGGTCTCGGCCGCGTCGGCGGCGGTGTCGACCAGGTGGACGGTCCAGCCGTCGAAGGTGCCTGAGGATGCCAGGTCGGTCAGCAGTCCCGGGGTGAAGACGGTGCTGCCCGCCCCGATCAGGACGATGGAGCGCTCGGAGGAGGTACGACCGGCCGGTGACGTCACTTGGTGCTCCCGGCGAGGAGGCCGTTGACGATGTACCGGTTGAACGCGAGCGCGATGGCGGCCGGCACGGCGATGGCGATGATGCCCGCCGCGCTCATCAGGGTGGACGGCACGATGTGTCGTCCCTGCAGGGCCGCGATGAGCACGGTGAGCGGCTGGGTGGACAGGTCGGTCGAGAGCACCAGCGGGAAGAGGAACTGCGCCCAGCCGAACAGGAACGTGATGAGGGCGGTCGAGATGATCCCGGGGACGGCCAGCGGCAGCACCAGGTGCCAGAGCACCTGCAGCCGGCCCGCGCCGTCGATCCGGCCGGCCTCCTCGATGCTCATCGGGATGCTCACGAAGTAGTTGTGCAGCACCCAGACGGCCAGCGGCAGGAACCCGGAGACGTACACCAGGACGATGCCGGTGTAGGTGTTCACCAGGCCGAACGCACTCATGATCCGGTACAGCGGGATCAGCGTCGTGTAGGGCGGGAAGGCCATCGTGGCGAGCACCCCGTAGAACAGGACGGTGTGGCCGCGGAACTGGAACCGGGCGAAGGCGTACGCCGCGAGCGCGGCGAGCACCACGGTGACGATGGTCGCCGCTGTGCACTCGACGACGATGTTGAGCAACGAGCGGCGGATCCCGGCGGCGACGTCGGTGTGCGCGAACAGCAGCGCCCGGAAGTTGCTCAGCGTCGGGTGCACCGGCACGTACTGGGCCGGACGGGACCGAGCGGCGCTCTCGGTCTGCAGGCCGGTCTTCGTCGCCCAGTAGATCGGGACGATCGACCAGAGGATGACCAGGACGAGCGCCACTGCTCGCAACGGGTGTCGGCGGGCCCTCACAGCTCGACCTTCCGGTAGACGAAGCGGACGACGAAGAGGGACAACGTCACCGTCACCAGGGCGACCAGCAGCGAGAGCGCGTAGCCCTGACCGAAGTTGAGGTTCTGGAAGCTGACGAAGTAGGTCTGCATCGTCACCGAGGACCCGGTGGACGCGGCTCCGTTGAGGATGTAGGGCTGGTCGAAGATGTTGAGGGTCGCGATGAGCGCCTGCACCATCGCCACGGCGATGCCCGGGCGGGCCAACGGCAGCGTGATCGACAGGAAGCTGCGCCACTGGTTCGCGCCGTCGACGGTGGCCGCCTCGTACAGCTCGTTCGGGATCAGCTGGAGCGCGGCGAAGATCAGCAGTGTCGACAGGGGGGTCATCTGCCAGACCTGGACCAGCTCGATGAGGGTGATCGTCAGGAGCCGGTTCTGGCCGAGCAGCACGCCGTCACCGGAACCCAGGTGGAACGTGGCGATGAGGCTGTTGATCAGCCCGGCGTTGGGGTCGAAGATGCCCGACCACAGGATGCCCTCCACGACTCCCGGCAGCGCCCAGGGCAGGATCATCACGGCGATGACCACGCCGCGGCCCCGGAACGGGTGCTGCAGCAGCACCGCCATCGCGATGCCGAGGACGGTCGACAGGCCCACGCCGACGACGACGTAGAACGCCGTGTTCCCGACGCTGCTCATCACCGCGTGGTTGCGGAAGATCGCCACGAAGTTCCCGAACCCGGTGAACCGCGTGGGTGGATCGAGCTCGTTGACCCTGAAGAACGACTCGATGATCGTGAACAGCGCCGGGACGATAGCCAGTCCGACGATGAAGACGGCCACCGGGGCGACGAGCGCGTAGGGCAGCGCATCGAAGCGCCGCCGATGCGGACGGGTGGCCGAGCCCGGAAGGTCGGAGCGACCGACCTCGACCACCTCGTCACGCATGGCGTCGTCCGCCCGCGGTGTCGGCCGTGCCGACCGCCGCGGGGCGGACATCAGGAACTGCTCGCTTGCTGGTTCGCAACCGCCACGATCGCGCTGATGGCGTCGGCGACGCTCATCGACCCGGTCGCCGCAGCGTGCAGGTTGGTGTAGACGGCGTTGGAGAACGTCGGGTACCAGGTCGGGGCTCCTTGCGGGAACACCGGCTGGGCGGTCTTGAGCATGGCGGCCAGACGCTCACCGTCGGCGAGGCTTCCCGCCTGGGACAGCTTCTGCACCACGCTCAGCCGGGACGGGATGAACGACGAGCCCCACACCTTGGCCTGGCCGTTGAGCCCGGAGAAGTCCTCCTGCGTGGCGGCGCTGACGAACCAGTCGATGAACTTGGCTGCCGCCTGCGGGTACTTCGCCTGCTTCGGGATGCCCATGCCGTCGGGGTTCGACAGGTTGGACGCCGGACCGTTGACGCCGGGGGTGGGCAGGTACTGGATCTTGCCGCTGACGGTCGAGCTGTCCGTGACGTTGTACAGGCTGTTGATCAGGCCGGAGTAGTCGGAGAAGGTGCTCGCGGCCAGCCCCTGGGCCATCAGTGTCTGCTCGCCCTGGCTGTCGTTGACGTTGATGTTGCCCGGAGGCACCAGACCACCCTTGATGGCGTCGACCATCCACTGGGCGGCCTTGTAGCCGGCCGAGCTCGGGTCGGTGAACTGCGGCTTGCCGGCGGCGTCGAGCACGGTGCCACCGAACGCCGCCGTGGTCTCGTACCAGTAGGTCGACAGGCCCTCGGCCGCGGCGAACGGGATGTTCAGCGGGTACTGCACGACGCCCTTGGCCTTGATCTGCTTCAGGTCGTTCGTGTACTGGTCGATCGTCGTCGGCATCGTCGTGATGCCGGCCTTGCTGAACAGCTCGGTGTTCACCGTGGTGACCATGTACGAGGAGTCGTAGGGCACCCCGACGACGTGCCCGCCCAAGGTGAACGACCCCAGCTGAGGCATGTCCGCCTTGAGCGCGTTGACGTCGAGGTAGGTCTCCAGGGGCAGGAACCAGCCGAGCTTGCCCAGCTGGCCGACGCGTGACCAGTCGACGTTGGTCACGTCGGCGAAGTAGGTGTTCGCGGCCGCGGCGGCGGAGATCTTGGTCTGCAGGCTGTCCCAGTCGGAGGAGGCCCAGGTGACCTTGATCCCGGTCTGCGCGGTGAACGCGGCAAGGTCCGCCGCCGGCGGCGGGTCGGTCGGCAGGGCAACGGTGATGGTCTGCCCTGCCGTGTCGGCCGACGCGCCCGATGTGGCAGTGCTTGCGCCGCCGCTGCTGCCGCCGCTGCAGGCTGCTGCGACGAGAGCGACGGTGGTGAGTCCGGCGAGTCCGGCGGTTCTCCGCCAAATCGCCCGTGAGTGCCGTGTCGTCATGGTCCGGGGCCCTCCCTTGGGTCTGGTCCACACGCGCCAGGCAGGCGCGCCGTGTTGATCACTTGCGCAGTCGTGTGGCGATGCCTCGCGGCAACCTGCGCACTTCACGCAAACAGTAGAGCCGGCCGTGCTGAGCGTCAACGCAAACGGTCGAGTTGGCCGCGACTCGGGGCGAAGATGATCGAAAGTACGGGTTCGGCGTTTCATATGCGCAACCTGGCTGCGTGTTCTAGCATGCTCCCGTGCACAAGACAGAGCGGATGGCAGCGATCCTCGACCGAGCGGCGGAGACCGGCAGCGTCGACGTCGCCGAGCTGGCGGCGTCCCTGGGGGTGTCCGGGGCAACGATCCGGCGTGACCTGCAGTCGCTCAGCGCGAGCCACCTGCTGGTGCGTACCCACGGCGGGGCCATCCCCGGGGATGCCGGCCAGGAGCTGTCGGTGCGGGTCAAGGCCACGCGCAACCAGGCCGAGAAGCAGCGGATCGGGCGGGCCGCGGCGGCGCTCGTCGAGGACGGGGCGGTGGTCGGGCTCACCGGCGGCTCGACCGCGACCGAGCTCGCCCGCGCACTCATCGACCGGCGTGGCCTCACGGTGGTGACCAATGCCATCAACATCGCCGCTGAACTGGCCACACGCCCTCAGATCACGCTCGTCGTCATCGGCGGCGTGGCCCGCCCCTCGTACGAGATGGTCGGGCCGGCGGCCGAGCGGATGCTGGACAACTACCACCTGGACATCGCGTTCATCGGGGTGGACGGCCTGTCGTTGCTGGAGGGGTGCACCACCTACCACGAGATGGAGGCGCAGACCGACCGCAACTTCCTCGAGCGGTCGCGGCGCAGCGTCGTCATCGCCGACAGCTCCAAGATCGGGCGCGTGACGTTCGCGCGGATCGTGCCGCTGGCCCGGGTCGACGACATCGTCACCGACAGCGGTGCCGATCCGGAGCGGCTGCGCGAGCTCGGCGAGAGCGGGGCGCGACTCCACGTCGTGTAGCCGGGCCATCCATCTGGTGCGCAGGTCTGCGCAGATCTTGCAAATCTGCGCGTTCCGGTCCAGGGTCTGTGCATGACCACGATTGCCTTCCTCGGCGCGGGTAGCGTCGTCTTCACCCGTGACCTGCTCGCCGACCTGATCGCCTTCGGCGACCTCCCGGATCTGCGGATCCAGCTGCACGACATCGACGCCGAGCGCCTGGCCACGGCCGAGGGGATCGCCCGCGCCACCGCCGCGCGCCTGGGCGCCACGCCGACGATCACCTCCCACCTCGACCGACGCCGGGCGCTGGCCGGCGCCGACTTCGTCATCAACTCGATCCAGGTTGGCGGATACCCGGCGACGGTGGTCGACTTCGAGGTGCCCGCCCGGTTCGGCCTGCGGCAGACCATCGGCGACACGGTCGGCATCGGTGGCATCTTCCGCGGGCTGCGCACGTTCCCGGTGCTGTCCGGGATCGCGTCCGACATGCTCGAGATCTGCCCCGACGCGTGGCTGCTCAACTACACCAACCCGATGGCGATGAACGTGGCGTACCTGCACGCCGTCGCACCACGGCTCAAGGTCGTCGGGCTGTGCCACTCGGTGTACTGGACGGTGCGCGGTCTGTGCGACATCGTCGGTGCTCCGTTCGACGAGGTCACCTACGTCAGCGCTGGGGTGAACCACCAGGCGTGGATCCTCTCCTTGCAGCACGACGGGGTCGACCTCTACCCGCGCCTGGACGAGCGGATCGCGCAGGACGCCGAGCTGCGCCGACGCGTGCGCGTGGACATGTACCGGCGCCTCGGGTACTACCCGACGGAGTCCTCCGAGCACTCCGCCGAGTACCTGCCCTGGTACATGCACTCGGACACGGAGGTCGAGCGGCTGCGCATCCCGGTCGGGGACTACCTCGGCATCTCGCGCGAGAACGTCGCGGAGTACGAGGAGACCCGACGCGCGGTGCAGGCCGGGGAGGACATCGGCGAGCGCGAGCACGAGGCGCAGGAGTATGCGCCGCAGATCATCCACAGCATGGTGACCGGGACGCCGCGGACGATCGTCGCCAACGTGCCGAACGCGGGGCTCATCGACGGCATACCCGCGGCATTCACCGCCGAGGTGCCGGCGCTGGTCGACGCCGAGGGCATCCACCCGCAGGCGATGGGCGCCCTGCCCGTGCAGCTCGCCGCCGTCAACGCTGCGTACATCAGCACCGGCCTGCTGACCGTGAACGCCGCCGTCCAGGGCGACCCACGGCTCCTGCGCAACGCGGCGATGGTCGACGCGAACACGGCCGCGAGCCTGACCGTCGAGCAGATCTGGGCGCTCTGCAACGCCATGGTCGAGGCGCACGGGGACCTGCTGCCGGAGGCGCTCCGCGGGCAGATCTCGGCGTAGCGCGGAGGTGGCCGGCCGTGCCGAGACTGCTCTGCATCGGCGAGATCCTCGTCGAGATGGTCGCCGAGACGGTCGACCAGTCGCTCGTCGAGCCGGGGACCTGGATCGGGCCGTTCCCGTCCGGCGCGCCGGCGATCCTGGCCGACCAGGCGGCGTTGTGCGGGGCAGCGGTGACGCTGGTGGGCGCGGTCGGAGCGGACGACTTCGGCCGGATGTGCCTGACGCGCCTGGCATCCAGCGGGGTGAGCCTGGAGCACGTCCGGATCGACGAGCACGCCGCTACCGGTGTCGCCTTCGTCAGCTATCGGAGCGACGGGTCCCGCACGTTCCTGTTCCATGTCGCCGAGGCCGCCTCCGGCCGGTTCGGGCCCGACGACCCCGAGGCGGTCCTGCGCGGTGTCGACTGCGTCCACCTCATGGGCAGCAGCGCGTTCAGTGCGGGGGCCGTTAGGGCGCTCCGTGAGGTCTTCGCCGCGGCGCGTGCTGGCGGCGTCCCAGTCTCGTTCGACCCGAACCTGCGGCCTGAGATGCTCACCGACGAGGACTACCTGCTGGCGTTGCGCGAGATCCTCGGCGGTGCCCAGCTCGTCCTGGCCAGCGAAGGGGAGCTTCAGGTGCTCCTCGGCGGCGCCACCGACGAGGAGTGCGCCAGGAGGCTCCTCGCCGACGCGGCGCAGGTGGTCGTCGTCAAGCGGGGGGCACGCGGAGCGAGCCTCTTCGAACCCGGCCGTGCGGAGGTCGCCGTTCCGGGCCTGACCGTCCACGAGGTCGACCCGACCGGCGCCGGCGACTGCTTCGGCGGCACCTTCCTCGCCCTCTACCTGCGGGGGATGGGAGCCACCGAGGCGCTGGGCTACGCGAACGTCGCCGGCGCGATCGCGGTGACGGAACGAGGTCCGATGTCGGGCAACCGCTCGTTCGGCGATCTGCAGGCTGCCGCGCGGCTCCTAGCATCCACCTGAGCGCCGCCGCGTGAGCACAACGAACCAGACAGGAGCAGCCGTGCGGACGACAACAGGGACGACCTTCGACCTCCCCGTGGTGTCGAGGGCCTCGGCGATCGACCGGGTCCTCAACGAGAACGGGGGGATCCTGCGCCTCGCCCCGGCGTGGGTGCCGCGGGCCTTCTGCACCCCGGGCCGTCGACTGCGGCTCCACCCCGACGACTACTACCCGTTCGCCAAGGGGCGGGGCGGCATCGACGAGCGCTGGATCGCCAGCCCGATCCGGGCCGACAACGGCCCGCTGACGGGTCCGTACGAGGGGTTGAGCCTCGCCGTGGGTCCGGACGGTTCCCTGGTGCCGTTCGACGAGATCATCGCAGCGGGCAAGGCCGACGTCATCGGCGCACGGCTGTGGGACCGGTACCGGGCCTGGACCGCGTTCGCCAAGTTCTACGACAACCTGCTGGCATTGCCGTTCCACGTGCACGCGTCGGACGAGAAGGCGGCGCTGGTCGGCAAGGTGGGCAAGCCCGAGGCCTACTACTACCCGCCCCAGATGAACAACTACCTGGGCGAGCAGCCGATCTCGTACTTCGGCCTACGGCCCGACGTCACCCGCGAGCAGGTCGTGGAGCATCTGCGAGCGCATGCGCTCGGGGGCGACAACCGCATCACCGAGCTGGCCTACGGCTACCGGGCACGGCTCGGCCAGGGCTGGGACATCCCGGCCGGTGTCCTGCACGCCCCGGGCAGCATCTGCACCTACGAGCCGCAGGAGGCCTCGGACGTCCTGTCGATGTTCGAGTCGTGGAGCAACAACGCCGAGGTCGGTCTCGACCTGCTCTGGAAGGACGTCCCCGACGAGCACCACGGCGACTACGACGTCCTCGTCGACCTGCTCGACTGGACACTGAACACCGACCCCGACTTCCGGGCCAACCGGGCTCTGATCCCCTACGAGACCCCTGCTTCGGTGGCGCTCGAGGGCACCGACGTCGTGGAGCGGTGGATCGTCTACAAGTCGCCCAGCTTCAGCGCCAAGGAGCTGACCGTGCTGCCCGGTCGCTCTGTGACCCTGACCGAGCAGGACGCGTACGGCCTGATCGCCATCCAGGGACACGGCACGATCAACGGTCGTGAGCTCGCGGCGATCTCGATGGCCCGGATCAACGAGCTGACCTGCGACGAGTACTTCGTCTCCGCGCCTGCCGCGCAGGCCGGCGTGCGGATCGAGAACCGCTCCGGCAGCGAGCCACTCGTGGTGCTGAAGAACTACGGGCCCGGCAACGCCGAGCTGGCGATCTAGCGGACCACGGCCTCGGGCTGTGCACGCGCACGGCGCTGCCGCTGGTGCCCGGTACTGACGGACACCAGCGGCAGTGGTCCGGACACGGCTCAGGAGGTGTGCCGGGCGGCCTGCTCGATGACACGCGTGACGGTGCCTGGCTGAGAGATCAGCGACAGGTGGGAGGCGTCGATCGTCGTGGTTCTGGCGTGGGCGCGCTGGGCCATGAACTCGAGCGCGGCCGGGGGGATGGCGTGGTCGTCGGTTCCGATGACGGACCAGCTGGGGATGGTCGCCCATGCCGGGGGACCGGACACGTCGCCGAGCGCCGAGGCCGCGATCGGCCGCTGGGTGGCGGCGAGCTCGGCGACCTGGGTGGCCGACAGATCGTTCGCGAGGATGGCCCCGAACTGAGCCGGCTTGAGGTAGGCGTCGACGACGCCGCCGGCCGACGGGACGAAGTTCAGCGCAGCGGGTCCGATCTTGCTCCCGGGGAATTGCGCCGTCAGGCTGTTGAGCGTCTCGCCCTGGGCGGGCATGTAGGCGTCGACGTACACGAGGGCCTTGACGTTCGTGTTGCCGGTCGCGGCGTTGGTGGTGACGAATCCGCCGTAGGAGTGTCCGACCAGGACGATCGGGCCGGGCACGGTGGCCAGGTAGCTGGCCAGGTACGCCGAGTCGCTGGCCACGCCGCGCAGGGGGTTCGGCGGCACGTCCACCGTGTAGCCGTCCTTCTGCAGCCGGGTGACGACGCCGCTCCAGCTCGACCCGTCGGCCCAGGCGCCGTGCTCGAGCACGATGGTGGGCTTCACACCCGAGGGGCCGTCGTGCACGGTCGGGACCGCGGCCACGACGCTGGGGAAGGCGATGACGCCGAGCAGTGCGAGCCCGGCCACGGTGAGTCGGATCGTCCGGGTTCGGAGACCTGAGGGTGTGCGCATGAGTCTGTCCTTTCGGTGAGGGGAGTGCTGGTCGACGTTCTGGGTTCTCACAGCCCCTGGCCGTTCAGCCAGGTCAGGGTGTAGTCGGCGATCTCGCGCCAGCCGTGGTCGAGGACCAGGGAGTGGCCACGGTCGGGGAATGCCCGGTAGTCGGTGACGGCACCCGATCCGGCGTAGAGCGTGTGGGCGGCCCTGGCGACGACCTCGGGCACGGTGTGGTCCTTGCCTCCGCCGATGATCAGCAGGGGCCCGCGATCCCGCTTCCTCGTGTCCACGGCGGCCGGCGAGGCCTTCGTGAAGTTGGCGGCCGAGGCCTCGAACAGTGGCTTGCCCGGCCCGGGGATCGTCCAGGCGTCGAAGAGCTCGTCGGACTCCTCCTCGCTCACCGCATTGCCGAACCCGTAGCGAAACTGGCTCTTC
This sequence comes from uncultured Actinomycetota bacterium, assembly GCA_963769855.1. Classification (GTDB taxonomy): domain Bacteria; phylum Actinomycetota; class Actinomycetes; order Actinomycetales; family Cellulomonadaceae; genus Cellulomonas. The sequence continues at coordinate 101,973 of CAVYNN010000009.1, forward strand.
GTCAGGGTCACTGCCTTCGCCTTGTTCCCGGGCCTGGACAGCACGGGCAGGCCCGAGCGGACCTGAGCGAACGGCAGCGGCTTGACCCCCTTGATCTGCCCGGGGTCGATCGCGATCGCGGCCGCAGCGACGCCCGCGGCCAGCAGCTTCTGGGCGATGAGGCCCCCGAACGAGTGGCCGACCACGATCGGCTTGGCAGCCAGCCCGTCGATGATCCGCGCGTATCCATCGGTGATGTCGTCGATGCCCTTGTTCGCCACGGCCGCCGAGTTCCCGCGTGTCTGCTGCACCGTGGCGGCGTCACCGGGCCAGCCGGGGGCGATCGGGGCGTAGCCGGCGGATCCATACAGGTCGAGCCAGCGTTGCCACGCGGCGGAGTGGATCCACAGGCCGTGGACGAACACGACGGGGATGGGTTCAGTCATGTGCCGTTCTCCTTCAGTGCGGTAGACTTACTAGTAACTCCACCGACGGTACGTCACCCGGCGGCGGAGCGCAAGGCCAGTCGGGCCGCCACTCGGGCGGCCCCTGAGACGGGGTGGGGGTGTGGCAGACTCGTGGGCCACATGACACGGGCAGACATGGCCGGAGCAGCGGACGGCGCCACCGAGGGCGCAGCGTCCGGGCCTCCGTCGACCGTTCAGGTGCCGATGCGCGAACGGATCGTCGACGCCGCGACCGAGCTCTTCTACCGGCAGGGGCTTCGCGCGGTGAGCGCGGACAAGATCGTGGCCCGGGTCGGCATCACGAAGGTCACCTTCTACCGGTACTTCCCGACGAAGGACGACCTCATCGTGGCGTACCTCGAGCGGCGGGCGCAGTGGGAGCGCGACGCCATCGCCGGCGCCCGGGCCGCGGCGGGCGACGCCCCCGAGGTGTTCCGGATCGTCGCTGCGGCCATCGGTGCCGAGAGCTGCAGCCCCGGGTTCCGCGGCTGCCCGTTCATCAACGCTGCGGCCGAGTACGCCGACCCCGAACACCCGGTCAGGCACGTGGTGGACGCGCATCGTCGCTGGTTCAAGGCAGCCATCCAGGAGCTGCTCGACGAGATCGGCGTTCCAGGATCCGACCGGGTCGCCGATGAGCTCGTGATGCTCCGGGACGGCGCGATGGTCAGCGGCTACCTCAGCGATCCACGTGCGGTCGCCGACGCGCTGTACGCCGCGGGTCGCGCGGTCATCGAGTTCAGCCGGACGCGCTGAGAATGGGTCGCGTCCAGCGCGTGCCCGTCTCGCTCACGGGCACGTGACAGGCCCCGTGGCGTCGGCCTTGTTGGCCAGGTCGCGGCCCAGCAGGTCGCAGGCCTGCTCGTTGCTGACCGCCGGCGTGAACAGGTAGCCCTGACCCGCTGCGCACCCGATGCTCTGGAGAAATGCCAGCTGCTCTCCGGTCTCGACGCCCTCGGCGACCACGGCCAGCCCCAGGGACCTGCCCAGGCCGACCAGGGAGGTGATGAGCCCGGTGGTGTGCTCGCCGCTGGCGAGGCTGCGCAGGTAGGAGCGGTCGATCTTGAAGGCGTCGACCGGGAACCGGTGCAGGGTCTCCAGGGAGGAGTACCCGGTCCCGAAGTCGTCGATGTGCAAGCGCAGGCCGGCGTCGTGCAGCTGCTGCATCAGGTGCCGAGCAACCTCGCGCCGCCGCATCAGGACGCCCTCGGTGATCTCGAGGGTCAACCGGTCCGGCGTGAGGTGGTGCCGGGCCAGGGTCTCGACGACGCGCGGCAGCAGGTCCCGGTGCCAGAACTGCCGGTCGGAGATGTTCACGGCGACGCTGACCACGCGCGGACCCCACTGGGCCAGCTGCGCACACACCTCGTCCAGGATCCAGTAGCCGAGCCGGATGATCAGCCCGGTCTCTTCCATCACCGGAAGGAACTCGTCGGGCATCACCAGGCCGCGCTGGGGGTGGCGCCAACGGACGAGGGCCTCGAACCGGTCGGCGCGACCCGACGTGAGGTCGACGATCGGCTGGTAGAAGACCTCGAACTGGTGCTGCTCCAGGGCGCGGGCGATCTCGGTGTGAAGCCGTTGCAGGCGCACGGCGTGCGCGCGCATCGCCTCGTCGAAGAACGCCACGGCGCCCGGCCCGTCGCTCTTGGCGCGGTACATCGCCACGTCGGCGTCGCGCAGGACGTCCTCGGCGGACGTGTACTCGACCGAGCTGGTGGCGATGCCCATGCTGGCCCTGACCGTGATGTCGGCGCCGTCCAGGTCGAGGGTCTCGGCGAGAGCGCCCTGCACCCGATGGGCCACCTGCAGCGCACCCTCCGGGCCGGTGTCGTCCAAGAGGATCGCGAACTCGTCGCCGCCGAACCGCGCACCGGTGTCCACGGTCCGGAGCTCACGTCGGATCCGGTCGCCGACCGCGGCGAGGACGCCGTCGCCCATCTGGTGCCCGAGGGAGTCGTTGATCAGCTTGAAGCTGTCCAGGTCGAGGAACAGCACGGCGAACGGAGTCCCGGACCGGTCGTGGCGCGCGATGGCCGTCGTGAGCCGCTCGAGGAAGAGGCGGCGGTTCGGGAGCCCCGTGACGGCGTCGTAAAGAGCGGACTTGCGGACCTCCTGCTGCAGCCGCTGAGAGTCCAGCGCCGTCGACAGCAGACCCGCCCAGTGCTGGTAGGTCTCGCGGGTCGACCGGGAGTCCACGGCTCCGATGACGGCGAGCAGTCCCCAGGGGTGCGTCGCGGCGCGCACGGGTACGACGAGGCAGATCTCCCGCCGCGCTGCGTCGACCAGGTCCAGGAGGGCGGCCGGGGGGAAGGACTGGACGCTCGTGCGCGTCCCGACGTCGTTCGGCATGCGGCCCGCGGGGTCGTAGCGCCCGACGATCTCGAGGTCTCCGCTGGACGGCACGTCGGTCCACAGCGCCAGGACTCCCGCCTTGATGTGCGTGCCCGCCAGCCAGTCGAGCGTGCGCGGGTCGGTCCGGGTCGTGTCGAGCAGGCCGGCATCGACGACGTACTGCTCGGCGATCGCCGTCTCGCTCTCGTCGACCTGGCCGAGGAACGCGCCGGCCTGGAGCTTCCAGAGCGCGGCCGCGACGCGGGCCGACGCTGCGGGATCCAGCGTGAGCATGCCCTCGGTGTAGGCCGCCACCGCGTCGACGATCCGACGCAAGGCGGTCGGGCGGGTGGTCAGTCGGCGAAGGACGCTCATCTGAGCGTCGATCTGCGCCTCGGTCACCGGCTCACCGGACGTCACCAGGTGCTCGATGGTGTCGATCGCCGCCAGCACCGCGTCCCGGGCTTCGACGTCGTCGCTGGTCACCAGCGCGCCCACGAGCACGTCCTGAAGCTGGTCACGGAGCAGGCCGCTCGACGGTTCGGGCGCCTGCGTCCCACCGGCGGCGCATCCGCAGGAGGTCCGCAGCGTCAGCGCGCCCGATGGCGGGGTGAACACACCGCACTGCACCGACTCACCCCGCATCGCGGCCAGCACCAGACGACCGGCGAGGGACCCGACCTCGTCGAACGGCTGGTTGACGCTCGTCAGCGCGGGGACGGTGAGGGCTCCCGCCTCGATGTTGTCGAACCCCACGATCGCCAGTTCGTCGGGCAGCTGCATCCCGGCGTCGGTGAGCGCGCCGATGAGCCCGATCGCGTTGCGGTCGGTGGCGACCATCAGGGCGGTCGGCCGGTCGGTGCGTGCCAGCAGGGCGTGGGCGGCCTGCCGCCCGCCGGTCTCGCCGTTGTCCGGGACGGTGAACACGTCCCGGGGGTCAGGCGTGAGGTCGTAGGCCTCGAGAGCCAGCTGGTAGGCCGCGAGCCGGTCGCGGATGTCCTGCTGGGCGACGTTGCCGACGAACCCGATGCGGGTGTGGCCGTGCCAGATGAGGTGCTCGACGGCCGTGTAGGTGCCGCCATGGTTGTCCGGCATGGCGGCGGGCGCGTCGAAGTCGGCCATCAGGGTGCTGGACAGGACCACTGGTCGCCCCGCCTGGCGCAGCCCGCGCAGGTACGGCGCGCCGACGGCAGTGGTGATCGACACCACGCCGTCCACGTGCGACCAGGCCACCGGGACCGCGAAGTCGCCTGGCTCGCCGGACTCGTCGCGCGGCGCTGACTCGGGGAGCGTCTCGACGACGACGAGACGCCCGCCGGCCCCGGCGACCTCCCGGGTGAGGCCGGCCAGCAGCTCCCCGAAGTAGTGCCCGCCCAGGCTCGGCGTCACCACGAGCACCGTCTTCGGGTCTTCCACTGCCGACCTCTCCGTGCGCCAGTCCGCCGATGTTCTGCCCGGACGGCCGCCGGTCTCGACGTCGATCCGAGCCCCCATGATCGCCTATCAGCCCGGTGATCCGTCACGCGGGGCAACCGGCGCCGTACCGGCGCGGGAGCGCGACTACAGAGGCGCCCCGCCACCTGGTACCGGACCGCATCCGCGGTGCGAAGGTCAGGCCGTGGCGGGCGGTGGAACGGTCCGGGGTGAGCAGCCGTCGACCGGCTCGAGCACCCGTCGAAGAGCAGCCGCTCGATGCGGACGTGATCGGCGAACCACTCGACGTGCCGGGCCTCGGGAGTGGCGCATGCGGCGTGCGACCGAGAGCTGCGGCGCGCAGTGGGTGGACGTCTGGACTGCTGGGCGCGGGCGAGCGCGGCGACGTCGAGCCAGCCGGTGAACCCCCGCACCGCGTGACGTCCGCCTGCAGGCAGTCCACCGCGCCGCGGCGAGCAGTCGCTGCGCATCGATGGACCGCCAGATGTACTCGCCGGCCGCGATGTCCAGGTCGAGCGCGCCGCGCAGCAGTGCCAGCCCGGCAACGTCGTCGGAGCTGACCGCCTCCTCGAACCAGCGCACCGCCAGCTCATCGCAGTACCGGCGGCCCAGGCGGGCCGCCTGGGACCGGGTGTACCCGCCGTTGGCGTCGACGAACAGGTCGACGTCCGGACCGACCGCCGCGCGGGCGGTCTCGGTCCGGGCCAGGTCGTGCTGCTCGCGGGTGCCGCGCGCCTCGGCGACCTTGATCTTCACAGCGTGGACGCCCTGCTGCTCCACCCAGCTGGTCAGCTGGTCGGCCAACGCTGCGCCGTCCAGCGTGGTGAACCCGCCGCTGCCGTAGGCCGGGACCTCGGCACGAGCGCCGCCGAGCGCTGCGACCAGGCTCGTGCCGGAGGCGCGGGCGTGGGCGTCCCAGAGAGCCACGTCGACCGCGGACAGGGCGCGGCGCCGATCCCGGACGACCCGACGTTGCGCAGCGCGCCGCGCATCGCGACGTTCGCCCCGCGGACGTCGTCGAGCGGCCGACCCTCGACGACCGGGGCAAGCAGCGACCCGACCGCACCGGCAGCGGCGGCGTCCGAGTACGTCCAGCCGAGGCCCACGACGTCATCGGCCCGGACCTGCACCACCACGATGGTTGTCGCATCCCACTCGAACGTCCCGTCGGCTTCCGGAGCCGGCAGCGGGATGCGGTAGGCGGCCGCGCGGACCTGGCGCACGGAGCCCGTCACGTCGGCCAGCCGTCGTCGGGGGCGCCGTACCGGTCGGCGTGCCGGATCCGCTGCGCGCTCCCGGTGCGCCTGCGGGGGGACCGGTCGCCGCCAGGCAGGGCGTCGGCGAGGACCTCGGCCAGGTGCCGAGGTCGCCGCCCGGTGAGTTGCTCCACCTGGGTCCGGCAGCAGAACCCGTCGGCCAGCAGGTCGGTGTCCAGCCCGGCCCGGCCCACAGCGCGGCAGCAGCTCGTGCTGCGCGACGCGGACCGAGACGTCGAAGTGGCCGCGCTCGAAGCCGAAGTTGCCGGCGAGGCCGCAGCACCCGCTCACCGAGCATGGCCACGATCCACGCCCGCCGCAGCAGCTCCGGCGTCGGGGTCGAAGCCGAGGATGGCGTGCTGGTGGCAGTGCACCTGGGCGAGCGGCCGTCGCCGCCGACGTGTGGCGGCGCCCGGCCGTCGGTCTGCACCGGGACAGCTCGGCGAGCGTCCTGGTCTGCTGCGCCAGCCGGGCGACGTCGAGGTCGTGAGGGAGCAGCTCGGCGCGCGTCGGAGCGGAACACGGCGGCGCAGCTGGGCTCGAGCCCGACGACGAGCCCGCCGGCCTGCACGTGCGCCGCGAGCGCGGCCATGGTCCGGCTCAGCACCCGCCGGGCCATCCCGAGCTGGCCGGTGGATATCCAGGTCAGCCCGCAGCACAGCGTCTTGTCGGGGAGCACCACGCGGAACCCGGCGTCTTCCAGCACCGCGACGGCGGCCTTGCCGACCTCCGGGTGGAAGTTGTTGGTGAAGGTGTCCGGCCAGAGCAGCACCTCCCCGCGCGAGCCGTCGCCGCGGTGGCCCCGACGCTGGTACCAGCTGATGAACCGCTGGCGGGCGAAGCGCGGCACCTGCCGGTCCGGCGCCACGCCGCCGAGCCGCTTGAGCCAGCCGGGCGGCCGGCGCGAGCTGGGCGACGGCGTTCACCAGGCCCGGCGCGCGGCGAAGCCAGCCGCGGAGAGCAGCGGGGAGCCAGCCCATCGAGTAGTGCGCGGCCGGGGCCGCAGCCGGCCCGCGTAGTGGTGGGCGAGGAACTCGGCCTTGTAGGTGGCCATGTCCACGTCGACCGGGCACTCCTTGCTGGCAGCCCTTGCACGCCAGGCACAGATCGAGCGCGTCCTGGACCTGCGGCCGAGCGCCAGCCGTCGGTGATCGGACCTCGAGGTGCCGCGCACCATCTCCATCAGCAGCCGGGCCCGGCCCCGGGTGGCGTGCTCTTCCTCCCGGGTCACGCGGTAGCTGACGGGCACATGACCCCGCCCTGCGTCGCCGCGGCACTTGCCGATCCCGACGCAACGCGAGGCCGCGCCGCGCGAAGCTGCCCCCGTCGTCGCGGGTAGCGCGAAGAGGGTCGGGCATCGGCCTTGGGCGCGAAGACGGCGCCCGAGCCGCAGGTTCTCGTCGAGCCGGTACGGGTCGACGACCTTGCCCGGGTTCATCTGGTCCTGCGGGATCGAAAGACCGCCTTGAACTCGCCGAACGCGACGCGATGAGCTCGGGACCGAACATGCTTCGGCAGCAGCTCGCCGCGTGACTGCCCGTCGCCGTGCTCGCCGGACAGCGACCCGCCGTACCGGACGACCAGGTCCGGCGGCCTCTCGGATGAACGAGCGGTACTGGTGGCGATGCCCTCCGCGGTCTGCAGCTCGAACGGGATCCGGGTGTGCACGCAGCCCTGGCCGAAGTGGCCGTACAGCGCAGGCGCGTGTCGTAGTCGAACGCGCTCGCAGCAGCTGCGCGGAAGTCGCGGAGGTAGTCGCCGAGCCGGTCGGGCGGCACCGCGGCGTCCTCCCAGCCCTGCCAGGTGTCCGGCATGCTGCCCGGCGCGTGGGCGGTGGCTCCCAGGCCGGCCTCGCGCACCTCCCAGAGCTCGCTCGTCCTGGTGCGCGGATCCTCGATCGACCGTGTGGGTTGGGCCGTGCTCGCCGTCGCCGCGCGCGTCGTCAAGCAGTCGCTTCGCCTGCTCGTCGGCCTCGGCTGGGATGTCCCCGTCGAACTCGATCAGCAGCCAGCCGGACCCCTCCGGAAGCAGGTCGAGCGCGTCGGCGTTCAGGCCCTTCGATCGCGCTGGAAGTCGATCGAGCGTGTCGTCCAAGCCTTCGAGCACCGATGGGCGATGCGCGAGCGACCCGCGGGACCACGTCGGCCGCCTCGACGATGCTCGGGGTAGCCGAGGACGACAAGCGCCTTGTGCTGCGGGCTCGGCACCAGCGGGAGCTCGGCCTGCAGGACGGTGACGCAGCGTGCTCTCGCGTGCCGACGAGCGCCCGGCCACGTGGAAGCCGTTCTCGGGCAGCAGCTAGTCCAGGTTGTAGCCGGAGACGCGGCGCGGGATGTCCGGGTAGCGCGCGCGGATCTCGTCGGCGTACCGGTCGCGAGATGCCTCAGGCCGCGCGTAGATCTCGCCGCGCGCGGCCCGCCCGCGGCGCTGATCGCGCGCCAGCTCGTCGTCGTCGGTCGCGACCGACACCAGAATCCGCATCGCCGCCGTAGGTGAGGATCTCCAGGCGCCGCGACGTGTCGACCAGCCTTGCCGCCGTAGCCTGCGCGGTGCGCGCCGCAGGAGTTGTTGCCGATCATCCCGCCGAGCGTGCACCGCGAGTGGGTGGCCGGATCGGGGCCGAACATCAGGCTGGTGCGGCGCCAGCGCCTGGTTGAGCTTGTCGAGGACGATGCCCGGGCTGGACGACGGCGGTGCGCTGCTCGACGTCGACGTGCACGCAGCCGGTGGCAGTACTTCGACCAGTCGACGACGACCGCCGCGTTGCACGCACTGCCCGGCCAGGCTGGTGCCGCCGCCGCGCGGACAGCACCGGCGGCGCCGAGCTCGCGGCAGACCGCGACCGCCTGCACCGCGGCGTCGACGCGTCGCGGGGGACGACCACGCCGATGCGGCACCTGCCGGTAGTTGGAGGCGTCGGTCGCGTACAGCGCCCTTGGCGCCGACGTCGAACCGCACCTCGCCGTCCACCCGGCTCGCGCAGCTCGGCCTCGAGGCGGCGCAGCTCGAGGTGCGCCAGCCGGTCGCGCCACCGGACGGGGCTCGGTACGGCGACGGCCGTCACCGGTGCCCCAGCTGGGAGAGCTTGTCGCGGAACAGGGTGGTCGCGATGGTGGCCTGGTGCGGCTGGCCGCGCAGGAACGCCTCGCGAACTTCTTGGCCTGCTCGTAGCTGACCTTGCCGGGCATCGGCGGCTCGTCGGGGTTGACGATGACGTCGACCAGCGCCGGGCCGTCGAATGCGCCAGGGCCTGCTGCGATCGCGCGGCTCGCACGTCGCCGGCCTTCTCCACCTGGATGCCGAGCGCGCCGCATGGCGGTCGGCCCATGGCCGCGAAGTCCCCGGCGGCGTCCGAAGCGCACGCCGTACTCGGGGTAGCCGAGCACCATCTGCTCCCAGAGGATCTGGCCGAGCGAGTCGTTGTTGTTGATCACGACCTTGACCGGCAGTTCGTGCTGGATGGCGGTGAGGAACTCGGCCATGAGCATGGCGAAGCCGCCGTCACCGACGTAGGCGATCACCTGGCGGCCCGGGTGAACGCATGCTGGATGCGCGATGGCGTACGGCAGGCCCGGCGCCATCGTGGCCAGGTTGCCGGACAGGATAGAACTCGCGGCCGCCGCGGATGGTGCCAGTGCCGCGCCGCCCAGGTGGCGATCGTCCCGGAGTCGCAGGTGAGGATGGCGTCGTCGGCGGCGAGCTCGGTCGAGCACGCCCGACCACGTACTGCGGCGGCGATCGGGTCGCGGCTCGGCGATTCTGCAGGGCGGCCATGTCCTCGCGCCAGCGATGCCATCCGCTTCTGGTACTTCGTCCAGGAAGAGCTCGGTCGCTGGCGCTGCTGTCAGCAGCGGCAGCAGCGCCGCCAGGGCCTGCCTTGGCGTCGCCGACGACCGGCACCTCGGTGGGGATCCGGCCGCCGGCCCGGACCGGGTCGGCCTCGATCTGCGCGACCCGGATCTGCCCCGGGGCGGGCAGGTGCTGGGTGTAGGGGAAGTTCGTGCCGACCAGGAACAGGGTGTCGCATCTCCTCCATCAGCTCCTCGGACGGGCGGGTGCCGAGCAGCCCGATCCCGCCGGTGCGTGTACGGGTGAGTCGTCGGGGAGCACGGCCTTGCCGGACAGCGTCTTGACGATCGGGCGCGCCGAGCGTTCGCCGCCACGGCGAGCACTTCGTCCCGGGCGTGCCGGGCACCGGCACCGACCAGGATCGCCACCTTCTCGCCGGCGTTGAGCACGGCCGCGGCCGCCTGCAGGTCCTCGTCCCGCGGGCGGCCCGGGCGCGGGCAGGTAGATCGGCGCGGTGGGCGGCGGCCGGCGGGTGCCGACGTGCTGCCACGGGTCCGCGCCGGCGTCGGCGACCTGGATGTCGTTGGGGACCGTGAGGTGCGCGACCCCGCGCCGGGCGAGCGCGGTGCCGGATCGCGATGTCGACCACCGCCGGCAGCTGCGCCGGGTTCGTAGATCATCTGGTCGTACTCGGCCACGTCGCATGAAGAGCTTGTCGAGGTTGACCTCCTGCTGGTAGCCGGTGCCGAGCAACGCGGTCTCCTGCATGCCGGTGATGGCGAGCACCGGGACGTGGTCGAGCTTGGCGTCGTACAGGCCGTTGAGCAGGTGGATGCCGCCGGGCCCGGACGTCGCCAGGCAGACGCCGATCTGGCCGGTCGCCTTGGCATGCGCGGTCGCCATGAAGGCCGCGGCTTCCTCGTGGTGCACCAGCACGAACCGGACCCGGTCCTGCATGCCGGCGCAGCCCCTCCATGAGCCCGTTGATGCCGTCGCCGGGCAGGCCGAACACGGTGTCGACGCCCCAGTCCGCCAAGCGCTCGATCAGCACCTCGGATGCGATCCGTGCCACTGTCGTCACCGCCTTCCGGCCCCTGGGGCCGTCGACCGTCGTCCCTTCGACGCTAAGTCGGCTCGCGAAGCCCTGCCACCCGAGCCAAGGCCGCTGCAGGTGCTCGACGTCAAGCCGGCCGTGGAACATCGTCCGGCGGCGGGTCAGCCGCGTCGCGCCCACGGCCGGGGGACCAGGACGGGCGTGTTCCGGGCGTACTCCTCGTACGCGGGCTGGCCGCCCCAGCGGGCCCGGGCCTTCTGCTCCAGCAGCGGGACCCCGCTCACCCGGGTGATGAGGAGCGCGACGAAGACGGGCGAGGCGAGCACCACCCAGCTCCAACCGGTGAGCACCGGGACGGCGATGATCGCCACCCCGACCCACAGGACGATCTCGCCGAGGTAGTTGGGGTGCCGTGACCACGACCAGACGCCGCCCGAGATGAACCGGCCCCCGTTCGCCGGGTCGGCCCGGAACCGGGACTTCTGCCGGTCGGCGGCGACCTCCAGCGCGAAGCCCAGGACCCAGACCACGGTGCCGAGGATCGCGAACACGTCCAGGCCTTCGCGCCGCGAGGAGGTGATCCCGACCCACGCGGCCATCGCCGTGAAGGTGACCCACAGTCCCTGGACCACCCACAGCATGAGAAAGCGGAGCGCCGAGGGCTTGATCTCTTCGAACCGGTCGTCCTTGCCGGCTCGCCGCACGCGCCGGAAGAGGAACGTGCCCAGCCGCAGCGCCCAGATGACGACCAGGGCGGTCAGCAGCACGGCCCGCGCGTCGCGCACCGGCGCCAGGGCGAGCAGCGCGAGCGTGACGAGCACGTAGGTCAGGCTGCCGGTGAGGTCGTAGAACGTCTCGGTCTGCCGCAGGAAGGCCGGCACGAAGGCGGCGATCTGGACGCCGAATGCCACCAGCACGGCGAGGGCGAACAGCGGCACACCACCGACGGTCGCCCCCCGGTGGCTGCCGGCCAGGGCCAGCAGCACGCCGAGCGCGAGCGCGACGAGGACCCCCACGAGTGCGCGGCGTCGTTCCTGATCCACGGCGGCTCCCTTCGTCGGCGCCACCCTACGGTGGGCAGCCACCGGGCGTCTCGGCGATCATGGTGGCGATGAACCCACCGTGCGCGCCCCGCGCGCCTCTGCCCGAGAGACGAGCGTTGTGCGCGAGACGTCCACCCCACCGCTTGCCGATCTGACCGGACTCCGGAACACCACCGACCTGCTGGTCCGATGCGTCACCGAGCACCCCGGCGCGGTCGCCTTCGATGTCCGTGCGCCGGGCGCTCCGGTGACCGGACCATGGCTGCCGGTGACCGTCGAGCAGTTCGAGGCTCGGGTGCGCGACGTGGCCAAGGGGTTCGTCGCGGCGGGCGTCGCGCCCGGGGGCACCGTCGCGGTGATGGCGCCGACCCGCTACGAGTGGGCCGTGCTCGACATGGCGGTCTGGTACGCCGGTGGGGTCGTCGTCCCCGTCTACGAGACGTCGGCCCAGGTCCAGGTGTCGGCGGTGGTGCGTGACGCCGGCGTGCGCCTGGCGGTAGGCGGCGGCGAGCACCACGTGGCGCTGCTCACGACGGCCCTGGCCGAGGTGGGGGAGTCGGCGCCGGTCTGGTCGATGGACGCGGCCGACGGTCGCGACCTCGCGGCGCTCGTGGCGCTCGGGTCCGGGGTACCCGACGCGTTGCTGGACGAACGTCGCACGGGCGCGGCGCTCGACGACGTGGCGACGATCGTCTACACGTCGGGCACGACGGCTGCCCCTCGCGGGGTGCTGCTGACCCACCGCAACCTCGTCGGGCAGGTGCTCAGCGTCGCGGCCGCCTACTCCGCGGTGGTCCGGGACGGCGGCAGCACCGTCATCTTCCTGCCGTTCGCCCATGTCCTGGCGCGCGCGCTGCAGCTCGTCTGCCTCGCCGGCGGGATGCGGATCGCCCACCTGGCGGAGCCGCGCGACGTCGTGGCGACGCTCGGCGTGCTGCGGCCCACGTTCCTTGTCGTGGTCCCGCGCGTCCTGCAGAAGGTCCAGGCCGCCGCCGCCGAGGCCGCCGCCGAGCGACGGATCGGCCGCGTGTGGGCGTCGGCGCAGCGCACCGCCGTCACCTGGGGGCGGTACGCCGAGGAGCTGGACGCCGGCCGCACGGTGCCCGCGCCCCTGGCGTTGCGCGTCCGGCACGCCGGTTTCGAGCGGCTGTTCTACCGGCGGCTGCGCGCCCGCCTGGGCGGGCGGGTGGACTTCCTGCTCTCGGGCGCGGCGGCGCTCGATCCGGAGCTCTCCCTGTTCTTCCGGGGCATCGGCGTGCCGGTGATCGAGGGGTACGGCCTGACCGAGACCACCGCGCCGCTCACCGGGAACCTGCCGGGTGCGATCCGGTCCGGCACTGTCGGCGTCCCGATGCCCGGGTCGACGGTCCGGATCGCGGACGACGGCGAGGTGCTGGCCCGTGGCATCGGCGTGTCGCCCGGGTACCGCAACCGTGCGCAGGACGCCGACGCGTTCGTCGACGGCTTCTTCCGGACCGGCGACCTCGGCTCGCTCGACGAGGCGGGACGCCTGACCCTGCACGGCCGGCTCAAGGACGTCCTGGTCACCTCGGGCGGCAAGACGGTCTCGCCCGAGGACTGGGAGCGACAGGTCGAGCGCGACCCGTTGGTCGCGCACGCGGTGATGGTCGGTGAGGGCAAGCCCTACCTGGTCGGCCTCGTCGTGCTCGACCCGGACTCCCTTGCGGCCTGGGCGGCGCACCACGGCATCACCGACCTCGGTCCGGCGCGGCCGCCGACCGGTGGTGGGGCGGTCGAGGTGGCCGACCCGAGGCTCGTCGCGGCCGTCGCACCCGTCGTCGCCGCGGCGAACGCGCGGGTCTCGACCGCCGAGCAGGTGCGTCGGTTCGCCCTCGTCCTGGCCGACCTGAGCGAGACCGGCGGGGCCGTGACGCCGACGATGAAGCTGCGGCGGGCCGCGTTCCTGGACGCGGTGCCGCAGATCGTCGAGCGGCTGTACCGCAGCCCGGCCGCCCCCGGCTGAGCTGCTCCACCGGGCACCGCGACGGGTTCGGTGGTACTCAAAAGTCCGCGGCGTGGCGCCCACGCAGGCGGGACGCAGCACCGCGTGGCGCAGGTCCGTCCATCGTCCGAGCCAGGATTGGGGCACCACCGTGAAGGGCTTCAAGGATTTCGTCATGCGGGGCAACCTCGTCGAGCTTGCCGTCGCGTTCATCATCGGTGCGGCGTTCGGCGCGGTGGTCACGGCCTTCACCAAGGTGATCATCGAACTCCTGGCCAAGGCCGGTGGGGCGCCGAACTTCGACCAGTGGCAGCCGGGAGGTCTGGTCTCCGTCGGGCCGTTCCTCACCGCCCTGGTGGCGTTCCTCATCCTGGCGTTCGTCGTCTACTTCTTCATCGTCAAGCCGTACGAGGCGGCCAAGCGTCGGTTCTCGCACAGCCCCGAGGTGGACGCAGCGCCCGACGAGAGCATCGTCCTGCTGCGCGAGATCCGCGATGCCCTGACCCGCGGCGAGACGGGCGCGGCGCGCCTCTGACCCTGAGCGGATGGACTGAACCGGCCCGCTATCGGAGGATGTGCGGATGACTCGGCGCGGGCTCGTCCTCTTCATCGCGCTCGGCATCGTCTGGGGCATCCCGTACGCCCTGATCAAGATCTCCGTGGCAGAGCTCGCGCCGACGATGCTCATCCTGGCCAGGACGGCGATCGCCGGTGCCGTCCTGGTCCCGATCGCCGCCGTCCGCGGCGAGCTGCCCCGGGTCCTGGCCCGGTGGCGGCCGCTGCTCGCGTACACGGTCGTGGAGATCGTGCTGCCCTGGTACTTCCTCAACACGGCCGAGCAGCACCTGCCGAGCTCCACCACGGGCCTGCTCATCGCCACCGTGCCCCTGGCCGGTGTGCTGGTCGGCGTCCTGCTCGGCCGGCGGGCCCACCTGTCCTCGGTCAACTGGCTCGGCATCGCGCTCGGCATGGCAGGTGTCGCGGCGATCGTCGGCCTCGACGTCGGTGGCACCGACCTGCCGTCGGTCGCCCGCCTGGCCGTCGTCGCCTTCGGCTACGCCCTCGGCCCGGCGATCATCGCCCGGTGGATGCCGACGGCGCCCGGGATCGGCATCGCCGGAGTCTCGCTCGCGGTGTCCGCGCTCCTCTACGCGCCGATCGTCGCCTTCACCGGCGCCTGGCCGACGTCGTGGCCCAGCCGGTCGGTGGTCGCCAGCGTCGTCGTGCTCGCGCTGGTCTGCAGCGCCGCGGCATTCACCTTGATGGTCGCTCTGGTCGCCGAGATCGGCCCGATGCGGGCGACCGCGGTCACGTACGTCAACCCGGCGGTCGCCGTGCTGGCGGGGGTGGTGCTCCTCGACGAGCGCGTCACCGGGTGGACGCTGGTCGGCTTCGCGCTGGTCATCGCGGGGTCGTCGCTCGTCACGCGCCGGGCGCGGATTGTGCCGGCAGCTCGCGAGGAGGACTCGGCGCTCGAAGCCGTCGGCTGAGCCGCGGCCCGGCGGCCGAGCCGGCTCAGCGGTCGAGCAGGACGACGACCTTGCCGTGCACGTGACCGCCGCGTTGCACCTCGACCGCCTCGCGGATCTTCGCGACCGGGTAGGTGCTGGCGACGGGCACGGTCACCTGGCCGGCGGCGACGAGCCCGGCGATCCGGGCCAGCGCCCCCTCGGGAGCCTCGCGACCACCGGTGGCGCGCACCCCGGCGGGCGGGTCGGCCGCCGCGATGGTGGCGATCCGGTCGGCCGGCACGCCCAGGTCGAGGGCGGCCCGGGCGGTCTCGTCCCCGACCAGGTCGGCTGCCGCGGTCACCCCTGCGGGGGCGAGGCCACGCACCCGCTCGGCCAAGCCGTCGCCGTAGGTCACGGGTTCGGCGCCGAGGCTCCGGAGGAAATCGGCGGTGCCCGGAGCACCGGTCCCGATCACCCGGGCGCCGGCCAGCCGGGCGAGCTGCACGACGAGCACACCGACCCCGCCGGCGGCACCGCCGACCAGCAGGGTGTCGCCCTCGTGCACGTTCGTCACGGCGAGCACCGCGCCGGCCGTGAGACCGGCGATCGCCAGGGTCGCGGCCACGGCGTCGGTGACGCCGTCGGGCGTCGGCAGCACGGTGTCGGCACCCGGGCGCACGACGACGTGGTCGGCCACCGCGCGGCCCCGGGCGCCGCCGAAGACGCGGTCGCCGACCGCGAATCCGGGTGCGCCCTCGCCGACCTCGTCCACGACACCGGCGAAGTCGTTGCCGAAGCCCGCGGGCAGGGTGAGCCCGTACGCGGCGGCGGCGCGCGGCGACGACGCGATCTTCCAGTCCACCGGGTTCAGCCCGGCCGCCGAGACCTGGACCCGCAGCTCTCCGGGACCGGCGTGCGGCTCGGCCACGTCCCGGACCTCCAGGACCTCGGGACCGCCGAACGACTCCATCAGCACAGCTCTGCTCATGCCCGGTGCAACGCCCCGCCCGCGCCAGCATTCCGCCTCGGCGGCGGACCTCGCCGGCTCAGCGCGGTGCGACCTCGGGTGGGCGGCCCGCCGCGACCGATCGGAACAACCGCTCGTAGTCGTCGACCATCCGGTCGGCGGAGAACCGGGCGAGGGCGTCGGCGCGGCACGCAGCGCGGTCCAGGTGCCCTGCTTCCGCGACCGCTGCGACGGCACCGGCGACGTCGTCGACCAGGAAGCCCGAGACGCCCGGCCGGACGATCTCGCGCATCGAGCCACGCGGGTACGCCACGACCGGGGTGCCGGTCATCAGCGCTTCGACCACCGACAGCCCGAACGGTTCGTCGAACGCGATGAGGTGGAGCAGCGCACGTGCGCCGCCGAGCAGCCGGTCACGTTCCGCCGGGCCGACCGGTCCGACGTACCTCACCTGCCGTCCGTCGAGGTGGGGCTCGACCTCGCGACGGTGGTAGTCGGCGTCCTGGACGACGCCGGCGATGACCAGTGGCATCCCCACGCGGCGGGCCACCTCGATCGCCGTGGCGGTGCCCTTGTCCGGGTGGATCCGGCCGAGGAACAGCAGGTAGCCGCCCGTGCCGGCGCCGAGGCTGAAGGCGCCGGTCTCGATGCCGTGGTGGATCGTCGCGTCGTAGCCGAGATCGGGTCGTCGGTCGGACTCGCTGATCGCGACGTAGTGCACGACGTCGTCGTAGGCGCGGTAGACGGGCACGATCCGCTCGGAGGAGAAGCCGTGGATCGTCGTGACCACGGGTGTGGACGTCAACCGGGAGAAGACCAGCGGCAGGAAGTCGAACTGGTTGCTGATCACGTCGAACTGGTCGGCGCGCTCGAACACGGCGGCGATGTGCAGCGCCTCGACCACCTTCGCGTCGACGGTGGGGTCCTCCTCGTACCCGGTGGGAGCCTCGGCGTGCAGCCGGCCGGAGGTGATCGAGTCGGCCGTGGCGAAGAGGGTCACGTCGTGCCCACGGGCCACGAGGCCCTCGGTCAGGGTGGCGGCGACCTGCTCCCACGGCCCGTAGGACCGCGGCGGGACGCGATGGGCGATCGAGGCGAGCACGGCGACCTTGACGGCGACCTCCCGGTGTCGTCGCGAGCGTACGCCCGGGGTCGCTCGGCGCACTGCGGTACCCTGGCCAGGAACCTTCACACAGGGTCGGGCGTCGGCGCCCGGTCCGGCACCGCCTGTCGGCGGGGCATCCCAGGGACGCGGCCTTCCCCTTCTCCGTGCACGGCAGCATGTTCGCTGCGGCAAGGCAACGCGGAAGAAGCGACCCATGCTCGTCCGTCTCGGCGTCCTGTCCACCTACCCCGCCACCCAGTGCGGCATCGCGACGTTCAGCGAGGCACTCGTCTCGCACCTGACCGCCGCGGGCGCCACGGTGGGCGTCGTGCGGCTGGTCGACGAGCCCGAGCCGCAAGCCCTTCCCGTGGTCCACCAGTGGGTCGCCGGGCAGGCCGGCGGGGCTGCCGCCGCGGCCGCCGCGCTGGACCGGTACGACGTCGCGGTGGTCCAGCACGAGTACGGCATCTACGGCGGTGCCGACGGCCAGGACGTGCTCGACGTCGTCGCGCTCCTCCGCGTGCCGGTGATCACCGTGCTGCACACCGTGCTGACCCAGCCGACCGCCAACCAGTACCGGGTGCTGGCCGAGCTGGTCGAGAGCTCGGCCGCCCTGGTCACCATGACCACGACCGCACGTGACCGGCTGGTCGCGGGCTGGGGTGTCGACCCGGCCCGCGTGTCGGTGATCGCCCACGGTGCCGAGGACAACCGGTCCCCGATCGCCCCCCTGCCGAACGGGACCACCCGTCGGCGCACGGTGCTGACCTGGGGACTGCTCTCGGAGGGCAAGGGGATCGAGTGGGCGTTGCTCGGGCTGGCCGAGCTGCGGCGCCGGATGCCCCTGCCCGACTACCAGGTGGTGGGTCAGACGCACCCGCGGGTGCTGGAGCGCGACGGCGAGGCCTATCGCGACCGCCTGGTCGCGCTGACCAGCAGGTTGCGGCTCACCGAGCGGGTCCGGTTCGACGGGCGATACCTTGCCGGTCCCGCCCTGCGTGACGTCGTCCGGCGGGCCGACGTGATCCTGCTGCCCTACGACTCACGCGAGCAGGTGACGTCCGGCGTGCTCACCGAAGCGGTCGCTGCCGGCAAGCCCGTGGTCTCCACGAGGTTCCCGCACGCTGTCGAGCTCCTCTCCGGCGGCGCCGGCCTGCTCGTCCCGCAGCGCGACCCCCTGGCGATCGCCGACGCGCTGGGTCGGGTGCTCAACGTGCACGGGCTCGCCGACCGGATGGCGTCGATCTCCCGAGGTCTGGCCACCTCGCTGCTCTGGCCGGCGGTGGCGGCGCGCTACCTCGACCTGGCGGCGTCCGTGCAGGGCGTGGTTCTCAAGGCCGCCGTCTGATGGCCGGTCCGACGACCCGAGGCAGCGCGCTGCCCTTCGCCCAGCTGGCCCGGCTGACGACGCCGACCGGCCTGTTCGAGCATGCCCTGGGCACCAGCCCGCGGCTCGAGAACGGGATGTGCGTCGACGACGTCGCACGCGGGCTCGTCGTGACCGCACGGACCCCTGACCCGACGCCGGACGTGCTCGTCATGGCGACCACCTACCTCCGCTTCCTCCGCTCCGCCCAACGACCGGGCGGGCTGATGCACAACCGACGCACGGCCGACGGGGTCTGGGTCGACGTGCCGTCGTCCGACGACCACTGGGGCCGCGCGCTCTGGGCGTTCGGGACTGCCGCGGTGAACCTGTCGGACCCGGGGCTGGCGGCCGACGCCCGGCGCGGCGCGATCGAGGCCCTGGCCGCACGCTCCGTCCACCCTCGGGCGATGGCGTATGCCGCGCTCGGAGCCGCACAGCTGCACCGCGCCTCGCCCGAGGACGGCGCGGTGCTGCAGCTGCTGCGCGATGCCCGCGCCGTGCTGCCGCGGCCCCGCCACGACCGGGCGTGGCCCTGGCCGACCGACCGGCTGACCTACGCCAATGCGGTGCTGCCCGAGGCGATGGTCGTGCTGGGCTCCGAGCTGGGTGACGCCGACCTGCTGCGCGACGGCCTGCACCTGCTCCGCTGGCTGGTCGACGAGCAGACCGTGGACGGGCACCTGTCCGTCGTCCCCGCCGGTGGACGAGCCCGCGGGGACGCCCGGCCTGGCTTCGACCAGCAGCCGATCGAGGTGACAGCGCTCGCCGAGGCGGCGGCGACGGCGTTCCGCAGCACGGGCGACGGCCGCTGGTTCGCGGTGCTCGACCTGTGCGTGGCGTGGTTCGAGGGCAAGAACGACAGCGGGGTGCCGGTACGTGACGCTGCGACCGGGGGCGGGTTCGACGGCCTGGAACGGGGCGACGTCAACCTGAACCAGGGCGCCGAGTCGACGTTGGCATGGCTGGCCTGCCGGCAGCTGGCGCAGGCGGTCCCTGTGGCGGCCGGGCGGTGACCGCCGTCGACGAGCAGGGCAGTAGCGGTCCGGAGTGGGTGCGGCGCACGGACGTGGTGCTGCACCCCGACCCGACCCGCGTGGTGAGCACGCTCTTCCTGCCGGGTCAGGAGCTCCTCGCCTCGGGTGAGTCACGGTCGGCCGTGGTTCTGGATCGTGTGCTGGAGCTGTCCGAGTCCGAGGTCGACGACCTGCTGCGCACCTTGTCGGCTGCCTTCGACCGACGGCACCGGGACCTTGAGGCCACCTGGGACGAGCACTTCGCCCTGATGCGCCACCGCCTCGTCGGCGCCGGCCGCCTGACACCCGGAAGGCGCCGGCTGATCGGCGCCTACTTCACGCAGGAGTACGCGGTCGAGGCCGCGGCGCTCTTCAACCCGTCGATGGTGGCGCACCCCGACCAGGGCGGCCTGCCCGCCGGGTCGACCCGCTTCGTCATGACGTTGCGCGCCGTGGGCGAGGGGCACCTGTCGAGCATGGAGCTGCGCACCGGGGTGATCGACCGGGACGACGTCGTGACCCTCGACCCGGCCGCCCCGGTCGCCGTGCTGCCGACGGCGCGCCCCGGCGAGTACTCGCGGATCGCGTTCGAGCACCAGCTGGACGACTTCGGAGGGGACCGGATCAACTCCGACTTCGTCCTCGGTAGCCTCGCACCGACGTTCGGACGGGCTGACCTCGACCGCGTGCTGGACGAGCTCCGGGACCAGCGGCTGACCCGCGGCGCCGCGGTGCGGACGATCGAACGGTTCGAGTGGATCGCCGGCAGCACCTACCAGGTGGAGTTCCCGGACGGCTCGGCGCTCGGGGAGCGGGTCCTGATGCCGCGGGGCCCGGCCGAGAGCCGTGGCCTGGAGGATGTCCGGATGGCGCGGTTCGTCGGCGCCGACGACGCCGTGGAGTACCTCGGCACCTATACCGCCTTCGACGGTCGCCACGTGGCGGTCCAGCTGCTCCGGACCGACGACTTCACCCGGTTCTCCGCGACCCCGCTGTCCGGGCCGGGTGCCCGGAACAAGGGCCTGGCGCTGTTCCCACGCCAGGTCGGCGGTCGCTACCTGGCGATGTCCCGCGCCGACCGAGAGAGCAACTCGGTCTGCGCCTCGGACGACCTGCTCTACTGGGACGAGCCGGTCGTCGTCCAGCGGCCGGAGCTGGCCTGGGAGCTGGTCCAGCTGGGCAACTGCGGACCGCCGATCGAGACCGAGCGCGGCTGGCTCGCCCTGACCCACGGCGTCGGCCCTATGCGGACCTACGGGATCGGCGCGCTGCTGCTCGACCTCGACGAGCCGACCAAGGTCCTCGGCCGGCTCGAGCGCCCGATGCTCGTGCCCTCCGAGGACGAGCGGTCCGGCTACGTGCCGAACGTCGTGTACTCGTGCGGCGGGATGCTGCACGACCGCACCCTGGTGCTGCCCTACGGCATCAGCGACTCGGCCACCCGGGTCGCCCTGGTCGACCTGGACGCGCTCCTCGACGAGCTGCGGCCGTGACGGCCGTGCGGTCCGGCGCGGCGGCGGTGTCCGGGCGTACCGGCGTAGTCTCGAAGCAGTCCCGGAACGACGACCCGCCCTTCGGTGAGCCCGACATCCGGCATCTTTCTCAGGAGGGCGTCATGCCCGTCCGCCACCTCGCACACCCCGCCGCAGCCGACGACACGGCGCGTACCCCGACGGTCCCCGACGGTGCCGCCGCCTCCAGCCGGCGGCCGTTGCCGGTGGCCCGCACCCGGGCCGGGGCGGTCTGGGTCGGGCTGTGCATCGGCGTGCTCGTGCTGGTCGCCCTGGTGGTTTTCATGCTGCAGAACAGGGCACCGGTCGCTGTGACCTTCCTCGGGTTCCATGGGTCCGCCCCGCTCGCGCTGATGCTGCTGATCGCCGGGCTCGGTGTCGCTATCGTCGCGTTGGCCGTCGGCAGCCTGCGGATCGGCCAGCTGCGGCACCGGTCTCGGCGGGACCGGACGGCCACCACGCCGGACGACCCGTCCGGGGCGCGCTGATGTCCGCCGCCATAGACCCCAACCCCAGGCCGGACGACCCATCGGTGGGCGACCCGTTGCGCCTCGTCTCCATCCTCGTCTCGGGACTGCCCGCAGAGCTCGGGACGGCCGACGAGCCTGCCCGGTACACGGTGCCCGCCGTGTTCTCGCGGCAGGTGACGGCCGGCGAGCGGGCTCGGATCGAGGATGCGGCGACCGCCCACGCCCTGTCTGCGCACGCCGACCCGGACCTCGCGCTCGAGGTCTCGGACCGCAGGCTCCTCATCAAGAACACCACGCTGGCTCAGCTCGAGGGTGGCCTCGCGGCTGCCCTGGCGGCCGTTCTGCGCGACATCGACCGAGATCTGGACGCCGAGCGGGACCAGATGGTCGCCGACGCGGAGGTCCGGGACGCGGATGAGCGCGACCGCGAGTCGGCCGTCGCGGCCGCCGCCGCCGCGATCCGCTTCGAGTAGTCGCCGACCAGCCGCGCCTCGTCCCGCGCCTGCCTCGCCCGCAGCGGCGGGGGATGCGTGTGCTAGGCGGGCGCCTCGGCCCAGGTCAGGTCGGCGCCGACGAAGCGCGCGAACTCGTCGACCGCCCGGCCGACCCCGGCGCGCTCCCCGGCTGACCATGCACGCAGCGGGCGCGCCAGCACCTGCGCCGGGCGGCCGCGGCCATCCCGGCGGTAAGCCCACCGGCCGACTGCGCGCCCCTCGACCAGCACCCAGTGCCCGAGCCGCGCGTCGTCGAACAACGGCGTCCCGGCTGTCACGACGTCCCGGGTCCGCGAGTAGGACATGACGAGCTCGTCGTAGGTGGGGACAAGGTCGACGCGGTGCTCCAGGCCCGAGGGCGGCGGTTCGCCGGGCCCGTGCCACCAGGTCAGCCCGTCGGCCTCGAACCGGGCGAGCTCGTCGGCGACGGCGGCCAGCGCCCGACGTGCCTCGCCGAGGGTCAGGCTCGCCCAGCCGGCCAGGTCGTGCTCGGTGACCGGCCCCCGGGTAACGACGAAGCGGCGCGCCAGCTCGGCCAGCGCCTCCTCGCGGGTCCGCCGGTCCGGGTCGGGTGCGCGCTCGTCGAGCAGGGCATAGGTCTGGTGTGCCCCACGCGCCACCCCGCTGCACACGACGCCCTCCAGCTCAGCGTCCATCAGGGCGTTGCCGAGCGCGACGCCCGCCAACGGGACTCCCGACCCGGCCAGTGCCTCGACCAGCTCGACGCGGGTCCGGTGCCGCCCGTCGGCCAGGGTCGCGGCGATGACCCGGCGGCAGGTGGCCCGCGTCTCGTCGTCCGGACCCCACCGCCGGTAGCTGCTCGCGGCCTGCTGCTGCACCCGTGGCGCCGTGGCGCGGAGCAGCCACCTGACGTCGGCCGGGACAACCAGGTGCCAGGTGGGTCGCAGCAGGTGGGTGCGCAGCACCGCTCCGGCGTCGAGCGCGGCGCCGACAGCGGTCGCGGTCAGTCCGCGGGCACGGAGCGCGACGCCCCACGACGCCGGCAGGAGATCCTGTCCCTGCACCGCGCCGAGCCGACCGACAACCTCGGCGGCCGTCGTCGCACCGCTGCCCGAGACGATCTGGTTGGCCAGACGCCAGCGCGCCAGCCAGGCATGGTCCATGGTGCGGGAGCCTAGGCCGGACCACCGACGAGGCCCGCCCCGGGCCATGGTCCCGCCCGCAGCCCGACGGCGAGTGATCGGATGTCTGTCGAAGCCCGAGCGGGTGCAAGGAGGCGGTTCGACGTGATCGTGCTGTGGGACCTGGACGGGACGCTGCTGCTGGACGACAGCCCGGAAGGCGGGCTCGGGGTGTTCGCGCAGGCGCTGCGCGAGGTCAGCGGCCACGACTCGGTGACGATCGTCGACCGTCACGGCAAGGTGGACTGGCAGATCCTCGACGAGATGCGGCGGACGGCGGGCCTTCCGGTCAGCGTCGCCGGACCCCTCACACGCCGGTTCAAGGAGCTCTCCGGCGAGTGGTACTCCCGCCCGGCGAACGCCTGCACACCGGTGCCGGGCGTCGCCGACGCGCTGCGCGCGGTGCACGACGAGGGCTGGGTGAACGCCCTCATCACGGGCAACTCGAAGATCCGCGCCCGGGTCAAGCTGTCCAGCGCCGGGTTCGACCTCGACGTCTTCGACTGGAGCCACTCGTTCTTCGGCGAGATCTACCCCGACCGTGCCGCGCTCGCGCGGGCGGCCTCGCGCGCCGTGCACCAGGGGGTGCTCGTCGGTGACACCGGCGGCGACGGGGTGGCCGCGAACGCGGGCGGGTTCGCCTTCGTCGCCGTGACGACCGGCGGGAACGACGCGCCGAGCTTCGCGAAGTTCGGTCCGGTGCTCGTCGTCGACGACTGGCAGGTCCAGCTAGCGGACTTCGTCGCGACCGTGCAGAAGCTCGCTCGCTGACTCCAGCACGCGGCATCCGGGCGTTCGCCGGCCCTGGCCCGCATGCCGCCTCGACGCTAGAGGACCTTGGACAGGAAGTCCTGGGTCCGCGCCTCCTGCGGGTTGCCGAGCACCTCGTCCGGCGTGCCGCGCTCGACGACGACGCCGTCGGCCATGAAGACCACCTGGTCGGCGACCTCGCGGGCGAACCCGATCTCGTGCGTGACGACGATCATCGTCATGCCCGAGGCGGCCAGGTCCCGCATCACGGCGAGCACCTCGCCGACCAGCTCGGGGTCCAGGGCCGACGTCGGCTCGTCGAACAGCATCAGCTCGGGGTCCATCGCCAGCGCCCGCGCGATCGCCACCCGCTGCTGCTCCCCACCGGACAGCTGGGCGGGGTAGTGGCTGACCCGGTCGGCGAGCCCGACGCGCTCGAGCATGGCGGAGGCACGCTGGTGCGCCTCGGCCCTGGACCGGCCCAGCACCTGCACCTGGGCCTCGGACACGTTGTCGAGTGCGGTCATGTGCGGGAACAGGTTGAACCGCTGGAACACCATGCCGACGTTCGCCCGCTGCAGCGCGATCTGCTTGGGGTGCAGCCGGAACAACGTGGGGACGCCCTTGCGCTCGCCCTCGCGGTAGCCCATGAGGACGCCGTCGACGTGGATCCGCCCGGAACCGATCTCCTCGAGCTGGTTGATGCAGCGCAGCGCTGTCGACTTGCCTGAGCCGGACGGCCCGAGCACGGTGCACACCGTGCCCTTGGGCACCGTCAGGTCGATGCCGCGCAGCACGTAGGTGTGGCCGTACCACTTGTGGACGCCCTGCATCTCGACCATGGGCACGTCGTGCGCCGTCGTGGTCACCGGTCGCCTCCGCCCGACGTCATGTGACCCATGTCGTCGATGACCTCGACGCTCGGCGTGGTCCGGGCCGCGTTGATCGCGGCCTGCCGGGAGGCGCGCCGGCCCGGCCCGGTCGGCTGCGGCCCGTGCGGCTCGAAACCCCGCCCGTAGTACTTCTCCAGGTAGTGCTGGCCCACCATGAAGATGCTGGTGATCAGCAGGTACCAGAAGCACGCGACCATGAGCAGCGGCACCGGCTGGAACGTGCGGTTGCCGATCGCGTTCGTCGCGAAGTTCAGCTCGAGCGTGAACGGGACCGCGATCACCAGGGACGTCGTCTTGAGCATCGAGATCGTCTCGTTGCCGGTGGGCGGGACGATGACGCGCATCGCCTGGGGCAGCACGATTCGGCGGAGGATCTGGCCCTCCTTCATGCCCAGGGCGCGGGCCGCCTCAGGCTGGCCGTGGTCGACGCTCTCCAGGCCGGCCCGGACGATCTCCGAGAGGTACGCGCCCTCGTTGAGGGCCAGGCCGATGAGGGCGGCGACCGCCGCGGTGAAGACGTCCTTGGTCGTGAAGCTCCAGAGCTGGGGCCCGAACGGGATGCCGAGCGAGAGCTTGGGGAAGATGACCGAGATGAAGCCCCACAGCGCGAGCTGGGTGTAGATCGGGGTGCCGCGGAAGAACCAGATGTACCCCCAGGCGACCCACTTCATCACCGGGTTGGGGGAGTCCCGCATCACGGCGAGCAGCACCGCGATCACCACCGCGATCGCCATCGACCCGACGGTGAGCATCAGCGTCCAGCCGACGCCGCGCAGGACCGGTTTGGCGGCGAGGTACTTCCACACCGTCGGCCAGTCGAAGATCTCGTTGGTGACCAGCGCGTGCGCCGCCATGGCGGTGAGCACGAGCACGACGACGGCAGAGACCCACCGACCCGGGTACCGGACCGGGACCGCGTGGATCCGCTCCGGTGCCCGGGTGGCGGGCGACTGCTGCAGCGACATGGGGGTGTTCGCTCAGCTCGCCGACGGGTTGAGCACGGCGGTCTTCACAGCCCCGGTGGTGTTGCCCCAGGCGGTGAGAATCTTGCCGTAGGTGCCGTCGTCGATCAGCTTCTGGACCGCCTTCTGGATCGCCGAGGTGAGGGCCGGGTCCTTCTTCGAGACGACGATGCCCTGCGGCGCGGACTCGAAGACGTCCCCGAGCTGCTCGAGCTTGCCGTTGGTCTGGGTGATCGCGTAGGCGATGATCGGCGAGTCGGCGAACATCACGTCGGCCTTGCCGCCGACGAGGGCCGTGGTCACGTCGCTCTGCGCGGTGTACCGCAGCGGGCTGGGCGCCGGCTTGCCGGCATCGGTGCACGCCTTGGTGACGGCGTTGGTGAGCTCGTCGTCCTCGACGGTGCCGGTCTGCACGCCGACCGTCTTGCCGCACACGTTGTCCGGGGCCCCGGTCGCAGCGATGTTGCCGGGGTTGCCCTTCGGCACCGCGAACGCCTCGCCGGCGTTGAAGTACTCGATCATGTTTGCCTGGGCCTCGCGGGCAGCGGTGATCGTGAAGGACGAGATGCCGACGTCGTACTTGCTGCCGATGGCCGGGATGATGCCCGTGAAGTCGGCGGACTGGACCACGGCCTGCAGGCCGAGCACGGCGCCGATCGCCTTGGCGAGGTCGACGTCGTAGCCGATCGGGGTGGTGCCGTCCTCGCCGAGGTACTCGGCTGGTGCGTACGAGGTGTCCGAGCCGACCACGAGCTTGCCGGTGGACGCGATCGTGGCCGGCAGGAGGGCCGCGATCGCGGGGTCCTTGGCGATCGTCGACGGGTCGAAGGTCGCTGCGGCGCTGGCCGAGGCCGAGCCGCTCGGGGTGCCCGAACCCGCCCCGGGGGTGGACCCGCTCGAGCAGGCGGCGAGGGACAGGGCGGCCGCGACGGCGGCGACCACGGCGAGGGGGGTCTTGCGCACGGGGATTGCCTCCTGGCAGATGGCTTCGCCGGCGGGTCCGGCGCCTGGACGGTGAACCTAGACCAGGCATGTTACGGGGCCGTGTCCGACGCCGTGGTGCCGTCCCACGACGGAATCCGCGGCATCATCGGCGCATGATCCCCGGAACCATCGGTACGCCCGGCACGCCCGGCGCTATCCGCGTCCTGCTGCTCGGGTCCGGCGAGCTCGGCAAGGAGGTGGCGATCGAGCTGGCCCGGTTCGGCGTCGAGGTGGTGGCGGTGGACCGCTACCCGGGCGCACCGGCGATGGGCGTGGCGACGCGGTGGCACGTGGTCGACATGCTCGACCCCGACGCGCTCCGCGCGCTGCTGGCCGACGAACGACCCGACGTCGTCGTGCCTGAGGTCGAGGCGATCGCGACGCAGGTGCTGGCCGAGGTCGAGGCTGCGGGCACCCGGGTGGTCCCGACGGCCCGCGCCGCTCGGCTGACGATGGACCGCGAGGGGATCCGCCGGCTGGCCGCCGAGGAGCTGGGCCTGCCGACCTCGCCGTACGTGTTCACCGACACGCTGGACGGCGTGCGCGAGGCCGCCCGGACGCTCGGCCTGCCGGTCGTGGTCAAGCCCGTCATGTCCTCGTCCGGCCACGGGCAGTCCGTGGTGCGCACGTTCGACCAGGTCGAGGCCGCGTGGGACACCGCGCGCACCGGCGGGCGGGCGTCCGGCCACGGCGACGGCGTCGGCGTCATCGTCGAGGGCTTCGTGCCGTTCGACTCGGAGATCACGCTGCTCACGGTGCGGCACGCCGGGGGAGTGACCTTCTGCGACCCGGTGGGTCACGTCCAGGTGGACGGTGACTACCGCGAGTCCTGGCAGCCCGCCGCGCTGCCTCCCGGGGTCGCCGACGAGGCCCGCCGGGTGGCGGCGGCGATCACCGATGCGCTCGGCGGGTGGGGCATCTTCGGGGTCGAGCTGTTCGTCGTGGGGGACAGGGTGCTGTTCTCCGAGGTGTCGCCCCGACCGCACGACACCGGGATGGTCACCCTCGTCTCGCAGGACCTCTCGGAGTTCGCGCTGCACGCCCGGGCGCTGCTCGGCCTGCCCGTGCCCGACCCGCTCCGGATCGGCGCCGGGACCGACGAGCCCGCCGCGGCTTCGTGCGCGGTGCTGGCGCACGGGGACGGCGTGCCGGTCTTCGAGGGTGTCGACCAGGCGTTGGCGGTGCCGACCGCGCAGCTGCGCCTGTTCGGCAAGCCGGAGGTCCACGGCCACCGGCGGGTCGCGGTGACCCTGGCCCGCGGCGCGACCTGCGACGAGGCGCGCGAGCGGGCCCGAGCAGCGGCCGACGCGCTGCGCGTCAGGCTCGTCTCGCCCTAGCCGGTCGTCGGGCCGCTGAGCACGGCGATCGCGCGGGCGCGGCCGAGGTTCCAGTCTGCGAAGCCCTGGATGGGCGCCCGGTCCAGCCGGAGCAGGATCGCGCGACGGATCGGCTCGTCGAGCCGGTCGACCGCTGGCACCGCATCGGCCGACAGCCCGCCCAGGTACGCCACGTCCAGGCCGTCGGGCAGGCCGGTCGCCGCGGCGTCGTAGCGGACGACGAGGGCGTCGGGGTTGGCCAGCGCGAGCGTCAGCATCGCCACCGCGACGACGTGGACCGCCGCCCGCGGCAGCCACCCACCGCGCCACCGGAACCCGGCGACCAGGACCAGGAGCACCACGACGCCCATCGCCACCTCCCCCCAGGCCGACAGCAGCCGGAGCCGGGTCAGGCCATAGGCGCCGACGTACAGCGACAACCGCGCCAGCGCCGAGGCGACGATGCCGAGCGTGCCGACGCACAGCACACCGAGCCCGACGCGGGCGACGACGGGTCCGCGCGGCGCGTCCAGCGGGGCACTGCGGGCCGCCAGCGCGACGACGACCAGGGTCAGGGCGGTGATCACGACGAGCTGGCCGAACCCCTGTCGCGCGTACTGCGCGTACGTCAGCCCGGTCTCCTGCCGGATGTAGCCGTCGCCCCGCGCGAGCGCGGACAGCCAGACACCGAGGAACACCAGCACGAGGAGGTCGAGCGCGGCCACCGGCACCAGCCACTCCCAGGGACGGGCGGGCGTCGCGGCGGGTCGGGTCGTCTCCGCCCATGGGGTCCCCGTGCCGGCGAGGTGGATCGCCGCAGCCGCGACAACGGCCATGAGCACGCCGACGAGCGCCCGGGGCGGCACCTCGCCGAGCGTCAGGCGCGGGACGAGGGTGGCGAACACCGGGTCGGCCGACGCGAACAGCGCTCCGAAGACGACGAGCAGCCCGACCGCGATCGCGGCCGTGCGGAGCGCCCGCAACGCGCTCCGGCCGTGGTCACCGACGATGTTCCGGAACCCGTGACCCGCCCACGGCACGGCGCGGAGCACCGCTCCGGCGGCGGCGAACGGCGCCGACAGGACGCCCGTCGCCGTGCGTCCGCCGGTCAGCGCGACCGCCGCCACGCCGAGGCCGACCACCCATGACAAGGCCACGACCCACTCGGCCGCCCGGACGGCCACGGTGAGCATGAGGAGCGCGGACCACCCGGCGAGCACCAGGTCTCCGGGGCGGCGCCGACGGACCAGCGCGGGTGTCGCGACACCCCATGCGGCGAGGGCCACCAGCGCCAGACCCAGTCCGGGCCAGGACCCGACGAGCAGCACCGCACCCGCGACGCCCACCCCCGCCGCCAGGCCGAGCGCGGCGGGTGACGCGCCGGTGCGGGCGGCGGACCAGAACCGGGCCGGCGGAGCGACCGGCTCGGCCGGGCCGCCCAACGTCGCGGTCGGCACGGGTGCCAGGAAGGGGTCGCGTGGCCCGCGGGGGAGCGGCCCGAGTGGCGTCGACGTCATGTCCCGACGCTAGGAACGCGGTCCCACCTGGGCATCCGTCCTGCGGTGGGCCCTCACGGACTCGTCGTCCACCTGCGGGACGAGACTGCACAGCGCGCTCACCGGCCCGTCACAGGACGGGCACGTTCGCCTCGATCTCGGCGATCCAGGCGGACGGGTCCGCATCCGAGGGCATCCGCCAGTCGCCGCGCGGGGACATCGTGCCGCCGGAGCTGACCTTGGGGCCGTTCGGCAGGGCGGACCGCTTGAACTGGTTGCCGAAGAACCGCCGGACGAAGACGAGCAGCCAGCGGCGGATCTCGGCGAGGTCGTAGGCGCGCCGTCGGTCCTCGGGGTACCCGGTTGGCCAGGCACCCGCGGCGGCGTCCCGCCAGGCATGCCAGGCGAGGAAGGCGACCTTGGACGGCCGCGCGCCGTGCCGCAGCACGTGGAACAGCGTGAAGTCCTGCAGCGCGTAGGGTCCGACGACCTGCTCCGTGCTCTGCAGCGGGTGCCCGTCGGTGGCCGGGACCAGCTCCGGGGAGATCTCCTGCCCGACGATCCGGTCGAGCACCGCGTTCACCGGTGCGTCGAACAGCCGCTCGGCGACGACCCACCGGATGAGGTGCTGGATCAGGGTCTTCGGCACGCCCGCGTTGACCCCGTAGTGCGACATCTGGTCGCCCACCCCGTAGGTGCACCAGCCGAGCGCGAGCTCGGACAGGTCCCCGGTGCCGAGCACGATGCCGCCGCGCTGGTTGGCCGCGCGGAACAGGAAGTCGGTCCGCACCCCCGCCTGGACGTTCTCGAAGGTCACGTCGTACTGCGCGGTGCCGTCGGCGTACGGGTGCCCGAGGTCGGTCAGCAGCCGACGGGCCATCGGGGTGATGTCCACCGTCTCGTGGGTGGTGCCGAGGGCCTCCATCAGGGCCAGGGCGCTGTCCTTCGTCGCCTCGGAGGTGGCGAAGCCGGGCAGCGTGAACGCGAGGATGTCGCTGCGCGGGCGCCCCAGCCGGTCCATCGCCTGGGCGGCGACGATGAGCGCGTGCGTCGAGTCGAGGCCGCCGGAGACCCCGATGACGACCTTCGGGTTGCCGATCGCGCGCAGGCGCTGCTCGAGGCCGCCGACCTGGATGTTGTAGGCCTCGTAGCAGTCCAGGGCGAGCCGTGCGGGGTCGTCGGGCACGAACGGGAACCGGTCGACGTGCCGGCGCAGGCCGATGTCCCCGACCGGCGGGTGCAGCTCGAACTCCACGCGCCGCATGGCGCCGGACGGCTCGAAGCCGAGGGCACGGCGGTTGTCGTCGAAGCTGGTGGTCCGCAGCCGCTCCTGACGGATCCGGTCGAGGTCGACGTCGGCGACGGTGATCCGTGGGCCGTCCGGGAACCGGTCGCCCTCGGCCACCAGGTCGCCGATCTCGTAGACCATCGTCTGGCCGTCCCAGGCCAGGTCGGTGCTCGACTCGCCCTGGCCGGCCGCCGCGTAGACGTAGGAGGCCAGGCAGCGGACCGATGCGGACCGCACCAGCAGCCGACGGTCCTCGGCGCGCCCGACCGTGATCGGGCTGCCGGACAGGTTGGTCAGCACGGTCGCCCCGGCGAGCGCCGCGTGGGCGCTGGGCGGCACGGGCACCCACATGTCCTCGCAGACCTCGACGTGCAGCACCAGGCCGCGGACGTCGGTGGCGGCGAACAGCAGGTCCGGCCCGATCGGGACCTCCTGGCCGGCGACGACGATGGTGCCGTCCACCTCGTCGCCCGGGGCGAACCAGCGCCGCTCGTAGAACTCGCGGTAGGTCGGCAGGTAGGACTTGGGGGCCACCCCCAGCACGCGGCCGCGGTGCACGACGAGCGCGCAGTTGTAGAGCCGGTTGCCGTGCACCAGCGGGGCGCCGACGACGAGCACCGGCAGCAGGTCGACGGAGGCGGCGACGAGGTCGTCGACGGCGCTGCGCACCGCGTCGAGCAGGGCGTCCTGGAGCAGCAGGTCGTCGATCGCGTAGCCGGACAGGCACAGCTCGGGGAACACCGCGACCGCCACGCCGTCGTCGTGCGCGGCGCGGGCCGCGGAGAGCACGGCGGCAAGGTTGGCCACGGGGTTGGCCACCGTGACCGGCACGGTGCACGCGGCGACCCGGACGAACCCCTGGGCGTAGGCGGAGGCGAAGTCCACGCCGCGAGTCTTGCACGCGGTGACGGCACGGTCGGGGCGGGGCGGAACGCCGTGGGGCCGGGGTCGCCGGGGGACACCCGCTGAGCCTGTGCTTGACGTCCACCATGTGAGAGCGATGTGGTTCAGGCCTGGACGCAAATCGCCGCCCAGGGAACGGGTCGGGCTCGGCGCGCCCGTCGCCATCACTCCCTCGGGTGAACGGGGGCCAGGAATATCTAGGCCCTAAGGCCCGCTACCTGGACGGTTGTCCGACCTAGCGTCGATGACTCCTGTCACGACGGGCGAATACTCGGGACTTTGGTCCCGAACATGGCCTCTGGCGTGCAAGATTACGTCCATGAACTTCGACGCGGACCCGACCTCGACCCCATCCACATGGGTGTGGAACGTGACCGACGCGGAGATCCGTGTCGCCAAGCGGGACTGGCTCCGCGCTCGCGACGACGACGCCCCGGAAGCGGACGTCGCGTTCGCCTTCGAGTACTTCCGGATGCTGATCGGCGCTCAGGCGCAGCAGATCGCCGAGGAGTTCCGCGCCCGCCGCTCCGCCTGACAGACCGGGTCGGAGACCGGGCGCCGGCGCCGCTTCTCCGGCCTGCCGGGGGCCGCTGTGCTCCGGTCGCCGTGGCCGACCTCAGGGCTCCGGATCGGCCGCGGCGACCGGCTCGGGCCGCACCCGCACCCGCACCAGGTCGCCTGGACCGAGGGGGCGGCTGCGCGGGCTCAGTGCCCGGTGATGAGGAAGCCGAGGCTGGCCGCTGCGACCGCGAGGATCAGGGTGCCGAGGGCGTTCGCCGCGGCTCGGCGGGTGTCCCCGGCGTGAGCCAGGCGCACCGTCTCGATCATCGCGGTGGAGAACGTCGTGTAGCCCCCGCAGAAGCCGGTGGCGGCGACGGTGTAGGCGGTGGTCGGCAGAGCGCCCGTGGCGAGCGCGCCGGCGAGCAGACCGATGACGAACGAGCCGGTGACGTTGATCGCCATCGTCGCCCAGGGCAGCCGGCCCGCCCACCGGCCGCGGAACCAACCGTCGACGACGAACCGCGTGGCAGCACCCAGGCCGCCGACGACCGCCACGAGGAGCGCGGTCACGGCCGACGCTCGCTTGCCTGCGTGGCCTGCGCGGTGGACTCGTCGTGCACCGGCCGGACCACCGGGGCGGCCCGGCCGGGAAGCAGTCCGGCCAGGGCGACGCCGCCGAAGCACGCGATGGTGCCCCCGACGACGCTGGCCAGTGCATAGCCGGCCGCCAGGCCGGTCCGCCCGTCGGCCAGCAGGCCGTGCACCTCGAGCGCGAACGCCGAGTACGTCGTGAAGCCGCCCAGGGCTCCGGTACCGAGGGTGAGCCGTGCCCAGCGACGCCGTGGGGTCTCGTGCCCTCGTCGGAGCAGCCCCTGCAGCAGCAGCCCGAGCAAGAACGCGCCGACCAGGTTCTCCGCGAGGGTGCCGACCGGCCATCCGGCGCGCGTCGGGACGGTCTGGCTCAGCGCGTACCGGGCCAGGCTTCCCAGACCGCCGCCCACGGCGACGGTCGCGACGAGCAACGGGTCGGTGTGGTGCTGTCGGGTCACAGGTGCGATCCGCTGCGGTTCGCGCCGTGGGCGGGCGCGGGAACAAGGAGCACGGGCCGGCGCTGAGTGTGGGCCAGCCGCCCGGCGACCGATCCGCTGATCACCTGGCTCATCCAGTGGGCCAGGCCGGCGCGGTGGGTGCCGACGACGATGATCCGGGCGTCGTGCTCGTCGGCAACGGCCTTGAGGCCACGGGCGGCCTCGCCGGTGGCGTACACGAACCTCCAGGACACCCCGGTCGGGGCGAGCAGGGTGGCCAGGCGGGCGGCGATCGCGTCGTCGGGCGACTCCTCGCCGTCGTCGTCGTGGTCGGAGTCGACCGGCACCAGGTCGACCGACCCGTCCGGCTCCTGCTCGGCGACCAGGTGTGCGGGGTCCACCCAGACGCAGACCAGGCCGGTGCCGAGCGACCGGGCGAGGTCGGCCGCCTCCGACACGACGCGGTCGCTCTGGGAGGGTTCGACGCCGACCAGCACGGGACGGGTCGGTGCCGGTCCCGACCATGGGCGGGGTAGGGAGCGGGTCATCACAGCCTCCGCATCGTTGCGCAGCTGGTCCGGGGCGTCCGGGGGGGTCACTGGGCACACTCCTGTCGTCAGCCGGGAGCCATCAGCCTGCGTGGCGGTTCCGGTCGTGGCGACCGAGGCGGGGTCCATCGCCAGCAGCACCCTAAGCCAAGGCGGCCGTCAGGACCGGTCCGCACCTGCGCC